>CAVPSG010000002.1:0-3381549 GCA_963708395.1 uncultured Acidobacteriota bacterium | reverse complement strand
AACAACTTTTCTTCTCGCGGAGTCCCCTTCGGCGCGGGGGTTCAATCTCGTCGTATCGCTCGCCGCCGTCGCCCAGATCGGCGCGACGGCGCTGGCGTTCTCTCTCGAAAAAGGCGCCGCGCCCGGTGGCGGCTGCGCGACCGGCGCTGACGGCTCTCGCCGTCGCCTGCGCGCTCTTCATGACCCCCGTTCAGCGCGGTGGCCTGGCGGTGGCTGCCGAATCTCCGATTCGTGCAGTTTCCGTGGCGCCTCCTCGCGATGTTCGGCGTCGCCGGCGCCTACCTCATCGCGGCGGCGGAGCCTCGCCGAGGAAAGACGGCATGGCGCGTCGCGATCTTTATCGCCTGGGCGGCCGCCGGTTTCCTTTTCGCTGCGCCTGACGGTTTGGAAGCCGGATGTCCTTGAGGAGATCCGGGCTGGGCTTCGGGACGAGCGCGGGTGGTTCCGCGGGGGGCGCGAATATCTGCCGGCGGATGCTCGGCCGACGATTTGCCGCAGGGTCTTCCGAAAGCCTCGATCGCCCAGGGCGGTCCCGGCGTCGTGCGGGTCGAGCGTTGGACGGCGGCGGAACGCGCCGTGACCGCCGAGCTCTCGGAGCCGGCGACGCTCGTTCTGCGCCTCTTCGACTATCCGGCGTGGAAGGTTTTCGTCGAGGGCCGGGAGGCGCCGAAGGTTCGCTACGGCGCGAACGGGCTCGTCGCCGTCGCGCTGCCGGGAGGGAGGAGTCGCGTGGAAGCACGATTCGTTCGCACACCGGATCGAACCGTCGGTGCGGCGATCTCGACGCTCGGCGCCGTTCTCGCGGCGGCCTTTCTCTTCACGGCGAGGCGAGCCTCGGAACCGAGCGCGTGACGCCGGGAATCGAGGGCTGTACGATCGTACAGTTATTCGGCCAACGCTCTTCCTCTGTCCTTTTCCAACGTCCGGTCAGTAGTTTCTCGCCCCCTCAACCTCTACACTCGCTATCGATCCGGGAGGGGGTCTCTTCCGCAGAAGCGCCGGTTTCTGTCGAACAGTTCTCCTCCCCCAGCTCTATCAACCTAACGGGGAGGATTCCATGGACCGTTTCAACGGGCCTCGAGGCCGCGGGTTGGCTGCAGCATCGCTTCGAGTGTTCTCTGGCTGAGCTTTGCTTCGCAACTCGTGGCGCAGGGCAGTCTGACCACGACCGACGGACTGAAGTTCTCTTTGACATCCTCAGGGGTCGGTTACCGACCTCCAGCAGAACGGGGTGGAGTACGCGTCGTCCGGGGTGATGTCGGGGTTCCTGTATCGGGAGCTGCCGGCGACGGTGCGCAGCATCGTGCCCAACGGGTCGTTCGAGAGCGGGTCGGGCGAGCCCGACGTCCTGGAGCGTGGACGAACAACAGCGCGGGGACGTGGGCATTCGACGCGACGAACAAGACGGCGGGGACGCGTTCGATGAAGGTGACGATCCCCGGGACGGCGGCCAAGCGCAGCCCGATGCTGACGTCGGGCACGTTTTCGGTTCTGCCGAACACGACCTACACGTTGACGGCGCAGATGAAGACGTCGGGCGTTGAGTTACAGCCTGACGCTGTTCGTGGTCGTGCAGGCCTCCGACGGGACCTCGACGCAGCTCGGGTTGTACGAGTCGCGACGGGGACGAACGGCTGGGCGCTGAAGTCGCTGAAGTTCACGACGCAGGCCAACGCGGTGTCGGCGTTTTTGAAGGCGGAGATCTACAACGGGTACGGGACGGTGTGGCTGGACGACGTGCAGATGTCGGACGTGTTCGGAGGCCGGGTGCCGGTGGCGTTTGGCGGGTCGGTGGCGAGCGACTCGGGCGGGATGACGCAGACGGCCAGCGCCAGCGGGTTGAACCTGAATGCGCGGTTCACCAGCGTGGGGACGGCGATTCGGGTGGACGCGACGTTGACGGACACGACGGGGCAGGATCGGCCGATCGAGGTGTCGTTCCGGCTGCCGCTGGACGTGGTGGGCTGGAGCTGGGACAACAATTTCGTCAGCTCTTCGGTGATCCAGGACGGAGTTCGCTACGAGAACCTGGACTACGACGATCGGCAAACAGGGCAGGTCGCTGTATCCGTTTGCGACGGTGCGCAACGGGCTGGCGGCATTCTCGCTGGCGGTGCCGATGGGGCCCAAGATGCAGCGGTTCAGCTACGACACGGTCAACGGGCTGCGGTCGGTGTGGGATCTGGGGTTGTCGGCGGCGGCCACGAAGACGCCCTCGAAGGCCTCGCTGGACGTTCTGGATCTACTCGCAGAAGGCCGCGTGGGGGTTTCGGGCAGCCGCGGAGAAGTATTACGCGTCTGAACCCGTCGAGCTTCACCACCTCGGTGAAGCTGAACGGGGCGTGGATGCTGGGAGGCAGTGCTTCGGTCACCAATTTCCAGGATTTCGGATGGGCGGTCGAAGAAGGCGACGGGCTGGCCGAGATCGACGTTTGCCAACCCGAACGGGATCCTGTCCTACCACTATGTGGACCCTTCGGGATGGTTCCGCGCAGTTTCCGTCGTACACGGGCGGTTCGCAGCCGCCGTACAACACGATCATCTCGGCATTGAACTCCGACGCAGCCAGCGGGACGGGAACGACGGTGGATTCAGCGCCGGTCACGGAGATGGCTCAGGCGGTCATCAATTCCTCTCCTTACACCGACCAGCAGCTCTATCAGGTCATGTCGAGCTACTATTTCTGGTACAAGAACACGTACCAGATTTTCCCCGTTATGCCGGACCCCGACATCCCCGCTCCCAGCATGTGGAGCGTGCTCAAGAAGTACAGCGTCGACGGCCGGATCGCCATGTGGCAGAACATCGGCAGATCATCTGGACGGGATCTTCCTGGACAACCTGTCGTACATCTTCGCGTCCAAGGAGAACTACCGCCGCGCCCTGTGGGCCTACAGTGACGTTCCCCTGACGTTCTCCTATTCGACGCGAAAGGTCATGCAGTTCAACGGATTCGCGATCGCGGAGTTCGTGCCAGTCGCTGCGCAAGTCCTATCTGGCCGGCAAGGGCCTGGGGCTGATGGGCAGCGGCAACGCGGCCGATCAGATCTGGGTGTCTCCGTCGCTCGACATCATGGGAGGAGAGGTCCAGGGCGCCGAGTCCTCGGATCTGGCGTACGTTCGGCGGACGCTGTCCTACGGGAAGAGCTGGAGCAATCTCCAGGTGCCTCCCTCGGGCACCGGGCCCCCGACGGCCGCCCAGGTCCTGGCCTACTTCCAGCAGGCCCTCTCGCTCGGTTACTTCCCGGGCTTCAACGGATCGTACTGGACGACGCCCACGGTGTACGAGAGGGATCGGGCCCTCTTCAAGCAGTACATGCCGCTGATCAAGAAGATCGTCGCGGCCGGATGGAGGCCCGTCACCTACGCCACCCCTTCCAATCCGGCGATCTACGTGGAACGTTTCGACGACCAGGTCGGCAACACCTTCTACCTGACCGCTCACAACTCCGGCTACTCCACGACCTCCTACCAGATGACCGTCGACGGCGCCTCGCTCGACGCCGGCTCCGGGCACCATCACCCTCAAGGAGCTTCGTCGGCAATACAACGCTCTCCGCCTCCCGCTCCGGCTCCAACATCCTCTTCTCCGACTCCCTCGCCCCAGGCGAAACCGCCCTCTACCAGATGACCGTCGCGAGCGGCTGCGACGCGACCTATGGCGACCTGAACCAAGACGGCCGGCCGACGCGACCGACCTCGTCATTCTCAGCCACTACCTCGTCGGGAACATGACTCAAGGCACGGCGCCCTTCACGGCTCCTCTCGCCAAGGCGGATCTGGACCGCTCCGGCACGGTGGATGCGGTCGACCTCGTCATTCTTCAGAACTATCTCGCCGGAAATCTCGCTTGCCTGCCCAAGTGAACGCGAAACGCCGCGCGCTCGGGATTCTCCGCCGCGGCGGCGATTCTCGCGCTGGGCTTCGCCGCGCGGCCGGCTGCTCGGCCAGGGCGCGCCGATCGTCGGTTCGGCGGACCTCTCCCTTTCTCCGAGCCCCGCGTCCACAGTCGTCGGCGGGACGGTCCAGGTCACGCTCCGGGTCGATCTGACGGGCGTGACGGGAACGGGCCCGGGAGGGGCCGGCGCGGCCGCGGTGCTCGGCGGCTACCAGATCGCGGTCTCGTTCGACAACACGCGTCTGCAGTTTCAGTCCGCGTCCGGCGGGTCCTCCGCCGGGCTATACGGGCGCGCCGACCTACACGTCGGCCCCGACCGCGAATGCCAATGGAAAGGTCACCGTCGTCGCGTCGCAGACGTCGTCGAGCAGTCCCGACCGGAAACGTCAGCGTGGCGGTGCTGTCGTTCACCGCCATCGGTTCGGGCAGCGCGGCGCTTTCGGCGGCTCCCTTGAGTCTCGTCAGCGCGTTCCAGCCGGGACCGCCCGCCGTCGGACCGACCTCGATCCCGGGAGTCGGGGGCAACGTCGAGTGTGACCGTTCAGGGGGCGGCGGCCACCGCGACACCCACCCCGACGGCGACGCGCACTCCGACTCGCGCGACCCCCTCTGCCGACCGCGACCCGCACCGCGACCGGACAGCCACGTCCGTGCCGCCGACGGCGACGCGTACTCCGACCCGGACCGCGACCTCCGTCCCGCCGACGGCAACGCGCACGCCGACGAAGACGAGGACCCCGATGCCTCCGACGGCGACCTCCACTCGAACCCGTACGCCGACGCAAACGCGGACGGCCACCCGAACCACGACGCCGACGAGGACCAGGACGCCCGTGCCTCCGACGGCCACGCCGAGCCCCACGCGCACGCCGACCGCCAGTCGCACGCCCACGGCCAGCCGGACGCCGACAGGCACGCGGACGCCGACGGCGATTCCGCCGACCGCGACGGCGACGCCCGTTCCGCCGACGGCGAGCCCGACGCGAACGAAGACCCCCGCATTGCCCACAGCGACTCCGACGCGGACCGTCACACCGTCGGGGCCGACCGCGACTCAGACTCCGGCGACGACACCCCGACGGCCACGCCCACTCCCACTCAGAATCCCGGGAGCGGCAGCCCGACGCCGGGACGCGCGACGCCCACGCCGACGCCGACGCCGACGCCGACGAAGCCGCACGGGACGCCCACGCGCACGCGAACTCCCAAGCACACCATCGTGAGCGCCGCGCCGATGGCGGCCCGCGGTCTGCTGTCGATTGCGCCACGGGCGCACGATTCGCATCCCATCGCGGCCGGTCATCAGCGCGGGAGTGCGGACCGCCTCGGTGACGACCGCCTCGGAATGGGTTCAGGGCTCCGACGGGACGACCGGAACCTCGACGGATCTCACCATCGAGAATCTCGAGGCGCGCGAGATCGAAGTCCTGCTCTCGTTCACCTCGTTCTCCGGGAAAACGCCACCTCTTCAGCGGCTCCGCCTCGAACCGTTCGCGACTCGCGAGATGGTTGACGTCCTCTCGGGGTTGCCGGAAGACGGAACGTTCCGCGTCGAAGCCGCCGACGGCTCCCGCGCATCGCTCGCGCTGAGAGCCCGCTCTTACATGGCGTCCGGGCCCGTCCGCCGGACCGCCGACTCCGGCGCGTCGTTTCTCGCCGGACTCTCGCAGACGGATGCCTTCGACGTCCTGGTCGAAGCGAGGGGCTCGGCTTCGAGTTCGAGCTCCGTCACGATGCGCCTTCGCTCGGCCGATGGGCGCCTGATCGGAGTCCAGGAGACGAGAATTCCGGCGGCCGGCGACGTCCGTTGGTCCCTGGCGGATCTCTTCCCCGACGCCTGGGGTGAAGGGCTTTCGCTCGAACTCGTGGGATCCGTCGGGTCACCCGCTCCCGACGTGCGCGCCGAGGTGACGGACCTTCGAACGGGAAGCCGGGTGGACGTGCAAGCGACGCGCGCCGTCGAACGCTCGTACCTGCCGGCGACCGCACGAACCGTGACGCCGTCCGGATCGTCGCTCGCGACCGATGCGACGATCCTCAACCCGAGCGATTCGCCTCTTTCGGTTCGCCTCCTCTTTCTGGAGGACGATCGGGACAACGGGGCGGCGCCGGTCGCCGCCCTTCGCCTCGGTGCCGGTGAGTCGCGAAGCATCGAGGATATCCTCGGGACATTCTTCGGTGTGGCGGAAGCGTCTGGAATCCTGGAAATCGAGGCCGACCGGCGAGTCCTCGTGGTGTTCGGGACGCAGACCGTGCGATCCGAGGGGACGCGGGCACGTTCCGGTCGACTCTCGCGCCCTTCGATCCCGACCGGCTCGCCAGAACGAGCGTGCTCACGGAGTCGAAGGGAAGGCTCAGCCGGATCGCCATCTTCAATCCGGAGGCGGCACCTCTCGCCGCGACGGTTCGTTGGGTCGGGGCGGATGGCACGATCGTGATGGAAACGTCGCTGGTGGTACCACCTCGCAGCTCGGCCTTGGCTGAGGTCGGAGATCCGGGAAGCGCGGATCGTGTCATCGTCGAAACGGAACGTCCCCACTTTGCCTTTCCGGCTCAGGCTGGTACGATCGCTTCCAGTTCGGGCGACGTCCTTCCGCGGACGCGGGCCGCCCGATGAACAATTCGGAAAGAGGAGTTCTACCGGATAAGCGTGTCTGATCGCCGGACCGGAAGCGTTGCGCCTCGGGTCCGTTCGTTCGGACGCTCATCTTCGCCATGAGTTCGAAGTACCGCGATCGCGAGCGCAGAGTCCGGGGGGCCATTGCGCTCGCCCTCGGGTTGTTGGGGGCGAGCTCGGCTTTCGCGGTGACTCCGGCATTTCCCTCCGGATTCTCCTATTCGCAGATCGGCGGCGCCCTGACGAGCCCCGTCGGCATGGCGGTCGCTCCCGACGGCCGCATCTTCGTCTGCGAGCAGGCCGGGCAGCTGCGCGTCATCAAGAACGGCGCGCTTCTCTCGACGCCGTTTCTCACGGTGACCGTCGATTCCGCCGGCGAGCGCGGCCTGCTCGGCGTCGCGTTCGACCCCGCACTTCGGCGTCGAACCGCTTCGTCTACGTCTACTACACGGCGACCACGCCGACGACGCACAACCGCGTCAGCCGCTTCACCGCGACGGCACGACGGCGACGTGGCCGTGCCCGGCAGCGAGGTGGTTCTCCTCGACCTGACAACCTCTGCGAGCGCGACGAACCACAACGGCGGCGCGATCCACTTCGGCGCCGACGGCAAGCTCTACGTCGCCGTCGGCGAGAACGCCAACAGCGCCAACGCGCAGACGCTGACGAACCTGCTGGGAAGATCCTGCGCATCAACCCCGACGGCTCGATCCCGACCGACAACCCGTTCTACTCGACCGCCACGCGGCAAGAACCGCGCGATCTGGGCGCTGGGCCTGCGCAATCCGTTCACCTTCGCGTTCCAGCCGGGCACCGGCCGGATCTTCATCAACGACGTCGGGCGAGAACACCTGGGAGGAGATCAACGACGGGCTCGCCGGCGCCAACTACGGCTGGCCGACGACCGAGGGCGCGACCTCGGATCCGCCACTTCGAGACGCCGCTCTTCGCCTACGGCCACGGCACGCGGCACGACCGCTGCGCGATCACCGGCGGCGCGTTCTACAACCCGATCACGCGCAGTTTCCCGCGGCTTACGTCGGCGACTACTTCTTCGCCGACTACTGCGCGGCTTGGATCCGACGACTCGACGCGGCAGCGGCTACACGGCGGCTTCCGACTTCGCCACCGGCATCCTCTAGCCCGTCGACCTGGATGTCGCGCCCGACGGCAGCCTCTACTATCTGGCCGCGGCGTGCGGCTCGACGCCGGCGGCGTCTACCGGATCCAATACACGCTCAACACGCCTCCGACGATCACCGAGGATCCCGCCGAGCGCAGCGTCTCGGTCGGCCAGCCGGCGACGTTCTCGGTCAGCGCCTCGGGCACGCCGACGCTCTCGTACCAGTGGCAGAAGAACGGCGCGAACATCAGCGGCGCGACGTCGGCGACCTACACGATCGCGTCCGCCGCAGCTCGCGGACAACGGCGCGACGTACCGCTGCAAGGTGACCAACGCCTACGGCAACGCGACGAGCGACGAGTGCGACGCTGACGGTGACGGCCGAACCTCGCCGCCGATCGCGACGATCACGTCGCCCGCCGCCGGCACGACCTACGCCGGCGGCGACACGATCAACTACTCCGGGCACCGGCACGGATCCCGAGGACGGGACGCTCCCCGGCAGCGCTTTCACGTGGGAGATCGTCTTCCATCACGACACGCACACGCACCCCTTCATCGCGCCGCCGACCGGCGGCCAAGCGGGCTCCTTCGTCGTGCCGACGACCGGGCGAGACCTCGGCCAACGTCTGGTACCGCATCCACCTGACGGTGACCGACTCGACCGGTCTCACCTCGACGACCTACACGCGACGTCGTGCCGCGCAAGTCCACGATGACCTTCGCGACGAACCCGTCGGGCCTGCAGATCACGCTCGACGGCCAGCCGCTGACGACGCCGGCGACCGTCGTCGGCGTCGTGGGCATCCAGCGCACGCTCGGCGTCGTCTCGCCGCAGACGATGACGGGACCACGTACACGTTCGCTGTCCTGGTCCGACGGCGGCGCTGCAACGCACAATATCTCGACGCCGGTCGTCGGACACGACCTACACGGCGAACTTCACCGGTGGAGCGACGCCGACGCCGACCCGAACTCCGACGCGGACGGCGACACCCACGCGGACCCCGACCCGCACGGCGACGCCGATCCCGCCCACGGCAACGCCCACGCGGACGCCACGCGCACCCCGACGAGGACATCCACGCCCGTACCGCCGACCGCGACACCGACTCGCACGGCGACGCGGACCTCCACACCGGTGCCTCCGACGGCGACTCCGACCCGGACCTCGACGCCGATTCCGCCGACTGCGACGCCGACGCGGACATCGACGCGGACCGCGACGCCGGTTCCGCCGAGCGCCACGCCGACTCGGACGGCGACGCGGACTTCGACGGCGGTGCCTCCGACCGCGACTCCGACTCGGACCTCGACGGCGATTCCGCCGACCGCGACTCCGACTCGCACGGCGACGCGGACTTCGACGGCGGTGCCTCCGACCGCGACTCCGACTCGGACCTCCACGGCGATTCCGCCGACCGCCACGCCGACTCGCACGGCGACGCCGACCTCGACGGCAGTTCCGCCGACCGCGACTCCGACTCGGACCTCCACGGCGATTCCGCCGACCGCGACTCCGACTCGCACGGCGACGCGGACTTCGACGGCGGCGCCTCCGACTGCGACTCCGACTCGGACCGCGACGCGGACCTCGACAGCGGTGCCACCGACCTCCACGCCGACTCAGACCGCGACGCGAACTCCGACACGGACTTTCACTCCGGTCCCGCCGACGGCGACACACACCCGAACGGCGACCGCGGTACCCCCGACGGCGACCCGGACCTCGACTCCGACCCGGACTTCGACGCCGATTCCTCCGACGTTCACCTCGACGCGGACCCGGACGGAGACGCGCACTTCGACTCCGACACGAACGCCGACGAAAACCTTGACGCCGGTCCCGCCGACGGCCACGCGGACTCCGACCAGGACGCCCACTCCCAACGGGCCGACGCCGACGCCGGCGCAGCCCATGATCCAGGGCTTGACTCCGGATTCCGGGCCCCCGGCCGCGGGGTCGCCGCTGACGATTTCCGGAGCGAACTTCCAGGCCGGGGCGACGGTCCGAGTCGGCGGCCTGACCGCAGGCGGTGTCGCGGTGAACCCGACACAGATCTCCGCGAAGCTGCCGTCCCTTCCGCCGGGGACGTTGAACGACGTGGTTGTGACGAACCCGGGGGGGCTGTCCGCCATGCGGCTCGACGCCTGGTTCAGCGATTTTCTCGATGTTCCCGCGACGAACATCTTTCAAGGGGCCGTCGAGAAGGCGGTGCGAGCCGGGGTCACCTCGGGATGCGGCGGCGGCTACTTCTGCCCGGACGCCACCCTGACGCGCGCCCAGGCGGCCAAGTTCCTCCTGCGCGGCGAGCACGGAGCGTCGTACGTACCCCCGCCGGCTCGAGGCACGGTCTTCCTGGACGTTCCCAAGTCCGATCCCTTTGCCGGCTGGATCGAGGAGCTCTGGGCGGAGGGCATTTCGATCGGGTGCGGGAACGGCAACTTCTGTCCTGGCGAGACGCTCAACCGGGCGTCGCTCGCCGTCCTCCTGCTCAAGACCGCCCACGGCAGTGCGTATCGCCCGCCCGCGGCCACGGGCGTCTTTCCGGACGTGCCGAAGTCGGATACCTACGCGGCCTGGATCGAGGAGCTCGCCAAGGAAGGAATCACCTCGGGCTGCGGCGCGGGACACTTCTGTCCCTCGAAGGTTGCGAGTCGGGGGGAGATGTCGGTCTTCCTCGTGAGGACCTTCGACCTGCCGTGAGGCGGATTTGACCCCTCGAAGGCTCTCCGAGGCCTCCTTTAGGCTCTTTTTAGGCCGGAATCCTTGCCTCCCCACTGGAACCTGGGCTAACCTGAGGGACGTTGGCTAAAGAACCCAAGGGGCAGAGGGTTTCCCTTTACTCATTCCATCCGTTGGTGTTGGCGGAACTCTGTCGGCTGCTCGAGGAAAGCGGCTGTCAGACTCGAACTCATCGTTTGGACCCGTCCCGCCTATCGGAGATCGAAGCCCTCCCGGTGCTTCCGGCGTCGGCTCACGTCGTCGAAGCCAACGCCCGGAATCGGGCGACGAAGGTGATCGTCGAGGAGATTCTCTCCAAAAGACCGGATGCCCGGCTCCTCGTCGTCGCCGAGCGGTTCGACGACGCCGACGCCTTTCCGCTCCTGAAGATCGGCGCCAAGGGCCTCGTACGCTATGTCGAGCTGCCGCGGCACTTCGTGTCGGCCGTTCGGGAAGTGGCTTCGGGAGGATTCTGGGTGCCCCGGTCGCTGCTCTGCCGGTTCGTGGACTCGACCCTGTCGTCGCTGCGCCGCCCGAAGCTCGTCCACGCGGGGGCCCATATGAGCCGTCGCGAGCGGGAGGTCCATCAGTTCCTCATGGAGAACCTCTCGAACAAGGAGATCGCGAGCCGGCTCCACATGTCCGAGAGGACGGTCAAGTTCCACGTCTCGAACCTTCTCGGGAAGCACGGCGTCAAGCGGCGGTCCGACCTGATCCTGCTCTCCTTCGCCGAGCGCAAGCACGCCTAGCGGCGCCACTCCGGCCCCGAACCCGTCGCCTTGACAGCCTTCCCAGCCTTACGTATTCTTACCCGCCCTTTCGCGCCGGTGGGCCGTCCCTTCGCGCGTTTGCCCCGGTCGGGAGCGGCTCTTTTTTGTCGAAGTCCGAGGTCTTGAAATGAGTTCTGGCACCCCGATGGTTCGCGCCGCCGACATCCGCCACGATTGGTACGTCGTGGATGCCTCCGACCAGGTGCTCGGGCGCCTGGCGAGCGCCGTCGCGCGGGTTCTCTCCGGCAAGCATCGACCCGGCTGGGTCGCGCACCTCGACACCGGCGACTTCGTCGTCGTCACCAACGCCGAGCGCGTCCAACTGACCGGCCGCAAGGCGGAAGAGAAGGTCTACCACCGCCACACGGGCTATCCGGGCGGACTCAAGACGGTCGCGCGCGCGAAGCTGCGTGCGAAGTATCCCGAGCGCCTCATCGAGGAGGCCGTTCGCGGGATGCTGCCGAAGACCAAGCTCGGCCGAAGCAGTTCAAGAAGCTCAAGGTTTACCGCGGCGCCTCGCATCCGCACGAGGCGCAGCAGTCCGAAGCCCGCTCGAGCGCCCGCGTCAGGCCGCGGGCGAAGCAGTAAGGAGGAACTCTTGGCGGTCGAAATCCAGCACCGAGCGACCGGACGGCGCAAGACGTCGGTCGCGCGCGTTCGGCTCGTTCCGGGACCGGGAGCGATCACGGTCAACCGGCGCTCCCTCGACGAGTACTTCCCCAACAACGTCCTGAAGATGATCATCAAGCAGCCGCTCCTCTCGACCGAGACGGCGGAGCGGTTCGACATCCACGTCGCGGTCGCCGGCGGCGGCCCGTCGGGACAGGCCGGCGCGATCCGCCACGGCATCTCGCGCGCGCTCACCGAGTACAACGCCGAGCTGCGCAAGAAGCTGAAGAAGGATGGCTTCCTGTCGCGCGATCCCGCGGATGAAAGAACGGAAGAAGTACGGGCAGCGCGGCGCGCGCGCCCGGTTCCAGTTCAGCAAGCGGTAACATTCGTCACGAGAGGGCGGTGGCATCCGCACCTGACCGCGATCTCAAAGGAGGTGTGATCTGGCATCTATTTCGATGAAGGAACTGCTCGAGGCTGGCGTCCACTTCGGTCATCAGACCAAGCGCTGGAACCCGAAGATGAAGAAGTTCATCTTCGGCAAGCGCAACGGGATCTACATCATCGACCTGCAGAAGACGCTCAAGCAGTTCAAGGAAGCCTCGAAATTCGTGACCGACCTCGCGGCGCCGGGCAAGAACATCCTCTTCGTCGGCACGAAGCGCCAGGCGCAGGACGCGATCTACGAGGAGGCCAACCGCTGCGGGATGTTCTTCGTGAACACGCGGTGGCTCGGCGGCACGCTGACCAACTTCTCGACGATCCGCAAGTCCATCCATCGCCTGAAGGAGATCGAGGGGATCCTCGCGCAGGAAGACAACGAGAACCTGACCAAGAAGGAGCGTCTGCGTCTGGAGCGCGAGAAGGAAAAGCTCGAGAAGAACCTCGCCGGCATCAAGGAGATGGACGAGCTTCCGGACGCGCTCTTCGTCATCGACCCGAAGAAGGAGTACATCGCGGTCAAGGAGGCGAACATCCTCGGCATCCCGGTCGTCGCGGTGGTGGACACCAACTGCGATCCGGATCTGGTCGACCACGTCATCCCGGGCAACGACGACGCCATCCGGGCGATCCGGCTGTTCACGGCGCGGATCGCGGACGCGGTTCTCGAGGGCCTGCACACGCAGGAGGGTCGCGCGCGAGTCCGAAGCGGCCGCGCGCGCGGAGTCGCGCCCGCGGACGCCCGAGCTTTCGACGACCGCCGTCGTTTCGGACGTCGCTTCGTAGGGCGTCGGCCGCCGACAGTCCATCGCGCGTCCGCGGCGCCCTCGGGCGGCGCGTGGACGGGGCGCGGCGGACCGCCGGCGGTTGACGGTAGACTCATCGGAAAGGGAACCATGGAAATCACGTCGAAAGCGGTAGCCGACCTGCGCGCCGAGACGGGCGTCGGCATGATGGAGTGCAAGAAGGCCCTGGTCGAGGCCGGGGGCGATTTCGAGGAGGCCAAGAAGATCCTTCGCAAGAAGGGCCTCGCGGCCGCCGCGAGCAAGGCCGGCCGGGCCACGACCGAGGGTCTCGTCGTCGCGCACGTGACGCCCAAGGCCGCCGTGCTCGTCGAGGTGAACTGCGAGACCGACTTCGTCGCACGAACCGAGGCGTTCCGGCAGTTCACCGAGAAGCTCGCCGAGCGGATCGCGACGCACGACGCCTTCGGCGAGACGCGGAACGGAACCGGGGCCGACGTCGCCTCACTTTCCTGGCCGACCGAGGCGACGGTCGCGATGGCGGTCGCGCAGCTCGTCGCGACCCTCAAGGAGAACATCCAGGTCCGGCGGTTCGTCGCGCCTCGTCGCCGCGCGCGGGGGAGGGATTCGCGCAGCTACATCCACGGCAATGGCCGTATCGGCGTTCTCGTCGGCGTGGCCGAAGGCAACGACGAGCTCCGCCGCGATATCGCGATGCACGTCGCGGCCTCCGACCCGCGCTTCGCGACACGCGCCGAGGTGACGCCCGAGATTCTCGACACCGAGCGGGAGATCGCCCGCGCCCAGGCGGCGGCCGCCGGTAAGCCGGCCAACGTCGTCGAGCGGATCGCCGACGGGAAGGTCGAGAAGTTCTATCAGGAGAGCGTGCTCACCGAGCAGGCTTTCGTGAAGGATCCCGAGAAGAGTGTCGGGCAGGTGCTCGTCGAACGCGCGGGCAAGGGAGCGCTCGACCTGCGCTTCGCGCGGTTCAAGCTGGGAGAGAGCCTGGGCCGGACGGCCGTCCAGGGCGAAGCGACCCTGGCGAGCGCGTAACGCCGGCGCGCGAATGGGAAGCGCCCCCGTCTATCGCCGAATTCTCCTGAAGCTTTCGGGAGAGGCGTTGATGGGGGAGCAGCGCTTCGGGATCGACCCCGAGGTCGTCGCGCGCCTGGCCGACGAGGTCCGAGACGTTCACCGGCTGGGCGTTCAGACCGCGGTCGTCCTCGGCGGCGGCAACATCATCCGGGGCGTCGCGGCGGCCGCGCAGGGCATCGACCGGGTCGCCGGCGACCACATGGGCCTGCTCGCGACCGTGATCAACGGGCTCGCGCTCCAGGACGCCCTGGAGAAACGGGACGTCGTAACCCGGCTGATGTCGGCCGTCGAGGTGCGGCAGATCGCCGAGCCGTTCATCCGGCGGCGCGCGATCCGTCACCTCGAGAAGAACCGTGTCGTCCTTTTCGTCGGCGGGACCGGCAACCCGTTCTTCACGACGGACTCTGCGGCCGCCCTGCGCGCCAACGAGATCCACGCGGACGCGCTGCTCAAAGCGACGAAGGTGGACGGCGTCTACGACGCCAATCCCGACAAGAACCCCGGCGCGCGCATGCTCAAGAGCCTGTCCTATCGGCAGGCGCTCGCGGCGGGACTGCAGGTGATGGACGCGGCGGCCATCGCGCTCTGCATGGAGAACGGTGTTCCGATCCGTGTCTTCAACCTGCGCGTGAAAGGCAACATCGAGCGGGTCGTGCGCGGTGAGGACATCGGCTCGCTCGTCACGGCGGAGGGAGCGACATGAGACAGGAACTGAAGGACATCGAGAAGTGGATGTTCGACGCCGTCGAGGCGTTGAAGGAGCAGTTCAAGACGCTGCGCACCGGCCGCGCGAACCTGGGGATCCTGGACGGCCTCCGCGTGACGGCCTACGGGGCCGAGGTCCCGATCAACCAGGTGGCGAACCTCTCGGTGCCGGACCCCACGCTCATCGTCGCCGCCCCGTGGGACCCGAAGATGGCGGCGGAAATCGAGAAGGCGATCCGGAAGTCGGATCTCGGTCTCAACCCGCAGTCCGACGGCAAGGTCGTCCGCATCCCGATCCCTTCGCTGACGGAGGAGCGCCGTAAGGATCTCGCGAAAAAGGCGCACCACATGGCCGAGGAAGTGCGCGTCGAGATCCGACGTTTCCGCCACGAAGGGAACGACCGCATCAAGAAGATGTTCAAGGACAAGCAGATCTCCGAGGACGACGAGCGGCGCGGCCTCGAGGAGTCTCAGAAGCTGACGGACCGCAAGATCAAGGACGTGGACGATCTGCTGAAGGCCAAGGAGCAGGAAATCCTCGCCGTATAGTCGTCCCTCGATGGCGACGTTTCTCGTGATTCCCGCCGCGGGCTCGGGCACGCGCCTGCGCTACAGCGGCCCCAAGGCCCTCGTTCCGATCCTCGGACACTCGATCCTCTCCTGGACGCTCGAGGCGTTCGCCGGCCAGGCGTTCGATCGGGCGGTCATTGCCGCGCCCGCGGACCGCATGCGCGACTTCGAGCGCGTGGTGAACGGCCGCGCCGCCCTCGTCGCCGGCGGGGCGACCCGATCCGCCTCGGTCCGCGCGGCCTTTCAGGCGCTCGGCGCGCACGGCGCGGACGTCGTCTGCATCCACGACGCGGCGCGGCCGCTCATCGCCGCCGAGGAGATCGGCCGTGTGCTCGAGGCGGCGCGCGCGACGGGGCGCGGCGACCGCGGCGACCCCGATCGTGGACACGGTCAAGCGCGTGGAGAGCGAGCGCATCGTCGCGACGATCGACCGCGAGGGCCTCTACGCGGCCGGAACGCCGCAGGCCTTCCGGGCGGATCTGCTCGCGCCGCGCCTTCGAGACCGGCCGCGAGGCGACCGACGAGGCGGGGCTCCTCGAGGTTCTCGGCGTGCCGGTGCGGGCCGTGCCGGTCTCGCGCTGGAACATCAAGATCACGACGCCCGAGGACCTTGAGCTCGCCGAGGCGCTCCTGCGTCGCCGCGACCGCGGGGTGGCCTCGTGAGCGGGCGGGTCGGCCTCGGCTTCGACGCGCATCCCTTCGACGCCGGGCGTCCGCTCCGGCTGGGCGGCCTCGAGATCGCGGGCTCTCCCGGCCTTCGGGGCCACTCCGACGGCGATGCGCTCCTCCACGCGATCGCGGACGCGATCCTCGGCGCCGCGGCGCTGCCGTCGCTGGGTGAGCTCTTCTCGGATCGCGACCCGTCGTGGAAGGGCGCCGACAGCGCCCGGTTCGTCGCGCGGGCGGTGGAGCTCGCGCGCGAGAAGGGCTGGAAGATCGGAAACGTGGACGCGGTGGTGATCGCCGAGGAGCCCCGTATCGCGCCGCGTCGCGGCCGCGCTCCGGCAGCGCATCGCCGCGATCCTCGGCGTCGCGGCGGAGTCCGTCAACGTTCGCGGCACGAGCACGAACGGCCTCGGATTTCCCGGCCGACGCGAAGGGATCGGAGCGATGGCCGTCGTGCTCCTCGAGCCCGCGGCGCGCGAATGATCCTGTCGCGCCTCCACGCCGTCGAGGAGGCCATCGCGTCGAGGCCGCGCGAGGTCGAGTGGGTGCTGGTCGACGCGGGGCGCCGCGATCGCCGCGTCCAGGAGATCGAGGCGCTCTGCCGCCGCCAAGGCGTGCCGCTGCGTCGCGGCGATCGGGCGGCCCTCGAGCGGGCCGCCGGCCCGGGACATCAGGGCGTCGCGGCGCGGCTGGCGGCGCGGTCCTACCGGGAGGAAGCGGAGGCCTTCGAGGGCCCGTCCGGGGGACGGTTCCTGCTGGTTCTGGACGGGGTCCAGGATCCTCAGAATCTGGGGGCGATCCTCCGGGTGGCGGAGGGGGCGGGCGCCGGTGTCGTCCTGCCGGAGCGCGGGTCGGCGCCGCTCTCGGAAGCGGTGTCCCGAAGCTCCGCCGGCGCCGTCGAGCGCGTGGCGATCTTCCGGGCTGGAAATCTCCGGAGATTCCTCGATTCCCTTAAGACTCAGGGGTTTCAGGTGATCGGCCTCGACCCGGGAGGGGAGGACCTGTATCGCCTGGACCTGACGGGGGATCTGGCGCTCGTCCTCGGCTCGGAGGGAAAGGGCATGCGCCGACTCGTCCGGGAGGGGTGCGACCGGCTGGGCCGCCTTCCGATGCGGGGTCGCGTGGGCTCCCTGAACGTCGCGGCGGCCGCGGCCGTCGCCGCCTATGAGGCCGTCCGACAAAGATCCTTGCCGAAACCCCCTTGATCGGCGGAACTTGCGCTGCTAGACTCCCCGGTTCGCGCCGTCGGGATGGGTGTGCTCTTTGAATTGCCGTCTCCGCCGGCGTAGCTCAATGGGTAGAGCATCCGATTTGTAATCGGAAGGTTGCGGGTTCGAGTCCCACCGCCGGCTCCACGAGACGCGGCGGCGCGGACGAGTCAGGGCGAGACGCGGGGTTCATCGGGTGGGTTCCACGCTTCGAAAGCTCGGGCAGGTGGCCGAGTGGTTAATGGCAGCAGACTGTAAATCTGCCGCGCTTCGCGCTACGGAGGTTCGAATCCTTCCCTGCCCACCAATGACGAAGCAGACGGTGTGAGAGAGGCAACGTCGAATCGAGGCGGGAGTAACTCAGGGGTAGAGTCACAGCCTTCCAAGCTGTTGGTCGCGGGTTCGAATCCCGTCTCCCGCTCCAGAACGTAAGGCGTGAGGCGACAGGCGTCGGCGAAGGTTTGCGAAAGAAGGACGAGATCTTGACGAAGTGTGGGAACCGGACGGACGCCTTTCGCCTGACGCCTCGCGGCGCCAGCGCCCACGTAGCTCAGTCGGTAGAGCACGTCCTTGGTAAGGACGAGGTCACCAGTTCAATCCTGGTCGTGGGCTCCAGATAGCGCCCGGGAAAATCGGACGAGGAGAACATGGCGAAGGAGAAGTTTGATCGAACGAAGCCGCACGTGAACATCGGGACGATTGGGCACGTGGATCACGGGAAGACGACGTTGACGGCGGCGATCACGATGATTTTGTCGAAGAAGGGGCTGGCGACGGCCAAGGCGTACGACCAGATCGACAACGCGCCGGAAGAGAAGGCGCGAGGGATCACGATCAACACGGCGCACGTGGAGTATTCGACGGCGAAGCGGCACTACGCGCACGTGGACTGCCCGGGGCACGCGGACTACGTGAAGAACATGATCACGGGCGCGGCGCAGATGGACGGAGCGATTCTGGTGGTGTCGGCGGCGGATGGGCCGATGCCGCAGACGCGGGAGCACATCCTGCTGGCGCGGCAGGTGGGCGTGCCGTACATCGTGGTGTTTCTGAACAAGACGGACATGGTGGACGACCCGGAGCTGCTGGAGCTGGTGGAGCTGGAGGTGCGGGAGCTTCTGACGTCGTACGGGTTTCCTGGGGACAAGATTCCGATCGTGAAGGGATCGGCGCTGAAGGCGGGGAGTCGGGGGATCCGAACTCGGCCGACGCCAAGTGCATTCTGGAGCTGATGGACGCGGTGGACGCGTACATTCCGGTGCCGGAGCGAGCGATCGACAAGGACTTTCTGATGCCGATCGAGGACGTGTTCTCGATTTCGGGGCGCGGGACGGTGGTGACGGGGCGCGTCGAGCGGGGCGTGGTGAAGGTCGGGGAAGAGGTGGAGATCGTGGGGATTCGGCCGACACAGAAGAAGGTCGTGACGGGAGTGGAGATGTTCCGCAAGCTGCTGGATCAGGGGCAGGCGGGAGACAACGTGGGGCTTCTGCTGCGGGGCACGGAGCGTAAGGACGTGGAGCGGGGGCAGGTGTGCGCCAAGCCGGGGTCGATCACGCCGCACACGAAGTTCCAGGCGCAGGCGTACATTCTGACCAAGGAAGAGGGGGGGCGGCACACGCCGTTTTTCAACGGGTATCGGCCGCAGTTCTTCTTCCGGACGACGGACGTGACGGGGACGGCGCAGCTGCCGCAGGGCGTGGAGATGGTGATGCCGGGGGACAACGTGACCCTGGAGGTCAACCTGATCACGCCGATCGCGATGGAGAAGGGGCTGCGCTTCGCCATCCGCGAAGGCGGACGCACGGTCGGCGCCGGCACCATCGTCGAAATCTTGGAGTAACTCATCATGCAAGAGAACGTGAGTCCTGGCGTGCGCGAACTGCAAACGCCGCAACTACACGACGACGAAGAACAAGAAGACGAACACCGAGAAGCTGGAGCTCCGAAATTCTGCCCTTTCTGCCGCAAGCACACGGCGCACAAGGAAGGGAAGGTTTAATCAACAGGGGTGTAGCTCTAATTGGTAGAGCGGCGGTCTCCAAAACCGTAGGTTGGGGGTTCGAATCCCTCCACCCCTGCCATTAGGAGTGAGCGAAGGAACGATGGTACCGGTCAAAGAGTGGTGGCCCCGGACGCGCGAGTTCTTGCGCGACGTCTGGGTCGAAATGAAGAAGATGAGCTGGCCCGGCCGATCCGAAGTGGTCGGCACGACGGTCGTCGTCATCGTGGCGTGCTTTATCTTCGGTTTCTATCTCTTTCTGGTGGACGCCGGTCTCTCGTGGTTGATCGACCGAATCTTCAAGCTGGCGGGGGTGTCCGCGTGACGACCGAGACCAAAGTCAAGACCCGCAACTGGTACATCGTCCACACGTACTCGGGCTTCGAAGAGCGCGTGCGCCAGAACCTGAAGCAGCGCATCGAGGCGATGGGCATGGCGGAGGCGTTCGGCGAGATCCGCATCCCGACCGAGACGCTCGTCGAGATGAAGGGCGGGAAGCGCCGGGAGATCCAGCGCAAGTTTTTCCCCGGCTACATCATCATCGAGATGGAGATGTCCGACGAGGCCTGGCATCTCGTCAAGAACACGCCGAAGGTCACCGGGTTCGTGGGCTCCGGCAAGGAGCCGACGCCCCTGACGGCGGACGAGGTCGAGCAGATCCTTCACCGCGTCACCGCGACCAAGGAGAAGCCGAAGCCCAAGCACACGTTCGACAAGGGCGAGCACGTCCGCATTACCGACGGCCCGTTCACGAACTTCACCGGCGTGGTCGAGGACATCAACCTCGACCGCTCGACACTCAAGGTCATGGTCACCATCTTCGGGCGCTCGACCCCGGTCGAGCTCGAGTTCCTCCAGGTCCAGAAGCTGTAAGGAAGGGATGCGATAAGAGATGGCCAAGAAGATCACCGGCTACGTCAAGCTGCAGATCCCTGCGGGAGAGGCCACGCCGGCGCCTCCCGTCGGTCCCGCGCTCGGCCAGCAGGGCGTCAACATCATGGACTTCTGCAAGAGCTTCAACGCGAGGACGGCCTCGCAGAAGGGCCTGATCATTCCCGTGGTGATCACGGTCTACGCGGACCGCTCCTACACCTTCATCACGAAGACGCCACCGGCCTCGATCCTGCTGCTCAAGGCGGCGGGAATCGCGAAGGGCTCCGGCACGCCGAACAAGGAGAAGGTCGGCAAGGTGACGAAGCAGCAGGTCGAAGACATCGCGAAGACGAAGCTGCCCGATCTGAACGCCGCGGATCTACCCGCGGCCGTGCGGATCGTCGCGGGCACGGCGAGGAGCATGGGAATCGACGTGGTCTAGAAGGGCGTCCGCCAGTTTCGGGGACGCCGAAGTCGGAGGCCGCGCGCGAGCAAGGCCGTTTGCACGACGAAAGGAGACGATGGGGAGTACCGGTAAGAAGTTCGCGGCAGCCAAAGCGAAGGTCGAGCCGCGTCCGTACGGGCTGGCCGAGGCGGTCAAGCTCGTCCGCGAGGTCAAGTACACGAAATTCGACGAATCCGTGGACATTGCGATGCTGCTCGGCGTCAACCCCAAGCATGCGGACCAGATGGTCCGCGGCACGGTCGTTCTGCCGCACGGCACCGGCAAGTCGAAGCGCGTGGCCGTGATCGCCGGCGGCGACAAGGCCAAGGAGGCCGAGGAGGCCGGAGCGGACCACGTCGGCGCCGAGCCGCTCGTCGAGAAGATCCAGGGCGGGTTCTTCGATTTCGAGGCGCTCGTCGCGACCCCGGACATGATGCGGCTCGTCGGCAAGCTCGGAAAGGTGCTGGGCCCCAAGGGGCTGATGCCGAACCCGAAGGCCGGCACGGTCACGATGGACGTGGGCAAGGCCGTTCGCGAGATCAAGGCGGGCAAGGTCGAGTTCCGGGTGGACAAGACCTCGATCATTCATGCCTCGATCGGCAAGACTTCGTTCGACGAGAAGAAGCTCGAGGAGAACGCGGCCGCGTTCATCCGGGCCGTGCACCGGGCCAAACCGGCCTCGGCCAAGGGCAAGTACTTCCGGACCGTATCCCTCTCTTCGACCATGGGCCCCGGGATCGAGATCGATTCCGCGTCGGCCGAGGCGCTGTAGGAGACCGACCGATGAACCGCACCGAAAAAGCCGCGGCGGTCGAAGGGCTGGAGCAGGGCCTCGCGAAAGCGGGGACCGCGATCCTCTTCGGCTTCGCGGGTCTGAAAGTGACCGAGGTCACGGAGTTGCGCCGGCAAGTCCGGGGAACGCAGTCCAAGTACCTCGTCGTCAAGAACACGCTCGCCCGGCGGGCCGTCAAGGGCACGCCGCTCGAGCCGATGATCGAGCATTTCCGGGGCCCGACGGCCGTGGCGTACAACGCCTCGAACGCCGTGGCGCTCGCCAAAGTGCTGACGGCGTTCGCCAAGACGAACCCGAACCTCGTCTTCAAGGGCGCGCTCGTCGAAGGGCAGGCCGTCGCGGCCAAGGAGATCGCCGCGATCGCGGATCTCCCGACGCGTGAGGAGCTGGTGTCGAAGTTGCTCTTCCTCATCCAGTCCCCGATGCGCCGGCTCGTGACCGTGTTGAACGGGCCCATCCGGGGTCTGGCGGGAACGCTCCACCAGATTGCCGAGCAGAAGTCGAAGTCGGGCGGGGACGCTGCCCCGTCCGTGAGCTGAGTTTGCGAAGAAGTTCGATCGAAAGAACTAAGGAGAGACGGAAATGGCGATGACCGCGGAAAACTTCGTGAAGGAAATCGAGGGCATGACGGTCCTCGAGCTCAACGGCCTGGTGAAGGCGCTCGAGGAGAAGTTCGGCGTGTCGGCGGCGGCCATGGCGATGCCCGTCGCAGCGGCGGGCGCGGCGGCCGGCGCTGCGGCGGCTCCGGCGGAAGAGGAGAAGACCGAGTTCGCGGTGCACCTGGCCGCCGTCGGCGACAAGATCAAGACGATCAAGGTGGTGCGCGAGGTGACGAGCCTGGGCCTGAAAGAAGCCAAGGACCTCGTGGACGGCGCACCGGGTCTCTTGAAGGAGGGCGTCTCCAAGGACGAGGCCGCCAACATCAAGAAGAAGTTCGAGGAGGTCGGCGCGAAGGTGGAGATCAAGTAGATCCTTCCTCTCGGGAATTCGCTTTTGTTTTCACCGGTGACCGTCCCTTGCGGGCGGCCCGGCCGGGGCCTGTTCACGCCGGACGATCCGGCGAGGAGTTGGAATGACTGAGGTGGCTGTGTCGGACGGGCGGAAGAATTTCTCGAAGATCCGCTCGTTCATGGATCTTCCGAATCTGATCGACGTGCAGCGGCGCTCCTACGAGCGCTTTCTGCAGATGAACCTGCTGCCCGAGGAGCGGGAAGCCTCCGGCCTCCAGGCCGTCTTCACGAGCGTCTTTCCGTTCACCGACTTTCGGGGAGCCTGCGAGCTGCAGTTCGTCCGGTACTCGATCGGCAACTGGGAGTGCAAGTGCGGCCGGCTGAAGGGCCTCGAGCACCTGCGCATGGAGTGCCGACATTGCGGCAAGCGCATCGTCACGGCTCACCCGCACGAGGAGACCGTCTCGTGCCCGAACTGCGGCATGCAGAACGCCAACCGCGTGACCCTCTGCGACGTCTGCGGCAACCCCGTGGACCTGCAGATGAAGTACTCCGTGGCGGAATGCCAGGAGCGCGGCATGACGTACTCGGTGCCGCTCAAGGTCACGTTCCGGCTCTTCGTCTACGACAAGGATCCGGAGACGGGCGTCAAGACGATGCGGGACGCCAAGGAAGAGGAGGTCTTCTTCGGCGACATCCCGCTCATGACCGAGCACGGCACCTTCGTCATCAACGGGACCGAGCGCGTCATCGTCTCGCAGCTCCACCGTTCGCCCGGCGTCTTCTTCACGAAGGAGTCGGCGCACGGGTTCCTCGCGAAGATCATTCCGTATCGCGGCTCGTGGGTGGAGTTCGAGTACGACCAGAAGGGGATCCTCTTCGTCCGCATCGACCGCAAGCGCAAGTTCCCCGCCACGATCTTCCTGCGCGCCCTGGGTCTCGAGACCGACGAGTCGATCCTGCGCCAGTTCTACGCCTCGGTGCCGGCGCGCTTCGAGCGCGGCCGGGCCTATCTGACGGTCGGCAAGGAGGTCCTCAAGCAGGAGGATCTCAAGGAGCGGTACGCCCGCGTCAAGCGGGAGACCCGCATCGTGTTCGGCGGCATCAAGCTCACGGGCGACGACCAGAAGGAGATCGCGAAGAAGGGTTCGCTCGAGCGGGGGGTGGACGACGCCTCCGTCGAGAAGGCCTGCTTCCTCGCCGACGTCGTCGATCTGGCGACGGGCGAGGTGCTCTTCGAGGCGGGCCAGGAGCTGGGCCCCGATGCGATCGAGGCGCTCAAGGAGCGCAATATCAAGGAAGTCGAGCTCTGCTTCCCGGACTGGGATCTGACCGGGGACGTGCTCGTCAACACGATCCGGAAGGACACGCACAAGACCAAGAACGAGGCGATCCTCGAGATCTATCGCCGGCTGCGTCCGGGCGACCCGCCGACCTACGAGTCGGCGAAGAACCTGTTCGAGGGGATGTTCTTCGACGCGAAGAAGTACGACTTCTCGCGCGTCGGCCGGTTCAAGTTCAACATCAAGCTGGAGGCGGACTCCTCCGAGGACACGCGCACGCTGACGGCGCAGGACATCTATCGCGTGGTCGCGTACCTGCTGCGCTTGAAGCGCGACGTCGGCCGGACGGACG
Source organism: uncultured Acidobacteriota bacterium (assembly GCA_963708395.1). Classification (GTDB taxonomy): domain Bacteria; phylum Acidobacteriota; class Thermoanaerobaculia; order UBA5066; family Gp7-AA6; genus DATBFU01. The sequence continues at coordinate 3,357,681 of CAVPSG010000002.1, read as the reverse complement.
ACATCGACAACCTCGGAAACCGCCGCGTGCGGTCCGTGGGCGAGCTCCTCGAGAACCAGTTCCGCATCGGCCTCGTCCGCATGGAGCGGGCGATCAAGGAGAAGATGTCCGTCCATCAGGACATCGACTCGGCGATGCCGCACGACCTGATCAACTCGAAGCCGGTCATCGCCTCCATCAAGGAGTTCTTCGGGTCCTCGCAGCTCTCGCAGTTCATGGACCAGACGAACCCGCTGTCCGAGGTCACGCACAAGCGGCGCCTGTCGGCCCTCGGGCCGGGCGGTCTCTCGCGCGAGCGCGCGGGTTTCGAGGTCCGCGACGTGCACCCGACGCACTACGGCCGGGTGTGCCCGATCGAGACGCCGGAAGGCCCGAACATCGGCCTCATCTCCTCGCTTTCGTGCTACGCACGGATCAACGACTTCGGCTTCATCGAGACGCCCTACAAGCGGGTCGAGAAGGGCCGCGTCATCGACCACTTCCAGGTCACGCAGGTGGGCGACACCTCCTACAAGCTCGGCCAGATCGTCGAGAAGAAGGAGCTCGAGGACGAGAACGAGCGCGTCCGCCGCAACCACAAGCGCTCGGCCGATGCGATTCCCCACGCCTTCTACCTCTCGGCGTGGGAGGAAGAGAACTACGTGATCGCTCAGGCCAACGCCGAGTCCGATCCTTCGGGCCGGCTGAAGGACGACCGCGTCATCGCCCGCTTCAACGGCGAGTTCATCACGGCCGAGCGGGAACGGGTGGACTACAAGGACATCTCGCCGAAGCAGCTCGTGTCCGTCGCGACGGCGCTGATCCCGTTCCTCGAGCACGACGACGCCAACCGGGCGCTCATGGGCTCGAACATGCAGCGGCAGGCCGTCCCTCTTCTGAAGGTGAAGGCGCCGCTCGTCGGCACCGGTCTGGAGGCCACCGTGGCCCGAGACTCCGGCGCGGTCGTGCTCGCGAAGCGCGGGGGAGTGGTCGACCAGGTGGACTCGGAGCGCATCATCGTGCGCGTCGAGGGCACCGAGGCCGGCGGCAAGGAGTTCGGCGCGGACATCTATCCGCTGACGAAGTTCCGGCGCTCCAACCAGAACACCTGCATCAACCAGAAGCCGGTCGTCGAGGAGGGCGTCCGCGTCGAGCGCGGCCAGGTCCTCGCCGACGGCCCGTGCACGGAGAACGGCGAGCTCGCGCTCGGGCGCAACATCCTCGTCGCGTTCATGCCGTGGCGCGGGTACAACTACGAGGACGCGATCCTGGTGTCCGAGCGGCTCGTGAAGGACGACTTCTTCACGTCCATCCACATCCAGGAGTTCGACATCGAGGCGCGGGACACGAAGCTCGGCCCCGAAGAGATCACGCGCGACATTCCGAACGTCTCGGAGACGGCGCTGCGTGACCTCGACGAGTCGGGGATCATCCGCATCGGGGCGAACGTGAAGCCCGGCGACATCCTGGTCGGGAAGGTCACACCGAAGGGCGAGACCCAGCTGACGCCGGAAGAGAAACTCTTGCGCGCGATCTTCGGCGAGAAGGCCGGCGACGTGCGCGACGCTTCGCTCAAGTGCCCGCCGGGAATCGAGGGCATCGTCGTCGACGTCAAGATCTTCTCGCGCAAAGGCACCGAGAAGGATCTGCGGGCGCTCTCGATCGAGCAGGATCAGATCGCGAAGATCGAGAAGAATTCGCGCGACGAGATCCGAATCATCCGGGAGGAAGCCAACAAGAAGATCCGGGACTTGCTCGTCGGGAAGATCTCCCAGGACGAGGTGCACGATCGGGACGGCCAGGAGATCGTCAAGAAGGCCGGCAAGTTCACCGAGGAGTCGGTGGCGCGCCTCACGCCGCAGCAGTTGAAGCGGCTGAAGCTCAAGGACGAGGAGGCGGCCGAGGAGGTCGCAACGGTCCTCCGCCGGCAGGACTCGCAGATCGAGGTCCTGAACCGCGTCAACGCGGAGCGGATCGAGCTGCTGCAGAAGGGCGACGAGCTGCCGCCCGGCGTCATCAAGATGGTCAAGGTCTACGTCGCCATGAAGCGCAAGCTCTCGGTGGGCGACAAGATGGCCGGCCGCCACGGAAACAAGGGCGTCATCTCGCGCATCCTGGCGGAGGCCGACATGCCGTACCTGCCGGACGGGACGCCGGTCGACATCGTGTTGAACCCGCTCGGCGTTCCCTCGCGCATGAACGTCGGGCAGATCCTCGAGACACACCTCGGGTGGGCCGCGCGGGTGCTCGGCATCAAGGTCGCGACGCCGGTCTTCGACGGCGCGGCGGAGCCCGAGATCAAGAAGTTGCTCAAGGAGGCGAACCTCCCGTCGTCCGGCAAGACGGTGCTCTACGACGGAATGACCGGCGAGCCCTTCGAGCAGCAGGTGACGGTCGGGTACATCTACATGCTCAAGCTCTCGCACCTGGTCGACGACAAGATCCATGCGCGGTCGATCGGGCCGTACTCGCTCATCACGCAGCAGCCGCTCGGCGGCAAGGCCCAGTTCGGCGGCCAGCGGTTCGGCGAGATGGAGGTCTGGGCCCTCGAGGCCTACGGCGCCTCCTACACGCTGCAGGAGCTGCTCACGGTCAAGTCCGACGACGTCGAAGGCCGTTCGCAGGTTTACGAGGCGATCGTGAAGGGGGAAGTCCCGACGGAGCCCGGCCTGCCCGAGTCGTTCAACGTCCTCGTCCGCGAGCTGCAGTCGCTCTGCCTCGACGTGGAGCTGCTGAAGAAGTGAAGAACCTTCTCGTTCTCGAATCGACGCGGCGGCTGAGTCCAAGCCATGGGATGGTGACCAGCGGCCGCTTACTCCCTCCGGTCGCGTCGAGCGACCGCTCAAAATGTTTCCTCGCTAGGTCGCGATGAGCGGCCTACTGAGAAGGAGCGACCTAAGTGGAAACGCTCGCTTTCGCCAACAAGCCGACGGCGCTGAAGGACTTCAACGCGATCAAGATCTCTCTGGCGTCGCCGGAGAAGATCCGGTCGTGGTCCTACGGCGAGGTCACGAAGCCCGAGACGATCAACTACCGGACGTTCAAACCGGAGCGCGACGGGCTGTTCTGCGCCAAGATCTTCGGGCCGATCACGGACTGGGAGTGCCTCTGCGGCAAATACAAGCGCATGAAGCACCGGGGCGTGGTCTGCGACAAGTGCGGCGTGGAGGTCACCAAGTCCAAAGTCCGCCGCGAGCGGATGGGCCACATCGAGCTCGCGTCGCCGGTCTCGCACGTCTGGTTCTTCAAGGGCCTGCCGTCGCGCATCGGCCACCTGCTCGACATCTCGCTGCGCGACCTCGAACGGATCCTCTACTTCGAGTCCTACGTCGTCATTGATCCGGGCGAAGCGGAGCTCCGCGAGAAGCAGCTGCTCTCCGAGGAGCAGTATCGCGCGCTTCGCGGCGAGCTCGGCGACGTGTTCGTCGCGCGCATGGGCGCCGGCGCGATCAAGGAGCTCCTCCAGCGCGTCGACGTGGACATGCTGGCGGAAGAGCTCCGGATGATCATGAAAACGGAGACGTCGCAGATCAAGCGCCAGAAGGCGGCCAAGCGCCTCAAGGTGTGCGACGCGTTCCGCCGCTCGGGTCACAGGCCGGACTGGATGATCCTCGACGTCATCCCGGTCATTCCGCCCGAGCTGCGGCCCCTCGTGCCGCTCGACGGCGGCCGGTTCGCGACGTCGGACCTGAACGATCTGTACCGGCGCGTCATCAACCGGAACAACCGTCTGAAGAAGCTCCTCGAGCTCCGCGCGCCCGAGGTCATCGTGCGCAACGAGAAGCGCATGCTCCAGGAGGCCGTGGACGCCCTGTTCGACAATGGCCGCCGCGGGCGCGTGCTCAAGGGCTCGAACAACCGGCCCCTCAAGTCGCTGTCCGACACGCTCAAGGGCAAGCAGGGCCGCTTCCGGCAGAACCTTCTCGGCAAGCGAGTCGACTACTCGGGCCGATCGGTCGTCGTCGTGGGACCGGAGCTCAAGCTCCACCAGGCGGGACTGCCGAAGAAGATGGCCGTCGAGCTCTTCAAGCCGTTCATCTACAACCGCCTCGAGAAGAAGGGCCTCGCTCCGACCATCAAGGCGGCCAAGGAGCTGGTCGAGTCCGGCGTGACGGAGGTGTGGGACGCGCTCGAGGAAGTCATCCGCGACCACCCGGTGCTCCTGAACCGCGCGCCGACGCTCCACCGCCTCGGCATTCAGGCCTTCCAGCCGGTGCTCGTCGAGGGCAAGGCGATCAAGATCCACCCGCTCGTCTGCCCGGCGTTCAACGCCGACTTCGACGGCGATCAGATGGCCGTGCACGTCCCGCTATCGCCGAAGGCGCAGGTCGAGGCCGAGCTGCTCATGCTCTCGTCCAACAACATCCTGTCGCCCGCCTCGGGCCGGCCGCTCGCGGTCCCGTCGCAGGATCTGGTTCTCGGGATCTACTACCTGACGAAGTCGCGGTCCAACTCCAAGGGTGAGGGACGCATCTTCGCCGACTTCGACGAGGTCATTCTGGCGTACGAGGGCGGCGACGTCACGACGCACACGCCGATCCGCGTGCGCTATTCGGGCAAGTACATCGATCTGACGACGCAGTACAACGACCAGGACATCACCCACGCCGAAATCCAGGACGTCGAGCGCACGCTCGTGGACACGACGGTCGGCCGCGTCGTCTTCAACCGCGCGCTGCCCACGGAGATGCCGTTCTTCAACGGCAACCTCAAGAAGCGCGGGTTGACGGACTTCGTCAGCTACGTGTACCTGAACTTCGGCGAGGAGTCGACCGTCCAGATGCTGGACGACCTGAAGGCCCTCGGCTTCACGGCCGCGACCACTGCCGGCATCTCGATCGGCGTGGACGACATGGTGATCCCGGCCCGCAAGGAGGACTATCTCCAGGCGGCGCGCAAGGAAGTCCTCGAGGTCGAGAACCAGCGCTCCTCGGGCGTCATCACCGCCGGCGAGCGCCACAACAAGATCATCGACATCTGGCATCGGACGACGGAAGCCATCTCCGACGAGATGTTCAAGGAGATGAAGCGTTCCGACCAGGTGGGCAGCGAGTTCAACCCGATCTACATCATGGCCGACTCGGGCGCCCGCGGCTCCAAGGAGCAGGTGCGTCAGCTCGCCGGGATGCGCGGCCTCATGTCCAAGCCTTCGGGAGAGGTCATCGAGACGCCGATCACCGCGAATTTCCGCGAGGGCCTCTCGGTGCTGCAGTACTTCATCTCGACGCACGGCGCCCGCAAGGGTCTCGCCGACACGGCGTTGAAGACGGCGGACTCGGGCTACCTGACCCGCCGGCTCGTGGACGTGGCGCAGGACGTCATCGTCATCGAGGAGGACTGCGGGACCTCCGACGGCATCACGGTCACCGCGATCATGGAAGGCGGCGACACGCTCGAGCCGCTGCGCGACCGCATCGTCGGCCGCGTGGCCCAGGAGGACGTCCTGGACCCGCTCTCGGAGCAGAAGCTGGTCGGCGTCGGCGAGGAGATCACCGAAGATCTCGCCAACGCGGTGCAGGAGGCGGGCATCGAGCGCGTCAAGATTCGGTCGGTTCTGACCTGCGAGACCAAGCGCGGCGTCTGCCGCCTCTGCTACGGCCGCATGCTGGCGTCCGGAAAGATGGTCGAGATCGGCGAAGCGGTCGGCGTCATCGCGGCCCAGTCGATCGGCGAGCCCGGCACGCAGCTGACGATGCGGACGTTCCACTACGGCGGAACGGCGTCGCGCGTCACCGAGCAGTCCAAGCACGGGGCCAAGAATCCGGGCACGGTCCGGTTCCTGAACGTCGCGACCGTCGAGCGCAAGGACGGCAACCTCGTCGTCGTCAACCGCAACGGCAAGATCACGATCGTGGACAACAAGGGGCGCGAGAAGGAGCGGTACTCGGTCGTCTACGGCTCGACGATCAAGGTCTCGGAAGGCCAGGAGGTCGTGCCGGGGCAGGAGCTCGTCGAGTGGGATCCGTACACGTCGGCCATCCTGACCGAGGTCGGCGGCAAGATCGCGTACCGGGACATCCTGGAGGGCGAGAACCTCCGCGAGGAGACGGATCGCGTCACGGGTCTCGCGCAGAAGATCATCGTCGAGACCGTGGGAGCCGAGAAGCGGTCGCCGCAGGTTTTCGTCCAGGGCAAGAGCGGCGAGCGCAAGTACCTCCTACCGATCGGGTCGCACATCCTCGTGGCCGACGGCCAGGAGGTGTCGCCGGGAGACGTGCTCGCGAAGATCCCGCGCGAAACGACCAAGACCAAGGACATCACGGGCGGTCTCCCGCGCATCGTCGAGCTCTTCGAGGCGCGGCGGCCCAAGGACGCCGCGGTCATCACCGAGATCGATGGAGTCATCTCGCACGGACCGATCACCAAGGGCATGCGCAAGGTCATCGTGACGGGCGACGACATGGAGACGCGCGAGTATCTGATCCCGCGGTACACCCACGTCAACGTGCAGGAGAGCGAGCGCGTGCACGCCGGCGATCCCCTGATCGACGGCCCGATCAACCCGCACGACATCCTGGCGATCCTGGGGGAGAAGGAGCTCCAGCGGTACCTGGTGGACAAGATCCAGGAGGTCTACCGCTCCCAGAACGTCGCGATCAACGACAAGCACATCGAGGTCATCGTCCGCCAGATGATGCGGAGCGTGAAGATCGAGGAAGTCGGGGACACCGAGTTCCTGATCGACGAGCAGGTCGACCGCTTCCGGTTCGAGGAGGAGAACGAGCGGGTGATCACGGCGGGCGGCCAGCCCTCGATCGGCCGGCCGATGCTCCTCGGCATCACGAAGGCTTCGCTCTCGACCGACTCCTTCATCTCGGCCGCGTCCTTCCAGGAAACGACGCGCGTCCTGACGGAGGCCTCGATCTCGGGCAAGGTAGACAACCTCCGGGGACTCAAGGAGAACGTCATCGTCGGCCGCCTGATCCCGGCCGGAACGGGCATGGAGTACTACCGGTCGATCATGCTGGAGCGCGAGGAGATCCCGCAGGTCGAGGAGCCGGCCCTGGAGGACTTCCTGACCGATCCGGCGGAGGAGCTGGCCCTGGCGGAGGCCGACGCCGAGGTCGACGCCTCGGACGAGGAGTAGGCGGGGACGGCTCTTGAGTTCTCCGGGCGAGGCGCGCGACCCATCCCACGAAGGGGATCGAGTCGGGCCTCCATAGAGAGCTCGTCTTGGGGAAGATGGAATCGAGCCAGCGACCGGAGCGGAAGCGTCCGTACTACTACGACTATCCACTGTGGTTGATCGTCTGGAAGCCGATCCGGAAGTTCTTGAACGTCGTCGTCATCCCGAGCGTTCCCTTCACCACCCTCCGGGTGTTCCTGTATCGACTCATCGGCTTCAAGATCGGGAAGCGCGTCTTCATCGGCATGCGGTGTTACCTCGACGACGTGGAACCGCATTTGACCCGGATCGGCAACGAGGTCACGATCTCGTACGAGGTGAAGTTCGCCATTCACGGCAAGGGACAGCGGCACACGCCCATCGTCATTGAAGACGGGGTCTACGTCGGTTTGGGGGCCATCCTCCTGTCGGGAAAGACTGGGATCACCCTCGGTGCTGGATCGATCGTGGGGGCCGGTAGCGTCGTGACCTCGTCCGTACCCCCGGGTGCTGTGGTGGCCGGGGTGCCAGCGAAGGTCCTTCGCGTGAAAGGCGAGCAGTCCACAGAAGGGCCGAAGCAAGGAGATCCGGCGGCATCCCAGGGGAGCTCCTAGTCCGTTCGAGTCGCGGGAGCTGGGCCTCAGAATCCCCTTGACAGCCCGCCTGGACCCGCGTACGATTCGCGGGTTTTTCTCCTCGGCTCCGGCGAGTCGGTGGGACTGTCTCGCCCGGTCCGAGTTAACAGGTTTTCGGTCGATCTCGGGCCCCTTCTCGGCTCCGGGGGGTCGCGGGGTGACGTGAGGAGAGTCGATGCCGACGATTTCTCAACTGGTGCGGAAAGGCCGCGAGCGTGTGCGGGAGAAGACCGCCTCGCCGGCTCTCGAGTCTTCGCCGCAAAAGCGGGGCGTCTGCACCCGCGTCTACACGACGACCCCCAAGAAGCCCAACTCGGCGCTCCGCAAGGTCGCGCGCGTCCGCCTGACGAACGGCATCGAGGTCACGACCTACATCCCGGGGGTCGGCCACAACCTCCAGGAGCACTCGATCGTCATGATCCGCGGCGGCCGCGTGAAGGACCTGCCGGGAGTCCGGTACCACATCATCCGGGGAACCCTCGACGCGGTCGGCGTGGCCAACCGCAAGCAGGGCCGCTCCAAATACGGCGCCAAGCGCCCGAAGGCCTGAGGAAGCCATGCCGAGACGCCGCGTCGTCGCCAAGCGCGAGATCCTCCCGGATCCGCTCTACAACTCCCAGCTTGTCACCAAATTCATCAACACGGTGATGGAGCGGGGCAAGAAGTCCCTCGCCGAGGGCATCCTCTACGGGGCGCTCAATCGCGTCGCCGAGAAGACCCAGGACGATCCGATGAAGACCTTCAAGAAGGCCATCGAGAACGTCAAGCCCGCCCTCGAGGTCAAGTCCCGACGCGTCGGCGGCTCGACCTATCAGGTCCCGGTGGAGGTCCGGCCGAACCGCCGCACCTCTCTCGCCATTCGCTGGCTCATCGAGTACGCCGGCGAGCGCGGCGAGAAGACGATGCGGGAGAAGCTCGCCGCGGAGCTCCTCGATGCATCGAACCTCCGGGGCGGCGCGGTGAAGAAGAAGGAAGACACCCACAAGATGGCCGAGGCGAACAAGGCGTTCGCCCATTATCGCTGGTAAGCCGCAACTCGAATCGCGACCTTCCGAACCCGACCTTCACGCCATGCCGCGCACCCACCCGCTCAAAGACACCCGCAACATCGGAATCATGGCGCACATCGATGCCGGCAAGACGACGACGACCGAGCGGATTCTTTTCTACACCGGCGTCAACTACAAGATCGGGGAAGTCCACGAGGGCACGGCGACCATGGACTGGATGGTCCAGGAGCAGGAGCGCGGCATCACGATCACGTCGGCCGCGACCACATGCTTCTGGAAAGCGTCGGCCGGTGACCTCGTCCGCATCAACATCATCGACACGCCGGGCCACGTGGACTTCACGGCGGAGGTCGAGCGCTCGCTGCGCGTCCTCGACGGCGCCGTCGCCGTCTTCGACGCCGTGGCAGGGGTCGAGCCGCAGTCCGAAACCGTCTGGCGCCAGGCCGATCGCTACGGCGTTCCGCGCATCGCTTTCGTCAACAAGATGGACCGCGTGGGCGCCAACTTCCCGCGGTGCGTCGAGATGATGAAGACGAAGTTGAACGCGAGGCCGGCCCCGATCCAGATTCCGTGGGGCACCGAGGGCCAGCACAAAGGCGTCATCGATCTGGTTCAGATGAAGGGGGTCGAGTTCCAGGACGACGCCCAGGGCTCTAAATTCGACGTCGCCGACATCCCGGCCGAGCTTCTTCCGGAGGCCGAGAAGTATCGCGAAATGCTGATCGAGGCGATCGCCGAGACCGACGACGTCCTGCTCGACAAGTACCTCCACGGCGGGAAGGTCGAGCAGCGAGAGATCAAAGACGTCCTGAGGCGGGCCACGATCGCCGGCCACGTTCAGCCGGTCATCTGCGGATCCGCGTTCAAGAACAAGGGAGTCCAGCAACTGCTCGACGCGGTCGTGGACTACCTGCCTTCGCCCCTCGACGTGCCGGCCATCAAGGGACACGACGACGTCGGGGCGGAGCTCGAGCGGCCGGCCTCCGACGATGCGCCGTTCTCGGCCCTCATTTTCAAGATCATGACCGACCCCTTCGTCGGCCAGCTGGCGTTCTTTCGGGTGTACTCGGGCCACCTCGACGCCGGATCCGGCGTCTACAACTCGACCAAGGACGGGCGCGAGCGCATCGGCCGGCTCCTGAAGATGCACGCGAACAAGCGCGAGGAGATCAAGGAAGTCTGGGCCGGCGACATCGCCGCGGCCGTGGGCCTGAAGAACGTCCAGACCGGGGACACGATCTGCGACGAGAGCAGCCCGGTCATCCTGGAAGCGATGAACTTTCCCGAGCCGGTCATCGCGGTGGCCATCGAACCCAAGACCAAGGCCGACCAGGAAAAGATGGGCATGGCGCTCGCGAAACTGATGCAGGAGGACCCGACCTTCAAGGTCCACACGGACAAGGAGACGGGTCAGACGATCATCCGGGGCATGGGCGAGCTCCACCTCGAGATCATCACGGACCGGATGGTCCGCGAGTTCAACGTCGGCGCGAACATCGGCAAGCCGCAGGTCGCCTATCGCGAGGCGATCACCAAGGAAGCTCAGGGCCATGGCCGGTTCATCCGGCAGTCCGGCGGACGCGGCCAGTACGGCGAGGCCAAGATCCGCATCAAGCCGGCCGAGCCGGGCCACGACTTCGTGTTCGAGAACGAGATCAAGGGCGGCGCGATCCCCAAGGAATTCATCAAGCCGATCGAGCATGGCATCAAGGAGGCGATGGAGACCGGAGTCCTCGCCGGCTATCCGACGACGGGCGTGCACGTCGAGCTGTATGACGGCTCGTACCACGACGTCGACTCCTCCGAGATGGCGTTCAAGATCGCCGGCTCCATGGCGTACCAGGACGCCGCCAAGAAGGCGCGGCCCGTGATCAAGGAACCGATCATGGAGGTCGAGGTGGTCGTGCCCGAGGACTACATGGGCGACGTCATCGGCGACCTCTCTTCGCGCCGCGGGCACATCAAGCACATGGAGCCCCGCGCCGGCGTGCAGGTGATCACGGCTCGCGTGCCCCTCTCGGAGATGTTCGGCTACTCGACGAACCTCCGTTCGATGACTCAGGGCCGCGGCAACTACACCATGCAGTTTTCGGCCTACGAAGAGGTCCCCAAGTCCGACAGCGACGAGATCATCGCGAAAGTGGCGAGCAGATAGGCAGGAGCGACGATGGCGAAAGAGAAGTTTGATCGAACGAAGCCGCACGTGAACATCGGGACGATTGGGCACGTGGATCACGGGAAGACGACGTTGACGGCGGCGATCACGTTGATTTTGTCGAAGAAGGGGCTGGCGACGGCCAAGGCGTATGACCAGATCGACAACGCGCCGGAAGAGAAGGCGCGAGGGATCACGATCAACACGGCGCACGTGGAGTATTCGACGGCCAAGCGGCACTACGCGCACGTGGACTGCCCGGGGCACGCGGACTACGTGAAGAACATGATCACGGGCGCGGCGCAGATGGACGGAGCGATTCTGGTGGTGTCGGCGGCGGATGGGCCGATGCCGCAGACGCGGGAGCACATCCTGCTGGCGCGGCAGGTGGGCGTGCCGTACATCGTGGTGTTTCTGAACAAGACGGACATGGTGGACGACCCGGAGCTGCTGGAGCTGGTGGAGCTGGAGGTGCGGGAGCTTCTGACGTCGTACGGGTTTCCTGGGGAGAAGATACCGATCGTGAAGGGATCGGCACTGAAGGCTGGGGAGTCGGGGGATCCGAACTCGGCCGACGCCAAGTGCATTCTGGAGCTGATGGACGCGGTGGACGCGTACATTCCGGTGCCGGAGCGAGCGATCGACAAGGACTTTCTGATGCCGATCGAGGACGTGTTCTCGATTTCGGGGCGCGGGACGGTGGTGACCGGGCGCGTCGAGAGGGGCGTCGTGAAGGTCGGGGAAGAGGTGGAGATCGTCGGGATTCGGCCGACACAGAAGAAGGTCGTGACGGGAGTGGAGATGTTCCGCAAGCTGCTCGATCAGGGGCAGGCGGGAGACAACGTGGGGCTTCTGCTGCGGGGCACGGAGCGTAAGGACGTGGAGCGGGGGCAGGTGTGCGCCAAGCCGGGCTCGATCACGCCGCACATGAAGTTCCAGGCGCAGGCGTACATTCTGACCAAGGAAGAGGGGGGGCGGCATACGCCGTTTTTCAACGGGTATCGGCCGCAATTCTTCTTCCGGACGACGGACGTGACGGGGACCGCGCAGCTGCCGCAGGGCGTGGAGATGGTGATGCCGGGGGACAACGTGAACCTGGAGGTCAACCTGATCACGCCGATCGCGATGGAGAAGGGGCTGCGCTTCGCCATCCGCGAAGGCGGACGCACCGTCGGCGCCGGAACCATCGTCGAGATCTTGGAATAGGAGCGGTGGACGTAGGGGCGGGGCTCGTCCCCGCCCGATTGAGCGAGCAGGGACACCATGACCAAGAACGAAAAAATCCGCATCCGGCTCAAGGCGTTTGACTACCGGATCCTCGACCAGTCGGCGACCGAGATCGTGGACACGGCCAAGCGCACGGGCGCGAAGATCGCCGGCCCGATCCCGCTGCCGACCGCGATCTCGCGGTACACGGTCAACCGCTCGCCGCACATCGACAAGAAGTCCCGGGAACAGTTCGAGATGCGGACGCACAAGCGGCTGCTCGACATCCTGGAGCCGACGTCGCAGACGGTGGACGCCCTGATGAAGCTCGAGCTGCCCGTCGGCGTGGACGTCGAGATCAAGGCGTTCGGGAAGTAGGGTCGAAAGATGGCCGCACACGGAATTCTCGGGAAGAAGGTCGGCATGACGCAGCTCTTCGCTGCCGACGGCGCCGTCGTGCCGGTGACCGTCGTCCAGGCAGGGCCCTGCCTCGTCGTGCAGAAGAAGACCGCGGACAAGGACGGCTACGAGGCGATCCAGATCGGCCTCGTCGAGGCGCGGCCGGACCGGCGCGCGAACAAGGCGGCGAAGGGGCGCTTCGAGAAGGCCGGCGCTCGCGCCGATGCGGACGCTCGCCGAGGTCCGCCTGGACAAGGGCGACGAGCTCAAGCCCGGCGACAAAGTCCTCTGCGACACCTTCAAGGCCGACGACCACGTGGACGTGATCGGCGTGTCGAAGGGCAAGGGGTTCGCGGGCGTCGTGCGGCGCCACCACTTCAGCGGGCGGCGGGGCGACGCACGGCTCGATGTTCCACCGCGCGCCCGGGTCGATCGGGCCGTCGGCGTTCCCGTCGCGCGTCTTCCCGGGCACGCGCTCCTCGGGCCGCCTCGGCGGCCGCCAGGCCACGTCGAAGAACCTCGTCGTAGTGCGCGTGGACGCGGAGAAGAACCTCCTCTACATCCGGGGCGCGGTCCCCGGCGCGCGCAACTCGATCGTGAAGATCGTGCGCACGAGCTTCGGGAAGTAGGCAAGCGATGGCGAAAGTCGAAGTCTGGAACTGGAAGCGGGAGCGGGTGGGCGAGGTCGACCTGCCGGCCGAGGTCTTCGAATACCCGTATCGCAAGCACCTCGTCTGGGAGGTCGTGAAGGCCTACCGGGCCGGGCTGCGCCGCGGGACGCACAAGACGAAGATCCGCTCGGAAGTCTCCGGCTCGGGCAAGAAGCCCTTCCGGCAGAAGGGCACCGGCCGCGCCCGCAGGGCGGCGGCCGCCCGCCGATTCACCGCCACGGCGGGACCGCGCACGGCCCCGTGCCGCGCTCGTACGCGCAGGGCGTCTCCGCCGGGGAGAAGCGAACGCCCTGAAGGCCGTGCTGTCGCAGCGTCTGCGCGAGGAGCGCCTCGTCGTGCTCGAGGGCCTCGAGGTCGGGACCCACAAGACGAAGGACCTGAAGGCCGCCGTCGAACCGGCTCGGCATCGAGGGGAAGGCGCTCTTCGTGGACACGCGAGACAACGAGAACTTCGCGCTCGCCTCGCGCAACGTGCGGGACTGGAAGCTCGTGGACCCGCTCGCGGTCAACGCGTACGACGTGCTCGCACACGGAACCGTCGTGCTCTCGAAGGCCGGCGCTGACGCGCGTGGTCGAGACGCTGGGAGCCTGATCGTGGAACCGCAGAATCTGATCGTCCGCCCGCTCATCACCGAGAAGGCCACGCGGCTGAAGGAGTCGTCCCAGCACGATCTGCTTCGAGGTCGCGCCGTCGGCCAACAAGATCGAGATCGCGCGCGCCGTGCAGAAGCTGTTCGGCGTCAAGGTCGCGCACGTGCGCGTGGCCAACCGCGAGGGTAAGTTGAAGCGGATGGGCCGGTTCGTGGGCCGCCGGAAAGCCTGGAAGAAGGCCTACGTCCGGCTCGCCCCGGGACGAGAAGCCCATCGAGTTCTTCGAGGGCGTGTAAGGACACCAAAATGCCGGTCAAGAAGTTCAAACCCACCTCCGCCGGACGTCGGTTCCAGACGACGCTCGACTTCTCGGAGCTCTCTTCGGCGCGCCCCGAGAAGTCGCCTGACGGCCGGCCTGCGGTCGACCGGCGGCCGCAACAACCAGGGGCGACAGACCGTCGCGCTTCATGGGCGGCGGCCACAAGCGCCTCTACCGGATCATCGACTTCCGCCGGGACAAGACCGGACATCCCGGCCAAGGTCGCGTCGATCGAGTACGACCCGAACCGCACGGCGCGCATCGCGCTCCTGCACTACGCCGACGGCGAGAAGCGATACATCCTCGCGCCGAACGGGCTGCAGGTCGGCGCGAAGGTCGTCTCCGGTCCCGCGGCCGACATCCTGCCGGGCAACGCGCTGCCGCTGCGGGGGATCCCGCTCGGCACGACGATCCACAACCTCGAGCTCAAGCGCGGGCGCGGCGGCCAGCTCGTCCGCTCGGCCGGCGCCGCGGCGCAGCTCATGGCCAAGGAAGGCGACTACGCGCAGGTGCGGCTGCCCTCCGGCGAGGTCCGGCGAGGTCCACATCGAGTGCTACGCCACGATCGGCCAGGTCGGGAACCTCGAGCACGAGAACGTCTCGATCGGCAAGGCCGGGCCGCAACCGCTGGATGGGCTGGCGGCCGCACAACCGCGGCGTCTCGATGAATCCGGTCGATCACCCGATGGGCGGCGGCGAAGGCAAGACCTCGGGCGGCCGCCACCCGACGTCGCCGTGGGGCTGGAAGACGAAGGGCCTGAAGACGCGCAACAACAAGCGCACCGACGGCTTCATCGTCCGCCGGCGCAAGTCGAAGGGTTAAGGACGCCGATGGCGCGCTCCATCAAGAAGGGAGCGTTCGTGGACGACCACCTCTCGAAGAAGGTGGCGGCCCTGAACGACGTCCCGCGAGAAGAAGGTCATCAAGACCTGGTCCCGCCGCTCGACGATCATCCCCGACATGGTCGGGCACACGATCGCCGTCCACAACGGCAGCAAGTTCATCCCGGTGTACGTCGCCGAGAACATGGTCGGCCACAAGCTCGGGCGAGTTCGCGCCGACGCGGATCTTCAAGGGCCACAGCGGGCAAGAAGGCGGCCGAGGCCGGGCGCGGCGGTCGCTCCGGGGGCCGGACGGGCGCTCCGGGAGCTCCGGGCGCGGCGCCGGCGGCGGCCGCTCCGGCGCCGGCGAAGGGTTGAGGTGACGGCATGAAAGCGACGGCGAAACTTCGATACATGAAGGGCTCGGCGCAGAAGGTGCGCCTGGTGGCCGACCTCGTGCGCGGCAAGTCCGTCAACGAGGCGGTCGCGATCCTGCGCAACACGCGGAAGGTCGCCGCGAGGGACCTGCTGAAGACTCTCAAGTCGGCCGTGGCCAACGCCGAGCAGAAGCAGGCGCACCTCGACGTGGATGACCTCGTGGTGCGGAAGATCACGGTGGACAAGGGCCGCAGGAGAAGCGGGTGCGGCCGGCGCCGATGGGGCGCGCCTACCGCGTCCTGCAGCGCAAGAGTCACGTCACGATCGAGAGTCTCGGACGAGGCATAGAGGTAAGACATGGGACAGAAAGTTCATCCGTACGGATTCCGGCTCGGCTTCAACCGGACCTGGCACTCGCGCTGGTTCGCGACGAAGGAGTACGCGAATCTCCTGCACGAGGACCTGAAGCTGCGCAAGGAGCTGAAGAGCCGGCTTCGCACGCCGGCGTGTCCGAGATCGACATCGAGCGGTACGCCAACAAGCTGAAGGTCAACATCCAGACCTCGCGGCCCGGGATCATCATCGGCAAGCGCGGCGCCGAGGTCGACAAGCTGCGCGACGAGCTCCAGAAGCGGACCAAGTCGGAAGTCCACATCAACATCATCGAGATCCAGCGGCCCGAGACCGACGCCCAGCTCGTGGCCGAGTCGATCGCGCTGCAGCTCGAGCGGCGCGTCGCGTTCCGGCGCGCGATGAAGAAGGGGATCGAGTCGGCGCTGCGCTTCGGCGCCCAGGGCATCAAGATCCGCTGCGCCGGGCGGCTGAACGGCGCCGAGATCGCGCGGGCCGAGTGGTACCAGGAGGGCCGGCTTCCGCTCCACACCCTCAAGGCCGACATCGACTACGGCTTCGCCGAGGCCAACACCACCTACGGCAAGATCGGCGTCAAGACCTGGATCTACCGCGGCGAGCAGCACAAGGCGAAGAACCGCCGGAAGACGGCCGGCGTAGGAACGAGCGTGCCATGTTGATGCCCTCGAAGGTCAAGTACCGGAAGCAGCAGCGCGGCCGCATGCGCGGCAAGGCCTACCGCGGCTCGACGCTCGCCTTCGGCGACTTCGGCCTGCAGGTCCTCGAGCCCGGCTGGATCACCGCCCGCCAGATCGAGGCGGCCCGCATCGCGATGACCCGCGCCGTCAAGCGCGGCGGCAAGATCTGGGTCCGGGTCTTCCCGGACAAGCCGTACACGAAGAAGCCGGCCGAAACGCGCATGGGCAAGGGCAAGGGCGCGCCCGAGGGCTGGGTCGCCGTCGTCAAGCCGGGGCGCATCCTCTACGAGATGGAGGGCGTCGACGTCGCCGACGGCGAAGGAGGCGCTGAGCTCGCGGCCGACAAGCTCGGCCTGAAGACGCGTCTCGTGACGCGCGAGTCCGAGATGGAGATCCGATGAAGAAGAAGGAGCGGGAGACGCTGGCGCGGCCAGGGCGCTGGCGGACCTCGCGGAGAAGGAGAAGCAGCTGCGGGAGGCGCGCTGGAAGCTGCGCTTGCAGAAGGCGACGGGCCAGCTCGAGAACCCGACGCCGCCTGCGCGCGGTGCGGCGGGACATCGCGCGGGTCAAGACCTACCGAGCGGGCGCTCGAGCTCGCGGAGAAGAGGTGATGGAAGCGACCGAGACGGACAGAAAGCAAGGCCGCGGGCGACGAAGGTGGGCCGCGTGGTGTCGGACAAGATGGACAAGACGTCGTGGTCGAGGTCGAGCGCCGCGTGCAGCACGCCGAGTACAAGCGCACGATCAAGCGGACGAGCCGGTTCCATGGCCCACGACGAGAAGGAGCGAGGCGAAGGTGGGCGACCGCGTCCGGATCGAGGAGACCCGGCCGCTGTCGAAGCTCAAGCGCTGGCGCCTGCGCGAGATCCTGCCTGAAGGCGGAGGCGTAGAGCCATGATCCAGATGGGAACGATCCTCGAGGTCGCGGACAACTCCGGCGCGCGCAAGATCGCCTGCATCCGGATGCGCGGCGGCTCGGCCGGGCCGCTACGCGGGCCTCGGCGACGTCATCACGGCCTCGGTCAAGGAGGCGGCGCCCGACTCGCCGTTCGTCGAGAAGCACGGGAAGCGGGTCGTGCGGGCGGTCATCGTGCGGACGCGGCGCAACCACCGCCGGCGGGACGGCTCGTACATCCGCTTCGACGACAACGCGGCGGTCCTCGATCACCAACGAGGGCGAGCCGGTCGGGACGCGCGTGTTCGGGCCCGTGGCCCGCGAGCTGCGCGAGAAGAAGTTCATGAAGATCATCTCGCTCGCGCCGGAAGTGCTGTGATGAAGAAGAAGCCGAAGATCTGAAGAAGAACGACACGGTCGTCGTGATCGCGGGAAGGACCGCGGGCAGCAGGGGCAAGATCCTGCGGGTCATCCCGGCCAAGGGCCGGGTGATCGTCGAGCGCGTCAACATGATCAAGCGGCACACGCGGCCCGAACCCGGCCAAGAACATCGCGGGCGGCATCGCGGAGCGGGAGGCCGCGATCCACATCTCGAACGTGATGCTCGTCGACCCGGACCGCAACGCCCGCGACCCGGATCGGGCGCCGCCGGGACGACGAGGGCAACCCGGAGCGCGTCGCCAAGAAGAGCGGCGCGGTCGCTGGCGTAGCACCGAGACCGAGGAGACGAAGACATGGCAGCGCGACTGAAAGAACAGTACGCGAAGGAAGTCGCCCCGGCGCTCAGAAGGAGTTCGGGATCGACAACGCGATGGCCGTGCCGCGCCTCGAGAAGATCGTCCTCAACATGGGGCTCGGCGAGGCGGTCGCCAACCCGAAGATCCTCGACGGCGCGGCCGAGGAGCTCTCGGCGATCGCCGGCCAGCGCGCCGTCGTGACGAAGGCGAAGAAGTCGATCGCGACCTTCAAGCTGCGGACGGGCATGCCGATCGGCGCGCGGGTGACGCTGCGCGGCGACCGGATGTACGAGTTCCTCGACCGGCTGATCAACATCGCGCTGCCGCGCGTGCGCGACTTCCGCGGCGTGTCGAGCGAAGGCGTTCGACGGCCGCGGCAACTACACGCTCGGCGTCCGGGACCACTTGATCTTCCCGGAGATCGACTACGCGAAGACGGACAAGTCGAAGGGACTTGAACGTCACGATCGTGACGACGGCCGGACGGGACGACCGGGCGCAGGCGCTCTCTGCGCGAGCTCGGCATGCCGTTCGCGAAGTAGCAGGGAGACTGAGATCGATGGCCACACGAGCAATGCGAATCAAGGCGGCGAGGAAGCCGAAGTTCATGACGCGCACGGTCCGCCGCTGCCGGGTGTGCGGCCGGCCGCGGAGCGTGCTCCGCAAGTTCGGCCTCTGCCGGATCTGTTTCCGCCAGAACGCCTCGGCGGGCTACATCCCGGGCGTGTGAAGGCGTCGTGGTAGGGGAGCGCGATGAACGACGAGCGATCCGATCAGCGACCTGTTGACCCGCCTGCGCAACGCGATGCGCGCCGGGCCACGACCGCGTGGACGTGCCGGCCTCGCGCCTGAAGGAGGACCGTCCTGAAGGTCCTCGAGGAGGAGGGCTTCGTCGCCGCCTACCGCCGCGTCGAGGAGAAGGGCCGGCCGGTTCTGCGCGTCGGCGCTCAAGTACGACGCCGAGGGCGAGCCGATCGTCGGCGGGCTCGAGCGCGTCTCGCGGCCCGGCCGCCGCGTCTATGCCGCGGCCGACGAGATCCCGGAGGTCCTGGGCGGCCTCGGCATCTCGATCGTCTCGACGTCGCAAGGGCATCGTGACCGGACACGCCAGGCCCGCGAGGAGCGGCTGGGCGGCGAAGTCCTCTGCAACATCTGGTGAGGAGAGAGCACCGTGTCGCGCATCGGAAGAATGCCGGTCGCGATCCCGAAGGGGGTCGAAGTCAAGGCGGACGGGACAGGCCGTGCGGGTCAAGGGCCCCAAGGGGGAGCTCGTCAACCGCGATCCCGCCGGGACTGACGGTCGCCGTCGACGAACGGCGAGGTCCGGATCGCCCGGGCCGAGCGACGAGCCGCAGCAGCGCGCCTGCCACGGCCTGCTGCGGAGCCTCGTCGCCAACGCCGTCGACGGGCGTGACGAAGGGCTTCACGCAAGGAGCTCGAGATCTCGGGCGTCGGCTACAAGGCCGAGGTCAAGGGCAAGTCGGTCGTCTTCTCGCTCGGCTACTCGCACCCGATCGACTTCCCGATCCCCGAAGGGATCGCGATCGCGGTCGACGCGAAGGCGGGCAAGCATGACGGTCACGGGCGCCGACAAGCAGAGGGTCGGCCAGACCGCGGCCGAGATCCGGACGCTCCGCGTGCCCGACCCCTACAAGGCCAAGGGCATCAAGTACGCGCAACGAAGTCATCCGGCGCAAGGTCGGCAAGGCGGGCGGGAAGTAAGCCATGAACGATCGCAAGCGACGCAGCGGAGGCGCGGCGGCCGGGTCCGCGTGCGGATCCGCCAGGCGGTCGCGGGGACGGCCGAGCGGCCGCGCCTGGCCGTCTTCAAGAGCGGCCGGCACATCTACGCGCAGGTGATCGACGACGCGACGGGCGCGACGCTCGCGCACGCGTCGTCGCTCGACGCGGGCCTGCGCAAGGACGGCGAAGAGCGGCGGCGAACGCTGGCGCGGCGCCAAGCGGGTCGGCAGCTCGTGGCCGAGCGCGCGAAGAAGAAGGGCGTCGCGAAGGTCGTCTTCGACCGCGGCGGCTACATCTACCACGGCAAGGTGAAGGCGCTGGCCGACGCCGCCCGCGAGGGCGGTCTGGAGTTCTAGACATGGATGCAGGACGGGAGAACGCGATGAGCAGCAACCGCGGGGGGGCCCGCGGGCGCCGCGGGAGCGCGAGAAGGAGCGGGACGCGCAGGGCCGCGAGCTGATCGACCGCGTCGTCCACATCAACCGCGTGACGAAGGTCGTCAAGGGCGGCAAGAACTTCTCCTTCTCGGCGCTCGTCGTCGTGGGCGACGGCCAGGGCCGCGTCGGCTACGGCTCGGGCAAGGCGAAGGAAGTCCCGACGGCCATCAAGAAGGGGATCGAGATGGCCAAGAAGAACATGCAGCAAGTCTCCCTGAAGGGCACGACGATCCCGCACGCCGATCATCGGCCGCGTACGGCGCGGGCCGCGTGCTGCTGAAGCCGGCGGCCGCCGGGCACGGGCGTCATCGCGGGCGGGCCCGTGCGCGCGGTGCTCGAGTCGGTCGGCATCGCGGACATCCTGACGAAGTCGCTCCGCACGACCAACCCGCACAACGTCATCAAGGCCACGTTCGACGGCCTGCTGCGGCTGAAGAACGAGGACGAGATCGCAGGCGCCGGCGGGCCGTCGCTGCGGTCGCGCGCCGGAGCCGGAGGCCGGACGTGATCGACGCCGAGAAGGAGCTCGCGAAACTCGCGGCGGGGGCCGCGCAGGCCCGGGGCGAGGAAGCCGCGTCCGGCAACGAGCCCGCGGGCGTCTCCGGGATCACGCTGCACCTGGTCAAGAGCGGCATCTGCACGCCGAAGGACCAGAAGGCGACGCTGCGCGGGCCTCGGCTTGCGGCGCCTGGGCCAGCGCGTGGTCGCGGCCGGACACGCCGGCGGTGCGCGGAATGGTCCGCAAGGTCCGTCACCTCGTCGAAGTCGAGAACGAAAAGAGCTAGAGCCATGGTCGAAAAGAAGAAGACGTCGCAAAGCGCCGCGACCGCCGAAGAAGGCGGCCCGGCCGCCCGGGCCAAGGCGCCGGCCAAGGCCGCGCCGAAGGCCAAGGCCGCGCCGCCCCGGCGCCCCCGCCGGCCGCGCCGAAGACGCGAAGCGCGCCCGCGCCGGCCCGCAAGGAGGCCGCGGCTGCGCCCGCGCGGCCGCGCGCCGACCGGCGATCCATGATCTCGCGCCCGCGCCGGGCGCGACCCACTACCGCAAGCGCGTCGGCCGCGGCCCGGGCATCCGGCCACGGCAAGACCGCCGGCCGCGGGAACAAGGGACAGAAGTCCCGGACCGGCTACCGCCACCAGCGCGGCTTCGAGGGCGGCCAGATGCCGCTCCACCGCCGCGTGCCCAAGCGCGGCTTCACGAACATCTTCCGCGTCGAGTACGACATCGTGAACCTCGTCGCGACCTCGACCGGTTCGAGGCCGGCGCAGGCCGTCGACGCCGCGAGACCCTGGCGGCGGCGCGCCTCGTCGCGCAAGAACCGGCCCGTCAAGATCCTGGGCGACGGCGAGATCGAGCAAGGCGCTGACCGTGTCGGCGCACAAGTTCTCGGCGGCGGCGCAGGCCAAGATCGAGGCGGCCGGCGGCCGCTGCGAGGTGCATGTCCGCGTTGAGCGCCCTCCAGAGCTTCGCTCAACATCTTCAACGTGCCCGGACCTGCGCAAGCGGGTCCTCTTCACGTTCCTCGCTGCTCGCGGTCTACCGCCTCGGGGCGCACATCCCGACGCCGGGCGTCGACCCGGCGGCGCTGCACGCAGTTCTTCAAGGCGTCGGCCGGCGGCGCTGCTTCGGCTTCCTCGACATCTTCTCGGGCGGCGCGCTGCGGCGGCTCTCCGTCTTCGCGCTCGGGATCATGCCGTACATCTCGGCGTCGATCATCCTGCAGCTGCTGACGGTCGTCTGGCCCTACCTCGAGAAGCTCTCGAAGGAAGGGCGAGATGGGCCGCAAGAAGATCACGCAGTACACGCGCTACGGCACGGTGCTCCTCTCGGTCATCCAGGCGACGCGGCATCGCCCTCTGGCTCGAGAAGCAGACGCCCCGGGCGGCGCGCCGCTCGTGCCGCATCCGGGCTGGGGCTTCCGGCTGCATGACGGTCCTGACGCTGACGACCGGCACGATCTTCATCATGTGGCTCGGCGAGCAGATCACCGAGCGCGGCATCGGCAACGGCATCTCGCTCATCATCTTCGCCGGCATCGTCGTGCGGCCTGCCGCCGGCGATCTTCGGCCTCTTCGAGCAGATCCGGAGCCGGACGATCTCAGCTCCTGACGCTGCTCGCGGTCCTCGTCGTTCATGGTCGCGCATCGTCGCGCTGATCGTCTTCGTCGAGCGCGCGCAGCGGCGGATCCCCGTCCAGTACGCCAAGCGCGTCGTCGGGCGGCGGGTCTACGGCGGCCAGAACACCTACCTGCCGCTGCGCGTCAACACGGGCGGCGTCATCCCGATCATCTTCGCGATCTCGATCCTCCAGCTGCCGGCCTACCTGGCGCAGCTCTCGGGCGCGGACTGGATGAAGAAGGTCGGCCGAGCTCGCTCGGCCATGGGGCAGCCGCTCTACGTCCTGCTCTACGCGCGTCGGGATCCTCTTCTTCTGCTACTTCTACACGTCGATCGTCTTCAACCCGGCCGACACCGCCGACAACATGCGCAAGTACGGCGGCTTCATCCCGGGCATCCGGCCCGGGCAAGAAGACGGCCGACTACATCGACACGGTCCTCTCGCGTCTGACGATCGTCGGCGCGGTCTACCTGACCGTCGTCGCGCTCCTGCCCGACTTCCTCGACGAGCGGCTTCAAGGTGCAGGGCGATGCCCGGGATCGGGCCGTGGCTCGACGCGGTCCTGCCGCAGTTCTTCACGCAGGGCTTCGGCGTTCAACTTCTACTTCGGCGGCACGTCGCTCCTGATCGTCGTCGGCGTCGCCATGGACACGGTCCAGCAGGTCGAGTCGCAAGCTCGTCGAGCACCACTACACCGGGTTCCTGAAGAAGAGCCGGATCCGGGGGCGGCGCAGGCTGATGCGCGTCGTCTTTCTCGGGCCCCCGGGCAGCGGCAAGGGCACCCAGGCCAAGCTCGCTCGCGGAGCGGCTGGCCGTTCCCGCACATCTCCACGGGCGACATCCTGCGGGACGCGTCCGCCGACGGCACGCCCCTCGGGACAGCAGGTCGCAGGCCGTCATGGAGACGGGCGAGCTCGTCCCCGACGAGCTGATGATCGAGCTCGATCCGGGAGCGGCTCGCCAGCGCGGACGCCCGCGACGGGTTCATCCTGGACGGCTTCCCGCGGACCGTCGCGCAGGCCGCGGCCCTCGAGACGATGCTCGCCGGAAACGGGAAAGGCATCTCGGCGTGTCGTCAATCTTCGCGTGCCGGAAGCCGTCCTGTCGAGCGGATGGCTCGGGGCCGCGCGGGGGCCGAGGGCACGCGCCGACGACCGACCCGAGACCGTCCGGGAGCGGCTGCGCGTCTACCACGAGAAGACCGAGCCCCTGGTCGAGTTCTACCGGGACCGGGGCCTTCTGGCCGAGGTGCGACGGCGTGGGCGACGATCGCCGAGGTCGCCGACGCGGATCGACCGGGCGCTCGGCCGCGACGCGCTCGCAGGGGGCCGGCGTGATCACGATCCGCAGCCACGGAAGAGCTCGCGAAGCTCGAGGAGGCCTCGCGCATCGTCCTCGAGACGCTCGACGATCGTGGAGAAGGCCGTGGCGCCGGGCGTGACGACGGACGAGCTCGACCGGATCGCCGAGGCGGAGATCCGCCGCCAGGGCGCGCGGCCGGCCTTCCTGGGATACCGGGGATACCCGAAGACGCTCTGCACCTCGATCAACGACGAGGTCGTCCACGGCATCCCGGGCAAGCGGACGCTCGAGGAAGGCGACATCGTCGGCATCGACTGCGGCGCGGTCGTCGAGGGCTACTTCGGCGACGCGGCGCGGACGCTCCCGGTCGGGCCGGATCGACGCCGAGCGGCAGAAGCTCCTGCGAGTCGACGCGCGAAGGCGCTCGAGGCCGGGATCGCGGCCGCGCGGCCGGGCGGCCGGGTCTCGGACATCGGCGCGGCGGTCGAGGCCGTCGCCCTCGCGCACGGCTACGGCGTCGTCCGGGACTTCGTCGGGCACGGCGTCGGGACGGCGCTCCACGAGGAGCCGCAGATCCCCAACTACGGCCCGGCGGGCCGCGGCAGCGGTCCTCAAGGCGGGGATGGTCCTCGCGATCGAGCCGATGTTCAACCTCGGCCGGGCGGAGGTGACGCGTCGACACGGACGGCTGGACGGTGCGCACGCGCGACGGCAGCGCGTCGGCGCACTTCGAGTACACGGTCGCGATCGAGCCGGAGGGCGCGGTCGATCCTCGGCACGGGGCGCGCTGGCATCCGCGCCGCGGCCGACGGACTCGCGGGCGCTCGAGGCCGGGGTGGCGCGATGAGCAAAGAAGAGGCCATCGAGGTCATGGCGACGGTCGTCGAGCCGCTGCCGAACGCGATGTTCAAAGTGGAGCTGGAGAACAAGCACCAGGTGCTGGCGCACATCTCGGGCAAGATGCGGAAGAACTTCATCCGGATCCTGCCGGGGGACAAGGTGCTCGTGGAGCTGTCGCCGTACGACCTGACGCGCGGGCCGGATCATCTACCGGTACAAGTAGGAGCGGCCGTGAAAGTCCGAGCGTCGGTCAAGAAAATTTGCGCCAAGTGCAAGATCGTGCATCGCAAGGGAGTCGTGCGGGTGATCTGCTCGAACCCCAAGCACAAGCAGAGGCAGGGGTAGGAACATGGCACGCATTGCTGGAGTCGACCTTCCGCTCAACAAGCGGGTCGGAGATCGGCCTGACCTACATCTACGGGATCGGCCGGCCCAAGGCGAACTTCATCCTCGAGAAGGCGGACGTGCGGCCCGACACGCGGGTCAAGGACCTGTCCGAGGAGGAGGTCGTGCGGATCCGCAAGGTCATCACGGACGACGTGAAGGTCGAAGGCGATCTGCGCAAGGACGTCGCCATGGACATCAAGCGGCTGATGGACATCGGCTGCTACCGGGGCATGCGGCACCGGCGCAATCTTCCGGTGCGCGGCCAGCGCACCCACACCAACGCCCGCACCCGCAAGGGTCCGCGCAAGCAGACCATCGCCGGCAAGAAGAAGGCGACGAAGAAGTAACGCTTCGCCGCAGAGCGGGAGAAAAACATGGCTGAAGCAAACCGCCGCCGTCGCCTCCGCCGTCCCCGAGAAGGGCGCCAAGCCCGCCAAGGGCAAGCGCCCGCGGGCCGCGAAGAAGGAAAAGAAGAGCATCCCGCACGCGATCGCGACCGTGCAGGCGTCCTTCAACAACACGATCGTCTCGATCGCCGACCAGGAGGGCAACGTCCTCGCCTGGTCGTCGGCGGGACGCATCGGCTTCAAGGGCTCGCGCAAGGGCACGCCCTTCGCGGCCCAGCTCGCGGCGGCCAACTGCGCCGAGCACGCCAAGGAGCACGGCGTGCGCTCGGTGGACGTGCGCGTGACGGGCCCCGGCGCCGGCCGCGAGTCGGCGATCCGGGCGCTCCAGGCCAACGGCATCGACATCAAGTCGATCAAGGACACGACGCCGATCCCGCACAACGGCTGCCGGCCGCGCAAGCGGCGGCGGGTCTAGGAACGTCTAGCGTTTCAGCGCCGCCGCGTCGTCTGTAAACCGGCTCACGGTTCCCGGCCGGGAAGAAGGACGTAAAAGAAACGAGGGAGCCGCGGAGGGTTTCGAGTTTGGCTCGTTATACCGAATCGGTTTGCCGGCTCTGCCGGCGCGAAGGGATGAAGCTGTTCCTCAAAGGGGACCGCTGTTTCAAGGACAAGTGCGCCATCGAGCGGCGCAACTATCCGCCGGGCCAGCACGGCCGGCGGCGGTCGCAAGCTGCTCGGGCTACGGCATCCAGCTTCGCGAGAAGCAGAAGGTCAAGCGCATCTACGGGCTCCTCGAGAGCCAGTTCCGGCTGACCTTCGCAGCGGGCGGAGCGGCGCAAGGGCATCACCGGGCGCGAACCTGCTCGAGAAGCTCGAGCGGCGGCTGGACAACGTCGTCTACGCGCTGGGCTTCGCGGCCTCGCGCGCGCAGGCGCGCCAGCTCGTGCGCCACGGGCACGTGACCGTCAACGGAAAGAAGGTCACGATCCCGTCGTACGGCGTCTCGAAGGGCCAGGTCGTCGCCATCAAGGAGAAGAGCCGGGCGAACGAGCAGATCAAGGCCTCCGTCGAGACGGCGCGCGCCCGCGGCGTCCCGGCTGGCTCGATCTGACGCCGGAGACGTTCTCCGGAACGGTCGTCGAGCTGCCCAAGCGCGAAGACATCAAGCTGCCGATCCAGGAGCAGCTGATCGTCGAGCTGTATTCGAAGTAACCGCCGGCAAGGGAGGAGTATCCATGACGCTCTGGAAAGGATTTCAGAAACCCAAGCGACTCGAGGTCGACCCCGAGACGCTGACTCGAACACGTACGGCAAGTTCTACGCCCAGCCGTTCGAGCGGGGCTTCGGAACGACGATCGGCAACGCGCTGCGGCGCGTGCTGCTTTCCTCGATCGAGGGCGCGGCGATCACGGCGGTCAAGATCGAGGGCGTCCTGCACGAGTTCTCGTCGCTGCCGGGCGTCGTCGAGGACGTGACGGACATCATCCTGAATCTCAAGCAGATTCCGATCAAGATGCACACGAACGAGGAGAAGATCCTCACGCTCGACGTCGAGCGCAAGGGCAAGGTCACGGCGGCCGATCTGCAGGGCGACTCGACGATCGAGATCCTCGACCCCGACGGCGCCGATCGCGACGCTCTCCGAGAACGGGCAGCTGCAGATGGAGCTGCGCGTCTCGATGGGCCGCGGCTACGTCTCGGCCGACAAGAACTTCGACGAGGACATGGGCATCGGCTACATCCCGATCGACTCGGTCCACTCGCCGGTGCGCCGCGTCAACTACCACGTCGAGGCGGCGCGCATCGGGCAGGCGACCGACTACGACCGCCTCGTGCTCGAGGTCTGGACCAACGGCACGTCTCGCCGGCCGACGCGGTGGGTCTGGCGGCGACGCTGCTGCGCGACCACCTCACGATCTTCGTCAACGCCGAGCACGAGACCGCGCTCGACGGGCGGCGTCGAGGGCGAGCTGCCCGAGAACCTGGCGGAATACCTGAACAAGTCGGTCGACGAGCTCGAGCTCTCCGTGCGGAGCGCGAACTGCCTGAAGAACGCGGGCATCCGGACGATCCGGGACCTCGTGCAGAAGACCGAGAAGCGACATGCTCGAGACGAAGAATTTCGGCCGCAAGTCCCTCAACGAAATCAAGGACATCCTCCGTCCGATGGGTCTGTCCCTCGGCATGGAGCTCGAGGCCGGCCGGAATCGAAGAGCGAGTCGCGGCCATGCATGCACAACCGGGCCGGGCGCAAGCTCCGGCGCACGACGCCGCACCGTCTGGCGATGTTCTCGAATCAGCTCCAGTCGCTGATGACGCACGAGCGCATCGAGACGACCCTGACGAAGGCGAAGGAGCTCCGGCCGCTGGCCGAGCGCCTCATCACGATCGGCAAGAACGGACGATCTCGCCGCGCGCCGGAAGGTCTCCCGCTGGATTCCGGACCGGACCACGGTCAAGAAGGTCTTCGAGAGCCTCGCGCCGCGGTTCGTGGACCGGCCGGGCGGGTACACGCGCATCCTGCGCCTCGGGCCGCGGCAGGGCGACGCCGCGGAGGCGGCGATTCTGGAGTTCGTCGACTTCAAGTTCGAGGCGAAGGAGAAGGCCCCGCGCAAGGAGTCCATGTCCGACCGCGCGCGGCGCGCAGCCGGAGGCCGCGTCGAGACGGTCCGCAAGGAAAAGGCCGAAGGGGCCGAGGGCGCGGAAGGTGCGGCCGAAGCCGCCAAGCCCCCGAAGAAGGCCCGCCCGGCGCGCCCCGAGCGGGGAGGGAAGGCGGCCGCGAAGGCCGCGCCCAAGAAGGGTCCGAGCCGGACCGGCCGCACGAAGCGCGGAGAGTAGCGATCAAGATCCGCCCGCCGAGAGAACCGGGGGCTGCGGCCCGTCTCGCGTGGGCGAGGCGGGCCGCCGTCGTCTGGGGCCTGTTTCTTCTCGCGCTCACGTCCTGGCCGTCGCCGCCCTCCGTTCCCGTCCTCTCCTCGATCCCCTCCTTCGACAAGTACGTCCACGGCACGCTCTACGGGGTCGAAGCGTTCCTGCTGCTCTTCGCCATCCGGTGGCCGGGACGGCCCGGATTCACGCTCCTTCGGGCCCTCGCCGTGACGGGCGCCCTCGCCGCCTTCGGAACCGCGGACGAGACACACCAGGCCTTCATTCCGGGGCGGTCCATGGAGGGGATGGATTGCGTGATGGACACGGCGGGGGCCGCGGTGGGGACGCTCGCCGCGGGTGCGTGGGGGAGGAGGAGAAGGCGGGGAAGGCAGACTGAATTGCGACCCCTCACCCCGCCCCTCTCCCCGCGGGGGAGAGGGAGTTCCTGAGGCGGCGGGAGGCGTAGTCGCGCTGCGCCGCGACCTATTTCTTGAAGAAGCCTCCGCCGCCGGCGGCCGCCTTCCCGCCCTCGGCCATGAGGACGCGCTGGTTGAGCTCCTTGATCCGCTCGTTTAGCTGCGCGATCTTCTGCTGGAACGTCGCGGGTCGACGCGCTCGTTCTCGGCCTTCAGGCGTCCGATCTCCTCTTCGAGCTCCGGATCGACTGGTCGCGGCCTCGATCGACCCGCGCTGTTCGCGCAGCTCGTCGGTGTACCGCGCGATCTCCTCGTCCTTCTCGCGCGAGGCGCAGCTTCCACTTCTCTTCCTGCTCCTCGTAGAGGCGCTTGATCGTCCATCAGCTGGGTGATCGGCGAGAAATCGTTGTCCGACGCCATGAGGCCACCTCGCTGGTCCTCCTCGATCTGCGGGAAGAGCTTGCGCAGCTTGAAGGACAGGTCTTCCGGGTCGGTCGAGAGCTCCATCGCCTCGCTCGTAGGTGATCCTGCCGTTGACGAGCAGCGCGATCAGCGACTGGTTCATCGACTGCATCTGGTAGTAGCCGACCGAGTTCTCGATCTCCTCGTGGATCTCCTTGGTCTCGCCGCGCTCGATGTGCTTCGCGATCTTCGGCGAGTTGATCATGATCTCGACGACGGGCGACGAGGCCGGAGCCGTCGGACTTCTCGATCAGGCTCATCGAGACGATCGCCCGGAGGACCAGCGCGAGCTGCGAGCGGACCTGCGCCTGCTGGCCGGCGGGCAGGAGTCGATGATGCGGTCGATCGACTGGCGCGGCGCTGTTGGTGTGCAGCGTCGAGAAGACGAGGTGGCCCGTCTCGGCGGCCGTGATCGACCGTCTGGATCGTCTGCCAGTCGCGCATCTCGCCGACCATGATGACGTCCGGGTCCTGCCGGAACATGTTCTTCAGGGCCTCGGTGAAGCTCGGGCGTGTCCGTCGAGACCTCGCGCTGGGAGACCGCGGCCTTTCCGTCGGCGAAGAGGTACTCGATCGGGTCCTCGATCGTGACGATGTGGACCGGCCGCTTCTCGATGATGGACCGCATGATCGCCGGCGAGCGTGGTGGACTTGCCCGAGCCCGTCGGCCCGGTGATGAGAACGAGGCCCGTCGGGATGTGGACGAAGGTCTCCAGGACCTCGGGCAGGCTCGAGCTCCGCGATCGCGGGATCTTGAAGGGAATCCGCCGGAAGACCGCGGCGACGAGCCGCGCTGCACGTAGATGTTGCGCGCGGAAGCGGGCGACGCCGGTCACTCCGTAGCCGACGTCGACGGACTGGTTGCGCTCGAGCTTCTCCTTCTGTGCGGCCGAGTCAGGATCGAGAGGAGCATCTCCTCGAGGTCCTTCGGCTGGAGCGCCTCGGTGTTGATCGGAATCAGCTTCCCCTTGACCCGCAGCAGAGGCGGCCGCATGGGCTTCAAGTGGAGGTCGGACGCCTCCTTCTTGGCCATGAACTTGAGGAGTTCGGCGAGCGTCAAACTGCGCGGATTATAGCCCGTTCGGCGCAGAGGCGCTTAGGACGAAAATATGAAGGCTTTCAGTCCGGACGACGCCGATGTCTTCGGCACTGAAGTGCCACCGCCTTAAGATCTTCGGAGGCGAGCCTCGGACCAGCCGCGGGCCTGCGGGAAACTGCGAACTCGGCCCGAAAGGATCTCGATGCGAAGCTCGCGGAGAAGCCGTCCGACTTCGGGGCCCGGCGCGATCCCGGTCCAGCCGATCAGATCCCCTCCCGAGACGTCGGGCCGCCGGCGCGCCCTCGCCAGGGCAGCCTGCAGACGTCGAACGGTGGGCTTCGCCCGCGGTTGTGTCGCCGCGAGGAAGCTGAGGGCGTCTTTCGCCTCGGCGCCGGCGTCGTGAACCCAGGCCCAGGGTCCCACGGAGGAGTCGGCTGCAGGGGCGGTCTGCGCCGCCTCGAGCACACGCGCCGACCTTCCCGGCCTCGGAAGCGCCGCGTCGCAGTCGTCGGAGCCAGGCCGAGGCCGCGGCGGGGCCGAGCCCGAGGCTCTCCGCGATCGCCGCGAGCCGCAGGACGCGCCGGCGCTCGGAAGGCAAAGCGGCCGTGGGCCCGACCTCAAGGCGCGCCAAGGCCGCGCAGCGCGGCGTTCCAGCGTGCTGGCGGCGTGCCCGGCCGGAGCGCCGGGGAGAGAAGCCCCGTCCGCGTCGCGAACCGCCAGGCGGGTACGACTCGCCGGGCCTCGAGCAGCCGCGTGAGCTCGGCGGCGATGCGTTCGGGAGCGACGCCCTCGAGACGCGGTCGCGAAGTCGCGGCAGGCCTGCCAGACCGCCCGGTCCGGGCACAAGGCCGTGGGTCGCGTAGAACCGCGCGGCCCGCAACGTCCGCAGGGGATCCTCGGCGAAGTTCTCCGCGCCGCACGCAGGCGCAGCCGTCGGCGCCTGATGTCCGCGATCGCCCCCGAACGGATCGAGCCACTCGCCGCTCGAGAGGTCGATCGCGAGCGCGTTGGCCGTGAAGTCGCGCCGCGCGAGGTCCGTCGGCGATCGATCGCGCCCTCGAGCTCGGCCACGTCGAGGATGTGCCGTCCCGCTACCCGAAAGACGCGCGGCGGCTCCTCCGAGAGGACGACGGCGCGTGCCGCAGCCGGCTCCGGCTCGAGGGTCGCGCGCGACGGCCTCGGCGTCCCGGACGGGACCGCCACGTCCAGCTCGAGCGCCGGACGGCCGAGCAGGGCGTCCCGCGGCGCGCCGCCCACGAGCCAGGCGGCGATCGCCGCGCTCGCCGGCAGACTCGAATCAGGGTCGCCACGAGCGATCGTCGGCGAAAAGCGGCCGCGAAGGCCAACTTCTTTCGGCGAGACGCGTCGGGAGGGCGCAGAACCTTCGGTTTCATGCGGGAAAGCTCTTACAATTGTTCGAATGGCCTCCGACCGGCGCGCCGTCACCCTCGGAAGTCGTGCGGAACGTCGCCGAGCTTGCCCGCCTGTCGCCTGCCCGAGGAGGAGCTTCCGCGCTGGACCGAGCAGCTCGCGCCGGATCGTCTCCTATATCGACCAGATCGAGCGATTCCCGAGGAGCCGTCGGGAACGCCTCCGGGACGCCCTCCCGCCGACGCCGGTCCGCGACGACGAGCCGCGGCCGGGCTACGGGCGGGAGGCGCTCGAGAGCAACGCCCCCCGACAGTTCCAGGGTTCGGGGTCGTCCCCCGGGTCGTCGGCGCCGGAGGCGGCGAATGAGCGGTCGTCGCGCGCGACGTGGCGGCCGACGTCGCGGCGCGGCGCCGCTCGGCCGTCGAGGTCGCCGCGCGAGTCGCTCGACCGCGATCGAGCGGGCGATCGGCCGATCTGAGCGCCTTCCTCGAGGTCACCGCGCGAGCAGGCGCTCGCGGAGGCGCGCGACGTCGACGCGCGGGTCGCGGCCGGGGAGCGACTGCCGCTTGCCGGCGTCCCGCTCGCCATCAAGGACAACATCTGGGTCGCGGGCCGGCGGGCCACCTGCGCCTCCCGGATCCTCGAGGGGTTCCGGCCGCCCGGCGACTCCACCGCCGCGGCGCGGCTCCGGCGAGGCCGGCGCCGTCTTCGTCGGCCGAGACCAACATGGACGAGTTCGCGATGGGCTCCTCGACCGAAAACAGCGCGTGCCACGTCGACGCGCAACCCCTGGGACCGCGAGCCGCATCCCGGGCGGCTCTTCGGGAGGAAGCGCCGCGGCCGTCGCGGCGCGGTTCGTGCCCGGGCGCGCTTCGGCTCCGACACCGGCGGCTCGATCCGCCAGCCCGGCCGCCTGCTGCGGCGTCGTCGGCTTCAAGCCCACCTACGGCCGCGTCTCGCGCTACGGGCTGGTCGCCTTCGGCTCTTCGCTCGACCAGATCGGGCCGCTGACGCGCGACGTCTCGGACGCCGCCCGCCTCTATCGCGTCGATCGCAGGGGCGGACCCGCTCGACTCGACGACGCGCGGCCGCGGCCGGTCGGGGACCCGGAGGGCGGCGCTCGAGCGCGGAGTCGACGGGATGCGGGTCGGCTTTCTCGCGGAGGCGAGGTCGAGGGTCTCGATCCCCGAGGTCGCCGCAGAACCTCGACGCGGCCGCCGGGCGTTCGGCGACGCCGGCGCGCACGTGCGCGTCGTCTCCGTGCCCGCGCGCCACGGCCGCGATCGCGATCTACTACGTCGTCGCCAGCGCCGAGGCGTCGTCCAACCTGGCCCGTTTCGACGGCGTGCGGTACGGAGCCGCGCGCGATCCGACGCGAGCCTCTCGTCGCTCTACGTCGAGACGCGCACGCGCGGCTTCGGGGCGGAGGTCAAGCGCCGCATCCTGCTCGGCACCTTCGCGCTCGTCCTCGGGCTATTACGAGGCCTACTACGGCCGCGCGATGCGCGCGCGGCAGCTCCTGGCGCGCGACTTCGAGCGCGCCTTCGAGGCGGCGGACGTCATCGTGTGCCCGTCGATTCCGGCGCCCGCGTTCCGGCTCGGCGAGAAGATGGACGATCCGCTGACAGATGTACCTCTCCGACGTCTTCACGGTCCCGGCGTCGCTCGCCGGGCTTGCCCGCGATCTCGATTCCGTCGGGCCTGACGCCGGAGGTCTGCCGCTCGGCCTCCAGATCCTGGCCCCCCGCTTCGGCGAAGAAGCCGCTCTTCGCCGCCGCCCGCGCGTTCGAGCGCGAGATCGGATTTCCCCTCGGACGCCGCCGCCGGCGGCGCGTCCGTACGCGACGTAGCGTGCCCCGGGGCAGCGCCCGCGCCGCGCTCCTGGCCGTCGCTCTGCTGACGGCCGCCGCGAGCCGCCGGCCCGCGCGAGAAGACGGTCGTCGTCTCGCCGGAAGTCCGGGTGGTCGATCACGGAAGGAGACGAGATCTTCCTGTCGGCCCGGCCCCTGCCCGGCGAGGGCCTCGACGCCTTCGTCAAGCGCCTCACCGGACGATCCGAGCGCCCGCAAGGAGATCCTGGGCCGACGACGCGAAGCCTGCGCGCGGGATCGTCGCTTCGTCCGCGTGCCCTACGCGCGGCTGTCGGCGACCTACCGCAAGATCGCGATCGAGGCGCTCTTCCCGGACGACACCGCCGACGCCGGCGGGTGGGAGCATCGCGTCACGGCTCCGGCCGGCCAGCCCGAGAGCCTCTGGCGGATCGCCGAGTGGTTCACGGGCGACGGCGCGAAGCTATCGCGAGATCCGGGAGGCGGGCGCGATCGCCTCGCTCGAGACGCGAGAAGGGCCAGGCTCGTCCGGATCTCCGGCGGCCCTTCTGACCCCGGTCTTCCGGAGCGCGGCCGTGGCGGCGCCGCGCCGGCCGAGCCCGCCGCCGCTCGAGTTCGGCGAGGACGCGCAGGGCCGCTATGCGCATCTATCGGCTGCAGAAGGGCGAGGCGCTCTACTCGGCGGTCGTCGTCCGGTTCACGGGGCGCGTGCACGCCGAGGACGTCAACGCGAAGGCGGCCGAGATCGCCGCAGCGGAGCGGCATCGCCGACGTGCGATGCGATCCCGGTGGGCTTCCCGGTGAAGATCCCGGTCGACGACCTCGCGCCGGAGTTCCGGCCGCCCGGACGACCCGGAGCGCATCGAGGAGGAGAAGGCGCGCCTCGAGACCTCGCAGTTCGCCAACCGCGTGCGCGCGCGCGAACCTCTCCGGCGTCACGTTCGTGCTCGACGCGGGCCACGGCGGCCGCGACACGGGGGCCATCGTGGAGGGCGTCGAGGAGGCGCGCGTACGTCTACGACATCGCGTGCCGCGTCGAGGCGCTCCTGACGCGCCACACGAAGGCCCGCGTCGTGCGCACGGTCGGCGGCGACGGACCCTGCTCGATCGCGGCGACGGCGGCCTCGCCGGCGGACTGGCGCACGCGCGCGCGTGCTGACGACGCCGCCCTATCGATCTGAGGACGCCGTCGCCGGCGTGAACTTCCGCTGGTACCTCGCCAACGCGGTGCTGCGCCGTGTCGAGAAGGACGGCGGCTCCGAGGAACGCACGGTCTTCCTGTCGCTCCACGCGGACTCGCTCCACCCGGCCGTTCGCGGCCTCGATGGTCTACGTCCCCGGCGAGAAGTTCCTCCAGGGCACCTACGGCAAGACGGGCGAACCGTACGCCTCTCGCCGCGAGGTCCGTGAGGCGCCGCAAGTCTCCTTCTCGCGGCAGGAACGGCTCAAGGCGGAGGGCATCTCGCGGGACCTCGCCGAGCGGATCGTGGCGGCCTTCCGCGCGGCGGACCTGCCGCTTCACGCCTTCCAGCCGATCCGCCGCAACGTGATCCGCGGCGGCCGCGAGTGGGTGCCGGCCGATCCTCCGCTACAACCGGATCCCGACGCGCGTGCTCGTCGAGGTCTGCAACCTGAACAACCCGGAAGACCGCCGGCTGCTCGTCACGTCCTCGTATCGAGACCGTGTGGCGCGCGCTCTCGTTTCGGCCCTCGTAGACTTCTACGGCGGGAAGGGCAAAGACGTCGTGCGGGATCCGGGCGCGCTCGCGGGCGCGCCATAGCAGGCTGCTGACATTTTCGTCGCCGGGGGACCTTGCGGTCCCCCGAACCCCCGGTGGATGCGGGCGTCGGGTCCGGCTGTCGGCCGCAGGCGTTCGCTTCGTCTTCGACCGCCGCGGCCGAAAGTCATCGCTCCTCGCCGATGCGATGGCATCGCCGCCTTACTTCCGCTGCGCTTCCTCGGACGCCCTGACTCCGCGGCGCTCGTAACGCCATCCCGCACCCTTTTTCAGCAACCTGCTAACGCGACGTCTCTCCGCGGGGCGGGGTGGGCCGCGGCTCGGCGGCCGGAGCCTCGTTCAGAAACGCCACCCAGGACGGATCCGTCGCGATCGGCAGGAACGCCGGGTCGGAGCGCAGGGCTTCGCGGTCGAGGAGCTCCGCCGGAATTTCGCGGAGCGCAGCCACGGCCGCGGCGCCGTCGGCGGACCGCGCCCGGACGCGGGCCTCCAGCTCCGCACCGCGGGGGCCCCCGCCGACCAGCTCCCGCGCCTGGCGAATCGCATCGAGCGCCTTCTGCGGTGCACCCAGGTTCGTTTCCGCGACGGCGGCGAGTCCCAAGGCGTCGGGATCCGGTCCCGTCGCGGCGGTGTAGCTGTCCAGGAGATCCCGGGCTTCGGCGTTCCGTCCCGAGGAGAGCGCGTCGATCGCGAGCTCGCGCGCCGCCCCCGGAGCGGGCGGCGCGGCGCCCAGGGCCGCATGGAATTCTCGGGCCGCGGCGGCCGCGTCGCCGCGCTCGCGCGCAGCGAGCCCGCGCTCGTACCGCGCCGGACCCTGCGGCGCGCCGGCCTCCGCGGCCCGCCGCCAGAGTGCATCCGCCTCGGCGAGACGTCCCTCCCGCTCCGTCTCGCGCGCGAGACGCACCCAGCGTTCCCATGGCGCCGGCGGGAAGCTGTCGGCCACCACGTACGGCTCGGCCATCACGCGGCGCACCGCCAGAAATCCGTCGATTCCGAAGAGGAGCGCCGGCGCGACGGCCGTCAGGTAGAGGATGGCCCGCTCGCGCGGGAGGCGCAGGCGGAGACGCAGCAGGAGGACCACGAGCGCGATCACGGCGAGTCCGACCAGGCGCGGAAGCGCCTCGCGCCGGGCCTGCGCGCTCCGGTCGCGAGGCGTGACGGGGCGCGGGCCCAGGGCCTCGACGGCGCGGCGGGCGAGCGAGATGCCGGGATCCGAGAGCACCACGTCCTCGATCCGCCAGCCGCCTCCGGGCGCGTGCGTCTCCGCCCATCGCGTCTTGAGAGACCGATCTCCGAACCGGATGCCGAGGAACACCGTCACTCCGTCCGCCTCCGGGCGCGCCGAGGACCAGGCGATCTCGCCCGGCGCCGCCTCGGCGGGCGCGAGCGACGCGAGGAAGGTCTGGCGGACGACGGCGCGCAGGGGCTCGCGCTGCCGGTCGGTCAGGTTGCGCCAAACCGCCGGGCCCAGGTGCCGTTCGAGGATCCCGTCGATGTCGAGGGCCTCGAACAGGATCCGGCTCTGGCCCTTCACTGCCGAGGACGCGGCCCGATGGGCCACCTCGGCCGCCTCCTCGAGCTCGGGCGAGGCCGTCTGCGCGGCCAGGGCCGCGGCGGCGAGCGCCAGCGACGCGGCGAGCACCGTGCGCCCGGGGAACCGACGAGC
Organism: uncultured Acidobacteriota bacterium; assembly: GCA_963708395.1. GTDB lineage: Bacteria > Acidobacteriota > Thermoanaerobaculia > UBA5066 > Gp7-AA6 > DATBFU01. The sequence continues at coordinate 3,321,168 of CAVPSG010000002.1, read as the reverse complement.
GGCGGCCGGATTCTTCCTCAGGCGGCGATCGGCTCGAGCCGCGTGACGCGCGGCGAGAGGGATTCCGCCCCGCGGTCGGTCACGAGGACGTCGTCCTCGATGCGGACGCCGAAGCGGCCCGGGAGATAGATGCCGGGCTCCGAGGTGAACGTCATCCCCGGCTCGAGCACCGTCCGGTTGTGCGCCACCATGTACGGCGGCTCGTGGACGTCGATGCCGAGGCCGTGGCCCAGACGATGGTTGAAGTACTGGCCGTAGCCCGCCTTCTCGATGACGCGCCTCGCCGCGGCGTCCACCTCGAAGCACGGGACTCCCGGCGCCGCCTTCTCGATCGCCGCCGACTGCGCCTCGAGAACCATCTCCCAGATCTTTCGATACTCGTCCGTCGGCTTGCCGAAGCAGGTCGACCGCGTGATGTCGTAGTAGTAACCCTCGGGCCGATCCCAGGCGTCGATCAGGACCGCCTCGTCGCGGGCCAGCGCGCGCGGGCCGGCGGCACCGTGGGGAAGCGCCGAGGACGGGCCGAACTGCACGACGTTGTCTCCGCCGAATCGCGACGAGATGTCGGCTTCGACGGCGCCGGCGCGCAGCGCGGCGAACGCCTTCTCGAACCGCCGGACTGCGACGGTGATCGCCCGCCGCATGGCGTCGATCTCCTCGGGCGTCTTCACCATGCGGAGCGCCCCGAACGCCGTGTCGGCCGAGACGGGCTTCCAGCCCGCGCGCTCCCGGAGAAGCTTCTCGACGTCGTCGTAGGCCGTGGAGGGCTCGACGGCGAGGACACCCGACGCCGCGGGAAGAAGGGCCGCCGCCCTCGCGAAGGCGTTCTCGGTCTCGTCCCAGGTGACGACGCGATCGACGGCCGACATGCCGCGCAGCCGCGTTTCCTCGAAGGCGGGGCAGATCATCGTGGCCTCGCCGTCTCTGGGCAGGAAGAGCGCCGTCAGCCGCTCGCTGCGGTGGAAGTCGACGCCGGTCAGGTAAAAGAGATTCGACGAGGGCGTGGCGTAGAGGGCGTCGGCGCCGATCGAGGAGAGCCGTGAGCGCATCGCCTCGAGGCGCCGTACGTAGTTTTCGCGCGCGAGTTTCATGGCCGGAATCCTACATCGGGCGCGCCGGGCTTGCCGCGAGGTCGCGCCCGGTCATTTCGCCGGGCGCCGGCAGGCCCTGCAGGCGGAGGATCGTGGGCGCGACGTCCGCGAGCGTGCCGCGCGCGAGGCGGCCGACGTCGGGACCGAGGACGAGAATCAGCGGGACCGGATTCGTGGTGTGGGCCGTGTGGGGTTGACCCGTCTCCTCGTCGATCATCTTCTCGGCGTTGCCGTGGTCGGCCGTCATCAGGAGGACGGCGCCGCGATCGCGCGCCGCGCGCTCGACCCGCCCGAAGCAGGCGTCGAGCGTCTCGACGGCACGAATCGTCTCCGGGAGCTTGCCCGTGTGGCCGACCATGTCGGCGTTGGCGAAGTTGACGACGAAAGCGCCGATGTCCGGCCGCGCGAGGGCCTCGACCAGGCGGTCCGTGATCTCGACGGCGCTCATCTCGGGATGGAGGTCGTACGTCGCTCCCTTCCACGACGGAACGAGGAGGCGCTCCTCGCCGGGATAGGAGCTCTCGACGCCGCCGTTGAAGAAGTAGGTGACGTGCGCGTACTTCTCGGTCTCCGCGAGGCGCAGGTTCGCGATCCCGTGCTCCGCCCAGACCTCGGCGAGGATGTGCTCGAGACGGACCGGCGGGAACGCGACGGGCAGCCGAAACTCCTCCTTGTATTCGGTGAAGCAGACGAGATGCACGCGCGGCGGCTCCGCTCGCGGGAAATCCGAAAACGACGAGTCGGTCAGCGCGCGCGTCAGCTGCCGCGCGCGGTCGGCGCGGAAGTTGAAGAAGACGGCCGCGTCCCCGTCGCGGATCCGAACGGGGCCCTCCGGTCGGGCGATGACCGTCGGCTGGATGAACTCGTCGCTCTCTCCGCGGGCATACGCGGCGGCGACCGCCTCGTCGGCGCTGCCGGCGGCGAGTCCGCGGCCACCCACGAGCGCCTCGTAAGCGCGCGCCACGCGGTCCCACCGCCTGTCGCGGTCCATCGCGTAGTAGCGCCCGCTGACCGTCGCGACGCGTCCGCCCGAGGCGGCGAGGGCCTTCTCGAGGCGCTCGACGTAGGTCGCCGCCGACCGTGGCGGCGTGTCCCGGCCGTCGGTGAAGACGTGAACCGCGACCCGCGGCACGCCGCGCCGCCGCGCGAGCTCGAGCAGGGCCTCGAGGTGGCGCTCGTGGGAGTGGACGCCGCCGTCCGAGACGAGCCCCAGGAGATGCAGCGTCGCGCCGGAGGTCTTCTTCGCGTGCTCCGCCGCGCCGACGAGGGCCGGGTTCTCGAAGAAAGTGCCATCACGCATCGCCAGATCCATCCGAAGGAGGTCCTGCGGCACCATCCGTCCGGCGCCGAGATTCAGGTGACCGACCTCGGAGTTGCCCATCAGCCCCGCCGGCAGCCCGACCGCCTCGCCCGAGGCCTCGAGGAGCGTCCACGGCCGCTCGGCCAGCCAGCGATCGAAGGTCGGCTTCCGGGCGAGCGAGATCGCGTTTCCCGGCGAGGGCGGGGCGTGGCCCCAGCCGTCGCAGATCAGGAGGAGGACCGGCGGTCTCGCCGTCAAGCCGGCATCCGGAGCGCGGCCGCGCGGCGCGGGCTCGCGCCTCGGAAGCGAAGCTCGAGATCCGAGATGGCGTGGCGGAACGCCATGTACGCCTCGTACGGCGACTCGAAGGGCGGAGTGGCCGGCGCGCCGCCCCCGCGGCGGAGGGCCATGGCGTCGAAGTGATCGCTGCCGGTGAGGCGCCGGTAGTCCTCGACGGCTTCCGGGTCGCTCGCGTCGGGTCGCGCCATCTGGAGGGTCGCCAGAGCCGCCCGCGCGTCGCGCTGGAGCTCGTTCACGGCGGGGCGCGATGAGAGCGCCGGAGGCTCGGCGCCGCCGGCCGGGATGGCCTCGGACGGCGTCACGAAACGAACGTCGGAAGAAACCGAGGCGGCGTCGATCCAGCGGCCGAGCTCGTCGAGAGAGCCGGCCACACCGGAGCGTTCCAGGGTCGCGAGGTTCACGCGGAGAGGGAGGATGCCATCCCGGTCCGGCGAAAGCCAGGCGGCGGGATCGGGCAGGTCGGGCTTCTCCGTGATGATGTCCAGCCGTCCGAAGAATCCCTGCGCTTCGAGCGCCGCTGACAGCGCGTTCGGATCGCCGCCCTCCTCGCCGCCGAACACGCGCGGCGTCCGGCCGAGATGCCGCTCGAGGCGCTCGCGATGCGCGCGGATCTGGATCGCGAGCTCCTCCCCCGAGGAGGACCAGAGGAGGCTCCGATGCGAGGTCTGGGCGAGCGGCTCGACGCGGCCCGTGTCGACGAGCCGCCGGAACGCGGAAATCCGCGCGGGCGCCCAGAGCGCGAGCTGGTCGAGGAAGGGCCCCGAGAGCGCGAGCCCGAAGGCCAAGCGAGGATGACGGTCGAGCGCGGCCGCGAGGAGCGCCGTCGCCGGCTGGAGGTTCCCGGCATCGAGGCCGGCGATCCGGCGGCGCATCGCCTCGCGGTCGAAGTACTCGTGATTCCGCCCGACGTCGAAATAGTTGTAGCGCCGCAGGCGCCAGGGCGGGTGGGCCGCGAAAACGAGGGCAGACGCGGGTCATGGCGGCGGGGGTGCGGGACGCCGCATCACCTCGCGATACACGGACATCACGCGCTCGGCCGATCTCCGCCACGACAGGCGCTCGACCTCGCGGCCGCCGCGCGCGCGAGAGTGTCGCGCGCAGCGGGGCGAAGAGGAGGACCGAGAGGATCTTGCTCGCGAGGTCCTCGACGTCGCCGAAGTCCACGCGCAGGACGTTGCGCACGACCTCCGAGACGCCGGCGCCGCGGGACACGATGACCGGCGTGCCGTGCTGGAGGGCCTCGAGGGCGGTCAGGCCGAAGGGCTCGGAGACGGACGGCATCACGTACACGTCGGCGCGCGCGTAGAGGCGGTCGAGCTCGGCCGGGGGCAGGAAGCCGGTGAAGAGGATGTTGCGCTGCAGCCCGAGCGCCGGACCCGCTCTCGATCATGGGACGGAAGCCGGTCGCCGGCGCCGGCCACGGCGAATCGCGCCTCCGGCATCTCGCGCGGCGACGCGCGCGGCCGCCTCGACGAAGTACTCGGGCCCCTTCTGCCACGTGACGCGGCCGGCGAAGAGGACGAGCGGCGATCGCCTTCGGCGGGTCCGCGCCGCTGCGGCCGCGCCGCGCATCGATCGCGTTGTGGACGACGCGCAGCCGCTCGGCGCGGGACGCCGTACTCTCGGGCGAGTCGCCCCGCCGTGTAGCGCGAGACGGCGATGACGCGATCGGCGCGCGTGACGCCTTCACGCTCGATCTCCCGCACGAACGGTTGCCGCCGTCGCCCGCGCGGTCGTATTCGGTGGCGTGGACGTGGAGGACGAGCGGCTTGCCGCGAGACGCGGCGCGCCTCGAGGCCGGCGAGAGAACGTCATCCAGTCGTGCGCGTGGATGACGTCGAAGCGTTCTCGGCGGGCGATCGCGGCGGCGCGGCCGGCGTAGCGGAGAACCTCGCGCGCCAGGTTCGGCCCGTAGAGCGTCTCCGCAGCTTCGGGGACCGCAGCCGCCGTGTCGCCGATCGGTTCCGCGTTCGACGATCGCGCCAGGTAGGGCCGCAGCGCCGTCTCGATGCGGCGCACGCGGAGCGCGGCGGCCGGCGGCCGCGTCGGCTCGTCGGCGGTGCGCCAGCGCCTCGAGGATGCGAAGTCTCCCGGAGGACTTGCGATGCGGATATCGCGGAAGGACGAGCGCGACCTCGGTGCCCGACTCGAGGAGGCCCCGCACCAGGCCCTCGCAGGCCACGCCCAGACCGCCGAGACGTGGGGAGGGAACTCCCAGCCGAACATGAGGACGCGCATGGCGCCGGTCATCTCGCGATCCGCCGCTATTGTCCCTCCCGCGCCTGAAGATGCGTGTAAACGACGCGCGCGACCTCCGCGACGCTCCAGGCCTGGGCGAAGCAGCCCCGGGGCGTGTGGGGCGGGTCGCCGTCGAAGATCTCGGAGATCGAGCCGAGGCCCGCCTCGCGGACGTGCGCGCGCAGCGGCGCGAGCCAGAGCGCGCATCGTCGCGCCGCGAGTCTTCCGTTGTTGCCGAAGACCCGGAAGTGCGCGTCCGCGAAGGGACCCATCAGCCAGGGCCAGACGGTGCCCTGGTGGACGCGAGGTCGCACTCGCGCTGCGTGCCGGAGCACGTCGGCCGCGGTAGCGCGGGTCCTCCGGGTCGAGCGTGCGCAGCCCGAACGGCGTCAGCAGGCGCGCGCCGGACGGTCCAGTACACCGACGCGCGCGCGGTGCGGCGGAAGCAGATCCTCGGTCAGCGAGACGGCGAAGATCTGGTTCGGCCGCAGGCTCGGGTCCGGTCCGCCGTCGCCGACGACGTCGAAGAGATATCCCCGCTCGGCGTACCAGAAGGTCTCGTTGAACCGGCGGGCAACGTGCCAGGCCTCCGACTCGAGCTCGCGCGCGCGGGCCGGCTCCTCGGCCAGCCGTTCGAGCCGCGCGGCGCTCTTCAGGGCCGCGTGCCAGAGCGCGTTGACCTCGACCGCGCGGCCCGCGCGCGGCGTGACGGGCTGGCCGTCCACGACGGCGTCCATCCAGGTCAGCGCGCGGCCCGGCGCGGTCGCCGACGAGCAGGCCGTCCGGCCCGACGCCGATGCCGAAGCGCGTTCCCGCGCGGTACGCCGTCGATGATCGAGCGCACCGCGCCGAGGAGTGGCGAGCGGCCCGGCCGGCGTTGCGCCGCGCGCGGCCGAACCACTCGACGGCGAGGATGAACCAGAGCGAGGCGTCGATCGCGTCGTACTCCGGCTCGCCCTCTTCGCCCGAGAAGTGGCTGGGGATCAGGCCGTCGCGCCGCAGCGCGGCGAAGGTGTTGAGCACCCGCGCGACCGCGCCGAACCGGCCGGTCGCCAGCGCGAGCCCCGGCGCGGCGATCATGGCCTGTCGCGGCCCCAGTCCGCGAGCCACGGAAATCCGGCCAGGATCGTCGCCGTCCGCGTGATTCGCCTCGACGAGGAAGACCTCGGCGCGCCGGGCCAGCTCGTCGAAGCACGGGATCTCCGGTGCGGGCGAAGCGTCTGGCGGCGCCGACGCTCGCTCGTCGAGGAAGTGGCCCGGGTCGGCCGCGATCTCCTCGAGCGAGAAGAGGGCGAAGGCCCGCGCGTCGGGCGCGCAGCGTCCACGTCCACTCGAGCGGGCTCCAGAGGTCCTCCTCGGCGTCGTAGCCGCGCTCGCGGCTCCTCGGCGTAGCGAGAAGTCGCCGGTACCAGACCGGGTCCGGCGCGTCCGCGGCGAGACGACCCCGCGCAGGATAGAGTCGGGGCAGGTACGGCACGGGCCGCACCCAGCGACACCTCGCCGCGGACCTCGATCGCCGCGTCCCAGCTCGGCCGTCTCGCTGCTGCAGCCGGTGCGAGGCCGCGGAACGCGCAGCAGCGGCCGCACCCGCAGCGCGATCTCCGTCGACCCGCGGTTGACCTAGCGCACGATCGTCACGCGAGCGGTCGCGCACGAGGCAGAGCGAGCGCTCGACGCGAATCGTCCGTCTCGTGCGTCCAGGTCGGGAAGGGCTCGAGCGCGGAAACGCGACGAGGTGCGGCGTCGCCGTCCGGGATGCACGGCGTCGCGGTAGACCTGCGTCGAGATGCCGGTCGTCACTGGCCGTCGCGCCGTCACGAACTCGTCGCAGCCCGACGACCAGCATCCAGCGGCGGCGCGGCGGCGGGATCGCCGGGACGTACCAGCCGTGGTAGCGGCGGGTCCGCGCGCCGGCCACGGTGCCGCAGGCGAACCCGCCGAGGCCGTCGGTCTCGAGCCATTCGAGGCCGAGCGCCGCGGCCGGTCCGCAGCTCGGCCGCCGACCACTCGAGCGGGCTTGCGGGCGCCGCGCGGCCGTCGCGTCTTCGGAGCTCGATGCTTGCACGGGAAACCTCTCGCGGCGATTCTCTATCAGAATCGAACGCGGCCAAGAGCGGCGCTCTCGCGGGCTTCATACAGACTGCAGGCGAGGCCGCATTTCGGGCGGCCGCGTAATAAGATCCGGCCGAGGAGGGCTCGCTTGAGCACGGTCGCAGAAATCTCTCGACGAGCTCTGCGTCGACACGATCCGCACGCTGTCGATCGACGCCGTCCAGAAGGCCAACTCGGGCCATCCCGGGCTGCCGCTCGGCGCGGCGCCGATGGCCTACGTCCTCTGGCAGCGCCACCTGCGCGCACAACCCGCGCGACCCGCACTGGCCCGACCGCGACCGCTTCGTGCTCTCGGCCGGCCACGGCTGCGCGCTGCTCTACAGCCTGCTCCACCTGACCGGCTACGACCTGACGCTCGACGACCTGAAGGCGTTCCGGCAGTGGGGCAGCCGCACGCCCGGGCACCCCGAGTTCCGCCTGACGCCCGGGCGTCGAGGCGACGACGGGACCGCTCGGCCAGGGCACCGGCCAACGCCGTCGGCATGGCGATCGCCGAGCGCTCGCTCGCGGCGCGGTTCAACCGGCCCGGCCACGAGATCGTCAACCACCGCACCTTCGCTCTCGTCGGCGACGGCGACCTCATGGAGGGCATCTCCTCCGAGGCCGGGCTCGCTCGCCGGGCACCTCGAAGCTCGGCAAGCTCGTCTACCTCTACGACGACAACCACGTCTCGCTCGACGGTCCGACGTCGTGGGCTTTCACCGAGGACGTGCTCGCGCGGTACGCGGCCTACGGCTGGCAGGTGCTCCGCGTCGACGAACGGGAACACGGATCTCGACGCGATCGACGCGGCGATCCGGGCGGCGGTCTCGCAGAGACGGAGCGGCCGACGATCATCGCCGTGCGCACGACGATCGGCTACGGCTCGCCCCACAAGGCCGGGCACGTCCGCGGCGCACGGCAGCCCGCTCGGCGTCGAGGAGGTCGCGCTGACGAAGAAGGCGCTCGGCTGGGAGTGGACCGAGCCCTTCTACGATTCCCGGAGGACGCCCTCGAGCAGCTTCCGGACCGCCGTCGAGCGCGGGGTCCAGCGCGCGAGGCGGACTGGGAGCGGCGCTTCGAGGCCTACGCGACGCGCGTACCCGGATCTCGCCGAGGAGTGGCGCACGCGACGCAGAAGGGCGAGCTGCCGGAGGGCTGGGACGCCGACCTGCCGAACTGGAAGGCCGGGCGAATCGCTCGCGACCCGCGTCGGCCGTCGGGAAGGCGATCAACGCGATCGCCGCCGAAGTGCCGTGGCTCCTCGGCGGCGACGCCGACCTCTCCGAGTCGACGAAGACGACGATCGAAGGCGCCGCGCGATTCGACGGCCGCGACGCGGCGCCGGCAACAACATCCACTACGGCGTGCGCGAGCACGCGATGGCGGCGATCGCCAACGGCATGGCGTACCACGGCGGCGTGCGCCCGTTCGTCGCGACGTTCTTCTGTTTCTCCGACTACATGCGCCCGTCGATCCGCCTCGCGGCGCTCAATCGAGCTGCCGTCGATCTTCGTCTGGACGCACGACTCGATCGGCCTCGGCGAGGACGGCCCGACGCACCAGGCCGTCGAGCACCTGATGTCGCTGCGGGCGATGCCGCACTTCGCGATCGTCCGCCCCGGCGACGCCAACGAGACCGCCGAGGCCTGGCGCGCGGCGATCGAGCACCGCGAAGGGCCGGTCGGGCTCGTGCTCTGCCGGCAGAACGCTGCCGGTCCTCGACCGCGTCCGGCGCGCCGCGGCGACGTCTCGCGCGGGGCGTACGTCCTCGCGGAGGCGTCGCGGGGGCGCGCCGACGGCTGATCCTGATCGCGACGGGCTCCGAGCTGCAGCTCGCCGTCGGCGGCGCGCGAGAAGCTCGAGGCCGAAGGGCATCCCGACCCGGGTCGTCTCGATGCCGTGCTGGGAGTTCTTCGACAAGCAGCCGCGGGAGTACCGCGACGAGCGTGCTGCCGCCGCGCGGTGCGGGCGCGCCTCTCGATCGAGGCCGGCGTCACGCTGGGCTGGCAGAAGTACGTCGGCGACGGGGGCGGCTCGATCGGGCTCGACCGGTTCGGCGCTTCGGCGCCCGGGAGACGTCGTGATGCGCGAGCTCGGCTTCACCGTCGAGCACGTCGTCGCGTTACGCGAAGGATCTGCTCGAAATGAAGATCGCCGTCGGCTGCGACCACGCCGGGTTCCCGCTCAAGCAGGATGTTCTCCGAGATGCTCGAGGCCATGGGCCACACGGTCGACGACTTCGGCGCCCACGCGACGACGCCGTCCGACTACCCCGATTACGCGCGGAAGGTCGCCGAGGCGGTCGCTCTCGGGCGCGTGCGACCGCGGCGTCGTCGTCTGCGGCAGCGGCGTCGGCGCCTCGGTCGCGGCGAACAAGGTGCCGGGCGTCCGCGCCGCGCTCTGCCACGACACGTTCTCGGCGCGGCAGGGCGTCGAGGACGACGACATGAACGTCCTGTGCCTCGGCGCGCGCGTCATCGGCCCGTCGCTCGCCGGCAGAGGTGCTGCAAGGCTTTCCTGGGCGCCACGTTCTCCGGCGCTCGAGCGCCACGTCCGCCGGCTCGGCAAGATCCAGCAAGATCGAGGAAGACGCCCGCGGCGGGCGCCTTCGATTCCTACCAAAGGAGAGACCCATGAGCGACAATCCTCTGAAGCGGCTCGCGGAGCTCGGCCAGAGCGTCTGGTACGACTACATCCGCCGCGACCTCTACCGGGGCGGCCGGCTCGAGAAGCTGATCGCGCGAGGACGGCCTGCGGGGATGACCTCGAACCCGACGATCTTCCAGAAGGCGATCGCGGAGCTCGCCTCTACGACGAGGACATCCGCGGCTCGCGGGCCGGGGCAAAGGACGCCGGCGCAGATCTTCGAGGGCCTGGCCGTCGCGCGACGTCCAGGCGGCGGCCGACGTGTTCCGCCCGGTCTTCGACGCGACCGGCGGCGACGACGGCTTCGTGTCGATCGAGGTGCAGGCCGCACCTCGCGCGCGACACCGCAGGGCACGATCGCCGAGGCGCGCCGGCTCTGGAACGCGTGCGACCGTCCGAACGTCATGGTCAAGATCCCGGGCACGGCCGAAGGCGTCGCCGGCGATCCGCCAGTGCCTCGCCGAGGGGATCAACATCAACATCACGCTGCTCTTCTCCGTCCCGCGCTACCGCGAGGTCATGGAGGCGTACCTCGCGGCGCTGGAGGAGCGCGTCGCGAAGGGTCGGCCCGATCGACAAGATCCGTTCGGTCGCGAGCTTCTTCGTCAGCCGCGTGGACACCAACGTCGACAAGAAGCTCGACGCCGTCGCGAAGGCGGGCGACGCGGCGAAAGCAGCGGCGCGCCAGGGCTCTGCGCGGAAGTCTCGCGATCGCCAACGCGCGCATCGCCTACGAGGCCTTCGAGGAAGTCTTCGGCGGCGCCGCGCTTCGCAGGCGCTCAAAGGCAAGGGCGTCGCCGTGCAGCGGCCGCTCTGGGCCTCCACCTCGACCAAGGACCCGTCGCTTCCCGACCTCTACTACGTCGAGGCGCTCGTCGCGCCCGACAGCGTCGACACGATGCCGCCGGAGACGTTCGAGGCGTACCGCGACCACGGCGACCCGCAAGTGCGCATCCGCGACGACCTTGCCGGGCGCCCGCGCCGTCTTCGGCAGCTCTCGAAGCTCGGCATCGACACCGCGGTGATCTTCCGGGAGCTCGAAGACGAAGGAGTCAAGAAATTCGCCGACTCCTTCGACGCGCTCCTGAAGGCCGTTTCCGAGAAGGAGAAGGCGGTGAGGGTCGCGTGAGACGCCGTCCGGCGTCGCGGGCGCGCTCGCGCGCTCGATGAGTGCGGCGGACGCGGCCCTTCTCGAGGCGGAGCCGCGCGTGCAGACGCCGGCAGACGCCGAGGACGCCTTGCGGCCGCCGTGCACGCTCGTCATCTTCGGCGCGTCGGGGGACCTGACGCGGCGGCTCCTCGCTCCCGCGATCGCGCATCTTTCCCGCGACGGCGCCATCTCGCCGGATTTCGCGATCATCGGGATCGCGCGTTCGCCCTACACGGACCAGGAGTTTCGGTCCTATCTCGCGGGCGGCGCCAGGGAGCACACGCCGGCGATCCAGGGGAGGCCGGGGGACCTGCCGTCGGTCGTGCGCTACCTGGCGGGCGACTTCACCGACCCGGAGCTCTACGTCCGCCTCGAGACCGCGCTCGCGCAGATCGAGGGCCGGCCGGGGCGCCCGAAGAACCGCATCTTCTATCTGGCGACTCCGCCGGAGACCGATCCCGTCATCGTCGCCCGCCTCGGCGAGCGGGGGCTGGCGCGGCCGGCGGGCGGCTGGTCGCGCGTCGTGGTCGAGAAGCCGTTCGGCCACGACCTGGCGTCGGGGGCGAAGCTGAACGCCGACCTTCGCGCGGTGTTCGAGGAGCGCCAGATCTACCGGATCGATCACTACCTGGGCAAGGAGACCGTCCAGAACATCTTCGTCCTGCGCTTCGCCAACGGCATCTTCGAGCCCCTCTGGAACCGCCGCTACATCGACAACGTCCAGATCACCGTGGCCGAGTCGCTCGGCGTCGAGCACCGCGCCGGCTACTACGAGCACGCCGGCGTCGTCCGCGACATGTTCCAGAACCACCTCCTGCAGCTCCTCTGCCTCACGGCAATGGAGCCGCCGGCGGCGTTCGAGGCCGACGCGGTGCGCGCCGAAAAGGTGAAGGTGCTCCAGTCGATCCGGCCTCTCCCGACAGAGGCGATCGACGAATGGGCCGTGCGGGGGCAGTACGGGCCCGGGGTCGTGGGCGGAAAGGCCGTCCCCGGGTATCGCCAGGAACCGCAGGTCGCGCCCGATTCGCCGACCGCGACGTGGGCGGCGGTAAAGTTCGCGATCGACAACTGGCGCTGGGCGGGCGTGCCCTTCTACATCCGGTCGGGCAAGCGCATGGAGCACCGCGTCTCCGAGATCGACATCGAGTTCAAACGGGTGCCGCATGCGCTCTTCGGCACGGACGCCGGCGCGCTCGCGCCCAACGTCCTCCGCATGCGGATCCAGCCGGACGAAGGGATCTCGCTGAAGTTCGAGGCGAAGATTCCCGGCACGCGGCTGCAAGTCGAGTCGGTGACGATGGATTTCTCCTACTCGCAGCTCGGCGCCCCGATCCAGGGCGGGTACGAGCGGCTCCTCCTCGACGTGACCCACGGCGACCAGACGCTCTTCACGCGCGGCGACGAGGTCGAGCACGCCTGGCGCGTCATCACGCCGCTGCTCGACGCGTGGGAGACGAAGGCGCCGGCGGACTTCCCGAACTACGCGGCGGGCACCCTCGGCCCCGACGCGGCGGACCGGTTCCTCGAGCGGGAGGGGCGGAGATGGAGGACGCTGCGTTAACGACAGACTAAGGACCAAGGACTAGGTACTGATTTCGCTGCAAGTCTCGGAATCAGTCCTTAGTCTCTAGTCCCTAGTCCTTGCGGCTCAATGGCTCGCGCTCTCCGTCGTCGGATGCTGCGCCTTCGACTGCGCGATCACCTTTTCCTGGCTCGCATGCGGGACCTCGGCGTAGTGCGAGAACTCCAGGTGGAATGACCCGCGGCCCTGGGTGATCGAGCGCAGCTGCGCGCCGTAGGTCAGCATTTCCGCCATCGGGACCTGCGCGCGGATGATCGTGTCCTCCGAGGCCGTGTCCATTCCCTGGACCTGCCCGCGCCGCGAGGAGAGATCGCCCATGAGGTCGCCGACGTACTCGTTCGGCGCCGAGACCTCGACGTTCATGATCGGCTCGAGAAGCGTGGGCCGCGCCTTCTCCATCGCCTCCTTGTAGGCGAGCGCGCCCGCGATCTTGAACGCGAGCTCCGACGAGTCCACGTCGTGGTACTGGCCGTCGTAGAGGGTGACGCGGAAGTCCACCATCGGGATAGCCGGCGAGGAATCCCTTCCGGCGCGCCTCCTGGATGCCCTTCTCGACGGCCGGGATGAAGTTGCGCGGGATCGAGCCGCCGTAGATGTCGTCCACGAACTCGAAGTCCGCTCCGCGCGGCAGCGGCTCGACGCGGATCCGGCAGTCGGCGAACTGTCCGTGGCCGCCGGTCTGCTTCTTGTGCCGGCCATGCGCCTCCGCCTTGCCCTTGATCGTCTCGCGATAGGGAACCTTGGGCGGATGGAGGATGACCTCGACGCCGTAGCGCTTCTTGAGGCGCGCGACGGCGATCTCGACGTGGAGCTGCGAGGATGCCGGCGAGGTGGAACTCTTTCGTCTCCTCGTCGCGCTGGAAGTGGAGGGAAGGGTCCTCGTCGATCAGCTTGTGGAGCGCGACGGAGATCTTGTCCTCGTCGCCCTTCGACTTGGGCTCGATGGCGTACGCGATCGAAGCCTCCGGCACGACGAGCTTCGGCAGCACGACCGGATGGTCCTTCGTCGTCAGCGTGTCGCCCGTCGTCGTCTCCTTGAGCTTCGCGACCGCGACGATGTCGCCCGCGCGCGCCTCGGACACGTTGACGTGCTCCTTGCCCTGCGGCAGGAACAGTCCCGAGAACCGCTCGGCCGATCCCACGCGAGGCATTCCAGTAGCTGCCGTCGGACTGAAAGTGGCCCGCGAAGACGCGCAGGTAGGAGATGCGGCCGGCGAAGGGGTCCGAGACCGTCTTGAAGACCTGCGCCACGGCCGGGTCCTTCTCGTTGCAGAAGACGCGCACGGGCTTGCCGTCCTTGCCGGTGCCCTCGGCGATGCGGCCTTCGGGGCTCGGGAGCAGCGCGACGCAGGCATCCATGATGCGGACCACGCCGATGCCGAGCGCCGACGAGGCGCAGAGCACCGGAAAAATCTTCCGCGCCGCGATCTCTTCTTTCAGGCCCGGCACGCAGGTCGCGCCGGTTCGAGCGTGCCCTGCGCAAAGAACTTTTCCATCAAGCGCGTCCTCGCCCTCCGCGACCATCTCGACGAGGCCCTCGTGCTCTTCCTTGGCCCTCGCCGCGAGCGCTTCTGGGATCGGTCCGTCGACGCGCTTTCCGTTCTCGTGCAGGTGGGCCTCCATGCGCACGAGATCGACGGTGCCGCGGAAGCCGCGCTCCTCGCCGATCGGGATCTGGAGCGAGACGACGCCGCGCCCGAACTTCTTGTGGAGCGAGTCCATCGCGCGCTCGAATGACGCGCGCTCCCGGTCCATCCGGTTGATGACGAAGAGCACCGGCCGGCCGAACTCCTCGGCGAACTTCCAGGCCTTTTCGGTCTGAACCTCGACTCCCGAGACGGCGTCCAGAACGATCAGAGCCGCATCGGCGGCGGCCACGGCGGCGCGCGCTTCGGGGGAGAAGATCCCGTAACCCGGCGCGTCCAGCAGGTTGATGCGGACGTCGCGGTGGACGACGTGGGCGCAGGCCAGGTTGATCGAGATCTTCCGTTCGATCTCCTCGCCGTCGAAGTCCGTCGGGCAGGTGCCTTCTTCGATCCGGCCGGGGCGCGTCGTGGCGCCCGAGGCGAAGAGGAGGGAGGCGACGAGGGTGGTCTTTCCGACCGTGTTGTGGCCCACCACGGCGACGTTGCGGAGCTCCGAAGCCGAGAGGATTTTCATGGGGCCGGATTATATTCACCGGGAGCGAATCGACCCGGCCATGACCGTCCTCTCCTGTCTCGCGATCGGCCTCGCCTTCGGGCTCGCCGTCGTCCTGCTCACGTTCGCGGGGGCGCTGCTCGGCTGGGTCGCGCCGCGATGGATCGACCGGATCCGGGGCCGCGGCTCGAGCGCATCGGGCCGCGGACCCTCTTCCGATTGACCCCCCGGCGAGGGGGGGCTAAAATTTGGCGCCGTCCCTTCCCAGCCACTCGGGTTCGGGAGGGGGATTTCCGTCTCGAGAGAGAAGGGCGCACCTACCGTCGATGCCGGATAAAGGAGTCGCCGGTCCCAGGCTGAGCAAGCTCGGCCGCTACGAGGTCTTGAACGAGCTCGGCAAGGGGGCGATGGGCATCGTCTACCTCGCCAAGGACCCCGTCATCGGCCGGATGGTCGCGATCAAGACGATCCGGACGTCGAGCTTCGGCGAAGACGACTCCGAGTCGCGGGAGTTCCGGGAGCGGTTCATCCGCGAGGCGCAGACCGCCGGCATCCTGTCCCACCCGAACATCGTCACGATCCACGACATCGGCGAGGACCCCGACACGCAGACCTCCTTCATCGCCATGGAGTACATCGAGGGGAGGAACCTGAAGTCGCTGCTCGCCGAGAAGACGAAGTTCGCCTACGAGCAGATCGCCGACCTCATCGCGCAGGTCGCGGAGGCGATCGATTACGCCCACCGCAAGGGCATCATCCACCGCGACATCAAGCCCGCGAACATCATCATCACGACTCGACAACAAGGTCAAGATCATGGACTTCGGGATCGCGAAGATCGCGTCCTCGAACCTGACGACGACCGGACAGTTTCTCGGCACGCCGAACTACATGTCGCCCGAGCAGGTCTCCGGCGCGCGCGGTGGACGGACGGAGCGACATCTTCTCGCTCGGCGTCGTGCTCTACGAGCTCCTGACGAACCGCAAACCGTTTCAGGGCGAGAACCTCACGGCGATTTCGTACAAGATCGTGCACGAGGAGTTCACGCCGCCGGCCGATCTTTCGCCCGAGGTGCCGCCCGACTTCAACGCGATCGTGGCGCGCGCGATGGCGAAGGATCCCTGGAACCGCTACCAGCGCGGGAAGGATCTCGCGCTCGCCCTCCATCAGCTGAAGGCGCGCCTCGAGGAGCAGCGGGCTCTGCGGGATCTCGGCTCGATGGTGTCGGCCGCCGAGAACATGCCGACGCTGCGTCTCGAAAACCTCGGGAAAGCCGCCACGGACGCGGGCGCGGCCGCGCCCGGAACCGACAGCGATCACGGCGATTGGACGGAAGACAGCGGCGCGGGCTCGGGTCCGCGTTTTGCCGGCTCAATTCCCGGACGCGCCACGCCGCCGGCCGACGCCTCGCCCCGGATGCGGGCAGAGCAATCTCTCGAACGGCCTTCCGACGCGCAGACGCGCGCGATTCCGATCGTCACGAATCCTTCCGCCGCCGGCGGAAGACGCGCTGCCGGCTGGCCCGTCCCCCGTCGAGGGAGCCGCTGCCGTCGCCGCGAGCGACGCCGCCCCGCCGCCCGAGTCGGCGCCCGGGGCTGGATCCCTGCCGCCGACCCAGCCGCTTCCGACGGCGCCTCCCCGGGCCGTCGCGAGTCTTCTGCGATACGTGCCGGCGTCGTGGAAGCCGCTCCTGGAAGCCGAGGTCAACAAGCCTTACTTCTGGGGACTCGCCATTGCGGCGGCGTTTTTCGTGATCGTCGTGGCCGGCGCGATCGTGGCACGGGCGGCGATCGTCTCGCGACCCACGGCTCCGATGGATCCGGCGGTCGAAAAGGAGGCTCTCGACCGCAAGCACGCGCTCGAGGAGGGCAAGAAGCTCTTCTCGGCCGGCAAGTACGAGCAGAGTCTGGCAATGCTGCGTCAGGTCCTCGCCCGCAGCCCCGGCAATCAGCAGGCGCGCCAGTACGCGCAGATGGCCGAGAACGCGCTCGCCGGCCGCGCCGAGGAAGCGCGCAAGAGCGAGGAGGCGGAGAAGAGCCTCGAGGCCGCGCGCGCCGCGATGACGGCCGGCAACTACGAGGAGGCCGTCCAGCGCGCCGACGAGACGCTCGCGCTCGACGGCGGGAAGGTCGAAGCGCAGCAGCTGAAGGATCAGGCGTCCGAGAAGATCGCGCAGACGAAGGCCGCCGATGCCGACGCGGCGCGAAAGAGGAAGGAAGAGAAGAAGCTCGCGAGCGCGCGCAAGCCGGCCCCGGCCGCCGCGGCGCCCGCGTCGAAGGCGGCGGAGAAGGTCGTTCCGACGCCCGCCGTCCAGGGCCCCGTGGCGACGGGTCCGGCGACCCTGACGCTCCACTTCGAGTCGCCGATCAACGACGGAAACTTGATCGTGTACGTCAACGGCGAGCGCGCGATCCAGAAGTCGTTCGACTTCTCCAAGAAGGCGGGTTTCTTCAAGCGCGTGGACGGAACCGGAACCGTCGAGGAGAAGATCACCGTGAAGCCCGGACCGGCCGAGGTCAAGGTCTGGCTCTCGGGCAAGGGGCTCAACGCCGCGGTCTTCACGTCGACGACGGCGCAGCTCGGTGCGGGCGAGACCCGCATCCTGAGGCTCGACTTCTCCGGAGGGCAGCTCGCCGCGAAGATCCAGTGAGCGCCGGTTCCCCGCGCCCCTTTGCACTCCGGACGCAAATCGCGTATAACCCACAACCCCCGGGGCGTAGCGCAGCCTGGTAGCGCACTCGGTTCGGGACCGAGTGGTCGGAGGTTCAAATCCTCTCGCCCCGACCAAGTTTCTCCGGCCAACGCAGCCTCCTCTCGGGATCGCACTCCAAAATGATCCGTTTTGATCAGCCGGAGTAGCGGCCGAGGACCAATGCTCCCTCTGACTGGTGCGGCGGCCGGTCCCGGTACTTCTCGGTTTGATCAGCCGCGTCAGGCGCGTCGTGGTCCAGGCACAGGAGAGGGTTATGGCTACACAACGCCTATCCAGAGCTTCCGCAGGGATCTTGCTCGTGCTCGCAGGCTTGGCGACCGCACGAATAGCCGGCGCGGCGACGATCGTCGTCAATGACGCAACCGACGCGCTCCACAGTGTCGGCTGCGCGGCGTCGGGCACGGGGACCTGCACCTTGCGCGACGCGATCACGTTCGCGAACGTTAACAGCGGGCCGGACGAAATCCACTTCGCAATCCTCGGCTCGGGCGTCCACACCATCACACTTGACTCGGACCTTCCGGCGATTGCCGAGGACCTGACCATCGACGGCTACACGCAGTCCGGCTCGAGCCCCAACTCGAACGGTCCGGGACTGGGCGACAACGCCGTTCTTCAGATCGAGATCAACGGTAACGGGAAAGGATGCCTGGCTTTGATGGCGGTGCGAATACCGTTCGCGGTCTCGTGATCAACCGCTGCGGCGGCAGCGGCTTCTTTGTGTTGTCTACAAACGATGAGGCGCTTACCCCGAGTGTCGTCGCCGGCAACTTCATCGGCTCGGATGCCTCCGGGGCATACCGTCGCCCAACGACGCTGGCATCCTCGTCAGTTCCTCGGCCTGAGATATCCAGATCCTGATCGGGGGCACGACGCCTGCGCGACCGGAACGTCGTTTCAGGAAATCGGGGGGCAGGAATACCCGAGATAGCCGGTGACGGATTCCGGCTGTCTGCTCATCCTGGCAACTTCATCGGCACCGACCCGACTGGGACGCATGGCCGTACCCAAGTGGCGGCTCGGGAATCGGCGTCGAGGGGAGTCTGTTCCTAGGCGCCGGTGCGGAGATTCGGGCGTCAATCTCGGTCCCGGAAACAACGGGAACGGGCATAGACAGCTCCGCAACGCGGTGGGAGTCGATCCATGGAAACCGCATCGGCACCGACGTCTCCGGGTGTCCTTCCCCTGGGCAATCGCTTCCACCGGGCATCTCGCATCGACGCCGACCTTTCCAGCTAGCGTGATCATCCGGTAACATCGATCGCGTTCAACGGAGTCGGTGATCCGAACGGTGGAGGAATTAGCGCCGGCTAGCCTTCCGTTCACTTGACTGAGAGCGAGTCCAGCGATTCTCCGTAATCGATCTTCGACAACACGAGCGATGGCTCGTTGCCAGATCGAGGTCTGGCTCGAAATGACGGACCCCAGCCGACCCCCAATGACACGCCTCGAACCGCGAGGTGTGGCCTGGCGAGCGGCCGCAGAAGTTCCCGTCTGACGGACGCGCTCGCAAGCGGCTCGGCGATCAGGACCGAGGCGCTCGACAGGCTCCGACAAGTTCCGAATTGAGATCTTCGACAGACCGACCTGCGATCCATCAGGGTACGGAGAAGGCAAGACGTTTCTTGGGTCGCGAACGTGACAACCAATGAACCTGCATCGGGGCGTCGATGTCACCCTGCCGGTGTCGGCATCGAGAGGCCAGCACGTGACGGCGACCGCGACCAACGAGAGCACGTCGGAGTGCTGGCCTGCGCTAATGTTCCCGGCGCCCGTGGGTAATCTCTCGATCTCTCCAACCTCGGGCCCGTCAGAGGGAGGGACGAGCGTGACCGTCGAGGGATGGCTAACGGAGGGAGGCCCCGCCTCGTCGGAGGGGGACCCGCGGGAGGGACTGTCTTTGGCTCCGGCGCCGAGCTCTCGACGGCGGCTCCATCCCTACCTCCGGGAACGCTCAACGATCTGCTGAACGTAAACCCCAACTCTCTTCGAAACTACAAACCCTGGATGGCCGACTACGGCGTCGGGAGTACTACCACGGTGCCGTGGAAAGAATCTTCGAGCAGGCGTCACGGCCAGCTCCGCGAACCAACCTGCTAGGATGAACTGGTGACCCGAGGCCGAGTGGCGAACTACTCGCCCGAGCGATGGCGGAAGCGAGGCAATGCCCCTGGCGGAGTGGCCGACGGCCGCCCCAACACCGCGTTCGGGGAGCGTCTCGCTGTCTGCAACACCCCCGACGGAACCGTCTGCAAACACGGCACTACCTCGCGGCGCAGCAGTGACGCTGAGCTGCTCCCCGACATGCCGACGTGGTGGTTGGTGAGAACAGGCGGCGCTGATGACCAAAGCGCTCGTCGCACCGAGCGGAGGACCGCGATTCCCGGGATACACGGACCCATTGTCGGTCACTGACTCGCCTACCGGACGTCCGCCGGAGCACAAGAACCTCATCGACATCACCCGGCAGACGTCGCAAGCACGGCACTCCTCTGGACGAAGGGGATCGTCTCCGGAGCGGTGGCGAGCCACCACAGTAGCCGGCCTGAGGTATTCGCGGTGCCATGGCGAAGTACCTCGCGAACGCTATCGTGCCGACCGCGGTCCCTAAAGCCGCGAGAACGGCAAGCGCTCACGGAAAACCGGTGGCCAAAAGTGGGCCCAAACCCACGAGAACCGACGAAACCCGAGATAGGACTACGGTACGACAATTCGGTAACAGAGTCCCTGAGGTGGTCGCGGAATCGCTTCGGGACCGAGTGGTCGAGTTCAAATCCTCTCGCCCCGACCAATCTCTCCAGCAACGCAACCCCTCTCGCAATCACGCCCAAAATGATCCGTTTTGATCATCCGCAGTAGCGGCTCGCACTCATGCTCACTCCGACTGGTGCGAGCGGTCGTCCTCGGGTTGATCAGCCTGAGGCACGTCGTGGTCCAGCCGAGAGGGTTATGGCACACAACGCCTGTCCAGAACTTCAGCAGCGGTCTTGCTCGCGCTCTCAGGTTAGCAACCGCACGAATAGCAGGCGCGGCGACGATCGTCGTCAATGACGCAAGCGATCGCTCCCAGTCCGACTGCGCAGCGCTCGGGACAGGGACATGACGCTACGCGAGCGATCACGTTCGCGAACGCCAACGCCGGAGCGATGAGATCCACTTCGACATCGCCGGCAACGGCGTTCACACGATCAGCTCGATCAGATCTCCCGCCGGTTACCGAGGAGCTGACGATCGACGGCTACACGCAGGCCGGCTCGAGCGCGAACACAAACGGTACGGTCTCGGCGACAACGCAGTGCTCACGATCGAGATCAACGGTAACGGTCAGTATGCCTGGAGTCAGAGGAGAAGCCAACACCGTCCGCGGTCTCGTCGTCAATCGCTGTGCGGCAGTACCATCTTCGCGTCTTCTACCAACGAGGAGTGCTCCGGCCCGGATTTCATCCGCGGCAACTTCATCGGGTAAAACCGCCGGGTCAGGGCCGTTGCCCAAGAAACGGGCATCCACATCGGCGCCCTCGGCATAATTATCGAAACCGTGAGTGGGGACGACGCCGCGGAGTAAGGTCGTGTCGGGAAATCGGGGGGCAGGGATCCTGGTGACCAGCCGATCCGGCTGATCGGTCTTCCAGGGTCTGGTCATCCAGGGTAACTTCATCGGCACGGACGCGACAGGGGCGACCGCCGTATCCAATGGCGGATCGGGGATCGACGTCGACGTAAGCGAGGCGATCTTCGACGTCGAAGCCTACTACACGAATATGTACGACAATCTCGTGTCCGGAAACAGCGGGAAGGGCATCAACGTCGAGGGAGCAGCTGGAGGCATTCTGGAGAACCTGATCTGCACCGATCTCTCCGGGTCCTTCCTTTCGGCAACCGATCCACCGGTGTCAGCATCAACGCCGCCGATGCTCGCAGCGTGATCCGGGGCAACACGATCGCTTTCAACGGAATCGGTGATCCATCGGCGGAGGGATCGTCGCCGGTTCCCCTTCGCATTTCCCGATCGTGAGCGATCCCGAAATCACGGCAACTCGATATTCGACAACACGAGCAACGGCTCGCTGCCGAACGAGGTCTCGGAATCGAGCTGTCGGCCCCGGGGCCCGATCCGAATACCCCCTGTAATTCCGACTCTGAGATGCCGCAAACCGTCTCTCAACTTTCCTGTCCTCACCGACGCCGTCGCAAGCGGCTCGTCCATCAGGATCCGAGGCGTTCTCGACAGCATCAACAAAGAGAGCTTTCGGATCGAGTTCTTCGCCAGTCCAGCCTGCGATCACCTCAGGATGCGAGAAGGAAAGACGTTTCTCGGTTCCACGCGAGTGGACGTAGACGATACTTGTCTCGGCGAGTTCGACGTCACGCTTCCGGTTGCGGTCGAGGTCAGCCAGTCCATCACCGCGACGTCGAGCCTGCAGAGCACGTCAGAGTTCTCAGCCTGCATCCCGGTTCAGGCCGCCGACCCGCTCAAGTCGTGAATCAGTTGGCGACGTTGGTTTCGCTCACTCAGACGCGAAGCCATGCGCCGTGGCCGGCGAACCGCCGGGACGATGACGGTCCGAGCAACGTTCAGAATACGAGCTCGACGCCCATCGACACGCCTTTCTTCGTGGTCACCGAGTTGTCGGAAAAAAACCTCCTTCTGAATGCGACGGGAGCCCGAGCGGGGGCGGAGTCAAGTTGACGGCCGACGTCGGCGCGGACAAGCTCCTTTCGCCGGGCGAGTCGTTCACGACGAAGTTCGTCGTCGAGCTGCACAATCGCCGCCAGTTTCGCTTCTTCGTCGATCTCTGGAGAGTAGCGATTCCATGACGGAGTCGCGCCCCGCCTTCTCGCTCAACCAGAAGCTGCGCCCGCATCCGGACGCCGTCGACAACCGATTAGCCAACCTCGATCGTTCTTTGCTCGGAGGATGCGGTCCACGAATCATCGCGGAGTGTCGAGCGTCGGTGCGCCGAGGAGGCCAAAGTGCGCAGGGGAGAGCTCTGCGGGGCTGCGCTCCAAGTGCAAACAGCTCCTTTTTTGCTTAGCGGTCGGCAACGCGCCCAAGCGCGAGAAAGACGAAGCGACTCTCACCAGTCGTACATCTCCCTGCTGGTCCTCGGATCTCGCGCCGCAGCGATTGAATACGAGCGCCCCTACATCCACGAAGAACCGAAACCGCAGCGATGGCAGCCCACGAGAACTCCGTTGAACGATCGCCGGAGAAAGAAGCTTTCCGTACCCACATCGCAGTCAATTTCGCGCCCAGCGCCCGGCTCCCGTCAGCGTTGAGAAGAAGTTTCCTTCAACAGATCAGTGACCACGAAGAAAGCGCGTCGATAAGCGTCGAGCGGTCTTCGAACGTCGCCCGACTGTCATCGTCCCAGCATCCGCCGTCACGAGCGCGTGCTTCGCGTCTGGTGAGCGAAAGCAGGCACCAACCGATTCACAACCGTCGCAGAGATGAATTCCACAGTCCCATGTCGCAGATAACAATCCCATTTCCATCGCTATCCGCACTCAACTGTCATATCCGTGCAACGGTCTGCTGCATCCACCGCCTAACTCGTCGCGAGCAGCGAGATGTGTCCATTGCCCGGTGTCCCGTCATCCCGAAGAACACAGTCCCGCATCGCCCGTAAGATCGCTCGAGAGAAGCGTGATCGTGCAGCCGAACGAATCTCCCAGCAAGTTGCCTCCAAGAGAAGTAGCGTCGCCGCAGTCGCAACCTTGATGCGAGCAACGATGGTGTTCTTCAAGCTGCCGCCAACGAGCACACCAACCGAGTCGGAGAAGTCAAACAAATCACCAACGGAGTTGTTAGCAATCGTGCAATCGATCAAAGCCGCGCTAATCGCGATACCGCCAACCCCTTGTTGAAAAACACCGTTGTGAACCATGCTAGTGTTCACGATTGTCCCGCCAAACTAGATCCCTCCAACACCCATGAAAACGCTATTTCCTGAAATCTCGCTATTCGTGATCGTGCCGCCTACCGCGATGCACACCGTCCCAAAACCGCGTAGTTGCCAGCGATCGTGCTCGAATCGATAACCGTGTCGCCTTCGCTGTAAAGCCACCGTAGCGCCACCGTCGTCGTAGTTGCCTGTGAACCAACTACCCGAGATCCTCAACGAGCCATTCGAGAAGATCCCGCCCGCGCTATCGGTGCAGCAACCGATATCAGCACTATTGTCAGATACGGTGCTATCGATGATAGCGAGCTCGCCATAGTTGCTAATGCACCCACCCCGCCCAGTTTCCGCGTCATTGTCTGTAATCACACATTTAGAGATCGTAACCTTACCGCTGCTTAAGACCCACAACCCTCGTCAAAACTCGAAAATGAAACACCGAAGCTCACAACTCCATGCCTTACAATCAGCGAATCGAAAGTGAAATCTCCAATCACCGCAACGTAAACGATGCGAAACGCATCGTTGCGCGATCTAGCTCCCTCCAAAAAACGCTGAAAGCGCACGCTCCCTAAATCGTAAAAAAACCAGTGATCAACGAGAAACCGTTCGAACCGTCAATCTCGTTGTTCACCGCAATCAAAACGTAGTGCCCACCGCAAAAACAATCGTATCAGCTTCCCCGTTGCCGTTAACCGTAGTGATAGCGTTGATCAAGCAACGTACGGCTACGGAGTCGAGAACTCGCCGGAGGCGCAAAGAGGTGCTATCACGAAACAGCGATGATAGAGCGAGCGCCCAGAGGCCCTCTGAACATCGATTCGATGCACTCCCCCGATTCCACGATCAGATGTTTCCAGCGCAGAGCTCACCCTTTCAAAGATGCCGAAACGTCTCGCGCTCGAAACGATCTCTGCGTGATCTGTCCTTAGGAGTAGAGAGAAGCTTCGCATCGCACCCGCCTTCTGCCGAGAGCCAGCAGCGAGCTCTGATTCAGTCCGTCGAAAAATCAGTGCAGCAACACTATCACAACGAAAATTTTCGCAACCGAAACATCGGTGAGTTCAAAAGCGATGCTACCGTTCCGCGCTTGATTTTCGTACTCGTGAAATCCGTGGAGTCCAACCTGCCAAGCTAGCCCTCTACTCGAGCGTCACACTCAAAATGATTCATTTTGATCAGCTGCAACTGTGGCCGGGGATTATGCTCGCTCTGACTGGTGCGGCGGCCGGTCTCGGTGCCCCGGTTGATCAGCCGCGTCAGGCACGTCGTGATCCAGCCCAGGGGAACAGAGTCATGATCACACGACGCCAGTCCAGAACTTCGCAGCGGTCCTGCTCGTGCTCGCAGGTCTTGCGGCCGCGCGAATGGCAGGTGGGACGACGATCCTCGTCAACGACGCAAGCGACTCGCTCCCAACACAAACGGTGCGGGTGCGGGCCTCGGCGACAACGCGGTCTTGACGATCGAAATCAACGGCAACGGAAAAGGATGCCTTGTGCTGTTCGGCTACGCGAATACGGTTCGCGGTCTCGTCATCAATCGTTGTGGGGGAGCCGGCGTGCTCTCGGACTTCCCGGGGAAACGACCTCTATCGCCGGTAACTTCATCGGAGTACGTTGCCGGCACAGAACCGCTGCCAAACGACATTGGTGTCTCGGCGTCGGTCCTGCCGGACCTGCAGCGTCGGTGGCGCGACGCCTGCGCGCCGGAATCGTGATATCGGGAAATCGTGGCGCCGGAGTGTCGTCTCCGAGGGACGCCTGCCGGTCCTGGTCATTCGAGGGTAACTTCATTGGCACGGACGTCACGGGGACAAGGCCGTCCCCAACGGGGGCTCTGGAATCGAGAGCCGGAGGCACCATGGCGGGGTGGAGATCAGCGACAACGTCATATCGGGGAACGCGGGGAGAGGCGTCTCCCTCGGGGTTCCCAGGGCGCAACATCCACGGGAACTCTTATTGGGACCGATGTCTCGGGCACCCTTGCGCTCGGCAATCGAGGCACAGGCATATGGCTCGAAGGGTTTTATGGGCCGAAGAGCGTAATTACCGGTAACACGATCGCCTTCAACGGAACCGGCGATCCGATTGGCGGCGGGATCGTGAACAATGAGAGTAGCGCGAACTCTCAGTATTTCACCGATCCGACGATTCTCGGCAATTCGATCTTCGAAAACACGAA
This sequence comes from uncultured Acidobacteriota bacterium, assembly GCA_963708395.1. Lineage (GTDB taxonomy): Bacteria > Acidobacteriota > Thermoanaerobaculia > UBA5066 > Gp7-AA6 > DATBFU01. Next base: position 3,295,827 of record CAVPSG010000002.1, on the reverse strand, counting down.
CGACGGCTCCGCTTCGGATCGAGGTCTTGGAATCGATCTGAGGGGCGCTTACACCGACTACGGGCCCGGGCCCAACTTCGATTTCTGCGAATTCTCGGGCAACCCTCCTATGAATTTCCCTGTGCTCAACACCGCCGTCGCAACTGGCTCGGCCATCAGGCTCCGAGGAGTGCTAAACGGCCGCGACTCAACGACCTACCGGATCGAGTTCTTCGCCAACCCGACCTGCGATCCATCGGGATTCGGAGAAGGCAAGACATTCCTCGGATCGACGAATGTCACGACTGAGGGCTTCGACGGAAACGCTCCCTGCAACGCAACGTTCGATGTCACTCTGCCGGTAGTCTGTGGCGCCCGGCCAATACATCACCGCGACCGCGACCGATCTCAGCACCTCGGAGTTCTCGCCTTGCATCGCCGTTGAGGCTGCCGCGGCTCCGGAAGTCGTGAATGATCGAGTCGAGCTGACCTCACTGATCCAGGAGCGCAATCGCAGGCCCGTCACCGGTGGACCGGCCGGGACGATGACGATCCGGGCGACGTTCAAGAACACGAGCTCGACGCCTATCGACACGCCCTTCTTCGTGGTCACCGAGCTGTCGGAAGGAAACGTTCTTCTGAACGCTGACGGGAGCCCGAGCGGCGTCGGAGCCAAGTTGACCGCCGACGTGGGCGCGGACAAGCTTCTTTCGCCAGGCGAGTCGTTCACGACGGAGTTCGTCGTCGGGCTGCACAATCGCCGCCGGTTCCGCTTCTTCGTGGATCTCTGGGGAGTGCCGATTCCATGAGGAGATCGCGGCCCGCGTTCACGCTCGACCAGAAGCTGCGCCCGCATCCGGACGCCGTCGATACGGAGCTCGACGGCAACGAGGTCGCGTTGCTGCACTTAGAAAGCAAGAGCTACTACAGCCTCAATCGTCACGGGCATGCGCATCTGGCAGGGGCTCAAGCAGGGACTTTCGCTTGGAGAGATCAGCCGACTGCTGCAGGACGAATTCCGGGTCGATGCCGCGGCGGCAGACCGGAGCGTCCTGGACCTGGTCGGCAAGCTCGCCGAACAAAACCTGGTGCAGGCGGCGGAATAGCCTCACGCCCGCCACGCTCCGGGTGGAGAATTTCCAGCGGTGAATCTGTCGCCGGAATGGAAGTTGGTGCTTTGCTCGGCGCGCGCCGCGTTGATCGGCGGCGAGGGAGAAGGCCTGACCTCGCACGCCTCGAGCGTGCGGGTCGACTGGCCGCGTGCCGCCGACCTGGCCTGCCAGAATCGGGTCGGACCGCTCGTCCACTCAGCCCTCCGACGCGTCCCGCTGCCGCCCGACGCGCGGCCGGCCCTGGAGATCCTCAAGAGCGCGTACGTCGCGACGGCCGCCCGCAATGCCGTCCTGTTCCGGGAGCTCACAACGGTCCTCGGGGCACTCTCGGCGGAGCGCATCCCGGTCATCGTCCTGAAGGGCGCGGCGCTGGCAGACACGGTCTACGCCGAACGCGCACTTCGTCCGATGGCCGACATCGACCTGCTGATCCGCGAGGAGGATCTTGAAGAGGCCGAGCGCCGGCTAGGAAGCATCGGCTACGAGGCCGCGCACGATCCACGGACGAAAGAAGACTTGCGAGGGCGCCACCATCACTGGGTCTTTCGCAGCGCGCGTCCGGGCGCCAGTGACATTCCGATCGAGCTCCACTGGAACCTCGACCCGCCGGGGCGGCCGGCCGCATGGGACATCCCGGCGCTCTTCGAGCGGGCCGAGGCCGCGTCGATCGCGGGAGCCGACGCTCTCGTGCTCTGCCCCGAGGACTTCCTTCTGCACCTCTGCGTGCATCTCTGCAGGCACCGATTCAACGGGGGAGTGATCGCGCTGTGCGACATCGCCGCGACCATCTCCGCACCATGGCGGCCGGCTCGACTGGACCCGGTTCGAGCGGCTCGCCGACGCGGCCCACGCTTCGGTGTACGCGTTCGTCCCTCTTCATCTGGCCGCCGACCTGATTCAAGCCGACGTCCCCGCGCCGGTTCTGGCGCGCTCTGGGCGCCTCGGGACCAGACGACCGCATTCTCGAGCTCGCCCGCGAGAGAATTCTCGAGGAGAAAGGGGACATCACGGGGTGCCGCGCAACTCCTGCTCCGGTGGAGGCATCGAAACCGCGAGAACCCAGCGGGAGTCTTCAAACGACCGCTCGCGGGTGCAGGGCCGAACTCGCTCTCTGTCACTCGTTTGGCGGCGCACCTGCGCCGCTACGTTCCCTGGCTGTGGGCCCTGGCGCGTCACCCGAGCCGAGTAGCTCGAATCGCGGGTCGAGAGGCTCACAAGTCAGAGCTCGATTCCTGGTGCGCTTCGCCGAGCACGCCCTCGGCTCGGAACGACCGGTGATATCTTCGCCGGAGGCGAGGAAGGAGCTCCGGTTGCCGCTTTCGGAGTGCTGGCTCGCGGCTCGGGTGGGTCTCTTGGTGGGCTCGCTCCCTCTGCGTCTGCACCGTCAAGCCTTGCCGCGATTGCTCGAGCGACTGGCTTCGCCCGGGCGGCCGCCGATCGCCGGAAGCGGGATCGATCCGCTGCGAGTCGCGCAAATCGTGCGGCGGGTCTGTCTGCTCGGCATCTTCTATCCGCCGATGTTTCCGAAGACGTGCCTGCGCCAGTCTCTCGCTCTCTTCGCTCTCCTGTCCCGGATGGGACACCCCGTCGAAATCCACTTCGGAATCCGGCGCGAGGGAGGCGACCTGGATGGCCACAGCTGGATCTCGCTCGACGGGAGATCTCTGGGAGAGAAAGACCCGGCGAGCGACTTCCGAACGATCTATGTGTTTGCGGCGACCTCCGGCCGCTCCGCCTTTCCACCAATCGGTGAACCTCAACTGACCTAGGAGGGAACGATGAAGCGAGACGAAGAAATGTCGGAGAGAAGCAAGCGGGAGACGGGCGCGCCTTCACGGCCTGCGGACCGGAAAGCCTGGGAGGAGCCCAAGCTCGCCTTCGTCGAGCCGAAGCTGACGAAGCACGGGGACCTCGAGAAGGTCACGGGCAAGCGCAAGCGCAACGGCTTCTTCGGCGAGTTCAGCCCCTAGTAGAACGCCGAATCCGGGAGGTCGGCGATGGCCCGTTATGCCTTCCATGATCTGACGCTGGAGGTCGAGGGCGTCGAGGAGCCGCCGTCCCTCGTCGATTTGGATCGGATTCTCGGCGAGCTCTCGTGGGAGAGAACCGAGCCCGCTTCCGGACCGTCGAGCCTTTCCCTGTCGATTCGTCTCGGTGAGAATGAATCCGACCCGCCTCCAAACGGGCGCGAAGTTCTCCGAGGTGATGGCTTCCGGGGTTTCGAGAGCGACGGCGGTTTCTCCCTGACGGACGCCGCGTCCAGCCTTCGCCTCGATCCCGAGAAAGGCAGAGGCGTGGCCCGCCTCGCACCTTCGTTCTTCCGCAGGCCGTTCCTCTTCCAGCAGAACTTCTGGGTTTTCGCGGTTCTCAAGCTCCTGCGAGCGAAGGGCCTCTACGGTCTCCACGCGGCCGGTCTCGTCGCCGAGGACGGTGCGGGATGGCTCCTCGTCGGCCAGTCCGGCAGCGGCAAGTCGACGCTCTCGATCGCTCTCGTCCGCCGCGGCTGGCGCTATCTCTCCGACGACGCGGTCCTCCTTCGCGCCCGGCCGGACGCCGTCGAAGCGCTCGCGCTGCGGAGGCATTTCTACGTCGTCAACACTGAGCTCGACGACTACGCGGAGATGCCGCTCGGGGAAGAGAGGCAGGATTCGAGCGGGGGTCTTCGTAGGCGTCTCGGCCTCGACACGGCCTATCCTGCGCGGCGCGTCGCCGCCTGCATGCCTCGGGTTCTCCTCTTCCCTCGCGTTTCGGGCCAGCGACACAGCCGCCTGATCCCCCTGGATCGCGCCGAGGCGCTCGGCCGGCTGATCGGCCAGAGCAGCTCGCAGCTCTTCGACCGAGCGACGATGGCGCCGCACCTCGCGACTCTGAACGCTCTCCTGCGGCAAACCGCGGCCTACGAGCTCTCCGCCGGAATCGACCTGCGGGAGGACGCGAGCCTCCTCTCGAGCCTTCTCGCCGCCGCCGAAGGAGAAAGTACCGTGTCTCGCCTCGTCGTCGAGCTGACCAACCGCTGCAACCTCCGCTGCGCGCACTGCTACGGGGAGCGGCACGCGGCGACTGGCGAGCTGTCGCTCGAGCTCTTCGAGAAAGTGCTGCGGGAGGCAAGAGACTGCGGCATCGACCACCTCTCGTTCACCGGCGGCGAGCCGACGATGCATAGCGCTTTCGCGGAGGTCGTGCGCCGCGTCGCACGAAGCGGGGTACACGTTCGGATTCGTCAGCAACGGGTCCACGCTGCCGAGGATCTACCGCCTGCTCCTTCGGCATCGCGCCGCGTTCAAGGGCGCGACGTTCAGCCTGGACGGCGCCCGCGAGGAAACGCACGACGCGTTGCGCGGAAGAGGCTCCTACCGGCAGGTGATGCGCGCGGCGACGGTCTGTGTCGCGCGGGATCTTCCGTTCACGATCAACATGGTCCTCACGGCTCGGAACCGCGGTGAGGTCGAAGAGATGATCTCGCTGGCCGCGCGGCTGGGAAGCCGGGCGGTTCGCTTCGGTCATGTGATGCCGACGCCGGACACGGCCGCGGCCGGCCTCGATCTCAGCCCGCAAGAGCGCCGCGAGACGGAAGCGGGGATCTGGCGCTTGCAGAAGACAGCGCCGCTGCCGGTCACGATGGGCCCGGGGTACTTCAGCGAGTCGCCCTTCTTCCCGTGCGGCCCGCTGGAGCTCGAAGAATTCAATCTCGACTATCGCGGGAATCTCACCCTCTGTTGCCAGCTCTCGGGCTACGAAGGGGGAACGGCGGGCACCGATGTGGTGGGCAACCTTCGGGATCTCAGCCTCGGGGAGGCGTGCCGGCGCTTTCGGACGCGGGTCGCGATCTACCTGGCCGACAAGCGGGAGCGTGTCGCCCGGGACGAGTTCACCGAGCTCGATCACTTTCCCTGCTGGTATTGCGTGAAGTACCTGGACAAGGTCCCTCGGATCGGGACGCTTCCCCGGCACGCGTGGGCGTCGCGATAGCGACTGCCCGCTCGCCCAAGAGGGATGCCGACGGAGCGGCTCGAAATCCCCTTCTCGGATCAGCGTTCGGATGACGGCGCGACGCGCGCCGGAAGCCGAAGGCGCGATGGCCTCGCGGCGGCGCCGGCCGGCCCTGCCCCGCGCCGGATCGCGTCGAGAATGTGGCGATGAAACGCGTGGCACAGCGCCGCCTCGATGGGACTCCAGAGCGCCCTCGGGCGTCGGAAAGCGAAGTAGCGCGTCTCGAGCTCGATTCGCGTTGATCCGTCCGGAAGCGAGTTTAGGGTGTAGCCGCCTCCCGCCAAACGGATCTCCCCGGGCATGCCGAGCTCTTGCTCGATCACCTCGAATTCGCAGCGACGCGGGGCCAGACTCGGGACATGCGCTTGACGAGATAGCCGTGCTCGTAGACGCATCGGGTCTCGTCGCCCGCGGCCGATCGGGCTCCGTCCGCACGGACGGGCACCGGCAGGAGGAGGCGCAAGGGCCACGGCGGCCGGCGGTCGATCTGCTCGTAGAAGACGAGCGCGTTCCAGACCCGCTCGGGCGGGGCAGAGCATCGGATCGCGGTGGCGACGGAGATCGGCTTTAGGTCTCGTCGCGGAACGGGAGCGCCGCCCCTTTCAAAGAGAGCCTGCCGGTCTGACCTCGACGATTCCCCAGAGCATCGCGCGATCTTCGGCGGCGAGGTTCGTCAGGGACGGGGCCGGCGGCTCGGCGAAACTGCGCAAGACGACCACCGCTTCCGGCGCGGCCGCCCGCGCGATCGCCGCAAACAGTCTCGCCCGGTAGTCGTCTCGCGCCCCATCGAGCACGTTCGAGATCGAGAAGCCGTCGAAGCCGGACGGCGGCTGCCGTTCGAGGAACGATGCGGCGTCGTCGTGGACGAATCGAATCCGTTCGGCCGCGGCGGGAGGTGATCCCGTCGGAAGCTCGCCCAGCAACAACGCGCGGACGTAGGAATTCCCCCGATTCGGGTGGCGGGCAAAGCCTCGTTGAAGTCGGCTCCGCATGACTCTCCCGAGTCCCTGGGGAAGATTGCGCAGGAACGCCTTTGCGTAGATCTTCTGGAGAATGAGATTCGAGAGGATCGCTTCCATGGCGGCGCGAAACCTCGCTCCGTCCAGGTGGCGTCGCCAGAACGTCAACTGGTCCGCGGGATCGTCGAGCTCGAGAAAGTCCTCCAACCGGGATCGTCGCCATCCCACGAGCGGCGCCAGCCTTCGGCCGCGGTCGAGCAGCCGCTCCGCCGCTCCGCGAGTGGGCGGCTCGCCCGATGCCCGACTCTTCGAGTAGGCGATCTGGGCCGGGTTGACGTCCACGGCGACGACACCGTGGCGGGCCGAAAGGTCGAAGGCGGTGCAGCCGGCCGACGCAATGCAGAAGATGCGTCCTCCGGGCCGGAAGGCGCGCGCCTCGATGTCGGAATCTTCGTACATGCGGCCGAAGAGCAGCTGGCCGGGTCCGCCGCGCGAGTCGAAGCGGCCCGCTTTCCAGGCGGTCTCGGGTTCGCCGACGTCGTCCTTCATCGGGGCAGGCCCGCGGAAACCCAGACCAGCACGAGGAAGGCGAAGTTCTTGACGAGCATCCCTCCCGGGTCGTGGATCAGCCTCCGCGCCCAGAGCACTCCATTCGCGTTGAGCAGGACGAGGAGGACGGTCTGGATCGCGGCGCAGGGAACGGGCTGGATTCCGCTCAGCGCCCAGAGGGCCAACACGGTCTCGGCGACTCCGAGACTTTTCAGGAAAACCGTTCCGACTCGAGGACCGACCAACGGCACGGATTCCACGATGCGGAGCTGGTTCGGCTCCCGTCCCAGGATCTTGCACCAGAGCCCTTCGTAGAGCCAGACGCTGGCGACGGCGAAACGGATCAGTCCGCTCGGCGGAAGGGCGGCGTGCACTTCGAGCACGAGGCGCCTAGGCTCCGCGCACCGTCGTTCCCGAAAGGCGGTTGTAGAGCCAGGCGAACAGCGCGCCGACGACGAGACCGTCCGGAAAAGCCCAGAGCAATCCGATGACACTGCCGGCGGGACTGAACGTGAAGCCGCGGTAGAGCAGGCCGAGGAGGGGAACGGCTCCGCTGCGGCCATCCCAGAGAATTCCCCACCACGGAATGAGAAACACTCCGACCCCCCACACCGACGCGCAGGCGATTGAAAAGGCGCGGACGTTCAGTTTCATCGGCGACCTCCTGCGGGATTATGTCCCGTGCCCCCGCCGAGTCATTCCGCGCGCAGGGCCTCGATCGGCTTGAGACGCGAGGCCTGGCGAGCCGGAAAGAAGCCGAAGACGATGCCGACGCTCGCCGCGAACCCGAACGCCACGGCGACGGCGGCGGGCGAGACCCCGATCGGCCATTGCTCCTTCCAGGCGACGAACCGGGACGCGGCAATTCCGACGAGGACCCCGAGGAGTCCGCCGGCGACCGAGAGCGTCAACGCTTCGACCAGAAACTGGGTGAGGATGTCGCGCCGGCGTGCGCCGAGAGCCCTCCGCAGGCCGATCTCCCGCGTCCGCTCGTGCACCGAGACGAGCATGATGTTCATGATTCCGATGCCGCCGACGACGAGAGAGATGGATGCCGCCGTGGCGAGGAGCAGCGAGAGCGTTCCCGACGTCTGGTCGGCCGCCCGCGAGATCTCCTGCTGCGATCGGATGATGAAGTCCGAGTCCGCTCCCGGGCGGATCCGGTGCCGCTGGCGCAACAGCGCCTCGATCTCCGCCTGGGCAGGTTCGACCGCGTCCGGGGACGCGGCCGATGCGAGGAAGGCGTCGACCTTAGTCGCGCCCTTGAGCACGCGCATCACGGTCGTGTAAGGAGCGATCACCGTGTCGTCCTGGTCCTGTCCGGTCAGGCTCGCGCCTTTCGTCTCGAGCACGCCGACGACGCGAAAGGGAATGTTCTTGATTCGAACGGTCTCGCCGACGGGGTCGCCGTCGAACAGGGCGTTTGCGACTGTCGCGCCGAGCAGGCAGACGCGCGCCGCCGATCGGACCTCCGCTTCGCCGAAGTAGTCTCCCCGGGCCGCGTTCCAGGAGCGGACGCACGCCCAGTCCGCGCCGACACCCTGGATTCTCGTGCCCCAGTTCTGGTCGCCGACGACGACCTGCGCGCCCGTCATCGAGAATGGGGAGACGTACGCCACGGACGGGCACTCCGCGGCGACGGCCGAGACGTCCTCTTCGGTCAGCGTCGGCTGTCCCGTGAAGATGCGTGCGCCCGACTGTGTCGCGGCACCCGGCATGACGAGGAGGAAGTTGGTTCCGAGGGAAGAGATCTGAGACGCGATCGCGTCCCGGGAGCCCTGGCCGACGCCGATCATCGTGAGGACGCAGGCCACACCGATGATGATGCCGAGCGCCGTGAGCGCGGAGCGCATCTTGTTGCGCCCGATGGCGGTCATCGCCACCTGAAAGAGGATGCCGAAGCGGTGCAAGGTGGCCTCCGGAAGCTGTCCTACGCCGCGCGAACCGTCAGCACCGGACAGGTTGCCGCGGCGATCACCTTTGACGCGACGCTGCCGAGCAAGAGCCGCGCGGCGCCCGTCCGGCCGTGTGTGCCGAGGATGAGCATGTCGGCCCCGGTCTTTCGGGCGGCCTCGACGATCGCCTCGTCGGGCGCCCCGGAGAGCAGCAGAATCCGTCCATGGACCCGGGCCTGCTCTGCCTCCTCGAGCAGTGCGCACAGACGCTTGCCCGCGGCCTCGGACAGCTTCGCGTCGACTTGCTCGACGGTGTCGGGTGTGAGCGCCATTTCGGCGGGCAAGGTGCCCGGTGTTCGATACACGTGGGCGAGCACGAGCTCCGCGTCGTTCTGGCGGGAGAGCGAGATCGCCTCCTCGAATGCCCGTCGAGAAGCCGGCGAAAAATCGGTCGCGAAGAGAATGCGTCGCAGGGTGCTCACGGCAGCCTCCTTCATCGGATCAAGCATCTCCCCGAGGCCTCGCGCCAGAACTGATGCATCCGAACCATGAGCGCGACCGGGTGTAGAGTCGCGCTCCGTCGGGCCTGACGTGGAATCGAACCGATCGCACATGCAGACGAAAATCGCGGCCGAGTGCCCGAGGCGATGCGGAACGCGCGTGACGGGGGAGATCGACCCCGCGACGCGCGAGTTCATTCATCGGTTCGATTTTCCGGTGGGCGCCTGGCCCCCCGGAGCGAAGCGGACGGAGGTCGATCGATCGCACCTGGCGACCTTCGCTCCCGACTCGAAGGACTGGTTCGTCGTCTGCCCGGTGTGCGACGCGACAATCCCCATCGAGTTGCCCGGGACCCCCGCTTGACTTGCGCCTCATTTACGCCTATGGTGAGCCGTCAGGCCGACGGGTCGTTCCCCAGGCCATGGAACGACCGCGATGGCTCCGTCGGCCTAATTTAATTTCGATAAGACGAGTGATTTCCGAATTTCATTAGGCGGAGCATGAATCTCACGAAGCGGCAGAAGGAAATCCTGGATTTCATCCGGTCCTATCGGCGGGAACAGGGCATCTCCCCCACGCAGCGCGAGATTCGCGAGCGGTTCGGCCTCTCCTCCTTCGGTACCGTGCAGAAGCACCTGAAGCGGCTCGAAGAGAAGGGAGCGTTGTCGCGGGAGTGGAACCGCAGCCGCGGGATCGCGCCGTCGGAGCCCGCCGGCTCGCGCGCGGTCGCGCTCCTCGGCCTCGTGGCCGCTGGCCGGCCGATCGAGCCCTTCCCGGACGAGGAGGCGATCGAGGTCCCAGCCTCGCTGCTCGGGAAGGGCGAGCACTTCGTGCTCCGCGTCCGAGGCGATTCGATGATCGAAGACGGGATCCGCGACGGCGATTTCGTGATCGTGGCCCGACGGTCGCAGGCGCAGAACGGCCAGACCGTGGTGGCTCTGGTCCGGGGGGAGGCAACCCTGAAGCGCTATTACGGCGACGGGTCGCGGGTCCGGCTACAGCCGGCCAACGCCTCGATGAAGGCCCTGACCTACGACGCTCACGACGTGACGGTGCAGGGCGTCGTGACCGGTTTGATGCGCAGCTATGCCTTACTGTCCGCTCCGCCGGTGCCCTCCGTTCGGGGGGGCCGACCGGTCCCTCGCACGCGGTGACCGGTCGGCGGCGGTCCGGGGAGGCTTGATAAAATGCGCGTCGCGATTCAGGGCGACGTACCCAAGTGGTTAAGGGAGAGGTCTGCAAAACCTTTATTCGGCGGTTCGAATCCGCCCGTCGCCTCCACTTCGTCTTAGGCGTCCGGCGGTAGGGAACGGGGCTCTTCGCCGGGCGTCGCGGCGTCGGCCTCGCAGCGAGAACGGGATGCCGCGCCGGAGTGGCGAAATTTTGGTAGACGCACGGGACTTAAAATCCCGAGGGCCGAAAGGCCCGTGCCGGTTCGAGTCCGGCCTCCGGCACCAGTTTTCGGGGAGGTTGAGGTGAGCAGCGCGGTCTCGGAAGCCGTTGGCAGCCTGCAGGAGCGGATCGGCTACACGTTCCGCGACCCCTTGCTTCTCGAGCGCGCGCTCACGCACCGGTCCTTTTCGAACGAGCAGCGGGACCTGCGGGCGCCCAACAACGAGCGGCTCGAGTTCCTGGGAGACACGGTCCTGGGCTTCGTCGTCGGGGATCTGATCTACCGCGCGTTCCCGAACCTGCAGGAGGGAGCGCTCTCGAAGATCAAGGCCCATCTCGTATCGGCCACGACGCTCGGGGCCAAGGCGCGAGACCTCTCGCTCGGCCGATACCTGCGGATGGGAGCCGGCGAGGCCCGCTCGGGCGGCTCGGAGAAGCTGTCGCTCCTCGCCGACGCCTTCGAGGCGGTCGTCGCGGCGGTCTACCTGGACGGCGGCCTGGCGGCCGCGGAGGCGCTCGTGCGGCGCACGTTCAATCCGGACGTCGCGGGCATCGACGTCGGCGACCTGTCGTTCCACGACTACAAGACGGCGCTCCAGGAGACGGCGCAGAGCCTCGGGCTGCCCCTGCCGGACTACCGCGTCGTGGACGAGTACGGGCCCGACCACGAGAAGTGCTTCGTCGTGGAGGTCTACTGGGACGGCGATCCGTTCGCCTACGGGAAGGGCTCCTCCAAGCGCGAGGCTCAGCGCAAGGCGGCCAAGGAAGCGCTCAAGAAGCTGGGACGCCTCCCGGCGTAACCGTCGCTCGCTCCGTCGCTCGGGATCTGCGCTCTTCGTGCGCACCGGCGATCGGCTCGGCCAAAGGGCCTCGACCGCTCGCCTGATCCTTCGCGACGTGCTCGCTCCCGCGGCGCGAGGCTTCTCCCTCGATTACCTGGGGAGACTCCTCGCGCCGCGAACCCGGGGAAAGCTGCGGGTGATGGCAACTACGGCGCTTTTTCGAGCCGCTTCAGGAACTCGTCCGGGCTCTCGAACCCCACGAGGCGCAGCTCCTCCTGCTCGCGCCCCTGCGCGTCCAGAAAGAGGACCGTCGGGACTCCGAGGATCCGGTACTTGTCGGCCAGCGCGACGACCTCCGGCGCGGCCGTCCGCGTCATGTCGGCCTTCCACAGGTCGCGCCGCGCGAGCGCCTCGCGGACCCGCGGATCGGAGAACGTCTTCTCGTCGAGCTCGAGGCACGGGATGCACCAGGTCGCTGCGAAGTCCACGACGGCGGCGCGTCCGCTCTTCGCGACGGTCTCGGCGGCATAGGGTTTCCACGCCGGCGCGGAAGCCGCGGCGGCGCGCCGCGGCGCGAAGAAGGCGGCGGCGCCGATCATCAGGACCACGGCGGCCACACGCACGCCGGTCGCGAGTCCGCCGAGGCGCCGTCCGCCGAACGCGAGAAAGAGCGCTCCCGCCGCGAGCACCGATGGCAGGAGCCACGCTCCGAGAGGGGCCGGAAGAATGGTTCGCAGGAAGTACGCCGCCATCGCGAGGAGGACCCAGCCGAAGATCTTCTTGATGCCCTCCATCCACTGTCCGGCGCGCGGCAGGCGCGAGAGGCTGCCCGAAAACGCCGCAAGAAAGAGGTACGGCAGGCCGAGACCGAGCGAAAGGACGAAGAACACGAGGAAGCCGAACGCCGCGTCCTGGCGGGCGGCGACGAAGGCGAGGAGGGCGAGGACGACGGGGCCGATGCAGGGCGCGGCGACGACGCCCACGAGGAGCCCCATGCCGTAGGCTCCCGCGGCCCCGGCGCGCGCACCCGCCTTCTGCATCCACGACGACGGCATCCGGATCTCGAACAGGCCGAACATCGAGAGCGCGAGCGCCACAAGGACGGCGGCCACGGCGCCGAGCACCCACGGCGACTGAAGAGCCGCGCCGAAGAGGCGTCCCGAGAGGGCGGCGGCGACGCCGAGCGCGGAGTACATCGTCGCCATGCCGAGCACGTAGAGCGCCGCGAGGCCGAACGCGCGGCCGCCGCGCCCGGGCCCCTGGTTCTGTCCGCCGAAGAATCCGATCGTCAACGGAATCACCGGATAGACGCACGGCGTGAGGTTCAGGAGAAGCCCCCAGCCGAACACGATGAGGAGCGCGCCGAGCAGTCCCCTTCGCTCGAGGAGCGCGCCGAAGTCGCCGCCTCCTCCGGACGCTGGCGCGGCTGCGGGAGCGGACGACGCGCTCTGCGAAAGGGCCACGGCGCCGCCGGGCAGGTTTTCTGCGCCGGCCCCGGCCGCCGCCGCCGAGGCCCTCGACGCCGCCGCGCGGAATGCGGCCGACGCCGGCGGGTTGCACTGGCGGTCGTTGCAGGCCTGATACTCGATCGTGCCCGAGATCTGCCGGGGCCTCCGCCCCCGACCAGGAGACCGGCACGGCGATCGAGAACCGTTTCTCGTAGACGGAGAGCGGCTTCTCCGAGAAAGCGAACTTCCGCAGCACGCCGTCCGGGTATCGGGCCTCGCCGAACGAGACACCGTCCGCGGGCGCGAGCCGCGCCGCCGTGGGGATGAGGTAGTCCTCGGAAGGTGCGTGGCTGTTGACGTGCCAGCCCTCGGCGAGCGTCGCCTCGAGGCGGAGAGTGCCGCGCCCCGCGCCTTGAGCATCGAGACGCGCCTGGACGGTCAGCAGAGGCTCGGCCGCGCTTGCGATCGCCGCCGAGACGAGGAGCGCGAGGAGCGCGGCGGGTGCGATTGCGAGCCGGCGCCGGCCGGTCACTTTGCCTTGCCCTGCTGGAGCTTCTGGATCATCGCGTCGACGCCGCTGGCGTACTTGGACTGGGGGTGCTCTTTCAAAAAGGCCTGGAAGAGGGCCAGCGCCTCGGCCGGCTTGTCCTCCGAAAGGGGAATCTGGGCGCGGAACAGCTCCGCGCGCTCGCGGCGGTCCGGATCCTTGGTCGCGGCGATCAGCTTCTCGATCGTCTGGCGCGAAGCGGCCGACTGTCCGAGATCGAGTTGCGCCGTCGCGGTGAGCTCGAGGGCCTCTTCGCGCATCGCCGGGGTCGCGTCCGGCGCCTTGCGCCACGCGGTCGAGGCGCGGCAGCGCCGCGCGCAGAATCGCGCGCCTGGAACAGCTGCCGGCCCGTCGCGAGCGCCTCGGCGGCCGGGAGCGTCGCGACGTCCTGAGCGTCGATCTTCTTCGAGAAGGCGCGGTAGGCGTCGATGTCGTGATGGACGTGCCGGTAGAACTCGGGCGCGTTCTGGAATCCCTGCATGACGAAGACGAGCCGCCCCTCCGCCGTCACGACGAGAATCGACGGCGCCTCCTCGATCTCGTAGCGATGGGCGGTCGTCTTGCCGTCGAACGAGTCGAGACGCACTTTGACCGGGACCATGCCGATCAGAAGAGCCTCGAAGTCGAAAGCGGGGTAGAGCAGCGCGTCCATCCGTTGGCAGTTGCCGCATTCCTTGTCGTCGAGCTCGATGAAGACGAGCTTCTTTTCGCGGGCAGCGCGATCGCGTGCCGCGGCGATGTTGGGAGCCCAGTCGGCGTTCCCCGGAGTGCGCACGACCGGCGTCCGCGTCGGCGCCGGCTGGGCCGCGAGGCCGGGGGCCAGGGCGACGGCGAGCGCGGACGTCAGCGTCAGTACGGCAGACGTCCGGCGATTCGAAAAAAGGCGGCTAGGCATCCTGCGGAAAAACCCGCGCCCCGGCGCGCGAATTCCCGCGAGGTTGTTCGATGGGTTGCTTTGGGCTAGACTTCCGCGCCCCGGCGCGCCCAGGTAGCTCAGTCGGTAGAGCAACGGACTGAAAATCCGTGTGTCGGCGGTTCAATTCCGTCCCTGGGCACCATCTCAGCCTTCGAGCGGAGAGCCGCATGATCCTCAAAGTCGCCAAGCTCGGCGTGAAGACGCTGCGGCAGATGTCCACGGCCGTCGACCCGGAGGCAGTCGCGCGGGGTGACTACGAGCCATTCCTCTCGGACCTCGAGGACACGATGCGCGAGTACGACGGGACGGGGATCGCCGCACCGCAGGTCTTCACGCCGCTGCGGGTGTTCCTGTACGAGGTCCATCCCGAAAAGCGCAAGCGTCAGGAGCCCGAGGTCCCGCTGACCGCCCTCTTCAACGCGACCTACGAGGGGGTCGGGCAGAAGAGCGAGGAGGACTCCGAGGGATGCCTGTCGGTTCCCTTCCTCTGGGGCGGCGCCGTGCCCCGATTCGAGACGATCCGCGTCCACGCGCTCGACCGCAGCGGCCGGCCGATCACCTTCGAAGCTTCCGGGTATCACGCGCGAGTTCTGCAGCACGAGATCGACCACCTGGACGGCCTCGTGTATCTCGACCGGATGAAGGACCTGCGCTCGCTCGCGTACACGGTCAACTTCGGGTAGTGGCGAGCCCTTCCGGGCGCGACGCGACCAAGTTTCGCGAAGTTGACCGAGCGAAACGACTCGCGTCGCGGGAGCCGGAGCGCTGCGATCGGACCAGGGTCGCGGTCGAGTCCGCATCCGGACGAGCCGCGGCCCGGTGCCGAAGGCAGGTCCGCGAGCAAGCGAAGGCGACGATATAGAATGCGGTCGATGGCCTTCGGAAAGCCGGAAGCTCCCGGCCTTCGACCCCAAGACGACCGGCGGCGGCGGAGGCACGGATTTTCTGACGACCCGGCTCGAAACGATGGTGGCCTGGGCGCGGAAGAACTCCCTCTGGCCGTTCCCCTTCGCCACGGCCTGCTGCGGCATCGAGTTCATGTCCGTCGCCGCGGCGCACTACGACATCTCCCGGTTCGGCTCCGAGGTCATCCGGTTTTCGCCGCGTCAGGCCGACCTTCTCATCGTTGCCGGCACGGTGACCGACAAGATGGCGCCGATCCTGCGGCGGATCTACGACGAGATGCCGGAGCCCAAGTGGGTCATCTCCATGGGCGTCTGTGCGTCATCGGGCGGTTTCTACCGCGCCTACCACGTGACGCAGGGGATCGACGAGATCGTTCCCGTGGACGTGTACGTGCCGGGCTGCCCGCCGACGCCCGAGGAGCTCATCTACGCCATCATCGAGCTCCAGAAGAAGATCGCCTCGGGCGAGAAGTCGCGGGACAGCCGCTCGGCCCGGTTCGCCGCGGAGCAGCCTTCGTGAGCACGGCGGCGGCGCCGGTTCTCTCGGCGGCGGCCGAGAAGCTGTCCGAGCGCCTGGCGTCTTCGCCGCTCGGCGGCCGCGTCGCCGTCCACGACCGGGACCTTCCCGACCGTCGAGGTCGCGCCGGCCGACTGGCTCGCGCTCGCGCGCTTCCTCCGCGACGATCCCGAGTGCCGCTATGACCTCTTCCTGGACCTCGCGGGCGTGGACAACCTGCGGCGGCCGGGGGCGAGGACGCGCTTCGAGGCCGTCGCGCACCTGCACTCGCTCGCGCGCAACGAGCACGCGCGCGTCAGCGTGGCGCTGCCCGACGACGCCCGGCCCGAGCTCCCGAGCGTCGAGTCGATATGGCCGGCCGCCAACTGGTACGAGCGCGAGGCTTACGACCTGTTCGGCTTCGACTTCGCCGGGCATCCGAACCTCCACCGCCTCCTGTGCCACGACGCGTTCGTCGGACACGCCCTGCGCAAGGACTACGCCCCCGGCCAGCGCTGGTTCTACGAGGAGCAAGACCTCCGGATTCCGGAGTGGGCGAAGGAAACCGGCGAGCGCGCCGGCCACTTCGAGACGCAGACGCTGTCGATCGGCCCCTCGCACCCGGCGACGCACGGGATCATCCATCTCCTCGCGCGGCTCGACGGCGAGAGGATCATCCGGGCCGAGACGATCATCGGCTATCTCCATCGCTGCTTCGAGAAGATGGCCGAGACGCATCACTGGAACCAGGTCATCCCGTACGCCGACCGCCTCAACTACGTCTCCGCCATGGTCAACGGCGTCGGCTACGTTCGTACCGTCGAGAAGATGCTCGGCGTCGAGATCCCGGAGCGCGGGCAGCTCGTGCGCACGATTCTGTCCGAGTTCTCGCGCATCGTGGATCACGCGGTCTGCGTCGGCGCGAACCTCGTCGACATCGGCGCGCTGACGGCGTTCATCTACCTGTACCAGCCCCGCGAGAGCTTCTACAGCCTGATCGAGGCCTGCTGCGGCGCGCGCCTGACCGTCTCCTACGTGCGGGTCGGCGGGCTCGCGATCGACGTTCCCGACGATTTCGTGCCGCGCTGCCGGGACCTCCTCGAGCTCATTCCCCGGTTTCTCGAGGACGTCGAGCGGCTCGTGCGCAACAACCGCATCGTCCGCAACCGGCTCCAGGGCACGGGCGTCGTCACCAAGGAGCAGGCGATCGCGTGGGGCTTCACCGGGCCGATGCTCCGCGCCTCGGGCGTGCCGTACGACGTACGGCGCGCGCGGCCCTACGACTTCTACGACAAGTTCGACTGGGACGTTGCGGTCGCGAACGATGGCGACAATTTCTCCCGGTACCTCGTGCGGATCGAGGAGATGCGGCAGTCGCTGAAGATCATCCGCCAGGCCCTCGACATCTTTCCTGCGAAGGGACCGGTCAACGCCGACGACTGGCGCGTCGTCCTGCCGCCCAAAGACGCCGTCTACCACGACATGGAATCGCTGATCTACCACTTCAAGCTCGTCATGGAGGGCATCCGCGTGCCGGCCGGCGAGCGGTACGAGTGGATCGAAGGCGTCAACGGCGAGCTCGGCTTCTACGCCGTCTCGGACGGCCGCGGCGGCCCCTACCGTCTGAAGGTCCGGCCGCCGTGTTTCCCCAACATGGCGGCCTTCGAGAAGATCATCCTGGGAGGGACGGTGTCCGACATGATCGCGACGCTCGGGACGCTCAACGTCATCGCGGGGGAGCTCGACCGATGAGCGGCATCATCGACGTCTCTCGCCAGTCTCCCGCGAAGCTGACGTTCTGGCAGCGCCTCTATCTGCCCGAGATCCTCCGCGGCATGGGCGTGACGCTGCGCCACCTCGTGCGGAACCTGACGAACATGAAGGGGATGCCGACGATCCTGTATCCGGAGCGCAAGCGCGATTACTCCGGGCGCTTCCGCGGCAAGCACATCCTGAAGACGCGCGAGGACGGGTCGCTCAAGTGCGTCGCCTGCTACATGTGTCAGCAAGCCTGCCCGGCCGAGTGCATCACGATCGTGGCCGGCGAGCACCCGAAGATGGCGTACGAGAAATACCCCGTCGTCTTCGACATCGACATGCTCCGCTGCGTGTTCTGCGGCTTCTGCGTGGACGCGTGCCCGAAGGACGCGATCTGGATGACGCGCAACTACGAGCTCGCGTTCTTCTCGCGGGAGGAGGCGGTCTTCGGCATCGACAAGCTGATCGAGAAGCCGGGTCTGCCGGTGAAGGACGGGTACGGCTACCGGCCCTACTATCCCGGCGACGGGACCAACCCGCCGACCGACGCGTCGTCGGCTCCGGTCGTGCCCGGCGACGGCGAGCGATCGAAGCTGCGGGAGAAGTCGGCGTCCCTCGCCGACCGGTCGGCGGGCCCCGGGCCGCTCAACGCGCCGTCACAGGCGGAGAAGGCCGCGTCGGGACAGACGCCCGCGGCAGGATAGTCGGCTGGCCGGATGGTTCGAGATCTTCGTCGGGAATTCTCCGAGGGCCTTCGGTGGACCGGGGCGTACCTGCGCACGTTCGATCCGGCGAAAGCGAGCTTCCGGGCCCGGTACTTCGCGGACGAGGCGGTCGACCTCGACGCGATCGGCGACTTCAAGCTCGAGAGCTTTCCGGAATCGGGCCCGCGTCCCTGGCTCGACGAGCCGGATGCCCTCGCCCGGATCGATCGCAGCCTCGCCGCGGGCAAGCTGACGACGGCCGAGGCGGAGATCTGCCGCGGCTGGGCGACGCACGGGTTCGCCGTGCTCCCGCGTTTCTTCGACGCCGCGCGTCTGGACGGCATCTGGGCGGCTTACGAGAAGGCGCTCGCCGACGGGAAGCTCTCGCTCCAGCCGGAGCCCTTCCGCAATCCCGAGGATCCGCACCCGAGCCGGTCGCTCGACTCGCACCTGCTGATTCCGGAGATCAACGCGCTTCTGCGCGACGAAGGTCTCCGGCGCCGGATGTCGCTCCTCTTCGGACGCGAGGCCGTCCCGTATCAGACGCTCGTCTCGCACAAGGGGAGCGAGCAGAGCGAGCATTCCGACGCCGTCCACATGACGACGTACCCGGTCGGGTATCTCGCGGCGGCCTGGGTAGCATTCGAAGACATCCATCCCGACTGCGGGCCCGTCGTCTATTACCCGGGCAGCCACCGCCTGCCGTATCTGTCGAGCCTGTCGCTCGGAATCTCGGCGGCCGAGTTCCGCGAGAAGGGATACGACGTCTACAACCAGCGCTACGAGCCCGCGATCCAGAAGCTCATCGCCGAGAAGGGCCTCGTGCGCGAAGCCTTCCTCCCGAAGAAGGGCGACGTGCTCGTCTGGCACGCCAACCTCATCCACGCCGGCTCGCCGCGGCGCAACATCAAGCTGTCGCGCAAGTCGGCCGTCCTGCACTTCTTCGCCCGCGGCGCGGTCTGCTACCACGACCTGGCGGGAGTCCGGACGCCGCTCGAGCGGCTGCAGTAGGAGTTCCTCGGGCGGGCGGCGCGCGCCAGCGCCTCAGCGGGACGCGCGGGGCGGGATCGGCGGGTGCCCTTCGGTCTTGAACATCCCGTGGACGAGGCTCGCGATCTCGTCGTCGGGCGCGCCCTTTTGCTTGAGCTCGCTCGCGAGGAGCGCCTCCTTGACACAGATGCCGCAGCCGGCGGCGTGATCGTCGGTGAAGCAGGTCAGGAGAGTCTTGTGGTGGAAACGGGCGCTCTCGGCGCACTCGCAGAAGCAGTGGAGCCGGTCGAGGGTTGCGGGGATTTCGTGCGCGACGCGATAGGCCGCGGGGGCGTCCGCCTCGTAGATCTTGGAATCCTTGAAGCGCGACCCGTCGAGGATGGGCCGCCGCTCGAGACACGTCTTGCAGTCGTTCTGCGCCGCCCCGGGCGTCGGCTTCTTCTTGACGTCGGACTGCGACTTGTCGGCGGCCGGAACGAAGGCCGCGGCCGCGGCCAGAAGAGCCGTCAGGAAGAGCGCGGCGCGCGGCGCGGGTCTCATGGGGTCGTCCGGGGCAACGCGAGAGGGGAGGGGAATCTTCCCGTTTCCTAGCGCAGCTCCTCCATCATCGTCGCCAGGGCCTCGCGGGGCGGACGGACGCGCTCCATCGGCAGCGTCGCGATCGGCTCGTCCGGCAGGCCGAGGAGCGACAGGAAGTCCTTCTTTTCCGGCTCGACGTAGATCAGGCCGGTCAGGAACTCGTTCTTCTCCGTCGCCTCGCGCAGGAGCTCGAACGCCATCTTCTTCTGCGTCGGGTCGTAGTCCGCGCGCAGCTTCTTCAGGCGGATGTGCGAGCCGTCGTGGAGCTTGACGTCCTGCGTCGTCCCCGGCGTCGTAGTCCACCTGGATCTCCTCGAAGAACGGCACGAAGCCGATCTCCTGGATCGCTTCCTCGTGGTCCTTCGCCCATTTGTACGACTTCGTCGAGCTCTCGTGGTTGTTGAAGGTCACGCAGGGCGAGATCACGTCGAGGAGGGCGGTGCCCCGATGCGCGATCGCTCCCTTGATCAGCGCCACGAGCTGCTTCATGTCGCCCGAGAAGGAGCGCGCCACGTATCCGCAGCCGAGCTCGATCGCCATCGCGCAGAGGTCGATGGCCGGCAGGTCGTTGACGACTCCCGTCTTGAGCTGCGAGCCGAGGTCCGCGGTGGCCGAGAACTGGCCCTTCGTCAGGCCGTAGACGCCGTTGTTCTCCACGATGTAGACCATCGGCACGTTGCGGCGGAGGAGGTGAACGAACTGGCCGGCGCCGATCGAGGCCGTGTCGCCGTCGCCCGAGACGCCGAGGTACAGGAGCTGCGGGTTCGCGAGCGCCGCGCCCGTCGCGACGGCCGGCATGCGGCCGTGCACGGCGTTGAAGCCGTGCCCGCGGTCGGCGAAGTAGGCCGTCGTCTTGGACGAGCAGCCGATGCCCGACATCTTTGCCGACCTTGTACGGCGCGACGCCCATCTCGTAGAGGGCCTGGGTGATCTGGCGCGTGATGACGTCGTGGCCGCAGCCGACGCAGAGCGTGGACTTCAGCCCTCCGTAATCCTTGACGGTCGAGGCCGATGCGGTTGGCGGGGACGGTCTTCGGAGCGCGCTTCGGCGGCCATCAGTTCTTCTCCCCGGCTTCGATGCCCTCGACGACCGTTTCGGCGTCGAGCGGGAAGCCGTCGTAGTGGCGGATCGAGCGGAGCCTCGCGACGTGCGCGTCGGGCACCTCGAGCCGGAGGATGTCGTGCATCTGGCCGTCGCGGTTCTGGTCCACGACGTAGACGCGGTCGTGCGCGGCGATGAACGCGAAGGTCTCGGGAGTCAGCGGGAGCGCGCGCAGGCGGAGAGAGTCGGTGCGCAGGCCCTTGCGGGCGAGCAGGTGCCGCGCCTCCTGCACCGCGAAGTCGGAGGAGCCGTATGCGAGGACTCCGACGCGGGCGCCGGACCCGTCGACCACCGGACGCGGGACGTGGCGCCGCGCCGTCTCGAACTTGCGGGCCAGGCGGTCCATGTTGCGCTTCGTAGTCCTCGGGCCGCTCGGAGTAGGTCGCGCGCTCCGTGTGCCCGGAGCCGCGCGTGAAGAACGCCGCGGCCATGTTGTCGATCTGCCCGGGGAGCGTGCGGTACGGGATGCCGTCGCCGTCCACGTCGCGGTAGCGGGCGAACTCCTTGAACTTCGAGATGTGCGCCTTGAGCTCTTCCTCGGTCCGGATGACCTTGCCCCGGTCGATCGGCTTTTCGGGATACGGGAACGGGTCGGCCATCCAGTTGTTCATGCCGAGGTCGAGATCCGCCATGACGAACACGGGCGTCTGGAACCGCTCGGCCAGGTCGAACGCCTCCATCGTGAGCTCGTAGCACTCCTGGACCGAGCCCGGGATGAGCAGGATGTGCTTCGTGTCGCCATGGGAGAGGAAGTATGTCGAGAGGATGTCTCCCTGCATCGTCCGGGTCGGCAGGCCGGTCGAGGGGCCCACCCGCTGGACGTCCACGATGACGCCGGGGACCTCGGCGTAATAGCCGAGCCCGACGAACTCCGACATGAGCGAGATGCCGGGGCCCGAAGTCGTCGTCATGGCGCGCGCGCCTGCCCAGCCCGCGCCGAGCACCATGCCGACGGCCGCGAGCTCGTCCTCCGCCTGCACGATGGCGCAGGTGGGGTTTCCGGTGACCGGGTCGCGCCGATGTTTCTTCGCGTACTCGATGATCGATTCCGCGAGCGACGAGGATGGCGTGATCGGGTACCACGCGACGACGCCGACGCCGGCCATCACGGCGCCGATCGCCGAGGCGGCATTGCCGTCGATGATGATCTTGCCGGCCGTGCCGTTCATGCGCTCGAGACGGAAGGGGTCGGACTTCGTCAGGTGGGCGGCCGCCCAGTCGTAGCCTCCCTGGATCGCGCGGTTGTTGATCTCGACGGCCTTCTCCTTGCCCCGGAACTGCTTGACGACGGCCCGCCGGATCTCTTCCATGTCGATGTCGAGGAGCCAGGCCGCGACGCCGACGTAGATCATGTTGACCGCGAGGCGGCGGAGCTTGCCGTCGTGCACGAGCTCGAGGACGAGCTTCTGGAATGGAACGGCGTAGAAGGTGACGTCGTCGCGCAGCGTCTTGAGGTTCAGGCTCTCCTCGTAGACGACCGCGGCGCCCGGGTGCGACGGTCCGGACGTCCTCGTGGGCGGTCTCCGGGTTCATGCAGATGAGGACCCCGACGTCCCGCCGGCGCGCGATGAAACCCTCGCGGGAAGCGCGGATCGTGAACCAGGTCGGCAGGCCCTGGATGTTCGAAGGGAAGAGGTTCTTGCCCGAGACCGGGATCCCCATCTGGAAGATCGCCCGCATGAGGATGTTGTTCGAGGACATGCTCCCCGATCCGTTGGCGGTGGCGACGTGGATGGAAAAATCATTGACGACGGACCGCGGTCCCGAGGGGGCGGCGGTCTTGTCTTCGAGGACGGCGGTGGACATGAATCTCCTTATGCCATTTTCGGCGACCCGGGGCCGAAAATAATACCAAAGCGCTCCTCCGGGCCGGGCAGCGCGGCGCATAGAATCCGCCGCCGGAGGTGACGATGCGCCGTCTGACCTTTCTGGCCGCCGGAGCCCTTCTCTTCGGGGCGCTCCCGGCGCGCGCCCAGAAGCCCTTCCGATTCGACGACCTCCAGAAGCTCGAGCGCCTGACCTCCTATTCCGTTTCGCCCGACGGCAAGTCGCTCGCCTACGCGGTCACGACGTCCCGGCCGGAGGAGAACCGCAGCCGCTCGGCGATCTGGCTCCAGCCCGGCGCCGGAGGGGCGCCGCGGCGCCTGACGGCCGGCGACTTCCGGGACACCGACCCGGCCTTCTCGCCGGACGGCCGCACCCTGGCGTTTCTGTCCAACCGCGGGGGCAGCCAGCAGATCTGGACGCTCGACCTCGCGGGGGGCGAGCCCCGGCCGGCGGCGGCGTTCGTCAACGACGTCTCCGCGTTCCACTGGTCGCCGGACGGCAAGTGGTTCGTCTTTTCCTCCGACGTCTTTCCCGACTGCGCGGATCCGGCCTGCACGCAGAAGCGGCTGAAGGAGCGCGCCGCGACGAAGATCAAGGCGCGCATCGCGGAACGCCTCCTCTTCCGGCACTGGGACAGCTGGAAAGACGGCATGCGCCAGCACATCTGGAAGGTCGCGGTCGGCGGCGGCGACTTCACCGACCTCGACGCCCGGCGACCGCGACGCGCCCGCGTACGGGCAGGACAAGGACTTTTCGGTCTCGCCGGACGGGAAGGAGCTCGTCTTCACCGCGAATCCCGACCGGGTGGAGGCCGTCTCGACAAATTCGGACGTCTGGGTGGCGAGCCTCGACGGCACGGGCGCGGCGCGCAATCTGACCGCCGCCAACCCGGCGTACGACGGCAACCCGCGCTTCTCGCCGGACGGCCGGATGATTCTTTACCGCGCGCAGAAGCGGCCGGCGCACGAGTCGGACCGCTTCGAGCTGATGGTCCTCGATCGGGGCACGGGGCGATCGCGCTCGCTGACGGCCGACTTCGACAACTGGGTGGAGGAGGCCGAGTGGACGCCGGATTCGAAGTCGATCGTCTTCGTCCGCGCTGGTCGAGGGCCGGCAGGGTCTCTACCGCATCGGCGCGGCCGGCGGGCCGATCGAGCTTCTCTGGAAGGGCGGGGCCGCGTCGTTTCCCGCGTTCTCGCCGGACGGACGGCGCGTCTACTTCTCGGCGACCTCGATGACCGATCCCGCGGACCTCTGGGCCGTCGGCGCGGACGGGAAGGGCGCCGCGCGGGTCACACATCTGAACGCGGCGCTGCTCGCTGAAGCGGCCCGCGGCCCGGTCTCCGAGCGCTTCGTCAAGTCGGCCGACGGCCGTTCGCTGCAGGCCTGGCTCTTCCAGCCGCCGGGCTTCGATCCGTCGAAGACCTATCCCGCTATCTTCTTCGTGCACGGCGGGCCGCAGGTCGCCGGTCACCGACGGCTGGTCGTACCGCTGGAATCTCGCGCTCTTCGCGAGCTACGGTTACGTCGTCTACGCGCCGAACCCGCGCGGCTCGCCGGGATGGGGGCAGAAGTTCGTCGACGAGATCAGCGGCGACTGGGGCGGCAAGGTCTACGACGACCTCATGCGGCAGGCCGACGATCTCGAGGCGCTGCCCTACGTGGACAAGAAGAAGATCGGCGCTGCGGGCGCGTCCTACGGCGGCTACATGATCGCGTGGCTCGCGGGCCACACGACCCGCTTCGCGACGCTCGTCTGCCACGACGGGACGGTGGATCTGGCGCCGGCGAATCTCGCGACCGAGGAGCTCTGGTTCCCCAAGGTCGAGTTCGGCGGATGGCCCTGGGAGTCCGGCGCCGACTACACCACGTGGAACCCGATCCGCTTCGCCGACAAGTTCCAGACGCCGACGCTCGTCATCCACAACGAGAAGGACTATCGGGTCCCGTTCGACCAGGGCCTGGAGTTCTTTACCGCGCTGCAGCTCAAGGGCGTGCCTTCAAAGTTCGTGACGTTCCCCGACGAGGGGCACTGGGTCCTGAAGCCCGGAAACGCCCTCTTCTGGCACAACGTCATCATCGACTGGCTGCACCAGTACCTGGGCGGAGCCGAGGCGGATCCGAAGGAGCTCGCGAAGGCGTACAGCGTGACGCGGTAGGCGCGGGGCTCGCACCTCGCCCTAGTCCGCCGGGACGCACCTTCCCGCCGCCCAGGCGCGCAGCGCCGCGATCGTCTCACCGCGCACGACGGAAAGCGGGCGTGTCGAGCGGAGCGCCACGAGGATGGCCGCCGTGTCGAGCGGGACGCCGGAGGCGCGGGACTCGTAGAGCGCCGAGACGATCGCCTGCTCGATCTCGGCGCCGGAGAAGCCGTCCGAGGCCTCGGCCAGCCGGTCGAGGGCGAAACGCGCCGGCGCCTCGCCGCGGCGCTCGAGGTGCAGGCGGAAGATTTCGGCGCGCGCGGCGGCGTCGGGAAGATCCACGAAGAAGATCTCGTCCACGCGTCCCTTGCGGACCATTTCGGGCGGGAGCTCCTGGACCGAATTGGCCGTGAGGACCAGAAAAACCCGTGCGGCGCGCTCCTGCATCCAGGTCAACAGCGTCCCGAGGAGCCGCTTCGAGACGCCGCCGTCGGTCTCCGTCGTGCGGACCGAGACGAAGACCTTCTCGATCTCGTCGATCCAGAGGACGCACGGCGCCATTCGTTCGACGCGCCGCAACGCATCGCGGAGATTGCGCTCGGATTCGCCGATGTACGGCGCGAGCAACCGGCCGGCATCGAGCGAGAGGAGCGGCAGGTCCCAGGAGGCGGCGACCGCCTTCGCCGCGAGGCTCTTGCCGCAGCCCTGGACGCCCAGCAGCAGGATGCCGCGCGGCGGGTCGAGCGGCTTCTCGCCGGGGCGGGGAGGAAGCCGACCCTGCGCGTGACGATCCACTTCTTGAGTCGCTCGAGGCCGCCGACGCGGTCGAGGCCTTCCGGCGCCGGCACGAACTCGAGGAGGCCGCCGCCCTCGACGAGGGCCTTCTTGCTCTCGCGGATGCGTGGCCGGTCCGCGGCCGTCAGCGCCCGGTCCTCCACGACGGCCCGCGCGAGCGCGCGCTCCGCCTCGAAGAGCGTGAGGCCCTGGAGGTCCGCGACGAAGCCCTCGACGTCCTCTCGAGAGAGGGCGATGCGGACTCCGGGATCGTCGCGCGTCAGCCGCCGCACGGTCTGCATCACGAGGTCCCGCAGCTCGTCGGGACCCGGAAGGTCGAACTCGAAGCGGACGGCCAGATCCTCGAGCTCCGCGGGTGTGCCGGCATCGTCGGACCAACGAGCACGATCGTGCGCTCGGAGCCCTCGAACTCCTGCGACGTCTCGCGGAGCATCCGCAGCGTCGCGGGATTGTCGAGGTAGGCGCGCGGATCCTTGAGAAGCCAGACGCCGCTCGCCGCCGCGTGCCCCGGATGATCCGCAGCGCCGCGCGCGAGGTCCGCCGTCTTCTCCTGATCCGTCGGGTGGCAGGGAGAGAGGCCCGATGCGGCGCTCCAGGTCGAGACCGGCAGGTCGAGGTCGGCCGCCACGGCGCGCACGAGCGACTCGAAGCGCTTCTCCTCGACCGTCTCGCATACGACGAGCGGATGGCGCGAGCGGAAGAGCAGGCCGAGATCTCGGGCGGCGACGTCCAAGTGCGGCAGAGTGTAGCGGATTGCGGGACTAGACTCTGATCGTGGTCGCCCCGCCGCGGCGCGTCGTCTCGCTCTGTCCGTCCATCACGGAGACGCTCGTCGAGATCGGCGCGCGGGATCGCCTCATCGCGGCCACGCGATACTGCACGCGCCCGAAGGGCATGCTCCGGGGGCTGCCGCGCGCATCGGCGGGACGAAGGACCCGGACGTCGCGCGGATCCTGGAGCTCGACGCCGGACCTCGTCTTCGTCAACGAGGAGGAGAATCGGCGGCCGGACGTCGAGGCGCTCCGGTCGGCCGGCGTCGAGGTGGATGTGAGCTTCCCGCGCCGCGTGGCCGACGTGCCGGCGGACGTTCGCCGGTGGGGCGAGCTCGTCGGCGGGGAAGCGGCCGGAGAAGCCGAGCGCCTGGCCGCGCGCATCGAGTCGGGCCTCGCGCCGCTCCGCGACGCGCCGGCGCGCGCTTTCCGGTATGTCTACTGGATCTGGCGCGATCCCTGGATGACGGTGTCCGACGATACCTACGTCGCCGATCTCCTGAGCCTCGCGGGCGGAACGAACGTCTACGGATCCGAGGGCGCCCGATACCCGGTGACGACGCCGGAGGAGGCGCGGCGCCGGCGTCCCGACGCGCACCTCTTTCCCGACGAGCCGTACGCGTTTCGCGAGGCCCGGCACGCGTCGGAGCTGTCGAAGGTCTTCGGGCGGGCCGCGCGCCTCCTCTTCGTTGCGGGAGACGACTGCTGCTGGCACGGCTTCCGGACGCTGGCCGGCCTCGAGGCGGTCCGGGCTCTACGGGAGAAGGCTAGCCCCGGCGGTTCAGTAGGTCGAGGAACTCCTCGCGGACGGGCCGGTTGTAGAAGATCCCGCGGATCGCCGAAGTCACCGTCAGCGCGCCCGGCTTCTTGACGCCGCGCATCTCGACGCAGAGGTGGCGCGCCTCGATGACGACCATCACGCCCTGCGGCGCGAGCTGCTCCTCGAGGAAGCCGGCGATCTGCTCGGTCATCCGTTCCTGCAGCTGAGGCCGCTGCGCGTAGAACTCGAGGATGCGGGGCATCTTCGACAGGCCGACGATCTTGTCGTTGGGGATGTAGGCGAGGTGCGCGTGCCCGTAGAAGGGCACGAAGTGATGCGAGCACATCGAGTAGAAGGGAATGTCCTTCTCGATCACCATCGCGGTGTAGCGCTCATCGTTGGGGAAGAAGGTGATCTTTGGCTCGGCGCCCTCGGCCAGGCCGTGGAACATCTCGAGATACATCTTCGCGACGCGCTCGGGCGTCTCGACGCAGATTCGGGTCGGAGAGGTCGAGGCCGAGCAGCGCGATGATCTCGCGGATGCGCGCGGCGATCTCCGCGACTCTTCTGCACCGTCGCCGACCGACGGCACGACGATCCCGGTCTCGCTCATGGCCGCGCTTCGGATCAGGCCGCTCTCGTCTTCTCGATCAGCTTCGCGATGTCGCGTGCGACGGGGATGTCGGAGGCGACGACTTCCTTGACCTTCCCGTCCTTGCCGATGATGAAGGCCGTCCGGGCCGAGATGCCCTTGTCCTCGAGGTACACGCCGTACTTCTTCGCGACGTCGCCCTTCGGGTGGAAGTCGGCGAGCAGCGGGTACTCGATTCCGTTCTGCGCGGCGAAGGCCTTGTGCGCCCAGAGCGAGTCGACCGAGATGCCGAGCACCTGGACGTCCGCAGCGCCCTTGGACGGCAGAATCTCGGCGCACTGCTTGTTCTCGACGGAGCACACGGGCGAGAAGTCGAGCGGATAGAACATCAGCAGGACGTTCTTCTTTCCGCGGTAGCTCGGACAGCGTGACTTTGTCGCCGACCGTCGAGGGGAGGGTGAAGTCGGGGGCGGTGTCGCCGGCTTTGACGGACATTCGGAATCTCCTTGATTCGGTCCGCGGCATGCGCGCCGCGGGCGGGAGATCATATCCGAGGGGTCGCGAACAGACTAAGGACCAAGGACATCTGGTGAACTGCCGAAGGAGTCCCGAGTCCCTCGTCCGTAGTCCCTCGTCAGCACGGTGGCTACGAGATCGTCTTCTTGAACGCCCGCGTGCTGGCCAGGATCAGGACGGCGTCGATCGCGAGAAGCGCGGCGACGCTCTGCCAGATGTCGCCGAAGCCCGCCCCGCGGATGATGATCGCCGCGCGAGATCTTGATGAAGTGGGTCGCCGGGAGAATCTGCGCGACGACGCGCAGCGGGGCCGGCAACGAGAAGAGGGGGAAGACGTAGCCGGAGAGGAAAACCGAGGGCAGCAGGAACCCCTGCGCCCGCTGGATGGCGTCCATCTGGGTCTTCGCGCGAGACGAAATCACGAGCCCGAGGGCGAGAAGCGAGAAGAGGTAGACGGTCGAGAGCAACAGGAAGAGCGGGAGGCTGCCGTGGATCGGGACCCTGAAGAAGACCACCATGACGACGAGGATCGTCGCGAGCTGGACGAAACCGAGGCCCATGTACGGCAGCAGCTTTCCGAGCACGACGCCGACCGGGGAGGCCGGCGTCACCATGAGCTGCTCGAGAGTCCCGCGCTCGCGCTCCCGGACGATCCCGAAGGCCGCGAGGATCGTGCCCGAGAAGGTCAGCAGGATCGCGATCAGGCCCGGGATGAGGAGGTTCGCGCTGCGCGAGTCCGGATTGAAGAGGAGCAACGGGTGCGCCTGGAGCGGCAGGTCCCGGATCCCCGTGCGCCGGGCGATCTCTTCGAGGGATCGCTGGAGCGCGACGCCGTTCGCGGCGCCGAGCGTCTGCGACGAGATCGTCGAGTCGGAGCCGTCGATCAGGACGAGGAAGTCCGCCGGCTGTCCGCGCAGCATCTTGCGCGCGTAGTCCGGCGGGATCTCGATGCCGACGGACGACCGGCCGGCGACGATCGACTCGCGGAGCGCCTCGCGCGAGGGCGCCTCCTCGACGACGTCGAAATAAACGGTATTGACGAGATCCGTCACGAGCTCGCGGCTCTCGCGAGTTCGGCTCTGATCGAAGACGGCCGTCCGCACGTGCTTGACGTTCGTGTCGATGACGCCGAAGAGGACGAGCTCGAAGATCGGAATGACGAGGGCCATGACGAGCGTCCCCCGGTCGCGCATCATCTGGATCCACTCCTTGCGGAGGACGGCCCAGAACCCCCTCATGACGCTCTTCCCGCCGCCGCGGCTTCCGGAGGGGCCGCGTCGCTCTGGATCTTCGTCAGGCGCACGAAGACGTCCTCGAGCGTGGCGGCGATCGGGCGGACGTGGACGCGGGCGTGCGCCGTTGCCCCGAGGTCGTCCGCGATCTTCGCGTCGCCGACTCCATCGTCGACGAGGAGATGCAGCGAGTTGCCGAAGATCGTGACGTCGTGGACGTAGGGCAGCGCGCGCGCGGGACCGATGAAGGCCGCGGCGCCATCCGCGCACTCGGCCTCGACGCGGCGTGACCCGGCCGGCGTCACCTCGGGAAGCCGCGTCAGGTCGTCCGGCTTGCCGACGACGAGGAGCTTCGAGAGGTAGAGGTACGCGACCGTGCCGCAGCGCTCCGCTTCGTCCATGTAGTGCGTGGTCACCATGAGCGTGACGCCTTGCGCCGCGAAATCGAACAGCAGGTTCCAGAGCTCGCGGCGCGCCACGGGGTCGATTCCCGCCGTGGGCTCGTCGAGGAACAGGACGCGCGGCTCGTGCATCAGGGCTGCGGCGAGCGCGAGGCGCTGCTTCCAGCCGCCGGAGAGTTGCGCGGCGAGACGGTGCCGGTATGGCGCGAGGCCCGCCAGGTCGATCGCCCAGCGACGCCGCTGCCGTGCGCGTTCGTCGCGCAGGCCGTAGACCGACGCGAAGAAGTCCAGGTTCTCGAGCACCGTCAGGTCCTCGTAGAGGGAGAAGCTCTGCGACACGTAACCGATGCGGCGTCGGACCTCCTCGCCCTGGCGTGCGACGTCGAGGCCGTCCACCGAGGCGCTGCCCTCGCTCGGTTCGAGCAGCCCGCAGAGGATCCGGATCAGTGTCGACTTGCCCGAGCCGTTCGGTCCGAGCAGCCCGAAAATCTCACCGCGCTTGACCTCGAGCGAGACCTTGTCGAGCGCGCGGACCTTTCCGAAGTCGCGTGAGACGGAACGGACCTCGATGCCGTTGCCGCGAAGAACGCCCGACGGGGCGGGCGGCGCGGCACTCATTCCAGCCGCACCGTAGCGGCCATGCCGGGCTTCAGGTCCGGACTCGGGTCGATCGCGACCTTGACGCCGAACACCTGATCCATTCGCTGATCGAGCGTCTGGACGTTGCGCGGCGTGTACTCGCCCTTGGGCCGGATCTCGACGACCTTGCCGGTGTACTCGCGCTTCGGAAACGTGTCCACGCGGATGAAGGCCCTTTGCCCGAGGTGCACGAGCCCGAGGCGCGTCTCCGGGACGTAGACCCGGACCCAGATCTGGTCCGGCTCGAGGATCGTCGTGACCGGCTGGCCGGCGGCCACGAGATCGCCCGGGCGGAGGTCGATGGTCTGGATCACGCCGTCGGCCGGCGCGCGCACGACGAGGTCCTGGCGCTGGCGCTCCAGATAGTCGAGCTGTCCCTGCTCCCGAACGACGGCGGCGCGGGCCGACGCGATGTCCTCCGGCCGGTTGCCGCGCTGCTTCTCCTCGAGCGTCTCGAGCGCGATCCGGGCGGCGGTCGCCGCCGCGTCGTAGGTCTGCTGGCCGACGACACCGTCCTTGAGCAGGGCCTCCTGGCGGCGCCGCTCCGCTTCGGTGTTCTGCGCGTCGGCCTTCGCGCGGGCGATGTCCTCCTGCCGCGGGCCGCGCAGGGCCTTCTCGAGGTCCGCGCGCGCCGCGTCGAGACGGCCCTGCTGGGACCGGATCTGCTCATCGAGGAAGTTGCTCTCGAATTCGACGAGCGGCTGATCTTTCCTGACGGAGGACCCTTCGTCGACGCGCACGGCCGCAACGCGCCCGCCCACGAGCGATCCGACGTCGGCGTCCCGGGCCTCGATGGTTCCCGAGAGGACGAGCGGCTTCGCGCGCCGCGTGTAGCGCCAGGCGAAGTAGCCGCCGGCGGCGAGGAGCACCGCGAGTCCCAGGAGCAGGGCTCGTTTCATTTCGGCCTCCGATCGGACGCGATCGCGCCACGCGTCCAGATCGCGAGCAGCGCCGCGACGTACCGCGAGAGCGGTATCGGCGGCGCGAGTCGCGCCACGCGGTGCATGAAGACGTAGGCCTGGATCGCACCCATGTAGGTCAGGGCGGCGGCGCGCGGGTCCTTCACCCGGACCCGGCCGGCCGCGCGGGCGCGGCGCAGGTAGTCTTCGAGGGCGGCGAGAACGCGCGCGGGAGGGGAGCTTCGGCGGCGGGGATCGAAGGGGAGCCGGACGCCGCCCGACTCCTCGCCGGCTCCCGCGCGCAGGAAACGAGCCATCGTCTCGCCCATCTTCTGCTCGATGAAGGGCTCGAGGGTGAGCGCCAGCCGGCGCAGCGCCCGCACGGGGTCCTCGCGGCCCGAGACCCCGGCCAGGAAGTCGGAGGGGAGCGGTTCCTGGCCGCCGGACGCGAGCGCCTCGCGGAAGAGCGCCTCCTTGGTCGGAGCGTGCCGGAGGAGGGCCGCCGGCGAGACACCGAGGCGCCCCGCGATCGCGGCGAGCGTGGTTCCCTCGAAGCCCCGCTCGGCGAAGGCCTCGCGGGCCGCCCGAAGCACCTGGTCGCGGGTCACCCGCGGGCGCCGTCCCATAATAAGTGAATATTTACTAATTAATGCTGGTGTCGTCAAGTGCCTCGGCCGGAGGCCCGCGCGGGCCGCCGGCGGGCGGGGATCCCCGCCCGCCACGGTAAGATCGGCCGCCGCCATGCGCGTGGACCTGCACAGCCACTCGACCGTCTCGGACGGGCTCGACTCGCCGGCCGAGCTCGTGCGACTGATGGCCTACGCGGGCGTCTCCGCGTTCGCTCTGACGGATCACGACACGCTGCAGGGGCTGCCGGAGGCGCGCCGGGAGGCCGGGACGCTCGGCATCGAGCTCGTGCCGGGAGCGGAGATCTCCGCCTCCTTCGACGGCCAGGACGACATCCACATCCTCGCGCTCTTCGTGGACGAGAACAACGACCGCCTGAACGGGCAGCTGGTGATCCGGCAGGAGAACCGGCGGCGGCGGGGCGAGCGGATGGCCCAGAAGCTCGTCGAAGCCGGCTATCCCCTCGATCTCGAGGCCATCCGGGAAGAGGTGGGGGACGGTGTCTGGGGCCGCCCGCACATCGCACGCGCGCTCGTGCGCGCCGGCCACGCGAAGGACAACGACGACGCTTTCGACCGCTTCCTCCAGGCCGGGATGCCCTGGTACGTGGGCTCGGAGAAGTGGGAGGCGCGCGACGTCGTGCGCACGGTGCGCGCCGCCGGCGGGATCACGTCGCTCGCGCATGCCGTCTGGTACAAGGAAGTGGACGCGATGGTGCGGGAGCTGGCGGCCCACGGGCTCGACGCGATCGAAGTCTTCCATCCGGACCACGGGCCGGAACAGGAGGCGCGCTTCGGCCACCTGTCGCGCGAGCTCGGTCTCGCGGTCACGGCGGGCAGCGATTTCCACGGCACCCCGGAGGACCGAAAGCGGCCGGGCGGCGTCTCGGGGGACGGCGAGATGCTGGGAATCCTGCGGGCCCGCGCGAAACGCTAGCAGGCTGTCGGCCGCAGGCGTTCGCTGCGCGAACGGCGGCCGAGAGTTTTTGGCTCGGATCGCGGTTGAGCCCGCCGGCCGAAACTCTCGGCTGCCGGTCGTCTTCGACCGCCGCAGCCGAAGGCCATCGCTCCTCGCCGATGCGAGGGCATCGCCGGGTGACTTCCGTCGCGCTTCCTCGGATCTGACCCCCCGGCGCTCGTAACGCCGTCCCACACCCTTTTTCAGCAGCCTGCTCGCTCCCGATCTCCTTCCGACGCCGCTCGGACCTCATTTGTCCGTTTCCGCAGCGTCCTATTAGGACTGTGGAAAACGACGCCAAGATTTTTTTTCGCTTCGGCCCTTCGACGCGCTCGCGAGCGAACGCCTGCGGATTTCCCGCGAGGCCGTTGACACATCTTCGCGCGGGATGAAAGATCCGCCCGCTTTTCCCGCGATGCTCGAGGAAATCACTCTCGAAAAGGGTCTGCCGCAGAATCTCGAAGCCGAGCGCTCGGTTCTGGGTGGGATTCTGCTCGACTCGACGGCCCTTTCGCTCGTCGTGCCGATCCTCCGCCAGGAGGACTTCTTCCCCGACACCCATCGCCGGATCTTCCGCGCGATGCTCGAGCTCTACGAGCGGTCCGCGGAGATCGACACCCTCACGCTGAAGGAGGAGCTCGACCGGTCGGGCGGCGTCGAGAAGTCCGGTGGCGCGGCGTACCTCGCGTCGCTCGTGGATGCGGTGCCGGACGTCGGCAACGTCGAGCACTACGCCCGGATCGTCAAGGAAAAGTCCACGCTTCGCCGGCTGATCCAGGCCGGCCAGAAGCTCGTCCGGCAGGGGCTCGCCCAGGAGCAGGACGCCGAGGACCTGCTCGGCTCCGCCACAGGCGAGATCTTCGACATCGCCGAGGACGCGGTCCGCGGCGGTTTCACGCCGATCGGCCAGATCGTCAAGCACAACCTCGACCTCATCGAGGAGGCCCGGGGCCGTCAGGGGATGCTCTCGGGCCTTCCGACCGGTTTCGTGGAGCTCGACCGCATGACCTCGGGGCTCCAGGGCACCGACCTGATCATCATCGCAGCGCGCCCGTCGGTCGGAAAGACGTCCTTCGCCCTGAACGTGGCCCAGCACGTCGCGTTCCGCGAGGGGCGCTCCGTCGGCTTCTTCTCGCTCGAAATGTCGAAGGAGCAGATCGGCTTCCGCGTTCTCTGCTCGGAGGCCGACGTGGACGCCAAGAAGGTTCGCGACGGCTTCGCCTCCCGCGAGGCCACGGTGCGCCTCGTGACGGCGCAGGCCAAGATCGCGGGCGCCAATTTCTTCCTCGACGACGGTGCCGCGCTCTCCGTGCCGGAGATGCGCGCCAAGGCGCAACGGCTGAAGCGGGAGAAGGGGCTCGATCTCATCATCGTGGACTACATGCAGCTCATGATGGGACACGGCCGATTCGACAACCGGACGCAGGAGGTGTCGCAGATCTCGCGCGGGCTGAAGCTGCTCGCCAAGGAGCTGAAGGTCCCGATCGTGGCGCTGTCCCAGCTCTCGCGGCAGCCGGAACAGCGCAAGGGCGAGCTGCGCAAGCCCCAGCTCGCCGACCTGCGCGACTCGGGCTCGATCGAGCAGGATGCCGACGTCGTGGTCTTCCTCTACCGCGAGGAGCTCTACGACCGCGACACCGAGCGCAAGGGCATTGCGGACGTCATCATCGCGAAACAGCGCAACGGCCCGACCGGAGACTTCCCGCTCGTCTTCCTCGCCGACCACATGACCTTCGCCAACTATGCGGGCCCGGCGCCGGTTTCCGGAGGGGACCAGCCGTTCTGAGCCGCTTGCTGACCGGTTGACAGGTTCCGGAGGACGGGAAAGAGTCGGCGCCGGTGAGAGAGCCATCGCTTCGTCCCACCCGCGCCGTCGTGGACCTCGACGCCGTGGCGGCAAACGCCCGTCTGCTCCGCGCGCGCGCCGGCGGCCGGCCTCTCTGGGCCGCCGTGAAGGCGAACGCCTACGGACACGGCGCCGTGCCCGTGGCGCGGCGGCTCGAGCGGGAGGGCGTCGCGGGGCTCGCCGTCGCGACGCTCGAGGAAGGGCTGGAGCTCCGGCGGGGCGGCGTGGCCGCGCCGGTGCTCGTCCTCGGGGGCGCCCCGCCGGAGCACGCGCTTCTCTGCCAGGGGTATGGCCTGACGCCCGTGGTTCACGATCTCGCGCAGGCCCATGGCCTGGCCGATGCGTCGGCGCCGTTCCTCCGGCCGCTGCCCGTTCAGGTCGAGCTCGATACGGGGATGGGCCGTCTGGGCGTGCGTCCAGAGCACGTCGGCGAGCTGGCGAGGATCCTGCAGAGGTCCCCGCGACTCATGCTGACCGGAACCTTCACGCAGCTCGCGTCCGGCGAGAGCCCGGCGGCCGAGCCCACGCGCGGCCAGCTCGAGACTTTTCGCGCCGGCCTCGCCGCGCTGCGGCAGGCGGGCGTCGATCCCGGGACCGTCCATGCCGCGAACTCCGGCGGACTCCTCGCGCATCCCGAGACGGTGTGCGACGCCGTGCGCCCGGGTCTGTCGCTCTACGGGATTCTTCCGTCGGAATCGCTGCGTGATCCGGGCCTCGTCCCCGCGATGGAGATCGAGACGCGCGTGCTCGCCGTGCGCGAAGTCCCGGCGGGCACGCCGCTCGGCTATGGCGGCGCATTCACGACGCGCCGCCCCTCGCGGATCGCGACGCTGCCCGTCGGATATCATGACGGCATTCGCCGGTCTTTTTCGGGAAAGATCTCGGTTCTGCTCGGCGGCGGCCGGGCGCCCGTGGTCGGGGTGGTGAGCATGGACCTGACGCTCGTCGACGCGACCGACACGGGCGCCGCGCCCGGCGAGCGGGCCGTTCTGCTCGGCCGCCTCGGCGCGGCGTCCGTCACGGCCTGGGATCTCGCGCACGCCGACGGCACGATCCCCTACGAGATCCTGTGCGGGATCGGCTCCCGCGTGCCGCGCGTGTACGGTCCGCACGGCGGCGCGGACTGAATGCGCTTCCTCGAAGGCGTCGGCCGGGTCGTCCTGCGAATGCTCGAGCAGATCGGGCGTTTCTTTCAGATGCTCGGGCGCACCGCCGTCTGGGCCATTCGGCCGCCCTACGACGTTCCCGAGTGGCTGCGACAGATGGTCCGCGTGGGCTGGGACTCGATTCCCGTGGTGTTCCTCACCGCGCTTGTTCACCGGAATGGTCATGGCCCTCCAGACGTACAACGGTTTCGCGCGATTCCACGCCGAGGGATGGGTCGGCAGCGTGGTGGCGCTCTCACTCACGCGGGAGCTCGCGCCGGTGCTGACCGCGCTCATGGTGACCGGCCGCGTCGGAAGCGCCATGGCGGCCGAGCTCGGGACGATGCGCGTCACCGAGCAGATCGACGCGCTGACGTCGCTCGCGACGGAGCCGGTGCAGTACCTCATCGTGCCGCGCGTCCTGGCCGCGATCGCGATGATGCCGCTGCTGGTTCTCATGGCCGACGCCATCGGGATGTATGGGGGGTATCTCGTGGCGGTCCAGCTCCTCGGCGCCAACCCCGTGACCTACGTCGACAACTCGTTCAAGTACCTGACCGTCTCAGACGACGTGGTCTCGGGACTCATCAAGGCCGCGGTGTTCGGTCTCCTCTTCAGCCTGATCGCCTGCGTCCGCGGCTACGACACGCGCGGCGGAGCGGAAGGCGTCGGGCGCGCGACGACCGCGGCCGTCGTTTCGGGCAGCCTCGCCATCCTGCTGACCGACTTCTTCCTGACGAAGCTGCTGTTCTGATGGCCGCCGACGAGACATCCCGTAAGCTCGTGGCCGAGGACTTGCACAAGTCCTTCGGGGAAAAAATCGTGCTGGACGGCGTGAGTTTCTCGGTGGATCAAGGTGAGTCCCTCGCGATCGTCGGCCCGTCGGGGACCGGCAAGAGCGTCTTGTTGAAGCATCTGATCGGGCTGATAAGGCCGGACTCGGGACGCGTCCTCGTCGACGGCATCGACCTCTGGTCGCTGTCGGGCCTCGAGCGCAACCGCCTGCATCGGAAGTTCGGGATGTCCTTTCAGGAGGGCGCGCTCTTCGACTCGATGACCGTCTTCGGGAACGTCGCGTTTCCCCTGAGGCGGTTCGGCAGGCCGCGCAAGGCCATCCGCGACCGCGTCCGGGAGTGCCTGGACATCGTGAAGCTCGAGGGCGTGGACGACAAGTACCCGGCAGAGCTTTCGGGCGGCATGCGGCGCCGCGTCGGTTTCGCGCGCGCGATCGCGCACGAGCCGGAGATCCTGCTCTTCGACGAGCCCAACACGGGACTCGACCCGATCATGACCGATATCATCGACGAGGTGATCCTCGAGATGCGGGAGAGGACACAGGCCACCATCGTGACCATCACGCACCACATGCCGAGCGCGGAGAAGATCGCCGATCGGATCGCTCTGCTCTTCGCGGGCCGGCTGCTCTTCGAGGCGCCGCCGCGCGAGTTCCTCCATTCACAGGATCCCGCGGTGCGCCAGTTCGTCGAAGGCCGCGCCCATGGACCGCTCACCGATCAACTGCCGGAGACCGGCCGGCGGGGGCTTACGGAGGAGTCATGAACACGGCGGCAAAAGTCGGCGCTTTTTTCCTCGCGGTGCTCGTCATCGCGGCGCTGCTGATCTGGAAGATCGAAGACATCCGCATCGGCCACGGCAAGGCGCAGACGGTCACGGCGGAGTTCAAGGACGTCGCCGGCCTGGACGAGAAATCCACCGTGCGCGTGGCGGGCGTGCGCGTCGGCAAGGTCGGGAAGATCCGTGTGGATCCCCGCACCGGGAAGGCGCTCGTCGATCTGGAGATCGATCCGGGCGTGGAGATCCGGCAGGGCTCGGTCCCGCAGATCGCGAACCTGGGGCTTCTCGGCGAGAAGTACGTCGAGCTTTACCCCGGTCCCGCCGGAGGGCCGCCGCTGCCGGCAGGCTCGGTTCTCAAGGGCGACACCCCGGTCTCCTTCGACGAGATCACGAAGCTCGCGCGGGACATCGAGGTCCAGATCAAGGACATCTCGACGAACCTCAATCAGTCCCTGGGCGGGGCCCAGGGCGAGGAGCGCCTCCGGACGATCGTCGAGAATGTGAAGATCATCACGGACGACCTGCGGGTGATGGTTTCGTCCAACCGGGGCAACGTGGACTCGACCATCGCGAACTTCAAGGAGTTCTCCGCGATGATGACGAAGCTCGTCGACCGCGTCGACCGGCTCGTCGAGGCCAACAGCGCGAACGTCACGCAGGGAATCGCCAACATCCAGGACATCTCGAAGAAGCTCGAGACGACCGCCGACAACCTGAACCAGATCACCGGCCGGATTCAGTCGGGACAGGGGACCATCGGGAAGCTCGTCGAAAGCGACGAGACGCACAAGAACCTGAACGACGCGCTCGTCGCGGTCAAGGAGGGCGTCTCGGGCATCGACAAGGCGCTCGGCCAGGTGCGGCGCACGCATTTCGACTTCGGGATGCGGGCCGAGTACCTGTTTCGGGGGCAAGCTAACCCGCAGAGCTTCGGCGCGGCACAGGGCGCGGGGAAGGGGTACTTCACCCTCGACATCGAGCCGCCGGACTCGCCGCGCTTCTACCGCCTCGAGCTCTCGACACAGCCCAACGGCCGCCGGTTTGACGAGTCGAACCTCTACCAGATCACGTTCCCCGACGGGCACACGGAGGTCTTCACGGTCAACCGCACCGAGTTCAAGGACGAGCTCGCGATCTCGGCCCTGGTCGGCTGGCGCTGGAATGCCTTCACCCTGCGCGGCGGTCTGATCGAGTCGCGCGGCGGCGGCGGCATCGATTACGCGATGCTGCGCAACCGTCTGCGCTTCTCGGCCGACATGTGGGACTTCAACCGGCCCAACGAGTTCGCCCCGCACGCGAAGATCACCACGCGGTACTACTTCTCGCCGTCGGTGTACCTGACCGGCGGTTGGGACGATTTCCTGAACCGGAGCCGGAAGACCGACTCGATCTTCATGGGCGCCGGCATCCGATGGACCGACGACGACATCAAATACCTTCTGGGCTCGGTGCCGATCCACCCGTGACAATCTGGAGACGATGAAGGCCCGCGTCTCGACCGTCTTCGCCTGCCAGGGCTGCGGCGCCGTCTCCTCGAAGTGGCTTGGCCGCTGCCCGGACTGCGGCGAGTGGAACTCCTACATCGAGGAGGTCCGCGGCGCGGCGTCGGGCGCCGTCCCGGCGGAGAGTCTCGCGGTGGCGATCGGGGAGGCGTCCTCGGAGAGCGCCGACCGCATCTCGACGACGCTGCCGGGCCTCGACCGCGTGCTCGGCGGCGGCCTCGTCCCGGGCTCCGTGGTGCTCCTGGGCGGGGAGCCGGGCATCGGGAAGTCGACGCTGCTCCTCCAGGCCGGCCGCGGCGTCGCCGGCGCGGGGGACGTGCTCTACGCGACGGGGGAGGAGTCGGCTGGCCAGGTGCGCCTGCGCGCCGAACGACTCGGGATCTCGGAAGAACGCCTGCTCGTCGCGGCGGAGACCGACGCGTCGCGGATCGTCGCCCTCGCGGAGAAACGGCCTCCGACGCTGCTCGTCGTCGATTCCATCCAGGCGGTCCGCGACGAGGCGCTGTCGTCGGCCGCCGGGACGGTGTCGCAGGTCCGGGAGTCCGCTCTGCTGCTGCAGCGCTTCGCGAAGCGGTCGGCGGTGCCGGTGATCCTGATCGGGCACGTCACGAAGGATGGCAGTCTCGCCGGGCCCAAGTCGCTCGAGCATCTCGTGGATGCCGTGGTCTCGATCGAGGGCGAGCGGGGCTCGCTCCGCCGGATTCTGCGGGCCACCAAGAACCGGTTCGGCGCGGTGGACGAACTGGCCCTCTACGACATGACGGGATCCGGCCTCGTCGAGATCGCGAATGCCTCGGCGGCGATGCTCTCGGAGCGGCGGGCCGGGCGGCCCGGCAGCGCGGTCGCCGCGACCCGCGAGGGGACGCGGTCACTCCTCGTCGAGATCCAGGCGCTCGTCGGGCCCGCGGTGGCGGGACCGCCGCGCCGCGTCGCCCTGGGACTCGACGGCTCGCGGCTCGCGCTTCTGCTCGCCGTGCTCGAGGTTGAAGGGCTGCGGCTTTCCGCGCGCGAGGTCTTCGTCTCGTGCACCGGCGGCCTCGTCGTCGGCGAGCCGGCGGCGGACCTCGCGGTCGTCGCGGCCCTCGCGTCCTCGGCGGGCGCGCGAGCGCTTCCTCCCGGCGCCGTCTTCTTCGGTGAGGTCGGACTGCTCGGCGAAGTCCGGAGCGTGCCGGCCGCGGGGGCCCGGCTCAAGGAGGCCTGGGCGCTCGGGTTCGGGGAAGCCTACCTCCCGTCCGGAAACGCCGGAGAGGCCGCGGCGTTTGCCGAGGTCTCCGCGAAGCCGGTCGACTGCGTGGCGGACTTCCTTCGCCTCATCGGGCCCGCTCCCCGAGTTCGATAGAATGCCGGTTCTCCGCCGGCTTCGCGGCGGACGGCTCAAGGAGGTGATCGATGAGATCTCGACTCGGACTCATTCTGGTGACCGCGGGTGTCGCGACCCTGGCGGCCTGTTCCAGCATCACGACCTCGGCGGACTACGACAAGTCGGCCAACTTCTCCCAGTACAAGACGTACGCGTGGAAGGATACCGACCAGAAGCAGAACGAGCTCGTCGAGAACCGGATCAAGGCCGCGGTCGACTCGCAGCTCCAGGCCAAGGGACTGCACCGAGTGGACTCGAACCCGGATCTGTGGGTCGTCGAGCACGTCCGGCTCTCCGAGCAGACCCAGATCAACACCTACGACTCCGGCTGGGGCTACGGCTGGGGCTGGCGCGGCGGCTACGGAGGCGGGGGCATGTCGTCCACGACCGTCCAGAAGATCCCCGTGGGCAACCTCATCGTCGACCTGGTGGACGCCAAGGAGAGTCAGCTCAAGTGGCGGGGAACGGCGTCGAAGACGCTCGACCCGAGCGCGAGCGTCGACAAGAAGACCGAGCACGTCAACGAGGCCGTCGCGAAGATGTTCGCGGACTACCCGCCGAAGTAACGGCGGTCTCCCGGGTCAGGGCGCGACGTGCCGGGGCAGCGCGCCCGTCAGGATCCGGAAGCCCTCGAGATACTTCTCCCGCGTCGTGCGGATGACGCCTTCGGGCAAGCGCGGCGCGGGAGGACGCTTGTTCCAGCCCGTCGACTCGAGCCAGTCGCGGACGAATTGCTTGTCGTAGGAGACGGGGCTGCGGCCGGTCCGGTAGAGAGCCGAGTCCCAGTAGCGCGAGGAGTCCGGCGTGAAGGCCTCGTCGATCCAGACGAAGCGGCCATCGATCCGGCCGAACTCGAGCTTGGTGTCGGCCAGCAGCAGTCCACGGGCCTCGGCGTCGTCGCGCGCCCGCTCGTAGAGCGAGAGCGTCGTCTTCTTCAGCCACTCCGCTTCCTCGGTGCCGACGGCGGAGGCGACGGCCGCGAACGTCACGTTGATGTCGTGGCCGCGCTCGCTCTTGGTCGCCGGCGTGAAGATCGGCTCGGGCAGCCTCTGCGCCTCGACGAGACCCGGCGGAAGCCGGTGGCCGCAAATTTCTCCCGTGCGGCGGTAGTCCGCCCATCCGGAGCCGGCGAGGTATCCCCGCGCCACGCATTCGAACGGCACGACCTCGGCCTTGCGCACGAGGACGGCGCGGCCCGCGAGGCGGGCGGCCTGCGGCTCGGAGCTCCTCGGGAAACCGCTCGACCTCGGTCTCGATCAGGTGGTTCTCGACGTCGGAGTAACTCGCAAACCAGAAGTTCGAGAGCTGCGTGAGGATCTTTCCCTTGTCGGGCATCCCCGGGCTGCAGGATGCAGTCGAACGCGGAGATGCGATCGCTCGCAACGAGCAGCAGTGCGTCCCCCACGTCGTAGAGGTCGCGCACCTTTCCGCGGCGGGAGAGGCGCGCCACGGACAGATGCGTCTCGGCGACGTCGGACATGGGGACCGACTTATAGCATGGCCCGAAGGTGCCGGCGGCGAACGTGAGGCAACCTGCTAGGCTTTCTCCCCATGCAACTCGACATCTCGAGCTCCCTGCCGCGCGGCGCAGGAATTCGCCGCGTCGCTCTTCTCATGGAGACCGGCGGTCCCGCCGCCGGCGCGCCTCCCGCTGCCGGCGCGGCGCTCGCGCACGCATGCCGTTCCGCCGGCTTCCGCGGAAAGGAGAAGGAGATCGCGATCGCCGCCGGCAAGGACGGGGCGTGGATCCTCGTCGGCCTCGGGAAGACGCCGGCGCCGCCCGGTCGTCTTCGCCGGGCCCTGCGTCGCGCCGCGCGCGAGGCTCTGCGTCCCGGTGCGAAGCACCTGGCGTTCGTCTTCGACCGTCGGGTCGGCGAGGCGGAGGTGCGTTCGATGCTCCCGCAGATCGCCGGTCTCGACTACCGCTTCGAACGGTATCGCTCGCGCGGCAAGACGGCGGCCGCGAAAGTCCGCGGCACGGTCGTCGTCGGACCCGACGCCGACCGCCGCAAGCTCCTCGCGGCGGCGCACGAGGCGTCGGTGACCGCGGACGCCGCGGCCTGGGCCCGCGACCTCGGCAATACGCCGGCCAACGATCTCGGGCCCGAAGAGTTCGCCTCCGCCGTTCAGGCGATGGGCAAGAAGCGCGGGATGCCCGTTCGGGTCTTCGACAAGAAACGCATCGAGCAGGAACGGCTCGCGGGCCTGCTCGCCGTCAACTCCGGGAGCGTGCGCCCGCCGCGCTTCGTGATCGCCGAACATCGCCCGGAGCGGAGCCGGGGCACGGCGGTCTTCGTCGGCAAGGGAATCACATTCGATTCGGGCGGCATCTCGATCAAGCCGTCGGCGTCCATGGGAGAGATGAAGTACGACATGATGGGCGCGGCGACCGTCTTCGCGGTCGCACAGGCGGCGAGCCGGCTGCGCCTTCCCGTGCACGTGGTCGCGCTCGCGCCGGTGACCGAAAACCTGCCCTCGGGGTCCGCCTGTCGTCCCGGCGACATCCTCCGGATGCGCAACGGCCTGACCGTCGAGGTGGACAACACGGACGCCGAGGGCCGCCTGGTGCTCGCCGACGTGCTCGACTACGCCGCGGCGTACTCGCCCGACGTGATGCTGGATTTCGCGACGCTGACGGGCGCGGTCCTCGTGGCGCTCGGAAGCGAGTGCGCGGGCGTCATGAGCCCGGACGACGCTCTGGCCGCCGAGCTCGTCGCGTCCGGCGAGGCCGTGGGCGAGCCCCTCTGGCGGCTCCCGCTCTGGGACGAATATCTGGAGAACCTCAAGTCCGACTGGGCCGACATGAAGAATACGGGCGGACGAAACGCCGGAACGATCAACGGCGGAATCTTCCTCAAGCAGTTCGTGCCGAAGGACGTCCCGTGGGCGCACATCGACTTTGCCGGCGTGGCGCATCTCGAGAAGGAGCACGCGGGGTTCTCCGCCGGCGCGACGGGGTTCGGCGTCGCGCTCTCGATCGAGTTCCTGAAGCGCCGTTTCGGCGGCTGAACGCGCCTACTTCCTCGGCGCCGGAGGTTTCAGGACCGCGGCAACGGGAATCGACCGCGCTCCGTTCTTCCCCACGGACCGCACCGCGAAGAACCGGTTGTCGGTCGAAACGCCCTTGAGGACGTTCTCGCCGGCGGCCGCGGCGACATCGTAGACCGACCAGCGGGGATCGGTCGTCTCCCGCCAGAGGATCTCGAAACCCGCCCGCTCGGCATCGTCGGCCGCGGTCCAGGCGAGCCTCGCGTCCGGCGTGACTCCGCCCGAGATCGTCACCTCGGCCGGCGCGGCCGGAGCCAGCGCGAGTCTCCGCAGGGACTCGGCGTTGGCGCGCGCGACGTTGCCGAGGAATTGCGTAGTTCAGGAACTTCGCCCAGTCGCCGTACTCGCGGCCATCCTCGACGCGCGGCGTCTGGTGCTCGTGGTCGTAGTTTTCGAGCGGCTCGGTGAAGCGCACGGCCGGGAGCCCTTCCTCGA
The DNA here is from genome assembly GCA_963708395.1 of uncultured Acidobacteriota bacterium. Classification (GTDB taxonomy): domain Bacteria; phylum Acidobacteriota; class Thermoanaerobaculia; order UBA5066; family Gp7-AA6; genus DATBFU01. The sequence goes on along the minus strand of CAVPSG010000002.1, from coordinate 3,252,156 downwards.
CGAACGGCCGGTGGTCGCCGCCGCGACCCAGGCGGTCGAGGCGGAAGACGAGCCGGACGGAGTCGCGGCCGGCCGATTCCTCGACGGCGCGCGCGAGGTCGCGGGATGGGGAGTCCACGCCGTCGGGACCACCGCCCGAGAAGACACGGACGCGGTGCGGCGCGCCGGGCGCGAAGTCGGCCCCGACGATGTCGTTGTCGAGGAAGCCGCCGACCGTGAAACCCTTCTCGCGCACATAGTCGAGGAGGCGCTTTCCTCCGAGCAGTCCCTGCTCTTCGCCCGAAACGGCCGCGAAGAGCAACGTTGCGCGATATGTGCCCGCGGCGAGCAGCCGCGCGCACTCGATCGATACCGCGACGCCCGACGCGTCGTCGTCGGCGCCGGGTGCGTCCGCCTCGGGGTCCATCACGTTCGAGGGCATCGAGTCGAAGTGACCGGAAACGAGAAAGACGGTCTTCGCGAGCGCGGGGTCCGTCCCCGGGAGAATCGCGTAGACGTTCTCGAGGCGCGCGGGCTTTTCATGCGTCCGGGGCGAGGTCGCCTCGAAGCGGTCCACGACGACCTGGAGCCGGCCGCCCGACGACTTCGCGATCGCCTCGAAGCGCGCGACGATCCGGTCGCGGCCGCATCCGATCCCGCGTTTGGGGTCGTCCCATGAGGAAAGGGAATGACGCGTCCCGCAGGCCACGAGCTCGTCGACTGTCGCCGCGAGCGCCTTCTCGTCGACCGTTGCGCGCGCGATCACTCCGGCGGGCGGGGGCGAGCATCTTCGGCGACGGCGCGCCGCCCGGCGGCTCGGCGGGTCCTGCGCGGCGGCGAACGACGCGAGGACGATCGCGGCGGACGCGAGTTTGACTGCGTGGGACCGCTTTGTTAGGGTGCGCGTCTCCATATGCCCCTCCGTCGATTCGAGATCGGTCCGGCCGGCGAGGAAGTCTATCCTCGCTTCGTCGAGGAGCTCGCGCGGCGCTTCGACGACGCGAAGAGCGACCGGAACGTCACCGTGCGGGAAGCTCTCGCCACGCTGTACCTCGGCGCCGTTCCGGACTTCGAGAAGGAGCTCGCCGACCCGAAGACAACGCTCGCGCGCAAGGCCCTCCTCGCGAGCTTCGACCCGCGCAACGCCACGCTCGAGGCGGAGTACTACCGGGAGATCGACCTCGCGAAGTGGGCGCCGGTGAAGCCGCTTCTCTGGTTCTGGCAGATGTTCGATCACTCGCCGGTCGGCCGAAACGTGCGGCTCGGGACGCGGATGCGCGCGATGCTGGCCGCCCGGGTCTTCCGGAAGTGCGGCAGAGGGCGTCCGCATCTTCCACGACGTCGAGCTCTCGTTCGGCTACAACCTCACGGTCGGCAACGGTGTGACGATCCATCGCAACGTCCTGATCGACGACCGCGGCGAGGTGATCATCGGCGACGAGGCCTCGATCTCCGACTACGCGAACATCTACTCGCACTCGCACGACGTCGAGGACATCCACGACGTCTCGCTGCACAAGACGGTGATCGGAAAGCGCGCGCGCGTGACCTACCACGCCGTGTGCTCTCGGGCGTCGTCGTCGGGGACGACGCGATGGTGGGCTCGATGGGCGTGGCCTCGAAGCCGATCGCCGACGGCGTCATCGCCGCGGGCATTCCTGCCAAGCCGATCGGCCAGAAGAAGATCCGCGGCTCGTCTTAGACTGGCGCCATGCTGCGCCGCCTGACGGTCCGGAATCTCGCGATCGTCGAGGACCTGGAGCTCGAGCTCGAGGGCGGCCTCACCGTCGTCACGGGAGAGACGGGCGCCGGCAAGTCGATCCTCGTGGACGCGGTGGCCCTCCTCGCCGGCTCGCGCGGCTCGTCGGACCTGGTCCGCGAGGGTGCGGGGAAGCTCGTCGTCGCGGGGGAATTCGACGCGACGGCGGGCGCGCGCGCCATCGTCGCGGAGGCAGGCCTCCCGGACGCCGAGACGCTTCTCGTGCGGCGCGAGGTCTCGAGCGACGGGCGAGGCCGCGCGTTCGTCGAGGACGAGCCGGCGTCGGTGCGGACCCTGGCTCGCCTGGGTGAGGCCCTCGTGGCGATCCACGGACAGAACTCCGAGCAGGAGCTGACCGAGCGGGAGGCGCCGCTCGAGCTTCTCGACGCGTTCGCCCGGGCGGAAGAGGAACGCGAGGCGACGGCGCGGGCCGCGGCGGACTGGAAGGCCGCGCGCGAAGTGCTCGAACGGCTCGAGGCCTCTCGCCGGGATCGCGCGGCGCGCCTCGAGATGCTCGACTACCAGATCCGCGAGCTCGAGGAGGCCGCGCCGTCGGAGACCGAGGAAGCGTCGCTCGCCGCCGAGCGCGAGCGGCTGCGCCACGCCGACCGGATCCGGCTCGCGGGTGAGACGGCGCTCGCCGCGCTGTCGGAAGGCGAGGCCTCCGCCGCCGACCGGCTCGGCGAAGCGGCGCGCGCGTTCGCCGACCTGGCGGCGATCGATCCTCGGGAAGCGTCGCACCTCGAGGAGGCCGAGGATCTGAAGCGACGGATCTCCGACCTCGCCGCGGCCGCCCGCGACGCGGCTTCCGAGACCGACGCGGATCCCGGACGGCTCACCGCGATCGAGACGCGCCTCGAGAAGATCTCCCGGCTCGTGCGGAAGCACGGCACGCCGGCAGGGGAGCTGCCGGCCCTGCTCGACGGGCTCAAGGCGGAGCGCGGAGACCTCGCGAACATGGAGGACGCGCTCGATCGGCGCCGGAAAGAGTCGGAGAAGGCGGGGACGGCGTACGGCGCCGCGGCGGCAAGGCTCTCGGTCAAGCGGCGCGCCGCCGCCGGCCGGTTTTCGTCCGCGGTCGAAAAAGAGCTCCAGGCCCTCGCGATGGAGAAGGCCCGGTTTCGGGTTGCCCTCACGTCGCTCGATCCCGGGGAGCCGCGCGCGGGCGGTCTCGAGTCGGCTGCCCTGCTCTTCGCGCCGAACCCGGGGGAGGCCGAGAAGCCCGTGGAGAAGATCGCCTCCGGCGGCGAGCTGTCGCGTCTGCAGCTCGCCATTCGCACGGCGGCGGCCGGACGGAAGTCCCGCGGGCGCACGCTCGTTTTCGACGAGGTGGACGCGGGAATCGGCGGCCGAACGGCCGAAGTGGTCGGCAAGAAGCTCCGCGAGCTCGCGCGCGCCGAGCAGGTGCTCTGCGTCACGCACGTGCCGCAGATCGCCGCGCTCGCGCACCGGCATTTCCTCGCGGAGAAGCGCGAGCGGGGCGGCCGGACCGTCGCCACGGTGCGCCGCCTCGAAGGGAAGGAGCGCGTCGAGGAAGTCGCGCGCATGCTGGCGGGCGAGAAGGTTCCGGAGACCGCTTTGAAGCACGCGCGCGCGCTCCTCGAGGCGGCGAACGGATGAGCGGCGCGAACGATGCGTCCGACCGGTTCTCGCGATCGGTGCTCTTCCCCGGCATCGGCGAACAGGGCCAGAAGCGCATCGGCGCGTTCTCGATCGCGATCGTCGGCGTCGGGGCCGTCGGCGCCGCCGCGGCGGAGTCGCTCGCGCGCGCCGGCGTCGGGCGGCTGACGCTCATCGACCGCGACGTCGTCGAGGAGTCGAACCTTTCGCGCCAGTTCCTGTTCGATGCGGAGGACGCGCGCGAGGTCCGTCCGAAGGCCGATGCCGCCGCGCGCCGTCTCTCGGCGATCGCGCCCGGGATAACCGCTGCCGGCGTGGTCGCGGACCTCGAGCACCGCAATGCACGAGAGATCCTGGGCGGGCACGACCTCGTCTTCGACGCCTCGGACAACTTCGAGACGCGCCTCCTCGCCTCGGACGCGGCGCGCGCCCTCGGAATTCCCTCCATCTACGCGGCCTGCGTCGGCTCCGAGGGTTTCGTGGCCGTATCGCGGCCCGGAGAGACGCCGTGCCTGCGCTGCTACCTCGAGGGCCTGCCGGCGGCCGGAGAGGGCCCGACGTGCGACACCGCCGGGGTCGTGCCGACGCTCCCGGCGCTCGTCGCCGCCGCTGCCGCGACGGAAGCGCTGCGCCTGGCCGCCGGCCGTTCCGCCTCGCGAGGACTCTGGCGCGTCGAGGTCTGGGAGGGCGAGCTCTCCGCGCGGCGTCTGATGGCGGCGGCCGGGCCCTCGGCGGCGTGCCCCGTCTGCGCGGGAAGGCGTTTCCCCGCGCTCGAAGGCGAAGGCGCGGCGGACGCCGTCAAGCTCTGCGGACGCGTCTCCGTGCAGGTGGCGGCCCCGGGCCGCCGGCGACCGGACTTCGACGCGCTCGAGCGGCGGCTCGCGCGGGTGGGACCCGTCCGGCGGTCGCCGCAGCTCCTGTCGGCCCAGGTCGAGGGCGTCCACCTGACGCTCTTCTCCGACGGACGCTGCATCGTCCGTGGTACGGGAGACGTCGCGCGAGCGAAGGGTCTCTACGCGAAGTACGTCGGAAACTGACGTGTTAGGGTAGCCGCCTTTCGGAGACCGACTCTCATGCGCCGCATCTCGATCGACGAGCTCCTCGCCTCCCGGGAGGAGACCTTTCGCCTCCGCGAGCTGCTCGGCAAGGGCGGCGTGGTGGCGATTCCGACCGAGACTTTTTACGGCCTGGCCGCCGATCCGTGGAGCGACGTCGGCGTGCGCCGCATCTGCGACACGAAGGGACGGGAGGGGAGCAAGGCACTACCGGTGCTCATCGGCGTCCGCTCGCACCTCGATCGCCTGGGCGTCGAATCGCACGCGCGCGCGCTCGATCCGTATTTCCAGATCTGGCCGGCGCCGCTGACGGTGGTCTTCTCGATCTCGCAGCCGATCGCCGCCTCGCGCGGCCTCCGAAAGCTCGGCGTGCGGCTGCCTGCGGACCGCCGCCTGCGGGAGCTCCTCCGCGCAATCGGACCGGTCACCGGCACGAGCGTGAACCGTTCGGGAAGCCCGCCGCTCGACGATCCGGACGCCGTCGAGGGTCTTTTCCGCCGGGAGCTCGACTGGCTCGTGGACGGAGGACGGACGCCGGGAGGTCTTCCGTCGACGGTCGTGGACGCGACGAGCGTGCCGCCCGAAGTTCTGCGTCCGGGCGCGTACGCGTGGATGCGGCCGCCGACCGAGAGGTGACGGCGCCGCGGGCGGCGCGGCGCCCCCTGCTAAGATCCGCGTCCCGATGGGCCTCATCAGGGAATACGCGGGAAAGCGGCCGCGCCTCGGTGCGCGCGTCTATCTGGCCGAGACCGCGGCGGTCATCGGCGACGTGCGCCTCGGAGACGACGTGTCGGTCTGGTACAACTCGGTCGTTCGCGGCGACTGCAACGGCATCGAGATCGGGGACCGCACCAACATCCAGGACAACTGCGCGGTCCACGTGACCGTCGAGCGCTATCCGACGGTCCTCGAGGAGGAAGTCACGCTCGGCCACGGCGCGATCGTCCACGGAGCCGTCGTCCGGCGGGGCGCCCTCATCGGAATCCGCGCGACCGTGCTGGATGGCGCGGATGTCGGCGCGTCGGCGTTCATCGGAGCCGGCGCGCTCGTGACTCCGCGCACCGTCGTGCCGCCGCGCACGCTGTGGCTCGGAGCGCCGGCCCGCCTGGTCCGCACGTTGTCCGACGCCGAGGTCGAGGATCTGAAGCACTACCACCGGAACTATCTCGGCTACAAAGAAGAGTACTTCCGCGTGGACGGAAAGTGGGCGGGATGAAGGCGCGGCTGAAAGCCTCGAAGGGCACGCACGACCTCTTTCCGCCCGAGAGCGAGAAATTCGCGGCCGTCGAGAGCATGGCGCGGCGTGTCTTCGGCTCCTACGGCTACGGCGAGATCCGGACGCCGACGTTCGAGGCGACCGAGCTCTTTGCCCGGTCGGTAGGCGACACGACGGACATCGTCCACAAGGAGATGTACACGTTCGCGGACCGGAAGGGCCGCTCGCTGACGCTGCGCCCGGAGAACACGGCCGGCGTCGTCCGCGCGCTCGTGGAGAAAGGCCTCCAGGACCTGCCGCGCCCGATCCGACTCTGGTACGCGGGCCCGCAGTTCCGCTACGAGCAGCCGCAGGCGGGCCGTTATCGCGAGTTCCGCCAGATCGGCGTCGAGCAGCTCGGGATCGCCTCCCCGGCCGGCGACGCCGAAGTGCTCGAGATGCTCTTCCGGTTCCTGCGGGCGCTCGGCTTCACCGATCTCGTCGCCGCGATCAACTGCATCCCGCGCGGCGACGCACGCGAGAACTTCTCCCGCGCGCTCCGCGAGCACGCGGCGACCCGCGCCGGCGAGCTCGGAGCGGAGGACCGGCGGCGCCTCGAGGAGAATCCGCTGCGACTGTTCGACTCGAAGGATCCGAAGGCCGCCGAGATCCTGAAGAGTGCGCCCGCCACGCTCGACTTCCTGGACGAGGCCTCGCGGGCGCACCATGAGCAGCTCCAGGAGCTCCTGCGATCCGCCGGCGTCGATTTCGTCGAGGACGCGTCGATCGTGCGCGGGCTCGACTACTACACGTTGACGGTCTTCGAGGTCGCCTCGCGGCGACTCGGCGCGCAGAACGCGATCCTCGGCGGCGGCCGCTACGACGATCTCGTTGCCGAGCTCGGCGGGCCACCCACGCCGGCCGTCGGCTTCGCGATCGGCGAGGACCGGTTGGTCGCGGCGATGGAGGCCGACCTCCGACCGGAGTCCGGGCTCTTCTGGGTCGTCCCGGATTCGCCCGACGAATACGTCTATGCGCTCGGCGTCGCGGACGCGATCCGCAGCCTCGTTCCCGGCGACGTCGTCGAGACCGATCTAACGGGCCGCGGCCTCGTCAAGGGACTCGCGCGCGCGAGCCAGATCCTGGAGGCGCCCGCAGCGTACGGGTTCCGCGTGCGGGGCGTGCACGCCGTGCTCCTCGGGTCCCGGGAGCGCGAGAAGGACGAAGTGACCATCAAGGATCTGGCGGCGCGCACGCAGGACACGTTCCCGCGGCAGCAGCTCGCCGAGCGGCTCGGGACGGGACGGCGGGCATGACCGCGACGCGCGAGCGGCAGCCGGCGGGAGATCTCCGCGCCGCAGACGCGGGGCGCCCGGTCCTGCTCAAGGGCTGGGTGGGGCGCCGCCGGGACCTGGGCGAGCTCATCTTCCTGACGGTTCGGGACCGGAGCGGCGTCGTGCAGGTGCTTTTCGACCGCGCGCGCTGTCCCGAGGAGGCGGTCCGTCTCGCCGGGGAGGCGCGGGCCGAGGACGTGGTCGCGATCGAGGGCGACGTGGTTCTGCGCGCGGAGGCCCAGCGTCACAAGGACCAGGCGACCGGGGACGTGGAGGTCGTCGCGCAGAGCCTGACCTTCCTCGCGCGGTCCGACACGCCACCCTTCCTCGTCGAGGATCGCACCAACGCGACCGAGGAGTTGCGCCTCCAGTATCGCTACCTCGACCTGCGCCGGCCCGCGATGCAGCGGAATCTCCGGCTTCGAGACGAGATCGCGTTCCGGGTCCGTCAGACGCTGCACGAACGGGGGTTTCTCGAGATCGAGACGCCGATGCTGACGCGCTCGACGCCGGAGGGCGCGCGCGACTTTCTCGTTCCGTCGCGCGGTCACCATGGCAAGTGGTACGCGCTGCCGCAGTCGCCGCAGCTTTTCAAGCAGATCCTCATGATTTCGGGGTTCGAGAAGTACTTCCAGATCGCTCGCTGTTTCCGCGACGAGGACCTGCGGGCCGACCGCCAGTTCGAGTTCACGCAGATCGATCTCGAGATGTCGTTCCCGACGGAGGATGCCGTCTTCGAGGTGGTCGAGGCCTTCCTCGCCGCGGCGTTCTCGGCGGCGGGCATCGAGGCCGCGCGGCCGTTCCGTCGGCTGACGTACGCCGACGCGATGGCGCGCTACGGGACGGACCGCCCGGACCTGCGATTCGACCTGACGCTCGTGGATCTGACGCCGGAAGCGAAGGGCTCGGGGTTCCCGCCGTTCGACAAGGCGGCGGCAGCCGGCGGCACGGTCCGCGGCTTCCGGGTGCCCGGCGGCGCGGGCTTGAGCCGCAAGAAGCTCGACGACCTCGCGGCGCTCGCGGGTGAACACGGCGCCGCCGGCCTCGTCTGGTTCAAACGGACCGCCGGAGAGGTCGCGTCGCCGGCGAAGAAGAGCCTGGCGGAGCCCGCCCTCGAGGGGATCCTCTCGCGCGCGGAGGTCGGCGACGGCGACCTGCTCCTCGTCGTCGCGGGTCCCGAGAAGTCGACGCTCGCGGCGCTCGCCGCCCTGCGTGCCGCGGCGGCGCGGGAGGCCGGGCTCGTGGACGAGAGCCGTCACGTCTTCTGCTGGGTGACGGAGTTCCCGCTCCTCGGTCTCGACGACGCGACCGGGCAGTGGTTTCCGATGAACCATCCCTTCACGGCGCCGCGCGAAGAGGATCTGCACTGGCTCGAGACGGAGCCGGGCCGCGTTCGGGCGCACGCGTACGACGTCGTCGTCAACGGCTGGGAGCTCGGCTCGGGCTCGATCCGAATCCACCGCGCCGACCTCCAGGAGCGCATCTTCCGGCGCCTCGGCATCGCGGAGGACGAGGGGAAGGAGCGCTTCGGCTTCCTGCTCGACGCGTTGCGCTTCGGCGCGCCGCCCCACGGCGGCATCGCCCTCGGGCTCGACCGGATCTGTGCGATCGCGGCCGGTGCGACGTCGCTCCGCGAAGTGATCGCCTTCCCGAAGACGACGTCGGGGATCGATCTCATGACGCAGGCGCCGGCCCGCGTGCCGCGGGGACAGCTCGAAGAGCTCGGGCTCGCCCCGCCGCCTGACCGCGGCGGGTCGTGAGGCAAGAGCCCGAACAGCTCCTCGTGACGGCGGCGTCGCGCGCCGCCCTGACGCGAATCTGGATCGGGCCGGGCCTCCTCGACGCCGCGGGCGAGCGCCTCTTTTCTCCTTCCGGCCGTTTCCTGATCGTCGCGCCGCCAGCGGCCTCCGCCGTGCGCGACCGGATCGCGCGCACGCTGGCCGGGAGGGTTCTGGCCCTCGTCGTTCTCGACGACCGCGAAGAAGCCAAGACGCTCGCCACCGTCTCGCGCATCGCCGACGCCGCCTTTTCTGCCGGCCTCCGGCGTGACGACGCGCTCGTGGCGGTCGGCGGCGGCGTGACCTCCGATGTCGCCGGATTCGCCGCGTCCGTCCTCCTGCGCGGCGTCGCCTGGAACGCCGTCCCGACGACGACGGGCGCGATGTGCGACGCCGCGATCGGCGGGAAGACCGGCGTCGATCACGCGGCCGGCAAGAATCTCATCGGCGCCTTCCATCCGCCGCGCGCGGTTCTGATCGATCCCGAGGCCGCGGCCGGGCTGCCCGACCGCGACTTCCGCGCCGGGCTCGTCGAAGCGTTCAAGGCCGCCTGGATCGCCGACGCGGCCCTGGCGGCGCGGGCCGCCACATCGCTCGACCGCATCCTCGCGCGGGACCAGGACGCCCTCCTTCACCTGATCGCGGGCGCCGCGAGGATCAAGGCGGACATCGTCGCGGCCGATCCGCGTGAGGAGAACGGGCGGCGCCGGCTGCTCAACTTCGGTCACACGCTGGGGCACGCCCTCGAGGCTGCCGGCGGATACCGGGACCTGCGGCACGGGGAGGCGGTGGCCTGGGGCATCGCGGCGGCGCTCGAGATTTCGGCGCGGCGCAGCCGCCTCCCGAAGGCCGACGCCGACGCGGTCCGTGGCACGCTGGCTCGCCTGGGGCCGTTTCCCGAGCCCGTCCGGGACGCCGCGAGCCTCGAGGCATATCTCCAACGAGACAAGAAGGCTTCCGCCGCCGGGACGGCCGCGGTTCTCCTCGAAGGGATCGGCCGCGGCCGGGTCGAAGAAGCCGTGCCGGCCTCGGAGTGGCTGTCTGCGGCGGCTATAATGTCTCTCAAGTGAACAGTCCCCGAGGGCGGTCTCGGATCCGCCTCTTTGTGCTCCTTTCGGGCGCCCTGGTCGTGGCGTCTCTGGCGCCGCTCCTGATCTCGGATTCCGTCCTGATTCGGCGCAATCGGAGGGCCCTCGAGACCCTGGAGGAGAAGTACCTGACCCGGTCTTCGTCGGCCCTGGCGGACCGGATCTCCGCCTACTACGCCTCGGCAACGACGCAGCTCGCGAGCACGGCCGAGGAGATGCGCCTGGCGAGCCAGCTCACGGGAAGGGATCCCTTCACCTCCGCGGAGGCGCCCCGGATGCTCGGCGCGGCCATCGAGCGGCAGCGGTCGCTCCTGGCGCTTCGGGGCGTCAATCCGGACGGGCTCGGCTCCTTCGCCGGGCCGGAGATCGCGTCGCCGCGCGTAGACGAGGAATTCCGTCGGGGCTTCGACGCGGCCCACCGCGGCGAGCGGTACTCCGGCCAGCCGTTCTGGGTGCCGTCGCTCGGGCCCGTGGCGGTCCTGGCGGTCCCGGTCGCCGGTTCGGAGGACAAGAGCCTCGGCGTCGTCGAGGCTCTCGTGTCCTGGGGTCCCATCCTCCAGGAGTTCCTGGGGGAGGCCCGGCGCGAGGTGCGTGCGACGCTCGTGGACCGCTCCGGGCGAATCCTCTTCCCGTTCTCGCCGGGCGAGGAGACGCGCAAGCACCCATCCACTCTCGTCGCGGATTTCACCCGGTTCCCGGCCCGCGTGACGCGGTCCGAGGAAACGGTCCATGGCGCCGTGCTCGCGTCGATCGCCCCCGTCGGCGAGCCGGAGTGGGGCGTGCTCCTCGAGCGCGACCTCGACTTCGCGTTCGCTTCGGTCAACCTCATGGTGCGCGACACGCTCGTCTGGGGAGCCGTGTCGCTCGCCCTGGCGCTCCTCGCCGGTATCCTCTTCGCCCGCCGGCTTTCGCAGCCGATCGCGACGCTCGCCGCGTCGGCCCGGGCCATCAGCGAAGGCGCGTACGGCGCCACGGTCGACGCCGGCGGGACGGCCGAGATCGCCGCCCTATCCGCGAGCTTCAACCGGATGAGCGAGTCGATCCGCGACGCGTTCGAAAAGGTTCAGCGCGCCGCCCGCGAGAATCGCGAGCTGTTTCTGTCGTCCATCCGAGCGCTCGCCGAAGCGATCGACGCCAAGGACCCGTACACGCGCGGTCACTCCGAGCGCGTGGCCCGCTATTCGGCCTCGATCGCCGAGGAGATGGGTATGCCCTCCGAGGACGTCGAGCGAGTGCGGGTGGCGGCGCTTCTCCACGACGTCGGCAAAATCGGCGTGGATGACCGCATCATCCGCAAGCCCACCGCGCTGACGGAAGAAGAGTTCGAAGTGATGAAGACGCACCCGGCCAAGGGTGCGGCGATCATGGGCGCGATCCCGCAGCTGGCCGACATCGTCCCGGGCATGAAGCACCACCACGAGAAGTGGGAGGGCGGAGGGTATCCCGACGGGATCAAGGGCGAGGCGATTCCCATGCAGGCACGCATCGTGACCATCGCCGATACCTTCGATGCGATGACCACGACGCGCCCCTATCAGAAGGCGATGGAGATCGGCTACGTCGTCGAGAGAATCAAGAGTTTCTCCGGAGTGCGGTACGATCCCGTCGTGGTCCAGGCGTTCTTGCGCGCTCACGCTCTCGGGAAGTTCGTTCCCCCGCCGCGCGAACAGGTCTCGGAGCCGGACGAGGAGCTCGCGGCCCCTCTCCGGCGCGCGCTTTGAGATCGCCCGCCGTGCGGCGCCTCGCCGCCGCGGCCGCGCTCCTCGCGGCGCGCTCGCCGCGTGCTCGCACCAGACCAAGCCGCAGCCGAAGACCTCCGCCGAGGTGCTGCTCAACGAACGGATGGCGGCGGTCCTCCTGAGCGAGGGCCAGGCGGCCGAAGCGGAGCGCCAATACCGCGAGGTCATCAAGGACGACCCGAACAACGCGGACCTCTACGATGGCCTCGGGTCCTCGCTCCTCATGCAGGGCCGGCCGAAAGACGCCGCCGAGTCGTTCGACAAGGCCGTCAAGATGTCGCCCAAGAAGGCCAGCTTTCGCATCAATCGCGGCCTCGCCTACATGGAGCTCTCGCGGTACTCGGAGGCGGAAGAGGACTTCCGGGTTGCCGACGCCTCGTCAATTCCCGACGACCGGCTCGCGGCGGCGATCAACCGCGGCCGGCTCCGTCAGATGCAGGGCGACTACGTCGGCGCGGAAGAGCAGTTCACGGCGGCCCTTTCGAGAGATCCGAATTCTTTCGCCGCGCACCTCGGACGGGGGGTCTCGCGGGAGGCGCGCGGCGACCTGTCGGCGGCGGCGGAAGACTACCTGGAGGCCGTGCGCCTGCAGCCCCGCAGCGCCGACGCGAACCTGCGGCTGGGCCTGACGCTCCTCGAGCTCAATCGTGGTTCCCTCGGTTGCCGGTATCTGGAGCGCGCGATCGAGATCGATCCGGGCGGCGACGTCGGCTCCAAGGCCCGCATGGTCATGAGCTCGACGCCGCCTCCCTGCGAGAGGTCGGCCTCCAACAAGGCCTCCTGAGGGCCGCCCGGGGTTCCGGGGCTTCGCGTTTCGGGCCCGGACTCGCGATATTTTCCCCCTTCCCATGAGCGACGATCGCCCCGGCGCGCCCGGCCGAAGCGGAGGTTTCTTCGCGAAGATCCGGCGCGGGCTCTTCATGACCCACACCGAGATCCTCGAGAAGGTCGGGGAGGCGGTCAAGAAGAGTCTCGGAATCGACGAGACCGTTCTCGAGTCGCTCGAGGAGGCGCTGATCGCGGCCGACGTCGGTGCCGAGACCGCGGCGGCGCTCGCCGAGGGCGTCCGACAGCGCGCGGACGTCTCGGAGCGCAGGGATCTGGATGGTGTGCGGCGGCTGCTGATCGAGGAGATCGAGAAGCTGCTCGCGGCGGCGCCGCGGCCGGCGGCGCGGGCGAACGTACCTCTCGAAGTGATCTTCCTCGTCGGCGTCAACGGCTCCGGCAAGACCACGACCACCGCCAAGCTCGCCCGCCGGGCGATTGCGGAAGGCCGCAGCGTGCTTCTCGCGGCCGCCGATACGTTTCGCGCCGGCGCCATCGAACAGCTGGGCGTCTGGGGCGAGCGGCTGGGCGTTTCCGTCGTGCGCCACAGCGAGGGAGCCGATCCGTCGGCCGTCCTCTTCGACGCGCTTTCGGCGGCGCGCGCCCGCGGCGTGTCGACGCTCTTCGTCGACACGGCGGGACGGCTCCACACGAAGAAGAACCTCATGGACGAGCTCGCCAAGATGCGCCGCATCGCCGCGCGGGAGGTGCCCGGAGCGCCCCACCAGACGCTCCTCGTGCTCGACGCCACGACGGGCGGCAACGGGCTCGCGCAAGCGCGCCGCTTCGTCGAGGCGGTTGGCGTCACTGGTGTCGTGCTGACGAAGCTCGACGGAAGCGCGCGCGGCGGCATCGTCCTGGCGATCTATCGCGAGCTGAAGCTCCCCGTGCTCTACGTCGGCGTCGGGGAGGGAATGGACGACCTCGTGCCGTTCGACGCCTCCGAATATGCGAAAGCGCTTCTCGAAGAGGGCTAAGCCACGCACCGCCGCCGACCTGCCGCCGATCTGCGCTTTCTCGACCGGGCCCTGGTGCTCGCCGAGCGGGGCCGCGCGGGCGTTTCGCCGAACCCGATGGTCGGCGCCGTCGTCGTGCGCGGCGGCCGCGTGGTCGGCGAGGGCTGGCACCGGCGGGCGGGCGGGCCGCACGCCGAAGTCGAGGCCCTGCGCCGCGCGGGCGCGCGGGCGAAGAATGCCGACCTCTACGTGACGCTCGAGCCTTGCAACCACCGCGGGCGCACGCCGCCGTGCGTCGAGGCGATCGTCCGGGCCGGCGTCGCGCGGGTTGTGGTGGCGGCGCGCGACCCGAATCCGACGGTGGCGGGCGGGGGGATGCGCGCGCTCGCGCGAGCCGGAGTGACGGTGCTCCGGGCGGACGCGGCGCGGGCTCGTCGGGCCGAGCGGCAGAACGAGAAGTTCCGAACGTGGGCCCGGGAGAGCCGGCCGTTCGTCCTGGCCAAGTGGGCGGCGAGCCTCGACGGACGAATTGCGGCGGCGGGCGGCCGGAGCCGCTGGATCACGGGCGATGCGGCGCGCCGGCGCGCGCTGCGGCTGCGCGAGGAGCACGACGCTGTGCTCGTCGGCGCCGGGACTGTGCGCACCGACGATCCGCTTCTCACGCGGCGCCTCGGGCTCAACCGCGGCGGCAAGCACTGGCGGATCGTCCTCGACGGGCGGCTGCGGATTCCGGAGCGGTCGAAGCTCCTGGCCGACCCGGCCGGAGTCCTCGTCGTGACATCGCGCTCCCAGGGGAGCGCCCGAGTCCGCCGGCTCGTCGCGCGCGGGGTCGAGGTCTGGAGCCTGGCGGGGGATCGCGCGGGTCGGATCTCGGTCCGGGCCCTGCTCCGGCGCCTCGCGCGGCGCGGCGTGACGAGCCTCCTCGTCGAAGGCGGCGCCGAAACGCACGAAGCCTTCTTTTCGGCCGGCGTCGTGGATCGGGTCGCCGTGTTTCTCGCGCCGCGACTTCTCGGCGGCCGCCGCGCTCCGGCCGCGATCGGCGGCGCGGGCTTCTCGCTCGGCGCGGGACCGCGACTCGTGGATGTTTCCGTCGAGAGGGTGGGGGAGGATCTGCTCCTGACGGCCCGTGTGGCCGCCGGCTCGCCCCGCCGCGCGCGGCGGCGTGGATAGACTGACTCTCCGATGTTCTCCGGGATCGTCGCCGGCGTCGGCCGGATCGTCTCACGAACGAAGCGCGGCCGCGGCGCCCGGATCCGGCTTGCACCGCCGCGCGGCCAGCGCGCGTTCTCGCCCGGCGAGAGCGTGGCGATCGACGGCGCCTGCCTGACGGCGATCCGGGGCGGGCGCCTCTTTGAAGCCGATCTGTCGGCGGAGACCCTCGCGCGGACGACCCTGGGCAGCCTGCGGGCCGGCGACCCCGTGAATGTCGAGCGGTCGCTCCGATGGGGCGATCGAGTCTCCGGGCACTTCGTGCTCGGCCACGTGGATGCGGTCGCACCGATCCGGTCTGTCCAGGATTCCCGAGGCGGCGGCTGGACGTACCGGTTCGGCATTCCCGCCGGCCTGGGACGCTACGTCGTCGAGAAGGGCTCGGTGACGCTCGACGGGATCAGCCTGACGGTCTCGCGGCGCGTCGCCCGGGAATTCGAGGTCACGGTCATATCGGAGACGCTCCGCCGGACGACGCTCGGCCGCAAGCGCGCCGGCGCGAGGGTGAACTTCGAGGCCGACGTGTTCGCGCGTTATGGGCGCGCGCGGGGAGTCGCGCGCGTTCGCCGCGAGGCCCGCCGCCGTTGATCCGTTATGTGACGGGGCCGGCGACGGTGAGGTTCGGCGAGACCGACGTGGCGGGGCGGCGCATCGCCGCGCGCGCGATCCCGTGGGAGGGCGAGGCGGGACCGCCGCGCTTTCGGTTCGACCCGGTTTCGAGGACCGCCGTTCTGAGATCAGAAGACGGGGCGGTCTCGGTCGGGCCGACCGATTCCGAGGACTGGCGTCTTGCGCTTCGCCGTCCGCCGGCCGGGCCGGTGCTCGTCGGTCCCGGAGCTCCGGCAGAGGAGCTGCGCGAAGCATCCCGTGCCGCCGTCCGGGGAGCCCTCGATGCGGGCCGCGCGGTCTACCTGCTCGATCCCGAGCCGTCCGACCTGCCCGACGGTCCGGCGGAGGCCTTCGTCGCCATCCACTGCGGGATCCCGGACGAGACGGTGCTCGCCCGCCTGCGGCACGGCGCCGTTCGAGCGAGCTCGGGGCTCCTGCTTCCGATCGTTCCGGGCTGGACCGACGACCCCGCGTTCCTCGAGCAGGCGACCGCGGCGGCCTCGGAAGCCGGCGCGCGATTCGTCGCCGGTCTGCTGCTTTCGGGCGACGGAGAATCCCGCCGCCGCGCGGTCGCCGCGCGTGCGATCGCCGAGCCGGGGAGCGAGGATCGCTTCTTCGACCGCGCGCACCACGGCGACTGGGAGGGCGAGTCGCGCGCGGCGCTCGAGCGCCTGGAGGACCTCGCGCGCTGGCGGGGTCTGGCGACGAGGCCTCCGCGGCCCCGGGGAGTCTCGGAGCCCCCGGTCAACGCCGCGGCGTCCGGCGCTCTCGAGGAGCTCGCGGAGCGGGAGTCGGCCGACGAGCATCGCGCGAACATGCTCCGCGCCGCGGTGCGCTGGTTGGACGAGCTCGGCCGGGACCTCGGGCCGGTCGTGGCGGAGGGCAACTTCCGGAAGGTCTTTCCCCTCGGTGCGGACATCGCGCCCGAGGTCGAGCGAGCGCTCGCGGCGGCGCGCCGATGAACGCCGGTCTCTACGTCCATCTCCCGTACTGCGCCTCGCGCTGCGGCTACTGCGCCTTCGCGGTCACGACCGACGGATCCACGCGCGGCGCCTATCTCGAGGCGCTAGCCCGGGAGATCGATCTCGTCGCCGCGGAGGCGCGGGGCGAGACGTTCGACACGGTGTATCTCGGCGGGGGCACGCCGTCGCTCCTCCCGCCCGCGGACGTTGCCGGGCTCCTCGAGAGCATCCGGGGCGCTTTCGACGTCGCGGCCGGGAGCGAGGTGACGCTCGAGGCGAACCCGGAGGACGTGACGGCGGAGCGGCGGGACGCCTGGATGGCCGCCGGGGTGACGCGCGTCTCGGTCGGCGTCCAGTCGTTTTCGGACCGGGAGCTCGCTGCGGTTGGGCGGCGGCACGACACCGCGCGCGCGAGAGAGGCGCTGGCGCTCCTCGCGGGTCGCGTTCCGAGCCTCTCGGGAGATCTCATTCTCGGCCTTCCGGAGCAGACGGCGGAGTCGTTCCGCGCGAGCACGCGCGCGCTCGCCGAATCCGGGGTGGACCACGTCTCGGTCTACCTTCTCGAAGCCGACAAGTCGAAGGCGCTCGAAGAAGACCGCCGGGAACACCCGGAGCGCTACCCGGACGACGACGCGCAGGCGGCGCTCTGGTTGGAGCTGTCGGAGGAGCTCCGCCGCCGGGGCTTCGAGCACTACGAGATCTCCAACTGGGCCCGCCCGGACCGCGCGTCGCGGCACAACCGGAAATACTGGGAGCGGACACCGACGCTCGGCCTCGGGCTCTCGGCGCACGAGCTGTGGCGCGAGCGGCGCCGGGCGAACGTCGCGTCGCTGCCGGCCTACCTCGAGCGGCTCGGGACGGGGGAACGGCCGATGGCTCTCGACCGCGAGGTCGGCGCCGAGGAGCGGGAGAGCGAGCGCATCGTGCTCGGCCTGAGGCTCTCTGATGGTGTCGCCCGCGACGAGGTCGAATCCTGGATCGCGCGGCGCGGGGACGCCCGGCTGCATGAGGACTGGGAGGCGTGGCGCGAGGCCGGACTCCTGCGCCTGACGGCCGACCGCGTCGCCCTGACCGAGCGCGGCGGGCTCGTGTCGAACGACATCCTGTGCCGCTTCCTTTGAGCCGCCGTAGAATCGTCGGGCCGCGCGGCGGCAACCGATGAGACCCTCGATTTGCCTCCTCTCGGCCCTCCTGTCGGCGAACCTCGTGGCGGCGGGCCCCGAGACGCCCGCGACGGCCCACTGGAAGGCGACGGTCACGGTCGAGGGCGCACGGCCCGGGGACAAGCTCCAGGAAGCCGAGGTCTGGCGGGACGGCGGACGCATGCGGATCGAGGATCGGACAAGGGGCGTCGCGCCGACCAATCTCGTGACCGATGGGGGAGAGGCCTTCGTCTGGGAGGTCGGCAAGAGGGCGGGCGTCCGCATGGCCGAAGGCGCGGCCCGCAAACGCGGGCGGCCCATGCACGACTACGTGCGGCGGGTCGACCAGATCCGCACGAAGGGAAAGCTCGTCGGCCAAGAGAAGGTGGACGGGCACGCCTGCGACGTCTACGAGTACGAGACGCCTCAGGACGGCAAGGGAACCTACTGGCTCGCACGGGATCTGAAGGGCTTTCCCGTGCGCGTCGTGATCGAGCGACCGTTGTTGTCGCCCTACCGCGGCAAACCGATCGACATCGTGAAGCTCGACTACCGGAACCGCGACGTCCAGGTTCCCGCCCGCGTTCCCGAGGAGCTCCTCGAGCCGCCCAACGACGTCCAGTTCCAGGACGCTTCGGAGATCTTCACGAACCTGCCGAAATCCGCCCCTCACTAGCCGTCGCGAGCGCTTGTTCGGGCGCCTGGCTGTCGCCACCGGCTCGCGGCTCGTCCAAAGGGACTCGACCGCGAGCCTGGCGCCCTCTCCGCGCGCTCGCTCCCGCGGCGCGAGGCTCCTCCCTCGATTACCTCGGGAGACTCCTCGCGCCGCGAGCTCCTGTACTCGTCCGGCTGGAACGAGTGGTTCGCAGCGCGACCAAGCTTCGCGAAGTTGACCGAGCGAAGCGACTCGCGCTGCGGGAGCCGGAGCGCAGCGAGAGCGATCAGGCGCCTGGTCGAGCCCCTTGGTTGGCGAGCCAGGCTCCGGTGCGTCCGTTGGACGCAGATCGCCGAGCAAGTGAAGGCGACGGTCTCCGGCGGCGCGAGGCTCCTCCCTCGATTACCTCGGGAGACTCCTCGCGCCGCGAGCTCCTGTACTCGTCCGGCAGGAACGAGTGGTTCGCAGCGCGAGCAAGCTTCGCGAAGTTGACCGAGCGAAGCGACTCGCGCTACGGGAGCCGGAGCGCAGCGAGGGGATCAGGCGAGCGGTCGAGCCGCGGTTGGCGAGTCGCGAGCCGGTGCGCCCCGAGGACGCAGATCGCCGAGCAAGCGAAGGCGACGGTCTAGATGAACAGCGGCGCCAGGACCAATGTGATCGTCGCCAGGAGTTTGATGAGCACGTGAAGCGACGGGCCGGCGGTGTCCTTGAAGGGATCGCCGACGGTGTCGCCGACGACGGCGGCCTTGTGGGTCGGCGAGCCCTTGCCTCCGTAGGCCCCCGTCTCGATGAATTTCTTGGCGTTGTCCCAGGCGCCGCCGCTGTTGTTGAGGAACGTGGCGACGACGATGCCTGCGATCGTCCCGACCATGAGAAGCGCCGCGACCGCCTCGGCCCCGACGCCGAACGAACGGAAGATTAGGCCGATCAGAATCGGCGTACCGACCGCCACGAGACCGGGGAGCGATCATCTGGCGCAGCGCGCCGCGCGTCACGATGTCCACCGTGCGGCCGTAATCGGGCTTCTCCGTGCCCTTCATGATGCCGGGGTGCTCCTGGAACTGGGCCCGGACGTCCTGGATGACGACATACGCCGCCTTGCCGACGGCCTTGATCGCGAGGCCGGAGAAGAAGAACACGAGCATCGCGCCGATCAGCCCGCCGACGAACACCTCGGGCTTGGCGAGGTTGACCGAGCGGAGCTCCGCGCCGTAGTTCTTGAGCTCGTCCAGGTACGCCGAGAAGAGCAGAAACGCTGCGAGGGCCGCCGAACCGATCGCGTAGCCCTTGGTGAGCGCCTTGGTCGTGTTGCCGACGGCGTCGAGCCGGTCGGTCTTCTTGCGGATCTCCTCCGGCTGGCGCGACATCTCGACGATGCCGCCGGCGTTGTCGGTGATCGGGCCGAACGTGTCCATGGCGAGGATGTACGCCGCCGTCCCGAGCATTCCCATCGTGGCCACGGCGGTTCCGAAGAGACCTCCGCCCGGCAGCGCGGCAGCGCCGATCTTGTAGGAGGCGAGGATTGCGATCGAGATCGCGACGACCGGCGGCAGCGGTGCACTCGAAGCCGACGCCGATGCCCGCGATGATGTTAGTGGCCGGGCCCGTCTGCGAAGCCTCGGCGATCTCCCGCACGGGTCGGTACTTGTATTCCGTGTAGTACTGCGTGATGAAGACGAAGGCGATCGATGTCAGCACTCCGATCATGCCGCACAGGAAGTACATCCACCAGGCATCGGGGCGAGCGGGATTGGCGAGGAGCCACTTGGTCGCGACGAAGAAGCCGACGATCGCCAGCGACGCAGCCACGTAGTAGCCGCGGTTCAAGGCCTTCATCGGGTCCGCGTCCTCGCGGGTGCGCACGACGAAAGATCCCGACGATGGAGGCGAGAAGCCCGAAGGCGCGCGCGACGAGCGGGAAGAGCATCACGCCGACGACGCCGGCCGAGAAGGCCATGTTCTGCTTCCCGAGCGAGGCCGCGAGGGTCGCGCCGAGGATCATCGCGCCGATGTTCTCGGCGGCCGTGGACTCGAAGAGGTCGGCGCCGCGGCCCGCGCAGTCGCCGACGTTGTCGCCGACGAGGTCCGCGATGACCGCCGGGTTGCGCGGGTCGTCCTCGGGGATCCCCGCCTCGACCTTGCCGACGAGGTCGGCGCCGACGTCGGCGGCCTTCGTGTAGATGCCGCCGCCGAGCTGGGCGAAGAGCGCCACGAAGGAGGCGCCGAAGCCGTATCCGACGATGAGCAGAGGAATGTGCTCGACCGGCACCTCGGTGAACCGCCGCACGAGCCAGTAGAGCCCGCCGACGCCGAAGAGCGACATCGCGACGACGAACAGGCCCGACACCGCACCGCCGCGCAGGGCGATGCGCAGGGCGTCGTTCAGCGACGTGCGAGCCGCGGAAGCCGTCCGGATGTTCGACGCGGATCGAGATCCACATGCCGACGTAGCCGGCGATCGACCGAGCAGCCGGCGCCGAGGACGAAGGAGAGCGTGGTCCAGAACGCCAGGCGCAGCGCCGTCGGGACGGGGTCGAAGTCGTGGTGGCTGCGCACGAAGCCGTACAGGAGGAAGATGACCGCCGCGAGGACCAGGGCGAGCAACAGGATCGTGCGGTTCTGGCGGCGCAGGAAGGCCTCGGCGCCCTCCTTGATGGCGTTGGAGATCTCCTGCATGGCCGAGGTCCCGGTCTCTCGCTTCAGGACCCAGGACATCAGGTATCCGGCCACCGCGAGGGAGCCCAGCGAGAACACGAAAATCAGGGGCAGTGCGAGGTCGTAGGACATCCGCTATCTCCTGTCGTTTTCGGGTGTCGATCCGCGCCGGGCGCGGGCGCGGAAGGATATCAAAGAAGCTATCGGCTCTCAGCCTTCAGCTTTCAGCCGGACGCCGGAATTTCGCCTCTCTGGCTGACAGCTGTGAGCTGACAGCTGACGGCTTCTACTGGATCGGAACCGTCTCCAGGACGATTCCGATGTTGGTTGCCCCGGCGCTCCGGCAGAGGTCCATCACCTTGGCCACGTCCCCGTACGTCGCGCCGTCGTCGCCCGAGAAGAAGACGGTCTTGTCGCGGCGGTTCTTCAGGATCGACGAGAGCTGTGTTGCGAGCTGCGGGATCGTCAGCTCCTGCTTGTTCAGGTAGGTCTTGTTCTGGGCCGTGAGAGACACGATCAACTGGTCCGGATCCGGTTGCGAAGGTGCGGTGGTCGCTTTCGGGGGCACCTTGACGTCGTAGCCCATCTGGAGCAGCGGCGTGATGACCATGAAGATGATCAGCAGCACGAGCACCACGTCCACGAGCGGCGTGATGTTGATGTCGCTCTTGTAGTCGCCCGATCCGCCCGGAGACATTGCCATCGATGAGGTCTCCTCGTTTCCCTACTTCGCCGAAGGGGCGACGACTCTCTTTTCAGCGATCAGGCCGACGTTCTGGAAGCCGGCATCCTTGGTCATCTTCATGACCTCCTTGACGTCGGAATACTTCAGCCGCTGATCCGCCTTGATGACGAGCTCGGCCGAAGGCTTGCGCTGGATAGAGCTCGTCGAGCTCCTTCTGGAAATCCTGCTTCGACGAGCGGATTCTGGCCGAAATAGTAGAGCGGGGGGTTCGCCCATTTGACCGAGATGAGGGTCTGGTTCGCGTTCTCCGGTTTCTTGTCCGGATTGTCGGTGGTCGGGAGCTGGACGTCGACGCCCTTCTGGAGCATCGGCGTGACCACCATGAAGATGATGAGCAGCACGAGGCACACGTCCACCAGCGGCGTGACGTTGATGTCGCTCTGAAGCTTGTCGCGTCCGCCGCCGCCGCCCATGCCCATGGATGACTCCTCCTTGATCTCCGGCTACGCCCGGCTGGTCGCGACGCCGCGGCGCTTGATGAAGTAGTCGATCAGCTCCGAGGCGCCGTTGGACATCTCGACCTGGAACCGCTCGATCTTGTTCATGAAGATGTTGAAGAGCCAGACGGCCGGGATCGCCACGAAGAGCCCGAGGGCCGTCGTGATGAGCGCCTCGGCGATACCGGCCGAGACCGCCGCGATACCGCCCGAGCCGGTCATGGCCATGCCGCGGAACGCGTTGATGATGCCGATGACCGTTCCGAAGAGTCCGATGAACGGCGCCGTCGTGCCGATCGTCGCGAGGCCCGAGAGCCCCTTCTTCATGTCGGCCGTGGTGATCAGAGCCTCGCGCTCGAGGGCGCGCTCGGCGGCTTCGATCGGGTCGTGGCCCGGCGCGTCCGCCGTCCCGCTCGCGATGTCGTGCTGGAACTCATACAGGCCGGCGGCCAGGACGCGCGCGAGGTGGCTCTGCTTGAACTTCTTCGACGAGTCGATCGCCTCCTGAAGCTTGTCCTGCTTCAGGTAGCCGGTCACCAGACGCGCGAAGTCGACGGACTGCTTCTTCGCCTTTCGGTAGTACAGGAAGCGCTCCGCAGCGACCGTCAGTGAGTAGACCGACATGATTATGAGGAGGACGGCCACCGACTTGGCCAGGATCGTCATGGTGTGCCAAAGCTCTAGGGGATCGAAACTCATGGAAGGCTCCTTCTCATCAAAGTTTCCGGCGGTCGGCTCCGGCAGCGAATCCTAGTGCAGATTGAAGGTGACCGTGACGGTCAGGTACACGCGGACTGCCCGGCCGTTCAGGGTCGCCGGCTTGTATTTCCACTGCTGCACGGCCCGGACGGCCGAGGCGTCGAGGAGAGGGTTGACGGACTTCAGGACCTTGACGTCCTGGACCGCCCCCTCCGCCGTGATGATTGCCTCGAGAATGACGACGCCCTCCATCCGGGCCTTTCGGGCGGCCTCGGGATAGGAGGGTTCGATTTTTTGGAGCAGAACCGGAGCCTTGACGTCTCCGCCGACCCGCAGCGGTTCGTCGCCCGTTCCAGGACCGGTGCCGCCGACAACGCCGCCGAGCACGCCGCCCGGCACGCCGCCCTCGACGCCACCTTCCACGCCGCCTTCGACTCCTCCCGCAGGCGCCTCCGGCTCGGGCGCCGTGAGAGGCTCCGGGATCTTCTCGGGGATGATGGTCGGCGCAGTCATCTCGACGGGCTTGACCGGCTCGACTTTCTGCTGCTGCTGGACCGGCTTGGGAGCCGCCTTGGGCGCCGCGGGCGGCGGCGGGGGAGGGGGAGGAGCCGAGGCGTAGAACGTAACGGGAATTGGTGGCTCCGGCACGTCCTCGACGAACCAGATCGAGGCGCCGAGCACGATGCCGATCACGATCGCATGAACCGCGATCGACACCGGCAGGGTCATCGCCGTCCGGTGATCGCCCTTGCGATGAGACGATTCGATGAGGCTGGTCTCAAACATGGACTACCTCCCGACCCTACCAGACACCGCTTCTACTTCCCGGGTTCCGGAGTCGGGGCGGCCTTGGCCGCCTCCTGCTGTTTCTTTCGGAGCTCGAGAGCCTGGGCGAGGTACTTGTTGGCGTTCTGCGTGGCCTCGGCCGCCTTGGCAGGGTCGGTCTCCATCTTGGCCTTTTCGCGCCAGAGCAGATTGACGTAGGTCAGGGCCTCGAAGGAATCGGGCTTGATCTCGAGCGCCTTCTGGAGGGCCGCCATGCCCTGATCGACGATGTGCGCGCGCGTGGCGGGATCGAGATCGGGGTAGTGGTACGAGCGGTCCCAGGCCTGAACGCCGATCATGACGTACGGATCCGGATTCCGGCCCTCGGCGTCGGCGACCTTCTGCTGCCACTCCATGCCCTTGTCGAAGTCGCCCTTCTTGAAATACATCGAGGCGATCGAGCCCATCGCCTTGGTGTCCTTCGGATCGGCCTTGAGCATCTGCTCGTAGAAGACGATCGCGTCGTCGTAGCGGTCGGTCGCGAGATACATCGAGACCAGGAACTCGCGCGCCTTCTTGTCGTCGGGGTAGGTCGTGACGTAGGCCTTCAGGTTCTCGATCGCCTTGCTCGCGTACTCGAGATCCTTGGCGTGCTTGGAGCCGGGCTGGTAAAGACCCATGTAGGCGAGGCCGATGTTCTTCTTGAGCTTGACCTCGCCGGGATCGAGGCGCTGCGCCTCTTCGTACTTGGCGAGCGCGGTCTCGTACTTTCCGGCCTTGAAGAACTCGTTGCCCGCCTTGACGGCCTGCTTCGACTTGATCTTGTCGCAGGCCACGGTCAAGGCCAGTGCCGCCGTCAGAAGGAGGAGAATCGCTCCCCGCTGCCCTTTTCGAGGCATCTCCGACACGCTCCTTCGCTCTTCGCTTCCAACCGGGCGGGCCCCGCCCGGAAAGCCCGGATTCTGTTGCTTTCCAAGGGACAAAGCAACATCCGTTTTTGGGAGGGACAGCCGGCGATGCCCGAGAAGGGAATTTTCAGCGCCGCCGACCCGCTTCCGCTCGAACGAGAGGAGTCCCGACTTTGAAGAGAACCCTTGCCGCGCTGGTGATTCTGGCTGTCGCCGCCGTCTTCCGGGCTCAGGAGAAGCCGGCGAAGCCTCAGGACAAGCCGCCGGCGTCGGCGCCCCAGGCAATGTCCCCCGTGATCGAGAACGTCGAGGTCTCGGTGACGAGCATCGACGTCATCGTCACCGACTCGAAGGGAAACCGGGTGCCTGGACTGACGAAGGAAGACTTCCAGGTTCTTCAGGACGGTATTCCGCAGAACATCACGAACTTCTATGCCGTCACCGGCGGAAAGGTCCTGCTGGAGGACGGCCAGACGGTCTCGATCGAGGAGCCCAAGGCGGCGGCCTTGGTGCCGCAGGAGCTGAAGGCCCGGTACATCATTTACATCGACAACCTGAACATTCAGCCGCTCAACCGGAATCGGATGTTCAAGCGCTTGAAGGAATTCGTCCAGCAGACCGTCGGCAAGCAGGCCGAGGCAATGGTGGTCGTCTTCAACCGCTCCCTCAAGATCCGGAAGAAGTTGACCGACGATCCCTCCGAGATCCTGCAGGTCCTCGAGGAGATCGAAGGCGAGACGGGCGGCGCGTCCTCCCAGGTCGGCGATCGCAAGGACACGCTGCAGCGGATCAACGACGCCACATCGCCTGCTCAGGCGGAGTCGATCGCGCGTCAGTACGCGGAGGCCTATCGCAACGATCTCGAGTTCTCCGTGGACGGCATCCGGGACACGGTCAACGGCCTCGCGGGCATGCCGGGCCGCAAGGTGCTCGTCTACGTCTCGGAGGGACTTCCGGCGACGGTCGGGCTCGAGATGTACGACGTGATCCAGCAGAAGTTCCAGGAGAACGCGAACAGCCTGAGTCAGTTCGAATTCGACATGAACAGCCGTTACGCGAGCATCGTCCAGGCGGCGAACGCGCAGGGCGTCACGATCTGGGCATTGGACGCTTCGGGCCTTCAGGTCGACGACATGATTACCGCGGAGAACAAGACGATGGACGTCCGTCCGTCGAGCTTCATCATGCGGACGAATATGCAGGCGCCGCTCCAGCTCATGGCGGAGCAGACCGGCGGAATGGCGGCGATCAACACCAACGACTGGAAGTCGAGCCTGGACGACCTCGCATCCGACTTTTCCAACTTCTACTCCATCGGCTACCGCTCGACCAAGGCGACCGTCGACAAGCCGCACTCGATCGAAGTCGTCGTCAAGCGCAAGGGCCTCCATGCGCGGACGCGGCGCGGGCTCGTCGAGAAGTCTCTCGAGACGCGGACGGCCGAGACGGTGGTCGCGAACCTGCACTACCCGCGCATCGACAACCCGCTGAACATCAGCGTCGCGATGGGTCAGGCCAAGCCGTACGACCGGGAGAATTATCTGATGCCGGTCCGCATCTCGATCCCGATGTCGAAGCTCGGGCTCGTGCCTTCGGGCGACCGCTACGAGGGCAACTTCTCCGTCTACTTCGTGGTCCTCGACGCGTCGGACAAGCAGTCGGACCTCGCGGTGCAGCGCCAGAAGGTCGAGGTTCCGCTGGCGGATTTCCAGAAGGCGCAGGGCAAGGACTACTACTACGACGTCTCGCTCATCTGCGTGCCGGGCGGGCAAAAGCTCTCCGTCGCGCTCCGGGACGGCGTGACCAATGTGATCTCTTTCGTCCAGAAGAGCTTCTTCGTCTCGGTGCTTCCGCCGGAAAAGAAGACGGCGTCGAACAACCCGTCGTAGGTTTCGCGCGCCGCCGGCGCCAGCAGGCTGCTGAAAGATGGATGCGGGCGTCGTGTCCGGCACTTTGCAGCCGGCGCCTGACGCGGGATTCTTGCGGAGCTTCGTCGCCCTTGTCGGCGCAGGCAAAGTGCCGTCCACCCTCCGGGTTACGGCGGCGCGGGGCCATCTCCATCGTCTTCGCTCCTCGCCGATGCGATGGCATCGTCTTCGTCGCGCTTCCTCGGATCCGACCCCGCGGCGCTCGTAACGCCTCCCACCCCCTCTTTCAGCAGCCTGCTCGAGGATTGGCCGATAATCGGGCGATGGGGCAGACGCCCGCGCCCTCCCTCCTCCTCTTCGCGCGCGCTCCGGAGCCGGGTCGCGTCAAGACGCGGCTCTCCCCGGCGCTCGGCGCGGCGGGAGCGGCTCGCCTCTACTGCGCGTTTCTCGAGGACGCCGCGCGGGCGTATGGGCCTCCCGCGGCCTGGTCGGCGGTTCTCTGCGCCGATCCCGATCCCGACGTCGCGCCCTTTCCCGTCCTGTTCCCGCCGCCCTGGCGCGCCCGTCGCCAGCAGGGCGACGATCTCGGCGAGAGGCTCGCGGCGGCGTTTCGCGAGGAGTTCTCGACGGGGGCGCCGGCTGCGGCGGCCGTGGGATCGGATCATCCGGCGCTGCCGCGCCACCGGCTCGAAGAAGTTTTCGATCGGCTGTCGGCCGGAGTCCCGGCCGCCGTGATTCCCGCCGCAGACGGCGGCTACTGCGCGATCGGGCTTCGGCGCGAAGCGCCGCTCGCGGAAGTGTTTCGCGAGATTCCGTGGTCCTCGCCGGGCGTTCTCGCCGCGACGATCCGCCGATTGTCCGCCTCCGCGGTGGACGTTCTGGCGCCATCCTACGACGTCGACCGTCCGGAGGATCTCGAAACGCTCCGGGCAGACATCGAGAGCCGTGACCCCGCGGCGCCGGATTTCCCGACCGCGACCGCCGCGGTTCTGCGCAGCCTCGCGCCGAGGATCTTCGCGTGATTCCCATCCTCGATTCGCGGGCGATGCGCCGTGCCGACCGTGCGGCGATTCGGTCGGGGGTCGCGTCGTCCCTCCTGATGGAAAACGCGGCCGAGGCGCTCGTGGACGTTCTGGAGGCGTCCGACTCCGAGCGGCGGCGCGTCGTTGTGGTTTGCGGGCCCGGAAACAACGGCGGAGACGGGCTCGCGGCCGCGAGAATGCTCGCCGTCCGCGGCCACGCCGTGAGCGTCTTCACGCTCGCTGATCCGGAGAGATACCGGGGGGATGCGGCGGAGAACGCGATGCGGGCGCGGGCGGCGGGGCTCGCGCTCCAGAGCCTGGCGGCATCGCCGGGTCGCACGGCGCTCGCGAAGGCCCTGGCCGGCGCCGACGTCGCCGTGGATGCGCTCTTCGGCACCGGGCTCGCCCGTCCGCTCCAGGGTCTCGCGGCCCGGGTCGTGGGCGTTCTGAATCACAGCGGACGTCCGATCGTCTCGGCCGATCTGCCGTCGGGCCTCTCGTCGGACACGGGTGCCCGGATCGGTCCTTCGGTCGCCGCGTCGCGGACGGTCGCGTTCGGGGCGCCGAAGATCTGTCACGTGACCTATCCCGCCCGCGAGCGGTGCGGGCGCATCACGGTCGCCGACATCGGCATCACGCGAGGAATTCTCGATCGGATGGGACGGCGCTTCTTCCTGACCGAGGCCGCCGACTTGGCCGCGGCTCTCCGTCCGCGGAGCGCCGACTCGCACAAGGGAGACTTCGGCCGGCTCGCTGTGATCGCCGGCTCGCGCGGAAAAGCCGGGGCCGCCATTCTCGCGGCGCGCGGGGCGCTGCGTGCGGGCGCCGGTCTGGTCACGGTCTTCTGCCCGGCATCCCTCGAGCCCGAGATCATCGGGGCTCTCCCCGAGGCGATGACGTTCGGTCTTCCCGAGGAGGGCGGCGCGATCGTACCGGCGGCCTGGCCGCACGCCGCGGCGGCCCTGAAGGGGTTCGATGCTGCCGTCGCCGGCCCCGGCCTCTCGACGGCACACGGCGCCGTGTCGTTCCTCGATCACCTCCGGCGCTGGCCGCGGCCGCTCGTCTGCGACGCGGACGCGTTGAACGCCTTCGCGGGAAGACCACGCGCTTTCGCGTCCCGGTCGCCGCGCGTCCTGACCCCGCATCCGGGTGAGGCGGCGCGGCTGCTCGGGGTGTCGACTCGCGCGATTCAAGCCGATCGGATCGGGGCGGCCCGGCGGCTCGCCCGCAGCGCGGGAGCGGTGGTCGTTCTGAAAGGCGCCGCGACCCTCGTGGCGGAGCCCGACGGATCCACGGCGGTCAATCCGACGGGCGCGCCGCTCATGGCGACGGCCGGCTCCGGCGACGTGCTCGCGGGAGCGCTCGGGGCTCTGCTCGCCGGAGGAATCCGCGCTCCCGAAGCGGCACGCGCCGCGGTATGGCTGCACGGTGCGGCGGGAGAACTGCTGGCGCAGGATCTCGGAGACGCGGGGCTTCTCTCCCACGAGCTCGCGGACGCGATCCCTCGCGCGCGGCGGGATCTGGCCGGAGGGTCCCGGCGCGCGTGAAACGCGAGATCGTCACCCGCGGCGACGAGGAGACGGAGGAAGAAGGACGGCGGCTAGCGGCGTCCCTCGTGCCGGAGGACGTCGTCTATCTCGAAGGAGATCTCGGCGCCGGGAAGACGTGCTTCGCGCGCGGCGTCGCGTCGGGTCTCGGGGCGGAGCCGCGCGCGGTGGCGTCGCCGACCTTCGCGATCCTGCACGAATATGCGGGGGAGGCGGGACGGATCGTTCTCCGTCATCTCGATCTCTACCGCCTCGTCGACTCCCCGCGAGAGCTCGAAGTCCTCGGCCTTCCGGAATCCGTTGAGGGCGCCCCCGTGATCGTCGAGTGGCCGAGCCGCGCGCTCGAGGCGGTGCTCCCGCCGACCCGGAGGATCTCTCTCGCGCGATCCGGCCGGTCGCCGAATCCGTTTCGACCGCTAGCAGGTTGCTGAAAAAGGGTGTGGGATGGCGTTACGAGCGCCGCGGGGACAGATCCGAGGAAGCGCGACGACGTCGATGCCATCGCATCGTCGAGGAGCAATTGCTTGCGGCTGCGGCGGTCGAAGACGACCGGCAGCCGAGAGTTTCGGCCCGGAGGGCTCAACCACGATCCGAGCTGAAAACTCTCGGCCGCCGTTCGCGCAGCGAACGCCCGCGGCCGAAAGCCCCGGACGCGACGCCCGCATCCATTTTTCAGCAGCCTGCTAGGCGCCTCGCCCCCGTCAGAAGGCGAAGAGGATGCCTCCGGTCGTGCTCCAGTTCGAGAGCCAGTTGCTGTGCGAGCAGTTGCAGCCGTGGTCGTTCAACAGGGTGCCGAAGTAACGACCGTCGAACCGCAGCCCGAAGTGTGGCGTCATGAAAACCTTCAGCCCCCCGGCGACGCTCGACGTGAAGCGCGTGTCGGTGGACGCTCCCGGCGCGACGGCGACGTCGGGATTGAGCATGGCGGCCCCCATCCCGAACGAGAAGTAGGGGACGGCGCGTCCGTGCCCGAAGTTGAACGTCGTGTATCCCATGAAATAGTCGATGTCGAGTTTCCCGAGGCGCACGTTCGACCCGTTGCCCCCGAAGATTGGTCCGGAATTGTTGTTGGGCAATTCGAAATTCGTCTCCGTACGCTGGTACATCGCCTCGAACTCGACGAGACCCGTGAGGTTGTAGCCGATCCGCCCGCCGAAGGTGAAGTGGTCCTCGACGTCGACGCGCTGGTTGAAAATCGCCGTCGTCCCGTTGTCGAAGTGACCGCCCCAGAGGTAGCCGGCAAAAGGCTCGATCTCGACCGTGCCCTCGCGGAGCTGCGCGAAGAGGCACGGCGCGGCGAAGGCCGCGGCAACGGCGAAGACGAGGATCCGGATTTTCATGGAATGACCTCCTCGGGATCGGGCGGGATCAGTGGGCGGGCTTGCGTACCTTGAGATGTTTCTCGACGACCTGCTTCCAGTGTTCCTCGACATCCGGCGAAAATCCGACCGCGCGGTCGATGAGCTTGCGGTCGGGCGCGAGGATGAACGTCGACGGGATGCCCATCGATGTCATCGCGGCGGCCTCCTCCGGGGCGGCGTAATAGATCGGAAGGGAGAGGTTGAATTTCTTCAGGAACGGATCGATGCGGCGGCGGTCGGCGTCGATGTTCACCGCGAGGACGACGAAATTGCGGTCGCTGTAGCGGTCGTACATCTTCTGGACGATCGGCAGCTCGAGTCGGCAGGGGCCGCACCAGGTGGCCCACACGTTCAGGAGAACGACGTTGCCCTGGAGCTCCGAGAG
This sequence comes from uncultured Acidobacteriota bacterium, assembly GCA_963708395.1. Classification (GTDB taxonomy): domain Bacteria; phylum Acidobacteriota; class Thermoanaerobaculia; order UBA5066; family Gp7-AA6; genus DATBFU01. Next base: position 3,221,859 of record CAVPSG010000002.1, on the reverse strand, counting down.
GCGCACGGAGCTGCCATCGGCTCCGGCAAGCTCGAGATCTGGGAAGAGGGGCGGCGGCTCCTCCGCGGCGGCAACGGGGGCTCGGGCCGCGGCGAGGCAACAAAGGCCGACAGCCACGGCGGACAGCGCGCGCATCGATTCGGGAAACGGCCCCGCCCGGCCCAATATTTCCTCACGATTTTCCGACGGTCGCCGAGGCCCGAGACTGATACGCTCGCACGAACGAGGCGTCACGCATTTGAGGCGGAAAAAAGCGGGAGGGGACGGGACACGATCGGCCCCGCCGGTTCTGGCGCGCGTGCTGCGGGGAGGCCGCGTCGAGTCGGTGCACCGCGGCGCCGTGGCGGTGGTGGACGCCATGGGGCGCCGGGTGGCGCGCGTCGGCGACGACGGCCACCGGGTCTTCATCCGTTCGGCCGGGAAGCCGTTTCAGGCGCTTCCGCTCCTCGAGGCCGGAGGCGAGGAGCGATTCCGTCTGGGAGACGACGAGATCGCGCTGATGTGCGCCTCGCACGGAGGCGAGCCGTCGCACGTCCGCGTGGCGGCGCGTCTGCTCGCGCGCGGAGGATTCGCGGCGCGCGATCTCGGCTGCGGGGCGCAATGGCCGATGCACGAGGGCTCCGCGCAGGCACTCGCGCGCCGGGGTTCGCGGCCGACGGCGCTCCATAACAACTGTTCGGGCAAGCACGCGGGGCTGCTCCTGGCTTGCCGCGTCTACGGCTTCTCGCCGCGCGGGTACCTCGAGCCCGGGCATCCGATCCAGAAGGAAGTCCTGCGCCGCGTCGCGGACTTCAGCGGCGTTCCGGCGGCGAAGATTCCCATCGGCGTCGACGGCTGCGGGCTTCCGGTGTTCTTCCTGCCGCTCGCCGCGCTGGCTCGCGCCTACGCGGGGCTCGTGGCGAAGGGGAGGCCGGGGGAGAGCCGCGTCGCGGCGGCGGCGCGCCGGCGCGTGGTCCGCGCCATGACGGCGAGCGCCGCGATGGTCGGCGGCCGCGGCCGGTTCACGACGGATTTCCTGCGAGCGGGTGGCGGGCGATGGATCGGAAAGGAAGGGGCCGAGGGCGTGTACGCGGTTGCCGTCGCTCCTTCCGGCTCGAGCCGTGGCCGCGCGATCGGTCTCGCGCTCAAGATCGAGGACGGCTCGACGCGAGCCCGCGACGCCGTGACGCTCGCCCTGCTCGATCGGCTCGGCCTGCTTCCCCGGAGCGCGCGCCGATCGCTCACCGCCTACCGGGCTCCCGTCATTTGCAACGCGCGCGGCGACGACGTCGGCTCGATCGAGGCCGAGGTCTTCGCGACCCCTGCGCCATAATCCGGGAATGGCCTACGAGAACCTGTCGGCGTTCCTGACGGCTCTCGAGCGGGAAGGCGACCTCGCGCGAGTCCGCACCGAGGTCTCACCCCGCCTCGAAATCACGGAGATTGCCGATCGTTCGGTGAAGGCCGGCGGCCCGGCACTCCTTTTCGAGAAGGTGCGGGGCTCGGCCATGCCGGTGGCGATCAATCTCTTCGCCTCGCGCCGCCGGATGCTCCGCGCCCTCGAGCTCGAGTCCTACGAGGAGTGGGACGCCCGGCTCGAGTTCTTTCTCGATCCGAAGCCGCCCGAGGGGATTCTCGACAAGCTGAAGGCGGTGCCGCGGCTGAACGAGCTCGCGTCGGTGTTTCCGAAGACCGTCCGGTCGGGTCCTTGCCAGGACGTCGTCCGGACGGGAGCGGACGTGAACCTTCGCGAGCTGCCCGCGCTGACGTGCTGGCCGCAGGACGCCGGCCCCTTCGTGACGATGCCGCTCGTGATCACGCGCGATCCCGCCTCCGGCAAGACGAACGTCGGAATGTACCGGATGCAGGTCTTCGACGAACTCACGACCGGCATGCACTGGCAAAAGCACAAGGATGGCGCCGGACAGGCGCGCGGCTACGAGCGGGAGGGCCGGCGGATGGAGGTCGCGGCCGCGATCGGCTGCGATCCCGCGACGGTTTTTTCCGCCATCGCACCGCTGCCGCCCGGGGTCTCGGAGTTTCTCTTTGCGGGATTCCTGCGGGGCGAGCCCGTCCCGCTCGTGAAGGGGAAGACCGTGGATCTGCTCGTGCCGTCGGAGGCCGAGGTCGTGCTCGAGGGCTACGTCGAACCGGGGGAGCGTCGCGTGGAAGGGCCGTTCGGCGACCATACAGGCTTCTACTCGCTCGAGGACGAGTTCCCCGTCTTCCACGTCACCGCAATCACGCAGCGAAGGAACCCGACCTATCTGACCACGATCGTCGGCCGGCCTCCGATGGAGGACGGCTTTCTCGGCGAAGCCGTCGAGCGCCTCTTCCTGCCGCTCGTCCGCAAGACGATCCCCGAGATCGTGGATATGTGGCTGCCCGTCGAGGGCATCTTTCACAACCTCATGATCGTGTCGATCGACAAGCGCTTCCCGGGCCATGCGCGCAAGACGATGCAGGCGATCTGGGGCACCGGCCAGATGATGTTCACGAAGACGATCGTCGTCGTGGACGCGGACGTGCCGCTGCGCCACGGCCCGGAGCTGCTCTGGCGCGCCCTCACGGCGATCGATCCGGAGCGCGACATCGCGTTCGTGAAGGGTCCGGTCGACGAGCTCGACTTCGCGTCGCGGCTTCCGTGCTACGGGAGCAAGATGGGAATCGACGCCACGCGCAAGTGGAAGGGGGAGGGCTTCGAGCGGCCCTGGCCGCCGGAAATCGTGATGAGCGCAGAGGTCCGGAAGCGCGTCGACGAGCTCTGGCCGTCGCTCGGCATCCGCCTGCCCGGCACCCCGTCCTGAAGGCGGCTCGGCGCGGCCGGCCCGGGTGCTAGAATTTCGGGTCCGGCCATGAGAGTCCTCATCGTCGATCCTGTGGAAGAATCTCGGGATGCCCTGCGGCTGGCCTTTTCCGGCGCCGGCGATCAGGTGCGCGGCGTCGGGTCGGCGGCAGAAGCCGATCGCCTGCTGGCCGAGTTCGCGCCCGATGCGGTCGTCGTGGCCTTCGACCCCGGGGCGGCCGACTCCGCCGGCCTGCTCGACCGGGCCCGCGCCTCGGATCCGCGGCGCGGGGTCTACGCACTGATCGACGGGGGCCGACTCGAGGACGGCGTGCGGGCGATGGATCTCGGCGCGCACGACTTCCTGTGGCGGCCGGTCTCGGACGGACGCGTGGCCCTCCTGCGTTCGCGTTTCGCCGCCCGGCGCGAGCGAGAGGGCGGCATCGAGCAGATGCGGATCGGGCTCGCGCGTAACGAGATCGCCGTGGCGCTGCCGGGTCGCTCGGCGCCCTGGACGGCGGCCCTGGCGGATCTCGAGCGCGAAGCGCCGCTCGAGTCGCCGGTGCTCCTGACCGGAGAGGCCGGCACCGAGAAGGAAGCCGCGGCGCGCGCAATCCACCGCCTCTCCCGGCGTGGATCGGAGCCGTTCGCGATCGCGGCCGCGTGGGATGCCGGCGTTCTCACGCAATCCGCGGCGGGGTCGCTCTTCGTGCCGGGTATCGAGGGGATGCCGCTCGAGGCGCAGGCGGCACTCCTGGCCGAGGCCGAGCTTCCCGGCGCGCGGCGGCTGATCCTGTCGACCGACGAGAATCCTCACGAGTGCATGGCGCGCGGCCGGCTTCTGCCAGCGCTCGCGGCGAGCCTCTTCGACCACGTCGTGCACCTGCCGCCGCTCCGGGAGCGCGGCGAGGACATCGAGCGGCTGGCGCGGCAGTTTCTGCACGACCTCGATCCGGCGCTCTCCTTCGATGCGGAGGCGATCGACGCCTTGCGCGCTCACGACTGGCCGGGCAACGTCCGCGAGCTGAAGGAAGTCGTGCGGCGCGCCGCGAGGCTGACCGAGGGGCCGGCCATTGGGCCGACCGTCGTGAGGTCGGTGCTGGGTCGTCCGCTCGCGTCGCGGCAGTCCCGGCGGAAGAAGGCTCCCGTCGTGCGGATCGCCGTGGGCGATTCGCTCGCCGACGTCGAGCGCCGTCTGATCCAGAAAACGCTCGAGTTCGCCCGCGGCAACAAGCGCAAGACGGCCGAGCTCCTGAAGCTGTCGCTCAAGACGATCTACAACAAGATCAAGGAATACGGGCTGGAGCACTGAACCGTCGCCGGAGCTTGCTCGGGGCCCTGGTTCGCACCGGCCGGCCGCTCGTTCAAAGGAACTCGACGGCCGGCCTGGACCCCTCGCAGCGCTCCGGCTCCCGCAACGCGAGTCGGTTTGCTCGGTGAACTTCGCAAACCTTGGTCGCGTTGCGAGCGAGACGATTAGCCTTCCGACAAGGAACTCACCGAAGTATGTCCTTACGCTCGCGCCGCGAGCAGTCTTTCCCAGGACAATCGAAGGAGCAGCCGCGCGCCGCGGAAGGCCGTCGCCGGAGCTTGCTCGGGGATCTGCGCCCTAATGGGCCCACCGACGCTCGGCTCGCCAACCCCGCTCGCCGCTCGCCTGATCCCCTCGCCGCGCTCCGGCTCCCGCCGCGAAGGGCTCCTCCGCTCGATTACTTCGCGGAGACTCCTCGCGCGGCGAACGGAAGCGAGGATTCGGGGTTCCTGGTGCCGGAGGAGGGGGTCGAACCCTCATGCCCTTGCGAGCGGGGGATTTTGAGTCCCCTGCGTCTGCCATTCCGCCACTCCGGCGCGGATAAGCCTCCGAAGTCTGAGCAATTTAGCACGGCGGTCATGCCATAGCGGCATGGCGGATGCTCGCTAAACCCCTGTCCCGGTTGCATTTTTGGCCATTCGGCCCTATAATTCGGGGTTCGGCGTATCGGGTTCTTTTTACTTTTAGGAGGATTGAGTGAGCTTCCGAGTGGGTGAGAAGGTGGTGTACCCAAACCACGGAGTCTCGGTCGTCGAGAAGATCGGGGAAGGATTCGGAACCGAGCCGGTTTCGCCTCGCAGCTTCTATCACCTCCGCCTCCTGTCGAACAACTCGAAGGTCATGGTTCCCATCGGGAACACGGACCTGATCGGCCTGCGCCGCCTGACGCAGCGCAAGGACATCACCGGGTTGATGAAGATGCTGGCGGATGGCCGCTTCTCGGCCTCGGGCGATTGGAAGGGACGTTACAAGCAGAATCTCGACAAGATGAAGAGCGGCCGGCTCCAGGACATTGCCGACGTTCTGAAGACGCTCAACTACATCTCGGCCCGCAAGACGCTGTCTTTCCGGGAAAAGAAGATGTACGAGCGCGCGCGATATCTGATCATCTCCGAGATCGCCGTCATCAATGGCATGGACGAGCACGAGGTGGAGCGCCAGGTGGATCGGGCGCTCGCCAAGTCGGCCCAGAGCCGCGGCGTGTCGATTCCCCGGCCGATGCTGGAGGCGCAGGCCTCGCACTGAGCCGTCTTCGTCTCGAATCGAAGGGGAGGTCCGAGACCTCCCCTTTTCTTTTGCTCCCCCGAAACCGCGACTGCCCGCCGCGCAGGCTAGAATCGCAGCCGAGATGACTCGGCGCGCGGTGGTGGCAGCTCTGGCTTGCTGGTCGCTCTCGGCCGCTCTCGGGGCCGACGCGGCCTCCGATGCGGCCCGCGCCGAGTTGTCGCGCGAGCGCCGGTTGCTCGCGGCCGACGTGTCGCGCCTCTCCGCCATTTCCCGGCGCCTCGACACCGCCCTGTCCGATCTCGCCGCGGCCGCGCGCGTCGCGGCGGACGCGGCCGCCCGCGCCGACACGCCGGAAGACGTCGTTCGCCGTGAGGACGCCGTGTCGACGGCGGAGCAGGAGGTCCGGTCCCTTCTCGAGCGCCGCCGCACACTCGCCGACAGGATCGTCGACCGTCGGCGGCGCATCCAGCTGCTGGAAGCGGAGAGCCAGAGCGCCCCGGTCGAAAACGTGCTCACGGGGCGCTGGAGCGTCCTCGTTCAGCCCGGCGACCAGCGCGGCGTCTTCCGGCTGAACCTCCAGGGCACAATCGTTTCCGGGGAGTATCGGCTCGAGGGCGGGTTCGACGGGTCAGTTCGGGGCACGCTCATCAACGATCGCCTGAAGCTCGAGCGCGTGGATTCGAAGAACGGGTTCGATGCGATCTTCTACGGCCGCCTCTCGCCCGACGCACAACAGATCGTCGGCACCTGGGAGGCGACGACGCTCGGAACGGGACAGGCCGGCTCGGGCAGCTGGAGCGCCGCCCGGCTCGCCTCGGAGGAGGAGTCTCCTTGAAACGCCGGGCCGCGATCGTGCCCCTCCTCGTGGGAGCGCTGCTCGGGTTCATTGGCGGCTACTTCGCGGGCGGCGGAGGGCGGCCGGGCGGCGCCGCGGCCGTCGGTGCGGGCGCCCCGGTCGGCGCTGTTTCGGACCTCGAACGCGCGATCGAGCGTGATCCCGAGAATCCGCGGCTCTGGACCGATCTCGGCAATGTCGAGTACGACCGCGGCGACTGGTCGCGAGCGATCCGGGCGTACGAGAAGGCCCTTCGTAAAGCGCCCGAACGATCCCAACGTCCTGTCGGATCTCGGCGCCGCGTACCGCAATCGCGGCGAGTTCCAGCGCGCCGTCGGCTTGTTCAAGAAGGCGCGTGCGGCCGACCCGGACCACTGGCAGTCGCTGCTCAACCTCGTGCTCGTCTACGCCTACGACCTGCGCGACATCGGCTCCGCCCGACGCGCTTTCGGGGAGCTGAAGCGCCGGTACCCCGACATTCCGAACCTCGACCGGCTGGAGCGCCAGATCAACGAGGGGAAGCCGGAGGCCTGAACGGTGGCAAGGGTCGCCCTGGGAGTCGTCCTGCTCTTCGCGGCGCTCTGGCTCCTGCGCGTCCTGCGGCATCTCGCTTCGGGATTCTTCCGGGCGCGATGACCGACCTCTTCGACCCGGAGCCCGAGTTTGCGCCGGCGCCCGAAGAGGCGCCGCTCTCGCCCGACACGCCGCTCGCCGACCGGATGCGGCCACGCTCGCTCGACGAGGTGGAGGGGCCGGAGGCCGTCGTGGGCGGCAACGGCTTTCTCCGCCGCGCGATCGCGGAGGACCGTGTGCCTTCGCTCGTCCTCTGGGGACCGCCGGGGGTTGGCAAGACGACGCTCGCGCGTCTCATCGCCGCGCAGACCGCCTCGACGTTTCTGGCGTACTCGGCCGTCGCGACGGGCGTCAAGGAGATGCGCGAGGTCCTCGAGAGCGCCAAGAAGCAGCGCCGCCGGTCGAAGCGCCGCACGATCCTGTTCCTCGACGAGATCCACCGGTTCAACCGCTCGCAGCAGGACGTCTTCCTGCCGTACATCGAGTCCGGGGACATCGTCCTCGTCGGCGCCACGACCGAGAACCCGTCGTTCGAGCTCAATGGCGCGCTCCTCTCCCGATGCAAGGTCGTCGTGCTCGAGCCTCTGAAGCCCGAGGCAATCGTTCGCATCGTCGAGCGAGCGCTCCAGGACATTCCCCGCGGCCTCGGCGCCCGCGACTTCCGCCTCGACGACGAAGCGCTCTCCTTCATCGCGCAGACCTCGGGAGGGGACGCCCGCCGCGCGCTCAATCTGCTCGAGGCGGCGGCGGCGGATGCCGAAGCGGGGAAGACGAAGCGGATCGAGGTCTCCCGGCTGCGCGACCTGCTGCAGCGAAAAGTCCTCCTCTACGACAAGGCCGGCGAGGAGCACTACAACCTGATTTCGGCGCTCCACAAGTCGATGCGCGAGTCGGATCCGGACGCCACCATCTACTGGCTCGTGCGAATGCTCGAGGCGGGGGAGGACCCGCTATACGTCGCCCGGCGCATCGTCCGCTTCGCCTCGGAGGACGTGGGTCTGGCGGATCCGCGGGCGCTCGCGATCGCGCTGGACGCGAAGGAGGCATTCGACTTCCTCGGTCTGCCGGAGGGCTCGCTTGCGCTCGCGCAGGCGGCCGTCTACTGCGCGCTGGCGCCCAAGTCGAACGCGCTCTACGAGGCGGAGAACGAAGCCAAGACCGACGTCGCCGAGAAGCCCGCCGAGCCCGTTCCCGCCGTCATCCGCAACGCCGTGACGAGACTCATGAAAGAAGTCGGCTATGGCGCCGGCTACCGCTACGCGCCGGCGGAGCCGGAGGGCGTCGGCGGAATCGAATGCCTGCCCGAATCGCTCCGGGGGCGGCGCTACTATCGGCCCCGGGCGTCGGGAGAGGAAGCGGAGTGGTCGCGCCGCCTCGAAGCCGTGCTCAGGCGGCGCCGCGAGAAGTGGGAGAAGGAAGAAGGAACGGACCCGAAGGGTCGCCGGCGAAAGTAGAGGCGGCCTAGCCAGTTCTTCCCGTCGGTAGTTCGGGGCTTCCTTCGTGATGATCACGTCGTGCGCGTGCGATTCGCGCAGGCCCGACGACGTCACCCGGATCATGTTCGACTTCGTCCGAAGATCTTCGATCGTCCGCGACCCCGTCAGCCCCATGCCGCTGCGCACGCCGCCCGTCAGCTGGTGCACGAGCGCTTCGACGCTGCCCTTGTACGGGACCATTCCCTCGATGCCTTCGGGCACGAGCTTCGACAGCCCGTTCGCGGGCGCCGACGCCTCGACTTCCATGGATTCCTGGAAATAGCGGTCCGACGACCCCGCCTTCATCGCGCCGAGCGACCCCATGCCGCGGTAGGCCTTGAAGGTGCGGCCCTGATACAGGATCGTCTCGCCGGGCGACTCCTCGGTCCCCGCGAAGAGAGAGCCGACCATGACGATGTGCGCGCCGGCGGCGATCGCCTTCGTGATGTCGCCCGAGTACTTGATGCCGCCGTCCGCGATGACCGGCACGCGCGTGCCCCGTGTGGCGCGCACGCACTCGCGGATTGCGTGGATCTGCGGGACGCCGGACCCGGTGACGACGCGCGTCGTACAGATCGAGCCCGGCCCGATCCCCACCTTGATCGCGTCTGCGCCGCGGTTGAGCAGATCGCGCGCGCCGGCCTCGGTGGCCACGTTGCCCGCCACGACCGGCGTCGACGGAAACTTCTGCTTCACGAGCTTCAGCGCATCGAGGACACCCTGGCTGTGCCCGTGAGAAGAGTCGAGGACCAGCACGTCCACCTTGGCGCGCACGAGCTCGCGCGACCGGTCGATGAGGTCCTTCGAGACGCCGATGGCCGCCCCGACGCGCAGGCGCCCGAGAGCGTCCTTGGCCGCGTTGGGATACTTGATCGCCTTCTGGATGTCCTTGACGGTGATGAGGCCCTTGAGGTTCCCGGCCTTGTCCACGACAAGGAGCTTCTCGATGCGGTGCTCGTGGAGGAGCTCCTTGGCCTGCTCGAGTGTCGTGCCGACGGGCGTCGTGATGAGGTGATCCTTCGTCATCCGCGTCGAGATCGGCTGGTCGAGCCGGGTCTCGAACCGCAGATCGCGGTTGGTCAGGATGCCGACGAGCTTGCCGCGGTCGTCCACGACGGGAACGCCCGAGATCTTGTAGCGGGCCATCACGTCGAGCGCTTCGCCGATCGGCTGCTCGGGCCGGCAGGTGACTGGATCGACGATCATGCCCGACTCGGACCGCTTGACCTTGTCCACCTCGTCGGCCTGCGCCGCGACGCCGAGGTTCTTGTGGATGACGCCCAGGCCCCCCTGCTGTGCCATGGCGATCGCGAGACGCGACTCGGTGACGGTGTCCATTGCGGCCGAGAGAATCGGAATGTTCAGCGCGATCGATTCGGTCAGCTGGGTTCGCAGGTCCACGTCGCGCGGGTGGACCGCGGAATGCGCCGGCAGCAGCAGCACGTCGTCGAAGGTCAACGCCAGGGTGATCTCGCGCTCCTCGAGTTCCCGGGCCGGTTTCGGCGTGCGGCGCGGCATCAGGCGGCGGTCCCGTGGCATTTCTTGTATTTCTTGCCCGAGCCGCACGGGCACGGATCATTGCGCCCGACCTTCGGGGCCTGGCGATGGACGGTCTCGACCCTGGCGTCCTGTCCGCCGGAGGCGGCGGCGCCGTACGAATAGTTTTGCGGAGCGTTGCGCCGGGAGGGGAGGCCGACGGGCCGGGCCCGGCCCTCGCCGACGGCGATCGGCGTGTCTTCCTCGGCCACCTGCCGCATCACTGGCTGAAGCCGGTACAGATACTGGACCGACTGGTCCTCGATCCGTTCCTTCATCAGCGTGAAGAGCTCGAAAGACTCCTTCTTGTATTCGACGAGCGGATCCCGCTGTCCATACCCGCGCAGGCCGATGCCTTCCTTGAGGTGATCGATCGCGAGAAGGTGGTCCTTCCACTGCTGGTCGACGATCTGGAGCATGACGAACTTCTCGTGGAGGCGCATCGTCTCGGGGCCGAGCAGTTTCTCCTTGCGCTCGTAGACCTCGGGCAGCTCGGCCACGATCCTCTCGCGGACCTCCTCGCGCGTCTTGCCCGTGAAGTCGAAGTGCCCGGGCTCGAAGCCGTAGTACTCCTTCAGGTCGAGATCGAAGGCCGCGAGGTCCCAGTCCGAGGGGTCCTTGTCCTCCGAGAGGTGCCTCCCGAGCAGGTAGTCCACGATCATCTCGGCGAGGGCCAGGACCTCCGCCTTGCCGCGCTCGCCCATCAGGATCTCGCGGCGGAGGCGGTAGATCTCCTCCCGCTGGCGGTTCATCACGTCGTCGTACTCGAGCAGGTGCTTGCGCGTCTCGAAGTTGCGCTGCTCGACCTGCTTCTGCGCGCGCTCGATCGAGCGGGAGACCATGCGATGCTCGATGGGGACGCCCTCCTCCATTCCGAAGCGCCGCATGATGTTCTGGAGCCGGTCCGACCCGAAGATCCGCATGAGGTCGTCCTCGAGCGAGATGTAGAAGCGAGAGGCGCCGGGGTCGCCCTGCCGGCCGCTTCGGCCGCGAAGCTGGTTGTCGACGCGCCGCGACTCGTGGCGCTCCGTGCCGATGATGAAGAGGCCGCCCGCCTCGAGAACCTTCTTCTTGTCGGCCGCGGCCTCGGCGCGGATCCCGCCGAGAAGCTTCTGGAACTCCTCTTCGGTCTCGACCTCCTTGCGGCGTGCCTCGGCGAAGGCCTCCGGGTTGCCGCCGAGCACGATGTCGGTGCCGCGGCCCGCCATGTTGGTGGCGATCGTGACGGAGCCGGACTTTCCGGCCTGTGCCACGATGTCCGCCTCCTTCTCGTGGAACTTGGCGTTCAGGACGACGTGCGGCACCTTGCGGCTCTTGAGTAGCGCCGAAAGCCGTTCGGACTTCTCGATCGAGACGGTCCCGACCAGGACCGGCTGGCCGCGCTCGCGCAGCTGGAGGATCTCGTCGGCCACCGCGTCGAACTTCTCGCGCTCGGAGACGTAGACGACGTCCTGATGGTCGTCGCGAATCATCGGCATGTTGGTCGGGATGACGACGACATCGAGCTTGTAGATCTCGTGGAATTCGCCGGCTTCGGTGTCCGCCGTGCCGGTCATGCCGGCGAGCTTCTCGTAGAGGCGAAAATAGTTCTGCAGCGTGATCGTCGCGAGCGTCTGGTTCTCGCGCTCGATCTTGACGTTCTCTTTCGCCTCCACGGCCTGGTGGAGCCCGTCGGACCAGCGCCGGCCCGGCAGCACGCGGCCGGTGAACTCGTCCACGATCAGGACCTGGCCGTCCTTGAGCATGTAGTCCACGTCTTTGCGATAGAGGGCGTGGGCCCTCAGAGCCTGCTCGACGCCGTGGAGCATGTCGATGTTCGTCAGCTCGTAGAGGTTTTCGACCTTGAGCAGATGCTCGGCCTTGGCGACGCCCTCCTCGGTCAGGACCGCGGTCCGCGCCTTCTCGTCCACGAGGTAATCGCCCGTCGTGAACTTGTTCCCGGCCTTGTCCTTCTCCTCGGTCCCCTTCGTGAGGTGCGGGATGACGCGGTTGCAGCGGTAGTAGATCTCGGTGTTTTCCTCGGAGGGCCCCGAGATGATGAGCGGCGTGCGCGCCTCGTCGATCAGGATCGAGTCCACCTCGTCCACGATCGCGTAAACGTGGTCGCGCTGGACCATGGCCTCGATCTCGAACTTCATGTTGTCGCGCAGGTAATCGAAGCCGAACTCGTTGTTGGTGCCGTAAGTCACGTCGCAGGCGTAGGCATTCTGGCGCTCGTCGTCGAGCATCGAATTCTGGATGCACCCGACCGTCAGCCCGAGGAACCGATAGATCTTGCCCATCCACTCGGCGTCGCGGCGGGCCAGGTAGTCGTTGACCGTCACGACGTGGACGCCGCGGCCGGCCAGGGCGTTGAGGTAGACGGGCATCGTGGCGACGAGCGTCTTTCCTTCGCCCGTCTTCATTTCGGCGATCTTTCCCTGGTGGAGGACCATGCCGCCGATCAGCTGCACGTCGAACGGGCGCAGGCCGATCGACCGGCGGGAGGCCTCGCGCACGACGGCGAAGGCCTCCTCGAGGAGATCGTCGAGAGCGGCGTTCCGGGCTTGCTTCAAATCTTCCGCCGGGACTCCCTCGAGGGCCTTTCGGAGGCGCTCGCGGAACTCGGGCGTCCGGGCGCGCAGGGCGTCGTCGGAAAGAGCCTCCATGGCCGGCTCGAGGGCGTTGATGGCCTCGACGCGCGGTGCGAGCTTCTTCAGGTCGCGCTCGTGTTGCGTGCCGAAGACTTTGGCGAGGACGCGGTCGATCATTTAGGCCGTAAACACCCCAGGCGGGGTAGTTTATTCAAGGTTTGTCGCGGGCGGGGAGGAGAAGCGGGCCCGGGCTGGACTAGCGGGAGTCGAGAATGTATTCGAGGGGGTTGACCGCGCGATCCGCCCGCCGCACCTCGTAGTGGAGGTGCGGGCCCGTCGAGCGTCCCGTCGAGCCGACGAGGCCGATGCGGTCGCCGCGCTGCACGGTCTCGCCGTCGCGGGTCAGGATCACGTCGAGGTGGCCGTAGACCGTCCGGAAGCCGGCGGGATGGTCGATCTCGACGACGTTGCCGTAGTCGGGAGACCAGCCGGCGCGCGACACGATGCCGGCGGCCGTCGCGAGCACGGGCTCGCGCCAGCGCGTCGAGATGTCGAGGCCCGCGTGAAAAGCCGGCGACCCCGTGAAGGGATCGGCGCGGGAACCGAACCCGGAGTTGAGCAGGCCGCGCACGGGCGCGACAGTCGGCGTCGAGCTCGTCACGGCCTCGCCCTTCGCGAGCTGGGTCTCGAGCGCGTCGAGACGAGCCTCGATCGCGTGCTGGCGCTCGGGAGACGCCGGGTCGAGGCTCGCGGAGGTCTCGAGCGGGCCGCCGAGCCCGGCCTTCTCACGCGGCAGGCCGGCCACGATCGCCAGGCGCCGCGTGCGGTCCTCGAACTGCGAGATCTGTTTCGCCAGACCCGCGATGCGCTCCTCGAGCCGCTTCGCCGACGACTTCAGCCGGGCGTTCTCGGCGGCGGTATCGCGGTAGCGCCGATCCTCGCGGGCCGTCGCGACGTAGGCCCACGCGAAAAGGACGGAGGAAATGAGCAGAACGAGAACTCCGCCGGCCGCGGCGGCGAGGAGGCGGGTCGAGACGGTCAGCTTGCGGAATCGCGCCCGGGCGTGGGGGACGAAGATGATCGTGCTGTAGCGACTCATCCGTCTCTTGACTCCCTCACCGGCGCGTGGCTCTCGCGATACCCGGCGAGCCATCTCGATCACCCCGCGCCTTTTGAAGCTGTACCGATCGGAGTGCCTCGGAATCCTATGGACCCATCGCCGGAGTGTCAATCCTGCCCGAATGGTCAGGGAGCGTCCGAAGCCGATAGGAGATCGCCTCGGACAGGTGTCCGGCCTCCACGCGTTCGGATTCGTCGAGATCGGCGATCGTGCGCGCGACGCGGAGCGCGCGGTGCAGGCCTCGGACCGACAGGCCGAGCCGCGACACGGCGGTTTCGGCGAGCCGGCGGCCGGCGCGGTCGAGCGGCGCCGCGGCCTCGAGCTCGGCGGCGGTCAGATCGCGCGTTGCCGGCCGCCGCCTCCGGGGAGCGCGGGCTGCGGCGCGTTGCCGGGCGAGCTCCACGCGCGCGCGGATCGCGGCCGACGACTCGCCGGGAGCGCCGCGCGCCAGGTCGGCCCAGGTGACTGCCGGGACGGAGACGCACAGGTCGATCCGGTCGAGCAGCGGCCCCGAGATCTTTCCCGTGTAGCGCCGCCGCGTTCGCGTCGCCGCACGCGCAAAGGCCGCCGGCGGATCCCGGCGCGTCCGCACGGGCACGGGTTCATGGCGGCGACGAGCAGGAAGTCGCAGGGGAAGACGCTCGCCCCGCCCACGCGCACGAGCGCGATGCGCCGCTCCTCGAGCGGCTGGCGGATCGCTTCGAGCACGTCGCGGCGAAACTCGGGCAGCTCGTCGAGAAAGAGTACGCCGCGGTGCGCGAGCGAGATCTCTCCCGGTGCCGGGCGAGCTGCCGCCGCCCACGAGACCGGCCGCGGAGACGCCGTGGTGCGGGGCGCGGAAGGGGCGCGTGCGCACGAGGCCGCTGCCCGCGGGGAGCCGGCCCGCGGCCGAATGGATCTTCGTGACCTCGATCGCCTCGGCGCGCGAGAGCGGAGGAAGGATCGTCGGCAGGCGCCGGGCGAGCATCGTCTTGCCCGCGCCGGGCGGTCCGACGAGAAGGGCGTGGTGCCCGCCGGCGGCGGCGATCTCGAGCGCGCGGCGCGCGACCGCCTGGCCGCGGACATCGGAGAAATCCTCGCGAGCCGCGGGCGCGTCGCCGTCCGAAAAGACCGGAGCGCGGCGTTTCGAGATCGGCTGGCCCGCCAGATGCGCGATCGCCTCGGCCGAGTGACGAGACGGCCACGACGGTCGAGCCCCTCGACGCACGCCGCTTCGGGAAGCGTTCTCTTCGGGAAGGAAGACCTGCTCGAACCCGGCCTCCTTCGCCGCCAGCGTGAGCGCCAGGGCGCCCCGGACCGGGCGGACCTGTCCCGAGAGGCCGAGCTCTCCGAGGAAGACGCGGCGCCGCGCCTCGCGGGGAACGACGCCCGCGATCTCGCAGAGCGCCGCGGCGACCGCCAGATCGACGGTGGCTCCGGCTTTGCGCCACTCGGCCGGCGCGAGATTCACGGTCACGGCGCCCGCCGGGAGGGGGAATCCCCCGTTCTTCAGCGCCCCGCGCACGCGCTCGCGGGCCTCGCGGATCGAGGCGTCGGGCAACCCGACGATCGTGAACGTCGGAAGGCCGCCGCCGACGTCGACCTCGACGTCGAGCACGCGAGCCTCGATTCCATGGAGCACGGCGGAGTGAGTCCGAGCGAGCATGCAGCCCTCCTGCGAAGGAGGCGCGAGGGAGACGCCCGCGGGGGATGAGGACGCCCTAGGCTAGCAGGGAAACGCGGGAGATTCCAGGCGAGGTCAGCGCCGGGTCGCGGGCGGGATCTTCAGCCGGTCGCCCGGCTTGATCTTCTCGGGGGAGTCGAGATCGTTGGCGGCCATGAGGGAGTCCACCGTCGTTCCGGTGCGTCGCGCGATGCGGGAGAGCGTATCCCCGCCCTTGACGCGGTAGCTGCGCGTCGCGGTTGCCGGGGAGGCGGCCGACGCGGTCTTCGCGGGCGCGGGCTTTGTCTTGCGGGACGCCGTCTGAACGGGTTCCTTCGAGGGGACGACCAGCACCTCGCCGCGGGAGACCTTCGCGGTTGCCGCGAGTCCGTTGCTCTCCGCCAGGCGCGCGGTCGAGACGCCGTAGCGGCGAGCGATCGAGGCGAGCGACTCGCCCTTCTTGACCGTGTGGCGGCGGGGCCCGGGCAGCTTCGCCGTCGGCGCCGCCGCGAAGGCGAGCCGCGCCGCCTCGACCTGGCCCGACGGGATCTTCAGCGTATAGCCTTCGGGCTGCCGCGGCGTGACGCCCGTTTTGAGCTCGGGGTTCAACGCCTGGAGGCTCTCGAGGTCCAGGGTCGGCGACTGGGCAAGGTCGGCCAGGCGCACGGGCCGGTTCAGCTCGATCGTCTCGTATTCGAGCGGCGCCTCGTACTCGACCGTGAACCCGTAGTGCTCCGGGTTCTTCGAGATGAGCGTCGCCGCGATCACGGCCGGCACGTAGTTCTGCGTCTGCTCGCGGAGGAGCCCCGAGGCCGCGAGCTGCCAGAAATCGTTCAGGCCCGTCCGCTCCTGCGCGCGGAGAATCTTCCCCTCTCCGGCGTTGTACGCCGCGAGCGCGAGATACCAGTCGTGGAAGAGCTCGTGGAGGTACGCGAGGTGCTTCGCCGCGGCGCGCGTCGCCTTGTCGGGATCGCTCCGCTCGTCGACGACGCCGTTGGACGTCAGGCCGTACTGCCGCCCCGTGCGCGGCATGAACTGCCAGATGCCGTGCGCGGCGCGCGGCGACCGCGCGCGCGGCAGGAACGACGACTCGATCAGCGCGACCTGCGCGAGATCCGTGGGGATGCCTTCCTCGCGGAAGACCCGTTGAATCATCGGGACGTATCGGCCGGAGCGCGCGAGACCGCGCGCGATGATGTCGTGGAGCTGGCCCTGGAAGGTTGCGAGGACCTTCAGGACCGCGTCGTTGACGACGATCGGAATGTCGTAGGTGATTCCCGGCGCGTCGGAGGCCACGGCCTCGCGCGCCGTCGAGATCGCTTCCGGCGAAGCCGACGGCGACTCGATCGGCTGCAGCTCCGGGGCGATCGTTCCTTCTCCCGCCGCCGTCTCGTCGGGCGGCATGGCGAGCGCCTCGTAGCGGAGGATGCCCTCGTAGATCTCGAGGCCGAAGGCGCGCGTCTCGGCCGATTGCGGGGCCGTGGCGCTCGGCGGCTGCAGCGTCGCGATCGACTGCTCGAAGAGCTCGTGCGCGCAGGCGAAGTCGCCGGAGAGCGCCGCCTCCCGTCCCGCGGAGAATTGCTCGGCCGCGCGGCGGCGCGCGAGCTCGTCGGGCGAAGGCCCGGCCTCCCGCGGGCGCGCGGGCGGTGCAGAAGCGCAGCTCGTGAGGAGGAGAGACAGGCCAAAAAGAAAACAGTCTCCCCGCCTCCCGCGAGGTCTCCGGTTGGTCACGTGACGGTCAGGGTAAACCGGGATTTCGGGGGAAGCAAGGCGATTTCGCGTCCCTCCTGTCCCATCGAGAGGACAGGCTACTTCGCGAAGATGTGGAACTTCAGGGAGAGCAGAAGCTTTTCGAGATCCGGCCGCGTGTGGAGCTCGATGGCGAACGTCTTCTCGTCGCCGACCGGGTTCTGCTCGCGGTCCTCGATGCGCAGGGCAACGCGGACCTGGTGCCCGCCGGCCAGTTCGCCGCGGGGCACCTGCAGCTCGAAGATTCGGCTGATTTCTTTGCGGTGGTTCAGGCTGGACGCGAGCAGGTCGTCGATCGACACGCCCGGCGCCTGGCGCTTCGCGGGGCGTTCCGACACCGGCGCCGCGGTCGCATCTTTGCGCAGCTTTTCCAGCTCGGCCAGGATGTCGATGTTCGACCGCACCTTGACGTGCTTGACGTCCTCGACGGCGACGGATTCGGGCTCCGGCGCCTGCGCGAAGGACACATCGGCGATCTCGGTCTCCTCCGTGACGCGCGGCTCCTCTGGCAGGGGAGAGTCGAGCGATGCGAGCGCGTCCTCGAACTCCTGGACGGCCTCGGCCGAGCCCGCGTCGAAGGACGTGGTCTCCCGCGGGGAAGCCGCCGGGGCCGGGAGCCCGGGTTCGTCGTCGAGGGAGATGAGCTCGTCTTCCACGGGCGCGGGCGCCGGAGGCGGCGGGGGAGCAGCGGCCTTCGGACGCTCCGTCACGGAAGAAAGCTCCTGCAGGATCTCGGGAATTGCCGGCGCTTCGGTTTCGGCCGGAGGCGTCGTCGTCCTTTCCGCCACCGTCGCCACCATCGTCGGACGAGCGCTCGGCCGCTCCTCGCCGAGCATGCGCTTCTTGAGCGATCGGAGCGTGAGGCGCGAGATCGCTTTCAACGTCTCGAAGACGCCCTGGCCCAGGACGGCGCAGGCTTCGTAACTTTCGTAGGCGCGTGCGGGATTGAGCGTCTCTTCGAGCTCCTCGAGCGCGAGGATGTTGGCGAGGTCGCGCTTGTTGTACTGCAGGACGAGTGGCAGATCCTCGAGCTTCACGCCGATCTCGGCGAGGTTCGAGCGCAGGTTCTGGAGGCTCTCGATGTTGGCCTCCTTCATCGCGCGCTGCGAGTCCGCCACGAAGACGATGCCGTCGACGCCCTTCAGCACCAGCTTGCGGGTCGTGTTGTAGAAGACCTGGCCGGGCACCGTGTAGAGCTGGACGCGCGTCTTGAAGCCGCCGATGACGCCCACGTCGAGCGGCAGCAGGTCGAAGAAGAGCGTCCGGTCGGTCTCGGTCTCCAGCGAGACCATCTCGCCGCGGGAACCGGGAGCGGTCCGGCCGTAGATGTGGTGGAGGTTGGTCGTCTTCCCGCAGAGGCCCGGACCGTAGTACACGATCTTGGCCGCCATCTGCATGGTGGCGTAGTTGAAGAAGACCATGACGCGATTATGCCCCTGTGGGGCGAGGTAAATCCCTCGAAATTTTAGCACTGCAGCCGGGGGCGGCCGCGTCGGCTACGTCGAGCGGCGCCGCCGCTTCCGCGTTCGGCGAGGCTCGCGCCTTCGGACGCCGAGCGCCGCGCGAACGCGCTGGTCCCCGCCGCGCCGGGGCATGGTCTCGAGGATCTCTCGCGCCAGCATCCGGTAGAGCTCCAGGAATTCCGGCAGGCCCGCGGCCGCCGCGCGATGCGCGCGGACGGTCTGCGCGTCGCGCCGGGCGATCGGACCCGTGTAGGCCCGCGGGAAGGGACGGCTCACGGTCGCCGCCGCTGCCTCGGTGGAGAGCCTTCCGAGCGCGGCGCGCGCTTCGGGCTCGGTCAATCCGGCCCGGACCGCGGCGCGCACCGCGACGGAGAGCAGGGCCATCGTTCCGCCGGCGGCGAGCGTCGCGGCCGCGTGGTACAGAGGCTTCGACGCCGTGTCGATGCGCCGGCCCGTGGCGCCGAGCGCGGCGGCGAGCCGCTCCCCGGCGTCGACCGCCGCGGGATCGCCCTCGATCGCGACGAAAGCGCCCTCCCATCCGGCGCCGTCTCCGTCGTCCTCTTCGTCGTGCGCGGGGAACGCCCGTAGCGGGTGGAGCGATCCGACGGCGGCGCCGCTGCGCGCGAGCGGCGCCAGGAGGGCCGCCGGCAACGCTCCGGAGAGGTGAAAGGCGAAGCGGCAGGACGTTCGCCGCGCGAGATCGCGGGCCACCGCGGCGATCCGGTCGTCCGGCACCGCCACGACGAGCAGGTCGCAGCGCTTCGGCATCCCGGCCGCGGTGGCGCCGCGCGCCGTGAGCTCGCGTCCGGCGCGCGCCGCGCCGGAACGGGTCCGGGCGACCACGAGCGCGAGGCGACCTCCGGCGCGCTTCCAGGATCGCGCGAGCGCTTTTCCCGCCCGGCCGGGCCCGACGAGAACGAGCGGCAGCGCGAGGATGTCGGCCACGGCCACGCGGGCAGTGTACCGTCGGCCGGTTGACTCGGTTTCGGAGAGCCGTTACCGTGATTTCTGGCGCTCCCCGCGAGGAAGTGCCAGGAGCCGATATAAAGGCCGCAAAGAGCGCATGAAGGTGAAAAAGACACTCGACAGCCGCAGCCGCGCCCTCCTGCGCGAGATCATCCGCGTGCACGTGGACACGGGACTTCCCGTCTCGTCGCGGACGCTTTCGCGCACGAGCCGCTTCGGCCTGTCGCCGGCATCGATCCGGAACATCATGGCGGACCTGACCGACGCCGGGTTTCTCATGCAGCCCCACACTTCGGCGGGGCGAATTCCGACCGACCAGGCCTATCGCCTCTACATCGACGAGCTCATGGGCCACCGGCGGGTGGCGGCGGACTTGCGCGAGCAGATCGACTCCGACCTGGCCTCGGCGGGGGGCGACATCACGCGCCTCTTCCAGGCGACCTCGAGACTCCTCGGCGAGCTCGCAGGCGAGGTCGGCTTCGTCGTCGCGCCGGACGACCTCCACTCGGTTCTCAAGAGTCTGCGCTTCCTCTCGGTCGCGCCGCGGAAGATCCTGGTCGTTCAGATCAACGAGCCGGACGTCGTGATCTCGCGCGTGCTGGAGACCGAAGTCGACTACACGACGCCCGAGCTCGAGGCGGCGAGCGAACGGCTGACGCGCGAGTACGGCGGGCTGACACTCCACGCCGTCCGGCGCAAGCTCGTGGCGGAGCTCGAGGAAGAACGCGCCGCTTTCGACCGGATCTCCGAGCGAGCCAGCCAGCTCGGCCGCTGGGCGCTCGAGGGCCGCGCGCGCGAGGAACGCATCTACGTCGACGGAACCGCGCGCCTGCTCGACAAGCCGGAGTTTTCCGACATCGACAGCCTGAAGCGGGTCCTGCACGCGTTCGATGAGAAGACCCGCCTGCTGTCCCTCTTCACCCGCTACCTCGAGGCGCCCGGCACGAGCGTCGTGCTCGGCTCGGAGGACGCCGTGACGGAGGACCCGCGCGTTTCCGCCGTCTTGACGTCGTACGGTTCGGGAGAGACACTGACGGGAATGCTCGGGGTCATCGGCCCGGCCCGCCGGGAGTATCGTCGTGTCATTCCCGTCGTCGAGATGCTCGGCCGCGCGCTGTCGAGCCGGCTCGAACGCCGCGAAGCGACTCTGCCGGAGGACGACGAGGAATGAGCGACCGCGACCGGCGATCCGAAAGCGGCGCCGCCTCCGCCGACGACGCCATCGAGGTCCGGGATTCCGGCGAGAGCCTCGAGGACGCGCTCGCCGAAGAGGAGCGCACCGCCATTCTCGCGGCCGAGGAGAAGCTCCGGTCCGCCGAGCGGGACCTGGCGGACCTGAAGGATCGGCATGTCCGCAAGCTCGCGGAGCTCGAGAACATCCGAAAGCGATCGGAGCGCGAGAAGCGGGAGCATTTTCGTGTCGCGCTGATGGATCTCGCGCGGGATTTCCTTCCGATCCTCGACAACCTCGAACGCGCGATGGCCCATGCCTCCGCGGAGGAGCGCAAGAGCCACTTCGGGCAGGGGATCGGCCTCATCCGGCGCCAGCTCATGGATCTCTGGAAGCGCCACGGACTCGAAGAGGTCGACACCAACGTCCCGTTCGATCCCAATCGTCACGAGGCCGTCGCCACAGAGGCGACCAACGACCTCCCTCCCAACACCATCCTCGACGTGATGCAGAGGGGCTACGTCCTCCAGGACCGGCTCGTGCGCCCGGCCGTCGTCAAGGTCTCGGTGCGCGACCGCGAGACCGACGGAGAGAATGGGGAACCCCGCTCCTAATCGACTCTCCGGGGCGTTCGGGCGGCCCTTCCGGGGTAAAATGATCGCCAACGGCTAGCGGGAAAAGGGCTTCCGCTTCTCCGCCATCCGTCAGGAGGGCTCTTGGGCAGGATCCTCGGAATCGATCTGGGAACCACGAACTGCTGCGCGTCCGTCGTCGAGGGCGTGACGCCGCAGGTCCTGACCAACCGCGAGGGCAGCCGAACGACGCCCTCGATCGTGGGTTTCACGGAGGACGGCGAGCGTCTGGTCGGACAGATCGCCAAGCGGCAGGCGATCACCAATCCGATGAACACGGTCTTCGCGGTCAAGCGCCTCGTGGGCCGCAAGTTCGAAGCCGAGGAGACCCAGCACGCACGCGAGATCCTTCCGTACGAGATCGTGCGCGCCGTCAACGGCGACGTGAAGATCCGCGCGCGCGGCCGCGAGTACAGCCCGGAGGAGATCTCGGCCTTCATCCTGAAGGAGATCAAGGAGTTCTCCGAGGAGATCCTCGGCGAGGAGATCACCGAGGCGATCATCACGGTGCCGGCGTACTTCGACGACGCGCAGCGGCAGGCGACGCGCGACGCCGGCCGGATCGCCGGGCTCGAGGTGCTCCGCATCATCAACGAACCCACGGCGGCCTCGCTCGCCTACGGCCTCGAGCGCAAGGGGAGCGAGATCGTCGCGGTCTACGACCTCGGCGGCGGCACGTTCGATATCTCGATCCTGCAGCTCGGCGACGGCATCTACGAGGTCAAGGCGACCGCCGGCGACACGTACCTCGGCGGCGAGGACTTCGACAAGAAAATCATGGATTGGCTCCTCGACGACTTCAAGAAGGCGACCGGCATCGACCTGCGGCAGGACCGCATGGCGCTGCAGCGCCTGAAAGAGGCCGCCGAGAAGGCCAAGTGCGAGCTCTCGACGGCGACCGAGACCACGATCACGCTGCCGTTCATCTCGGCCGACGCGTCGGGCCCGAAGCACATCAACCGCACGCTGACGCGCGACCGTTTCGAGGCGCTCGTCGCCGACCTCATCGACCGTACCGCAGCGCCCTGCCTCGACGCGCTCGCAGTCGGCGGGCCTGAAGCCCTCCGACGTCGACCAGGTCATTCTCGTGGGCGGCCAGACGCGGACGCCGAAGGTCCAGCGCATGGTGGCCGAGCTCTTCGGCCGCGAGCCGAACCGCGAGATCAACCCGGACGAGGTCGTGGCGATCGGCGCGGCGATCCAGGGGGGAGTTCTCAAGGGCGAGATCAAGGACGTCGTCCTCCTCGACGTCACACCGCTTTCGCTCGGTATCGAGACCCACGGCGGCGTCTTCGAGAAACTCATCGAGCGCAACTCGACGATCCCGACGAAGAACACCAAGGTCTTCACGACGGTCGCCGACAACCAGTCCGTCGTCGAAATCCACGTGCTCCAGGGCGAGCGCGAGGTCGCCAAGGAGAACAAGTCGCTCGGGCGCTTCGAGCTCGTCGGCATCCCGGCCGCGCCGCGCGGCATCCCGCAGATCGAGGTCACGTTCGCGATCGACTCGAACGGCATCGTCAACGTCTCGGCGCGCGACCTCGCCACGGGCAAGAACCAGGGCATCCAGATCAACCCGGCGGGCGGCCTCTCGCAGGGCGAGATCGACCGCATCATCAAAGAGGCTTCCGCCTTCGCCGAGGCGGACCATCAGCGCCGTGAGCTCGCGCAGGTCCGCAACCGTCTCGAGGGAATGCTGGCGTCCAACGAGCGTGTTCTGGCGGAATTCGGAGAGGCGCTCTCGCCGGATGAGCGGGAGCGCATCGAGGAGACGCTGAAGCGCTCCCGCGAGATCGCGTCGGGCGATTCGCGCGAGGCTCTGAACGAGGCGATTTTCGACATGCAGGGCGTTTCGAAAGTGTTGACCCGGGTCATGCTCCAGCGCGTCGGCGGCGGCGCCGCGGCGCCGGCCACCCCGCCGACCTCGTAGACCATTCATGGCGGCCAAGCGGGACTATTACGAGGTCCTGGGAGTGTCCCGGGACGCGGAGGCGGCGGAGCTGAAGTCCGCCTACCGCCGCGTCGCGATGGCGTCACACCCGGACCGCAACCCGAACGATGCGGCGGCGGCGGAACGGTTCAAGGAGGCCTCGGAGGCCTACGCCGTTCTGTCGGATCCCGAGAAGCGCGCTCGCTACGATCGGTTCGGCCACGCCGGCGTGTCGCCGGGAGCCTTCGCGGGCGGAGGCGGATTCGACGCGTCGATCTTCGGCGACTTCTCGGATCTCTTCGGCGAGCTCTTCGGCTTCGGCGGCGGGGGCGGTTCCCGTCCGATGGAAGGCAGCGACCTCGTCTACCGCGTCGAGATCTCGTTCCGCGAAGCGGCCTTCGGAACGGAGGCGCCGCTCGAGCTCTCGCGGCTCGAGCCGTGCGAGACCTGCGCCGGCTCGGGCGCCGCGGCGGGCTCCCGGCCGCGGACCTGCCCGGGATGCGGCGGGCGCGGGCGACAGCGCTTCTCGCAGGGATTCCTGTCCGTCACGCGCCCCTGCGGGACCTGCCGGGGGGAGGGCCGGGTCATCGATCACCCGTGCGCGAACTGCCGCGGGGAGGGACGCCGGCGCGTTTCGAGGAAGCTCGAGATCCGCATTCCCGCAGGGGTCGAGACGGGATCGCGCCTGCGGCTCGCCGGAGAAGGCGACGCGGGACCGGCCGGCGGTCCGGCGGGGGATCTCTACGTCGTCCTGACCGTGGCCGAGGACGAAGTCTTCGAGCGCCAGGAGGACGACGTCGTCCTGCGCCTCGACCTGCCGTACCCGACGCTCGTTCTCGGCGGGGAGGTGGAGGTCCCGACGCTCGAGGGTCCGGAGAAGATCTCCGATTGCCGCGGGAACGCCGGCGGGATCCGAGATCCGGCTGCGTGGAAAGGGATTCGGCCGGCTCGAGCGCCGCGGCCGCGGCGACCTCGTCGTGCGGACCGGCGTCCGGATTCCCGAGTCGCCGTCGGCGAAGGAGAAGGAGCTCCTGCGCGAGTACGCCGGGATGATCGGCGCCCCGGTCCAGAGCAAGGGCGTTCTCGGGAAGGCGAAGAAGATCTTCAAATAGCTTTCAGCGATCAGCTCTCAGCGATCAGCTAAGCTGACGGCTGAAAGCTGACAGCTGAAAGCTTGTCTCTCAAATACTCCCGTCTCACGGTCTCCGGCAAAGCGAAGGACGACGCGATCGTCGGCCTGCTCGCCCTCCACGGCCCGCTGGGATTCGCCGAGGAAGGGCGCAACCTCGTCGCCTGCTTTCGCACGGCCGCGGCGGCGCGCGCGGCGGAAGCCTCGGTCCGCGCGCGAGGGCTCCGCACCGCGCTGACGACCGACGTCGCCGAGGAGGATCCCCTCGAGGCGTTTCGCGCCGCGTCGCGTCCCTTCCTCGTGGGCCGCCGCTTCTGGATCGATCCGGGCGACCCCGGTGCCGGACAGCCGCCCGCGGACCGCATCGCACTCCGAATCCCCGCGTCGCGGGCCTTCGGCACGGGAACGCACGAGTCGACGCGCCTGGCGCTGCTCGCCCTGGAAGACGAGGTCCGCCCCGAGACGAGCGTCCTCGACGCGGGGACCGGCTCGGGCATCCTCGCCCTCGCCGCGGCGGCGCTCGGCGCGCGAGGCGCCGCGGGCTTCGACACGGACGCCGAAGCGGTCTTCGTGGCGCGCGAGAACGTGCGGCGCCACCCGTTCGGATCGCGCGTCCGTCTCTTCGTCGGTTCGGCCGACGCCGCATCGGGCCGATTTCCGCTCGTCGTCGCCAACATGCTGCCGGAGGAGTTCCTGTCGATCCTGCCGGCACTCGCCGCCCGCATCGAGCGCAGGGGCCGCCTGGTTCTGTCGGGGATTCCGATCGAACGGGAGAGCGCGGTGGCCGCCCGCGCGCGTGCCCGCCGCCTCCGTCTCGCCGGCCGTTATCGCGAAGGCGCCTGGAGCTGCCTCTGCCTTTCCCGCGCTTCGTCGTAGACGGTCTGCCGGCGGTCGGAGCCACGGCGCGCCTCCCGCGCGCCGAGTCGGCGCACGCCCGTGCGCGTCGCGTGAGGGCGGGAAGCGCGGTCGTTCTCGTGGACGGGAAGGGCGCCGAAGCCGCGGCGCGGGTGGTGCGGATCTGGAAGGACGGGATCGAAGTTGCGGTCGAGCGCGTTCGAGCGCCGGGAGCGCCGGTGGCGGCGATCTCGCTGCTCGTCGCGGCGGTCCGGCTCGAGCGGCTCGCCTGGATCACCGAGAAAGCGACGGAGCTCGGGACGACGCGGCTGGTGCTCCTCGCGACGGGGCGGACTCAGGCTTTTCGGGCGGCCGCTGCGGCTTCCGGCCGCCTCGAGCGCGTCGCGCGCGCGGCCGCGAAGCAGTCGGGCGCGGCGACGTGGCCCGAGATCGTCGGTCCGATCGCGACGCCGCAGGCGCTCGCCGCCGAGACGGCGCCGACGCGCCTCCTGCTCGACGCGTCCGGCGCTCCATTTCCAGCGGTGCTCGCTCCGAAGCCCACGGCGATCGCGATCGGACCGGAAGGCGGGTGGGCTCCCGAAGAGCTCGCCCAGGCGAAGTCGCTCGGATGGTCGGTCGTGCGGCTGCCCGCCGGGACGCTCCGCGCGGAGACCGCCGCGGTCGCGGCGCTCGCGCTCCTTCGGGCGGCCAGGGAACGCGGGGAATCGCCGTCGGGCACTTCGGTGTGATTGACACCGCTTCTCGGCGGGAGGGATACTCACGCGGGTCCGCTTCGCGTTCCGAATTCCTTCGGAGGTGACGCGATGTCCTACGAGGACGTCAAGAAGGTCTGGATGAACGGCGGGCTCGTGGACTTCGCAGACGCGAAGATCCACGCGTTCTCGCACGTCTTCCACTACGGCTCGGCGTTCTTTGAAGGCGCGCGCGTCTACAAGACGAAAAACGGGCCGGCCGCCTTCCGGCTCGACGACCACATCAAGCGCCTGTACGACTCGTGCAAGGTCTACCGCATGGAGATCCCGTACGCGCGCCCGGAGTTCCAGTCTGCGATCTTCGAGACGATCCGCGCCAACGGCTTCGAAGACTGCTACATCCGTCCCGTCGTGTATCGCGGCATGGGCGCGCTCGGTGTGAATCCTTTCAAGAGCTCGGTGGACGTGCTCATCGCCGTCTGGCGCTGGGGCAAGTACCTGGGCGAGGAAGCGATCGAGAGCGGCGTGGACGTCTGCGTCTCCTCGTGGAACCGCATGGCGCCGAATACCTTTCCCGCGATGGCCAAGGCCACGGGCAACTATCTGAACTCTCAGCTCATCAAGATGGAGGCGATCACCAACGGCTACACGGAAGGGATCGCGCTCGACAGTGCGGGGCGCATCTCCGAGGGCAGCGGCGAGAACATCTTCCTCGTCTACGGCGGCAAGCTTCTGACGCCGCCGCTGTCCGGGACGATCCTGCCCGGCATCACCCGCGACACCGTGATAACCCTCGCGCGCGACGCCGGGTTCACGGTCGTCGAGCAGCAGATCGCGCGCGAGATGCTGTACATCGCCGATGAGGTCTTTTTCACCGGGACGGCCGCCGAGGTCACGCCGATCCGCTCGGTGGACCGGATCTCCGTCGGCAAGGGCCGCCGCGGCCCGGTCACGGAGCGCATCCAGAAAGACTTTTTCGCGGTGACGTCGGGTCAGGCCGAGGACCGCTACGGCTGGCTGACGCCGCTGCCGGTGGAAGCGAGAGTTTAGATGCTCGGAGCACGACCGGCACCAGGGACGAAGCACTAAGGACTAATCCTCAAGGACTTAGGGGATGAGTCCCTGGTCCCTAGTCCTTAGTCGCTTACGCCTCCAGTCGAATCGGCGTAAACTGAACGCCAAAAAAGGGCTAATTCATGCACATCAACGATCTGCTCAAGGTGGCGGTCGAGCGGAAGGCTTCCGACCTTCACCTGAAGGTGAGTGCGTTTCCGGTCATCCGCGTGGACGGGCAGCTGATTCCCCTCACCGACACGCGCCGCCTCATGCAGGAAGACACGATCGCGATTGCGTTCTCGATCATGTCCGCCCGGCAGAAGGAAAAGTTCAAGAACGACCTCGAGATCGACATCGCGTACTCGGTTCCCAATCTCGGCCGTTTCCGCTGCAACATCTTCCAGCAGCGGGGCACCGTGGGCCTCGTCCTCCGCGTCATTCCGGCGCGCATCCTGACGATCCGCGATCTGCTGCTCCCGCCGGTGCTCGAGAAGATCTGCCAGGAGCAGCGGGGCCTCGTCCTCTGCACGGGGACGACCGGCTCGGGCAAGTCCACGACGCTCGCCGCGATGATCGACCACATCAACACGATGCGCAACGAGCACATCGTCACCGTCGAGGACCCGATCGAGTTCCTGCATCGCGACAAGAAGTCGATCATCAACCAGCGGGAAGTCGAAGTGGACACCAAGAGCTTCGCCGTGGCGCTGCGCAGCGCGCTGCGCCAGGACCCGGACGTCATCCTTGTCGGCGAAATGCGTGACTACGAGACGATCGAGACCGCGCTGCTCGCGGCCGAGACCGGCCACCTCGTCTTCTCGACGCTCCATACGCTGGACGCCACGGAGAGCGTCAACCGGATCATTTCGGTCTTCCCGCCGCACCAGCAGAAGCAGATCCGTCTGCAGCTCGGCGCGGTGCTCAAGGCCGTCGTCTCCCTCCGGCTGATGCCGCGCGCCGACAACCTCGGCCGCGTTCCGGCGGCGGAGATTCTCATCCGGACGCAGTACATCCGGGAGTGCATCGAGAACAAGGAAAAGACGAAGTTCCTCAAGGACGCGATCGCGGCCGGCACGTCGCAGTACGGCATGCAGACCTTCGACCAGTCCCTCTACATGCTCTACAAGCAGGGGCTGATCACGCTCGACGAGGCGCTCAAGCGCGCGACGAACCCGAACGAGTTCAAGCTGAAGCTCCAGGGCATCCAGTCGACCGCCGACATCGCGCGGGAAGAGATGGACTCCGAGCTCGAGGCGCCGGGCGAGTACACCGACGTCGCGCCCGCCGAAGAGTCGCCCTTCGACTTCAGCAACCAGCCGCCGGCCGGGCGTTAGCGGACTGCTGAAAAATGGATGCGGGCGTCGTGTGCGGGGCTTTCGGCCGCGGGCGTTCGCTGCGCGAACAGCGGCCGAGAGTTCTCAGCTCGGATCGCGGTTGAGCCCTACGGCCGAAACTCTCGGCTGCTGGTCGTCTTCGACCGTGGCAGCCGAAAGTCATCGCTTCTCGCCGCTGCGATGGCATCGCCGCTTGTGTCTGCTGCGCTTCCTCGGACGCCTGACCCCGCGGCGCTCGTAACGCCAACCCACACCCTTTTTCAGCAACCCGCCAGTCCTCCCGGCGGAGGAGCCGCGTGAGTCCCCGCCGGATCTCGCGGGCGAAGGAGCCCGATTCCGCCGACGCGGCCTACACGCGCGGCCTGCGCCTCCTCGCGATTCGCTCGCGCGGCCGCGAGGAGCTCCGGCGGGATCTCGCTGGGCGCGGCTTCTCCGCGGAGGCCGCGAGCCGGGCCGTCGAGCGTCTCGTCGAGCAGGGCTGGCTCCGCGAGGAGGAAGCCGCGCGGGCGCTCGTGCGGGCGCGGGGCGGCCGGTACGGTCGTCGCCGGATCGCGCGGGAGCTCGAGGCACGCGGCTTCGGCGAGGAGGAGACATCGCGGGCCATCGGGGAGCTCGATGCCGGCGTCGAGAGCGCGACGCTCGCCCGCGCGTACCGGCGGCTCTGGAAATCCGCGGGGAAGCTGCCCCCGCCCGAGCGGCGGCGCCGGGTGCGCCGGGCTCTCGTCGCCCGCGGCTTCGCGCCGGAGGCGATTTCTGCGATGATCCGGGGCTCTCATGGGCGTGACGTCGAAGGAGATTCGGGAGAGGTTCCTTAGCTACTTCGAGGAGCGGGGGCACCGCCGCGTTCCCTCGTCGTCCCTCATCCCCGCGGAGGACCCGACCCTCCTCTTCGCCAACGCCGGGATGAACCAGTTCAAGGACGTCTTCACCGGGCGCGAGAAGCGCGAGTACCGCCGCGCGACGACGTCGCAGAAGTGCGTCCGCGCCGGCGGCAAGCACAACGACCTGGACAACGTCGGGTACACGGGCCGGCACCAGACGTTCTTCGAGATGCTCGGCAACTTCTCCTTCGGCGACTACTTCAAGAAGGACGCGATCGCGTTCGCGTGGGAGCTGATGACCGACCCCGTCCGCGGCTACGGACTGGCGAAGGACCGCCTCTGGGCGACCGTCTTCACCGACGACGACGAGGCGGCGGCCCTGTGGGAGGCCTATCTTCCGGGGGAGCGGATCCTTCGCTTCGGCGAGAAGGACAACTTCTGGTCGATGGGGGAAACGGGGCCGTGCGGGCCGTGCAGCGAGATTCACTACTACCAGGGCCCCGACCCCGGCGATCCGTCGAAAAACAGCGCCCGGCTCGTCAACGGCGAGGGCGATACGACGATGGAGATCTGGAACCTCGTCTTCATGCAGTTCGACCGAGACGCGTCGGGGAAGATGACGCCGCTGCCGAAGCCCTCGGTCGACACGGGGATGGGGCTCGAGCGCCTGACGGCGGTGCTCCAGGGCGCCAGCAACAACTTCGACACCGACCTCTTCCGCCCGCTGATCCGCGAGGATCGAGCGCGCGACGGGGAAGACGTACGTCGGCGGCATGGCGGTCGAGGACGCGCCGTTTCGCGTCGTGGCCGACCACGCGCGGGCCGCGACGATGCTGATCGCCGACGGCGTCCTGCCCTCCAACGAGGGCCGCGGATATGTCCTGCGGCGGATCATCCGGCGCGCTCTGCGGTACGGGCGGCGCCTCGGTGTGGATTTTTCGGCGCCATTTCTGCCGGCGCTCGTCCCCGAAGTGGCCGCCATCTACCGCGGCGTCTACTTCGAACCGGACCGTCCGACGGACGCCGAGTCCCTGCGCGCCGTCGCGGCGACGCTGCGGGACGAGGAGACGCGGTTCGCGCGGACGATGTCCGTCGGCGCCGACCGCGTCGGCGAAGAGGTCGAGCGCGTTCGGCGTCAGGGCGAGACCCGGATTCCCGGCGATGCCGTCTTCCGCTTCTACGACACGTACGGCATTCCGCTCGAGCTCATCGAGGAGATCGCGGGCGACGAGGGCGTCGCCATCGACCGGCCGGGGTTCGAAGCGCTCCTCGAGCGCCAGCGTGAGAGCTCGCGCGCCTCGGCGAAATTCGAGGCGGCCGACGCGTCCGTCTTCGAGCGACTGGAGCTGCCAGACGCGCAATCGGTCTTCCGAGGCTACCCGGAGCTCGACTTCGTGAAGCTCGACGGCGCGCGGGTCGTGGGGCTCGTGAAGGACGGCGCGCCGGTATCGCGCGTCGAAGCGGGCCAGATCGCCGACGCGATCGCCGATCGGACGGTCTTCTATCCGGAAGGCGGCGGACAGGTCGCCGACACCGGTGTGTGGACGTGGCCGGGCGGCGAGGCCGAGGTGCTCGATGTGCAGCGGCCAATTCCCGGCGTGATCGCGCACCGGCTGCGCGTCGTGCGCGGGAGCCTCGCGGTGGGCGCCTCCGTCTCGCAATCGGTCCCGGAGTGGGTCCGGCGCCGCACGCAGGCCAACCACACGGGCACACACCTGCTCCACGCGGCGCTGCGCCGCGTGCTCGGGCCGTCGGCGCGGCAGATGGGCTCGCTCGTCGCGCCGGACCGTCTGCGCTTCGACTACGCCGCCTCCACGCCGACGACGCTCGAGCAGTTCTCCGAGATCGAGCGCCTCGTCAACGAGGAGGTCCTGCGCGACCAGCCCGTCTCGAAGGAGATCGTGGCGATGGACGAGGCGCGGCAGCTCGGAGCCGACATGTTCTTCGGCGAGAAGTACGGCGAGCGCGTACGCGTCGTGGCGGTCTCCGGGTTCTCGACGGAGCTGTGCGGCGGATGCCACGTGGGCCGCACCGGAGAGATCGGCGCTTTCAAGATCGTCTCGGACCGCGGCCTCGCCGCGGGCGTACGCCGCCTCGAGGCGGTGACGTCGCTCGGGGCCGTCGAGCTGCTCTCGCGCGACGAGGAGACTCTGAACGCGATCGCCGCCGCCGCGCAGACGCCGCGGGAGCAGCTCTCGCAGCGGTGGCAGGAGACTCGAGGACCGCGTCAAGGCGCTCGAGCGTGAAGTCCAGTCGCTGAAGCTGAAGCTCGCCTCGGGCGACGGCGGCGCGTCGGGGGAGACCGTGGACGTGGGCGGCGTACCGCTCGTGCGCCGGATCGCGCCGGGCCTCTCGATTCCGGAGCTGCGCAATCTCTCCGACACGCTGCGGTCCCGCATCAAGAGCGGCGTCGTCGTGGTCGGCACGGCCCACGAGGGGAAGACATCCGTCGTCGCGGCGGTGACGCCCGATCTGTCGGGCCGCGTACCGGCGTCGCGTATTGCGGCGCGCATCGGGAAAGCGCTCGGCGGAAGCGGCGGCGGCAAGGCCGATCTCGCGCAGGCGGGCGGCAAGAACGAGGCCCTGCTGCCCGCGGCGCTCGCGGAAGCGGAGGCCGCGGTGCGCGAGCTTCTCGGCGAAGTGGCCTGACCCGGGCCCCCGGCCGGTGCGTTCGGCGCTGCGCTATAATTGCCGGAGTCTCCGGAACGAACCGAAAATCGCCATGAAGCGGAAGGGCCTCCTGGGCCTCGGGATGCTGCTTTTTCTCTGCCTGCCGGCCGAGGCGCGCATGCGCGTCGGGTGGAAGGAAGGGCGGCGCATCGTCTACAACGACGGCGTCGGCGAGACGGTCCATGAGGCGCTCGCGCACAGCGACGACTGGCTCTCCGCGCGGGTCGCGATGCCCTCGCTCTTCGACGCATTGATCGATGACGCGGCGCGCGCCCACGCCGTCGATCCGAAGCTCGTCAAATCCGTGATGCTCGTCGAGTCGGCGTTCAATCCGGCGCGCGGTGTCGCGCAAGGGCGCGCGGGGCCTGATGCAGCTCATGCCGGAGACGGCGAAACAGCAGGGCGTGGAAAACATCTTCGACCCCGCGCAGAACATCCAGGGCGGGGCGAAACATCTCGCGTATCTCCTCTCGCTGTTCGGCAACGACGTGACCAAGTCCCTCGCGGCGTACAACGCCGGCGAGAACGCCGTGCTCCGCTACGGTGGCGTGCCTCCGTACGACGAGACGCGTCTCTACGTGCACAAGGCGCTGACCGCGTACTACGGCAAGTCTTCTCTGGCGGGAGGCTTCGGTGTGCCGTCCGGAATCGACCTACGGCGCCGCCAAGGGCCGCCCGGTGCGTGTGACCCGCGACGCCAACAACCGCGTGCTGCTGACGACCGAGCCGGCCCGGAAGCTCTCCGGCCGCGAAGCGCTCTAGACGGAACGGCGGTGGCTCGAGCGCCCGGCGAGACGTCTTCGATCGATCAGGGCGTTTTCCTCGTCCACCTGATCCGGGTGCGGAAGAGCCTGCGCGAGGGCCGCCTCGACGCGGCGCGGCAGGAGCTCGAGCAGGCGCAGATGCTTCGCGCGGACGACGAGGACGTCCTGAATCTCCTGTCGATCGTCGAGTTCAAGCGAGGCAACTTCCGCGAAGCGGCGCGCGCCGCGCGGGAGCTTCTCGCGAAGAACCCGGAGTCGGCGGTCCTCCACGCGAACCTGGGCCTGATTCTGTTCAAGGACGGCGCGATCGACGAGGCGGAGGAGGAGTTGCGGCGTGCGGTCGAGATCAAGCCCGACCACGCGCGCAGCCACCTGTACCTGGGCCTTCTCTATCGCGATCGCGGCAAGCTCGGCCTCGCCCTGGAGCATCTCAAGTTCGCCGGCGCGAAGAAACTCGTCGGCGAGCTCGAGGAAGCGCTGCGGAAGGGCGCGCGCGGCGCGGCGGAGCGGCCCGTCCTCGAGTCGATCCGTGCGATCGATTCGCCGCCGTTTCTCGCGGGCGCCGACGCCGAGCCGGCGGAGTCCCTCTCCGACGCCCCGCCGGGCCGGTCGATTCTGCGGCTCGCGACACCGGTCGTCTCGTCGTCGCCGACGCCCGCTCCCGAGCCGGCCCTCGCGCCCCCCGGCTCTCCCCGCGAGACGGCGCCGAGCCCCGCCGAGGAGGATCCGGGCGCCCCGCTCACCGAGACGGAGCCCGAGAAGGCCGCCGAGGCCGAGGCCGACACCTGGACTGAAGAGATCGCGGCGGAGCGGGCCTCCGAGGCGCATCCACTCTTCGTCGTGCGCGCCGATGGCGCACTCGAGATCGCCTCGCCGGGCGTCGTGTACGTGCGCAAGGGATCGGTCGTCTGGTACAGCGGCAACGTCCGCTTCACCGCGGAGCAGGCGTTCCGCGGCACGCGTCTCGAAAGCATCCTCCGCGCCGACGGACGGGGATACCTGTTCGTCAACGACCCCGGGCGGCACGCCTTTCGGAGGGACCTGGCCGGGCAGGCGCTGTCGCTCGAAGGCAGCCGGCTGCTGGCGCTCGACCACGGGCTCTCGTTCCGTCTCGAGCCCATCCACGACTTCCGGATGAACCGGCGCGTGGACATCCTGCGCATCCAGGGCCGGGGGAGCGTGATCCTCTCGGTGACGGGGCCGCTTCTCGCACACGAGATCTCGGGCGAATTTCCGCTGATCGTTTCGGCGCACGACCTCGTCGCCTGGAGCGGGAATCTCTTGCCGTCCGTTCTGGAGGACCGATTCCTCGAAGAGGTCATGCTGCCCGACTCCGCGAGCGCCCCGAAGATCCGGTTCGAGGGCGAGGGGACGGTCCTGACCGAGCCTCCGCGCCCGCGTCGCCGCTCGACCGACCGCGCCACCGGCGTCGTCGGCGACCGCCGCCGAACCTGATCGGACGCCGCGACTAGCGGCGGAGGGTCGCGCTCCGGGCCGCCGCGAAGACCTCGAGACGCCGTTCGGCCTCGTCCAGGACGCGCCGCACCGTGTCGGCGTGCTCGTGCTCGCAGTAGAGGCGGATCATGGGCTCGGTTCCGGAGAGGCGGTGGAGCAGCCATCCGTCGCCCGCCGAAGACGTACTTGACGCCGTCGAGATCCCGCACGCCCGTGACCGTCTCGCCCGCGAGCGCCCGGGGGCGGCGCGTCGCGGACCTCCTCGAGGAAGGCCCGGATCACCGGCACCGGCAGCCGTAACGTCGCGCCGCCCGTAGGCGAACTCGCCGAACTCGCCGGAGAGGTCTCCGAGCGCGCCGTCGAGGTCCGCGCCCCGAGAGCGCGAGGCTCTCGAGCAGAACGAGGGCGGAGAGGACGCCGTCCCGCTCGGGCAGATGGAACGCGAAGGCGTAGCCGCCGCTCTCTTCGCCGCCGACGGCGACCTCGCCGCGGGTCATGAGCTCGGCGATGTGTTTGAAGCCGATCGGCGTCTCGTACAGCCGCGCCCCGAGTGCCGACGCCACCCGGTCGATCAGGAGCGAGGTCGAGAACGTCTTGGCGATGCCTCCGGAGAGCCCCCGCGCGCGGAAGGCATGGAGGATGAGCAGCGCGAAGATCCGATGCGGCGAGACGAACTGACCGCGCCGATCGAGAACGCCCAGGCGGTCGGCGTCCCCGTCGTTGCCCACGCCGAGATCCAGGCCGCCGGCGCGCACCCGCTCTCCCGACGCTGCGAGGTTCTCGGCGATCGGCTCGGGGTGCACTCCGCCGAAGAGCGGGATCGCGCTCGGCGCGAAATGGGAGGACGCGCGCCGGACCGCCCGTCACCATCTCGGCGAGGAGCGAGCCGGCGGCACCGTGCATCGAGTCCGCGAGGACGGAAAGCTTCGAGGCCCGGATGGCCCGGAGGTCCACCAGCGATGCCAGCCGCTCGCGATAGGGCGTCGTGAGGTCGCGAGTCTCGACGGTGCCCGGTCGCTCCGGAACCGGCGCGGGCCTTCCGATCTCCCGCGCGACCGCCTCGTACATCTCCGGCGGCGCGCTTCCGCCGAACGGCGCCTTGATCTTGAAGCCGTTGTACGCGCCCGGATTGTGGCTCGCCGTGATCGCGACGCCGAGCGCGAGGCCGAGCCGCCGCACGTGGTAGGAGACGGCGGGCGTCGGAATCGGGCGGTCCGAGAGGAGCACTCCGGCGCCGCTGGCCGCGAGCTCGCGCGCGGCCGCCTCGGCCAGCTCGGGAGAGAGGAATCGCGGGTCGTAGCCGACGGCGACTCGGGGAGCCGGGCCGGCGTTCACTGCCAGCCAGCGAGCCGTCGCCCGGGCCACGCCGCGAATCTCGTCGAAGGTGCAGTCCTCCGCCAGGAGGCCGCGCCAGCCGTCCGTGCCGAGGTGGAGGCTCAAGGCGTGCGGGGTAAGGGACTGCCTCCTCGCGAGGCGAGAGCGAGGAGCCGCTCCTCGGTCATTCCCATGCGGTCGAGGAAGCGGGAGGCGGGCGCGAACTGGAAGCCGCGGCGGGACAGCGTGTCGAGAAGCTGTGGGACGCGAGCGGACACCGGATCCTCGCGGTCGCTGCCGAGGTGCAGGAGGATGATTCCGCCGTTCTCCGCGTGCGCGACGAGGCGTTCCACGACGCCGTCCGCGGTCCGGTAGGCGCGCGAATTCGGGTCGCTGACCCAGTCGAGGCCGTCCAGGCCGGCACGGCCTCCCGTCCAGCCGACGTGCCAGTAGCCCTCGAGGGCCGCCCAGGCG
Organism: uncultured Acidobacteriota bacterium; assembly: GCA_963708395.1. Classification (GTDB taxonomy): domain Bacteria; phylum Acidobacteriota; class Thermoanaerobaculia; order UBA5066; family Gp7-AA6; genus DATBFU01. The sequence continues at coordinate 3,186,327 of CAVPSG010000002.1, read as the reverse complement.
CGGATCTCGGCGTTCTGCTCGCCGAAAGGCGCACGCCAGAGCGGCGCCATGGTCCGGCCCGTCGCCGCGCGGTAGGCCTCGGCCGCGGCGCGCAACTGTCCCGCGACGAAGGCGCGGTCCACGCCCCGCCGGGTCGCCTGACGCCCGTCCTGCGCATAGGTCGTCATGTGCGGGTGCGTGTCGGTGTGGTTTCCAACCTCGTGTCCGTCCGCCGCGACCTGACGCGCGATGTCGGGGTAGCGCCGGATGAACTCGCCGGTCAGAAAGATCGTCGTGTGGATGCCGCGCTCCGAGAGGGCGGAAAGAATCTGCCGGGCGCCGCGCGAGGAAGAGCCGGCGTCGAACGACACGACGAGCTCGGGCCGATCCTGCGGGCCGCGGGTCATGTCGGGAAAAGCCGCGAAGCTCGGGCCGGAAACGGCGGGCGCGCGAGGCGCCTCGCTGACCGCGAGGGGCGGCACAGTAGCCGGCGGAGGCGTCGGGACGGCCCGGGGAGGCCGTGCGGCGACGGCCACCGGCGTCTCGATGCGCGCCGGAACCTCGGTGGGCGCACGAATCGCGGGCGGCGCTGCGGCGACGTCGGCCGGGGCCGTTTCCGCCGCGCCGGGCATCGACTCGGGGGACAGCGGCATGAGTCCGACGCGATACGGGCCCGGATCGCGGACCGCGTCGAAGCGGAACCGCCCGTCCCGGACGGGCGTCGACGCGACGAGGCCGCCCGATCCGAACAGGAATACGGCTCCCGAAGGCGACGCGCTGCCTTCGATCAACGCGCCGGCGGCGCCCGGAGTGATGGTCTCGATGTGCGCCGTCGGGCGGCGCAGCGGCGGGGGCGGCGCCTGCCGCGACAGACGGTCGAGCTCGCCCACCGTCCGCAGGGCGAGGAGGACGGGCGCCGCGGCTCCGAGCGCGAGCACGGCGAGCGCCAGGCGGGGCGGAACGGGCCGGACCAGGATCTCCCGCACGGGCCGCCAGAAGGCGAGCCGACCGTCCTCACGGGCGCACCGCGGCGAGCAGTAGAGGTGCCCGCGCATGCGGAGCTCGCACAGGCGGCAGATCGCCCGGCGGCAATAACGGCAGCCCCGGTGCGCGCGGCGGCCCTCGTGGACGGGACAGGGGACGTTCACGACGGTATTATGAGGACTCTCGGTCCGACAGTCGACTCCCGGCGTAATGGCAGCCCGGCGGCCCTCTTGTAGACTGCCCCCGGCCGACCGAATGAAGCTCAATCTCCCCAACTCTCTGACGCTCCTGCGAATCTTTCTGGTGCCGTTCCTGGTCGTCGTGCTCCTGACGAAGTTCGACGGCCGGGAGACGGTGGGTCTTCTGATCTTCCTGGTCGCGACGGCCACGGACTTCCTGGACGGCTGGCTTGCGCGGCGGCGGGGTCAGATCACCACCTTCGGCACGCTTCTCGATCCGATCGCCGACAAGCTCCTCATCTCGGCGGTCTTCATTTCCCTCGTGGAGCTGGGCCTCGCACCGGCGTGGATGGTCGTGGTGATCGTCGGGCGCGAGTTCGCGGTGTCGGGCCTGCGGTCGATCGCGTCGGGGCAGGGCCTCGTGATTCCGGCGTCGGGCTGGGGCAAGGCGAAGATGCTGTCGCAGATCCTCGCCGCGTCGCTCCTGATCCTCGCGCTGCGCCACGAGATGTTCATCGTCCCGGGGAAGTTGGCGCTCTGGCTCGTCGTGTCGTCGCTCTCGATCTCCGGGACCCAGTACTTCCTGCGGTTCCTCCAGCGCGTCACCTCGATCGAGGGCGCGCCTTCCGCCGAGCCCTAGCCGTCCTGCCGGCGCAGGAGGAAGCGCCAGAGCGGCCGCCCTTCGTCACGGTACTTGAGCTCGTAGTGCGTCTCGGGCGGCGCGGGAAGGGCGCTCCACTCCGCGCGCTCGAGGCCGGGCACCGTCTCGAGGAGCGGCGCGATCGCCGCGGCGTAGTCGGCGTGGTCGGTGACGATGCGCAGGACGCCGCCCGGCTCGAGGCGCGACGCGAGGACCTCGAGGCCCATCCCGTCGAGCAGGCGCCGCTTGCGCTGCCGCTTCTTCGGCCAGGGTCGGGAAAGTAGACGTGGAAGGCGCGCACCGACGAGGTCGGAAGCGCGCGCTCGGCGAAACGACGTCCGTCGGCGCGCAGGATACGCGCGTTGGGAAGCGCGGCCCGCGCGACGCGCTCCCGGCAGATCCGGTAGTAGGCGAGCGCCAGCTCCACTCCCAGGAAGTCGTGGGCCGGCATTCTCCGCGCCGCCTCGATCAGGAAACGCGCCTTGCCGCTGCCGATCTCGACCTCGAGCGGCGCCCGGCGCCCGAAGACCGCGCCGCGTCGAAAGCGTCGTCTCGCCCAGATCTCCTCGTCCGGCGAGTCCGGGAACCGCCCCTTGGCGGCCCGCTCTTCCACGCCCTTACGCCTACCCCAGGCGAGACGCCACGGCGTCGGCGAAGGCGCGGGTGCCGGCCGATCCGCCGATGTCGGGAGTCCGGATGCCGGCGCGCGAGCGTCGCATGGAGCGACTGCTCGATGCGGTCCGCGTGCTCTGTCGAGGCCGAGGTGGCGCAGCATGAGGATCGCCGAGAGCAGCAGGGCCGTCGGATTGGCGCGATCCTGTCCGGCGATGTCCGGCGCCGTGCCGTGGACCGCCTCGAAGATCGCCGCCTCGTGGCCGAAGTTCGCGCCGGGCACGAGCCCGAGACCGCCCACGAGGCCCGCCGCGAGATCCGACACGATGTCGCCGTAGAGATTCTCCGAGAGGAGCACGTCGAAAGTCTCGGGGTTCATGACGAGGCGCATGCAGGCCGCGTCCACGATCCGGTCGTCGGCGATGATGTCGGGATAGCTCTCGGCGACGCGGCGGAAGCAGTCGAGGAAGAGCCCGTCCGACAGCTTCATGATGTTGGCCTTGTGCACCGCCGTGACGCGGCGGCGGCCGTGGCGGCGCGCGTACTCGAAGGCGAAGCGCGCGATGCGCGTCGACGCGGTCTCCGTGATGATCTTCAGCGACTCGACGACGCCCGGGCACGACCGTGTGCTCGAGACCCGCGTAGAGGTCCTCGGTGTTCTCGCGGATGACGACGAGGTCGACGTTCTCGAAGCGTGAGGCGATCGACGGGAGATTCTTCACGGGCCGGAGGTTCGCGTAGAGCTCGAGCTCCTGGCGCAGGCGGACGTTGACGGAGGCGAAGCCCCTGCCGATGGGCGTGCCGACGGGACCCTTCAGCGCCACGCGATGGCGCCGGATCGCCTCGAGGACGCGGCCCGGCAGCGGCTCGCCCTCGCGCCTCTCGGCCTCGCGCCCGACGACGGCCTCCTCGAAGGCGAGGGGTGCGCCGGATTTCTCGAGGATCGAGACCACCGCGTCGGACACTTCGGGCCCGATGCCGTCGCCGCGAATCAGGACGATCGTCTTTTCTTCCAAGTCGCTTCTCCGATCTCCCTCAGCGGGTGATGCGGTCCGCCGGCTGCGCCGGGTCGCGGGTGGCGGGCTCGCGGACGATCATCCGGATCTGCTTGATGGCCGTCGGCGTCGCCTCCTCGATCACGAAATCGGCGAAGCGCCCCTTCCAGCGCTCGCCCTTGCGCGGGATGCGGCCGAACCGCATCATCAGGTGTCCGGCGATGGTCTCGGCCTCGTCGCGCGGGAGGTCGATACCGAACTGCTCGTGAAGCTTGTCGAGTCGGTACGTTCCCTCGAGCACGAACGTGCGCTCGCCGGCCGCGACGAATCCCGGCCCTTCTTCCTCGTCGAACTCGTCTTCGATGGGACCGAGGAGCGCCTCGATGACGTTCTCGATCGTCACGATGCCCGCCGTTCCGCCGTGCTCGTCGACGACGGCGGCCATGTGCATGCGCCGCCGGCGCATCTCGCGGAAGAGATCCTCGGCGCGCTGGAACTCCGGAACGAGGAACGGCGCGTCGAGATGATCGGCGAGGCGGAACCGGCGCTCTTCCTCGTCCGTCAGGTCGAAGAGATCCTTGGCGTGGAGAATGCCGACGACGTTGTCGAGCGTGCCCCGATAGACGGGAAGCCGCGACAGCTTCTGCTCGCGCAGCAGCAGGCGGACGTCCTCGAAGCCCGCCGTCTCCGGAAGCGCCACGACGCGCGTGCGCGGGACCATCAGGTCGCGCACCGTCTTGTCTCCGAACTCGAGGACCCGGTGGAGCAGCTTGCGTTCCTCGGGGGCGATCGTGCCCTCGGCGGCGCCGAGGTTGATGACGCTCTTCATCTCCTCTTCCGTGAGCGTCGGCGTCCGCTCGGGAATCCCGAAGAGCCGCAGCGCGCGCGTCGTGAGTCGGACGCACAGCGTCGCGATCGGGGAGAGGACCCTCATGATCGCGGTCAGGGGCCTGGCGACGGCCCTCGAGATCGAGACGGGAGAGGCCGCGCCGATTGCCTTCGGCGTCATCTCGGCGAAGACGAAGAGAGCGACCGTCGAGAAGGCGATCGCGAGGGGCACGCCGTACTTGTCGCCGATCCAGTTCGTGAAGAGCGCGGTCGCGAGCGCGGAAGCGGAGCTGACGAAGAGGTTCTGCCCGATCAGGATCGTGGCGAGCAGACGCGGGGTCTGGGACTTGAGGTCTCGGATGAGCTTGCCCTTCGGATCGCCGCTCTCGCGCATGCGCTGCAGGTCGATTCTCCCGAGCGAAACGAGGGCCGTCTCCGCTCCGGCGAAGAATGCCGAAAGCGCGAGCGACAGCAGGAGCAGCGCGAGAAAGATTCCGGATTGCACGTCCATGGGGATCCTTTCGGAGGGAGCTAGTCTATCCGCGGCCCGCCGTCGAGCCGCGCCAGCGCCCATGCTGCGGCGTCGGCGAGACCAGGCTCCGCGGCGGACGCGCCGGCGCGCTCGAGTTCCGGCCGCAGCGCGGCGTCCCGGCACGATCCCGCGGAGGCGGCGGCGTTTCGCTGAAGTCCCCGCCGTCCGGCGCGGTTGTAGGCGGACTTTCCGAAGCGTCGCCGCCAGGCGCCCGGACCGAGCCCGAGCCAATCCGAGCGCGTGGGCGGCGTCTCGTGCGCCGTCGCGGGTTGGGCGGTCCCAGGCTCCGCGTTCCACGGGCACGCTTCCTGGCACACGTCGCAGCCGAAGACGCGATCTCCGAGCGCCTCCTTCACGCGATCGGGCAAGGCTCCGCGGTGCTCGATCGTCCAATACGCGAGGCAACGCGAGGCGTCGAGCAGGCCGGGCGCGACGAAGGCCTGGGTCGGGCACGCCTCGAGGCAGCGCACGCACGCGCCGCACTGTTCGGCGATCGGCTCGTCGGGAGGCAGATCGAGATCGGTCACGATCTCGGCGAGCGTCAGGTACGAGCCGCGCTCCGGATCGATGAGGCAGCCGTTCTTCCCGATCCAGCCGAGACCCGACGCCGCCGCGAAGGAGCGCTCAGCGACCGGTGTCGTGTCCACGCAGACGCGGTAGCGGAAGGCTCCGGGCAGGCGCCGGGCCGCGGCGCGGGCGGCGCGCTCGGCCGCCTGGCGAACGATCTGGTGATAGTCGGCGCCGCGGGCGTACCGTGCGACGCGGCTTCCGTCGGCCGCCACGAACGGGGCCGCCGAGTGGAAGGCCGAGAGGCTCACGACCGAGCGTGCGCCCGCCAGGATGCGCCGCGGATCGGCGCGCGCTTCGCGCGTGTCTTCGAGGTACTTCATTCCGGCGTGGCGGCCGGCCGCCAGCCAGTCGCGAAAACGGTCGAAGCCTCGCGGCTCCTCGGCGCGCGAGAAACCGGCGCGCGCGAATCCCTCCCGCCGCGATTCTTCCCGCAGAACGCGCGCGGCGAGCAGACGATCGGGCGCGAGCGAGCTCACGGAAGGGCGCTTGCTCGCAAAGGCGATCGAAATGGATGGGCTCCCGCGCAACCTGCTAGCATCGCGGCCGAGGTTCTCCTGCCGTCGGACGATCGATTCTATGCGCGCGTCTTCGCCCTGGCGGCGGCCGTCGTCCTGGGATATCTTGCCTTTCGGATCTCCGAGCCGTTCCTCGCGCCGGCCCTGTGGTCGGCGCTGCTCGCCTTCATCCTGTTTCCGGCGAACCGGCGCCTGCGCGCGCGTTTCCGCGGGCGGAAGCTCGCGGCCGCGCTCCTGACGGTCGTCGTGCTGCTCGCCTTCGTCGTTCCGGCGGTCCTCGCGGGATACGCCTTCGTCGATCAGGCGGTGAGCCTCGGGAGACAACTTTCGGGCGCGGCCTCGCGTTACCGGATCACCGGTGTCGAGGACGTCTTGCGTCTTCCGATCGTTGGCAAACTGGTCGCATGGGCCCAGGCGCATTTCGATCTCGACCCCGAACGTGTTCAGAGCGAGCTCGCCGACCTTCTCCACGGGGTCGTCGCGTGGGTCGTCGCGCGGGGTCAGCAGGCGATCCTCGGTGCCTTCGGGCTCGTCGCCGGCGTCGGGCTGATGCTCTTTCTGTTGTTCTTCTTCTTTCGCGACGGAGATGACGTCGCTCGGCGGCTTCTGTTTCTCGTGCCGCTCGATGACCGGCGCAAGCGCCGTCTCGTGACGCATCTGTCGGATGTGACGGCCGCCGTGGTCAAGGGCACGGTCCTGACGGCGATCGCGCAGGGGATCCTCGTCGGAATCGGGTTCTGGATCGTGCGCCTCCCGTCTCCGGTCGTCTTCGGCGTGCTGACGGCGATCGCATCGTTCGTTCCCTTCGTCGGGACGGCGATCGTGCTCGCTCCGGCCGTTCTTTATCTGGCGACGCTCGGCGTCTGGTGGAAGACGATCTTCCTTCTGATCTGGGGAGTCGTGGTCGCCGGGAGCGCCGACAACGTGCTGCGGCCGTTGCTCATCTCGGGCCGCGCCGAGATCGGCACCGTCGCGGCATTCGTCGGCGCGGTGGGCGGGCTCGCGACGTTCGGGCTCGTGGGGCTCTTCGTGGGCCCCGTGGTCGTCGCCCTGACGATCGCGCTCATACAGTTCGCCGAAGAAGCGCGGGCGCCCGGCGCCACACCGGCGCCCGGCGATGCGGGCTGAGATCGTGGATCCCGGGAAGGATCTCGAGCGCGAGCTCGCGGAGGAAATCCGGTCGGCGATCCGGAAGATCGCCCCGGAGGCGGCCCGGGACTTCCAATCCGACGCCTCGCCGCCCGACCCGGTGCGCCTCGCCGAAGCGCATCTGACGCCGTCGGTACCGGACGGCGCGCGCCTGTCGGGGTTGAAGAGGGCGATCCTGCGCGCCCTCCGTCTGGTGTGGCGTGATCAGGCCGCCTTCAACGCGCTCACCCTCGAAGGATTCCGCCGGGCGCGCCAGGAGTGGGAGGGCCGGTTCGCGAGCTTTCGCGACGCGACCGAGCGCGAGCTCGCGGAATCGCGGCGTCGGGCCGCCGTCCAGGACGCCCGCTTCGCCGTCCTCGAGGCGGCGCCCCGCGCCCCGGCGTCGGCCGCGCTCCCGCCGGCGCGCTCGGCGTCTCCGGAGCCGAGGCTGCCGGACGCCGTCTACAGTCTCTTCGAGGAGCGCTTTCGCGGCGATCCGAAGGCGATCGCCGACAGCCAGCGGTTCTACCTGTCTTTCCTCCGCGGCGCGCCGGGCCCCGTGCTCGACGCGGGCTGCGGGCGCGGCGAGTTCCTCGGCCTGCTGCGGGAGGAAGGGATGACCGCTTCGGGCGTCGAGTCGAACCCGGTCTCGGTCCGACTCTGCCGGGACGCGGGGCTGGCGGTCGTCGAGGGCGACGCGGTGGCGTCCGTCGCCGCGGCGGCGCCCGGGAGCCTCGGAGCCGTCGTCGCGTTCCAGGTCGTCGAGCACTGGCCCGCCGCGCAGGTCTTCACCTTTCTCGCCGCCGCGCGCCGCGCGCTCGCGCCGGGAGGGGTCCTCATCGCCGAGACCGTCAATACGGACTCGCTCTCCGCGCTGCGGGCGTTCTTCCTCGATCCGACCCACGTCCGCCCGGTGCCTCCCGCGGCGCTGGAGTTTCTCGCGGAAGCGGCGGGCTTCGTCGACGTCCGCGTCGAATACCGCTCGCCGCTGCCGCCCGAGGAGCGTCTCGCCGAGCGCGGCGAGAACGATGCGCGCCTGAACCGCCTCCTCTTCGGCCCTCAGGACTACGCCGTGATCGCGCGGGTGCCCGCGAGGTGAGCGCGCCGCGCGTCCTCGTCCTGGCGGTCCAGACCCCCTTCGCGCACGGCGGAGCGGAGAAGCACGTGCGACGGCTGACGGAGGAGCTCGCCCGGCGCGGGGTCGAGGCGGACCTCGTCGCCCTGCCGCTGCTCGAGCGGGAGCGCTTCGACCTCGTGCGCAGCGCGCTCGCGTGGCGGATGCTCGACCTGACCGAGATCGGCGGGCGAAGCCGGTCGACGCGGTGATCGCGACGCGCTTCCCGAGCTACGCGGTCCGCCACCCGAACAAGGTCGTCTGGCTCATCCACCAGTACCGACAGGCGTACGACCAGTACGGCTCCGCGTACAGCGACCTGACGGCGGCGCCCGAGGACCGCCGCACGCGCGAGGCCATCGGCGAGATCGACCGCGTCGGTCTCTCCGAGGCGCGCCGCGTCTTCGCCAACTCGCGCACCGTCGCCGAGAGGCTGCGCCGATTCAACGGGATCTCGAGCGAGGCGCTCTACCATCCGCCGCCGCTCGCCGGGCGCTATCGAAGCGGCCCTTTCGGCGACTACGTTCTCTCGGTCGGGCCGGCTCGACGCGTGGAAGCGTGCCGATCTTCTGGTGCGCGCGCTCGCGTTCGCTCCGTCGGCGAAGCTGATTCTCGTCGGGCGTGGCCCCGAGGAAGCGCGACTCCGGCGTCTCGCGGAGGAGTCTGGAGTCGCCGCCCGACTTCGCTTGATCCCGTTCGCGAGCGACGATGAGCTGCTCGACCTCTATGCGGGCGCGCGCCTCGTGGCGGTCGCGCCGTCGGGCGAAGACCTCGGCTACGTGCCCCTCGAGGCGTTTCTGTCCGGCAAGCCCGTCCTCACGACGGAGGACGCGGGAGGCCCGCTCGAGTTCGTTCGCGACGGGGAGACGGGATTCGTCGTCGCGCCGGAGCCGCGGGCGCTGGGCGCCGCGCTCGAGATCGCGTGGAATCGTCCCGACGCCCTCGTCCGGATGGGGGAGGACGGCCGGCGGCTCGTCGAGAAGCTGTCTTGGGACGAGCCCGTGGCCGCGCTGCTCGCGGCGGCGGGGCTCGCGGCGCCGTGATCGACCCGGAAGTGCTCGCGCGCCTCGCCCGCGAGACGGGCGCCGATCTCGCGTTGCTCGGGCTGCGCGCCACCGACGAGCCGTGGATCTCGCGCCACGCGGAATCGATCGCGAGCCTCGGTCGGCCAGAGCCGCGGCGAGCACGCCTCGCCGAGCGGCTCTACCGCCTCGCGCGCAGGGCGGCACGCACCGCGAGGTAGCCGGCCAGGATCCCGTCCTCGAATTGGAAGTCCGGGTGATTCGCGAGACCCGGATGGTCGTGCGGCTGCAACAGGTCCTCGGCTGAGATTCCCGGCGCGATCCTCTGCGCGATCTCGAGAAGACGGGCCCGCTGTCCGGCGATGAGCTCGTCGAGCAGTTCCTCCACCCCGGCCGTCATCGCCGAGCCGACTTCCGGCGCGCGGGCCCCGGCCAGACGACGACGCGGTTCCGGCCGCCGTCCTTCGCGCGATAGACGGCCTCGTCGGCGCGGAAGAGAAGCGTCGCCGGCTCCCGCGCGTCCTCGGCTCCCGAGACCCCGGCCGACACCGTGGCATGGAACGGCTTTCCCTCCCAGGCGAAGGCTTCTCGCTTCAGGGCCCGGCGGATTCGCTCGGCGACCGCGCTCGCCGCGGCGGCGGTCGACTCGGCGAACAGGATCGCGAACTCCTCACCGCCGTACCGGCAGGCCACGTCGCTCGAGCGGATCTCTCCGCGCACGATCTCGCCGAACCGGCGCAGCACGCGATCTCCCGCCGGATGCCCGTACGTGTCGTTGACGCTCTTGAAGTGGTCGAGGTCGAGAATCGCCACCGCGAGCGGCGCGCCGTAGCGCTCCTGACGGGCCCACTCTTCCGCGAGGCGCGTCTCGAAGTAGCGGCGCGACGCGAGGCCCGAGAGCTCGTCGGTCACGGCGATCCGCCAGTTACGCGAGCCGTGGAGTGCCGACGTGAGCGGCGCCAGGAGCGCGCGGATCTCCGACTTGGCGCTGTCGTCGATCGGGGAGGGGCTCTCGAGGATGAGGTGGGCGACGAGCCGGTCGCCCGAGAAGAGAGGGAGCTGCAGCCGCTTCGTCGCCGGCGAGCCGGCGAGCAGCTCGCGCGGAGCGAAGGAGAGCTCGGTCTCGGTGGCGGTCAGGTCCTTCACGCGGGGCGCGTCCACGTGCCGGCCGCGCCAGGGACTGGACGCGTCCCGCCGGGGAAGGCGGCGTCCCGATTCCCCCGAGAGGGTCCACGCTTCGTCGACGCGGCCGCCGTCGTCGATCGTGTAGAGATCGAAGTGCGAGATCGGAAGGCGCTCCGAGGCCGCCTCATAGGCGCGCCGCAGAATCGTCTCGGGGTCCGGCGACTCCGAGAGGAGGTGTGTCTCGCGCTCGCGCGCCGCGAGGCGATCCGAGAGAACGCCGGCGCGCCGGCGCTCGCGAAGCGCCACGGCCGCAGAGGAAAGGGCCGCGGCTGCCAGAAGGATTCCGACCCAGAGCGGGAGCACGCGCGACGAGTGTACGGGAAAAGAAAAAGGCCCCCGAAGCGGGGGCCTCCGATTGCGGTCGGTTCCGCAGCTACATCTTCGGGGTGACCGTGCTCGTGGTCGTCGTGGTGGTCTCGGTCGAGGTCGTCGTCGTGGCCGTGCTCGTCGTCGCGGTGCCCGTTGCCGTCGTGCCGGTCTCCTCAACGACCGCCGGGGCCTCTGTCGTCGTGGTCGTTTCGGTCGTGGTCTGCTCCGCCTTCTTGCAGCCCGTCAGGAGGGCAGTGCCGAGAACGGCCGCGAGGCCCAGGGTCCAGAACTTCTTCATAAACCTCATCTCCTTCTTTCGTCTCCGGCTTCTGTGGCGCGAAAAGAATCCCTCAGAGAAAAAAACGAGGCGGAATGATACCCCATCGCGACGGGCTGTCAACCGCCGCCCGGCGGTCGACCAGGCCTTCCGGCGCGATTATCCTAGGGTTCTGGACGGGCGGCGGGCCCGTCCGAAGGGGGAAGCCGGGATGTTCGAGGGTCTGGGCGACCGAATTCAGGGCGTCTTCAAGGAGCTGCGGGGCGAAGGCCACCTGACCGAGCATCATCTCGACACGGCGCTGCGCGCAGATCCGGCTCTCCCTTCTCGAGGCGGACGTCGCGCTGCCGGTCGTGCGCGACTTCACGGCGCGGGTCAAGCAGAAGGCGATCGGCGGCAAGGTGCTGGCCCAGCTGTCCCCCGCCCAGGAAGTCACGCGCATCGTCCGCGACGAGCTGGTCGCGCTCCTCGGCGGGGCGCGCGCCGACCTCGACCTTTCCGGGCGGCCCACCGTCATCGCGCTCGTCGGGCTGCAGGGTTCCGGCAAGACGACGTCGGCAGGCAAGCTCGCGCTCCAGCTCAAGTCGCGCGGACGGTATCCGCTGCTCGTGGCGGCGGACCTCGCGCGGCCCGCGGCCGTCACGCAGCTCCAGACGCTCGGACGGCAGATCGGGATTCCCGTCTTCCATCCCGGCGGCACGACCGATCCGGTCGCGGTCGCGCGCGAGGGGCTTGCGGAAGCGAAGCTCACGGGCCGGGACACCGTCATCGTCGACACCGCGGGGCGGCTCCACATCGACGAGGACCTCATGCGCGAGGTGCGCGCGGTCGTGGACGCCATCGCGCCGCAGGAGATTCTCTTCGTCGCCGACGCGATGACCGGACAGGACGCCGTGCGGTCGGCCTCGGGATTCGCCGCGGCGCTTCCGATGACCGGGATCATTCTCACCAAGACGGACGGCGACGCGCGCGGCGGCGCGGCGCTCACCGTCGTCACGACGGTCGGGAAGCCGATCAAGTTCGTCGGCATCGGAGAGAAGCCCGAGGACTTCGAGCCGTTCCATCCGGACCGGATGGCCTCGCGGATTCTCGGGCTCGGCGACGTGCTGACGCTCATCGAGAAGGTCGAGGCGCAGACCGACGAGGCGTCGGCGCGGCGCGTCGCCGAGCGCGCGGCGGCCGGCGAGTTCACGCTCGAGGATCTGCGCGATCAGCTGGCGTCGATGAAAAAGATGGGGCCGCTCTCGTCGCTGCTCGACATGCTGCCCAAGGGAGGGGCGTTCCGCGGGCTGGCGGGCCCCGAGTCGGTGGACGAAAAATCCCTGGTCCGCGTGTCGGCGATCATCGACTCCATGACCCAGGACGAGCGCCGGTACCCGCAGATCCTGAACGGTTCCCGAAAGAAGCGGGTCGCGGCGGGGTCGGGGACGTCGGTCGCCGAGATCAATCGGCTTCTCAAGCAGTACCAGCAGATGCGAAAGCTCATGCGAATGGCGAAGAAGGGGAGCCGGGGAATGGACCTGTCCCGGATCCCCCTGCCGGCGCCGAAGTAGGCTAGAATTCGCCGTTTTCGAGGTAAGGGAAAGGACCGTCCAACATGGTGAAGATCCGGCTGCGCCGCATGGGCGCCCGCAATCGTCCGTACTACCGCATCGTCGTCTCCGATTCGCGCCGGACGGCGCGGGCCGAGGTGCTCGAGGAGCTGGGCTCCTACGACCCCGTCGTCTCGCCGGCCGTGCTGTCCTTCGACCGCGAGCGCGCGCGCTTCTGGGTCTCGAAGGGCGCGAGCCTCTCGCCGACCGTGGCCTCGCTTCTCGCGCAGCCCGAGCCGGCCGCGCCCGCCGCGTCCTGATGCGCAAGCTCGTCGAGACGGTCGTCAAGCGCCTGTCCGACCACCCGGACGAAGTCCGCGTGCACGAATTCTTCGAGGGCCCGACGACGATCTACGAGATCTCGGTTCCCGCGGGCGACCGGGGCCGCCTCATCGGCCGCGAGGGGCGGACGGTGCGCGCGCTGCGCGGCTTCGTCAACGCCGCGGCGTCGGCGCGCGGAAAGCGCGCGGTCGTGCGGGTCAAGGACTAGGGCGGAGGCGCCGCGGCTCTTCTCGTCGGCCTCGTCCGCCGGCCCCACGGCCTCGACGGAGAGGTCTCCGTGGATCTCGCGACGGATTTCCCCGAGCGTTTCCGTCCAGGGACTCCCGTCACGTGGAAGCGGTCGGGCGAGGAGCGGTCGCTCGTCGTCGCGTCGGCCCGGCCCCACGCGCGGCGGATGCTCCTGCGATTCGAGAACGTCTCGGGAGTCGACGCGGCGCGCGCGCTTTCGGGCGGCGAGCTCGTCGTCGCCGATTCCGACTCCTTTCCCGCGCCCGAAGGCTTCCACTACGCGCACGAGGTCCGCGGGTGGCCATGCGACGACCAGGCCGGGCGGCCCCTCGGCGAGGCCGCGGAGCTCGAGACGACCGTCGCGGGGCCGCTCCTGACGGTGCGCACGCCGGAAGGAAAGTTCGTCCTCGTGCCCTTCGTGGCGGGGATCGTCGTGCGTGTGGACTCCCTCGCGAAGCGCATCGTGCTCGACCCGCCCGCCGGGCTCTTCGAGCTCGCGACGGACGTCTAGCGTCGCAGCGTCGGCCGATGCGCATCGAGATCCTGACGCCTCTTCCCCGGTTTCTTCCGGTCGCCGCTCGAGGAGAGCCTCCTCGGGCGGGCGCTCGAGGGCGGGCGCATCGAGGTCGCCGTGACCGACCTGCGCGACTTCGCGCACGACAGCACCGCAAGGTGGACGACGAGCCGTTCGGGGGCGGCCCCGGGATGGTGATCACTCGCGCCGGTCGTCGCGGCAGGCGATCGAGGCCCGACAGGGGAATCCGCCCGCCTGGCGGGTGCTGCTCCTCCGGACGGCCGGCGGCTCGATCAGGAGAGCGTCGAGCGGCTCGCCGTCAAGGAACGGCTGCTCCTCTTCTGCGGCCGGTACGAGGGTATCGACGAACGGGTGCGCGACCTCGGCCTCTTCGACGAGGAGATCTCCATCGGGGACTTCGTCCTCTCCGGGGGGGAGGCGGCGCGCTCGTGGTCGTCGAAGCCCTGTCGCGCCGCGTGCCCGGGAGTCGTCGGCCGCGCAGAGTCGGTCGAGCGGGACTCCTTCGTGGGAGACCGCCTGGACTACCCGCACTACACGCGCCCCAGGAGTTCCGCGGGCTTCGCGGTCCCCGACGTGCTCCTTTCCGGCGATCACGCGCGGATCGAGCGCTGGCGCCGGGCGCGGGCGCTCGCGACGAACACGGGAGCGGCGGCCGGACCTGCTGCAGAGGCGCCCGGAGAAGCCCGGGAGAGTCCGACGGCGGGTAGGCTTGCAAGCGGCGGCCAGACCGTTCGTCTAATACTCCGAATCGTTTCCGCCGAGGAACCGTCCTGATGAGCGATGCCATGCCTGTTGGAAGTCGAAAAGCCCTCCCTGCGCGCCGAGGTCGCCCGACGTTCGCGCCCGGCGACGCGGTCCGCGTGCACGTCAAAGTGCGCGAGGGCGAGAAAGAACGCATCCAGATCTTCGCCGGCGTCGTGATCGCGCGGCGGGGCGGAGGCGCCCGCGAGACGTTCACCGTCCGCAAGATCTCGAGCGGGATCGGCGTCGAGAGGATCTTTCCGCTGCATTCTCCCGTCATCGACCGCATCGAGGTGGAGCGCAAAGGCGCCGTGCGGCGCGCGAAGCTCTACTACCTGAGAGAGCGCAAGGGAAAGGCCGCGCGCATCGACGAGAAGCGGGACGAGAAGCGCGCCGAGTAGGCGGAGGCCCGACGCCCCGTGCCCGCCGACCCGTTCTCCGCGCTGTTCGCGGAGCTCGGCCGCCTCTCCCGGCTGCGACCGTCTCGAGCGGGAGTTCGCGCGCCGCGGATATCGCCTCGTCGCCGGAGTGGACGAGGTGGGACGCGGATGCTCTCGCGGGACCCGTCGTCGCGGCGGCGGTGATCCTTCCGTCGGAATGCGTTCTGCCGGGTCTCGACGACTCGAAGCAGTCTCGACGCCGCAGCCGCGCGAGCAGGATCGGGAGCGTCGCGCCGCACGCGGGCTCGTCACGTTCGGCGTCGGGACCGTGGCCGCGTGCGAGATCGATCAGCCGCGACATCCTTCGGGCGAGCCTGCACGCCATGCGGATGGCCGTCGACGCGCTGACGCCGCCCGCCGGAGCGCTCCTCGTCGACGCGGTGACGATCCCGGGCGTCCGGCGGCCGCAGCTTCCGATCGTCCACGGCGACGCCCTCTGCGCCTCGATCGCGGCGGCCTCGATCGTCGCCAAGGTCTATCGCGACGGCCTTCTGCGGGATCTCGCGCGCGCGTTATCCCGGCTACGGGTTCGAGCATCACAAGGGTTACGGCACCTCCGGAGCACTGGGATGCGCTGCGGCGGTACGGGCCCTGCCCCGAGCACCGTCTGAGCTATCGCGGGGTCGTCGCCGGAGCGTTCCGCGAGCCGCGTTCCGCCGGCCCCTGGCCGGGACGCCGCATCCGCAGGCGCGCTTCGACCGCTGCGGGCGCTCCTGCTCCCGGACTGCGGCCGCGACGCCCATGTCATCCGGTTAGAATTTCACGGCAAACATGGCCAATCGGGACCAGACTCCTTCAGGTCGCGCCGAGAAGCAGCTCGCCCGGGGAAAGCTCGACCCGCGCTGAAGGAGTACCTGCGCGTCCTCGAGGAGAACCCCAAAGACATCTCGACCCTGAACAAAGTCGGCGACCTCTACGTCCGCATCAACCGGCCGGCCGACTCGATCCCCTTCTTCATGCGGATCGCGGACTTCTATGCCATAGACGGCTTCTTCCTCAAAGCCATCGCGATCTACAAGAAGATCAACAAGATCGATCCGGCGCGACTCGAGGTCTACGATCAGCTCGCCGACCTCTACCACAAGCAGGGACTGACTCAGGACGCGCGGAGCCAGTACCAGGTCCTGGCGGACCACTACTCGAAGAACGACCGCCGCGAAGAGGCCATCGCGGCCTACAAGAAGATGGTCGCGGTCGAGCCGAGCGACCTAAGATGCAGGCGCGTCTCGCGGATCTCTACCGCGTCAACCGACCAGATCAACCACGCGGTCGCGCAGTACGGGGTGATCGGCGCGGCGCTCGCTGCGACGCGGCGCGCACGACGAGGCGATCGCCGTCTTCCAGAAGGCTCTCGAGCTCGTGCCCGGCGACGCGGACGTCCAGCGCAAGCTCGTCCGCTCGATGCTCGCCCAGAAGAACGCCGCGGCCGCGATTGCGATCCTCAAGAAGGCGCCGGCCACACCCGACGGACTCGCGCTCCTGGCCGAGGCGCAGTTCGACACGGGAGACCCCGCCGAGGCGGTCCGCTCCGCGGAGCAGGGTCTGGCGCTCGATCCCGCCAACGAGGCGTGCCGCGTCCAGCTCTCGCGCGTCCGCATCGCGCAGGGCAACGCCGACGCGTCGCTCGCGGCGATCTTTCCGGCCGTGGACGCGGCGGTTTCGGCGAAGGACTTCGCGCGCGCGGCGGCGCACCTGACCCCGATTCTGGAAGCCCAGCCGTCCTACGGACCGGCGATCGAGAAGCTCGCGGACGTGCGCGAGGCGGAGGGCCGGCACCCGGAGGCCGCGGCGCTTCTCTCGGCGGCGGCGGCGGAGGCCGTCCGCCTCGGAGACAGTGACGTGGCGGTTGCGCTATACCGCAAGGCGCTCGTGCTCTCGCCGGGGGACGCCGAAGCGACCGCGAGGCTCAAGGAGCTCGCGCCGTCCGCGTCGCCGGCCGCTCCCGAGATCGAAGTCGAGGTGGAGGTCGAAGATGAGCCGCCGGCCGCGGCGCCACCCGCCGCCGTCTCCGTCGCGCCGCCCGTCCTTCCGACTCCGACGCCTGCGCTGCCGACTCCGGTGGCTCCGCCGTCGCCGGTTGCCGCCCCGCCCGAGGATCGCGAAGTCGAGACGCTCATCGTCGAGGCGGAGGTGTTCGCCCGCTACGGCCTCGCGGACAAGGCCGTCGAGCGACTGCGCACGCTCGTGCGCCGCCGGCCCGATCTCGTGCGCGCGCGCGAACGGATGATCGAGCTGATGGCCGAGTCACAGAATCCGGCCCTCGCTCGTGAAGTCGACGAGCTCGCGACCTACTACCGGACAACGGCCCGAAATGCCGACGCGGAGAATCTTCTGCGGCGCTACGGTCCGCCGGCGGCAGCGCCCGCGGCGCCCTCGCCGACCGTGACCGCGGCCGCGGCTCCGGAGGCCCCGGCTCCGTCTCCCGCGCCGCCGCCGCCCGCGGCACAGGCCGAGTCCGGTTTCGACGAGTTCGGCCTCGAGGGCGCGCCGCATCCCGGCCTGCCCGAACCGCTGCCGGTTCCTGAGCTTCTCGAGGACTTCGAGCCGGAGCCTGCCGCTCCCGCGCCTCCCGCCGCGGCGATGCCGGCGGCGACACCGCGCGCGGCGGCGTCTCCGCCGTCCGCTCCACCGTCATCCGCGGCGCCCGCTCCGCTTCCTCCGCCGACGGACGTCTCGGCGCCCCGTGCGACGTCCTCGGTGCGCGTCGCCGCGACGTCGGACTCCGAGTTCGTCTCCTACGAGGAGCTCGGGTCGCTCCTGGAGGAGGAGATGCAGAAGGCCGGGGAGGCGCCGGAGGGGAGACCGCATCGGCGCCGGGGCCCGTGCTGGACGAGCAGAGCCTCTTCGCCGACGAGCAGCAGTTCTTCAACCTCGCGGAGGAGCTCGAGAAAGAGCTCGCCGAGGAAGCGCCCGTGCCGGACGCTCCGGCGCTCGGAGGTCCCGAGGGTGAAGCCTCGCTCGAGGAGATCTTCCGCGAGTTCAAGAAGGGCGTCGAGCAGCAGCTCTCCGCCGAGGACTACGAGACCCATTTCAACCTCGGAATCGCCTACAAGGAAATGGGCCTGACCGACGAGGCCATCGGGGAGTTCCAGCTCGCGAGCAAGGATCCCGCGCGCATGGTCGAGTGCTGCAGCATGCTCGGGCTCTGCTTCCTCGAGAAGGGCATGCCCCAGCTCGCGATCAAGTGGTACCGCAAAGGGCTCGAGTCGCCCGACATCAAGGAAGTCGAGACCGTCGGCCTTCTCTACGACCTCGGCGGCGTCTATCAGGACACCGGCGACCTCGAGCTCGCCTACCGGACCTTCCTCGAGGTGTACGGGCTCAACACCAACTATCGGGACATCGTGAACCGCGTCAAGGAGCTCGAGGCGGTCAAGAAGAATTGATCCGGTGACCGCGCCGCTCCTCTCCGTCCGCCGACCTCTCGGTCGAGTTGCCGCGCGGGGGACGGTGGTTTCCCGCCGTGGACGGCGTCTCGTTTGCGCTCCAGCGCGGCGAGACCGTGGCGCTGGCGGGCGAGAGCGGCTGCGGCAAGACCCTGCTGGCGCGCGCCCTGATCGGGCTGCCGCCCGAGTCCGCCCGGGTGTCTGGCGCGATCGCCTGGGAGGGCCGGAGCCTTCTCGGTCTGCCCGAGAAGGAGTGGGAGCGGCTTCGCGGCGCACGCATCGGCATGCTCTTTCAGGAGCCCGGCGCCGCGCTCGATCCCGTCCGGACCGTCGGCAACCAGATCGGCGAAGCGATCCGTCTTCACGCGCGGGTCTCGGCGCCGGAGGCTCGCCGGCGCGCCGTCGATCGTCTTCGCGAGGTGTCGTTGCCGGATCCGGAGTCCGCGGTGGACGAGTATCCTCACCGGCTCTCGGGAGGACAGAAGCAGCGCGTCGGGCTCGCGATCGCTCTCGCGGCCGATCCGGCGCTCCTGATCGCCGACGAGCCGACGACGGCGCTCGACGCGACCGTCGCGGGCGAGGTCCTGGAGCTCCTTGCCCGCCTGCGACGAAGCCGCGGCCTGACGCTCCTCCTCATCAGCCACGATCTCGGGCTCGTCGCGCGCGAGAGCGACCGGGTCCTCGTCCTCTACGCGGGACGGATCGTGGAAGAGGGCGCGACGGCCGAGATCTTCCGGTCGCCGCGACATCCCTACACGCGCGGGCTCCTCGCCAGCCGGCCGCGCCTCGAGATCGATGACGGTTCGCGACGGCGGTTCCCGGCCATCCCCGGCACCGTCCCGGATCTCTTCGAGCGCGTCGAGGAGGGCTGCGCCTTCGCGCCGCGCTGCCCGGAGCGCTTCGCGCCATGCGACCGCTCCCGGCCGCCGCTCTTCGCGGACGGCGGCGTCCGGGTACGCTGCTTTCTCTACGAAGGTTCGGGCTCGCGCTCGGACCGCGATCGGCGGCCCTCATGAACGCCGAGCCGGCTCTCTTCCAGGCGGATGGCCTCGTCAAGATCTATCCCGTCCGCCGCGGCCTCTTCGGCGCGGCCGACGGGACACATTCGCGCCGTCGACGGCGTGTCCCTCGCGATCGCGCGCGGCGAGACGCTCGGGCTCGTCGGCGAGTCTGGCAGCGGGAAGAGCACGACCGGCCGGCTGCTGCTCCGCCTCGAGGAACCGACCGAGGGCGCGATGCGTTTCGACGGGGAGGACTGGAGCGCGCTGTCGGGGCGGCGCCTTCGGGAGAAGCGGCGCGACATCCAGATGGTCTTTCAGGATCCGCAGAGCTCGCTGCACCCGCTCCTCCGCGTAGGCGATCAGATCGCGGAGCCGCTCCGCGTCCAGCGAATGGCGCGGGGCCGCGCGCTCGCCGAACGCGTCGCGGCGCTCCTGATGGAGGTCGGACTCTCTCCTTCCGCGGCGGACCGGTATCCTTCGGAGTTCTCCGGCGGGCAGCGACAGCGCGTCGCGATCGCGCGCGCTCTCGCGACGGGGCCGAAGCTGCTCGTCTGCGACGAGCCCGTGTCGGCGCTCGACGTCTCCGTGGCGGCGCAGATCCTGAACCTGCTCGCGGACCTGCGGGAGCGGACCGGTATGGCGGGACTCTTCATCTCCCACGATCTCGCCGTCGTTTCGCGCGTGGCGGACCGCATCGCGGTCTTCTACTGCGGACGGATCGTCGAGGAGGGGCGCGCCGCCGATATGGTCGCGTCGCCGCTCCATCCCTACACCGTGGCGCTTCTCGCGGCGGCCACGGCGGGCGCGAGAGCGCGGGGCCTCGTTCTCTCGGGAGAACCGCCGTCGCGCGTGGCGCCGCCGCCGGGATGCGCCTTCCATCCGCGCTGCCCGATCGCGCGCCCGCGCTGCCGCATCGAGAGGCCGCCGCTCGAGGCGAGGCCGGACGGCCGGGCGGCGGCGTGCTTCTATCCCGGTGAGCTTTCGTCGGGGAGCGAGAGCGCCCCTCCGGTATGATGAGCGCCTCCGCCGGGTGGTTGTCGGCAAGCCGGTAAATGACGCTCCGGAAAGGGAAAAGGGGCGATTCCGGGAAACATTCGTCGGGCACGTGCGTAGAAAGATTGACGAAGGAGTGACAGGAATGAGCAGGTTCCCGATTCTTCGGTGGGGTTGCGCCGCCCTCGCTCTGGGCGGCTTTTTCGCGTGGACTCTCGATGCAGCAGGGCAGACGGCCCAGACGGTTTCCGCTCGGGCGGGCCAGCGGACGCCACGCGCGTTTCCGGCTCCCGTGGACGGGCAGATCAAGTTGTCTCTCGACGAGGCGATCTCTCTCGCGCTCGCGAACAATCAGGATCTGAACGTCACCGTCAACGCGGCCGAGGCTACTGACTACGAGCTCGTCGCCAACGAGGGAATCTTCGATCCGGTCCTGAGCGGCTTTGCCAACCGAAACCACCAGGACTCGCCGTCCTCGAACCAGCTCTCCGGCGCGTTCCTCGTCCTTCAGGACACGTACAACTACAACGCACAGGTTCAGCAGCTCGCGCCCTGGGGCGGCACGTTCACCCTCGGCACGTCCGGCGGTCGTTTTTCGACGAACTCGCAGTTCTACAACATCAGCGGCATCAACCCGTCCTACAACGCGGGGCTCACGATCACGTTCACCCAGCCGCTGCTGCGCAACTTCGGTTTCACGGCGACGAAGTGGCAGATCTACATCGCGAAGAACACGCGCGACGCCTCGTACCAGCAGTACGTGCGCAGCGTCCAGACGACCGTCAACACCGTCGAGCAGGCGTACTGGGATCTCGTCTACGCGATCCAGAACCTGGACGTGAAGCGCGAGTCGCTGCGGATCGCGCAGGAACTGAATCGCATCACCAAGATCAAGATCGACGTCGGCTCGCTCGCTCCGATCGACATCACGCAGACCGAGGTCGGCATCGCCCAGGCCGAGCAGGACATCATCACGGCCGAGGGGCAGATCGGTGACGCCCTGGATCGCCTCCGCCGGCAGCTGAACATCGATCCCTCCCTCGGCAACGTTCCGATCGTGCCGACCGACGAGGTGCGACGCGGAGCCCATGACGGTGGACCTGCGGGCGGGCACGCTCATGGCGATCGAGAAACGGCCCGAGGTCGTGGCCGCGGCCTACCAGACCGAGTCCGACGAGGTTCGCCTCGAGTACTGGAAGAATCAGCTCCTGCCGGGTGTGAACCTGGTCGGGAGCTACGGCAACATCGGTCTCGACGGGACGGTGCACGACGCCAACGGGAACATCATCGCGACCAACGGCCTCCCGGACGCGTACCAGCAGGTCTTCGACCGCAAGTTCAAGAACTGGTCGATCGGGCTGAACGTCTCCTATCCGATCCTCAACCGGTACGCGAAGGGCCAGCGGGGCGCGTCGCAATACCTCCTGGAATCGGACCGCGCGGTCCTCACGACCACCCAGCAGAACGTCGTCGTGGACGTGCGCGCCGCCGCGCGGGCGATCGACACGGCCCAGCGCCAGATCGTCGCCGCCTCGAAGGGGCGGGAGCTCGCCGAGAAGAACCTCGACGCCGAAAAGAAGAAGTTCGACAACGGCATGAGCACGTCCTTCCAGGTCAACCAGATCCAGAGCGACCTGTCCGCCGCGCGCACGACGGAGCTGCAGGCGCTGGTCGTTTACCGGAAGGCGGTCGCGGCATATCATTACTCCGTGGCCGACAACCTCGAGTGGAAGGAGATCGGCGTCGAGGGACTTCCCGAGACGACGACGCCTGCCATCCCGTCGCCCTGGCCGAGCGTGGCCGCCGAGAAGCCGTGAGCGCGGAGGCCGGCGCCGCCCCGCCGCCGACTCCCGGAGACTCCGCGATCGCGCGGATACCGGGAACGTCTTCTTCTCTCCGGGCAAGACCTTCGAAGCGATCGCGCGGCGGCCGACGTGGATCCTTCCCGTCGTCGCTCTGGATCATCGCTGTCGCTCGCGATCTCGGCGGTGCTGCTGCCGCGCATGGACTTCGAGAAGATGATTCGCGACCGCATGGAGAAGGGCGGCCAGAAGGTTTCCGACGAGCAGCTCCAGTCGATCGTGGCGCGGCAGAAGATCGTTCGCGCCGGTCTTCGGCTACGTCATCGGAGGCGCCGCGCCGATCGTGATCACGTTCCTGTGCGCCGTCGTGATCTGGGGCGCGTTCAAGGCGTTCGGCTGGGATCTGACCTATTCGCAGTCGCTCGGCGTGACGTCGCACGGCTTCCTGCCGGGCGTCCTCGGGGCGGTGCTCCTGCTGCCGCTTCTGGCCCGACAGGAAACCGTGGACCCGCACGCGATGGGAGACCTGCTCCGCTCGAACCTCGGATTCCTCGTCGGCCGTGACGAGAAGGTCCTGCACTCGCTTCTCGGATCGATCGACCTCTTCTCGTTCTGGAGCCTGGCGCTCTTCGTGATCGGATTCTCCGCCGCGGCGAAGATCCGGAAGGGGCAGGCGGCCGGTGTCATCGTGACCCTCTGGGTCGTCTTCGTCCTGGGAAAGGCGGGGCTGGCCGCGATCTTCTGAGGTCGGCGACCCGCGGGTCGAACCCGGAGCTCCGGCGCCCGTATAACTCCTCAGATCGACATCCCATGCTGATCGACATCCGGGACATCACGAAGTTCTACGACATGGGGGAGGAGCGCGTGCGCGCCCTCGACGGCGTGACGCTGGGCGTCGAGCGCGGCGAGTACGTCGCCGATCATGGGCCCCTCGGGCTCCGGCAAGTCGACCCTCATGAACCTCGATCGGCTGCCTCGATACGCCGACGTCGGGCTCCTACGTCCTGAACGGCCGCGAGGTCGCGCGCATGACCGATGACGAGCTCGCGCAGATCCGCAACCAGGAGATCGGTTTCGTCTTCCAGACCTTCAACCTGCTGCCCCGCACGAACGCGCTGCAGCAGGTCGAGCTCCCGCTCGTCTACACCGGCGTCCCGAAGAAGGAGCGCCACGAGCGCGCGGTGAAGGCGCTCGAGGCCGTCGGTCTCGGGGACCGGATGGGGCATCAGCCCGAACGAGATGTCGGGCGGCCAGCGCCAGCGCGTCGCCGTGGCGCGCGCTCTCATCAACAATCCTTCGATCCTTCTGGCCGACGAGCCCACGGGAAACCTCGACTCGCAGACCGGCGCGGAGATCATGGCGCTGTTCGATGAGCTGAACTCACGCGGCAATACGATCATTCTCGTGACGCACGAAGAGGACATCGCCGCGCACGCGCGCCGTATCGTCCGCCTTCGCGACGGGAAGATCCGCGAAGACCGCGGCAACGAGGATCGCACGGCCCGCGAAACGACATCCAGCACGGCCGGTTGAGGGAAGTCGCACTGGGACACACGAGCGCGTTCCCCAACCAGCTCACGGAGCCCGCGATCAATGCCGATCTCACCCACAGCGTGCAACCACCGCAGGACCTCACGCTGCCGCTGTTGCGCGACGTGGGATGGTTCCCGGACGCCGACCTCGACGGGATCCCCGACGATGCGGACGAGTGCCCCGGATCGAATCTGTCGCCGACGGTCGTCATCGGTGGCTGCGACTTGGGAGCTCCCAACGTCGTCCTCGCGAGCGGTTGCTCGATCTCGGACCTGATCCGGAACGTCGCCGTCGCCGCGACGAGCCACGGTGCCTTCGTCAGCCGGGCCGCGCATCTCCTGAACGGCCCGCAGAGTGCTGGCGTCATCCCCGCCGCGCAGAAGAACGCGATCCAGAGCTGCGCGGGGAGCGCCGCGATTCCGTAGCGACTCGGCCAAACCTCAAACGGGGAGGCCGCCCTTCGGGGCGGCCTTTCTCTCTCGGTTACGGGTGAAGAACGAGGCGTCGCGCGTTCGCCGGCTTCGCTCCCGACATCGGCAGATAGTCGCCGGCCCTCCACCGCGGGAGAAGGTCCCGGTAGTGCCCGGAGAAAACGTTGCCCGACTGCCCGGTCGTGTGCACGAAGACCGACTTCGACAGGTCCGAGAGGTCCACGATCTGGCGGTAGCTTGGGCCGTCGCTCATGACGTACGACCCGTCGCGCCGGTAGGCGCCGACGTTGACCGTCGAGGCGTCCCCACCCTGGCCGACCTCGAGCGAGAAGAACGGGCGGAGCCACGCCACCTGGTCGAGCACGCCGTGCGGGAAACGGGCGCGGTGGAGCCGCTCCCAGCGCCAGGAGGAAGGGTCGGGCCCGAACCGCTTCACGAGAAAGGCGACCGCGCTTGCGAGCGCCGCGGCCTTGAAGTCGGCGCACGTCTCTTTCCGCGGGGTGCGCACGTCGTCGCACCACCCGGCGTCCGCACGCAGCGACTCGATGAGGAAGCGCGACCGCACGCTTCCGAGCGGCGCGTCTCCGGCCTCGTCCTCCGGCATCGCCGACAACGCCGTGTACCAGGCGGCGTAGATCGTGGCCGCTGCCGACTCCGGCGCGAAGTCGCGGTCCCACGCCCGGAGGAGCGCCAGCGCGCGCTCGGACGCGGCGTCGGCAGGCTTCGTGTCGAGGAGAAGCGGCAGCAGCTCGTCGGCCTGCTCGGAGTGGCGGTCGAGCTGGATCGCACGCATCGTCGGCGACGTCGAGCCGGGGCGGCCGCGAGGATGCGCTTCGTGATCCGATCCGCCCGGTACGGCTCGGGCCAGTCGCGCGTGAACGGCCAGGGGTAGCGCTCCGAGACGACCCGATTGTTCGCCGTCGCCACGAACCCCCGCGGCGGATCGAGACGCGCGGGGCAGGCTCTCGAACGGGATGTAGCCGCGACCAGTCGTCGTCGTCCGGCGCCCGAGACCGGCAAGCAGGCCGTCGGACGCGCGGCCGGATCGGGATCGCGCCCGTCGCCGTGTAGCCGATGTGGCCGTCCACGTCGGCGTAGACGAGGTTCTGCGGCGGGCGCACTGGAGGAGCGCGGCCGCCGCCGAGGAACTCCTTCCAGTTGCGACGCCGCGGTCGATCCCGAGGAACGCCTCGGCCGTCGTGTCGCCGGGGTCGAGACCCGTCCATCGCGAGCGCGACGGCCGTTCCGAGCGTTCGCCGCGCCCTCCAGCACGTCCGTCACGAGCGGACCATGGACCGAGGACCGCACCTCGAGGACGACGTCCGCTCCGCCGCGCACGCGAATCGTCTCGCGCGGCCTCGAACCGCCGCCACTCCCCGCGATGGAGGTATCGCGACGGATCGCTTCGGATCGGTCTCTTCGAGATAGAGGTCCTGGACGTCGGGCTCGACGCTCGTCAGTCCCCACGCGATGCGCGCGTTGTGCCCGATGATGACGCCGGGGACCCCCGGCAGCGTCGCGCCGGCGACCGAGAGGCCCGGCGCCTCGAGGCGCGCGAGGTACCAGACGGAGGGCGTCCGCAGGCCGAGGTGCGGATCGTTGGCGAGGATCGGCTTGCCCGACACGGTGCGCGAGCCGGCCACGACCCAGGAGTTGCTGCCGAGCTCCTCGCCGCCGAAGCCGAGCGCGTCGAAGCAGAGCGAACGCGGCGTCGAGGCGCCGCCAGGGGCTCGAGCCGGAAGTCGCGGAGCCCGGGAAGTCGGACGCCGCGGCGGCGACGGCCGGCCACTCGCTCGTCGCGCAGGATCGTCGGTTCGGCGGGCACCGCGGGAAAGAGCGCGCGCGCCCGCTCGGCCCCGAGCGCGGCGGTCAAGCGGGCGCGGCGGATCTCGTCGCGCGCGTTGGCCGCCGAGATCCCAGGCCATCATCTTGGCCCAGACGAGGCAGTCGACCGGCGTGAACGGCTCGGGCGCGACGCGCAGGAGGCGAAACTCGACGGGCCGCGCCGCGGTGCACGCGAGGAACGCGTTGACGCCCCGCGGCGTAGGCCTCGAGCGCTCGGCGGGTCGCCGGAGACAGGGCCGGCCAGCCCGCTTCGGCCGCGCGGCGGAAGCCCGACCGTGCGGAGAAAGCGGTCCGTCTCGACGAGGCCTCGGGCCCAGGATCTCGGCGAGGCGCCCGCTTCCGATCGCGCCGCTGGAACTCCATCTGCCAGAGGCGGTCCTGGGCGTGGGCGTAGCCGAGGCCGAAGAGCGCGTCGTCGGGTCGACGCCGCGCGGATCGTGGGCACGTCCCGATGCATCGCGTTCGATCGAGACGGCCGCGGAGATCCCGCGCACTCGGACGCTCGCCCGAGGACGCCGGGAACGTCGACGCGGCGAGGAGCGCGAGCCCGAGCCGCCGCCGCCGCGAGGAGCGATGAGGCCGGCGAAGGCCGCCTTGCGAACGGCGGACGCCGCCGTCACGGGGTGGCGGCGGTTGCCGGAACGAGGGGGGCGGTGATCTTCGAGAGCAGGTCGGGCCGCGGTCTCGTCGCGCTCGAGGCGCGGGTATCGCTCGCCGCCCGAATACTCGAGCCGGTGCGTCGCGAAGGCGTCGCCGTTCTCGACGAGCAGCTCGATCGGGTCGCGACGCCGAGCCGCGGATCGCGTCGCGCAGCAGATCGCGGGAGTAGCGGCGGCCGTTGACGGCCACGAGCTTGCTCCCGGCCGCGACGCCGGCGCGTGCCGCCGGGGAGTCGGGGATCACGTCGGGGATGTCGCCGTCGTCGTCGCACGGCGAAACCGAGCGAGAACCGCGCGTTCACGAGGCGGTCGGTCTCCTCGGCGGCGCGCTGCATCTCCGTGGGCGTCGGCGCCGTAGGCGAGTCTCCAGCCGCCCGCCGCGATGCCGTCGAGCGGCGCCTTCGACCGGATTCGCCTCGAGCCGGGACGTCCAGAACGCGCTCCAGTCGTGGGGCGCGACCTGGTTGAGCGCCGCGACGACGTCCGTCGAACGTGTACGGCTTGACGGCCGGAGGGCCTCCGGGCGCCGCCGTGGAACAGCCGGCAGAAGTCGTCGAGGCTTCGTTTGCCCGCGGTCTCACGGCGGATGATCGTGTCGGCCTCGAGCCAGAGAAGCTCGCTCTCGGGGTAGAAGTCCGTCCCGCGGCGCCAGGCGCCGCCGTCCGAGCGCGCCGGAAAGAGGATCTGCGCCGCGACCGCCGTGTCCGCGAGCGGCCGCCAGTCGCGGCCGCGCTGGATGTCCATCTCCGCCGGCGGTCGCGCGCAAGCGCCTCGCGATACTGCTCCGGCGTCAGGAGCCCGCAGCGCGCCGCGAGGACCTGACCCGAGGTACTCCGTCAGCCCCTCGTAGACCCACAGCAGGTCGCCCTGCATCGGCTGCTGGAAGTCGGCCGGGTCGCGAGGTCCGGCCGGGCGCCGGTACTTGCCGTTCCACGAGTGCGACCATCTCGTGCGGCAGGAGCCCCGCCATCATGCGCCGCGCGTCCTCGTCGATGAGCGAGCGCTCGGCGACCCGGTCGTCGCTCGACTCGTGATGCTCGAGCCCGAAGTGCGCCACGTGGTCGGAGAGCGTCAGGAGGAAGTCATAGTGCCGGTAGTGCCGCGCGCCGAAGAGCGCGCCGGTCTCGGCGACGAGGTTCTTGTAGCCGCGCTCCTCCTCCGGCCGCATCGCAAGCGCCGCCTCGCCGTCGGCGGCGATGCGGAGCCGGTGAGGGATCGGGCCGCCGTCGAGCGTGACCGTCCGGAAGTGCGCGCCCGCGAGCACCGGCGAATCGACGAGCGTCGTGAGCGACACGGGCGCGAAGGCGATGCCGTCGGGCCCCTCGCGCGCCGTCGCGAGGGCCGTTCCGTATTTCCAACCCTCGGGGAGCCGGAGGCTCGCGGCGCAGACGAGATCGTCGGGAGCAACGGACTTCGGGTAGAGGACGAGCTGATTCCAGCTGACCAGGGCGAGCTCCGCGGTGGTCGAGGGGCCCGACGTGAAGCCCTCGTGTCGCGGCCGGAGCCAGGAAGTCGAGTGCGACCTCGACGCCGGAAGCGCCCGCCGGCACGTCGAGATGGAAGGCGTACATGTCCACGGGATCGCGCTTCCAGACGAGGGTCTTTCCGCCGGCCGAGAACCGCAGGCCCGCGAGGTCGGCGATCGGCCCGGTCGGCCCGTGCTCTCCCGGAAGCCACTCCGGATAGAGGAGCGTCAGAGGACCGGCCGCGGCGGGAATCCGGAGGCGCGCATGGAGGATGCGGCGAGGGGCGTCGCGCGCGTCCACCTCCACCGTCATGGGGGTCTGTCCCGCGAGACGCACAGCGCAGAGGATCAGTGCGAGCCCGGCGGCGGGCGCAAGGCGCCGAAAGGTCATGTCGTTTCTCCGGCGCGGAGCTTAACCTAGGCGTTCGCATGCCGCGCGTCCTGCTCCTCCTGCCGACGACGACGTACCGCGCGCACGACTTTCTCGAGGCGGCGGCGCGGCTGCATCTCGACGTGACGGTCGGGACCGAGGAGACGAGCGCGCTCGAGGGCGTCAACCCGCAAGGCCTCCTGACGCTCGACTTTCGTGATCCCGCGGCCTGCGCCCGCCGCGTCGAGGACTTCGCGCGGGTCGTTCCGATGGACGCGGTCATCGGGGTGGACGAGGAGACCGCGGTGGCGGCCGCGGCGATCTCGGCGCGCCTCGGTCTGCGCTCGAATCCTCCCGGCGCCGCGGTGGCGGCCTGGCACAAAGGCACGCTGCGGCGCCGGCTCGCGGAGCACGGCGTCCCGCAGCCGGCATTCCGCGTCTTCTCCCGCGACGAATCCGCCGCGAGCGCGGCGGCCGCGGTCCGGTATCCGTGCGTGCTCAAGCCGACGTTCCTCGCCGGCAGCCGGGGCGTCATCCGCGCGGACGGGCCCGAGGAGTTTCTCGCCGCGTGGGTGCGGATCGGCGGGATCCTGGACCTGCCGGACGTGGCGCGCCGCGGCGGCAAGCTCGCGCGCGAGATCCTGGTCGAAGAGTTCGTGCCGGGCCTCGAGGTCTCGCTCGAGGGACTTCTCGATCGGGGGTCGCTCTCCGTCCTCGCCCTCTTCGACAAGCCCGATCCGCTCGACGGTCCGTTCTTCGAGGAGACGATCTACGTGACGCCGTCGCGGCGGCTCGCCGGACGGAGCAGAGCGGCGATCCGCGATCTCGTCGCCGAAGGCGCGCGGGCTCTCGAGCTCTCCGAAGGCCCGGTGCACGCCGAGGTGCGGTGGGGACCGACCGGGCCGCGCCTCATCGAGATCGCGGCGCGCTCGATCGGGGGCCTCTGCTCGCGGACGCTGCGCTTCGGAACCGGGATGTCGCTCGAGGAGATCATCCTGCGCAGCGCGCTGCGGCTGCCCGTCGAGACGCTCGAGCGCGAGAAAGGCGCCGCGGCCGTTGTCATGATGATCCCGATTCCGAAGGCGGGGGTCCTCGAGTCCGTCGCGGGCCTCGATCGGGCGAGGGGGTGCCGGGAATCGTGGACGCCGTCGATCTCGGCGCACACGGGCCAGCGCCTCGTGCCGCTGCCGGAGGGCTCGCGCTATCTCGGGTTCGTCTTCAGCCGCGCCGCGACGCCGGAAGCGGCCGAGGCAGCGCTGCGCGAGGCGCACCGGCGCCTGGAATTCCGAATCGCCTGAAGCGGGCTACTTGGCGGGGGAGTAGTAGGGATTCCGTCCGGCCGCGTGGTCCGTCGTGTCGAGGATCTCTCCGACGGACGGCGCGAGATCTCGGATCGCTCGTTCGATGCCCTGCTTCAGAGTCACGTCGGCCGCCCCGCATCCCTGGCATCCGCCGCCCAGGCGGAGGTAGACGTTGTTTTTCTTGACGTCGATGAGCTCCACGTATCCGCCGTGCTGCGCCACGGACGGGTTGATCTCGCGCTCGAAGAGATCGTGGATCGCCCATTTGAGATCTCCCTCGGAGGGCAGGCTCTCGAAGTACTCCGGCGCGACGGCGGGAACACCCGCGCGCACGTGCCTGCGAATGACGTTGCCGATACCGAGGGCGGGCCAGTCCACGGCGTGCGCGGCGGAGACCGTGACGGCGTTGTCGGCGACGAGGACCGATGCGACTCCCGGAAGTGCGAGCAGATCCGCCGCGAGCGGCGAGAGGCGGGCGGCCTGTTCCGGGTCCGAGAAATGCGCGGAGCCGTCGGGGACGAGCGGGCGATCGACGACGAAGCGGCAGCGGTCGCCGGTGCTGGACGGCTCGCCCGTGATTTTGATCTCGGCGCTCACGAATCGAGTATAGCCCCGCGTTGACGGCCTTTCGGCCTCTCGCAGATAATCGGCCGGATGAGCGAAAAGATCAGGCGCAAGGAATTGAAGAGAAACGATCTGGTCGAGACGGTCGGCCGGACCATGGGCTACGTCACATCTCACCGCAAGGGCGTCAGCGAAGGGGTTGCCATCGCCGTCGGCGCCGCACTGCTCGTCGGGGGGTTCTTCCTCGTCAAGACATACCGCGAGGGCCGCGCAGGGCGGGAGCTGTCCGCCGGTCTCGCCGCCCTGGACGCGCCGCTCGCGGCCGAGCCGGGCGCCTCGTCGGCGCCGCTGTCCTTCCCGACGGCCGCCGCCCGGGACGAGGCGGCCGCGGAGCACCTTCGCAACGCCGCCTCCTACGGTGGCACGACGCCTGGCCGCGCCGCCTCGGTGATCCTCGCGGCCAAAGGAGGGGGAGGGGGAGGCAAGGGAACGGCGGCCGAATCGTTCGAGCGCGCCGCCCGCGACGGGCACTTCGAGGTCGCGACCGCAGCCGAGATCGACGCGGCGCGGCTGCTTGCCTCGCAGGGCAAGACGACCGAGGCCGTCGAGCGCCTGAAGCGCGCCGTCGAATCGCCCGAAGCCAGCATTCCGAAGGACGCGCTCCTCTTCGCGCTCGCGCAGATCTACGAGAGCAGCGGCGCCTCCGCGGACGCCCGCTCCGTCTATCAGCGCATCGTCAACGACTACCCGAACTCGCCGTACCGCGCGGACGCGAGGCAGAAGCTTCCGAACACGTAGGACGCCGTTGCAGCGGACTCGTTCTCGCGCTCCGCACGAGCGCTCGCCGCTGAACGGCCGTCCTTCGGAGGCGGGTCGGAATCGATGAGCCTTCCGCTCCGGACCGTCGCACGGCTCGTCATTCTCGACGCCCGGGGCTCCATCCTCCTCCTGCGGTACGAGAGTCGCCGCCCGGGACGGCCGGCGTCGTTCTGGACCACGCCGGGCGGCGCGCTCGAGCCGGGCGAGACGCATCGGGCCGCGGCGGCGCGCGAGCTCCGGGAGGAGACCGGGCTCGCATGCGAGGTCGGGCCGGATCTCTGGGAGACCGATTTCGACGTGGACTATGGAGACGGCGGCGGGCCGGTGCACCAGATCGAAAGGTACTTCCTCGTGCGCGTCGAGACGGATGCACCGGCCGTGATGGACTCCTCCGGCGAGGGCATCTGCGAGTACCGCTGGTGGAGTCTCGCGGACTTGCGGTCGACGTCCGAGGTTCTACTGCCGGACGACCTCTCGGCTTCGCTGACGGCGCTTTTCGCTTCTCCGACGCCGTGAGCCGCCGCGCCGTCGTCCTCGTCTGCGATGGGCTCGGAGTCGGCGAGGCGCCCGACGCCGAGGCCTACGGCGATCAGGGCAGCAACACCCTCGCGCACGCGCTCGACCGGCACGCGGCCGCGCTCCCGAATCTCGAGCGGCTCGGCCTGACGGGCCTCGTCGGCAAAGGCCGGCCCGGCGGCGCGCGCGGGAAGATGTCCGAGCTGTCGGCCGGCAAGGACACGACGACCGGCCACTGGGAAATGATGGGTCTCGTCGTCGAGCGGCCGTTCCCGCTGTACCCGCACGGCTTTCCGCCGGAGGTCATCCGGCCGTTCGAGGAGCACGCCGGCAAGGCGGTCCTCGGCAACAAGGCGGCATCGGGCACCGTGATCCTCGAGGAGCTCGGCGCGGAGCACCTGGCGACCGGCCGGCCGATCCTCTACACGTCCGGCGACTCCGTCTTCCAGGTGGCGTGCCACGAAGAGCTCTGGCCGCCCGAGAAGCTGTGGGAGCTCTGCCGCTTCGCGCGCGGGATCCTGACCGGCGTTCACAACGTCGGGCGCGTGATCGCGCGCCCGTTCGTCGGGACGCCCGGGATCCTTCAAGCGCACGGCCAACCGGCGCGACTTCACGGTCGCGCCAACCGGAGAGACGTGGCTCGACCGGCTCGTCGCATCGGGGCGCCGCGTCTTCGGCGTCGGCAAGATCGTGGACATCTTCTCGGGCCGCGGCATCACGGACGCGGTCCACACGGGCTCGGACGCCGAGGGACTCCGGGTCACGGCGGAGCGCCTCCGCGTCGGGCGGCTGGGACCTCGTCTTCACGAACCTCGTGGACTTCGACAGCAAGTACGGGCATCGCAACGATCCGGCGGGATTCGTCCGCGGCCCTCGCGATCCTGGACGAAGGGCTGCCGGAGGTGCTCGTGGCGCTCGGCGCGGACGACCTGTTCCTCTTGACGGCCGACCACGGCTGCGAGACGACGGACGCTTCCACGGACCATACGCGCGAGTACGTGCCGCTCCTCGCCGCGGGACCGCGCATACGCCCGGACATCGACCTCGGCGTGCGGCGCGGCTTCTGCGATCTCGCGGCGACGGCCGGAGAGTGGCTCTCGGTGCCGGCGCCGCGCGGCGGGAGCGCGCTCGCGCAGATCCTCGCGGGTTAGCCGCGATGCTCCACGCGACGCTCGCGGCGGCAGCGGGGATCGAGGCCGTCTTCCTGGCCCTCGTGCTCGCCAACCTGGCGCTTCTCCCGCGCCTGCCGCGGCGCGCTCCCTCGGCCCTGCCCCGCGTGTCCATCGTCGTTCCGGCGCGCAACGAAGAGCGCGACGTCGAGGCCTCCGTGCGCTCGTACCTCGCACAGGACTATCCGGACCTCGAGGTCGTCGTCGTGGACGACCGCTCGACCGACGCGACGCGGCAGATCCTCGAGCGCCTGGCTCGTCAGGACCCGCGTCTCCGGATCGTGCCGGGAGTCGAGCCGCCCGCCGGCTGGCTCGGGAAGCCGCACGCCCTCGCCGAGGGGGCCGCGGCGGCGCGAGGCGAGGTCCTGCTCTTCGCCGACGCCGACGTCCGCTACGCGCCGGACACGGTGTCGCGGGCCGCCGCGCACGTCGAGAGTGAAGAGCTCGACTTCCTCTGCC
The DNA here is from genome assembly GCA_963708395.1 of uncultured Acidobacteriota bacterium. Taxonomy (GTDB): domain Bacteria; phylum Acidobacteriota; class Thermoanaerobaculia; order UBA5066; family Gp7-AA6; genus DATBFU01. The sequence goes on along the minus strand of CAVPSG010000002.1, from coordinate 3,153,327 downwards.
TCCTCCCGCGGATCGAGATGCACGGGTTCTGGGAGAACGTCCTTCTCCCGTATCTCTACGTCGCGCTCTTCCAGTCGCCGGCTTTCGCCGCGAACTGGCGCCGGCCGCGTTGGATGGCCGTCGGGGGAGGGGCCGGCAACCTCGTGCGCCGCCGCGTGTACGAGAAGGTCGGCGGCCATGCGGCGTTGCGCGACTCGGTGATCGACGACGTCCGCCTCGGAGTCACGGTCAAGGCCGCAGGATTTCGATTCGGCCTCGCGCGCGCCGAAGACGCCGTCGGCGTTCGGATGTACCACGGGTTTCGCGAGGTGTTCGATGGATTCACGAAGAATGCCGCGTACATCTATCAGGGCGCGGCGGGCGTCGTCTTCCTCGCACTGACGGCGGCGACGCTCGGCTCGGCGATCTTCCCTCCGGCCGCTCTCGCGGCGACCGCTCTCGGCGCGTCCATTACCGCCGGCGACGTGCGCCTCGCGCTCGCCGGGACCATCCTCGCGCTCCTCTCGCGCCTCGTCCTCGCGCGGGCTCTTCGCGAACCGCTGTGGCCCGCCTTCACGCAACCTATAATGGCGATCATCTGGACGGGGATCCTGTCCCGTTCCCTGTTTCATCGTTTCGTGCGGCGGCGGCTGACGTGGCGCGGCCGCGAGTTCGAGGCGCGCGGGGCGCGTTTCTGAGGAAGGGAGGAACGGATGCGCTTCCTGGGTCTCATCGGCGTCGCCGTGATCCTGGGCGTGGCGCTCCTTTTCTCGCGGAATCGCCGGGCGATCCGCTGGCGGACGGTCGGATGGGCCTTCGCGCTGCAGGTTGCTTTCGCGTTCCTCGTCCTCGATTGGGACCAGGGCAAGAATGCGATCGAGCGGTTCTCTAGCTTCGTCTCGAATGCGATCGGCTACGCCGACCAGGGCTCGGGTTTTCTGTTCGGCTGGCTGGCCGGACCGCAAGATGCGCTGGGGCAGAAGCTGGGGCTTCCAATCGGCGGATTCCTGTTCGCTTTCAAGGTCCTGCCGCTCATCATCTTCATCTGCGCGTTCTTCTCGATCCTGTACCACTTCGGGATCATCCAGAGGATCGTCCAGGCGATGGCGTGGGTGATGCAGCGCACGATGAAGGTGTCGGGCGCCGAAGCGCTCTGCGTCGCGGCCAACGTTTTCATCGGCCAGACCGAGGCGCCCGTCATGATCGCGCCGTACATCGCACGGATGACGACCTCCGAGCTCCTGACGATGATGACGGGCGGCATGGCGCACGTCTCGGGCGCCGTGATGCTGGCCTACGTGACGATGGGCGCGCCGCTCAAGTACCTGATCACCGCCTCCGTCATGGCGGCGCCGGGGACCTTCCTGATCGCCAAGATCCTGTGGCCCGAGACGGAGGAGCCCGTCACGATGGGCGAAGTAAAGATGAAGGTGGAGAAGACGAGCGCCAACTTCATCGATGCCGCGGCGGCCGGCGCGTCTCAGGGAATGACGCTCGTGCTCAACATCTCCGCCATGCTCATCGCGTTCGTCGCGCTCGTCGCCATGGCGAACGGCGTGCTCGGCTGGGCGGGCGGCCTCTTCGGCGCGCCGGGATTCTCGCTGCAGACGATCTTCGGTTGGGTCCTCGCCCCGCTGGCCTTCGTCATGGGCACGCCGAAGGCCGGACATCCCGATCGTCGCGAACCTGATCGCCAACAAGACGGTCATCAACGAGTTCTTCGCCTTCTCGATGTTGAAGGGCGTCGTCGGGCAGCTGTCGGACAAAGGCAAGCTCATCGCGACGTTCGCCCTCTGCGGTTTCGCGAACTTCTCCTCGATCGGGATCCAGATCGGCGGCATCGGCGGGCTCGCTCCGACGCGCAAGTCGGACCTCGCGCGCCTGGGAATCAGGGCGCTTCTCGCGGGGTCGCTCGTGTCCTTCATGACGGCGTCGCTCGCCGGCATCCTCTTCGAGCTCGGCCGGTGAAAGAGTCGGCGCTTCTCGCGCGGCTCGACCAGGCCGCCGCGGCGGTCCGGAAGGCGGGCGGCGGTGCCGCTCCCGGCGTCGGGCTCGTGCTGGGCTCGGGCCTCGGCGGATTCGCGGCGGGCCTCTCGGGCCGCCGGGCCATCGCGTACGGCGACATCCCGAACTTTCCGAAGCCTTCGGGCGTCGTCGGCCACGCCGGCGAGCTCGTCCTCGGAAGGGTCGGCAAGACGGCCGTCGTGGTCCTGTCCGGCCGCATCCACTACTACGAGGGCCGCCCGATGACCGACGTCGTCTTCCCGGCGCGCGTGCTCGCGCGACTGGGAGTGCGCGCAGTGATCCTCACGAACGCGGCCGGCGGAATCCGCAAGGGCTTGCGGCCGGGCGACCTCATGCTGATGTCGGACCACATCAACTTCTTCGGAACGAACCCGCTGATGGGAGAGAACGAGGAAGCGCTGGGTCACCGGTTCCCGGACATGAGCACGGTCTACGACGTTCGCATCCGGCGGCTGGCGAAGGAGACCGCGCGCAAGCTCGGGATTCCGCTCAAGGAAGGCGTCTATCTCGGGACGCACGGGCCGTCCTACGAGACGCCGGCGGAGATCCGGGCGTTCACGCGGCTCGGCGCGGACGCGGTCGGCATGTCCACGGTTCCCGAAGCGATCGCGCTGCGGCACGCGGGCGTGCGGGTCGCCGGGATCTCGACGATCACGAACATGGCGGCGGGAATTCTCCCGAAGCCGCTCGTGCACGAGGAAGTGCTCGAGGTGACGACGAAGGTCGGGCAGCGTTTCGTGGGCCTCCTCACCGCCCTCGTGCCGCGGGTGGCGGAGGAGGTGGGGGCATGACGCCAACATCCGACCGCGAGAAGGCGTGGGTCGAGGCCGCCAGGCGCGTGCGCGAGAACGCCGTCTGCGGACGCAGCGGATTCGCCGTCGGCGCGGCGCTCGAAGCGGCCGACGGTACCATCTTCACCGGCTGCAACGTGGAGAACTCGACCTACGGCCTGACCGTCTGCGCCGAACGCGTGGCCGTGTGGAAAGCCCTGTCCGAAGGCGTGCGGCGTTTCACCGGGATCGCGGTGGTGACCGACGCCGCCGAGCCGACGGCGCCCTGCGGCGCCTGCCGGCAGATCCTCTGGGAGTTCACGGGCGACATCCCGGTTGTCATGGAGACGATGGGCGGGAAGCGCAAGCGGATGAGCCTCGCGGCTCTCTTTCCCGAGCCGTTCGAGTTCTGATGCGCCGGCTCGCGTTCCTGAGTCTCTTCCTCGGAGCGGCCTCGCTCTTCGCGGCGGCTCCGCCCTCAAATACCCCGGTCGCCAACTTCCTGATCGTCAACGCTCGCGTCGTGACCGTGGACGCGAAATTTTCCATATACGACCCGGGCGCGGTCGCGCTGGGCGGGGGCCGAATCGTGGCCGTCGGGTCCGCGACGGATCTCGCGCGGCAGTTCGCCGGAGTCCGGCGCTGGGACGCGCACGGCAAGATCCTGCTACCCGGCCTCGTCAACACCCACACCCACGCCGCGATGACCCTGCTGCGCGGCCTCGCGGACGACCTGCCGCTCGACCGCTGGCTTCACGAAAAGATCTTCCCCGCCGAAGCGAAGAACGTCTCCAAGGACTTCGTCTACGACGGCACGCTCCTCGCCGCGCTCGAGATGATCCGGGGCGGTACGACGACATTCGCCGACATGTACTACTTCGAGGACGACGCCGCGCGGGCCGTCGACAAGGCGGGTCTCCGGGGCGTCCTGGGCGAGACATGGATCGACTTCCCCGTGCCCGACCACAAGGACCTGCCCTCGACCCTCGCCGCCATGCAGTCGTTCGTCAAACGCTGGAAAGGCAAGGCGCGCGTGACGCCGGCCGTCGCGCCGCACTCGTCGTACACCTGCTCGAAGGAGACGCTTCTCGCGGCCCGGGACTTCGCCGTCAAGAACCACATCCCGATCCTGACCCATCTTTCCGAGACCGGGAAGGAGCGCGAAGACGCCATCGCGAGGTGGGGCAAGTCGCCCGTCGCGTACGAAGAGGAGATCGGGTTCTTCGAGGGGACCGGCGTGGCCGCGAAAGTCCCCGTCGTCGCGGCGCACTGCGTCTCCGTGGACGAGGCCGACCGCGCGATCCTGAAGCGCCGCGGCGTCGCCGTCTCCCACAACCCCGAGTCGAACATGAAGCTGGCCTCGGGAATCGCGCCGGTCGCCGCGATGGCGAAGGAAGGCCTCCTCTGGACCCTCGGAACCGACGGTCCAGCGGGGTCGAACAACGACCTCTCGATGTTGGAGGCCATGGACTTCGCCGGAAAGCTCGCCAAGGTCGCGACGCTCGATCCCACGGTTCTCCCGGCGGCCGATCTCGTCGTCGCGGCCACGCGCTCCGGAGCGCAAGCGCTCGGTCTCGGCTCCCGGATCGGCTCGATCGAGCCCGGCAAACAGGCCGATCTGATCGCCGTGGATGTCCGCACGCCGCACGCCGAACCCTTCACCGACCTCGCTTCGACGCTCGTCTACTCGGCCAAGGCCTCGGACGTGACGGATGTCTGGGTGGATGGCCAGCGCCTGCTCGACGCGCGGCGTTTCGTGACCCTCGACGAGCGGGCGATCCTCGACGCGGCGATCCGGTGGCGCGCGCGGGTCGAGGCGTCGCTGCGGATGGGAGCGGCGGCGCCGTGAGGACGATCTACGAGATCCTCCGGGCCAAACGCGACGGGAAGGAGCTCGCGCCCGCAGAAATCGCCTCGCTCGTCGGAGGGCTGGTCTCCGGCGAGGTCGCGGACTACCAGGCGGCCGCCTTTCTGATGGCGGCGATGATCAACGGCCTGTCCACGGCGGAGGCCGCGGCCCTCACCGAGGCGATGCGCGATTCCGGGGAGAAGTGGGATCTCTCCGATCTGGCGCCGGTCGTAGACAAGCATTCGACCGGCGGAGTCGGCGACAAGGTGACCCTCGTGCTCGCCCCGCTCGTGGCGGCGTGCGGGGTGCGCGTCGGGATGATGTCGGGGCGCGGTCTCGGCCACACCGGCGGGACGCTCGACAAGCTCGCGGCGATCCCCGGCTTCCGCACGGACCTGGATGAGCGGCGCGTCCGCCAGATGCTGCAGAAGGTGGGGGCGGCGCTTTTCGCCCAAACCGACGCCATCGCGCCGGCCGACCGGATCCTCTACGCCCTGCGCGACGTGACGGGGACGGTCGAGTCCCTCTCGCTCATCACGGCCTCGATCCTGTCGAAGAAGCTCGCCTCGGGGACCACCGGCATCGTCTTCGACGTGAAGACCGGCGACGGCGCCTTCATGAAGACGGTCGAGGAATCGCGCGCGCTCGGCCATTCGCTCGTGGAGACTTCGCGCGCCGCGGGGCGGCAGGCCTCGGGCTGGATCACCGACATGAGCCGGCCGCTCGGCCGCGCGGTCGGCAACGCGCTCGAGGCGGAGGAAGCGATCCGCGTGCTGCGCGGCGAAGGCCCGGACGCGGTCCGCGAGATCTCCGTGCGGCTCGGCGCCGAGATGCTCGCTTTCGCGGAGCCGGACCTCCTCGAGGTGGCGGCGCGGGAGAGGCTCGAGGCGGCGATCTCCTCGGGCAGGGCGGCGCGCGTGTTCGAGCGGCTGATCGAAGGGCAGGGCGGCGATCCGAAGGTCGTCGAGAACCCGTCGCTCCTCCCGCAGCCGAAGGAGAAGATTCCCGCGGTGGCGCCGCGCTCCGGCGTCGTGCAGGCGATCGCGACCGAACGCATGGGCTCCCTTTCGATCGACATCGGCTGCGGCCGGCGGCGCCGCGAGGATACGATCGACCCGGCGGCGGGATTCCTCGTCGAGAAGACCGTCGGCGACCGCGTCCGGGAGGGCGAGCCCCTCGCGTTCCTGTGTCTCGGCGATCGGCCCGCGCCGCGTTCCGGCATCGAGCAGGAGCTCGCGGCGCTCTTCACGATCGGCGACGCTCCCGCGGCGCCGCCGCCGCTCCTTCTCGAGAAGCTGTAGTCCGGACTACCTGAGACGGAAGTCCGCCGTGACCGTGAGGTAGACGCGAACGGGCCGACCGTTCAGCGTCGCCGGCCGGTAGCGCCAGCCCCGCACGGCGCGAATCGAGGGCCGCGAGGACCGCAGAGGCGTGGAACGCGATCGCGAGCGTGACCCAGAACGAGCGGCGCGCGACGGCTTCTCCGGAGAGGAGCGCGGATTCGAACATCGGCGGGCCCTCCTTTGATTCGTGAGACCCCGGCGGCGCCTCGCCGGTTCCCGATAAAATCGCGCCGTGCTCTACCGATTCGATCGCGTGCGCAAGGCCTACGGCCCCAAGGAAGTGCTGCGGGACGTCACCTGGCAGCACAACCCGGGCCAGAAGGTCGGGCTGGTCGGGCGCAACGGCGCCGGCAAGACCACGCTTCTGCGCATCGCCCTGGGCCGCGAGGAGCCGGACGCCGGGCGGTTCGTGAAGGCTTCGGGGGCGCGCATCGCGACGGTCGAGCAGATGCTCGAAGCGGACGTCTCCGAGACGCTCCACGACTACGCCGCCGCGGCCTTCGCAGCATCTCCACGAGATCGAGGCCGAGCTGCGGCGGCTCGAGCACGCGATGGCGGACGGCGAGGATTCGGCCGCCGTTCACGACAAATACGACGCCCTGACGCATCGCTTCGAGAACGAGGGCGGCTACGACATGGTGGCCGAGGTGGAGAAGGCCCTCTCGGGCCTCGGGTTCGACAAGGCCGACTTCGAGCGGCCGCTTCGCGAGCTCTCGGGCGGCCAGAAGAACCGCGCGATGCTCGCCCGGGCGATCCTGTCGTCGCCCGACGTCCTGCTGCTCGACGAGCCCACGAACCACCTCGACTTCCACGCCGTCGAGTTCCTGGAGGAGTACCTCGCGCGCTCACGCCGGGCCTACCTCGTCGTCACGCACGACCGGCGTTTCCTCGATCGCGTCGCCGAGGAGATCGTGGATCTCGAGAACGGCCGCCTGACCGCCGTACTCCGGCGGCTACACGGCCTACCGGCGCCAGAAGGCCGAGCGCGTGCTCGCGGCGACCCGCGCCTTCGAGAAGCAGCAGGAGTTCATCGAGAAGGAGAAGGAATACATCCGCCGCAACATCGCCGGCGTCAACTCGCGGCAGGCCAAGGGCCGCCGGACGAAGCTCGCGCGGCGTGGAGCGTCGTCGAGAAGCCGACCGAGGACACGACCCGTGTGGCGTTCCAGTTCGACGCGGCGCGCATCGGCGGCCGCACGTTTCTCCGCGCGAAGCACCTCGACGCCGGCTACGAGGGCGTGCCGATCATCCGTGACGTGTCTTTCGAGCTCCTGCGGGGCGAGCGGCTGGCGATCCTGGGCGAGAACGGCACGGGCAAGACGACCCTTCTCAAGACCCTGGCGGGCCGCCTTCCGGCCGCTCGCGGGGAGCGTCTCCGACGGGCCACGACGTCTCGATCGGCTACTACGACCAGGAGCTCTCGCGACCTCGACCCGACGCGGCGCGCCATCGACGCCGTCTGGGACGAGCACCCTGACGAGACGGAGGAGGCGATGCGCTCGTATCTCGCCCGCTTCGCGTTCCGCGGAGACGACGTCTTCGCGGAGATCGCGGGTCTCTCGGGCGGCGAGAAGGGCCGCCTGACGCTCGCCGTCGTGATGCAGCAGAGGCACAACCTGCTGCTCCTCGACGAGCCGACGAACCATCTCGACCTCGATTCGCGCGAAGCGCTCGAGGAGTCGCTCGAGGACTTTCCGGGCTCGATCGTCTTCGTGTCGCACGACCGGGCCTTCATCGACCGGCTCGCGACGCGGGTGCTCGACCTGCGCGGCGGCCGCGCCATTGCGCTCGACGGCAACTACAGCGAGACGGCCGACGCGCGCGCCCGGCGCCGGGACCGGCCGGAGCCTCCCTTCGCCGCGCCGTCCGCTCCCGCGCCCGCCAAGCCCGTTCCGGCGCCGGCGCCTCCCGCGCGCCCCCGCCGCCCGGTGCCGCGGGACTCCGAATCGGCCGCAGACAAGGAGGCCGCGAAGCGCCGCCGGCGGATCCGGTCGCTGGAGGAGAAGATCGCGGCGCTCGAGAAGGAAGTCGAGGCGATCGAGACGCGGCTCTGGGAGGAGGCGCTGACGCTCGGGCCGGTCGAGGCCCACGCGCCTGGCCGGCGAGAAGCTCGAGCGCAAGGCGGAGCTCGACCGCCTGGTCGAGGAGTGGGCGGCGCTCTCCGAAGAAGAGGGCCGCGCGGCGGCTCCGTCGGCCCGCACATGAGCCCGTGACGACGCGCCCGGGCAACGCCGCGGCGATCGTCGCGATCGGCAGCGAGATGCTGGCGCCGCTGCGATAGGACACGAACTCCCTCTGGCTCACCGCGCGGCTCGAGGAGTCGGGAATTCGCGGTCGTCCGCAAGTCGATCGTCGGCGACGACGTCGGGGACGATCGGCGCGGAGCTCGACTCCGCGGCCGCGAGCGCGCCGCTCCGTCTTCACGACCGGCGGCCTCGGTCCGACGGCGGACGACGTCACGGTCGCGGCCGTGTCGCGGTGGCTCGGCGTGGAGCTCCGGCGCAACGCCGCCTTCGTGGCGAAGATCCGCGCTCGCTTCGAATCGCGCGGAGTCCGCGATGCCGGCCGTGCAACGAAAAGCAGGCGGACTTCATCGTCGGCGCGCGGGTGCTCGAGAACCCGCGCGGCACGGCGCCGGGTTTCTGGGCCGCCGGCCGCGAGGTCGAGATCGTCGTCCTGCCCGGCGTGCCGTCCGAGATGAAGGAGATCATGGACGGACAGTGTCCTGCCCGAGCTCGCGAGCGCGCGCGGAGGGCGAGGTCGTCGCCCGGCGCGTGCTGCGGATCGCCGGGCATGGGCGAGTCGGCCGTCGAAGAGCTCGTCGACGCCGGTCTACGCGAAGTGGAAGGACGCACCCGGTCACGATCCTCGCCTCGCCGGGCGAGGTCCAGCTGCACCTTGCGGTCCGGGCGAGCGCCGGACGCGCGCCGAGGCGAGATCCTCGCGGCGATGGAGGGCGACTTTCGCGCGGCGCTGGGCGCCGAGATCTTCGGCCGAGACGGCGAGGATCTCGCGGCGGCGGTCGGGAGCCTTCTCCGGCGCGAGCGCAAGTCGCTCGCGCTCGCCGAGTCGTGCACGGGCGGGATGATCTCGTCGCTCGCTGACGGACGTGCCCGGGCTCGAGCGAGTACTTCCTCGGCGGCGTCGTTTCGTACGCGAATTCCGCGAAGGAGCAGCTCCTCGGCGTCTCGCCGGCGACGCTCGCCGCGCACGGCGCCGTCTCCGTCGGAGGCGGCCTCGAGATGGCGCGCGGCGCCCGCGAGCGCTTCGGCGCGGACCTGGCCGCGGCGGTGACGGGGATCGCCGGGCCCGACGGCGGATCGGAGGAGAAGCCCGTGGGAACGGTCTTCTTGGCGCTCGCGGGCGACGGAGGCGAGATCTCGCGCAAGCGTTTCTTCGGCGGCGACCGCGCCGTCGTGCGCCGGGCGGCCTCGCTCGCACGCGCTCGAGCTGCTCCGCCGGCGCGTGACCGGGACCCTCGCGGAGAGTGACGCCGCCGTGCGGGCCTTCCTCGCGGTCCCGCCGGACGCCGGCTGGGTCGGAGAGCGCCCGGCACCTCCTCGCCGAGCTGCGCCGGGACCTTCCCGAGCGTCCTGGACGCGGCCCGAGACCTGGCACCTGACGCTGCGGTTCCTGGGCGACGTCCCGCCGGAGACGCTCGCAGGGATCTCGCAGTCGGTCGCGGAGTCCGCGGCGGGTCTCGGGCCGGCGAGTCTCGTCGCTCGCGGGCCCGCGGTCTTTCCGCCGCGCGGACCGGCGCGGGTGGTGGGGATTTCGACTCGAAGGCGGAGGGGTCGATCGAGGATCTCGCCGCCGTGGCGGAGACGTGCGCGCGGCGCGCCGGGCTCGCGGCCGAGCCCGCGGCCCTTCCATCCGCACGTCACCTTCGCCCGGATGCGCCGGCCGTGGCCGCGCGAGGCGGTCGCGCGGTTCCGCGAGGCGGCGGATGCCTGGCGCTTCCCGGCCTGGCCGGTCCGGAGCTTGCGTGCTCTACCGCAGCGAGCTTCGCCCCGAGGGGGCCGATCCACACGCGCGATCGCGCGCTGGGAGCTGGCCGGCGAGGGAAGGCGTGATCGCGTGACGTCGCAGATCGCGCTCTTCGCGCTGGCCGGCTACCTCCTGGGATCGATCTCGTTCGCCGTGCTCCTCGTGCGGCGGCGCACGGGGAAGGACATCCGGCAGGAGGGCTCGGGCAACGCCGGGGCGACGAACGTCCTGCGGTCGCACGGCAAGGGGCTGGCGGCCGCGGTCGCCGCCGCCGACATCGCGAAGGGGGCGGCCGCCGTGCTCCTGGCGCGCCTCTTCACCGCCGATCCGCGGGTCGCCGCCGCGGCGGGGCTCGCGGCCGTCCTCGGCCACGTCTTCCCGATCTTCTACGGATTCCGCGGAGGCAAGGGTGTCGCGACGGCGGTCGGCGCCTTCCTCGCGCTGGCGCCCTGGCCGACGCTCGTCTGCCTCGCGGTCTTCGTCGGCGATCGTCGCGGCGACCCGCTACGTCTCGCTCGGTTCGGTCGTCGCGATGTGCCTGCTGCCGCCGGTCGCCGGGCTTCTCTTCCACGCCCCGCGCTCCGGTCGTCGCTCGCCGCGGCGGGAGCGGCGGCCCTCATCGTCGTGAAGCATCTCGAGAACCTGAAGCGCCTCGCCCGCGGCGAGGAGCGGAAGCTGGGGCCGCAAGTGAAGCTCTCGATCCTCGGGCGCCGGATCCTGGGGAACGGCGCTCGCGCATCCAGCTGGCGCGCGCCGGCCACGAGCCCTGCTCTGGGGGCGGGACGCGGCGACGCTCGAGGCGATCGCGCGAGACCGTCGGCATCCGCGCCGTCTGCCGGGCATCGATCCCTGCCGGAGCAGGTGCGCCTGACCGGCGGATCTCGCGGAGGCGCTTCGCGTACGCGCGAGACGCTCGTGCTGGCCGTTCCTTGCGCCTCGATGCGGGCGCTCCTCGGCGAGCCGCGCTCGAGCTCGGCCGCGCCACCGGCTCGTCTCGACCGCCAAGGGGCATCGAGCCCGAGACGCTGCCAGCGCATGTCGGAGATCATCCTCGAGCGCTACCCGGGAGCGGCCGTCGCGGCGCTCTCCGGGCCCACGTTCGCCGAGGGCGTCGCGCGGGGCGACCCGACGGCCGCCGTCGTCGCCGTCGAGCACGGCGCCTTCGCGCTCGAGGCTCCAGTACCGCGCTCTCGACGGCCGCGTTCCGCCTCTACCGCTCCGACGACCTCGTCGGGCGTCGAGCTCTGCGGGGCGCTGAAGAACGTGGTCGCGATCGCCGCCGGGCATCGTCTCGGGCCTGGGATTCGGCCACAACACGCTCGCGGCGCTCGTGACGCGCGGGCTCGCGGAGATCGGCGGCTCGTGCGGGCGCAGCGGCGGGCAGGACCGGACGGTCCACGGGCTCGCGGGTATCGGCGACCTGATGCTGACCTGCACGGGCCAGCAGTCGCGCAACCGGCTCGTCGGCGAGCAGATCGGGCGGGGCCGCAAGCTCGCGGACGTTCTCGTCGAGATGCCGGAGGTGGCCGAGGGCGCCCGCACCTGCCTCGCCGTTCCCGCGCTCGCCGGCGACAGCCGGCATCGAGGCGCCGATCGCCGAGGCCGTCGTCCAGGTCCTCTACGAGGACGTGCCGCCCCGGGAGGCGGTCGAGCGCCTGATGACGCGCGCGCTCCGGGCCGAGTGAGTCCTACGGCGTCAGCTGCACGTCCTTGAACGCCGTGGCGTCGCCGGGGTTGATCCCGTCGGCCGTCATCGAGGCCGAAATGCGGACCGTCATAGCCGCCGAGCCCGCGGGAACCGTCCCGATCGGTCGCAATGTGCAGCGTGGACTGCGTGTTGGCGTCGATCGTGCCCAGTATTCCAGGTGACCGTCGCCCCGGGGCCGGCCGTGAACGTCGCCGTCGTGCCGGCCGACGCATTGACCGAGTTGACCGTCAAAGGGCCGGGCAGCGTGACCGACACCATGCTGTTGTGGATGCCCTGAACGCCGACGTTCAGCGCGTTGACGTCCACGTCGAATTGAGTGCCGGAAGCGGCGCTATCGGGGGCGCTGACGGAGATGCGCCCGAGCGCGTTGACGGCGCCCGTCACGTCGCTGCTCTTGCTGCAGGCGAAGGCACCGGCGAGGAGAGCGGCCGGCAAAACATAGCGAACGGACCGGAGAACCTTCATAGAACCTCCCCGACGACTCGACATAGCAAGCACCGATGCCGCCCTCGAGGCTCCGGGAGTGTCAGGAGGCTTTGCGCGCGCGGTCGCGCCGCGGCGTCGGTCACGCGGATCGGCAGCACGACCGCCTGGAGTCCCGCGAACTGGAGGCGGCGCTGGATCGCGAAGGCGGTCTCGTTGTGGAGGAGGCGGTAGTAGAAGCGGTCGTTCTCGAAGACGAGCTGCCCGAGGTAGAAGATCGACCGCGGGAACTCGTTGCGGATCTTCTCGCAGAGCTCGACCACCTGCTGCGACGGCCTCGCGTGCCGATCGCGTAGCGGTATCTCCGCCTTGAACCCGAGCGTGTGGGCGAACTCGACGTACTTCTCGCAGGTCCTCGATCGTCTGCTTCTTGAGCGCCTCGATCTCGGCGTGCGCCCTTGAAGATGCGCGGAGTCGATCACGCCGACCGAGACGAAGAGGTAGTTCTTGTACTGGTGCGGGAAGAGGTTCTGGACGGAGAGCACCGTGTGGACGCCGAGGCCCGAGAAGCCGTGACGAGCATCACGGCCACCGGCTCGTCCCGCGGGATCGGCGTCCGGGGCTCGTGCGTGCTGGCGCAGCGGGATGTCGAGCAGCTGTCGTCGAGCCGGCGCAGCTGCTCGCGCACGCGCGGTAGTGGCGCTTGATCGAGAAAGGCCAGGGCGACGAGCAGGAGCTCGTGACGACGACCGTCATCCAGCCGCCCTCGAAGAACTTCTCGTAGATCGTGACGACGAGGATCGAGATGCAGAGGACGAACCCGGAGCCGTGGAGCAGCGAGACTCTTCTTCCACGCCGGCGTCGCGCCGCGCTCCTCGATCCAGTGCCGCGTCATGCCGAGCAGCGTCAGGCGGAACGTGACGAACACGTTGATCGCGTACATGACGAGCAGGTTCGAGACCGAGCCGTGCGTGTACACAGAGGGTCGCGACGGCGGCCAGGCCCATCAGCCAGATGCCGTTGTTCGTGACGAGGCGGTCGGAGAGCTGCGCGAAACGGCGGGGGACCCAGGAGTCGACCGCCATGTTGGCGAGGATGCGCGGGCCGTCGAGGAACCCGGTCTGCGCGGCGACGAAGAGCAGCGCAGCCGGCGGAGACGAGCGTCAGGATCGACGAGCGACGTGGCCGACGGCGAAGCCGCCGAGCGTCCAGCGTGCCGAAGACGTTCTCGGCGAGGACCGCGTTCATGACCTTGGTCGGGTGCGGGCCGCGCGCCCGTCAGCAGGTAGCCGAGGATGATGCCGCGAGGCCGTGAAGGCGAGCGAGACGGCCATGTAGAGCATCGTGCGCTTGGCGTTGGCGACCTGCGGCTCGCGCAGGATCTGGACGCCGTTCGAGACGGCCTCGATGCCGGTGTACGCGCCGCCGCCCAGCGAGTAGGCGCGCAGGATGATGAAGAGCATCGGCAGCGAGGCCGATCGTCGTGCGCGGTCGCGCGCGCCTCCTGGACGGCGCCCGACGTAGACGCCCGGGCAGCTGCGTCAGGTGCGTGACCAGCGCGACGACGATCATGAGGAAGTGCGTCGCGATGAAGACGAGGAAGATCGGGACGAGGATCTGGACGCTCTCCTTGACGCCGCGCAGGTTGAGCAGGACGAGGACGCCGAGGATCGACGAACTTCGAAGACGAACCGGTAGCGCGTGCCAGGACTCGCGGCAGGAAGCTGAAGATCTGGTCGACGCCCGAGGCCACCGAGGTCGAGATCGTCAGGACGTAGTCGACGATCAGCGCGCAGCCGGAGACGACGCCGAAGCGCGGGCCGAGCAGCTTCGTCGCGACGAGGTAGCCGCCGCCGCCGCCGGGGAAGAGCTCGATGACCTTGCTGTAGCAGGCGGAGATGATCAGGACCGTCGCCGCGATCATCAGGGCGAGGAAGACCGCGAGGTAGGCGTGCGATGCCGAGGGCCTTGAAGGCCTCCTCCGGGCCGTAGGCGGACGAGGACAGCCCGTCCGCGCCGAGGCCCACCCAGGCGAGGAAGGCGACGAGGGTCACGCTGTGGAAGACGCGCGGGATCCATCGGATCCCGCGGCCTTCCCGACGAGGATGTTCTTGATTGTGTTGGGCAAAGTTTCGGCCCCACGAAGGGGCCGTTTTCGGATTATGGGAGAGGGGTTCCGAAGCTGTCAAACGGAGCCGGCCGGGAGTATCCTGCGGGAGTCGCCGGGTGGAGGTTCGATGTGAAAAAGGCGTGTGCGATCTCGCTCGCGGCCATCCTCTGCTTCGCGGCGCTCGCGTCGGCCGGCGGCTTCGACGGCACCATCCGGCAGGTGAACCGGGAGGAGAAGTGGATCTCCGTCGCCGACGCATCGGGCCAGGCGACCCGGATCTACTGGAACGACGCGACCCGCGTCGAAGGCGGCGACCTGAAGGAAGGCCGGAGCGTGAGCGTCAAGGCGATCCCGAAGGACGGAAAGCTGCTGGCGACATGGGTCCACGTCGGCGCCGCGTCCGGGGACGTGAGATAGAAGCGCCATGGCACGGGGACGTCGCGCGGCTCTGAGGGCGGCGGCGCTCGGCCTGATGCTTCCGGCCCTCGCCGCGGCCGGCGAAGGGCGATGGACGAGCCAGGGACCCAACGCGGATTTCGTTTCTGCGTTGGCGGTCGATCCATCGGACGGTCTCAAGGTCTATGCGGCGATGGAATCGGCGATCCCGATTCCAAACGGCGTCCTCTTCCAGAGCGAGAACGGCGGCGCCGCATGGAGGTCTCTCGTCCCTTCGCCGCCGGGAACCATGGTCTCGTCCCTGGCGATCGACGCAGAGCGGGGAATCCTCTACGGCCTCGTGAGCTCCGGCAATCTCTACGAGAGCCTGGACGGTGGAGTCTCGTGGCAGTTCGTGCTCACCTTCGAAACAGGCTCCACCGGCGTCGAGCTCGATCCGCGGGAGTCGAGTGTCGTCTATGTCCTCGGGGCGATGTGCCCGGCCCCGGAAGGCTGCGGCCCCGTATTGTCCGTCGCGACCGTGGCCACGATCTGGAGGCAGCGCCCCGGGCGAGACTGGGAGATGCTGGAGATCGACGGCGCGACGTCCGTCTCCTCCCTCGCGATCGACCCGACGATTCCGGACCGGCTCTATGCCGGGACGGACACCGGCGTGTGGAGGTCGTCCGACGGCGGCAGCCACTGGGAGGCGGCGGGCCGGGGAACGGAATCCGGATGCGCGCCCGTCTCGTCGCTCGCCGTGGGTCGCGATGGGACGCTGTTGCTCGGGTACTTCCAGCACGAGTACGGCTTCTCCGAGTGCGGCTCGGTGTTTCGGAGCACCGACGGGGCGACGACCTGGCAGGCGGTCCGCAATCTCCCGTACCACGCGCTGTCCTTCGCGTTCGATCCGGCGCATCCCGGCACAGTCTGGGCCGCGGCAGGAGACATTCTCGCGATCGGCGTCTATCGATCGCTCGACGGCGGCGCGACCTGGCAACCGGCCAACGAAGGACTCGAGGGGAGGACACCGCGTCAGGTCGCGATCGACGCCTCGGGTCAACGGATCTACGCGGCCACCGACGCGGGCGTCTTCGACCTCGAGGTGCCGGACTCGAGCCGGGAGGTCACTCCCTCCGGCGAGTCCAGCGCCGCGGCCCCAAGATCCCTCGGTCCCAGGCCCTGAGGGCGCCTGCCCGCAAGGCCAGTCGGCCCTCCGGAGCCTTTCCCCCGAGAGGTTTAGCGCCCCCTTTCGCCCGGATTCCCAAGGGGCTAAGGTCATCCCGTCGTCCGCCGGGAGGTGACTTTGTCAGTTGGACTTCCGCGGCGGAAAGAAGCGAGCGCCGGAGCCTTCCGACTCTCGCTTCTCTCCGTCGAACAGCTCGGGAAGGTCGCGAGGATCGTCGGCATCCTCGCCGTCCTGGCGATCCCCGGCCGCATCGCGCTCGCCCAGGGCGGCCCGGTCAGCGGCGCCGCCGGCGTGTCGCTCCTGCCGAGCGCGACGCCGGGCGTCGTCGGAACGCCCGTCACGTTGACGCTGCGCGTGAATCTCTCCGGCGTCACGGGCAAGTCGCCGGCCGGCGCCTCGGTCCCCGCGGTCCTCGGCGCCTATCAGGTGCGCGTCGGCTTCGACAAGAACCTCCTGCGGTTCGATTCCGCCTCGGGCGGCACGGCCACGGGCTACACGTCGGCGCCCGCGTACACGGATCCCGGCGTGGCCAACACCAACGGCGCCGTCACCCTCGCGGCCGCGCAGACGAGCCCCATCGCGCCGACGGGCGTCGTGCTGGTCGCGACGCTCACGTTCCAGGCCCTGGCGCCCGGCGCCGCGGTCCTCCAGCCGACGGCGCTCTCGCTCTCGACGGCACTCCAGGTGGGACCGCCCGACGTCGGTCTCTCGCCGATTCCGGGCACCGGTGCGGCTCTGACCCTGCCGCTCGACGTCGTCAGCGGCCAGCTCCAGCCGCAGCTGATCCGCGTGGATCCGACCCTCGGTCCGAGCGGCAACGGCAACGGCATCCTCGAGCCGGGGGAGCAGGCGACGGCGGCGCCTTCGTGGAAGAACGTGACCTCTGGCGCGATGGACGTCACGGGCGCCGCCGACGGCTTCGCGGGACCGTCGGGCGCGACGTACGGTGCGCCGGTCGCGGCCGCGGGCTACGGCGCGATCGACGCCGGTGCGACCTCCGACTGTCTGACCGCGACGGGCAACTGTTACGCGATCACGGTCTCGGTGCCGGCGACGCGTCCCTCCGCACACTGGGACGCCTATTTCACGGAGTCTCCGAGCACCGGCGACATCAAGACGTGGTCGGTGCACGTCGGGGGTAGCTTCACCGACGTTCCGGCGAGCTATCTCTTCTACAAGGGAATCGAGACGATCTTCCACAATGGCGTCACGGGCGGCTGCGGCGGCGGAATCTACTGTCCCGACCAGACGGTGACGCGCGCCCAGATGTCCGTGTTCCTCCTCAAGAGCCGGTTCGGCAGCACGTACGTCCCGCCGCTTCCGACGGGCACGGAGTTCCTCGACGTTCCCTTCGCGGCCTTCGGCGCCGCCTGGATCGAGGACGTGGCCGCGCGCGGAATCACGACCGGATGCGGCGGCGGCGACTTCTGTCCGAACAGCTCCGTGAATCGCGCCTCGATGGCGGTCCTCCTTCTGCGCACCGAGCATGGCAGCTCCTACGCGCCTCCCGCGGCGACGGGAATGTTCTCCGACGTTCCGGCGAACGATCCCTTCGCGAAATGGATCGAGCAGCTCGCGCGCGAAGGCGTGACGTCGGGATGCGGCGGAGGCAAGTACTGCCCGAGCACCGCCGTCACGCGCGGCCAGATGGCCGCCTTCCTCTCGAAGACCTTCAAGCTCTCGCTCTGACGGAGGCCCGGGCCTCGCCCTTCGGGTTTTCGCTGGACAGTTCGCGGCGAAGCCCGTACATTCGTCGCGGATGCTCTCCGCGGGTCGCCGGTTGGGGGGGTGGCTGCTGTGGCTGCTGTTCGCCGGCGGGCTCCTCTCGGTCGCGGCGAGCGCGCTCGCGGGCTCGGGTCTCTGGACGACGGCCGGCCCCGCGCCGGCGCTGATCAGCGCGATCGCCCTCGACCCGTCGGATCCGACCCGCCTCTACGCCTCGGTGTTCGACGCCTCGACCGGCCTCGTCAAGGGGGAGATCTATCGCGGCACGGGCCGCGGATCGTCCTGGCAGTCCCTGATGCAGACGCCATCGAACAGCTGGGTGCTCTCTCTCGCGGCCGACCCGTCGACGCCCGCGACGATCTACGCCTTCGTCAGCTCCGGCGATCTGCAGAAGAGCCTGGACGGCGGTTCGACTTGGAACCCGGTCGCCTCTTTCGGCCGGAGCAGCGGTTCCCTCGCGTTCTCGGCCGCGGACCCCGGCGCGCTCTATGTGGCCGGGGCTTCGTGCATGTGCGGGCCGACGGGCTGCCTCCCGGGCGACTGCGTCGCGGCGGTCTTTCGCAGTCGGGACGGCGGCGCAAGCTTCGACACCCTTCCGCTCGGGACGGGCTCGTTCGTGACGGCATTCGTGGCCGATCCGACGCGCGCGAACGTGCTCTATGCGGGCACCGACGCCGGCCTCTTCGACACCGTGGACGGCGGCGCGACATGGGGCCGCATCTCGAAGACGATCGACGGCTCCTGCCCGCTCGTGTCGGCTCTGACGCTCGATCCGGCCGACAACCGGTCGATCCTCGTCGGCTTCTTTCAATCGGGATCGAGCCCCTGCGGCGGCGCGTATCTCACGGGCGACGCCGGCAATTTCTGGAAGCGGCTGAACGGCTTGCCCATGCACGCCACGTCGTTTCTCTTCGGTTCCGCGGGAACCGGCCATCTCTATGCCGCGGCCGGGACGGCGTCCGGAGCGTCGGTCTACGAGTCGGTCGACGGCGGCGATCACTGGACGGTCCTGGCCGGAGGTCTCGCGGGGCATTACCCGCAACAGCTCGTCGGCGACGCCGGCGCGCAGCAGCTCTACGTCTCCACCGACGGAGGGGTCTTCGATCTGGAGGTCCTCGAAAGCCGATCGATCGCGCCGGCGGCGAAGCGCAAGTCGAAGACGCGAGTCCTGACCGGCCGCCAGCCCTGACGGCGCCGCTTTCTCGAGAGCTACGAATCGATCAGTATTCTTGGCGGGCTGCGGTGATCCCCGCCGCGCCGCGGCCTACGCCTGCGGCGTCCAGAGTTTCTTTTCTTCGGCGAGGAGCTTGCTGATGGCTTCGACGGGCAGCGGCTTGCTGAACCAGTAGCCCTGCATCTCGTCGCAGCCGTACTTCTGCAGGTGGGCGAACTGGTCCTTGGTCTCGACGCCCTCGGCGATGACGTTCAGCTTCATGCCATGGGCCATCTCGACGACGGCGCGCACGATGCCGGCGTCGGCGGGGTTGGTGGCGACGTCGGTCACGAAGGATCGGTCGATCTTCAGCGAGTTGATCGGATAGCGCTTCAGGTACGTGAGCGACGAGTATCCGGTCCCGAAGTCGTCGATGGAGATGCCGACGGCCATATTGCGCAGGGACTCCAGGTTCGCGACGACGACTTCGGCGCTTTCCATGGCGATCGACTCCGTGATCTCGATCTCGAGGAAGTGCGGCTGGACCTCGGAGTCGCCGAGCGCTTTTTCGATCGTCCGGACGAGGCTCGTCTCGCGGAACTGGCGGGCCGAGACGTTGACGGCCATGCGGAGCTCCGGCAACCCCGCGTTCTGCCAGTGCTTCAATTGCTTCGCGGCCGTCCCGAGCACCCATTCGCCGAGGGGCAGGATGAGTCCCGTCTCCTCGGCGACGGAGATGAAGGCGCCCGGCATGATCAGGCCTTTTTCCGCATGCTGCCAGCGCACGAGCGCTTCCAGTCCGACGATGCGGCCGGAGGTCAGGCTCACGACCGGCTGGTAATGCAGGACGAGCTCGTCGCGGTCCAGGGCGAGGCGCAGTCCGTTCTGGATCGAGAGGCGCTCGACGGCCTTGGACGTCAGCTCGGGCGTGCAGAGCTGGAAGTTGTTCCGGCCGAGCTCCTTCGCCCGGTACATGGCCGTGTCGGCGTTGCGGAGCAGCGTCTCGGCGTCCTCGCCATCCGCCGGGAACGTCGCGACGCCGATCGAGGCGGTGATGTTGAGCGCGCGGCCCTCGACCTGGAGCGGCCGCGACACGGAGTTGAGGAGCTTCTGCGCGACGATGCTGATGTCCTCGGCCCGCGAAACGTCCGGGATCAGGATGACGAACTCATCGCCGCCGACGCGGGCGACCGTGTCCATCTCCCGCACGAGCCCCTTGAGCCGCGTCGCGACGGTCTGCAGGAACTCGTCGCCGACGCTGTGGCCGAGCGTGTCGTTGACGAACTTGAAGTGGTCGAGGTCGAAATAGACGATGGAGAGCTTGCGGCTCTGACGCCGCGCCTGGGCGAGCTGAAGCCGCAGCCGCTCCATGAAGAGCATGCGGTTGGGGAGCTCGGTCAGCGGGTCGTGATACGCGTGATAGACGATCTGCGCCTCGGCACGCTTGCGGTCCGTGATGTCGAGCAGCGTGCCGATGATCGCGGGCTTGCCCTGGAATTCCGTGCCCGCCCCATGCACCTCCAGCTCGATCTCCTGGCCGTCCTTGCGCAGCGCGCGGAAGCTATACCGCACGGTCTGCGCCTCCCCGGCCAGCCGGCGGCGGATGTTCTCCTGCACGGCGCTCCGGTCCTCCTCGGACACGAGGGACATGACGGAGTCCATCGCGAGCATCTCTTCGGCCGTGTAGCCGAAGATCTCGGCGAGCTTGGGATTGACGTATTGATACCGGCCGTCCTGGATCACGTAGATGCCGACGAGGGACTGCTCGACGAGGCCCCGGAACTTCGCCTCGGCGGCAGTCAGGGCCTCCTTGGAGCGCTTCTCCTGGGTGACGTCGCGCACGACCCCGATGACGCCCGTGATGGCGCCGGCGGCGTCGCGGTTCGGGCCGTAGGTGGCGCTGACGAATCCGCTCTTGCCGGTCTGCGGGATCTGGAACCGGTAGCTGTGCGACGTGACCTTCTCGCCGGCGAGCGCCTTGTCGAGCAGCGGAGCGATACCCTGGTCGCGGAAGTGGGGGAAGAGCTGGAGCGCGCTGTGGCCGAGCACGTGCCGGGCGGGCATGCCGGTCAGCTCTTCCATGAAGCGGTTCCAGACCACGTAGCGGAAAGAGCGGTCGTAGACGACGATCCCCTCGCCAGCGCCCTCGATAATCGCCGAAGTGAAGTGGTTGACGTCGCGCAGCTGCCGCTCGACCGCTTCGCGCTCCTCGATGGTGCGCGCGAGGCGATCGATGTAGGTGCGCACCTCGAGCTGCTTCTCGGCCTGCCGGGCCAGCGCCTCGAGCGCCTGGAGCTGCTGCGGCTCGAGGGTGCGGGACTTCCGGTCCATGACGGAGATCGTCCCGATCGCGTGGCCGTCGGGGGTGATGATCGGGACTCCGGCGTAGAAGCGGACGCCGTCTTTCGCCTTGACCAGAGGGCTCTCGCGGAAGCGGTCGTCCTTGGCGGGGTTCGGGATGACGAGCGGCGTCTTCTGCTGGATCGTGTGCGCGCAGAAAGCGATGGCGCGTGGCGTCTCGGGATATTCGAGGCCGACGCGCGCCTTGAACCACTGGCGGGTCTCGTCGATGAGGCTCACCGCGGCCATCGGGGCGCCGCAGATGCGCGACGCAAGGAGCGCGAGGTCGTCGAAGGCCTGTTCCGAAGAAGTGTCCAGAATCTGGTAGCGGCGCAGCGCTTCCAGACGTGCAGTCTCATCCCGAGGCATTGGCGCACTCATCGCACAGTTTTTACGGAACCCTTGATTTTCCAAGGGATTATAGCAGGATCGGCCGGCCCTCCCGAAGGAAGAATGTGACGAAGGATCGGACAATCCTGTCCGGCGGCCGAATCGCGGTAACGAAAGGGTTTAGCCGGAGGACTTCGGCGGCGGCGGGGCGCCCGCGGCCGGCGGGCGTTTGTCGTGCCAGTCGGTCCTCTGCTGGTAGAGGCGCGCCAGGGCCAGGATCCGACGCTCCTCGAGCGGCCGACCGACGATCTGCATGCCGACGGGGAGATTGCCCCTCGTGAAGCCGCACGGGATGGTCACCGCAGGCAGCCCCGCCAGGTTGCCGGCGGCGCCGAGCGGATCGGGCCCCGAGAACGCCTGCTCGAGTTTCGCGTCGAGCGGCGTCGCGACGAAGGAGACGCCGGGCGCGATCAGGACGTCGTACTTCTCGAAGATGCCGTCGAGCGCCTTCTGCATCAGGCGCCGAGCCTGCATCGCCCGCACGTAGTCGGCGCCGGAGACCGCTTTCGAGGCTTCCTCCGCTGTTCGGCCCCTTTCTCTCAGCGCCGCGTCGAGCTTCGGATCGGAGAGCAGGGGCCGGAAGGCCGCGACCTGCTCGCACGCGAGGATGATCTGCGCCACCTGCTCGAAGGGGAGCTCCGGCAGCTTCGCTTCCTCGATGCGGCAGCCGAGCCGCGCGAGCAGCCGGAGAGCGTCCTCGAAGGCCGCGTGCGCCTCCTCGTCCTGCCAGACGGGCCCTTCCACGCGCACGACGCCGACGCGGTAGTCGCGCGCGAAGGCGGAGACCTTCAGGTCGGCCGGCGCCAGGAGCGCCGAGAGATCGTCCGCGTCGGGGCCGGCGATCGCTCCGAGCACGAGCTGGCAGTCCTCCGCCGAGCGCGCCATCGGTCCGAGCTTGTCCATCGTCCACGAGAGAGCCATGGCGCCCGTCCGCGGCACGCGTCCGTAGGTCGGGCGCAGGCCCGACACGCCGCAGAAAGCGGACGGGCAGACGATCGAGCCCCAGGTCTCCGACGCGATCGCGAAACCGACGAGCCCGGCGGCGACGGCGGCCGCGGAGCCGGACGACGAGCCGCAGGTCCAGCGCGTCGGGTCCCAGGGATTCTTCGCCGGGCCGGTCGCCGAAGTCGCCGCGCTGTCGTAGCCGAAGGCGCCGGCGAACTCGATCATCGAGAGCTTGGCGACGAGCACCGCTCCGGCCTCGTGCAGCCGCCGCACGACCGTCGCGTCCTCGTCGATGGTTCGGTCCTCGAACATCGCGGCGCCCCAGGTCGTGGGCGCGCCCTTCGCGGAGAAGAGATCCTTGACGCCGTAGGGAATGCCCTGGAGCGGCCCCCGCTTCTTGCCCGCCGCGAGGTCTTTCTCGACGGCGCGCGCTTCCGCGAGCGCGCGGTCGCGCGTCAGGTTGGCGACGGCGTTGAGGGCTTTGCCGACGCTCTCGAGCCGCGCGAGCGCCGCTTCGGCGAGCGCGACCGGCGAGAGCTTGCGCTTCTCGATCAGCGGCGCGACGTCGGAGACGTCGGCGGAGAGCGCTTCCTCGGGCGTCACTTGCGGATCAGCAGGGGAGAGAAATGAATCGCCGGCTCGCTGCCGGCGGGCAATTCGAGCTGCGAGAGGGCCGCGACGTTCTTCTGGAGCTCCGCGACGGAGCGCGAGACGTCGTCGCGATGCTTGCGCTCGGCGGGCGGGAGGCGATCGGAAGTTCCGCCCGATCCGGAGGTGCTCGTGCAGGCGGCCGAAGCGGCCGCCAGGGCGGCGGGAGCCGCGAGCAGAAGTTTCGTCACGGTGCGGCGCGTCGGAGTCGGATTCATTGCAGTCCTCGAGAAGGCGGGGCGAGTTTACCAAGCGGGCCGGTGCGGGTTCTAATGGCGGCCGGAGGGTGCGGCTCTGAAGAACGTCCTTTATCTTCACGGGTTCGCGTCGTCGCCGGCGGGCCGGAAGGTGACGGCGCTGCGCGAGCGCCTCGAGCCGCAGGGCCTGCGCGTCGTGGCGCCGGACCTCAACATTCCCTCGTTCGAGAGACTGGACTTCAAGTCCATGGCGCAGCTCGCGGCCTGGGAGGTCAAACGGCACATGCCGGCGGTGGTGGTCGGAAGCTCGCTCGGGGCGCTCGTCGCGCTCGCCGTCGAGAAGGAGGCGCTCTTCGCTCCGCTCGTCCTGGTGGCTCCGGCGCTCGGCTTCGGGAAGCGCTGGACCGAGAAGCTGCCGGCGGGCGATCCGGTGACCTTCTTCCATCACGGTTCGGAGTCCGAGCGCGCGATTCACCGACGCTTCTTCGACGAGATGGTCTCCCTGGACGTCGAGCGCGAGGCGCCGCGGGTGCCGACCGTCGTCTTCATGGGCCGGCGCGACGAGAGCGTGCCGTTCGACGGCGTGCGCGCGGTCTGGGACCGGTGGGAAGGGTCGCGTCGGCTCGTGCCGGGTTCGCGCTTCGTCGAGATCCCGGATGGCGATCACGGGTTGGTCGAGCACGTGGACCCGATCGCCGCGCGGGTCGTCGCGCTCTCCGGCCGATAGACGCCGCTTCCGCTGCTAAGATCCGCGCCTCATGGCGATCGGAGGGCTCGGTCTCTTTCTGCTCGAAGCGGGAGCGGGAACGGCGCTTCTGCTTCTCTTCTTCCCGGTCAAAACCCTTGGCAAGGGATTCTTCGCGCTCCACGGCGCCCTCGTCGCGGCGTTTGTCGGCGGCGCCTGGTTGACGCATCCGCCGGGATATCCGGCGGCCGCCGGCGGGACCGCGGCGGGGACCGCGCTCCTCTATACGGCTCTCGCGCAGGCGGATCGCGCCACATGGGGCCGGCCGCTCCTCGCGGCCACGGCGATTCTCGCCGGGATGGCACTCGCTGCCGTCGCCCTCGCCGCGCCCCGGCCGCACGGCGACGCCTGGACGGTCGCCGGGGCGTTCCTCGGGGGTCTCCTCTTCGGGGCGGTGCTCCTGACGATGAACCTCGGCCACTGGTATCTGGTCTCGCGGTCGCTTCCGTTCACGCTGCTTGCGCGCGGTGCGGTGCTCTTCGCCGCGCTCGCGGTCGCGCGCACGGCGCTGCTCGCCGCGGCTGTCGCGTCCGGCACGTCGCCGGACGGCCTGGCGTCGCTTCTGTCGCTCGAGCGCGACGCGCTCTTCTTCCTCTTCCGCGTGACCTGGGGCATCGTGGGTCCGCTCGCCCTGTCGTGGTTCATCTGGAGGACGGCCGACATGCGCTCGAACCAGGCGGCCACGGGGCTTCTGTACGTCGCGCTGGTGTTCGTCCTGATCGGCGAGCTCCTCTCGTCGTACCTGACCGTCGCCACGGGTTTTCCGGCGTAGCGGCCCGCCGTGCGCGCGCGGTACTACTGCCCGGACTGCCTGACCTCACGCGAGTTCTCGGGCGGCGAGTCGGGCGATTTCACCTGTGCGAAGTGCGGAAAAGCCTACTCCGCTCGGATGCCGGAGGCCGCAGGTACCGGCGGCGTCGAGCGCTGCGCCTTCTGCGGCAACCGGGCATTCTTTCTGCAGAAGGACGTGGACCAGCGCCTGGGCTGCCTGTTCCTGGCGGCGTCGCTGGCGATCGCGCTCTTCATCGGCTGGAAGTACGGCTGGATCTGGTTCACGCCCGTGCTGCTCTCGACGGTGCTCGTGGATTGGATCGTCGCCGCCTGGGTGCGACCGGTTACGATCTGTTACCGATGCGACGCCGAGTATCGCGACGTGCCGCTCAATCCGCGACATCGCGGACACGACCCGCACGTCGCCGAACGGTACGCCGAGAAGAAGACCGTCCGAAGGATGCGGTAGGCAAGAGCGCCTCGCGGCCGGGCGGAGCGCTCGAGATCCTCGACATCTCGCGGCCGATCGGCGACGCGACGAAGCCGTGGCCCGGCGACGTCGGGTTCAGCTTCCGGACGACCTCGAGCCTCGCGGGCGGCGACCCGTACGAGTCGACGGCGTTCTCGATGTCGTCCCACCTCGGGACGCACGCGGACGCGCCGTCCCACGTGCTGCCGGGCGGAAAGGCGATCGGCGCGATGTCGCTCCATCCCTACCTCGGACCGGCGCGCGTCGTGGAGCTCTCCGGAGAGGGAGAGATCGGCCCCGACAGCCTTCCGCCGCGGGCGATCGGCGTTCCGCGGGTGCTCTTCCGGACGAAGGGCAAGGTCTTTCTTTCGCCGCTCGCGGCGATGCGGCTGATCGAGAAGGGCGCGATCCTGGTCGGCACCGATGCCGCTTCGATCGATCCCTCCGACGCCGACGACATGCCCGTGCATCGGGCGCTCCTGTCGCGGGGCGTGGCGCTCCTCGAGGGGCTGCACCTCGCCCACGTCGAGCCGGGTGACTACGGCCTCGTCGCCGTTCCGCTCGCGTTCGAGCTGCTCGACTCCTCGCCCGTGCGAGCGGTGCTCATCCGACAGACAGGGTAAGGCCTCCCGGGGACGCGATCGAAGAGAGGGATTCGACGAAGGGTTCGCGCTTTACCTCAGTCCCTCAACGACGTAGAGGTTGGAGAGCACGCGGATGTAGCTATACGCCCAGGAGCGCCCGTCGGGCGCGACTCTCACCGGATCAATCCGGACGACGCCCGCCAGATCCTCCAGGGTGAGCTCCTTCCAGGGCACGACAGTCCCGGTGGCGAGATCGAGTTTCTGTATCCTTTCGGGAACCTCACCTTCGCGCTGGACGAAGAGCTGCCGCCCGTCCGCAGTCCATCCGATCGGGTCGGCGAGGCCGAGCCTGCGATCCGGCGAGACGGACCTCCCGCGAGCGGCACGATCCAGGTATCCCCGGTGCGGCCGCCTCCGATGAGAAACGAGCCGTCGGGGGAGACCGGTCCGCCGTGATCGAGGTCTGCCGCGGCATCGTCGGCAATCGGGATCTCGGTCGCTCTTCCGGATGGCAACTCGAGGGCGACCAGACGAAATCTTCCCGTCGGATTGGAAATCTCGCAGAGGACTCGCTCTCCGTCGGGGAACCATTCCGCTCCGTCGCACTCGGTCGTTCCAATCCGGCGCACTTCCCCGGCGCCGACGGGCACGAGCACGGGCCCCTCCGCCGAAATGGCTAGGACCCACTTCTTGTCGGGAGACAAACGAGCCCAGCTGTTGCCTTCGCCCAGCCGCAAGGGCGGCGAGCCGTCCGTCGCCCGAAGGAAGAGCGCGTTGCGGTCGTAGAAGAGCACTCCGCGTCCGTCACTCGAGAGGTCGGAGAGGAGACTGTCATCGGTGGCGGCGAGCTCGCGCTCCTGACCGGTGGATGGAGACGATCCGCGAAGACCGAGGTGGAGGTCCCAGCGGGCGAGGAGCAGGCGGCCATCGGGGGCAATGTCGAAGAGACGCAACTGCCCGGGTCCCCGAACGACCTCTCTCAGCTTTCCCGACAGGGTCACCGCCAGGAGTGGGGGACTGCTGTCCCGAACCTGCTTCTGCGGCGTAAACCAGATCTCGCGGCCGTCGGCGGACCACGCAAGGCCGACGGCGCTCGTGAACCAACCTTCGGACAGGACTCGTCGGAGGCCATCGGAAACGCGCACCGCCTCCACGGACATCTCGCCGCCCCCTTCGCAGAAGGCGATCCAGGCACCGTCCCGGGATATCCGGAGGTTGCTGATCGGCCGGTCGGTCTCGTAAAGCTTCTTCCCGATGGGGTATTCGAGTCTGACTTTTCCCTCGATCTCGCGGGCGACGGCGAGTTGCGTCCCGTCGGGAGACCAATCCGCCGCCTGCACGTTCTCGAGGATGTCCCGTCCGACGCCCCCTTCGAGCCCGGCCCTCACGAGCGTGCCCGGCTGAACGAAGAACGTGACAAAGGGAGAGTCCCGGAGAAAGGCGAGCTCGCTCGTTCGCGAAATCGCCAGGAGCTTCCCGGGCGGCAGGTCGAGCGTTCGTGTCTCGGTCGACGGCGGCCGGGTCGAGAAGAGCCGTGCGGGATCGCCTTCCCAGGCCGCACTGTAGACGATCGTCTGGCCATCGGGAGCGAAGCGGCCGGACCAGACGATGCCGCGACGAAATCCGATCTGGACCCAATTCGGCAGCGCCGGCTTCCGAAGCAGAGACGCCAGCAGAATGCTCGCCCCCAATGCCGCGAGGCCGAGAGCGCCAAGGAGAAAGAAGCGCCTCCTGCGGGATACCGCTGCGAGGCCTTCGCGGCCCGGGGCTCGAGAGCTCGCTCCGCTCACCTCGCCGAGATGGTCCTTGACAGTTGTCAGATCGCGGGCGAGATCACGGGTCGAGGCATAGCGCTCCTCGGGGTCCTTGGCAAGGCATCGGTCTACGATCCAACGCATGGCAGCGGGTGTGCCCGGGGCGGCGGTTGCGAGCGGATCGGGGTCCTCCCGAATGATTGCCGTCAGCGTCTCGGCCGCGGAGTCTCTCTTCCACACCCGCTTGCCCGTGACCATCTCGTGGAGGATCGTGCCGAAGGAGAACTGGTCGGACCGAAAGTCCACCGATCGGCCGGAGGCCTGCTCGGGAGACATGTATCCGACAGTGCCGAGCACACTGCCGGGTTGCGTCGGGACGGCTTCGTACGATCCGGTCGTTTCTCCCGGCACGGAGCGAAGAGGCGTCGTCTTGGCGAGGCCGAAGTCGAGGATCTTGACCACGCTGTCCCGGGAGACCATCAGGTTCTCGGGCTTCAAGTCGCGGTGGACGATGCCCCTGGCGTGCGCGGCGGCCAGTCCGTCGGCCGCCTGGGCGGCGATCTGCAAGGTTTTCTTGAGGGGCGGCGGCCCGGCGTCGAGCAATTGACGGACGGTTTTTCCGACGACGAGCTCCATGAGAATGAAGGAGACGCCGTCGGCCGAGCCAATGTCATGGATGGTGATGATGTTGGGATGGTTCAACGCGGAAGCCGCGCGAGCCTCGGACTGGAAGCGGGCGAGGAATTCGGGATCCCTGGCAACCGACGCCGGCAGGACCTTGATGGCGAGCTCTCGGTGGAGTCGCGTGTCTCGAGCCCGGTAGACCTCGCCCATCCCGCCGGACCCGAGCGGAGCGAGGATTTCATAGGCGCCGAGCCTCGACCCCGGTGGAAGTGTCATCGAATGGCCTTCACGGGATTCTAGCCCGGCTAGATTTTCGTCCCTCAGGCGGCTCAGGCAGCCGCGCTTCCGTCGCGGCTCGAGCTAGCAGATCTGAGGAATGTCCGAGGAATCGACAAGGACCTCAGGCCGGCCGCCGGACCACCATCGTGCTGTCCGAAAGAGGAGGGTGTCTCATGAAATCTCGCAGACTCGCAGATTGGTCGCGTCGCTCGATTCCGCGGATCGGCCTCGCATTGGCCGTCGCAGGCTTGTTTTGGTCCGTGGCGGCGATCGCTCAGGTCGAAAGCCGTGCACGCATCAAGGCCGGGGGCTGGAAGCCGGTCGGCCCCGCCCCGGCGCCCATCGAGGCATTGATCGCCGCGCATGCGCCGTCGCACACGGTCTACATCGGCAGCTTCGGGGGAGCCCTCAAGAGCACGGACGGAGGCGTCACGTTTCTCCCGGCGAGCAACGGGATCGAGGGCGTCGGGGTGACCTCCATGGCGATGGATCCCAACGATCCGAGCATCGTGTACCTCGGCTCGGATTTCGGAACGTTCAAGACGACCGACGGCGCGAAAACCTGGAACCCCACGAACGAGTTCCCGGCCGCCATGGCCATGGCGATCGATCCGACGAATCCGAACATCGTCTATTCGGGCGGCAACGGTTTTCTCGAAAAGACGATCGACGGCGGTGACACGTGGAACCCGGCCATGACGGGCATGGTGGATCCCACGGTCTTCTACATAACGGTCGACCCGAACAATCCGAGCGTCCTCTATGCGGGCACCGCGGGCGAAGGCGGGTTCAAGTCGGTCGACGAAGCCGCCACCTGGACCCCGCTCGGGATCGACACGACCGTGTGGCAGATCATCGTGGATCCTGCCGACAGCAACGTGGTCTATGCCGGCTCCAACGGCAGCGGCGTCTACAAGAGCACGGACGCCGGCGCCACTTTCGCGCGAGTCGGCTCGCCGAGAGAGGGCGTCGTCTTGTCGCTCGCTCTCAGCGGCGGCCGTCTCTACGCGGGCACGGCCACCGATGGTGTATCGGTCAGCGAGGACGGCGGCGCGACCTGGAGGAACGCGGGCGTCGTGGACGGAATCGCTCTGGGCTTGAGCGTCGACAGTGAAGGCGCGGTCTATCTCGCAACGAGCTTCGAGGGTGCGTTCGTGCACCCGGGCGCAGGTCATCCGCATCGCTTCGGGGAACCGGCGAATGCCGGAGACACCCGGGGCCAGAACGGATGGCGGAGGATGGGCTGGAAGCAATTGAAGGACTGCAACTGTGAGAGCGGGCACGCCCTCGCGATCGATCCGTCGGACGACCAGCACGTCTTTTTCAGTACGAATGACGGCGGCCTGCTCGTCACGGAGGACGGCGGGCGAACCTGGCAGGACGGCGGCCGACGCGGACTGTCGGCTCGCGCGCCCCGAGGGATCGCCTTCGATCCCCGAGAGCCCCGCCGGGTGTACGCGGGCTCGTTCACGGGCAGCGGATTCTTCAAGTCCGAGGACCACGGAAGGCATTGGCAGCGCCGGCTCTTCGGCTCGGCGACGGTCTACGTCGCCGGAGTGACGGTCGACCCGGTCGACCACACGATCTATGTCTCGACTTTTCGCGCCAACGACGGCATCTGGAAGAGCACCGACTTCGGGGAGACGTTCACTCGCATCGACCGCGCCCCCGGAGCCCCTGCCGGCGAGTACCTCGGCTTGAGCGGCCGAGGGATCGCGGTCGATCCGCGCAACCACAGGACCCTGTTCCACGCCGGCGATTTCGGCGTCTGGCGCTCGCAGGACGCCGGAGCGAGCTGGGTCAACGTCGAGGCCGAGACGAACACGCAGGTGACCGTCGACCCGACCGATTCGTCGATCGTCTATGCGACCGGCCAGAGTGGCGTGTTCAAGAGCATCGACGGAGGGGATTCGTTCGTCCTGAAGTTCGAGGAACTGATTTCGCGAACCTCCAGCGTGCAGATTCACCCCAGAAACCACGACGTTCTGTACGTCGGAACCGGGGACGGCGTGTTCAAGAGCAGGGACGGAGGCGAGACCTGGTTCAGTGTCGGCCTCGATTTCGCAGGCGTGAACGGCCTCGCGCTCGATCTCGACAACCCGAACATCCTCTATGCCTCCACCGAGGCGTCCGTCTTCAAGACCACCACCGGAGGCGAGTAGAGACCGGCGGGAGGTCCCTAGAACGAAATTCGAACGCCGCCGCGGAAGGTCTGGCCGGAGAGGGGCCCGAAAACGGCGTTGAAACCGCCGTTATAGTCGAGGGCTTTCGTCTCGGCGTCGTAGAAGCCGACATACCCGTCGCGATGCAGCACGGTGTGGCTGTCGAGCACGTTGAAACAGTCGAACTCGGGAATCACGGTGACGGCGGGTCCGATCCGAAAGACCTTCGACAGCTGCAGATCGAGGACGTAGACGTTCGGCGTTCGATAGCGTGTGGCTGGGCCGATCTGAAGGCTGGGGCTCCGGTAGTACGGAGGATCGTTGATGACGGCGACGGCATAGAGTATCGGGAACCCCTGGCGCCCGAAGAGGTTCAGGCCTGCGGCGATTCCGAAGGGGAGCTCGACCATCCCGCTGACGTTGAATTGCCAGCTCGCGTTGATGCCGCTCTCCACGACGGCCCCGGTCGCGTTGGTGCCCGGGATCTCGTTGTTCGGATTGACGATCGCGCCGGGACCGATCTGCTGTTGCCAGTCGTTGTAAGCGAAAGACACACGCGCCATCCAGCCGTGCGAGAGGGACTTGAGAAGCTGCAGCTCGACGCCGCGATAGGTCTCCGTTGCATCCGGCCGGTTCTCCAGCATCGTGCCGGAGCACGGAGCGGGACAGGTCGTCAGCCCGTAGTAGGGCTCGCTGAAATTCAAGACAAACCCGCCGTCTTCGGGGGTCGCCGTCGCGGTCCCCGTCACGCTTCCGGAGTACTGGTAGCTCTCGCGAGTGGTCCCGACCAAAGGAGAGAACAAGAGGTTGCGGGAAATACGGTATGTGTACGCGACCGAGCCCGAGAGGTCGGAGAAGATCTGCCGCTCGACGCCAAGGATCACTTCGTCGGTCGTCGGCGCGTTGAGGCCCTTCGAAATCTGATTCACCGGTACGGGGGAGGCTGGATTGTCCCGGTTGACACCGGACCAGCCCTGGAGTCCGGAAGCGAAGTCGATCTCGTTCGGTTCGACGCGGCCATTCCCGTTCGCGTCGTTCCACAGGTAGTCGAGCTCTGCGATTTCGGGAAATGCATTGGCCGCAATGACCGTCGTGCTGTCCAGCTGGTTGGAGAACCGGGAGTAGGAGGCGCGCAGCAACGTGCGCTTGTCGCCCGGAGCATAGGTGACTCCGACTCGTGGCTGGAACAGGCGCCAGGTGATGGGATAGGCCGCATCGCCGCCGTATTGCACGGCTGGCAGGAGCTCCGGAAAAACGGGATTGGGGGGAACCGAGGAAGGCAGATTCTTCCCCTGCTGGTAGTCGAACCGGGCGCCGATGTTGACCGTGAGCCTGCCGGCCTGGATCGTGTCTCCCAACAGGACGTCATAGGCGTTCGCGCGCGCGTTGGGTCTGGCGGGGCGTGTGATCGCGGCAATTTCATATGGCTCGTACCCGATGAGCAGGTCGCCGGGCCAGCTCGTCGCCGAGTCGAAGTGGGCGTTTCGGTAGCCGAAGCCGAACTTGAGCTCGTGACGCAGATCGCCGGTGTCGAAGAAGGACGAGACGTTGATGCCGGCCTGGCGTTTGTCGTCCAGGAGCCGCCGCGTCATGTAACTGTGGCGCCAGATGGAATCCTTATCGAAATCCGCCTGCTCCTCGAGGCCCCCTTTTGGAACCGTCGCCGATCTGCCCGCTACGTGCGAGAGATAGAACGAGGCGAAGAGCCTCGGCGAGAAGACTTGCGAATCCTCGATCTTGTAGGACTGCCCGGAGCGAGCATTGTCCGAGTTCGATTCCAGGGAGCGATCGGGCTCGGGGAGCCATCCCAGAACGGACCTCTCGAAGCTCGTGAAGGCGAGGGTGAGCGTGTTGGCCGTGACGAGCTCCACGTTGAGTTTCGCGTTCCAATCCTTGAAAGTCGTCTGGCTCTGGAAGGATTCGTTGCTTTTCAAGAAGACCGGTTCGCCCAGGAAGGGGGTTCGCGCGCCGGCGCCCCAGAGCCAGAGATGGTCCTTCCAGAGCGGGCCGCCCGCCTCGACTCCGTAGTCCCAACCGACGTCGCGGGTATAAAGCGCGCGGGCCGAGCCCTGGAGCTCGTTGGTCCCGCGCTTCGTCACGACGCTGAGAGTGACGCCGGGTGTCGCGAGCGAAGGGTCGGAGCCGCCGGTCGCAACCTCGATGTCGGATAGCGAGTCGAAGTCGAAAAAGAGGGGAGAGATGCCGCCCAGGCTGATCGCGACGCCGTCGAGCTCGTAGCTGTTTTGATCCGGATGCGAGCCCTTGCCGACGAAGATCGGCCGGGGTGGCGGGATGCCGCCTCCGACGTTCACCCCGTCGAGCAACACCCCCGGAACCTGCCGCAGGATGGCCCAGGGATCCCGGGTCGTGGGAATGCTCGCGAGCTCCTTCTCGCCGTACGTCGCGCCTGTCTGGATCTTGCGGTTGTCCAGGCCCGTCTCGCCGCCAACAGTGATCGCCTCGGTTGCCCCGGCGACGGCCATCGTGATCGAGAGGACGGCGTTCTTGCCCGACACGACGGTCAGGCTTCGGCGCGCCGTCTCGAGTCCCGTCCGTTCGAGCGTGACGGAGTATTCGCCCGGCGAGAGGTTCAGGAAGTGAAAATCGCCTCTGGCGTCGGTGCTCGCTGCCTGTGCGGCGCCGGGTCCGGAGAGTGTCACGCTCACACCGGTCACGGCATTTCCCTGTGTGTCGAGCACGGTACCGTAGACGTTCCCCGTCGGTGACGGGGTCTGGCCGACGGCACCGGCCGCCCGAAGCCAGGCTGCCAGCAGGATGACTGCAAGAATGCAGGCGGATCTCGTCTTGTCTCCCCCCGGTCGGTGGAGCCAGTGTCCGGCCCTGCCCGCGGCGTGTCAATCCCGCCCGGCTCTACCGGACGGTCTTCGTCGTGGTCGAGAAGCTCCCGGGCGCGCGGAAGACGAGGCGGACGAGACCGAGCCGAACCGTATCGCCGTCGGATAGAGGAACTGGTCCCTTCACCCGCTTCTCATCCACGAAAGTCCCGTTCTTGCTCGAAAGGTCCTCGATCGTCGCCGCGTCGCCCGAGATGGTGATTCGGGCGTGGCGCCGAGAAAGGGACGTGTCCTGGATGGAGCCGGGCGAGGCCAGGTCGCGTCCGAGAATGTTCTCGCCCTCGTCGAGCGGTACTTCTCGTTCGCCCCAGACCAGGCGGCAACGGGAAGCCGGCGAAGGAGAAGCCGTGCCCTCGAAGGCGTAGCCGTAGCCGTGCACGGTGCGGATGAATCGCGGCTTCCGCGCGGTCTCGGAGAGCAGCGTTCGGATCTCATTGACGAGGCTCGTGAGGCTCGTGTCGGCCACGAAGGTCTTGGGCCAGAGTGCGCTCTGAATCTCCTGCTTCGAGAGCGCTCGCGGGCGATTCTCCAAGAGCAGCTCGAGGAGCTGATAGGCCTTCTTCGTGACGTGGACCGGTTTGTTGCCGCGAAACACCTGGTGGCGATCCGTGTCGAGCGTCACAGGTCCCAGATCGAGTCGCATTTGAGGAATCTCCAAGGATTCTACAAGGACATCGCGCGGGCCGGCGGTTCAGGATCGCTCGAAGCAGAGGAGGGATCGCCGTGAATTCCTTGAAGTCCATAAGGGCGGTCGGAATGCGCAAGGTCCTGTCCGTACTTGGAGTCTTCGTGATCGTGACGTTCGCCACGGGCAGCCGTTGCAATGAGGTCACGGGCCCCGTCACGGCCCCCGCTCCAACGCCGACTCCGTCTCCGTCTTCGAACTCGACAATGAAGCCGGTCGTAAGGAGCGCTGAGCCGGATCCCTACAACGAACACGGCTGGTTCATTAAAGGATATAACTTCGCGCCTAGCCCGAGCGCGACCTTCGAATCCGGCGGGTCGGCGATCCGTCTGTTCGTCGCCCGAAACCTACTGGGCAGGCAGCTGTGGGTCACGGTTCCGACGTCAACGGCGCCCGGTCCGTACACGCCTTGCGTCACCACGAGTCACGGTAAGGGTTGCGGTGAGTTTCTCGTGACGGTGCCTTAGGGAGCCTGCCGACTCGTCTCGGCGGACAGGCGCATGTTGGCCCGGCCCACAGACTCAAGCTCCCGCGGCTCCGCCCACAAGACGACATGGGCGGAAACCTCGCCCGAGAGTCCCGGATGGCGCAGGAACGCGTCCTCCCAGCGGAGGAGCCTCCGCACGGCGGCGGAGAAGACGTCCGGGTCGGCGCCGCCGGGACCCGGACGCTGCAGGCAGGGATACGCGATCAGCATGAGATTCCCGCCATAGTCGCGCCGCTCGAGCACGCGGAAGAACCGCTCGACGGCGGGAAGGATGTCGGCCGAGGCGATCTGCTCGGTCGGGTCCTCGCCGGTCACCGGACTTCGCACGATGTGCGTGCGGCGCGCCGCCCGCGGCAGCGTCCGGTAGGCGAGGTTCGGCAGGACGAGATGGCGCATCCTCCAGTCGCCGCGAGAGCGGCCCACGTACTCGTCGAGATAGAGCGTTCCGCCGGGTTTCAGCGCCGACCGCACGCGACCGAGGATCCCCGGCACGTCCTCGAAGTGGTGGAGGGAACCGTGGAAGAAAACCGCGTCCCAGTGTTTCTCGCGCTCGAGCAGCGACCGCGCCTCGGCCTGCGCGTAGGCGATGCGATCTCTCATTCCTTCCGCGCGGGCCGCGCGCCGCGCGAACGCGAGCGGCGCGAGCGTCACGTCCACGCCGGTGGCCTTCGCCGTGATCCCGCTCCGCACGAGGTCGCGCTCCAGCGGTCCCGTCCCGCATCCGATGCTGAGCGCCCGGCCAAAGGGCAGCCGCGCGGCGGCGCGCGCGCGGAACCACGGGATCGGCCAGACGGAAGGATCCCCCGTGATCCGCCGGTTCACCCAGGACCGGACCGTCGGGTCCGCCAGCCAGAAGTATTCCGACGGCGCGTGCCGGTCCGCCTCGTCCCAGCAGCTCGCCGGGGTGGTCCGAGGTCCGCTTGGCTCTACGGGAAGATCCCCCGGATCCGCGTCGCCTCTTCGACGCGATGCACCGCGAGGATGAGCGCTCCGGTCCGCAGATCGGTGTGGTGCTCGCGCGCGGTCGCCTCGACGTCGGCATAGGAGCGCCGGATGTTGCGCTGGAGCTGGGTGCGCACCATGTCGGGATCCCAGAAGAACGAGTACAGGTCCTGGACCCACTCGAAGTACGAGACGGTCACGCCGCCGGCGTTGGCGAGGATGTCGGGGATGACGACGATGCCCTTGTTGTGGAGCACGTCGTCGGCGTCGGGCGTCGTCGGGCCATTGGCGGCCTCGGCGACGATCTTCGCCTTGATGCGCGAGGCATTGCGCCGGGTAATGACGCCCTCCAGCGCAGCCGGCACGAGGATGTCCACCGGCAGCTCGAGGAGGTCCTCGTTCGAGATGCGTTCCCCCTTGAAAGCCGTGACGGTGCCCTTCTTCTCCTTGGTTGCGAACAGGTCCTGGACCGAGAGACCCTTCTTGTCGTAGATGGCTCCCTTCGTGTCGGAGACGGCGACGACGCGCACGCCCGCCTCGTCCAGAAACTTCGCCGCAAACGATCCGGCGTTGCCGAAGCCCTGCACGGCGGCCGTGGCGCCCTTGAGCGGCAGCGACATTCGCTTGGCGGCCTCCTCGATGGCGACGAAGCAGCCCTCCGCCGTCGCCTCGTTGCGTCCGGCCGATCCGCCAAGGGCCAGGGGCTTGCCGGTCACGACACCGAGCGTCGAGTAGCCCTTCGTCATGGAAAAGGTGTCCATCATCCACGCCATCGTCTGCGAGTTCGTATAGACGTCGGGCGCCGGGATGTCGCGGTCGGGACCGAGGATGATGGAGATCTCGGAGGTGAAGCGCCGCGTCATCCGCTCGTTCTCGGAGAGCGAGATGGCCTTCGGATCCACGGTGATGCCGCCCTTGGCGCCTCCGAACGGGATGTTGACGACCGCGCACTTCCAGGTCATCCACATCGCGAGCGCCTTGACTTCGTCGAGCGTGACGCCCGGGTGATAGCGAATCCCACCCTTCGACGGCCCGCGCGCGATCGAATGCTGGACCCGGTAGCCCTGGAAGCATCGGACGGAGCCGTCGTCCATCTTGACGGGGATCGACACGGTGAGCTGTCGTTTGGGGTTGCCGAGCACCTCGCGCGTGCCGGGGTCGAGGCCCAGATGATCCGCGGCGCGCTCGAACTGGAGCCGCGCGAAGTGGAACGGGTTGAGGTCCTCCGCCGCCGCGTGGGTTGCTGGCGCGGGTCGGGCAGACGGCCGGGAGGCGGGCTTTGGCTTCGCGGACATTCGCTACTCCTTTTCGACGGTTTGCGGCGCGGTGCGCCGGTGTTTCAGTTTCGGGGCGGGGAAGCTCTCACGGGCCGAAGAACGGAAGGCTCTCGGCGGCGCTCCGGGCGAGCCTCCAGAGGCCCGACGGAAAGACGCCGAGAAGAAGAATCCCGGCAGCGCAGAGGGCGAGCGCCAGGCCGTCGGATGCCCCGAGCGGCGGCGGACCCTCGGCCTCGACCGGTTCGCGCATGTAGAGGACGTAGACGACCCGCAGATAGTAGCCGATGGACACGAGGCTGTTCAGGATGCCGATGACGGCGAGGCCATAGAGCCCGCGGTCGATGGCGGCGCCGAAGACGAAGAACTTGCCGATGAAGCCGGCGGTCGCCGGGATGCCGGCGAGCGAGAAGAAGCAGAGCGTGAGCACTCCGGCCGCGAACGGCGCGCGCCGTCCTTCGCCGGCGAGGAGACCCACGGGATGGGGGCGCGTCTCGTCGCGGTAGAGGACGGAGACGCACGCGAAGGCGCCGGCGTTCGAGACGAGGTAGGCGAAGAGATAGACGATGGCCGCCGCGAAGGCTCCGCGGCCAAAGACCGCGAGCGTGATCGTGATGTAGCCCATGTGCGCGATGCCGGAGTAAGCGAGGAGCCGCTTGATGTCGCGCTGCGCGAGCGCGACGACGTTGCCGAGTGTCATCGAGAGGATCGCGAGCGCTGCGACGCCCGTCTGGAGGCGCGACGGCAGCGCGCCCTGATAGACGGCCGTCAGCACCCGGTACAGCACGATGAGCGAGGCGCCCTTGGGTGCGACCGAGAGGTAGGCCACGGCCGGGGTCGGCATCCCCTGGTAAACGTCGGGAGCCCAGGCGTGGAACGGCGCGAGCGACATCTTGAAGCCGAACCCGGCGAGAAGAAGCAGCAGAGCGAAGACGACGATCGGATCGCTCCCGAGGCCGACCTGCGACAGGGAGGAGATCCGCAGGCTCCCGCTCCGCCCGAACAGGAGCGCGATCCCGTACAGGGTGAAGGCGGATCCGAACGCGCCCGTCAGGAAGTACTTGAGGCCGGCCTCGGAGGACGCATGGACGGCGCGGAAGATGGCCGCGAGGACGTAGAAAGCGAGCGACAGCGTCTCGAGACCGATGAAGATCACGAGCAGGTCGATCCCGCGCACCATGAGCGAGACGCCGAGGTGCCCCCACAGGAGGAGGGCGTAGAACTCGCCGCGCTCCTCGCCCGCGCGCTCGAGATACCGCTTGGCGGCGAGAATGGCGACCGCGGCAGTCGCGGCGATGAAGAGGCTCGCCACGCGGGTGAGCGAGGAGGTCTCCAACCGCCCGCCGAAGGTCGCCCCGATCGGAGCGCGGGAGACGAAGTACAGCGACAGGACGATGGCGGCGAGCGAGAGCGTCGCAAAAGCGCGGCGCGTCCGCGGAGCAAACGCCTCGAGAAGTACGATCAGGGCGCCCGCCGCCGCGAGCGTGATTTCGGGCAGGGTCGCGGCGAGCTCGGCCGGGCCGAAAGTGATCACGGCGCGGCCTCCGCCCGGCTCCGGTTCTCGGCGGAGGTCTTCTCGAGAACGCCGCTCCGGATCGCCTCGACGGTCGGCGAAAGGCGCGACAGCAGGTCGTTCGGGCGAACGCCGATCCAGATCATGCAGGCGACGAGCACGGCCGCCGCCAGGAGCTCGCTCGGGCGGATCTCGGGCAGGCTGCGGTTCTCCTCGTGCACGACCGGGTTCCAGAAGACGCGCTGAACGAGCGTCAGCATGTAGACCGCGGAGAGGATGACTCCGGTCGCGGCGAGCACCGCCCACCAGCGGTGCGCGGAGGTCCAGGTCCCGAGCAGGATCAGGAACTCGCCGACGAAACCGTTCAGGCCCGGCAGGCCGATCGAGGAGAGCGTCGCGACGAGAAAGAGGGCCGTCGTGACCGGGACGATGCCCGCGAGGCCGCCGTAGGCGTCGATCTCCCGCGTGTGGCGGCGCTCATAGAGCACGCCGACGAGGAGGAAGAGCGCGCCGGTCGAGAGGCCGTGGTTGATCATCTGGAGGATCGAGCCGGAGAGCGAGACGGTCGTGAAGGCGGCCACGCCCGACCACGACGAGCCCGAGGTGAGACACGGACGAGTACGCGACGAGCCGCTTCATGTCCTTCTGCGGGAACGCGACGAGGGCGCCGTAGACGACGCCGATGACTCCGAGGAGGCCGACCCAGGGCGCGAATCGCAGAGCCGCTTCGGGGAAGAGGGTCAGGCCGAAGCGCAGATAGCCGTACACGCCGAGCTTGAGCAGCACGCCGGCGAGGATGATCGAGCCCGCCGGTCGGCGCCTCGGTATGCGCGTCGGGGAGCCACGTGTGGAGGGGGAAGACCGGAACCTTGATCGCGAAGGCCAGCGCGAAGGCCAGGAACAGCACCGTCTGGACGCCGCTCGCGAAGTCGAGCGTGGCGAGGTCCTCGAGTGCGAATGACCACATCCCGGTGACGGCGTGATGGCGCGATCGGCGAGGTACAGGATCGCGAGGAACATGAGGAGGCTTCCCGCCATCGTGAAGAGAAAGAACTTCATCGCGGCGTAGATGCGGCGCGTGCCGCCCCAGATGCCGATGATGAAGTACATCGGCACGAGCATCACTTCCCAGAAGACGTAGAAGAGCGCGAGGTCGAGCGCCACGAGGCTGCCGAGCATCCCGGTCTCGAGCAGCAGGAAGGCGATCGAGAAGCCTCGCACGCCCTTCGAGACGTGGCGAGAGAGAGAAGAGCAGCGCGACCGGCGTCAGCAGCGTCGTGAGCATCACGAGCAGGAGCGAGAGGCCGTCGAGACCGACGGCGTAGGAGATTCCGAGGGCCGGGATCCAGGGAACGTTCTCCCCGAACTGGAAGCCCGCGGCGGGGACGAACCGCGCCCAGAGCGGAATCGAGACGAGGAAATCGAGCGTCGCGATCGCGAGCGCGAGGTTGCGCGCCGCTTTCGCGGCCGACGCCGGGAAGAAGGCGAGGAGGACGGCGCCCGCGGCCGGCAGGAAGACGACCGTCGTGAGCAGGTGGCTCTGGAGCAGGTCCATCAGAAACCACCCATCACGATGAGCATCAGCGCGACCACACCCAGGAGGAACGTCAGCGCGTAGTTGCGCACGTTTCCGGTCTGCAGGAAGCGGAGGAGATCGCCCGCCAGCTCGACGAGGAAGGCGCCGGCGTTCAGGACGCCATCGATGACGAGCACGTCGATGACCTTCCAGCAGATCCGCGCGATCCAGGCGAAGGGGCGGACGATCAGGGCGTCGTAGAACTCGTCCACACGGAACTTGTCGGCGACGAGGGCATAGAGGGCCGGGGAGCCGGCGGCGATCCGGTCGGGCACGCGGCCGTACTCCTTTGCGTACCACTTCCAGGCGAGGGCGATGCCGCCGGCGGCCACGGCGACGGACGCGGCCATCAGGAGCCACTCGGTCGCGTGCGGCAGCGCGTGCTCGGCCGACTCGTGCGCGGCCAGCGGCAGGAAGATGGGCGAGAGGAAGGCCTCGATCCGGTTGGCGTGCTCGCCGAAAACCGCCGGCAGTCCGACGAATCCGCCGACCGCCGAGAGCGCCGCGAGAACGACGAGCGGGACCGTCATCGAGGGCGGCGACTCATGGACGTGGTGCTCCTGCTCGTGCGTGCCGCGGAAGGTCCCCGCGAAGACCCGCGCGACCATGCGGAACATGTAGAACGCGGTCAGGCCGGCGGTGAGGAGGCCGACTCCCCAGAGGACGGGCTGGCCCGCCTCGAACGCGCCGGCCAGGATCGCGTCCTTCGAGAAGAAGCCCGCGAGCGGCGGAATCCCGCAGATCGCGAGCGCCGCAACGAGGAACGTCCGGTACGTCGTCGGCAGTTTGGCCTTCAGCCCGCCCATCCGGCGCATGTCGAGCTCGCCCGACATCGCGTGCATGACGGAGCCGGCCCCGAGGAAGAGGCAGGCTTTGAAGAACGCATGCGTCATGACGTGGAACATGCCGGCCACGAAGGCGCCGACGCCGCAGGCGAGGAACATGTAGCCGAGCTGCGAGACCGTCGAGTAGGCCAGCACCTTCTTGATGTCGTTCTGCGCGACCGCGATGAGGGCGGCGAAGATCGCCGTGATCGTGCCGATGATCGCGACGACGAGCATCGCGTCCGGCGAGAGCCGGAAGAGCACGTTGCAGCGGGCGACCATGTAGACGCCCGCGGTCACCATGGTCGCGGCGTGGATCAGGGCCGAGACCGGCGTCGGGCCGGCCATCGCGTCGGGCAGCCAGACGTACAGCGGAACTTGAGCGGACTTCCCGGCGGCTCCCAGGAAGAGGCAGAGCGCGATG
The DNA here is from genome assembly GCA_963708395.1 of uncultured Acidobacteriota bacterium. Classification (GTDB taxonomy): domain Bacteria; phylum Acidobacteriota; class Thermoanaerobaculia; order UBA5066; family Gp7-AA6; genus DATBFU01. Next base: position 3,112,203 of record CAVPSG010000002.1, on the reverse strand, counting down.
AGCGTCAACGCCGGCGCGAACCGCGACGGGTCCTTCGCCGCGGCCTGGAAGACGCCGTCGTAATCGAGAGTCCCGAACTGCGTCGACGAGGCCGAACATCCCCAGCAGGAAGCCCCAGTCGCCGATGCGGTTGACGACGAAGGCCTTCTTGCCCGCGGCCGGCGCGAAGGGCTGCTCGTAGTAGTAGCCGATGAGCAGGTACGAGCAGAGGCCGACGCCCTCCCAGCCCACGAACATCAGGAGGAAGTTCTGGGCGAGCACGAGCGTCAGCATCGAGAACATGAAGAGGTTCAGGTACGCGAAGAACCGCGCGTATCCGGCATCCGTCTCGTCGTGGTGCATGTACCCGGTCGAATACACGTGGATGAGGAAGCCGACGAACGTCACGAACGAGAGCATCAGCGCCGACAGCGGGTCGAGGCGGAACGCGATCTCCGCGCGGAAGTCGCCGGCCGCGATCCAGGAAGCGGCGCGCTCGATGGCCGGCGCGTGGTCGCCGGCGATGAACGGGAGGAGGCGCGCGAATGCCGCGAGCGTCGCCAGCCCCACCGACCCCACGCCGACGACGCTCACGAACCGCTTGCCGAGCCGGGCGCCGAGAAGGCCGCACGCGAGGAAGCCCGCGAGCGGCAGCGCCGGGATGAGCCAGAGCGGAAGCGCGCTGGTCATCTCACCACTTCAGGAGGTTGATCTTGTTCACGTCGATCGTCTCGGTGTGCCGGAAGAGAGCCACGAAGATCGCGAGGCCGACCGAGGCCTCCGCGGCCGCGATCGCGATGACGAAGAAGACGGCGATCTGCCCGTCCACCGTGCCGAGCGCCGCGCCGTAGCCGAGCGAGAGCGAGATTCGCCGCGTTCATCATCAGCTCGATCGACAGGAAGATCACGATGGCGGTGCGGCGGAGCAGCGCGCCCGCGAGTCCGACCGCAAAGAGCGCGGCGGACGCGATGAGAACGTCCGCCAGAGGGATCTTGCCGATCACGCCCGGTTCTCCTTCGAGACGAGCACGAACGCGCCGACGAGCGCGGCGAGAAGGAGCACGGAGAGCGCCTCGAACGGCAGGAGGTAGTCCGAGTAGACGGCCCGGGCCACGTCTCCGATGTGCGGCGCGGCGGCTTCCGACGCCGGCGGGAGCCCGGGCGGCGTCCCGTGCTTCGAGAGGAGGGCCACGAGGATGATCGTGAAAATGAGGATCGCCCCGCCACCCAGGATGTGCTGAATCGGGCGCGGGTCCTTTTCGGAGTCCTCGTGCCGGATGTTGAGCAGCATCAGGACGAAGAGGAAGAGCACAAGGATCGCGCCCGCGTAGACGATGACCTGGATCGCCGCGATGAACGGCGCGAAGAGGAGAACGTAGGTCACCGCCAGGAAGAAAAACGAGACGACGAGCGCGAGGACGCTCTTGACGGGATTCCGATTCAGGACCATCAGCGCCGCGAAAAGGACCGCGATGACCGCGGCGGCGTCGAAGACGATCCGTTCCATGGCTAGCGGGCCGCTTTCCACATCTCGAGCGCCGCGACCCAGAAGAGGTTGACGAGCGCGAGCGGCAGGAAGACCTTCCAGCCCAGCCCCATCAGCTGGTCGTAGCGGAACCGCGGCAGCGTCCAGCGGACCCAGATGAAGACGGAGACGAGGAAGCCCGTCTTCGCCGCAAAGACGAGCAGGGAGAGGAGCACGCCGAGGATCCCGTGCGGCTGGAACCCCGGCAGCGACCACCCGCCGAGATAGAGGGTCGCCGTCAGCGCCGAGGACACGATGACGTTGACGTACTCGGCGAGGAAGAACGACCCGAAGTGCATCGCCGAGTACTCGGTGTGGTAGCCGGCGACGAGCTCCGCCTCGGCCTCCGGCAGGTCGAAGGGCAGGCGGTTCGTCTCCGCGAACGTCGCGATGAAGAAGATCAGGAACCCCAGGATCTGCGGAAATACGTTCCAGCGCGGGATGAACCCGAGCCAGGTGCCCTGCTGCGCGGCGATGATGTCGGCGAGCTTGAAGGAGCTGGCGGACAGGATCACGCCGCCGGCCGCGGTCGTCATCGCGAGCTCGTACGAGATGAGCTGCGCGCTCGAGCGGATGCCGCCCATGAGGGAGAACTTGTTGTTCGACGACCAGCCGGCGAGCACGAGCGCGTACACAGAGAGCGACGTCATCGCGAAGACGTAGAGGACGCCGATCGAGATGTCGGCGCCGAGGAGCGGAATCTCCTTTCCGCCGATCGAGAGCGTCCCGCCGTAGGGGATGACCGCGAACGTCGAGAGCGCGGAGAAGACCGCGAGGCCCGGCGCGAGGTAGAAGAGGAAGCGATCGGTCTGCGCCGGCACGACCTCCTCCTTCATGAAGAGCTTCAGGATGTCGGCGGGGCTCTGGAGGAGCCCGAAGGGCCCGACGCGGTTCGGTCCGGGACGGTCCTGGATGAAAGCGGCCATGCGGCGCTCGTACCAGACGAGCGGAATCACGATCGCCGGAAGGATCATCGCGGGCAGCGCCACGCGCGCGACGAGGATGACCCAATCGAGGAGCGTCACAGCGCGCCGTTCCAGGCGAAGTCGCCCTTCTTGAGGAGGCGGCCGCCGTCGAGCTCCGACTCCGGCCGGTCGCCGTAACCGGGCACCTCTTTCGCGATCCGGGCGCGGAGATCCGCCGGCGTCCAGTCGGGATCGCCCCAGCCGAGCGCGCTGGCGAGCTGGAGCAGGAGCTCCCAATGCGCGCGCACGGGCGGCTTCGGCAGGAACGCGCGCTCGAACTTCTGGGCCCGGCCCTGGAGGTTCGTGAACGTGCCTTCCTTCTCTGCGAGCGATGCGGCGGGGAGCACGACGTCGGCGGTGCGGGTCAGGGCGTTGCTCGTGCGGGCCGCGGCCGCCACGAACTTCGCCTTGCGGATCGCCGCGACGGCCGCGGCGTCGTCGGCCGCCTCCCCGAATCCCGCGTCGGCCACGATCACGACGTCCGGCGCGCTCTTGCCGGAGAGGACGGCCTCGAGCCCGTAGCCTCCGCGGCCCGGCGTCAGGCCCATCTCCCGCGCGCCGCGGAAGTTCGGCGCGGCCTCCTCGCCCGTGATCCAGCCCTTCTGCGACTTGATCTTCCGCGGCTTGCCGCGGTCCACGACGACGTCGCGGTTGGGGCAGCCGAGGTGGTCGGCGAGCTTGCGCAGGAGGAAGTTCTCCTCGTTCGAAAGGTGGGCGGAGCCGAGGAAGAAGACGGAGGCGGCGCCCTTCGCGTCGATCGCCCCGCGGATCTCGGCCGCGATGCGATCGACGGCGGCCGGGACCGGAAGGTCCTTCACCGCTCCGCCCTCGCGCGAAGTCGCCTTCGAGACGTCGCGGAGATTCAGGCTCTCCGACAGGAAGCGGCCGTGGTCGCAGAGCCAGTAATCGTTGACGTCGGGGTTGAGCCGCGGCAGGAACCGATAGACGACGTTCTCGCGCGACTCGATCGAGTTGTTGCAGCCGATGTTGCAGCCCGGACAGACCGACGGCGTCTTCTGCAGATACCAGACGCGGCTGCGGAAGCGGAATTGCCGCACGGTCAGCGCGCCGACGGGGCAGACGTCCGCCGCGCAGGCCGACCACTCGTTGGCCAGCGGCCCGCCGTCGTGCGTCCAGACGAGCGTCCGGCCGCCCCGGTCGAGGAACGTCAGCTCGGAGGTTCCGGCGATCTCCTGGCAGAAGCGGATGCATCGCGTGCACTGGATGCAGCGGGTCATGTCGGCGATGACGTTCGGGCCGATCGGCGTGCGGTCGAAGGTCGGGTACTGGCGCTTCGATTCGTCGTACTGCGAGAGCTGCTGGCCGTAGCCGAAGGAGTTGTCCTGCAGCGTGCACTCTCCGGCCTGGTCGCAGATCGGGCAGTCGAGCGGATGATTGATGAGGAGGAACTCCATCGTCGCGGCGCGGGAGCTTCGCACCTTCTCGGTCGTCGTCTTCACCGAGAGCCCGTCCTTGAGCGGCGTCGTGCAGGCCGCCTGGATCTTGGGAATCCCGTCGATCTCCACGAGGCACATCCGACACTGGCCGACCACGGAGAGGCGCGGGTGATAGCAGAAGTGCGGGATCTCGACGCCGGCGAGCTTCGCGGCGTCGATGAGGTTGAGATTCTTCGGCACCTCGATGGGCTTGCCGTCGAAGATCACCGTGAACGTGTCTTTCGCCGGCGGGGGAGTGGTACTCATGACCTCAGGCGACTCCGGGTGTTTTATGGGAGAGGAAACCGCCGGTGACGGCCCCACCCTCATTCTCTTTGGCCGCGTCGAGCGGCCGCTTGCTTGTCCTCATGCGGTGACGGCGACCTCCGTGCGCGGGCCCACGAGGCAGCGCTTGGTCTCGACGTGGTGGCGGTACTCGTCGGCGAACTTCTTCACGGAGGAGAGCGGTCCGGCGATCGCCGCGTCGGCGAACACGCAGATCGTCATGCCGTTGGCCATCTGGTTGCAGATCCGCTCGAGGAGAGCGATGTCCTCGGGCCGCCCGGCGCCTTCCTCGATCCGATCGAGGACCTTGTGGAGCCACGGCGTGCCCTCGCGGCACGGCGTGCATTGCCCGCACGATTCGTGCGAGAAGAACTTGGACAGATTCCGCGCCGCGTCCACGATGCACGTGTCCTCGTTCATGACGATGATTGCCGCGGATCCGAGCATCGAGCCCTTGGCGGCCACTCCGTCGAAGTCGAGCGGGCAGTCCTCGATCTCGGGCGCCGTGAGCATGTTGGCCGACGCCCCGCCGGGAATGACCGCCTTGACCTTGCGTCCGTCCTTCATGCCACGCCCGTACGCGTCGCCGAAGATCAGGTCCTTCAGCTGCAGCCCGAGCGGCGCTTCGTAGACCCCGGGCCGGTTGACCTGGCCGGAGAGGCAGTAGAGCTTCGGTCCGGTGTTCTTCTCGTTGCGTCCGATCTTCGCGAACCAGTCGGCGCCGCGGTTGACGATGTGCACGACGCAGGCGAGCGTCTCGACGTTGTTGACGATCGTCGGAGCGCTGAAGACGCCGGACACGGCGGGGAAGGGCGGCTTGATGCGCGGCTGGCCGCGCTTGCCCTCGAGGCTCTCGATCAACCCCGTCTCTTCGCCGCAGATGTAGGCGCCGGCGCCGCGGTGGATCGTCAGGTCGAGCGAGTAGGAGGAGCCGAGGATCTTCTCGCCGAGGAAGCCCTTCGCGTACGCCTCCGCGACGGCGGCCTCCAGGATCCGCGCGCCGTCGTAGAACTCCCCGCGGATGTAGATGTACGCGTCTCGGCACTTGATCGCATAGGCGGAGAGGATCACGCCCTCGACGACCTGATGGGGGTCCTTCTCCATCAGGAGCCGGTCCTTGAAGGTGCCCGGCTCCGATTCGTCGGCGTTGCAGAGGAGATAGACGGGCTTGCCCTTCGTGTCCTTCGGGATGAAGCCCCACTTCACGCCCGTCGGGGAATCCCGCGCCGCCGCGGCCGCGCAGCCCCGACTTCTTGACCTCCTCGGTCAAACGCTCGGGCGTCCAGCCTTCCGCCAGGACTTTCTTCCACGCGCCGTACCCGCCGTCGGCGACGTAGCCGTCGATGCCGTGCGAGCCGGGTTTTGCGATCCGCGCCGTCAGGACCGGGTCCATCTAGGTCTCCGTTCTCGTCGGGGCGGGGCTCGTCCCCGCCCACGGGCGGCCGCGAGGGCCGCCCCTACGAACCGGCCGGAACAGACAGCGCGTCCTCATCAGGCCTCCTTCGCGAGGCGATCGAGCAGGTCGTCGAGCCTCTTCTCGTCCATCGGCTCGTGGTAGGCGTCGTTGATCATCATCGACGGGGCGCGGTCGCATCCCGCGATGCACTCGACCTCGAGCAGGGTGAACTTGCCGTCCGCCGTCGTCTCCTCGAGGCCGATGCCGAGGCGCTTCTCGCAGCGCTCGACGAGCCGCCCGGCGCCCGCGAGGTGGCAGGAGAGCGAGGTGCAGAACTGCAGCAGGTGCTTCCCGACCGGCCGCAGGTTGTACATCGTGTAGAAGGTCAGGACGCCGTCCACGTGCGCCACGGGCAGGTCCAGCAGGCGCGCGACCTCCTCGGCCGACTCCTTCGAGATCCAGCCCCAGGTTTCCTGAGCGACCCAGAGAACGGGCAGCAGCGCCGCCTGTTTCGTCGGGTAGCGCTTCAGGATCTTTTCGATCCGCGCCGTCGCCTCGGGCGGAAAGGGGCGCGGCGCGCCGGCTTCCTGGACTCGGTAGCGGGTGTGGCTCACCAGTCGAAGGCTCCCTTCTTCCAGATGTAGGCATAGCCCGCGGCGAGCACCGCGAGGAAGGCGAGCATCTCGACGAAGAGGGGCCAGCCCATCGATCGGAAGACGAGCGCCCAGGGGTAGAGGAACGCGATCTCGACGTCGAAAAGGATGAAGATCATCGCGATCACGAAGAACTTGATCGAGACGCGCTTGTGCGAGGAGTCGAGGATCGGGACGCCGCTCTCGTAGGTCTCGAGCTTCCGGGCGGTCCGGAGTCTCGGGCCGAGAAGCGCGTTCAATGCCAGGATGGTCGCCGCCATTCCCGCGGCGAGGCCGAGCAGGATCAGGACGGGAAGAAAGCTTTCCGCCATTGCCATCGCCATCGTCTGTTGAGCGACTTTTTCACATGCCGCGCCCTGAGTCAACGCATGCCCAAGAATCGAAAGGCACTTGCGAATCGCCGCGGCGCTTTGACGCTCCGAAGCGTCGAGAAATGGTCTCGCCCGCAACGCGACCAAGGTTTGCGAAGTTCGAGCAAACCGACTCGTGTTGCGGGAGCCGGAGCGCAGCGAGCGAATCAGGCAAGCGGCGAGCCGAGGGTGGCGAGCCGTGAGCCGGTGGCGGCCGCTGTTCTCCGCAACGAACCATTTCGAGCTGCCGGAGGCGGCCGCCAGGTTCGCGAGCAAGCGAAGGCGACGGTTAGGATGCGCGCCGTGACGGCCCGGTTCGCTCCGATCGCGATCGTTCCGGCCTACCAGGCGGCGGCGACGGTGGGCGAGGTCGTCCGCGGGGTTCTCGCGAGCCTGCCGCGCGTCCTCGTCGTGGACGACGGGTCCTCCGACGACACGGCGGCGGAGGCCGAGCGCGCCGGCGCGTCGGTTCTGCGGCTTCCGGAGAACCGCGGAAAGGGCGGCGCCGTGCGGGCGGGGCTCGCGCGCGCCCTCGGCACCGACGCGACGCACGTGGCGTTTCTCGACGCCGACGGCCAGCACGATCCCGCGGACCTGCCGCGGCTTCTCGCGGCGGCGGCGGCCGGCGAAGACTTCGTGATCGGCTCTCGCATGGGCGCTCCCGACGCGATCCCCGCATACCGCTATCGCACCAACGAGATCGGCAGCCGGATCCTGACGCGGATGACGGGGCTCGAGGTCGAGGACGCGCAGTCCGGCTATCGCGTCGTCGCGGCGGACCTCCTGCGGCGCCTCGACCTCAACGCGCGCGGCTACATCATCGAGACGGAGATCCTCTTGAAGTCGGCGCGGTTCCTCACGCGCTTCGCCCACGTCCCGGTCCGCGCGATCTACGGCGGGGGCTCGCACTACCGACCCTTTCGCGATACCTGGATCATTTCGTGGGGAGCCGTGTACTACAAAGTGTTCGAGTGCGATTGACGCGGTAAGCTCGCCGCAAACTCGATTCGAGGAGGTCGTCATGCCCGTTCGCATCGTCCGCCGCGCCGCCTGCGTCGCGCTGTTTCTCGCCGCCGGAGCCGGCGCCGCCGCGGCACAGGACTCGCCGGCCGGGACCGCCGCGCGGGGCGGCGTCGGCGCGACACCGGTGATCGTCCGGCGGCCCGAGACCGCCGCCGAGGCGCGCACCTACGGGACGGCCGGTATGAGCGTTCTGGCCCTGCCGGCGTCGGCATTCGTGCCGAACGACTCGACCACGGTCTGGACGTATTCGACGGTGGCGCCCGGCGGGCAGTACATCGTCAGCGGTCACCGCTTTCTGAATCACGCGGTCCTGCTGCCGGCGGGCGCTCTCGTCAAGAAGATCGAGCTCGACGGCTGCGACAATACGAACTCCGGCAGCATCCTTCTCTACTTTTCTTCCTGCCCCGTCGGCGGCCCGTGCACCGACATCGAATCCGTCGGGACGGACAACACCGACGTTCCCGGATGCGGCCGCTTTGCGCTGACGCTCCCGCAGCCGGTGACGATCGACAACTTCAACAACTCGTACTACGTCGACGTGTACACGTCGGGCAGCGAGCTCGCGACATTCTTCGCAGTGCGTCTCTACTATCAGCTCCAGATCAGCCCCGCGCCGGCGACGCCGACGTTCGGCGACGTGCCGACGTCGAACCTCTACTTCCGCGCGATCGAGGCGCTCGCGGCCTCCGGCATCACGGGCGGGTGCGGCGGTGGCAATTTCTGCCCGAACCAGTACGTGACGCGCGGCGAGCTCGCGAAGTTCCTGGCGAACGCCCTCGGCCTCCACTGGGCTCCCTGAAGCGCGTCCTCGACGCGTCGCGAAGAGAATGAGCAAATGGCCGTTAGGGCACCAGCCCATGGCTATGTCAGACCACCCCGGCGGCTAGAATCCCGCATCCATGTCGCCGCCTCTCGTCACGCCGCTCCGCACGCCGGGGCGCGCCCCGCGCGTCCTGACGATCGACGCGGAGGACTGGTTCCACGTCTGCGGGGACGACTACTACTCGGACCCGCGACGGTGGGACGCGTTCCCCTCGCGATTCGACCGCACGTTCGCCGACGTCCTCGAGCGGCTCGACCGGGGGGCGCACCGCGCCACGATCTTCGTGCTCGGGTGGATCGCCGCGCGTCATCCGGATCTCGTACGCGAGGCCGCGCGGCGCGGCCACGAGATCGCCCTGCATGGCGACCTGCACCGCCGCGCCGACGAGCTCACGCCCGAGGAATTCCGCGCCGACCTTCGGCGGGCGGCGGATCGCGTCGAGAAGGCCGCGGGCGTGCGCGCCGAGCTGCATCGCGCCGCGGAATGGTCCATTCGGTCGCCGGAGGATCCCGCGCTCGCGATTCTCGCGGCGGAAGGATTCCGCGCCGACGCATCGATGACGTCGATGCCGCCGCTCGGCCGCGTCGGCAACCCGCTCGGTCCGCATCGCGTCGAGACCGCCGCGGGGCCGCTCGTCGAGATTCCGCCCCTGACGGGCCGCGGCTTCGGCCGACGTGTTCCGGCCGGCGGGAGCTGGGGCTTCCGGACGCTTTCGCCCGCGAAGCTCGCGGCGGCGGAGGCGCAGTACCGCGACCGCGGCCATCCGGCGGTCTTCACGTTCCACCCCTGGGAGTTCGATTCCGAGAGTCCCCCGATGGAGGGTCTCCCGCCGATGACGCGCCTCGCCATTTTCGCGGGCCGGCGCGGCCTGCCGGCGCGGTTCGATGCCTGGCTCGAGCAGGAGCGCTGCGTGTCGCTCGGCGAGGCGCTCACGGAGCTGCGCGCCGCGTGAGCGCTCCGCCGCCGGCCTTCCTGTTCCCCGGGCAGCTGTCCGAGGCCGTTGGGATGGGGCGGGACTTCTTCGAGATCGACGCCGCGGCCCGCGAGCTCGTCGCGCGAACGTCGCAGCGCTGTGGGCGCGATCTGGAGTCGATCCTCCTGGCCGGCCCCGAGGCCGCGCTGCACGAAAACCTCGCGGCGCAGGCGGGAGTGTTCCTGGTCTCGACGCTCGCGGCGCGTCGTCTCGAGGCGAGCGGTGTCGCCGCCGGGGCGACCGCCGGATACAGCCTCGGCAACTACGCGGCGATGGTCGCGGCCGGCGCCGTTTCCTATGACGACGCGCTCGACGTGCTCGTCGCCGTCTGGCGGGAAACCGAGCGCCTCGAAATCCGCGGCGCGATGGGCGCCGTCGTCGGCGCGCGCCGCGAGGCCGTCGACGAGGCCTGCGCGCGGCTCCGCTCGGAGGGCCGGCTCGTGTGGATCGGCAACGTGAACGCGGCGACCCAGTTCGTCCTGACCGGCCAGGCCGAGGCCGTGGCCGCAGCGCTCTCGGAGCTCGCGCGACGCGCCCTGAACGTGCTGCCGCTCGCCATGAGCTGGCCGATCCACAGCGAGCTCATGCGCCCCGTGGCGAAGGCCATCCGGCCCGTGATCGACGCCTGCGCCTCGTTCCGTGCGCCGCGGATTCCGTACGTCGGTCCGGACGGCGTTCCGGCCGAAACGGCGGAGAGCGTCCGCGAGATCCTCGCGTCGGGTTTCTGTCGCCCGACCCTCTGGAACACGGCGGTCGAGCGCGTGATCGCCGACGGCCATCGCGTTCTTCTGGAGGTCGGGCCCGGCGCGATGCTCTGCAAGATGGCTCGCTGGATCGATCGCAGCGTCGCGTGCCGCCCCGCCGGGACGGTCGCGGCGCAGTCGGCCCTGGCGGATATCATCGGATCGTGAGCTCGGAGAAGGGCGCGCGGCGCAGGACGGCGGTCGTCACGGGCGGCGGCCGTGGGATCGGACAGGCGATCGCGCGCGCTCTGGCGGCCGGCGGCACGCGCGTCGTGCTGACCTGCCGGCAGGACCTTGCGCGGGCCGAGAAGACGGCGGAAGAGATCCGCGCCGCGGGCGGGGAAGCGATCGCGCTTGTCGCCGACGTGCGCCAGACCGACGCCGTGAAGGCTGCCGCCGAGCGGGTCGAGAAGGAGTTCGGCGGCGCCGACATCCTCGTCAACAACGCCGGTGTGATCAAGGACGCGCTCCTCCCGTTCATGAAGGAGGACGACTGGGATTTCGTCCTCGACACCGACCTGAAGGGCGCCTTCCGGATGACGAAGGCCTTCCTGCGGCCGATGTTGCACCGCGGGTGGGGGCGCATCGTGAACGTCGTTTCGGTCTCGGGGATCTCGGGGCATGCGGGGCAGGCGAACTACTCCGCCGCGAAAGGCGGGCTCATCGCGATGACGAAGGCGGTCGCGCTCGAGCTCGCCAAGCGCGGCATCACCGTCAACGCCGTCGCGCCGGGTCTCGTCGCGACGGAGATCATCGCGCACCTGAAAGAGGCGGAGATGTCCGAGCTCGTCGGCCGCGTGCCGATGGGGCGCCTCGGCTCGCCCGGGGAGATCGCCGCCGTCGTCGCCTTCCTGGCGTCCGAGCAGGCGTCCTACGTGACCGGGCAGGTCTGGCGCGTGGATGGCGGGATGGCGTGACGCTCGCGCGGGCTCGCCTATAATCGCGGAGGAGAAATCCATGTCCAACCCGGGAATTGCCCAGCGCGTCAAGGAGCTGATCGTGCGCCGGTTGAAGCTCGAAATCGATCCGGCCACGATCCAGGACGACGCGCCGCTCTTCGGCGAAGGCCTCGGCCTCGACTCGATCGACGCGCTCGAGCTGGTGCTCGGACTCGAGCAGGAGTTCGGTATCAAGGTGCAGGACGAGGAGGTTGGCGTGAAAGCCTTCGCCTCCGTCAACGCTCTGGTGGACTTCATCGAACAGAAGAAGATCGCGTGACCCCGACGGACTTCCCCCACGCCTATCCGTTTCGTCTCGTCGACGCCATTCTCGAGGAACGCGACGCCGACTTCTCCCGCGGCCGCGTCCGCGTCGGTGTGACCTGCAACGGCCGGCTCGCGATGGGGGAGCGCTGGGGCAGCCCGCTGCTCCTCGCCGAGGCGATCGCGCAGTCGGCGCTCCTCCTGGAAGGCGGGGACGCCGCCGCCGGCCGCCGCGGATTCCTCGCCGGCATCGAGGGTTTTCAGGCCCGGCGTCCGCCGCTCGCCGGCGAGTTGCTCTGCGTGGACGTGCGCCTCTCGGCGCGCTTCGGATCGATCGTACGATTCGACGGAGAGGTGACGTCGGGCGGGGAGGAGATCGCGCGCGGGGGTGTTCTCGTGAGGAAGGGAGAGCCGCCGCCGCCCGCGGTTTGATCGCAATGAAGATCGCGGAAGAACAGGGTCCCGAACACACGGTGCTGCGAGTCGAGGGCTCGCTCAAGGTCGGAGACACCGCGCAGACGCTCACCGAGGCGTGCGAGCGCGTCGCGCACGAGCGCAAGGGCGCGCTGGTTCTCGACCTCTCGGGCCTCGAGTACATGGACTCGACCGGCGTCGGAGTTCTCATCGGCGCGCTCAAGAGATTCAACGAGCGCAAGCGGGAGATTCTGCTCGCCGCCCCGCAACGCCGCATCCTCGCCGGACTGCGGGTCACGCACCTCGACACACTGTTCCGGATCTACGAGTCGCTCGACCTCGCGCTCGCCGCGCTGGCCAAGGAGAGCGACAAGGAGCCGACGGGTGAGCACAAACGCGTCCCCTGAGCCCGCTCCCGGCTTCACCTGCAGCGGCGACCCACAGCACCGTTTCGCGGTCGCGGAGCGCTCGCGCACGCGGGGCGGCATCCTCGTGACGTTGACGCGCCTCGATGCGCCCTATCCGCGGCGTCAGGTCTTCGTGACCAACCGCGAGATGAAGATGGGTTACGACGACGTGTACAAGGCCTGCTTCGTCTGCGTGGACCGGGGAAAGAAGGAGACGGCGATCTCCATCCCCAAGGCGGACATCGAGCTGGGCCTGCCGCCGGAATAGCCCTTCTCCGGGGGCGGCCGGCCCGCCGGCGTGGACGCCGGAGACCGCGGGTGGTACCGTTTTTCGCGGTGAGCCAGCAAGTTCCCTTCCAGGACGAACGCGGAAAGCGGGGCGGCGCGCGGCGGTTCCTCGAGTGGACCCTCCTCGCCGTCGGCGCCGTTCTGCTCGCCTTCTACGCGGCCGCGCGGATCCACGGCGAGGCGGGGAGGCGGGCCGGGTTGCGGCAGTTTGCGTCTCTCGAGAAGGGCGTCCATCGCGCTTCGCTGACTCTGCCGTCCCCGTCCGCCGTGGACGACCGTCTCTGGTCCGCCAAGCGCATCATCGCGTTCAAGGAGACGCTGACCCACAGCACGGCTCCGCCGATCGCCGTCCTCCGGATCCCGCGCATCGGCCTCGAGGTTCCGGTCCTCGAAGGCACGGACGAGGTGAACCTGAACCGCGGCGTTGGTCGCATCGAGGGCACCGCGACGCCGGGCGGCGGCGGGAATCTCGGGATCGCCGGGCATCGCGACGGGTTCTTTCGCGGGCTCAAGGACGTCGCGCGGGGCGACGCGATAACGCTCGAGACGCTCTCCGGTCCCGAGACCTACGTCATCGACTCGATCCAGATCGTCACGCCCGACGACGTCTCGGTCCTCGATCCGACGACGCAGCCGGTGCTGACGCTGGTCACCTGCTTCCCGTTCTACTTCGTCGGGGACGCGCCCGAGCGCTACATCGTGCGCGCCGTCCGGCAGGGGGCGGCCCCGGTCGCCAGCCGCTGACGGGCTTCGTTCCCCGGCCGGCCCGGACGCGGGAGCGGTGCTAGTCTGAATACCCAGGTGACCCCAATGACCGCGCGGCGATCGGGTCTTCGACGCCCGACGGTCGCGCTTCGAGCGGCCCTCCTTCTCGCCGCGCTCTCCGCGGCGGGCTGCGCCTCTCTCCCGACGCTCGACGGGCGAACGACGACCTCGGCGCTGACGGCCACGGACGACACACGACTCGGCCGAGCGGTGTCGGCGCGGGCGGCCTCGCATCCCCAGGGGGAGGACGGGGTCTATGCGATGCCCCAGGGGCGGAACGCATTCGCGGCGCGCGTGGTGCTCGCCCGGGCCGCCGATCGCTCGCTCGACGTGCAGTACTACATCTGGCACGCCGACACGACGGGATTCCTCCTCCTCGAGGAGCTCTGGAACGCGGCCGAGCGCGGCGTGCGCGTGAGGCTCCTCGTCGACGACAACGGGATCGCCGGGCTCGACCCCATCCTCCGAGCGTTCGACAGCCATCCCAACGTCGAGGTGCGCATCTACAACCCGTATCCGACCCGGGGATTCAAGGTCGTCGACTATCTGTCGGATTTCGGGCGCCTGAACCGCCGGATGCACAACAAGTCGTTCACCGCGGACACGCAGGCCACGATCGTCGGGGGCCGCAACATCGGCGACGAGTATTTCGCGGCCGGGGACGGCACCTTCTTCATCGACATGGACGCGCTCGCCGTGGGGCCGATCGCGGCGGAGGTCGGCGCGGCGTTCGATCTCTACTGGAACAGCGCCTCGGCTTATCCGATCGATCGGATCGTGAAGAAGGCCGACCCCAACGGGGTCGAGGCGATGAAGGCGCGGTTCGCGGCGGTGCGGAGCTCGACGGAGGCGATCGACTACATGCAGGCCGTGCGGGAGACGCCGCTCGTGGAGTCGTTGGAGACGAATGGAGTCCCGTTCGAATGGGGATCGATCGAACTGGTCTGCGATCAGCCGAAGAAGACGCTCGGCGAGGCTTCGGAGTCGGAGCTGCTCATCACGGACCTGAGGCGCGCCGCCGGCGCGCCGAAAACCTCGCTCGACATCGTGTCTCCCTACTTCGTGCCTCGCGAGAAAGGGACGAAAGCCCTGACGGCCCTCCCGGCGAGGGGCGTGACTCTGCGGATCGTCACGAACTCGCTCGCCGCGACGGACGTGGGCGCCGTCCATGCCGGCTATGCCAAGAGCCGCAAGGCGCTCCTCCGGAGCGGCGCGCAGCTCTACGAGCTGCGTCCCGACGCGGGCGGCGCCCGCCGCGCCGCGCACGGCGGTTCCGGGAGCTCGGGCGGATCGTCCGGCGGCTCATCCTCCGCGAGCCTGCATGGGAAGACGCTTTCGGTCGACCGCGAGCGCGCGTTCATCGGATCGTTCAATCTCGACCCGCGCTCGAAGAACCTGAACACCGAGATGGGCTTCGTGATCGAGAAGACGACGCTCGCGCGGCAGATCTCGGAACGCCTCGACGCGACGCTTCCCGCGATCGCTTATCGGGTCATCCTGAAGCCGGACGGGCGATCGCTGGAGTGGATCGAGCAAACACCGGGCGGCGAGGCGCGGTACCACCACGATCCGCACACGGGCCCCCTCAAGCGGCTCTTCGTCCGGATCCTCGGATGGCTGCCGATCGACTGGATGCTCTGAGAGCCGCGCCCGAGCTGGGAAACGGACGCTCCTAAGCCTCGGCCTCGGTCACAGCGCGGCTGCGCGAGGCGGCGAGAACGATGGCGGCGATCAGCGCGTATGCCGCGGCGAAGTGGAACGGCACGGGCGAGCCCGACTGCCACGGCAGGAAGAGAGTCCCCGCCGGCGCCGCGGAATGGATGACGCCGAAGAGGCAGAGGATCGCCGCGACGAAGAAGGCCGCCGCGCTCCGGACGAACCGGCGGTCGATCAGGTCCGCCGCCGCGGCGCCCCAGATCAGGGCCGTGATGACGAAGCCGTTTCCGAGAAGCGTCAGGGCCCGCAGCGTCTCGCCCGTCTCGCCGCCGGGCATCGCGGCGCCGGCCGGGAGAACCGCGCGCGCCTCGAGCGCCGCCACGAACGCGAGCGATGGCAGCGTCGCGATCGAGGCCGCGGCCGCGTGGCGCGCCGGCGACGCCGTGAAGGCCTGCGCGAGGACCTCGACGCCGATGTAGATCAGGATCGGAGCGACGGCCGCGGCCGGGATCCAATCCACCAGGAGCGGCAGGTACCCGAGAATCCCGCCGAGGCCCACGAAGAGCCCGGTGGCGACCGCGTAGCCGGCGCCGGCGCCCATCTTCTTGTAGGCGGGGTGGCCGATGTACGGCGTGCTCTCGACGACGCCGCCGCAGAGTCCCGCGGCGACGGTGCACAATCCCTCGGTCGCGAGGATCGCGCGCGTGTCGTACTCGTCGCCGGCCGCGGCGGCGCTCTCGGTGTTGTCGATGCCGCCGACGATCGTCGAGAGCGCGAAGGGGAGCGCGATCGGAAGGTAGGCCCAGGCAAGCGACAGGCCGCCGAGGAACGCGAGGCTCGGCCAGGGGACGGAAAGGTGAAGCGGCGCCGCAGTGTAAAGCGCGGGCGCCAGCAAGGGACTTCGCAGGCCGGCGGCCGAGAGGAGCTGTGCGACCGCCACCGCGGCGATCACGGAGACGAAAGCACCCGGCAAGCCCCACGGAAGACGCACCCGGCCGAAGAGCGTCAGGAGGATCACGCCGATGCCGACGAATCCCACGATCGGGTCGGCCATCACCTTGAGCATCGGCAGCAGGCCGATCAGCGCGATGCCCGCGCCTCCGATCGAGCCGAGGAGCGCGGCGCGCGGCAGCGCGGAGCGGACGCGATTGCCGGCCATCGCGAGGCCCGTCTTGAAGAGGCCGACGAGCACCGTGACCGCCATGCCCATCTTCCAGGAGAGGACCGCATCGCCCGTCGCGAGGTACGCGGGCCCGAGGACCGCGAACGACATCCCGAAAACGCTCGGGGCGTTCAAGCCGAGCGGCATCGCCGTGACGTCCGAGCGCCCGGTCTTCCGCGCGAGGCGCCGCGCCATGACGGCGTAGGCGAGGTCGCCGAGCAGGACCCCGATGGCGGTCCCGGGCACCATGCGCTCGAGCACGATTTCCCGCGGGAAGTGGAAAGCGCCGATGAGAACCGTCGAGAGGATGACGAGGTTCGCGACGTTGTCGAACATGAGCGCGAAGAACGCGTTCAGGTCGCCGGCGCGGAAGAAGCGCGGTTGCGTCGTCATGTCAGCGAGAAGTCGGGCGGATCGTACGCCAGGCGCGGCGGTAGTGAACGTGAGTCTGGTAGCGTACGGGACGTGGGGTCGAAGCGATTCGTATTCACTGCCGCCGCCGCGGTTCTCGCGCTGGCGGCGTCGGGCGCTCCTCCGTCTCCGGCGCCCGCCGGGATGCGTTGGATCCCGCCCGGCGAGTTCACGATGGGCACCGACAACCCGAACAGCATGTCCAACGAGCGTCCCGCCCACAAGGTGAAGATCGACGGCTTCTGGATGGACGAGACGACGGTGACCAACGCGCAGTTCGCGCGCTTCGTGAAGGCGACGGGCTACGTCACGACCGCCGAGCAGAAGCCCGATTGGGAAGAGCTGAAGAAGCAGGTGCCGCCCGGAACGCCGAAGCCGGACGCGAAGGATCTCGTCCCCGGCTCGCTCGTCTACTCGCCGCCCGACCACCCGGTCCCGCTCGACGACATGGGGAACTGGTGGCGGTGGGTCCCGGGAGCGAGCTGGCGCAATCCCGAGGGTCCGGCAACCGACATCAAGGGCCGCGACAACGAGCCAGTCGTTCAGGTCTCGTGGGACGACGCGGTGGCCTACGCGAAGTGGGCCGGCAAGCGGCTTCCGACCGAGGCGGAGTGGGAGTACGCCTCGCGCGGCGGTCTCGACGGGAAGCGGTTCCCCTGGGGAGACGAGTTCCGGCCGGGCGGCAAATACATGGCGAACACGTTCCAGGGACATTTTCCGGACGTCTCGACGCCGGAGGACGGCTACGCGCGCCGGTCGCCGGTGAAGTCGTTTCCGGCAAACGGCTACGGGCTCTACGACATGGCGGGGAACGTCTGGCAGTGGACGAGCGACTGGTACCGCGTGGACTATTTCGCCGACCTCGCGCATCGCGGCCTCGCGAAGGATCCGAAGGGCCCGACGAGCAGCCTCGACCCGAACGATCCGTACGCGCCCAAGCGCGTGGTCAAGGGCGGGTCGTTCCTGTGCAACGTGTCGTACTGCGAGAGCTATCGCCCGAGCGCGCGCCGCGGCACCCCGCCCGACACCGGATCCGAGCACGTGGGATTCCGGTGCGTGAAGTCGGCGGCGGGGAAGTAGGGGAATCGCCGAAACCTCGGCGCCTGAAGGGCCGCCGGGTGTACAGTCGAAGAAGCACTCCTCTGCCACCGGCCCCTGGACTGCCACGAAGCGCCTGCCGGTCGGAGATACTCCAATGCAAGTGGGTGGCGAAGGAGAGCGACGGGATACGCGTCTTCGTCTGCGGCCGGTGCGGTTGGCCGACCACGGTGGGACGAGGCGAGCCCGATCCGCTGCGGTGCTCTAGTCCAAGGTGCGGCGCGAAGTTGGAGCTCCCGCCGACGACGGTGTCGAGTCTCAAGTAGGCGAGCCTCGGAGCGCGCGACGCACACGCCTTTCGGATAAGTCTCTTCTGAAGGTTGACCGGTGAGAGACAGCGGATGGGTAGCATTCGCGGCCGGAGATATCCCATTCCCTCGCAGCCGGCCTCCGGAGGCCGCAGAAGGAGTTCCGATGTCGCGTCAGATCGTTTTCAGCGCCAAAGCCGCAAAGGCGCCGGCGACGTACAGCCAGGCGGTCAAGGCCGCCGGCCTGGTATTCGTTTCCGGGACTTCACCGCATGACCCGGCGACCGGAGCGATCAAGGGCACCACGATCCAGGAACAGACCCGGCAATGCCTGACGAACATCTCCGCGATTCTCGAGGAGGCTCAGAGCTCGATCGACAAGATCGTGAGCATTACCGTCGTTCTCGCGGACGAGGAGGATTTCGCCGGGATGAACGAGGAGTACCTGAAGTGGTTTCCGTCCAATCCGCCGGCACGCCAGGGTGCAAAGCTTCCCGTTCGCATTCCCGGGCTCAGGGTGTCCATCGCGGCGATCGCCGAAGCATGAGGTCTGCCCTCGGCCAGGGTTACCGGAGTGGTGCGAAAGGAGGGACTCGAACCCTCACGGTTTTACCCACAGGTTCCTGAAACCTGCGCGTCTACCAGTTCCGCCACTTTCGCGGGGAGAAGGATCGTAGCGTCCGAGTGAAATCGCGTCAAGGATGAGGAGGGAGACCCTCACCCCACCCTCTCCCGTCACCGGGAGAGGGGGAAGATGCGAGAAGGCCAGCACGGCTTGCAGCCTGCCGAGCTCGGGATGACAGCCCAAGCGGACGGAGGCGAGGGGAACAAGAGAGAGAATCGCCCCGATGAGCACGCCGCCGCCGACGCCCACTCCGTCCGCCTCCCTTGCCACTGCTGGTGACGGGGCGCCGCGAGGACATCTTTCCGGCGCTGACGACGGACCAGATGGCGCGCATGTCGCCTCACGGGCGGCGGCGCAGGGTCGCGGCAGGCGAGGTGCTCTTCTCGGCCGGCGGCGTCGCCGGCCTCGGTTTATCTGGTCGTCTCCGGGATCGCTCCGCATCGAGCGGGGCACGGAGGACTCGCCGCAGACCGTCTCGATCCTCGAGCCCGGCCAGTTCACCGGCGAGATCAACATGCTCGCCGGCCGCCGCGCGCTCGTCACGCTCCGGGCGATCGAGGACGGCGAGGTCATCGAGATCCCGCGCGAGAACCTCCTCGGCCTCGTGCAGACCGACAGCGATCTTTCCGACCTCATCATGCGCGCCTTTCTCCTCCGCCGTGCCGAGCTCGTCGCGCAGGGTGTGAGTGACGTCGTGCTCATCGCTTCCGAGTACTGCTCCGCCACCCTCCGCATCCGGGAGTTCCTGACGCGCAACGGCCATCCGTATGCCTACGTGGATCTCGAGCGCGACGCGACGGCGCAGGAGCTCCTGGAACGCTTCCACGTCGATCCGAAGGACGTTCCCGTTCTGATCTGCCGCGGCAAGACGGTGCTCCGCAATCCGTCCAACGCGGTGATCGCCGACTGTCTCGGCTTCAACGAGGCCGTCGATCCGGCCCGCGCGCGCGACGTCGTCGTCATCGGCGCCGGACCGGCGGGCCTCGCCGCGGCCGTCTATGCCGCGTCCGAGGGACTCGACGTGCTCGTCGTCGAGACCGAGGCTCCCGGCGGCCAGGCCGGGTCGAGCTCGAAGATCGAGAACTACCTCGGTTTCCCGGCCGGCATCTCGGGCCAGGAGCTCGCGTCGCGCGCGCTCACGCAGGCGGAGAAGTTCGGCGCCGAGATGCTGGTGGCACGCAGCGCGGCGCATCTGTCCTGCACGGCGCGGCCCTACCGGATCCGGACCGAGCGGGACGGCGAGATCGCCGCGCGGTCCGTCGTCATCGCGACCGGCGCGCGCTACCGCAAGCTCGACGTCGCCAACCTGGCGCATTTCGAAGGCGCCGGCGTCTACTACGGCGCGACGGCCGTCGAGGCGCCGCTCTGCCGCGGCGAGGAGATCATCGTCGTCGGCGGCGGAAACTCGGCCGGCCAGGCGGCCGTCTTCCTCGCGAACAGCGCGAGCCGCGTGCATGTGGTCGTCCGGGGCCCGGGCCTTTCGGAGACGATGTCGCGCTACTTGATCCGCCGCATCGAGGACAACCCGGCGATCGTCCTCCACGCGAGCACGGAGGTCGTTGCGCTCGAGGGAGCGAACCGTCTCGAGCGCGTGAGCCTGCGACACAAGCCGACCGGCGAGGTCACGACGCTTCCGATCCGCCACGTCTTCACGATGGCCGGCGCCGAGCCGAGCACCGCGTGGCTCGGCGGGTGCCTCCTCGTCGACGATCACGGATTCGTGAAGACCGGTTCGGATCTCCTGAAGGAAGATCTGGCGGCGGCGCAATGGCCGCTCGCGCGCGCGCCCTATCTGCTCGAGACGAGCCGGCCGGGCGTCTTCGCGGTCGGCGACGTGCGGGCGGGAAGCGTGAAGCGCGTGGCGTCGGCGGTGGGGGAGGGATCGATCGCCGTCTCCTTCATCCATCGCTTCCTGCGGGAGTAGGGCCGCGATCTTGGCCGCCTCCGACGTCTGGCTCGCCGCCGGGCTGCGCACGCCGTTCGTGCGCGTGGACGGGCCGTTCGCCGGTCGCGACGCGCTCGGGTTGTCGGTGCCGGTCGTCGACGCGATGGCGAAGCGGGCGGCCGGCCCGATCGACTTCGCGATCTGGGGCTCGGTCGTCCTGAACCTCGGCTACAGCAACCTCGCCCGCGAGGTCTGGCTCGAGGCGAGGCTCGAGCCGCACGTGCCGAGCTACACGACGATCATGCAGTGCAGCACCAGCATGGTCGGCGTGTTCCAGGCGGCCGGCCTCCTCGGGCGCGGGGGCCGCGCGCTCGCGCTCGTCGGCGGCGTCGAGAGCATGAGCCGCGTGCAGATCGGTCTCGGGCAAAGCCTGTCGGATTGGATCCGCCGCGTCGGCCAGGCGAAGGATCTGCGGCGCAAGTTCGACGCGGCGCGCGCGCTGCGGCCTCGGGATCTGCGTCTCGACATTCCCGACATCCGGAATCGCGCGACGGGCAAGAGCATGGGCGAGCACTGCGAGGAGATGGCGAAGGAGTGGAAGATCGGACGCGAGGCGCAGGACGAGGTCGCGCTCGCGAGCCACGTCCGGACGGTCCGCGAGCAGGACGCCGGCTTCTTCGACGACCTGATCGTTCCGCTCGACGGCGTTGCCCGCGATGCCTTTCCGCGCCACGACACGTCGATGGAGAAGCTCGCGGCGTTGAAGCCTGCGTTCGACCGGAAGAGCGGGAAGGGGACGCTGACCGCGGGCAACAGCTCGCCGCTCACGGACGGCAGCGCGGGCCTCTGGGTCGCGACCGAGGCAGGCCTCGCGTCGCCTGCCGCCGTCCGTCCCTCGCGTGCGCCTCGTCGACTTCGAGTTGGCCGCGGTCGATCTCTTCCGCGAGGGCCTCCTCATGGCGCCGGTCGCGGCGATCCCGCGAATCCTGGCGCGGCAGAACCTGCGCTACGCCGACGTGGCGCTCTGGGAGATCCACGAGGCATTCGCCGCCCAGGTGCTCTGCAACATCGCGGGCCTCGAGAGTCCCGACTACGTGCGCGCGAAGGCCGGCGTGCCGTTCACCTTCGGCTCGTTCCCGAGAAACCGCGTCAACCCCAACGGCGGGAGCGTCGCGATCGGCCATCCCTTCGGCGCGACGGGCGCACGCATTCTGAGCCAGACGGTCAAGGAGCTCGGCGCGATGCCGGCCGGCAGCCGCGCCATCGTCAGCATCTGCGCCGACGGTGGCGAAGGGACCGTCGCGCTGCTCGAAAGCTGACAATTTCGTCGCCTTCCGCCGTCACAGGCGTACCATGGAGACAACCAAAAAAGGAGGTCCCATGAGCATGCCCCGGCGGCTCCTCGGCCTCGCCTGTGTCTCGCTCGGCTTCGTCGCGGCGGCGAGCGCGCAGCCGGCAGAGAGCTTCTACCGCGTGAACCCGCCCGACTTCGTTCCGTACAGCGGGGTGAACAACTATCAGAACGTCGGCGCGTCCCTGAGCGGCTCCGATTCCGCAGACGTGTTCGTCGCCTCGGTTCATCTGCCGCCCGGAGCGCGCCTGACGTCGTTCGAGCTCGACGCCTGCGATACCGCGGCCGACGCGATGCAGATCCAGGCGACGCTCCATCAGTGCGACCGGTTCGGTGAGAACTGCGTCAGCGTGAGTCAGCGAACCGTCGCCGACAACGCCGGCTGCGCTCAGGCGACGGAGGACTTGACGCTCCAGCCGACGACCTACGTCAACGATTCGGCCCATCAGCTCTACGTCTATGTGCAGACGGGCTCGACGTTCATGGACATTCGAGGCGCCGTCGTCGGCTACAAGCTCCAGATCAGCCCCGCGCCCGCGACCGCCACCTTCGGCGACGTGCCGACCAACTACCTCTACTTCCGCGCGATCGAGGCGCTCGCGGCCTCCGGCGTCGCGTCGGGGTGCGGGAGCGGGAACTACTGCCCGGATCAGCCCGTCACGCGGGGGGAGCTCGCCAAGATCCTCGCCAATGGACTCGGGCTGCACTGGCAGTAACGCAGAGCCGCCCCTACTTGCAGTCGGCGCGAACCTGATCGACGACGGTCGTGAGATCTCCGTTGGCGTTGATGGTCATGTGAACGTTCTGGTGAACCAGGAAGTTGTTTCCCGTCCCCTGGCCAATGATCCGGAAATTGTTGATGAATGAGACGATCGCCTGACCGTTCTGGAGCGACGCCTTGAACTGCCCCTGACTGACGCCGGTCGCTTCGTAGCGGTCGCCCGTGACCGAACCGAAGCCTTTGATGTCTTCGGGCTGGTCGTGGAAGCGTCCGCGGACGACGTTGCCGTTGATCGAGTAGGTCGTCAGGACGTGCAAGTTGCCGGTCAGGGACACGAGCTCGCCGGCACCGCCGTTGGCGCAGGGGATGTCCAGGTCGATCTCGACGGGGATCTTGTCGTTCTCCGTGACCTCCGCCGCCGCCGGCGGAACGGCCGAGAGCGTGAGAAGCAGAGCGAGGGCGCCGGTGATTTGGAATCCCTTGTGTTTCGCGTACATTTTTCCCCTCCGCGCGGAGCCGAAGCACGATTCGGGCCAACGGGCAGGAGGCGATCAAGCTAGGGCTTCGGGCGACCACGTAGATCTCCGTATCTCCGCGCTCGCCCGAAGAGAGTCGCAGCTCCTCGACGGTGAATCCGGCGATCTCCACGATGTGCCGCGCCTCGGCCTCCGTGTAGAAGCGCACGCGGCCCGGGCTGCGCGGGAACGCCGCGGCTCCCTCCAGGAACGCACGCGTGTACTCGGGCGAGAGGAAGTTCGGGAACTGGACGAGGAGCGCGCCGCCGGGCTTGAGCACCCGGAAGGCGTCGCGCAGGTAGGCGAACGCATCCTCGCGCGCGAGGTGCTGCAGGACGAGGTACGAGAAGACGAGGTCGAAGCGGTCCGCTTCGAAGGAACGCAGGAACTCGTCGTTACCAATCTCGCGCAGCCGCACGCTGGGGAGGCCGGCCAGCCGCTCCCGAGCCCGCGCGATCATCTCGCCGCTGACGTCCACGGAGACCATTTCCCGCACGTGCGGCGCCAGATACTTCTCGACGCGGCCGACGCCGCATCCGATGTTCAGGACGGCGGCGTTCGGAGGCAGGTGACGGCGGATCTCCGCGGCATCGGCCTCTCCGGTGCGCTCGAAGGACTCGGCGGTCGATCCGGTCAGGATCGCGTCGTGCGCATCGGCCCGCGCCGCCTCGTTCCAGGCGCCCTTGTAGTCGAGCGACGCCGGCGCGGAACCGGGCGCGGCCTTCCTGACGAGGCGATCGAAGAGGCTCACGCCGGGAGGTTAGCGCAAGTCACGGCCTCTTCTCCCTCCTCCCGCGACCTCTACTCCCTCTCCCGGTGACCGGAGAGGGCCGGGGTGAGGGTCTCCCGGCGGTATATCAGTATTGATATAGCTTCGCGGTCCGCCCTGCGCCCCGTCGCCGGAGATAGACTGCGCCGCGTGATTCCACGCGATTCCGAGATCCTCGAGCGCCTCCGCCAGAAGGGCTCGCGCGTCCTCTCGTTCCGCGAGCTGGCGAAGGCTCTCCACGTCGGCGACGCGGAGGAGGACGCCTTCCGCGAGCGCCTCGACGCGCTCGAGCGCCAGGGCGAGATCGCCCGGGTCCGCGGCGAGAAGTACTCGGCCATCGAGTTCTCGAACCTGGTGGCGGGCCGGATCACGGTGCGGCCGGAGGGGTTCGGCTTCGTTCTCGTCCCGGACGGCGAGGACCTCTTCGTTCCGCGCTCGGGCATGCACGGCGCGATGGACGGCGACACGGTGCTGGCCCGCGAGGAGCGCACGCCGCGCCGCGCGGCCGCGATGCCGGACGAAGACCTCGGGCACGGTCGTCAAGGTGCTCGACCGCGCCCGCGAGCGGGTCGTCGGCCGCTTCGAGACCGAGGACGGCACAGAAGCTCGTCCTGCCGTACGACCCGAAGATCGACGCCGTCGTCCGCATCGCGGACGGCAAGACGAAGGGAGCCCGCGAAGGGCGAGATCGTCGAGGCGCGGCTGACGGCGTTCCCCGACGCGCGGCGCGTGGCGCACGGCGTCGTCGAGGAGCGCCTGGGGTTCCTCGGCGAGCCGGGCGTGGACATCGAGATCGTGCTCCGATCGCACAACCTGCCGCCTCGCTTCCCGGAGCCCGTCGTCGCCGAGTCGGAGGCGTTCCCCGAGGAGGTCCTGCCGCGACGACCTGCGCGGGCCGGCGCGACTTCCGCGACCGGCGGATCGTCACGATCGACGGCGAGACGGCGAAGGACTTCGACGACGCGGTCGAGGTCGAGCGGACGGCCGGACGGCTATCGCCTCGGCGTCCACATCGCCGACGTCTCGCACTACGTCGCGGAGGGCACGGCGCTCGACGACGAGGCGCGGTCGCGCGGCACGTCGCGTCTACTTCCCGGGCCGCGTCCTGCCGATGCTGCCGGAGCGGCTCTCGAACGGCCTCTGCTCGCTCAACCCGCGCGTCGACCGCCTCGTCCTGTCGGCGATCCTCGAGCTCGACGCGACGGGCCGCGTCGTCGCGTCCGGAGTTCGCCAAGGGCGTGATCCGGAGCGCCCACCGGATGACCTACACCGAGGTCGCGCGGCTGCTCGAGACGGCCGCGCCCGACGCCGACGACCGAGCAGCAGCTACGGCCCCTTCCTCGACGACTTCCGGCTCGATGGGCGAGGTCGCGGCGCTGCTGCGCGCCGCGCCGCGAGGCGCGCGGCTCGATCGACTTCGACCTGCCGGACGCCGACATCGTGCTCGACGACGAGGGGCTCGTCGTCGGCATCGTCCCGGAGTCGCGCAACGTCGCCCACCGGCTGATCGAGGAGTTCATGCTCGCGGCCAACGAGGCCGTCGCGAAGAATCTGCTCTTCGCCAAGCAGCCGGCGATCTACCGCGTCCACGACCGGCCCGATCCGGACCGCCTGGTCGACCTGCGCGAGGTCCTCGACGAGCTTCGGCTACGAGCTCAAGGGCGACCTGGAGGAGGTCCCGCCCGCGGCCTTCCAGAAGGTCCTGAACGCGATCGAGGGCAAGCCCGAGGAGCGGCTGCTGCACGACCTGCTGCTGCGCGCGCAGCGCAAGGCGCTCTACTCCGAGGAGTGCCGCGGCCACTACGCGCTCGCGGCGCCGTACTACTGCCACTTCACCTCGCCGATCCGGCGCTATCCGGACCTGATCGTCCACCGGCAGCTCTCGCGGCTCCTCGCGGAAGGCCGGCCCGTCGCCGCCAAGGACTTCGAAGCCGTCAACCAGCGGCTCGCGCGAGATCGCCGCCGTTCTCCTCCGAGCGCGAGCGGCGGGCCGAAGCAGGCGGAGCGCGAGAGCCTCCTCTGGAAGAAGATCGTGTTCATGAAGGACAAGGTCGGCCGCGAGTTCGACGCCTTCGTCACCGGTGTGGCATCCTTCGGCGTGTTCGTGACGCTCGAAGGACTTCTTCGTCGAGGGTCTCGTGCCGGTCTCCGCGCTGGGCAGACGATTTCTTCGTGTACGAGGAGAAGCAGCACCGCCTGCGCGGGCGCTCGGGCGGCAAGACGTATCGCCTCGGCGACACGCTCCGGGTGAAGCTCGAAGCGATCGACGAGGTCCGGCGGCGCCTCGATTTCCAGCTCGCCGGCCGCTCCGGCCGCCGGCGCGTTCCGCCGGGTCGTTCGGACGCCGTCCGCGGGAAGGCGGCGCGATGAAACGCGCCGCCGCGTCGGTCCTGCTGCTCTCGGTGGTCTCGCTCTCCTGCCGGGAAAAGGGCCGGCCCGACCCCGATATCCGCATGGCGATCTCGCACCAGCCGGCGGCGGATACCGACGCCCCGGAGGCGGCCGGCGAGAACCCCCATGCCGCGGGCGGTCAAGAAGCCCCGCGGGTGCCCGATCGCCTCGAGGTCCCCCGACGCCGTCGAACAGGCCTACTCCGGCATCCGTCTCGCCTGGACGCGACACGCAGACCGGCAAGACGGGCGCGCTCGAGGTCCCGCTGGGCGGCTCTGCGGAGCTGCCCGGATCCGGCGCTGACGTCACGGCCGACGTCTTTCTGCCTGCGTTCACGATGGTCGGCCGAGCGTCATCACGTCCTACGGAGTCGAGCCGGAGAACCCGGCCGCGCGCATCCGGTGTCTCGAGAGGGGCAAGGAGATCTTCGCGGGCTGGATCTTCAAGCGTTTCCCGGACGTGCACCCCTTCACGCACCCGCGTTTCTCGCTGCGGCTCGACGGAGGCGTCCGCAGGACCTGAGGCCGCCGATGTCCGGGCGACCCTTCCGCGTCGTGATCGCGGGCCGCCCCAACGTCGGCAAGTCGACCCTCTTCAACCGGCTCGTGAAGCGGCGGCGGTCGCTCGTGCACGACCTTCCGGGCATGACCCGCGACGTCGCTCGAGGAGCGCGTCGACGCTGCCGGACGGCCGCGCGTTCCGTCTTTCGACACCGGCGGGTACGATCCTTCGGGGCAAGGACGAAGATCCCGGCGGCCGTGCGCGCGCAAGGCGCTCGAAGCGATCCGCCGAGGCGGATCTGCGTCCTCCTCGTCATGGACGGCTTCGGCGGGCGTCGCTGCCGGGCGACCGGCTGGCGGCCGAAGCGGCGCGGCGAGGCCGGCGTCGCGACTGCGTCGTCGTCGCGAACAAGATCGACCGCAAGGGAAGCGAAACGGGGGAGCTCGAGGCGTGGGAGCTCGGGTTCCCCGAGGTTCTCGGCGTCTCGGCGGAGCACGGCATCGGCGTCGACGACGTGCTCGACCGCGATCGGCATCGCGGATGCCGGCGGCGGCCGAAGAGACTGCCGGTGCGCCCGAAGAGGCGCGCGAGCCGCCCGAGATCGCGCTCGCCGTCGTCGGCCGGCCCAACGTCGGGAAGTCGTCGCTCGTGAACGCGCTCCTCGGCGCCGAGCGGTCCATCGTCTCCGAGATCGCGGGCACGACGCGCGACTCCGTCGACGCGCGCCTCGAGCTCGCAGGGGCGGCAGCTTCCGCCTCGTGGACACGGCCGGCATCCGCCGGAAGGGGCGCGACCGAGCAGGGTCCCGAGGTGCTCTCGGTCGTCCAGGCGCGGCAAGCGCATCGAGGAGTGCGACGTCGCGCTCCTCGTCCTCGACGCGGCGGAAGGGCCGACCGGCGCAGGACGCCACCGTCGCCTCGTATGCCGCCGACGCCGGCAAGGGGCTCGTGCTCGTGGCCAACAAGTGGGACCTCGCGACGCGGCCCGGGGTGGAGGGCGGCCAGGTGACGAAGGCGATCCGCGCCGAGATCGAGCGGCAGATCCCCTTCGCGCGGCATGCGCCGATGCTCCTGGTGTCCGCGCACGATCGGGGCGCGGCGTCGCCAAGATCCTCGAAACCGCCGTCCGCGTCGCCGAGAACCGGCAACGGCGCATCTCGACGGCGGAGCTCAACCGCGTCCTCGGCCGGGCGCTCCGGGACAAGGCGCCGCGGACGGCCTCCGGCAAGACGCTCCAGCGTGCTTCTACGTCGCCCAGACGGCGACCGATCCGCCGACCTTCGCGCTCGTCGGCGAGCCGGGAGGAGCGCCTGCATTTCTCCGAGGAGCGCCGGATCGAGAACCTCCTGCGCGAGGCGGCGGATTTCGCCGGCTCGCCCATCCGGATCGAGGTTCGGCAGCGGTCGGGGAGGAGCGAGGGGAGAAGAAGCGTTCGAGAGGTTCCCGGCCGCGTGCGGGCTTCACGAAGACCCGCAAGTCGCGTTAGAGTTGTCCCGTGGCGAAAGCCGAGCCCGAGTCCCTCTACAAACCGGCGGAGGCGTGCAAGATCGCGGAGGTCGCGCCGTACGTCCTGCGCTACTGGGAGACCGAGTTTCCCGGTGCTCGCCGAGAGCCGGACGAGCGCGCCGGCGGGAAGTTCTACTCGGCCCGCGACGTCAAGATCATCGGCCGCATCCGCGAGCTGCTCTACGACGAGGGCTTCACGGTCGCCGGAGCGAAGAAGCGTCTCGAGGCCGAGATCGCCGAAGGACGCTTCGACGCCGGTCTGGCGCCGGCGCCTTCTCCGTCCGACCAGAAGCGCGCCGCGAAGGTCGCGGCCGAGGTCGAGCAGACGCCGCCGCTCTTCGTCTCGGACGCGACGCCCCGGGCGGCGAAGGCCGGGACCGTCTCCGCGATGCCGCCGGTGAGATCCGCCGCGGCGCCCCCGACGCCTTCGAACGACTTTCCGGAGCGCAAGCGCGTGCTGAAGGAGCTCCGGGACATCGCGAAGCTTCTCGAGCGGCGTCCGCGCTGACCGCGACGCATCGCCGCGTTTGACAGCGGCCCTCGCGGCCTGCTCAAATGCGCCCTCCGGTCGGGACGTGGCGCAGTCTGGTAGCGTACCTGAATGGGGTTCAGGGGGTCCCGGGTTCGAATCCCGGCGTCCCGACCAATCGAACACTCACGAAATCCAACGGTTGAGAAAGTAAGCCTCGCCGTTTCCGAACGTTCCTGCAGATTTCGGAGTTCGGGCTGGATCCGCCATGTTGGTGTTCTTGAGGGCATGTGTGGGTCCGCATTCGGACACATTTTCGGACACGTGATCGCCCTCGTCAGGCCCTGCCGGTCGCCAAGAGTCTTCGGCATTCCCGTTCCAACGGGCTAGTCGGGAGGGGTACGATATCTAGACGATCCTGGAGCTGCTCGGTTACCGCAGCGTGACGACCACAATGACCTACTCGCAACTGCTGCTACGAGGCGCCAGCGCCGTCCGAAGCGCGGCCGACGCCCTGCTGCAGCGGGATTCTCACGGCCCGCGACGTCTCGCCAGCTCGCCGAACCACCACGCCTCCTTGCCGCTCCCGGCGAGGATGTCGAGGCGGTCGAGGAAGATGGCGGCTTTTTACACGGCGACGATTTAGGCAGTTAGACAGCGATGGAGCTTTGTTTGCGCGAGAGCGTTGGGCGGGCTAAGTAATGTTAGGCGACCGATGCGAATTAGGGCAACGATATGGCCGAATAGGGAAGGCGCCAGTTCGAAGTCCGACGACACGGCCGTCTCGTATCTCTATCTCGGGACAATCAGTACCTCCTCGCGATAATCGGCATGCCCTTAGTCGGCGGCCTGTCGTGTTCTGGGCCTTCACTGCTGAGGTGGTGGGCGGCGGCCTTGGTTTCGGCCTTTCCTGTGCCTGACCGGCATCTACTTCGTGTCTGAAGGCGTACTCCGCGCAATCAATCCTCGAGAATTTGAGATCGTTGGGCCAGCGGGTCCGTGTGACGTACTTGACCGGCCAAGTCCGCGAGTGGGGCCTCGTAGATCTGCTGGTGCGCCGCAGACGGCTTCGCGGGCTGCTCGGCGAGTCTTTGGCGATCGAGGATAAGGGTACGGGTAGGGTGGTGTTCAGAGTATTTAGCGAGTTGCCCGACCGCAAGCAACTTCTTGGGACAATCGCAAGTGCGGTCGCCTAACATGCCATTCCAGCGGACTCGCGTAGCTCGCTTCGCTCGCTCCGGCTCGCCGCTGAACGGCCGCCCGTTAGGCGGCCAAAGTGAGTAGCGTGGCTAGCCGCCCAAGGCTCGTTCGCCTCTGCCTCGCAGTCCTCGTTCTCGTCACCCTGCTCAGGGGCGGTCTACGGACTCCTCGTTCGTCCTTTTCTGCTGGCGAGTCACGCAGGTTCAGAATCTAGTGTTGATGCGCCAGTACGCAGAGGCCATGGACGGCTACCGCTTGCGCACGGGTTCGTATCCGGTCGCTCTATCCGACGCGATGCGCAAGAAGCCAATATTCGGCGCACCCGATACCGATCGGAGAAGACTTATGGAAACACTCGATTTCGTACTCACGAGTGGCTGACGGGTTTCTCTTGATTAGCTACGGCCGGGACGGAAAGCCCGACGGCTCGAATTATGAGCAGTTGAGAAGCGAGGCGGGGAGGGACGAGTCGCCGTGTCGCGACCCAAACGCGACCAGATCTTTTCCGATCGAGGGGAGCATCGCACGTGTGGGAAGTAGGTCCGCCTAACATGCCATTCCAGCGGACTCGCGTAGCTCGCTTCGCTCGCTCCGGCTCGCCGCTGAACGGCCGACCGTTAGGCGCTGCGCGCAAGTCCTGCGTCGGGCCTCGCTCCATCTGTTCGAGACGCGCTCTAAGGTCCAACGCCAGCTTTCGCTCGGCGATGCTCGCAGCATCCCAAGGCGCAAACGCTCGGCCCGCCGCTGTGGCGATTTCCGGTCGGGCGGCGCATTCGCCGACGAGCTCCGGTTCTCCTTCCGGCGCCGCCCTCCCCTTCCGATATGCCGCTCCAGGCGCAGAATAGAGGCTGCTGCGGCGTCAACCTGAAAA
Organism: uncultured Acidobacteriota bacterium; assembly: GCA_963708395.1. GTDB lineage: Bacteria > Acidobacteriota > Thermoanaerobaculia > UBA5066 > Gp7-AA6 > DATBFU01. The sequence continues at coordinate 3,081,598 of CAVPSG010000002.1, read as the reverse complement.
GTAAGCGTTGCGCCTAACATGCCATTCCAGCGGACTCGCGTAGCTCGCTTCGCTCGCTCCGGCTCGCCGCTGAACGGCCGACCGTTAGGCACGCGCCAAGTTAATAAGTGATCTTAAGGGAGATGCCGACAAAGATGCGGCTCTTCGCGGCCATGCTCGATAATTTCATCGCAACACTTGCCTGCGTAGTTCTTGCCGCCAACTCCCGGGCACATTTCTCTTCGGTCGCACGATGGGTGATCGCGGGCATGGTGTATCTACTTTTGTTTCTTGTTCAGGAGGCGTCTTTGGTCAGCCACGCTCGGCAAGCGAGCATTCGGTTTGACAGTCGTACGGCTCGACGGTCGGCCCGCCGGTTGGCGAGAATCCGGATGGCGCGCAACCCTCAGGATTCTTGAGGTCAACCCCATCTTGCAGGACGATACCAGGTGGCCTAGTCGTGACCTGTCTAAGCGAAGGCAGCGACTCGGCGACATGCTCGCGCACGCGATTGTCGTCCGTCGGTCGGCCCTCATTTCCGACGATGTGTCGCATGCCTAACACGCGCATGCAGCGGACTCGCTCACGCTCGCCGCTGATGCGCAGCCCGTTAGGCGCTGCGCGCAAGTCCTGCGCCGGGCCTCGCTCCCTCTTGTTCGAGATTCGCTTAAGGTCAAACGACAGCTTTCGCTCCGCGATGATCGCAGCAGCCCAAGGCGCAAACGCTCGGCCCGCCGCTGTGGCGATTCCCGGTCGGGCGGCGCATCCGCCGGTCGGCACTCTGGTCCCGCTTCGGCGCCGCCCTCCCCATCCGATAGCTCGCTAAGGCGCAGAATAGAGGCTGCTGCGGCGTCAACCTGAAAATGGAGTGTTGCGCCTAACATGCCGTTCCAGCGGACTCGCGTAGCTCGCTTCGCTCGCTCCGGCTCGCCGCTGAACGGCCGCCCGTTAGACCGCGGGAAGAAGCAGCGGTGACTGGCGCCCGGTTCCGCTGCGCCACCTGCGACGAGGTGCACGAGGGGTTCCCCGACCTAACCTTCGCTGCGCCCTACCTCTTCGACCAGCTCAGCGAAGCTGATCGAGCATCAGAGGCGATTCTCAACAGCGACCTGTGCGTGATCAAGAAGAAGGATTACTTCATCCGGGCAGTGCTCGAGATTCCAATTTTGGGTACTGATGACAAATTCGGCTGGGGGATCTGGGCGAGCCTCAGCGCGGCAAACTTCAACCGCTACGTCGCCTTTTTCGAATCGGATCCGCCTGATAGGGAGAGGGCCATACTTCGGCTGGTTCAGTAATCAACTGCCTTGGTATCCAGACACGCTTGGGCTGAAAACAAACGTGTGTCTCCAGGCCGCTGGGAATCGACCGCTCGTCGTTCTGGAGCACACCGATCATCCTTTGGCTCAGCATCAGCGTCATGGCATCAGCCCTCACGGCTATCGGAGGTGGTGACTGCGGCCAAGGCGCCAGGTGTTTTTCGTGCACCCGCCGTCTAACATGCGCATGCAGCGGACTCGCTGGCGCTCGCCGCTGATGCGCAGCCCGTTAGACGTCGGAAGGTACGTCCCGTGGATAGACCACCGCCGGAGGTCGTGATGAGCGAGGTACTCGGTCCGAACGAGCGCCTGCTTTGGGCGGGGCGACCGAAACAAGGCGTCCTGTTCCGGCCGTCAGACGGCCTCGCGATTCCCTTCTCGCTGTTCTGGGCGGGTTTTTCGGTGTTCTGGGTTGCGATGGCGTCACGATCCCCCCGACAAGATGTTTCCGCTGTTCGGCATCCCATTTGTAGCAATCGGGCTGTACATGGTCGCGGGCCGCTTCGCAGTCGACTCGTGGCAGAGAGGCCGGACGACCTACGGTGTAACAGATCAGCGAGTGATTATCGTGTCCGCCTTCCGAGGCCGACACATTAAGAGCCTGAACCTCAGAACGCTTTCCGATGTCACGCTATCCGAACGTCAAGACGGCAGCGGGACGATCACGTTCGGGCCAACCATGATTCCCTGGTCGTCTCCGCGGACTCCAGATGCCCGGTATGGGTTTACCGACGGTACCCTGCTTTTGAGCAGATTCCGAATGCGCGCACGGTTTTTGATCAGATCCGGAAGGCGCAGGCTCGAGCGGGCCGACGCCTAACATGCCGTTCCAGCGGACTCGCGTAGCTCGCTTCGCTCGCTCCGGCTCGCCGCTGAACGGCCGCCCGTTAGGCCGCCAACGGTAATGACGTTCGAAGAAGGCATGCGTGCAATCGGCCGTGCGGATTGGCTCGCGCTCCTTGTCGCGATCGCGGTCGGCCTGATTCTCGTCGTGGCTACCCTGTTTGGCCGCCAGGTTCTCCTTCGCCTAATCTCGTACCGGGCCCTAATCAACACTCTTGCTGCTCTGGGCGTGATCGCCGCCGTGGGCTGCTTCGTCGCAACGTATTCGACGACGAGCACCTACTTGGGTCTCACGGGCTCTCGCTCAGGACGCGCGCCTCAGAGGAAGAGTTGATGCTAAGAGCTTAGTGCGTCCGATCTCCCAAGGTAGGACGGAACGGATTCTCGCGGGAGTGACCCCTCTGGGCTGCGCGTACCCGGCTTGGACAGTTCACATCGCCGCGCTGCTCCTTGTTCCTTTCGGCGTTGGTGCCTTTAGGTTGGCTAGTCGGCCGACGGTGCGCAGTTGACGAAGTTGGCCGTCAAGAACTCACGGCCTAACACGCCATTCCAGCGGACTCGCGTAGTCTCGCTTCGCTCGCTCCGGCTCGCCGCTGAACGGCCGCCCGTTAGGCGCTGCGCGCAAGTCCTGCGTCGGGCCTCGCTCCCTTCTGTTCGAGATGCGCTTAAGGTCGAACGACAGCTTTCGCTCTGCGATGACCGCAGCAGCCCAAGGCTCAAACGCTCGGCCCGCCGCTGTGGCGATTCCCGGTCGGGCGGCGCATCCGCCCACCTCCATTCTGGTTCTGCCTCCGGCGCCGCCCTCCCCATCCGATAGCCCTATTCCGGCGCAGAATAGAGGCTGCCCAGGCGTCACCCTGGAAAGGGAGTGTTGCGCCTAACATGCCGTTCCAGCGGACTCGCGTAGCTCGCTTCGCTCGCTCCGGCTCGCCCTGAACGGCCGCCCGTTAGGCGCTGCCGCGAAGTCCTGCGCCGGGCCTCGCACGCGTCAGTTCGCGCCGCGCTTAAGACTGAACTCCTGCCGCCGCTCGGCGTTGCTCGCAACATCCCAAGGCGCATCCGCTCGGCCCGCCGCTGTGGCGATTCCTGGTCGGGCGGCGCATCACCCGGCGAGCATTCGGGTTCTCCTAGCGGCGCCGCCCTCCCCTTCCGATAGGTCTGCTCAGGCGCAGAATAGAGACTGCCGTGGCGTCAACCTGAAAAGGAAGTGTGGCGCCTAACATCCCATTCCAGCGGACTCGCGTAGCTCGCTTCGCTCGCTCCGGCTCGCCGCTGAACGGCGGACCGTTAGGCGCTGCGCGCAAGTCCTGCGCCGGGCCTCGCTCGCTTCTGTTCGAGATGCGCTTAAGATCGAACGACAGCTCTCGCTCGGCGGTCATCGCAGCAGCCCAAGGTGCAAACGCTCGGCCCGCCGCCGTGGCGATTTCCGGTCGGGCGGCGCATTCGCCGAAGAGCTGGCTGGTCATCTTCCCGGCGCCGCCCTCCCCTTCCGCTAGCCATGCCCAGGCGCAGAATAGAGGCTGCTGTGGCGTCAACTTGAAAACGAAGTGTTGCGCCTAACATGCCGTTGCAGCGGACTCGCGTAGCTCGCTTCGCTCGCTCCGGCTCGCCGCTGAACGGCCGCCCGTTAGGCAGGTCGATACGTTTTCAGCATCCCGCCGCGATCAGTCGGATTCCACCCTTCAGCGGCTCGGCGGTCCGATCCGTGTCGGCGAACAAGAGAGTGCGCTCATGAGCGAGCTCGGCGCAGCCTCTAGCGGCTGTCAAGTTAACTTTCCATCCCCGCAGCGCCGTGGCCGTGCCCGTCGAGCATTGCTCCTGCCTAACATGCCATTCCAGCGGACTCGCGTAGCTCGCTTCGCTCGCTCCGGCTCGCCGCTGAACGGCTGCCCGTTAGGCGGCTCGGGGCCATGACCTTTGAATCCCGCTAGAATGTTTACGTCGGTGGGGACCATAGCGTCCGTCTGGCTGTTCGTTGCGGTTGCCCTCTTGTCGTTCTGGGGCGCCAGGCGAGTGCTTCGAGGTCCTGCTGGCAGAAGTCTCCATGGAACCGTGCTTGGAGCGCTCCTCACGCTCGCCTGTGTTGTCTCGTGCCTTGTCCTGATCGCCTGGTTAGTCAACCATCACACATGCGTTGGCCGCCTAACATGCCGTTGCAGCGGACTCGCGTCGCTCCGCTCCGCTCGCCGCTGAACGGACTACCGTTAGGCCGCTAGCCGATGCCTCGGAAAACACAGAGCTCTGCCGTTAAGAGATTCAGAGTGGCCGCACACGCTTTCTGCTCCTGGGCTGAGGCGAGGCCTGGTCGCCCCAAGCAAGAGTTGCGCAAGGCACTCGACCTCCTCTCTGAACTCTACGCGGCCGCAACACACCTGCCCTTCCAAACGCCGCAGTCGGCACGGAGCTGACGATTCCTCCTCCCCTCGCGGCTTGGAAAAAGGTGTATCGCCGCTTTGCTGTCTTGCCTGTCGGCAAGTACTCGGAGATCTTCGACCGAGCCAGGTTCCGGCCGACGAAGCTGTTGTTGGCGACGTTGCGGATGACCTAGCCGATGTCTACCGCGATCTCATGCAGGGAGTCAGGCTCGAGGCGGCAGGTCGAGCACCGGATGCCTTGTGGCAGTGGCTAATGAATTTCCACATCCACTGGGGCCGTCATGCGGTTAGCGCGTTGCGCGCCCTTCACTGTGCCGCCGAGGTGTCGGACGACTGGCCGGCGGCCTACATGCCATTCCAGCGGACTCGCGTAGCTCGCTTCGCTCGCTCCGGCTCGCCGCTGAAGCGCTGCCCGTTAGGCCCCACGCGATAGACCTCGATGCTTCGACCCCAGACGTTGTTCCGCTCATGCTGACCGCGCTACCGACGTTCCAGAGCCGGTGGCAGCGCCACCTCGCGGCTTGGTCTGGCAAGAAAGCAGGCGACTACAACGACGTTGGTGAATTCGCCCAGCATCTTGTCGACCTCTACGCCGGTGGTGAGACCGCCCAGGTGCGCACCGGTCTTGACCTGGTCGAGCGACTCCTGATTGAAGGTGACGACGACGTCCGGCAACTCGCCGTCGTAGGCATCTTGGAGGACATCCAGAACATCGCCTCCCATCGCACATTCGGCTACAAGGTCTTCGAGGAATGGCTCGGGCAGCAGTCGCGACAGTCGTGGCAATGGCTGGAGGAGATCTGGAAGGGCAAGACCCACTTGGCCGAGGTCCTCGCTGCCGAGCAGGGTCAGAAAGTCAGGCCAAGGCGGTGGTGGAAGTTCTGGGAGCGTCGGGTGCCGCCGCCCGACATTGAAAACATTGAGAACCCCGAGTTGCGTGCCATCATTGAAGGGCTCTACCGATGGGCCTTCGATCACGACCGTGCGATCGCATTGTTGAGCGGGGTCGCAGCGGCCAGGCGCGGATCCCGGCGGGATGGTTTTTTCCGGGACGTGCCTGAAGGTGTCCGGTGAAATACCGATGGCTCAGCCCATCCTTGCTCCACCCTCGGCGACATGATATCGACAGCCACATGGGTACCCGGGGACAACCCGCGGTACGCGGTCCCCCCGAAGAAGAACGGCCACCGGGACGACGCTCTCACTTTGTGTGGAGGTGCGTGATGAAGAAATTTGTTCCGATTCTATGCTTGGTGGCGCTTGCGATGCTTCTTCCCTCAGCAGCTTCAGCCTTTTGCCCTCATTGCTACGACGTCCATTGCGTCAACGCCGTCTTCATCGGAAATTTCTGGTACTACGAGCAGCCGAACCAGTGCTATTCCGGCGGCGGGGTCTGCTATCCGGGCGGAGCACCGAGCGCGGTGAACATTCGGTACCTTCCGCTCGAGACCGCCGACTCCACGGAGCCCGAATGCATCGCGGAGTCGAACCCTCCGGAGTCCTCGGGCACGCTGGACGTCTCCGGGAATGGGCCTCTGAAGACCGGGCTGTGATTCTCCTCGGTGCCTCGCTCGCCGTCGCCGCGCGCGTCACGCTCACCCCGATGCCGGGGGTGCCATTCGAGTTTCCGCAGTCCGTGCAAGTCGATGGACGAAGGGAAAGCCTCGATTTGAATGGGCGACTCGAAGTCGCCAAAGGCGCCCAGGTCCTCATATCCGGGTATCGGGTGATTCGTGTTTCGGGCGAGCAGACGGCGGGCGAGGCAGTCCTCTACGCTCCGAAGTCCTTTTCCTTGATCTCCTGGCCGTTCTCGCAGCGCAAGCCAACGGGCGTTTCCGTGGCGATCGCACGGCATGACTCGAATTGGAACGAAGCCGCGACGATCGCGCCCGTCGTCGAGCCGGCGCCGGATGGGGCAGTTGCATGGATGGCGCTCCCAGAAGGTGAATGGGATCTCGCGCTCATGGTTCGCGGTTTTGAGCCCGCGTTCACGACGGCTCTCCAGGTGAAGTCTGATCGCGTGCTCGATCCTTCTTCCACTCTAACGCCTGGAGGTGGAGTCGTCGCCAGGATCCGGTCGTCAAACACTGGCTCCGTTCTCGAGGATTGGTCGGCCTTCGCCCGTTGTAGAGGAAGAGATCGTGACCCGGACTCTCCGATGCAGAGATTCTTCGATCAGCGACCCATCGCCCGTGGCGGGAAGAGCCTGGAGTTCCGTTCGCTACCGCTGGCGCAGTGCGAGCTCAGGGTGGTCGTTCCGAAGCTGTCGGCAACTCGCGTGCCGATCGTTCCGCTGACGGCGGCCGGTCCGACGGACTTGAAGGACGTCTTCGTCTCGGCGGCCGGAGCGGCCCGAATAACTCTCTCCTTCCCGGAGGGCGCTCCAGAAGGCGGTGTCCGCGTTTCGATCTTGCGGAAAACTGGCGATTTTCCGGGGCCAGATGACGAGGTCGTCTCGGTCAAGGAGCTGCTTGCCCCGGGAAAGGACGCTCGGCTCGACCTCCGAAAGCTCGATCCCGGACTGGTGGTGATCGCGATCTCGGGGATCTCAACCGACCTGTACCGTACCGTCGATGCTTCAATCCGGCCGGACATCCTGACGGAGGTGGCGGTGACCCTCGATCCGATCGTCGTTCGCGGGACCGTCACGAGGGGCAAGTCTCCGGTGGAAGTGGCGAAGCTTGAGCTCGTCCAGACGAAGAAGGTCGCGTCGGCGACGTCTGACAAGGACGGCCTCTATCGGCTGCTCGTTTGGACTTCAGGCGTGTACATGCTTCTTACGACGCCCCCAGCCGAGAACTTCGCGTTTCCGGAGACTCTCGACGTCGAGAACACCGCTGAGGTCGAGCACGACGTCGTCCTGCCGTTCTCCTCGATCATGGGTACGGTCACCGACAAGGAAACCGGCGCACCGATTCCGAAGGCGAGGCTGACCGCGTCCCCTGCAGAGGAAGGCGAAGTGGGCTTCTCGTTTGGCGTCGATTCCGACGACGAGGGAAGCTATCGGTTCGGGAACCTGACAGATCGTGTTCTCAAGATAAAGGTCGAAGCGGAAGGTTACTCGTCGGAGTCGTTCGACTCCGTCCGGCCCGCCGAAGGAGGAACCCGCCTCGATGTCACTCTCTCCGGCGGACTCACTCTTCGAGGTCAGGTAGTAGACGACGTGGGGAGGCCGATCGCAGGAGCTTTCGTCGGTCTCGACTCCGACTCCACCGACTCGGTTTTCTCGCGACGTACCGAGACTTCAGGTGACGGCTCGTTCTCCTTCGACGGCCTAAGGAGGGGAGGGCATCTTCTGGTCGTCCACCGGTGTGGATACCGGATGGGTGTGAGGGCGTTGGATCTCATGCCTTCCACGGAACAATTGCAGCTCGCCTTGAGCACGGCTTCCGTTTCGATCACGTTTCGCTTTCGTGACGATCGAAATCGACCGGTTCCACGAGTCGCCGTTGGCGTATCCGTGGACGGCCGCCACCTTCCTCGAGAGTACCCATCGCAGTTTTCGATGGGCTGCGGGCTGAGCCCCTTCTCGGATGGAGATGGGCTCCTTCGCGTCGATCTGCTTCCCCTCGGATCGCTCGAGATTCTCGTCGGCGCCGAGCAAAGACCCGCCGGCAGCATTGTCAACGAGGGATTCGAGCGCTCGTTCGATTTGACGATTGCGTCCGGTCTGCCTTAGCTGCGACAGAAGCGGCGCTCATTCGGGGACCCGGCGGTCCGGCCCGAACTGCTCGACCATCCTCGTTGCCCGAATCGGGCTGGAGCGCGTCGCCCGTCTTCTCGTGCATGAGAGTCCCTGCCTCTCTCCCTGCGGAGGAAGTCGGGCGGCAACGGCGCAGGGGGGCCGCGGTTCGACGCCAGGCAGTCGTCCGGTGCCTAGCCGCCCGACTCAGGCTCTGCCCGGAAATCTCATCTATGGCTGTCGGTCCGCTACATTCCGCGTGGCCGCTTTGCGACCCGTGGCCGGCGCGATCGATCGGCTTTCGAGGACCTCCAGATCGAACACGCCTCCGTCGGTCGAGACATAGAGCTGCTGCCCGCTGGCGTCGCCGACGAGCGACTGCGGGTAGTGCCCCGCGAGACCGCCGGCCAGGATCGTCCAGTGATCGCCGCCGTCGGCCGACTCGTAGACCGAGGCCTCGGACGCCGTCCCAGCGGCCGCGTAGAGGTGCCCGGTGCCTTCCGGCCCGAAGAGGAAGGACGTCGCGTGCATCGGAAGACCGTTGACCCGCTTCCAGGAGCCTCCGGCATCTGCCGTGAGGTACGTACCGCCACAGGGACTCGCACCCGATTCGAAGAACCCGACGAGGATCGACTGGCTGTTGTGCGGATCGTCTCGCCCAGGAGAGGGAGAGAACGGTTCAACTCCAAGGTGCCGCCCCATCCCCAGCCGCGCCAGAATTGCACCGGCAGGACCACCGCGGAACAGACAACCCCCGCGAGAGCCCCGGTCGCTCGCCCCTCGAGCCAGAGCGAGACCACGACAACGGCGACGATAGGCAGAGCGGTCGGTGTCAGGAGTGGGCCAACAGCCAGAAGCACGCAGAAGATCCACGTGGGCTTTCGAGACTCCAAGCACACCATGACCAACATCGACCAAAGCATGACCGCCGCATCGTTGGCGCAGCGCGCCAGCGACTCCGACGCTCCAGGAAGGGCGAGAAGTAACAAGAGCGCGATGGCGAATGACTGGTCTCGGACGGGATCCAGCTTCCGCCATAGTAGCCAGACGGCGAGGGCCACAAAGAGGACACAGACACCTCGACCAATCAAGAGCAAAAGCTCGGGCCGACATCTCAGCGTGGTGCCCCACGGTTTCAGTACACCGCCAACGATCAGATAGAAGAGCGGCGGCTGGTTGTTTTCGACGTTCTTTCCACCAGGAACTCCGTTCGACGGGCGCGAGTAGCTAAGGATGTTGAAGGCCGCCCGCTGCCTGCCGAACGGAGGGCACGGATAGTGATTCCTTAAGGCGGGCCCGCATGGATGAGACCAGATGCTCGCCACGATATTCGGGTCGAGCGCCACACCTAGGAGAGCCTGTCGAAGGGGAAACGAGGCGAATGCAGCGATTCTCGACGCATGCGCTGGTTCGTCAGGTCCCTCCCACACAGGCACGAAGATCGCCTGCAGTCCCACTCGCAGGAGAACCACGACACCCAGGCATACCCCGCTTATGGCCGGGAGCCTCCATCGACTCACATTAGTCATCGCCCCGCTCTCCCACTGCCTCCGCCGTCAGCCCCCTCACACCATCACGGATGAGTCTGAGCAAAGGCCACGGCGCTGCTCCAGGCCCCAGGCATCACATACCAATTGACCTGCCGGTTGGTCTTGAAAGGAAGCGTCCATGAGGGTGACCAGAGATTGTTACTCCGGTTTTGATTTACGTTGTCCACATTAAAGGAGAAATAAGCATACGAACCCGCGGAGAAATAGCTCTGGGGCGAAGTGGAGATAGATTCCGAGCGCTGACGGTTGTGGACGAGTTCAGCCGCGAGTGTCTGGCCATCGAAGTCGACCGGTCGCTTTCGGGAGCTCGTGTGGCTCGAGTGCTCGAGCAGCTCGTCGAGCAGCGTGGGTTGCCCGAAGTCATCGTCTCGGACAACGGGCCGGAGTTCATCAGCCATGCTCTGGACCGTTGGGCCTACACTCGCGGCGTTCGCCTGCACTTCATTCAGCCCGGCAAGCCAACCCAGAACGCGTTTGTGGAGAGCTTCAACGGAACCTTCCGCGACGAATGTCTCGACGAGCACTGGTTCGTCAGCCTCGACGATGCCAGGGAGAAAATCGAAACCTGGCGTCGCGAGTACAACCAGGATCGACCTCACGGGTCACTCGGCAAACGGACGCCTGAAGAATTTGCGAGATGCTGGGGAGAGGCTGGCCTCCGATCGCTCGACGCGATCTCCGGCCAGCCAGGCACCACGGAAACCCTTAACCAAGCCCAGATGGCTGGAAAAGTGTCATATTGACTGGGCCACAAGTTGGGGGCAGATCAGTACCAGGCCGGCATCCCATTGGGACGCGACCTTGCAAGAGAGCCTGAGCACTGGGGAGATTAAGCGCTGGAGCCTACACATCGGTAATAGCTTCACGGATGCCAGCGCCGGCAGCTCTTTCTACACCGAGATCGAAACGATTTTCCACAAGAACATCACGCACGGCTGTGGAACGGCACTTTATTGCCCGACGAATTCGCTGCAGCGATCCGAGATGGCAATATTCATCTTGAAGTCCAAGTACGGCTCGACCTTTGTGCCGCCAAGTGCAATAGGAATCTTTGGTGACGTCGCGCCCGGAGACTTCGCGGCTGACTGGATCGAGCAGATGTACAAGGACGGCATCAGCACTGGCTGTGGGGCTGGAAACTTCTGCCCGACGGGTACGGTTACCCGGGATCAGATGGCGATCTTTCTGCTGCGGGCCAAGCACGGCTCCGCGTACACGCCGCCACCTGCGACGGGTACTGTGTTCACCGATGTCACGACAGCCACCTTCGGCGCCGCTTGGATCGAGGAGCTCCAGGCAGAAGGCGGCGTTGCCGCAGGAACCTGTGGTGCGGGGAAATACTGTCCAACCGACCCGACGACCCGGGCGCAAATGGCGGGCTTCCTCACGCGAACATTCTCCTTAAAGCTCTATGGCCCCTAGCATGGCGCTCGCGGAGGAATTGCTCGCGAGGATACCGCCCGTGCCCTTTGCGGCCCTGCGGGCAACGCGAACAGGCATGCTCTGGATTGCGGGTATCCCTGAGGTTCTGCTCCGGCGACTGCAAGGACGGGTGGGGTCGCGCCCACCCTTGTGGTTACGCCGTCATACGGGTTGGTTGTCGAAGTATGACAGCTCCGGGTCCGAGATGGCTGCGCTCATTCAGACCGATAGACTCCTCCGCGCGAATGACTCTGTCCTCGACGTCGGTTGCGGCACGGGCGTGATGGTCAGTGAATTGGGCGCCTTGATCGGGGCAGGCGGCCGCTACATCGGCTTTGACGTGCATCGCCCGTCGCTTCAGTGGTGCGTGCGCCAATTCGCCGCAGATCCGCGCTGCGAGTTCCACCTGGCTCCCAGCGATTCACCCTACGCCGATGTTCGGAAGAGCGGGCAGGCTTCGGTCTATCGATTTCCCGCGAGCTCAGGGGAGGTGGATTTCATTTTGGCGAAATCGCTATTTACGCACTTACTGGAGCGGCAAGCGCGGCAATATCTGATAGAGACGGCTCGCTGCCTTCGCCCGGGAAGGATCGCCTTGCTGACATGCTTTCTTTTCGAGCCGGGCAGTAGAACCTCGGCGGGCCAAACGCACTTCTTTCGGTTCGGCGACGCAGGAGGCCGGATTCGCTGGCGATGGAAGGGCCGGCCTGAAGCGGCAGTTGCGTACGAGAAGGAGCTCTTCCTAAGTATGGCCGGGGACGCGGGATTGCGGCTCTGCAACCTGATTCCTGGGTTTCTCAACCACGAGGTGACACCGCCGATCGGCCAGGACATTCTGTATTTTACGAAGGACTGAAAACAGCACGCCGTCACGCCGATTTGGGCTATGGATCTGCTGTAAAGCTCGTCCCCGCGGTCGTGGAGGAAGGGAGAGACGGACTCCGGCTCGAGAAGCAACGCCGGCTGGGACGCGGCCGGTCTAGGTTCCGGACGAGTCCCGGACTCTCGATCCCTTAGGTCGCCATTGGCATCTTACCCACACTTCAAGACTCTGCCGATGGCTGCAAACTCGCGCCGAAGGCGCGCGAGGCATCTGACAGGACGTTGCCTCAGCAAGCTAACCGGCTCTCAGGGAGATGCAGCGATGTGAGTATCGTTGCCCCCTCTAGGGCCGGTCGCCATGACGACCTGTCGATCGGACACATCGTCGGACACGTGGCTAGATTCCGTGGGAATCCCAGGGTTTTCGAGGGGTTCGAATCCCGGCGTCCCGACCAAGTTTCTCCTGGTAAGTAGCGCGCTAACTTGGCCCGGCCGGCGCTTGTTCCGGGGGCCGACCCGACTCCGACCGGCGCAGCAGGGCGAGGATCGCGTCGACGGTGATCGGCTTCGTCAGGTGCGCGTCGAAACCCGCTTCGAGCGCCTGACGCCGATCGTCGGGCATCCCATATCCCGTGAGCGCCACCAGAAGAATGGAATCGCCGCGCGCCTGCCTCAGCCGGCGCGCAACGCCGTAGCCGTCGAGCAGCGGAATCCCGATGTCGACGAGCGCAATGTCCGGAGCGGAAGCCAGGGCGAGTTCAACGCCTTCGACGCCATTGGACGCCGCTCGCACGTCGTGTCCGACCTCCTCGAGGAGACTCTTCAGGCTCTCGCGCATGTCGGGGTTGTCTTCCACCAGGAGAATCTGCCGCCGCCGTGAAGGCGCCGCCTCGACGGGGGATGACGATTTGCGAAGGACCTCGGCCGCCTGGATCGGCAGCCGCACGGTGAAGGTACTGCCCTTGCCGGGGCCCACGCTCTCGGCGCTCACCGAGCCGCCATGGAGCGCGACGAGGCTGCGCACGAGCGTCAGGCCGATTCCGAGCCCTCCCTCTGAGCGCGCGAGGGTGCTCTTCGCCTGCGTGAAGAGATCGAAGACGCGGGGAAGGATGTCCGCGGTGATCCCGACGCCCGTGTCCCGGACCTGGAGCACTCCAATGCTTCCTTCTCGACGTACGGTGACTTCGACTCGGCCTCCCCGTGGCGTGTACTTGATGGCGTTTGCCAGAAGGTTGTTGACCACCTGCTCGAGACGAACCGGATCGCCTAGCGTCACGACGGTAATGTCCGCCGTAAGCAGGAGGTCGATGCCCCGCGCGGAGGCTGCCGCGGCCTGATTGTTGAAGCAACGGCTGACGAGATCCCGCAGGTCGGTCGCCTCGCGTTCGAGAGAGATCCTCCCCGAGGTCACGCGGGAGACGTCGAGTAGATCGTCGACGAGACGCGAAACCAGTCGGGTCTGGCGCAGGATGACCTCCCGCTCGCCGGCGAACGCATGCGTGTCGCGTTGCTCCATGAGCTGAACCGCTGCGAGGATTGCGCCGAGCGGGTTGCGCAACTCGTGACCGAGCATCGCGAGGAACTGGTCGCGGCCCCGGACTCCCTGATTGAGCTCGAGGAGAAGATCCCGGACCTCGTACTGTCGGCGCCGGGCCCGGAGCGCGGAGCGGACCGCGCTGATCAGCGTCGCCTTGTGCGTCGGACGATCGAGGAGCACCACGTTGGCGAAGGCTCCGAGCCGGCGCAAGGGCGACGAAGGCGACTCCTTGGACGCGCTGCTCGAGAAGAGCAGGAGAGCGAGATCCGACCAGGACAGCTGGGTCTGGAACGTCTCCGCAAGCTGTTCGGCCGCCCGCGAATCCAGCGCGTCTTCGGTCAGGAGAACGGCGCCGGCGCCCGCCTGAATCTCGCGCCGCAGGGCCTCGATGTCGTCACAGATCTCCGCTCGGATCCCGGAGTCCTCGAGCACCCGGCGCGCGAGCGCCGCGTCGCGTCCGGTGGGGGCGAGAACGAGTACGCGCGATTCGACGTCTTCAGAAGCCGGTTCCGCCATGCCGATCCGTGAGTAATGCCGTAGCCACTCCGGTGTAAAGCGGTGTCCCCGACAAGATCCCTTGAAAGCCCCTGAGGGCCGGCCCGACGCGCAAGCCACCGCGGTCCATCGCCAGCTCCCGGATCGTGGATTCGTGAGGCCCGCTTCGCTTCTTCACGACGGAGATCGCCTTGCGAATCTCTCCTTCGTGCTCGAAGTAGCGCATCAACAGCACGGTATCGGCGAGATAGCTCACGTCGACCGGTGCCTCGATGTTCGGTCCCACGAATCCGTGTTGTGGGAGGGTGAGAAGAACGACGACGTCCTGCTGGCGCAAGTAGCTGAAGAGCTCGTGGAGCTGCACCGTGAGCAACCGCTCGTCGGGCATCGCGTTGTAGTAGCCGCTCAGGCTGTCGATGGCGATGAGGCGCGCGTTGTCGTCCTCGACGCTCTCACGAACCACGTGGGCAAATTCACCGGGGGAGAGCTCTGCGGGATCGATCTGTCGGACGCGAACCATGCCGTTCTCTACATTTCGCTTGAGCGGAATTCCCAGGGCCTCCGTCCGGGCGAAGAGCGTTCCGACACCTTCGTCGAACGTGAACAACACGACGCGCTCGCCCCGCTCCGCGGCCGCGCAGGCGTACTGCGCGACGACGGCCGACTTTCCGGTCCCGGCGGGGCCCATGATCAGAGCGGTCGTTCCGCGGTCGAGGCCTCCGCCGAGGATCTCGTCGAGGCTCGGGAGGCCGCTCGAAATGACCTCCCCGGAGAGCGATCGGAAATGCTCGGCCGCGACGAGCCGCGGAAAGACCGAGACGCCGCCGGTTTCGATCTTGAAGTCGTGGTAGCCCCCGCGGAAACGCACTCCCCGGAGCTTCAGGATGGAGAGGCGGCGTCGCTCGGCTCCGAAAGACGGTGCGAGTTGTTCGAGCCTCAGGACGCCGTGCGAGATCGTCTGGAGGTGCAGATCGAAGTCGTCCGAGCTCGCATCGTCGAGCAGCAATGCCGTGCATCCCCGGTTCGACAGGAACTGCTTGAGAACGAGGAGCTGGCGGCGGTACCGCAGCGCACTCTGAGACAGGAGACGAATCTCGGAAAGGGAATCGATGACGACACGCGACGGCTTGACGCGCTCGATCTCTCGAAAAATCGAGTTCGTGGACTGGCCGAGCTCGACTTCGGCTGGGTGGAAGAGCGTGCTGTCGGACTCGGGTTCGCGCTGCTCGGGCGTCGTGACTTCGTGCAGGGCAAGACCTTCGAGCGACCATCCGTGGGAGGCGGCGACCTCTCTCAGCTCGTCCGCCGTCTCCGAGAGGGTGACGTGCAAGCCCGTCTCTCCCTGCGCCATGCCCGTCAGCAGAAACTGGAGTCCGATCGTCGTCTTGCCGGTGCCCGGACTCCCCTGAAGCATGTAGATGTGGTTGCGGGGAAAGCCTCCTCCGAGAATGTCGTCGAATCCGGAAATGCCGGTCGCGGCCTTGGGCGAAGGCACCCTGGGGGGCATCGTGAATCTCCTGGGCTACCCCGCGATCCCGGGCCGAGCAAAAGCCGGTCCAGACGATCGGCCGAATTGGCGAGGTGCTCGCGATCTTATCTGTTGCGTTCGAGTCTCGAATCCGGCAGGCGTCGGCGACTCCTTTCGCGTCCCTCGAGGCGCCAAGAAAAGAGCCCCTCTTCGGGGCTCTGGCGGTCGGTTATGGTCGGCCGCTCAACCTGTGCTATTTCCCTTTTGCAGGAAGCCTGCCAGGGAGGGCAGCCTCCCGGCGAGGCGAAGAACGAGTCTCGGGCGCGGCGGACTGAGGAGACTCCCGTGAGAACGAGCCTTCGGCACGCAGCCGCTTTTCGAACGGGGATTCTCGCCGTCGTCGCGGCGGTGCTCGCCGTCCGCGGGAGCCGGCTCGCGGGCACCGGTTCTGGTTGGCGACCCGACGCGCGGAACGAGAAGCGCTTCTACGGCTGGGGGTACGGGCCTCGCGGCGCCGCGTTCCGGGACGTGCTGGCGGACAAGTCGGGACTTTTCGGCGATGCGGAGGTCGTCTGCTTCGAGGTCGATTCGCCGCCGTCAGGGCGCCCGGAGTGGGGCGCCGTGATGGCGAGCTATTACCTGCCGCAGGCGATCGTCATCGTGCCGGCCACCCACGCATCGGCCGCAGCCGATCCGCTTCCTTGCCGCACGCGCGTCGTCGTTCCCCCGGATGGCCCCCTGCGAATCGAGCGACGCTCTCTTGCCGATCGCCGTCCTTAGCGTCGGGCTCGGCGTGCTCGCGGCGGCGTTCGCCGGGTCCGGGCTCCTGCCGCCGCCGGCGGATCGGAGCATCGACGTTCGCCTCGACTGGCTGTGCCTCGCGGCGACCGCCGGCGCTTGCCTGTGGGTCATCGCGGTCGTGGCGGCGGGGCTCTTCGGTTTCCCGGTCTTTGGCGCGTTCTCCGTGGCGGCTCCGGTCGCGATCGGGATTCTCGGGAGATGGCTCCTTCCGCGGCGTCCGTGGACCGTGCGCGCCGCGGCTCCCGAGGGCCGCGCGGCGGTCGTCGTCTCGCGGATCGTCCTCGCCGCCGCGCTCGGGCTCTTCGCGTGGAAGGTGCACCAGGCGCCGGTCTGGTCCTGGGACCATCACTCGGTGTGGGGAATGAAGGCCCGCCACGTCGCCGAGGGCGACTTCCTGAGCCTTGGATTTCTCCGCGTGGATCCCTTCCGGTCCTCGAACCCGGAGTATCCGATCGGGCTCCCCGTGCTCTGGCGGACCCTGACGCTCGGGCGGGCGCCCGCGTCGTTCGACTTCAAGCTCTGCCACCTTCTCTTCGGCGTCGCGCTGGCGGGTCTGTGCCGTCTGGCGCTCAAGGCGGGCGGCGTGTCCGCGAGCGTCGCCAACGCGGTCGCGGCGTTCGTCGCGGTCTCGCCACTGTATTGGGACACCGAGTCGCTCGGCCTCGCGGAGATGCCGCTCGCCGCGGCCATGCTCGCGGGCGTCGTCCTGCTCCTGCGCGGGCGAGATCCGGAAGACCGTCCTCCGGCGTGGCTCGCCGGCCTCCTGCTCGGCTTTCTCCCGTGGATCAAGCAGGAGGCGCTGAGTCTGGCGATCCTCCTCCTCGCCGCCGGGTGGTTCATGAGCCGCCGCGGCGCGCGCGCGGCGGGAACGGTGTTCGTCGTGACGGCCGGCGCCGCGCTCGCGCTCGGACTCGCCTTTCCTCCGGGACTCCCGTTCCTCGCGGGTGACTGGCCGCACCGGCTCCTGGAGCGCCTCCCGCACCCGGGAACGGTTCTGGGTGACATGGGGGAAGAGCTCGTCGCGTGGGACTGGATCGGCTTCTGGCCGGTCTTCGTGCTCGCGGCCGGCTGGGCGTCGTGGCGGCGTGACCGCCGCGTCGCCGCGCTGTCGGCCGTCGTCGCCGCGCAGACCGCGTTCTACCTCTTCGTCTACCTCGGCACCTACCTCGACCCGGCGTCCCACATCCGGTCGTCGTTCTTCCGTCTGATGTCCGCGCTCCTTCCCCTTGCGGCCGTGGCGGCCGGCCTGCTCGCCGCTCCCCGTCAGAACTCGAGCTCCGGAAGGCTCGGCGAATCGGAAGAGAGAACCGCAGTGAGCTCCGGAGCCGGCACCTGAACGCTGGCTAAATCCGCCGCGGGCTTATAGTCGCGCGAAAATGTCGCGGAGGCGCTGGTATCAGACGGCGGCGGTTTGCCTCGCGTTCTTCTTTCTCGCCGTCGCCGCCGCGCCGCACCACCACCTGAACGGCATCGAGGACATCCTCCTCGACCAGCCGAGCGCTTCGGGGGAAGTCACTCAAGTCGTGGGGCGCGCGGTCCCGTCGGGGGCCGTGGACCTCGCCCCCGTTCGCGTGGTCGCGGACGAGTGCTGTCCGGCGTGCTTTACGAGCGACTTCGTCTCGGCCCCGGCCGCGTCGTTCTCGTTGGTCATGAGCCCCGCTCCGCTGCCTCTGCGGCCGCCGGCGCCGGCGACCGCGGTTGCGAAGCTCGTCGCCGCGGATCCCTCCTCCCGCGCTCCTCCGCGCATCTCCGGAACGGTTCCGGTCTGACGCGAGCGCGGCGCTCGCCGCGGCGCTCGTGGACCTTTCATGGAGATGCGCCATTGTCATCGGAGCTACGCTTTTCGCTTCCGGCTCTTCCTGCAGAGATGTCTTCGCTCACCCGGCGCTGGTTCTCACGGCGGGCCGGTTGAGGGCCAGGGCTCTCTTGGCGATGACTGCCGCGCTTCTCGCCGGCGCGGCGGGAGCGCGCGGCGACTCGGCCTCCTTCCTGCTCGTCCCCGAAGGCTCGGCGCTCTTCCAGATTCCTTCCAGCCAGAGCGGCGGCGGAGCTCCTGAAGGGTACCGTTTGGAGATCTCCGAGTCGGCCCGCGTCGCGCTCTCCGGCGACTCGGCGGCGGCCATCGTGTCCGTCGACCCCGCGGATTGCGAGTTCCCGCTCGGCCTCCGATTCCCGTCACCGGCTCTGCTATCGGTTCCGCGACCGGAGCCGACCGGCCAACTCGAGCGGCTCCGGAAGCCGAGTCTCGTCCTCGGCGTGCTCGTCGCCGCGGGAGCCCTGGCGGGCTCGGCGAACAACTCCTGGAAGGGAGGCCGATTCTCCAACTTCCATTTCACCGACGAAGGGTTCTTCGGGCGCGACACCTACACCGGCGGAGTGGACAAAGCGTCCCACTTCGTCGACTACAACGTCGCGGCGCGCGTCATCGGATTTGCCTACGAGGAGATCGGCTATTCCGAGCGGCGGTCACAGATTCTCGGCTCGGGCGTGGCGTTTCTCTCGGGGCTCGTCACGGAGATCGGGGACGGAACGACGAGCTACGGCTTCTCGTACGAAGACCTGTTGATGGATGCATTCGGCGCGGCGACGGCCTTCGGTCTGTCCGCGACGGGGTGGGACGACACGATCGGCTTCCGCATCGGCCGCATCAATCCCGACAAGACCCCTCCCTGTTGCTACACGGTCGCAAACTACGGCCGGGACTACTCGGGCGAGATTTATATGGGCGATCTGAAGATCGCCGGCCTCGCGCGGAGGCTCGACCTCCGTCCGGGAATCGCCCGCTACTTTCTTCTCTCCATGAACTACGGGACGAATGGTTACCGCTACGCCACGGCGGACATCCGCCAGCGGCTGCTCGGCGTCGAGCTCGGAATCAATTTCAGCGCCATCGCAGAGACGCTCGGGGTCCCCGAGAAGAAGTTCTGGGGCCGAATGATCTATCTCTTCTTCGACACCGTGCGCCTTCCCTACACGGGAATCGGGTTTCGCTACGACCTGAACCACAAGAAGTGGTACGGGCCGACCGCCGGTCGCACGCCCTTCGACCCGTCGGAGGCCGGGGCGCCGTGAGGGGTCAGACGCCGAACTCCTGAACTCTTGAGACCCTACGGCCCGTAGAGCTTCAACTTGAAGGCGTTGACGAGAAACTTGGCCATCGCGTCGCGGGTCACGTTGCCCGTCGGGCAGAAGGTCGTGGCCGTGCACCCGGAGACGAATCCCTTGGCCCAGAGGAAGTGGACGTGCTTGCAGAAGGGATTCGTGTTTGGCACATCGTTGAAGTGAACGTTGGGGCTCGCGGGGCCGCAGTCGTAGGAGAGCCCGGTGAGCCCATCCGTGTAAGACGACGGCACGGCGGGGCCGCCGCCGGGCGCCACGATTGCCTTGGCGATGAAGCCGGCCATCGCATCCCGCCCGATGTCCGTTCCGGGGCAGAACGTCGTCGGGGAGCAGCCGAGCGTCACGTTCTTGACGGCGAGATAGTGCGAGTGCTTGCAGAAGCTGTCCGCCGGAGCGACGTCGGTGAAGACGGACATGCCTCCGGCGATGCAGTTGTAGGGCTTGCCGTTGGCCGTGCCGCTCGACGGAACGTTCGCGCCGCCGCCGGCCATCGCCTTGGCGACGAAGATCGCCATCTGGCCGCGCGTGACCGTCTGGTCCGGGCAGAACGTGGTCGGCGTGCAGCCGGCGGTGATTCCGTTGTGGAGAAGCGTCTCGATCTTGGCGTAGAAGGGATTGCCCGCGGCCTGCGGCAGGTTCCCCGACGGTACTTCAGGCGACGGCACGTCGGTGAAGCTCTGGCCGATGTGAATCGTCCAGGTCTTGCTCGGGTCGCCCCCGTGCTGGGCGACTCGACGAACGTCGCGTCCCAATGCGTGCTGGGACGCTCCTCAATGATGCGCACCTGCATCAGAAAACAGTCCGCGCCGGCGCAGGTTCCATCCTCTCCCGCCGCGATGATCCCGTACCCGGCCACCGCGTCGTGGATTTGATAGCTCACGAAGAGCGGAGCCCCTGGCCCGTCGAAGTCCGTCGCCGAGCCCGTGAGAGACACGGGCGCCGCCGAGGGATTGCGCCACGTCGGTTGGACTCGCGCGAGCTCCTCGGGCTCGAAGACGCCGTCGCCATTCGAGGCGAAGCCCGCGGCGGGGTCGACTGCCAGGGAGATCGGAACGACCGCGCCGGGCTTCGCCGTGGCCGTCGGAGTGGGGGTTCGTGTCAGGGTAGGAGTATTCGTCCGCGTCGAAGTCCTCGTCGGTGTTTGCGTGCTCGTCGGCGTTGCGCTGTGCGTTGGTGTGTCGGTCGGCGTCGTGCCCGCCGTGACGAGCACGCAGGCGGAGAACTCGGACGTGTTGTTGGCCGGATCGGTGGCGGTCGCGGTCAGGTACTGGCCGGCCGGCGCCGCCGGGGAGAGGCCCAGATGAATGGTCGCGCTGCCGGAGGCGTTCGTCGTGACGGTCGTCGACCCCACGAAGTTCTGCCCCTGGCCGTGACCGGACGGATCGCAGGCCACGCTCGAGAAGAACTGAATGAGGTACTGAGCGGCGGCGGGATAGGTGGTCAGTGTCCCGTCGACGGTCGTAACGACCCCGCCCGTGACCGCGGAGGTGATCACGGGGAAGTTCTGCAGGCGGTTCGCGCCTTCATCGGTGTCGGTGGCGTCGTTCAACGTCACGCCGTCGCCGCCGAGGTCGATGCCGAGACCTCCGTTCGAATGGATGGAGTTCGACAGGATCGGGATGTTCTGGCTGGTGACGACGACACCGCCGTATCCCTTCGTATTCGTCGCCCCGTTGGAGGCGATCGTGTTCCCGGCGCCCGCCTCGGTGCCCCCGATGATTGCGATTCCGGTGACCTTGATTCCGATCTGTGTGTTTCCGAGCGGGAGTCCGTTGTGGGTCCGGCCGATGATGTTGCCCTTGATCGCCGGGAACGGCGCGTCGACGCTCGCCCCCTCCAGAATTCCGATCTGGTTCCCGGAGATCACGTTGCGCATGGCTGCCGTGGTCCCCCCGATGAGACCCGCTCCTCCGACATCGTAGATCCCGTACAGGTTTGGAAGCTCGAAGCTGCCGGTCTTGTCCGTTCCGATGAAGTTGCCCTGGATCGTCGGAACGGAGGTCGCGGATTGGCCGCGCGGATCGATGAAGATCCCGGCGTTCAAGGCGCCCGAGATGACGTTGCCGGTTCCCGGTCCGTGCCCCCGATCATCGGGCCGGTCGCGTCGGTGTTGGTCGAGCGAATGTGGATGCCGTTGTAGACGAGGATCTCGGCGTCTCCCGTCGCGGTGGTGCCGATGTAGTTGCCCTGAATCACGGTTCCGGAGTCGTAATTGGTGACGATGCCATCCCCGTTGGCTCCGACGGCGTTGATGACATTTCCCCCGCCCAGGCCTCCGATCGTGTTGTTGTTTCCGCTGACATGGATCCCGACCTTCACCAGATCGAGGCCGCCGGTCCCGGCCGCGTTTGTCCCGATGTAATTCCCCTGGACGCGGTTCCCATCGCCGGACACGTCGATCGCGTAAAACGTGCCCGCGACGAGGTTGCGCGCGGCCGCGGTCGTACCGCCGATCTGCGTATTCCCGCCAACGGAGATGCCGGTGGAGAGGTTCCCGGGAAGCGTTCCGGTCACGTCGGTGCCGATGAAGTTGCCCTCGATCGTGCCTCCGGTACCGACCGTCACACCGACGCTGCAGCCGCCGTTGACGATGAGCCCTTTGACTCTCGACAGAGTTCCCAGGAGGTGGAGCGCATCGATCGAGGAGCCGCCGCAATTGATTTCGATCACCGGCTTCCCGGTCGCCCAACCCGGCTGCGTCGTTCCATCGATCGTGACGGTGACGGACGTTTCGAGGGTAGTCCCGATGGTGATCGTCTGATGCCCGGTGCCGATGGCAAAGCCGATCGTGTCGCCCGATCCGGCCGAAAAGAGGGCGTCCCGCAACGAGCAGGGTTGGCCCGTGTCGCAATTCGTGCCGCCGTCGTCGGCCGTGTTCACGACCCACGTCTTGTTGGGCCGCCGCGGGGGAGTCGCGAAAACGAGAGCCGCGACGCCGAGGCAGAGAAGGATCGACGACGCCAAGTTTCGCCTGCGGGGCACCTGAAGCGGAGACAAGCTGACACGGACACTGTCAGGCGCCGATCCGGCGCCGCAATAGGAAAACTCCTATGGGAAAAGGTGGCGGGTGTGTCCACTCCGAAGCCCCTCGAGAAGGGCCAGCCCTTCCGGCCAGTCGCCGAGGCCAGACTCGGAGTTGACGTGCCCGGCGGGCCCGAGGAGCTCGAGCCGCGCGCCCCACGCCGCGGCGAGCTCCGCCGCTCGGTCGGCCGTGACGTACGGGTCGTTCGTGCTCGCGACGACGATGCTCGGAAACGGGAGTGGGACGAGCGGCATGGGGGCGAAGCCCGTCGCCTCGCGCGGGAAATCCGGCCGCTCGACGTCGGCCGGCGCGACGAGGAGCGCTCCCCGAACGGGACCGCGGTGCGTCCTCGCCCAGTGCGCCACGAGGCTGCACGCGAGCGAATGCGCGGCGAGGACGACGGGCTCGGTGGAAGCGGCGATCGCGGCCTCGAGCGTTGCCACCCATTCCGCGCGATGGGGCGCCTCCCAGTCCCGCTGCGCGACGCGGCGGAACGTCGGATGAGTACGCTCCCAGCGGCTCTGCCAGTGGTCCGGTCCGGAGTCGTGGAGGCCCGGGAGAATCAGGACGCGGCAGCGCACGCGGCCGGCCTCAGGCGCTCGCGGGAAGCTCGAACGTCCCGTCCACGACCTCGAGGAATGTCCGCTCCTCGCGGAGAATGAGACGCTTCTCGTGCGCGAAAGAGAAGTTCGCGCGCCCGTCCGCGTCCGTCGTGAGGCGCGCGCGGTAGGCCTCGTAGGAGGCGAGAGAGTCGAACGCGATCAATGCCCAGGCCACGTCGTTGGTTCCTTCGTGCGGAAGGAAGTATCCGACGAGATGGCCGCCGGCGCGCGGGATGATGCGGCCCCAGCTCTCGGCGTAAGTTCGGAACCCGTCGCGCTGGAAAGGGTCGATCTGGTAGCGGATGAGGCAGACGATGGACATTGGGCCCTCCTCGACTCTTCACTCTGAGGCTTGCGCCGCGACCACGCTTCGGTGAGAATCAAACTATGGATACAGTCGAAGACACCGACACTCCCGTCGCCGGAATCGCCGCCGCGATCGGGGAGCCGGCCCGCGCGCGCATGCTCTACAGCCTCATGGACGGCCACTCGCGGACGGCGACCGAGCTCGCCGCGGTGGCGGCCGTGACGCCGTCCACCGCCAGCCTTCACCTGGCGCGACTGAAGTCCGCGCGTCTCGTGCGAGTCGAGGCCCAGGGCAAACACCGCTACTTCCGACTGGAAGGTCCCGACGTCGCGGCGGCGCTCGAGGGTCTGCGCGTCCTCGCCGGCGCGAAGCCCGTCCGTTTCGTTCCGACGGCGCCGACGCGTCTGCGCGCCGCGCGAACCTGCTACGACCACCTCGCCGGCACGGTCGGCGTCGGCCTGCGGGATCGGCTGGAGGCGCTGGGCTGGCTCTCGACCGCCGGGGGCGACGAGCTCACGGCGGCCGGCGAGCGGTCGCTCGAAAAGATGGGCGTCGACGTCGCGTCCGCGCGCGGGCAACGCCGGCGTTTCGCCTATCCGTGTCTCGACTGGAGCGAGCGCCGCCACCACGTCGGGGGAGCGCTCGGGGCGGCGCTGTTGAGGCTGGCACTGAAGAGGCGGTGGATCGTGCCGGACCTCGACAGCCGCGCCCTCGAGGTCACGAGTTTCGGGCGGCGCGAGCTGGGGGCCCGCTTCGGGCTGAAAGTCTGATCCGGCCTCACCCGGCCCGTGCGATGGCAACCTTCGCCGTGTAGTCGCCCGGCGCCTGCCCCGGCGCTACCGTCAGCCTGCCGGTCCAGGCCTTGCCGTCCCGCCCGGTGAATTTCCAGCCGCTCGAGGTCGGAGACGACTTGCCGGAAACGCTCGTCCACTTGCCGTGGTCGGAGAGGACCGCGGCGAGCTCGGCCGCGATCTCGGGAGCGGTGCGGTTCGACCGCCCGCGCAGGACGATCTCCCAACGGTCGGTTCCGCCTTTCGTGCTCTCGACGGTCCACTGTCCCTTCCCCTCCGGATCGAGGTCCGGGATGTTGCGATCTGCGAGCGACGCGCGCGCGAAGCCGGGCTCGGGCTTCCAGTCGTACTCGTCGCCGAGCGCGGTGAGCTCCGCCTTGCCGTTGCCCTGCATCCTCGCGACGACGTGCAGGGCGCCGTCGATCCCGGCCGAAAGCCCTGCGGTCGTGATGATCTTGCCGTTGTCCACGAAGCGGCGGTCGTCCACGACGTGGACCTTCGGGTACTGCGCCCGCAGCTTTTCGATGAGTCCGGCCGTCGTGGTGGCGGTCAGGCCGTCGAGAAGCCCCGCCCGAGCGAGGAGAAAGGCGCCGTTGCAGACCGACATCGTGTGTTTCGTGTGTGTCGTGACGTCCGCGATCCACTGGATCGTCTTTGCGCTGTTGGACGCCGCGTAGATTCCGCCTCCGGGGACGACGAGGACGTCGGGCGGGGGAACGGTCGCGAAGTCGTACTTCGGAACCACCGTCATGCCGTTCACCGTGGTGATCGGATCCTTCGTTTCCGCCACGGTGTAGACGTCGTATCCGGCGGTGCCGAAGATCTCGTACGGCCCGGTGAAGTCGATGATCTGGACACCGGTGAAGACGAGGAGCGCGACGCGGGGAAGCCCCGAGGCCGCCGTGCCGGCCTCTTCCTGCTCGACGAGCTTCATGCCGCACGTCGGGCAGACGCCCTCCTTGTCGTACACCTTGCCGTCGCAGGGAAGGCCGCAGGGCGGGCAGACGTAGTGCCTGGCGGCCTGGGAATCCGCCGCCGAGCTGGAGACGGGCGCCAGAAAGAGGAGAAGGAGGAGAAGGAGAGCAGCGGTCGGACCCTTGCCACGCGAGTTCATTGCGGGAGCCTCCCGCCCGCAGGCGCCCGGCCGCCTCCCGGCGGACCGTCCCTGTAGGCATTCGACAAGAGATACGGCGGACCTGGCCGCGAGGTTTCGATGCGAAGTTGCGGCAGGAGTGTCGAAAGTGAAAATGAACTCCCGCTAAATAACTCCGCGCGCCGTTGCAGCGGACAAGCCGCTGAACGGCGCGTAATGCTCGCTATAATTCGCTCCCGGTGCGCATCCTCGTGGTCGAGGACGATCCTCGGATGGCCAGCCTCCTCTCGCGGGCGCTGCGCGAGTCCGGATATGCCGTGGACGTGGCGGGGGACGGCCTGGACGCGGTCGAGCGCGCCCGCTTCGGCGGCTACGACCTGGTCGTTCTGGACATCCTGCTGCCGGGACTCGACGGCTTCACGGTCTGCACGGAGATTCGCCGGGCGATGCGCGAGACCCCCATCCTCATGCTCTCCGCGCGCTCCGAGATTTCGGACCGCGTGCACGGCCTCGAGATCGGGGCCGACGACTACATGGCCAAGCCGTTCGCCATGGACGAGCTCCGTGCGCGCGTCGCGGCGCTTCTGCGCCGGCGCTCGCTGCCGCAGCAGATCACGCTGACGGTGGGCAGCATCCGCCTCGACCGAAGCAAGCGCCTTGCGGAGGTGCGCGGCCGGGCGATCGAGCTGACGGCCAAGGAGTACTCGCTTCTCGAATACCTGCTGCTCAATCGCGGCCGTGTCGTTTCGCGCCGCGAGATCGCCGAGCACGTCTGGGACGAGCACTTCGACCCGTTCTCGAATCTCATCGAGGTGTACGTTGGACGGCTGCGGCAGAAGCTCGACGCCGCGGAGGGACGCGATAACGGATCGTTCCTCCGGACGCGCCGGGGCGAGGGCTATTTCGTCGAGGACGTGGGCCAGGAGCCCTCGTGACCCGGCCCTCGATCCGGCGGCGCCTGACCATCTGGTACGGCGCGGCGCTGGCGCTCGTCCTCGTCCTCTTCTCCGTCGCGACGTACTGGCGCTACCGCGCCGCCGCCTGGCGCGCCTACGACGTGGATCTGTCGGTCAACCTCGACACGCTGCAGACCGAGCTGACCGAGGAGATCGGGGAGGCGAGGGTCGAGATCGAGAAGACGTCGCCGGGGGCCGCGACGCCGGGCGCGATTCTCCAGCGAGCCGCCACGAACTCGATCGAGGAGTTCCGCCTCAGCGGAATGGCGGCGGAGATCCGGCGAGGGCGCCGCGGGCAGACGCCGCTCGCGGAGCTGCCGGGGTTTCGCGGGCAGGCGGTCGGATCGCTCCTGCCCGAAACGGTCTGGTCGGAAGCGGCCGTCTCGACCGGCACCCGGGTCGTGCGCATTCCGGGCGGCCGCGCCGCGGTGCGTTCCTTTCGCCTGCCGCAGGAATCCGAGACGATCACGGCGGCCGTCGGCGACCGAACGACGCTCGTGGACGGGACGCTCACGTCGATCCGCCGCGACCTCGTGCTCTTCGGGACGGCGGGCCTGGTGCTCGCGCTCGTGGGCGGCTACTGGCTGGCCACGCGCGCGCTCCGCCCGATCGACGTCATGACCACGCAGGCCAGCCACATGGCGTCCGCGGGCCTCGCCCCCGGGGCGCACCGGCTGGCGGTGAGCAATCCCGACGATGAGCTCGGGCGCCTCGCGAAGACCTTCAACGACCTGCTCGCCCGGCTCGAGTCCTCGGCGCGGCAGATGCGAGGCTTCGTGGCCGACGCCGCCCACGAGCTCAAGACGCCGGTCTCCGTCGTGCGCGCCGAGGCGGAGCTCTCGTTGTCGGGTGACCGGAGCCTCGAGGACTCGCGCGACGCGCTCCGAGCCATCGCGCGCCAGAGCGAGGAGCTTTCGCGGCTCGTCAGCGATCTGACGCTCCTCGCGGAAGGAGAGACCTTCGATCATCCGCTCGAGCGCCGCCTCGTGGACCTGAACGAGCTCGCCCACGAAGTGACGCGCTCCCAGCGGGCGCTCGCCGCGGGCCGGAGCGTCGTCGTGGACGTCGAATCGACGGGCTGTGTCGAGTACCGCGGCGACGAGCGGCTCCTGCGTCAGGTCCTGAAGAATCTGGTCGAGAACGCCATCAAGTTCTCACGGTCGCCGGGGCACGTCGGTGTCAGCGTCTCGGAGGAGCCGCGAGCGATCGAGGTGCGGGTCCTGGACGAGGCGCCGACGCTCTCGGTCGCAGATCGAGAGAAGGTGTTCGAGCGTTTCTACCGCACCCAGCAATCTCGCAGCGCCGACGTCCCCGGAAGCGGGCTCGGCCTCGCGATCGCGCGCTGGGCGGTGCGCCTCCACGGCGGAGAGATCCGGGTGGAGCCTCGCGGGTCGGCCGGAAACGTTTTCGTCGTGACCTTCCCGCTGCGCGCGGCCTCGAGCGTCGGCTGAGGAAGGGGCGCTTCCGGGCTCAGCGCCCGACGACGAGGATCGCGAACGTTCCCGGCAGGATCGGGGGCCTCGGGCGCGGCTGATCCGCGGTCGGCGTCGGCGGCGGCCCGAATTCGGCGGTCACCAGGAAGATCCGGTGGGTCTTCTCGTCGAGCGCCATCGTGCGGGCGCCGCGCTGGGTCGCCACGTTGCCGGCGGCGAATTTCCCGGGTGATTCCTCGCGCGCGACGGTCAGCGTGCCTTCGCCATTCGAGCTGAACGCGAGCCCCGTTCCGGGATCGAAGCCGTTGGCGTCCACGCCGGCGCCGATCGGGACGGTCGCCACGACCTTGCCCGAACCGGCGTCGACGACGGCCATCATGCGGTTGGAGCAGCCGACGAAGAGTCGCTTGTGCTCACGGTCGATCGCCATGCCCGACGGTTCCTCGCACGGCGCGAGCGGCCAGCGGCT
Organism: uncultured Acidobacteriota bacterium; assembly: GCA_963708395.1. Taxonomy (GTDB): domain Bacteria; phylum Acidobacteriota; class Thermoanaerobaculia; order UBA5066; family Gp7-AA6; genus DATBFU01. The sequence goes on along the minus strand of CAVPSG010000002.1, from coordinate 3,053,512 downwards.
CTCGACGGCGGGCTTGCCGGAATCGATGACGACGAGCTCGCTCTTGTCCTCGATGTTGACGTAAACGTGTCCCGCGCGGTCGGACGTCGCGAACTCGGGCTTCCCGCCGAGCGGGAGCGTCGCGACGACCTTTCCCGAGACGGCGTCGAGGACCGTGGCGTCGGCGCTGCGGCCGTCGAAGGCGAAGACGCGCTTCGACGCCGGGTCGTAGAGGATCGCGTCGGGATTCTGCCCGGCGATCTTGACCTCCTCGATCGTCCGGAGCGTCTTCGGATCGAAGATCGTGATCGAATTCGCCCGCCCATTGCTCGTGAAGCCGCGGCCGAGATCCGGCGCGAGGGCCACGCCGTGCACGCCCGCCGTGTCGGGAATGTCGCCGACCGGCTTGAGCGTATCGGCATCGAAGACCTGGACGTGCGTTCCGCGGGTGACGTAGAGACGGCGGGCATCCGCGTCGACGATCAGATAGTCCCAACCGCCGTCGCCGCCCACGACGACTTTCTGGCGCACGCCGAGCCCGGCTTCGGGCGCCGCGCCGGAGGCGACGCCGCGAGCCGCCAGCAGTAGGAGACCAAGGGTTGCCACTGCGCGAAGACACTTCATCGGATGACTCCTCGAGGCGCGCGATCGTAGCATCGGGGGAGAGCGATCCCGGGAAGCCCGATGCACGAAAGGGTAAACGAGAGATAAACGGCGCGGTCGGCGCGATCCCCTGCGCGACGTGCCCGGTTACACTGGCGGCCCGCGATGAAGGCGCCGCGCGCCTCGATCGGCCTCGTTCTTCTCCTGTTTCCGCCGACCGCGGCGGTGGCGCAGGCCGCGCTTTCGCTCGACGACGTGCTGCGGGAGGCCCATGCGGCCAACGCGCGGCTCCCGGTCCGCGCGTACGAGCTCACGATCGCGCGCGAGCGGGCGAGCGAGGCGCAGGCCGAGCGATGGCTCAAGGTCGCGCTCGAAGGCGATTTCGTCTACGCGCCCGCAAACGGATACGACCCGGCGCTCACGAATCTGGGGGAGGCGCGGCTCCAGGCCGTCGCCCACCAGCCGATCTACGCGGGCGGCGCGTTGAAGGCCGGGGCGGCGCGGGCGCAGGCGGACGTCGAGGCGGCGGGCGCGCGCTATCGCATCGCCGAGAAGGATCTGGAGCTCGAGGTCCGGAGCCGTTTCGCGGAGCTCGCGGCGGCCCGAGCCGAGATTCGGGTGCGCCGGGAGAGCCGCGAGCGCCTCGACTCGTATCGCAGTCTCCTCCGCGGCCGCCAGGCGTCGGGTCAGGGCGTCGCGGCGGACGTCCGCAAGACCGAGGTGCGGATCGCGCTCGAGGACGCCGAGGTCGCGGACGCCGAGCAGAAGGAGGACGAGGCGCGTCTGGACCTGAACGGTCTCATGGGCCGTGATCCCTCGGCGCCCCTCGAGATCCAGGCCCCGGACGTTCCCGACGCTCCGCCCGCGGGGAGCGCCGCGGCGTGGGAAAGCGCGCCCGAGATCGCCGTGGCGGGGGCCGAGACACGCGCGGCCGAGGCGGAGGCCGAGATCGCGCACGCGGAGCGGCGGCCGCACGTCTCGCTCGGCGGGGACCTGGGGTTCTGGACGTCGGATACGACGCACCTCGACTCGGACTTCTGGGACCGCCTCTGGCGCGACCGCGGCTACTCGTTCGGCCTCGTGTTGTCCGTGCCGCTCTGGGACACCGGCGCGATCAAGGCGCGCGTCGCGCAGGCCGACCTGGCGCTCCAGCAGTCCCGCGCCGAGCTCGAGGCCGACCGGCGCGACGCCCGACTCGCCTACGCGCAGGCGTCGGCGGCGGCGCGCAATTTCTACCGGCAGATCGAAATCCTGTCGCGCGCCGTGCCGGACGCCCGGGACTCCTACCTCGAGATGGAGAGCCGCTACCGCGGCGGCGCCGCGACCTCGCTCGAGGTGCTGGACGCCTCGGCGGCCGCGGTCGAGGCCGTCGGTGCGGCTGATCGACGTCACGGCGCGCTACCGCGTCGCGCGGGCGGTGGCCGCGCGCTGGAGCACGCCGTGAGGCGGACCTTGCTGCTCGTTGCGTTGGCGCTCGCCGGCTGCCGGCGCGCGGCGGATCCCGAGGCCGCGGAGAAGCCGGAGGCCGCGAAGTCGGCGCCGGCCGAATCGGCGGCCGTGAGCGTCGTCGTGGCGCCACTCGTGAGAGCGACGATCCCCGACCTCGTGACGAGCCCCGGCAAGACCGCGGCGCTCGCACAGCAGAAGGTCCGGCCGCCGTTCGCGGGGACGCTCGTCGAGCTGCGAGTCTCCGACGGCGACCACGTCCGCCGTGGCGACCTGCTCGCCGCGATCGTGTCGCGCGACTCCGAGGCGGCGCTCGCCGGCGCGCGCGAGATGCTCCGGGACGCGAAGGATGCGGCCGAGAGGGCCGACGGCGAGAGGGCCGTGGCGCTGGCGGAGAAGTCGCTCGTGCGCGCCGAGATCCGCGCGCCGTCCGACGGCGCCGTCCTGTCGCACGCCGCGGCCCGCGGCGACCGGGTGTCCGAGGACCAGGAGATCCTCACGATCGCGGACGCGTCTTCGATCGTCTTCCTCGCGGACGTGCCGCAGAGCGACCTCGCCCGGATCCGCCGCGGCCAGGCGGCGCGCGTCGAGCTCGCGGGACGGGCGGCGGCGCTCGCGGGGACCGTCCACGACGTGTTTCCGGGGGCCAACGCCGCGGACTTCACGGTGCCCGTCCGCATCGACCTCACGGGGCTTGCGGACATCCCGCCGATCGGCCTCTTCGGGGCCGCGCGGATCACCGTCGGCGCGCATCGTGACGCCGTCGTCGCGCCGGAGAGCGCCGTGGTCCGCGACGACCTGACCGGGGCTGCGCGACTGGCCCTCGTCGAGAACGGGCGCGCGCACTGGGTCGACGTGAAAGTGGGGGTGAAGGGGCCTGCCGGAGTGGAGATCGCATCGCCGCCGCTCGCCCCGGGCGGGACGGTCGTCGTGTCGGGACAGGTCGGGCTGCCCGAGGGGGCGCGCGGTCTCGCCCCGGCCGTGAAGCTCTTCGAGCTCCTGTCCGGGCGGCGGGTCGCGCTGCTCGCGACCGTCGCGGCGCTCGTCGCGGGCGGACGTCTGGGTCGGGTCGCGCCTTCCGCTCGCGATTTTCCCGTCCGTGACGTTTCCCGTCGTCAAGGTCATCGCGGACGTCGGCGAGGAGCCGGCGGCCCGCATGATGCCGAGCGTCACGCGGCCGCTCGAGGAGGCGATCCTGCGAGTCCCCGGGATCCGCATCGTGCGCTCGACGACCTCGCGCGGCTCGACGGAGATCTCGGCGAATTTCGCCTGGGGAACCGACATGCAGACGGCGCTCCAGCGCGTGCAGGCCGAGGCCGCGCGCGTCCGTCCCGACCTGCCGCCCGAGACGCGCATCGACGTCGAGTGGATGAACACGGCCGTCTTCCCGATCCTCGGCTACGCGCTGAGCTCGGACACGCGCGGGCCGTCGGAGCTCTGGGAGCTCGCGGAGTACACGCTGAAGCCCGAGCTCGTCCGTATTCCCGGCGTCTCGCAGGTCCAGATCCAGGGCGGGCGGCGGCGCGAGTTCCAGGTGCATCTCGAGCCGGAATCGCTGGCGGCCCGGCGCCTCTCCGCGGGCGACGTGCTCGAGGCGATCCGGAAGAACAACCAGGTGCTCTCGGCCGGGCTGACCGAGTCGAACCACGAGCTCTACCTCGCGCTCGTGGACGGGCTGGCCCGGAATCGCGAAACGATCGGCCGGATCCCCGTGCCGGTCGGAACGGGCGTCCCGGCCCTCGTCTCGGAGCTCGGCACGGTGACCGTCGCCGACGCGGTGTCGTACATCCGCACGACGGCGGGAGGCAAGCCGGCGGTGCTCGTCAACGTCATCCGTCAGCCGTCGGCGAACACGGTCTCGATCGCCGCCGAGGTCTCGCGACTCTTCGAGCAGCGCCCGGATCTTCTCCCGCGCGACGTCCGATGGACGACCTTCTACGACCAGGCGGATTCGTGTCGCATTCCGTGCGCGGCGTTCGCGACGCGATCCTGATCGGCGTCGGCGCTCGCGGCCCTCGTGCTGCTCGTCTTCCTCCGCAGCGCGCGCCTGACCCTCGTCGCCGTCGGCCGTCGTGCCCGTGACCGTCGCGATCGTCCTGCTCGCGCTCGGCGCGGCGGGACAGACGATCAACCTCATGACGCTCGGCGGAATCGCCGCGGCGATCGGGCTCATCGCCGACGACGCCATCGTCGTTGCCGAGAGCATCGCACCGGCACGCGAGGAGGGCGCGGACGGCCCGGCCCGCGCGGGTCTCGCAGCGATCCTGCCGGCGCTGATCGGCTCGAGCGCTCTCGACGATCGTGATCTTCCTGCCCGTTCGCGCTTCCTGACCGGCGTGACCGGCGCCTTCTTCCGGCCGCTCGCGCTGACGATGGCGATCGCGCTCGGCCGTCTCGTTCTTCGTCTCGGCGCTCGCCGTCGCCGCCGGCGCGCGCTTTCGGACGGCCGCGGAACACGCCGGGCCCCGGACGCCGCGTCCGCCGGGCGAGGGCCTCGAATCGCCCGCGTCGGCATCGCGCAGCCGCGCTCGCGGGCCTCGCGTGACCTCGGCTTCCTCGCGGCGGCGGTCCTCCTCTACCGGCGCGCTCGGCTCGGACTTCCTGCCCGCGATGGACGAGGGCTCGATCATCCTCGACTACTGGACGCCTCCCGGAACCTCGCTGACGGACACCGACGCGATGCTGAACGATCTCGAGAGGCAGATCCTCGTGCCTTCCCGACGTCGCGGCGTACTCGCGCCGCACCGGGACGCAGCTCGGGTTCTTCGTCACCGAGCCGAACCGGGGCGACTACGTCATCCGCCTGAAGCCGCGCCGCAGCGCCGGGACGTCGAGGAGGTCATCGACGGACTCCGCGCGAAGAGCGGCGGCGACGCTGCCGGCGCTCCACACCGATTTCGGGCAGCTCCTCGAGGACAACATCGGCGATCTGACGGGCGGCGTCGCCGCAGCCGATCGACGTCCGGATCTACGGCGACGACCAGACGCTGCTCCAGCACGAAGGCGCGCGAGGCCGCGGCGATGCTGCGGCGGCGTTTCGGGGGTCGCCGACGTCTTCGACGGCATCATGATCGCGGGCCCGGCGCTGACGATCCGCGTCCGCCGGGTCCGGGGAGGCGGGGCCGCGGCTCACTCGCGCGGTTCGGCCTGACGGCCGAGGACGTCCACGCCGAGGTCGAGCCCGCGCTCACGGGAACGGTGGCGGGCGACGTCCGCATCGGCGAGCGGCTCTACGACCTGCGCGTCTTCGCGCGGCGACGCCGCGAGGTCTCCGCGGCGATGCGCGATCCGGACGCCGGGCGGCGCGCTCGTGCCGCTCTCCGAGCTCGCGACGGTCTCGACGGGAGCGCCGGAGGCCGAGATCCAGCGCGAGAACCTGCAGACCTACGTCGGCGTGACCGCGCGCCTCGAAGGACGGGACCTCGGCGGCGCGATCGCGGAGATCCGCAGCAAGCTCGCGCGCAGCCTGCGCCTGCCGCCCGGCATGTCGATCTCGACTTCGGCGGGCTCTACGAGCAGCAGCAGAGCTCGTTCAAGGGGCTCCTCGGCGTCCTCCTCGGCGGGCTCCTGCCTCGTCGCGATCGTCCTGCTCTTCGAGTTCGGCGACTGGCGGGCGCCGCTCCTGACGGTCGCTGATCGCCCTCGCGGTGCTCGCCGGCGTGTTCGCGTCGCTGCTCGCTGACCGGCATGACGCTCAACATCTCGAGCTTCGTCGGCGCGATCATGATGGTCGGGCATCGTCGGCGAGAACGCGGTCTTCCTGATCCACGAGGCGCGCGAGGAGCTGCGCGCGGCGAGCCCGTTCGCGGACGCCTGGCGCCACGCCGTCGCGCAGGCGCCGCCGCGCCGGTCATGATGACGATCCTCGCGACCGCCTTCGCGCTGGCCCCGCTGGCGCTGGCGCTCGGCGAGGGCTCGCAGCTCCAGCAGCCGCTCGCGATCGCGGTGATCGGCGGCTTCGTCCTGTCGGCCCGCTCGTCCTGCTGATCCTGCCCTCGCTCTACGCTGGCTGGACCCTCGGGGCCGTCTCGCGGGACGGGAATAATCGGCGAGCCGAGCGTTCAGCGGTGAGCGGATGCGAGCGGTGCGAGCATCGCGAATCCGCTGGAACGCCTTCAATGCGAGGCCCTAGTTGGGCCAGCGGAGCCCGAGCGCGTTCACGAGGAACTTCGCCATCTCGCCGCGGGTGACCGCCTGGTCGGGGCAGTAGTTCCCGCTGCCGCAGCCGGACGCGATGCCGGAGGCGGCGAGCGCCTCGATCACTTTGTAGTACGGATAAGTCGGAGGAACATCGCCGAACGTCTGCCCGGAAGGCGGGCTGATCTGCAGGTGATAGCCGACAATCGCGCCGGCGAGGCTCGTCAGCTGGCTGTCGCTGAAGAGCAGGACGTCGAGCATGAGCTCGTGCGTGTTGTTGTCCACCGTGTACGCCAGGTTCGCATCGGAGACGTAGCCGCAGCCCGTGTTGACGACGTTTCCGTTGCTGGACGTCAGGGACTTCAGCGGGGTGCAGCCGGACCCGAGGTAGTTGCAGTCGTAGACCTTGAGGACGACGTCGATCGGAGTGCCCAGGACGGTGTCGGGATCGCTGTCGCAGTAGTCGAGCTCCACGTAGTCGACGAGGGCTCCCGCCGGAAGGTGCGGCGTTGCGATGAAGTTCGCGCTCGTTCCGCTGGTCAGGAACCGCCGGAATTCCGTCGAGCTCTCGAACGCGTCGGCATAACCTGCGCTCGAGCTCGTCGGAACGAATTCCGCCGCCGGGATCCGGTAGAGGACGCGATCCTTCGTCCCGTAGGTGCGCGGCGAAGGATCCTTCGCCGGCTGCGCCCGGACGGCGAGGGGAGGCATCAGAGCGAAACCAAGACCGATCAGAGCAAGCGAGACCGTCTTCGCCTTCATGGTTTCTCCTCCATCCGATACGGGGCCGGACACGGCGCCGCGGTCAGGCCTCGTGGTTTGTGCGAAGGGAGAAAAGGATACGCTAGTCGGCGGAATGAAGGTTCGCCTCGTCTCCGGCTCGCACTTCTCGGCCGCGCACCGGCTCCACCGCGAGGACTGGGACGAGGAGACGAACCGCCGCGTCTTCGACAAGTGCAACAACCCGAACGGGCACGGGCACACCTACGGCCTCGAGGTGACGGTCGAGGGGGAGATCGACCCGGAGACCGGCTACGTGATGGACTTCGGGCACCTGAAGCAGCGCGTCGAGGAGAGCGTCGTCCGCCGCCTCGACCGCCGGCACCTGAACTTCGACGTGGACTTTCTCGCCGGGCGTCAACCCGACCGCCGAGAACATCGCGGTCGGCGATCTGGCGGCAGCTCGCGCCGCGCGTCGCGCCGGCGCGGCTCGTGCGCGTCACGCTCGCACGAGACCGAGAAGAACCAGCGTCGTCTACGAAGGAGGAGGCGCCATGAGCGCGACCCGCCGCCCAGGCGGCTGACCCGCTCGAGCCGGCACAAGATGATCGCGGGCGTCTGCGGCGGGCCTGGCCGAGTACTTCGAGCTCGACCCGACGGTCGTGCGGGTCGCCTACGTGCTGATCTCGATCCTCTCGGTGGCGTTTCCCGGGATCCTCGCCTACATCATCCTGATGTTCGTGATGCCGCCGCCGGATCCGGCGGGCCAGCCCGGCCGCATGACGCGGCCCGCGGATCCTCGTCACCAACGACGACGGCGTCTTCTCCGAGGGCATCGAGCGGCTCGCCGCCGCGCTCTCCGAGGTCGGGCGACGTCTTCACGGTCGCGCCCGACCAGGAGCGCAGCGCCGCCGGCCACTCGCTGACGCTCCAGCATCCGCTGCGCGCCAAGCTCGTCGGCGCGCAGCGCTGGTCCGTGGACGGGACGCCGACCGACTGCGTGAACTGGGGCGTGCTGCACCTGCTGAAGGACGACGCGGCCGAAGCTCCTCTTCTCGGGGATCAACCTGGGCCTCAACCTCGGCGACGACGTGACCTACTCGGGCACGGTCTCGGCGGCCTTCGAGGGCACGCTCATCGGCGATCCCTTCGGTCGCGATCTCGCAGGAGATCGAGACGGGCTTCACCTTCGACGCCGCGGCGGAGTTCGCGGCGCGGCTCGCGCGGCGGCTGCTCGAGGAGCCGCTTCCGGCCGGGACGCTCGTCAACGTCAACGTTCCCGCGGGCGAGCCGCGGGGCGTGCGCGTCGCGCCGGCTCGGGAAGCGCCGCTACGGCGAGGCCGTGATCGAGAAGAAGGACCCGCGCGGCCGGCCCTACTACTGGATCGGCTCGACGCCGCCCGAGGGCGAGCTCGAGCAGGGAACGGACTTGCGGCGGTCGCCGAGAAGTTCATCTCGATGACGCCGCTGCACCTCGACCTGACGGACTACCGCTCGCTCGACCTGTTGGAAGAGATCACCCCGAATTCCTCGGCCATCCGCCCACGGAACGAGCCCTGAGGACCCGGCGTTCCGCAGCCTCGCGCGGCGCAGTTCCTCCAACGGGATGAGGTCTCCCGGCGTCGGGTGACCGGGTGCGGCTCATCAGGCCGCTTCGGACGCCGGAGTTTCCTCCTGCGCCTTCCAGGGCGGCAGCAGCCTCACGCAGCACCCCAGAGGATGGCGAAGCGGCAGCAGCATGAGCACGATCGCGGGCAAGCAGGCCCTTCGCGCGTCGCGAACTCCATCTTGTAGGTCGTGTAGCCGAGGAAGCTCTTCGAGAAGAGCTGGCCGCCGATGACGACGTTCCAGCGCATCGCGAAGATGCCGACCAGCGTCAGCGACGCCGGCCACGCACGTAGAGCGCCGCGGCGCGCGCGCTCGGTGAGCGTCACGACCTGCGTCAGCGCGAGCAGCGCGATCGGCACGAGCGTGCCGATGATGATCTGCAGCACGATCTGCGAGAGTGAAGAGCCGCGTGTGCACCATGAAGTCGAGGCTGCGGAACGACTCGTCGGCCTCGTAGATGCGGTGGATCAGGTCCAGCATCTCGAGCGAGAAGTCGATGATGAACGCGTAGAAGAGGTACCGCGCGATCGTGTCCAGGCAGCGCATGTCGATCGGCGACCCGTCGAGCCAGCGACACGACCATGTAGAGCAGCAGCACGGCGGCGATGCCGGAGACGATGGCCGAGAAGAGGAACACGATCGGCATCAGCGGCGTGGACCACCACGGGTTCGCCTTGACCGACCCGAAGATGAAGCCGACGTAGCCGTGCAGCAGGAAGGCCGACGGGATGCCGATGAGCGTGACGACGCAGCCCGACGCGGTCGTCGATCGCGCAGCGCCTCCGGGCTGATGTTGTCCGAGCCGAGCGTGAGCGCGCGGTAGACGAGGCGCTTGACGCCCGGTGCTCGCGCGCCAGGCAGCGACGATGTCCTTGCCGGTAGTCGAGCCAGATCTCCAGGAGCAGCACCACCATCAGGTACCAGAGGTAGACGAAGCCGAACATCGCCATGGCCGACGTCGTGTGCGGCGTCAGGTACATCTCGAACGAGCGCTCGGGATGGCCGAGGTGCAGCTGCAGCGGCAGCGGCGCGACGAGCAGGAAGGCGAGCGCGGTCAGCAGCGCCAGCCGGTAGGTCGGCTTGACCGCCTCCACGTTGAAGACGCGCTCGAGCGACGCCAGGATGAACGCGCCGGCCACCAGGCCCGTGATGAACGGGTAGAGCACGATGAGGATGCTCCACTGCAGCTCCACCTCGTTCGGGTACATGAAGCCTTCGACGCCGTGGCAGGCATGCTCTTCGTCCTCGCCCTAGCGCACCGAGCCGTCGAGGCCGTTGTAGTAGACCTTGGCGCCGGTCGCCATCTGCGGCTTCAGGACCTGGACCTTGTGCGTGCGCAGGAACTCGTGGACCGGGTCCTTCGGGTTCTTCAGGTCGACGAGCTGCCGCGCGCCGGTCGGGCAGGCCTCGCAGCAGGCCGTGGTCAGGCCCTTGGTGATGCGGTGGTAGCAGAGCGTGCACTTGTCGACGGTGTTGCGTGCGCGGGTCGATGAAGCGGCAGCCGTAGGGGCAGGCCTGCACGCAGTAGCGGCAGCCGAGGCAGTAGCTCCTTGTCGACCAGCACGACGCCGTCGGGGCTCTCGAACGTCGCGCCCACCGGGCAGACCTGCACGCAGGGCGAGTCGCGCGCAGTGGTTGCACAGCTTGGGCACGAAGAAGCTCTTGAGCCGTCGCCGGCGCGGTAGCGTCTCCGGGAAGCCGTCGTAGCCGCCGTTGGGCGAATCGACGCTCGGGATGCTCGAGGTCGTCCGGCGGCGACGTGGTAGCGCTCGACCCAGGTGCGGAAGTAGCACGGCTCGAGCGGGACGTCGTTCTCCGCCTTGCAGGCGCGCACGCAGTTGCCGCAGCCGATGCACTTCTCGATGTCGATGACCATCGCCCACCAGTGGTCGGTCGCTGGTAGTTGTCGGCCTCGGCCGGCTCGTCCCGCCAGGACCTTGTCGAAGGCGATCGCCGCCGCGCCGGTGCAGCAACAGGTACTTTCCGGCGCCGCGCGAGGAACTCGCGCCGTCCGGCGTCACGGCATTCTCCTCGGGCACGGTGCGGTACGTGGCAGGCCGGTGCAGGCCTGCCCCTCGCCGTGGCTCGGCGGGATCGATCTGCGGGAAACGTCTTCGGCTTGGCGACGCGCGCCGCGTGGCAGACGACGCAGAGAACTCGGCGCGTCAGAGCCGCGGCGGCGTTGCTTCTCGGGGTCCTCGGGCGTGGCGCGCGAGCGGGCCGTGGCACGTCTCGCAGCCGACGCTCGGCGTGCTTGCCCTTGCGCGCGGCCTCCGCGGCCTCGTCCGTGTGGCAATCGCCGCAGGCCGACGGCCCGCGTAGGCCGGCGGCGGCGCGCGAACGTCGTCGAGCGCCCCGGCCCGGTAATGGCCGTAAGCGGCCGAAGTCCGCGGGAACGAAGACGGCGCGAAGCACGGTGAAGCCGAGCACTCCCGCAACGAACAGGAATCCCACTCGGAACAGATGTTCTTCCGTTCGCGGGCTCCTGTTCACAGCTCGTCGGTTCTTTCCACTGACCCATCCTCCGCGGGCTCCGCCCCGGCGGCTTGATGCAAAGGAATCAAATGCCGGCGGCGAGGCCGAGAGTCAGACGCCGCGGCAGGGTCCCGCCGCCGCGATCAGTAGGCCAGGACCCTTCGCGGCCGCGAGGACCTTGTCGGTGCTCGGCAGGATCGCCCGCTCGAGGATCCGGTTGAAGCCCGACCGGCGTGAACTCCGAGCCGACGCGGCCGATCGGGGCGTCGAGCCAGGCGAAGGCGGCCTCCTGGATCTGCGCGGCGATCTCGCCGCCGAAGCCGCCGTGGACCTTGTCCTCGTGGGCGACGAGGACGCGGCTGGTCTTCCGGACCGAGGCGAGGATCGCGTCGAGGTCGAGCGGAACGAGGGAGCGCAGGTCGATGACCTCGACGCGCTTGCCTTCCTCCTCGAGCGCCTTCGCCGCCTCGAGCGCGAAGTGGACGGGCGTGCCGTAGGCGAGCGATCGTCAGGTCCGTTCCCTCGCGGCGCACGCGCGCCTTGCCGAACGGCACGGCGAACTCCGCCGGCACGTTCGCCCGCGCCATCGGGTTGTTGTAGAGGAACTTCGGCTCGAGATACAGCGTGATGCCGCGCGAGCGGATCGCCGTGCGCAGCAGGCCCGCCGCGTCGTCGGCGAAGGCCGGGACGACGATGCGGATGCCGGGCAGCGTCGTCAGCCAGCCCTCGATGTTCTGGGAGTGGTAGAGGCCGCCGCCGATGTAGCCGCCCGAGGCGAGGCGCACGGTGACGTTGGGCACGAACTGGCCGTTGGTGCGCCAGTACTCGTGCGACATCTCGACCATCTGCTCGGCGGCCGGCCAGAAGTAGTCGGCGAACTCGGCGCCCTCGACGACGACGCGGATGTCGTCGCGACAGGCGCGAGAAGCCGTCGGCCGTGCCCATGATGAAGTCCTCGGCGATCGGCGCGTTGAAGACGCGCGTCGGCGCCGAACTCCTGCTGCATGCCCTTCGTGACGTTGAAGACGCCGCCCTTCTCGCGGTAGGCGACGTCCTGGCCCCAGATGTACGTGTCGGGGTTGCGCGCGGAACTCCTCCTTGAGCGTCGCGTTGATCGCCTGGACGAGCGTCATGCTCCTCGCCGGAGCCGTCGGGCAGGCCCTCGGGCCACGTCCGCGGCGATCCAGGGCTCGGGCACGACGTACTCGAAGATCGTGGCCGGGTCCGGGTCCGGCGCCGGCCTTGGCGCGGTCGGCCGCCTCCTCGTAGGTCTGCTCGTTCTGCGCCTCGATCGCGCGCGAGCTCCTCCTCGGTCACGAGGCCGCGTCTCGAGCAGCGAGCTTGCGGAAGCGGGGCAGCGGATCGGCGGCGCTGCGCGGCCGGCGAGCTCCTCGGGCGTGCGGTAGAGCTCCTGGCGGTCGGAGTTGGAGTGCGAGTGGATCCGCACGACAGGTCGCGTGGACGATCGCGCAGCCCGGCGCCGGAGCGGACGAACGCGACCGCCTCGCGCATCGCGCGGAAGGAGTCGAAGACGTCGAGGCCGTCGCAGTGGATGATCTTGAGGTTCTTGAAGCCGCGAGAAGTTGTCGCGAGGCGTAGAGGTTGGCGGTCTGGTCGCGTCTTCGGGACGGAGATGCCGTAGCCGTTGTCCTGGACGACGAAGACGACGGGCAGCTTCTCGCGCGACGCGCCGTTGACCGCCTCGTAGAAGTAGCCCTCGGAGGTCGACGACTCGCCGACCGAGCAGAAGACGATCGCGTCCTTGCCGTAGGTCTTGATCGCGCGGCGCGAGGCCCGGCGGCGTGCTGCGCGTGGTTCGAGACGCAGGAGGAGACGTTCTGGATGCCGATCTCGGGCTTGGCGAAGTGGTTCGACATGTGCCGGCCGCCCGAGGCGACGTCGGTCGCCTTCGACATGCCGTTCAAGAGGATCTCCTCGGCCGTCAGCCCGGCGGCGACGCAGGTCGTGAGGTCGCGGTAGTAGGGGAAGAGGTAGTCCCGGCCGGGCCGGAACGTCATGCCGAGGGCGAGCTGGATCGCGTCGTGCCCCGCGCACGGCGCGTGATAGCTCCAGCCGAGACCCTGCTTGAGGTAGTTGGGAGCCTTGTCGTCGAGCACGCGGGCGAGGTGCATCAGCGCGTACCATTTCTTGAGCTCTTCGCGCGAGACGCCGGCGAGCGGGTTCGCGCGCCGACTTCGGCGACGTCCTGGGGTTGGTCAAGCGCATCCTCCATGCGTCCGGGCGAGCAAAGCCCGCATTCTAACGGGCATCGGACATCACGCGGCGAAGGCCGGCCGAATTCCGCGGCGGACTCCTGCTTATCATGACGTTGCAATGCCGTCGCGCCGATCGCGACGCCGGCCGCGTCCGGCCGGGAGGAGGCCCTGCGGCGCGAGATGGTCGCCCGCTTCGTGGCGCCGCGCGGCGTGGACGACCCCCGGGTCCTCGAGGCGATGCGGCAGGTTCCGCGCCACCTGCTTCGTGCCGGAGCCGCTGCGCGCGAAGGCCTACGGCGACCACTCGCTGCCGATCGGCTTCGGCCAGACGATCTCGCAGCCCTACGTCGTCGGGCGTGATGACGCAGCGCCTCGGCGATCGCGCCCGAGCACAAGGTCCTCGAGATCGGGTCGCGGCTCGGGTTACCAGACCGCCGTCCTCGCCCGCCTCGCCCGCAGCGTCTACTCGCTCGAGCGGATCGACGAGCTCGCGCGCCGCGCCGCGCGACGCTGCTCGCGTCGCTCGGCTGCCACAACGTCTCGGTCAAGGCCTTCGACGGGACGTACGGGTACCCCGCCGCCGCGCCCTACGACCGGATCCTCGTGACCGCCGGGACCGAGACGTGCCCGAGCCGCTGCTCGCGCAGCTCGCCATCGGCGGCCGGCTCGTCGTCCCGATCGGCCCGCCCGGCAAGCAGCGCCTGCGCGTCATCCGCCGGCGCAAGACCGACTTCGCGCAGGAGGACGGCGAGGACGTGACGTTCGTGCCGCTCCTGGGCCGGTTCGCGAGGCCGCCGCGCGTGATCGCGCGGCGCGCCGTCGTCCGCGGCCGCGTCCAGGGCGTCGGGCTTCCGCTTCTTCGCCGAGCGCGGCGGCGCGCGAGCTCGGAGTCGCGCGGCTGGGTGCGCAACCTGCCCGGACGGCGTCGGTCGAGGCGGTCGCGGAAGGCGAGGAGGAGGCCGTCGCGCGCTACCTCGAGCGGCTGCGAGCAGGGCCCGCGGATGCGCCGCGTCGACGGCGTGCGACGTCGAGGAGGTCGCGCTCGCGGGCTTCGCGCGCCTTCGAGATCACGCGCGATGACGGACTTTCGCGCCTTCATCCGCGACGTGCCCGACTTTCCCGACGCCCGGGATCCTCTTCCGCGACGTCACGCCGCTGCTCGCCTCGGCCGACGCGTTCGCCGCGGCCGTCGCGCGCGATGGCGGAGCCGTTCCGCGCGGCGCCGCCCGACAAGATCCTCGGCATCGAGGCGCGCGGGTTTCATCTTCGGCGCCGCGCTCGCGCGCGAGCTCGCAGTCGGCTTCGTCCCGGCCCGAAAGCCCGGCAAGCTCCCGCGGCGAGACCGAGCGCGTCTCCTACGGCCTCGAGTACGGCAAGGACTGCCTCGAGGTCCACGCCGACGCGTTCCGCGCCGGGAGAGCGGGTCCTCGTCGTGGACGACGTGCTCGCCACCGGCGGCACGGCGCAGGCGGCCGCGGAGCTCGTCGAGAACGCCTGGGAGCGGAGGTCGTCGGCGTGACCGTTCTTCATCGAGCTCGGCGCGCTCGAGGGCCGCGCGCAGCTCGGGCGGACGGCCGATCGCACGCGGTCCTGATGCTATAATTACGCGACTCCCGACAAGCACGGTCCGCGACACGATGGCCGCCGAGAAGATCCTCGATCGTCGACGACGACGACGACATTCTGCTGATCGTCCAGACGATTCTGGACAACGCGGGCTACTCCGCGCATCACCGCCCGCAACGGGCGCGAGGGCGTCGAGAAGGCGCTCGAGCTCCAGCCCGACCTGATCCTGCTCGACGTCATGATGCCGGAGCTCTCGGGCTGGGAAGTCTGCACGACGCTGAAGAGCGCCCCCGAGACGCGGCAGATCCCGATCGCGATGCTCACGGTCAAGAGCGAGATCCGCGACCTCATCACCGGCATGCAGGTCGGCGCCGACGACTACATCACCAAGCCCTTCACGCGCAAGCAAGCTCCTCTCGACCGTCCGGCGGCTCCTCGACGAGAAGCGCGACGCCGCGCCCGGCGCTTCCTGACCTCGGAGAACGAGGACGTCCGCTTCAAGAACCTGCTCTTCGATCCGGTCACGCGAGCTGCCGACGGTGCCGGTCATCATCGACGCGCTGCGCGACCGCCTGCTCGACAACCGCGACATGGGCGTCCTCTACGTCGACGTCGAGCAGTACAGCCACATCGAGGACGCCTACGGCTGGGAGGTCTTCGACGGCCTCCTGCGCGCACACCGGCGCGGCCGCTGCGCCGGATGCTCGGGACGGTCTTCGCGACCGAGGACTTCGTCGCGGTCAACCGCGCCGGCGGCTCGGACTTCTACGTCTTCACGACGCCTCGAGGCGGGCGAGGACGCCGTCGCGCGCCTCCAGCGCAAGGCGCGGCAGGTCGAGGAGTCGCTGCGCGGCACGCTCGACGAGGCCTTCGGCGCCCGCATCCACAAGCGGATCGGCGTCTTCGTCGGGCACGCGCTGCATCCGCCCGAACCCGCAGATGCGCGTCGAGCGGCTCGTGTATCGCGCGCTCGCGCCAGGCGATCGCCGTCGCGACGACCAAGGAAGAGGAGCGGCAGGCGCTCCTGCGCGAGACGTTCAAGGACATCCTGCGGCAGGCGCCGGATCCGGACCGTCTACCAGCCGATCTTCCAGCCTCGACGACGCTGGAGCTCTTCGGCCACGAGGCGCTGACGCGCGGCCCGGTGGACACGGCGTTCGAGAGCCCCGAGCTCCTCTTCCAGTTCGCCGGCGAGCACGAGGCGACCTGGGAGCTCGAGCAGCTCTGCATCGGGTCTTCGGCGGCGCACTATCGCCGGCGCACGGGCGGGCCACTGCTCTTCATCAACGTCGAGGCCGACTCGGTCACGGCGCTCGCGGCGCGCGGCCCGCAGGCGCTCGCGCCGCTCTTCGCGCTGCGCGACCGACGGTCGTCCTGGAGGTCACGGAGCGTTCCGCGATCCGCGACATGCCCGTCTTCCGCGACGCCCTGCGCAGACCTGCGCGCCAGGGCTTCCGGATCGCGATCGACGACGCGGGCTCGGGCTACGCGTCGCTCCAGTCGATCGCGGAGCTGCGCCCGAACTTCCTCAAGGTCGCCAACACGCTCGTGACGGGCCTGCACAGCGACACGATCAAGCGCGACGTCGTCGAGATGCTCGTCAACCTCGCCCGGCGCATCGACGCCGTCTGCGTCGCCGAGGGCATCGAGACGCCGCGAGGACCTCGAGGAATGCCGCCGTCTCGGCATCCCGTACGGGCAGGGCTTCTACCTCGGCGTTCCGGAGGAAGTTCCCGCGGTCAAGCCGGCGCGGCGCGTCCAGCCGGCCGTTACGGTCCCCGACGAAGCGCCCCGCTAGGTAGGCACCGATCCGGCGGCGGCTAGCTGCCGATCCGCCGGAAGACGATCCCGCGCATGTCGCCGACGTCCAGGCGGAAGCCCGTGACCCTTTCGGCGCCGTCCTTCAAGAACGTCGCCGTGGCGCCGTCGAGCGTGAACGCATCCTTGAGCGTCGGCCGCCAGGGAGCGTCCTCGAACTGCCGGTGCCGGATTCGGAGCGCGCCGTCGACGGCGACGAAACGAAAGATCGCCGGCACCTCGTCGCTCGTGTAGCTGGCCGGCGAACGCCGCGAGGTCCTTCGGGTGACGGCGTCCACGTCGCGATCGGCTCGAAGCGCTGCGTCGCGTCATCCTCCGGCCACGTCGCCGTGAAGCCCGAGCGGCCGGCCGAGGCCGGCTTGTCGAACCGGATCTCCAGGGTGCCGCCGCTCCTCGGGACGAAGCGGTCGGGCGCCGCGGCATCGAGACGGATCCGCGAGTCGCCCGTGGACGCGACGAGGCTGCCGTTCGCGACCGAGAAGAACCAGACCTCGCCCGTCTTCGCGTCGCGGTAGGCGCCGGCGAGCCGCTCGAGGTCGGCGGGGGAGACGGCGACCGGCGTCTTTGCCGTGGCCGGTGTCTCCGCCGGCTTCGTCATGCGGTCCGCGAGATAGATGTCCGCGATCTGCCGCATCCGCTGCACGCGATCGATGCCGGAGTGATTGCAGAGGCACGCGACCGAGAAGTTCTGATCGGGGAAGCGGTAGAGCAGCGCGCGGTACCCGGCCCAGGAGCCCGTGTGGCCCACCGTCCGCAGCCCGCGATACGAGCCGACGCGCTGGCCCGAGGCGTAGTCGATCGGCTTTCCGTTGTTGAGGACGCCCGTCTCCTCCATCTGTTCGACGATTCGCTTGTCGCCGACGACGGGGTCGTTGAAGTTGCGGTCCCAGAGGAAGAGGTCCTCGACGGAGGTGTTGACGCCGCCGTCGCCGTTCTGCTCGAAGTCGGACATGTCGATCGTGAAGCCGCCGTCGGCCGGGTTGTAGCCCGTCGACCGGTTCGGGATGATCCGGCCGTGCTCGTCGTTGTACTGCGTGTGGGTCATGCCGAGAGGGCCGAAGATCCGCTCCTGCGCGAAGTCGCGCAGGCTCTTCCCGCTCGCGCGTTTCACGACCCAGCTCAGGAGGAAGTAGCCGGTGTTGCTGTACTCGTAGCGCTCGCCGGGAGCGAAGAGCGGCGCCTTCTGGCGCGTCAACGTGTCGAGCGCCTCCTGCGCCGTCGTCAGATCCTCCGAGCCGTGGCCCTCGAGCTCCAGCAGCTCGATGTAGTCGCGCAGGCCTCCCGTATGGTGCAGGAGGTGGCGGATCGTGACCGGCTTGCCGAAATCGGGCAGCTCGGGAACGTACTTGCGGATGTCGTCGTCGATCGAGAGCTTGCCGTCGCGCGCGAGGAGATAGATCGAGAAGGCCGTGAACTGCTTGCCGAGCGATCCGATGTCGTAGACCGTGTGCGGCGTGTTGGCGACGCCGAGCTCGAGGTTCGCCATGCCGTAGCCTTTCGAGTAGACGATGCGGCCGTCCTGGAAGATGCCGAGCGCGCAGCCCGGCGTGTCGCTGCGGTCCGCCTCGGCGAAGAGCGCGTCCACGCGGGCCTCGCGGGTCTGCGGGGCGGCCGCGTCGACGGCGAAGGCGAGCGGGGCGGCGAGCAGGCAGGCGGCGGCGAGAACAATCGCATGGCGGGCTCTGACCATCGATACCTCCGGCCGAGACTCTACACGGTGCTCGGCAGGCCGCTCTTAGCGCGCGACGACAGAGCTGCGGTGGATTGCCACTACCTTCCCGGCGCGGGACAATTTCATCTCGGTCGTGACGCGAGCCGTGGCGGAGTCGACCGACACTGTGAGCTCGGAGAGCAGGTCGCCGTCTTTGCGCTGAGCCGTCAGGGGCTCGCCGGACCGAAGCTCGACTCTGGGGTTGAAGACGAGGCTCCCGTCCTCGAGGTTCGTGACCGTGAGCGTACAGTTGTAGACATCCGGTCGGCTGGTCGAGGAGACGTCGACATCCAGGGCGTAGCTCGTCGATTCGGAAGCGAGCACGGGAGTGGCCAGAAGCAGCACGAGAAGCGTGAAAGTTATGCGTCTCATGATTTCTCCTCTCGAAGAGGGTACTCCTGTCACGCGGCGTCGGGGAGTTAAGCTAACTCTTCGCGGGGCCGTAACTCAGGCGGATAGAGCAAGAGTTTTCCTAATGGTCATGATCGGCAACGCGAAGGGAAAGATCGGAGTTTCGGTCCATCCGTTCGACGTCCTGAATCTCGCGCTGCGGGCGCTGGCCGCTTCTTCGGCATAGAATTCCGCGCCGCCTCTTCCGTCGAGCGGCGTATCGGGAGGAACGATGGTCTGTCTTCGCACGGCAACCGCGCTCGTTCTGGCGGCCTCGGCCATCGTCGCCTGCAGCTCGCACGCGAAGCCGCCGCCCTCGGTCGTCTCGGAGACGGGCTCGACGGCGACCTACAAGACTCGGGATCACGCCTTCCAGGCGGCGGCGAGCGCGCTCTCCAAGGAAATTCACGTCTCTCGCGACTCGATCGCCGGCGTCTCGCAGGAAGAAGTGACCTGGAACGACTCGTGCCTGGGATGCCCCAAGACGGGAGAGAAGTGCACGCAGGTCCTGACTCCGGGCTACCGCATCGTTCTGCGCGTGAGCGCCGCGACCTACGAGTACCACACGGACCTCGGCGGCCGGGCGCGGCTCTGCGGTCAGGCTCTCGTGCCGACGCCGGAAACCCCTGTCGCTCCACCGCCGGCGCCGACTCCGGCACACTGACCGGCGATGTGTCGGGATACGCTGTCGCAAGTCATTGCGGGGCCGTAGCTCAGGCGGATAGAGCAAGAGTTTCCTAAACTCTAGGTCGGCGGTTCGAGTCCGCCCGGCCCCACCAATCAGGTGAGTAGCTTGCGTCACCCTGCTCTCTCCGCCCAAACAGCGGCACCCGTTTTCGCCACCATCGCCCGCGCCTTCTCCTGCGGCTCTCCCGTCGATCAACGCCGCCGCACGGTCTAGCCAAAGCACGCAGTCCGCGTTCGTCATCCGGACGTAGCGGCCCGTCACGCTGTCCAGCGAGTGGCCGAGAATCATCTCGACGACCGCCGCGAAGTTCATCGGCCGGAAAAGTGTGCGCCGGCATCAGCTCGTAGAGCCGCCGCAGCTGCGACCAGGCCCGAGCTGATCGGACTCGCCGCATCGAGGACGGGTCTCTCTGCGACCTCCGCACGATGGTCGCGTGGTAAAATTTGATATCTCCTGCGCAGAAAAAAGTTGATATCGGCTGCGCAGAAAATGCGGGGAAAATGCTGAATGGTCCGATCGCGGGATATAGCTACGCGATGCCGCCGATAGAAGAAGTGAGGTCCACGACGACCAAGCTTTCGAGCTTCGTCGGGGGTCTGAGGCGATCGAGAACCCTGCGGCGATCAATGTTCCTCCGGCGTACCTATGGGCGTCTCCATCGGGCGTGGTCGACCTTCAGCGACCTGTTCGGCGAACTCCGCAGCGCCGACGTCGCGGTGCCCGTGCTCGTCCGTGACTGGTTGCCCACCCGGTTCGGCCCTGGCCGCTTGAGCCTGCTGGAGTATTGCAAGTTCAATGTCGATCGGCTTCCGGTGCTCTCGGCGCAGGACCGGGCGGCGTTCGTCGGCGTTCGTGGGGCAGCGGTCCTCGAGGAAATCCTCTCCGACGACTATTCGAGGATCCTGAACTACGACAAGCTCATCTTCGATCACATTGCGCGCGGGGCCGGACTGCCCGTGCCGGAGATATTCGCGGTCTACGCGTCACAGCGGCGCCCCGGCCCGTTCCGCAAGCTGGCGAACGTCGCCGAACTGCGCGACTTCCTGCACGGATGGCGGAGGTTCCCGATCTACTGCAAGCCCTCGTACGGCGGAAACGGAGACCAGAACTTCCAGATCGAAAGATGGGCGGATGAGCGCGCGGTGATCGACGGCGACCGTGCCGTGAGCGTCGAGGAGCTTGCCGCGCGCATGACCGATCGCGCCGGGTTCGGCTTCCTCCTCATGGAAGCGCTTCGCCCGCATGGCGACATCGCTGCCGTCGCGGGCGATTCCATCTCGGGCGTCCGCATCCATGTGCTGAGGTTGCGAAGGGGCCCGACGATGTTCCGGCCGGTGTGGAAGATCGCCCGGCGAGGCGCGGTCGTAGACAACTTCCAGCACGGCAAGAGCGGCAACCTGTTCGCCAGCATCGACGTTTCCACGGGCCGCATCGAGCGGGTGATCTACGGGCGCGGGCATCGTCAACTGGTGAACGTGCTCCATCCGGACACCGGTCGACAGCTCACAGGATTCCAGCTGCCCCACTGGCAGGCGGTCCGGGAGATGGTTCTCGGCGAGGCGCCGGAGCTCTTCCCGGGCTACCTTTGCCAGGGTTGGGACATTGCCATTTGCCCGAACGGGCCGGTTGTGATCGAGGTCAACCACTTCGTAGGCATGAACCTGTTGCAGCATCCCTACGGCCGGGGCTTCCTCGAGGGCGAGGTCCTCGATCTGCTGCGGGAGCGGAACCTCGAGCCGCTGCTGAGGGGCGGACCCGCGCGATCCCGGGAGAATCCGAACGGTCGCTTTGGCAGACGGAAAGCGCATTGGCCCTACTAGCTCGCGAACAGGCCCGGCCTCGTCCATCGTGCTCCTGCTCATTCAGGCCCGTTCCGGCCGCGACACTTGGTCGACCCTGACTCGCATGCGCCGAAAGCGCGCATCGTCGCGAATGGAATCGAAGCGCGGATCCCACCCGAGCGAACGCGAGCCATTTCGAGCTGGGGAGAGGCATGCCCCGGCAAGAATCGAACTTGCACACGCGGTTCAGGAAACCGGTTTTCCTAAACTCTCGGTCGACGGTTTGGGTCCGCCCGGCCCCACCAAAGAGACCAGTGAGTTCGCTCACCTCGCTCTCCACCAAAGGCAAGGCCGCCGCTTTCGCCGCGGGAGCCTTCAGCGGGCGAGACCGGCGTTGTAGAAGTAGAATGGCGGTCAAGAGGTTCTCCGAAATGAAGGCTCCCGGCGGAAAGGCGAAGGTGCCGATTTCGCGTTCCGAGGCATTGCTCGCCCAGATCTTGGTTCGAAACCTCGGTGACCAGCGGGGAGCGAAATCGGTTAGCGCATTGTCGTCGTGTGGATTTAGCAACGCGGAGATCGCGAAGCTGCTCGACATGAAGGCCAACGCCGTCAATCAAGCCATCTTCCGCGCCCGAAGGCGCCCCGCACGGAGAAGGCGGAGGAAGTAACTCATGGGTCGCAGGCGCACTCCACCCAACACCGAGGAGCTTCTTCGGACGCTCTTGATCGTTCAGCTTGGACTGGCCGGCGTCGGTCAGCGTGAGATTCGGGACATTGTTGGTTGCGACGTGAACGTCGTGAGCCGAGTTTTGAAGCGCCTCAAAGCGCGTCGCCGTCGCGTTGGCGACGAGTAAGCGGCGGCCGCGCTCGGCATGGCCAAACTCGACCAGGGTCTCATCCGCAAGATCGCAACCAAGCTGCGGAAAGACCCTCAGTACATTCGGGAGCAAGTCAGTCGCCGAGCGACAAGAGACGGAGTGACGACGCCGGTAGCCCTGATCAACTGGGCGCGACAACTTAACATTGCGGCGGCGCGCGCGATTAACGAACTCCCGGGATATCTCCATTCGCAGTTGGCGCCCCCTCGCCGCGTCGTAGAGTTGCGTGCGCCAGCGGACGAGCCGATCCGGATTGTCAAAGGGCGACCGCGGCGCCGCTCCTCGGGTCGGAAGGGGAATCGGGCCACCTCGGCTACCGTCTTTATCAGCCATTCCAGCATCGACGTTGAGTTGGTCAGGAACATCGTTGCGCTCCTCCGTTTCGCTCTCAACTTGAAGGCGACGCAGATTCGGGCGACCAGCGTCGCAGGCCACAAGCTGGAAGGAGGAGCGAACACAGAGTCTGTTCTCCGGAGGGAAATCCGAAATTGCAGCGTCGTCATCGGGGTGCTCTCTCCGGCAAGCACGCAGTCGATGTACGTCCTCTTTGAACTTGGAGCCCGTTGGGGTATGGCCAGGGAGCTGATTCCCTTGACCGCCGGAGGCCTTCGTCCGGGGAGCATTCGCGGCCCGCTCGCGGGCCGACACATTCTGGATTGCTCTAAGGAAGGAGATGTTCACAAGTTGGTAAAACAAGTGAAGAAACTTCTCCACGCTTCTCAAGAAGATACCGAGGTCTACCTTGAGGCCTTGGCGAAGGTCGTAGCCTGCGCAAAGCGGGCGCCGAAAAGTCGTTGATTTTCTTCACGTCTTAGTGTGGTGACGCGGGACCGTTCCCTCAATTCCAGGTCGGCGGTTTGAGTCCGTCCGGCCCCACCATTGATTACACATGCCTTGACCGGCGATTGGTGGTTCCTTGGGCGGCAGATAACTTCCTTCCCCATTCCTTCGCCTCTCGCCCTCCTGCCAAGTGCGGAAGCGGTACGAGCTAGAGCCTCAGTTTCCTGCCTTGCGGCCGCCGCCGGCGGCCCACCAGAGCGACGCCTCGACCGCGTAGGTTTCCGAGTCTGGCCTCAACCCGTCGATCTGCACGAGCGTCTCCGCCTCGCCATAGGGCCCGATCGGACTCTGGAAGTTCCCGACCTGCCTTCCGGAGACGCCCGACATCGTCGGGGCCGTGGCGCGAGCTCGGGCCTCGAAGTAGGCGTCCGAGCCGGTGAACGTAGCGTTGCAGCGGTTCTTCGCGATGACGCGCACGACGACCGCGACGGGTGTGTACGCCGTCGCGGTGTACCTCTCGGCCGTGAAGCTGAGACAACCGAGCATCTGGTCGTGGAGGCTGTCCGGGTGCTCGGGTGGCTCCGGGGTCGGTGGAAGGTATGGGGGATAGGTCACGACAGGGCCAGGCTCAGCGGTAGGCGCAGGGACTGGAGTCGCCGGCGGTTGCTCGAGCTGAGGGTCGGGCGTCCACGTGGGCTCGGGTGCCACAATCGCTGACGCGGGTGTTGCGGTTACGACCACGACACGCTCAACCACGCGCTCGGGCATGGCTTCCCGCCTCCCGCAGGCGGCGGCGGAGGCGACGAGGAGGAACGCGCAGAGCTTCATCCGTGGGCCTGGTCACCCCTTCTTCGGGAGCTTCAGCGTCCGGCGATACATCGCGTCCATCACACGGTCGGGCAACAGAGCCTTCAGCGGGATCAGGAGCTTCGACATGCTCGTGATCCGGTAGCGCGCTTTCGGCCGGCGGCTCTCGAGCGCGTTCACGACGACGCGCCCGACGACATCTGGCGCGACCTTCCCGGACGCGAACGCGCCCTTCATCGCGGCTTCGATGTCGCCGTAGTAGGGCGCGTAGGGCCCGGGCCGCTTCAGGATGTCGGCGACCTCGGAGAGCGCCCGGTCGTCGAACCGCGTGTCCACGGGTCCCGGCTCGACGACGACGACACGGATCCCGAAAGGGGAGAGCTCGACGCGCAGCGAGTCCGAGATCGATTCGAGCGCGTGCTTGGCCGAGCAGTACGGCGCGGCGAACGGGACCGTGACTTTGCCGCCGACGGAGGACATGTTGACGATGGTCCCGGCTCCCGCCGCGCGGAGCGCCGGAAGCGCCGCGCGGATGCTCTCGATGGCTCCGAAAACCGCCACGTCGTACTGCTCGCGCCACCGCTCCGCCGAGACGTCCTCGGTGGCGCCGTACTGCGCATACCCGGCGTTGTTGACGAGCGCGTCGAGGCGTCCTTCGAGACCGAGGATCTCGGCGACGGCCCGCGCCGCGGCCCCGGGCTCCGTGACGTCGAGCCGCAGCGTCCGAAGGCCGGTCTCGCCGGCGAGCGTCTCCGGCCGACGCGCGGAGGCGAAGACGCGGTGGCCGCGCCGGGCGGCCTCCCGGGCCACCGCGAGACCGATGCCGCTCGAGGCCCCCGTAACCAGAATGACTTGCGAACGGTTCACTGGCCCGCGATGTTATCGCCGGAACGGTCCTGACCTTCCGGCCGGGGGCGTAAACTTCGACGGGGCCCGCTCGTCTAATTCATGTGCAAGCTGCCGCAATGATCCCGCACCGAACCGACCCGGGCGTCGACGAGGGGAAGCTGCTCGCCGAAGTGCGCGCGGGACGGCTCGAGAGCTTCGAACACTTCGTTCGCAAGTACCAGAGCAAGATCACGCGGGTCGCGTACCGGATGCTGCGCGACCTCGGCGAGGCGGACTGCGCCGCGCAGGAGAGTTTCCTGCGCGCCTACCAGAACCTGGGCGACTTCCGCGAGGGCTCGAGCTTCGAGACCTGGCTCACCCGCATCTGTATCAACTGGTGCAAGGACCGGATGAAGCGCCGGCGCCTCGTCGTCTACTTCCATCAGGCTCCGGCGCCGGACGAGGAGGAATCGGGCCCGCGGGACGTGACTCCGCATCCCGATCCGTCGCCCGAGCGGAAGGCGGTGTCGCGGGAGATCCGCGAGCGGCTGCGCCAGGCCATGGGGTCTCTCTCGCAGCGCCAGCGCGCGATCTTCGAGCTGAAGCATTTCGAGGAGCTCTCGATCCCGGAGATCGCCGCCATCACGGGCGTGGACACGGGGACCGTCAAGTCGCATCTGTTCCGGGCCGCCGCGAAGATTCGCGAGCGGCTCCGGGATTTCCACGAGGGAGACTGAGGCCATGGAGACGCATCGCGCGACTCATCTGACGGACGAGGAGCTCTTCGGACTCGCCCTGCCGCCGGCGGGCGAGCCGGAGGCACTGCCGGCGCACGTCCTGTCGTGCGCGAAGTGCGGCCGGGCGCTGCAGGAATGGAAGGCGGCGGTCATCGATGTCGGCGAGGAAGACGTCGCTCCGGTCGACGCCCGATCGGCTGCCGAGTGGCGCTTGGCCGAGGATCGCACGCTCGAGAGTCTGCGCCACGTCACGCCGCGCCGCAGCCGCCGGCGCATTGTGTGGGCGGCGGGCCTCGCCGCGGCGGTGCTTCTCGCGATTCTCGTCGCGCCGGGCCGGCAGGCCTCGGTCGCGAAGGCGCCGGCCACGGCGGCTGCCGTCACCTCGCCGCACGCGTCCGAGATGTCGCCGCAGGACGCGGCCGACGACGCGCTTCTCCGGGACGTCGCGAAACTGTCGCGCGGCGACGACGCCGGCGTCTGGGGCGGGCTCGTGCCCGACCCGGGCTCGGTGGAGGAGAGCCGGCTGTGAAGCGCTTTCTGGCGGCTGCTCTGCTCGCTCTCGCCGCGGCTTCGATGTCGGCGCAGGCGGACATGCCCGAGGGCAAGTGGTGGAAGAAGCCGCGCATCGCGCGCGAGATCGGCCTGACGGACGATCAGTCGCGGCGCATCGAGGACATCTTCGTCCGCGAGCGGCCGAAGCTCATCGACCTGAAGGCCGACCTCGAGAAGAAGCAGTTCGACCTGCAGACCGCGATGGAGAACAACGCGCCGCGGCCGGAGGTCGAGAAGAAGCTCGACGCGGTCGAGAACGCGCGCAAGGATCTGCAAAAGACTCGAGTCCTCATGCTCCTCGACATCAAGAACGAGCTCAAGCCCGACCAGTGGGAGAAGCTCCGCCAGATGCGCGAGGACGCCCGCGAGAAACGCAACGCGAAGGGCGGCGCGCAGAAGGGCGCCTTCCGACACCCGGCACGGTAGGACTCCACCCGACATACGATCGGCGCCGCATGGACGCGACGCGGCGCCGCCGGATCGAAGAGTACGTTCGCCCGATCGCCGTTGGCCTCGACGGAATCACCTACTTCGGCGACGCCGAGCGCGTCGCGCGAGCCGCCGGGCGAATCGCCGGGGACGACCCTTCGATCGATCGCGACGTCGTGTACCTCCTCGCGATGTTTTCGGGGCAGGGGAGGTGGGTCTCGCGGCTCGGTCAGCGCAGCCGCACCGAGATCTTCCTGACGTCGGCCGGCGTGCCGGCGCCGGCGGTGCAGGCGCTCTTCCGCGGCCTGGCGCGGATCGCCGGCGAGCCCCGGACGAAAGAGGAAGCGGTCGTCCACGACGCGCTGAAGCTCGAGGCTCTCGGCGCGACGGGGATCGCGCGACTCCTCCTCGAGGGATACCGCGAGCGCCAGGATTTTCTTGAGATGGCCGGCGCGATCGAGAGGACGGCCGGAGTGGAGATGACGACCGAGGAGGGGCGGCGGCTCGCCGAGCCGCGGCGCGACGCAATGCGGCGGTTCGCGGAGCAGCTCAGGGCGGAACACACGTAGGGGGCGCTTGCCCCGCCCGGGCGGCCGCAAGGGCCGCCCCTACGACACCTCGCCGGGCTCGCAGGGCCGGGGCTCGTCCCCGCCCTATCGGAGGCTTTGCCCGCCGTCCACGTCGATGATCTGCCCGGTTATGTAATCCGGCCCCGCGCAGAGAAACAGCACGGTCTTTGCGACGTCTTCCGGGTCGCCGATCCGCCCGAGCACCGTCGACTTCGCCCATCGTTCGAGCTGCTCCGGAGTCGTCCCCTCCGGCACGAGCACGGCGCCGGGGGCGATTCCGTTGACGATGACCTCCGGCGCGAGCTCCACGGCCAGCGCGCGCACGAGCCCTTCGACTGCCGCCTTGGAAACCGAGTGCGCGAGGTAGTTGCGCTGAGGATGCCGCGCCATCCGGTCGGCCATCAGGACGACGCGTCCCCGGCGCTTCCGCAGCGTCGGCGCCGCCTCCCGCGCCAGGAGAAACGCCGCGCGCGCGTTGACGTTCATGGCGGAGTCCCAGATCGCCTCGTCCGTCTTCGGCAAAGGGAGCGCGATGAAAGTTCGCGGCCGAATGGACGAGCAGGTCTAGCCCGCCGAGGGCCGAGACGGCGTCACGGACGACGGCCCGGCAATCCTCCGGCGAGGCCAGGTCGCCGCGGACGGTCGTCGCCTTCCGCCCCGCGCTGCGGATCTCCGCGGCCAGCTCGGTCGCCGGCCCCGCGGACTCCCGGAAATGGATCGCGAGGTCCGCACCGGCCTCCGAGAGCGCCCGCGCGATCGCGTTGCCGACCCGGACGCCGGCGCCGGTGACGAGGGCGACCTTGCCGAAAAGCGGGGGCGTCTGCATCGCTTGCGATCGTATCGCCGTCGAGCGAAACTGTCGGCGGAGAATCCCTCCGACGCAGAAGTCGCTTCGGTTCGCGGCGTTCGCATTCCTAGCCGTCGTCGCACGGGCGACGGCGCTGCCGGCGGAACCGCCCCTCACCGGCCAGGTCCTGGACGCCGATGGAAGTCCTGTCGCCGGGGCGGCCGTGAAAGCCTTCCCGTATCGGACGACGGAGCAGGTTCTCCTCGACCGCACGCTCGGCGTGGAGCCGGTAGCGCTCTCCGAGACGAAGACGGATGCCGACGGCGGCTTTCGCCTGGCGCTTCCTGCGGCCGAGGTCTCGCTTCGCATCGCGGCCGCGGGCCGTCCGTCGGTCGAGATGGCCGGCCCGTTCGGGTCCGACGACGCGGACGAGCCGATCGAGATCTCTCTTGCCGATGGACGAAAGCTCTCTGGCCGCGTCGTGGACGAGTCCGGGGCGGCGGTCGCGGGCGCCTCGGTCCGCGCGAGCGCGCCGCTCGAGTTTCCGGAGGACAGTATTGCCGTCGCCGAGACGAAGACGAGCCCCGACGGCGCTTTCACGCTCGCCGCCGCTCCGAAGGGAGACGTGGCGCTGCGCATTTGGGCGAAAGGATTCGCGGCGGCCTCCGATCGCGGCGCTCACCCGGCCCCGCGCGTCGTTCTGACGCGCGGCGGTGGCATCGAGGGGGTCCTCCGCGACGCGAAGGCCGGGACGGTCTCCGGCGCGATCGTGGCCTCGGCCGACGCGGCCGCGCGCACCGACAGCGATGGAAAATGGCGCATCGAGGCCCTGCGCGAGGGGCTCGTCTCGCTGAGCGCCGCCTCCGCTGACGGAGATCGTGTCGCGCGCAAGGACGTCGTCCGCGTCCGAAAGGGCGCCGTCGTTCATGTCGATCTCGTCCTCCAGCCGGAGACCGGGATCGCCGGCATGATCGTGGACGCGGCGAACAAGCGGCCGATCTCCCACGCGCGCGTCGAGGCGCTCGACGACCCCTATCCGATGCCGTCGAGCACGGCCGCGGCCCGGGCGCGGACCGACGCCCGCGGGCGGTTCCGGCTCGTCGGCCTCGCTCGCCGGGAGTATCGCGTCGCGGCCTGGCGGACCGGATATCTCGTCTCGAGCGTTCCGGTGACCGCCGCGTCTCCCGCAACGGGCCCAGTCCGCATCGCGCTCGCGCGCGGAGGATCGATCTCCGGCCGGGTCGTGGACGAGGCGGGCGCCGGTGTGGCGGGCGTCCGTGTGCGCATGCTGCCCGGCGAGGGGCGCCGCGGCATGCTGCTGAATCATCCCACGCGAGTGGCCGCGCCCTCGGCCGTGACGCGCTCCGGCGGAGCGTTCGAGCTCGCGGGCCTTCCTCCGGGCCTGGCTCTCTCCGTCATCGCGACGCGGTCGGGCTACGTCGCGGCGCGTCGCGAGGGGCTGACCGCCACGACCGCGAAAGCGAAGTCCGTGACGCTGGTTCTGCGGAGGGGGCTCGAGGCGCGGGGCCGTGTCGTGGACGAAGGCGGCGGTCCGGTCGCCGCCGCCGAGATCACGCTGTCGCGCGTCGAGGAGCGCCGCATGGGCGGCGCCGTCATGAGCGGCGACGACCCGGACGCCATGCGGACGGCTCGGACGGGCGCCGATGGGCGCTTCGCTGTGGCGGCCCTCGACGGCGGCAAGTATGAGGCGGCGATCAAACAGCCGGCATATGCGCCCGCCACCATGTCCGGTCTCACGGTCCGCGGTCCGGGGGTCACCGAATGGAATCCCTTCGTCCTCCATCCTCCGGCTCCCATCGCCGGCGTCGTCCGCAGCAGGAAGGGGGATCCCATCCCGGGCGCTCGGATCAACGCCTTCGGCGAAGGCGGCTCGGACGACACGACGACGGACGCGGCCGGCCGATTCCGGCTGGCCGGCTTTGCGGCGGGCGTGTCGGTGAGCTTGCAGGTCGAGGCCGACGGCTTCGCTCCGGCCAAGCAATCCGTCAAGGCGCCGGCCGCGGACGTGCCCATCGTGCTCTCGACCGCCGCGACGGTTCGGGGGCGAGTCGAGGATGCCGGAACGCAGCAACCGGTCCCGGACTTCTCGATCGGCGGCCGTGTCCAGGGCGTCTCCTACATCGAGTCGCGGGCCGTCCGCTCCGAGGACGGGAGCTTCGAGATGCCGGACGTCGCTCCGGGAAAACTCACGATTCGCGTCCAGGCTCCCGGATATCTCGCCGGCTCACTCTCCGCGATCGAGCTCGGCGAGGGCGAGGTGAAGGAGGGCGTCGTCGTTTCGCTGAAGAAGGGCCTCGGCGTCTCCGGCCGCGTCCTCGATCCGCGCGGCAACGCCGTCGCCAACGCAACGGTCTCGTGGCGCCGCGTCTCGGCCTGGGACTCGAGCGGTTTCGTCGTAGGGCCCACGGGAATGTTCGCGATGGTCTCGAACGCTGCGACGACCGACGCGGATGGCCGGTTCCAGTACGACGCCGTGCCGCCGGAGAAACTGATCTTCAAGGCGTCCCACCCCGACTTCCTCGACGCGGAGAAGACGGTGGACGCGTCGAGCGAGACGGCCGTCGAGGTGACGCTTTCCGACGGCTCGTCGATCTCCGGAAGAGTGACGGCGGATGACGGAGGCGCCTCGGCCGCGAGCGCCGAGGTTGCCCTGTCGACGACGGGAGCCGCTCCGAATGCGCTTTCGAGCGATGAGACGCGCGCGGACGAAAGCGGCGCCTTCCGGTTCGAGCATCTGAAGCCCGGCCGGTTCAAGGTGACGGCGAAGGCCGCGTCCGGGCGCTCCGGCACGGCCGACGTCGTACTGGCGGAGGGCCAGAGCCGGGATGGCGTCCTGGTGGAGCTCTCGGGCGGCGCGACCATTCGCGGCGTCGTGACGGGTCTCCCCCCCGAAAGGCTCTCGGGCCTCGAGGTGGACGCCTATCAAGGGAGGAGCTACTCGGCCGCCGTCGACACCGAGGCCGACGGAACGTTCACGATCGAGGGCGTGCCGGCCGGAGCCCTTCAGCTCACCGCCTCGCAGAAGCGCTGGGCGCCGGGGAGCCGCGCGGTCACGAAGTCCGTCGAAGTTCCGGAGGGAGCCGGCGAGATCCCGGTCGAACTCGCGTTCGCCGGGGGATCGCACCTCGAGGTCCGCATCACGAGGAGAGACCAGCCGTTGTCGGGGCAGTTCGTTCAGGTGTCGCCCGACCCGTACGGCTCTCCCGGCGCACAGGTCTATGGGCAGACCGACGGCGACGGCCGCGTTGCCTTCGACGGCATTCCGGACGGCGCCTACATTGTCGACGCCAGAAGCTACGACGCCCAGGGCGGACGGGCGACCCGGAAGATCGCCGTCGCCGGAGACACCTCGATCGAGATCACCCTCGGCGGAGGTGCGCTCTCCGGCACGGTGACCGACGCCGCGACGGGCGAGCCGCTGTCGGACGCCGGCGTGACCGCCGAAACCGGGCAGGAGACGTCGAACTGGTCCGTCCCCCGCGCGCAAACCGACTCGCAGGGGCGCTACTCGATCGACAGCCTCGACGCGGGCGACGTCCAAGTCACGGCGCGGCGCGACGGGTACCGCCAGAAGACGCTCGCCGCCACGATCGCTGATTCGCCGGCTGAGCTCTCATTCACGCTCTCGAAAGGCGGAGGGCTGGCCGTTCACGCGAAGGATGGCCTGACGGGAATGCCGCTCTCGGGCCTCTGGGCGCTCGCGTTCTCCGATTCCGGCGCCACCGCTTTCTCCGGACCCGTCGCGCTCGACGGGCAGGGAAACGGCGAAGTCGCCTCGCTCGCTCCGGGCACGTACACGCTGCACCTCTTCTCCTCAGGCTACGCGCCCGGCGCGATCACGTCTGCAAGCGTTCCGTCGGCTTCGCCGCTCGAGGTCGCGCTGACTCCCGGCGGCCGGATCGAGGTCGAGGCCGCGTCGGCGTCGGCCGGACGCCTCGTGGATTCCGCCGGGGTGACGTACCTCCCGGGCGTCGGGAAGCTGGACGGCCGGCTCGCGATCAGTCCGCCGCGGACGCTCTGGGAACACGTGACGCCGGGCTCGTACCGCCTGATCGTCGAGGGATCGGACGGGAACACGGAATATTCCGTGACGGTCCGGGAAGGGGAGACGACGCGGGTCGAGCTCAAGCCGCTGTAACCTTCGCGCTCTTAAATCCGTCCTAAATGTCGGACGCCCAGTCGATGAAAGGCCGAACTCCGCTCCGCCTGGCCGCGCTGCTGTATCTCGGTGTGTGCATTCCGGTTACGGCCGGAACGATCTCCGGCCGCGTGCTGGACGCGCAGGGCAATCCCGTTCCCGGGGCGCGCGTGTACTGGACCGCCTCGCGGACGGAAGAAGAGGCGCTCGCCGACGACACGGCGGGCGTCGATCCGAAGGCCGTCGGCGAAACGCGGACCGCCGCCGATGGGACGTTCCACGCGACGCTCGCGGCGCAGCCGGGCGCCGTGGCGGTGCGCGTGGAAGCCGCCGGTCTGCCGGGCGCCGTTCTCGCCGGTCCCTACGACGCCGCGGACGCCAGCGTGCTCCCGGACGTCGAGCTGCCCGCCGCGGTGAAGCTCGCCGGAAAGGTCGTGGACGAATCGGGCAAGCCGGTCGCCGCCGCCCGCGTGCGTGTCAGCGGACGCGGGCTTCTCGACGCCGACGTTGGCCTCCTGGCCTCCGCGGTATCGGGACCGGACGGCGGCTTCTCGATTCCGAACGCGCCCGGCGGATTTCGCTCCGTCGAGGTGCGGGCCGCCGGATTCGCGCCGGCGGTTCGGCCGCTCTCCGACTCGGCCGGGGACGAGCGCGTCGTCCTGAAGACGGGCGGGACGATCGCCGGCACCGTGCTCTCGGCCGCGGGCAAGCCGGAGGCCGGGGCGATCGTCTCGAGCGAATCGGTGGCGGTTCGGACCGACCCGGAAGGAAAGTACAAGCTCGTCGGCGTGCCGGTCGGGACGCGCGCGGTCGAGGCCATTGGCACCGATGAAGCGGTGCGCAAGGACGGCGTGAAGGTGACGGCGGCAGCGGCGGTCGCGCTCCCGCTCAAGCTCGCGCCGGCCGCGGCGATCGGCGGAACGGTCGTGGACGAGACGACCCGGAAGCCCGTGCCCGGCGTCCGGATCGCCGTCCGCGACCCCGGCGGACGCGGTGTGTTCGCCGCGGCGCCCCGGCGAACCGTGCGCGCGGACAGCCGCGGAAGCTTCCGCGCCGTCGGGCTCGAGCCGGGACGGTACAGCGTCGAGGCGTCGCGCTCCGGCTACCTGACGTCGCGGGCGCCGAACATCGCCGCGTCGGCGACGGCGCCGGGCAGCGTCGCGATCGCGCTGACTCCGGCCGCCTCGATCGCGGGCCGAGTGCTCGACGAGAAAAAGCAGCCGGTGCGCGGCGCGCGCGTGCGGATCGCGCAGGAGCCGTCGCTGAGGCGCGCGATGCGGCGCGGCGGCGGGATCCGCGACCTCTTCGGCGGGCGGTCGGACATGACGGGCCCCGACGGCACGTTCCACCTGGATTCGCTCGCGGCCGAAGCCGGACTGGCGGTTGAGGCCTCGAAGCCCGGTCTCGTCACCGCGCGGAAGACCGGCGTGACGCTCAAGGCCGGCCAGAAGATGACGGGCGTCGAGCTCGTGATGCGGATCGGCCTTTCCGCCCGCGGCCGCGTCGTGAGCTCGAAGTCCGAGCCGGTCGGCGGCGCCGAGATCCGGGCCGACCGGCGCGAGCCGCGCGGCGGCGGCGGCGGCTTCGGCCGCGGCGCGATGCAGATGCTCGCCGGACGCGACACGCCGCCGGACGCCGTGACCGCGGCCGACGGCTCGTTCGCGCTCACCGGCCTCGAAGAAGGGGACTACGAGATCCACGTCACACGGTCCGGCTTTGCGCCGAAGACCTCGCAGCTCGCCGCCAAGGCGCCCGGGCCGACGCAATGGCCTCCGATCGTGCTCGCCGGGGGCGCCGGGCTGGCGGGGACCGTGAAGACTTCCGCCGGCACGACGATCGTCGGCGCGACGATCGTCGCGGTCGGCGAGGGCGCGCGCCCCGACGCCGTGTCCTCCGGCCCCGACGGATCGTTCCGCATCGCGGACCTCGCGGCCGGGAAGCCGATGATGCTCGTCGTCAACGCGGACGGCTACGCTCCGGCCCGCAGCAGCGCGACGCCGCCCGCGCAGAACGTTGCGGTCGTTCTCCAGACGACGGCGACGATCAAGGGGCGTGTCCAGGACGCCGCCACGGGCGATCCGATCCCCGAGTTCACGGTGAGTCTCTCGGCGGGGCGCGGCGGTGGCTTCGGCGGGTTCGGCGGACGCGGAGGCGCCGGGCCGGGCGCCGGCGGCGGCTCGCGCAACGTGCGATCGGCCGACGGGAGCTACGAGCTCGACGGCGTGTCGCCGGGCACCTGGAGCGTCCACGCGTTGGCGCCGGGCTATCGCGCCGCGGACGTGTCCGGCGTCGAGGTCGATCCGGGTCAGACGAAGGAAGACGTCGTCGTCGAGCTGAAGAAGGGCGGCACGCTCACCGGAAAGGCGATCGATTCCAGCTCGGGGGCGCCCGTCGCCAACGTCACCGTGACGTGGGAGCCTCAGGGTCAGGGCCCGGGCCCCGCGGCGATGGCGGCGCGCCTGATGGGCCAGGGCGCGCCGAACGTCACGGCGACCGACGCCGACGGCAAGTTCGCGTTCGACGGACTTCCCGAAGGGAAGATCACTCTCACCGCGACGCACCCGGACTATCTCGAGGCGTCGCGCGACGCCGATCCGGACACCGGGAACGACGTCCAGATTCCGCTCGGCAGCGGCGGCACGATCTCGGGCACGGTCGTCGCGTCCGACGGGAAGAGCGGCGCGGCCTCGGCGATCGTGCGGCTGGCCTCCGAGGGCGACAACGGCGGCCCATTCGGATCGCAAACCGCGTCGGCCGACGGCGCGGGCAACTTCGAGTTCGATCATCTCGGAGCGGGTCGCTTCCGCCTCTCGGCCCAGGGCGACCGCGGCACGTCGGCTCCGAAGGACATCGTGCTCGCCGACGGGCAGCGCCAGGATGGCGTGATCCTGACGCTCGCCGGCGGCGCGCAGCTCGACGGGTCCGTGACGGGCCTTCCGGCGGAGCAGCTCGGCGGCATCCGGATCCGGTCCTCCGGCACCGGGTACACCGACAACACGCAGACCGACGACACGGGCAAGTTCACGCTCCAGAACGTGCCGAGCGGCGTGATCACCCTCACCGCCACGACGGCGGTCCTCACCGGGCGGACGACGAGCAAGACCATCGAGGTGGCGGACGGTGCCGGCGAGCTCCCGGTCGAGATCGTCTTCGAGGGACAGTCGAAGCTCTCTGGCCGCGTCACGCGCGGTTCGTCGCCGATGCCGGGGCTCTTCGTGCTCGCGGCGCCGGATCCTCCCGATGGCTCGGGCCGCCACACGGCGCAGACGGATTCCGACGGCCACTACGAGCTCGACGGGATGAACGACGGCGACTACCAGGTCAGCGTCAACGGCGGCGGCGTTTCGTATCGGAAGGAGTTCACGGTCTCCGGCGACAGCAACGGCGACATCGATCTGCCGGGGACGACGATCACGGGCCGCGTGACGGACTCCTCGACGGGAGACGCCGTGGAAAGCGCCTCCGTGGACGCCGAGACGGGACAGGAAACGCAGTCGGCCTCGGTCAAGCGCGGCACGACGGACTCGAACGGCGTGTACTCGCTCACCGACGTGGATCCCGGCAGCTACCAGGTCACCGCGCGCAAGTCCGGCTACAAGCTGAAGACGCAGGCCGTCACCGTCGGATCGGATCAGGCGCAGCTCGACTTTCAGCTCGATCCGGGCAACGGCGTCCCGATCCGCGTGGCGGACGGCCTGACCGGGATGCCGCTCGGCGGCGTGAACGCGCTGGCCTTCGCCGGGACCGGCACGGTCGCGTTCCAGGGCACCGTGTCGCTCGACTCGACGGGCTCGGGAGAGATTCCGTCGCTCGTGCCGGGCCGCTACGCGATCTTCATCTTCTCCGCCGGCTATGCGCCGCGGAGCTTCCCGCAGGTGGACGCGCCGCCGCCGTCGCCGATCTCCGTGATCATGACGCCGGGCGGCAGCGTGCAGGCGCGGGCGGCGGACGTCGTGAGCGGCCGCATCCTCGACTCGGGCGGGAATCCGTACCTCCTCGGCGGTTTCCGTCTCGACGGGGTTCTGTCCGTCACGCCGCCGGTGACGGTCTGGCAGCACCTGGCGCCGGGCGCGTACACGTTCGCCGCGACGTCGTCCTCCGGGGGCGCGCAGTCCTATCCCTTCACGGTGACCGAAGGGCAGACGACTCAACTGCTCATTAAGTAGGGCGGCGGGGTCCGTCGCGGGGCTTACGATCGCCTCGCCGAAGCGAAAGGAGGACCCATGGTCCGCGCGGCGCTGTTCGTCCGACTCGAAGCGAAGCCCGGGAAGGAGAAGGACGTCGAGATGTTCCTGAAGGGAGGCCTCCCGATCGTTGAGCAGGAGCCGGCCACGACGGCCTGGTTCGGTCTCCGCCTCGGGCCATCCACCTTCGGGATCTTCGACGCGTTTCCCGACGAAGCCGGCCGCCAGGCGCACCTTGAGGGCCGCGTCGCCGCGGCGCTGATGGCGAAGGCCTCGGAGCTCCTCGCGAAGCCGCCGTCGATCGAGAAGGCCGACGTCCTGGCGGCGAAGCTGCCGTCCTAGCGGGCGGCCGCGCCTCGATGAAGTTCCTGCGGGTCGTCCCGGCGGGCGAGGGATATCGCGCCGACCTCGCGGAAGGCCCGCGGCCCGTGCCCGCCGCCGACGAGGCGCTCATCGAGGTCGCGGCCTCGGGCGTCAATCGCGCCGACCTCTCGCAGATCGCGGGGCGATATCCGCCGCCACCGGGAGAGCCGGAGATCCTGGGACTCGAGGTGTCGGGCCGTCTCGTGGAGACGGGAGAAAGCGTCTGCGCGCTTCTCGCGGGGGGAGGCCACGCGCAATTCGTCGCCGCGCCGCGCGGGCAGATCTTTCCGACTCCGGCTGGCCTCGACGTCGGGCACGCCGCGGGAATTCCCGAGGCGTACCTGACCGCGTTTCTCAATCTCGTCGTCGAGGCGGGGCTGTCGGCTGGCGGAACGCTTCTGGTGCACGCCGCGGCCTCGGGCGTTGGTATCGCCGCGATTCAGATCGCGCGACTCCTCGGAGCGCGCGCGGCCGGGACGACGCGGAGCGCCGACAAGATCCCGGCGATCACGCGGGCCGGCGCCGAGCTCGCGATCGACACGGATAAAGAGCCGTTTGCGGACGTCCTCGAGAAACGGTGGGGCCGCGACGCCGTGGACGTCGTCCTCGACCCGATCGGCGCGGCGACGCTCGCCGACGATGTCCGCGTCCTCAAGACGGGCGGTCGCGTCGTATTCCTCGCGACGCTGTCCGGCGCGAAGGCGGAGCTCGACATCGCGCGGCTCATGGGCAAGCGCGCCCGTCTCATCGGCTCGATGCTGCGCGCGCGGCCGCGGCCGGAGAAGGCGCGGCTCGTGGCGCGGTTTCGGGACGAGGTCTTGCCGGGTTTCGCGGAAGGCACGCTCTCGGTCGCCGTCGACTCGGTGTTTCCGGCGTCCCGCGGCGCCGAGGCCTTCGAGCGGATGAAGGCGAACCGGAACGTCGGCAAGATCCTGATCGACTGGAATCAGGAAGCGGGGTAGGGGCGGGGCTCGTCCCCGCCCGGGCGGCCTCGAGGGCCACCCCTACGAGGATCGTTCCGCCGCCCTCCGCGCCCAGGCGCTCGGATCGTTCATCAGCACGGTGTTCTCGCCGAACACGCGCCATTCGGCGACGAGCGCCCACAGGTGCAGCACCACGGCGGCGATCGAAGCCGCCAGGTGGGTCCAGGCGGGGACGAAGCGCGTGTGCGCCGCTCCACCGAGCACGAAGACGCCGATTGCCGAGAGAAGCGCGAAGGTCGCCGGCGGGGACGTACGGCGCTTGAATCCCGAGAGCGCTCGGAGAATCCTCCGGCGCTCGGCCTCGGAGTAACCGGCGACTTCGTCCTTGACGAGCTTGCCGGTTCCGATGAAGTAGAAGATCACCATCGACTGCGAGAAGAGCGAGAAGAGGACGGTCGGGACGGCCATGCCGACGTGCCGGGTCACGAGGAGCTTTGCGGCGAGCGGCGACGACAATCCCGCGGCGACGGCGAATCCCTGAGCGGACGTCGCGAGGAAGCCCGCGAGCGCGAGGACCGTCGTGAGTAGCAGAGCGATCGCCACGGCGCGATGTTATCCGGGCGGCGGCTCTCCTTGACCGGGGGGATGGGGAGGCACAGAATCGCCCCGAATGCGGAAGGTGTCATGACGGCCGCGCCCGGCGGCGAGATCCGCACACTCTGCGACATCTTCCGGTCGGCGGCGGCGTCGGGGAAGCCGGACCTGCTGCTCTCGAAGTCCGGCGGCGTCTGGCGGCCGACCTCCGCGGCGGACTTCGGGTTCACGGTGCGCGCCCTCTCGCTCGGCCTGAACGCGCTCGGCCTCCAGCCCGGCGACCGCATCGCGATCCTGTCCGAAAACCGGCCGGAGTGGGCGATGGCGGACTACGCGATCGTCTGCGCCGGCGCCTGGTCGGTGCCGATCTACCCGACGCTGCCCTCGAACCAGATCGCGGCGCTCCTCCAGAACTGCGGCGCGCGCGCGATCTTCGTCTCGACCGCCGAGCAGCTCGCGAAGATCGGCCCGATCCGCGAGGCGTGCCCGGCACTCGAATACGTGATCCTCATGGAGGGGACGGGGGCTCCGGGTCCGGCGGGACTCCAGACGTTCCACCAGGTCGTCGACAAGGGCCGGCCGACGCTCGAAATGAACCCGGGCATCTTCGAGCAGCGCGCCGCCCGCGTCCGGCCGGACGACGTGGCGACGATCATCTACACCTCCGGCACGACGGGCGAGCCGAAGGGCGCGATGCTGACGCACCACAACTTCGTCAGCAACGTCGTCGCCTGCTGCGAAGTCGTGCCGATTCGAGGCGACGCGACCGCGATCTCGTTCCTGCCGCTCTCGCACGTCTTCGAGCGGATGATCGACTATGCCTACGCCTACCGGCACTCGACGATCGCGTACGCCGAGTCCGTCGACAAGCTCCGAGACAACCTCCTCGAGGTCAACCCGCACTGCTTCGCGGCCGTCCCGCGTGTTTACGAGAAGGTGCACGCCCGAATCCTCGAGCGCGCCGATAAAGGAAGCGGGTTCCAGAAGAAGATTTTCCGCTGGGCGCTGAGGGTCGGGCGCGAGCGGCTGGCTTACGGGGAGCGGGGCGAATCGCTTCCGGGCGGACTCTCCTGGAAGGTGAAGCTCGCCGACCGCCTCGTGTTCGGCAAGATCCGCGCGCGCGCTCGGCTCGCGGTTCGTCTTCGCCGTTTCGGGCGGCGCCCCGCTCTCGCGGGACCTCGCGGAGTTCTTTCTTGGCGCCGGCGTGACCGATCTACGAGGGCTACGGCCTCACGGAGACCTCGCCCGTCATCTGCGTCAACGGGCCGAAGGCCTGGCGGCTCGGCACCGTCGGGCGGCCGATTCCCGGCGTCGAGGTGAGGATCGCCGCCGACGGCGAGATCCTTTCCCGCGGACCGCACATCATGAAGGGCTATTACAAGAAGCCCGAAGCCACCGCCGAGGCGATCGACCCGGACGGCTGGTTCCACACGGGCGACATCGGACGCCTGGACGCCGACGGATTCCTGTCCATCACGGACCGCAAGAAGGACCTGATCGTGCTCGCCGGCGGCAAGAAGGCCGCGCCGCAGCCGATCGAGAACGAGCTGAAGCGCTCGCCGTTCGTCGGGATGCCGATCGTCATCGGCGACCGCCAGAAGTTCCTCGGCCGCGCTGATCGTGCC
Source organism: uncultured Acidobacteriota bacterium (assembly GCA_963708395.1). GTDB lineage: Bacteria > Acidobacteriota > Thermoanaerobaculia > UBA5066 > Gp7-AA6 > DATBFU01. The sequence continues at coordinate 3,014,159 of CAVPSG010000002.1, read as the reverse complement.
GAACTTCGACCGCCTCAAGGAATGGGCCGCGGCCGAGAACCTGGCGGTGGACTGGGCGGCGGTCGACGCGAACCCGGCGATCCGGCGCCTCTACCAGGCGGAGATCGATACCTACAACGCGGACAAGGCGCACCACGAGCAGATCCGCGCCTTCGCGATCCTTCCGCACGATCTGACGATCGAGGACGGATCCATGACGCCCACGCTCAAGGTCAAACGGCGCATCCTCGAGAACCGATACCAGGAGCTCATCGAGGGGATGTACCAGGCGGCCGAAAGGTCTCATGTCGCGTGAGGTCGTCATCGTCGACGGTCTCCGCACGCCGTATACCCGCGCCGGCACCCTCCTGAAAGACGTCCCCGCCCAGGATCTGGGGCGGATCGTCATCGGCGAGCTGCTCGCCCGGACAGGCTTCGATCCCGCCGCGCTCGACCAGGTGATCCTCGGCAACATCGGCGAGCCTCCCGATGCCGTCAACGTCGCACGTATCGCCGCGCTGCGGGCCGGCGTGCCGGCGAAGGTGCCGGCGTTCACGGTCAACCGGCTCTGCGGATCGGGTCTCGAATCCATCGTGGACGGCGCCTACCGGATCGCGGCCGGCGATGCCGAAGCGATCGTGGCGGGCGGCGTCGAGTCCATGTCGAACATCCCGCTGCTCTTCGGCAAGGAGGCCCGGGAGATCTTCGGGGAAGTCGCGACCGCCAGGACGGCCGCCGCGCGCGTCGCCGCCGCGTCGCGTTTCCGGCCGGCGCATTTCAAGCCGGAGATCGGCCTGCAGATGGGGCTGACGGACCCGGTCTGCGGGCTGAACATGGGCGAGACGGCGGAAGTCCTGGCGAAGGAGTTCGCCATCTCGCGCGAGGAGCAGGACGCGTTCGCGCTGCGGTCCCATCAGCGCGTGACGGCGGCGCGCGCCCGGCTCGCCGAGGAGATCGTGCCGGTGCCCGTGCCGCCCAATTACCGGGAGTTGGCGACGGAGGACAACGGCGTCCGCGAGAACCAGACGCTCGAGGCGCTCGCGAAGCTCAAGCCGTATTTCGATCGCCGGTTCGGCACGGTGACGGCGGGCAACTCGTCGCAGATCACGGACGGCGGAGCGGCGGTGCTCCTCATGAGCGCGCAGGCCGCGCGCGCGTCCGGGCGGCGCCCGCTCGGGAAGATCCGCGGCTTCGCCTTCGCGGCGCTCGAGGGCGAGCGGATGGGCCTCGGTCCCGCCGTGGCCGTTCCGGAGGCGCTCGCCCGGGCCGGCGTCGCGTGGAAGGACATCGGCCTCGTCGAGATCAACGAGGCGTTCGCGGCGCAGGTGCTCGCCAACGCGCGCGTCTTCCCGTCCGCGGCCTGGCACGCGCAGTACGGGACGAAGGGCCCCATCGGCGAGATCGACTGGGAGAGGACCAACGTGAACGGCGGCGCGATCGCCCTGGGGCACCCGGTGGGATCCTCGGCCACGCGCATCGTCACGACGCTGCTCAAGGAGATGCGGCGGCGCGGGACGGAGCTCGGACTCGCCACGATGTGCATCGGCGGCGGGCAGGGCGGCGCAATCGTCGTGGAGGCGATGTGAGCGCCTTCACATTCGATGTCGGGGACGACGGCCTCGGCGTCCTGACCTTCGACCTGCCGGGGGAGAAGGTCAACAAGCTCTCGCGCGAGGTGTTCGCCGAGCTCTCGGAGATCCTCGCGAGGATGCAACGCGAGCCCCGGCTTCGCGGGCTCCTCGTCCGGAGCGGAAAGCCCGACGTGTTCGTGGCGGGAGCGGATCTGAAGGACTTCACGCGCATCGGATCCGAGGACTTGCGGCCGCTCGTCGAGCGCGGCCAGGCGATCTTCGAGCAGATCGCGGGGCTGCCGTGGCCGACGATCGCGGCCATCGGCGGCGTCTGCCTCGGCGGCGGGACGGAGCTCGCGCTCGCGTGCGACTACCGGCTGATGTCGGACGCGCCGAAAGCGCGGATCGGTCTGCCGGAAGTCCGCCTGGGGATCTACCCGGCGTGGGGCGGTTGCACGCGTCTGCCGAAGCTCGTCGGGCTGCAGGCGGCGCTCGACCTCATTCTGACGGGCAAGCAGCTCGACGCGCGGCGGGCGCGCCGGATCGGTCTCGTGGACGAGGCGGTGCCCGCCGCGATCTTCGAGTCGTTCGCGCGCAAATTCGCCGCGGGGAAACTCGGCGGCGGCAAGCCGCGCGCCGTCGCCGCCCGATCTCGCTCGCCTCGCTCGCGCTCGAAGGCAATCCCGCTCGGGCGCCGTCTGGTCTTCTCGAAAGCGCGCGCAGAAGGTCCTGGAGGAGACGAAGGGGCACTATCCCGCGCCGTTCGAGGCGCTTTCCGTGATCGAGGAGGGCTATGGAAAGCCCGTGGCGGCCGGCCTCGAGGCGGAAGCGCGCCGTCATCGGTCACGTCTTCGGCGGCCCGGTACAGCGGAACCTTCTCTGGATCTTCTTCCAGACCGAGGAGGTGCGAGAAGGAGACCGGCGTTCCGGGCGACGCGCGGCCGCGGCCCGTTTCGCGCGTCGGAGTCCTCGGCGCCGGCGTCATGGGAGGCGGCATCGCGCCAGCTCGCGGCGGACAAGGGCATTCCCGGCACGCATGAAGGACATCGACGCGAAGGCGCTCGCCGGAGGTTTCGCGGCGGCGGCCGGAATCTGGAAGGAGCGCCATGGCGCGGGGACGCATGACGGCGCGGGATCTCGAGGCGAAGATGGCGCTGCTCTCGGGGACGCTCGACTACTCGGGTTTCGCGCAGTGCGACGTCACGATCGAAGCCGTCGTCGAGAAGCTGGCCGTGAAACGCGCGGTTCTCAAGGACTGGGAGGAGGCCGTGCCCCGCGACGGCGATCTTCGCCTCGAACACCTCGACGCTGCCGATCCGGGAGATCGCGGCCGGGGCCGTCGCAGCCGGACCGCGTCGTCGGGCATGCACTTCTTCAATCCCGTGCACCGCATGCCGCTCGTCGAGGTCATCCGGGGCGAACGGACGTCGGACGAGACCGTCGCCACGATCTTCGCGCTGGCGAAGACGCCTCGGAAAGACGCCGGTCGTCGTGAAGGACTCGCCGGGGTTTCTCGTCAACCGGATCCTGGCGCCGTATCTCTCGGAGGCCGTGCGCCTCGTCCAGGAGGGCTGCCGCATCGAGGACGTGGACCGCGTGATGACGGATTTCGGCATGCCGGTCGGGCCGATCGCGCTTCTCGACGACGTCGGTCTCGACGTCGCGATGAAGGCGGGCGAGACGCTCCACGCCGCGTTCCCCGACCGCATGAAGGCGGCGGGCCAGGAGGCGCTCGTGGCCGCCGGCCGGCTCGGCCGCAAGAGCGGCAAGGGCTTCTACGAGTACGAGGAGGGAAAGCGGCGCGGCCCGTCGCGCGAGGCTTACGCGCGCCCTCGGCGCCGAACCGAAGGAGCCGGCGCCGGTCAACGCCGAAGACGATCGAGTCTCGACTCGTGCTCCCGATGATCAACGAGGCGGTGTTCTGCCTCGAGGAGGGCGTCGTGGGCTCGCCGGCGAAGCTCGACCTCGCGATGATCTTCGGGACGGGATTTCCGCCGTTTCGCGGCGGCCTCCTGCGCCACGCCGACGCCATCGGCCTCGACCACGTCATCGCGCGGCTCGAAGGAGCTCGCCGAGCAGGCTATGGGACGCGCTTCCTGCCCGCCGAGTCCCTGCGGGATCTCGCGGAGTCGAACGGGAGCTTCTATTCCGACCGGCAACGAGGTGACCTTCTGAGCGAGCGATCCGCATCCGCAGATCCTGATCGCAGTCGCCGATCTCAAGCTCGCTCTTCACGGGGCGGGTGCCGGAGGACCTCCGTGTTTCCGTTTCCGGAGGTGGCCGCCGAGGAGCGGGAGACCGTTTCGGCGTTTCTCGATTCCTTCCGGGCCTTCGCGAAGGAGCACATCGATCTCGGCAGGATCGAGCGCGACCACGGCTTCTCGCCGGAGGCCGTGCGCGGGCTGGCGGAGCTCGGCGCATTCGGGATGACCGATCCCGGAAGCGTACGGCGGCTACGGTTTCTCGACTTCCGCGTACTGCCGCGTGATGGAGGAGATCGGCGCGACCGACGCCTCGCTCGGGATCCTGATCGGCGGCCATCAGTCGATCGGCATGAAGGGCGCTCGTGCTCTTCGGCACCGAGGAGCAGAAGAAGCGGTGGCTGCCGGGCTCGCCTCCGGCGAGATGATCGCCGCCTTCGCCCTGACCGAGCCCGAGGCCGGGCTCCGACGCGGCTTCGATCAAGACGACGGCCGATTACGACGAGACGACGGACACGTTCGTCCTCAACGGCACCAAGCACTGGATCTCGAACGGCGGCTTCGCGAGTTCTTCACGGTCTTCGCCAAGGACGTCGCGCTCGCGGCGGCGGACGAGCACCGCCGGATCACGGCCTTCGCCGTCACGAAGGACCTCGGCGGCGTCGTGCCGGGGCGGGAGGAGCAGAAGCTCGGCCTCAAGGGCTCGTCCACGGTCCCGATCGAGCTCGAGAACGTGCGGGTGCCGGCGTCGCACGTCCTCGGCGCGCGCGGCCAGGGTTTCAAGATCGCCGTCGAGATCCTCAACACCGGCCGCACCTCGCTCGGCGCCGGCTGCATCGGCGGATCGAAGGCCATGATCCGCGCCGCGGCCGCAGCACGCGACGCAGCGCCGCCAATTCGCGACGCGGATCGCCGACTTCGAGATGATCCGCGCCAAGTTCGCCCGGATGGTCGTCAACACCTACGCCCTCGAGTCGATGGTGTACCTGACCGCGGGGCTGATCGACCGCGGCCTGCCCGACTACTCGCTCGAGGGCGCCTGCTGCAAGATCTTCGGCACGGAGAGCGCCTGGCGCACGATCAACGACGCGCTCCAGATCGCCGGCGGGAACGGCTTCATGGAGGAGTACCCGTACGAGCGGGCGCTGCGCGACTCCCGCATCAACATGATCTTCGAGGGCACCAACGAGATCCTGCGCGCCCTCGTGGCGCTCTCGGGGATGCGGGACGCCGGCGAGGACCTGCAGGAGGTCGCGCGGGCGCTGAAGGCGCCGCTCACGTCGCTCGGCATCCTCTCCGACTACGCGGCGCGGAAGATCCGCGGCTCCGTCGCGCCGGGCCGCCTCGACGAAGGCGGCGCCCGAGCTCGCAGGCCGAAGGCGAGGTCGTGTGCAAGTATGCCGCGGCGGCCGCCGGAGCCGTCGAGACGCTCCTGCGAAAGTACGGCAAGGGCGTCATCGGCAAGGAGTACCACCAGGAGCGCGCTCGCCGACGTGGCGATCGATCTGTACGGGAGCCTCGCCGTGCTCTCGCGCGCGACATCGGCCATCGCGGCGCAGGGGATCGGAGAAGGCGGCCGAGCGAGGTCCGCCTCGCGCGCGCGTTCGTCCGCGCCGCGAAGTACCGGATGGTCGGCCACCTCAAGGAGATGGACAAGAACCGGGACGCGGAGCAGACGGCGATCGCGGACATGGCCTACGCGAGCCTGCGGTACCCCATCGATTCGTGGGCCTGACCGGCGCGGTCGCGATGAGCATCCGGATCCTCGTCACCGGCGGGACGTTCGACAAGGAATACGACGAGCTCTCGGGTCGGCTGTACTTCCTCGAGACCCACGTGCCGGAGATGCTGCGCCTCGGCCGCTGCCACGTCGACGTGGCGCTGAAGACCGTGATGATGGTGGACAGCCTCGAAATGACCGACGCGGGCCGGGCCGCAATTCTTGCGGAGTGCCGGGAGGCCCCCGAGAGCCGGATCGTCGTGACGCACGGCACGGACACGATGGTCGATACCGCCCGCGTGCTCGCGGAGGGAAAAACGGGCAAGACGATCGTCCTGACCGGCGCGATGGTTCCGTACGCCTTCGGAAGCTCCGACGGCCTCTTCAACCTCGGGAGCGCGCTCTCGTTCGCGCAGGTCCTGCCGCCCGGCGTCTACGTCGCGATGAATGGGCGCTGCCTCGACGCGGCGAAAGCGCGCAAGAACAGGGCGACGGGCGTCTTCGAAGAGCTCGGCGGCTAGACGGAACGCCGGCCGCCGGCGCGCGGCGGGAAGTGAGCGGGCACGCCGAATCCGCCGCCCGGAAAGGTGCCGGCCTCGAGCCCGGCCCGAAGGTAGGCGATCGCGCGCTCGACCGCGAGCGCGAGAGATTCCCCGAGCGCGAGGTTCGCGGCGATCGCGGAGGAAAGCGTGCAGCCCGTCCCGTGGGTCGCACGGGTGTTGAGGCGCGGCGCGGCGAACACCGTGAAGGCCTCGCCGTCGAAGAGCAGGTCCCGAACCTCGCGGCCGCGCCCGTGCCCGTCCTTGATCAGCACGGCGCGCGCTCCGAGGTCGGCCAGAATCCCGGCGGCGAGGCGCCGGTCGAGCTCGTCGCGGACGCGGAGACCCGTGAGCGCCTCCGCCTCGGGAAGGTTCGGTGTGACGAGGTCGCAGAGCGGAAGCAGTCGTGCCTTCAGCGCGGCGAGTCCGGATCGCGACAGGAGCCGCGCGCCCGACTTCGAGACGAGGACCGGATCGAGCACGACGCGCCGCGCCTTCCAGCGCTTCAGTCCCGCGGCGACGGCGGCGATGCGCGCGGCATCGAAGAGCATTCCGATCTTGACGGCCTGGACGTCGAAGTCCGAGAACACGGCGTCGATCTGCCGGCGGAGAAATCGCGGCGACAGCGGCTCGATCGCAGCGACACGCCGGCTGTTCTGCGCCGTGGCGGCGACGATCGCCGTCGCCCCGTGAACGCCGTGCGCAGCGAAGGTCAGCAGATCCGCCTGGATGCCGGCGCCGCCGCCCGAGTCGGAGCTCGCGATCGACAGGACCGTGACGGGTTCGCGCGGGCGGCCGGCCATACAATGAACATCCTATGGCGGCCGCGCCCCTCTCGATCACGCCGCGCGCCGCCGAACGTCTGCGGGCGGACTCCGACTTCACGCGTGCGCGGCTGACGGTGCGGCATCTGCTGGGGTGCGGCGGGACCGGCTTTCGCGTCTCGGTCGAAGAGAACCCGCCCGACGAGGGCCACGTGTTCGATGCGGCGGGAATTCCGGTCGTCATGGACGACGAGTCTTTCCGCCGCCTGCAGGGCGCGGTGCTCGACGTGGATCCGGATCCCGCAGGCGAGGGCTATCGCCTCGAGCACCCCAACGCGGTGCTGACGACGTTCTGCTGATGACGCGGCTGCGGCGGTCGAAGACGACCGGCAGCCGAGAGTTTCGGCCCGGAGGGCTCAAGCGCGATCGGAGCGGAAAACCCTCGGCCCCCGTTTCCGAAGCGAACGCCTGCGGCCGACAGGGGACGCGACGCCCGCATTTTTCAGCAGCCTACTAGGGCCGTGCGATCGGGCGCAGGCGCAGCAGCTCGTTCCAGAGGAAGAGCGGCCCGACGAGCAGGTGCACGAGGTTCTGGAGGAAAGCGGGCCTGTTCTTCTCGAAGCGCGCGTGCCCGATGGCCTGGAAGATCCAGCCGAGGACAAACGCCCCGATTCCGATGCGCCAGTCGTCCACGGCGCGCGCGAGCAGGTCGAAGAGCGTCAGCTCGGCGAGCATCGTCGCGGCCAGGGCGGCGTTCAATCGCAGATAGAAGAGCACGGCCGCCGCGATGGCCGCCTCGGCGGCCGTCCAGCGGGCGACCGGGAGCGGGATGAGGCAGAGGAGCGAGACGAGGCCGTAGAGGATCAGCGTGATGCCGATCGCATGGCAGACCAGGTTGCCGCGCGTCCGGTGATGGGCGCCGTAGTCGGAGAGCAGCTCGTCGAGCCGGGCCATCGCGCGGTTCCAGAATAAGTCAGAATTCGGGCCGCATGCGCGCGATGTCGCTCGTCGTGACGGGCCCGGCGGAGAAGCGGCCGCTCGTGCTCGTGGAAGCGCCGGTGCCACGCCCGGGACCCGGCGAGGTGGCGATCGCCGTCGAAGCTTGCGGCGTCTGCCGGACCGACCTGCACATCCTGGAAGGCGAGGTGCCTGCCCGCCTGCCGATCGTCCCCGGCCACCAGGCGGCGGGACGCGTGGTCGGCGTCGGGCCGGGAGTCGCGGGCTTTGCTCCCGGCGACGCGGCTGGAGTCGGCTGGATCGCTTCGACCTGCGGCCGGTGCCGCTTCTGCCGGTCGGGCCGCGAGAACCTCTGCTCGGACGCGACGTTCACCGGTCGGGACCGGGATGGCGGGTACGCCGAGACCCTGACGGCCGACGCGCGTTGGGTCTACCGGCTCCCCGACGGCTTCTCCGCCCGCGAGGCCGCGCCGCTCCTGTGCGCCGGAATCATCGGCTATCGCTCCCTGCGCCTCTCGGGAATCCGTCCCGGCGGCCGGCTCGGCCTCTTCGGCTTCGGGGCCTCGGCACACCTCGCGATCCAGGTGGCGCGGCACTGGCAGTGCGAGGTCTACGCCTTCACACGCGAGGCGCCGCATCGGGAGCTCGCGACGCGCATGGGAGCCGCCTGGGCCGGCGACACGTTCGACGATCCGAAGGTCCCGCTCGACGCGGCCGTCACGTTCGCGCCCGCCGGGGACGTCGTTCTCGCCGCCCTCTCGCGGATCGACCGGGGCGCCGCCGTTGCCGTCAACGCGATCCATATGGACCCGCTGCCGCCGATTCCGTACGCGATGCTCTATGGCGAGCGCTCGCTCCGGAGCGTCATGAACTTCACGCACCGGGACGCGGAGGAATTTCTGGCGCTCGCCGCGGAGATTCCCGTGCGCGCCGAGACGGAGACGTTCCCCCTCGAGCAGGCCGGCGAGGCGCTCTTGCGCGTCAAGCGCGGAGACGTCCGGGGCGCCGCCGTGCTCGCGATTTGATCCGCGGCGAACCCGGCGGCGTCCGCTTCAGTCCGCGAAGACCTTTTCGACGGGCGTGATCGTCACGGCGTCCGGCGAGATCCCGAGCTTGCGCGCCCCGATGACCTTGTCCTCCTCGAGGAGCTCCGCGGGCTTGTCGCCGTCGTACTTGATCGGCGAAAGGGCATCCGAGAGCAGCTTGTCGCGCAGGCCGGCCGCGTCCTTCGTGATGATGACGATCTGCAGGTCCTTGGCCGACAGGTGCTGACGGATCGCGCGCGTTGACGTCCTCGCGCGTGAGCTTCGACAGACGGTCGCGCATGGTCGCGGTGAACTCGCCCATGCCGTACCACTTCGAGTCGAGCGCGTAGCCGAGCTGCTGGTTCTGCGTCGCGGTCATGACGAAGACGTTCTTCATCAGGTAGTCGCGGGTGCGCTTCGAAGTCCTCCTCGGAGAGACCGTTCGCGCACGAGCTTGTCGAGCTCGTGGATCGCGATCCGGAGCGCCATGTGCGGCGTTCTCCGGAACGACGGGCCGGATCCAGATCTCGAAGATCTGCGCGCGGCGCGCGATGTTCGGGTCGGGGAAGAACTGGAACATGCCGCGCGGGAAGGCCTCGATGTAGGCGTAGTCGCCGTAGTTCATCCCGCGGATCTCGCGGATGCGCTGGTAGAGGTGCGACGTCGAGGCGCGGTGCTCGCCGAGCCAGGTGCGCGCCAGCCAGAGCGCGGCGAAGTCCGGGTGCGAGCGCGTCACGGCGATCGGGTGGCCGAAGGAGATCGCGGTGGCGCGCGTGTCCTTCTCGATGATCTCGACGTCGCATGCCCGACGGGTTGCGTCGCCGACGACGCCCTGCGGGCGTCCGCGAGCGCCGGCCCGTCGGGCAGCCGCGCGAGGTCGGTCTTCGAGCGCGGGCGAGGATCTCCGGCGGCGCGTCGCCGGCGACGCCGACCGTGAGGGCCGCTCGTGTGTACGCCGTCCGGACGAAGTCCTTCACGTCGTCGAGGGTGATCGCCTGGATGCCGGCGACGGTGCCGAGCACGGGGTGGCCGTAGGGCGTGCCGGCGAAGATGTTCGCCTGGAGCCGCTCCTTGCCGAGCTCCTCCTCGTTGTTGGCGCGCAGGTCCTCGACGAGGGCGTTCTTCTGCTGCGTCCTTCAGCCGGTCGAAGTCCTCCTCGCGGAAGCCGGGATCGAGGAGCTGCGGCAGGACGATGTCGAGGAAGGCTTTCGCAGTTGTCGCGGTGGATCGACGCCGGTGAACGTGGTCATCTCCTTGTCGACCTGGTCGCGGAAGCTGCCGGCCATCGGGAAGAGGGCGCGGTTGATCTCGTCGATGCGCAGGTCCTTCGAGCCGGCCTCGGCGATCATCGACGGCGGCCAGCGCGGCGAGGCCCTCCTTGCCCTTCGGGTCGTGGGCCGACCCGGCGGCGAAGAGGAGCTTGATGTTGAGCTGCGGCAGCGTCGTCTTCTGGATGACGAAGTCGAGATCGGCGGCCTCCGCGGCGGCCTTGGGCGCGACGGCGGCGAGGGCCGGGGGCTGTCGCCATGGCGTCCGGGAAGCGCCTCCTTCGACAGCGTCGCGACGACGAGGTTCGACGTCGGTGAAGTACGTCTTCGCGGCGGCCTGCACGTCGTCCGGCGTCAGCGAGTCGTAGACGCGGTAGAGCCGGTTCACGGTGCCGTAGGAGCGCGAGTAGCGCACGAACCGCGCGAGGGTCCCCGCGATCGTCTCGGTGTTGTCGAGGCGGCGGGCGAAGCTGTAGCGCGCGTTCGACTTGGCCTCGGCGAGACGCTTCGCGTCGGGAGGCGCCGCGACGGCGGCCGCATAGCGTCGCGAGGATCTCGTCGCGCACGTAGACGGCGTCATCGATCTTCTTGACGCGCGCGTAGACGGTCGACGAGCGACGGATCCTGGTTGCCGCCGCTGTCGGCGAAGAGCTGGTCCACCTTCTGCTCGCGTCTCGACGAGCTTCTTGTAGAGGTCGGACGTCTCGCCGAAGATTGAGGTCGAACAGGATGTCGATCGCGGCGTAGTCCTTCTTCACGTCCGGAGAACGCCGGGCCGTGGAAGGCGACGCGTGACCCAGGGCAGGGTCGCCGTCGGCCACGCCACGTGGGCGTAGACGGGACCCTTCGCCGGGGGCTCCTGCGGGATCGTCGTCTTGGCGGTCCCCGGCTTCCAGTCGCCCCAGTACTTCTCGACGAGCGGGATGACCTTCTCCGGGTCGACGTCGCCGGCGACGATGACCGTCGTGTGTTCGGGCCGGTACCAGCGCTCGAAGAACGCCTCGAGTACGCGAACTGGTTCGGCATGTCCTCGATGTCCTTGATGAAGCCCATCGTCGTGTGCTTGTAGGTGTGCGTCGTGAAGGCGTGGTCGCGCTGGACCTCGACGAGCTTCACGATCGGGTTCGGCGCTGTTCTTGTTGTACTCGCCGAGCACGGCGCGCGCCTCGGTCTTGAAGGCCGCCTCGGCGTAGTGACGAGGTTCTGGAAGCGGTCGCGCCTCGACCTTCGAGCATCAGTCTCGAGGTCGTCCTTCGCGAAGGTCGTGTGGTAGTTGGTGAAGTCGTCGGTGGTGTAGGCGTTCTGCCGCGCGCCGACTTGCGTGAGGATGTCCTGGTAGCGCTCCGGCGGGTAGGCCTTCGTGCCGCGGAACATCATGTGCTCGAAGAAGTGCGCGAAGCCGGACTTGCCGGGCTCGACCTCGTTGCGCGAGCCGGTCTGGACGGGGATCTGGAGCGAGACGATGTTGGGGAAGCCGGTCGGCACGACGATGACCTTGAGGCCGTTGGGAAGCAGCTTCTCGGTGGCGGGGAAGGTCAGAAGATCGGGCAGGGTTCCGTCCTTCTTTGGCGCCGGGGTCTTCTTCAAGGCGACCGCGGCGGGCGCGAGCAGGGCGAGCATCGCGAGGGTGGCGGGGATTCGCAGCATGGACGAAAACTCCTCTCGGGCAGGCGGGCTGCCGGCCGCATAGACTAGTGCAATTCCTTCTGGGATAGGAGCTTGGATTGCCGGGACCGGCGGCCGGCCCAGGATTCTTCGGCAGGCCGTCCCGACTTGTGATTCAATCTGCGAAGTTTCGAATGAGTCGGTAGGTCCGCTCGGCCCGGCCGAGCGGTTGGCGAAAGGAGACGACGATGACTTCTTCCACCACCCCCGCTCGGATGCCGGAGCGTCAGCCCGAGACCCGCTCGGCCCGGCCCGAAAAGAAGACGACCCGGTTCGTCATCAAGGTCGGCAGCATCATCCCGAGCTAAGCCTCTCAGTCACAGAGCGTTCGGGAACCTCGGCACCAAGCGGCTTTGACGCCGCGACGCCCGTGGTGTAGCCTTCGGCCCAGCTTCGAAGGCGTAACCTTTCAGTGCCAAACACATCGCCAGCTCGGGACGACGAGGCGCGCGGGGTCTTCGTGCGCCTGCAGGGCGTCATTCGCTCGACACTCGTGTCGTACTACCTCCTGACTCCGGAAGAGGCGGATGGGGCGGAGGAGGATCTGCTCCCGTGGTTCCTCCGTCTCGCGCGACGCAGCGGCGCGTCCCCCATGGCGCCCAAGGCGCTCCGTCTGGCGCTGCTCTCGGCGGCATGCCAGTACGGCCGGTCGCTCCAGATGTGGAAGCTCGGCGGGCGGCGGTCGACCGACCCGCGCCTGGACGACATCCTCTCGCGCGAGCCCGAGGAGTTCGCCGTCGATCTCCAGATGCGCCTCGACGAGGAGCTCCCGTGAACGGGGGCCGCGTCCTCCGCTTCCCGCCGCGAGCCATGCCGCCCGAGGAGATCGAGACCTCGGCGGATCGGATCCTGGCGCTGCCTCCCGCGGAGCGGATCGAGGGCGCCGACGCGATCAAGCTCGAGCAGCCGGAGCTGCTGCTGTCGGTTTGCGGGCGGCTCCACGAGCGGCTGGACACCGCGCCCGCGACGGTGCGCGAGGACGCGGAGCACCTCTACGGCTTCCTCCGCGTTCCGGCGCGCCCGATCGGTCTCTTCGACGAGCGGGAATACTTCCTGGGCGAGCTCGCGCTGATCGCCGGAACGGCCTGCCGCCATCTCTCGCGGCGCGAGGAGGCCCGGCTCTGGTTCGACCGCGCCGAAGGACCGTTCCTCCACACGGTGAGCGCGACGGCGGACCTGTCGCGCGTCGGGTACCAGCGCCTGGCGCTGCGTATGGAGGAGCGCCAGCTCGACGCCGTTCTCGAAATGGCGCCACCGCTCGAGGAGAGCTTCCAGAAGCTTTCGATGCCGGTCGACGCGCTCAAGGTCCGGTTCCTCGAGGCCATCGCGCTGACGGAGAGCGAACGGCTCAACGAGGCGTCGGAGATCTATCGGCGAATCTGCACCCGGGCGGAGTCGCTCGGGGCCGAACGCCTGGCCGCGGCCGCGTATGGAAATCTCACGCACATCTACGGCATGCAGGGCGACGCGGCGCGCGCGATCGAGGCGTCGCGCCAGGCGATCCCGGTCCTGAAGCGCCTGGACGATCGCATCGCCCTCGCGAAGGTCCAGTGGGGCCTCGCGGGGATGCTGCGCGAGACCGGACAGCTGGCGCCGGCGCTCGAGTCGTATCGCGCAGCGCAGGAGCAGTTCGAGCAAATCGGCATGCGCGCGGACGTCGCGGCGCTGCACCTGGTCATCGCGGACCTTCTTCTCGATCTCGGTGAGGAAGGGACCGCCCGCCAGGCGGTCCTCGAGGCGCTGCCGGTGATCCAGGAGCTTCAGATGGTTCCGGAAGGAATGGCCGCGCTGCAGCTGCTTCGCGAATCGCTGCGCGAGGAGCGGATCGATCGGCCGGCGCTCCGCGAGCTCCACGGCTACTTCCCGGAAGCGACCTAGACTTCTCGGCCGCGCTCGGGCCGTTCGTCCCCTCGTCGTCCCAGCAACCGTTCGCTCGCCGATTGGCGGAAATCGCCCGGGAGGCTTACCATTCGGGCGTCGGAGGAAACCGCCTCGCCATGGAAGCCGCCGTCCGAACCGCTCCCGCCCGGATCGTGTCGAGTGCCTGCCCGCTCGACTGCCCGGACGCCTGCAGCCTCGAAGTCCACGTCGAAGGGGATCGCGTCGTCGCGATCGGGGGCAGCCGCGTCAACCCCGTCACCGAGGGGTACATCTGCTCGAAGGTGCGGCGATATCCCGAGCACGTGCACGGGCCGCGGCGCGTCCTCTACCCGCGAATCCGCGAGGGCCGCAAAGGAGAGGCTCGGTTCCGGCGCGCAGGATGGGACGAGGCGCTCGACCTCGTCGCGGGGAAGCTCTCGGCCCTGGCGCGCCGCGGAGCGGGAGAGGCGATCCTGCCGCTGTCCTACGGCGGGTCGAACGGATATCTCTCGCAGGACACGACCGACGCCCGACTCTTCTCGCGCCTCGGCGCCTCCCGGCTCGCCCGCACGGTCTGCGCGGCGCCGTCGGGGCGCGCCGCGAAGGGTCTCTACGGCAAGATGGCCGGGATCGCGATTCCCGACTACGGGCACGCGCGTCTGATCGTTCTCTGGGGAGTCAACCCCTCGGTCTCCGGCATCCATCTGCTCCCGCACATCCAGGACGCGCAGAAGTCGGGCGGCAGGCTCGTCGTCGTCGACCCGCGGCGGACGCGCCTCGCCGAGCAGGCGGACCTCCACCTGCAGGTCACTCCCGGAGGAGATCTCCCGCTCGCGCTCGCGATCATCCGCTGGCTCTTCGCGAACGGCCGCGCCGACCGGCGTTTCTCGCGGCGCACGCCACGGGCGTCGAGGAGCTGCGGCGCCGCGCCGAGGGCTGGACGCTCGAGCGCGCCGCGGCGGCTTCCGGGATTCCCGCGGAGGACATCGAGGCCTTCGCGCGCCTCTACGCCGACTCTTCGCCCGCGGCGCTGCGCTGCGGGTGGGGCCTCGAGCGCAACCGCAACGGCGGCTCGGCCGTCGCGGCCGTCCTGGCGCTGCCGGCGGTGGCCGGCAAGTTCGGCCTGCGGGGCGGCGGATACACGATGTCCAACTCGGCCATCTGGGATCTCGACGTGCAGGGCGCCGCGCGCGAAGGGCCCGCCAGCACGCGCGAGATCAACATGAACCGGACCGGCGAGACGCTCCTCGCGGGCCGGCCGCCGGTCGAGCTCCTCTTCGTCTACAACGCGAACCCGCTCATGACGCTGCCCGAGCAGGAGAAAGTGCGCCGGGGGCTTCTCCGCGAGGACCTCTTCACGGTCGTCTTCGATCCGGTGATGACCGACACCGCGGGCTACGCGGACGTCGTCCTCCCGGCGACGACGTTCCTCGAGCGGCGGGAGATCTCGCGTGGCTACGGCGCGTACGTTCTCCAGGACGCGTCGCCGGTGATTCCTCCCGTCGGCGAGTCGCGGCCCAACCACGAAGTGTTCGCCGAGCTCTGCCGGCGAACGGGCGTCGACCGGCCCGGAGACCCGGAAACGGCGGAGGCGATCGCGGCGGCGGTCCTCGCGTCGAGCCGGCGCGCTTCGGAGCCTTCGCGACGGGCTCGAGCGCGACGGCTTCGCGTACCCCGAGTTCGGAATGCACCCGGTGCAGTTCGTGGACGTCTTTCCGCGGACGCCGGACCGCAAAGTGCATCTGTCCCCGAGGACCTCGACCGGGAGGCGCCGAAGGGCCTCTACGGCTTCCGCGAGCCGCCGACTGGATCGGCGTTTCCGCTCGCGCTCATCTCCCCGGCGACCGACCGGACGATCAGCTCGACCCTCGGCGAGCTGCGGCCCGAGGCGGTCGCGCTGGCGATCCATCCGGACGACGCCGCGGCGCGGGGAATCGCCGACGGCGCGGCGGTCCGCGTGTTCAACGGGAGCGGCGAGGTGCGGTGCCGGGCCCGCCTGGACGACTCCCTGCGCCGCGGCGTCGTGTTCCTGCCCAAGGGTCTCTGGAGCCACAACACCGAGAACGGCGCGACGGCCACCGCCCTGGCGCCCGACACGCTGGCGGATCTCGGCGGCGGAGCCTGCTTCAACGACGCGCGCGTCGAGGTCGAGCGCGTCTGATGGAGCTCGCGCACTCGACCCAGGCCCACGCGCACTCGCATGTTCCCGAGCGGCCCTCGGGCGGCGATCGGAGGACGTGGCGCCGCAATCTGAGAGCGGTTCTTCTGCTCACGGTTCCGTTCTGCTGCTCGAGGTTGCGGGCGGCGTCCTGTCCCGAAGCCTCGCTCTCCTCGCCGACGCGGCGCACATGTTCACCGACGTCGCCGCCCTGACGCTCGCCTACGCCGCGATGGCCTGGCGGACCGCGCGCCGACGGGCCGGCACACCTTCGGGTTCGATCGCGCCGAGATCCTCGCCGCGTTCGTCAACGCGCAGCTCCTCCTCGTGATGGCGGGGTGGATCTTCGTCGAGGCGCTGGGACGGTTCCGCTCGCCGGTTCCCGTGCGGAGCGCCCTCATGCTCGCCGTCGCCGCGTCGGGCTTCGTCGCGAATTTCGTCGCGCTGCGGCTGCTCGCGCGCGGAAGGCGGGAGAGCCTCAACATCAAGGCGGCGCACCTCGAGGTGCTGACCGACCTGATCGGCTCCGCGGCCGTCGTCGTCGCGGCGATCCTGATTCCGCGGACCGGGTGGTCGGGCTCGATCCCGCGGTGTCCGTCGGCGTCGCCGCGTTCATCCTGCCGCGCGCCGTCGCGCTCCTCCGGCAGTCGGCGCACATCCTGCTCGAGGGGACGCCGCGAGAGATCGACCTCGCCGCGCTGCGACAGAGGATCCTGGACGTGCCCGGCGTCGAGGCGATCCACGACCTGCACTTCTGGACGCTGACGTCGGGGCTGCACTCGGCGAGCGTCCACATTCGCGCCTCCGCGGAGAGCCGGCGGGGCGAGGTGCTCGAGGCCGTGCAGCGCCTCCTGCGCGAGGAGGCGGGCGTCGACCACGCGACGATCCAGGTCGAGCGCGGGGCCGAGACGACCTGCCACGCGTCGAACCGGGAGCACGAGTAGCCGGAGGTCGGGATGAAGTGGTTTCGCGGGATGCTCCTCGGGTTCGTGCTGGTCGCGGTGGCGGCCGGGCTCGTGCTCTGGTTCGGACTGTTCGAGGTCGCCGCCACGAAACCGCCGGGGAAGCTCGAGGAGGCGCTCGCGCGATTCGCGCTCAACCGCGCCGTGGCGCGGCGCGCCCCGAAGACTTCCAACCCGCTTCCCGCGTCCGCCCAGGTCCTGCGAGACGGGCTCGCGCACTATCGCGAGAACTGCGCGGATTGCCACGGCGGCCCGGGAATCGAGGCGTCCGAGGCCGGGCAGGGGCTGAACCCGCCGGCGCCGGACCTGACGCTCCCGCGCGTGCAGAAGCGGCCCGACGGCGAGCTGTACTGGATCGTGGCGAACGGCATTCGCATGACGGGGATGCCGGCGTTCGGCCCGACGCACAAGGAGAAGGAGATCTGGGAGATCGTTGCGTTCCTGCGGCACCTCGACGCGCTCTCGGCGGAAGAGGAGAAGGCGCTCCAGAAGGAGGGCGAGGAAGGACATCACGACGAGGAGCCGGTGGCGCGGACGCCGGCCTCGAAAGAGGGGGCGACGCCGGAATGAGGAGCCGGCCCGGCGCGTTCTGCGCCTCCGTGAATCTCCGCGGCTTCGCGGCGGCGCTCGCCCTCGTTCTCGCGGCCGTTCAGGCGCCCGCCTCGGCGCTGCGCTGCCAGGCCGAGTGCGGCCGCGACGCGGTCCGGGCGACGGCTTCTCACCCGGCCTGCCACGGGGAGGGGCGCGCCGCGGATCCGGCGCCCTCCGGCCACTCCTGCCGGGGCCATCTCGCGCCCTGCGTCCTTTCGGGCGCGCCCGCGGTCCCCGCGTTTTCCACCGCGTTCGGCGCCGCTTGGGATCTCGCGGCGCCGCCGTCCTTCGCGGCCGTTCCGTCGGGGTCGCCGGGCGCGCTCGCGCTCCCGTTCCTCCGAAGTTTCGAGAGTCCTTCCCCGACGGCGCTTCCCTCCGTCCTGCGCCTGTAGAGGCTGTTCCCCGCGCGGCGCACGCCCGCGCGTTCAAAGGCTTCGAGATCGCTCCGCGGGAGGGAGGAATCCGTCTTGCTTCGCACACGATTCGGCATGACCGCGATCTGCTGGTCGCTCGCGGCGGCCGCGCTCGGCCAGCACGAGGGCCACGACATGGAGGGAATGGCCGACGAGCCGTCCTCGCCCCGGCTCTTCCAATCCGACATGAGTCTCATGACGGGCATGGTCCCCGACGATCCGATGGCCGGAATGCCGATGCCCTTCTGGGACCTGATGGATCTCGGAGTCGCGCGCCTCGCGTTCAACGGCCAGGGCGGACCCTCCGGCCGGAAGGGGGCGGAGTCGAGCAACTGGAACATGTTTCACGCGGCGCGGGATCTCTGGGGCGGACGCCTCTCGCTCATGGCGATGAACTCGCTCGAGCCGGCGACTTTTCCGGCCGCGGGCTCTCCGGAGCTTTTCCAGACGGGGGAGGAGTACCGTGGCAAGCCCCTCGTCGATCGGCAGCATCCGCACGACTTCTTCATGAACCTCTCGGCCACCTGGCGGCGAGAGATCGCCGATCGCTCGGCGGTCTGGCTTCAGCTCGCTCCGGTGGGCGAGCCCGCCCTCGGGCCCACGGCCTTCATGCACCGCGCTTCCGCGGGCGAGAATCCGACGGCGCCCCTTGGCCATCACTGGCAGGACTCGACGCACATCGCCTTCGACGTGATTACGGCGGGCTGGGGCTGGAAAGCGCTGTCGCTCGAGGGTTCGGTCTTCCACGGCGCGGAGCCGGACGAGCACCGCTGGAACATCGAGGCCGGTCCGCTGGACTCGGTCTCGGGGCGCGCGCGCCTGCGGTTCGGCGGCGGGTGGTCGGCTCAGGTTTCATACGGCTTTCTGAAGAACCCCGAGTCGTCCGAACCGGGAGACGTCCACCGCGTCACGGCCTCCGTGTACTACGGCGCCGACGGCGACGGGCCATTCGCGGCGAGTCTCGTCTGGGGCCGGAACGACGAGGCGCACGGGGCGAGCGCCGCGTGGCTGCTCGAGGGCGCATGGCAGGCGACGCTCTCCGACCAGGTCTACGCGCGCGCCGAATACGTCCAGAAGGACTACGACCTTCTCGCGTTCAAGGGCGAGCCGCACGTATCGCCCCCGAACGAGGCGCGCCTGGCGAACATCTTCGCCTTCACGGCCGGGTATCTGCGCGATTTCGCTCTCGTCGAGGCGCTGGCCACGGGCGTCGGAGCCGACGCGACCGTGTATTCCTTTCCGTCGAGTCTGAAGCCGGCCTACGGAAACTTCCCGGTCGCCGGGCACTTCTTCCTGCGCCTGCGCTGGGGAGCGTCGCATGGTTCGATGGCCGCTCATGCGGGGCACGACTGAAGCCCATGCGTCATGATCGCGACGTCATGACCGGCGGCGAGGCCGTGGATCCGATCTGCGGCATGACGGTCGATCGGGGAACCTCGCTCTTCGCGGACCGCCGCGGAGAGCGCCACTGGTTCTGCCGGGACGAGTGCCGGCGGCGGTTCCTCGAGGGTGCGCCGTCCGCCGCCGCTGCGCCCCCGCACGCGGCCGAGAATCCCGACTGGGTCTGCCCGATGCATCCCGAGATCGTGCGCGGGGCGCCTGGGAGCTGCCCGATCTGCGGCATGGCGCTCGAGCCGCGAACGATCGCGCTCGAAGACGCGGAGAACCCCGAGCTCGCCGACATGCGCCGGCGGCTCGTGGTCTCGGCCATTCTCACGGCGCCGCTCCTCGCGCTCACGATGGTCGGAATGCTGCCGGGAGGCGGGTCCTTCGTGAGATGGGAGGGTGCGCCGTGGGCTCCGTGGATCGAGGCCATCCTCGCGACGCCCGTCGTTCTCTGGGGAGGCTGGCCCTTCTTCGTCCGCGCGCGGAATTCCATTCGGCACCGCAGCCCGAACATGTTCACCCTGATCGGGCTCGGCACAAGCGTGGCCTATCTCTACAGTCTTGCCGCGACGCTGCGGCCCAAAATGTTCCCGGCCTCGATGCGCGACCACGCGGGCCGCATCGGCGTGTACTACGAGGCCGCCGCGGTCATCGTCACGCTCGTCCTGCTCGGGCAGGTTCTGGAGCTCCAGGCGCGCCGCCGAACCGGCGCGGCCATCCGCGCGCTCCTCGGTCTCGCCCCGAAGACGGCGCGCCGGATCGAGAACGGGAAAACGGATCGCGACGTCCCCCTCGAGCAGGTGCATCCCGGCGACCTCCTCCGCGTCCGGCCGGGCGAGAGAGTTCCGGTGGACGGCGTCGTCGTCGAGGGCGGCAGCTTCGTGGATGAGTCGATGGTGACCGGGGAGCCGACGCCCGTCGAAAAGGCGGGCGGCGGGCAGGTCATCGGAGGCACGGTCAACGGCAAGGGCGCCTTCGTGATGCGCGCCGAGCGCGTGGGATCGGAGACGCTGCTCGCCCGGATCGTCCGGATGGTGGGAGAGGCGCAGCGAAGCCGTGCGCCGATCCAGAATCTCGCGGATCGCGTTTCGTCGTTCTTCGTGCCGGCGGTCGTCGCCGCGGCGGTCTCGACGTTCGCCGCATGGGCGCTCTTCGGGCCGCAGCCCCGCCTCGCCTATGCGGTCCTCAATGCCGTCGCAGTCCTGATCATCGCCTGCCCCTGCGCGCTCGGACTCGCGACGCCGATGTCCATCATGGTCGCCTCCGGCCGCGCCGCGTCGGCGGGAGTTCTGTTCCGCAATGCGGAGGCGATCGAGAGGCTGCGCGACGTGGACACGCTCGTCCTCGACAAGACGGGGACGCTCACCGAGGGCCGGCCGCGCCTCGTGTCCGTCGCCACGACGGGAGGCGTGAGTGAGAGCGAGCTGCTCGGGCTCGCCGGATCGCTCGAGATGTCGAGCGAGCATCCGCTGGCGGCCGCGGTCGTGAGCGGCGCGGCGCAGCGCGGTGCGAAGCTCGGCCCGAGCCGCGATTTCGAGTCGCGGCCCGGCAAGGGTGTCGTCGGCCGCGTGGACGGGCGCGCCGTGGCCCTGGGCAACGCGGCGCTTCTTGAGGAACTGGGCGTCGACGCCTCGCGTCTCGCGATCTCCGCGGAGTCGATCGCCAGCGAAGGCCAGACAGCGCTCCTCGCCGCGGTAGAGGGGAAGGCGGCGGGGGTGCTCGGCGTGGCGGATCCCGTGAAGGCGACGACGGCCGAGGCACTCGCTCTCCTGCACGCGGAGGGCCTGCGCCTCGTCATGCTGACCGGGGATCGGCAGGCCACGGCCCGGGCCGTCGCGGAGAGGCTCGGCCTCGACGAGATCCAGGCCGAGGTCCTGCCGGAGCGCAAGGCGGAAGTCGTTTCGGCTCTGCAGTCGCGCGGCCGGGTCGTCGCGATGGCCGGCGACGGCATCAACGACGCGCCGGCGCTGGCGAAAGCCGACGTCGGGATCGCCATGGGGACGGGCACGGACGTCGCGATGCAGAGCGCCGACGTGACCCTCGTGAAGGGAGACCTTCTGGGGATCGTGCGTGCCCGGCGGCTGTCGCGCGCGACCATGCGCAACATCCGGCAGAACCTCTTTTTCGCTTTCGCCTACAACGCACTCGGCGTGCCCGTCGCCGCCGGGGTCCTGTATCCGTCGCTCGGGATCCTGCTTTCGCCGATGATCGCGGCCGCGGCGATGAGCTTCAGCTCGGTCTCGGTGATCGCGAACGCGCTGCGGCTTCGCCGCGTCCGCCTGTGACGGGCGCGCAGGTGCTGACGAACGGTGTGGGATGGCGTTACGACCGCCGCGGGGTCGGATCCGTCCGAGGAAGCGCAGCGGAAGTAATGCGGCGATGCCTTCGCATCCACGAGGAGAGTTTCGGCCCGGAGGGGCTCAACCGCGCTCCGAGCTAAAAACTCTCGGTCGCCGTTCGCGCAGCGAACGCCCGCGACCGAAAGCCCCGGACACGACGCCCGCATCCATTCGTCAGCAGCCTCCTAGCCCACGGCCTTGCGAAGGAAGCGCCTGGTTCCGTACCAGAGGAAGAACGCGTCGAAGACGGCGAGCGCCGCGAAGATCGCGGCCGTGGGCAGGTGGGGGAACTGCGGCACGAGCGCGGCGCGAAGCCCCTCGGTCGCGTAGACGAACGGGTTCACGAGCACCAGGCGCTTCAGGATGGGGAAGCTGCCGAGAGCGCTCCAGGGATAGTAGGCGCACCCGAAGAAGATCATCGGCGCGACCACCAGCGAGAACATCAGGCCGATCTGCGTCTGCCCGATCGCGCAGCCGAGCGTCAGACCGATGGCCGAGGAGAGCAGTGCGACGAGCAGGACGATCGAGAAGAACTCGATCGGATGGTCGAGGCGCAAATCGACGCCCTTGCCGATGAGCAGCCATGCGGACGGCAGCACGACGAGCCCCGCGACCAGGGCCTGGATCATTCCGGAAACCACTTTCTCGATCGCGACCCATTGGTTCTCGATCGGCGCGAGCAACCGGTCCTCGATCTCTTTGGTGAATTGGAACTCGGAGATCAGGGGCATTGCCACGGCCTGAATGCCGGCGAGCAGCATCGAGAGGGCGATGATCCCGGGCAGGAGCATGCTCTTGTACTGAACAGGCATCATGCCGCTCGTGGTGAGCACGCGGCCGAGGACGAAGACGAGGAGCATCGGTTGGAGGAGCGTCTGCAGGAGCAGCGGGAGGAAGTTCCGCCGCGCGACGTGGGCGTCGCGGCCGAGCAGCGCGAGAAACGTCTTGCGGTTCATTCGCTAGTCCCGGAGGCTCCGCCCCGTGTGGTGCAGGAACAGGTTCTCGAGCGACGGCTCGGAAATGTGGACGTCGCGGATCTCGACGCGCGAGAGGAGCGCGAGATTCACGATCTCCGGCACGAGCGGGCCGCCGCGATCGGCGTAGAGGTCCACGCGCTGTTCCCCAACGGGACGAACCTCGGTCACGCCCGCGAGGCGCTCGAGCTGGCGCAGGAGCGCGGGAGGGCGCGGCGAGACCTGGAGCCCGATGATATGGCCGCCGGGCACCGAGCGCTTGAGCTCCGACGGCGTGCCGAGCGCGATGACCTTGCCGCGGTCAACGATCGCGACCCGGTCGCAGAGCGCGTCGGCCTCCTCCATGTTATGGGTCGTCAGCACGATCGTTCGGCCGCGCCGGTGGTAGTCGCGAACGATCTCCCAGAGGACGAGGCGTGTCTGGGGATCGAGACCGGCGGACGGCTCGTCGAGGAACAGCACCTCCGGGTCGTGCACCATGGCGCGCGCGATCGAGAGCCTCTGAAGCATGCCGCCCGAGAATCCGATGGCGAGCTGATCGGCCCGGTCCGTCAGCTGGAATCGCTCGAGGAGCTCCTGAGCGCGCGAATTGCGCGCGGCCGCGGACATCCCGAAATAGGCGCCATGGAACGTGAGGATCTCGCGCGCCGTCAGAGAGAAGTCGAGGTTCGGCCGCTGTGGCACGACGCCGATTCGACGCTTGACCGCGACGCGGTCCTTCCAGACGTCGTAGTCGCCGATGAAGGCCCGGCCGCCGGTCGGACGCACTCGTGTCGTGAGGACGCCGACCGTCGTGGACTTTCCGGCGCCGTTTGGGCCGAGCAGACCGAAGAGCTCGCCCGCCCGGACATCGAGCGAGAGGTCGTCGAGCGCCAACACCTCGACTCTCTTCTGGCGCCGCTCTCGGGAGGCCCGGAAGGAGAGCGAGATGCCGCGGCCCGCCCCACCGACCGGAGGCGCCGTCGTGTAAAGCTTCCGCAGCGCTTCGGTTCGGACGGCGATCGGCATCGGACGCGCGAAAGATACCGCGTTCGTCAAGGAAGGGGCGCGAGCGCGTTTCGCACGACGTCGCCGACGGAGATCCCGCCGCGGTAGTTGCCGAGGAAGTGAATCCCCGGCAGGCGGCGTTCGGCGTGCGCGAGAGTCACGAGTCGCCCGGTGTGGCCCCGGGTGTACTGGGGAATCGCCCGCGCATGGCGCGTCACGTGCACGAGGCGCGGAATTCCGGAGGCGCCGAGAGACTGCGCGAGCTCGCGGCTCGCGACGCCGAGAAGCTCCGCCTCCGGGAAGCCCGCTGCCTCCGGGTCCCGCGCGCCGCCGACGAACGCCGTGAGCAGGACCTGGCCTTCGGGAGCCCGCCCGGGAAAGAGGCTCGAGCTCCAGACGGCGCCGAGGATGCGGCGCCCGGGTTGCGGGACGACGAGATGGCCGAAGCCGCGAGAGCGGAGCCGGGAAGCGCCGACGCCGGGCCACGCCAGATGAAGGACGGCGAGCGGAGGGTGCGGGATCGCGTCGAGCGCGGCGCGCGGCATCGGGATCGACCGGCGCGAGGAGCTGCGCCGCGGCCGGCGCCGAGGTCGCGAGCACGACGCGGTCGGCGTCGAGCCGGCGCCGGCGCCGGTCTCGACGCGCCAGCCCGCCGGGCCCGGCGCGCGATCCGCCTCGACCGGGACGCCGAGCGAGAGGCTCGAACCGAGACGCGCGAGCGAGCGCGCGCGGGAAGCGATCTCGAGGCCGTCCCGAAAGGACAGAAGCCCCCTCGGGAGAGGCTCGGCCGGCCGCGATCTCCGCCGCGACGCGAGGGCGCCCGCGCAGCAGGCTCCCGTGCTCGCGCTCCCAGCCGTCGAGCGAAGGGAACGCCGCGGCCACGGAGAGGCGCGCCGGCGTCGCCCGCGAAGATCCCGGAGACGAACGGCGCGACGAGGCGCTCGGCGACCTCGCGCGCCGAGGCGCCGCGCGAAGAAGTCGCGTCACGGTCTCCTCCGCGTCCGATCCGCGCGCGTACGAACGGCTCGCGCGAGCAGGCGCAGCTTGCCCGCGCGCGAGCAGGAGCCGCGTCGCGAGGAGCGAGGCGGGCCCCGGGGCGAGGGCGTGAAGCGCGCCGCCGAAGTCGACGAAGCGGGGAAGGCGCGGCGGTCGCGAAGAGCGCGGCGTCGGCGAGGCCGAGCTCGCTCGACGAGACCCCAGAGCTCCCGAGTCGGCCGGACCGTGTTGGGTCCGAGCTCGAGCAGGAAGCCGTCGCGCCGCTCGGTCCGCACGACGCCGCCCGGCGCGGCGGAGCGCCTCGAGGACGCGCACGTTCTCGCCGCGCCGGCGCGAGCGCGCAGCGCCGCGGCGAGGCCCGAGAGCCCGCCGCCGACGACGACCGTCCGGCCGCTCATCGGCGCCCAGAAGCTCGGCCTGCGCCGCGACGATCTCGGCGAGCGCGCGCAGGAACGTCGGCCGTGCGTTCAGGCCCGGAGTCCGGCGGAAATCGGCGATGCCGGCCGCGCGCGCCTCGTCGCCGAAGAGCTGGTCGATCTCGTAGAGCGTCTCGACGTGATCGGTCACGAACGCGATCGGGACCGCGAGCACCTGCTTCTGCGCCGCGGCGGCCGAGCGTCGCGGATCACCTCGAGCGTCGGCGGCCCGAGCCACTCGACGGGGCCGAGCTTCGACTGGTAGGCGAGCGTGGACGGCGAGCCGATTGCCGAGGCCAGCTCGCGGATCGCGCGGACGCTCGCCTCGACCTCCGTGGCGTAGGGATCGCCCTCGCTGGTGACGAGCTTCTTCGGGATCGAGTGCGCCGAGAAGAGCAGGTGCACGGCCTCGGGGCGCGGGTCGGGGAACTTCGCGAGCTCCTCCGCGGATCAGCTCGGCGTGGGCCTCGACGAACGAGCGGGTGCGTCGGCCACGAGCCCGTCTCGACGAGCCGCGCGCCGGGAGCGAATCGCGCGCACGGCCTCGCGGCGCGCTCGAGCGCGCCCTTGGTCGTCGTCAGCGAGTACTGCGGATAAAGGGGAAGCGCGAGGAAGCGGCCGGACGCCCGCCGGCGGCGAGCTCCCGCGACGACGTCCTCGACGAGCGGCGCCGAGCAGTTCATCGCGGCGCGCACGGCGGCGGCGCGGCCCTTCGCCGCGCAGCAGGCGCTCGACGCCCCGCGGCCTGCTCCTCGGTCAGCCGCCGGATGGGCGAGCCGCCGCCGATCGAGCGCGTACAGCTTCCGGGACGCCTTCCCGCGGCCGAGCGCGATCGACGCCGGCGATCGCCTTGCGCAGAAGCGCCGGCCGGACGCGGATGACGTCCGGGTCCGAGAAGAGGCGGTAGAGAAACCCGGGACCTCGTCGAGCGTCTCGGGCCCGCCGAGCTGGAGGAAGAGGACCGCTCGTTCGGGCATTGAGCCGAAGTTTGAAACTTCTTCGATGCCGCGCCGCCGCTGGTCGTTAGTAGACGTCCCTGGCGCGGCATCGCTACAGAGTCCTCGAGAATACCGGCTTCTCCGGCCCCGCTCCGAGATAGGCGTCGAAGGGCATCGCGAGGTTGCGCAGGAAGACGCGGCCGAGCGGCGTCGCGCGGATCTCGTCCGCGCGAGAGCTCCACCAGCCCGTCCGCGGCGCAGGGCTGCAGGCGCTCGAGCGCGTCCGCGAAGTCGTCGTCGAACGCGATGCCGTAGCGCGGCCTCGATCTCGCGCTTTGACGACGACGCCGTGGCAGAGCAGGTTTCCGATGACGGCGCGGCGCAGCGCGTCGTCGGCCGTCAGCCGGCACCCCGGAACGTCGCCGCTCCCTCCGGCCTCGACGGCCGCGCGGTAGTCCGCGAGCTCGCGGCGGTTCTGGACGTAATGCCGGCCGACCGAGCCGATCGCGCTCATGCCGAAGCCCGAGGAGGTCGGTGCCCGCCTTGGTCGTGTAGCCCTGGAAGTTGCGGTGGAGCGTGCGGTCGCGGCGGGCGCGCGCGAGCTCGTCGTCGGGCCGGGCGAAGTGGTCCATCCCGATGTACTCGAAGCCGGCGTCCGTGAACCGCTCGAGCGCGGTGCGGAAGATCTCGAACTTCGTCCGCCTCGTCGGGCAGGTGCGGCTCGAGGACGCTCTGGTGCTTCTTCATCCAGGGGACGTTGGCGTACGAGTAGACGGCCAGCCGGTCGGGGCCGATCGCGAGGACGCGGTCGATCGTGCGCGGCGAACGTCTCGGCGGTCTGGTGCGGGAGGCCGTAGATCAGGTCCATGTTGATGCTCGGGAACCCGAGCGCGCGCGCCTCCTCGACGAGCCGCGCGTGTCGTCGGCCTAGGGCTGGATGCGGTTGATGGCGGCCTGCACCGTCGGGTCGAAGTCCTGGACGCCCATGCTCAGGCGGTTGAAGCCGAGCCGCGGCGAGCGTCTCGAGATGCTCCGGCGTCGTCACGCGCGGATCCACCTCGACGCCGAGCTCCGCGTCGGGAGCGACGGAGAAGCGGTCGAGGATTCGCCGCGCCGAGGCGCTCGAGGAGCGTCGGGCGCGAAGTAGGTCGGCGTGCCGCCGCCCCAGTGGAGCTGCACGACCTGTCGCGCTCGGCCGCGCCGGCGCGCGCCGGCGACCCAGTCGATCTCGCTGCTCGAGCGAGGTCGAGGTAGGCGCGCTCCGGCGCGTGCTGGCTCCCGGTGATGACGACGGTGCAGCCGCAGAAGTAGCAGAGCTTCTCGCAGAAGGGCAGATGGAAGTAGAGCGAGAGCGGCGCCGGGCGGTCGGCCGCCGCGCTCTCGGCGAGGATCGCCCGTAGTCGGCGGCGCGTAAGCTCTCCTTCCACATCGGGCGCCGTCGGGTAGGAGGTGTAGCGCGGCCCCGGGACGTTGTACCGCCGCGAGCAGCTCGAGCGAGACGTCCGGCGGCTCTCATGCGGCGCACCTCGGCGGCGGCCGCGACCGCCGAGCGGGTCCGCGCGGCCGCGAAGAACGCCTCGACGCACTCGATCCGCGAGTCCGGCAGGATGCCGTGGCCGAGGTTCACGATGTGGCCGGCCGCCTCCGGTCTCGCGCGAGCATCGCGCGCGTGCGCCGCGTCGACCTCCTCGGGCGTCGCCGAGCAGGAGCGCCGGGTCGAGGTTGCCCTGGAGCGGCTCTGCGCGGGGACCCGGCGGCGCGCCTCGGCGAGCGGCAGTGCGCCAGTCGATCGAGAGGACGTCGGCGCCCGATCTCCGCCATCGCCTCGAGCGAGGTGCCCGCAGCCGTTCACGTAGAGGATGACCGGGCGTTCCGCGGCGCGGCGGATCCCGCGCGATCGCGCGGGCGGCGGCGGGCAGCGCCCACTCGCGGTAGTCCTCGGCGGCAAGCTCGCCGGCCCAGGTGTCGAAGAGCTGGACCGCGCGGGCGCCCGAGGCGATCTGGAAGGAGAGCACGTCCGCGACGACGTCGGCCAGCAGATCGAGGAGGCGCGCGGAGCGTCGGCGCGGTCGCGGCCCATCATCTCCTTGATGACGGCGAAGCTCCTGCGACGCCGCCGCCCTCGACGAGGTAGGACGCGAGCGTCCACGGCGCGCCGCAGAACCCGAGGACGGCCGCGCGCGTCGCCGACCTCGCGCGCGAGGCGCGCGAGGATCTCTCCGGTGAACGGGATCGCGGACGCCGGGTCGAAGCGGTGCGAGCCGCGCGACGGCCCGCGGCATCCCGCACGCGGCTCCGGCAGCGTCGGGCCCGCCGTCGCCGAACTCGACGCGCGCGCCCATCGCCTGCGACCGGGACGAGGATGTCGGAGAAGAAGATGACGCCGTCCGGCGCGAAGCGGCGGAACGGCTGCAGCGAGACCTCGGCCGCGAGGTCGACGCGAGCGGCAGAGCTCCGAGAACGAGACGCGCCGGCGCACCTCCCGGTACTCGGGGAGGTAGCGGCCGGCCTGGCGCATCATCCAGACGGGCGGACGGTCTACGGGCCGACCGAGCGCCGATCCAGGAATCGCCGGGCCGACAGAGGAATCGGTCATCCGGGCAAATAGCCGCAGGACGGCGGCGGCCGGGCGCGACGGTCATCGCGATCAGCTGCCGCAGGACGAACGGCAGGATGCCGCCGTGGCGGTAGTAGTCGACCTCGATCGGCGTGTCGATGCGGACGCGCAGCGCGACCGTCCTCGCGTCGTGCCGTCCGCGCGTCGGATCGTCAGCGTCGCGTCCTGCCGCGGCGCGAGGCCGTCCGCGAGGTCCGTCGAGATCGAAGATCTCGGTGCCGTCGAGCCCGAGCGTCGCGGCGCTCGTGCCCTCGGGGAACTGCAGCGGCAGGACGCCCATGCCGACGAGGTTCGAGCGGTGGATGCGCTCGTAGCTCTGCGCGACGACCGCCCGCACGCCGAGCAGCCGCGTCCCCTTGGCCGCCCAGTCGCGCGAGCTGCCCGTGCCGTACTCCTGGCCGGCGAAGACGACGAGCGGCACGCCCTCCTTCTGGTAGCGCATCGCCGCGTCGTAGATCGTCATGCGCTCGCCGTCGGGCTGGTGGATCGTCACGCCGCCCTCGACTCCCGGGACCATGAGGTTCTTGATCCGCACGTTGGCGAACGTGCCGCGCGTCATGACGCGGTCGTTGCCGCGGCGCGAGCCGTAGCTGTTGAAGTCCTCCGGCGCGCACGCCGAGCGACTGGAGGTAGAGGCCGGCGGGCGAGCTCGTCTTGATCGCGCCGGCCGGGCTGATGTGGTCGGTCGTGACCGAGTCGCCGAAGATCGCGAGCGCGCGCGCGCCGCGGATCGTCGGTCACCGGCGCCGGCGCGAGTGCGAGAAGCCCTCGAAGAACGGCGGCTCCTGGATGTACGTCGACGCCGGGTCCCACGCGTAGACCGTGCCCGCGGCGCCCGGGATCTCCTTCCAGAGCGGGTTGGCCTCGCGCGAGGTCCGCGTAGAGCCGCCGGTAGGTCGCGGCGTCGACGGACGAGAGCAGCGCGCTGCTGACACCTCGGTCGGCCGACGGCCAGATGTCGCGCAGGAAGACGGGTTCGCCCGTCTTGTCCGTGCCGAGCGGCTCGGTCGTCAGGTCGATGTCGGCGCGGCCCGCGAGCGCGAACGCCACGACGAGCGGCGGGCTCATCAGGAAGTTCGCCTTGATGCTCTGGTGGATGCGCGCCTCGAAGTTGCGGTTGCCGGACAGGACGCGCGGCCGTGATGAGATCGTTGCTCGCGTCACGGCTTCCTCGATGCCCGCGTCGAGCGGGCCCGAGTTGCCGATGCAGGTCGTGCAGCCGTAGCCCACGAGGTTGAAGCCGAGGCGGTCGAGGTAGGGCTGCAGGCCCGTCTTGCGAGGTACTCCGTGACGACGCGCGAGCCCGGCGCGAGCGACGCCTTGACGCGGGGCGAGACGGTGAGCCCGCGCTCCACGGCCTTCTTCGCGAGGAGCCCGGCGGCGAGCATGACGCTCGGGTTCGACGTGTTGGTGCAGGAGGTGATCGCCGCGATGAGCACGTCGCCGTGCCCGACGTCCACCTGAGACCGGAGGCGACGCTTCGAGCGCCTCGACGTTCGGGCGTCGGCCGGTTGTTGGCCATCTCGGTCTCGGTCCACGGGTTGGTGTCCTGACGCTGCGCTCCGCGTGATGCTCGGCGGCGTCTGGCTGCCGCCGCCCGGCGATCGGCGCCGGCCGAGCCTCGCCGGGAAGCGGCTGGGCGAGCGAGCGCGGCATCCTTCCCGTAGCCGTTCTCGGTGACCGGCTTGCGCGAAGAGCTCGCGGAACCGGCGTCTTCAGGTCGGGCAGGTCGATCCGATCCTGCGGCCGCTTGGGGCCCGACACGCTCGGGCGGACCGTCGCGAGGTCGAGCTCGAGCGTCTCGCTGTAGTCGCAGTCGCCGCGCCGCGGCATGCCGAAGAGCCCCTGCGCCTGTGAAGTAGGCGCGGAAGGTCTCGACCTGCTCGGCGGAGCGGCCGGTCGCGAGCAGATACTCGCAGGACTCCTCGTCCGACGGGAAGATAGCCCATCGTCGCGCCGTACTCCGGCGCCATGTTGGCGACGGTGGCGCGGTCCGTCACGGGAAGCGTGGCGGCGCCCTTCGCCGAAGAACTCGACGAACTTGCCGACGACCTTCGCCTTGCGGAGCATCTCGGTGACGACGAGGACGAGGTCCGTGGCCGTGACGCCCTCGGCGAGCGCGCCGGCGAGGTGCACGCCGACGACGTCGGGCGTCAGGAAGATACACCGGCTGCCCGAGCATTCCGGCCTCGGCCTCGATCCCGCCGACGCCCCAACCGACGATGCCGAGGCCGTTGATCATGGTCGTGTGCGAGTCGGTTCCGACGAGCGAGTCGGGGTAGTAGATGCCGTCGCGCTCGTGAGACGCCGGGCGCCAGGTACTCGAGGTTGACCTGGTGCACGATGCCGATGCCCGGCGGGACGACCTCGAAGCCTCGGAACGCCTGCATGCCCCACTTGAGGAACTCGTAGCGCGCGCGGTTGCGGTGGAACTCGATCTCCATGTTCATGCGCAAGTGCGTCCGGCGTGTTCCACTCGTCCACCTGGACGGAGTGATCCACGACGAGCGCGACCGGCACGAGGGGCTCGACGAGCTTCGGATCGCTTGCCGAGCCGCTCGACGGCGGACCGCATCGCCGCGAGGTCCACCAGCAGCGGCACGCCCGGTGAAATCCTGCAGGACGATGCGCGCGACGACGAAGGGCACCTCCTCGGTGCGCTCGGCGCGGGCCTTCCAGCCGGCGAGCGCGCGGACGTCGCTCTCCTTGATCCGGGCGCCGTCCAGGTTCCGCAGGAGCGACTCCAGCACGATGCGGAGCGACACCGGCAGGCGGGAGACGTCGCCGTAGCCTTTCTCAGCGAGAGCGGCGAGAGAATGGAAACGGCCCTCGGCCCCGGCGGAGAGCCGGAACGTCCGGAGGGTGCCGAGCGGATCGCCCGGCGTCATTCGCACCGGGGGAAGAGGCCGCTCGGCCGGCGTGTTGGCATGGACCATCGGAGTCTATTGGGGCGCGCCGGACGGGTCAAGCCGACGCGCCACGTAAGAAAGAAGCGAAGAGAGAAGAGAGGAGACGCATGGCACACACACGGACGGTTCGGATCGGAGCGATTCTGCTGGCGGCCATCGCGGTCGCGGCGAACGGGCGCGCGGCCGAGGACGTCTTCACGTTCGACAAGGCGCACACAAAGGTCGGGTTTCGGATCCGGCACACGGTGTCTCGCGTCGAAGGGCGTTTCAAGGATTTCGACGGAACGATCTGGATCGATCGCGACAGCCCGGCTCAGTCCCGGGTCGAGCTGACGATCCGCGCCGCCTCGATCGACACGGCCAACGACAACCGCGACGGCGACCTGCGGTCCGCGAACTTCTTCGACGTCGAAAAGTTTCCGACGATCACCTTCAAGAGCACGAAGGTCGAGTCCAGGGGCGGCGACAACTACTCCGTGACGGGCGACTTCACGATGCACGGCGTCACGAAATCGATCGTCGTCCCGGTTCAGAGCAACGGTTTCGCGAAGATGGGGAAGACCGAGAAGGCGGGCTTCACCATCGCGTTTCCGCTCAACCGCAAGGAGTACGGGATCACCTGGAACAAGACCCTCGATCAGGGCGCGCTTCTGCTCGGAGACGACGTCGACATCTCGATCGAGATCGAGGCCAACAAGAGAGAGGCCGAAGCGCCGAAGAGCGGCGGCCGATAGGGCCGGCCGTTACGCGGCGGCCCACAACTGTTAGACTGGCGACCCGCCATGGACGGCCAATTCCTCGGCTGGCTCGCCGTTTTTCTCTACGTCGCGGCAGAAGCCCTTGCGATCGCCGCGCTCGTCGGCGAGCGGGTTCCAGGCGCGGCCCCGGTCGCCCTCGCCGCGGGGCTCGCGCTGCAGTTCGCGGACCTTCACGCGCAAGCCCGTGTGATGCATTCCGTGCCGTACCGCACGCTCGGCGGGCTCGCTCGCCCTCTTCGGCTGGATGCTCGGCGTCGCGTACCTCCTTCTCTGGCTCCGCCATCGCGAGCGCGCGATCGGTCCGTTCCTGATTCCCTTCGTGATCCTCTTCTCGCTCCTCGCGATGTTGCTGCCCTCGCCGCCGTCGGCGCCTCGCCCGGAGACGCAGGGGGCGCTCTTCGCCCTGCACGTGACGCTCGCGATCCTCGGCTACGCCGCCTTCGCGTTCTCGTTCGTCCTGTCGCTCCTCTATCTCGATCCAGAACCGCCAGATCCGCCGCGCCCGGACGGGCCTGCTCTTCTCGCGCCTTCCGGCGCTCGAGGTGATCGGAGGCATGAACCGTACGAGCGTCACGATCGGACTCTCGTCGCTCGTCGTCTCGACGCTTCTCGGAACGATCTGGGCGAGCGCGGTTCTGGACGGCCTCGGCGACGCGAAGCTCGTGTGGGCGCGTCTTCACGCTCGTCGTGTACGGGCTCCTCCTCTGGATGGACCGCCGCGGCTGGAAGGGGCAGCGCGTGGCGCTCCTCTCGATCGTCGGGTTCGGGCTCGTCATCTTCTCCTACACGGTCGTCAACCTGTACTTTTCGCGGGCGCACACGCTTCCGATGAGCCCCGCGACAGACGCGCGTCTCCTCCTTCTCGGCTGGAACTTCCGGACGGCGGGCGAAGCCGTGCGCGAGCGCGTGGCGTTCACCGCGGACGAGATCCGCGAGGCGACTCCACGGAGCTCGTGAGCCGGGGCGTCGTGACGGAGGGCGTCATCGTGTCGACCTGCCACCGCAGCGAGATCTACGGCGTGTCGGAGGAGAGCGATGCCGGCGACGGGCTCGACGCGCTTCGTCTCGGAGTGGCGCGGCCTCGACCCCGCCGAGCTCTCGGGAGCGGGCAGCTTCCATCGCGGGTCGGCGACGAGGCGGCGCGGCACCTCTTCCGCGTGGCGTCGGGCCTCGACTCGCTGGCGCTCGGCGAGAGCGAGGTGCTCGGGCAGGTGCGGTCAGGCGCTGCGCCTGGCGCGGGAAGCCGGGCGCCACCCGGGCCGTCCTGCACCGCCTCTTCGAGAGCGGCCGTCGCCGCGGGCAAGCGCGTCCGGTCCGAGACCGAGATCGCGCGGCACCCGCTCTCGATCCCCTCGATCGGATTCGAGCTCGCGACGAAGGTCTTCGGCGACCTGTCCGAGCGCACGGTCCTCGTCCTCGGCGCCGGCGAGACGGGCTCGCTCTTCGCGCGCGCAGGCCGCCGAGGCCGGCGTCGCGCGACTGCGCATCGCCAACCGCACGCCCGAGCGCGGCCGCGGATCTCGCGGGCGACGTCGGCGGCCGCGCCGTCGCCTGGGAGGCTCTCGCCGCGCGCTCGGCCCGAGGCGGACGTCGTCGTCGGCACGACCGCGAGCCCGACGCCGGTCGTCCGACGAGAGCGACGTCGAGCCCGCGATGCGGGAGCGGCGCGGGCGGCCGATGTTTCTTCCTCGATCTCGCCGTGCCGCGCGACTTCGAGGCCGGCGGTCGCGGAGGTCTACAACGTCTTCGCCTACGGGCTCGACGATCTGCAGGAAGTCGCCGAGGAGAACCGGCGGCGCCGCGCCGCGAGGTTCCGCGCGCCGAGGCGATCCTCGAGGAGGAGCTCGCGAAGTTTCTCGCGTGGTTCGGAAATCTCGTCCGTCGTCCCGACGCTGACGGATCTGCACGCCGGCTCGCCGCGCTGCGGGACGCCGAGCTCGCGCGGGCCCCGCCGGCGGAGCGCGAGCGCCTTCGCGCGCTTCGCCGACGCCATCCGGCGCAGCTCCTCCACGAGCCTCTCCGGCGGCTGAAGGCCGAGAGCGATCCGCGCGCAAGCTCGACCGCGTCGAGGCCATCCGGCACCTCTTCGACCTCGACGGCGACGAGTAGCCACGCGAATCCATGAAGCTTCGGCTCGGCGCGCGCGGGCAGCGCGCTCTCGCTGGCTCCAGGCGGAATGGCGTGCGCGCGCGCTCTGGCGGCGCGGGCCGAGGTCGAGATCGTCGACGTCCGCACGACGGGCGACCGCCTCTCCGCCGCCGGCGCGCCGATCGGCTGGAAGGGAGACTTCACGAAGGAGCTCGACGAGGCGCTGCTCGAC
Source organism: uncultured Acidobacteriota bacterium (assembly GCA_963708395.1). Taxonomy (GTDB): domain Bacteria; phylum Acidobacteriota; class Thermoanaerobaculia; order UBA5066; family Gp7-AA6; genus DATBFU01. The sequence continues at coordinate 2,979,846 of CAVPSG010000002.1, read as the reverse complement.
GGCCGGATCGACCTCGCGGTCCACAGCCTGAAGGACGTGCCGTCGGCGCTTCCCGCGGGCATCGTCCTCGCGGCCGTTCCGGAGCGCGAGGACCCGCGCGACGTCCTCGTTTCCGAGCCGCGGCGGGCCTTCGCGGACCTTCCTCGCGGGGCGCGCGTCGGCACGTCGAGCCCGCGCCGCCGGGCGCAGCTCCTCGCGGCGCGGCCGGACCTCGAGGTCTCCGAGCGCGGGGAAACGTGGACACGCGGATCCGCCGGCTGGCCGAGGGGCAGTTGGGACGCGATCGTGCTGGCGCGCGCCGGGCTCGCGCGGCTCGGCCGGCTCGAGGAGATCTCGCGACGTCTTCGCGCCGGAGGTCCTGCTGCCCGCCGATCGGGCAGGGCGCGCTCGCGATCGTCGCGCGGGCGGACGACCGGGCCGTCGGCGACGTGCTCGCCGGCATCGAGGACGCGGCCTCGCGGTCCCACGCGAGGTCCTCGGCGGAGCGGAGTCTCCTCGGGGCCTCGAGGCGGGCTGCCACGCCCCGGTGGCGGGGCGGGCGCGGGCCGCGGCGGGGTCGCTGCGTCGCTGACGGGCGGCGGTCTTCTCGCCGGACGGGTCGAGCGCGTCCTGCGCGGAGTCCGCGGAGACGCCGCGGGGAGGGCCGAAGCGCTCGGGCGCGATGCTCGGCCGAGCGGCTGCTCGCCGAGGGCGCGGCGGCGACTCATCGCCGAGGCGGCCGCGATGAGCCTGCCGCGGGTTCTCGTCGTGCGCTCGGGAGCGAATCCGTTTCTCTCGATCGGCGAGAGCTCCGCGGTCGAAGTCGTCGAGCGCGTCAGCCACGCGATCGAGACGGTCGAGCCGCGGCGCCGCGCGGAGTCGGACGCCGCCGATCTCGTCCGTCTTCACGAGCCAGGTCGCCGTCGGAGACGCGTCGCGACCGACCCGCGCCTGGGCGTTTCTCCTCGCGGCCGATCGAAACGGGCGCGCGGCTCGTCGCCGTCGGGCGCGGCGACCGCGGAAGCCCTCGCGCGAGCACGGGCTCCCGCCGCGGATCTCGTCGCGGCGGGCTCGGCGCGAGGCGCTGCTCGAGACGCTCCCGCGGCGACCTCGACGGGCTGGAAGGTCCTGCTGCCCGTGCGGCGAGGACGCGGCCGCGGAGCTTCCGGCGGAGCTCGCGCGCGCGCGGCGCCGACGTCGACGCGGATCGTCGTCTATCGCAAGATCCCGCGGCCCCGCGATCCCGAGTCTCGAGTCGCGAGATCCTCGAGCAGCCGTTCGCCGCCTTCTGCGCGACGTCGCCCTCGGCGGCGCGCTGGCTGTTCGAGGGCTCTCGCCGGAGGCCGGCGCGCGACGTCCTGCCGCGACGGCCGGCCGTCGTCCTCGGGCCCTGACCACGCGGCGGTACCTCGAAGCGCACGGCGTCGCAGCGGATCGCGGTCACCGACCGACGCCGCGCTTCTCGGAGGCGCTCGCGGCTGCTCGAGACGCTTGCGACGGCGGCGCCCGGGCGACATAGTCTGCGCCCGCCATGACGGGCTTTCCCGACGCTTCGCCTTCGCCGCCTGCGCCGCATCCCCGCCCTCCGCGGGCCTCGTGCGCGAGACGCGCCTGTCCGCCGGACCGCTTCGTCGCGCCGCTCTTCGTGCGGCACGGGAAGGGCGTGCGGGAGGCGATCGTCTTCGCTGCCCGGGCGTCGTCCGGCTCTCGCCGGACGAGGCGGTCGCCGAGGCGCAGCGAGCTCCAGGGCCTCGGCGTTCCCGCGGTCATCCTCTTCGGAATCCCGGAGCAGAAGGACGAGACGGGGAGCGAGGCCTGGGACGACGGCGGCGCCGTCCAGGAGACCGTCCGCCGGCTGAAGAAGGAGCTCCCGCGACCTCGTCGTGATCACCGACGTCTGCCTCGACGAGTACACGTCGCACGGCCACTGCGGGGTCGTGCGCGACGGCGACGTGGACAACGACGCGACGCTGCCGCTGCTCGCGCGCGCCGCGCTCTCGCACGCCCGGGCCGGCGCGGACGTCGTCGCGCCGTCCGACATGATGGACGGGCGGGTCGCCGCGATCCGCCGCGCGCTCGACGAGAGCGGCTTTCGGCGAGACGGCGATCCTCGCCTACGCGGCCAAGACCGCCTCGGCCTTCTACGGCCCCTTCCGCGAGGCCGCGGACTCGGCGCCGAAGTTCGGCGACCGCCGCGGCTACCAGATGGACGCCGCGAACCGCCGCGAAGCGATGCGCGAGATCGCGCTCGACCTCGAGGAGGGCGCCGACGCCGTGATGGTCAAGCCCGCGCTCGCCTACCTCGACGTGATCCGCGAGGCGCGCGAGCGCTTCGACGCGCCGATCGCGGCCTACAACGTCTCGGGCGAGTACGCGATGGTCAAGGCCGCCGCGGCGAACGGCTGGATCGACGAGCGGCGGATCGTCCTCGAGATCCTGACCGGCATCGTGCGGGCGGGCGCCGACTTCGTCCTGACGTATCACGCGAAGGACGCCGCGCGCTGGCTGCGAAGGACTGACGGCCTCGCGTTGAGCCGGAGGCCTCGACAAGGCCAGCTCGGAACGCGAACTCGGCCGCGCTCTTCCGCCGCGCGCAGCGCCGCTGATGCCGGGAGGCGTGTCAGCTCGCCCGTGCGCTCCTTCGCCTCGGTCGGCGGCGAGCCGTTCTTCGTCGCGTCGGGCCGCGGGGCGCGCGCGTGCGCGACGCCGACGGCCGCTCCTACATCGACTACGTCATGTCCTACGGGCCGCACCTCTTCGGCCACGCTGCCGGCCTTCGTGCAGCGCGCGCTCGCCCGCGCCGCGCGGCGCGGGACGTCCTTCGGCGCGCCGACGGAGCTCGAGGTCCGGCTGGCCGAGCGGGTCACGCGGATGGTGCCGTCGATCGAGATGGTCCGGTTCGTCAGCTCCGGCACCGAGGCGACGATGAGCGCGGTGCGCCTCGCGCGCGCGGCGACCGGGCGCAAGCGCATCGTCAAGGTCGAGGGCGGATACCACGGCCACGGCGACGCGTTCCTCGTCTCGGCCGGCTCGGGCGTCGCGACGCTCGGCGATCGCCGGCAGCCCCGGCGTGCCGGACGAGATCGCCGCGCTGACGATCGTCGTTCCGTACAACGACGCCGTCGGCGCTCGAGGAGGCCTTCCGAGCGCTTTCCCGGCGAGATCGCGGCGTTCATCCTCGAGCCGCTCGCGGCCAACATGGGCGCTCGTCGCTGCCGCGGGACGGGCTACCTCGAGGCCGTCCGGGAGCATCACGAGGCGCCACGGCGCGCTCCTGATCTTCGACGAGGTCATCTCCGGGTTCCGCGCTGGCCGCCGGCGGAGCGCAGCAGCTCTACGGCGTCCGCCCGGACCTGACGACGCTCGGGAAGATCCTCGGCGGCGGCCTGCCGGTCGGCGCCTACGGCGGACCGCGCGACCTGATGGAGAAGATGGCGCCGGCGGGTCCCGTCTACCAGGCGGGGACGCTCTCGGGGAATCCGCTCGCGATGTCCGCGGGGATCGCGATGCTTCAGGAGATCGCGCGGCGTCCTCCCTACGCCGAGCTCGAGCGCAAGGGCGCGCTCCTCGAGACGCTGCTCGCGAAGGAGATCGCGCGAACGCGGCCTCGCGGAGCGGCTCTGCCTGACGCGCGTCGGCTCCCTTCTCGACGCTCTTCTTCGCGCCCGGACCGATGACGCGACTTCGCCGACGCGTCAAGCGCTCCGACACGGCGCGCTACGCCGTCTTCTTCCACGCGATGCGCGAGCGCGGCGTCTTCCTGCCGCCGGCGCAGTTCGAGGCCTGGTTCGTCTCGACCGCGCACACGGAGGCCGACCTCCGGAAGACGGCGCGCGCGGCGGGGGAGAGCCTGGCGGAAGCGTTCGCCGCGAAGCTCTGAGCCGCGACTTGTGTAGAGTGACGCCATGAGCACTTCCGCACCGTCCGCCGGAAGGCAGTGGTTCGGGCAGCCTCGCGGCCTGTCCACTCTCTTCTTCACCGAGATGTGGGAGCGGTTCAGCTACTACGGGATGCGGGGCCTGCTCATCCTTTTTCTCGTGGCGTCGGTTCAGACCGGCGGCTTCGGCATGACGGACCAGTCCGCCGCCGCGATCTACGGGCTTTACGTTTCGTTCGTCTATCTCTTCGCCCTCCCGGGAGGCTGGATCGCGGATCGGATCCTGGGCCAGCGAAACGCCGTGCTCGTGGGCGGCTGCATCATTGCGGCCGGGCACTTTTCGATGGCGATCCCGTCGGTTCCGACCTTCTACCTGGGGCTCTGTTTGATCGTCTGCGGAACCGGATTGCTCAAGCCCAACGTCAGCGCCATCGTCGGCGACCTCTATCCCGAGGGAGGCGCTCGCCGGGACGCCGGATTCTCGATCTTCTATTCGGGCATCAACACGGGCGCCTTCCTGGGTCCGTTCGTCTGCGGCTTCCTGGGAGAGCACGTCAACTGGCACTGGGGCTTCGGGGCCGCCGGCGTCGGAATGATCCTCGGCGTGATCCAGTACCGCATGGGCTTCAAGTACCTTCCACAGGGCGCCCAACGGAAGGAGGAGGAGGGCATCGGAGCACGCCGCCGGGCGATCCGGCAGCTGGCGCTCGCGATCGCCGGCCTGGCGGGACTCGGAATTCTGCTCGCACTCCTCCAGCGGGGCGGCGTCGTGCACATGACCCTTCCCGGAGTCGCGCAATCGATGGGCGTCGTGATTCTCGCCATCGTCGTCGTCTACCTCGTTTTCCTGCTTCTCTTCGGGCGGCTCGAGGGGGCGGAGAAGAAACGGGTGGCGGTCGTGTTCGTCTTTTTCGCCGCGACCGCCCTGTTCTGGTCGGGATTCGAGCAGGCGGGCTCCTCGATGAACCTCTTCGCATCCCGCCTGACGGACCGCATGATCGGCGGCTGGGAGATGCCCGCCTCGTGGTTCCTCCCGGTCAACGCGATCCTCGTGATCGTTTTCGCCCCCCTCTCCGGAATGCTCTGGCTGCGCCTGGGCTCCCGGCAGCCATCTCTGCCCGCCAAGCTCGCGTACGGACTGGGTGCGATGGCCGTCGGGTTTCTCGTGATGGCCTGGGGCGCGGTGAGCACACACGGCGGCGCGAACAAGGTCGGCCCCGGCTGGCTCGTCAGCTTCTACGTCTTCAGCTCGATCGGGGAGGTCTGCGTCAGCCCGGTCGGCCTGAGCGCCGTCACGAAGCTGGCTCCGAAGCGCCTCCTGGGGCAGATGATGGGCGTGCTCTTCATGGGCAACGCGCTCGGAAACCTCGTCGCGGGCCTCGTGGCGGGAGGCTTCGCTTCCATGCCGCTGCCCGGCCTCTTCGGATCGGTGGCCAAGGTCATCGGCGGAGGCGCCCTCGTCGTCTTGATTCTTTCGAAGCCGATCCGGTCGCTGATCGGCACGATGCCGTCCGGGGCTCCGTTGGGATCGACGGCGACCAGCGAAGGCTCCGTCCCAGCGGCCTGACGGGGCCCGGCAGAGTCGCCGGGCCCCCGCGAAATCACGCCGCCGCCTAGAACACCGGGTTCTCGTTGGAGGCCGGAGCATCGAGGCCGAGCCAGAACCCTTCGAGCAGATCGAGCGCCGCGTCGCAGCCGTCGGTCAGCGCCCGTTCGTCGGCTGGCGACAGATCCGTGAGCGTGCGGCTCATCGCATCCTCGTGGCCCTGTTCGAGGTCGCGGTGGAACGTCCAATAGAAGAGGTCCATCGCCGAGAGCTGCGGCCTCCTCTCGCGAATGGCCTGAAGCCCCGGGATCAGCTGGTCCCACATGGGGATGGCCATGTGCTCGAGACCGAACGACGCGCCGAGCGCGCGCGGATACTCGCGGCTCCCGTACAGCTCGGCCAGACCCTCGATGTAAGCGCGGGTCGAGGGCAACCACCTTCGTCGGCCGGCCTCCACCGGATCGAGGCCCACCGAGCGGAGGAACCGATGGTAGAGGTACTCGTGGCGGCGCTTGGGATTCCCGTCTCCGAGCTCCGACACGAGGATCGTGGCGAGCTCGTCCGCCGCGGCGTCGTCCGGCGTGTTGGCGAGCAGCGTCGCGAGGATGCGCGGGAAGCTCTTCACGAACGCAAAGAACTGGACCGCGAACCGCTCGAACTCGGCCGGGGCAAGCACCCCCGTCTGAAACCGGTCGAGATACGAATTGTTCACCGCTCCATGACGAAGGACCCGGTCGTGAAGCTCTTCCGCGAAGGGCACGAGACGCTCCTTTCCCCAAAAAAAAGCCCGCCACTCTCTCCCGAGAGGGCGGGCGGTTGGGCCGTGACTCGAGGCGCCGGTCTAGTTCATGGACCTCGCAGACATGCTTCTCGCCGTCTCGCGGGAGATGTGGCGGAAGCGGCGGTATCGGAGGTCGTGGCGGCGCATCGCAAGGAGAATCCTAGGGCAAGTCCGCGCCGGCGTCAATTCGCAGCCGGCGTCGCCGCCGTAACCAGGATCTCGCCTTTCATCTTGCCGTGCCCGAACCCGCACCACTTGGCGCACTTGAACTCGTAGGTCCCGGCCTTCTGGGGCGTCACCTTGAACGTCTCGCTCTTGCCCTTTTCCACGACGACCTTGTCGATCCCGAGGTCCTTGCAGGTGAAGCCGTGCGTCGTGTCCTCGGCCTGGAGCGTGATCTCGACGGGCTCGCCGACTTTCATCTCGATCCTGGCCGGGGTGAACTCATACTTCTTGGCGGTGATGGTGATCTTGCGCGCCGGGGCGGCGGGCGCGGCGTCCTGCGCGTCGGCGGACACGCCAGCGAGGGCGCAGAGCGCGAGCGCGACGGCGGCGATTCTGGAACCTCTCATGACTCCTCCTGCCCGGGGCCTTCGCTCCGGGGTGTCGAAGGATATCTCCGGCCCGGACTCCCGAGATCGGCGAGGCGGCCGCGAAACACCATCGCCAAGACCATAGCGAAGATCGTGCCCGCGAGCGATCCGATCGGCTCGCCCGTGACGAAGGCGTAACCGAGGCGGCCGAGAGACTCGGCGAAGAGAAAGGCCGCCAGGGGCAGCGACAGGATCGGCCATCCCGCGAACGCCGCGCCTCCGCCAAAGGAGGCGATCAACGCCGCGAGCACGCCGACGAGGCCGAGGGCCAGAAGGGGAAGCGCGGAGGCGATCGTCATGGCCCGCGCCGGCGCGCCGAACTCGCTCTCCATGCGGACCTGAGTTTCCGCCGGCAGGTGCCCGAGAAGGGGAGCGAGCAGGAGACTCAGGCGCCGTTTCTGGACCGCGGCGGCGCGCCGAGCCCGATCCGCCGTTCGGGCGGCCTCCGACGCTTCGTCGTAGTCCTCGAGGACCCGGATCGCGTGCCGGTCGGCCCAGGGAGCGAGCCGGTAGACGACGCCGCCGGAGGCGTCCGGCGTTTCGGCGATGACCTCGAGGAGGATCCCGCCCCATCGAACGGCCGTCCCGGGGTGCTCGGGGCGGGTCCGCGTCCCGGCGCGGCGCACCGTCCAGCCCTTCCCGACGGCGCAGGCGAGATCGATCGCGCCGTCCGGCAGACGGGTCATGCGATCCGAGCCGAAGAGCCTCACGATCAGGCCACTATATCAATCGTGATATAGCGTCCGGGCTTCCCTCTCCCCGAGGCCTCAGCGGCGCGGGGCGACCGAGCGGACCGGTCCGCGGGACGGCGGCGCAGGCCGCGGCGCCGTGACCTGATACACGAACGTCTCGCCCGCGGCGAGCGTGTCGGAGAAGCGGACGTCGGGTCCCACGCGCGAGGCCGGCAGATTCTTGTTCCGGACGAGCTCCAGGATCTGGACGGTGCCGCTCTGGATGCCGATCGTCGCGGCGTCGAGCGTGATCTGGAAAGTCTTCGTCGAAGCGCCGGTGTTCTGCGCCGTCACGTAGAAGACGTCGCCGCTCTCCTGGTCGAACCGTTCGACGAGCAGGCTCGGGTCGGAGACCGTCGCGCCGTGAACCGGTCTCCAGCCCGCCGCCACGACCGTGCGGATGAGGGGAATGTACTGGCGGAAGAGCGGGCGATCGCGTTCGTAGGCCGCAGGAGTCTTCCAGTAAGTACCGTTGAAGCCCGGAAAGTAGCCAAGGAGGAGCGCCTGGCGAAGGTAGGCGAGGACGTCCGCCGCGCCCGGCGCGATGGCGTTGCCCGGCACGAAAAGGTTGCTCCAGGGACGACCGTTCCCGAGGACGCGGCGGACGTAGGCGCGGTCGAGCGACTCGGCGCCCTGGACCTCCCCGCCCAGGACGTCGAAGCTAGCGGCGCGAACCACGAGTAGAGTCCGGAGTCCATGCTCCCCATGAGAGTCGAGGCCCTCGCTGCGAGGTATCGCGCGAAGGAGGCGTAGAAGTCCGCCATCGAAAATCGCGTCGAATGACCATGACCTTGCCGCGTGGCGTAGGAGAAAGTCGTTGGCAGGTCTCGCGTAGGCCCAGAGATCACGCCGGTGGTTCTCGACGCCTCCGAAATGTCGACGTTGCGTTGTCGAGAAAGATCCCGTCGAGGTGCTCGTCCGTCTTCGGCGCGCCCTCGAGCGCCTCCCGACTGCGTACTCGGTGACGACGCTCCACATGCTGGGCTCGGGTATACCCGGGTCGGCGACGACCGGATAGATCTGAAGTCGATTTCCGTACCAGAAGTAAGTTTGGCGAACGAGCTGATAATGGCCCTGTCCGGGTCGTATGGCGACGAATTGATCACGGCCTGCGCCATCTCGTCGGTCGGCGTCCCGTCCACGGTCGTGCCCGAGCCCGTCTGGGGCATCGCTTTCGAAGCGCCGTCGACCAGGACGTCGTAGGAGGGCTGCGTCGGGTAGCCGGAAAAGTCGCGGAACCAGCCCGAGGATTCGATGTAAGGGAAGCGAGCGAAGCCCGTTCGCATTGGCGAGGCCCGACGTCCTGCGTTCCTTCGAGAACATCCAGCCGAAATCCTGAAAGCCGGCGACACTCGAGAGCGTGAGACTGCCGGCCGGGATCGCCCAGGCGCCGAGTTGGCGAACCCCGGACGGAAAGGAGTCAGGATTCAAGCCGTAGTACTTGTCGACCGCCGACCGGAATCCCCAGCGGGGACCGGGACTGTAGATCCAGAAGCTGACAGTGATCTCGCGACGTGGATTTTTCGCCGCGGGCGAGAGGCCGAGGTCCCAGACGACGCGAAAACCGCCGCAGTCGGTCGTAAGAGAGTCGGCGTCATACGTGCGTCAGCCATCGGCGTCGCGAGAGCTGAAAGCCGGCTCGTCGTTGCGCATCGCTCGCGAGTGGATAGATGGAATGCCCTTGACCGGAAAAGCTGTGCGAGAGTCTCGTACCGCGTGACCGCATCGATCGCAGTGGACGTCACCGGATCCTGGTCCCAGGTCCAGCCGAGCGATGTCGAGCGGAAGCCGGAACGACAGCTCAACGGACGGTCCGTGCCGGTCGTGTCGCTCAGCGTGGCGTCCACTCGGATCGCCTGCCCGACGCTGGTGAATCGGGCGTCGAGGGAGAGCCCGTTCGCCGCATCGCCGTCTGTTCCAGAGTCTGCCCGATGCCGTCACCGTTCCTCCGACCACTGCCGGCGTGACGCCGCCGAAGAGGTCGGTGAGCTGCACGTCGTCTACCCACGCCGTGCCGGATCCGTCGAAGATCTCGATCTTCAGGAAGGCGTCCTTCGCCGTCGGACCGGTCGTGAAGGTCAACGACTCCGTGGTCCAGTCGGTCGTCCCCGTGGAGCTCCCGACGCCTCTCTGGACGGACGAGCCGTCGGCGGCATATTCGACGAGGAACATCGTGACGGCGTAGGTCACGCTGAGCGTCCTGACGCGCATCGACATCGTGTACACGGCGTCGGGCGCGATCGGGAACTTCGCGGTCGTCAGCTGGGGGCTGCTCGCCTGCGGGTTCTCCGGTACGTCCACGCGCATCGAGCGGGTTCCAGAGGAGGCAGTCGATGAATCCCACGTCCACGTTCCGTAGGAATCGTTCTTCCACGTCCATCCCGTCGGCGCGGCTCCGGTTCCCGACTCGAAGGATCCGTTCGGCGCGGTGTTCGTGGGCGACGCCGCGAGCTCCCTCCACGCGAAGCCCGAAGGGATGCTCGACGAGGCGTACTCGGTTCCGGCGACCGTCAGGCTGGTAATCGATCCCGCCGGGGAGAGAGCCACCGCGAGCCCGTCGTCTGTCGAGACGGAGCCCTGGCCCAGCACCGAGGCGGCCCGAAGCGCGCCGACGAGCGTCGCGACGAACGCTGCCTTGCGAGCGCGTCCGATAACCATGCCCAGGCCGGGCGCAGCTCCGCGCGAAGCTTTCCCCGGCTTCATATTCTGGTTCATGGTCTCCTGGAACTCGGCAGAGTGCTCTGTGCCCAGTCAATCTTAACCAACGGGAAGCCGCTTCTCGATGTTTCGCCTCGGCTACCAGATGCGCCAGTGGCACTTTGGTGGGCCGTGTGGGACTCGAACCCACGACCACCGGCTTAAAAGGCCGATGCTCTACCGGCTGAGCTAACGGCCCGGCGCGTCCGCGAGTCGCAGAATACCGCAGCGGAGCGGCCGGCAAGGCGGCCGCGCGCTCGCCGCACGGGAAGGAAGGAGGCCTACAGTCTTCCGGTCAACAGCAGCACGACGACGATGACGAGGATGACACCCACGATACCGGTCGGGCGATATCCCCAGCCGCGGCTGTAGGGCCAGGCCGGGAGAGCCCCGAGCAGCACCAGCACGAGCAGGATGAGGAGGATGAGGCCCATGACTTGCTCCTTTCGATACGACGGGCGCCGGGCCTCGAGCGGCTCGACGCCACGCCGATCCACGGGCCTCCAAAGCAAGGAGGCTGCCAGTCTGAACGAAGTCAGCGGGACGGTTCGGGCGGGAGAGACTTCAAGAACGCCGAATCGCCCCGCCAGATCGTCTCCTCGCGTCGGGGACCGGTGGAGATGAAAACCGCCGGGGCGCCGACACGCTCCTCGAGGAACCGAACGTAGTCGCGCGCCGCCGCGGGCAGCTGGTCGTACCGCGTGACGCCGGTCGTCTTCGCCTTCCAACCCGGCCGCTTCTCGTAGCGCGGCTCGAGCCGGGCGACGTCCTCGACGAGCGGCGGGCAGGTCCTCGACGTCGCGACCGTCCAGCCGGTAACCCACGCACACGGAGATCTCCTCGAGGTCGTCGAGGACATCGAGCTTCGTCAGCGCCACGGCGTCGGCATCCGGAGAGCTCGACCGCGGTGCGCGCCACGACGGCGTCGAACCACCCCGTCCGGCGGGGGCGGCCGGTGGACGTCCCGTACTCGTTCCCGCGCGCGCGCAGGTACTCGCCGGTCGTGTCGGAGAGCTCGGTCGGAAACGGGCCGCCGCCGACGCGCGTCGTGTAGGCCTTGAGCACGACGAGGCGTCGCTTCCAGGGCGCGCGGAGAGATCTGCGAGCCCGGCCGCGAACGCGGCCGAAGTGCAGTGCGACGATGTGACGAAGGGATAGGTCCCCGCGGAAACGTCGAGCATCGCCCCGTGCGCGCCCTCGCCGAGGAGCGTGCCGCCGGCCTTCAAGTGGTCGCGGAGGTATTCGCCCCGTGTCGGCCAAGTGCGGCGCCAGCTTCTCCGCCGCGCGCTCGAGCGCGGCGACGACTTCCGCGACGGAGGGGACGGCCTCGCCGCCGAGCGCCTCGGCGAGCGCGCCGGTTTCCGCGGCGAGCGCGCCGACGCGTTCACGCAGCGTCGCCGCGCGGTAGAGCTCCGCCACGCGGATTCCCTTGCGCGACGCCGCCGACTCGTACGCCGGCCCGATGCCGCGCAGCGTGGTTCCGATCTTGCGCGGCGCCGGCCGCCGCCTCGCGGGCCGCGTCGAGCAGGCGGTGGTAGGGAAGGATGACCTGCGCCCGGTCCGAGAGCAGCAGATTCTCGCCGATCGTCGACGCCCTGCGCGCGCGACGGCCTCGATCTCGGAGAGGAGCGCGTCGGGGTCCACGACGACGCCCGGCCCGATGACGCCGATGCGCCCGCGGACGATCCCGGCCGGGAGCAGATGAAGCGCGAAGTGCCGGTCGCCGAACTTGACGGTGTGGCCGGCGTTGTGGCCGCCGTGATAGCGAGCGACGATCGTCGAAGCGGTCGGCGAGGAGATCGACGACCTTCCCCTTGCCCTCGTCGCCCCACTGTCCGCCGAGAACCGCCACGACCTTCACGTCGTCTCCTCATCGCTCCCGAAAAAACGAGCGCAGGGTAACAGATTTCGATGCTCCGCGAGTCGACGGTCCGCGAGCCGCGCACGCTAGAATCGCGCGATGCGAACGATCCGGCTCGACGGGACGGGGACTCGACGCTCGCGCGACCTTCGGGACGTCGCCGATCGCCAGGCGCGCGCGTCGCCACTCGCGCCGTCGGCCCGCCGGGCGATGGCCGCCTCGCGCCGGGTCGTGGAGCGGGCGCTCCGCCGCGGCGCGCGCGTCTACGGGCGTCACGACGGGCTTCGGGAACTTCGCCGACGTCGCGATCTCGCCCGCGGAGATCGAGGTGCTTGCAGCGCAACCTCGTTCGCAGCCACGCCGCCGGCGTCGGCGACGCCGCTGCCGGACCGCGACGTGCGCGCGATGATGGTCCTGCGCGCCAACGCGCTCGCGCGCGGCTTCTCCGGCATCCGCGCCTCGACGGTCGAGACGCTCGCTCGCGATGCTCGTCCGCCGACCTCCTGCCGGTCGTCCCGTCGCAGGGCTCGCGTCGGCGCTTCGGGCGACCTCGCGCCGCTCGCGCACCTGGCGCTCGGCGCTGATCGGCGAAGGAGATCGTGATCCGCGGCGGGAGACGCGTGTCCGCGAGCCGGGCGCTCGCGGCCGCGCGCGGATCCGGCCCGTCACCCTCGCCGCGAAGGAGGGCCTCGCCCTGATCAACGGCGTCCAGATGTCGGTGGCCGTCGGCGGCCTCGCGCTCGCGCGCGCGATCGAGCTGACGCGCGTGGCGGATCTCTGCGGCGCGGCGCTCGCTCGACGCGGCGCGCGGCTCGGACGCGGCGTTCGATCCGCGCGTCGTCGCCGCCCGGCCGCATCCCGGGCGCGATCGCCTAGCGCAGGCAACCTGCGGAGACTCCTCGCCGGGAGCGCCATCCGCGAGTCGCACCGCGGCTGCGGCCGAGTGCAGGACAACTACGCGCTGCGCTGCATGCCGCAGGTGCACGGCGCGGCGCGCGACGCGTTCGCCCACGCGCGCGAGGTGCTCGAGCGGGAGATGAACAGCGCGACGGACAATCCGCTCGTCTTCGCCGGGAGCGGGCGACATCGTCTCGGGCGGCAACTTCCACGGCGCGCCGGTCGGTCTCGTCCTCGACTACGCCGCCATCGCGGCGACGGACCTCGCCTCGATCTCCGAGCGGCGAATCGAGAAGCTCGTCAACCCGGCGCTCTCGGAGCTGCCCGCCTTCCTCGTCGAGAAGGGCGGGCTCCATTCGGGCCTCATGATGGCGCAGGTCACCGCCGCCGCCCTCGTCTCGGAGTGCAAGATCGCTCGCGCACCCGGCGTCGGTCGACTCGATCCCGACCTCCGCGGACAAGGAGGACCACGTCTCGATGTCGCCGATCGCGGCGCGAAAGCTCGCGGCGATCGTCGAGAACCTCGAGTGGGTTCTGGCGATCGAGCTCATCGACGGCCTTCCAGGCGATGGAGTTCCTGCGACCGCTGCGCTCCTCGGCGCCGCTCGAGCGGGTGCGGCGGCGCGTTCCGCCGCGCCGTTCCGGCCTGGAACCGAGGACCGCGAGCTGCACGCCCGACCTCGAGAAAGCGCGCGCGTTTCTCTCGCACGCGGCGTCGTCGCGCGCGATGCGGCCTCGCTCGCCTGACGCGGGCCGCTGCGCGGCCTCCGGCATATACTCTCGGCCGTGTCGGCCGACCGTTCTCACCCGCCCGGACCGTCCGCGCGCGCGCGCGGACGCGAGCTCCGCTGCCGCGGGCTGGGCGCAGGAAGCCGCGCTGCGGATGCTCGAGAACAACCTCGACCCGGAGGTCGCCGAGAAGCCCGAGGACCTGATCGTCTACGGCGGCACGGGCAAGGCCGCGCGCAACTGGGAGTGCTTCGACACGATCGTCGCGACGCTCAAGCGCCTCGCGTTCGGACGAGACGCTGCTCGTCCAGTCGGGCAAGCCCGTCGGCGTCTTCGAGACGCACGCCGACGCGCCGCGGGTGCTCATCGCCAACTCGCATGCTCGTCCCGGCCTGGGCGACGGGCGACGAGTTCCGCCGCCTCGAGGGGCTCGGCCTGACGATGTACGGGCAGATGACGGCGGGCTCGTGGATCTACATCGGCACGCCAGGGCATCGTCCAGGGCACCTTCGAGACCTTCGCCGCGGCCGCGCGCCAGCGACTTCGGCGGACGATCTCGCGGGCCGGCTCGTCGTGACGGCGGGCCTCGGCGGCATGGGCGGCGCGCAGCCTCTCGCCGCGACGATGAACGGCGCCACCGCGCTCGTCGCCGAGGTGGACCCCGAGCGCATCGAGAAGCGCCTCCAGACGCGCTACCTCGACGAGCGGGAGACGCGATCTCGATCGCGCGATCGACCGGGCGCTCGGCGCGCGCGGACGCGCGGCGCGCGGTCTCGATCGGCGTGCGTGGCCAACGCGGTCGACCTGCTCGAGCGCCTGATCGCGCGCGGGATCGTGCCCGGATCTCGTCACCGACCAGACCTCCGCCCACGACGAGCTGAACGGCTACGTGCCGCGCGGCGCGCCGCGACGAGGACCTCGCGCTGCTGCGCGGCCGAGGATCCCGAGAGCTACATCGAGCGCTCCTACGCGACGATGGCCGACGCACGTGCGCGCGCTTCTCGAGCTCCAGCGGCGCGGCGCCGTCGTCTTCGACTACGGCAACAACCTGCGCGGGCAGGCGCAGAAGGCCGGCGTGGACGACGCGTTCGCGCATCGGGGGTTTCGTCCCGCTCTACATCCGGCCGCTCTTCTGCGAGGGCAAGGGGCCCGTTCCGCTGGGCCGCGCTCTCCGGGCGATCCCGAGGACATCCGCGTCGACCGACCGCGCGCTCCTGGAGCTCTTCCCGGACAACGAGCCGCTCGCCCGCTGGCTGCGCCTCGCCGAGGAGCGCGTCGCGTTCCAGGGACTTCCGGCGCGGATCTGCTGGCTCGGCTATGGCGAGCGCGCACCGCGCGGGGCTTCTCTTCAATCGGCTCGTGCGCGACGGGAAGAGTCCGCGCGCCGATCGTCATCGGCCGCGACCATCTGGACGCCGGCTCCGTCGCCTCGCCCAACCGCGAGACCGAAGGCATGCGCGACGGCTCCGACGCGATCGCCGACTGGCCGATCCTGAACGCGCTGCTCAACACGGCGTGCGGCGCGACGTGGGTCTCGGTCCACCACGGCGGCGGCGTCGGCATCGGCTATTCGATCCACGCCGGGATGGTGGTCGTCGCCGACGGCACCGCCGACGCCGACCGGCGGCTGCGACCGCGTCCTGAACGCCGATCCGGGCACCGGCGTCATGCGCCACGCCGACGCGGGATATCCGGAGGCGATCGCGCGCGGCGCGCGAGCGCGGAGTGGACCTGCCCTTCCTCGCACTGAGGCGCCCGTGAATGCCCTGCGGGCCGCGCCGCCGTCGTCGCCGGCGCTCTCGCGGTCCTTCTCTGGGCTGGACGGGTGGTTCGCGGGAACGTCCGCCGTCCCGCCGGGCGGCGCCGCCGCCCGCCGATCTGCGCGACGCCTTCGCACGGGCCGCGGCGGATCTCTCCGCGCGCGCCGGCGAGTTCTCGCGCAAGCGCGAGGTCTCGCGTTCCCTTCGAGGGAGGCGGCATCGCCGTCGATCGCGTCGGCCCTCTTCGCGGCCGCGCGGCAGACGCTCGACGGCGCTCCGCCGGGCTGCTGGATCGCTCTCGCCGATCCGATCAGGCAACGTGCATGCGTGGTGGGGCGAGGCGCCCTCTCCGGTGCCCGCGCGCGCTCGAGCGGCGAAGGATTCTTCGCGCTCTGGTCGGCGACGTCGCTCGACGCTCGTCTACCGCCGTTCCGCCGGCGCCGGACCGCAGGCCGGCGCCGTGTCGGTCGCCCGGTCTTTTCCCGTGCGCGGCGCCGGACTTTGCGGCGTCGCTCGGCATCGAGGGAGCGTCATCGGCGTGGAGACCCGTCGGTCGGCCCGGCGCTCCGGCGCTCTTCCAGTCCGGCGGCGCCACGATTGGTGCCGTGGCTTCGGCCCGCGCTTCGGAGATGCCGCCCGGCCGGTCGGGCATCCTGATCGCCCTCGTGGTCGCGGCCCTGTTCGGCTTCGCGCGATCGTCGCGGCCGTCCGCGCGCGGGCCTCTGGCTGGCTTTGCTCTTTCTGGCGCTGGCGATGCTGTCCAGCGGGGACCCACGGGTCCTGGCGTCGCCGAGTCTCTGGCCCATGGTCATTGGCGTCGCCTCGGTTCCTCTCGCGCTTGCCGCACTGCGGGCGGACGCTCCGGCCGCGCGGAGGGGGACCCGGACCGCCGCCGGCTATCTCTTCCTCGTCCTATCCTTCTTCGCGGCGACGCGTGTCGAGCCGCCGGAGCTCGGCGCCTTCGGCCCGGAGGGCTGGGCCGGGATCGTGGACATCGCGGGCCTGCTCGCGCTGCTCGTGACCGCGCTCGCCTTCCGTGCGGCCGGCGCCCCGGCGCGGCCGTCCCCACGCCGCTGGCTGATGGCCGCCGTTCTCTTCACGACGGCCGTCATCCTCGGCGACCTGGCGCTTTTGTCGGCGGCTCCGACGCTCCCGGCGCTCCTCTTCCTGCTGATGCTCGCCGCCTTCGAGCTCTGGGTGCGCGCCGCCGGATCCCCGGGCCGCGAGATCTTCCTGCTGCCGAGGCTTCTCGCCGGCGCGGCTCTGCTTCTCGTCCTCGCCGTCTCGTCGCTGCGCGAGCACGCGCGCGCGGCCGAGGCGTTCCGGGTCACCTCGCTCCTTCGTCTGCCGGACCCGGATCACCCTTCGACGAGCGCCGTCGTCGCCGCGCAACAGGCCGCGGACCGGCTGGAGCGCTTCGACCTCGATCGCGATCTGCCGGCGCCGCCGGAGGACACGGACCTCTCGGACCTCGCCTATCGAATCTGGCGCGACGGAGCCGAGGGGCCGGAGGGGCGGGCGCTCGCGTCCTACGAGATCTTCGATGCCGGCGGCCGGCCGCTGTCGCGCTTCTCGCTGATCCCCGAAGCCGAGCGCCCGGGCGAGCTCTCGGGACGGACGCTGACGATCGACCGGTTCCGCGTGGCGGTCGTTCGGCGCGACGCGGCGCTGCACGCCGGAACCGCGGTCGTGGGGTCCGGCGGCGTGGTCGTGGCGGACTGGCCCTCCTGGGATCCGCTGCCGCCGCGCATCGGCGTCTACCGGCGGCTCGTGCTCGGCCGACGCGAGTCGGGGTCTGCCGCGCCGGCGAGCCGGCCGCTGCTCGCGGTCTACGATCGGGACGGAGAGCTGCGGGACGAGGGCCCCAACCTGCCGGCGGCGCTTCGCGCGCGTCTGCGCGGCGCCGAGCGCCCGATCCGCGTGCGTCTGCCGTTTCGGGGCGACCGAGCTGCTCGGCGAGGTGCGGCCGCTTCGCGAGGGATACGGCCTCGTCGCGATCCCGGTGCCGCGATTCTTCGACCGTGCTCCTGACGGCCGCCTTGCTTCTTCCCGCGATCGCGCTCGTCCTCGTGGCGGCCGCCGTGCTCCGGGGCGCTCGCGGCGCTGGCCCGCCCCGGCGCGCGCTGGAAGCCCGCCTGGGCGCAGACGTTCCGTGGGCGCCTCGTGGCGCTCTTCGTCTCTCGGCGTGCTCGCGCCGCTCTTCGCCGTGACGTTCTTTCTCCGCTCGCAGATCGAGATCCGCTCGCGCCGCGACACCCTCGACCACGCGCGCACGGCCCTCGAAACCGCGCGGCGCGTCCTCGACGACTACCTTCCCTCGGCCGCCGCGGCGCGGGGCCGGCTGGGCCTCCTCGACGACACGCTGATCGCCTGGCTCGCGAACGCCGTCGGTTACGACCTTTCCGTCTACGCGTCCGGACGGCGGCCTCGTGGCCACCTCGCGCCGCGATCTCTACGCCTCGGGACTCGTGCCCGACCGCGCGCCGGCGTCCGTCTACGTCGTCGGTCGGACTCTCGGCGGCGCGCGGCAGCAGACGGGGTCCCGGCGTGTCGCCGGCAGCCGCTTCGAGGAGGTCACGACGGCGCTCGTCGTCGTTGCCCGGGCGTGCCGGGACTCTCGCAGCCCGGGCCTGCTCTCGCTCCTGCTGCTGCCGCAGCAGCAGATCGCCGCGGCGGAGGCGGCGCAGTGGACGGCGGCGGTCTGGGCCTTCTCGCCGCTCGTGTTCCTCCTTTCGGCCGCCGTCGCGGGCCGGCTCGCGGTGCGCGTCGCCCGCCCCGTGGCCGACCTCGTCGAAGGAACGCGCGCGGTGGCGCGGGGCGACTTTTCGCCGCGTCTCGAGGAGCCGCCCGACGAGGAGCTCAAGGAGCTCGTGCGCGCGTTCCTCTCGATGTCCCGGAGCCTGCAGGATCAGACCGAGGCCGTCTCCCGCGAGAAGGAGCGGCTCGCGACCCTGCTCTCGAATCTGACGGCCGGCGTCGTCGCGCTCGGCGAAGGCGGGCGCGTCCTGCTCGCGAATCCGGCGGCCGTGGCCCTCGGCGGCGGGTCGGCCGACGCCGCGACCGCTCGAAGACGCTCTTCCCCGGCGAGCCGATGCGCGTGGTCCGCGCGCGTCCTGCGCGAGACGCCGCCAGCGCCCGATCGCCGCCGAGGTCGAGCCGCGGCGCGGCGAGCGGTGGCGCATCGTCTCGGTGCCGCTGCCGCTCGGGCGGAGAGGGAGCTCGCATGGCGGTGATCGAGGACGTGTCGGACGTCGTCCGATCGAACCGACTCGCCGCCTGGGCCGAGATGGCGCGGATCATCGCCCACGAGATCAAGAACCCGCTGACGCCGATCCGGCTCTCCGTCGAGCACCTCCGCGAGGTCTGGAGGCGCGGCTCGCCGGACTTCGACCGCGTTCTCGAGGAGTGCGTCTCGAACGTCCTGCGCCAGACGGAGGAGCTGCGCCGATCGGCGGCGGAGTTCTCCGACTACGCGCGGCTGCCGGGGCCGGAGAAACGGCGCGTGGACGTCTCTCAGGTCGTCCGCGAAGCGGCGGCGGCCTTCGCGGGCGCGCCCCGGGTCCGCTGGACCGTGGACGCCCGGCCCGGGTGCCGTGATCGAGGCGGACCCTCGGCTGCTCGCGCGCGTTCTCTCCAACCTCCTCGGGAATTCCGTTGAAGCGCTCGGGACGGGCGGAGGCGAGATCGCTGTTCGCGTCGATCACGGCGATCGCAGCGTCCGGGTGACGATCGAAGACGACGGGCCCGGCGTCTCCCCGGAGGTACTGCCGCGGCTGTTCGAGCCCTATTTCTCGGCGCGCAGCGGCGGGACGGGCCTGGGACTCGCGATCGTCAAGAAGATCGTCGAGGAGCACGGCGGCGAGATTTCGGCGGAGAATCGCGCCCCGGGAGGATTCCGCGTGCGATTCGATCTCCCGCTTCCGGACTCCGGTCCGGACTCGCGCTCCGAGGGAGCCGGCTCATGAGGCGTCGCCGGTGTCGTGCCGTCGCGCTCGCTCTCGCGATCGCGGCGTCGGCCTGCGCGCGCCAGAAGACCGTCGTCGCGCGACGACTTCCGCCGGGCGACGGCGTGTATCTCTCGGGAGGGCTCGGCCCCGATTCCTCGGAGGCCGAGCGCCTCCTCGGGAAGGGAGCGTTCGGTCACGTTTTCCTCCCCGCGGTCGATCTGGCCGCTGGCGGCGAATGGAAGGCGGAGGAGCGGCCGGCGCCGGCGCAGCCCGTCGCGGGTCTTCCCGTGGTCCTCGTCGTCGCGGCGGGGGAGGGTTTCGATGCCGCGCTGAGGGCTCCCGGGCCCGACGCTCTCGCCGCGCGAGTCGGGGATGCGCTCTCGCGGGCGCTCGTGCACCGCGCCGCCTTCGGAGCGGTCGAGGGCGTCGCGCTCGACTTGCCGTTCTCCGAATCGAGAGCCGAGGCGTTCGGCGCGCTGGTGAAGCGGCTGCGCACCGGGCTGCCGCCGGAGCTGTTCCTTCTGGCCTCCTTGCGCTTTACTCCGGGTGAAAAGAAGCGCGAGGATTTTTCCCGGTGGCTCTCCGGCGCCGACGGGTACCTCGTCGCTCTTTTCGGCGAGACCGCGGCGGCCGACGCCGCCGTCGTCGACACGCTCGGCAAGCCGTGGTGGGCGCTCTACGCCCCGTCCGCCCGCGGGGAAGGAACGGACGTCTCGGGTGCGCGGCGCCTGCTGAACGAAGGGGTTCTCTCCGCGCTGACCGACGATGCCCGGGTTTCGCTGACACACGACCTGGAGCTCTCCGAGAGCGACACCTCGCGTTTCGTGTTCCACGTGTCGGCGCCGCTCGAGGTCGGGGGCATGCGGTTCGGGCCGGGAGACACGATCTCGTTTCAGCAGCCCGCGCTCTCGGAGCTCCTGTATCGCCTCGGATCCGACCTGACGGGCAAGAAGCTCGTGCGCGGGCGCGTCGTGCGCCTGGACGGCGCGAGCGACGCCGAGCGGATCCTGACGTTCGAGGCGCTCAGCGACGTCCTTCAGGGCCGTCCGCTGCTTCCCGATCTGCGCGTGTCCGTCGCGCGGGAGGCCTCGCGCCTCCGGATCTCGGCGGCCAACACCACGACGCACGCCTCCCTCGTGTCGCGGACGGCGAACTGGGTGGACGTGGACGTGCCGTCCGGCCACATCCGCGACGTCACGCTCGGGGGCTTCGACCGGTACGAAGTGTTCGACGCGGACGGCCGAGCGGTCACCCCGGGGCGCGCCACCCGCGTGCGCTTCTTCGAAACTCTCGTCGGGCCGCGGGAGCGCCTCGACGATGCGGGAATCGTCGTGGCCGGCCGGATTCCCGGCGATTGCTGCCGATTCCGCCAGCACCTGCTGGCGGCGTCGGGCCAGGAGCTGACGGGAGACTGGGTCGCGCCGCCTCCCGAACCGACGCCAACCGTGGCGCCGCGCGGGAAGTCGAAGGGCCCCGCGAGGAAGCGCTAGCCGGTTGCTGAAAAAGGGTGTGGATGGCGTTGCGAGCGCCGCGGGGTCAGGGGCCCGAGGAAGCGCGACGGAAGTAAAGCGGCGATGCCATCGCATCGGCGCGGAGCGCTGAGCTCGGGGGCGGCGGTCGACGACGACCGAAGCGAACGCATGCGGCCGACGGCCGGACACGATTCCGCATCCATGTTTCGGCAGCCTGTTAGGCCGGCTCTTTGCGGCGCAGAAAGCCGACGAGCTTCCCGATCGGGCCCGAGGCGGCGAATGCCAGCGCGGCCGCGAGGAACGAGACGCGCGGTTGATATGCGATCACGGCGAAGACGAGCGCGATGACCGGCAGGATCCATCCCGGCCAGCGGCGCTTCAGATCGAGGTCCTTGAACGAGCGGTAACGGATCGTCGAGATCATGAGATACGAGACGATCACCGTCAGCACGAGAAGTCCCGCCATCCAGACCCGGGAGACGAGCCGATCCGGCGTGGCCAGCACG
Organism: uncultured Acidobacteriota bacterium; assembly: GCA_963708395.1. Taxonomy (GTDB): domain Bacteria; phylum Acidobacteriota; class Thermoanaerobaculia; order UBA5066; family Gp7-AA6; genus DATBFU01. The sequence goes on along the minus strand of CAVPSG010000002.1, from coordinate 2,958,470 downwards.
AGCGTGACGATCGTGCCCGCGGCGGCGGGGATGGGCAGGCCGACGAAATATCGCTTGTCCACCACTTTCGTCTGGATGTTGAAGCGCGCCAGGCGCATCGAGCCGCAGACGACGAAGAGGAACGACGCCATCCAGCCCATCCGGTGGAAGTCGGAGAGTCCCCAGGAATAGGCGAGGACGGCCGGCGCGACGCCGAAGGAGACGAGGTCCGCGAGCGAGTCGTACTCTTCGCCGAACTCCGACGTCGAGTTGGTGAGTCGGGCGATCCGGCCGTCGAGCGCGTCGAGGACCGCCGCCACGATGACGAGGTAGGCCGCGGCCTCGAAAGTCCCGCGGATCGAGGCCCAGATCGAGAGGTAACCGCAGAAGAGGTTGCCGACCGTGAAGAGCGTCGGCAGGACGAAGAGGCCGCGCGAGAGTCGACCGACGCGGGGCGAGCGCGGCGGGACCGGCTCTTCCATCACGGCCACCGGGCGAGGGGAGTCTCTCCCGCGTGGACCTTGTCCCCCCGGCGCACGAGGATTTCGGTTCCGTCGGGAGCGAAGAGGTCGACCCGCGACCCGAACTTGATCATCCCGACGCGCTCTCCGCGCCGCAGCGGGTCGCCCGGTTCGGGGCAGAAGACGATTCGGCGCGCGAGCGCGCCCGCGATCTGCTTGAAAGTGACGGCGCCCCGCGCGCCATCGAGGGTGATCCGGTTCTGCTCGTTCTCCGCCGAGGCCTTCTCGTCGAAGGCCGCCATCTTGCGTCCCGGGTGGTAGCTGTAGTGCGAGAGGCGCCCGGTGATCGGGGCCCGGTTGACGTGGCAGTTGAAGACGGACATGAAGATCGAGATGCGGCGCGCGGCGCCCGGCGGCGCTTCGGGCGCCGGATCGACGGAGAGGATCGTGCCGTCGGCGGGCGACACGATGGTTTCCTCGCCCCCGGCGGGCGTGCGTTCGGGGTCGCGGAAGAACTGAAGCAGGAACAGGAAAACGAGAAACGCGAAGATCGCCAGGACCGAAATTCCGGCGAGGAGGGCGGCCGCCGCGGCGACGAGGGCGGCCGCGAGGAAGGGCCAGCCCTCCCGCGCGATCGGAACCCTCAGTGGGCGACTCCTGTTCGTCGGTGACCGGGCGATCGCCTCCATCCGGTCCTTCAGGAGGAGCTTTTCCTTCTTCAGACGCTTCTCTTCGATCTCCTCGTCCTCGGATAGCCGCGATTTGACCGCCAGGGCCTCGAGTCGTCGCTCGTGATCCCGGTGCGCTTCCAGAAGGCGGCGGTATTCAGCATCCATTTGCGAGAAGTCCTCCGAGTGCGTCTGGCTCATCGCTCGATCCTCCTTTGCTTTTCTGTCGGGAGTGTGGGAGGAGAGACAGGCGGGCCACGTCAAAAGTCTAGCAGGGTTGCTAACGCCGTGGAGGCGGTGGATTCGACGCCCGGAGAAGACCCGAGCGGAAGCATCAGAGCGAACGCGTCCTCTCCGTCCTGGTAGTAGGACTTGCGGCGGTAGGCCTCTCGAAATCCGTAAGAACGGTAGAACTGCCGCGCCGGCCCGTTGGAGACGCGGACCTCGAGCGTGACGGCCGAAGCCCCGAGGGAACGCGCGCGCGCGAGGGCGTCCTCGAGGAGCATCCGCCCGTAGCCCAGCTGCCGCAGGCGGGTGTCCGTCGCGATCTTGTTGATGTGGAACTCGTCGTAGAGCGAGACCGCGAAGAGATATCCGCCCACGAGCGGCGGCGGTCCCGTCCGCGCGCGGCGAGCACGCGGGCGTAGCGGAACGACTCGACGAGCTCGCTCTCGAAGAACTCCCGCTTCCACGGGACCGGGAAGGACTCCTGCTCGATCCGGGCGATCTCGTCGAGGTCCGCGGCTCCGCCGGCACGCAGGCGGTAGTCGAAGCGACTCGGGATTACGCAGGGCCACGCTGTTCCTCCGCGGCGCTCGGCCGCGAGTAGATCGGCGTGAACACGGATGTCTCCGCCCGCGGAGCGTTCGCAGCGACGAGCGCCAGGCGCGTGCGCCGGCGTCCGGGGAAGAGCCGGAGACGCGGGCCCGGCGAGCTCGCGAGGAAGCGCCAGGACCAGACCGCCGCCCGCCGTCTCGGCGAGTCGATCGCGGGGGATCCGGATGGACTCGGCCGCGCGCCTGCGCCCGCGGGCCGCCGAGATCGAACGCCTGACAGACGATCTCGCCGCGCCCCGCGTCGAGCACGGTCCAGATCGGCGTCCGTGCCGAGACCGCGCGCCGCCTCGGCCATCGCCTCCAGCGTCGAGACCGTCTCGACCGGCATGCCGCACGCGCGCGAGAGACCCCACGCCGTCGCGAGGCCGACGCGGATTCCGGTGAAGGATCCAGGACCGGCGCAGACGGCGATCCGCCCGCACGCCGGCGAGGGCGAGATCGGCGCGCTCGAGGCATGCGCGCGACCGCGGGCAGCGAGCTCCTCCGACGCGCGCCGCTCGTGCGGAAGAGTCTCTTCGAACACGCGATCGCCGCGCGCGAGCGCCACCGCGCCCGCCGGGCTCGCGGTGTCGATCGCCAGCGTTCCGGACGCTCTCCGACACTGCCGCTACTCCTGTCTTATGCTAGCAGACGCGTGAGCTCCGCGACGTCTCGAGCCACTCCGATGCTCCGGCAGTACTTCGAGATGAAGAGCCGCGTTCCCGACGCCATCCTCTTCTACCGGATCGGCGACTTCTACGAGATGTTCTTCGACGACGCGAAGGAAGCGGCGCCCCTCCTCGGGATCGCGCTGACGGCGCCGGCATCGCGACTCCGACATCGAGGCGCCGATGTGCGGCGTGCCCTAGCAGAGCGCCGACCACCACATCGCGAAGCTGATCGCGGCGGGCCGCAAGGTCGCCGTCTGCGACCAGGTGGAGGACGCGCGCGGCGCCAAGGGCCTCGTCCGCCGCGACATCACCCGGGTCGTCACGCCGGGCACTGTCCTCGACCCCGACGTCGCTCCTTCCGGCGGCGCCCTCGTACCTCGCGGCGGCTCATCCCGGGCGAGAGCGCTGGGAGGTGGCGCTTCCTCGACCTCTCGACGGGGGCTTCCGCGCGGGCGCCGTGCCAGCCGGACGCGTCCCGGACTTCTTCGCGCTCTTCCGCCCGCGGGAGATCCTGCTGCCGGACGGCCAGGAGCTGCCGCTGCCGGGCGTCGCCCGGACGGTGCGCCCCTCCGAATGGTTCGAGAAGGCGCGCGAAGGCCGAGCCGCGCGCGGCGTCGTTCGAGGGGCCGGCGGGCCGCGGCCGCGGCGCGGCGCTCGCGTACGCGCGCGAGATGCGCCCGAGCGCCCTCGTCCACGTGCGCCCCGCCGAGCCCCTGTGCTTCGGCGAGCGCATGAGCCTGGACGCCGCGGCCCTCGCGACGCTCGAGGTCTTCGAGTCCTCCGACGGGACAGGCCGCGCGCAGCCTCTTCGCGTCTCCTCGACCGCACGCGCACGCCGCTCGGGCGCGCGCGCCCTGCGCGAGCGCTCTGGCGCAGCCCGTCGACCGATCCCGATGGAGCTCGAGGCGCGCTGGGACGCGGTCGAGGAGCTCGTCGAACGGTCGCCGGAACGCGAGGCGCTCCAGCCAGGCCCTCGCCGAGGTCGGCGATCTCGAGCGGCGGTTCGCGCGGATCGCGGTCGGCACCGCGGGGCCGCGGGAAGTCGCGGCGTGGGCCGCGGGGCTCGCAGCGCGTCCCGGCCGTGTCCGCGGCCGCGGCGGGGTTCTCCGGCGGCCCGCCTGCGCGTCCTCGCCGAGCGGCATTCCGGACACGGCCGACCTGCGTGCGGCGGGTCGAGCGAGACGCTCGTCGCCGGAGCCGCCGGTGCTCGCCTCGGCGGGCGGCGTCATCCGCGACGAGGCGGACGCGGAGCTCGCGGAGCTCCGGAGGCTTCGCCGCGACGCCCAGGGGGCGCTGCTCGCGATCGAGGCGGAGGAGCGCAAGCGCTCGGGCATCTCGAATCTGCGCGTGCGCTACAACCGCGTCTTCGGCTACTCGCTCGAGGTCGGCAACGCGCACCGCGAGAAGCGTTCCGTCCGACTGGATCCGCAGGCAGTCGCTCGCCAACGCGGAGCGGTTCGTCACGCCCGCCCTGAAGGAGCTCGAGGAGAAGATCCTGGCGGCCGAGGACCGGATCGGCGAGATCGAGGCGCGCCTCTACGCGCGAGCTGCTCGCGGAGCTCGTCGCGCGCCGCCGACCGCGTCGGCGCAGGCCGCCCGCGCCGATGGCGGAGCTCGACCTCGTCGCCGCGCTCGCGGAGACCGCGGCGCAGCGGAGCGTGGGTCCGGCCGAGGCTCTCCGCCTCGCCGCGGCTCGCGATTCGTCGAACGGACGCCATCCGCTCGTCGAGAGCCTCCGGCGCGAGGAGCCGTTCATGCCCAACGACTGCGACCTCTCGCCCGAGAGGCGCATCCTGCGTCGTGACGGGCCCGAACATGGGGGGCAAGTCGACGTACCTGCGGCAGGTCGCGACGGTCGTGCTGCTCGCGCAGGCCGGGCTCGTTCGTGCCGGCCGACCGCGGTGGAGACTCTCGGTCGTCGACCGCATCTTCACGCGCGTCGGCGCCGCCGACCACCTGTCGCGCGGCGAGTCCACGTTCATGGTCGAGATGCTCGAGTCGGCGGCGATCCTGCGCGAGGCGACGACCCGGCAGCCTCGTCATCCTCGACGAGGTCGGGCCGCGGCACGTCGACGTTCGACGGGCTCTCGATCGCCTGGGCGCTCCTCGAGTACCTGCACGACGCGCCCGAGCGGGCCGCGTTCGTCCTCTTCGCGACGCACTACCACGAGCTGACGGAGATCGCGCTCGTCAAGCCGGCGGTCGTCGAACGCCACGATGGCGGTCAAGGAGATCGACGGAAAGGTGCGTCTTCCTGCGCAAGGTCGTGCCCGGGCGCCGCCGACCGCAGCTACGGGATCCACGTCGCGGAGCTCGCCGGCCTGCCCGCCGGCGGTGACCGCGCGCGCCCGGGAGATCCTCGGCAACCTCGAGAAGCAGGAGCTCGACGTCCAGGGCGCGCCCGTGCTCGCGCGACAGGAAGGGCGAGAGCGCGGGCGAGCGGGCAGTTGCTCCTCTTCACGGCCGAGGAGGAGCTCGCGCTCGAGAAGCTTCGCGCGGTGGACGTGAATCAGCTGACGCCGGTCGCCGCGCTGTCGCTCCTCGCCTCGCTGCAGGAGCGGCTCAAGGGCCCGGATGATCTCGCGCGCTCTTCGGCGTCGGCATCTCGGGGCCCGCGCTGACGGCGCCGAGCGGGGGATCCTCGATCGCCACCCGCCGCTGCGGCGTCATCCTCTTCCGCCGCAACATCGAGACCGCCGAGCAGACTCGCGCGCCTCGTCGTCCGAGCTCTCGCGGAGCGGCCTCCTCGTCTTCCTCGACCAGGAAGGCGGGCCCGTGGATCGGCTCGCGAGATCTCCTCGGTCCGTCGATCTCGTTCCGCGACGCGGCCGCGCGCGGCCTGGCGCGCCGGCGCCGGGCGAGCTCGCCGGCGCGTCCTGCGCGACGGTTCGGCTTCGACGTGGACCTCGCGCCCGTCGTGGACCGCCGCGATCGAAGGCGCGTCGGCGCGCGGTCCTCGCGGGACCGCTGCGCCGCGGAAGACCCGGCCGACGTCGCGCGGGCCGCGGGCGAGTTTCTGACGGGCCTCCACGCGCGCGGCGTCGGCGGCTGCCTGAAGCACTTCCCGGGGCTCGGCCGGGCCGCGCTCGACACGCACGTCTCGCTGCCGCGCGTGCCGGACGAGCGCGAAGGAGCGCGCGCGCGATCTCGAGCCCTTCCGTCGCGCCTTCGCGCGCGCCCGCGCGGTCATGATCTCGCACGCCGCCGGACCGGACGGCCTCCCGGCCTCGCTTTCGCGAGACGATCGGGCGGCGGCTGCTGCGCGGCCGTCTCGGATTTCGAGGCGCGGCCTTCTCCGACGACCTCGAGATGGGCGCGCTCGCGAGCTTCGGCGATCTCCCGCGGCGGCTGCGTCCTCGCCTGCCGCGCCGGCTGCGACCTGCTCTTCGTCTGCAGCCGGCATCGAGCGAATACCCGGACTGCGTCGCCGCGGTCGAGAGCCGGGATCCCGCGGGCGCCGCGGCGGCCGAAGCCATCGCGCCGGATCGACCGCTACGCGGCGCACCTCGCGAGGATCCGCCGCGAGCGCCGGCCGGCCCCGTTCGATCGCGGCTCGTCGCGGCCTCGCGTCGGAAGGCTGAAGGCAGCCGGCGACACCGCGCCGAGGCCGGCGAGAGCGCGAGTCCCTGCGCCTAGAACGGGACGTCGTCGTCGTAGGCCGGCGCCTCGGCGACCTCGCGAGACCTCTCGCGGCCCCGCGGCGACGACTGCGGCTCCGGCGGCAGCACGCGAGGCGTCGCGGGGCGAGAGCATCACGACGTTGGACGCCTTGATCTCCGTCTTGTAGCGCTTCTGTCCGTTCTGGTCCTCCCAGCTCCGGGTCTGGAGGCTGCCCTCGACGTAGACCATCTTTCCCTTGTGCAGGTACTCGCCGCAGATCTGCGCGAGCTTCTCCCAGGCGACGATGTCGTGCCACTCCGTGCGCTCCTGCTTGGCGCCGGAGCTGTCCTTCCAGGCCGTCGTCGTCGCGACCGAGAAGCGCGCGAGCGACGTCCCCTGCGGCGTCGTCCGGATCTCCGGGTCCTTGCCGAGGTTGCCGATCAGGATCACCTTGTTGACGCTGGCCATGTGTTCACCCTCCTTTCAGGTGCTCGGAAGAATAATCCCGAAGTCTCGGGACAGATGATGTCCGAGCCCGGGTCTCCGCCGCCGGCTTACAATCCCCGCGGACGCATGTCGCCGCCCGACGCGACACCGACGAGACCCGCGGCCGCCTCGTCCGCTCGGCGTCGGCGATCACGCCGCTGACGCTGCTCTCCCGCCTCACCGGCTACCTGCGGGACAAGTCGTCGCGCTCCACTTCGGGCGAGCGCTGCGGACGGACGCGTTCATCGTGGCCTGGCGCATCCCCAACATGCTGCGGGACATCGTCGGCGAGGGCGCCATGTCCTCGGCCTTCATCCCGGTCTACGCCGAGGTCTCGAGAGGACGCGGAGCGAAGAGGAGGCGCGCGCCTTCGTCGGCCGGGCGCTCGGGACCTTCGCCTTCCTGCTCGCCGGCCTCACCGTGGCCGGGATCGCTGCTCTCGCCCTGGCTCGTGGACCTTCTGGCCCACGAGTTCCGGGCGAGCCCCTGGCAGTTCGCGCTGACCGTGTCGCTCAACCGCTGGATCTTTCCCTACATCTTCCTCGTGTCGCTCGCCGCGCTCTGCCAGGCGGTCCTGAACGCGCACGGGCGTTTCGCGGTCTCCGCCGCGGCGCCGATCTTCATGAACGTGGCGATTCATCCTCGCGACGCTCCTGCTCGCGCCGCGCCTGCGCGGAGCCGACCTACGGCCTCGCCGCCGGCGTGCTCCTCGGCGGCGTCCTGCAGATCGCCGTCCAGTTGCCGCAGCTGCGCGGCTTCGGGCCGTCGGGCGGCCGGCAGCTCGGCTGGCGCGACCCGGACGTGCGCGCAGGTCCTGCTCCTGATGACGCCGCGGCTCTTCGCCTACGGCATCAACACGATCAACCTGACCTTCGCGACGCGGTTCGCTGCGGGGCTCGGGCACGTCGAACGTCTCGCGCCTCTACTTCGCGAACCGGCTGAAGGAGCTCGTCCTCGGCGGCTTCGCCGTCGCGCTCGCGACCGCGATCCTGCCGCTCCTGTCGCGGCAGGCGCTCTCGGAGGACCGCGAGGCCTTCAAGGACCACGCTCGCCTTCGCACTGCGGCTGATCGCGTTCGTGACGGTGCCCGCGACGGTCGGCCTGTCGTGCTGCGCGAACCGATCGTTCGTGTCCTGTTCCAGGGCGGAGCCTTCCGGTCCATCGACACGCAGGCGACGGCCGGCGTGCTCGCGACGCTCTCGGCCGGACTCTTCTTCTTCGCCGTCGTCCGCGTCGTCGTGCCCGCGTTCTACGCGCTCAAGGACACGAGGCTGCCCGTGATCGCGGCGCTCGCCGACTGCGCCGTCTTTCTGCTCGGCTGCTTTACGCTCGTCCCGATCTACGGCCTCCCCGGCGATCGGGCTGTCGGCGTCTCTGGCGGCGGCGCGTCAACGTCGCGATCCTCCTCGGCGTGCTTCGCCGGCGTGAGGGGCGGCTTCGCGGCCGCGAGATTCTCCGATCCCTCTCGCGGATCGCGCTCGCGTCGACCGTCATGGGCGCCGCGCTCTGGGCGGGGCAGCGCGCCGTCGATCCCGCGAGCCGCGGCGGGGTGACGGCGGCGCTCGCTCCTCGCCGCGTTGATCCTGGCGGGCGACCGCCCTCTACTGGGGAGTCGCGCACGTGCTCGGCGCTCCGGAGCCGGCGGAGCTCGCGGCGCGTCGCGCGCGCGGCGGCGGATGTGAAGATCCTGATCCAGCGAGTGTCCCGCGCGGCGGTCTCGGTCGCGGGCAAGGAGGTGTCGGCGATCGGAGCGGGCCTGCTCGTGCTCCTGGGGCTCGAGAAGGGCGACGACGCGGCGCTCGTCGAAGAAGGCGCGCGCAAGGTCGCCGGCCTCCGGATCTTCGAGGACGAGGCCGGCAAGATGAATATCGCCGTCGGCGACGCCGGCGGGTCCGTTCTCGTGGTCTCGCAGTTCACGCTCGCCGCGGATCTGTCGCGCGGGCGGCGGCCCGGCTTCGAGCGCGCGCTGGCGCCGGCCGAGGCCGAGCCGCTCTACGATCACTTCGCGGCGGCGCTCGAGCTCTCCGGCCTCTCCGTCGCGCGCGGCGTCTTCGGCGCGACGATGGATGTCTCGCTCGTCAACACCGGACCCGCGACGTTCTGGATCGACCTCCGGTCGAAAGCTACAGAAACTGGATCGGGACCGGAGTGAAACAGAGAAGAAATACCGCGAGGCACGCGAGCGCGACGAGGACGCGGCCGACGCCGAGCGGCTCCGACTCGTCTTCGACCGGCGGATGCCGGATACCGACGAAGATCGCTGCAAAGACCGCGAAGAACGCCCACGTGGGCCCTCGCAGCGCCGTCAGGACGGCGCCCGCAACCACGACATAGGAGATCGCCGGCTGCCGGCGGCCGACGGCGGCGCGCAGCACGTGCCCGCCGTCGAGCTGTCCGATCGGAAGCAGGTTCAGGGCCGTCACGAGCAGCCCGAACCAGGCGGCCATGAAGGTCGGATGCTCCTGAACGCCGGCGCTCGTGTACGGCGCCGTACTGCGTCCAGTCTGCGCGATCCGCACCGCGAGCGGATAGTGGAACAGGACCGTGCCCGGCGGGCTCGCTCCCGGCAGCGGCGTCGCCCGCGTCACGCCGTACAGGAGGAACGGAATCGCCATCGCAAAGCCGGCGAGCGGTCCGGCGGCGCCGACGTCGATGAGCGCGCGGCGGTCGCGGATCGGCTCCTTGATGCGGATGAGGGCGCCGAAGGTACCGATCAGCGTCGGAATCGGCGCCGGAAGGAAATACGGCAGCGTTGCGGCGAGTCCATAGCGTCTGCACGTCAAATAGTGGCCCATCTCGTGGGTTCCGAGGATGAGGAGCAGCGGAACCGAGAATGAAAGGCCGGCCCAGAACCCCGCTCGCGGATCGGAGAGATAGAGCCGGCCGCCGAAGTACGTCGTCGTCACGAAGGTGGCGGCGAAGAGGAGTAGGTGAAACAGCGGGTGCTCCTTCCATCCCCGCCGCGGCGGAGGTGGACGGAAGAAGTCTCGGGGCTCGAGCTCGGACATCCGGCGCGAAGTCTAGCCTGACCTGTTCGGACGTTGCGCTTGCGCTTGGTCGTCTGAACGTGGTCTCTCCGATTACGGTAGAGGCTTTGGGCACGCCCCCTTCCGCGTTCGCGTCAAGACCAAGTCCGACTTGGACAGACTAAACGACGGAGTCTGTCGCGATGGCAGGGCGAGCGGCGCCCTCGGTTCGCCTGATTCCATGCGACACTTGCCGTTAAGGATGGCCGCAAAGCGAAGCACGGCGTTGCTCCTCACCCTGAAGCGGGACGTGCGCCTCACAGCGATCTCGGTGGCGGATGCCCTCGCGAGTTGGACGATGAACTACTTTTCGCGGCGTGAACGGCGCGCGACCAGCGATGCGGCGTGCTGGCTCACGGACGAGGAGCGGAGTCTGGTCGAGTCGCTCTCCGCGGTGATTCTGCCGTCAGATGCCGACGGACCGGGGGCCCGGGAGGCGGGTGCGGCTCGCAAGATCGAAGCCGCCGTCGCGGAGTCCCCCGACCGTCAGGCGGTCTACATCCGGGGGCTGCGCGCCCTTGACCGGCTGGCGACACGGAGAGCGGGCCGACCCTTTGCGAACGTTGCCGGGGACGCTCAAATCGAGTTGCTTCGGGAGGTCGAAGGGGTCGCCGAGGCGCGCTCCCGGTCGGCCAGGGCGTGGCGGTTGCCCTACAGGCTGATCGATCTCTACATGCTCTGTCGTTTTCCGGAAGTCGAATTCCTCAAGCAGCTCGTCGACGACGTCTTCGTCGCTTTTTATACGAGCCCGGTCGGCTGGTTATGGCTGGACTATGACGGGCCGCCGATGCCGCTCGGGTATCTCGATCCTCAGCGGCGAAGGATCTGATTTCGAGGCAATCTCCGTCGAAACTTGGCGACCTGTTGTTCCGAAGGGAAGTTGCGCACACATTGATGGAAAGCGGAGCGAAATCCACCGACGTCGTGATCGTCGGCTGCGGAGCCGGCGGCGGCGTCATCGCCAAGGAACTCGGCGAATCCGGACTCTCAATCGTCGTCCTGGAAGCGGGCCCGCGCTTCGATCCCTCGAGGGATTTCGAGACCGACGTCCCCGACTTCGAGATCCGGAGCGCGCACACGTTTCGCGGGCGCGACCCGAGACGCGACCGCTACACGACGGGTGGTTCTTCCTTTCGGTATGACCACGTCAAAGGGGTCGGGGGCTCGACGCTTCACTACGTCGCCATCACCCCGCGGCTTCACGAGAGCGACTTCCTCGTGCGCAGCCGGGATGGCGTCGCCCAAGACTGGCCCTTTCGCTACGAGGATCTCGAGCCTTACTACACGCGCGCCGAATGGGAGCTCGGCGTCTCCGGGCCGAGCGGCGACGAAAGAAATCCGTTCGAACCTCCCAGGAGCCGTCGATACCCCACGCCGCCTCATCCGTTCAATCTCGCGAGCCTGGCCCTCAAGCGGGGGGCGGACGAGCTCGGCCTTCATTTCGTCCGGGAGCCGCTCGCGATCCCCACGCTCGACTGGCAGGGTCGGGTCGCCTGCGTGGGCGCGGGCACCTGCCGGCTCGGCTGCCGGATCCGCGCGAAATCGAGCATCGATGTCACGTACGTTCCGAAGGCCGAGGCGACGGGACGTGTCGAGGTCAGACCCGAGTGCATGGCGCGGGAAATCCTGGTGGGTCCGGACGGCAAGGCGAAAGGCGTCGTCTACTTCGACCCCGATGGAATGGAGAGAAGGATTGAAGCGCGGGTCGTCGTTGTGGCCGGAAATGCCATCGAGACGACGAGGTTACTGCTCCTCAGCCGGTCTCGCCTCTTCCCGGATGGGCTCGCCAATTCGAGCGGTCTCGTCGGAACGCACTTCACCGAGCATATGGGGGTCTTCACGCGCGGCCTCTTTTCCGAGAGGCTCGATCCCTGGCGCGGGGTCCCGGCGGGCGGGCTGATTCAGGACTTCTACGAGACAGATCCGCGGAACGACTTCGTTCGCGGCTTTGCCGTCGTGGGCACCCTCGGCTACCACTGGCCGGTTTCGATCGCGCGCCAGGTCGGAAGCTGGGGATCGGAGCACAAGCGCCTCATGAAACAGCATTTCGGGCACGTTGCCGGCATTGCCTCGATCGGCGAGCAGATTCCCGATCCCCGCAACCAGGTGCAGCTCGATCCGGTCGTTAGGGATTCTCACGGTCTCCCCGTTCCCCGGCTGATCAACGAACCGCGGGAGAACGAGCGCTCCATGATTCGGAAGATCTCCGCGACCCTTCGCGAGATTCTCCTCGCTGCCGGTGCCCAAGAGGTCTGGGAGGAGGACTTTGAGTCCGGTGCGTCATCCCATTATCTGGGCACTTGCCGGATGGGTGCCGACCCGAAGACGTCCGTCGTCGATCCCTGGGGTCGGGCCCACGACGTCCCCAATCTGTTCATCGGCGACGGGAGCGTCTTCCCGACCGTGGGTGCCGTGAACCCGGCGCTCACGATCTGCGCCGTTGCGACGCGCACCGCGGAGGGAATGCTCGAAGCGTTCGAGCGGGGAGAATTCTGAGACTCCCTGCGGCGAGGGTGCTCGCCGCGCGCCGTCAGAAGTTCTTAGCCTTCCTGAAAATCCTCGACCGCAAGTACCTGAAGTCTGATTTGCGTCACGGATGGCGCGGCGGATCTGCGTTGGGTTCTTGGTCCAGATACAGGACGCTAGTGGCCTTCGGCGCGCGACTCGCGAGCGAGGAGCGCCGCAATCTGCGCCGCCGCCCGTGCGAGCAGTCCCGTGTCCTCGAAGCGCATCGGCGCTCCGCGGCGGTCCGCATACAGGAGCGCGGCGACTCCGTGTCCCGCGTGCACGGGAAAGACGGCGCACGGGTGCGGGCCGTCGAGCCGCCGCGCGAGCGCCTCGGGCCACAGCTCCTGGTCCACACGCCCGAAGTGGGGCGCGCCGCTCTCGCGGACCGAACGGAGGATCGACGGGTCCTCGTCCCGAATCCGAAGCGCCGGGAGGTCCCCGGGTCCGAGACCCCGCGCCGTCCATCCGACGAACGCGCCCGCGCGATCGGCAAAGAGGATCGCGCGCGGGAACTCGAGCGGAACGCAGGCGAGGGCGAGGTCCCCGATCTCTTCCTCGGAGGCCGGCTGCGGGGCCGCGGACGACCACATGCCGAGGACGAAGTCGCTCGTCGGGCGATCCGGGGAAATGGGGAGCCAGTGCGGCGCGGCGGTTGGCGCGGATGCGCGGTCGGCCTCCGGAGGCCGCACGGCCGGGGACGCCTGTGCCGGCGGCGCCTCAGGAATCGGGATCTCGGGGATGGAGAAGGACGGCGTCTCGGGAGGGAGAGGCGCCGGACCGGACTCGACCGGGATCGCGGCCCGCGCCGGGCTCGTCGGCGAGGCCGGTTCGGATCGCGTCGCCCGCATTGGCTCGAGCCGAGGCACGACGGGACGCAGCTCGAACGGCATCGCGCGCCCGAAGAAACGCCGGTGCGCCTGGAGGAGCCGGAGCTCCGTGACCACGCCGGGCTGGCAGGCGTGTCCCGTCAGTGCCGCGACCTCGTCGATCGCGCCGAGGTCCGACGGGTTGACGAAGGCCACGCGGATCCGCGAGGGCGTCAGGCCATAGGCGATCGCGTTCAGGCGCACCGCGTGGCTCGCGGGAAGGAGGCGCACGATGTCCAACGGCGCTTTCGCGAGCATCTCGCCGGTCACGGCCTCGCAACGGTGAAGCTTGGCGAGGGCCTGGAGGAGACTCGCCTCGTCGATCAGGTCCCAGGTGAGAAGGATGCTGCCGAGCTTGACGCGCGGCGCCGCCAACTTCTGGAAGCCGAGCGCGCGGGAGATGGCGGCCGGGGACAGCAGACCCTCGGCGACCAGGCGCTCACCGAGGCGCGGCGGGGGCATGCGCCGGACTCCTTCCGCGCGGACCTATTGCAGGTCGCGCAGATCTTTTCCCGGCTTGAAGCGAATCGTGTTGCCGGGAGGAATCGTGACCTCGACGCCCGTCTTGGGATTGCGTCCGATGCCACGCTTGCGGCGCTTGACCTGGAAGACCCCGAACCCCCGCAGCTCGATGCGGTCGCCGGCGCCGAGCGCCGACCGCATCGACTCGATGACGGTCTCCACCGCGGTCGCCGCCTTCGCCCTCGGGATTCCCGCCCGATCCACGACGAGATCGACGATGTCGGCCTTGATCATTCGCCCTCCGAAACGCGGCGATTATATTACGCGCCCCGCTTCGATCGGATCGACGCGGCGAGCGCGGACGCCGTCGCTTCGGCGAGGCCGCGGAGGTAGGCGAGGTCCATCGGCGTGGCGCCGCGATCGGGGTCGAACTCGGCGTACAGGAACGCCACCGGCTTGTCCTTCATCCAGACCGGCTGGACGACGCACTCCTCGGCCGGCTTGCCCATCACCGCCGCAATCTGTCGGTGCCGCGGCAGGGGCGGGAGCGCCCCGAGATAGAAGGCGCGAGAGAGGCGAACGTTCAGAAAGACCGACGGGTCGGCCCACGGGATCGCGATCTTCGTGATCCTGGCCGCGTCGACTTTCGCCCCGGCGCCGGCGAGGCCGACGATCTTGTCGGGCTTCGATCCGAACACCGCGACCCGCGGGAAGCGGTTGGCCAGGGCCGTGAGGGCCGCGGCGACGACGGCCGAACGATCGCTCCCGGCGTGGACCTCGGGAAAGTCGAAGATCTCGGGCGCGAGTCGCGTGGCCCCAGGCGGCGGAGCCGGGGCGACGCGCGGTGAAATCTGCGGAGCCGGAGGCGGGACCGGCAGCGGCGACGGACGAGAGACCGCGGCCGGGGGGGCCGGCTCCGCGAAGTGCGGCAGTGGCGCCAGCGGCTCCGGAGCGACCGGCGCTGGAGGCGGCGGAGGCCGAAGGGGCGCCGCGGCGGGGGGCGGAATCGGCTCGGCCGGGGCAGGCGCCGTCGGCTTGGCTTCGACCGTGCCCGGCGGGCGCGTCCGCCGGGCCGGAGGGCGCGGAGCCTCCTCGGAAATCGGCTCCGGAATCCACATCGATGGCGGCGAAAGCTCCTCCCACGAGATCACTTCCTCCTCGGCCTCCGGGGACGAAGGGACTCGGGTCGAGACCGGCGCCCAGGGGGTCACGGGAGCGTCCGGCATTCTGGGTGCGATGCGAGCCTCCTTGACGCCCTCGGCCCCTGCGCCGGCGGCGGCCGCGGGGCCGGCAGGGGAGGCCGGGTATGACGGTCCTTCGCCCGGGAAGAAGTCCGGCGGGGGTGGCGGGGCGGCCCGGCCGCCGGGACGGGCCGTCACACGAGACAGTTTTTCCGCCAGGATGGCGTAACGCGGCGTCCGCCGCTCCCCGTAATACTTCTCGAGGGCCTGGTAGATGCGCACTTCGGGAGCGGCGCATGGGATCACCTTGCGGCCGGTGACGAAAAAGAGCTCGTCGAGGATCCGCAGGTCGGACGGATCGCGGAGGGCGATCTTGATGAACCCTTCGCCGCGATCCCAGGGCACCGCCGAATGACGGATCGCGAACTTCGCCGGAAGGACGGCGATCGCGGCGGGCGAGACGTTTCCCAGGACCGGCCACGGAACGTAGTCGCATCCGTGTTGCTCGGCGAGCACTCGTCCGAGGTCGTCCTCGTGCACCGCACCGCGCTCGAGCAGCAACGTGCCGATCCGTCCGCCGGCGAAATGCTGGACTCCGAGTGCGCGCGCCAGGTGATTTTCGGAGATCAGATCCGCGCGGACGAGGAGTTGTCCGAGTCGCGTCATGACGTGGCCGGCCTCAAATTCCTCCCAGTGTCTGGCAATCCTATCCCGGCCTTCGCGCCCCGCGGGTGTCGGGGTGCTACAGTGACACGATGAGGACGTTGCGCGCGGCCGCGGCGCTGCTGCTGATTGCCGGAGTCGGAATCGCCGCCGACTCGAGCGACCCGCAAGCCGAGGCGCGCAAGATGTTTCTCCGCGCCCACGTCGCCGTCAGCGACGGACGATTTCAGGAAGCGCTCGACCTCTACCGGCGCGTCATCGAGAAGCTTCCCGACGACGCCATCGTCCGCTTCGAGTACGCGCAGCTCCTGCGCGACCTGAACGTTCCCGACGAGGCCGTGCGCCAGGCGAAGGAGGCGGTCCGCCTCGATCCGCAGATGCCCGAGGGGCACCGCCTGCTCGGCTCGCTCGAGCTCTCCGCCGCGGAGCGCGACCCCTCGCAGCTGGAACCCGCGATCGCCGAGCTGAAGGCCGCCGATGAGATCGCGCCGGGGGATCCCTCGACCGCCGCCACTCTGGCGCGCGCCCTCCTCGCGCAGGGCAATCCGGCACAGGCGGTCCGCGTCCTCGAGTCCGTGCCGCAATCGCGGCGGCAGCCGGCTCTCATGCGCCTCGCGGCGGAGGCCAAGGCGAAGAGCGGGGACTACAAGGAAGCCGAGGAGCTCTACCGCGAGCTGTACGAGGCCAACCCGGCCGACCGGGAGATCGCGGCAGCTCTCATCGAGCTCTACGAGGACGAGGATCGGATCGACGACGCTTTGAAGATCCTGCGCGCGATGCGCCAGGCCGATCCGGACAACGGTGCGATCGATGAGCGCATCGCGCTAGACCTCGCTCGGGCCGGCCACTTCGCCGAAGCGGAGAAGATGGCCCGGGAGCTCGCGACGCGACGCGCGGAGAATCGGGCGATCCGCCGCCTCCTCGCGCAGGTGCTCTTCGAGAAGGGGGACGTGCCGGAGGGCGAGCGCATCCTGCGCGCCCTGCGGGACTCCGATCCGGACGACGAGGCGACGGCCCGCGCGCTCGCGTCGGAGCTGGTGCGCGAACGCCGGTTCGACGAGGCCGACGCGATTCTCGCGGGGCTCGTCCAGCACGCCGGAGACGACCCCAAGAAGAAGGAGATGAAGGAAGGCGCCCAGACCGAGCTCGGGTTCGTGGCGTTCGCGCGACGCGATTACGCCGGCGCGCGAAAGATCCTCGAGCCGCTCGCGCTCTCCAACGGCGACATCGGGCCGCGCGCGCTCCGCATTCTCCTCGGAGCTTGCCGCGAGATGGAGGATTGGCCGTGCGGTCTCGAGAAATCGAAGGCCGCCGCTGCGCTCGAGCCGCGAAACTCCGAGTGGGCGGCGGACGTGGCGGAGTTCTCGATCCGCACCGGGGACAAGAAGAAGGGCGAGGACATCCTCTCGGGACTCGCCGCCTCCGAGGATCCGGACCGCGTCCTCGCCGCGGCCGACGCCTGGGCGCGCCTGAAGGACTACCCGACGGCCGCCCGCGTCTCGAAGGCCGGCGTGGGGCGTTTTCCCCAGAGCTCCGAGCTCCTGTTCCGGCTCGGGTCGAGCCTCGAGCGAGCCGGCGACTTCTCGGGCGCCGAGGACGCCTTCCGAAAGCTTCTCGAGCTGCGTCCCGATGATGCCGCCACGCAGAACTATCTCGGCTACATGTGGGCGGACAAGGGCGTGCGTCTCGACGAGGCGTACGCGATGCTGCAGAAAGCCGTCGCGCGCGAACCGCGGAACGGGGCGTATCTCGACTCCCTCGGCTGGGCCTGTTTCCGTCTCGGCCGGATGGACGCCGCCGAGCGCAATCTTCTCGAGGCGCACCGCCGGGAGCCGGACGATCCGACGATCGAAGAGCATCTGGGCGACCTGCAGGCCCGGCAGGGCAACGTCGAGCGCGCCATCGCCCACTGGGAGCGCGCGCTGACGCTGAAGCCCGAAGAGCCGGAGAAGATTCGTCAGAAGCTGGCGCAGTCGCGAGCCCGGCTCTCCGGCCGCTGAGTTCGTCGCCGTGAGGGCGCGCGCCGCCGCGGCGCTGCCGGCGATCCTCCTCGCTTCCGCCTGCTCCTCGTCGTTCCACCCCGTGACGGCGCCCGAGGCGGCGCGGGCGCTCGACACCTGGACGCGTGCGGTTCGGGACGCGGACCCGGGGGGAGACGCGAACCTGCTGTACGACGCCGTCGTGTCGCAGGGAGTCGCCTCGACCCACGGCACTCTGGCGGTGCGGCTGCGCGGAGATCGCGTCGAGGCGTCGCTCGCGGGACCGTTCGGCGCTCCGCTCGCGACGTACGCGAACGGGCAGCTGCGGGGCGAGAAGATCGCGAGCGTGACCATCGAGCCGCGTCAGCTGCGGGCGCTGCTCGCCGGAGTGTGGTCCGGGGAGCCGGAGGTCCGGGGCCAGAGGTCGGGACGGGCGCTCCTCGTCTGGTCCGGCTCCCACGCGGCGAGCGGCGTTCTCGACCTCGCGCAGGGGAGGCTCCTGCGACTGTCCGTGTCGCGGCCTCAGGGCGAGATCGAGGCGCGTTACACCGGCCCGTGGACGCCCTGGCCGGGCGCCGTGGTCATCGACGAGAAGCGCCTGGGGAGCCGGCTGAAGCTGAAGCTGCTCGCGCGGGAGCCCGCCGCGTGATTCCGGCGGAGCCGCGGCGCGCGGAAGCGTTCGCGAAGGTCAACCGGGAGCTCCGGGTCGGGCCCCGCCGCGCCGACGGCTACCACGAGATCCTCTCGCGTTTCGTGACGGTAGACCTCTCGGACTCGCTCGAAGTCCGCGACGGGGCCGCATGGGAGTTCTCCTGCGTCGGGGGTCCCGAGGGCGACTCGAATCTCGTCGCGCGGGCTGCGGCGGAGTTGGCGAAGGCGGCGGGAATCTCCCGGCGCGGTGCCCTGTCGCTCGAGAAGAAGATTCCCGCCGGCGCGGGCCTCGGCGGCGGAAGCGCGGACGCGGCCGTGGCGCTCGGCCTTCTCTCCCGGCTCTGGAAGATCGAGCTGCCCGCCGAGCGCCTGGCGGCGATCGCCGCGGCGATCGGAAGCGACGTTGCGTTCTTTCTGTCCGGCGGAGAAGCGGACGTCGGCGGACGCGGCGAACTCGTCGTCGCGCGGGAAGACTCGCCGGCCCGTGTCGTCACGATCCTCGTTCCGCCGTTCCCTCTCGCGACGGCGGACGTTTATGCCGCATTCGACCGGATCGGGGGAGCGGAGCCGCCTCCCGAGAGGCTCGCGATCGAGACGAACGGCCGCTTTCTCGGACCGAACGATCTCGAGCGCGCGGTGGTGGCGGTTCGGCCGGAGATGCGCGGCTATCTCGAGGAGGGTCGGAAAGTGGCCGCGGAATGTGGAGTGACGGGATCGGGATCGGCCGTCGTCCTCGTCGGCGCATCGCCCGAAGCGATCGCGGAGATCGTGTCGCGGCATGCCGGAACGCGCGCGCTGATCGCGCGGACGGTGGGACGGGCAGAGTATCGGCGGAGGGCGGGATTCGGCGACGGCGGCGCCGAGCGAGCGTAAAATCGCAGGCGTTGGGGCGTCGCCAAATTGGTAAGGCACCGGCCTTTGGAGCCGGCATTTCTAGGTTCGAGTCCTAGCGCCCCAGCCATTCCGACCTCCGATCGACGCCTTAGGTAGAATCCCCCCGCTTGGTGGCCCACTTCTCCTACGGCGAGCTGAAGATCTTCTCGGGGCGCGCGCATCCGGCGCTCACCCGCGAAATCTGCGACTACCTCCGCATCCCGCTCGGAGAGCTGACGCTCTACAACTTCTCCGACGGCGAGAACTACTGCCAGATCGACGAGAACGTGCGCGGCGCCGACGTCTTCGTCGTTCAGCCGACGTGCAGCCCGGTCAACGATCACGTGATGGAGCTGCTGATCCTGCATCGACGCCTTCCGGCGCTCCTCGGCCTCGCGCATCACCGCGGTCATGCCGTACTTCGGCTACGGCCGGCAGGACAAGAAGGACAAGCCGCGCGTGCCGATCGCCGCGAAGCTCATGGCCGACCTGCTGACGGCCGCGGGCGCCGACCGCATCCTGACCATGGACCTGCACGCCGCGCAGATCCAGGGATTCTTCAACATCCCGGTCGACCACCTCTTCGCCGCGCCGGTGCTCCTCGAGTCCATCCGAAAGCTCGGGCTCGACGACCTCGTCATCGTCTCGCCGGACGTCGGAGGCGTAGCCCGCGCCCGCGCCATCGGCAAGCGCCTCGGCGCGTCGCTCGCCATCATCGACAAGCGGCGCACCGGGAAGAACGAGACCGAGGTCCTGAACGTCATCGGCGAGGTCGCGGGGAGGGACGTCCTGATCCTGGACGACATCGTGGACACGGCCGGGACGATGGTCCAGGCCGAGGAGGCGCTGCGGGCGCAGGGCGCCCGGCGCGCGTTCGCCGCCGGGGTGCACCCGGTGCTCTCCGGGCCCGCCCTCGACCGACTCGAAGCGTCGCGCCTCGAGATGCTGCTCGTCACCAACACGATCCCGGTCGAGGCGGCCGTCGCCCGCTGCCCGCGGATCCGCCCGCTGTCCATCGCCCCCCTCCTCGGGGAGGCCATCCAGCGCATCCACGAAGGGGCTTCCGTTTCGTCCCTTTTTGTGTAGAATCGCGCCCTTTGCGCGGGCTCCCGCGCGGGGAAGCCATGAAAACCATCGAGCTGAACGTCGAACGCCGCACAACCACCGGGAAGGGAGAGGCCCGGCGCACGCGCGCCAAGGGCCAGATCCCGGCCGTCGTCTACGGCGCCGGGAAACCCACCGTGTCGGTCCAGGTCGAGCGTAAAGAGCTCACCACCGCGTTCCGCGAGGGCGCGAGCGAGAACGCGATCTTCATGCTCAAGCTCGCCGGCTCCGACCAGACCCGCCACGCGATGATCCGCGAGCTGTCGCGCGACCCCGTGTCCCGCGCGCCGCTGCACATCGACTTCGTGCGCGTCATGATGGACGCGAAGATCAAGGTCCGCGTGGCGATCGAGGTCGTGGGCGTCGCCAAGGGCGTCAGGGAAGAGGGCGGCATCCTCGACTTCGTCACGCGCGAGGTCGAGATCGAGTGCCTCCCGGGCGACATCCCCGAGCACCTGCCACTCGACGTGTCGGAGCTCGCGATCGGCGACGCACTGCGGATCGCCAGCCTGAAGGCGCCGGCGGGAATCGAGATCGTGGACGACCCGGAGAAGGTGCTCGTCCACGTCACGCACCCGATGAAGGAAGAGGAGCCGGCCGCCGTGGCGGCCGAAGCCGCCGCCGAACCGACCGAGCCCGAGGTCCTGAAGAAGGGCAAGGTCGCCACCGAGGAAGAGGCGGCCGAGGCCGAGAAGCCCGAGAAGGCGGAGAAGAAGGAGAAGAAGGAGAAATAGGCTCTGCGCGCGATCGTCGGTCTGGGAAACCCCGGCGACCGCTACGCGGAGACGCGCCACAACGCGGGATTCCGGGTGGTGGAAGCCCTGGCGGCCCGGGAGGGAATTCGGATCCGCTCACGGGAGAGCGGGGCGCGGGTCGGGCGGGGAACGGTCGCGGGGGTCTCGACGATTCTGGCGCTCCCGCAGACTTACATGAATGCGTCGGGAGACGCGGTTTCAGCTCTTTGTCAATCGAACGGCATCGATCCCTCGGAAGTCTGCGTCGTCTTCGACGAGGTGGACCTCCCGCTCGGGGCCCTGCGGATCCGTCCGCGCGGCTCGGGCGGGACGCACAACGGGATGCGCTCGGTCGTGGCGCGCGTCGGAATGGAGATTCCGAGACTGCGCGTCGGCGTCCGCGGCGAGCGCTACTCGCGCGAACGGGATCTGGCCGACTACGTCCTCGAGCCCTTCTCGCGTTCGGAGCGGGAGGCCTTCCAGGAGTCGGTCGAACGGGCCGCCGAGACGCTTCGCGTCTGGCTCTCCGACGGTATCGATGCGGCGATGCGAATCGCAAACCCTAAAACTTCCTCTCCGGACGGAGCCTCCCGGCCGGATTGACATCCATGAGGAGGAAACGATGAGGCTGTACGACATCGTGGTGCTGCTGACCCCGGACCTCTCGGAAGACGAGGCGGCCAAGGTCACGGCCGACTATCGGAAAATCCTGGCCGACGGCGGCGCGGAGATCGTCCGCGACGAACCGTGGGGACGGCGGCGGCTCGCCTTCCCGATCCTGCGGAAGCGCGAGGGCTACTACCATCTCTTCCAGGCGAAGGCCGAGCCGGCCATCGTCGCCGAGATGGAGCGCCGGATGCGGCTCTCCGACCAGGTCCTGCGGCATCTGGCCGTGCGCGCCGACGAAGAGCTGAAGCGCTCGGCCAAGATGGCGGAGAAGCTGCGGCTCAAGGCGATCAAGCGGCCGCCACGGCCTCCGTCGGCGCCTTCGCCGGCGCCTTCCTCCGCTCCGCCCGAGCCGGCCGAAGCCTCGTCCGAAGGGAGGCCGTCATGACCGCGATGCCGTCCCGGGGCGGCGGCCGCGGCGAGAAGGGCGGCCGCGACGGAAAGCCGGCACGCAAGAAGTTCTTCGTCCGCCGGCGCAAGGTCTGCAAGTTCTGCGCGGAGAAGCTCGAGTACGTGGATTGGAAGGATGTGAAGCTGCTCCAGTCCTTCATTCCGGAGCGGGGCAAGATCCTGCCGCGACGCATCTCGGGAACGTGCGCGCTGCACCAGCGCAAGCTCCAGACGGCGATCAAGCGGGCGCGTTCGATCGCGCTCCTCCCCTACGCCACCGACTGAGAAAGCGTCGAGAGACGCGGATGCGGCTCCGGCGTTCCGTGGGGGACGCCGGCCTCCGCGCCTCGGAACGCGAGATCCGGTGAGCGAAACTCAGAAGACGGCCGCGGGAACGCCAGCGGCCGATCCCCGCCGGCGCATCGAGACGTTCGAGCTTCCGCTCGCGGCGGGGCTGTCGGCGCTCTGTTTCGCGGTCTTCCTGGCGCTTCCGGTCGTGGGCGCTCTCGGGTTTCCGCTCGCGGCCGTTCCGCTCGTCCGTGTCGCGCACCGGAAGGGCCTCTGGTCGGGCCTGCTCGCCGCCGCGCTCTCCGCCGCGATCCTCTTCGGTCTCGCCGCAGCTTCAGGCGGCTGGCAGGGCGCGGCCGCGCTCGCGGCGACCGCCGGATTCCTGTCGGGCCTTCCGACGCTCTTCGCGGGGCAGGCGCGCCGCGGAGTGGATCCGTCGCGGGCGTACCTGGGCCTGGCGATCGCCGGCGTGCTCCTGCTCGTCGGCCTTCTTCTCGGTCTTCCCGCCGCCGGTCAGCCGCCTCTCTCGTCCGAGCTCCGGTCGTCCTTCGACACGATGATTCCCTCGGCGCTCGAGTCGTACCGGCGTGGCGGCGCGGACGCCGCGAGCCTCGAGCGCGTCCGGACGACACTCATCGTCGCGCGGGACTTCACCGAGCGCTATTGGGCAGGACTCGCCGGAGCGTGCTGGGTGCTCGGGAGCGCGATCGCGTTCTACGCGGGAGCCCGCGCGGCGCGGCCCGCTCCGTCGGCCATCGCGACGCGGTTCGAAGGTCTGCGGGTGCCGGCCCCCTTCGCGGCAATCTTCGTGGGGGCGGGCGCGGGATTCGCGCTCCTCGGCCCGTTGGGCCGGACCGTCGCCGGCGACGTCTTGATCGCCCTGGCGGCCTTGTATTTCGTGGGCGGCCTCTCTATCATCTGCCACTTCGCCCGGCGCTGGTTCCGGGCCTGGTTCCTGCGTCTGGGTCTCTACGTACTCGTGGCGTACTTTCCGATGAACCTCGGAGTGGCGCTACTCGGCCTCTTCGACTGGTACGCGAGCTTCCGCCGTCGGGGCGAGAAAGGGCATTCGGGAAATCCATGAAAGTCATCCTGGCAGACGACGTCCGCGGACTCGGCCATCGGGGAGAGACCGTCACCGTCAAGGACGGGTTCGCGCGCAACTTCCTCTTTCCCCAGAGCCTCGCCTACGAGGCGACGACGGCCAACCTCCGCCGTCTTTCGGAAGAGAAGAAGAAATACGACGTGAAGTCCATGCGCGAGCAGCAGGTCGCCGAAGAGGTCGCCAAGAAGGTGAATGGCCTTACCGTGACCATCCAGAAGAAGGCGGGAGAAGGCGAGGTCCTCTACGGTTCCGTGACCGCGACGGACATTGCCGACGCGCTCGCCTCCAAGGGGATCGAAGTCGACCGCCGCCGCGTCGAGGTGGCCGAGCCGATCAAGCGACTCGGGCAGCACACGGTCCACGTCCGACTGCATCGGGACGTCGTGGCCGAGCTGATCGTCGAGGTCCAGGCCATCGCCGCGACCGCGAACTAGCAGGCTGCTGAAAAATGGATGCGGGCGTCGTGTCCGGCACTTTGCACGCGACGCCTGACGAGGGATTCTCGCAGAGCTGGCCTGGCGTCGCCCTAGAGGCGCCGGCAAAGTGCCGTCCACCCTTCGGGTTACGGCGGCGCGGAGCCATCTCCTTCGTCATCGCTCCTCGCCGATGCGAAGGCATCGCCGTCGTCGCGCTTCCTCGGATCTGACCCCGCGGCGCTCGTAACGCCATCCCACACCCTTTTTCAGCAACCTGCTAGGCCGTCGGCTCCGCGATCGGCGCTGCCCCGGCGCCCGGGCGCGGCGCCCGCCGGAACATCGTCCAGAACAGGACCGACTGGGCTCCATAGCTCACGAGGCACGCTCGCGCCGCGCCGAGCGCGCCCTGGCCGGGAATCCAGAGCGCGCAGCACGTTACGTTGACCGCGAGGCCGATCGCATTGCAGAGAAGCGCGGATTTCACGAAGCCCTGGCCCGAGAGGTACGAGTAGAACGGCCGCGCCACGCCCCATGCGACGGTCGCGGCGATGAGCCAGGGCAAGATCGGACCGGCGCCCGCATACCGTTCGAAGAACGTGCGGATCAGGAGCTCCCCGCCCGCGATCCCGACGGCGAGTCCCGCGAGGCCGAGCCAGAGATAGGCGCCGAAGGCGCGCTGCGCCTCGGACCGGGCCCGTCCCGCGTCCTGCCGCGCGACATCGACGAACAACGCGTTCTCGAGCGAGTCCGTCGCGAGCCAGAAGGTCTCGGCGATGGCCTGCGCGAGCGAATAAGCGCCGATCTCCGCGGTGCGGCCGAAGGCGGAGAGGAGCAGGACGTCGGCGCGCCGGTGGAGCGCTACGGCTCCGGACGACAGCGCGGTCGGTCCGCCGTAGCGAAAGGCCGCCGGAGCGAAGCCGGCGACCCCTCTCCAGTCCGGCGCGGCGCGGACGGCGAGGACGAGTACGAGTGCGATCGCGGCGGAAACCGCCAGGCGTCCCCAGAGCACCCAGGAGAGGCGGTCGGACGCGAGGAGTCCTGTCGCGAGCACGAGAGCGGAGCCCACGTTGCGCATCCAGAGGCTCGCGCCGTAGGCCCGCGCGCGCCGGGCGGCCACGAGCGCCGCGCTCAGCGAGTCGCCGAGGAGCAGGAAGGGGAGCGGCGCCATGCCGAGCAGGACGAGCCTGTCCGGCACCGCGGGGAAGAGGCGGGCGCGGAGGGGCGGCAGCATCGCGACCGCGAGAAGCACCAGGCCGCTTCCCGCCGCCGCGAGCAGGTAGAGCCACGCGAAGAGGGCGCCGCGCTCTCCGCGGGCGTGGAAGTAGAGCGTCAGACGGGGCGCGCCGAGCGCGAGGAGCCACTGGCAGGTCGCGAGCGCCGCCGTCACGAGCGCGTACAGAGAAAAGGACGGGGGATCGAGGATCTTGGCGGTCGCGAAGAAGAGCCCGAATCGGAGCAGCGCGTCTCCGGCGCGGGCGAGGAAGAGCGCGCCCCCAGGGACCCACCAATCGCCGGCGCGGGGGCGTAGGAGCCGCTTCAATCCGCTCAGTGGGCGTCCGGAACGGCGGCGGCCGGCCCCGCGTCGGTCGGCTCGCCCTTCTTCGGCACATAGAAGGACTCCTGAAGCGACCAGGGCAGGTGCGTGATGTCGCCCCAGCGCGCGCTCCATTCCTCGGTGGGCTGTGACCCCGAGACGAACGTCTCGAGGATCGGATGCGGGCAGCCGGGCGTCGCCTTCAGGCCGGTGTCGTAGTCGACCGGGGTCAGCACCACGTTGGGCGGCGCCTCGAAATCCGTATTGGGATCGACGCGGCCGCGCTCCTTCATCTTCTCGAGCATGCGAATCCAGATCGGGAGCGCCACCTTCGCGCCCTCCATGCCGGGACCCAGGCTCACTGTCTTCATGTCGTTGCCCACCCAGACGCCGATCGTGTAGCGCGGCGTCATGCCGATGAACCAGGCGTCGGTGTAATCGCTCGTCGTTCCCGTCTTGCCCGCGATCGGCAGGCCCAGCCGGTCCGCGCTCACGCCCGTGCCGCGCTGCGTCACGCCGCGCAGCATCTGGAGGAGCTGGTAGGAAGACTGAGGCGTCTCCACCTCGCGGGCGTCGGCGTGCGTTTGCTCGAGCGGATCGCCGTTGGCGTCCGTGATCCGGTCGAAGGTGTAGGGCGTGAACGCGAGCCCCTGATTGGCGAAGACGGAATACGCCGCCGTCATCTCGGCGAGCGTTACCTCGAACGTCCCGAGCGCCATGGACGGATACGGCTCGAGCTTCTCGTGGATGCCGAGCCGTCGCGCGACCGTGATGACGTTGTCGAGCCCGACGAGCTCCGCGAGGCGGATCGTTGGCGCGTTGATGGAGTGCTCGAGCGCGCGGCGGAGTGTCACGATGCCGCGGAACGTCTTGTCGTAGTTGAGTGGCCGATAAGGCGGCTTCCGCGGGTCGTAGACGATCGAGACCGGACCATCGAAGAGGGTGTCGGCTGGCGTATAGCCCTGTTCCAGCGCCGCGAGGTAGACGAAGGGCTTGAAGGTCGATCCGGCCTGGCGAAGCGCCTGCGTCGCGCGGTTGAACTTGCTGCGCGTCCAGTCATATCCGCCGACCATCGCGCGCACGGCGCCGCTGGAGTTCTCGAGGATCAGGACCGCACCCTGCTCGCGCGGCTCCTGCTCGAGGGTGAGCGCGCCGCCGTCCTTCCCCTTCTCGAAGGTGACGGTGATCAGGTCGCCGCGCCGCAGGATCTTCGCCGCCGACGCCGCGCCGGTCCAGGCGTAGCCGGAAGGCCGCAGGGGGAAGCGGCGCGTTCCGACGCGCACCTCGGCGCCGGCCTTCGAGACTTCGTCGACGACTCCGCGCGCGGTGTCGCCCTCGGCCAGCGCCGCGCCCTCCCATTCCGGGTCGACGTAGGACGCCGGGTCCGCATAGCCCTCCTCGATGAGGTTGCGCGGCCGCGCGAACCCGCGGCGGCGCGCGAGGCGGCGCAGGCCCCATCCCAGCGCCTCCTCCGACAGGGACTGCAGCTCGGGGTCGAGGGTCGAGTCCACCCGGAGACCCCGGCGATAGAGGTCGCGCGCGCCGTAGGTCTTTTCCAGGTACTGCCGGATCTCCTCGCAGAAGTACGGCGCCGTGACCGTCTCCTTGAGCGCCGGCGCCGAGGGAAGCGGCTCGCGCTCGGCCGCCTGGCGGTCGGCCTCCGTGATGTAACCCGCCTCGACCATTCGCCGCAGCGCCGTCGAGCGCCGCCGCCGCGCGAGGTCGGGGTTGCGGAAGGGCGACTGATCTGCCGGCCGCTGGATGATGCCCGCGAGGAGAGCCGCCTCGGCGAGATCCAGATTCCGGACGCTCTTGCCGAAGTAGTAGCGCGACGCCGCCTCCACGCCGTAGTTGCCGTGTCCGAGCGGAATCTTGTTGGCATACATCGTGAAGATCTGGTCCTTCGAATAGCGCCGCTCGATCTCGAAGGCCACCAGCGCCTCGTTCACCTTGCGCGAGAGGGTTTTCCGCGGCGAGAGAAAGATCGCGCGGGCGAGCTGCTGGGTGAGCGTCGAGGCGCCCTGAGAATAGGTCTGCTGGCGGACGTTCGCGAAGAGGGCGGAGACGGTGCGGGGCAGATCGATTCCGCCGTGGCGATAGAAGTTCTTGTCCTCCGTCGCGATGATCGCCTTCTTGACGATCGGCGGGATGTCCGTCTCCGAGACGAGAATGCGCCGCTCGACGGCGTAACGGGCGATGGTCGAACCATCGGCGGCCCGGATCTCGGTGATGATGTCGGGCCGGTAGGTGGCGAGCTCCTGGACGCGCGGCACGCGGACGAAGCCGCTCGCGAGCGAGCCGGCGAACGCGCCGAGCGCTCCGGCCGCGAGGAGCGGAAGAGCGATGAGGAGCGCGCGTCGCGACATCCGCTTCATTGTGAGGCATCCGCGCGAGCTGTGCTATAAGCGGGGTCCTCGTTTGAGTACGCCCACGTCCTCGCTCCCCGGCGCCTCGAATCCCTCCGCCCCGATCGAACCGGGACCGCCTCCGGGCGGCTGCCTCCGCGGCGGGCTCATCGGCTGCGGCGTCGCGGCGCTGCTCGTCCTCCTTGTGCTCGGCGGCTCGCTCGCGTATGTCCGGCGCCATCCCGAGGCCCTCACCGACTGGATGATGAAGCGCGTCGAGAGCGGCCATGCGCCGGACGTCACCGCGGCGGAAAAGGAACGCCTCGAGACGGCGTACGGGAGGTTCCGCGTGCGGCTGCAGGAACGCCGGGTCCCGCGGGGCGACCTCGACCAGCTGCGAAGGATCCTCTCGTCCACGGCGATGGGCTCGTTCTCGCGCGATCAGGTTCGGGAGCTGACGGAGCTCTTCGAGCGAAGGCCGGCGCCGGCTCCTCCGACGCCCGCGACCGAGGCGAAGCCGTACTCGACGCCACCGATTCCGCCCACGCCATGAGCCCGCGCCACGGCAACCGCTCGGGACGGACCCTCGCGCCCGCTCCGCTGCCTCGGCAGCGAAGCGAGCGCTCCGACGCCCGCCCGGACTCCTACCGCGACGCGCAGGCGCGGTCCGGCGGCACATTCCGCCTCCATGACCGATTTCACGGCGCAGGGCGATCAGGCGCAGGCGATCGAGAAGCTCATCGCCGGAGTGCGGGAAGAGCGTCGCGATCAGGTCCTCCTCGGCGTCACGGGATCGGGGAAGACCTTCACGGTCGCGCGCGTCGTCGAGGCGCTCAATCGCCCGACGCTCGTGCTCTCGCACAACAAGACGCTCGCCGCGCAGCTCTACCAGGAGTTCCGCGCGTTCTTCCCGGAGAACGCGGTCGAGTACTTCGTCTCGTACTACGACTACTACCAGCCCGAGGCATACATCCCGCAGTCCGACACCTACATCGAGAAGGAGACCTCGCGCAACGAGGAGATCGACAAGCTCCGGCTCTCGGCCTCCAAGGCGCTCTTCGAGCGGCGGGACGTCCTCGTCGTCGCGTCCGTTTCCTGCATCTACGGCCTCGGAGCGCCCGACGCCTACTACGACATGCTGGCCTACCTCGAGGTCGGCGATCCGTCGGGCATGCCGCGGCTGCTCGCCCAGCTCGTGGAGATGCAGTACGAGCGCACGAACCTCGACCTGACTCGCGGCAGCTTCCGCGTGCGCGGCGACGTTCTCGAGATCCAGCCGGCCTACGAGGACCTCGGCGTGCGGGTCGAGTTCTTCGGCGACGAGATCGAGAAGATCACGCGGATCGATCCGCTCCGCGGATCGCCCATCGCGCGCGTCGAGCGACTGGCCCTCTACCCGCGGACGTTCTACGCGACGCCGCGCGAGACCCTCGATCGCGCCGTCGAGACGATCAAGGCGGAGCTCGAGGAGCGGCTGGCCGTGCTGAACCGGGAGAACAAGCTTCTCGAGGCGCAGCGCCTCCATCAGCGCACCATGTTCGATCTCGAGATGATCAAGGAGCTCGGCTATTGCAATGGCATCGAAAACTACTCCCGGCACCTCTCGGGCCGGCGGCCGGGCGAACCGCCGCCGACGCTCCTCGACTATTTCCCGAAGGACTTCCTGCTCGTCGTGGACGAGTCGCACGTGACCCTGCCGCAGGTGCGCGGCATGTACCACGGCGACCGCTCGCGCAAGGAGGTCCTCGTCGAGTACGGCTTCCGCCTCCCGTCGGCCCTCGACAATCGGCCGCTGACGTACGAAGAGTTCGAAGAACGCCGCGGCCAGACCATCGCCGTGTCGGCGACACCCGGACCCGAAGAGCTTGCGCGCGTCGGCGGCGAGGTGATCGAGCAGGTGATCCGCCCGACGGGCCTCCTCGACCCGGTCATCTCCGTGCGCCCGGTCAAGGGACAGGTGGACGACCTGCTCGGCGAGGTGCGGACTGCGGCCGCGGCCAACGAGCGCGTTCTCGTCACGACGCTGACCAAGCGGATGGCCGAGGAGCTGACGAGCTACTTCAGCGAAGTCGGCGTCCGATGCCGTTACCTCCACTCGGACATCGAGACGCTCGACCGCGTCCTGATCCTGACGGACTTCCGTCGCGGCGTCTTCGACTGCCTGATCGGCATCAACCTGCTGCGGGAAGGGCTCGACCTGCCGGAGGTCGCCGTCGTGGCGATCCTCGACGCGGACAAGGAAGGATTCCTCCGAAGCCAGACCTCGCTCATCCAGACGTCCGGGCGCGCGGCGCGCAACGTCCATGGCCGCGTCATCTTCTACGCCGACGCCGTGACGGGTTCCATGCGCCGCGCGATCGAGGAGACGGGCCGCCGGCGGAGCATCCAGGAGGCGCACAACCGGGAGCACGGAATCGAGCCCGCCTCGATCGTCAAGCAGATCAACTCGCCGCTCGTGCGCCTCGCGAACCTCGACTATCACGACCCCGCGCTGACGCAGCGCGCCGATGCCGACAGCGACCCCGAGACTCTGCGGCGGCGCATCGAGACTCTCGAGAAGCAGATGCGCGCGGCCGCCAAAGAGCTCGACTTCGAGCGCGCCGCGGCCATCCGGGACGAGCTGCGCGCGCTCCGCGAGATCCAGATCTTCCGGTAGCAAGTCGCCTTCGCTTGCGGCTCCCGCAGCGCGAGTCGGTTCGCTCGGTAAACTTCGCGAACCTTGGTCGCGCTGCGAGCGACTGTTTCAGCGAGGCTCGTTCAATCGTTCGCGGCGCGAGGAGTCTCCCGAGGTAATCGAGGGAGGAGCCTCGCGCCGCGGGAGCGAAGGCGAAGCGAGGGTTCCAGGCGGACGATCGAGGCCCTTTGGCCGAGTCGGCCGCCGGTGCGCGAGCGCGGATTGGGCCTCAGACGAGATTGCGGGAAAACCGAAGCGCGAGAGCAGGATCCCGAGCGAGACGAAGCGACGGTCTAGAGCCAGTGGCAGGAGCGCGCGAACCCTCCGATGACGAGGATGAGCGCGATCGCCGCGACGATCCAGACGGCCGTGCGCGTGCGGTTGGGAAGCGGCTGGCGCGTGTAGAAGCCGGTCTGCCATTGCTCGATCTTCCGGCCGCAGTTGGGGCAGGTGGTGTCGGTCACACCGACCTTCGTGTAGCAGTACGGGCACTCGTTCATGCGGATCGCCGGTGGCGGGAATCATACTTGAGGCGCGACCCCGCATCGCGAGGGCTGACACTGGGCGTCATCCCCGGTACACTCAAATCGTGGCGAAAGATCGCCGTCCACCGGAAGGGCTGCCGGATGCCCCCGGCGTCTACCTCTTCCGAGGACCGCGGGCCAAACTGCTCTACGTCGGCAAGGCCCGCTCCCTGCGGAAGCGCGTGGCGTCCTACTTCGTGCGGGGAGCCGACAGCGCCAAGTCCGAAGCCCTGCTCTCGAGCTATCGGGACATCGAAACGATCGTCACGAACACCGAGCTCGAGGCGCTCCTGCTCGAGAACGCCCTCATCAAGAAGCATCGCCCGCGCTACAACGTCTGCCTTCGAGACGACAAGACCTACCCCTACATCAAGATCACGACGGGCGAGCCCTGGCCGCGGGCGCTGATCACCCGGCGCGTCGAGGAAGACGGACACTCCTATTTCGGGCCCTACTGGGGCGGGCTCGCGCGCCGGATCATGCGGCTGATCACGCGGCACTTCCTCATCCGGACGTGCACGATCGAGATCGACGGCCGCCTTCCCCGGCCGTGTCTCTACTTCGACCTCCACGCCTGTCTCGGGCCCTGCGTGGCCGGCCTGACGACGAAGGAGGCGTACGACGAAGCGGTGCAGGACGTCCTCCTCTTCCTCCAGGGGCGCAACCGCGAGCTGACGGCGCGGCTCGAGGAGAGGATGCGGCGCGCCGCCGAGGCCGAGAGCTTCGAGATGGCCGCCGCCTACCGCGACGCCCTCCGCACGGTGGCCGACGTCTCGGAGCACCAGCTCGTGCAGTCGCTCCAGGGCGAGAACGTGGATGTCTTCGGATTCTTCGAGGCCGGCCGGGACGTTTCGGTCTGCGTGCTCGTCGTGCGCGGGGGAGTCGTGCAGGACCGACGGGAGTTCTTCTTCGAGCAGTCCGAGGAGGTCGATCCCGGCGCGTTCCTCGATCAGTTTCTCCCGCAGTTCTATGACGCGAACCCGTTCCTGCCCGAGCAGATCCACCTTCCGGTGCCGATCGCGGGCCCGAAGCTTCTCGAAGAGTTCCTATCGGCGCGGCGCAACGCCCGCGTCAAGGTACGTGTGCCGCGGCGCGGAAAAGCCGCGGAGCGCGTGGCGCTCGCGAACACCAACGCGCAGGAGCGGCACCGGATCCGCTTCCGCCGCGCCGCCGGTCCGCAGATGCTCGGGGTCGAGCGCCTGGCGCGCGCCCTCGATCTGCCGACGCCGCCGCGGCGGATCGAGGCGTTCGATATCTCGCATCTCCAGGGCACCGATAGCGTCGCGTCGCTCGTCGTCTTCGAGGACGGCAAGCCCAGGAAGTCGGACTACCGACTCTTCGGCATCGCCGCGCAGAGCCTCCTCGCGCCGGACGACTTCCGGAGCATGGAGGAGGCGGTCGAACGGCGATATCGCCGACTGCGCGACGAGGGCGCGGCCCTCCCGGATCTGGTGCTCGTGGACGGGGGCCGCGGACAGCTGCAGGCCGCGCTGACGGCGCTCGACCGCGTGGGCGTGGCTCTGCCGGCCGCCGGCCTCGCGAAGCGGGACGAGGAAATCTGGATTCCCGGGCACCCGGAGCCGGTCCGCCTCTCCCGGAAGGATCCGGCCCTCCAGCTCCTCCAGCGGCTGCGCGACGAGGCTCATCGCTTCGCGATCACCCGGCACCGCGGCCGGCGGGCGAAGCGGATGCGCGAGACGAGCCTCACGGACATCCCGGGCGTGGGGCCGACTCGGGCCCGGCGCCTGCTGTCCCGATTCGGATCGCTCTCGGGCCTGGCATCCGCCGACCCGAAATCCATCGAGGAGGCAGTCGGGCCGCAAACGGCCCGCGCGGTGCTCGACTATCTCGAGCAGGGGAGGGCGCGGTCGGCATGAAGAACGTTTTCGAGGCCGAGGGGGAGATTCGAGAGGTGGATCCGCTCGCGGCGCTGGTGACTTGCTGGCGCGAGCGGACGAGCGGGGCGCTCCGGTTCGCTCGGGGTGCGTCGGAGAGCGGTTTCGATCTGGAGGACGGCGAGATCGTTGCGGTCGTGTCCTCGGATCCCCGTTTCGATACGGCGGCGATCCTCGTGCGCGCCGGCAAGCTCGCGGCGGACACGGTGGACCGCCTTGCCCCGCAGGGCGGTGACCCGGCGCTGCTCGCTCTCCAGACCGGGCTCCTGACTCGGCGCGAGTGGAAATGGGGCGAGAAAATCCGTGCCATCGAGGCGTTGGCCGACGTCCTCTCGTGGAACGGAGGGCGCTACCGCTTCGAGGCCGCGGCCGCGGCGCACGCCGGGGAGTTCCGCCTGCCGATCCCGCGCCTGCTCCTGGAGCTCTTTCTCCGCTCGCGCGACCGGAACCTCGTGGATCATCAGCTCGGGGCGCCGGACCAGACGCTCGTCCGGGGCGAGCGATTCGATCAGGAGTTCTCCTCCTTCGGCCTCACGGCCGACGCGGAATCGGTCGTGCGCCTGATCGACGGGCGATCGACGGCGGCCGAGATCGCCGACAAGGCGCCCGCGGAAGAGTTCGCCGTGCGAAAGCTCCTCGCGGCGCTCGTGACCCTCGGCCTCGTTCATCCGGTGCCGTCGGCGCCGGCGCGCGTTCCCGAGCCGGAGGCGGCGCCGCTCGCCGACGTCGAGCGCGAGCCGGTCTTCCCGCCGGCGGAGCCGGAACTCGAGGCCGAACCCGATCCCGAAGACGACGTCGAGCTTCCGGAGCCGCCTCCGCCGTTCGAACCGTCGGCTCTCGAGACGAGCCGGCTCGACGCCGATCTCGCGACGATCGCGCAGGCCCTGCCGGAACCGCGCGAGGAGATGGTGGAGCTTCCGGGCTCCGGGGCGCCGCCCTTCGACCGCTTCGACGAGCCGGCGAAACGGCCCGAGTGGCCGGAAGAGCCTCCGTCGCCGCCCTCCGAGCCGGAACCGGGAACCCTCTGGGATTCTTCGCCGGAGCCGCCGACGGCCGAAGCCACGGAGAGCCTGAGCGAGCCTGCGCCCGAGCGCCGAGGGATTCCGCCGATCGCGTGGATGCTCGGCCTTCTCGTGGCCGCCGTGGCGGCGGTCGCCCTGTGGCGGGCACGAGGACCGAGCCCGGGAACGCCTCTTCCTTTGGCCGCACGAACCGCCGCCTCGGCCGTGACGTTTCCTCCGCCCGCGACGGCCGTTCCCGCGGGAGCATCCTCGACTGCACCCGCGTCGATCTCGGCGGCGCCGACGGCCGTTCCGGTCGCGGCGACGTCTGTTCCGGCGCGAGCGGCGAAAGCCGCCTCGAGCCCCGTCCCCGCGCGCCCGACCGCCGCGGCCGTCGCCGCGGCGCCTTCCGAGCCGGCGCCCGACTCGCGCGAGGGCTGGGTCCGGCGTGCCGAGAACGATCGTAAGCGCCTGGCTTCCGACAAGCACGCGCGCTACGCGGTCCAGCTCGAGCTCGTCTGCGAGGTCGAATCGCTCCGCGAAGCCTGGAAACACGATCGCGGAAGGACGATGTGGCTCCTGCCGGTCACCCACGGCGGCCGGGACTGCTTCCGGGTCTTCTGGGGCAGGTATCCGTCGCTCGACGCCGCGAAAAAGGCCAAGGCGGGGATTCCGCCGTACTTCACGACGGCGCGCAACCACCCGGCGGTCGTGGCCGTGCGATGAGTCTGCTACCCTAGTCTGATCGGCCCCGAATCGACCATGAGCAGCACACCACGCGCCGCCTTCCGGGGGTTTCTCGCCGAGACCCCGCTGCCGCAGGTGTTGCGGCGCATCTTCCTCGAGGGTCTCAAGGGGACGCTGACCCTCGTCCGCGGCGACGAGACACGCCACCTCTTCTTCGAGAAAGGGGAGCTCCGGACGGCGACGTCCTCGCGGGAAGGGCAACGCATCGGCGCGTTCCTCAAGCGGCGCGGCTGGATCACCGATCAGGACCTCTCTTGGGCGCTCGAGACCGTCGCCAAGCAGGGCCGCGCGCGCCTCGGAAAAATCCTGGTCGAGAAGGGCCTCGTGTCGCGCCAGGTGCTCGACGCCGAAATGCGCCGCCTCGTCGAGGAGATCGTGTTCTCGACATTCGAGTGGGGCGACGGCGAGTACCAGTTCCAGTCTTCGACCGGCGTCCTCGATCCCGACGTGGCGCTGACTCTCTCGACGGCCGCGGTGATCGTCGAGGGCATCCGCCGCCTGCCGGAGTCCGACCTGTTCCGCGAGCGTCTGGGCGACGGGAAACAGGTGCCCATCCTCTCGAGCGATCCGATGTCGCGGTACCAGTACCTGCCCCTCTCGCCGCAGGAGGCGTACATCCTCTCGCGCATCGATGGACGCCTCGACCTCGACTCGCTGCTCAAGATCGGCGGCACGTCGCGAACCGCGACCGGCAAGATCCTCTACGCCCTGCTCTCCTGCGGCATCGTCGAGTGGCGCCAGGAGGGCGCGGCACCGCAGGCGTCGCCGGGGCTCGAGGCCCTCAACGTCGAGGTCGCCGCGCAGGCCGGCGAGCGCACGCCGGGCCACGCGGAGCTCGTGCGCAACACGTACCGGCGTATCGACTGGCTCTCGCACTACGAGCTGCTCGGCGTGCGTCCCGAAGCGTCCGTCGAGGATATCCATCAGGCGTACTTCGAGAGGAGCCGCCTCTTTCATCCGGATCTCCGACACCGCGAGGACCTGGCGCACTGTGAGCGGGAGCTCACGACGGTTTTCGAGCGGCTGAAAATCGCGCACGAGACGCTGGCCGACGCCGACAAGCGGAAAGCCTACGACGCCACGCTCTCGGCGCCGTCCGTTCCAATGGCCGCGGCTTCCGAAGGCACGACGAATCCGCAGGCGCGGCGCCAGCTCGCATCGCAGAACTATCGGCGCGCCAAGGCGCTCATCGAGCAGAAGGACTACCACCCGGCCGTCGAGATGCTCCGTGAGGCCATCCGCTTCGTGCCGGACAACGCGCGAGTACCGATATGCGCTGGGGCAGGTCGAGCTCAAGAACACGATGTGGGTCGCGCGGGGCCTGGAGAACCTGAAGGAAGCGGCAAGGCTCGAGCCGCGGCGCGCGCAGTACGTTCGCGAGGCCGCCGTGGCGCTGCACGAGCGCGGGCGCAGCGCCGAGGCCGAGCCCTTCGCCCGGAGGGCGCTCGACCTCGATCCCACGCCCGACAACCAGCGCCTCCTCGACGACGTCCTCCTCGCCACCTCGGGCGCCGGGCCCGCTCCGGCCGGTCATGACGGCTCCCTCTTCGGGCGCTCCGGCCGATGCGCTGCGCGGCGACCCGGCGCTGTCGCCGCGGCCGGACGATCGGCCGACCCTCTTTTCGCGTCTCTTCAAACCCCGGAATTGACCGCGCTTCTCACGGGCCTCGGGCTCGCCGCGGCGGCCGGCTGGAACGCCTGGGCGGTGCTCCTCGTTCTTCAACGGCCTCGTACCGCCTGCAGCCCGCAGCAGTTCCCCGGTCCGACGGCGGCGTTCCTGGCCAGCCCGGCCGGTCCTGCAGATCGCTCTCGTCCTCTTCCTCGCCGAATTCGTCATCGACAAGATCCCCGTGGCCGACCGCTTCTGGGATCTCGGCCAGACGATGCTGCGGCCGCTCGTCGGAGCCGCGCTCGCCCTGGCCGCTGTCGACCGCGTCCGGAATCGCGGAACTTGCCGGCGTCGCGGCGGCGGGGACGGCCGCGACCCTCGCGGCGCATCTCGTCAAGTCCACGACGCGCCTGACCTCCACGGCCGCGACGCGGGGCTTCGCCCAGTTCGCGGTGTCGCTCGCCGAAGACGTCGTCGCGCTCGTTCTCGCGACGCTCGCGTTCTTCGTTCCCCGTCTTCGCCGTGATCCTCCTTCTCGGCCTCGTCATCCTCCTCGCGACGCATCGCCGGGAGGTCTGGCACGCGGTCCGGGTGCTCTTCTTCCAGCTCCAGCATCCGCGCCGGGTTCTCCGCCAGGCGGCGCGCGGCGGCCCCTGATCGGTCGCCTTGCCGTACTTCCTCGACGGCAACAATCTCGTCGGCGCCGCGCGGCGCACGCCGCGACCGTCCGAGGAGGACCGCGGCGCGCTCGTTGCGCGAGCTCTGCGATCGCCTCCGGCGGACGCGGGCGCGCGCCGTCCTCTTCTTCGACGGACCGTCGCCCGGAGGAGCCTCGGATCTCGGAAATCTGTCGCTTCGGCATTCCGGCGCCGAGTCGGCGGACGATCGGATCCTCGCCGAGATCGCGCGGAGCGGCTCTCCGGCCGACGTCGTGGTCGTGACGGCGGACCGCGGTCTGGCGCGGCGCGCGAAGGAGGCCGGCGCGCGCGTCATGGCCCCGAAGGACTTCTGGGCGCGCTTCGGCGTGGCGGCGGCCGCGGCAGGGGAGGAGGCCACCGTGGACGTGGACGATTGGCTCCGCTACTTCTCCGACGAGAACCGAACCGCCGCGCTGATAGAATGACGCCGGCTCCGAGCGGGCCAGGCGATCGCCCCGAGCGATCGGGGAGGAAAGTCCGAACTCCACACGGGCAGCATGCCGGGTAACCCCCGGTCGCGGCGACGCGAAGGAAAGTGCCACAGAAAACAGACCGCCTTTCCGGCTCTTTGGAGCCGGGACGGCAAGGGTGAAACGGTGCGGTAAGAGCGCACCGCCCCGACGGCAACGCCGGGGGCACGGTAAACCCCATGCGGAGCAAGGCCAAATAGGGAGACAGAGGGCGCCCGTCCCGTACCGCTTCGGCGGACTGTCTCCGGGTCGGCTGCTCGAGCGCGCGGGAGACCGCGCGCCCAGAGGAATGATCGCCGCCGGGCAACCGGAACGGAATTCGGCTTATCGGCCCGCTCGGAGTCTTTCAGCGCAGGCGGTCCCTCCGGGACCGGCGCTGGGACTTCCAGCTCACTCCCTCCCTTGGACCCTTCGGCAAGGCGAACTCCGACTTGCACTTAAGATTCCCTTCGAATGGCTGATCTCATCCGGCCGCCCCGCCTTCGAGCCGGCGCGACCGTGGGCGTGGCCGCAATTTCCGCGCCTCCGAGTCCCGCGCGGCTCGAGATCGGTCTCGGACGTCTCCGCTCCCTCGGGTTCGGGATCCGCGAGGCACCGAATCTACGCGCCGTGCACGGGCTCTTCGCCGGAAGCGACGCAGAGCGCGCGGCGGGATACCGGGAGCTCCTGACGGCCCCGGAGGTCCGCGCGATCCTCTTCGCGCGCGGAGGCTACGGCGCGGCGCGGGTTCTCTCGCATCTCGACGCCTCGGAGATCGCGGCGAACCCGAAACCGCATCTCGGCGGCTCCGACCTGACGGCGCTCTTCGCGCTGTTCGCGCGGATTCCCGCCGCCGCGTTCTACGGACCGATGGTCGCCGTCGAGATGACCGAGCCGGAGGAGCTGGATTGGATCCGCGTCCTGTCGGGCGAGGTCCCCGCAGCCCACGAGTTCGCGCCCGAAAACGTCATCTCACCGGGCCGAGGCGCGGGACCCGTCGTCGGCGGCTGCCTCTCGCTGGTCGCCTCCCTCTGCGGCACTCCGGAAGCGATCTCCGGCGCCGGCAAGCTCCTGTTCTGGGAGGACATCGGGGAGGAAAACTATCGTCTGGACCGCATGTTGACCCAGCTGGAGCGGTCGGGTACATTCGATCGAATTCAAGGCATGATCATCGGCTCGGTGGTGTCGCGCGATCGAACGGAACCCGCCGACGATACGCGGGGGTATCTGCGTGCCCGCTTCGGCGGCGCCCCGTTCCCGGTCGCTATCGGATTCCCGGCCGGCCACGGCCGCGGCCCTCGGACCGTGCCGCTCCACGCCCCGGCGGTGCTCGACCTCGAGGCGTCACCTGCGCGTCTCACGTTCCCGGAACCCTCGGTGATCTGAGCATGAAGGCCGTCTTCAAGTCCGGCACCGGCGGCAAGAGCCCGTTCGAGCGCTTCCTCGTGTCGCACCCGATGGGGGACATCATCTTTTCCGAGGGCGAGATCGGAAACGAGATGTTCATCATCCAGTCTGGAACCGTCGAGCTGCTGAAGACGATCGGCAAAGACACGAAAATCCTCGCCACGCTCGAGAAGGGCGACTTCTTCGGGGAGATGAGCGTGCTCGAGGACCTTCCCCGGACCGCTTCCGCCCGGGCCAAATCGGACGTGGAGCTCGTGCGCATCAACGGCGCCACCTTCGACTCGATGCTGAAAGGGAACACCGAGATCGCCGTACGCATGATGCGCAAGCTCTCGCGCCGCCTCCGCGAAGTCACGGCGATGCTGGAGGAGTCTCTGGGCCACACGGTGCAGGAGGAACCGGAGGAGGAGAAGCCCGCGCCGCGCCGGCCGGCGCCGGCCGCCCGGGAGCGCGATCTCTGCCGCCTGGTTTCGGCGGAGCAGGAGATGGAATACTTCTTGAACCGGGAAGGCGACACGCTCGTGGGCCGGACCGACCCCGTGACCGGCATCACGCCCGACATCGACCTCACGCCGCTCGATCCGCAGCGTTCGACCTCGCGCCGGCACGCCAAGCTCTACCAGATGGGCGGACACTTCTACGTCATGGAAGAGATCGGCGTCATGAACGGCACATTCGTCAATGACCATCGCGTCGCCACGGGCACGCCCGTGCCCCTGCAGGCCGGCGACACCGTGAAGTTCGGCCTCGTCACATTGACGTTCCAGGCCGCCGGGGCGTGACGCGGGCGCCGCGGGTGGGCGCTCCGCCGCCTCCCGCCGGGCCGCCGCCGCGCTCGGTCGCGCTTTCGGATCCCGTCTCGCGGCTTCCGGGAATCGGATCGGCGCGGGCCGCGCGCCTGGCCGAGGCCGGTCTGACGACGGTCGCCCACGTGTTGAGGCACCTCCCGTTCCGCTACGAGGACCGGCGCCGGTTCGCGAAGGTCGCGGAGCTCGCCCCCGGGGAGCCGGCCACGCTGTTCGTGCGGCTCGCCGGCGCGAAGGGGTACCGCATGCGGCGCGGCGGGATGCGCGTCGAGGCGCTCGCCGACGACGGGAGCGAGGCGATCCGGGTCGTCTGGCACAACCGGTATCCGAGCTTTCTGCAGGCCGCGCAGTCGGGCCGGTCGGCGGTCCTTTTCGGCGCGCCCGCGGTCACGCCGCGCGGCGAGCTGCGTCTCGAGAACCCGGAGACGGAGTTCTTCGAGCCGGAGGAAGAGGCCGATCCGCTGCACTCCGGACGCATCGTCGGCGTCGCGCGCCGTGTCGCGGACATTTCTCCGCGGGCGTGGCGGGCGCTGGTGCGCCGGACGCTCGATGCCCTCTCGCCGGATTTCGAGGCGGCCAGCGGCCCGCCTTCGGCGCTGGTCGCGGCGCTCGAGGCGGCGCATTTTCCGGCCGAGATGGCGGACGCGGAGCGCGCACGGTCGCGGCTGGCGCGCGAGGAGCTCCTCGCGCTCGCGGCCCGGGTCGAGGACAAGCGTGCGCGCCTGCTCGCGCGCAGGGGAATCCCGCTCTCGGCCGACGACGCATTGCGGCGCGAGGCCGCCCGGGCGCTGCCGTTTCCCCTGACCGGAGCCCAGAAGCGGGCGGTCGCCGAAATCTCGGCGGACGTCCGTTCGGGCCGCGCGATGGCGCGGCTGCTGCAGGGCGA
The DNA here is from genome assembly GCA_963708395.1 of uncultured Acidobacteriota bacterium. GTDB lineage: Bacteria > Acidobacteriota > Thermoanaerobaculia > UBA5066 > Gp7-AA6 > DATBFU01. The sequence goes on along the minus strand of CAVPSG010000002.1, from coordinate 2,918,303 downwards.
CGTCGGCAGCGGCAAGACGATCGTCGCCGGCCTCGGGCTGCTCCTCGCCGCCCGCAACGGCGTGCAGGGCGCGCTCATGGCGCCCACGGAGATCCTGGCCGAGCAGCACATGACGAGCCTCGCCGCCTGGCTCGGCGCAGCGGGCGTCCGCGTGGCGCTCCTGACGGGCCGCGTGCGGGGCAAGGCGCGCCAGGCGGTCCTGGACGGCCTCGAGCGCGGCTCGGTGGACGTCGTCGTCGGCACGCACGCGCTCGTCGAGTCGCCGGTCCGGTTCCGGCGGCTCGCCCTCGTGGTCGTCGACGAGCAGCATCGATTCGGCGTGGCGCACCGCTCCCGCCTCTTCCGCAAGGGAGAGAGTCCGCACGTCCTCGTCATGACGGCGACGCCGATCCCGCGGTCTCTCGCCTGGGCCATCTACGGAGAGCTCGACGTCTCGGTGCTCGACGAGAAGCCGCCCGGGCGCGCTCCGGTCAAGACCCGCGTGAGGGGACCCGAGGCGCGTTCGCGAATCTACGCGTTCGCTGCCGAGCGGGTCCGGGCCGGAGAGCGCGCATACGTCGTCGTTCCGGCGATCGAAGAGGGCGAGCGGGAGGTGGCCGCGACGCGGGACACGGCCGCGCGCGTGGCGGCGGCGGCGCCGGGGCTCGCCGTCGGCACGCTGCACGGCCGGATGGCGCCGGAAGAGCGATCGGCGGTCATGGCCGACTTCGCGGTCGGGCGCATCGGGATCCTCGTGGCCACAACGGTCGTCGAGGTCGGCGTCGACGTGCCCGAGGCCACGGTGATGGTCGTCGAGAACGCCGAGACTTTCGGCCTGGCGCAGCTTCACCAGCTCCGCGGCCGCGTCGGGCGGTCGCCGAGGCCATCGTGGTGCGTCCTCGTGGCCGGCGAGCGCGCAACGGACGCCGCGAGGGAACGGCTCGCGCTCCTCGAGAAGACGACGGACGGCTTCGTGATCGCGGAGAAGGATCTCGAGGCCCGGGGGCCCGGAGATCTCCTCGGGATGCGCCAGTCGGGGCTGCCGCCGCTCTCGGTCGCGGATCCCGTGCGCGACCTGCCCGCGCTCGGCGATGCGCGCCGGGAGGTCGTCGCGCGACGCGGACGCGGCGAGCGCATCGCGAGCGACCTTTTCGGCTATCGCGAAGGGCCGCGGCGACCCGATGAGAGAGAATGACCGTGGAGGTTGACGCCTTGAAGATCTTGGTCACGGGCGGGACGGGATTCGTCGGAACACACCTGGTCAACGCGCTCCTGCGGCGCGGGCACGAGGTCGCGGTGCTCGCGCGCCGGCCCGGCGCCTCGCGGAACCGCTTCAATCGGCCCGTGGAGGGCGTGCCCGGCGATGTGCTCGATCCGGCGTCGATCGAGAACGCTGTCCGCGGGCGGGACGCCGTCGTGCACCTCGTCGGGATCATCGCGAAAAAGGGCGATCAGACGTTCGATCGGATGCACCGCGAGGCGGCCGGCAATGTCGTCGAGGGGATGCGGGCCGCCGGCGTGCGTCGGCTCCTCCACATGAGCGCCATGGGAAGCTTCGACGATTCCCCGTCGGAGTACGGGCGCACGAAGGCGGCAGGGGAGAAGATCGTCCGGGCCTCGGGCCTCGACTGGACGGTCTTCCGGCCCTCGGTCGTCTTCGGGCCCGGAGACGGCTTCGTCTCGCTCCTCGCCGAGATCGTCCGGCGGAACCCCCTCTTCATTCCGGTCATCGGGCCCGGCACGACGAAGTTTCAGCCGGTCTCCGTTTACGACGTCGCGCGGATCTTCGCCGACGCCCTCGAGAAGCCCGAGACCGTGGGCCGCGGCTTCGAGGTCGGCGGCCCGCGGACGTACACCCTCAACGAAATCTTCCGCGAGATCGCCGCCGCGGTCGGGAAACCGCGCAAGCCCCTCGTCCATTTCCCGATCTGGTGGGGACGCTTCCTGGCCGGCCGGTTCGAAGCCGCCGCGCGTTGGGGATGGATCGAAGCGCCGCCGCTGACGGGCGATCAGCTGAAGAGCCTCGAACGGGACAACGCCGCGGATCTGACCGACACGCTCGCGGCCTTCGGCGGGCCCTGGCACGAGCTCCGCCCGGGCATCCGCGAGTATCTGCCGGGCGGCCGGTCGCACGACCCGCGCTTCGGAACGGGGCGCGAGGTGGATCTCGAGCCCGTGCGCGTGATCCGCGTCCGGTAGGGCGGGGTCGTCCCCGCCCGACATCACGCGGGCGGCCGCCCCTACTGCTTCTCGCTCGAGATCTTCTGCTTCGACGCCCGGTACCCGGCGGCGATCGCCTCCTGCTCCGACATGTACTTGCCTTCTTTGGTGCGGCCGTACCAGGGGTCGCCCTCGTGGTGGTAGATCTTGGTCGAGGTGTTGACCCACACCATGCCGGCCCGCGGCGGCGCCTGATACGGCGCCATCTCGCTCGAGCCGCCCGAGGAATTCGAGGCCGCCGGACCGGAGGCCGCGGCGGGCGCCGCGGGAGCCGAGGCCCTCGCCGTGGAAGCGGATCGGCCGCCGCTCGCGACGACGAGGGGAGAGATCTTGTCGATCGTGGACTTGTTGACGCCGGCGTGCGAGAGGTCCGCGACCGAGGAATAGGGCCGGCCCGCGATGATCTTCTTCGCGGTCGCCTCGCCGACTCCCGGCAGCGCCTCGAGCTCCTTCTGCGAGGCGGTGTTCAGATCCACCGGCCCGGTCGACGCCATCGAGGTCGACTTCGAGTTGTCCTTCGAGATCTCTTTCGACGCCGCGGCCGCTGCCGGCGGCGGGGGCGCGGTGGAGCGGCCGTCGTGCGCGACCACCATCGGCGAGATCTTCTCGATCGTCGACTTCGAGACGCCCGCATGCGAGAGGTCGGCCACCGACGAATACGGCCGGCCCGCGATGATCTTCTTCGCGGTCGCCTCGCCGACTCCCGGCAGCGCTTCGAGCTGCGCCTGCGTCGCCGTGTTCAGATCCACGCGCCCGCCCGCCGGAGCGCCGGTGGCGCTGGAGGTCGTTTTCTTCTTCGCAGCGGTCGAGGTCTGCGTCGAGGCCGCCGACGAGGTAGCCTTCGTCGACTTCGAAGTGCTCGAGCTCGACTTCGAGCTTCCGCCCTTCGCCGTGACGAGCGGCGAAATCTTGTCGATGGTCGAAGCGGGAATCCCGGCCTTGGACAGATCCGCGACCGAGGAATAGGGGCGGCCCGCGATGATCTTCTGGGCGGTCGCCGCGCCGACGCCGGGCAGCGCCTCGAGGTCCGCCTGGCTCGCCGTGTTCAGATCCACCTTCTTCTTCGCCGCCTCGGCGGGAGCCGCGGCGAGCAGCACCATGGCGGCGCAAGCGGCGGCGATCCCGAACAATCTCTGGAGCTGTTTCATCGTCCTTCCTCCTCGCCGGCAAAAGGATGCCCCCGGCGCCCTCCACTGTATCGCCCGGCGCGATGAATCCTGGATGAACGTGGGCCGGGGATCCGCGGATCAGGAGCCGGCGGCCGGTCCCTTGCGGAGGCGAATCGAGCCCGACGAGGTGCGGACCGTGATCCGCCCGCCCCCGCCGTTCAGCGCCCCGACGGCGCGCTGGGCATCCTCGCCGCGGCTGATGGCCACTCCCGGGAAATCCGAGCGGATGAGGACCTCTCCCGGGTCCGTCGGGCCTTCCACCCGGAGGTCGAGATCCGCCTGGGCGTCCGACGGCAGTGTCAGGAGGACATCACCACCTTCGTTGCGAATCACGATGCCGTCCTTCGGCACCCGCGAGACGATGCCGACCCGGACTTCGCCGCCCCCCGTCCGCGCCCGAACGGAGCCTGCCACGGCGGGGAGGATCACGTCGCCGCCCCCGGTGCGCGCCACGACGATGCCCGAGACGCGCTCGATCCGGATGTCCCCGCCCGAGGTCTCGACCGTCGCCGAGCCCGTCACGGGACCGACCCGGATCTCGCCCGCCATGGTCTGCGCTTTCAAGTCTCCCAGCACCGGCCCGAGCATGATGTCGCCGCCGAACGTCTTCAGGTCCGCGCCCTTTCCCGCCGAGGCGAGGTGAATCTCGCCGGAGTTCGTGAGGATCTTCACGCGGCCGCTGACGTGGCCGACCCGATAGCTCCCGTTGCTGGTCGAGAAGAAGTCGCCGGCGACGTCGCCGCGCACGATCTCCGTTTCGTCTTCCTCGGCCTCAACGTCGGGCGCCGGCGGCGCCATCATCGGCGGCGGGACCTCAACGTGTACGCGCGGCACGCGGACGTGGACGTCGGGAACGCGAACGTCCACGCGCGGGACGGTCACGACGATCGAGCGGTGACCGGACACCAGCGGCTTCGCGTCTCCCTCGCGCGTCCCGGCGGCGAGCAGGGTGATGCTTCCATTGAGCGTGCTCGTGCGGAGTGTCGCTCCGCCGCCGGCCACGGTGGCGGCGTAGCGCTGCTGCGGGAGGACGACCCGGATCTCGCGCATCGCCTTTTCCTGGTTCCGCATCGCCTTCTCGTGGTCCCGCATCGCCACCTCGTGGTCGTGGACGACGACCTCGACTTCACGAAGCGAATCCTCGACTTCGCGAGCGATCTCCTCCGTATCGACGAGCGCCTCGCCATCCTCGTCCTCGACGTCGGCGGACCGTGCGCGGGGGGCCGGCGGGGCGGGACGCGGCGCGCGGGGCGTCGCGAGAGCCGCAATGGGCTCCGGCGCGGCCGGCGCCTCGGCGGTCAACGGCGGCAGGGCGAACGTCGAAGCGATCGACCCGCTCATCGTTGTGGCGTTCCATCGGAAGCCCGCGTCCCTGGGCAGCGTCGCGAGCACCGAACCGTTGACCGTCTCGACATCCCAGGTGGCGCCGGACGGCAGCGCCTGCGCCGAGGCCTCGACGCGGCCGTTGACCGTCTGCGCGCGAAGCGAGCGCCGCGTGCCCGACACGAGGACGTTGCCGTTGACGCTGTGCGCCTCGACGTCGCCGTCGAGATCGCGGACCCGGACTTCGCCGTTGACGGTCTGGAGCCGCGCGCTCAGGCCCGGAGGCAGCACGAGCTCGTAGCGCGACGAGATCCGGCAATCGTGACAGTCGAAGCCGGAGCGATGCCGGTCGCGGGAGTGCGACCCCGACGCGCCGGGCCAGAGCGTCTCCAGCCGGTACACGCCGTCGCCGTTCGAGGAATCCACGCGGGTTCCGTCCAGGATTTCCTGGGCGCGGGACTTCGTCGCGGCCGTCACCGTGATCGTGACCGTGGCCGAGAACGCGCGGCCGGGCGACGCGACAACATCGCCGTTGACGTTCTCGACGCGCACGAGCGTGCCCGGCGAGAGCGTCGCGTCGAAGCGGTCGGTGCGCGTCACGGTCGCCGATTCGCCGGAGACCACGCTCGCGGCGAGCAGCAAGGCGAGCCCCGCCGCGACGAGGATCCAGAGGGCGCGGAGCTCCGCGCGTTCGGCGCGCGAGGGGGAGGCGACGGGGCTCTCGAAGTTCGGTCTCATCACCGAGAGAGACGCCGCCGCGGCGAAGGAGTTTCGGCTCACGGTCAGAACTCCATCGTCTTGAGCGCGGAGGCCGCCTTGGCGCGCACGAATCCGTTCTCGGCGGGATCCACGGCCTTCTCGCGCAGCGACTGGATCGTGCGCGCGTCCGGCTCTTCCTTGGCGGCGGCGGCGAGGCGATCGATCGCCGCGAGGCGCACGGCGGGATTCTTGTCGTCGCGGAGCGCGTCGAGCAGCGCCGACCGGATCTCCGGCGTCATGCGCATTCCGGCGAGCGCGTCCGCGGCCTTCTTGCGGACGCCCGGATTCGGGTCGCGCTTCAGGGTCGCGGTCAGCGCGGCGACGATGTCCGGCGATGCCGTCGCCTCTCCCCGTCCGTAGTGCTGCTGGACGAGCTCGATCGCGCGCGACGTCTCGCCGGCGTTCTCGCCGTTGTGAGTCACGACGTACGCGAGCACCTTGGCCACCTCGGGGTCGGCAGGGGAACCCTCGACCTCGTGGCGCGTGGTGACGTCGAAACCGATGCCGATGCGCCCGTTCGGGCCGTTGCCCAGATACGAGAGATTCGACAGGCGCGAGTTGTCGCCGAGGCCCGCCATGGCGGGAGCGGGCGTCGGCCCGACGGGCGGGGCCGGAGAAACGGGCGTGGGGCGCCGGTTCGCCGCCAGGTAGCCGAGGCCGGCGGCGGCCAGGACGGCCGCGGCCTGGAGCGCCGGGCGAATCCACCGCGGCCGCGGGCGAAACTCGCGCACCCGCGCGCGCAGCATCTCCTCCTCGAGCAGAGCCTTCCCGCGTTGCAGGAATTCGGGTGTCGCCTCGGCGCCGGCGTCCTCTCCCAGGAAGGCCCAGGCCCGCTCGACGGTGGCGGCCTCCGCGCGGCAGGCGCCGCAGGAGTCGAGGTGGGCGACGAGGTCGCGCCCGGCGTCGGGCGAGAGCTCCCCGGTCAGGCGATCGATGATGCGCTCGTTCAATTCGCGGCATTCCATGAGGCGGCTCCTTCGGAGAATCGGGCCTTGAGCGTTTCGACGGCCCGGAAGATTCGAGTCTTGACGGCGCCGACCGAGATGCCGAGCACGGTCGCGATCTCGGCGTAGGGGAGGCCGTGGTAGCGGGCGAGGACCAGCGCTTCCCGCTGTTCTTCGGAAAGCTCGGCGAGGGCGCGGCGGACCGACTCGCGGCGCTCGCGATCCATGAGGACTCGCTCGACGCCCTCGCCTCGCGCGGCCGGCTCGGGAAGCGCCTCGATCGGGACGACCGGCGCTCGGCGGTCGCGGCGCCGGCGATCACGGCACGCGTTGGCGGCGATGGCGAACAGCCAGGACGAGACCTCGGCCCGTCCGTCGTATTGATGCGCTCTCGAAATCACCTTGACGAAGACCTCCTGAGAGACTTCCTCGGCCTGCGCCCGGTCGGACAGCAGGCGGTCTGCAAACCGCAGCAGGGCCGGGGCATAGCGCTCGAACAACTCCGCCGCGCCGTCGGTGTCGCCGCGCCGGATCCGCTCCAGGAGGAGCCGATCCTCGGCCGACGTATTCTCCCCGTGTCCGCTTGCAGTCGGCACGACACTCCGGAGACGCCGGGGGATGCCCGAGGTTACGCCCGGGGCCCGAGCGTTCCCGCGACCGTATCACCGGCCCCGGCGGCGGAGCGGCCTCTCAGCGCGGTTATCATCGCGGCCCATGGATCCGGCCAAGATCGTCGACTTCGTCATTACACTCGCCGTCCTGCTCTTTGCCGTGTCGTTCCACGAGTCGGCGCATGCCTGGGCGGCGCTGCGGTTCGGGGACCCGACGGCCCGGGACCTCGGCCGGATCAGCCTCAATCCGCTCCGGCACATCGACCTCTTCGGGAGCATCCTCTTGCCGACCCTCCTCTACTTCACCTCTGGGCTACTCTTCGGTTACGCCAAGCCGACGCCGGTCGATCTGCGCAATACGCGTAACCCGCGTTTGGCGAACCTGGCCGTATCGGGCGCCGGACCGGCCTCGAACTTCCTTCTGGCCTCCCTGGGCGTCGCGGCGCTTTGGGCGATCCAGCGGGCGATGCATCAGCCCCAGCTCGCGGGGCCGTTGTGGGCCGTGGCGCTCGCTGTCGTGCGGGTCAATCTGGCGCTCGCCGTCTTCAACCTGTTGCCGATTCCCCCGCTCGACGGGAGCGGCGTGCTCGCGGGCTTGCTGGGAGGCGGGGCGGAGCGCGCCTTCGCGCGCCTGGCACCCTTCGGGTTCCTGATCCTGATCCTGCTGTCCTCGACGCGCATTCTCGGACTCATCATGTCGCCCGTGTTTGGATTCTTCGAGGGAATCCTTCGGCGGATCCTGGCATGACCGACGATAAGGGCGAGCCCGTCGAGCGGTCGGAGACCGATCTGCCGCCGGTCCAGATCGCGGCGTTCAGCGGCCCCCTCGACCTCCTGCTGCACCTCATCCGCATCAACGAGGTCGCCATCACGGACATCCCGATCGCCCAGATCACGGAGCAGTACACGGCGTATCTCGACGCCATGCACGAGCTCGACCTCGACGTGGCCTCGGACTACGTGGCCCTCGCGGCCGAGCTGATCTACATCAAGTCGAAGATGCTTCTTCCGCGCCCGCCCGGCGAGCCGGCTGCCGACCCGCGCGAGGATCTCGCCGCCCGCCTGCGGGCGTACGCGCGCTTCAAGCAGGCCGCCGAGGACCTCCACGAGATCGACACGTTGCGGGCGGGGCTGTGGCCGCGGGGAGAGCCCCCCATTCCCCGATCGCCGGACGGAGAGACCCTCGAGGTCTCGCTCTTCGATCTCATCGACGTCTTCCGCAAGGTTTCGGAGCGCTACCGGCTGGCGAACCCGCCCGCCATGGAGATCAAGCACCTGCGCTTCTCCGTCGCGGAGAAGATGCAGCAGCTCGTCGAGCGGCTCGAGGCGTCGGGCACGCTGCCGCTCCTCCAGTTCCTCGGGGAGATGAGCTACCGGGCCGAGGCCGTGACCGCTTTCCTCGCGACGCTCGAGCTCATCCGGCTCGGCATCGTCACGGTCTACCAGAACGCGGCCTTCGCGGAGATCCACGTCTCGCGAACCGAGACGCCGTTCTCGGCGGAGCACATCCGGGACACGTACCGGTAGAGCGCCGACGCGATGACGGTAGACGGTAGACGGTAGACGGTAGACTGGGAGCATGAGCGAGATCCTGACGCATCCGCCCGCCGACGCGGCGGCCGAGCGCCCGCGCGAGAAGCGCGCCGAGAAGATCGTGCCGGCGCTCGAGGCGCTGCTCTTCTCGAGTGCGCGCCCGGTCAAAAAGAAGGACCTGGCCGAAGCCCTGGAGGCGACTTCCGACGCGGTCGAAGAGGCGCTTCGCCTCGTCGCCGAGGGAGCCGACCGGCCCGAGCGCGGCGTGCGGCTCGAGTCCGTGGCCGACGGCTGGCGCTTCGTGACCCGTCCCGAGTTCGACGCGATGCTCCGCAAGTTCCACGACGTCTCCGAGCGCAGCCGCCTCTCGCTCGCCGCGCTCGAGACCCTGGCCATCATCGCGTACCGCCAGCCGATCACCCTGCCGGAGATCCAGGAGATCCGCGGGGTCAACTCGGCGAGCGTCCTCAACACGCTCTTCGAAAAGAAGCTCATCAGCACGGCGGGGCGACGCTCGGTCGTCGGCTCCCCGTTTCTCTATCGCACGACGCCGGATTTCCTCGTCCGCTTCGGCTTGAAAGACGTGGACGACCTGCCGCAGCCGGAAGAGCTCGCGGAAGATCTCGCCGCGACGGTCGGCGAAGTCCCTGCCGCGCGGCCTGCCCGAGGCGATCTCCGCAGTCGAGGTCGACGAAGAGGAGGACGACGAGCCTTTCGACGAAGAGGACGACGATTCCGACGAGGCGGCGGAGGACGACGGCGAGGACGAAACCTAGCAGGCCGTGGCTCTCGAGCGTCTTCAGAAGATCCTGTCGGAGGCGGGCCTCGCTTCCCGCCGCGAGGCGGAGGAGTGGATCCGGGAGGGCCGGGTCCGCGTCAACGGGAAGGTCGCCGCGATCGGCGAACGAGCCGATTGGAGCCGCGACGCGATCCGCGTGGACGGCAAGCGACTCCGGCCGCCCGCCGCGAAGACGTACATCCTCCTCAACAAGCCGAAGGGCGTCGTGACCACGACGTCCGATCCCGAAGGGCGCAACACCATCGTCGAGATCCTTCCGCCGCCGCTGCGCCGGCGCGTGCGGCCCGTCGGGCGGCTCGACGTCCAGACCGAGGGCCTGCTTCTCCTCACCGACGACGGCGATCTCGCCGCGCGCGTCTCGCATCCGCGCTCGGGCTGCGGCAAGGAATACGCGGTCAAGGTCTCCGGCGTCCCGTCGGAACCGGACCTCGAGCGCCTGCGGCGAGGAATCTTCCTCGACGGGACGCGCCTCAAGCCCTGCCGTATCGAGCGGATCTCGACGACGGGCGGCCGCGGGAAGGGCAACTCCTGGCTGCGGGTCACCCTCTTCGAGGGCCGGTCCCGCCAGATTCGGCGGATGTTCCAGACCGCCGGGCACCTCGTCTCGAAGCTGAAACGCACGGCGATCGGGCCGATTCGGGACGGCCGGCTCCCGCCGGGCGCCTGGCGGACGCTCACGACGAGCGAGGTGAAGGCCCTCGCGCGAAGCCTCGCGCCGGCGGCCGGATCGGAATCGTCGGAGCGGCGCTCTCGGTGACGGCCCCGCTCATCGTCGCGATCGACGGTCCCTCGGGCGCCGGCAAGTCCACGGTGGCGCGCGCACTCGCGGCGCGGCTCGGCGTGCCCTACATCGACACCGGCGCGATGTACCGCGCGGTAGGGCTCGCGGCGCGCGAAGCCGGGCTGCGCCTTCCGATCCAGGATCCGGAGGCCGTCGTCCGCATTGCGGAGTCCGGCACGATCGGTCTCGAGGCGGCCGGCGGCGGCCTCCGCGTCCGATGGAACGGCCGCGACGTCTCGGACGCGATCCGCGAGCCGGAGATCTCCCTGTACGCGTCCGCCGTCTCGGCCATCTCCGGCGTGCGCCGCCGCCTCGTCGCCGAGCAGCAGCGCCTCGGTCGGCGCGGGGGAGGGGTGCTCGAGGGGCGGGACATCGGGACCCACGTGTTCCCCGAGACAGCCCCACAAGTTCTTCCTCACGGCGTCCGCGGAGGTTCGGGCCGAGCGCCGGACCCGGGAACTGGCCGATCGGGGCACCCCCCGGCCGCTGGCCGACGTGCTCGACGAGATGCGCCGCCGGGACCGCGACGACAGTACCCGGAGCGACTCCCCGCTGCGGCTGGACGACCGCTACGTGCTCGTCGATTCCACCGGCCGGGACGCGCCGGCCGTGGTTTCCGAAATCGAGGCGCGGGTCCGCCGGGACCGTGGTTGACTCGGCCTCGGGCCGCACCATAGAGTATGCTTTTGCGGTTCAAATACTTATGAGAGGCCATTCCCTTTTCCGATGACGGCCAAGAAGCCTGAAGGAGGACGCGAAGAAGCGCCGATGGAGACCGAACAGGAGCTTTCGCCCCAGGAGTACGAGCACCTCCTGGCTCAGTACGAAGATTCTTTCAAGAATCTGCAGGAGGGACAGATCATCCGGGGGCGCGTCATCGGCATCACCCCGTCCGAGGTGATCGTCGACATCGGCTACAAGTCGGAGGGGATCATTCCCGTCTCCGAGTTCACCGACTTCGCGGGGAAGGTCACCGTGAAGGAAGGCGACGCGGTGGACGTCCTCCTCGAGCGCACCGAAGACCAGAACGGCTACGTCGTCCTCTCGAAGGACAAGGCCGAGAAGATGAAGGTCTGGGACGAGGTCGAGAAGTCGTACCGCATGGGCACGACGGTGCGCGGCCGCGTCATCGACCGCATCAAGGGCGGCCTCGCCGTGGACATCGGCGTCAAGGCCTTCCTGCCGGGCTCGCTCGTGGACGTCAAGCCGGTCAAGAACCTCGAGTCGCTCCGCGGCCGCGACTTCGACTTCAAAGTCATCTCCGTCGACAAGAAGCGCGGCAACATCGTCCTCTCGCGCAAGGCGGTCGTCGAAGTCGAGCAGGAAGCGAAGAAGAAGGAGACGCTGCAGCTCCTCGAAGAGGGCCGCGTCCTGCGCGGGAGCGTCAAGAACCTGACCGACTACGGCGCCTTCGTGGACCTCGGCGGCCTCGACGGACTCCTCCACGTCACGGACATGTCCTGGGGCCGCGTCAACCATCCGTCCGACCTCGTCAAGGTCGGCGATGAGATCGACGTCGTCGTGCTCAAGTTCGACCGCGAGACGCGAGCGCGTCTCGCTCGGCACCAAACAGCTGACCGAAGATCCCTGGTCGCACGTTCCCGAGAAATATCCCGCCGGCTCGCGCGTGACCGGCCGCGTCACGAACGTGACGGACTACGGCGCCTTCGTCGAGCTCGAAGAGGGCGTCGAAGGGCTCGTCCACGTGTCGGAGATGTCCTGGTCGAAGAAGGTCAAGAATCCTTCGAAGGTCGTTTCGCCCGGCGACACCGTCGAGGCGGTCGTCTCCGACGTCAACCGAGACGCGCGCCGCATCTCCCTTTCCTTGAAGGACACGCTCCCGGATCCGTGGGACAGCGTGCTCGAGAAGTACTCCGTCGGCAGCCGCGTTTCGGGCAAGGTGCGCAATCTCACCGACTTCGGCGCGTTCGTCGAGCTCGAGGAGGGCATCGACGGCCTGGTGCACGTCTCCGACATGTCGTGGACCAAGCGGGTCAAGCATCCGTCCGAGGTGCTCAAGAAGGGCGACGACGTCGAGGCGATCATCACGTCGATCGACCAGGAGAACCGGCGGATCTCGCTCTCGATCAAGGAATTCCAGCCGAACGATTGGCAGACCTTCCGCAGCAAGCATCAGCCTGGCGACGTCGTGGAAGGCGTCGTCTCGCGAGTGGCGGACTTCGGCGTCTTCGTGCAGATCGACGGCCTCGTCGAGGGGCTCATGCATGTCTCCGAGACCCCGGTCCCGCGCGGCGGCAAGCCGCACCGACCACTACCACGAGGGCGACACGATCAAGGCGCGAATCCTCCGCATCGAAGACGCCGAGATGAAGGTCGGCTTGTCCGGCCTGAATCTCGAGGGCGGCCCCGCGGCCGAGACTCCGGCGGCAGCGCCCGACACCGCGGAGGCGGCTCCGGCCGCGGCGGCCTCCGATGCCGCGGCGCCTGTCGAGGCGGCGGCCGAGGCGGCTCCGGCCAAGAAGAAGCGCACCCGCAAGAAGGCGGACGATCCTTCCACGGAAGCGTCAGGGAGTACCGGGACGGCCCGGAGCGAACCGGCTTTCAGCGAGGACCGATATGACGAAGGCGGAACTGATCGAGCGGGTCGCCGTCGCGACCGACCTGACGAAGAAGCAGGCGGAGGCCATCGTCGACACCGTCTTCGACGCCATCGTGCGTTCGCTCAAGGCGGCCAGAAGATCGAGCTCCGCGGCTTCGGTTCCTTTCGGCTTCGCGAGCGCGGCGCGCGGATGGGACGCAACCCGAAAACGGGCGTCAAGGTCGACGTTCCCGCCAAGAAGATCCCGTACTTCAAGCCCGGGAAGGAACTGAAGGAGCTGATCAACCGCTGAGCGCTGAGCGGCCGCGACCCGATGCCCGAAGTCCTGTTCGCGCCCTGGCGGTACGAGTATCTGGTGTCCGACAAGTCGAAAGGCTGCATCTTCTGCGAGGCCGTGGCCTCGAAGAGCGACGAAGGTCGCTCCTCGTGCTGCGGGGCCGGCGCGTTTTCGTGATCCTGAACCGATATCCCTACGCGAACGGACACGTGATGGTCGCCCCTACCGGCATGTGGCCGGCTGTCGACGTCGGATCGCGAGACGCTGCAGGAGCTCATCTCGACAGTGGCGCGGCGGAGCGCGTCCTCGTCGAGACCTACCGGACCGACGGGATGAACGTCGGCATCAACTTCGGGTCGGCCGCCGGCGCCGGCGTCGCGGACCACTACCACGTTCACGTCGTTCCCCGCTGGAAAGGCGACACGAATTTCATGACCGTCACCGGAGACGTCCGGATCGTCCCCGAGGAGCTCCGGGAGACCCGCCGGCGGCTCGAGCGCCGCCTTCGCCGGCGCGGCGGCTTGAGCGAATCCGCCGTCCCGCGGGGCCGGGCCGCCACGGCGGCTCTCCTCGCCTGGATCGTTCCGGGCCTCGGCCACTATTATCTCGGCCGGCGCCGGACCGGGCTCCTCTTCGCGATCGATCGTGACGGTCTGCTTCGTGCTGGGCCTCTCCTTCGAGGGACGCCTCTACACGGTGGAGCAGGGACAGCCGCTTACGATCCTTGCGACGTTCGCCGTGTACGGCGCGGGCATTCTCAATATCGCGGCGCGGACCCTTCTCCGCGAACGTCGGCGGTACGGTTCTCGCGCCGACCTACGAATACGGCTGCGCGTTCATCCTGACGGCCGGCCTGATGAACCTGCTCCTCATGCTCGACGCCTGGGACATTGCGACGGGGAAGAAGAAATGATCGCCGCGCTCCTTCCGGCGGACCACTTCCTGATCATGACCGCCTATGCGCTTCTGGTATCCGCCTTCTTCGCGCTGCTCTGGCGCGACGGTCGGCGCGAACGATGGAAGCTTTTCGGAATCCTCGTCGCGTGCCTGATGGGAGGAGGTCTCGCGGTCGCCTGGTTGATGTATCCGTTCCCGAGCTGAGGGGCACGAGGCGCCCCTCGCTTTCGGACCGAAAGGTGGTCGTGGCGGCATCTTGAACCTTCTGATCTCGGCCGGGGAGGCGTCGGGAGACCTTCACGGCGCGCGTCTGCTCGCGGCCCTTCGCCGCCGAAAACCCTCGTTGACGGCGTTCGGAATGGGAGGCGGTCGCCTGGCGGCCGCGGGACTGGAGCGGCTCGCGCGCGCCGAGGACCTTTCGGTCATGGGATTCGCCGAAGTGCTCGAACGGCTTCCGTCGGTCCTGCGCGCGCTGTCGGCTCTGCGGGCCGCGGCCGCCCGCCGGCGTCCCGAGGCGCGGTGCTCATCGATTTCCCGGACTTCCACGCCGCGCTCGCGCGCCGCCTGCGACGGGAGGGCGTCCCGCTCATCTACTACGTCAGCCCGCAGGTCTGGGCCTGGCGTCCCGGCCGGGCCCGCGTCATCGCCGAGCGCGCGCGCCGCATCCTGACGCTGTTCCCCTTCGAGACGGCCGTCTACGAACGTTACGGGGCGGACGCGGTGTGCACGGGTCACCCGGTCGTGGACGACGTTCAGGAGGCGCTGGCGAACGAGCCGGAGCCGCCTCCGAAGACCGGGCCTCGTCTGGTCCTTCTGCCCGGAAGCCGGCGGTCCGAGGTGCGCGCGCCACTGGCCCCCGATGCGCGACGCGGCGGCATCGCTTCGCGCGCGGCGGGGAGTCGAAGCGTTCGTCTCGCGGCTCCCGGCCTGGAAGCGGACCTGTACCCGGGAGCCGCGGAGGCCGGCGTTCGCCTGGCCGGACCGGGCACCCATCGCCTCGTGGCATCGGCGGATCTCGCGTTCGTCGCCTCGGGCACCGCGACCCTCGAGGCCGCGCTCTGCGGCACGCCGATGGTCGTCGTCTACCGGACGTCCCGCTCGAGCTTCGCGATCGGAAGCGCGCTCGTGCGCGTGCCGTGGATTTCCCTCGTCAACATCGTGGCGCAGGAGGCCGTCGTTCCCGGAGTCCTCCAGGACCGGCTGACACCCGAGGCGCTGTGCCGGGAGGCCCACGTCCTGCTCGACGTCGCCGAACGCCGTCGGACGATGGTGCGCGGTCTCGAGCGCGTAGCCCGCGAGCTCGGACCGCCCGGCGCGAGCGATCGCGCGGCGGACGCGGTGCTCGAGGTGATCGAGGGCGGAGGGCGCGTGTCCGCGCGCGCCGCCGGCCGATGAGGAGCCGGGAGTCCGGCCTCCTCCGGCCGGCCGTCTCGCGCGCGCTGTTCGGCTACTTCTCGCGCTATCGCGGGCGCGCCCTGACGGCGCTTCTGGCGATGGCGGTCGTTTCGCTCGCGACGGTCCTGCTCCTGTTCCTCTTCAACAAGGTCATCGACGACACGCTCGGCGCCGGGACCGCGGCCTCGCTCACCGGGCGTCAAGGGCTCCGCCTCCGGCCGCGCGGCGCCGCTGCTGCGCTGGCTCGAGAGCGGGTACGCGCGCGCCATGGCGGCCGCCGCCGCGGCCGGAATCCCGACCCACTTCGTCGTGCCGCTGCTGCTCTGCGCGGCGCTCCTGGTCAAGAACGGTCTGTCCTATTCTCCGAGTACGAGCTCAACGGCATCGGCCTCGGCATGGTTCGCGATCTGCGCAGCGACGCCTGCGAACGGCTGATCCGCCAGTCGAGCCGCTTCTACGCGCGCGCGTCGACGGGCGACCTGATGAGCCGTCTCCTCACGGACGTCGAGCAGATCCAGCTCGCGTTCGGGAGCCGGCTGGCCGATTTCGCTCAGGGCGCCCTGACGATCGTGTTCGTGCTCGCCTATGTCTTCTCGCTGAACGCCCGCCTCTCGTTCGTGGTCTTCGTCGTGACGCCCGTCATCCTCGTCTCGATCGTCGAGAACGCCCGGCGGCTGCGGCGCACCGCGATCAGTTCGCGCGAGCGCATCGGCGAGATGGGCACGCGTCTGTCCGAGCGTTCTGAAGGGAAACCGCGTCATCAAGACCTACGGAATGGAGAACTTCGAGGCGCGAGCGCCTGCGCGAGGCCAACGACCGGTACTTCCGCGTGAGTCTGCGGACCGTCCGAATCCAGGCCCTCAACTCGCCCCTCATGGAGATCCTCGCCGGCCTCGGCCTCGCCGCGGTCTTCGTCTACGCCGCCGGTCAGATCCACCAGGGCCGGATGACGGTGGGGGAGCTGCTCTCGTTTCTGGCGGCCGTGCTCATGCTCTACAAGCCCCTCAAAGACGTCACGCGGACGAACCTGGCGCTGCAGTTCGCTCTGTCGTCGGCCTCGCGGATCTTCGAGCTCATCGACGCGGAGAACGAGATCGTCGAGAAGCCCGGCGCCCGGGACCTCGCACCGCTTCGCGCAGGCGATCCGCTACGAGGGCGTCTCCTTCCGTTACGGAGAGGATGCCGTTCTGTCCGGGACCTCGACCTCGAGATCCGCCGCGGCGAGACCGTCGCGATCGTCGGACCGTCGGGCGCCGGCAAGACCTCGCTCGTCAATCTCCTGCCGCGGCTCTACGACCCGACGGAGGGCCGCATCACTCTGGGACGGCGTGGACCTGCGCGACGCGACGCTCGCGTCGCTGCGGCGCCAGATCGGACTCGTCACGCAGGACACGATCCTCTTCGATGCGACGGCCGGCGAGAACATCGCCTACGGCGAGCCGGACGCACCGGCGGAGCGCGTGCGCGCCGCGGCCCGGGCGGCCTGCGCCGACGAGTTCCTGGAGCAGCTGCCGCAGGGCTACGACACGCCGGTCGGGGAGGGCGCCGCCCGCCTGTCCGGAGGGCAACGACAGCGCCTCGCGATCGCACGCGCGCTCTACAAGGACGCGCCGATCCTGATCCTCGACGAGGCGACGTCGCAGCTCGACGTGGAGTCCGAAGCGCTCGTCGCGCGGGCCGTCTCGCAACCTCATGGCGGGGCGCACGACGCTCGTCATCGCCCACCGACTCTCGACCGTGCGCCGCGCGGACCGGATCATCGTCCTCGAGGCGGGCCGGATCGTCGGAGACCGGCACGCACGCCGAGCTCTTGACTCGCCCCGGCGCTGTACCGCAGGCTGCACGACATGCAGTTCTTCTCCGAGGCCGACGCAGCGGCGCCTCCCGTGGGAGCGGCGGCGCCGTGACGCTCCGGAGCATGACGGGATTCGGCCGCGCCGCGCGGCGCCCGTGGGGCCGGACTGGACCGCCGAGCTGACGGCGCGCACGATCAACCACCGGTTCCTCGACCTGACCGTCCGCGTCCGGGACTCCGAGTCCGTCCTGGAGCCCGATCCTGCGGCAGGTCTTCGCGCGCCGGCTCGCCCGGGGGAAGGTCGAGGTCGACCCTGCGCCTCACGCGGTCGGGCGGCGGCGCCGGTCCGACGATCTCCGTGGACGAACGCCTGCTCGATTCCCTCCTGGCGCGGGTGGCCGATCTGTCGACCCGATACCCGATCCGCGGAGAGCTGCAGGCCCGCGACCTCCTGACGATCCCGCAGCTCTTCTCCGTCGAGAGCCCGTCCGACGGTTTCGGTCCCGACGCCCTCGCCGCCGCCGAGCGCCTCGGCGAGGAGGCGGCCGACGCGGTCGTCGCGATGCGCGAGGCCGAGGGCCGCCGCCTGGCCGAGGAGCTGCGGGCGCGCATCACGCGCGCTCGAGGCGGCCCTCGCGCCGCTCGCCGCGCGCCGCGACGAGATCGTCCGCGCGATCGCGACGACGCTGTCGGAGCGCATGAAGACGCTCTTCGCGGATCTGCCGCTCGATGCCGGCCGGCTGGAGCAGGAGGCCGCGATCGCCGCCGAGCGCTCCGACGTCGCCGAGGAGCTCGCGCGACTGACCGGACACCTCGCCCAGTTTCGCGAGCTGCTCGACGCCGATGCCGGCCCGGTCGGCAAGAAGCTCGAGTTCCTGTCTCAGGAGATTCTGCGCGAGATCAACACCCTGGGCTCGAAGGCGCGGGATCGAGACCTCGCGCGCGACGTGCTCGAGATGAAGTCGGAGACCGAAAAGATCCGGGAACAGGTCCAGAACGTCGAATGACCGGGGTACCGCGGGGCGACCTCTTCATCGTCTCCTCGCCCTCCGGCGGCGGCAAGACGACCCTCATCCGGCGACTCCTCGAAGAGCCGCCGGGCGCGCCGCTGCACTTCTCCGTCTCGCACACGACGCGCCCGATGCGAGCGGGCGAACAGAACGGCCGCGAATACCACTTCATCGGCGTCGAGGAGTTCCAGCGGATGGTGCAGCGCGACGAATTCCTCGAGCACAACGAGGTGCACGACAACATCTACGGGACCTCCCGGGCCGAGGTGCTCCCGCGCCTGGCCGCGGGCGAGGACGTCGTTCTGGACATCGACGTCCAGGGCGCCCGGGACGTCCGCCGGGTCTATCCGGAGTCCGTTTCGATTTTCATCGTCCCCTCGTCTCCCGGGGAGCTCGAGCGGCGGCTCCTGTCGCGCGGCCTCGACGGCCCGGAGGCAATCCGCAAGCGCCTCATCAACGCCGCGCGCGAGATCGTGGAAGCCCCGTCTTTTGAATACGTTATCGTAAATGACGACCTCGACCGGGCCACTCTTGAGCTACAATCGATCGTTCGGGCGCGGCGCCTCGTGCCGCTGCGCCAGGCGGAGCGTCTGGAAAGGCTTCGCCGAGAATTTCGATAAAGAGCGAGGAGAGGGAATGATTCAGAAGATGCCGGATGGTGTCGACAGCAAGTTTCGTCTCGTGCTGCTCGTGGCGCGTCGCGCGGAGCAGCTGATGCGGGGCGCGAGGCCCAAGCTCGAGACGGACCGGCCGCAGAAGCCGACGAAGCTCGCCGCCCAGGAGTTCGAAGAGAACCGTATCCGCTGGGACTATGGCGAGGAGGGCGGAGTGCTCGAGCTGCCCGGAGAGGGCGGCGACGAAGAGGAAACCGCGACGGCCGAGGCCGAGGAAGCGGCCGTCTCGGAGTAGCCGGCCCGGTCTTCGGGCCCTCCCTATCGCCAATGTCGCGCGCCCGCCGCGTGGTCCTCGGCGTCTCCGGAGGCATTGCCGCCTACAAGGCGGCCGAGGTGACGCGGGGCCTGATCAAGCGCGGAGCCGAGGTCCAGGTCGCGCTCACCCGCGGCGCCCGGAACTTCGTGTCGCCGCTCACCTTCGCGGTCCTGTCGGGCCGCGAGGTCTACACGGAGGTCTGGGGAGACGGGACCCGCCCGACGGTGGACCACGTCGCCCTCGCGGACTGGGCGGACGTCGTGGCAGTTGCGCCCGCCACGGCGCACACGCTCGCCAAGCTCGCGAACGGCCTCGCCGACGACTTCCTTTCGACGTATTTCCTCGCGCATCACGGCCCTGTGCTGCTCGCCCCGGCGATGGAGACGCGGATGTGGGAGCACGAGGCCGTGCGTCGCAACGTCGAGACCCTCCGCTCCCGGGGCGCCCGGATCGTCGGCCCGGAATCGGGACCGCTCGCATCGGGTCACGTGGGCACCGGGCGCATGGCCGAGCCGGAGACGATCGTCGAACAGATCCTGCGTCTCGCCGAAGGCCGTCGTGATCTGGAGGGATTGAAGCTTCTCGTCACGGCGGGACCGACACGCGAGCCCCTCGATCCGATCCGATTCGTCTCGAACCGTTCCAGCGGGAAGATGGGGCTCGCCCTGGCCGAGGCGGCCCGCGACCGGGGCGCCCGGGTCACCCTGCTGCTCGGCCCGGCGTCTCTGCCCGAGCCCGAGGGCCTTCGCACCCGGCGTTTCGAGACGGCCGACGAGCTCCACGCCCTCCTCCTCGAGGAGTTTCCCGACTGCGACGGCCTCGTCATGGCCGCGGCCGTCGCCGACTTCATTCCCCAGGCGAGCGCCGAGCGGCTGCACCGCGACGCCGGGCCCGTCCATCTGGACCTTGCGCCGGGCCGCGACCTCCTCGCGAGCCTGCGGCCGCTCAAACGCGGCCAGGTCGTGGTCGCGTTCGCGGCGGAGACGAGCGACCTCGAGACCCGCGGCCGCCGGAAGATGGAGGCGAAGGGCGCGGACCTCATCGTTGTCAACGACGTCGGCCGCCCGGGGATCGGCTTCGACGCCGAGGAGAACGAGGTGCTGCTGCTCGCGCGCGACGGCGGCCGCCAGACGGTCGGCCGCGCGCCCAAGCGCGAGATCGCCGACCGAATCTGGGACGCTTTCCGCGCCGTCCGGGATCAGGCCTCCCGCTTTTCGGCCAGCACGATCCACTTGTCCGACAGCCACCCGAAGTAGCGCCGCGAGGACGCGGCGGAGATCAGGCGAAGGCCGGCTTGCCGCAGCTCCTCGTCCAGCCCCTCGCGCGTGAATCGGTGCGGGATCTCGCGCATCAGGCCCAGCCGGCGGCGGACTCTCCAGCTCAGCCACCGCAGGTTGTAGCGGTGCCGAAAATCGAGCACGAGCCACCGCCGGGAGACCCGACGCATCTCCCGAAGCACTTCCAGACGGGTGGGATGGTCGAGATGGAAGAAGAAGCGAATCGCGAGCACCGCGTCCACCGACGCATCGGGAAGCGGGATCGCACTCGCCTCGCAGCGCAGCACCGGGAGGGCGGACCCGTGCTTGCGCCGCGCGTGGCTCATCATCGCGAGGGAGATGTCGGCGCCGAATCCCCGGATGGCGCGGTCGCGAAAGAACGGCACCAGCCGGCCCGTCCCGCAGGGAAGATCGAGCGCCGTCCGCACCGGATGACCCCGGCGCGCCGCCTCGTCGAGCGCGCGGCCGATCGCCTCCAGGTCCCGGGCGTTGCGCCGCCGGCCGCGCCGCGCCTCGTAGCGCCACGAGTCGTAGCTCTCGACGACCGTCACGTCCTGGTAGTGCGTGCGTGCCCGCTCCACGCTTCGCCGCGTCACCACTCGCAGGATCCTCGCCGCGGGACGGCCGCCGGCCCGGCGATAGACTGCCGCCGATGGGCGACGGCTCGACCCGAGACCAGCTGGAATTCTTTCGCGATCTGGGAGTGACCGAGGTCTATCTCGATCGGACCGCGGCGGCCGAACCGGCGGCCCTTCCCGGCTCGATGCCGGACCTTCCGAGCCTCCACCGCTTCCTCGAGGGCTGTCCGCGATGCAAGCTCTCCAAGACGCGGACGAACATCGTCTTCGGACAGGGCAGCGCGCACGCGCAGCTCATGTTCGTCGGCGAGGCCCCGGGACGCGACGAGGACGAGCAGGGGCTCGCGTTCGTGGGGAAAGCGGGACAGCTCCTGACCAAGATCATCGAGGCGATGGGGCGCAAGCGCGAGGACGTCTTCATCGCGAACGTGCTCAAGTGCCTCGCGGGGGACACGCCGGTGCGCCTGGGAGACGGGACCTGGCATCCGCTTCGCCGCCTGGTGTACCGCCGGTACGGCGGTCTCGTGATGTCGGTGGACTCCGCCGGACGCGTCGTGCCTCGCCGTGTCATCGGCTGGCACGCGAGCCCGCGCGCCGGACGCCGTGTGGTCCGGCTGTCGCTCCGGTCGCACGGACGCGGCGCCGGGATCACCCTGACCGGAGATCACGAGGTGCTCACCGAGCACGGATACGTCGCGGCCGAGAAGCTCGCGGCCGGCCATCGAGTCGCCGTCGGATTTCCGGGGATTGCGGTCCGCGAGCGCGGCATCCCGGCCCTGTCGATTGCCGCCGCCGGCGGCGGTGGCGCGAGCGTCCGCGCGCGTGCGTTCCATGGGGAGCTTCAAACTGTTTATGACGAGGCGGCGGTCGAAGACGTTACCGAGCGCCGTCGGCGGGACGAGATCCTTTACTGCCTCGACGTCGAGGAGACCCACAACTTCGCGACGAGTGCCGGCGTCGTGCACAACTGCCGCCCTCCCAACAACCGCAATCCGGAAGCCGACGAGGTAGCCTCCTGCCTCCCGTTTCTCGAGGAGCAGATCCGCCTGATCTCGCCGCGCGTCGTCGTCACGCTCGGAACGTTCGCGGCGCAAGCCGTGCTGGGCACCGACGAGCCGATCGGCCGCCTGCGCGGCCGCTGGCAGACGGCGCGCGGCGTGCGCGTCATGCCGACGTTTCATCCGGCGTTCCTGCTGCGATCGCCCGAGCGCAAGAAGGACGTCTGGGAGGACATGAAAAAGGTCCGCGACTATCTCGCCGGGCCCTCGCGCGAATGAGAAGGGCGGCCCGAAGGCCGCCCCGTTGCCGCCACGCAAGATCTACTTGGCGATGACACTGAAGATCGGGAAGTGGCTCGCCGCGCCCATGAAGAAGAGCATCGGAACCGACAGCCACGTGTTGGTGCGCGAGGCGAGGAACGCTCGCCGCGCCCAGAGCGGCTGATCCGGCGGGGCCGGCGCGCCCGTCTCGGCCGTCGCCTTCGTCGCGGCGAGGATCTTCTTCTGGAGCGGCCAGATGATCATCCAGACGTTCATGAACATGATCGTGCCGAAGCCGCCGCCCACGAGGATCGAGATCGCTCGCGTGCTCGATCCCCAGTCGCCGGCTCATCGAGGCCACCACCCACGAGACGACGATCAGCACGACGGCGATCACGGCCGCGAGCACGCGGCCGTCCTTCAGCGGCCCGCCGTCGACCGCCATCCGGTAGAGGACCGCGAGGATCGTGAAGGCCACGCCCCAGCCCACGAGGAAGAGCAGCGATCGGCTTGTGTCCCGGCGGCTCGGTCTCGAGGATGAGGATGCAGTACGTGAAGCCCGTCGACCCAGGTCCACACGGCGCCCCAGCGGAACCACCAGAGCGCCCTTGGGCTGCAGGTTGAGGTTGACCTTGCCCTTGATCGCCGCATCGAGCTCCTTCTGGAACGTGCACGTTGACGAGGTTGAAGAAATACAGCATGCCGATCCACGTGATCCCCGCCGAGGAAATGAAACCAGCGGAGCAGAAACTGAAAATTGGTCGGAAAGTCCTGAGGCCAGCTCAACATCCGTCCTCCTTAGGCGCGGAGCGCCGGGCGCGGCCGCGCGGAAAGAATGAATCGTTTCTCCGCATTGTCTCTCAGTCGAGGGGACCGAGGAGCGCCTCGGGCGTCATGCGCCGCCTTCGAGCTCCTCCTCGGTGACGACCTTCTTCTCGAGCAGGACGTCGCCGCACGCGAACGCCGCGGGCGACGGCTTCCTTGAAGACCTCCGCCGCTTTCGCGTAGCCGATCTTCGGCGTCAGCGCGGTCACGACCGACGGCGACTGCTCGAGGTAGTGCGCGGCACTTCTCCCGATTGGCGGTGATCCCGTCGACGCAGCGCGCGCGGACGACCGGGAGGAAATTGAGGAGCAGCTGCGGCCCGCGCGTCAGGTTGTAGGCGAGGAGCGGCATCATGACGTTGAGGTCGAGCTGTCCGCCGCCCACCGCCAGCTGGTTCGCGGTATCGAAACCGACGATCTGGAACAGAGCATGTTCAGGCATTCGAGGAGCGAAGGGTTCACTTTTCCCGGCATGATCGAGGAGCCGGGCTGCACGGGCGGCAGCCGGATCTCGTCGAGCCCGGTCGCGGGACCCGACGCGAGCAGCCGCAGGTCGTTGGCGATCCGGCCGAGCTCGAGCGCGAACGCCCGGAGCGCCGAGGAGTAGTCGCCGGCGGCCGCGCGGCTCTGCAGCGCCTCCCGCGGATCGGCGGCGGGCGTGAAGGCCTCGCCGGTCGGCTTGCGAGAGCAGCGCGATCGCCTGCTCGCGGAAACCCGGCGCGGCGTGTTCAGCCCCGTGCCGGCCGCCGTTCCCCCGAGCGCGAGCTCCCGGCAGGCCGTCGAGGGCGCGCCGACAGCGCGGCCGATGCGCCGGAAGACCGCCGTCGAGAACGCGCGGAACTCCTGGCCGAGCGTGACCGGCACGGCGTCCATGAGATGCGTCCGGCCCGACTTCACGATGCCGGCGAACTCCTCGCCCTTTCGGGCGAAGGACGCGGCCAGCCGCCCGACTTCTCGGCCACGAGCGGCCGCCCCACGGCGATCGCGGCAAGGTGGAGGGCCGTCGGGAAGGTGTCGTTCGTCGACTGGCCGAGGTTGACGTCGTCATTGGGGTTGACGGCCGACCGGTCGCCGCGCGGCCTGCCGAGAATCTCCGCCGCGCGGCCCGCCGACGACCTCGTTGACGTTCATGTGAAACGACGTGCCCGCGCCCGCCTGGTAGACGTCCACGACGAACTGGTCCGCGAGCTTGCCCGCCAGGATCTCGTCGCAGGCTTGCAACGATCGCACGCGCCTTGTCCGCGGCCAGGCCGCTCAGCTCGCCGTTGGCCTGCGCGCCGGCCTTCTTGATGCGTGCGTACGCCCGGACCATCTCCGGGTGCGCCCGCTCGCCGGATATCGGGTAGTTCTCGATGGCGCGGGACGTTTGTGCGCCCCAGTAGGCGTCGTCCGGAATCTGCCGGACCCCGAGGCTGTCCTTCTCTTCTCGCAGGAATCCTCCCGTCGCGGGCGCGTCGGGAAACATTAGCAGATCGGAGCCGCGCTCCCGCCGAGCGCGCGCTTGCTAGAATCGCGGAGTCGCATCGGAGCCGGCACGCGCCGGTCCGCCCGCGGCGAAGAATCGATGCAACGTCCTCTCGAAATCGCGCCGGCGCCGGCCCGGGGTCGAACCGCGTGCCGGACTGTGCACCTCGCGATCCTCCTCGCGGCGGCGGCCTGCCGGCGCCCGGCACCGCCGCCTCCACCGTCGCCGTCTCCTGCCGCCGCGCTCACGCCCGCGACGACTCCCGCGCCGACCTCGGTCCCTCCCGCCGCCGCGATCCCGGAGCGTCTCGGGCTCCGGCCGGCGGAACGGCACGCCGTCGAGGCGTTCCTCGCGCGGCACCCCGAGCTGCGTCCGCCGGGCGACGGGGACCGGCGCGACACGTCCGGCGAAGGAGACATGCGCCACCTCTACGGCGTCTACAACCCTTATTTCGTGCGCGGCGACCTGAACGACGACGGCATCCTCGATTTCGTCATGGCGTTCGTCCGGCGGGACTCGTCTCCCGCGACTCCATGGTTCTCGATCGTCGTCTTCGCGGGCCAGGAGGATGCGGCCGGCGGTGTTTCCTTCGGGCCGGAGACGTTCCTCGAGCGCGACATCACGCTCGCGGCCGGGGACCTCGCGATCGACCGGGACGCCGTCGTGATCACGCCGGATCTGGACGACGACACGACGCGCCGCTATCGCTGGGACCCGGCGCGCCGCTCCTACGTGTTCGTGCGCGACGACGAGCCCGACGCCGAGACGCCGGACCTCTCGAGGACGTAGGATCCTTCCCATCGATTCGCCGAATTCCGGCCCCGCCCCGCCGCGAGCGGTCCGCGTGGCGCTGCCGCTGCCGATCCGGCGCGAGTTCTCCTATCGCGTTCCGGCCGGCGCTCGAGCCGCTGAAACCCGGCGTTCGGGTCCGCGTCCCGTTCGCGGAGCGCGCCCTGACGGGCGTCGTGATGGGGCCGGCGCCGGAGGAGAACGGCAAGGCCACGCGCGAGATCCTCGCGGCGCTCGATCTCGAGCCCGTGTGCTCCGCCGGAGCTCCTGGCGACCGCCGCGCGCGTCGCCGAGCGATTCTTCGCGTCGACCGGGGAGGTCTTGAAGAGCGCGCTTCCCGCGCGGCTGCCCGCGGCCGGCGCCGTGCGATACCGCATCACCGAGCGCGGGGCGCTCGCTCGCGGCGAGGGCGCCGAGCGCCGGATCCTGGAACGACTCGCGGACGGCGACGCCGTTCGCGTGACCGACCTTCCGATCGAAGGGCCGGCAGGAGACCCTGCGGGCACTCGAGCAGCGCGGCTGGATCCGTCCCGTCGCCGCGGCGGGGGAACGACGGCGCCGGTTCGAGCGCGCCTTCGCTCCCGTTCCGCGGGACGCGGAGGATCGGGCGCGGCTTCTCGGGCGCAGCCGCCGGAGCGCCGACGCGCTCGCTTATCTTCTGGCGCTCGGCCGGCCCGCCACGGCATCGGAGATCCGCGCCGAGACCGGGATCGCCAACTCGGTCCTGCGCGCGATGGAGGCGAAGGGCCTTCTCCTCTCGTTCGAGCAGCGGCGCGCGGAAGATGGCGGGATCGCCGCTGCGGCGATCGCCGGGCCGCCGTCGATTCGCCTCACGGCCGAACAAGAGGAATCCGCGCGGGCGATCTGCGACGCCATCCGCTCGCGCCGGTACCTCGCGGCGCTCCTCCAGGGAGTCACGGGGAGCGGCAAGACCGAGGTCTATCTGCAGGGGATCGCCGCGGCGCTCGAGGCAGGACGGGGCGCGATCTGGCTCGTTCCGGAGATCGCGCTGACGCCGGTCTTCGCGCGCCGGCTCCAGCACCGGTTCGGGCCGCGGGCGGCGGTCCTGCACTCGGCACTCTCCGAACGCGAGCGCGGCCTCGCCTGGGAGCGCGTCGCGGGTGGAGAGGCGAAGGTCGTGATCGGGCCTCGTTCGGCGGCCTTCGCGCCGGTGGCCGATCCGGGACTCTTCGTCGTCGACGAGGAGCACGACGCGTCCTACAAGCAGCGCGAGTCGCCGCGCTACGACGCCCGGGAAGTCGTGGCGATCCGTGCCCGCGCGGGCGATGCGGCCCTCCTCTTCGGGTCGGCCACGCCGTCGCTCGAGGCGTACCACGCCGCTCGCGAGGGGCGGCTCACCCTCCTTCGCCTGAGCGCGCGCGTCGAGGCGCGCCCGTTGCCGGAAGTCGCGATCGTGGATCTCAAGCGGGAGAAGGCGCTTCCGGAGGAGAAGGGCGTGCCGCTTTTCTCGGCGCCTCTCGTCGAACGGCTCCGCCGGGGTCTTCGCGGCGGGGGAGCAGGCCATCCTTCTCCAGCCGCGCCGCGGGTACGCTCCGTTCCTCATTTGCCGCGACTGCGGCTTCGACTTCCGTTGTTCGCAGTGCAGTGTGACGCGCACCGTGCACGACCGCGGGAGATCGCTCGTCTGCCACTACTGCGGCCAGCGCGCGCCGCGTCCGGCGCGATGTCCCGAGTGCGGCGGCGCGTTGCTCGAGGAGATCGGCGCCGGTACTGAGCGGGTCGCCGAGCGCTTCGCGGCGCTCTTCCCGGCGGTCACTCACGCGGTGCTCGACCGGGACACCGCGCGCCGCCGCGGGCACGCCGCGGTCCTCGAGGAGTTTGCCTCCGGCCGCGCCTCCTGCCTGATCGGCACGCAGATGGTCGCCAAGGGCCACGACTTTCCCGGAGTCACCTCCGTCGGCGTTCTCTCGGCCGACACGCTTCTCAACTTCCCGGACTTCCGTTCCTCCGAGAAGACCTTCGAGCTCCTCGCGCAGGTCGCGGGGCGGGCCGGCCGTGGCGCCGTGGCCGGGCACCGTGCACATCCAGACTTTCCACCCGCAGCATCCGGCCATCCGTCACGCGGCGGCGCACGACGTGGACGGATTCGCTGCAGCAGGAGCTCGAGTTCCGGCGCGCGTTCTTCTATCCGCCGTTCTCGGAGCTCGCGGCCGTCCTCGTCTCTTCGGCCGACCGGGAACGGGCCGAGAGCGCCGCGGCCGACGTCGGGCGTGCCATGCGCTCCGACGGATCGAAGCTCTTGCTCTCCGGCCCGGCGCCGGCGCCGCTCGAGCGGTTGCAGGGGCGCTGGCGATTCCAGATCCTGCTGCGGGCCAGCGACCGGAAGCGCATCCTCGCGGCACTCGAGGCGTCGATTCCCGAGCGCCCGCCGGCGGGCGTGCGCATCGACGTCGACGTGGACCCGCAGGACCTGATGTGAGGCCGCGCCGCCGGCCCGGTACAATCGCGGGATGAACTCCGAGGACGGCAACTTCGAGGAGCCGATCCTGAAGCTGCGGCGTCGGATCGAGGAGCTGTCGGCGCTCCCCGACGACGCGTCGCACCGCCGGGAGGTCGAGAAGCTCCGGGAGAAGCTCGA
Organism: uncultured Acidobacteriota bacterium; assembly: GCA_963708395.1. Lineage (GTDB taxonomy): Bacteria > Acidobacteriota > Thermoanaerobaculia > UBA5066 > Gp7-AA6 > DATBFU01. The sequence continues at coordinate 2,890,530 of CAVPSG010000002.1, read as the reverse complement.
GAAGCTTTCGCGGGAGATCTACGCCAACCTGACGCCTGGCAGAAGACGCTCGTCGCGCGGCATCCCGCGCGCCCCTATGCGCTCGACTACATCCAGGCTCTGACGACGGATTTCACCGAGCTGCACGGCGACCGCGAGTTCGCCGACGACCCGGCCATCGTCGCGGGCTTCGCGAACTTCCGGGGCCGGCCCGTCGCGGTCGTCGGACACCAGAAGGGCCGCGACACCAAGGAGAAGGTCCGGCGCAACTTCGGCATGCCCCGGCCCGAGGGGTACCGCAAGGCGCTGCGCGTCATGCAGCCTCGCGGAGAAATTCCGGCGGCCGATCCTCACCTTCATCGACACGGCCGGCGCCTACCCGGGCATCGACGCCGAGGAGCGCGGCCAGGCCGAGGCGATCGCCGTGAACCTGCGCGAGATGGCCTCCTTCCACGTGCCGATCATCGTGACGGTGACCGGAGAGGGCGGATCGGGAGGAGCGCTCGCGCTCGGCGTCGGCGATCGCGTCCTCATGCTCGAGCACTCGGTCTACTCCGTCATCTCGCCGGAAGGCTGCGCGGCAATCCTCTGGAAGGACGCGTCCCGCAAGAAGGAAGCCGCGGAAGCCCTCAAGCTCACGGCGTCGGATCTGGCGGAGCTCGCGGTGATCGACGAGATCGTCCCGGAGCCGCCGGGCGGCGCCCACGCGGATCCCGCGGGCGCGGCGGCGGCGGTGGGCGAGGCGATCGACCGGCATCTCGAGGAAGTGCGGCGACCTGACGCCCGAGGAGCGCCGCGAGCGCCGCTACCGGAAGTTCCGCGCTCTCGGGCGCTTCGAGACGCGCGCCGTCTGAGGTCGGACACGATTCGTCCCAGAGCCCTGGGCATCCTCGCTCCCATGACATCCTGGCGGATCGCGCCGTTGCCGGCCGAGGCGGCCACCCTCGCGGTCCTCGGAGGCGACGCCGGTGCTCTCCGCGCTCCTCTGGAGGCGAGGCGTCCGGACGGCGGCCGAAGCCGTGGAGTTCCTCGCGCCGGACCCGTCGCGGCTCCACGACCCTTTCGCCATGAAGGGGATGGCGGAGGCGGTCGATGTGCTCGTGCGCGCGTCCTCCGCGGGACGGCGGATCGTGGTCTTCGGCGATTACGACGTGGATGGCGTGACCGCGGTCGTTCAGCTGCGGGCCGCTCTGAGGCGCGCCGGCGCGGATGCCGTGGCCTTCCTGCCGCACCGCCTGCGGGACGGCTACGGCTTGAAGCCCGAGACGGTGCGGCGCGTGCTCGACCGCGACCGGCCGGCCGTCATCGTCACCGTGGACTGCGGCGTGACGGCTCTCGAGGGCGTCGCGTGCGCCCGCGCCGCGGGAGTCGAGGTCGTCGTCACCGACCATCATCTCGCGGGAAGTCAGCTCCCGGACGGCGCGGTGGTCGTGAACCCGCATCAACCTGGCTGCACCTATCCGTACAAAGAGCTCGCGGCTTGCGGCATCGCGTTCAAGCTCGCGCTCGCCGTCGCGGAGCGGGCCGGCTTCACGCTCTCGCTCGAGTCGCTCCTGCGCGTCGCCTGTCTCGGCACGATCGCCGATCTCGTTCCGCTGACGGGGGAGAACCGCATCATCGCCGCGTCGGGTCTGGCGGCGCTTTCCGCCGCGCGGGCGCCGGGCCTGCGCGCCCTCCTCGGCGAGTGCGGCATCGCCCCGACGGCGGCGCCCGACTCCGAGGACGTGGCCTTCCGCATGGCGCCACGTTTGAACGCCGCCGGACGCCTGGACACCGCCGAGCTCGCGATGTCGCTCTTCGAAGAGCGCCATGCCGGGCGCGCCGCCGAGATCGCCCGCGAGCTCTCCCGCCGCAACGCCGAGCGCCAGTCGATCGAGCGGCGCGTCGTCGCCGAGGCCCGCGCGCGGATCGAGAAGGCGGGGGGCCCGGGAGACACCGCCATCGTGGAGGCGGACCCTGCGTGGCACCGCGGCGTGCTCGGCATCGCGGCCTCGCGCCTCGCCAGGGAATATCACCGCCCGGCCCTCCTCTTTGGCTTCCACGGAGACCGGGCGGTCGGATCCGGCCGGAGCATCCCCGGAGTTCCGTTGCACGACACCCTCCAGGCACTCGCGCCGTTCTTCTCCGAGTTCGGCGGGCACGATCAGGCCGTCGGCGGCGCCCTGCCGGCCGATCGCTTCGAAGCGTTCCGCGACGCCGCGCGCGCGCACTTCGCCGCGCGGCTCCGTCCCGAGCATCTCGAGCGGGTCGAGGAGGTCGATCTCGACCTGGCGCTCGAGGACGTGTCCGAGGAGCTCCTCGCCGAGATCTCGGCGCTCGCGCCGCACGGGATGGGAAATCCGCGGCCGGTCTTCCACTGTGCGGAGACGGAGTTCGAGGGCGAGCCGTCGCCGCTCGGGGAGCACGGTTTCCGCGGCCGTCTCCGGCGGCGGGGCCCGTCGCTCCCGTGCCTCTGCTGGTCGCCCGAGTCGGTCGGGCCGCTCGCCCGGCCCGGCCGGCGGCTCGCGATTCTCTATCGGCTGCAGCGGCGCCGCGCGGGCGGCGTCGAAGCCGAGATCGTCGCGGCGCGCCCCGCCGGACAACCCGTCTCCGCCGTGGAGTTGCCGGCTCTCGCCGGGAGCACCCGCGCGTGAAACGGCGCGGGCTCGAGCTCCTGCTCGTCGGCTTCGGCGTGGTCTTCCTCGGCGTCGTCGTCTTCTCGTTCCATCCCGGCAGCCGCCTGCACTCGCGCGCCGCCTCGTCGGCGGCGCACGTTCCGTCGCCGCGGGACGCCGGCCCTCCGACGGCTTTCTCTTCGGGATTCGACTTCACGGAGTCGGTCCGCGGAAAACCCCTCTTCCGGATCCAGGCCAAGGCCACCGCGGGCTTCGGAGGCGCGGCCGCCGCCACGGGAGTGGGCCCGGACGTGTATGCCGGGGAGGACGTCACGCTGACCCTCTACCCGGAAAACGGACAGCCCGTCACCGTCGAATCGGACCGGGCGGAGTACGACTCCCGCTCGCGGGACGCGGCGCTCTCGGGCAACGTCCGCTGGCGGGACGACAAGGGAAGCATCGCGGAGACGGAGAAGGTCGTGTTCCGACCGGCCGCGCGCGCTCTCGACATGCCGTCGGCCTTGCATTTCTCCAAGGCCGGCTTCGACCTCAAGGCGCGGTCCGGGAGATTCGACGTCGAACGGAAGGTCCTGGCGCTCGACGGCCCGGTCGATGGCTCGGGCGGGACCGCCGGGCGCGGCCCGCTTTCGTCGCTCCACGCCGCGGCGGGGCTCTACACGAAGGACGAGGGCGTCATCGAGCTTTCCGGCGGTGTGACCGCGTCCTCCGGCCAGGGCGACGAACTCGCGAGCGATCGGCTCGTTCTGAAGACTGAGGAGCCCGGCGGGCGTCTCGCGTGGGCCCGCGCGATGGGCTCCGTGCACGGCGTGGTCGGCGCGGAGCGGCTGGCAGGCGGCAAGGGCGAGGGCCGGCCCTACGCGGGCGACGACGCGGCGTTCTTCTTCGACGCCGAGGGCGCGCTGACGAGCCTGACGCTTACGGGATCGCCGGCTTCGGCCGAGGAGCCCGACCGAAGGGTGACGGCCCGGACGATCGGGCTGCAGTTTGCGAACGGGAAGGCGGTGACGGCGAAGGCGCGCGGCCAGGTCCAGGTGACGTCCGGCGCGCAGACGGCCACCGCCGACACGGGGGACCTCTCCTTCGGCGAGGACGGGCAGGTGTCGGCCGTGACGCTCGCCGGCCAGGCGAAGCTCCGGGGACCCGGCCGGTCGGGCAGCGCCGACCGCGCCGTTCAGGTCGCCGACAAGAACACCTGGGTGCTGACGGGGACCTCCCGCGCCTCGGCCGTCGTCGAGCAGGACGGGTCGAAGGTCTCGGCGCCGCGGATCGAGATCGACGACCGGACGCGCCTCATCCGCGCCGAGGGCGGGGGAGTCCGCGCGGTCCTGGCGCCCGCAAAGGACGACCGCGCCAACGCGACACTCGTCGGAGATCCGTCCAAGCCGACGTTCGGGAAAGCCGAGCGCATGGTGTTCGACCAGAGCGCGCGAACCGCCACACTCTCGGGCGGAGCGGCGCTCTGGCAGGGCGCCTCGTCGCTCTTCGGCCGGGACATCACGCTGAACGACGCGGAGCGGTCGGTCGTCGCGACCGGGCAGGCGCGCGCCGTCCTCGCCCCGGACGCCGCCGCGAAGCGGCCCGAGCAGCGGGCGCCGACGGTGCTCCTGGCGAGCCGCTTGATCTATCGCGAGGGGCCGAAGGGCGGCGAGGCGCCGCCGTCCGGCGAGGTTTCTCTCGACGGAGACGTCTCGGCGCTGCAGGGAGCTCGGCGGGCGAACGCGAGTGCCGGCACCGTGACCCTCGGCCCGGACCGTCGCGTCCAGAAGGTGGACCTGACCGGCGCCGTTCGCCTGGCGGACGCCGCGGCGGGACGCACGGCGGAGGCGGACCACGCGACGGACTTCCCGATCGAGGGCCGGACGATTCTCGAGGGAAATCCCGCGCGCGCGACCGACCGGGACGGCAGCCGCGTGGCCGGCGCGATCTTGACGATCACCGAGCAGGGGCGTAGGGTCGAGATCACCGCCCCCCCGGGCGGAGAGACGCAGACCATCCGCCCGACACGTCCCGATCGATGACTTCCGCCGAACCGACGGCGCGGCCCGTGCTGGCCGCGGACGGACTCGTGAAGTCCTATGGAGGGCGCGCCGTCGTCAACGGCGTCTCGCTCGAGATCGCGGCCGGAGAGATCGTGGGGCTGCTCGGCCCGAACGGCGCCGGCAAGACGACCACCTTCTCGATGGTCGTCGGCCTGGTGCGGCCCGACGGCGGCGCCGTCCGCCTGGGCGATCGCGACCTGACCGATCTGCCGATGTATCGCCGCGCACGCGCGGGGATCTCCTACCTGCCGCAGGAGCCGTCGGTCTTCCGGAAGATGACCGTCGAGCAGAATCTTCTCGCGATCCTCGAGACCCTCGACCTCACGCCCGTCGAAAGGCGGCAGCGCGCCGACGAGCTGGTGGAAGAGTTCGGCCTCGGCGCCGTCCGCTCGCACCGCGCGTTCACCCTGTCCGGGGGCGAGCGGCGACGCGTCGAGATCGCGCGCAGCCTCGTCCTCTCACCGTCGTTTCTCCTGCTCGACGAGCCCTTTGCGGGAATCGACCCGATCGCGGTGCTCGACATTCAGGCGATCGCGCGGCGCCTCGCCTCGTCGGGAATCGGCGTGCTGGTCACCGATCACAACGTGCGCGAGACTTTGAGCATCGTGGACCGCGCTTATATAATTCACGATGGACAGATCCTGCGGGCCGGCACGCCCCAGGCCCTGTCGAGCGACGCCGTCGTCAAGAAGATCTATCTCGGTGAGGCATTCCAGCTGAAGTAGGCGTTCCCGTCAAAAATGGCCCTCGAACAGAAGCTCAGTCTCAAGCTCTCGCAGCGGCTCGTCATGACGCCGTCGCTGCAGCAGGCCATCAAGCTGCTGCAGATGTCGAAGCTCGAGCTCGAAGAGGTCCTGACTCAGGAGATGGTCGAGAACCCCCTCCTCGAGGAGGAGCAGGAAGAGGCGCCGGCTCCCGAGGAGACTCGCGACGCGGCCCCCGAGGCCGCTCCCGCGACCACACCCGGCCCCGCCGAGGCCGCGCCGGAACCGAAGGAGCGCGACTCGTTCGACGAGATCGACTTCGATTCCTATTTCGAGGACTACCTCGACAGCGCGTACAACCCGCGCCAGTACGAAGCCAGCGAGGCGGTCCCTCTCGAGAACACGCTCTCGAGCGCGCCGGGGCTGCCCGAATACCTCAACTGGCAGCTCTCCCTCGCCGACGCCGCGCCGGCCGTCCGCGAGATCGCGACGTACCTGATCGGCAACCTCGACGAGGACGGGTACCTGCGCGTCACGCGCGACGAGATCCGCTCGGCCGGCTATACCGACGAGACGGAAACGGAGGCGGCCCTCGCGCTCCTGCGTTCCTTCGATCCGTCCGGCGTCGGCGCCTGGGACCTTCCCGACTGTCTCATGCTCCAGATCCGCGCCCTCGGGATCGAGAACCCGCTCATCGAGCGGATCATCACCGAGCACTGGCCCGAGTTCCTGAACCGGCAGTTCGCGCCCCTCGCGCGGACGCTCGGCGTCGGAATGTCGCAGCTCCAGGCCGTCGTCGAGATCATCAAGAACCTGGAGCCCAAGCCCGGCCGCAAGTACTCGACGGAACGGACGATCTACGTCGAGCCCGACGTCGCGGTCCGCAAGATCGGTGACGAGTACGTCATCCAGCTGAACGAGGACGGCCTGCCGAAGCTCCGCATCTCCGCCGCCTACCGGCGGATGCTGCGCGGCGGCAACGGGGCGATCGGCGCCGAGGCGGCGACTTATCTCAAGGACAAGATGCGTTCGGCGATCTGGCTCATCAAGAGCCTCGACCAGCGGCAGCGCACGATCTACAAGGTGGCCGACTCGATCGTGCGCCACCAGCGCGCCTTCCTCGACCACGGCATCGAGCACCTGCGCCCGCTGGTGCTGCGGGATGTGGCGAACGACATCGGGATGCACGAATCCACGGTGTCGCGCGTGGTGTCGAACAAGTACATCCACACGCCGCGCGGACTCTTCCCGATGAAGTATTTCTTCCACAGCGGAATCGACTCGTCCACCGGCGATGACGTCTCCTCGCTTTCGATCAAGAACAAGATCTCGAAAATCATCGCGGACGAGGACGTGCGCCGTCCGCACTCGGACGCGCGGATCATGCAGGTGCTGCGCGCCGAGGGAATCCAGATCGCGCGCCGCACCGTGGCCAAGTACCGTGAAGAGCTGCGGATCCCCTCGTCTTCGCAACGGAAGCAAAGCTTTTGACGGAAGGAGAAGCCATGGCCGTCGAGTGCCGGGGCCGCAACGTCCAGGTCACTTCCTCCCTGTTGGAGCTCGCGCAGGAGCGGACGGATCGGCTGGAGCGTCATCTCGGTGGGCCGGCGCGCGTGCGCGTCGTCCTTTCGCAGGAGAAGCACCGTTTCGAGGCCGAGGTGATCGCGACGCACCGGCGCCGGCGTTGGAAGGCGCAGGAGGAGACGGCGGATCCTCGCGCGGCGATGGCGGCGGCATTCGAGAAGATCGACGCGCAGGCCAAGCGCGACTCCGAGAAGCGCCGCGACCGCAAACATCGGGCGCCGGCACCGGCCTGGCGCGTGGACGTCCTCTCGTCGAGCGCGCTCGCCGGTTCCCCGGCTTCCGGCTCCGACGGCAACCGCATCGTGCGGACCGACCGCCTGCCCATCAAGCCGATGAGCGTCGAGGAGGCGGCCCTGCGAATCGAGAGCACGCGCCAGGAGTTCCTCGTCTTCCGCGACGCCTCGACCGAGCGCATCTGCGTGCTCTACAAGCGCCGGGACGGAGACTTCGGCCTCATCGTGCCGGAATGCTGAAGAAGGCATGAGCACGACGTTCGCGCCCGGGCTCGTCGACCCGAGGCTGGCGTTCCCGCATCTCGTCTCGCGCACGCGGGACGCCGTGCTGTCCGAGATGGCGGGGCTCGTGGCCGCGGCCGGCGTCGTGCCGAACGCCGCCCATCTCGCCGACCGCCTGCTCAAACGCGAACGCGACGGATGCACGGGCGTCGGACAGGGCGTGGCATTTCCGCACTGCCGTGTCGAAGGCCTGAACGAGGTCGTCGTGGCCGTGGGGCTCTCGCCCGAAGGGATCGACTTCGGCGCGTCGGATGGGATCCCGATCACGGTTCTGTTCCTCCTCCTCTCGCCGCGCGACGCCGCCGCGCTCCACCTGCAGGCGCTCGCGCGCCTGACCCGGCTCGCGCGGACGCCGGGCCTCGTGGACGAGCTCCGCCATGCGGACTCGGCCGACGCGATCGTCCGGGCCCTCCGGGACGCGGAGGCGGCCCGCGCTTCGGCGGCGGTGAGCGCGTGAGCCCGGTCGAGACCCTCGCGCACACGTCGAAGCTGACGGCGGACATCCTCCGCTCGGCCGCGCTCGAGGACCTGAAATTCCGCGTCGTCGCGGGCGAGACGGGCTTCTCGCGGCCCGTATCGTGGGGCCGCATCCAGCGTCCCGGGCTCGCGTTCGCCGGATTCCTCGCCTTCATCAAACCGGGGCGCATCCAGATCCTGGGGGAGAGCGAGCTCCACTACCTGGACACCATGCCCTCCGACATCCGGGCGTCGCGCATCGTCGAGATCTGCCGGCTGCCCGTCGCGGCCTTCGTGGTCACGAAGGGACAGCGCGTGCCCGACGATCTGGCGCGCGAGTGTCGGGCGCTCGACGTCCCGCTCCTCGTGTCGAACGAAACGACCTCCGTCGTCATCCAGTCGATCACGCGCGTTCTCGAGGACGAGCTCGCGCCGACGACGACCGTGCACGGGGTCCTCGTGGACGTGTACGGGATGGGCGTCCTCCTCATCGGCGACTCCGGGATCGGCAAGAGCGAATGCGCGCTCGACCTCATCCAGCGCGGCCATCGCCTCGTGGCCGACGACGTCGTGGAGATCCGCAAGTACCCGAACGGCTCCCTCGTCGGCCGCGCCGCCGAGATGATCCGGTACCACATGGAGCTCCGCGGCATCGGAATCATCAACATCAAGCACCTGTTCGGCGTCTCCGCGGTGCGGGCCTCGAAGTCCATCGAGCTCGTGATCGAGCTGCAGCGCTGGGACCCGACGCGCAAGTACGACCGGCTCGGGATCGACGGCCAGACCTACGCGATCCTCGACCGCCCGCGGCCGTTCCTCACGCTGCCGGTCGCCTCGGGCCGGAACCTCGCGCTCCTGATCGAGATCGCGGCGCGCAACGAGCTCCTGAAGCAGCAGGGCTACGACGCGGCGAAGGAATTCGCGCTCAAGGTGGACGAGCAGATCGCGCGCAACGCCCTTTCGCCCGCGCTCCGCAAGGGGTGACGGCGCCTCGATGAGCGCTCCCGCTCCGGTTCCCGGGGTTCCCGAAAGTCTGGTCATCGTGACCGGACTGTCCGGCTCCGGCAAGAGCTACGTCAACAAGTGCCTCGAGGACATGGGCTATCTCTGCGTGGACAACCTCCCGCTCGAGCTCGTCGAGCCCCTGCTCGATCACGTCACAGCGCGCCTCGTCGGCGTCATCCTGGATGTCCGCAACCCCGGATTCGCGGCGAGGTTTCCCGAGATCCTCGGCCGGCTGCGGAGCCGGTGCCCCGGGACGCGGCTCCTGTTCCTGGACGCTTCGGAAGAGTCCCTGATCCGTCGCTTCTCCGAGACGCGGCGGCCGCACCCGCTGGCTGGCGAGAGCTCGCTCTTGACGGCCCTTCGAAACGAGCGCGAGATGCTGAAGGACGTGCGCGCGGTCGCGGACGTCGTCGTCGACACGTCGGCACTCACCGTCCACGAGCTGCGCTCGATCATCCAGAAGACGTTCGTCGGCGATCCGAGCCGCGCGCGCATGGTCGTGTCCACGACGTCGTTCGGCTACAAGTTCGGCGTCCCGCACGACGTCGACCTTCTCTTCGACGTCCGCTTCCTCGCCAACCCGCATTTCGTGCCCGAGCTCAAAGGCAAGACGGGCCTCGATCCGGCGGTGCAGGCCTACATCGAGCAGGACCCGGAGTCCGAGGCGTTCCTGACTCGGCTGATCGACTTTCTCGAATATCTGGTCCCGCGATACGAGAAGGAGCACAAGAGCTATCTCTCGATCGGGATCGGATGCACGGGCGGCAAGCACCGCTCGGTATACGTCGCCGAGCGGCTGGCGGAAGTCCTCAAACGCAAGGGCTTTCCGGTGCGCGTCTCCCATCGCGACGCCACCCGCGAGTGAGGCGGCCCGGCCCGCCCGTCCCCGGCCTTACAATCCCGTCCACATGATCGGCATCCTCCTGGTGACGCACGGCCGTCTCGCCGAGGAGCTCAAGGCGGCGGCGCTCATCATCCAGCCCGACATCGCCCGGATCGTCGCCGTGGCGCTCGAGTGGCACCAGACGGGCGAGGACGCGCATGCCCGCATCGCGGCCGGGCTGGCGGAGGCGGACGACGGCCAGGGCGCGGTGATCCTGACCGACATGTTCGGCGGGACGCCGACGAATTTGACGCTCTCGTTCCTGGAGCGCGGCCGCGTCGAGATCGTCACGGGCGTCAACCTCCCCATGGTCTTGAAGTGCGCCTCCGTGCAGAAGGGCACGACGTCCGCCGCGGAGATGGCGCGCCTCGCTCGCGACCGCGGGCAAAGGTCGATCTACGTCGCCTCGGACCTCCTGGCGGAGGAGGCCTCCGTGGGAGCGGGACAGACGGGAAGCGAGGGAGGACCGCTCGGCGGCTCCTCCGGCGCCTGAGCGGAACGCCCGAGTGATCGAGCGAGAACTGGCCATCCGCAACCGGCTGGGCCTGCACGCCCGCGCCGCGGCGAAGTTCGTGCAGACGGCGAGTCGCTTCAAGTCCGCGGTGAAGGTCCGAAAGAACGGCGAAGAAGTGGACGGAAAGAGCATTCTCGGGATCCTGCTCCTCGCCGCCTCCCAGGGAACCCGGATCGTCGTCTCCGTCAACGGCGAGGATGAGGCCGCCGCGCTCGCCGCCGTGGAGGATCTGGTCTCTCGCAGCTTCGACGAAGGGGAGTAGAGAGAGGAGCGGGCTCCGTCCCTTCCACCATGCTCCAGGGGCTCTCGGTATCTCCCGGCGTCGCGGTCGGCCGCGCGGTGATCGTGCGCTTCGACGGCATGCCCACGTACCGCCGGGCACTCTCCAGCGCCGAGCTCGACGAGGAGGAGCGGCGTCTCCGGCGGGCGGCTCGTCGGGCGGCCGAGAGCCTCCGCGGCCATTCGACCACAGCCGGAGGCGGAATCGGTGACGAGCTCGCGGCGATTCTCGAGGCCCACGCCCTGATCGCGTGCGACGAGACCTTCCTCGCCGCCGTCGCCGGACGAATCCGCGGAGAGCGCGTCAACGCGGAGTGGGCCCTCGCCGACGCCGCCGCCGAGTTCGGCCGGAAGCTCGCGCTCGCGGACTCGAGCGCGATGCGGGAACGCGCCGCCGACATCACCGACGTGGCGCGCGAAGTCGGCCGCCAGCTCTCGGGCAGGGCGGCGTCGATGCCGCGGGAGCTCCCGCGCGGATCGATCCTCGTGGCCGACGAGCTCTCGCCGGCGGACGCGGCGCGGCTCGACCCGCGGCGGGTGCGCGCGATCGCCCTCGAGCGGGGCGGCGCCACGTCCCACGCCACGATCATCGCGCGCTCCTTCGGCATGCCGGCGATCGTGGGGATCCCGGGTCTCTGCGCCGCCGTGTCGCCGGACCGGGCGATCGTCGTGGACGCGGAACGAGGGACCGTGGACGTCGCGCCCTCGAAGGAGCGCCTGCGACGCGGGCTGCTGCGGGCGCGCGAAGTCCGGGAGCGGCAGCGACGGGTCCGCGCGCGGACCGCGCGGGCGGCCGTGACGAAGGACGGCGTGCGGGTCGTCGTGCGCGCGAATCTCGAGCTCCCCGAGGAGGTCTCGGCCCTGGAGCGGTACCACGCCGAGGGCGTCGGGCTCTTCCGATCGGAGTTTCTCTACCTGAAGGCGGCCCCGGCATCTCCCGGCGTCGAGGAGCAGCGCGCGGCGTACGAGCGGCTCCTGGACGCGGCCGGCGGGCATCCCGTCATCGTGCGGACCTACGACCTCGGCGGCGAGAAGGGGATTGGGCCGGCCCGCGGCGAGAATCCCGCGCTCGGCCTGCGCGGGCTACGCTACTGCCTCGCCCATCCCGACATTTTCGACACCCAGCTCGAGGCGCTCTGCCTCGCGGCTCCGCGCGGCGACCTGCGGATTCTCCTTCCGATGGTGGCGTCCGTCTCGGAGGTGCGCGCGGCGCGCCAGCATCTCGAGCGGGCGGCGCGAGCCGCGGGACTGGCGCGGCCTCCGGACCTCGGCGTGATGATCGAGGTGCCGTCGGCGGCGCTGTCGGCGCCGGAGCTCGCGCGCGAGAGCGACTTCTTTTCGATCGGAACGAACGATCTCGCCCAGTACGCTCTCGCGGTGGACCGCGCGAATCCCGAGGTGGCCGCGCTCTATCAGCCGCTCCATCCCGCGATCCTCCGGATGATCCGGATGGTCGTCGACGCCGGTCGCGCGGCGGGGCGGCCGGTCTCCGTCTGCGGAGAGCTCGCGGCGGATCCGCTCGGCATCGCGGTGCTGCTGGGCCTCGGCATCGCGGAGCTCTCCGTCACGCCCGTTTCCATCGGCCCGGTCAAGGAGCAAATCGCACTCCTCGACGTGGGCCGAGCCGCCGCGTTCGCCGCGAAGGCGCTCGAAGCGTCGGACGGACCCGACGTCGAGCGTCTCTGGAAGGGGGCAAGAGCATGAGGCGCGTTCCAAAGCCCTGGGGCCACGAGCTCGTGTTCGCCGAGAACGAGCGCTACGCCGGAAAGATCCTGCACATCGAGCCCGGGCACTCCCTTTCTCTCCAGTACCACGAAAGGAAAGACGAGACGCTGTACGTTCTTTCGGGTGAGGTGTACCTTCAGGTCGAAGTGGAAGGCACGATGCGCGATCTGAAGCTCGGACCGGGACAGGGCCATCGGATTCGTCCCGGCGAGCGGCATCGCCTTCGTGCCCAGGCCGCGTGCGACATCGTCGAGGTCTCGAGCCCCGAGCTCGACGACGTCGTGCGGCTCGAAGACGCCTATGGACGCGCGGGGACGACCGCACCATGAGGGTCTCCGGCATCGCTGCCGTCGTGGTCGTGCTCGCTGCCTCGGCCGCGCCGGGACAGACGCCCACTCCGACGCCGCCCCCGAAGCTCTCGGGAGGCTTCGGGCGGCCGCCGGCGGCGCCCGCGCCCGTGGCCACCCGGTCTGGCCAGTCGCTCCAGGACGTGGTCAAGGCGGCCGCCGAGCATCGTCAGTCCAACAAGACGGTTCCGACACCCGTCATCGCCATCAACAACCAGACGCTGGTCACGGACCCGAAGCGCGGCCGGCTGACGGTGCTCTCGGCGACCCCTAGGCCTGCCGCTCCGGCGGGTGCGTCCGCGGCCGCCGCCAGGGCGGCCCCATCGCCCGCTGCGCCGGCGATGGACGCGAGCGTCGCCGAGGAAGAGAAGTGGCGCGGAATCGCTCGAGACGCGCGCCAGCACGTCGCGGACGCGCAGGATCGTGTCGCGCGCCTGGAAGGGGAGACGAAGAAGCTCGAGAACGACTTCTACTCTTGGGACGACGGCCTCTATCGAGACAGCGTGATCAAGCCCGCGTGGGACAAGAAGAGAGAGGAGCTCGAGACCGCGCGCCGCGACCTCGATGCCGCGGAGAAGGATCTGGCCGACCTCCCCGAGAAAGCCCGCAAGGCCGGGGCGCTGCCCGGATGGATCCGCGAGTAGCCAATGCTCCTCTCAGCCGTCGTAAACACAAGAAAAGACGAGGCTTGTCACTCGTCGGCCGGAAGCTATCGCGTCGAGACCTGGGGCTGTCAGATGAACGTACTCGACGGTGAGCGGATGGCGGGCCAGCTCGAAGGGCTCGGATTGCGGCGCGCCGGAGACGGAACGGAAGCCGACGTGGTGATCCTGAATACCTGCGCCGTACGCGAGAAGGCGGAGGCGAAGGTCTACAGCGCGCTCGGTGTCCTCGGGCTCGAAAAGCAGCGGCGGCCGGGTCTCGTCATCGGGGTCACCGGATGCGTCGCCCAGGTCGAGGCCGACGAGATCCTCGAGCGCGCGCCCTACGTGGACTTCGTCCTCGGAACGGGACAGGTGGAAGGCGTCGCGGAAGCCGTGACCCGCACGCGGCGGGAGCGCCGGCAGTTCGCAGAGCTCGAGCTGCCCGTCGAGTCACCCGTGTATCAGTTTCGGCAGATCACCCGGGACTCCGCGTTCCAGGCCTACGTGACGGTCATCGAGGGCTGCGATCAGTTCTGCACCTTCTGCATCGTACCGTTCACACGCGGCCGCGAGCGGAGCCGCCGCGCGGCGGAGATCGAGGAGGAAGTCGCCCTCCTCTGCGCACGGGGTTACAGCGAGGTCACGCTCCTGGGCCAGACCGTGAACGCCTATCGGGATCCGGAGACCGGGATCGGCCTCGGGGGCCTGCTGCGTCGGGTGGCCGGGATTCCGGGGCTTCGCCGCCTGCGCTTCCTGACCTCCCACCCGCGGCTCGTGGACGACCCCTTGGTGGAGGCGCTCGCTTCTGGCGGCGTGGTCGCGCCCTACCTCCACCTGCCGGCGCAGTCGGGCTCGGACCGCGTGCTCTATCGCATGAAGCGGCGCTATGGAAAGGCGGACTACGTGGCGACGGTCTCGCGCCTGCGCCGTGCCGTGCCCGGTCTCGCGGTCTCGTCGGACTTCATCGTGGGATTTCCCGGCGAAAGCGAAGAGGATTTCCAGGCCACGCTCGAGCTCGTCCGGGAAGTTCGCTTCGAGAGTCTCTTCGGCTTCCGATACTCGCCCCGGCCCGGGACCGCCGCGGCCCGCTGGGGAGCGGCCTCGGAAGTTCCCGAGGAGGTGTCCGCGGAGCGCCTCGAGCGGCTGCTTCTGCTTCAGGCGGAGATTCAATCGGAGATCAACCGGTCTCTGGAAGGGCGGGAGTTCGAGGTCCTGATCGAGGGAGAGGACCGCAAGGGGCAGAGCCGGGGCCGGACGCCGTGCAACCGCATCGTGCATCTCGAGTGCGGCCGCGTCCCGGCGGGCTCCTACGCCCGGGTGCGGATCCGCCGCGGCCTTCCCAATTCGCTCCTCGGGGTCCTCTGCGAGCCGAAAACGCCGGGCCCGGGGGCGGCGGGGGAGCCATGGCGCTGATCCGGATGGAGATCAAGGGGCTGCTCATGGACCCCGTCTCCAACATGCCCGTCGTGATCCTCCGGGACAAGGAAGACGGTCTCTTTCTGCCGATCTGGGTCGGCCTCTTCGAGGCCAACGCCATCGCGCTCGAGATGGAGAAGATATCCACGCCTCGCCCGATGACTCACGACCTTCTCCGAAACGTGCTCGCGGAGCTCGGGACGCACGTCGACCGCGTCATCATCAACGACCTCAAGGACAACACCTTCTTCGCCCGCATTCACCTGACGCGCGGCGAGACCCGCTTCGACATCGACAGCCGGCCGAGCGACGCCATCGCGCTTGCGCTCCGGTCGCGCGCGGAGATCTTCGTGGACCACGAGGTGCTCGAGAAGAGCAAGAGCCTGCGCTCCGAGTCCGGAGAGCAGGACCCGGAACGCCTGCGGAAGTGGCTCGAGGAGGTCAATCCGGAGGACCTCGGAAAATACAAGATGTAGAAACTGACAACGGACCTTCCACCGGAATACACTCCCTCCCCGTGATCATCTCCATCACCAATCAAAAAGGCGGCGTCGGCAAGACCACGACGGCCATCAATCTCGCGGCTGCCCTGGCGCAGAAGGGCATGAAGACCCTCCTGATCGATCTCGACCCACAGGGCAACAGCACGATGTCGTACATCGACCGGAAGAAACTCGACAAGTCCATGTACGACGTCCTGACGGACCCGGTGATCGCGCTCAAGGACGTCGTGCGCAACTCGGGCTTCCCGAACCTGGACATCGCGCCCGCCCGAATCTCGCTCGCCAAGATCGAGTCCAAGCTCCTGGGGGAGCTCGACGGACACTTCCGCCTGCGGGACAAGATCGATCCCGCGCGGCGTAAGTACGACGCGGTGCTCATCGACACGCCGCCGACGCTCGGGATGATCACGGTGAACGCGATGGTGGCTTCGAGTCACGTCCTGATTCCGATTCAGTCGTCCTACTTCGCCCTGGAGGGCACGGACGACCTCCTCGAGACGATCGACAAGATCAAGGCCCGGCCCAATCCCCATCTGCGGATCCTGGGCGTCGTGATCACTCTGCACGACCGCCGGACGGTGCTCGGCAAGGACGTCTACAAGCAGATCGCGTCGGTCTTCGGCGAGAAGGTGTTCAAGACGACGATCTCCAAGAGCGTGCGCCTGGAGGAGAGCCCCGCGCACCAGGAGTCCATCTTCAGCTACGCGCCGCGATCGAGCGGCGCCGCCGAGTACTACTCGCTCTCCGAGGAGGTCCTGTCCCGTGTCTAAGAAACGTGGGTTGCCGCAGCAGGCGCGGATGCGCCACGACTCGCATTTCGTCGAGGCGCTGTCGGAGCGGTTCGGCGCCTCGCTCGGCCGGTGGATTCCGGTCGAGGAGATCGATACGAATCCGGATCAGCCTCGCACGAGCGTCGGCGATCTGACCGAGCTCATCCGCTCGATCGAGTCGAAGGGAATCCTCGAGCCCCTTCTCGTGCGCCCCGGCGCCGACGGCCGATGCACCGTGATCGCAGGGGAGAGGCGCCTCCGCGCGGCCATCGAAGCGGGCCTGACGGAGGTGCCCTGCATCGAGCTCGAGGTCAGCGAGCCCGAAATGATGGAGCTCGCCCTGATCGAGAACCTGCACCGCAAAGATCTCCATCCCTTCGAGGAGGCCGAGGGCTACGCGGCGCTGACGCGTCAGCCCGGGTACACGCAGCAGAAGATCTCTGAAGCCGTCGGCAAGTCTCGCGTGTCGATCACGGAGGCGCTGTCCCTGCTCGACATTCCGGAGGACCTCCGCGACGAATGTCGGCGCGCCGACATCGAAGCGAGGTCGGTTCTCCTGGAGATCGCGCGCCTCGGAGATCGCGACCGGATGGAGGAAGCGATCGCGCGCGTTTCCGAAGGATCGACGCGCGACGATCTGCGGGCGCACAAGCGCCAGGAGAAGTCCGACGGAAAGAGGTCGAAGCATTTCCAATTCGTCTTCCGGCCGAAGGGCGGTCCGTTCAAGCTCAACCTTTCGTTCTCCCGCGCGCGCGTCGATCGAACCGAGGTGATCGAGACCCTGAAAGGAATTCTCCGACAGCTCGAAGCCGGAGAGATCCGGGTCTCGCGCGGAAAGTGACTTACCGGCCGGTCGCGGCCTCCGCGCGTTCGCGGGCGAGATGCCCCGACAGGTCCGTCACACAGACCTGACCTTCGGATCGGGACCGGGGCACGCGCCACGATCTGGCCGCTCCGCCCGTCTTGCCTGACAACCGCTTCGCCCCGGAGACGCGACACGCACCGGACCGACCTGTGGCGGCCTCCGGGAGAGAGGGCAGATCGCAAAGCCCGCGGGCAGAGTGGCGGGACCCGGCGGTTTCCGTTTCCAGACGCCTTCATATCAGGCCGCTCGGACAAGCTTTTAGCTAATTTTACATAATATATCTTATCGGACATAGCATTATCCGCCAACGCGGTTGACTCGTCCGGCGTCAGGCCCGACCATGCCCCCGATGCGCCTCGTGTCGCGCGCCGTCGTGCGGGAGATCTGGCCGCCCTTCCTGCTCGGATTCGCGGCCTATACGTTCCTGCTCCTCGTCCGCACCATCTTCCTTCTCACCGACTTCTTCGTGCGGCGCAGCGCCAGCGCCGGCGAGGTGCTCTGGATGGTGCTCCTCTCGATTCCCTGGATCGTCGTTCTGACGATCCCGATGGCGTTCCTGCTCGCCGTCCTCGTCGGCGTCGGCCGGCTGTCGGCCGAGTCCGAGCTCGTCGCCCTCCGGAGCTGCGGCGTCGGCCCCGCGGCCGTGTACCGGCCGGTCCTCGCCGCCGGCGCCCTCCTCGCGGTCGGCGTCTTCCTGATCTACAACGTCGTCCTCCCGCGCACGAACGACCTCCTGACGGAGACGATGGCGCGCATGGCGGCAACGTCGCTCGTCAACCTCGTCTCGCCGCGGACGTTCCGGCAGCCGCGTCCCGGCATCACGCTCTTCTTCGACCGGGTGGGCCCGGACGGCCGCTCGCTCGAAGGGGTGTTCCTCAAGGTCGGCGAGGAGGACGCGGCGGCCGACCGGGACCAGATCATCGTGGCGAAGCGCGGCGCCCTCCACCTCGAGGAGGACCGGCTGTGGCTCGATCTCGAGTCCTCGACGGTGCACGAGCTCTCCCCGTCGTCTCCGTCGCGCTACCGCGTCAGCTGGAACCGGACGCAGCGAATTCTCTTCGCCGGCGACGTGGCCCGAGACTCGCGGGCCCGTGTCTCTTACGAGAAGGGCCTCCGCGCGCAGTCCTTCGCGGAGCTCCTGCGTTCGGCCGCCAAGGCGCGAACCGAATCGCCCGAGCGATACCGGCTCGCTCGCGTCGAGATCCAGAAGAAACTCGCAATCCCGCTCGCCTGCCTCGCCTTCGGCCTCGTGGGAATCCCGCTCGCCGAGACCTCTCGCCGCGGCGGACGCGGGAGCTCATTCGCGCTGTCGCTCGCGATCCTGGTCGGGTACTACGTGCTCCTCTCGGGCGGCGAGACCTGGGCCCAGAACGGTAGTCTGTCTCCCGAGCTCGCGATGTGGCTTCCGAACCTGGGTCTCGCGGTCCTCGGCCTGTCCCTCCTTCGGGGGCTCGGCCGTGAGAAGGCCAAATGGCGGATCCCCGGCTGGCTCCGTCGCCGCCGCACGGTCGCCGCTGCAGCTGCCGGCCGCCCGCGCCCCGCCCGTCTCGGCGGGTTCCTCAGGTTCCCGGCGCTCCTCGACCGCTACGTCCTCGGACGCTTCCTCGGGGTTTTCGGCCTGGTGCTGCTGTCGGTGCTCCTGATTTCCGCGATCGTCGACTACGCCGACCAGGTGGACGAGATCCTGCGCAACCACCCGCCCGCGGCGGTGCTCTCCGGCTACTACCGGAACTTCCTGCTCGGCATCGGCAACCAGGCGGCCCCGTTCGTCATCCTCGTCGCGACCCTCCTCGCGCTCGGAAGCCTCTCCCGCCACGCCGAGGACACGGCCTGCCGGGCGAGCGGTATTTCGCTGCACCGCCTGGGCGTGCCGATCCTGCTCTTCGGCCTCCTCGCCTCGGCCGGCGCCTTCTGGCTCGGCGAGACGGTCCTGCCCCTCGCCAGCCAGCGTGAGGACCGTTTCCGAAACATCATCCGAGGCCGCCCGGCCGACTTCGTGCGCTCGGCCGCCGAGCGCGACTGGCACTACGACGGATCGGGGCGGATCTGGCACCACGAGGAAGGACCGCCGGGCGTCTCGGCGCTCCTCTCCCCCTCGGTCTTCGCCCTCTCGCCGGACTTCCGGCTGCTCTCGCGGACGGCGGCGCGGCAGGCGGACTGGAACGGGAAAGACTGGACCTTCCGCCAGGGTTGGGAGCGGTCCTTCGACGGCGCCCGGGAGACCGGCTACACGGCTTTTCTCGATCGGGAAGTGAGCGGCGACCCGCCGAGGACTTTCCTGGCCGAGACGCGCACCCCGGCGCAAATGCGCTTCCGCGAGCTGCAGCGTTACACGCGCCGGCTCGGCGCGACGGGCTACCCGACCGAGTCGCTCGAGACCGCGCTTGCGGAGCGGCTGTCGCGGCCGATGCTCCTGCCTCTCATGGCGCTCCTGGCACTCCCGTTCGCCTTCCGGCTCGGACGGAGCGGGGCGCTCGCGGGAGTCGGCGTCGGGATCGGCCTCGGGATGGTGCTGACCGTGCTGGTCGAGCTCTTCGGACGTCTCGGAGCCGTCGGGGCCCTGCCTCCGCAGCTCGCCGCCTGGACTCCCGACATTCTCTTTGCCACCGCGGCGGCGTTGCTGCTTCTAAAGATGAGGACCTAGGCGCCGACTCTCTTTGCGACTCACCTCGCCGGTCTAATTTGAGAACTCTCTTCCGGCGCGAGCCGGGGACGCTCTCGACAGTGCGAAACCGGCTCGAGGCTCGCGCCGCCTAAAAAGCCTGGCCGCTGGAAAACGACACGAGCCACCCGTGCCGGCCGAGGGGGTCGGAGTTGAAGGCGTAGGCGGCGTCGAGACGCAGAACCGAGTTGAAGGCCGCACGGGCGATCCCGATCCGAAGACCCGCCCCGGCATCGGTCTTGAGCGCGGCCAAGTTGAGCGGCTCCCCCGGCGCCACCGCGGTGCCCGTGTCGACGAAGACCGCCGCGCCGAGCGAGAAGAGCTGCAGGATCTCGACGCTCGAGAAAACCCGGTGCTCGACGTTGACGACGATGCGCCGGTCGCCTTCGAAGGCGTAGAGACGGTAGCCGCGCAGGCCATGGTCGCCGTCTGCGAAGAACTGGACGTCCCGATCGAGGTTCCAGCCCCGGTCCACCTGGATCTGCGCCACCGTCGTCTGGAGGACCGTCGTCGGGTGCTTCCAGACGAAGGTCAGTGTGCCCGAGAGAATCGAGTTCTGTGCGCCCTCGGTCGAAACCCGCGTCTGGAACGTCGCACGGGCGCGAAGGAAGGAGCCCGGACCGATGCGCCAGCCGCGCGAGGCCTCCCCCGCCGCTTCCCAGGTCGTCTGTTCGAGGCCAAACACGCGAGGAGACAACCCGACCTCCGCCGCCAGGCGCGTCCCGAGGTTGAAGTCCTCGACGCGCTCGCCCCCGTTCACGTAGTTCTCGGAGACGAAGTCCGTGCTCACCGTCTCCCAGCCGACGAACACGTACCGGAAGTCCCGATTCGCGGGCAGTGCGTCGTCGGGCCGCCCCGGCAGCGCCGAAAACGTGTCACGCAAGAAATCGATGCCCGCCGTCACGCGGCTCGCGTGGAGCGGCCCCGGAGCGTACGCCCCCGCCAGCGCGAGGCGAAGCTGCTGGCGTTGCCGCGAGTAGTCGGACTCGATGACGCCGTCCTCGTAAATGCGTTCCTCGAGGAGATGGCGGTCGAAGAGAGCGCCCGCGGAGTACGGGTCGAGCGTCGAAGTGAATGCCTTGCCGAGCTGCAGGCGGCGTTGGTTTCCGTCCGAGCTGTCCGCCCAGAGGAAGCCGCCCGACCAATAGGGCCCAAAGAGCGCCGGATCGTGGAATTCGAGGAAGCGATTCGTGCGCTCGACATCCTCATCGTAGAGAAAACCGATCTGCTTGCCGAGGCCGAGCACGTTGCTTTCTGTGATCCCTGCCGACCAGGTCGTTTCGCCTCCCCCGCGGCCTACATGCGCATTGACATTCGTCGTCCAGGCGTCCTGCGTCACCACGTCCACGTCCACGACGCCGTCATGGGGCGTTCCGGCCTGAACGCGCACCGACTTGAAGAGGGTCAGCGCGCGCAGGTTGCGCTCGCTCTGGGCGAGAAGCGCCACGTCGTAGACGTCGCCCTCGTGGAAGAGCAGGAACCGGCGGACGACCCGCGTCTGCGTCTCCATGTGGATCGCATCCGCCGCGCGGTAAAGCCAGCCGCGGGCTTCCTCTTCCTGCGTGAAGACGTCGAGACACTGAATCCGGACTTCTCCGACGCGCAGCGGCTCCTGTCCCGAAGCCGCAACGGCGCCGGCGAGCGCCAGTCCGAGCAGGAGACGCCGGGTCAGGTCCCCTCTTCCCACGAGCTCAGGTACTTCTCCTGCTCCGGCGTCGGGCGGTCGATCGACGTGCCCATCGCCTCGAGCTTCAGGCGCGCGATCTCGCGATCGATCGGCTCCGGCACGGCGTACACGCGCTTCTCGAGCGAGGCGTGGTTCTTCACCATGTACTCGGCGGCGAGCGCCTGGTTGGCAAAGGACATGTCCATGACCGAGGCCGGATGCCCCTCGGCGGCCGTCAGGTTGATCAGGCGGCCGTCTCCCAGGAGATGGATCCGCCGACCGTCGGCGAGCGTGAACTCCTCGACGTAGTCGCGGATCACCCGCCGGCCCTTCGAGAGGCCTTCGAGCGCGGGGATGTCGATCTCGACGTTGAAGTGGCCCGAGTTGCAGACGACGGCCCCGTCCTTCATCGCCCGGAAATGCTCTCCCCGGAGCACGCCCTTGTTGCCCGTGACGGTCACGAAGATGTCGCCTTCGCGAGCCGCCTTTTCCATCGGGAGAACGCGGTGCCCGTCCAGGAGCGCCTCGATGGCCCGCGTGGGGTCGATCTCGGTGACGATGACGTTGGCGCCGAGGCCGCGGGCCCTCATCGCGACGCCTCGGCCGCACCAGCCGTACCCGGCGACGACGACGTTGAGGCCCGCCACGAGGAGATTCGTTGCACGGATGATGCCGTCCATCGTCGACTGTCCGGTCCCGTAGCGGTTGTCGAAGAGGTGCTTGGTCTTCGCCTCGTTCACCGCCACGACCGGGAAACGGAGCACTCCCGCCTTCTCCATCGCGCGGAGGCGGATGACGCCGGTCGTCGTCTCCTCCGTCCCACCAACGATTCCGTCGAGGAGAGCGCGACGCTCCCCCGCCGGCAGGGCCTTCGCCCAGTCGCGGACCGCGGGGTCGAGGTCGCCGTCCTTGCCGAGCGCCAGGAAGAGCAGCGACGAGACGAGATCCGCGCCGTCGTCCATCGTGAGGTTGGGCCGGTGCGCGAGGGCCGCGCGGATGTGGTCGTAGTACGTCCGGTGATCCTCGCCCTTGATCGCGTAGACGGCGATCCCGTCGTGCACGACGAGCGAAGCCGCCACGTCGTCCTGGGTCGAGAGCGGGTTCGAGGCGCAGAGGACGAGGTCCGCGCCGCCGGCGGCAAGCGTCCGCGCCAGATTGCCGGTCTCCGTCGTCACGTGCAGGCAGGCGGAGAGGCGGACTCCTTTCAGCGGCTTCTCCCGTGCGAAGCGCTCCCGGATCTGTCGCAGGACCGGCATCGTGCGGTCCGCCCACTCGATGCGGAGCTTCCCGCGTTCGGCGAGCGCGCGGTCCTTGACGTCGTGCCCGGGCAGCGCGGCCACGCCGCTCATCGCGAGACCGCCACCGACGGTTCGACGCCGGCGGCCTTGGCGAGCGCCTCGGCTTTGTCCGTCTTCTCCCACGTGAAATCCGGCAGCGGACGGCCGAAGTGGCCGAAGGCCGCCGTCTGCTTGTAAATGGGCCGGCGCAAGTCGAGCGACTCGATGATGCCCTTCGGCGTCAAGGCGAAGTGCTCGCGCACGAGCGCCACCATCTTCTCCTCGGGAATCCGGCCCGTGCCGTAGGTCTCGACGTGAACGGAGACCGGGTCCGCCACGCCGATCGCGTAGGCGAGCTGAATCAGGGCGCGCTCGGCGATCCCGGCGGCCACGAGGTTCTTCGCGACGTACCGGGCCATGTAGGCGGCCGAGCGATCGACCTTCGTCGGATCCTTCCCCGAGAAGGCTCCCCCGCCGTGCGGGGCGCTGCCGCCGTAGGTATCCACGATGATCTTTCGGCCGGTCAGCCCCGCGTCGCCCTGCGGGCCGCCGATCACGAAGCGTCCGGTGGGGTTGACGTGATACTTCGTGCGCGGCGTCAGGAGCGCCGGCGGGATGACCGGCCGGATGATCCCTTCGATGATCGCCTCGCGCAGCGCGCTGTGTTTCATGGCCTCCGCGTGCTGCGTCGACACGACCACGGCCTCGACGGCCACCGGACGCGTTCCCTCGTACTCGACGGTGACCTGTGATTTCCCGTCCGGCCGGAGGAAGTCCATTTCCCCGTTTCGCCGAGCCTGCGAGAGCCTCTCGACGAGACGGTGCGCGAGGGTCAGCGGCAGCGGCATGAGGTTCTCCGTCTCCCGCACCGCGTAGCCGAACATCAAGCCCTGGTCTCCCGCGCCGCCGGTGTCCACTCCCTGCGCAATGTCGGGAGACTGCGGATCGATCGACGAGATCACCGCGCACGTCTCGTAGTCGAAGCCGAACTTCGCCCGCGTGTAGCCGATCTCCTTGATCGTGTGGCGGACGACCGACGGAAAGTCCACGTAGGTCTTCGTGGAAATCTCTCCCGCGATGAACGCGAGCCCGGTCGTCACGAGGGTTTCGCACGCGACGCGTCCCGTGGGATCGTCGCGCAGCACGGCGTCGAGAATCGCGTCGGAGATCTGGTCGGCGATCTTGTCCGGGTGGCCTTCGGTCACCGATTCCGAAGTGAAGTAGTGGCGTCCGTTCTGAAGCATTCCAACTCCTCTGGAAGCGGCGCGGGAGCGCGCCCGTCGGGACCGCGAAGGTTAGCATTTCGAGGGAATACGGTCAAAATCGCTCGGTCGACGCCCGGGAAAACAGCCAGAACACGTTGCGGCCGTAGGCGCGGCGCTCGAGAAGGCGCAGGCCGGACGTGCCCGAGTCCAGACGCGACGACGCGTCGGCCTGGACCACCAGGAGGCCATCCTCGGCGAGAAGCTCCGCCGCGCCCCCGAGGAGCTCTTCCAGACTCGCCGTCCCGTACGGAGGATCGGCGAACACGACATCGAATCGCTCGGCTCGATGGCGCAGTTGCGTGACGGCGGCCAGGACGTCCTCGGCGAGCAGCTCCGCGCTCGGAGGCCCGGGAGAGAGGCGCTCGAGATTGCGACGCAGCGCCGCCGGATCGCGCTCGACGAAGACCGCGCGCGACGCGCCGCGCGAGAGCGCCTCGATGCCGACGGCACCGCTGCCCGCGTAGAGCTCGAGCAGCCGCGCGCCCGGAATCCTCTGCTGCAGGATGTCGAAGAGCGCCGCGCGGGCGCGTCCGGTCGTCGGACGAGCGGCGGACGGCGCGTCGAGTCGCCGACCCTTCCAGGCCCCCGACGCGACCCGCAGCGTCGGGGTGCGGCTCACGGGCGCTCCGGCGGCGCGAAGAGAAACCGGAGGTCCTCCAGCTTTCGAAATTCCGAGTAGGGCTCGTTGACGCCCTCGAGCTCCACGACGCCCTTGAGGGAGTCCACGCGGCGCACGCGAAAGAGCACGCCGTCGAAGCGCTTCAGGATGGTGCCGGGAGGCACGTTCTCCGCGGTGAACCGGGTGGCGGGAGCGAGTGGCGCCGTGAACACCCGGCGGAGTCCGTCGAGAGAGGAGCGCAGCGCCGCACTCTGCGGCGTCATGGCCGAGAACTCGTCGAAGCGGATTTCGCGCCGCGATCCGTCGGGGCGGGTGAGGGTGACGACCGACTGCTTGACGAGGTCGCCGATCACCTGGCTCCGCAAATCCTCGGGAGACGACCAGATGTCGTCGCTTCGCAGGTAGTCGCAGTAGAACTTCGCCTCTTCGGGCGTGAGACGCTGCCGCTTCAGCTGCTCGTTGCCGGCCTGTTGCCGTTTCCACACCAGGTTTCGGTCTTCGAAGAGCGTCAGCCGTTCGTAGCCCTCACGCGACTGCTCGACCCACTCGGCGCAGAAGGTCGGCGGACTGGACGGAGCCGCCATCGCGGCCGCGGCGACGAGAATGCGAAGGGCGACGACGAAGCTCATGCGCCCTCTCCTCTCGCCTGCGCGACGGCGAACGCCAGCTCGTCGGCCGCGGGAATCCGCCTCTCCCGGCGCGCGGCCCGCGTCGCTGCGAGCGCCCGGCCGATGGCCGGCCCCGGGGCGATGCCGGCCCGAAGGAGATCGCGACCGCCGATGCGGAGCTCACCCGAGAAGAGGGGCGCGCGTCCGCCGGCGAGCGCCGCGTGCGCGGCCCGCTCGTCCGAGGTCTCCGTTCCGCCCGGCATCGAGCGAAGGCGCTCGGGCCAGCGCCGCAGGGTCCGCGCCCGGGCGCGCGGCAGGTTCAGCCGGCGGGCCAGCTCGCCGGCCTCCGTCTCCGTCATCCCGGAGGCCAGAATCAGGAGGGCGGCGAACCACGAACGCACGCCCTGCCGCTCGGCGCGCGCGAGACTCCGGCGGACGCCCGGGTTGCTGCCGGCGAGCGCCGGATGGATCGTGGCGAGCAGGCCGAGGCGCGACAGCAGAGCGACGGCGCGGTCGGCCCGCGGCTCCGAGAGGAGGCGCTCGATCTCCCGCCGCCGCCGGTCCGCCGAGATTCGTTCGAAGGCGCCGGCGTCGCGCGCCTCGGAAATCCAGCGGCGCGTCGCGGCGTCGATCCGGAATCCCAGCCGGCTCGCGTAGCGGACGGCCCGGTAGGCGCGGGTCGGATCGTCGTGCGGCGACTGGCGGTGGAGCATCCGAATTCGCCGCGCCGACAGGTCCCGCCGGCCGCCGTGCGGATCGAGGATTCGCGCGGGTCTCGGCACGAGTCTCAGCAGCATCGCGTTCACCGTGAAGTCGCGGCGGGCGGCGTCCGCCGCGAGCGGAGCGGGAGACACCGCCGGGAGCGCGCCGGGCCGCGCATACGTCTCGCGGCGCGAACCCGCGACGTCGACGCGCGCGCGCACCCGCCAAGCTCGACCGTCGCCGTCCCGAATCGCGGGTGCACCCGCACCGGAGCGCGGAGACGCCGGCCGAGCCTTCGCGCGAACGCCAGCGCATTCCCCTCGACGACGAGGTCCACATCGCGGACCGGCGCGCCGAGGAGAAAGTCGCGCACGGCGCCGCCCGCCACCGCGAGCGGCGAGCCGTCTGCCGCGCGCGATCCGCGCGGCCTCTCGGACCGCCCGGCGGCCGGCCGGAGGCAGGCTCCGCAGCAGACGCTCCTCAATCGAAGACGTATTGGACCGAGTCCTCCCCCGCCAGAGCCCGGATCTCGCTCGTCAGTCGCGGCGAGGGCGACACGCGGATCGAGTCGGCCGCCTTCAGACGGGCCTCGAACTCTCCGGGACGCACGAGGCGGATCGAGACGGGCGTCGTGCCGGGATACGACGCGAGGCTCTCGCGGAGGCGCGAAAGGACCCTCTCGTCGGCCAGCGCCAGGTTCACGCGGATCTCGATCTCGCGGGCGCGCCGCTCGTTGATGCCCTCGAGGCGGGCGATCTCCTGAATCGTGAGCTCGATGCGCCGGCCCCGATTCGCGCACGATCGCCGTCACGAGCACCGGCAGGTCGGCCGCCAGCCAGTCGCCCTCCTTCTCGTAGAGGCTCGCGAAGACGCAGACGGGGACGCTTCCGGTCGTGTCCTCGAGGAAGGCCTTGAGCATCGTCTTGCCCTCGTTGACGCCCTTCTTGATCTTCTGCTCCTTCAACTGCGTGAGGACGCCGGCCACGCGCACGTTCTGGTCCACACGCGTCGCGAGCTCCGAGACCCTGGCGTCGGCGAAGCGCGCGATCTCCTCCGCGATGCCGCGTCAGGGGGTGGCCGGTCACGTAGAAGCCGAGGACGTCTTTCTCGCCCTTGAGGCGCTCGTCGAGCGACCACTCGGCCGCCTCCGGGAAGTCGTCGCGGGGCGGTCCGGCCTCCGCCGCGGCCTCGCCGAAGAGGCTCGACTGCCCCTGGGCCGGCGTCCTCGCGCTGGCGTACCGCGGCGCCCATCACGCGCTCGGCCGCGGCCGCGAGCGTCGCGCGCCCCTTGCCGAGCGAGTCGAAGGCTCCGGCGGCAATCAGCGCGTCCACGGTGCGCTTGTTGATGAGGTGCGACTCGAGGCGAAACGCGAAGTCGGTGAACGACGCGAAGGGGCCATGCTCTCGCTCGTCGAGGATCGCCTCCGCCGCCGCGTCCCCGACCCCTTTGATCGCCGCGAGGCCGAAGCGGATCGCGCCGCCCACCGCGGCGAAGTCTTTCCGCGACTCGTTGATGTCGGGAGGCAGCACCGGGATCCCCATCTCGACGCAATCGCCGATCACCTTCACGATCCCGTCGGTCGAGCCGATCTCGGCCGACAGCGTCGCCGCCAGGAAATCCACCGGGTAGTGGGCCTTGAGATACGCCGTCTTGTAGGCCACGAGCGCGTAGGCCACCGCGTGCGATTTGTTGAAACCGTAGCGGGCGAACGGCTCGATGAGCGACCAGAGCTCCTGCGACCTTCTTCTTCGGCGTGCCGTGCTCGACCGCGCGTCCGGATGAACTTCTCGCCCTCGGCGAGCATGATTTCCTTCTTCTTCTTGCCGATCGCCTTGCGCAGCAGGTCCGCCTCGGCCAGCGAATACCCGGCGACCGTCGACGCGATGCGCATGACCTGTTCCTGGTAGACGAGGATGCCGAGGGTGTCGTCGAGGATCGGCTCGAGCTCGGGCAGCGGGTAGGTCACCTTGCTCGTGCCGTTGCGGCGCCGCACGTAGTCCTCGACCGTCCCGGCGTCGAGCGCGCCCGGACGATAGAGCGCGTTGAGAGCGGCGAGGTCGGCGAAAACGCGCGGCTTGGCGCGGCGGAGCAGATCACGCATGCCCGAGGAGTCGAATTGGAAGACGCACGCCGTCTTGCCCGACCGGAAGAGCTCGTAGGTCTTCTCGTCGTCGAGCGGGAGATGGTCGAGGTCGACCGACGCTCCGGTCCTCTCGCGGATCCGCCGCGAGGGCCGCATCCAGGATGTCGAGCGTGATGAGCCCGAGGAAGTCGATCTTGAGCAGGCCCATCTTCTCGACGGCGTTCATGTCGAACTGCGTCGTGATTTCGTCCTTGTTCGTCCGGTAGAGCGGCAGGTAGTCCGTGATCGGCCGCGGCGCGATGACGACGCCCGCCGCGTGCATGCCCGCGTGCCGCGACAGCCCTTCGAGCCGCTCCGCGATCCGGACGACCTTCGCGACCGACTCGTCGGCTCGCGATCAGCCTCCTTCAGGCCGGGCGACTCGCGCAGAGCGCGAGTCGAACGTGACGTCGGGTCCGTCCGGGACGAGCTTGGCGATCCGGTCGCCGAGCGCCACGGGCAGCGACAGCACGCGCGCCACGTCGCGCACCGCGAGCTTCGGCTTCAGCTGCGAGAACGTGACGATCTGGGCGACGTTCTCGCGCCCGTACTTCTTCGTGACGTACTCGATGACCTCGCCGCGGCGCGCCTGGCAGAAGTCGATGTCGATGTCGGGCATCGAGATCCGCTCCGGGTTCAGGAACCGCTCGAACAGCAGGTCGTAGCGCAGCGGGATCGATCTCCGTGATCCGCAGCGCCCAGGACACGATCGAGCCCGCCGCGCTCCCGCGGCCCGGGCCGACGGCGATCCCCTGTCTCGCGCGCGTAGCGGATGAAGTCCGAGACGATCAGGAAGTAGGACGGGAAGCCCATCTTCTCGATGACGCCGATCTCGTACTCCAGCCGCTCGCGATACTTCTCGGGGATCGGCCGCCCGGCGAGCGCGGCTCCCTCGGTCGAGACGCCGCTCGAGCCCCTCGCGCGCCGAGGTCCCGAAGTAGCTCCGCCGGCGTGACGGCCGGGCGGGCGCCGAGAAAGTCGGCAGCTGCAGCCCCTCGGGATCCAGAGACACCGCGCAGCGCTCGGCGATCGCGACCGAGTTGGCCACGGCCTCCGCGCTCCACGGCCGGAAGCGCGTCTTCATCTCTTCGGCGCTCTTCACGTAGAACTCGTCGTTGTAGAAGCGCATCCGCCGCTCGTCCTCGAGCGTCTTGCCCATCCCGATGCAGAGGAGCACTTCGTGGGCGAAGGCGTCGTCGCGGCGCAGGTAGTGGCTGTCGTTGGTCGCGACGGCGGGAGCGCCCGTCTCGCGCGAGAGCCGGAGCAGGTCCGGGATGATCGCCGTCTGCTGGGGCAGGCCGTGGTCCATGATCTCGACGTAGAAGTTGCCCTTGCCGAAGATGTCCTGGTACTCGAGGAACGCGCGCTTGGCGGCGTCGAAGTTGCCGCGCGCCAGCGATCCCGCAACCTCGCCCTTGAGGCATCCCGACAGGCCGATGAGTCCCTCGGCGTACTCGCGCAGGAGCGCCTTGTCCATCCGCGGCCGGTGATAGAAGCCGGTCAGATACGCCTCGGACACGAGGCGTACGAGGTTCCGGTATCCGGCCTGCGTGGCCGCGAGCAGCGTCAGGTGGTAGGCGTAGCCCTCGCCCGACTCGCTCGCGGCCTGCGCCTCGCGGTCGCGCCGGTCGCCCGGAGCGATGTAGGCCTCGACGCCGAGGATCGGGCGCACGCCGCTCTTGACGCGCCTCGTGGTAGAAGTGCGAACGCCCCGAACATGTTTCCGTGGTCGGTGACGGCGACGGCGGACATCCCGAGCTCGCCGACGCGCTTGCAGAGCTCCGGCAGCCGGTTGGCGCCGTCGAGGAGGGAGTACTGGCTGTGGAGATGGAGGTGAACGAAGTCGCCGGGCATCGTTCGGATTCTAATCGCCGAACGTTGCCCGCGATAGTCTCTCCCGGGTTTCGAGTCGTCCGATGCATCACGATGAGATTTCTCGCGCCTCTTCCTGATCGTCGCGCCGGCCGCCGCCGGCGATTCGGCGGCTCCCGTCGGAGCGGCGGCGGTCTGGAATCCGCCCGCGGGCTTCCTCGCCGCGATGCACGCGGCGTGCGACGCGCGGCCCGAGCGGCTGTCGGACTGTTTTCTCGGAGCGCATGCGCGCCGCCGGAGCATCGCCCGAGGCGGTCGCCTTCGTCGAGCGGGCCGGCGGCCTGACCTACCTCCGCGATTTCCTCGACGCCGGCCGCGTGGACGTCGCGTGGGCGGTGAACCCGTTTCGCGCCAACACGAACGACCTCGTCGACCTCGTCAACGGCGACCCGCCGATCCTCGACGTGGACGACCCGACGTATCTCGAGCCCGCGATGCTCGAACGCCACCCCGGCTACGCGGCGATGCGCCGCATGCATCCGAAGCTCACGCCATTTCCGGGGCGACCGCCTCGGCCGCGACGCCGTCGAGCGGATGGCCCCGGCCGGCGGCGGCCAGCGCTTCGTCGTCGGCGAGGACCTGCGGGACGGTTGTCATGCCTGCGCAATTCTCGGCAAGGCGCGCGTGGCCTTCGACTTCGACGCGGCCGGGAAGCTTCGGGGCGTTCGGGTCGTGACGGTCCAGGCGACGCCCGCGCCTCAGCCCTGAGGCGGCCGCGTTCATGGCCTTCCGCAAAGCCCTCGGCACTTTCGACGCGACGATGCTCGTGGTCGGCGGCATCATCGGCGCCGGCATCTTCATCAACCCCTATCTCGTCGCGCAGCGCCTGCCCTCCGGCCGGCTCGTGCTCTGCGGCCTGGGTCGCCGGCGGAGCGATCGCCGCTCGCGGGGGCGCTCGCGTTCGCCGAGCTCGCCGCCCTCTTCCCGCGCACGGGCGGCGAGTACGCGTACCTGCGCGAGGCCTACCACCCGCTCGTCGGGTTCCTCTTCGGCTGGTCCTCGCTCCTCATGATCCAGGGCGGCGGCCTCGCCGCGGTCGCGATCACCTTCGCGCAGTACGCGCTGCCGGCTGGCGGAGCGCCGCCCGGCAATCCCGTCCCGATCGCCATCGGCGCGCTCCTGCTGCTCGCCGCTCGTCAACATCCTGGGGGTCAAGCCCGGCAGCCGGCTCCTGAACACGCTCGTCGTCCTGAAGGTCGGCGCGCTCGCCGCTCCTCATCGGCGGAGGGCTCCTCGCGACCGGCTCCCCTGCCCCGGTTCCTGCGGCCACGGCGCCGGCCGGCGGCGCGGGCCTGGCGGCATTCGGCGCGGCGCTCGTTCCGATCCTCTTCTCCTACGGCGGCTGGCAGAGCGCGAACGTCGTTTCGCGAGGAGATCCGCGGCTCGCGCCGAATCCTGCCGATTGCGCTCATGGCCGGAACGGCGATCGTCATCGCTCGTGTACGTGCTGGTCAACGTCGTTTACCTGCGCGCCCTCGGACGCGAAGGCCTCGCGGCGACGCAGACGCCCGCAGCCGACGCGGTGGCGCGCCTCTTCGGACCCGGCGCCGACCGCCTGCATCGCCGCGGCGATCGCCATCTCGACCTTCGGCTTCCTCGACCTGACGCTGCTTGCGCCCGACCCGCATCTCCTACGCCATGGCTCGGGACGGCATCTTCTTCGCCGCCGCTCGCGCGCATTCACCCCCGTTTCGGGACGCCCTCGCTCGCGATCGCGGTGCAGGCGGTCTGGGCGATCCTCCTCGTCCTGACCGGGACCTACGGCGATCTCGTCGACTCGGTCGTATTCGCCGACTGGATCTTCTTCGGGCTGACCGTCGCGAGCCTCTTCGTGTTCCGCCGCCGCGCGCCCCGCGACACCGCGACCCGGCAGTTTCCGAGCACCCGGCTATCCCATCCTCCCGGCGCTCTTCGTCGCCGCCGCGGCACTCGTCGTCTGGAGCGTCCTGCGCACGAACCCGGGACGGTCCGCGGTCGGCGTGGCGCTACTGCTCGCCGGCGTTCCGGTCTATCTCTTCTACGCTCGGCGCCGATCCGCCGCGCCCGAGCCACGCTGATGGTCCGCGCGCGCTCGGCTTACATGGAATGGGCGAAGTCCCGGCCGCGGCCGCGGATCGACCTCGCCGGCTCGAATCTCGCGGCGTGCACCCTCGACGACCTGCGCGGCGCGCGCGAGGCGCTGGACCTGGCCGGGTCGAGCCCCGACGGCTATCCGCCGCTCCTCGACGCGATCGCCGCGCACTACGGGGTCACGCCCGACCGCGTGGCGACCGCCGTCGGATGCACGGGAGCCAACTTTCTGGCGGCGGCGGCGATTCTCGATGCCGGCGACGACGTGCTCGTGGAGCGGCCGAACTACGACGCGCTCGTCGCGACCGTCGAGATGCTCGGCGCGCGGCCGCGCTTCTTCGACCGGCGCGCCGAGGACGGCTTCGCGCTCGACCTGGAAGCCGTGGACCGCGCGGCGACCGAGGCCACGCGACTCGTCGTCGTTTCGAACCCCCACAACCCTTCGGGCGTCCTCGCGCCTCCTGGAGTGATCGAAGCGCTCGGCCGGCTCGCCCATCGGCGCGGTTTCATCGTCATCGTCGATGAGGTCTACCAAGACACGGTCTTCGACGGACGGCCTCCCTCCGCGGCGACGCTCTCGCCCGCGCTCGTCTCGACGAACAGCCTGACGAAGTCCTACGGCCTGGCCTCGCTGCGCTGCGGATGGACGCTCGCCTCGGCGGAGCTGACCGAGAGGATCCGGCGCGCGCGCGACGTCGTGGACGTCTCGGGTCCCCTCCCGGCCGAGCGTCTGGCGACGCTCGCCTTCTCCCAGATCGACCGGCTCGCGGATCGCGCCCGGCGGATCGTCGAGTCCAACCGGCCCGTGCTTCGCGAGATCCTCGGCGCCCATCCCGAGCTCTCCACCGCCGACCCGGCCGCGACGCTCGCCTTCCCGCGCTTTCGCGACGGGCGCGACGCCGGTCCGTTCGTCCGGAGCCTCTTCGAGCACGACGGCGTTGCGGTCGTCCCGGGCGCCTTCTTCGGA
This sequence comes from uncultured Acidobacteriota bacterium, assembly GCA_963708395.1. Taxonomy (GTDB): domain Bacteria; phylum Acidobacteriota; class Thermoanaerobaculia; order UBA5066; family Gp7-AA6; genus DATBFU01. The sequence goes on along the minus strand of CAVPSG010000002.1, from coordinate 2,857,856 downwards.
ATGCCTTCGCATTTCCGCATCTCGTCGGGCGGCCCACCGAAGGCGTTCCAAGAGGGCATGGAAACGCTTTCCCGCCGGCTGAAGATCAACCCGTGATGCGAAGTCGCGTCAATCCGAAGGAGGAAGCTCGATGAACAGAAAGGCGTGGGGGATCGTGCTCGCGCTCGGGCTCGTTTTCGGCGCGGCTTGCCGTCGCGACACATCCGAGAGGGCTGGAGCGCGACGCGGCCGAGGCCGCGAAGGAGGCGGCTCACGCGGCGGCCGACGCCGCCAAAGAGGGCGCCGCGGCGGTCAAGGAGGCGGGTCAGGCCGTCGGGGACGCCGCGAAAGATGGAGCGCAGGCGATCAAGGAAGCGGCGACCGAGGCCGGCCAGAAGGCCGCGGACGCGGCAAAGAAGACGGCGGATGACGCGAAGAGGGCGGTCACGCCGCACCGCTGAGGCGACGGGATCGGGGCGCCGGCGTCACTCCCACTCGATCGTCGCTGGCGGCTTCGACGTCACGTCATAGACGACGCGGTTGACGCCCCGAACCTCGCGCACGACGCGGGCCGCGATCGCGTCGAGGACCTCGTGCGGCATGCGGAACCAGTCGGCCGTCATGAAGTCCGTCGTCTGGACGGCGCGCACGGCAAGCACGAACTCGTGGGTGCGCGCATCCCCCATCACACCGACGGACTTGACGGGAAGCAGCACGGCGAAGGCCTGTGAGATCGCGTCGTAGAGACCGGCGGAGCGGATCTCCTCGAGCACGATCTCGTCCGCCTTCTGCAGCATCGCGACCCTCTCCCGCGTGACCTCTCCCGGAATCCGTACGGCGAGGCCCGGCCCGGGAAATGGATGGCGGGTCAGGAACTCCCGCGGCAGGCCGAGCTCCGCTCCGAGCCTCCGGACCTCGTCCTTGAAGAGCTCGCGGACCGGCTCGATCAGCTCGAGCCCGAGCTTCTCCGGCAGCCCCCCGACGTTGTGGTGGGTCTTGATCACCGCCGACGGACCCTTGATCGAAACGGACTCGATGACGTCCGGATAGAGGGTGCCTTGCGCGAGGTAGCGGGCGCCCGGAATGGTCTTCGCCTCGCGCTCGAACACCTCGATGAACGTGCGGCCGATGATGCGCCGCTTCTCCTCCGGATCCGTCACGCCGGCGAGCCGCGAGAGGAAGAGATCCGAAGCATCGACCGCGCGGATCGGGATTCCGAGCCGCCCGAACGCCTCCTCGACCTGTCGGCGCTCGTGCGCGCGCAGGAGGCCGTGATCCACGAGGATCGGGTGCACGCGTCCGCCGAGCGCCTCGCGAAGGAGGAGCGCCGTCACGGAGGAGTCGACGCCTCCCGAGAGGGCGCAGATGACTTCGCCGTCCGGCGCCTGTTCGCGGATCGCCGCGACGCGATCCGCGCGGAAGGACGCCATCGTCCAGTCCGGTCGCGCGCCGCAGACCCGGAAGAGGAAGTTCTCGAGGATCGCCGCCCCGTGAACCGTGTGCCGGACCTCGGGATGAAACTGGAGGCCGAAGAGCCGGTTGCGGACATCTTCGAAGGCGGCGATCGGGTTCGAGGAGGTCGAAGCCGTGACGCGAAACCCGGGCGGCGGCGCCGTGATCGAGTCGCCGTGGCTCATCCAGACCGTCTGTTCGGTCTCGAGCCCCTCGAAGAGCTCCGAGTCCGCCGCAACACGCGCCGTGGAGCGGCCGTACTCGCGTCCGCCCTTGACCGCCGTCACTTCGCCGCCCCAGGCGTGGGCCATCCACTGCATTCCGTAACAGAGACCGAGCGTCGGAACTCCAAAGCCGCGAGGGTCCGCCGACGGGAGCGGCGCGTCCCTCTCGTACACGCTCTGCGGCCCTCCCGAGAGGATGACGCCGGCCGGCTTCCAGCGAGCGATCTCCTCGGCCGGCGCGGTGCCCGGAAGGACGACCGAGAAGACCCGCGCCTCGCGAATCCGCCGGGCGATCAGCTGCGTGAACTGGGAGCCGAAGTCGAGGACGACGATCGGTCGGGCGGGCGACGTCATGCGCCGACGGCCCTCCGCAGCGCGGCCACGGGCGCGGCGAGAAGCGCCGTCGGAACGAGCGCCACCGCTCCCGCCGCGAACGGGGCGAGGGCCACGATCAGCGGCGCGAGCAGCGCGCCGGGCGCCGCCCGCGAGGCCGCGCGATCGCCGAAAAACACGAGCGCCGCCGTCGCCAGGAGAAAGAGCGGCGAGAAGAGCGCCGCGAACGAGCGGGCGAAAGCCGACCGCGGCTCTCCCTCGCGCCGGCCCAGCGCTCCGCGCTCCCCGACGGACACGCCGAGAACGAGGAGGAGCGCGAGGATGTAGGGCAGCAGGAACAGGAGCGCCGCCTGAGTCAGGAACCGCAGCTCCGGAGTCCAGCCCGCGATCGCGCCCCCGCCCCACGTCTCGACGGCGGGATAGACGCCGAAGCCGGCATCGCCGCGGCCGTGCGTCAGCAGGAAGAGGAGCGCGCCGAGAAGAAAGGCCGACGGGAGCAGGAGGGCGATCTGGCGCAGAAACGTCACGGCCGCGTGCATTCTATCGGATCGGGAACCGACGCTCTCCCCTGTAAGATGATGCGAACGTGACGCTTCGCCGCTCGACGCGGATCTGGATCGTCGTTTTCGTCGTCGCGATCCTCGGGATCGTCGTCGACGGACCCTCCAACCGATTCGGCGGCTGGGTCTATCTCTTCGTGATTGCCGCCTGGCAGGCGGGCGCGATCCTCGTCTGGCGCGCCGGCCGGGCCTTCTTCCGCGCGGTCATGCACCGGCTGGCGCTCCGCCTGGCGTTCTCGTACTTCCTCATCGGCCTCGTTCCGATTCCACTCCTCGCGGCGCTCGCGATCGCAACGGGTTTCCTGCTCTCGCACCTCTACATCGCGACGCGGCTGCGCGGCGAGGTGGACACCATGGCCGAGCTCGCGCGCGCTTCGGAGGCCGGCGTGCCGACGGTGCGTCTCGACCGCGACGGCCGCGTCGCGAGCTCGGAAGTGCCGTGGCTTTCGGCGGGAGACGAAGCGCCGTGGGCCGCGGCGCTGACGGATCCGCATCCGCTCGTCGGCGGCGACGAGGTCTTCATCGCCATCCGCTCCGACCGGCCCGAGGGAGTGATGCTCCGCCTCATTCCGATTCAGGATCGGAAGGGACCCTGGTTGCATCGCCTCGCCGACCGCACGGGATACTCCGTGGCCGTCGAGCTCGGAAGCTCCGAGAGCTCTCCGACGGGCTATCAGGTCAAGATCCGGCGCGAAGCCGGACGCGCGGTCGAGAGAAAGAGCGGCCTCGAGAGCCTCCTCGTCCCTCCGGCCAACGCCCCGCCCTCGGACGGCAGCCTCTGGCGCCGCCAGATGCTCGCTGGCGTCTACCTCGACCGGGCCGTGGCGATCATCGGAAAGACGAACGAGAAGTCTCCGGTCGTGGCCTTCGTCGGACGCACGTCCCCCGCTGTCCTCATGGCGCAGTTGAGCGCGCAGGGTGTCCCGGAGGTGCAGCGCGTCGTGCGGATCGTCCTCGGCCTCCTCGTCGCGGCGATCCTCTGCGTCTATCTCATCGCACTCGCGATCGCATTCGGCCTCGTCGCCTCGATCGTGCGCAACGTCAACCGCCTGACCCGGGCGGCCGGGGCGATCGGCCGGGGTGACTTCTCCGTCCGCGTGGCGACGCGCTCCAAGGATCAGATCGGAGAGCTCGCGCACTCGTTCAACGGCATGGCGGAGTCGATCGAACGGCTGCTCAAGGAGACGGCGCGCAATGAAAAGCTCGAGGCGGATCTCGCGGTCGCGCGGGCGATCCAGGACAGCTTCCTTCCGGAGGCCGGCGTCTCCTGGAAAGGCTTCCAGGCCGCGGCGCACTTCGAGCCGATCGCCGATCTCGGCGGCGACTACTACGACATCCTCCCGATGGCGGACGGACGGACGGCCGTCGTGCTGGGCGACGTCTCGGGCCACGGCCTCCCGACGGCACTCGTGGCGGCCGCGGCGCGGGCGATCATCGCGACCCTGATCGAAGCCGGCGTCTCGCCGCCCGACGCCTTTGCCCGGCTGGCCCGGCGGCGTCAACGGTCGCGCGCGAATGAGCGCCGCCTCTTCACGACGCTCGCGGTCTTCGCCTACGACGCCGCGACCCGCGCGGGGACGCTCACGAACGCCGGGCACCCGGCCCCGTACCGCGTCTCCGGCGGAAGGGTCGAACGCATCGAGCTGCCGGCGCTTCCGATCGGTCTGCTTCCCGGGCGCGAGGTCGCCTACCCGTCGAAGACCGTCTCCTTCGCGCCGGGCGACCGCCTCGTCTTCTTCACCGACGGCGTCGTCGAGGCCTCGAACGCGGCGGAAGAACCCTGGGGTTACGAGCGGCTCGAGGCGCTCCTCGCGCGGGACGGCGGCCGTCCGGCCGACGAGCTCGTTCGGGAGGTCCTCGATGCCGTGGCCGCGCACGTGGGCGCAACACCCCTCGAGGACGACCGGACGCTCCTGATCCTCAGCTTTGACGCGGCCTGACGTCGCGTTAGAAACTCACCGCGGACCGGCTCGGCGGAAGGAGGGATTCATGCGACGCGTGTGCCTCGCTCTCGCGGCAATCCTGGCGCTGCCCGGCGCGCTCCGCTCCCAGACCTCGCCCTTCGTCGATCCGAACGTCGAACGGCTGCTCCTCGACGAGCTGTCGGGAGACCTCGCCTACGAAACGATCCGTGTCACCACGCCGTACCACAAGCTCTCGGGCTCTCCCGACTACATGACTGTGGCCCGGATCGTGATGGAGCGCGCGAAGTCCGCCGGTCTCTCGGACGTCCGCTGGATCGACCAGGCGATGGACGACCGGCCCTGGTCCTGCCGGCGCGCCGAGGCGTGGCTGCTCGAAGGCGCCGGCGACGATGCGCCGCAGACGAAGCTCGGCTCCTACGCCGAGGTCGCGACTTCGATTGCCGACTTCTCGCGGCCGGCCGACGTGACGGCGGACCTCGCGGACGTCGGCGTTGGCGACCGCGCCGCGGACTACGCGGGCATGGACGTCAAGGGAAAGATCGTCCTCGCCTCCGGGAACCCGTCGGCCGTGATGGAGCAGGCCGTGTGGAAGCGCGGCGCGGCGGGCATCCTGAGCTGGGCCTCGACGCGGTTGAACGCCCTCGCGGACGCGCCGGACCAGATCGCGTGGCTCCGCGTCCCGCAGAAGGACGGCCCCTCCGGCGAGAAGTCGACGTTCGCCTTCGTGATCTCGGCGCGCGCCGGCAAGGCCCTCTCGGACCGCCTGCGCGGCCAGACCGCGGACCGCATCTTCGCGGACGGCCGGCCCGGGTCGCGGCGCCCGCGCGCCCGGATCGTCGTCGATTCCGCGTTCGGCGCGGAGCCGCGCACGGCGATGGTCGAAGCGCGCCTGCCCGGGACTGATCCGTCGCTGCCCGAGATCGTCCTCACGAGCCACCTGCAGGAAGAGAAGTTTTCGGCCAACGACAACCAGTCGGGCGTCGCGAACATGCTCGAGATCGGCCGCGCGCTGGCGCGTCTCGTCGGAGACGGCCGCCTTCCGCCGCCGCGGCGCGGGATCCGCTTCTGGTGGTGCGACGAGATCCACTCCGAATACCGCTACTTCGCCGACCATCCCGGTGAAGAGAAGCGCGTGCTCGCGAACCTCAACCAGGACATGGTTGGCGCGCGGCAATCGGTGGGCAACCGGGTGCAGCACTTCTCGCGCACGCCCTGGTCGCGTCCCTCCTACCTCTCCGACGTTCAGGAGAGCGTCCTCGACATGGTCGTCGCGGGAAACAACGCCTTTCTGCCGGCCTGGCAGGCCGGGTCGATCCCTCCCGGCGTGGCCTTTTCGAAGCCGATCTTTTCGCGCCTCGGGACGCGCGAGCCCTATACCGCGCGCGCGGTGCCGTACTTCGATTCGACCGACCACCTCGTCTTCAACGACTCGTGGGTCGGCGCGCCGGGGACGACGCTGACGAACTGGCCGGACGAAAACATTCACTCGAGCTCCGACGACCTCTGGCAGATCGACCCGACGCAGTTGAAACGCAACGCCTTCGTCGTGGCGGCGACGGCGTGGTGGCTCGCCACGGCGGGACCGCCCGAGGCGTCGGCGGCGGCGTCGTGGGTCGCGTCGCGCGGCGCGGCGCGCATCGCGGACGATCTCTCCGCCGGCCTCGAGCGGCTCGCGCGACATCGCCCCCCGCGTCCGGAGGATTTCCGAGCGGCGGCCGGATTGCTGACGACGGCGTTCGAGAAGGAGCGCGAGGCTGTCGATTCGGTGAGGGCGCTCGACCCCGAGAGCGGCGAGGCGAGTCAACACGCGATCCGCGCCGGGCTGAGCCTGCTCGATCAGACGACGCGGGGGGCGAAAACCGCGCTGCTGGAAGCCTGGGCCGCTGCAGGCGGAGCGCGCGATCCGAACGCTCCGCCGAGCGCCGCCGAGGAGCGATTGCAGGCCCACATTCCTTCCCGGGCCGTCGCGACGCTCTCGGAGTGGCTCGACCTCGAACGCCGGGTCCGCGAGAAGCACGAGGACGAAGCCCGCGCGCAACGCGACGCGGCCGAGCGTCCGGCGTCGCCCAAGGGAGGCGGCCATACGGCGGCGAAGACGGCCTCTCCGCCGACGACGCCGCCCCGGGCGGACGCTCCGCGCCTCTCGCCGCTGATGGAATTCGAGGCGCTCAACTGGGTCGACGGGAAGACCGACGCCGCGACAATCGCGCGCCGGGTGTGCGCGGAGGCGCTCGCGGCGGGACGCTGGTATTACGGCGACGCCACGCCCGAGATGGTCGAGGCGTTCCTCGAGCGAGCGGTTCGTGACGGGCGCCTGCGATGGTGAGCCCGGGCATATAGTCGGGCCGCCGCCTCATGCCTCCCCGAAAGACGCGAAAGAAGGCCGCCGCCAGGGAATCCCGTGGCCTGACCGCGCCCGAGGTCGGGTCGGGCGCGCCGTCTCCCGCCGCCGCGGCGCTCGCCGAGAGCATCGCCGCCGACGGCGGATCGGTCCTCGGCACCTTCCGCGACCCGCTCGGGGGCCACTGGCAGATCCTGGCCGCGCTTCCGATCGACAAGGTCGAGCCGACGTCGTTTCAGCGCGACCTCTCGGATACGCACGTCAAACGCCTCGCCGCGGTGATGGACGCTCTGGGGCGCTTCCTGGATCCCATCATCGCCGTCCGCACGGACGAGGGCCGCTACCTGACACCGAACGGAAATCATCGGCTGTCGTCGCTGAAGCGTCTCGGCGGGCGCTCGGTCGTGGCGCTCGTTTTGCCGGAGCGAGAGATCGCCTACAAGATCCTCGCGCTCAACACCGAGAAGGCGCACAACCTCCGCGAGAAGGCCCTCGAGGTCATCCGCATGGCCCGCGATCTCGCGGCGAACGACGCCGCGCCCGAGAGCCAGTACGCTCTCGAGTTCGAGGAGCCGGCCTACCTCACGCTCGGCGTCTGCTACGAAAAGAACGGCCGATTCGCCGGAGGCGCCTACCATCCGATCCTGAAGCGCGTCGACGAGTTCCTCCCGGAGGCGCTCTCCCGCGCGCTCGCGGTCCGCGAGGCGCGAGCGTCTCGTGTCATGGAGCTCGAAGAGGCGGTCGGCGCCGCGATGCAGGCTCTGAAGGAACGGGGCTTCGAGAGCCCCTACCTGCGTGCGTTCGTCGTCGCGCGCATCAACCCGCTGCGCTTCCACAAGGGCGAGCCGCCGTCCTTCGACGCGACCCTCGAGAAGATGATCGGCTCCGCGCGCAAGTTCAAGCCGGAATCGGTCAAGGCGGAGCACGTGGCGCGCGCCGGCGGTGCGGCGGACGAAGGCTCGGCCTGATCGCGGCAGAAAAAGGAGGCGTTCGATGCAGACGCTCCGACCCCTGGCCATCGCGCTCCTCGTGGCCCCGGCCTTGCTCTTCCTGCCCGCCGCGCGCTCCGCGCCGCCGGCCCCGAGCCTCGCGACGGCGAAGGCCGTCGAGCTGACGCATCCCTTCGACGAGCACACGCTCTACTGGCCCACGTCGCCGACGTCCTTCTCGCTGACGAAGCTCTCGGCGGGCCAGACGCCCGGCGGCTGGTTCTACTCGTCGAACTCCTTCTGCGCGCCCGAGCACGGCGGCACGCACCTCGACGCGCCGTACCACTTCTCCGAGAAGGGAGTCACGGCCGAACGGATTCCGCTCTCACGTTTGATCGCACCCGCGGTGGTCTTCGACATCCGCGCGAAATGCGCCGCCGACGCCGACTACCGGCTCACGCGGCCGGACGTCGAGGCCTGGGAGTCGGCGCACGGACGAATCGCCCCGGGAACGATCGTCCTGCTGCGCACGGGATGGAGCGCGCGCTGGCCCGATCGCAAGCGCTACCTCGGCGACGACCGCCCCGGTGACGCCTCCAATCTGCACTTCCCTTCCTTCGGGGAGGACGCGGCGAAGTTCCTCGTCGCCGATCGCCGGATCGCCGCGCTCGGCGTGGACACCGCGAGCGTGGACTATGGACCGTCGAAGGACTTCCCCGTGCATCGGATTGCGGGCGCGGCGGACGTGCCGGGCTTCGAGAACGTAGCGAACCTGGAAAACGTGCCCGAGACCGGCGCCTGGATCGTCGCGCTGCCGATGATGATCGCCGGCGGTTCGGGCGGGCCGCTGCGAATCGTCGCCCTCGTCCCTTAATCTTCAGGCCCCATGACGCCCCACCCGCTCGGCATCCACCGCTCGCTCGATCCGCCGGGCGCGCTCCCGCAGACGGCCCGGAAGCTCGACACGACGCCGCGCGCGCTCGAGAACGAGATCGCGGTCGCCGTGAGGGCGCTGAACGTCGACGCGGCGTCCTTCCGCCAGCTGCGCGAGACCGAGCGGGCGACCGGCGAAACGGTGGCCCGGCAGATCCTCCGGATCGTTTCCGAGCGCGGAAAGATGCACAACCCGGTCACGGGATCGGGCGGAATCTTCCTCGGGGAGGTGCGCGAGGTCGGCCCGAAGCACCCCGCCGCGGCGGACCTCCGCCCGGGAGAACGGATCGCCTCGCTCGTGTCGCTGACGTTGACGCCGCTCGCGATCGATCGGATCCACGCCGTGCTGGGCGCCTCCGACCGCGTCGAGCTCGAGGGAACTGCCATCCTCTTCGAGCGGACTCTGTGGGCGCGGATGCCCGCCGACTTCCCCGAGGAGGTGGCGCTCGCTGCGTTCGACGTGGCCGGCGCTCCGGCGTCCGTCCTCGGACGGGCGCAGGCGGGTCAAACGGTCGTCGTCATCGGAACGGGCAAGGCGGGCCTCCTCTGCCTGGCGGCGGGGCGCGAGGCGGTCGGTGCGTCCGGCCGGGTCTTCGCGATCGATCCGTCCGAGGCGGCCTCCGGCCGCGCGCGGGGGCTGGGCTACGCGGACGATGTCTTCACCCTCGACGCGCGCGATCCGGTCGCCGTCCAGTCCGCGATCCGCGACGCGACGAAAGGCGACATGGCGCACCTCGTCGTCAACGCCGTCAACGCTCCCGGCACGGAGACGGCGACGGTGCTCGCGGCGAAGGACGACGGGACGGTCCTGTTCTTCGGCATGGCAACCTCATTCTCCGCCGCCGCCCTCGGCGCCGAGGGCGCGGCGCATCCGGGCACGCTCCTCATCGGAAACGGCTACGTCCCCGGCCACGCCGAAACGGCGCTCGGGCTCCTGCGGCGCCACCCACGGCTCGCGTCGGTCTTCGCGGGTCTCGCGGGCGTCCCGACCCCGTGAGCGGCGCCGCGGCGCGGCTCGCGCGGGTGCTGCTCGGCGCGGGTGCGAAACGGGTCGCGTTCCTCGGGCTCGCGAAGAACGCCGGCAAGACCACGGCGCTCGTGGCCACGCTGCGCGAGCTCCATGCGCTCGGGATGCCGGCGGGCGCGACCTCCGTCGGACGGGACGGCGAGGAGTTCGACGCGCTCACGCGGCGATCCCAAGCCCCGCTTCCACTTCGAGGCGGGCCAGCTTGCGGCCTCGGCCGAAACGACATTCGGTGGCGCCTCCCTCGCCGCGACGCCGCTCGAGCGCCTGCCGTTCTCGACCCGATTCGGGCGTCTGGCCGTCGCCCGCGTCGATCGCGCGGGCGAAATCGAGATGATCGGCCCGACAACCGTGTCCCAGACGGCCGAGACCGCCGCCGCCCTCGAGCGGCACGGCGCCCGGATCGTTCTGCTCGACGGCGCGTTCGGGCGCCGCGCCTTCGCGTCCGCCCGCGTCGCGGACGGCGTCGTTCTCGCGGTCGGGAATGTCGGCGGGAGGCACGATCGAGTCGGCGCTCGCGCGGGCGCGCTCCGCCGTGGAGCTCGTGACGCTGCCGGCTCCGGCGCGGGGGGCGTCCGTCCGTCGCTTCGAAGGTGCGCTCACCGACGAGCTGGTTCACGAGGCGGCGCCGCGTCCGGGAGAAACGCTCGCGGCCCGCGACTTCGCATCGATCTTCCTGAGCGAGCCGGAGCGAATCCGCTTGAGGGAATCGGAGATCGCGCTCGCGGTCGAGAACCCGGCCCGGCTTCTCGCGGTCACCGCGAACCCGACGGCGCCCGGCAGGCCCACCGAGCCGGCGGCCGAGTTCTTCGCGGCGCTCGGGAGCGTGGTCCCGGCCGCGACTCCCCTCTTCGATCTCGAGGCGGGACTGGTCCGAGACGCCTGAGGACGGACCGCCGGTCCGGCCTCTACCAGCGAAGCCGCAGTGCGGCGCCGTCGGGGATCGGCACGACTTCCACGGCGGTCCGCGGCTCCGCGGGGACGGCAACGCTTTCCTGCCGGTGCCGCCGGACCAGGAATCGCCCGGTCGTGGTCGCGAAGAGCGCCGCGGTCACCACGTCGCTCGCGAAGTGCGCGCGGTCGTTGATGCGGTCGCAGGCGACGACCGTGGCCAGGCCGTAGGCGATCGTCGGGATGATCCAGCCGGGTGCACGCATCGCGATGACGGACGCGACGGAAAACGCCTGCGTCGCGTGGCCGGAGGTGAAGGACGTGTGGCCCGAGAAGGGGTCGAATTTCGTTTCGCCGTTCGACTCGCTCGGCCGCCACCGCCCCGCCGTGGGCTTGATGAAGACGTTGGTGAAGAAACCCGCGATCGCCGACGCCTCGAGGGCGTCGCGTCCCATGTCGCGCACGTCGTCGCTGCCGGAGACGAGACCCACCCCGATGAGGCCGGCGGCCACCGCGATCCCGCCGCCGGCCCCGAACCAGGTCGTGTATTTCGAAACGCTGTTGGTGAAGTCCGATCGGTTTCGCGCGAACGCATCGTAGACCGCGCGGTCCGAAGCGAAGGTGCCGCCGATGACCACCGCGGCGCCTGCCGCCCGCCAGCCGTCCTGCGCGTCCCAGTGGAAGGGCGCGACGACGAGGGCGGCCGTGTCCGAGCCGTAGCGTTTCACCTCGTTCCACAGCGCGTCGCCGACGACCTTCGGGACCGATGCCGGAGGCGGCGACGGAAGCGGTGCGGGCGTCGGCGTCGGCTCGGGAGCGGCGGCGGCTGCGGCCGCCTCGGGCGGTCCGTCCTGCGCGCGCACGGGCGCCGCGGTCACGAGCAGGAGTGTCAGTAACGGAGCCGCGGCGGCACCCGCCGCGGCTCGACGCCGTCGCGAACCGAAAAAGCCCGCCGCGAGCGGCACTCTCGCCTCCCCTCCGGGCCTAACGTCTTCCGAGCAAACGCTATTTCCCGGACCGAGCCCGGAGCAACCGGCGACTATACTCACCCGCGAGTGAACCCCAAGCTCGGCCTGCCGGAGGACCGGATCGACCGATGCCGACGCTCCGCGGCGCGCGTTGCCGAGGGCGTCCAGCGCGAAACGGAGGCCTTCACCACCGTCTCGACCGAGCGGACGGTCCTGCGCCTACTCGGGGTGGACGGCGTCGACGAAAACGAGGTCCCCTGGCCCAATCGCGTCGTGGACTCGCTCCGGGCGGCGGACCGGCTCTCCCGCGGCGCGGCCGTCTGGCTGGGAAGCGCCCTGGCGGCAGGCGCCGGAAACGTCGCCGAGGCCGCCCGGCGCCTGTCGAGCCCCGCCGAGGCGCGTACCCTCACGGAGCACCCCCGCTGGCGCGAGGCGCTCGCCCCCCTCGTCGGGGCGACCCTCGCGCGGATCTCCGCGAACCGCGCCGAACGGGAGCGGCGGCTGGCCTCCCACCCGCCGGACGAGCTCCCGCTTCTCTACGCGATCGTCGCGACCGGCAACATCCACGAGGACGTCGTCCAGGCCGAGGCGGCCGCCCGCGCCGGCGCGCAGTGCATCGCGGTCATCCGGTCGACGGCCCAGTCGCTCCTCGACCACGTGCCGTACGGCGCCACCACGACGCGGCTTCGGCGGCACCTTCGCCACCCAGGAGAACTTCCGGCTGATGCGTGCGGCCCTCGACCGCATCGAGCCGGAGATCGGCCGTTACGTGCGACTCGTGAATTACTGCTCGGGCCTCTGCATGCCCGAGATCGCGGCCATGGGAGCGCTCGAACGGCTGGACATGATGCTGAACGACGCCCTCTACGGCATCATTTTCCGAGACATCAATCCCTTCCGGACCCTCATCGACCAGAACTTCTCGCGCCGCATCAACGCGACCGCCGGCGTCGTGATCAACACGGGCGAGGACAACTACCTGACCACTGCGGACGCCGTCGAGCAGGCGCCCGCCGTCCTCGCCTCGCAGTTCATCAACGAGCGGCTCGCCCTCGACGCCGGGCTCGAGCGACTGGCAGATCGGACTGGGCCACGCATTCGAGATCGACCCGACGCTCGAGGACGGCCTCCTCTACGAGATCGCCCAGGCCCAGGCGGCGCGCGAGATCTTCCCGAACGCGCCGCTCAAGTACATGCCGCCGACCAAGCACATGACCGGCAACGTCTTCCGCGGCTACCAGCAGAACGCGCTCTTCGTCCTCACCTCCGTGGCGACCGGACAGTCGATCCACCTGCTCGGCATGCTGACGGAAGCCCTGCACACGCCGCTCCTCTCAGACCGCTGGCTCGCGATCGACCAGGCCCGGATGCTCCGCGCCAACGCGCGCCATCTGGAGGAAGAGATCCTCTTCCGGCCGAACGGACGGATCGTGCGGCGCGCGCACGCCGTGCTCGAAGAGGCGGAGAAGCTGCTCGATCGGATCGCGGGCGACGGGCTCTTCGAGGCGCTCGCGGCCGGCGCCTTCGCCGACACGCGACGCCCGCGCGACGGGCGGCCGGGGCCGCGACGGCGTGCTCCGGCGACATCCCGAGTACTCGAATCCCGTTCCGTGAGGCGTGGGACCGCGAGCCGGCGGGAGCGCCGTCGTGAGCTCGCGCCCGCGCGATCTCTCGCGCGTCAAGCCCTACGGCGACAAGTGGAACGACGGCGTCGTGCAGATCTCCTTCACGCTGCCGCTGCCCCGCTCGGGAGTGGCCGTCGAGGCGGCCAAGCGTTACGCGGCCAAGATGGGAATTCGCGATCCTTACGTCACCCTGACCGAGGACGTCGGCCCCGGGTTCACCTTCTTCGTCGTGTACGGAAAGGCGATCCACGAGGTGGATGCCACCGCGATCGCGGCCGAGGAGCTCTCGGCGTGCGAGCCTTGGACGCGAGGAGATCGACGACGCCATCGCGAAACGATTCGGCCGCCGGCTCGTCGTGCTCGGGTGCGCGCTCGAGTCCGACGCTCACACCGTCGGGATCGACGCGATCTTCAACCCGAAGGGCTTCGCCGGCGACTACGGCCTCGAGCGCTACCACGGCTTCGAGGCGCGGAATCTCGGAGCACAGGTGCCCGTCGAACGCCTCGTGCGCCTCGCGCGCGAGATCGAAGGCCGACGCGATCCTCGTGTCGGCGACCGTCACGCAGAACGAAATCCACATCCGCCACCTGACCGACCTCGTGGACATGCTGGAGGCCGAGGGCCTCCGCGACCGGGTCGTGCTCGTGGCCGGCGGCGCGCGGCTCGACCATCGCGCTCGCCAAGGAGCTCGGCTACGACGCCGGGTTCGGCCCCGGGCACGACGCCGCGCCGCGTGGCGGCTTTTCTCCTCGAGGAGATCCTGAGACGCCGGGACGAGGCGCGGTCCGCGTGACGGAATCGACCGAGAGGGTGGTCCTGCGGCTGCGCGTCGGCGCGGAGCAGGCGCACTACGGCGGCGGGCTCGTGGATGGCGCCTACGTCCTGAAGCTCTTCGGCGACGCCGCCACCGAGCTCCTCATCCGCCGCGATGGCGACGAGGGACTCTTGCGCGCCTACGCGAACGGTCGAGTTCCTCGCGCCGGTGCGCGCCGGCGACTACCTCGAGGTCGAGGCCGAGATTACGGCCACCGGACGCACTTCGCGGCAGATGCGGTTCGAGGCACGCAAGATCATCACCTCGGGAGGCGAGTCCGAGAGCTCGGCGCGGCGTCTCGATCCGCCGGTCGTGGTCGTACGCGCGAACGGGACCTGCGTCGTGCCGCTCGACCGGCAGAGAAAGAATTGACGCGCATCAGCGACGCGGTCGTGATTACCGTGGCCGGCGTGGGCGCCGAGGTCACCCGCGCGCAGCAGCCGCACCTGCCCCTGCTCCCGGACGAGGTCGGCGAGGAATACCGCCGTGCGCACGACGCGGGAGCGGCCATCGGCCACATCCACGGGCGCAAGCCCGACGGGACCCCGACCCAGGATCTCGAGACGTTTCGCGCCTACTCCGCAGCGATCCGATCGCGATGCCCGATCATCCAGCAGTTCTCGACGGGCGGCGCCGTCGGCATGTCCGTCGAGGAGCGAATCCCGGCTCTCGCGCTCAAGCCCGAGATGGCCACGCTCACGCTCGGGACGTGCAACTTCGGCGACGGCGTCTTCGAGAACTCGCTGCCGACGATCCGTGCGATCCTCGGGCGCATCCGCGAGAACGGATCGACGCCCGAGCTCGAGATCTTCGACGACGGGATGCTCGCCACCGCGGACGCGCTGTTCAACAAGGGCCTGCTGACGCCGCCCGCGCACTTCGACTTTGTGCTCGGCGTGCCCGGCGCGGCCGCCGCCACCGCCGAGAACCTCCTGCACTTCGCGCGCGCGATTCCGGGCGGCTGCACCTGGACCGCGGCGGGCATCGGCCGGCACCAGACCCGCATCGCGACCATGGCGCTCGCGCTCGGCGGCCACGTCCGCGTCGGCTTCGAGGACAACATCTACTACCGCCGCGGAGAGCTCGCCGATTCGAACGCCCGCTTCGTCGAGCGCGTGGCGCGCATCGCGCGGGAGATCGGGCGCGAGCCCGCGTCGGCCGACGTCGCGCGCCAGATTCTCCGACTTCCGACCGCCGCGTGAGCGCCGCGCCCGTTCCCGCTCCGGGCGGACAGCTGCACCGCGGGCTGAACCTCTGGGACGTCACCCTTCTCGTCCTCGGCCTCGTGCTGGGGGGCGGCATCTTCCTGACTCCGCCGTCGATCGCGCACGCGATCCCGTCGGCAAAATGGATCCTCGCCGCCTGGGTCGTCGGCGGCGTCCTCTCCATCTTCGGCGGCTTCGTCTACTCGGAGCTCGGCGCGATGAAGCCGCGAAGCCGGCGGGATGTACGTCTACATCCGCGACGCCTTCGGCCCGTTCCCCGCGTTCCTTTACGCCTGGGTGGCCTACTTCGTGATCCTCGCGGGCGCGGACGCCGCCGTGGCCGTGGGGTTCGCGGAGTACTTCTCGGTCTTCTTCCCGGCGCTCGGCACGAAGCACGTGCTCTTCACCGCCGCCGGATTCCCCGTCTCCGCCGGACAGCTCGTCGCCGTGGCGGCCGTCCTCGTTCTCTCGGCGACGCACTACGTCGGCGTGCGCGAGGGCTCCCGCATCCAGGGCGTCTTCACGCTCCTGATCGTGATTGCGCTCCTCTGGCTGGTGGTCGGCGGCGCGGTCGCCCGCGCCCCGGCCGCGACGACCGCCGCCGCAACTCCTCCACCGTCCGGGCCGATCTCAGCCGCGGCCTTCGGCACCGCGATGGTCGCCGTCTTCTGGTGCTACTACGGCTGGAACGAGATCGCCGCCGTCGCCGGCGAGGTCGCCAACCCGCACCGGAACCTGCCGGTGGCGCTGATCTTCGGGACGGGACTGGTGACGGCGCTCTACGTGGGCGTCAACGCGATCTTTCTGAAAGTCATGCCCGTCGCGGAGCTCGCGCAGACCACGCAGCCCGCGGCCGTCGCCTCGACCCGACTCTTCGGACCGGCCTCGACCGCGGCCATCGCGTTCGCCGTCACCGCCGCGGCCTTCGGCTGTCTCTCGGCCGGCATCGTGCCCGGCCCGCGCATCGTCTGGGCCCTCGCCCAGGACCGCCTGTTTCCGCGCCCGTTCGCGCGCGTTCACCCGCGCTTCCGCACACCCTCGTTCGCCATCGGGGTGCAGGCGGTCTGGATGTCGCTGCTCTGCCTGTCCGGTCGCTATGATCAGCTCTACACGTACGCGACCTTCGCGGTGATCCTGGCGTATCTGGCGACCGGTCTCGCGCTCTTCGTCTTCCGGCGGACGTTGCCGGGAGCGCCGCGTCCGTACCGCTGCTGGGGGTACCCGGTCGTGCCGGGCGTCTTCGTCGCGAGCTCGCTGCTCCTGGCCGTGAACACCGTCCGTGAGCAGCCGCGCGAGACCCTGTCCGGCCTCGCAATCCTCGGCGCGGGCGTGCCCGTCTATCTCTGGATGCGCGCCGGCGCGAACCGACGGAGGACGTCATGAAGCAACTTCTCGCCCTTTTCCTGCTCGCCGCCGCCGCGCCAGCACCGGCGCCGCCCGCGGCCCACGCTGCGCTGCGCGGATTCTCCGCGGAACGGTCCGTCTGGCAGCGCGACTACGAGCGTCGCCTCACGGAGCTGCCGAAACCGGCCGAGTGCGACGCGGTCCTGCGGGAGCTCACGCGCGAGCCGCACGTCGCCGGAACACCCGGCAACGAGCGGGTGGCGAGATTCATCGCCGACGAGTTCCGGAAGGCGGGCCTCGAGGTCGACGACGCCGACGTACGACGTGCTGCTCTCCTATCCCAAGAGCGCGACCCTCGAGATCGTCGGCGAGCCGCCGGTCAAGCTCGCGCGGACGGAGGAGCCGATCCCGGGCGATCCGGACACTTCCGTCGCGCCGACACTGCCTCCGTGGAACGCGTACGCGCCCTCGGCCGACCTCACGTCTGAAGTCGTCTACGTCAACCGCGGCGCGACGGAGGACTACGAGCGGCTCGCCGCGATGGGCATCGACGTCCGGGGTAAGGTCGCGCTCGCGCGTTACTTCGGCGGCTATCGGGGCGGCAAGTCGCTCGAGGGTGAGAAGCGCGGCGTCGCGGCGATCCTCGTCTATTCCGACCCGATCGACGACGGCTGGTATCAGGGCGAGGTCTACCCGGCCGGTCCCTGGGGCCCGCTCTCGCACTTCCAGCGAGGCGCGAACGTCTACGACTTCCTCGTCCCGGGCGATCCGCTGACACCGGGTTGGGCCTCGACCGCCGGCGCCAAACGGATCTCGCCGTCCGAATCCGTGATCCTGCCGAAGGTGCCGATGATGCCCCTGTCGGCGCGCGACGCCGCCGAGATCCTGCGCCGCCTCGGCGGCCCGGCCGTGCCGTCGGGCTGGCAGGGTCTCGCGCTCGCCGACACTTACCGCACCGGCGCGGGCCCCGTGCGCGTCCACCTCGCGATCGAGAACACGCGAGAGCGGCGCACGATCACGAACGTCATCGGCGTGCTCCGCGGAACGGACGAGCCCGACCGGAAGATCCTCCTCTCGAACCACCACGACGCGTGGGTCTACGGCGCCGTGGATCCGTCCTCGGGCACCGCAACGATGATCTCTCTGGCCCGCGCGCTCGGGACGCTCGCGAAACAAGGCTTGCGCCCGCGCCGCACGATCGTTTTCGGCAACTGGGACGCCGAAGAGTTCACCCTCACGGGCTCGACCGAGTGGGGCGAGGAGCAGGAGGCCGACCTGTCCCGCAACGCCGTCGTCTGCATCAACGTGGACGCCTCGACCTCGGGCCGCAGCTTCTCGGCCTCCGCTTCTCCCCTGGCGTTCGCCGCGATCCGCGAGACCGCCGCCGACGTCGCGGACCCGGGAGCGCCGGGAAAGTCCGTGGCGGACACCTGGCGCGAGAACGCCGGCAAGATCAACATTCGGAGCTACGCAACGGATGCCGGAACGGCCGGCGGCGAATCCCTGCCCGTGGCGATCCTCGGCAGCGGATCCGACTACACCGTGTTCTTCAACCGGATCGGCATCCCGTCGGTCGACCTCGTCTTCGACGGCCCCTATGGCGTCTATCACTCCGTCTACGACGACTATGCCTGGATGGCGAAGGCCGGCGACCCGGGATTTCTCTACCACGCGGCGATGGCGCGCTACGCCGGAGTGCTGGCGCTGCGGTACGCGAACGCCGATCTCTATCCCTTCGACGCGGCGGCGTACGGCGGAGAGATTGCGCGCTACGCCGAGGATCTCGCCGGCGACCCGAAAGCGGCGTCGCTGAAGACGGATCTCGCGGCGCTCGCCCGGGAGGCGCGGGCGTGGAGCGACGCGGCGCGGGCGGCGCAGGCGGCGCTCGACGGCCGGATGCGCAGTAAAGGCCTCTCCCCCGCCGACACGTCGGCCGCCAACGCGTGGCTCCTCTCGCTCGAGCGCGCGCTCCTCGATCCGCAGGGCCTCCCCGGACGGCCCTGGTTCCGGCATCTCATCTATGCGCCGCTCCCGTCCTACGCCGCCGAGACGCTTCCGGCAATCCGGGAGAGGGTCGCCGCGGGAGACGTGCCCGGCGCCCGCGCCGGCATCGGCAACCTTTCCCGGCGACTGGCCGCCGCGGCCGACTCCGCGCGCACGATGAGCGGACCGGGCGCCCGCCCTTAGCGCGCAGCGCCGGCGACGTCCCGGACCACGGCGTACGTCACCTCGAGGCCGAATCGCAGGTTCGCGAGCGAAAGCCGCTCGTCGTCGCCGTGGCTGCGGTCGTCGTCGTCGGACAGCCGGAACGGCTCGAACCCGTACACGACCATCCCGATCGCGCGCAGCGTCGTCGCGTCCGTCGTCGAAGTCAGGGGCGGCGTCAAGATCGGGACGCCCGGCTCGAACCGGTCGCGCGCTTTTTCGATGGCATGGAAGAGGGGCGTGTCGATCGGCGAGGCCGTGGCGCGCGACTGCTCGATCACTTCGATCGCGATCGAGGGATCGGCGAGGACCCGGGTGATCTCCGCGCGGAACGCGTCGGGATCGTCGCCGGGAAGAAGTCGGCAGTCGAGCGTTGCCGTGGCCCGGCCGGGGTGGACGTTGACCTTGTCGCTCCCGGTGAGCCCGGTCACCGAGACCGTCGGCCGCAGGTCGGCCGCGCGCTCCGGATCCGAGAGGAGGAGCGCGCGCCGTTTCGGATCCTCGAGCGACGCCTTCGGATCGGCGAGCGCCCGGGCCAGGTCGCCCGACTCCGTGCGCGCGAGCTGCCGGAAGTAGGCGTCCACGGCCGGAATGAGGCGGACGGACGGCTCCCAGACGAGGAGCCGGCCGACCGCGCGCACCAGCTTCGCGACGGCGCCGTCCGGCTCCGGGATCGACGCGTGCCCCGCCTTTCCGGTCGCCACGAGCCGCAGCCACAGGACGGCCTTCTCCGTGACGTCCACGTTCCAGGCCGTCGTGCGGCCGTTTTCGACGGAGATCGTCGCCCCCTCGGTCAGGACGAGCTCCGCGTCGCGAAGTTTCTCCCGATGCTTCTCCACCATCGCGCGCACGCCGTTGCTGTCGCGCCCCTCCTCCTCGTCGGCGGTCCCGAGAAACAGGACGTCGCGATCGAGGGCGACGCCCGCGCGCTTCAGAAGCAGCATCGTGAGGAAGTGGCAGATCGCCGTGCCCTTCATGTCCGTCGCGCCGCGGCCCCAGAGAAAGCCGTCGCGGATCTCGCCCGAGAACGGCGGCACCGTCCACCGCGCCGGGTCCGCGGGCACGACGTCCATATGATTGAGGAGGAGGATCGGGCGCTTCGCGCCGCTGCCGGGCAGGCGGGCGAGGACATTCGCCCGGCCGCCGCCGAGATCGATGACCTCGCTCGCGATGCCCTCCTTCTCGAACAATGCCCGGAAGAAGTCGGCCGCCGCCTTCTCGCGGCCCGGGGGGTTCGTCGTATCGATGCGGAGGTACGCCTGGAGCACTCCCGCGGCCTCCGCCGCCGCCGCGTCGAAGTCCGGTCCCGCCGCTCCCGCGACCGCGGCGGCGAAGAGGAGGAAGAGCGCGCCGGACACGGCGGAGCGGCGGCGCATCCGGCTCAGCGCGGCGCGGAAGGAGCCGCGGCGGCGGTCGCGGACGAGGATTGCTCGGCCGGAGTCCACCAGGAGAGGATGCGCTTCACGTACCCGACGGTCTCGCGGTACGGCGGCACCCCGCCGTGGACGTCCACGGCGTTCTCTCCGGCGTTGTAGGCGGCGAGCACGAGCTCGGGCCGATTGTCGAACCGGTCGGCCAGCTCCCGCAGGTACCGCGCGCCGCCGCGGATGTTGGCGCGTGGATCGAAGGGCCGCGCGACACCGAGCCGCTTCGCCGTCGCGGGCATGAGCTGCATGAGCCCGCGCGCGCCCTTGCGCGAGATGCTTCGGGGCTCGAAGTTCGATTCGGCGCGAATCACCGCCGAGACGAGCGAGGCGTCCACGTTGGCGCGGCGCGCCTCCGACTCGATCATTGCGTCGTACGCCGTGCCGAAGAGCGGCCGCCGGGACGGCCGGTACGAGAGGTCGTACGCGGCGGGCTCGCCCGGCTCTTCGCGCGGAAGCGTCACCGTCTCGTCCACCTCGACCTCGTCGTCGAGGATCCGGTCCACGCGGTCGAGGTCCACGCGGTAGCTGCCGCCGCCCGGGACGTCGATTTCGAGCTCGTCGCCGACCACCCGGTAGCCGGCCGCCTTCACGACCCGGCCTTCCCGGAACAGGATGAGCTCGGCCCGCGCGGGCGCCGCCAAACCGAGCGCCGCCGCGCACAGACCGGCCAGAAACGCCTTCCGCATCACGGGTCAGTTTACGGATCCGCGGCCCGGTTTGCCACGGCGCGCCCGGAGGGCCCGCGGGTGGAACCGTTCGTAGACGCCCCGGAGCCGCGAGCGCGAGACCTGCGTGTAGATCTGCGTCGTCGAGATGTCGGCGTGCCCGAGCATCATCTGGAGCGCCCGGAGGTCGGCCCCGTGGTCGAGGAGATGCGTCGCGAACGAATGGCGGAGCGCGTGGGGCGTCAAGCGCGAACGGATCCCGGCCCGGCGGCCGAGCGCCGCGATGATCTGCCAGAGCCGCTGCCGCGTGAGTCCCGAGCCGCGCACCGAGAGGAAGAGCGCCCCGCTTCCCTGCCGGTCGAGCGCCGGCCGCACCTCCGCGAGATACCGCCGGAGCCACGAAGCCGCCGAGGCGCCGAACGGCACGAGCCGCTCCTTTCCGCCCTTTCCGGTCACGCGCAGGATTTTTCCGGGCAGGTCCACGCGGTCGCGCGCGAGCCCGGCGATCTCCGAGACGCGCAGGCCCGACGCGTAGAGCAGCTCGAGCACCGCGCGGTCCCGCACGCCGAGCGGCTCCGAAGCATCGGGCGCGGCGAGGAGCGATTCGACCTCGCTCTCCGAGAGCGTCTTCGGCAGCGCGAGCCCGGCGCGCGGGCTCTGGAGATGCGCCGTCGGATCCTCGGAATGCGCGAGGTGAGCCGCGGCGAACGCGTAGAATCCTCTCAGGGCCGACAGCGCGCGGGCCGCCGAGCGGGACGAGAGCCCTCGCGACCGCAGCTCCCGGAGGTAGCGCCCCAGCCCCTCGCGCGAGATCTTCGAGCCGAGGCGCTCGCGGGCGAGCCATTTCCCGTACGCCTCGAGATCGCTCCGATACGCCGCGACGCTCGCGGGCGAGAGGCCGCGCTCGACGGCGAGGTGGTCCAGGTAACCGGGCAGCTCGCGCGCGAGGAAGTCGCCGGGGCGGGCGGCCGGTTTTTGCGGGCGCGGCGCGCCCACGATCAGCGGGTCGCTTCCGCCGGCGCGAAGCGCGACACGACGGCCAGGATCTCCTCGTCCGTCAGGATCTGATCGCTCTCCTTGGCACGCCGGAAGACGGCTTCCACGAGCTCGGGCCGCGCCTCGATGCCGTGGGCCTCGAGCCAGCACTCGACGTTCGACAGGCCGCTCATCGGTCCGACCTCGATCGTCTGCCGCCGCCCGACCATGGCGGCCGGCACGCCGGAATACACGCGATCGGCCAGCCACTCGTCGCCCTTCTTGCGGGCCTTGATGATCGCCGCGGCGTGAACTCCCGTTCCGGTGCGAAAGGCGTCCTGCCCCACGATCGGATAGTTGGCCGGGATTCGCACGCCCGTCGCATCGGACACGGCGCCGCAGTAGTCGGCGAGGCGCGAGAGATCGCGCGAGATCCATCCCAGGAGCTGCAGGTTCACGAGGAGCTGGTCCATCGGCGTGTTGCCGACGCGCTCACCGATGCCGAGCGCGCACGCGTGGACGCGATGCGCTCCGGCCTCGAGCGCCCAGAGCGCGTTCGTCACGCCGAGCCCGCGGTCCTGGTGCCCGTGCCAGTCGATCTTCACCGCGGGGTTGACCTCCTCGATCACGTCCCACACGAACCGGATCAGGTTCTGCACGCCGTTGGGAGTCGCGTGACCCACCGTGTCGCAGACGCAGACGCGCGACGCGCCGGCCCGGATCGCCGCCGTGTAGAGCCGCCGCACGTGGTCGGGATGCGCCCGCGTCGTGTCCTCGGTGACGTACATCACCGGCAGGCCCTCGCGCACGGCAAGCGAAACGGCATCCTCGGTCAGGCGCAGCATGCGGTCCAGGTCCCAGTCCTCCGCGTACTGCCGGATTGGCGAGGATCCGATGAAGCAAGCCACTTCGATCGGGATGCCCACGCGCTGCGAGATCTCGACGATGGGCAGGATGTCCGCGGCCACCGTGCGCGCGGCGCAGTTGGGCCGGATCTTCATGCCCGTCTGGGCGATCTCGCGCGCCAGGCGCTCGACGGTCGCCACGACGTGCGGCCCGGCCCCCGGCAGCCCGATGTCCGCGGAATCGATCCCGAGCGCCTCCATCAGATGGAGGACGGCGAGCTTCTTCTCGATCGAAGGGCTTCGGACGGAAGGCGACTGGAGCCCGTCCCGCAGGGTCTCGTCGTCGAGCTCGACCTTTCCGCGTGCGGGCACGGCCGCTCCGCCCGCCCGATTCCAATCGTAGATGAGCTCGGACTCTTCGGGATGCACGGACGAGGCCTCCGAAAGGAGTTTAGCAGGTTGCCCCATCAGCGCGGAGCGCCGATGGAGAAATCCGCGCCGAGAAAGAACGTCAGCTCCGGGAATCCGAGAGTTCGCGAGGCGCCGCCGCCCCATCGGCCGCGCCGGTTGATCTCGACGATGTCGGGTGGCCGGTTCCCCACGGCGTCCGTCAGGTCCACGTCTTCCTGTCCGCTTGCGAGCCGGAGACCGAGGCGCCCGCGTATGGCCGGGGTGAAGACGTGCCGCACGGTCAGATCTCCGAAGAATTCCTTGCTCGTCGAGTCCGGGTGGAAACCGCCGTCGAAATCGACCGTCTCGGTCCCGGTCACCGCGAGCGCAACGAACGGCAGGTGCTCGCGACTGTAAGTCCCCGAGAAGAAGAGATCCCAGCGCGGCCACGAATAGCCGACGAGGATCCGGCCCCCCGAGAGCGCCGCGTCGGGCTTCGTGTCGCGCGCATGGAAATCCGGGAAGCTCTCCTCGTGCAGGTCGATCGACCCGCTCATCGCTTCGCCCGAGAGCGCGACCGTCCAAGCCTCGTGGCGGTATCGCGCTTCGAGACTCCCTCCGAAGAGTCCGCCCGAGCCGTTCATGAAGGCGCCGGCCGTCGCGTTGTATCCGGTCACCTTGACGTAGCGCGCGGCCGCCGCCAGCTCGAATCCGGCGAAACGGTGCCGCCAGCCCACGGCGCCGTCGGCGCGCTCCGCGTTCAGAACGCGCTGCTCGCTCACCTGGTGCTCGGACTGCCCGATGTTCAGGACGTCGGTCGCCTTGTGGCTGCGCCGATCGAGCCCGAGCTCGATCGAATCGGCCGCGCCGACCGGAAAGCGTCCGAGCAGCGCGAAGTTCTCGTAGCGGCCCGTGCCGTCGGTCTCGATCTGGACCTGCTCCGGCGACGCGAACCGCTGCTGTTCGTCGTGCGACGGGCCGAAGGCGACCCGCACCCGCCACTCGAACGCGGGCGTGCCGGCTCCGAGACCGTCCGCGGCATCGTGAGCGTTCCCGAGCCCGATCAGAAGAAACTTCGGCGTCGCGTCCGACACGTCGCCGTCGTCCCGACCGGGCGCCGAGTCCGGAATCTGGCGCGAGAGAGTCGCGTACGAGAGGCCGAGCTCCGTGCTCAGCCCGGGCCGCGGCGCCGGCTCGCCGCCGAGCAGAAAGCCGGCGCAGAAGATGCAGGCGCTGACGAGGTCCATCCCCACGTCGGCCTCAGCGTCCGGTGAAGCGGGCGGGCCGCTTCTCCAGGAAAGCCGTCATGCCTTCCTTCATGTCCTCCGTCGCCGCGCAGAGACCGAAGAGCGTCGCCTCGTAGGCGAGGCCGTCCGCCACGGGAATCTCGACGCCGCGCCGAATCGCTTCGAGCGCGTAGCGGCACGCGGTCGGTCCGTTCGCGACGATGCGCTTTGCGAGGTCCTTCGCTGCCGAGAGCGCCTGGCCGGGCGGCACGACACGATTGACGAGGCCGAGCCGATGCGCCTCGGCCGCCGTCACGCCCTTGTCCGCCGTCAGGACGAGCTCGATCGCCCGCGATGCGCCGATGAGCCGCGCGAGGCGCTGGGTGCCTCCGTACCCGGGGAGGATGCCGAGGCCGGTCTCGGGGAGCCCCATCTTCGCGTTCTCCGAGGCGACGCGGAGCGAGCAAGCCATCGCGAGCTCGAGCCCTCCCCCGTAGGCGTACCCGTTGATCGCCGCGACCGTCGGGATCGGCATCCGCTCGAGCCGGTCCACCACGGCCTGGCCGCGACGCGCGTGCTCCCGCCCTCCGACCGGAGTCAGCTTCGCGAGCTCTCCGATGTCGGCGCCCGCGATGAACGCCTTTTCGCCGGCCCCCGTCACGATGAGGCAGCGCAGCGCCGGATCCGCCTCCGCCTCGGAGAACGCGCCCTCGAGGGCCGTCATCACCCCGGAGTCGAGCGCGTTCAGCTTTTCCGGGCGATCCACGGTGACGACCCGGACGCCCTCTTCGGTCTCGACCCGGACGTGTCCGCTCACGCTTTGCCTCCGTACTCGTAAAAACCCCGCCCGGACTTGCGCCCGTAGCGCCCCGCGAGCACGAGGCGTTTGAGCAGCGGCGGCGGCGCGAACCGCTTCTCTCGGTACTCCTGGAACATGATCTCGGCGATCGCATAGGTCGTGTCGAGGCCGACGAAGTCGAGGAGCTTCAGCGGCCCCATGGGATGGCCGCAGCCGAGCTCCATCCCCTTGTCGATGTCTTCCCGGGTGCCCACGCCTTCCTCGAGCGCCCGAACGGCGTCGAGCAGGTACGGCACGAGGAGCCGGTTGACGATGAAGCCCGAGTCGTCGCGCGTGCGGATCGGCTCTTTCCCGAGGGACTGCGCGAAGGCATAGACGGCGTCGATCGTCTCGTCGGAGCTCGAGATGGTCCGCACGACCTCGACGAGCTTCATCACCGGCACCGGGTTGAAGAAGTGCAGGCCGGCGAATCGATCCGCCCGGCGCGTGGCCGCGGAGAGCTCCGTGATCGTCAGAGACGACGTGTTGGAGCAGAAGATCGTCTCGGCCTTGCAGAGCCCGTCGAGCTCGCCGAACGTCGCCTTCTTGACGTCCAGGTTCTCGACGATCGCCTCGAGGACGATGTCCGCGTCGGCGAGAGCCTTCAGCTCGGTCGTCGTCGAGAGACGTCCGCGAGCCGCCGTGCTCTCCGCCGCCGGGAGCTTCCCGCGCTCGACCGCCTTGGCGAGCGAGCCTTCGATCCGCCCGAGACCCCTGGTCGCGAGCTCCGCCGTCACCTCGCGCATCACGGTCTCGTAGCCGGCCCGCGCCGACACCTCCGCGATGCCCGAACCCATCAACCCTCCACCCAGAACCCCGACCTTACGGATTTTCATCTTCGTCCTCTTGCTCCCCAGGCGGCGGCGCCGCGCCGCAGAATTGCGATAGCGAGAGCCGCACGTCGAAGCGAGGCCCCGCGAACGCGATGAGCGGCGTGTCGGGCGCCACCGACACCCAGCCGTGGTCCTTCCAGTACGCGAGGCTCTCGCGCGCGAGGCCTCCGTCGTTGAACGTCGAGAGGAGCGCGTTCAGGTCCGCCGAACCGTGCGCCCGGAGGCTTCGCAGGAAATCCGCGGCGGCGGCCGCCCGAACGGGAAAGTCGAGGATCCGCTCGCTCCAGTCCAGCCGCCACTCCGAGTCTCAGGCGGCCGACTCGACGACCACGGCGATTCCCTGGCCGCCGCCGATGCACGCGCCCGCGACGCCATAGCGAAGGCCGCGCCGCCGCATTTCGTACAGAAGCGTCAGGGTGCATCGGGTGCCGGTCGCGGCCAGCGGATGGCCGAGCGCGATCGCGCCGCCGTTGACGTTGAGTTTCTCGCGGTCGAGGCCGAGCTCCGCGACGACCCCGAGGATCTGTCCCGCGAACGCCTCGTTGATCTCCCAGAGATCGATCTGCTCGAGCTTCAACCCGGCGCGCGCGAGCGCCGCGCGGGCGGCCGGCGCCGGTCCCAGGCCCATCAGCTCCGGATCGCATCCGACGACGGCGGACGACACGAGACGCCCGAGCGGCCGCAGCCCTTTCTCCTTCGCGCGCGACGCCGTCGTGACGACGACCGCCGCCGCGCCGTCCACGATCCCGGACGCATTGCCGGCGGTGACCTGTCCGTCCTTGCCGAAAGACGGCGGCAGCGCCGCGAGCGCCTCGAGCGTCGTGTCGGGCCGCAGATGATCGTCCTTTTCGACGTGGACGGTCTTCTTGCCGGAGCGCACCTCGACCGGAACGACCTCCTCCGAAAGGCGGCACGCCTGCCACGCCGCGGCGGCCCGCTTCTGCGAGGAGAGGGCGTACTCGTCCTGCGCCTGCCGCGTGATTCCGTACTTCGCCGCGACGCGGTCCGACGTCTGCGCCATGTAGAGGCCGGCATAGGAATCGAAGAGCGCCACCATGAGGGAGTCTTCGAGCTGGCCCTGGCCCAGCCGGAACCCCTTCCGCGCGCCGCGGATCACGTGCGGCGCTTGCGTCATGTTCTCCATTCCGCCGGCGAGGACCGTCCGGGCCTCGCCGAGCCGGATGCGGTGAGCGCCCTGGACGATCGCCTCGAAACCCGACCCGCACAGGCGATTGACCGTCAGGGCCGGAACCTCCTTCGGGACGCCGCTTTTCAAACCGACGTGGCGCGCGCCGTAGATGGCGTCTCCGGAAGTCTGGAGGGCGTTGCCGAAGATGACGTGATCGACCTCGCCGGGCTCCGTGCGGCTCCGCGCGAGGGCTTCCTTCGCGGCATGTACCCCGAGGTCGATGGCCGAGACGTCTGCGAACGCGCCGTTGTAGACCGTCATCGGCGTCCGCGCGCCGGCGAGGAGAACGATGTCCTCCATGAGGGGCCGAACTATAGCAGCGACAGCGCGATGCGGTGAAATCGCCGCCGCACCTCATGGAAGTTCACGTCGCGCACCTCGGGATGAATCCGGTTCGTCAGGAGGATGAAGATCCGGTCCCGGGTCGGATCGATCCAGATCGACGTGCCGGTGAACCCGGTGTGTCCGAACGCGTCGGCCGAGAATTCGGGCGCCGCCGACCCGGCGCCGCGGCTGCCCTGCCATGAGAGGCCCCGGGCCTCGGGCAGATCCGGAGTGTGGTCGCGCGTGAAGTCGGAGGAGGCCGGGTCGAGCCACGGCCGCGCGAGGCGCCAGACGTCCGCCGCCGTGCCGAAGAGGCCCGCGTGCGCCGCGACGCCCCCGCGCCGGAAGGCGTTGCCGTCGTGAACGTGGCCCCGCACGACGCCGTCCCGAAAGTGCGCGTATGCGAGGCCGAGCCGCTCCGTCATCGCCCGCTCGTAACGATCCCCGCGCTCCGTCGCGGCGCAGGACATCTCCGGCGCGGGCAGGAACCGCGCGGCCGAGCCGGCGGGACGCGCGACGAGATCCTCGTAGCAGCGGTCGATCGGAGCGGCATGCATCTCATCGAGGATCTCCCCGAGAACGAGAAATCCGACGTCGCTGTAGACGACGGCCGACCCCGGAGCGCGCTCCGGCTCGATCTGCCCGAGCGTGCGGCGATAGGCCGCCTTGCCCTCGCCCCGCGCGTAGAGAGGGAACCACGCCGGGAGACCCGATGTGTGGGTCAACAGGTTCTCGATCGTGATGCCGTCGTAGCGCGTCCGCTTCCAATCCGGCAGATACCGTCCGGGCGTACCGGCGAGCTCGAGGCCCCGTCCCAGCGTCCGGCGGACGAGCGCGCCCGTGGCGAGCGGCTTGGTGAGGCTCGCGAGATCGAAGACCGTTCCCTCCTCGAGCGGTGCGCGCTCGGGCTCGATCGCCGCGTCTCCGGCCCAGGCCGACGCGAGCACCGCATCGGCCGATCCCACGAGCGCCGCTCCGCCGGGGAAGGAGCCGGACGCGATCTCCTCTTCGAGCCAGTCCCGCAGGCGACTCACGGGGCGAGCGGCTCGATCTCCGCGCGCCGCGCCGCGACCCGCCGCATGTTGGCCGCCAGCGCCGGTTCGGGCGTCTCCGTGCTGCGAAGCGACGACCGCTCCCGCTCCAGCGTCGCGATCTGTTCCTCGAGCGCCTTCGCCCGCTCGGCATTCGTCACGCCGGCGCGCGCCGCCCGGAGAGTCGCGATCGTCTTCGCGTAGACCTCCGCCGACGACTCCCGCACGCGACGTTCCTCGAGCGCCACCATCGCCTCCACGATCCGCCCGCGCGTCCACGAAATTTCCTCGGGTGAGATTCCGAGCGCCCGCGCCGACTCGGCGTCCGTGCGGCCCTTCGCGGCGCGCCGGACGCGGAGAAAGCGGTCCACCTGGTCGGACGTCAGGATCCCGTCCTCCGGAGGCCGAAACGCGGGCGTCGGGAGAAGCGAGCCACCCGGGAGCTGGCGTATGGCCTTCTCCGGATCGACCGCCCGCTGGCGGCTGTCCCGGCGGCACGCCAGGAGAGCCGCCGAAAGTGCAAGCGCCGCGACGACCGCCCTTCTCACGGACCGAGTTTAGCCTCGTGGACGGCGCCGCGCGGAAGCCGTCCTCGCCAAGCCGAAGACCGCGAACGGTTTGCTCCCGCGGCTCCGCCGGACGCTCCCTTGAAATCGCGACCGATCGGTTAGACTGAATGGCCGCGATGCTGGAAAAGATCGGAAAGTACGAGATCGCCGAGCAAATTGGAGTCGGCGGTTTCGGCGCCGTTTTTCGGGGCCGCGACCCCTTCATCAAGCGGACGGTCGCGATCAAGACCTGCTCCATCAACGACGAGGAGATCAAGAGCCGGTTCTTCCGCGAAGCCGAGCTCGCCGGCAACCTCCACCACCGCAACATCACTACCATCTACGACTTCGGCGTGGAGAACGGGGTCCCTTACATCGTCCAAGAGTTCCTGACCGGCGAGGACCTCGACAAGAAGATCAAGCGCGCCGATCCGATTCCGGTCGTCCGCAAGGTCGAGATCCTGATGTCGATCGCCGAGGGCCTCCACTACGCCCACGAGGCGCAAATCGTCCACCGGGACATCAAACCGGCGAACATCCGGGTCACCGACGACGGCAACGTCAAGATCATGGATTTCGGCATCGCGAAGTCTCTCGAGAGCGAGTCGAACCTGACGCAGACCGGGATCACGCTCGGGACGTCGGCCTACCTCGCGCCCGAGCAGATCCGCGGCGAGGCGGTGGACCGCCGCACGGACATCTTCGCCCTCGGCGTCCTCTCCTACGAGCTGCTGACCTACCGGAAGCCGTTCCGCGGCGAGCACCTCTCGACGGTCCTCTATCGGATCCTGAACGAGCAACCGGAGCCGGTCGAGACGGTCGCGCCGGACGTCCCTCCGGCGCTTGCCGCCGTCGTGCGGCGCGCGATCGAGAAATCGCCGGACAAGCGCTTCCCGTCCATGCAGGATCTCCTGCGGGAGCTGCACGCGTTGTACCGGGAGCTCACGGGCGCGTCCGCCCGCTACTCGAACATCGCGCGGCTGACGGCGGACGTGTCGGACCTGGACGCGACGCTCGCGACGCCGTCGCACGGAGTGGACACCGTGCACATCACGCCGCCGTCCGGCGCGCTCGCGCGCGCGCCCGCCCCGGCTCCCGCGCGGCCGACGCCCCCCGCCACGACCGCCCGCCCCGTCGCGTCTCCGGCCGCGGGGCTCGAGCTCGTCAACTTCCGCGATCCCGGCGAGGCGACCATCGTCGGCCCGCGCACTGCGGTCTCGCCCGAGGAGGATCACTCGCGCCGCGGTCTCACGATCGGCGTCGCCGTGGTCGCCGTAGCGCTCGCCGGCGCCGGCGCGTGGTTTCTGTCTCGCGGCCGCGCGGCGTCCGCCCCGGCGCCGGCGCCCGTTCCGACGCAGGCACCCGTCGCTGCCGCCCCGACCGCCGCGGCGCTCTCGGACCTGCCGACACCCGTGCTCGGCGTGGATGCAAAACCGGCCGTTCCGACGGCTGCGCCCCCTCCGCCGGCCGCCGCCGAGACTCCGGCGCCGACCGCGAAGCCCGCGGCGCCGAAGCGGTTCGCCGTGCAGTTCTCTTCGATCCCGCCATCGACACTCTCGGTGGACGGCAAGGTCATCGGCCTTTCGGTTCCCGCACGCCGCGTCGAGCTCGAGGAAGGAACGCACCGCTACAAGTTCGAGGCGACGGGTCTGCCGACGCACGAAGAGACATTCAAGGTCGGTCCCAACGGCGCGGCGCCGATCGCTTACCAGTTCCCGATCGGCTCCCTCGTCCTGCAGACCGACCCGACCTGGATCGGCGCGTCGATCATCGTGGACGGCAAGTACAAGGCGACGGTGCAGTCCGCCACGGAGCGGGTCCGTCTGTCGCCCGGCACGCATCGGATCATCGTGCTTCGCGAAGGCTTCAAGCCCGCCAACCGGGAGATCTCCGTCGAGCGGGGCGCCGAAGTCCCGTGGTCGCCGGGACCGGCGGTCTCCATCGAGCCGGGAGGGTAAAAGATGACGCGCAAGACCATGGCGCTCGCGGCGGCGCTCCTGTCGGCCGCGCTGACGCTTCCGGCCCAGGACACGTCGGGTCTCGAGGCGGAGGCGAAACGCGCCTTCGACTCGGGACTCTTCGCCCAGGCCGGCGACAAGTATTCGAAGGCCGCGCGCACGGCGGGATTGTCCGCCGATCGCCAGGCGGATCTGTTTCTTGCAGGCCGCGTGGTCCTTCTACATCGGCGGCAACGCGAAGAACTCCCGCGAGTCGCTCAAGGCCGCGTTCACCGCGAAGCCGTCCCTGACCGTGGCTGGCGACCTCTACAGCCCCGATTTCGCGCGGCTCTCTCAGGCCGTGCGCACCGAGGTCACGGGGGCGGCCGACGCCGCGGTCGACGTGACGGCGATCAAGCAGGACGGGCGCGAGAAGCTCCAGCAAGGCAACGCCGAAGACGCGGTCGCGAGCCTGAAGCGCGGCGCGGCGAGCAGCGACCCGGAGCTCCACCGCCTGCTCGGAGAGGCGTACGACCGGCTGGGCAGGGCGAGCGAGGCCGACCAGGAACGGCGGCGCGCGACGGAGCTCGAGCGCGGCTCGGTCACGACCGCCCCGATCGGCGGTCCGGCGGCGGCGGCGCCCGCGGCCGTCACGGGTCCCGTGGCCGCCGGCGCCTGGCTCCAATCGGCGGAGAATCTCCTCAAGGCCGGCGACGCGCGGGGCGCGGAGGCGGCGGCGCGGCGCGCCGTCGAGGCGGACTCCCGCAACGCCGACGCGCACGCCTTGCTGGGCGACCTGCTCCTCGCGGGAGGCAAGGAGGCCGACGCCGAGCGCGAGTTCACGGCGGCCGTCGGCATCGACCCGTCCAACGCGCGATCGCAATACGGCCTCGCGGTGCTCGCCGAGCGCCAGGGAAAGTGGAACACGGCCGGCAGTCTCTATCGCCGCACGCTCGATCTCGCGCCCAACAACGTCGCCGCGGCGCTCGGCCTCGGCCGCTCGATGGAGGAGCTGAAGGACCCAACCGCCGCGCGCCTCGCCTATGGCCGTGCCATCGAGATCGACCCTTCTTCCGCAGAGGCCCACAACGACTTCGGCGTGTTCCTCTGCCGCTCGGGAGAGCTCGACCGGTCGATCGAGGAAATGGTTCAGGCGGTCAAGCTCGCGCCGCAGCGGTCCGTCTACCACGAGAACCTCGGCCGCGTTTTCCGCAAGAAAGGGCTGCTCCGCGAGGCGGAGCGCGAGCTCTCGGAGGCGTCGCGCCTCTCGCCGAACGAAGTCCCGGTCTGGACGGCGCTCGGAGACGTTCGCCGCAAGCTCAAGAAGCCCGACGACGCGGCCACGGCCTACGCGGCGGCCTTCCACCTCGACCCGTCGAGTGAAGAGTCCGCGGCCGGCCTCGCGGCGTCGCTCGCGGACGCCGGCAAGCTCCCCGAGGCGGAGGCGGCGCTGCAGAAGGGAATCGAGGCGCGTCCCGACTCCGCGACGCTCTGGAACAACCTCGGGGTGACGCGCGTGCGGCGCGGCGCCTACGGCGAAGCGATCACCGCGTTCCAGA
This sequence comes from uncultured Acidobacteriota bacterium, assembly GCA_963708395.1. GTDB lineage: Bacteria > Acidobacteriota > Thermoanaerobaculia > UBA5066 > Gp7-AA6 > DATBFU01. Next base: position 2,825,316 of record CAVPSG010000002.1, on the reverse strand, counting down.
AGGCGCTCTCGATCAACGCCGGTCTCGAGCCGGCGAAGGCGAATCTCGACCGCGCGCAGCAGCTGCTCGCGATCGAGAAGGCGAGCTGATCCGCACGCGATTGTGGATCTCGCCGTTATCCTCCGCGCCCTGTCCCTTGCCGCGGTCGCCGCGTCCGCGTTGATGGCCGGCGCACCCGCTCCCCCGCCCGCCGACCCACCGGCGCACCGGCAGGACATCGAGCGCTGGCGAGCCCGCCGCCTCGAGCGCCTGCGGTCGCCGGAGGGCTGGCTGACGCTCGTCGGGCTCTCTTGGCTCGAGCCGGGCAAGAACGCGGTGGGCAGCGACCCCGGCAATCGCGTCGTCCTCCCCGCGGGCAAGGCGGCGCCGTTCCTCGGGACTCTGGACCGCTCCGGCAACGCCGTCACCTTCCATGCGGCTCCGGGCGCAGGCGTGACTTCGGCCGGGGCTCCCGTCGCGACGCTCGCGCTGCGCTCGGACAGGGACGGGGATCCGACGCCGCTTTCCGTCGGCACGCTGACCTTCTACCTGATCTCCCGCGGCGACCGGCTCGGCGTGCGCATCAAGGACAGCGACAGCGAGGCTCGGCGCGGCTTCCATGGCCTCGACTATTTCCCGATCGACGCGACCTGGCGGGTCGAGGCGCGATTCGATCCGTACGATCCGCCGAAGAAGGTCGCGGTGCCCAACATTCTCGGGAGCGTCGACCAGGAAGATTGCCCGGGCGCGCTCGTCTTCGAGCGCGACGGAAAGACCTACCGTCTCGATCCCGTCCTCGAGCGCGGCGAAACAGACTTCTTCGTCATCTTCGGCGACCGGACCAACGGGACCGACACCTACGGCGCCGGCCGCTTCCTCTACGCGTCGCCTCCGGTCGGGGGCCGCACGGTCCTGGATTTCAACAAGGCCTACAACCCGCCCTGCGTGTTCACGCCGTACGCGACCTGCCCGCTCCCTCCCACGGAGAATCGTCTCGCAATCCGCGTCGAGGCGGGCGAGAAGGCGTACAAACACTAGGCCGGCACTCGTCGCCTTCGCTTGCGCGGGAATCTGCCTTCGCCACCGGCAAGCGGCTCGCCAACACCGGCTCGACCGCTCGCCTGATCCCCTCGCTGCGCTCCGGCTGCCGCGACGCGAGTCGTTTCGCCCGCTAACTTCGCGAAACTTTGTCGCGTCGCGAGCGAGTGATCCCGGCGGGCCCTGTCGTCTAGGCGAGCGCTTCGAGAAGTTCGGCGGCCATTCGCGCGGTCGCTCCCCAGATCACCTGCTCGCCGTAGTGGTAGAAGAGGACCGGCTCTTCCCGCCCCGGAAGCTTGCGCTTCTCGAGGATCGCCGGATTCTGCAGCGCGGCGATCGGAACCTCGATGACCTCGGCGATCTCCGCCTCGGCCGGCCGGAGAGCATATGGCTGCGGGATCGCCGCGACGTACGGCTCGACGTAGAAATCCGTCACCGTCGTGAGCGGTGAGAGGCGGCCGAGCGCGACGGCGTCCTCGGGCCGGATGCCGAGCTCCTCCTGGCTCTCGCGGAGCGCTGTCTCCCAGAGATTCGCATCCTGGGGCTCCTGCCCGCCCCCCGGAAACGAGATCTGCCCGCGGTGGTGCTCCACGGACTCGGTCCGGCGGGTGAAGAGGATCCAGAGGCGCGCTTCGCGCACGAAGAGCGGCACCAGGACCCCCGCCCGGCGCAGGCCGACCGGCGCATCGAGAGACGTCACCGGCCTTCGCTCCAGCCGACCGCGGATCTCTTCCATCCATCCGGGCGGGGCGGCCGGGCCCGGCGGACCCGTCAACTCGCCGCCGCCCGGCTGGAGTCGGCCGAAGCCTTGAGGTACGCCTCGATGAATGGCGTCAGATCGCCGTCGAGCACGCGGTCCGTGTCGCCCGTCTCGTGCCCCGTCCGGTGGTCTTTCACCATCCGGTAGGGGTGCAGCACGTACGAGCGGATCTGGCTGCCCCACTCGATCGCTTTCTTGTCGCCGACGCGCTTGTCCTCCTCGGCGCGCCGCTCGTCCAGCGCCTTCTGATACAGCCTCGCGCGCAGGACGCGCATCGCCATCTCGCGGTTGCGGCCCTGGCTGCGCTCGTTCTGGCAGGTCACGACGATTCCGCTCGGCAGGTGCGTGATCCGGACCGCCGAGTCCGTCACGTTGACGTGCTGGCCGCCGGCGCCGCTCGAGCGGTACGTGTCCACGCGCAGGTCCTTGTCGGCGATCTCGATCTCGATGTCCTCGTCGACCTCCGGCGAGACGTACACCGAGGCGAAGGACGTGTGGCGGCGCTTCGCCGCGTCGAACGGCGAGATGCGAACGAGCCGGTGCACGCCCATCTCGCTCTTGAGGTAGCCGTAGGCGTGGTCGCCGACGACGTGGAGCGTGGCGCTCTTGAGCCCGGCCTCTTCGCCGTCCTGCCGGTCGATGAGCTCGCCCTTCCAGCCGCGCGACTCCACGAAGCGGAGATACATCCGCAGCAGCATCTCGGCCCAGTCCTGCGACTCCGTGCCGCCGGCGCCGGCGTGGATCATCACCCAGGCGTTCCGCGAATCCTCGGGCGCGGACATCTTGACCGAAAGCTCGAGCTCCGCCGCGAAAGCCCGGGCGGCCGCGAGGGCCTCGCGCGCGTCGACGTCGGCGGACTCGCCCTCCTCGAGAAGCTCCGCAAACGTCTCGAGCTCCTCGCGAATCGAGGCGACGCGGGCCGCGGTTTCGAGGGTTTTTTCCTCGGCGCGGCTCTGGCGAAGAAGCTCCTGTGCCTCCGCCGGACGCGACCAGAAGTCGGGAGCGGCGCTCTTCTCCCTCAGTCCGTCGAGCGCGCGCCGCGCGGCGTCGACATCAAAGATAGCCCCGGAGCGCGTCCAGCCGCTCCGAGGCGCCCCGGAGGGCGGAGATGAGGTCATCGCGCTCGGTCATGAGGAAGGTTGCCGGCGACCGCGGGCGAGGCCGGCGACGCCGAAGAGTAGCACGGCTCCCGCGAAGACATCGGCGAGGCGCGGCAGCCAGTAGCCCCACCGCGTCCACGAGGTGGCGCCCGATTCGAGGCGCGCCGTGCCGCGCAGGATGCCGGAGGTGTCGCGCGGGAGCTCTCCGACGATTCGCCCCTTCTCATCCACGATGCCGGAGATCCCGGTGATCGCCGCCCGGAGGAGATCCCGCTGCGTCTCGACCGCCCGCAGCACCGCTCCGGCGAAATGCTGCTCCTGGGCTCCGGCGCGCCCGTACCAGGAGTCGTTGGAGATCGTCACGAGCAGATTCGCGCCGAGACGCGCAACCTCTTCCCGAACGAGCCCGGCATAGAGAATCTCGTAGCAGACGCCGATGCCGATCCGGCCGCCGGGCATCTCGAGCGTCGTCGGCGCGGCCGCCGCCGAGAACTCGCCGATCTCCGTCGAGACCTGCCGGACGAAGAAGAAGAGCTTCGGCAGCGGCACGTATTCGCCGAACGGCACGCGATGCACCTTGCGGTACGGCGCACCGACGAGACCGTTCGGTCCGAGAAGGCGCGCCACGTTGAAATACCGGCCGTCCGGCAGCTCCTCGACGTCGTTGAAGATCACGAGACCGCTCGTGGCCACGGCGATGGACGAAAGGTCCTGCCGGAGGCGCGCACTGCGGTCCCAGTAGATCGGAAAGGCGGACTCGGGAATCACGAGGAGGCTCGGCTTCTCGGCGGCCGCATCGCGCGCCATCCCGATCACTTTCTCGTACACCTCGGCGGCGCTCCCGCCGAGCCGCGACTCCTGACTGACGTTGGGCTGGAGCAGCGCCACCGAGAGCGTCGGCGCCGCTCCTTCGCGCGGGCGACGCGCAAGGCGCGCCGCTCCGAAAGTGCCCGCCGCGAGCACGAGTACTGCCGCGGCAACGAGCGGCTTGGCTCGCCGGAAGGCGACGGCGGCGGCCAGCAAACACGAGACGGCGACGAGGACACCGCCGACGAGATAGACGCCGCCGATCGAAGCCGTCTGCAGCCAGATCGGCCGGCGGTAGAGGGCATGGCCCGTCAGGTTCCAGGGAAAACCGCCGTAAACGAACGATCGGAGGTGCTCCGACGCCATCCAGAGAGCCGGAAAGACCGCGAGACGGCGCGCCGATCCCGACGGCGCGCAGGCCACGGCCGCAAACGCGACGGCCGCCGGCCACTCCGCGAGGATCGCCGCGAGGAGCACGAGGCAGACGACACCCATGGCGCGGCCCTGTCCGCCAAAGTGCGTCACGACGTACGTGATCCAGGAGATCGAGAGGCACCACGTCGTCAGGCCGAAGAGGAGCCCCGAGAGGAGCGCCCGCCACCGACTCTCCTCGCTCGCGAGGGCGACGAGCCACGGAACGAGCGCGAGAGGAAGCAGAAGAACCCAGCCGAAGGGCGGGAACGCCAGCGCGAAGAGGATGCCCGACAACACGCCGGCCGCCGGCGTCTTCCAGCCCGCGCGGCCCAATTCAGGCGCCGCCGGCCGCGGCGAGTGCCTCCTCGGCGCGATAGGAAGAGCGCACGAAGGGTCCCGAGAAGACGTGCCGGAATCCCATCCGTTCTCCCGTCTCGCGGTGCCGCTCGAAGACCTCCGGCCGGACGTACTCGACCACCGGGAGGTTCTCCCGAGAGGGCCGCAGGTACTGCCCGATGGTGACGATGTCCACGCCGGCGTCTCGCAGAAGCCCGAGCAACTCCCGCACTTCCGCCTCGGTCTCTCCGAAGCCGAGCATCATCCCGGACTTCGTCGTGAGCTCCGGATCGAGGATCTTCGCCGCCGCGAGCAGTCCCAGCGAGCGGTCGAGGCTCGCCCCGCGCCGCACCGTCGCGTAGAGCCGGCCGATGGTCTCGACGTTGTGGTTGAAGACATCCGGCCGCGCGTCCACGACGACTCGCAGCGAGTCGAAGCGCCCGCGGAAGTCCGGCGTGAGGACTTCGATTCCCGGAGCGGGATCCAGACGCCGGAGCGCCGCGATCGCGGCGGCGAAGTGCGCCGCGCCGCCGTCGCGCAGGTCGTCGCGATCGACCGAGGTCAGGACGACGAAGGAGAGGCGGAGCTCGCGCGCGGCCGCGGCCACGCGGGCCGGCTCGAGCGGATCGAGCGGCCGGGGCCGCCCCGTCGCGATGTCGCAGAACCCGCACGCCCGCGTGCAGACGTCGCCGAGCAGGAGAAACGTCGCCGTTCCTCGGGAGAAGCACTCGCCGCGATTGGGGCAGCGCGCCTCTTCGCAGACCGTCGAGAGCGTGCTCCGGCGCATGAGCGACTTGACGTCGTGGAGCTCGGAGAGACGGAGCCGCTTGTCGCGGATCCATTCGGGCGCGCGTACCGGAAGCGCCGCGCTCACCGACCCTCCGTCACGATCCAGGTCTGGGAGATCTTCTCCTGCCGCCGCAGGCGTTCCGCAGCCCGCGAGGCCTCCGGCTCGGAGCGGTAGGGCCCGACGCGCACGCGGAAGACGGTGCCTTTCGGCCCCTGCGCCGGCGCCGCCTGCGCCTTGAAGCCGTGGCGCGTGAGACGGCCGGCGAGGGCCTCGGCTTCCGAGCGCGACCCGAGAGACGCGACCTGGATCCAGGTTCCGGAAGCGGGTGCCGCCGGCGGAGCGGCCGGCACCGAAGCGTGTCTCGCGGTCGGGACCGGGGTCGGCTCGTCGGCGCCACGGTCCTCGAAAGCCTGGAGAACGGCGGGAGCCGTCGGGGCGTTGGCGGGCGGACGGCTCTCGGCCTCCCCGGCGATTCGCGTCTCCGACGGCGCGTCCGATCCCTCGGGCGTCTCGGCGGGCGAGGGCGCGGCGGCCACCGGAACCGGCGTCGCGGGCGGCGCGGAAGCGGCGGCCGGTGAGGAGCGGCCGGTCAGGCCCGCCATCAGGCCGAAGAAGAACGAGGCGCCGAGCGCGAGCAGACAGAGGACGAAGAACGCCATCCCCTGTTTCGCGGTGAACGAGAGCTGATAGTGGGTGCGGGGCTCCGGCACGCAGAGATCCTAACCGACAGTCCCTCTCCCCACGCCTCAGAGACTCAGGCCTTCTCCTTCGCGATGAAGTTCTTCAGCAGCTCGATCGGCAGCGGGAAGATGATCGTGGAATTCTTCTCGCTCGCGATCTCCGTGAGCGTCTGGAGGTAGCGGAGCTGCAACGTGGCCGGCTGCCGCCCGATGATCTCGGCGGCCTCGGACAGCATGGTCGCCGCCTGGTACTCGCCCTCGGCGTGGATGATCTTGGCGCGCTTCTCGCGTTCGGCCTCGGCCTGCTTCGCCATGGCGCGCTGCATCTCCGGGGGCAGGTCCACCTGCTTGACTTCGACGAGCGAGACCTTCACGCCCCAGGGGTTCGTGTGCTCGTCGATCACTTTTTGGAGGGCGAGGTTTAGCTTCTCGCGCTCGGAGAGCAACTCGTCGAGCAGCGCCTGGCCGAGCACGCTCCGCAGCGTCGTCTGCGCGAGCTGCGAGGTCGCGTAGAGATAATTCTCGACCTGCACGACCGCCTTGTTCGGGTCCACGACGCGGAAGTAGACGACCGCGTTGACCTTCACGGAGACGTTGTCCTTCGTGATGATGTCCTGCGTCGGCACATCGTGGACGACGGTCCGCATCGACATCCGCACCATCGTCTCGAACGGCCAGAAGATCAGGACGAGCCCGGGCCCCTTCGCCTCGCGCCCCAGGCGGCCGAGCCAGAAGGTCACGGCCCGCTCGTACTCCTTGAGGACGTTGATCCACTTGAAGAACAGCACGAGAGCGATGAATCCGGCGATCAGAACTCCCGGGAAGGTGGCGGGCATCACGTCCTCCGTTCGACTCGCAGCTTGAGACCCTCGACGCGCACGACGCGCACCTCGTCCCCCGGCGCCAGGTCCGCCGGGCCGTGCGCGTCCCAGTACTCCCCGAAGACGTGGACCCGGCCTTCGCCGCCGGCGAAGGGCTCGACGACGCGGGCCGCCGCCCCGATCATCCCCGCCGCCCCCGTCGTCGTCGGCCGGCGGCGCATCTGCACGGTCCGAGCGGTGAGGAGGGCGACGAGCGCGAGCGCCAGGGCGAGCGACGGGACGAGGATGCCGAGGTCGACGCGGTAGACGCCGCGGCGATCGCCGCCCGAGAACAGAAGGAGCGAGCCGGCGACGAGAGCGACCGCACCGCCCACGGCGAGCAGGCCGTGGCTGACGACCTTCACCTCGGCGGCGAAGAGGCCGATTCCGAAGAGGATCAGGAAGATTCCGGCGAGATTCACGGGGAGCACCGAGAAAGCATAGAGCGCGAGCAGCAAGGCGATCCCGCCGACGATCCCGGGCAGGACCGCCCCGGGCGACGAGAGCTCGAAGTACAGGCCAACGAGCCCGAGGAGGAAGAGGACGTAGGCCACGTTCGGGTGCGAGACGACACCGAGGAGCTTGTCGACGGCGCCCATGTCCCGCGTTTCGATCCGCGCGCCGGCGAGATGCAGCGTCGCCGCCGGCATCCCGACCCTTCGGATCTCCCGTCCGTCGAGCTGGCGAACGAGGTCCGGCACGTCGCGCGCGACGACCTCGATCAGGCCCGATTCCTTCGCCTCGGTCTCGGTATACGAGATGCTCTGGGAGACGGCCGCCTCCGCTTTGGCGACGTTGCGGCCCCGCTTCTCGGCAAGCGTCCGGATGAAGGCGCGGGCGTCCTGCTCGGCTTTCTCGTTGAGCGTCTTCGGGAGCTCCTGCCCTTCCCCCGCCACCGGGTGCGCGGCGCCGGCGTTGGTCCCCGGAGCCATCGCGGCGATATCCCCGGCCTCGAGCAGGAAGAATCCCGCCGAAGCGGCCTGCGCCCCGGAGGGCGAGACGAAAGTCGCGACGGGGACCCGGGACGAGAGGATTGCCGTCGTCATCTCCCGAGTCGACGTCAGGAGCCCGCCCGGGGTCGAGAGGCCGACGACGACGAGCGCTGCGCCGTCGCGCGCCGCGTCCTCCAGGAGCTTGTGGAGATAGACGGCCGCGGCGGGATGGACGGGTGTGTCGATGCGGCCCGCTCGCACGAGCGGCGCGGCCTCCGCGGCGACGGCGGTCCCGGATGCCACCAGGACGAGGATCGCGATCGCCGGGCCGAGGAAGACCGCCGGCCTCTCTGTCAACAGGCGCGATTCTATCGTACGCCGGCCGCAGTACACTCTCGCGTGCGCATTCGGCCGCTCGAGGCGCTCAATCTCGGCGCCCTCCTCGTTCTGTCGCTCCTGACACTCGTCCTCTACCGATCGCTGCCCGATCCCGGCGAGATCCTGCTGCGCTTCGCGCTGATGGGCGCCTTCGTCGCGCTGGCCGTTTATCTGGCACACCGCGCCGACACGCTGCCTCCGGCGATCCGCGTCGCGTTGGACTTCTATCCGGCCGCGTTCATTCCGTTCGTCTTCGAAAGCCTGGGCCCGTTGATCGCCGCGGCGCGAGGGCCGGCCCGCGATGATTTGTTGATCGCTGCCGACCGATTCCTGTTCGGAACGGACCTGACGGTCTGGCTCGAGCGGTTCTCGCGGCCGTGGCTGACGAACGCCTTCTTCCTCTTCTACTCGAGCTACTACTTCCTGTCTCTCGTGCTCGGCGCCGTGCTCTGGCGGCGGAGCGTGCCCGACGCGCGCCGTTACATCTTCACGCTCTCGTTCGCCTATTTCCTCTCGTACGCGGGCTACTTCCTCATCCCCGCGCTCGGCCCCCGTTTCGCCCTCGCCGGGGAGCAGAAAGGGCCCGTCGAGACGACGGCGCTCTCCCGCGCGATCTCTTCGACGATCAACGAGCTCGAGCACACGAAGTTCGACGTCTTCCCGTCGGGCCACACGATGATCACGACGGTCGTGCTCCTCGTGGCCTGGAAACGCGCCCGGCGGCTGTTCTGGCTTCTCCTGCCGGTCGGCACCGGCCTGATCCTCTCGACCGTCTACTGCCGCTACCACTACGGCGTGGACGTGCTCGCGGGCCTCGCCATGGCCGGGACGGCGACGCCGCTCGGCGATGCGATTTACGACCGGGTCGAGCGGCGCGGGGCCCCGCTGTCCCAGAGGCGCGAGGCCGAACGGGGACGACCTCCCCTGCCTTCCCAACGCGCGGCGCCTTTTCCGCGGGAGGACGGAGAAGCGGGACCGGGCTAGCAGGCTGCTGAAAAAGGGTGTGGGATGGCGTTACGAGCGCCACGGGGCCAGATCCGAGGAAGGGCGACGAAAGTAACGCGGCGATGCCTTCACATCGGGCAGAAGCGGCGACTCTTGGCTGCGGCGGTCGAAGACGACCAGAGCCGAGAGTTTCGGCCCAGAGGGCTCAAGCGCGGTCCGAGCTAGAACTCTCGGCCGCCGTTCGCGAAGCGAACGCCTGCGGCCGACAGCCGGCTACGACGCCCGCATCCATTTTTCAGCAGCCTGCTAGATGGCCTTGTCGTACATCCGGTACGTCTTGTACTGCTTGCCGCCCCAGATCCGGAGCCCGCGAATCATGAGGTCGTTGTCCTCGAGAACCCAGGACACCTCGCAGCCCGTGTAACCCTTTTCGAGCGACGTGCGCAGGCCGATCTCCCAGAGGAGGGAGTGGAGCCCCCGTGAGCGATATTCCTTCTTGACGCCGAGCGTCAGGACGCGGATGGACTTGATCTTCCGCGTTCCGAGGAGGAACTTCAGCCACCCGAACGGCAGCAGCCGGCCCTTGAGCGGCGCCATCGCCACGTTGTAGTCGGGCAGCGTCAGGATGAAGGCCACGGGTTCGTAGGAACCGTCCGGCCGCCGCAGCTCGCCGATCAAAGCATAATCGGGCACGAGGAGCGGCTTCAGGCGCGCCGCCATGAAGTCCATCTCCTCCGCCGTCATGGGCACGAAGCCCCAGTTCTTCTCCCAGGCGGCGTTGTAGACCTCGCGCACTCTCGGCAGATCCCGGGCGAGGCTCGACTTCGTGATCTTCTGCGTCCGGAACCCCGGTTCGTTGCGCCGCAAACGCGCGTTGATCTTTTCGAAGCGCGCCATCGGCTCGGGACCGATCTCGAACCAGAACGCGAGGAGGTCCTTGGCCTTCCGAAAGCCCACGGCCTCGTAGAGAGCCTGGTAGTAGCGCGGGTTGTAGGTCATCATCAGGACGGGCGGCGAATCGAATCCCTCGACCAGGAGCCCGCACTCGTCGTTCAGAGACGGGTTGGCCGGGCCGCGCAGCACCTTCATCTTCCGTTCGCGCGCCCAGAGCGCCGCTGCCTCGAAGAGCAGATCCGACACCGAACGATCGTCCACCGACTCGAACCAGCCGAAGAACGCGGTTTTCTCGCCGTGGAATTCGTTGTGCGCGCGGTCCAGGATGGCCACGATGCGGCCGCAGTCGACGCCGTCGCGCCGCGCGATGAAGATCTGCATCTCCGCGTGCCGGAAGAACGGGTTCTCGAGGGCGAAGACCTTGACGAGGTCGTCGCGCAGCGGCGCCACCCAGTTGGGATCCGACGCGTAGATACGGTCGGCGACGTCGAAGAAGCGGGACAGTTCCCGGCGGCTGTTCCCGATCCGTTCGATCGCGACCGGGCCGCTCATCAGATCCGGGGGCGAGACGTCAGACCGTGGCCGGCTGGAGCACGCCCACCTCGCGGCCGACGCGCCCGAGCGCGTCGAGCGCGCGCGACAGCTGCTCCCGGGTGTGGGTCGCCATGAGCGATGTGCGGATCAGGGCGCGTCCGGGCGGAGTCGCCGGCGAGATGACGCAGTTGACGAACACGCCCTCCTCGTGAAGGCGCGCAACCATCCGCATCGCCTGGAGGTCTTCGCCGACGACCACTGGCACGACCGGCGTGGTCGAGTCCGCGGTGTCGAAGCCGAGCGACCGCAACCCTTCCGCGAAGAATCGCGTGTTGGCCCAGAGGCGCTCGCGGCGCTCCGGTTCGCGTTCCATGATTTCGACCGTCGCGAGCGCGGCCGCGACGGACGCCGGCGGCGGCGCGGCGGAGAAGATCATCGAGCGGGCGCGGTGCTTGATGAAGTCGATCACGACGGCGTCTCCGGCGATGAACCCGCCGACCGAAGCCATGGATTTCGAGAAGGTCCCCATGATGAGGTCGACCTCGTCCTCGAGCCCGAAATGCTCCACCGTGCCGCGGCCCGTCTGCCCGAGCACGCCGATTCCGTGAGCGTCGTCCACCATCAGGCCGGCATCGAACTCGCGCGCGACCGACAGGATCTCCGGCAGCGGCGCCACGTCTCCCTCCATGGAGAAGACGCCGTCCACGACGATGAAGCGGCCCTTCGCGTCGACGTCGTTCTTCATCTGGCGGCGCAGATCCGCGACGTCGTTGTGGCGAAACTTGCAGATCTCTCCGAAGGAGAGCCTCGCGCCGTCGATGATGCAGGCGTGGTCCTGCTTGTCGAGGTAAACCGTGTCGCCCTTTCCGACGAGACAGGAGATCGCTCCGAGGTTCACCTGGAACCCGGTTGCGAAGACGAGGGCGGCTTCCTTTCGCATGAACTCGGCGAGCCGCTCCTCGAGGCGGACGTGGAGGTCGAGGGTCCCGTTCAAGAAGCGGCTCCCGGCGCAGCCCGATCCGTACTTTCGGATCGCGTCGACGGCCGCCTCCTTGACCCGAGGGTCGTTGGTCAGACCGAGGTAGTTGTTGGACCCGAGCATCAGGAGGCGCCGGCCTCCGATCGTGACTACGGGTTCCTGCGCGGACTCGACGACACGGAAGTACGAGTAGACCCCCGCGCGGCGTACGCGATCCGGGTCGGTGAATTTCTCGCACTTTTCGAAGAAGGGGGACGATCGCACGACTCCCCTCCTGGCTGCCGCGGCAGCGAGCTTACTCATTCTCTCTCCCCCCGAAAAACCTACGCTCCGCTGGATCTTAGCAAATTTTACAAAATCAACCACCCCTGTCGAAGGTACCAGTCCCAGGCCTCCCGAAGGCTCCTTTCCAGGGCGACGGGCGTCGGGAGATCGAGCTCCCTTTCCAAGCCAGGCTGGCAAAGCCATTCTCCCGCAAGGAGTTCCCTTGCCTTGTCGGCATTGAACGGCCGCGATCGTTTGGTGATCGCCTCCCGCAGGGACTCCGCGGCCCCGGCCAGACGGACCGCGAAATCGGGGACCGGGACGAGATGCGCGGGGCGAGGCGGCATCCCCGCGATCATCCCCGCCAGGCGTCGGATCGAGATGGGTGCGGGATCGCAGAGAAAGGCGGTCGTCCCGCCGAGGTCCGGCCTGCCGGCGGCTCGCGCGATGGCCCGCGCCGCCCGCTCCGCGGCGACAACCTGAATTCGCCGGCCGCCGCCGGGCACCGCCACCAAGCCCCGCGCCGCCATCCGAAAGAACGTGAGGAGCCCTCTGTCGGCCGGCCCGTACACGACGCCCGGTCGCAACACGATCGTCGCGCCCGGAAAGGCTCGCCGCAACGCCTGCTCTCCTTCGAGCTTCGACGTTCCGTACCACGAGACCGGACGCGCCGGATCGGCGGCCGCGACCGGGCGCCCCTCGCGGGCGGGCCCGGCGGCCGCCTGGCTCGATACGAGAACGAACACGGCCGTCGGAGCGGCGCGCGCGGCCGCCGCAGCGAAACGCTCCGTCGCGCGGACGTTGACCGCCCGGTACTCGTCGAGCGTGCGCGCCTTCACGAGACCGGCGACGTGCACGATCGCCTGGCAATCGCGGACCGCCGATTCGAGATCGCAAGCGCCCGAGAGATCGCCGCCGACGAACTCGAGGGGCAACCCGGCGAGGAGCGGCGACCGCGCCGGATCCGAGCGTACGAGCGCCCGGACGTTCCACCCTTCGTCGAGGAGCGCGCGCGCCGCGTGTCCTCCGACGAAGCCGGTCGCGCCAGTCAGGAGCGCGCTGCGAGCGGTCATGACTTCTTTGCGGAGAGCCCCGAAACGCCTCAGGCGGCCCAGGCCGCGAGGCGGCGCATCCCTTCCCGCACTCGCTCGATCGCCGTCGCGAACGAGAAGCGCACGCAGCGGTCGTCGCCGAAGGCGTCGCCCGGGCACCGCCGCGACGTGCGCCTCCTCGAGGAGCCGCTCGCAGAAAGCCGCCCGAGCCGGAGATCCCCCTTCCGCGCGGCAGAGCTCCGACACGTCCGCGAAGGCGTAGAAGGCGCCCTCCGGCCACAGGACGCGGACGCCCGGCACGCGCCAGCAGACCCTCGACCATGGCCGCGGCGCCGATCGGTGTAGTGAGCGAGCATTTCCGCGACCGACCGTTCCGTTCGCTCCGGATCGCGCAGCGCGGCGAGGACCGCGGCCTGAGAGATCGAGGACGCGTTCGACGTCGAGTGGCTCTGGTAGGAGGTCATCGCGGCGACGACGTTCTTGCGGCCCGATCGCCCAGCCGAGCCGCCAGCCCGTCATCGCGTAGGTCTTCGACGCCGCGCCGGTCACGATGACCCGGTCGCGGTGCTCCGGGAAGGCCGCGGCCGACACGTGCCGCGCGCCCGTCGTAGAGGAAACGGTCGTACGTCTCGTCGAAGACGAGCCAGGCGCCCCGGTCCGCGCACCACCCGAGGATCCGCTCGATCTCCCCCGCCGGCGTCACGGCGCCCGTCGGGTTGTTCGGCGAATTCAGGATGACGCCGCGCGTCGCCGGCGTAGCGGCGCGCGCCAGCGCGCCGGCCGTCCGGGTGCCACCCGCCTTCGAGGCGCGTCTCGACGACCGCGCGGCTCGCGCGCCGGCCAGGCGAACGATCTCGGGAAACGAGACCCAGTACGGCGAGAAGAGGGCGACCTCGTCTCCCTCGTCGAAGAGCGCCTGGCAGGCGTTGAAGACCGCCTGCTTGGCGCCCGCCGTCACGAGCACGTTCTCGCGGCGTGACGTCCGCGCCCTGTTCGCGCGCGGTACTTCTCCGCGATCGCGTCGCGCAGGTCCGGCTCCCCGGCCACGTCGGTGTACTTGGTGCGCCCGGCGCGCGATCGCGGCCGCCCCGGCCTCGGCCACGAAGTCGGGCGTCGGGAAGTCGGGCTCCCCGAGGCCGAAGTCCACGACGTCGATGCCCGCGCCGCGAGGGCCTTGGCCGCCTTGCCGACGGCGATCGTCGAGGACGGCGCGAGCGCCGCCGCGCGGCGCGAGAGGCCGCGTCCGCTCATCGGCGCCCCTTCCAGACCCGCGAACGCGCCGAACGCGGCGAGCTTCTTGCGCCCGACCGCGACGAAGAGGACCTCGAGAGCGATCCAGGCGCCGTAGACGCAGAGCATCGCGTGGCGCGAGGAGGGCATCAGGAACTGGACGAGCCAGAGGAGGAAGAGCCCCGCCGCCTCGTACGCCTCGAGGTCCATCGACGCGAGGAAGAGCCAGCCCAGAAACGCCTGCAGGATCGTCAGCAGGATCTCGTGGCGCTGGAAGGCGTCGAACGGCAGGGGCTCGGTCGAGCCGTGGCTCCAGCAGTAGATGACCGCGAGCAGGCCCGACAGGATCCCCCACTGGTTGATGTTCGACGACACCATGTTCATGAGCGCGACCGGCGCCGCGTGACCCGGCGCGCCCAGGCGAACGCGGACGTCTTCTCGGGGAACTCGGAGAGGAACGGCGCGACCCACTGGATGAACACGAACTGCGACATGCCGAGCTCGCCGCCAGGGCGAGCATGGAGTCCAGGAACGGCTCGCGCGACGAAGAAGATCACGAGCGCCGCCGCCGGCGAGGAGCAGCAGCACGGCCGCCCACCGCCTGCCGCCCGAAACGAGAGCGCCCAGCGGGAGACGCGCGGGATCTCCTCGTGCTCCTCCACGGTCTCCTCGCGCGGCGGGATCCTGAGCAGGATCGACGAGGTAGACCACGTAGATCGTCGCGAGCACCGCCGCGTCCACCAGCGACAGGCTCCCCTTCGCCCAGACCACGACGAAGTACGCGAGCGGCGGCAGGAGCCCCACCACCTCGACGGCGTGATCGTCGGATAGGCGCGATCGTGCCGAGCGGCCGCCCCGTCGCTTCGGCGCGAAGAACGCGGCGACGCCGTAGATCATCGGCCAGCCGAGGCCCGTCAGGAGGCGCAGGCTCCCGGTGAAGTTGGCGATCGCCAGATGGACCATGTTCGGGTCCTTGCCGGCCTTCCAGGCGATGACCGCCTCGACCGCGAACTCCGGCAGCGTCTGGAGCAGCGCGAGGAGCGCGAGCGCGAGGCCCTGCGACATGAGGAACTCCGCCGCCTCGGCGCCCCAGGCCACGAGGAACGCCGAGCCGATCATCGCCGGGAAGGTCCAGAGCGCCGCGATCGGCGAGCCGGCGCGTCGCGCCCGCCGGCAGCGCGGCGAGCAGACTCCGCCCGCAGTCGCTTCATCGCGCCGGGTTATAGCATGGGGCGCTTGGCCGCCATCGAGTCGCCGTCGAACCCGCTCATCCGCGACATCCTGCGCTCGCTCGAAGAGCACACCCACTTCCTGCTCGAGGGCGAGAAGCCGATCCTCGAGGCGGTCGCCGCCGGGCTCGGGCTCGAGCACGTGCTGCACGACGCGAGCGTGCGGCCCGGACGCCTCGCCGCGGCGACGGCCGCGCGGCCGCGCCTCGTGTCCCGCGCGGTGCTCGAGCGCCTCGCGGACACGACGACGCCGCAGCACCTGATCGCGATCGCGCAGGCGGCGCGACGTTCCGGTCGCGGAGCTCCTCGCGACGGCCCGGGCCGCGTCGTCTTTCTCTTCGGGCTCCAGGATCCCGGCAACCTCGGCGCCGTCGTGCGCGTGGCCGAGGCGGCCGGCGGCGCCGGCGTCGCCGCGGCGCGCCGGTTCGGCCGATTTCTTCCACCCCCGGGCGGTTCGCGCGAGCGCCGGAAGCGTCCTCCGCCTGCCCGTTTCCGGGCCGCGTCTCGTTCGAGCCGTTCGCTCGCGACGCGAAGGCGGCCGGCCGCGTCCGTCTGCGGCGCCGTGCCATCCGGCGGCGATGATCCCTTCGGCGCGCCGCCCGCCACCCGCGTCCGTCATCGTCGTCGGCTCGGAGGGAGCGGGACTGCCGGCCGGCGCCTACCGCTATCTCGACCGCCGCCTCACGATTCCGATGCGGCCGCCGGTGGATTCCCTGAACGCCGCGGTGGCGACGGCGCTCCTCCTCTACGCCTCGGCGCTGGCTCTCGCCCTTCGCCGAAGACCTCGGCCTGAAACCTCCACACGCTGCACTACGGGATCGCTCCAGGCGTCGGGCGGCAGGCCCGCCTTGCGGCACGCCTCCTGCGAGAAACCGCGCGGCGTCGAAGCCCCACTCGGTCGCGACCTGCGGCAGGAGCAGGCCGCGCCGCCCGCGCCCTTCGACGATCAGGCCGTCGCGCCCGATCACGACGTCGTCTGGACCCTCGATCGGCTCGGGAGCGCCGAGCACCGAGATCTCGATCCGACATCGCGGGAGCTCTTCGGCTTCGAGGCGGCGGGAATCGCGGGTCCTCGAAGGCGGCGCGGCGCGCGAACTCGGCGACGACGCGCGTCAGGTCGCCTTCCGGCGCCAGCGTCCCGATGCATCCGCGGAGCTCGCCGGCCATCGTCAGCGTCACGAAGAGGCCGCGCGCGGCTGCCCGAACGCCTCGGCGCGGTCGGAGGGCAGCCGCGGCGGCGGGCTCGCCCCGGAAGTGCGCCTCGAGCGATTCGCGCGCGAGCCACAGCAGATCGCGGCGCGCCCCGTCCGAGAGCGCTCGCGCCGCCGCTCATCCGACCTCCCGCGGCACCGCGATGCGCGCGAGGAAACCCTCGATCGCCGCCTCGAGCGCCGGGAGCTGGCCCTCGAAGAAATGATCGGCGCCTTCGGATCTCGACGAGCTCTCCCCGGCCCTCCGCGAAGGACCGCACGCGGCTCCGGCGGCGCGAGACGTGTCCCGCGACCCGACGACGAAGAGCGCCGGCACCGTCGGCGCCGGCACGCCGTCGCCCGAGGACGTCGCGAGCGGCAGCGCGATGCCGACGTAGGCCGCAACCCGGGAATCTCCCGCGATCGCGCGCAGCGCCACGGCCGACCCGAAGGAGAACCCGCCGGCCACGATCGGAAGCCCGCCGATCCGTTCGGCTTCCGCCAGCGCCGCGCGGAAGTCGTCGGTCTCGCCCCGGCCTCCGTCGTGCGTTCCGGCCGACGAGCCCACGCCGCGGAAATTGAACCGCAGCGTGCCGTATCCGGAGCGTGTCAGCGCCTGCGCGGCGCGGTAGACGACGCTGCTGTGGAGCGTCCCGCCGTAGAGGGGGTGCGGGTGCGCGAAGACTGCGGAACCCGCGCGCGGCGACGCGGGCTCCTTCCACAGGGCCTCGATCGGCCCGGCCGGCCCGCGAAGCATCAGGGACTGGAGCTGTCCCACGGTCTCGATCCCTCCGCGCGTTGGCGAAATGCGCGTCTCATCGTATCCTTCCGGGGCCATTCGCGGCCGCTCGCGCGGCAGGAGACATCATGAAGAAGATCGTCCACGTCGTCGGCACCGGAACGATCGGCGAGCCGCTGATCGGCCTGTTCGCCGACTTCGGCAAGCACCTCGGCATCGACGAGGTGACGTTCCACAAGCGGACCCCGATGACGACCGAGCGCGCCAAGGTGAATCACCTGCTGCAGCGCGGCGCGCGCCTGGCCGTGGACGACGACAAGATGGCGGACTTCGAAGCGCTCGGCCACAAGGTCGCCTACGAGGAGAAGGAGGCTCTGGAGCGCGCCACCGTCGTCATCGACTGCACGCCGGCCGGCAACGAGAACAAGAAGGTCTACGAGAAGATCTCGGGACCGCGGGGATTTCTCGCCCAGGGGAGCGAGTTCGGCTTCGGCAAGCCCTACGCGATGGGCGTCAACGACGAGGCGCTCGTGCCGGGCAGGACCGGTTCATCCAGATCGTCTCCTGCAACACCCACAACATCGCCGCGCTGGTCCAGACGCTCTCGGAGGACGAGCCGGGGGGCGCCGGCCTCGAGCGGGGCCGCTTCGTCTGCATGCGCCGCGCGAACGACGTCTCGCAGGACTCGGGCTTCGCGCCGGCGCCGTCCGTCGGAAAGCACGACGACCCGATTTACGGCACGCACCACGCGCGCGACGCCTCGCACCTCCTCGAGACGCTCGGCTGGAAGCCGCGTCTCTTCTCCTCGGCGATGAAGCTCAACACGCAGTACATGCACTCGCTCTGGTTCGACCTGGAGTTCCGCAACCCGACGACCCGCGAGAAGGTCATCGAGAAGCTGCGGGCGAACCGCCGCCTCGCGCTGACCGAGAAGCGGTCGTCCAACCAGATCTTCTCGTTCGGCCGCGACCACGGCTACTACGGCCGCATCCTCTCGCAGGCCGTCGTGGCCTCCCCGACCGTCACCATGAACGGCGACCGCGAGGTCGTGGGCTTCTGCTTCACGCCGCAGGACGGCAACTCGCTCGCGTCGTCGATCGCCGCGGCGCTCTGGCTGATGGAGCCCGAGTTCGACCGCAAGCGCCTCGCCGTCCTGGATCGCTTCTTCTTCCGGGAAATCTGACCCGCGGGCGGCGCGCCGCTTTCGCCTGTGCGGGCCGCGGCGATGACGTTACACTCCCGCCGTGGACTGGGTCGTCTGCCCGCGATGCCACTTCAGCCAGCAGCCGGCCGACCGCTGCCGCCGATGCGGCGAGACGCTGCACGCGACGGCCGATCCGGCCTCGGCATCGCCGGCTCCCGCGGCCGCCGCCGCTCCGGCTCCGGCTCCCGCCCGTCCCGCGCTCCACCGCCGCGCCATCGCGCTCGTCGCGGCGAGCGCGGCGATCGTGCTCCTCCTCATCCTGTGGATGCTGCGCCCCGCCGCGAGCTCGCCGGCCGCGCCGGGAACGGCGCCTCCCGCTCCGACCGCCGCGGCCCTCGATCTTTCCGGACGCTGGCACGGGTCGCTCTCGAAGACTGTCGCGGGCAACCCGCCCCGCCCCGTGCTGACCGAGATCCTGCTCGAGTCCGACCGCGGCGGCCGTTTCACCTCGGGCCGCGTCGTCTTCACGGATCCGGGCCGGGGCGGCGCCGCCGCGGGATACCGGATGGCCCCCGACGGCCCGCGCCGTCTGGCCGAGGCCTCCGCGGCGCTCGCGGCCGAGCCACGCGGGGCGCCGCTGGCGCTCGATTTCCTGCAGCTGCCGGGCTGGGTGCCGACGCGGGACCGCCTCTGGAAAGCCTTCGAGGGCGCGAGCCCCGGCGGAGCACCCACCTCATATCTCCTCGTGGAGTCCCTCGAGACGGACTACCTCCTGCAGGCCGGCATCAACGCCTCGGGGTTCCTTTCCTGGGTCTGCTTTTCGCCCGAGGAGGCCCCGCCCCGCGGGCGCGACGAAATCTCGCACGTCATCCATCCCGAGCCCGGCGCGTCCCTCTCCGGGTTTCAGAACCTGATCTGGGACCTGTCGGGCGCCGCGAACTTTCTGACGATGCAGCTGCCGGTCACGATCTCGGGCCCCGAGGGCGGGGCCACCGACCCGATCACGCTGACCCGCTGACTTCTTCGGGGGCTACAGCGAGAGCATGTAGCCGCCGCTCTTCGCGTCCTTCTTCATCGAGATCAGCTTCTGGCGCTCGGCGTCCTCGAGCAGCTCCGAGAAGGAGTGGTAGCCGTAGTAGGACTCGTTGAAGTACGGCTGCTTGCGCTGCATCGTCTGCTTGACCATCGAGCCCCAGATCACGTCCTAGTTCTCGCGCTGGAGCGCCTGAATGGAGTCGAGCATCAGGCGGAACAGCTCCCGCTTCTTCTCGGGCAGATTCTCGATCGACGGGAGGGCCCGCGTGCGCGCGGACGAGATCCTCGTAGAAGATGAACTCGTCGCAGTTGGCGATCAGCAGGTCCGACGTCGAGTTCTTCACGCCGACCCCGATCACGGACTTGTCGTTCTCCTTGAGCTTCGAGACGAGCGGCGAGAAGTCCGAGTCGCCGGAGCAGACCACGAAGCGTCGTGATGTGCCCCTTCGACGCCGCGAGGTCCATCGCGTCCACGACCATGCGGATGTCCGCGGAGTTCTTGCCCGAGTAGCCGCGCTGCGGGATGTCGATCAGCTCGATCGCCGCCTCGTGGAACGCCCGCTTGTACTCCGGGTAGCCGCGTCCAGTCGGCGTAGGCCTTCTTGTAGACGATGCGGCCCTTCTCGAGCAGCCGCTCCAGCACGAGGTTGACGTCGAACTTCTTGTACTGGGCGTCGCGCACGCCGAGGGCGATGTTCTCGAAATCGATGAAGAGCGAGAGCCGCTGGTCGACTGCCGCGCGCGCGGGCGGCCCGGCGGAGACTCCGGGAGAGCTCGAAGCCGTCATCGCGACGGGAGACGGCGGGGGCGGGGGCGCGACTTCCACGGAGGCGCGAGGCTCCTCGGCCGCCGGCGGGCGGCTCTTGTGGCGCCGGCTTCCGCCGCGGCGGCGCCTCCCCTTCTTTTCGGGCTCGCCGTTCTCAGCGGCGGGGAATGGAATCGGATCGTCGGTCATGAGTCTTTCTTTCCTTCCGGCGCGTACTCGAACGCGGAAGTCGTCAGCACGAACGTCGCGAGGGCCCGGGCCACCGCCCGCCCCGCCGCGTCCGTCATGTCGACGTCTCCCACGTTGACGCGCCTTCCTTTCTTCAGGATCCGCGCCCGGGCCCACACGTCCGCGCGCGCGCGAGCCAGGAAGTGGATCGTCAGGTCCGCGGTTGCGAACCCCATCTTTCCGTCGAAATTGGTCGAGAGCGCGAAGGCCACCGCCGTGTCCGCCAGCATCGCGAGCACGCCCCCGTGCACGGTGCCCGACAGATTGGCGAGATCCGGTCGGTACGGCAGCCGCATCGTACAGGTGTCGGGGCCGAGCTCCTCGAGGACCGGCCGGAGATGGGCGAGCGCCGGCGAGGCGGCGAGGCGTCCCCGGAGCCGCTCGGTCAGGTCCGCGGCGAGGGCGGGAGAGGGAAACGTTCGGACGCTCACGTTCGCTCGGGACGGGTCCCGGCGAGGATTACTCCTCGGGTCCGTCCTTCTCGTAGTACGGCAGCTCTTCCGCGCGGCGGGTCGAATTGTCGAGGTGGCGCGGCACCTCGATGACGGTTCGGGTCACGTTTGGATCGCAGGCGTCATTCTCACATTCGTAGGTATAGACGTTCCGGTCGCCCTGTTTCTTGAAACCCACCACGGTTTGATAAGTATCGCAGTTGCCGCACTTGACCGACATCATGAAGATGTCGATGACGTGCAGCTCGGGTCGGTCGGGCGGCGCCTCCACCCCATCATAATACGCCCGGAGGAGCGGACAGCCATGAAGACACGCCTCACGATTCTTTCCCTGATCGCCGCCGGAGTGGCCGCCGCCGCGTCGGCCGAGAGCTTCGAGAAGACCGTTCCCGTCCCGCGCACCGGAGTCGCGCGGCTCAATTGGACCTCGGGCCAATGCGCCGTCGTGCTCGTCGAGCTCCGCAACTATCCCGAGCCGGAGGACATCGAGAAGGCGCGGAAGTCGGATCCGAACGACCACTCCTGGGTCTGGTGGGATTTCAACGTCGAGAACCGCGGCGACACGAAATGCAAGATCAAGCTCTGGGTCGAGGTGCTCGACAAGGACGGCAAGGTCCTCAAGCAGAGCGACCGCAGCGACACCGTGGACGCGCACAAGCTCGACGACAACATCAAGGTCTCGACCCGCATGCGGACGATCGACATCGCCGACGCGCCGAAGGCGCATCTGAAGGCCGAGATCACATCGAAGTAACGGAACCGACCGGATTGCGCCCGGGGCGGGAACGGCTCGGCCATCGCGCGCGCGAGGCCGCCGTCCTCTCGGTCGAGGGCCGCGACCGTGAGTCCTTTCTGCAGGGCCAGCTCACGCAGGACGTGCGCGGTCTCGCGAACGCGGCCGCGCGCCCGTTCGCGGGACTCACGCCGAAGGGAAAGCTCCTGTACGCCGGGCGCGTCGTGGCGGCGCCCGACCGCTTCCTCCTGATCCTGGAAGGACCCGCCGGTCCCGCGGCGGCGCACCTCGCCCGCTTCGCGGCGTTCCAGAACGTGACGGTTCGGGACGCGACCGCGGAATACGTCCTCCGGACGCTCTACGGGCCGGGTTCCGACGCCGTCGCCGCTCCGGCGGGCGCCGTCCGCCTGCCGCCGACGGCCGAGACGTCCGGAGAGATCCTGGCGCCGGCGGCTTCGCGGGAGGCGCTCGACGCCGCGCTCGAGGCGGCCGGATCGCAGCCTCTCTCCCTCGAAGACGCCGAGACGCTCCGGGTCGAGGCCGGGCGGGCCCTCTTCGGCCGGGACGCGGACGAGTCCTGCCTGCCGGACGAGGTGGGAATGCAGGCGGCGATTGCGCGGGACAAGGGCTGCTACGTCGGCCAGGAGGTCGTCGCGCGCCTTCGCAATCTCGGGAAGATCG
The DNA here is from genome assembly GCA_963708395.1 of uncultured Acidobacteriota bacterium. Taxonomy (GTDB): domain Bacteria; phylum Acidobacteriota; class Thermoanaerobaculia; order UBA5066; family Gp7-AA6; genus DATBFU01. Next base: position 2,803,147 of record CAVPSG010000002.1, on the reverse strand, counting down.
CGCGCCGACTCGTCGGGTTTCGGTTTCCGGACGCGATGGTTCCCGCCGGGACGGCCTTCGAGGACCCCGGGAAGCCGGGACGCGTCCTCGCGCGCGTCACGAGCGCGGCCGTTTCTCCGCGCTTCGGCTCGATCGGGCTCGGCCTCGCTTCGCGCGACGTGCCGGAAGGCGCGGCGCTCTCGGTTCCCGGCGCGCCGGACCGCGTCGCTGTCGTCACCGGCCTGCCGTTCGCGTGACCCGTCATTCCGAAAATCCGGCCTGGGAGGCGCACCTCGCGCTCGTGGGCGCGCAGATCGGATTCGCCCTCTACCCGATCTTCGGAAAGATCGCGCTGGCGACGATCGGGCCGCTTCCCTTCGCCGCCTTCCGCGTCGTGGCGGCCGCGGCCCTGCTCGCGCTCCTCCGCCGCCTCTCGGGCGCCGAGCGCGTCGCGCCCGAGGATCGCAAGCGCTTCCTGCTCTACGCGCTGCTCGGGATCTCCTTCAACCAGGTCTTCTACATCCTCGGCCTCTCGCTCACGACCGCGATCAACGCCACGATCCTGAACGCGATGATCCCGGTGTACACGCTCGCCGCGGCCGCGCTGCTCAAGCACGAGCGCCTGACCGCCCGGGCCGTGCTCGCGCTGCTCGTGGCGGGCGCGGGAGCCTTCCTTCTCCTCCGGACCGAGCGGTTCGACTGGGGCAGCAACGCCTTCCGCGGAGATCTGCTTCTGATCGCCAACGGAATCTCCTATGCCTTCTATCTGGTCCTCTCGCGCCCGATCCTCGCGCGCTACCGCGTCCTGACGGTCGTCTCGGGGATCTTCGCCTACGGGACGCTGCCGATCCTGATCGCCGCGGCTCCCGCCCTGGCGGCCTTCGATCCCTCGCGTGTCACGCCGGCCGGCTGGGCGAGCGTCGCCGCGATCATCGTCTTCTCGACCGTGCTCCCCTACTTCTGGAACTCCTGGGCGCTGGCGCGCATGCAGGCCTCGCGCGTCGCGTTCTACGCCTTCCTGCAGCCGCTCATCTCGACGGTGCTCGCGGTCGAGACCCTCGGCGAGCGTCTGACGGTCCGGACCGCCGTCGCATCGCTCCTCATCCTGTCGGGTCTCGGCGCGTCGCTCTCTCCCGGCCGCCTGCCCGCACGCCCGATTCCATGACGCCGGCTCCCGGCCGCGTCATCGTCGTCATCCCCGTCCTGAACGAGCGCGAGTCGCTGCCCCTCGTCGTCGCCGACATTCCGCGGAACACCGTCGACGAGGTCGTCGTGGTCGACAACGGCTCGACGGACGGAACGGACGCGGTCGCCCGGACGCTCCCCGTCCGCCTCGTTCGCGAGCCGCGACGCGGCTATGGCAGCGCCTGCCTTGCGGGGATCGCGGCGCTGTCCTCCGATCCGCCGGGCATCGTTGTCTTCCTCGACGGCGACCACTCGGACGATCCGCGGGAGCTGCCGCGCCTGCTCGACGCGGTGGCCGGCGGAGCCGAGCTCGTCATCGGCTCGCGGACGCTCGGCCACGCCGACCCGGGCGCGCTGCTGCCGCAGGCTCGCTTCGGGAACGCGCTCGCCTGTGCGCTGATCCGCCTCCTCTACGGGCGGCGCGCACGGACCTCGGTCCGTTCCGCGCGATCCGCTGGGAGGCGCTCGAGCGCCTCGGCATCCGCGACCGCGATTTCGGCTGGACGGCCGAGATGCAGGTGAAGGCCTATCGGGCCGGGCTCGCGGTCGCGGAGGTACCCGTCTCGTATCGCCGCCGCGTCGGCGTTTCCAAGATCACCGGCACCGTCTGGGGCTCGGTGCGCGCGGGCGCGAAGATCCTGTGGACGGTCTTCCGCTACGCCCTGTGACTCGGGCCTAGGCCCGGAACCGCTCGAGCGCGTCGAGGACGTCGGCCGGCGCCCGCCGGAGCCGTCCCTCGGAGTCGGCGAAGACGTGGCGCGTCGCGCCGTCGGCGAGCCGCGTGTCGTCCTCCCCGACGACCTGATAGGCGAAGGTCAGGCCGCGCGCGGACAGGTCCGGGAGCTGCGTCCGCACGCGCAGCGTCGTCGTCGTAGCGCGCGGGACGCCGGTACTTGCACTCGAGGCCGGTCACCGGGATCCGAACTCCGGCCTCTTCGAGATCCCGGTACGGGAAGCCGGCCGCGCGGCAAAACTCCGTACGCCCGATCTCGAACCAGACGGCGTAGTGCGAGTGGTACACGATCCCCATCTGGTCGGTCTCGGCATACCGGACCCGGATGGCGATCTCGACGGCGCAACGCATGAACGCGAGGGCGCGCCTAGAAGCGCGCCATGAGCTTCTGCGGCACCGAGCTCGGGCACGAGGCCCGTAGACGTCGCCGCCCAGCCGGGCCACTTCCTTGACGAGCCGGCTCGAGACGTAGGAGTACTCCTCCTTCGCCATGAGGAACACCGTCTCGACCGCCGGCGACAGGCGCCGATTCATGAGCGCCATCTGAAGCTCGTACTCGTAGTCCGACACGGCGCGCAGGCCGCGCACGATGAGCGTCGCGCCGGAGGCCCGCGCGACGTCCACGAGAAGTCCCTAGAAGGAGCGCAGCGAAAGGGCCGGATCGTCGCCGACGATCTCGCGGATCATGGCGATCCGCTCCGGAACGGAGAAGAGCGGCGTCTTCGCGTCGTTCTCCAGGACGGCGACGACGACGCGGTCGGCGAGCCGCCGCGCACGGGCGAGGATGTCCAGGTGTCCGTTCGTCAGGGGATCGAAAGAGCCCGGGTAGAGCGCCACGCGTTCCGGCATCAGGTCCTCCCCCTCTCGCTCGCTCCCGCGCGCAGCCCTTCGGCGAGCAAATTATAGGCGGCGACCGTCAGGAAGAGCGCCAGACCCGGGAAGAGCGCCAGCCACCAGGCCTCCTCGACGTAGCTCGTCGCGACCCCGAGAATTCCGCCCCAGGACGGCGTCGTCGCCGGCAGCCCCACGCCCAGGAACGACAGCGCGGCCTCCGCGAGAATCGCCCACGCGACGCCGAACGCGGCCGACACGATGAGCGGCGGCAGCACGCTCGGGAGGAGATGCCGCCAGAGCACCGCGGCCCGTCGAGGCGCCCGCCGCCCGCGCGGCGCGGGTGTAGTCGAGATCCTTCACTTTGAGGACCTCGGCCCGCGCGTAACGCGCATCGCCCGGCCACGTCGTCAGCCCGATGGCCAGAATGACCGTCAGCGGCGTCGGCGGCAGGAACGCGGCGAGCGCGAGGAGAAGGAAGAGCACCGGGAAACAGAGCACGACCTCGATGAGCCGCGACAGCACGAGGTCCACCGCGCCGCCGAAATATCCCGCGAGGCCGCCGACCGTGAAACCGACGAAGAGCGATACGGCGGCCGCCGTGAGGCCGATCCCGAGCGAGACGGGCGTCGCGACGACGATCCGCGCCAGCAGATCCCGGCCGAGATCGTCCGTCCCGAACGGATGCGCCGCCGACGGGGCCTGCAGGCGCTCGCCGAGCCGAATCTCGGCCGCCCGCATCGAAAAGAGCGGCGAGAACGCCGCGACGATCCAGAGCGCGACGACCACCGCGAGCGCGGCGGCTCCGCTCCCCGACAGGCGTCGCCGCGCGGGAAGGATCGCGGGTCCGGCGGCCAGGAACTCGGCGCTCACCGCGCCTCCGTGCCGTCTCGCACGCGCGGGTCGGCCATCGCGTAAGCGAGATCGGCCGCCAGGGTGACGAGGAGGGTCACGACCGCGCCGAGGAGAGAGAGCCCGAGCACCACCGGGTAATCGCGCGCGAGGATGGAATCGAAGTAGAGACGGCCCAGACCGGGCCACGCAAAGATCTTCTCGACGATGACGCTGCCCGAGAGGAGAGCCGGCAGGATGAGGCCGAGCACCGTGATCAGGGGAAGCAGGGCATTGCGGAACGCGTGCGCCCAGAGCGCCCGCTGCGGCGACGCGCCGCGCGCGCGGGCGGCCAGCACGAAATCCTGCCGCCGCGCCTCGACGACTCCGGATCGGACGAGCCGTGCGAAGAACGCAAGCGCGCCGTAGGTCAGACAGGTCACCGGAAGAACGAGGTGCGCGAGCCGGTCGGAAACCCCCGCGAGGCCGTCGGGGGCCGTGTCGGAAACGACGCAGCAGAGCGGCAGCCAGCCGAGACGAACCGAAAAGAGCGTCTGGAGAAGCAGCGCCGCCCAGAAAGTGGGTAGCGAATACAGCGCGAACAGGACCGGCGCCGAGATGCGGTCGAGCGGCCCGTCGGGTCGCCCTCCCGCCGCGACCCCGAGCGGGATCGCGATCGCGAGCGTCAGGAGCAGGGCCAGTCCGTTCAGGAGGAGCGTGTACGGGAGCGCCTGCCGGATCCGGAGCGAGACGGGCTGGCGGTCCACGAAGGAGGTCCCGAGGTCGAGCCGCGCGACGCGGCCGACCCACGCGCCGAAGCGCGCGGGCAGGGGCCGGTCGAGCCCGTATTGCCGACGCATCTCCTCGGCGGCGCGCGCGGAGACGCGCCGGCCCGACTCCGCGCCCATCGCGCTGACCGGGCTTCCCGGCGCGAGATGGAGCAGCAGGAATACGAGGATCAGAATGCCGGCGAGCGTCGGCACGGCGAGCGCGAGACGCGCGAGCGCGTAGCGCGTCACCGGCCAGCCTCTTTTCCGTCCGGGGCGGCGCGCCACCCGACCGGCCCGGGCCAGATGGCGAAGAGGCCCAGGGGCGAGCTCGTGACGCCCTCGAGCCGCCGCCGGAGCGCGTACTTCTTCGTCGAATTCACGACGAAGATCGCCGGCGCGTCATCTCGGAAGATCCGGTGAAGCCGGTGATAGAGCGCAATCCGCTTCGTCTCGTCCATCTCCGTCCGGGCCTCGTCCATCAGGCGGTCGGCTTCGGCGTTCTTGTAGTAGCCGCTGTTCAGGCCTCGGGGCGGCCACTGTGAGGAGTGCCAGTAGGCGTACGGATCGGGATTCGGATCCGGCGCGCTCGACGCGAGGGACGCCGCCTCGAAGGAGCCCGAGTCGAGGCGCTCCACGAAGCTCGCCCACTCGAGGGAGCGGACGTGAGCTCGAACGCCGGCGCGCGCGAGCTCCGCCACGAACGTCTCGTCGATCTCGCGGCCGATGGTATTGCCCGAAGAGACGAGGAGCTCGAAGTCGAACTCCCGGCCCCCGCGGTCCCGGATTCCGTTCCCGTTCGTATCGCGCCATCCCGCCTCGTCGAGGAGGCGCGCCGCCGCGGCGGGGTCGAACGGGAGCGGGGTCACGGCCGGATCGGAAGCGGGCGACTGCGGCGCCCACGGCCCGGAGATGACGCGCGCCGATCCGCGGTAGAGGTGCGCCGCAATTCCGTCGCGGTCGAGGAGCATCGTCAACGCCCGGCGCACGCGGGCGTCCGAGAAGAACGGTAGCCGCGTGTCGAGCGCGATGTAGCTGTAGTCCAGATCGTAGAATTCGATCACGCGGCAGCAGGCGGCGAAAGCTGCGTCGCCCGCCGCACGATCCTTCAGGCTCGCGTCGATGAGCGTCTCGTCGAGAGACCCCTCGACGAGCGCCCGGTACGCGACGTCGTTCTCGGGAAAGATCCGGAAGAGGATCCGGTCGAAGGAGGCGGGCGGGCCCCACGCCCTCGGATTGCGCTCGAGCACGAGCGACTCCTGGGGCTTCCAGGACACGAGGCGGTACGGACCGTTCGCGAACGGCTTCCGGTTGTCGGGGGCCCGGTCGAAAGGCACGCCGGCGAAGCGCCGGACCGGCAGCACGGGCATCACGAAGGACATCGCGCGGTAGGCGTAGGGCTTTCGGAACTGCACCCGGAAGGCGTGGTCCGAGACCTCCTCGGCCGAGATCAGATCCTCGAAGAGCGGCTTGAAGAGCGGCGAGGGAGTCGCCGGGTCGGCGATCTTCCGGATCGTGTAGACCGCGTCGGCCGGAGTGACCGGAGTGCCGTCCTCCCAGACGGCTTCCGCCCGCAGGGTGATCGTGTAGGTCAGCCCGTCCGCCGACGCGTCGATCCGCTCCGCGAGTCCCGGAACGAGATGCAGACCCGCGTCGAAATCGAAGAGGTTCCGCGAGACGTACGCGAGCACGAGCTGCTCCGGCACGTCGGTCTGGAGGACGGCGTTCATCGTCCCCGGCTCGCCGAAGAGACGGCGGGAGAGCGTGCGTTCGGAGGCCGCGGCTTGCGGCGACGGCGGAGCCGCGGATTCCCGGGCGCGGCAGGCAGAGGCTCCGACCGTGAGGAGGAGGACCGCCCCGAGTTGTCGCCGCACGGAGAGATTATGAGGGAGCCGCGCGTCTCCGGGTCTACGGCAGGGTGAAGCTCGCGATGGCGACGTTTCGAGAGGCGTCCGTCACGCGCACGAGGACGTACGCCCCGCGCGGCGCCCCGTCCAGCTTCACCGAGTAGGTCTCCGTCGGAGAATCCGAGAGCCCGTCCTCGGGCTCGAGGCGAACCCACTCCTTCGCGTCGACGCTGAACTCGGCTTCCTGGATCGGCGAGGCCGCGTCGGCCGCCTCGAAGCGCAGGGGAATGCCCGAACCCAGGCGGCGGATCACGGGCGGCGTGTTGTCCACGCGCACCGGCGAGGAGTCTCGCTCGGCCGTCTTCGGCTCCTCGGGATTGGCGTCGGCGTCCGACGCGACCACGCGAAACACGTAGTCGCCGTCGGGCAGCGACGTGGTGTCGAAGGCGTAGAACGTCTCGCGGAGGTCCTTGCGCAGGAGGACCCAGCGATCCGAGCCGGCCGGACGAAGGCGGATCTCGTAGCGCAGCGGATCGCCGTCGCGGTCGCTCGCCCGCCAGGTCAGGGTGCGATAGCCCTTGCGGACGAGCTTGCGCGGCGCGCCTTCGGCCTTCGCTTCCTCGAGACCGGTGAAGATGCCCTTCTCGTCGGGCGCCTGCGACTCGAAGACGTTCTGGCTGCCCGAGACCGCGCGGGCGAGCACCTCGCCCGGGGCCATCGCGCTGACGCTCTCGACGTCCGGCGCGGCGTTGCGGTTGCGGTACGCGGCCTCGACACGCCGCACGGACGGAACCGTTTTTCCGCTTCCGTTGCTCGAGAGGCGGAGCTTCCACTGGAGGTACCGGCCCGGCGGCGCAGCGACTCTCGACGTCGCCTCGCCGGAAGCCCAGGCCGACCAGGCGCTCCAGGTCGCGTCCGGGATCTGCGACTCGCCGGAGCGAAACGCGAACTCCGCTTCCGCCCCGGCGGGCACGTCTCCCTCCCAGCGAAACGCCCCGAAACGGCTCGTGCGGCCGGTGTCCTTGACCGCCGAGACGTACTCGCCCTTGCGAGCGCCGTCCGAGAGCCGGTAGACCGCGCACGATCCATTCGTCGCGATCGCGTCACCCGTCAGCACGCTGACCTGTTTCTCGTCGAGCGTACGGTCCAGAGACCAGCCCCCGAATCCGATGCGGTAGAGCTTGCCGTTCGGACCCGTCGCGGCGACGACCTCGCGCGGGCCGAAGGGCTCGAGCGCGAAAACCAGCTCCTCGGAGCTCGTCCAGACCGCGCGGGGGGGCTCGTCTTCCGGAAAGGCCACGATTTCGGAGGAGTACGCTCCCTTCCCCCCGGGGCGCGGGGGCGCCACGCGAGGCGAGGAGACGCTGACCGTCACTTCGGGCTTGTCCCTGCCTTCGTCACCCTCTCCGCCCGTCGCCGGCTTGCTCGCCGGAAGCGAGAACGGAGCCGTGATCGACTCGCCCCCGCCCGTCGACTCGCCCGAGACGGCGGACGCCCAGACGCGGCCGTCGACGCTCGCCGTGATCGAGGAAATCTCGGTCTTCGAAGAGTCGTACATCGTGGAGACGGTTCCCGTGCGATCGATCCGGAGGACGAGGCCGGAGCCCGACGTGCCGGCCCACAGGCGCCCCTGGGCGTCCACGAAAAGCGAGCGGACGTGCGCGTCGGTCGAGGTATAGAGCCGCTCGCCCTTCTTCCCGGCAGTGATTCGGTAGATCACTCCGGGCAGGCCGGTGGCCACGTAGAGCGTCTTGCCGTCGAACGCGAGCGCCCACACGTACTTCGCGCCCGTCTCGAAATACACGTCGGCGTTCCCGCCCGCTACGCGGTAGATCTTCCCGCCCGGCGAGGCGCCCGCGTAAATCGCCCCGTCCGGCCCGACCGCCAGCGCAGTCACCTGCTTCTCGGGCAGCGTCGCGGCGACCTCGGACTTCGCGGCCGTCACCCGGAGGATCTTTCCCTCCTCGCCCGTGCCGAGGTAAAGCGCGCCGTCCGAGCCGCGCGCGCCGGCGTAGATCGCCGCCGCCGATACCCCCGATACCGCCTCGAGCCCGCGCGCGAGCGCGAGCGTGCCGTCGCCCGTGACCGAGACCCCGCGCGCTTCGCCCGTCGAGAAGTCCGAGGCCGAGTCGAGCAGCCAGATCCGCGTCTCCGAGGCCGGAAGCGGTCCCGCCGAAAGCCACAGGGCAACCGCCGCGAGCGCGGACGCCCCTCGAATCCGCCGGGAGGTCAAAAAAGTCTCGGCTGGACTTCGAGCCGCAGGTGGACCGAGCCCGTCACGGGCACGGGCTGCTCGACCGATTGCGATTCGAGCCGGGCGGACGAGATATCGGGAGCGCCGCTGCCGCCCGGGCCGCGGTCGAGCAGAACCGCGCCGACCGAAGGCGGTAGGGCGGCCAGCGGCTCGCCGCCGACGACGGCACCGAGCGCGCGCCGGTCGGCAAGCAGGTTGAGCGAGTTCGGCGGGCGCACGCGGGCGAGAAAGTCGAGCACCTGCGAGAGCGACCGCGGATCGGGCGGATAGAGCGCCAGGTCGTAGGCCGTCGCCGCCGCGCCGTCGCCGATGAAAACGTTCACCGGCCCCGGCGGCGTGTTCTCCGGGATGTGGACCTCGAGCGGCACCCGCCGCGTGCTGCCGCGGAAGTCCACCAGATCGACGCGGACGGGCACCGTCTCGCCCGGCCGGACCTTCCCGCGATCGGCCTCGACGTTGACGATCCGCGCGCTCTGCAGCCGGTCCGAGTGGCGGATGTCCACGTCGAGCCCGGTGATCGTCAGGTCCTGGAATTCGTTCGCCATGAGGTAGTTCGTCAGCAGCGCGAGCGATGCCACGGCCTCCTCCCGCGCGGCGAGGCCGGTGAACACCGTCTGCCACGGGATCACGCGGTCGGGCGTCGAGATCGACGATTTCCAGACGAGCGTCCGCTCGCCGGTGCGCTTCTCGATCGTCGTCAGCACGTTGTCGATTGCCATCGCCGCGAGGATCGGCGTGAGCATCGCGTTGTGCACGACCTCGAAGTGGAAGGTCTGTGTCGGGATGTCGTCGGAGGACAGGCGCACCCGGATCGGCACCATGTTCGCGTGCGTTCCGAAACTTCCCAGGATGCCGCTCGAGCGGTCCTGGGAGATCGAGCCGAGCACGCTTCCGGTGGCGGCGAACTTGAACGACCGGAAGACCGACGGCAGGACCGTCAGCACGTCCGCGTCGGCCATCGGCATGTCCACGGGGCCCATCGAGAGGAACGGGTGCCCGAATGCGAGGACGCTCGAGCCCTCGACCCATGTCACCGTTCCGGTCGCGGCGATGTCCATGTCGCCCGTCAAGAGTACGGTCGCGATGGCGGAGCCCGGCTCGAGGCGCGCCGGCGCCGGTGTCGCGCCGGACGGCCGGTTCGATCCGCCGGTCGGCACGGCCATCGCTCCCATGGCCGCGGCGAAGCGCTCGGCGAGGCCGCTCGGAGTGCCGGCGCCGGAGAACGACAGCGGCAGGGGCAGCGGCGCCATCGCGTCGGCGGCGGCCGGACGGAACGGCGACAGGAGCGCGTCGAGCGCGGCCGTGAACTTCCCGTCGCGGAAGGACGAGATGAGCGAGGCCGTCGAGACGGCCGCGCCCGCGATCGGCACGGGCGGCGCCGGAGGCGCCTTGCGAATGTCGAGCATGCTCTGGATGGGCGTGATGCCGCAGATCGGATCCTTCGCGAACGGCCAGCCGTACGCGAGCGCTCCGACGAGCTTGTTGTCGACGTAGATCGGGCTGCCGCTCATGCCGGCGATGATCCCGGACTTCTCGAGGCCGGCGCCGGCGACCCGCGCCAGGATCATGTCCTGGCCCGGCGCGAAGCGCTTCACGATACCGAGGATCTCGACGTCGAAGCGCTGCACACCCTTGCCGTCGCCGAAGTCGGAGAGACCGTAGCCCTTCATCCCGGCCACGACCCGATCCGTCGACAGGATCTCGGCGGGCTGCGCCGACATCGCTCCCGGAATCGCGAGCGCCAGACCCAGAAGCCAGCCGCCCACGCGTCGCGTCACACGAAGGAAAACCGTCTCACCGCGAGCGCCCATTCCCTATGAATTCTCCAGAGCGTATGTTACGGTCCTTCCGGATGGCCGCGGCAGCTTTTCAGCAGGTCTCGACTGAAAATCTTCCGGGCGGCACGTCCCTCCTGGCCTTCTTCCGAGAGACCGGAGCCACCGCGAAGGTGGTGCTGGCCATTCTGTTCTTCTTCTCCCTCGTCTCGTGGATCATCATCTTCGCCAAGTTCCTGAGGCTCCGCCGCGTCGGCCGCCAATCCGACAAGTTCATGGCGTTCTTCCGCAAGTCGAAGCGCTTCTCCGAGGTCAACGGCATCGCGAGCCAGCTTCCCGACACACCGCTGACGACCCTCTTCCGGGCCGGCTATGCCGAGCTCGACGCCCAGGTGAAGGCCAACCGGCCCGAGGACCCCGCCGTGACGGCGGGAGGCGGCGGGAAGCTCCTCATCAAGAACATCTCCGGCGTCGAGCGGGCGCTCGAGCGCGCGATCACGGCCGAGGTCTCGCGGCTGACCAAGTACATGACCTTCCTCGCCACGACGGCCTCGGCCTGTCCGTTCATCGGGCTCTTCGGAACCGTCTGGGGCATCATGCAGTCCTTCCGCGCCATCGGCACGACCGGCTCGACGTCGATCGTGGCGGTCGCGCCCGGAATCTCGGAAGCTCTGATCAACACCGCCGCGGGCCTCGCCGCGGCGATTCCGGCCCTCATCTTCTACAACTACTTCATGGGTCGGGTGCGGATGCAGCGTGCCGGAATGGAGGATTTCGCGCTCGAGTTCATCAACCTGGCCGAGAGAAATTTCACCTAGCGCGGACCCACATGGCGTTCCAGCGATCCTCCGGAGACCCCTTCGACCACCTCGCCGACATCAACGTCACGCCCCTCGTGGACGTGATGCTCGTGCTGCTCATCATCTTCATGGTTACGGCGCCGATGCTCCACCAGGGGGTCTCGGTCGCCCTGCCCCGCACCGCCACCACCAACCTGCCCACCTCGATCGAGGACCCGGTCATCCTCTCGATCACGCGCGACGGCGCCTACTACATCAACGAGACGCCGGTCGCTCGCGGTCTGCTGCGGGAACGTCTGCGCGCCTTCCTGAAGAACCGAAAGGACCGCACCGTTTTTCTGAAGGCGGACCGCGCCCTCTCCTACGGCACGGTCGTCGAGACGCTCGACATCCTCAACCGGATGGGCATCGAGAACCTCGGCATGATCACGGACACGAGCGGACCGAAGAAGAAGTGAGCTCCTAGGCCCGATGGACGCGGTCGGAGAGATCCTCGCCGAGAAACAGAAGGAGAACTTCCCCTGGACCGCCGGGGTGACGCTCGCCGCGGCACTCCACCTCGGCATCCTCGGAGCCTTTCTCGCCTCCTCGCTCGGCAAGCCGATGTACCTCGCCCCCCCGCGCGCGGTCTCCGTGCGCATCCTTCAGGCGGGTGCGATCCGCGCGGAGCCGGCGAAGGCCGCCTCCTCGGCGCCGCCGGAGCCCGTCAAGCCGCGCATCGAGAAGCCCCCGGAGGAAGCGCCGCCTCCCCCGTCGCAGAAAGCGGTCCTGCTCCCGGCCCCGGAGAAGAAGAAGAAGGATAAGGCGCCGCCCACGCCGGCTCCCGCGGCCGTCACGGCCCCGCACGCTCCTGACGTGTCTCTGCCGAGCTCGGGGGAATCCGCGGGCGCGGGGTCCGGCGCGTCGAGCTCGGGCGCCGGAGGCGCGGCCAAGGTGGGCGGCGGCGCGCAGATCGATCAGCCGGACTTCAAGTACGACTACTACATCGAGGCGGTTCAGATGGCCCTCTACCGCAGCTGGGCCCCGACGACCGCGACGCAGATCGCGCCGCGCGTCCACTTTCGGATCAACCGGGACGGCAGCGTCGCCGATCCGGAGATCGTCCGCTCGAGCGGGCTGCTCTTCGCCGACCGGACCGCCATCCGGGCGGTGCTCGACGCCACCTTCCCCCCGCTCCCGGCCGACTGGCCCGGTGCCTACATCGGACTGACCGTCACGTTCGAATGAGGCCCATTCCCCAACTCGGAGGCGATTCGATGAAGAGGCTTCGACTTCTCGTCGGAGGCGTTCTCACGCTGGCCGGCGCCGCCGTCCATGCGCAGACGCGGCCCGCTCCCGTCCCGACCGCCGCGCCGCAGGAAGTCGAGATCACGATCCGAAAGGAAGGCTTCCGGCGCCTCGCGCTCGCCGTGCCGGAGCTCTCCCCTTCGGGATCGGCCGCTCTGACCTCTGCCGTCGTCGGCCCTTTCACGGCGACGCTGCGCTCGGACGTCGAATACTCGGACGTCTTCGTGCTGGCCGACACTTCGCTCTATCCCGCGGCCCAGCGCGACCCGACGGTACCCGATGCCGCGGAGCGGTGGCTCGCGGGAGGCGCCGAGATCCTCGTGGACACGCGCGCCGAAGTCTCGGGAGACAAGGTCACGATCGAGGCCAGGGTCTGGGACCTCAAGTCGAAGAAGATGGTCCTCGGACGCCGATACTCCGGCGGCGCTTCCTGGGTGTCCCGGATCGCCCACACTCTGGCCAACGACCTCGTCAAGTACTTCACGGGCAGGGAGGGCTCGTACCTCTCGACGATCGCGTTCGTCTCCGACCGGGACGGAAACAGAGACAAGGAGATCTACGCGATGGACTTCGACGGACGCAACGTCCGCCCGCTGACGGCGCACAAGTCGCTCTCGATCAACCCCAACGGCCGCGGATCCCGCATCGTCTACACCTCCTACGTGCACCTCTATCCGGCAATCTTCTCGATGAACGTGGATGGAAGCGACAAGAAGGAGATTCCGACCGGCGTGGACCTGAACGCGTCGCCCTCGCTCTCGCCGGACGGCACCCAGGTCGTCTTCGCGGGATCCCAGCACGGAAACACCGACATCTACGTCGTCGGGATCAACGGCGGGAACCTCCGGCGCCTCACGAACACGCGCTCCCTCGAGGCGGGACCGGAGTGGTCCCCGACGGGCAGGCAGATCCTCTACACCTCGGACCAGACCGGCTTTCCGCAGATCTGGCTCATGGAGGCCGAGGGAACCAGCCCCCGTCAGTTCACCTTCGCGGGCAACTGGAACGACGAGGGCTCCTGGTCTCCCGACGGGGCGCGAATCGCGTTCGCCTGCCGTAACGAGGGTGACTTCAACATCTGCGTGATGGACGTCGCCACGGGGCGAACGGTCCAGCTGACGTCGGAGGGCTCGAACAGCCATCCCGCGTTCTCGCCCGACGGCGACAAGATCGTCTATCAGTCGCGCCGCAACGGGAAGACCCAGATCTACACGATGAGCGCGGCCGACGGAAAGGACAAGCGCCTGCTCACCGACGCGGGCAACAACAGTCAGCCGGTCTGGCTCCCCTGATCGCGCGCGATCGTCCGTGAAATCGCGCGTCTCTGCTATATTCGTATCCTCCGCGCGGCGCGCCCTGCGCCCAACCCGGTTCCGGAGCGTCGCGCTAAGAGAACAGGAGATGAGGTGATGAGAAGGAAGCTCCCGACCCTGGTTTCCCTGGCCCTGCTGGCCACCGGAACTCTCTGGCTGGCCGAGGGCTGCAAGAAGAAGCCTCCGACCCAGGTGTCCGAGAAGCGGCCCGCCGAAACCGCCCCTGCTCCCCCGCCGGCCACACCCGTGCCGGCCCCGGTCACCTCGGCGCCGATCGACGATACCCAGCGGATTTTGTCTTCCTCGATCCAGGAGCTCAACGCGAAGGGGTACCTCCAGGACGCGTACTTCGATTACGACAAATACGAGCTGCGCGACGACGCGAGGTCGGCCCTGGCCACGGACGCCGAGTGGTTGAAGAAGTTCGGCACGATCCAGATTCTGATCGAGGGCCACTGCGACGACCGGGGCACCAACGAATACAACCTCGCGCTCGGCGAGCGGCGCGCCAACGCCGCCAAGGACTACCTCGTCTCGCTCGGCGTCGATGGCGGCCGCGTCAAGACGGTCTCCTACGGCGAGGAGCGGCCGTTCTGCCAGGAAGAGAACGAGGCGTGCTGGTCGAAGAATCGCCGCGGCCACCTCGTGATCACGGCGAAGTAGCGTGCGGCTCCCCCGGACCCCGGCTCTGCTGGCGATCGCCGCGGCGGCGGCGCTCGCCGGCGTCGGCTGCGTTTCCTCGAGCGACATCGACGGGCTGCACCGTCAGATGAACGACATCGAGAAGGAGATCCAGGCTCTCGAGCGCAAGTCCTCGAGCAAGGAAGAGGTCGCAAAGCTCAACTCGAGCGTCTCGCAGCAGACGCAGCAGCTGCTCAAATCGAACGCGGACATGGGCGTGAAGCTCGGCGACCTGACGACCAAGATGGAGCAGCTCGAAGCCAAGCTCGAGGACACGAACCGCCGGCTCTCGCAGCTTTCCCAGCAGATCGCCGAGACGCAGGGAGACCTGGCGCGGCTGCGGGCGTCGGCCGGAGGGTCGCCCGCCGCACCCGGCTCCGCGCCGGGAGGCGTCGCTCCGAACCCGTCCGGCGCGGCTCCGGATACCACGGTCGTCGCGCCCCCGGCGGGCGGGGCGCCCGGCCCCGGCGAGCTGTACGACACGGCCACGGCCGACTACACGAAGGGGCGCTACGCGCTGGCCATCCAGGGCTTCGAAGACTACCTGCGCACCTATCCGAACACCGACCTCTCGGACAATGCCCAGTACTGGATCGGCGAATGCCACTACGCCCAGAAGAAGTACACCGAGGCCGTCGAGGACTTCGACAAGCTGCTGAAGCAGTGGCCGAAGAGCGACAAGGCCGCCGCGGCCCTGCTCAAGAAGGGCTATGCCCTGGCCGAGCTCGGCCAGAAGGCCGAGGCCGTCGTCCAGCTGCAGTACGTTGTCCACGAATATCCCTCTTCCGAGGAGGCCCGGCTGGCGCGGGCGCGCCTGAAGGCGCTCGGCGTCGAGACGACGATAGACTCCGCGTCCCGGAAAACGAGCGAGAGAGGAAAGACGATGGCGAACATCCAGTCGGCGGAAAAGCGCATGCGCCAGACGGCGCGCCGCCAGAAGCGCAACAAGAGCGTGCGGACGCGGCTGCGCTCGACCGTGAAGGCCTACCGCGCGGCGGGCGAGAAAGATCAGTCGAAGATGCTCGGGGCGACGGTCTCGGAGATCGATATCGCCCTGAAGAAGGGCGTCATCCACCGCAACGCGGCGGCCCGCTACAAGTCGCGCCTGGCGCGAGCGAAGAGCACCAAGCCCGCCGCGAAGAGCTGATCCCCTAGAACCCTTCGAGGAGGCTCGCCACCAGGGCCTCGGCGAACTTCTCGGCGACCTTGTCGATCGTCTCGTTCTGGCGGTCGACGGTCGAGCCGGCACCCTCGAAGCTGTAGTTCTCGCGGAACGTGTATGCCGGGTTCTCCCAGACCGGCGCGCCTTCGGGCAGGCTCTTGAGCGCCACCCGTGCGGTCACGGCGACCTGGTACTGCGTCGCGCGCCCCGAGGAGTCGAACGCGACGGGATAGAAGTCGAACCGCGTCACGGCGCCCGAGAGCTCGGCATCCGCTCCGGCGGCCTCGGCCTGGACGCGGAAGTGGCCTCGCGCGGCGAGCTCCTTGGCGATCTCGCCCGAGACCCGCTGCTCGACGCCGGCGAGCGAGGTCTGGTTGACGAGGGTCGAGAACTGAATGACCTTGATCGATGGCGGCAGGGTCGACGTCCGTCCGGCCAGGGCGTAACCGCACGCGGAGGAGAGTATGGCGAGGGTAGCGATCGTCGCCGACAAAGGACCACGGACTCGGGACTGATTTCTATTGCTCCTCACGCCGTCAGTCCCTAGTCCCTAGTCCGTAGTCCCGAGTACGAGGTTGAGTAGCCGATCCGGGACGTAGACCGCGCGCGCGATCTGCTTGCCCTCCACCCAGGGACGGATTTTCTCGTCCGCCCGCGCCAGGGCCACGGCTTCCGCCTCGGCGGCCCCGCGCTCGAGATCGAGCCGGCCCCGCACGCGCCCATTGATCTGGACCACGAGGGTGACGCGCGCCGTCGTCGCGAGCGCCGGATCGTACGCGGGCCACGACGTCTCGAGGAGGGATTTCCCCCCGCCCAGCCGCTCCCACCATTCCTCGGTCAGGTGCGGCGCGACCGGGTGGAGCAGCTTCAGGAGCGTCGCGACGGCCGCCCGGATCGACTCCGGTCTCTCCTGCCCGCCGTCGAGGGCGTCGCCGATGCCGCGCTGGAACTCCATGAGCGCCGCCACGGCCGTGTGGAAGTGGAAGCGCTCGGCGTCCTCCGTGACGCGCCGGATCGTCCGGTGAGTCAGGCGGTCGAGGTCGGAAGGCTCGCGTTTCCCGGCGTCGTCCCCTCGGGGCAGCCCCGCGGCGCGCGAGGCGACCTCGTGCACGCGATTCAGGAACCGCGAGGCGCCCAGCACGCCCTCCTCGGACCACTCCGACTCCTTCTCGGGCGGCCCGATGAACAACGTGTAGACGCGCACCGTGTCCGCGCCGAACCGCGCGATGAGCTCGTCGGGCGAAACCGTGTTGCCCCGCGACTTCGACATCTTCTCGATCTTTCCGGTCGAGGGGTTCAGGCGCGTGATCATTCCCTGGTTGAAGAGCCTCTCGAAGGGTTCCTCGAGCTCGACGAGCCCCATGTCCTTCAACACCCGGCAGATGAACCGCGCGTAGAGCAGGTGCAGGATCGCGTGCTCGATTCCGCCGATGTACTGGTCGACCGGCATCCAGCGCGCGCGCCCGCGACGAATCGACCATTCGCTCCGAATCTCCCGGAGCGAGGAAGCGCAGGTAGTACCAGGACGAATCGACGAACGTGTCCATCGTGTCGGTCTCGCGCCGGGCCGGACCTCCGCAGACGGGACATTCGACATTCACGAACGACTCGGACCGGGCGAGCGGATTGCCCTCGGCGCCCCGGAAGGCGACGTCGCGCGGCAGGAGCACCGGCAGGTCTCGGTCGGGCACCGGGACGACGCCGTCCTTCTCGCAATGGATCGCCGGGATCGGCGTCCCCCAGTAGCGCTGGCGCGAAATGAGCCAGTCGCGGAGGCGGTAACCGACCTTCCCGCGGCCCGACGCCCTTCGCCTCGACCCAGGCGATCGCGCGCGCGATGGCGGCCTCCGCCTTCCGGAGTGCCGTCCCAGTCGCCGGACCCGACGAGCACGCCGCCGTGAGGGGTCGGCCCCGTCATGGTGTCCGGATCGACGTCGCCGTCGGGCCCGCGGTATACCGGCACGAACGGACAACCGGTACTTGCGCGCGAACTCGAAATCGCGCTGGTCGTGCGCGGGCACGCCCATGATGGCGCCCGTGCCGTACTCGGGCAGGACGAAATTGGCGAGCCAGATCGGGATGCGCTCGCCGGTCGCCGGGTGGAGGGCCCGCACGCCCGTGTCGAGCCCTTCCTTCTCGCCCGTCTCCGACTCCCGTTCGAGGCGGGACTCCCGGCGGACGCGCTCGATAAATCGGGCGATCGTCGGAGCTCCGGGCCGGCCGGAGCGCGATCTCCTGCGCGGCCGGATGCTCGGGCGCGAGCGCCAGAAACGTCGCGCCGAAGAGGGTGTCGGGCCGCGTCGTGAAGACGGTGACCGGCGTGTCGAAGCCCTCGACCGCGAAACTCGATCTCGGCGCCGCGCGATCTCCCGATCCAGTTGCGCTGCATCGTCTTGACGCGGTCGGGCCAGTGCGGCAGCTCGTCGAGACCCGCGAGCAGGCGGTCGGCGTAGTGCGGTGATGCGCAGGAACCACTGCGTCAGATCGCGCAGCTCGACCGGCGTCGCCCGAACGCTCGCAGCGCCCGTCCACGACCTGCTCGTTGGCGAGCACGGTGCGGCATCCCGGGCACCAGTTGACGGGCGCCTGCTTGCGGTACGCCAGGCCGCGCTCCCACATGCGCAGGAAGAGCCACTGGTTCCAGCGGTAGTAGTCCGGGTCGCAGGAAGCGAGCTCCTTGGACCAGTCGTAGAGCAGGCCGAGCGATCGGAGCTGCTCCTTCATCCGCGCGATGTTGGCCAGCGTGTACTCGCGCGGCGGCGTGCCGCTCGCGATCGCGGCGTTCTCCGCCGGCAGGCCGAACGCGTCCCAGCCCATCGGGTTCAGGACGCGGCGCCCCGTCATCCGCTCGAATCGGTAGAGCGCGTCGCCCAGGATGTAGTTTCGCCCGTGCCCGACGTGCAGGCGGCTGCCCGACGGGTACGGGAACATGTTGAGCATGTAGAACTTGTCGCCCGGCTCGGCCGTGTCGACGAAGGCCGCGCGGTCCTTCTCCCAGCGGCTCTGCCACTTCGCGTCGATCGCGGCGTGGTCGTATCGCTCGGCCATGGGAGGGGAATCCTACACGGAGCGCGGAGCGCGAACGGAGAGGCTAGGGTTTCGCGCCGCCGTGCCCCGACGGCCGCTCGAGAAGACGCGCCGCGCCCGCCTCGACCGGAGCGTACGAGAGACCGCCCGACTGATCCACGAAGACGAGCGTCAAGGAGCGCGGCTTGACGAGCGCTCGCGACCGGAACGGGATGTAGCGCGCGTCCACGCCGTTGATCGACGCCGACGGATCCGAGAAGACCCAGCCGCGGTCCGGGTAGTAGACCTCGATCCAGCGGTGATAGGCGCCGGCGATGCGCGCCTCGTGCGCGGCTTGTCCGGGGCTCGTGCGCAGGATGCCCTGAACGGTGCGCGCGCGGACGCCCACCCGGCGCAGCAGATCGACGGCGAGCTCCGAGTAGCCGACGCAGTCCGCCCGGCCCGACGCGAAGACGGCCGCGGGGTCCTGTGGCAACGTCCGGTCGGCGTCGTACCGGACCCGCGCGGCCAGAGCCATGAGGATCCGGGCCACCGCATCGGCCTGGCTCCCGCTCCCGCGGGTGGCGTCGCTCGCGAACGCGTCGCGCTCGCGCGAGGAAGGCAGCGCCGCGTCCCTCGGCGCGCCCGTCGGAAACGGCGCGACGCTCTCGAGAGGCGCGTCGTCCACACGGACGCGGAGCCGGACGGCGCCGCCCGCGGCCGGCTCGACCTCCAGGGAGTATCCGTCGTTGTCGTAGTGGTCGAAGAGCCGGACGTCCTCGCCCTCGGCGAGGTAGAGCGCGCGCTCCTCGGCGGCCGACGCGAAGCGGCCGGCCGCCAGCCATGCGGCGAGCACGGCCGCCACGAGCGGCCGCCGTCGTTTCACGCCCTTCCCCGCTCGCGCGCCTTGAGCACGCCGTCCAGGATGCCGTTGATGAACTGCGACGAACGGGGCGTCGAGTAGCGCTTGGCGATCTCGAGCGCTTCGTCGATGACGACGGGGTGCGGCGTATCGGGCTCGTGCAGGAGCTCGAACAGCGCCAGGCGCAGGATGTTTCGGTCCACCACCGGCATCCGTGCGAGACGCCAGTTGTCCGCCTGCTTCGAGATGAGATCGTCGAGGTCGCCGCGGTTGGCGAGCGTTCCCGTCACGAGGCGCTCGGCGAACCGCCGCGTGGACTCCGGCGCCGTCTGGAGATCGGAAGACCGCCCGAACATCTCCCCCGGCGCCGTACCCGAAACGTCGTTTTCGTAGAGCATCTGGAGCGCGATCTCGCGCGCGCGTCGCCGGGCCCCCACGCTACTTCTTCCTCGCGAGGGCGCGGCGGAGGTTCGCGACCTCGACCGCGGACTCCGCGGCCTCGGCTCCCTTGGAGACGCGCCGCCGCGCCTGCTCCATCGTGTCGCACGTCAGGACGCCGAATCCGATCGGCGCACCGGTCTCGGCCGAGAGCGCGGCGAGCGCTCCGGCCACGGCGTGCGCCAGGACCTCGTGATGGGTCGTTTCGCCCCGCACGACGGCGGCGAGCACGACGAGCGCGTCGCAGCGCCGCCGCAGGAGCGCACGGGCGGCCGCCGGCAACTCGAAGGCTCCCGGAACGCGAACCACCGTGACGTCCCCGTCCCCCGCGCCATGCTCGCGGAGCGCCTCGAGCGCCGAGGCGAGCATCGCCTCGGTCACCGTCGGGTTCCAGCGCGCGCAGACGATCCCGATGCGAAGGCCGCGGGCATCGAGACTCCCCTCCCACGCCGGCGGCGCGGGAGCCGGCTGGCGGGAGACGGCCCGGCGGCTCTTCAAGGATCGACCTCGAGGTTCTCAGGTCGCTGAAAGAAGATGAAGGCGTATGAGCGGCGCGAGGGCTCCGATGCGAAAGCGCGAAGGCGATTCCGTGCACCGGCGAAGCCAGCAGAACCCGGGAGCTGCCTGCAGCTCGATCCAGATCCGGGCGAACTCTCGGCGCGTGCGAGCGAGCCGGCAGCGGCGCCCCGAAATTGCGTTCGTAGCGCGCCCGGAAATCGGCGATCGCGTAAGGCGGCGGCTGGGGTCCCGGCGACTCGAGTCCGAAAACGGCCGCGACGCTGCCCATGCGGCCGGACACCTCCCATGGCAGCCCGAGCCGCATTCCTCGGACCAGGCCGGCGCGATACGCGTCGCCGACGCCCGTCGGGTCGAGGGCCTCGCGCTCGAGCCGCGCCGGCGGAATCGCGTGGCGCGAGCGCGCGCCGGAACCGGCGACCGAGATCGTCGATCCTTCGGCGCCGTGGGTGGCGACGAGGACCGGCATCTCCGCCTCGAGCTCCTCGTGCGAGCGTCCGGTCTTCTGCCCGATGATGCCGAGCTCGTAGTCGTTGACGATGACGACGCGCGCGCCGCGCGACCCGGCGAGGAGCTCTTCTCCCGAGAGCCGCGCGACCTGCTGGCTCGGGTCGTAGAGGAAGGGCAGGCCGATCCGCCGGCACTCGTCGGCGTACTTCTGCATCGCGGCGGGGTCGTTCGGCGACACGACGGCGAGGGATGCCGCGCCGTCCCCCAGGCCGGCGAGCGACAGATCCCGCGCCCGAGCCATCGCGCCCGTGTAGAACGAGGCGATCTGGTTCTGGTCGTGGTCGGTCGAGACGAAGAAGGACGCCGTGAAGACGTCCGACTGGAGAGCCAGGCCCGAGACGTCCACTCCGGCCGCCGCCAACGCCTCGCGATATGCCGCGGCGTCGTGGCCGGCCGTCGCGAAGAGGAGCGGACGCTCGCCGAGGAGCGCCAGGCCGTAGGCGATGTTCGGAGCGCAGCCCCCCGGCACGCGGCGCATCTCGTCCACGAGGAACGACACGGAGAGCCGCTCGAGCCGATCCGGCATGAGGTGCTCGACGAACCGCCCGGGAAACCGCATCAAGTAATCGAACGCGACGGATCCGGTCACGATGACACGCCCTTCCGGGCCCGGCCTCGGAATCACAGGTACCTCCCGAGGATCGGTTGCAGACGCCGCCGCGCCGGATCGGCGATCGCCGCGCGGTCCGTCAGAATGGAGAAACGCATGGCGTTGCGGCACCCGCAGGTGCGCGCCGGCTCGAGGCGGCGCACGGCGTCGCGCAGGGCCTCACGGGCGGCCTCCGCGTTGTCGCGCAGCACGGCAAGGATCGTATCCACGCCCACCGGCTCCCCGGTCTCGCGCCAGGCGTCGTAGTCGGTCACGAGCCCGAGCGACGCGTAGCAGACCTCGGCCTCACGCGCCAGCTTCGCCTCCGTCAGGTTCGTCATCCCGATGACGTCGGCGCCCCAGGAGCGGTAGAGGCGCGACTCGGCTCGGGTCGAGAAGGCCGGCCCCTCGATGCAGACATAGACGCCCCGCGGCGCGACTCCGATGCCGCTCGTCTGCGCGCCCGTTTCGAGGGCCGACGCTGCAGACGGGCAAACCGGATCGGCGAACGTCGCGTGCGCGACCAGCCCGTCACCCAAAAAGGAATCGGCGCGGCGGCGCGTCCGGTCCAGAAACTGATCGGCGATCACGGCGCGCCGCGGCGCGTGCTCCTCCTGCAGACTTCCCACGGCGGACGCGGAGAGAATGGCGTCGCAGCCCAGCATCTTGAAGCCGCAAATGTTCGCGCGGTAGTTGATCTCCGACGGCCCGATGCGATGCCCGCGCCCGTGCCGCGAAAGAAACGCGACGGGAACCCCGTCGAGAGATCCCGTGACGAAGACGTCCGACGGCGCTCCGAACGGCGTTTCCACGGTTTCTTCGCGCCGGTCCGCGAGGCCCTCGAACGCGTCGAGGCCGCTGCCGCCGAGCAGACCGATCCGCCCGCGCGCCGTCACGAGGCCGCATCCTCGACCGTCCGCCGGTGCTCCTCGATCGCGTCGCGCACCCGGTCGGCGAGCGCCAGCGCGTCGCGGCCCGCTTCGCCCGGCACGCGCGGACGCGCCCGCTCGCGGACGCACCGCACGAAGTCCTCGAGCTCCCGGCGCAGCGGCTCTTCCTGCTCGACCGGGAGAACGACCGGAACCACTTCCGGAGCTCCGCGCTCCGTCGAGAGGCGGAAAGCCGTCGCCGACCGGGTCAGCATGTCGATCGAGACGTAGAGGGACGGCGCGAAGACCCGGAACTTGCGCGTCTTCTCGAGGGACACGCGCGAGGCCGTGAGGCTGGCGATGCATCCCCCCTCGAACTCGATGCGCGCGTTGGCGATGTCCAGCCGGTCGGTCAGGACCGCCAGGCCCGCCGCACGGATCTCCTTCGCCGGCCTCCCGACGAGCTCGAGCACCATCTGGAGGTCGTGGATCATCAGGTCCCGAACGACGTCCACGTCGGTGCTCCGCCCCGTGAAGGCGCCGAGCCGGTGCACCTCGACGAACCGCGGCTGCGAGAGCATCCCGAACGCCGCTTCGACGGCCGGGTTGTAGCGCTCGACATGCCCGACCTGGATGACGCGCCCGCCGGCGCGCGCGATCGACAGGAGGCGGTCCGCCTCCGCGACGGTCGCGGTCATCGGCTTTTCGATCAGGACATCCCGCCCGCGCTCGAGGAGAAACGACGCCACTTCGGCGTGGCTGGCCGTCGGCGTGGCGACGACGACCGCGTCGGCCGCGCGCGTCACCGCTTCCAGGTCCGGCAAGACGGACAGGCCGTGCTCTCCCGCCACTTCCTCCGCGCGGGTCCGGTCGATGTCGTGGACCCCCACGACGCGCGCGTCCGGCAGTCCGGCGGCGACCCGCGCGTGCTGCCGGCCGAGGTGCCCCACGCCCACAACGGCCAGGCGGATGGGGCCGGCCGCAGTCAACCCGCCCTCCGAAACGTCACCGATGGAAGCCGCGCTCGCTCTCGCGGACGAAGCGGACGAGCTCCTCGACGTCGGCCTGCGCCGGGATCTCCGCCGCGATCGACGCCAGCGCCTGCGTCGTGTTCTGTTTCGAACGAACGAGCAGGCGATAGGCGTTCTCGAGGGCGTCCAGACGCTCCGGCGTGAACCCCCGCCGCCTCAAACCGATCGAGTTCAGGCCGTAGGTCTTCGCTTCGCGACCGTCCGTCTTGCAGAATGGCAAAACGTCCTGGCGGATGACGGTGAAGGCGCCGACGTAGGCGTGGTTTCCGATCCGGACGAACTGATGACAGCCGACGTACGCTCCGAGCACCGCCCAGTCGCCCACGTCGATGTGCCCCGCGAGGCCGACGTAGTTCGCGAGCACCGAGTTCGAGCCGATCCGGCAGTCGTGCGCCACGTGGCAGTAGGCCATGAAGAGGTTGTCGTCGCCGACTACGGTCTCGCCCCGGCCGCCGGCCGTCCCCCGGTGAACGGTCGAAAACTCGCGAAAGATGTTTCGGTTTCCGATCGTCAGGCGCGTGTCTTCGCCGCGGTACTTGAGATCCTGCGGTTCGAAGCCGACGACGGCGAACGGAAAGATCCGATTCTCCTCGCCGATCGTCGTCGGGCCCTGCACGTTGGCGTTCGCGCCGACCGACGTCCCGCGGCCGATGCGGACGCCGGCGCCGACGATGGCGCCCGGGCCGATCGTCACGTCCGATCCGATCTCCGCGTCCGGCGAGACGGTCGCCGTCGGGTGGATCGCGGCCGTCACGGGCGGTCGACGAGAACCGAGGTGATCTCGGCCTCCGCGCACAACGCGCCGTTGACGAGCGCTCGCGCGCGACACTTGCAGGTCCGCATCTTGAGCGCGACGATCTCCGCCTCGAGCCGCAGCTGGTCGCCGGGCACCACCGGCCGGCGAAACTTCGCGCGGTCCACGCCCGCCATGTAGAGCAGTTTCTTCTGCGGATCTTGCACCGCGCCGAGAAGGCCCACTCCCGCCACCTGCGCCATCGCCTCGACGATGAGGACGCCCGGCATCACCGGATTTCCCGGGAAGTGCCCCTGGAAGAACTCCTCGTTGAAGGTGACGTTCTTGATTCCGACGACCCGCTTGCCCGCCTCGAGCTCGAGGATCCGGTCCACGAGCAGAAATGGATAGCGGTGCGGAAGGATCTTCAGGATGTCGACGATTCCGAGCTCCACGCGCGCCCCCTTTACCCTTCGCCCATCCGCCGCTCGAGCCGCTCCAGGCGGCGCGCGAGCTCCGGCAGGCGAGCCAACCAGGCCGATCGTTTCAGGAACTCCCGGTGCGGCGCGGCGGGCATGCCCGAGACCATCGTGCCGGCCGCGACCTCGGAGCCGGTCACGATCCCCGACTGCGCCGTCGCGATCGCGCCGTCGCCGATCGACGCGTGATCGGCCACACCCGCTTGTCCGGCCAGCGTCACGCGCCGCCCGATCCGCGTCGAGCCGGCCACGCCCGCCTGGCCGCACAGGAGCGAATGCTCTCCGATCACCACGTTGTGCCCGACCTGCACGAGGTTGTCGATCTTCGTGCCCTTTCCCACCACGGTCTCGCCGAGCGTCGCGCGGTCGATCGCCGCGTTGGCCCCGATCTCCACGTCGTCCTCGACACGGACGATCCCGACCTGCGGGATCTTGCGGTGCCGCCCGCCGATCCAGACGTATCCGAATCCGTCCGAGCCGACAACCGCGCCCGCGTGCAGGACGCAGCGATCGCCGATCCGGCACCCGTCGTACACCACCGCGTTCGCGTGGAGGCGGCCGTCCTCCCCGATCGTGACGTCCGCTCCGACGTACGCGCCGGGACCGATCACGGTGCGCGCGCCGATGCGGGACCGCGGCCCGACGGTGGCGCCCGCCTCGACGGCGACCCCCGGCCCGAGGCGGGCGGTCCGGTCGACGCGCGCGCCGGCGCGGATGCCGGGACGCGCCCGCGGCTCGGGGCGGAAGACCTCGAGCCAGGCGGCGAGGGCGGCGACGGGTTGCGAAACGATGACGGCGGGGCGCCCCTCCGGCGCGGTGGCCGGAGAGGCGAGGTACGCCCCCGCCCGGCTCTCTCGGGCCGCGGGCGCATGGCGAAGGTCCGCGACGAAAGAGAGGTCCTCGGGACCGGCGTCTTCCAGACCCCGCACGCCCGTCAGGCGCACCCCGGAGTCGCCGTGAACTCTCCCGCCCACCGCCCGGGCCACGTCGGCGAGCGTGAAGCCACCGCGCGGCGTCTTCGCTCGGAGACGCTTCCCGCGCGGAGGATTCTTCCGGACGGCTTTCACCGGCCCGGATACTACTCGCAACCCGCGGACGGCCGAAAATGGAAGGGGCCGCCCGTGGGCGGCCCCGTGACTCTCTCGACGAACGCGGAGTCTCAGTTCGGTTTCTTCGGGGTCGGCTTGGCGGCCGCGGAGTTCGGATTGGGCGTCGGCTTGGGCGCCGCGGCGCTCGGCGCGCCGGAGGCCGGCGCCGAGGCCGGAACCGCCACCGTCGTGTTGAAGCGCTTCAGCACGTCGTCCGTCACGTCGACCGCCT
Organism: uncultured Acidobacteriota bacterium; assembly: GCA_963708395.1. GTDB lineage: Bacteria > Acidobacteriota > Thermoanaerobaculia > UBA5066 > Gp7-AA6 > DATBFU01. The sequence goes on along the minus strand of CAVPSG010000002.1, from coordinate 2,777,349 downwards.
CGTCGGCGTAGACGAGCCCCGACTGGAACTTGTTGAAGATCAGGGTGAAGCCCCGCTCCTTCCCGACCTGCGTGATGACCGGCATCACGCGCTTCTGCAGCTCCTCGAGCTCCTTCTTCTGCGCCTCGTCGAGCGAACGCTGCGCGTCGTCCTGGAACCGCTTGAAGGCGATCGCCCTCTCCTGGTACGTCTTCTGGAGGGCTTCCTTCTTGTCGTCCGCGAGAGACGCGCCCTGATCGGCGAGCTTCTGCTCCATTTCGCGGAGCTCCTTGGTGAGCTTGTCGCCCTCTTCCTTCTTGGAATCGGCGATTCTCTTGACGCGGGCAAAGGCTTCCTTGCCGAGGGCCGAATCGGTGACGAGCCGATCCACGTTGATCACCGCGATTTTCGGCGGGCCTGCCGGGGCCGCCGCCGGGGCCGCCGCCTGCGTCTGACCGAACGCCGCGGCCGCGCTGACGGCCATCGCGACCGAGACCAGGATGCGCTTCATTCTTTTGACTCCTTCTCTTTCCTCCGGCTCGGGGGCCCCGAGGAAAGAACGGCGAATACTAACAAAAATCCTCGAAGCGGCAACAGGCGCGCCCGCGCAGGCATTCCCCCGGGGCCTGGTTTAGAAGGTCCGGCCGATCGAGAAGAGGAAGCCGGACTTCTTCTCCTTCAGGCTGGTGATGGGGAACCCGAACTGGTCGATCGGCTGGACGACGTCCGGGTTGAAGAAATAGATGAACCGGAGAGGCGCCTGAAAGATCGGCAGAAAGATGCGGAGCTCCGCGCCCACCGAGTACCGGAAGTCGGCCGGATTGAAGGACTGGGAGTCATGGTACGTGTTCCCGAGGTCGCCGAAAAGCAGCATCTTGCCCGGGCCGAACTGCAGGAACGTGTACTCGAGATTCAGGACGTAGAACTTGTTCCCGCCGAGGATGCGCCCGAGCGAGTCCGTGAACACCTGATTGTTCTTCTGGAGGGGCAGGATCGATCCCGTCTGGAAGCCCCGCAGACTCTGCTCGCCGCCCAGCTGGAACCGCTCGAAGATCGGGACGTCGTGGTTTCCGTAGTTGGCCACCCAGCCGACCTCCAGGTTGGCGGCGATGTAGGAGTGCCGCGGGAATCGGACGGGAATGTAGATCGTGCCTCCGAGGATCGGCTTGAAGAAATAGTCGGTGCCGCCGAGAGGCCCGCCGGCGATCTGGACGCTCGCGAAGAGACGCCGCCCGAGCGTGGGATCGAAAGGATCGTTGCGCGTGTCGTAGCGGTAGGCCGGCGTGAACGAAGACGTCTTTCCGTTGGTGTCGGTCAGCTTGTCGGGCGGAATCGGCTGCCCGGGAGGCGTCGGCGCTCCGCGCACCGGATACTTCGCTTTGACCGACTCGTACTGGTAGAGCAGGTTCCACGACGAGAAGAGGCTGAGCCCGCGCCCGTAGAAGACGCTGGCGCCCGTGCGGTTCTCGTCGATGTTCAGGTAATCCGCGGTCCGCCGGTAGATCGAGCCGCCGATGGACTGATTCTGGTCCATGAACCAGGGAACCGTGTACGAAACGTCGTAGAAGCTCGAGATCGAGCCGATCTGGGCGGAGGCCGCGAGCACCTCGCCGCGACCCATGAAGTTTCGGGTCTGAAACGAGAACTGACCGAAGAACTTGTCCACGGCCGAATACCCGGCCCCGAACTGGACCTCGTTGCGCGAGGTCTCGGTGCCTTTGACCGTCAGGTTCACCTTCCTCTGCTCCTGGTCGACACCGAACTCCGGCTCTTCCGCGACTTTGAAGTATCCGAGCTGCTGGAGCTTCTGCAGGCTCTTCTTGACGGCGTCCATGTCCATCACGGCGCCTTCGTCGAGCGCGAACTCGCGACGGATGACCTTGTCGCGCGTGGTCGTGTTGCCCTTCACCTCGAAGCGCCCCAGGTAGAACTTGTCGCCTTCGAAGATCTTGACGTCGACGTCGACGCGGTGGTTGCCGACTTCCTTGTACGCGGGGTCGGCGAACCAGTAGATGTAGCCGTTGGCCTTGTACATCGACTCGACTTCGGAGAGCCCTTCGACGAGGAGGTCGCGGTTCAACACCGTGCCGGGCGCGAGCTCCCAGAACTTCTTCAGGATGGCCTGCTCCGGAAAGACCATCGGCGGCCCGTTCTCGACGGGTTTGCCGGCCTGATCCACCCGCGTGACCCGAATCTCGTTCACGAAGTACTGATCGCCTTCCGCGATCGGGATCGTGATGCGAACTGCCCGCTTGATCTTCTTCGGGTCGGCCTTGGGGTTCTTCACGTAGATGTCGAGGATGGGATCCTTGACGACCACGTCCTTGTAGCCCTTCGCCTGGTAAACCGCCTTGATGTTCTCGACGTCGGCCTCGTAGTTGGCCTGGCTGTAGGTCGTGTTCTCCGAAAAGACCCGATACCAGGTGTTCACCTTCGTCTTCTTCATGGCGTTCTTCAACTGCCAGGCGTGGAAGACGGTGTTGCCTTGGAAATTGATGGAGGCGATCTTGATCTTGTCGCCTTCATCGATGGTGAAGACGACCTTCTTCTCGGTCTTCGTGATGTCCTCAACTTTGTAGTCGACGGTGACGCTGCGATATCCCTGTTCGACGTAGAGGTCCGAGACGACCGATCGGACGTGCGCGATGTCGCGCAGGGCCAGGGGCGATCCGGCGCGCAGCTCGATCTTCTCTTCCCGCAGCCGGTCGCGGATCTGCGACGTCGTGATCTTCTTGTTGCCGACGAAGTCGATCGACGTGATCGTCGGCCGCTCCTCGACGGTCACGACGAGGGTCACGCCCTCGGGGCTGTGCTCGGCCTCGATGGTCACGTTGTCGAGGAGGCCCACGTCCCACAGCGTGCGGAATCGCGCGCGGATCGCCTCGGCGTCGAACGGATCGCCCACCTTTACGCCCAGGTAGTGCGCGATCGTGTCCGGAGAGACGGTCTGGTAGCCGAGGACGCGGATTCCGACGATCTTCTCGGTCGGCGCCGGCTTCTCGGCGGGCGCCGGGACGGCGGCCGGCGGAGGCGCCTGAGCGGGCGGCGCGGGGGTTGGTGCGGGAGTCGGCGGAGCGTCCTGGCCGATTGCGGCCGCGGAGGCGCCGAGGAGCATCGCGAGGAGGATCGAGCCGACGGCGGGTCTGCGGCCGCGCGCGCCCTCCTCGCGCCGGCCCGCCCGGCTCGGATGTCTCATCGGTTCCGCACCATCCCTGCCCCCCGTTCGAACGAGGCGCTAGCCTAACTTCTTCCCTTCGAGAAACAAACGTTAAATGGCCGCCGAGGCGCGCGGAGAAATAATCATCGAGAGGAGGGGCGGGGACGAAGAGATCCGGGGAGGGACGCGGGCCTAACGGCCCTGCCCGATGGGTTCGCCCTCGCGGGCAGCCACCGTGAGTCCTTCGGGACCGACGCGCACCTCGATTGTCTCGGGCCGCTCGTCGCGCGCTTGAATGAGGAGCTCGGAGACCGGGTCCTCGATGTGCTTCTGAATCGCCCGGCGCAGCGGACGCGCGCCCATGTTCGGGTCGTCGCCGCTCTGCGCGAGCAGCCACTCGACGGCCGCGTCGTCGACGTCCACGAACGCTCCCTTGGGAGCGAGCGTGGAGTTGACGTCGTCGATGAGAAGCCGGCAGATCCGGGTCAGGTCTTCGCGCGACAGCGGGTGGAAGACGATGATCTCGTCGATGCGGTTGATGAACTCCGGCGAGAAATCCTTGCGGAGCTCCTTGAGCACCAGGTCTTCGATCTCCTTGATGTCCTGGATCTCCTTCGTCCCGCCGAAGCCCATCCGGCTGCGGCTGACGAGGTGCCGCGTGCCGATGTTGGACGTCATGATGATCAGGGTGTTCTTGAAATCCACGACGTTGCCGTAGGCGTCCGTCAGGATGCCGTCCTCGAGGATCTGGAGCAGCAGGTTCGCGATGTCGGGGTGCGCCTTCTCGATCTCGTCGAAGAGGATCACGCTGTAGGGGTTGCGGCGGATGCGCTCGGTCAGCTGGCCGCCGTCCTCGTGGCCGACGTAGCCCGGGGGCGAGCCGATGAGCTTCGAGACGGCGTGCTTCTCCATGTACTCGGACATGTCGAAGCGCACGAGCGACTTCTGGTTCTCGAAGAGGAACTCCGCCAGGCGCCGCGCGACCTCGGTCTTGCCGACGCCCGAGGGGCCGAGGAAGATGAAGGAGCCCATCGGCCGGTTCGGGTTGTTGACGCCCGAGGCGCGAGCGGCGGATCGCCTTCGAGACGCCGATGATCGCCGCCTCCTGGCCGACGATGCGCCGGCGCAGGGCGTCCTCCATGTGGAGGAGCTTCTCGGCCTCCTCCATCTCGAGCGAGGCGACCGGGATGCCCGTCCAGGACGAGATGATCTCCTCGATGTCGCGCCGCGTGACCTCCTGCGTCGCGTCGCTCGTCTCGGCGGTCTGCGCCTTGGCCCGCTCGATCTCCTCCTTCAGCTCGATCTCGCGCTCGCGCAGGAAGACCGCCTTCTCGAAGTCCTTGTCGGAGATCGCCTTCTTCATCTCCTTGACGATCTGGCGCATCTCGAGCTCGAGCTTGCGCAGGTTCTGGGTGTCGGCGACGCGCTTCAGCTTCACCTTGGCGCCGGCCTCGTCGAGGATGTCGATCGCCTTGTCCGGGAAGAAGCGGTCGGTGATGTAGCGGTTCGACTGGTAGACCGCGGTCCTGATCGCCTCGGCGCGAGTAGCGCACCTTGTGGAACTGCTCGTAGCGGTCCTTGACCCCCTCGAGGATCTCGAACGTCTCGCTCTCGCGACGGCGCCGTCACGTGGATCGCCTGGAAGCGGCGCAGGAGGCAGCGGTCCTTCTCGATGTACTTGCGGTACTCCTTGAGCGTCGTCGCGCCGATGCACGAGACCTCGCCGCGCGAGAGCGCCGGCTTCAGGATGTTGGCGGCGTCGAGCGAGCCCTCGGCCGAGCCGGCGCCGATCAGCGAGTGGATCTCGTCGATGAAGATGATGAGGTCCGGGTTCTCGCGCAGCTCCCGGATGATCCCCTTCAGCCGCTCCTCGAACTGGCCGCGGTACTTCGTGCCGGCGACGATCAGCGACAGGTCGAGCGCGAGGATCTTCTTCTGCGCGAGGAACATCGGGACCGCGCCCTCGACGATGCGCGTCGCCAGGCCCTCGACGATCGCGGTCTTGCCGACGCCGGGCTCGCCGAGCAGGATCGGGTTGTTCTTCGTCCGCCGCGAGAGGATCTGGATGATCCGCTCGACCTCCTTCTCGCGCCCGATCAGCGGGTCGAAGCGTCCCGGAGGCGGCGAGCTGCGTCAGGTCGCGGCTGTACTCGGAGAGGAACGGGAGCTCCTTCTTCTGCTTCGAGACCTCGCGCTCCTTGATGAGCGAGATCGTCTCCTCGCGCACGCCGTAGAGGTTGAATCCGCGCGCCGCGAGCAGCCGGCCGGCGACGCACCCGTCCACGCGGAGGAGCCCGATCAGCAGGTGCTCCGTCCCGACGTAGGGGTGCATCATCGACTCCGCCTCGTGCGAGGCGTAGGCGAGGATCTTCTTGGACTCCTCGGAGAGCGGCAGCTCCGCGGTCGAGGAGATCCGCTCGACGAAGATGCGGTCGCCCTCGATCTCGCGGCGGACCTCCTCCGGCTTCACGTTGAAGCGGGAGAAGATCTCCTTGATGATGTCCTCCCCCTCGCGGAGGATTCCGAGCAGCAGGTGCTCGGACTCGATCACCTTGGAGCCGAGCTTGGAGGCCTCGTAGCGCGCGAAGAACAGCGCCCGGCGCGCTTTCTCGTTGTACTTCTCAAACATCGCTGGCGGGCATGCAGGCCATTCCCCTGGGCCCTATCCCCGCCCCGCGAAACCCGGCGCGGGAGAAATTCCTTCCCGGGACATCGTGAAAATTTTATCACATCGCTTCGCGAGATCGGGGTTGTGCGTGACGAGAATCGTGCTCATCCCCCGCTCACGGTGCAGCTCCTCGAGGAGAGCGAAGACCCGCGCCGCCGAATCGGCGTCCAGATTTCCGGTCGGCTCGTCCGCGAGGAGGAGGCGCGGGCCGCGCGCGAGAGCGCGGGCGATCGCGACGCGCTGCTGCTCTCCCCCGGAGAGCGCGCGCGGGCGGTGCGCCGCGCGATCCGACAGACCGACGCGGTCGAGGAGCTCCCGGGCCTTGCGCCGCGCCTCGCCGGCGGAGAGGCCGGCGATCCGGTGCGGGAAGGCGACGTTCTCCTCGGCCGTGAACTCGGGAAGCAGGTGGTGGAATTGGAACACGAAGCCGATCGTCGCGTTCCGAAAGCGGGCGCGCTCGGACGCCGCGCATCTCCTCCAGCGACTGCGCCGAACACCTCGACGCGTCCCGCGTCGGGACGGTCGATGCCGCCGAGCAGATGCAGGAGCGTCGACTTCCCCGACCCCGACGGGCCCATCACGGCCGCGAAGAGCCCCTCGGGAAGCTCGAACGAGAGGTTCCGGAAGACGGTCACCGGCGCCGTCTCGCCGAGATAGGTCTTCGCGAGATCCTCGGCCCGGACCGCGAGCGTCACGTCCGCTCTCCGTTCATCGCGACAGCTCGAGCGCCTCGCGCTCCGCGGACCGCGAAGCGGCGCCGGGCGGGAAGGATCGACGCGGCCAGCGCCGTCGCCATCGAGAAGAGGCCGACGAGCGCCACTTCGCCCGGATGCACGGCGAAGGGCACGTGGGAGAAGAGGTACACGTCCGCGGGGAGGGGCACCCATCGAAGCGGTCCGCGAGGAACGACGCGGCGACCCCGAGGACGAGGCCCGCGGCCGTCCCCGCGGCGCCGATGCGTCCCCCGAGCGAGAAGAAGATTCGCGCGAGCGCGCGCGGGCCGGCGCCCATCGTCGCGAACACGCCGAGGTCCCGCTTCTTCTCGACGACGAGGAGCGCGAGATTCGAAACGACGTTCAACGCCGCGACGAGAATCACGAGGGCGATCGTGAGCGAAGATCACGAGCTTCTCGAGGCGGAGCGCGAAGGAGAGCGGCGCGTTCTTGTCGCGCCAGGTCTCGACCCGGTACCCGGCCGGCAGGCGGCGCGCGAGCTCCCGCGCGGCCCGATCGGCCTGCGACGGATCCGCCAGCCGCGCCTCGATCGCCTGCGCTCCGGACGGGAGCGCCGCGAGCAGGCGCGCGATCTCCTCGGAGACCTCCACCTCCGGCGCGCGCTCGAGGGCGCCCCGCCGCGGCGTGCCCGCGACCTGGAGGCGTACGGAGACGGGCACCGGACCGATCGGCGACATGCGCGTGCGCGATCCCGTGAGGAGGACCGATTCTCCGGGCGCGACGCCGATGCGAAAGGCCACGGACGACGCGACGCGGATCGGGGGATCGGCGCCCGCGCGCGCCGGAAGGCTCGCTCCCGGCGCGTTGCGGTAGCGCACGGGCGTCGCGGGCCCGCCGGCGGCCGGCGCGAGCCACCCGCGTCCCGAGACGACGGGCTCGACGTCCACGACACCCGCCGTCTCGCGCAGGAGCCGCTCGATCGCCGCCTCGTCCGGCAGCAGCGGCCCCGCGCTCCGGCGACACCGTCAGATGCGGCGTGCGCTCGGCCATCTGCGCGCGGATGTGGTCCTGGAATCCGGAGAGGAGCGCGAGCGAGATCACGAGCGCCATGACGCCGAGCGCGAGACCGCAGACCGAGATCGCCGAGATCAGCGCGACGTGGGCCGTCTTGCTCGAGGTGGCGAGGTAGCGCCGGGCGACGAAGGACTCGAATCTCACTCCTCGTCCCCGGACCCCGCCACCCGCGGCCGGAGGAGCGGGAACAGGATCACGTCGCGAATCGAATGGCGGTCCGTCAGGAGCATCGTCAGGCGATCGACGCCGACGCCCTCGCCGGCGGTCGGCGGCAACCCGTACTCGAGGGCCTCGACGTAGTCGTCGTCGTAGGGCGCGGCCTCCAGATCGCCGCCGGCCCGGCTCTCCGCCTGCCTGCGAAAGCGGGCCGCCTGCTCCGCCGGATCGTTCAGCTCCGAGAATCCGTTGGCGACCTCCATGCCGCCGGCATAGAGCTCGAAGCGGTCCACCCATTCGGGCTCGCGCGGGATCCTGCTTCGAGAGCGGCGAGATCTCCGTCGGGAACTCGTGGAGGAAGGTCGGCTGCTGGAGGAGCGGCTCGGCCACCGCCTCGAAGAGCTCGGCGAGGAGCTTTCCCTTCTGTCCGGCGAATCGCTCGGGCTTCTCGACGCCGTAGGCGCGCGCCGCGGCGAGCAGCCGCTCGGCCGTTTCGAGGTCCGCCTCCGCGAGCGTGCCGCGGGAGTCCCCGCGTGTCGCCTCGAGCACCGCCTGCCGCATCGTGACGCGGCGATACGGCGGCGCCCAGTCGAGCGTCCGCCCCTGCCACGGCGTCGTCGTGCCGCCCGCGACCGCCGCGACGAGACTCGGCGAGCATCTCTTCGGTCAGGCGCATCAGGTCGGCCGCGCGCGCATAGGCCTCGTAGAACTCGAGCATCGTGAACTCGGGATTCTGCTGCGCCAGCCCACGCCCTCGTTGCGGAAGTTGCGGTTGATCTCGTAGACCTTCGGGATCCCGCCGACGACGAGCCGCTTGAGATACAGCTCGGGCGCGATCCGCAGGTAGAGCTCCAGATCGAGCGCGTTGTGGTGGGTCACGAACGGCCGCGCGAGCGCGCCGCCGGGCGATCGGCTGCATCATCGGCGTCTCGACCTCGAGGTAGCCGCGCGCGTCGAGGAACCGCCGCAGGAACGCGCACGATGCGGCTCGCGCGTCTCGAAGACGCGGCGCGATTCGGGGTTCACCGCGAGGTCGAGGTAACGCTGGCGGTAGCGGCGCTCGACGTCCTTGAGGCCGTGCCACTTCTCGGGAAGCGGACGGAGACACTTGGCGAGCAATGCGAGCTCTCGGCCTTGACCGTCAGCTCTCCCGTCCGCGTCTTGAAGACCTTCCCAGACACGCCGAGCCAGTCGCCGAGGTCGAGCAGGCCATAGAGCGCCCACCCGGCCTCCCCCACCGCGTCCCGCCGGACGTACACCTGGACGCGATCGGTGCCGTCGGAGACGTCCAGGAACCCCGCCTTCCCCTGCGTGCGACGGGCCAGGATCCGGCCGGCGGTCGAGACCGCGATCGGCTCGCGCTCGAGCTCCTCTCCCGAACGCGCGCGGTGCGCGGCACCGATCTGCGAGACCGTCGCCGTCACCGGATAGTCGAAGGGATACGGGTCGCCGACGAGCTTACGCGCCTCCTCGAGGTTGCGGCGCCGGTTCTCCACGAGGGTGTGGTCGGAGAGGCGCCGAAGACGTCGAATCGGCGGGATCGCTCACGCGGCGGAGTATACGAGGGACCGGGCGGGCGGCTGGCAGCCCGTCCGAGTAATGCCAGGAGGGCTCCTCGGGATCGGGAATCGTCGCCGCTCAGTCCCGAGCGACGAGCGACGGCTAGGAGGCGCGGTCCGACTCGAGCCAGAGCGCCGAGGCCGCGAGCCGCAGGCGATGGCGGGTGCGGCCGATCGCGCGCGCCTCTTCGAAGCCCGCGCTCTCGAGTGCGAGATGCTCGAGCGTCGCCTCGATCGCGTCGCAGCGCGCGAGCGTGCCCCGGACGGCCCGGACGAGGTCGCCGGGCGCGCGTCCCGCCTCCCACCGCCGCAGCTCGGCGGCCTGATCCTCGGCGCGCACGCGGAGGGCCGCCGCGCGCAGCAGCGTGCGGTCCTCGTCGGACGGCGGATCGCCCGACTCGAGCGCGCGACGCGCCGCCGCGAGCTCCCGAGTCTCGAGCTTCAAAGCGGCGAGCCCCGTCCCGCCGGAGCCGGCGCCGCCGCCCGCTTCGGCCGCCCGCGCGACGGGCTCCAGAACCCGCTCGAGGCACGGCTTCCAGAAGCCTTCGTCTTCCGAGGAAGCGTCCACTTCCTCGACGAGCTCGAGCGCCTCGTCGATGTCCTCGGCCTCGAGCCCGGAGATGTCGAACTTGTCGAGAACGTCGCCGATCGCGAGCTTCAGCTCCAGGATGTGCTGCGCGCGCAGGTTTCGCTCCATCGCGAGCCGGTCGAACCGGACGCGCGACTCGCGAAATCGCCGGAACTCGAGCGGCGCACCCTCCTCGCCGCCGCGCAAGAGCTCGCGCTCGAGGTCGGCGATTCGGCCGGTGGCCTCGTCGAGCCGCCGCTCTTCCTTCTCGTACAGGCGATGGAAGACGGAGCGCGTCGTCAGATTGCACCAGGCGACGGCCGTCAGGATGTCGGGGTCCGCGAGGCCGGTCGCCACGCGGCGCTTCATCGTGCGCGCATTGTTGAGCAGACGCTCCGTCAGGAGCTGCTCGAACTCCCGCGCCTGCGTCACGTCGGAGGCGAGCTCGTCGAAAGCCCGGACGACCGCCGGCGTCATGCCGGCCTCCATCCGCGGCCAGACCGACGACGCGGTCACGGACTCGAAGAGCTGGCGGATGGCGGCGCGCGGCCGCGTCGCGGTGGCGTCGGGCTCGGGGCGCCCGGTCGCGGCGACCGTCGCGAGGAAATCCACTTTGTCGATGACGTCCTCGTCCACGTCGGGCTGCGCGAAGTAGAAGCGAAGAAGGTAGAAGGCGATCTTCTCGTCCTGCGGGCGGATCTTGTCGAAGAACCGGCGCACGAGCGAAGGGGAGATGCCGCGGTCGGTGTCCCGAAGCTCCTGGGCGACGGTGTCGAGACGAGCGAAGAGCTCCTGAAGACGGCGCGCGACCGCCTCCGGCGGCGACGACGACAGTTCCGCGCCGGCGGCCCGGACCTCCTCGTAGAGGCCGTTGAACGCCGCCGACGGCTCCGGCGCGTCCGGCGAGAACGTCTTGCCGATTCCGCGCAGGAACTGATGGAACGTCCAGAGCGCTTTGAAGCGCTCCGTCAGCCGGATATAGTCTTCGTGGAGCAGCTGCAGCTTTTCGACGGACATCTTTTTCTGAATTGCGGCCATTGTAGCGCCGCGCGGCCGCTCGGTCGCCCGGCCGCCGGATAGGTGAATGCGCCTAGGCAGAACTCTCATCGATGCCACGACGCTGCAGGAAGGCGTTGCGCGTCTGGCGGCCCAGATCGACCGCGATCAGGACGGCCGAGCGCTCCTGCTCGTCGGAATCCTGAAGGGCTCGATCTTCTTTCTCTGCGATCTCGCGAAGAAACTGCAGACGCCGGTCTCGGTGGACTTTCTCCAAGTCTCCTCGTACGGCAAAGGGACGAAGTCGTCGGGAAACGTCCAGCTCCAGCGCGACCTGACGACCGACGTCGCCGGACGCGAGATCCTCATCGTCGAGGACATCGTCGACACCGGCCGCACGCTGAAGAAGATCGTCGAGCTCCTCGCGACGCGCCGACCGAAGTCCGTGCGAATCTGCTCGCTGCTGAAGAAGCGCGTGCCGACCAACTCCGCGATCCCGGTCGACTACCTCGGGTTCACGATCGACGACCATTTCGTCGTGGGTTACGGCCTCGACTACGCCGAGAGCTACCGGAACCTCCCCTACATCGCGATCCTGGAAGAAGAAAAGAGAGGAGAGAACTGACGTGGACTTCATTGCGACCGACGGCGCCCCGAAGGCGATCGGCCCCTACTCGCAGGCCGTCCGGGCCGGCGGCATGCTCTTCGCCTCGGGTCAGATTCCGCTCGATCCGGCGACCGGAGAGCTCGTCTCCGGCGGCATCGAGGCCGCGACCGAGCGGATCCTGGACAACCTGCAGGCGGTCCTGCGGCAATCCGGCCTGACGTTCTCGGACGTCGTGAAGACGACCGTCTATCTCACCCGCGGCGAGGACTTCGCCGCGATGAATGCCGTCTATGCCCGCCGATTCGGCGAGCACCGGCCGGCGCGCTCGACCGTCATCGTCGCGGCGCTCCCGCGCGGCGCCGCCGTCGAGATCGACCTCATCGCGCTGAAAAGCTGAGGAGCGGACCGCCTTCGCGGCCCTCACGGCCGGAGGGCGAGGGCGACGGCCGCGGCGATCCCTCCGAGCAGCAGCACGCGCACGCTCCGCCGGTGGAGAGAATCGAATTTCTTCCGCCACGGATCGTCGGGAGCCGCCGCGTCGAAGGACCCGACCTTCATCCGGAAGTACTTCAGGCGCGGGCGCAGGACCATCGCGAGATAGACGTTCGTCGCGACGGCGACGAAGATCGCGATCGCCGAGACGACGCCGCCGCCGCCGGGATCCTGCCCTCACGCTCGAGCTCGACGAACACGCCGATCACGAGTGCGAGCGAGAGGATGTGCTTGAGCGCCTCGAAGCGCGCCAGGATCGCGTCGAAGAGATCCCCCGCGGCGTCGCGCGAGGTGAGACGGCGGAAGACGAGGGGCGCCTCGAGGACGAGGAGCAGCGTGCCGCCGACCCATAGCGCGAGCGCGAAGCGGATCGCGAGCTCGGGGAGCGCGGCATGCAGCGGCAAGTCTACGGCGTGCGCCGCGGCCTCGGGAATGCGTGCGCTAACATCGCCGCGTGGACGCGGAGCTCGCGGCGGCGCTCGACGACCTGATCCTCGGGCGCGGCGTGGCGCGCGGCCGGCATTCCCTGACGTTCCGGGGCCGAAGCCGCCGCGCGGAATTCGAGGAGCGCCTCTCGGCGAACGGCTTCCGGCGCATGACGGTGCGGGAGGCCGAGATCGAAGCGGGCGAGCGCGTCCCCGCGTTCTACCTCCACGGCGACGGCGCCGACTTCGGCTACATCCGGTGGGAGATCTTCACGCCGCGCAGCCGGCGCAAGCTCTTCCAGTCGGAGTATCGCCGGCCCGACAACCAGGAGTGGGCCGTGCAGCTCAACCTCTCCTCGCCCGAGGAGGTCTGGGCGTCGCCCGGAGCGCAAGGAGCGGCACGACGTCGAGACCGTCGTGGCCGTCAACCCGTGAGCGGCGCCGCTCATCGAGACCTTCCCGGTCGGCATGCTCGCAGTGCAACTGCTCGATCCTCGTGGACGAGGACGCGCGCGAGGCCGTCGTCATCGATCCCGGCGACGAGCCCGAGCGGATCCTGCGGGCGCTCGCGAGCGCCGGCGCACGGCCCGTCGCCCTGCTGCACACGCACGCCCACTTCGACCACATCGGCGCCACGCGAGCGGTGTCGGAGGCGACGGGCGCGCCGATCCGGCTGCACCCCGCGGATCGGCCGCTCTACGACGCGCTGCCCGAGCAGGCGGCGCTCTTCGGTCTCACCGCCGATGCGCCGCGGCCGTCGACGCGCCGCTCTCGGACGGCGAGCTCGTCCGATTCGGACGCTTCGCGCTCCGCGCGATCCACACGCCCGGGCCACACGCCGGGCTCGACGTGCTTCGAGCTCGCCGGGCGACGAGCGCCGTCCTCTTCTCCGGCGACACGCTCTTCCGCCGCTCGATCGGCCGCACCGACCTCTGGGGCGGCGACACCGACGCGATCCTCGCGTCGATCCGCGGAAAGCTCTTCCGCCTCCCCGGCGACACGCCGGTCGATCTGCGGCCACGGTCCCGGCACGACGATCGAGGAAGAGCGGCGGCTCAATCCCTTCGCGGCGCTTTGAAGTCGCGACGCTGCTACAATCTCCGCGCCATGAGGCTCGTCGCTCGCCGCAGAAGTCGTCGCTCGTCGCCGCCTTCTGGAAGGACGCGCCGCCGCTCTGCCCGCAGCACGACATCCCGATGCGCATCCTTCTTCGTCGAGCGCGTCTACAAGCCCCAGGTCGTGATGGTCTGCCCGAAGGGCGAGATGCTCCGCTTCGACCAGAAGCCGAAGCAGATCGAGCTTCTCGCGGCCGCACCTGAAGACGATGGTCCTCGACGCGCAGGAGCGCGAGGCGCCGGCCTGCCCGCAGGACTTCAGCCGCTCGTCGTCTACCGCACGCCGGCCATGTTCCTGCCGGTGGGCTGGGACTACACGTTCATCTGCCCGAACTGCCTCTCCTACGGCCAGTGGATCGACTCCGGCCGGCCGGAGGAAGACGTCGCCGCCGCGCCCAAGCCGAAGAAGGAGGCGCCGGCGTTCCACGACGAGACGATCCCGCTTCCGAAGCGCATGGAGATGGCCAAGGACGGGAACCTCGCACTGAAGCTCTACGCCGCGATGGCGCAGACCGACTGCACCGCCTGCGGCTACGACTGCGAGGGCTACGCCGCCGCGCTCGCCAACGGCAAGGAGAAGGACCCGAACCTCTGCGTGCCCGGGCAAGGAAGAGACGGCCAAGATCGTCAAGGACCTCCTGCAAGGGCACGGGCTCCCCGCCGCCTCCGGCTGATTCCCCGGGCTCACGCCTCCCCCGCCAGTCTCTCGTCTCGACGATCTCGGCCTCCGCGGTCGCCGCGCCACGCGCGGATCGGCAGGCTGAACGTGAAGCGGCTGCCCCTGGCCGACGGCGCTCTCCGCCCAGATCGTGCCGCCGTGCAGCTCGACCAGCGACCGCGCGAGCGAGAGCCCGATCCCCATCCCGGGATGCCGCCGCGTCGCCGATCCGTCCACCTGGCGGAAGCGCTCGAAGACGTGCGGCAGCTCGCCCTCCGGGATGCCGACGCCGTCGTCCTCGACGCTCACGAGGTATCGCTCCGGCTCGCGCTCGACGCGGACGATGACGCGCCCGAGACCGCGGGGTGAACTTGATCGCGTTGACGAGAAGGTTCCAGAGGACCTGCTGGAGCCGCAGCGGATCCGCGCGGACCGCCGGCAGATCGTCCGGCAGCGGCGCGGCGAGGAGCGTCACGCCGCGCCCTTCCGCCATGAGGCGCATGGTCTCGATCGAGCGCGTGACGACGTCTGCGAGGGAGACGGCGCGCCATTCGAGCTTGAGCGTGCCGCGGTCGAGCCGCGCGAGGTCGAGCAGGTCGTCGATCAGCGCGAGAAGCAGCCGCGAGGACTGTCGGATCTGCCGCAGCCCCCGCTGCAGCGTCTCCGCGTCGCGTCGCGCCGTCCTCGAAGAGATCGGTCCAGCCGACGATCGAGGTCAGCGGCGTGCGGAGCTCGTGGTTCACGTTCTGCAGGAAGTGGTCCTTCAGGCGGCTCGCCCGCTCGAGCTCGGCGACCGTCCCCGTCAGCGTGGAGTAGAGCCGCGCGTTCTGGATCAGCAGCGAGGCCGCGTCGGCGAAGATGACCATCGCGTCCGCTTCCTCGGGCCCGAAGCCGCCCTTGCGGTTGTCGCGGCGACGACGCCGATCGTCTTTCCTTCCGTCTTGAGCGGCGCGAAGATGGCGTTGTCGGCGCCCTCGAGCGTCTGGAGCTCGCGGTTCGAGTAGGGGTCGCGAGAGAGATCGTTCGAGACGTGGAGCTCGCCGGTGCGGAAGACCATGCCCGGCGATCGACGGTTCGTCCGACGGAGATCTCGAGCTTCCGCGCGAGCTCCTCGGGCAGGTTCCAGCCCGGCCACGCGGCCTCCAGCCGGTTCGTGTCGGGATCGTGAAAGAAGAACCAGACGCGCTCCGCACCCGTGAAGGCCGCGATCGCCTGGCGTCGCGCGCGACTGCACCTCCTGCAGGTCGGCCGTCGGATGCGCCGCCCGCAGCAGACCGTGGAGTCGATGCAGCGTCTCGACGCGGCGCTCGACGCGGCGCCCCATCCGGTCGATCGCGGCCGCGAGGCGGCCGAGCTCGTCGCGTCCCTCCTGCCCCGCCACCTCGACCTCGCGTCCGCGGCCCATCGCCTCGGCGGCGCCGACGAGCCGGCGGACGGGCTCCGAGATGCGCCGCGCGGCCCAGAGCACGGCGCCGAACACGAGGAGGAGCAGCAGGCCGAACAGGAGAGCGGTGTCCCGGCGCAGCTGCGCGATCTTCGGATCGACGGATTCGTCGGGTTGCTCCGCGAGCCGCGCGAGGCGGTCGGCGGAGAGGCCCTCGACGAAGATCCAGCCGGTCGCGGGGCTGCGCGCGGCGGCGAACCGATGGTCCCGCCCGCGGAACCGATACGTGTCCACGGCGCGCTCCTCGGCGAAGACCGCGCGCGCGAGCCGCCGCCGTTCCGGATCCTCGGAGTCCTCCAGCCGCTCGGTTTCGTCGCCGCGCCAGCGGATCAGCTCGCCCGCCTTCGCGGGCATGACGAGCGCGTGGCCCATTCCGTCGAGCGCGAACCAGAGATCGCCGGGCAGGCCGCCGCGGTCGACGGCCTGCGTCGCGTAGCGGCGCGGATCCACGTCGAGCGCGACCGCGGCGCGGAGGACGCCCGCGGCGTCGCGGACGGGAACGAAGACGGAGACGTACCGCGCCTCGGGAGTCATCGTCGGGCCGGCGAAGGCGGCGGTCCAGACGGCGCGATCCCCTTCCGGAGACAGCGTCGGCGGAAAGCGCGCCAGGCGGTTGAACTGGAACCGCTCGAGCGCGCCGCCCGACGTCCGGATTCCCTCGTGCAGGTCCACCCAGGGAGACACGCGCGCGACGCCCGTGGCCGTCCACAACGAGACCGTGCGGACGGCCGGCAGCCGGCGGCGCACGCCCTCCAGGAGCGGATCGAGCGCCCGGGTCGTCGCGAGGTCGCGCCGGGCCGCGGCGTCGGCCGAGCGGTCGAGGGAGATGTACGCGAGCGAGGTTGCATTCGGATCGGCGTTCCAGACGTGACCGTGCGCGTCCGCCGGCGGGACCGCGCCCGCCGTCGGCGCCGCGCCCGACAGGAGGACTCGCGCCGCGTCGGCGAGCGACCAGGCCGCCTCCTCCGCCACGCGCGCTCCGCGGTCCATCGACTCCGCCCGCATCTCGGCGTCCTGATGCAGCCGCATCGTCTCTTCCCCGAGGCGCGCCGCGGCCACGCGGCTCTCCGTCGACTCCTCGATCGCCGAGAGGCGCCGCTCGAGGAGGAACACGAGGATCGCGCCGGGCAGCGCGAACGTCAGGAAAAGCGCCACGAGCAGACGGGCCGCCAGCCGCCGGCGCGGATCGAGGCGCCGCCACAGGGACCGGAGAGTGGTCATGGCGATGCCTCGATTGTAGCGCCGGCGGCGGCCGCCGGAGCGGCGCGCGCGGCTCTACTCGTAGCGCAGGGCTTCGATCGGATCGAGGCGCGACGCCTTCTGGGCCGGGTAGAAGCCGAAGAAGACGCCGATGGCCGCGGAGAAGCCGAAGGCCAGCACGACCGCCTCGGGCGAAATGAGAATCGGCCAGCGCGCCTTCGCCGCGATGAACTGGCAGACGCCGATGCCGAGGGCGATCCCGCAGAGCCCGCCCGCGATCGAAAGGACCACCGCCTCGACGAGGAACTGCATGCGGATGTCGCGGCCCTTGGCGCCGATCGCCATGCGGATGCCGATCTCGCGCGTCCGCTCGGTCACCGAGACGAGCATGATGTTCATGATCCCGATCCCGCCGACGAGGAGCGAGATCGACGCGGCCGAGGCGAGGAGAAGCGACAGCGTGCGCGAGGTCTCGTCGGCGGTCTGCGCGATCTCCTGCTGCGAGCGGATCATGAAGTCGGCGTCCTGGCCGGCCCGAGCCGATGCCGCTGACGCAGCAGCGCCTCGATCTCCTTCTGCGCCTCGTCCACCGAGTTCGCGCGACACCGCGGACGCCATGAACATGTCGATCTTCGCGGTCTTCTTCAGGAGGCGCATGACGGTCGTGTAGGGCGCGATGACGAGGTCGTCCTGGTCCTGGCCCATCGTCGCTGCCGCCCTTCGTCTCGAGCACGCCGATGACCCGGAAGGGGAAGTTCTTGATGCGGACCATCTGGCCGATCGGGTCCTGCCCTTCGAACAGAGCGTTCGCGACCGTCGAGCCGAGGACGCAGACCTTCGCCGCGGCGCGCACCTCCGAGTCGCCGAAGAACGTGCCCTTCTCGACGTTCCAGGAGCGGACGAAGCGGCCACTCGACGCCGACGCCCTGGACGCTCGTGCCCCAGTTGAGGCTGCCGGAGACGACCTGCGCGGCGCTGCGCGAGGACGGGCGAGACGTAGGCGACCGCGGGGCACTCCGCCTTCACCGCGGCCGACGTCGTCCTCGGTGAGCGTGGACTTGCCCGTGAAGATCCGCGCGCCGGACTGCGTCGCGACTCCCGGGAAGATCATGAGGAAGTTCGTGCCCAGGGCTGAGATCTGGGCCTGGATCGCGGCCTGCGATCCCTTGCCGACGCCGATCATCGCGATCACGCAGGCGACGCCGATGATGATGCCGAGCGCCGTCAGGATCGAGCGCATCTTGTTGCGCCCGATCGCCTTCAGCCCGACCTTCAGGATCGTGAGGAACTTCAACATCGGCTACATCCGCCACCTGCGCGCGCCGCGGCGCGCGCGCCACCGGCGCGATCCTCCACGATCTTGCCGTCGCGGAAGACCACGACGCGCTTGGCGTGCTCGGCGATGTCCGGCTCGTGGGTGATCAGCACGACGGTCTTGCCCTCGTCGTTCAGCTCCTGGAAGACGGCCATGACCTCCTCGGAGGTCCTCGAGTCGAGGTTGCCGGTCGGCTCGTCCGCGAGAAGGAGCTTCGGATCGTTGATGAGCGCCCGCGCGATCGCGACGCGCTGCTGCTGGCCGCCGGAGAGCTGGCTCGGCTGGTGGTCCTCGCGGCCGGCGAGACCCACCGATCTGCAGGCAGCGCCGCGCCATGTCGGCCCGCTGCTTCGCGGTATGGCCGTTCGACGAGTAGATGAGCGGCAGCTCCACGTTCTCGAGCGCCGACGTTCGCGCGAGCAGGTTGAAGGACTGGAAGACGAAGCCGATCTTGCCGTTGCGGATCTCCGCGCGCGCGTCGCGGTCGAGCTCGGACACATCCACGCCGTCGAGAGAGTAGCGGCCCGACGTCGGCCGGTCGAGACAGCCGACGATGTTCATGAACGTGCTCTTGCCGGAGCCCGACGGTCCCATGACCGCGACGAATTCGCCCGGCACGATCGCCACCGACACGCCGTCGAGGGCCCGCACCTCGACCTCGCCCATGTGGTAGACGCGGACGAGGTTCTCGATCCGGATGACCGGGTGGGCCATCGCTCAGAACCGGCGGCCGCCGGCCACGCCCGGCGGACCCTTGCGAGGCTTCGGCCTTCGCGGTCGCGAGACCGATCACGACGGTCGTGCCCTCGGTCAGGTCGCCGGCGGTGACCTGAGTGAAGCGTCCGTCGGTGATGCCGGTCTTGATGTCGACCGGCTTGCGGATCTCCGAGGCCGTTCGCGGCGATCTCGTACACCGTCTGGCCCGGCTTGCGGCGACCGCTTCGCGCCGCTCCCGGCGGTCTGGTCGAACTGCTCATCGCCGCGCCGGGCCCCTTGCCGCCGGAGGCGCTGCGCGCGGCGCGCTCTTCGGGCGAGGCCGCCGCGGGCGACGCGGAGGCCGACTCCTCGGGACGGAAGCGCAGCGCGGCGTTCGGAACCCGCAGCACGTCGCGGGCGACGGCGACGTCGATGATGACGTTGGCGGTCATGTTCGGCCGCAGCGCCTGATCGGGGTTCGGCACGTCGATGATCACCGGGATACGTCACGACGTTCTGGTTCACCGTCGCGTTCAGCCGGATCTGCGAGATCGTGCCGCGGAAGATCTGGTCCGGGTAGGCGTCCACGGTGAACCGCACCGGCTGTCCGACCTTGCACATGCCGATGTCGGATTCCGAGACGTCGGCCGAGACCTGCATCTTGGTCAGGTCCTGGGCGATCGTGAAGATCGTCGGCGCCTGGAACGACGCCGCGACGCTCTGCCCGACGTCGTACTCGCGGTCGACGACGACGCCGTCGATCGGCGCGACGATCTTGCTGTTGCGCAGATCCGTCGTTGCCTGCTCGAGCGTCGCTTTCGCCTGCGCGACCGCCGCCTTCGCGGAGTCCGCGTTCGCCTGCGCCTGATCGAAGTCGGCCTGCGGCGCGAGACCCTGTTCCTTCAGCGCCGCCTGGCGGCGGAGCGATATGTCGGCGTTGCGCGCGTCCACCTCCGCCTTCTGGAGCGCGGCCTGGCCCTGCTCGACCTTCGCCTGAAACGGCGCGGGATCGAGCTCGGCCAGCAGATCGCCCTTCTTCACGACCTTGTTGAAGTCCGCGTGGAGCGCGGCGACGTTTCCGGAGACCGCGCTCCCGACCTTCACGGTGATCACGGCGGACAGAGTTCCCGTCGCGGTCACCGTCTGCGTGACGCTGCCTTTGTCCACCTTCGCGGTCCGGTACTTCGGCCCCGCGTCCTTGCCGCGGAATCCCACGACCCAGACGAGGCCCCCGAGAAGGAGCACACCGAGCGTCACGATCGCCGTCTTCTTCATTGTTGGATGTAACGTCTTTCCGGCCGTTCCGTGTTCCCGGTTCCGGCCGTGACGGAGACGACGGCCGGCTCCGAAAGATTACCCCCGGCTCGCAAAAAGATGCGGAAATTGTGCCCGCTCCGCCTCCGTCGCGAAGGCCGCAGCGTCAGAACCGGCCCCGATCCCGCTCCCTGGCCGGCAGGATCTCGAGGCACGTCGTCCACCAGCCGGTCTGGATCGTCTCGATGAACTCGCGCGGCAGCCCTTCCTCGGCCATCTCGCGCGCCATCGCCGCGTCGTCGTAGGAGACCGGCACGAACTCGATGCCGACTTCCCGGCCGAACGTCAGACGCGCGTACCAGACGTTGCGCCGCCCGTCGTTGGCCGGTCGGCCGAGCACGCCGGCGTTCACGACGAGACGCCCCGAGGGCAGGCGGCGCGACCAGTGCAGCCCCGTGTGCGTGCAGACGAGCACGTCGGCGTCGTGGTCGGCGAGCAGTTTCTCCAGGAACGCCACCGGGGACGTGGACTCCCAGAGGAACTCGTTGATTTTCCGCGGCGAGCCGTGGACGAGGAGCACGCGGCGGCCGCCGGCCTCAAAACGCCGCGTGAGCGGCAGCGTTCCCATCCAGCGCTTCCACTCGTTCGAAGTCCGCGCCGCCGTGTAGTCGTAGGAGATCTGCGCGAAGTGGTTGTCGCGCGGGTCGGTGTAGCCGCAGTGGCAGTCGTCGGCTCCGGAGGACAGCGACTCCTCGTAATTGCCCTGGATGCACCGGGCGCCGCCGTCCAGGAGGATCGGAAAGACGCGGTCGGGATGCGGGCCGAACGCGCCGAAGTCTCCGAGCGCGTAGAGACCGTCCGCGCCCCACGCGCGGGCGCTCGCCACGGCCTCCGCGAGGGCGCGGGAGTTGCTGTAAATCCCGCCGAAGAACGCGAGGCGCGGGGACTCTCTCACGTGCGGCACGTGACGCCGAACTCGTGGCAGGTGTAACAGGCGGGGAACGCGAGCGGGAATGAGCGCAGTGTCTCCTCGAGGCGATCGCCCATCCGCGCGGCGGGCTCGTCGACGAGCAGCGGACAGACGTACACGCCGCGCGCGGTGACCATGCGGCCGGAAGAGCACTGGAGCCGCTCGGCCTCCTCGATCGAGAGCGACCGGCCGGCAAGCGTCTCGGACGGCAGGTATCCCCGGAGACGCCTCTCCTCGGCGCCCATGCGGAAGAGCGACAGGATCTTCAGGCGCGGGCGCGGAAGTCCGATCGTCCGCATCCAGTGGAGGAAGCGCGTGCGACCCGGCGGTGTCGCGGCCTCCTCGCAGGCCTCGCTCACCGTGACCACGGGATTCAAGCCCGCGTGCGCGAGGTTGCGGATCCCGGCGAGGATCCGCTCGAAGGTGCCCGCGCCGCGAATCGCGTCGTTCGCTTCCGCCGAGTAGCCCTCGATCGAGACGCGGAGGTCGAGCGAGTACTCGCTGCCGTCGGAGAGCTCGCGAAGGCGGCGGCAGCGCTCGGGCGTGAGAAGCACGCCGTTGGTCAGTACCGTCGCGGGCCCCTGTCGCAACGTCTCCTCGAGAATCTCGAAAATCTCCGGATTGAGAAACGGCTCGCCGCCGGTGAAGTAGTACTCGCGGACGCCGAGCGGAATCGCTTCACGGAGCCGCTTACGGACCTCGTCGAGGCCGAGCATCCCGTGCCGGTGATTCGTCGGCGAGCAGGAGATGAAGCAGTGGGTGCACTGCAGGTTGCAGACCGTTCCCGCGACCTGAAACCAGAGCGTGTCGAGCGACAGCGACGGGACCGACGGGCAGGAGGCGCCGGTGGACTCCACGCGGCGATCTTAGTTGCTCCGTGTCGGCGAAAAAGAAAAGGGGGCCTCGACGGCCCCCGAAGATTTTCGCGCCCGATCGGCGGGCGCCCGGTCAGCGCTCAGCGATCAGAGATTGCGGTCGATGAACTTCACGAACTCGCTGCGGGGCACGGCGCCGAGCATCCGGTCCGCGACCTGCCCCGACTTGAACAGGATGAACGTCGGAATCGACGTCACCTGGTACTTCATCGCGACCTGCGACGACTCGTCCACGTTCAGCTTGGCAATCTTGAGCTTGCCGTCGTACTGGTTGGCGAACTCGTCCATGAGCGGCGCAACCGTCCGGCAGGGTCCGCACCAGGGGGCCCAGAAGTCCACCAGAACGGGCGTGCTCGACTTCAGGATGTCTCCTTCGAAGGAGGCGTCGGAGACCTCCTGAATCTTGGGGTTCGACATGCGTTCTTTTCCTCCCGCGGCGAAATATGCCTCTTCGAGGCCGGCGGATTCTAGCAGGCCCGCCCGGCTCAGAGAACGTGGGCGTGGACCCGTCCGCGGACGTGCGCGATCCCCTCCCGCAGGAACCAGGGCAGCATCAGGAGCGAGAGCGCCGGGTCCGCCCAGGCGGGCGCGCCGGCGAGCCCCGCGATCATCGCGAGCATCGTCAGGCCGGAGTCGATCGAGCAGGCGATGGATTCCTTCGCCTCCGCGGCCAGACCCTTACTCCCCAGACGCCGGCTGGTTTTCCATTTCCAGTACCCGACGAAGGGCATCCCGAACGTGGCGAAAATCGTCAGGAAGAGACCGAGCGGGCTCGCCTCGGCGCGGCTCCCGACGGAGATCTCGTAGATGCCGCGCGCGCCCGTGTATGCGGCGAGCGCCAGGAACGAGACGCCGATCCAGCGCGCCAGAAGGAAGTCGCGGCGCGCGTGGTCCTCCTCCTCGTCGGCGAGGTGGCTCAGGTGCCGGACGGCGAGGAATGCCGCGCCGCCCTCGATGACGCTCTCGAGCCCGAACGCGAGCAGCGCGAGGCTGCCCGTCCGGATCGACTCCCAGAGGGCGAGCCCGCCTTCCCCGAAGACGTGGACGAACGTCAGCCCCAGCAGCCAGTACATTCGCCGCCGGGAGGCAGCATCGGACCCGCGGGGCGCACCCGGACCCGGTTCGTGGGAGGCCGAAAGGGACATGCGGCGGCATTGTACGCACGGCCGGAAGGCCCTCGGAAGGAAGCGTCAGGAATATAATGCCGAGAGGGTTTCGTTGCCCACCAAGATGTCCATCGGCCGTTCGAGAGTCGCTCCGCCCGTCCGGGCGCTGCTCTGCGTCGCCGTGCTGATGAGTCTCGCCGGCGCTCTCGGGCTCCATCCCGAGCCGGACTTCGCCATCGACTCGCTCTCGAGCGGCCCCGACCGAAACTGGACGCAAGCCTCGGCGCACGCCGTCCCGAGCGACTGCCCCATCTGCCTCTCGCATCGCCCGATCTCTCTCGCCGGTTTGTTCGGCGTCCTGCTCGAACCGGGAGCCTATCGAGCCGTTGCGGTTCGCCCCGAGCCGATCTCCCCCAGCGTCTCCGTTCCCCGCCGTCACGAGGGCCGCGCTCCTCCCGCAGTCTAGACACTCCCGATCCTTCCTCTCGGTTTCCTTTTCCCCGGAGTGGCTACGGAGGTCTGTTGACCGGCGTCTCGTGGATTCCCGTCATCGCGGTCGTCGCGGCCGTTTCGGCCGCCTCCGGCGGATTCGCGCCCGCCGAGGAAGCCCCGGTTCCGGAACTGTCCCGCCGCCAAGCCATCGACGAATCGCTCGTCCATAACGCGGCGATCGCCGCGGCGCGCGAGCAGGTCGAGCAGGCGCGCGCGCGGGTGACCGAGGCCATCGCGATTCCCGATCCGAGCTTCGTGGCCACGCTCGAGCAGGAAGTCAGCTTCGTCAAGCCGCGGACGGCCCAGACTCAGGACTACGGCTTCGCATTCACCCTCCCCTTCCCCGACAAGTTCCGCCTGAGAGGCAACGTCGCCCGCGCCGACCTGCGCTCCGCCGAAGCTTCCCTCGCACAGCTGCAGCACCAGATCGCATCGCAGACCGTCACGGCCTACGACGCGCTTCTGGTCGCGCGCAAGCATCGGGAAGACCTCGAGGAGGCCGCCACCCTCGCTCAGGACTTCTTGAAGAGGACCGACACGAGATACCAGGCCGGCACGGTGGCCAAGTTCGACGTGATCAAGGCCCGCGTCGACGTCGCCCAGGCGCAGAACGACTTGATTGCCAACGAGAAAACGATCGCCGTGGCGCGGGCCGGCCTGAATCGCCTCCTGGGCCGGAACCAGGGCGCGCCCTTCGAAGCGGCGGAGACGCTCGCTCCGCCCCCGGCTCTTCCGAAGGTCGACGAGCTCGAGAAGCTCGCCGAATCGTCGCGTCCCGAGCTGTACGGGCTCGCCGCGCTTCAGGAGGGAGCGCGCTCCGCCACGACGCTCGCCCGGCAGTACTGGCTCCCCGATTTCAACCTGATGCTCGCCCGCAACTTCACCTACGGCTTTCCTCCCGCCTTCACCTCCTCTCTGTCGTTCTCGCTGCCATTGCTCTTCTGGCAGCACGAAAACGGCGAGGTCGCCGAGGCGCGCCACCGCGTGCTCGAGCTCGAGAGCAGCTATTCCGACGAGCGCGCCCAAGTGGACCTCGACGTCCGCACCGCTTACGCCGCGGCCGACACCGCTCTTCGTCAGGTCGTCTTCATCCGCGACTCGCTCCTTCCGGAGGCGCGCGAGGCGTATCGCATCGCTTCGACCAGCTACTCTCTCGGCGGCATCTCGGCCCTGGAGCTCCTCGACGCCAAGAGGACGCTGCGCGATGCCGAGAGCCAATACGCGGACGCCCTCGGAGCCGCCAACGACGCCCGGGCCGATCTCGAGCTCGCCGTCGGAGCGCCCCTCCCCCAGGCTCCCTCTGGAGGCAACGATGCGCCCTAGCCGAATCACGAATGTTGCCCTCGCGGCCGCCGCCACGCTGCTGCCAATCGCGGCCTGCTCCTCGAAGCAACCCAAGGCGACGGATTCGGAGACCCGGGCCGGCAACCTCACGCTTCCGCCCGACCAGCGCGCGAAGATCAAGATCGAAGCGATCGAGCCATCCCGAATCCGGCGCACGCTCGATACCACCGGAGCCGTGGCCTTCGACGCGGACCAGGCGACCCAGGTGCTCGCGCCCATCTCCGGCCCTGTTTCGCGGCTGCTCGTCAACATCGGAAGCCGCGTCCAGCGGGGCGAACCGCTCGCGAGCATCGCCTCGCCCGACTTCGGCGCCGCGGTGAGCGCTTACCGCAAGGCGGAGGCCGCCGCGCGAAATTCCCGGCACATCGCGGACCTGAACAAGCAGCTCTTCCAGAACGACGCGCTCGCGCGGCGCGAGATGGAGCAGACGGAAACCGACGCCGTCCTCGCGGAGTCCGATCGAGACGCGGCGCTCGTGCAACTGCGCTCGCTCGGTGTCGACGAGAAGACGCTCGATGACCTCCGCGAGGGCCGTCCGATCCGCGGCGGCGAGGGCCTCATCCGGTCTCCGATCGACGGCGTCGTCGTGGAGCGACTGATCACGCCCGGCCAGCTGCTCCAGGCCGGGACGACGCCGTGCTTCACCGTCGCCGACCTGACGACCGTGTGGGTGATGGCCAACGTCTTCGAGTCCGACCTGCCGTTCGTCGCGGTCGGCGACCCGGCGGACGTCACGACCGGAGTCACGCGCCGAGCCGATCCCGGGAAACGTCGACTACATCGCCGCCATCGTGGACCCCAACACCCGGGCCATTCCAGTCCGTATCGCCGCGAAGAACCCGAATGGCGTTCTCAAGAAGGATCATGTACGTGCGCGTCGCGCTCCATTCGCGGCGCGAGACCGACGGACTGCTCGTGCCGGTTTCGGCGATTCTGCGCGACGACGAGAATCTCCCGTTCGTGTTCGCCGGAAACGCCGACGGGACCTTCTCGCGCCGGCGCCTCGACGCTGGGCTCGCAGGTCGGCGATCGGTTCGAGATCCTCGTCGGGGTTGAAGGCCGGCGATCAGGTCGTGGTCGAGGGCGGCCTCTTCATGCAGTTCGCTCAGAGCCAATGAGCCGATCGGATCTTCCGCCGCCCCCGGCCGGCGCACCGCGGACGGCGTCGGTCATCAATCGCATCGTCTCTTCGTCGCTGCGCCAGCGCTTCCTCGTCCTGCTGATGGCGCTCCTCGCTCGTCGGAGCGGGGCATCTGGTCGTTCTCCCGCCTGCCCGTGGACGCGTACCCCGACCTGTCGCCGCCGATGGTCGAGATCATGACGCAGTGGCCCGGCCACGCCGCCGAGGAGGTCGAGCGTCTGATCACCGTGCCGATCGAAGTCGAGATGAACGGCCTGCCGCGGCATGACGGTCGCTCCGCTCGATCTCGCTCTACGGCCTTTCGGATCGTGCCGCATGACCTTCGAGCGACGGGCACGGACAACTACTTCGCCCGCCAGCGCGTGTTCGAGCGGCTGCCGGACGCCACCCTGCCGAGCGGCGTCACGCCGTCGGTCTTCGCCGCTCTTCTCGCCCTCCGGTCTCGATCTACCGCTACGTGCTCGACAGCCCGGACCGCTCGCCGATGGAGCTGAAGACGATCGAGGACTGGGTCGTCGAGCGGCATATCAAGTCCGTGCCGGGAGTCGCCGATGACTCGGGCCTCGGCGGCGAGACGATGCAGTACCAGGTCGCTCCTCGACCCGGCCAGGCTCGCCGGCGCCGGCCTCTCGGTGCCCGCGGTCGCGGCGTCGCTCGCGCGCCAACAACGGCAACGCCGGCGGCGGCTTCTACTCGCAGGGCGGACAGTTCTACTACGTTCGCGGGCTCGGGCGCCTCGAGACGCCGGAAGACATCGGCAACGTGGTGCTCGCGGTCCACAACGGCATCCCGGTCCTCGTCAAGGACGTCGGCCGCGTCGAGATCGGGCATGCGCCGCGCCTCGGCCAGTTCGGCTTCAACGATCGCAACGACGCCGTCGAGGGCGTGATCCTCATGCGCACGGGGGAGCAGGCGCAGGTCGTCCTGAAGCGGGTCGAGGCGAAGACGCGCGAGCTCAACGACATCCATTCTGCCCAAGGACGTCAAGGTCCGCCCGTACTACGACCGGAGCGACCTGATCGCGCTGACGACGCGGACCGTCGAGGACAACCTCCTGCGCGGCATGGTCCTCGTCGTCGTCGTCCTGATCTTCTTCCTCTACGACCTGCGCTCCGGGCTCATCGTCGCGGCGACCATTCCGCTCGCACTCCTCTTCGCCTTCATCTGCCTCGACCTGCGGCACGTCCCGGCCAACCTGCTTTCGATCGGCGCGATCGACTTCGGCATCCTCGTCGACGGCGCCGTCGTCATGGTCGAGAACATCTACCGGCAACTGGCGCTCCGCCACGGAAAGCAATACTCGATCAGCGAGGTCATCACCGAGGCGGCGTCCGAAGTGGACCGGCCGATCTTCTACGCGGTGTCGGTCATCGTCGCGGGATTCCTCCCGATCTACGTGCTCTCCGGGCCCTCGGGACAGCTCTTCAAGCCCATGGCCGACACGATGATCTTCGCGCTCGTCGGCTCGCTGATCCTGACCCTGACGCTCCTTCCGGTGCTCTGTTCCTGGGCTCTCCGCAAAGGCGTCCGCGAGCGGCGCAACGCCGCCTTCGAGGCCGTCAAGACGGCCTACTGCGCGGGGCCTCGACGTCGTGCATCGCGCCGGCCCTGGGCGAACGACGCTCGCCTCGGTCGCTCATCCTCGCCGCGTCCCTCCTGCTCATCCCGGGGATCGGCGCCGAGTTCATGCCGCATCTGGACGAGGGAGCGCTCTGGGTCCGCGCCACGATGCCGTACACGATCTCGTTCGAGGAGTCCTCGAAGATCTCGCCGCAGATCCGCGCGCATCCTGCGTTCCTTCCCCGAGGTGACGGTCGTCGCGTCGGAGCACGGGCGCCCCGACGACGGAACCGACCCGACCGGCTTCTTCAACTGCGAGTTCTACGTCGGGTTGAAGCCCTACGCGGAATGGAAGGGCCCGTATCGGACGAAGGCGGACCTGATCGCGGCGATCGACAAGAAGCTCGAGGCGTTTCCGGGAATCATCTTCAACTACACCCAGCCCGCGGAGGACGCCGTGGACGAGGCCGAAACGGGCCTGAAGAGCTGCCCTCGCCGTGAAGGTCTTCGGATCCGGACCTCGCGACGCTCGAGAGCAAGGGCAAGGAGATCAAGCACGTCCTCGAGCACGTCCGCGGCATCGAGCACGTCACGCTGGTCCAGGAGCTCGGCCAGCCGAGCCTCACGGTGACCGTGGACCGCGACCGAATCGCGCGCTACGGCGTCAACGTGGCGGACGTCAACGGCGTCATCGAGGCGGCGATCGGAGGCACCGCCGCGACACAGGTCGTGCAGGGAGAGAAGCTCTTCGACCTCGTGGTGCGGCTCGAGCCCCGTTTCCGGGAGACGCCGGAGGAGATCGGTAACATCCTGATCTCGACGCCGGGCGGCCAGCAGATCCCGCTGAAGGAGCTCGCCGACATCCGGATCGTCAGCGGCGCCTCGTTCATCTACCGCGAGGACAACTCGCGCTTCATCGGCATTCAGTACTCGGTCGAGGGCCGGGATCTCGCGAGCGCGGTCGAAGACGCGCGCGCGCAGGTCGACAAACAGGTCCGCCTGCCCGAGGGCTACCGCGCGGTCTGGGGCGGCGAATACAAGGAGTACACGGCGTCGCGGGAGCAGCTCCGGCTGATCCTTCCGCTGACGCTCTTCCTGATCTTCCTCCTGCTCTTCGCCCTCTACAGCAACTTCAAGTTCCCCCTCATTACGATGGCCGGCGTGCTCCTTTCGGATCCCGTCGGGGGCCTTCTCGCCCTGCGGCTGACCGGAACGCCGTTCTCGGTCTCGTCGGGCATCGGATTTCTCGCTCTCTTCGGCGTGTCCGTGCAGACGGCCGTCGTCTACATCTCCTACGCCAACGAGCTCCGGCTCTCGGGAATGGGCATCGCCGAGGCGACGCGGGAGGCCGCGATGCTGCGGCTGCGCCCCATCATGATGACGGCCCTTGTGGCGGCGTTCGGCCTGCTCCCGGCCGCCATCTCGACGGGCGTCGGGTCCGATTCGCAGCGCCCCTTCGCCCTCGTCATCGTGGGCGGCCTCTTCTCGCGGCTTCTGATCAGCGTGTTCCTGATGCCGGCGCTCTACTCCGTCGTGGCGCGGCCCGGCGATCGGCTGGAAGTCTGAGTCGACCGGGCTGTCCGCCGCTCGCGGCGGGGTTCACAATCCGCTAGGAGCTCGCCAGCGCTTCCAGTTTCTGCGCCCGAACGACCGCCGCGGCCACGATCCCGGCGTAATAACGTGTCATCGCGCCGGCTCCGGGCGGCGCAAGCCGGGCGGCGTCCGGCGAGGTACCGAGAGCCAAACCCTCGAGAGTCTTCAACCCTCCCCCGTCCAGGAGCGGCCTGACCCAGACGAGCGGCTCGGTGCCGACATCGGTCACCGCGACCCGGCGCACGACGCGTCCCGCATCGAACGCGACGGCCACTCCGACCGGGCCATGCTGGGACGGCATCCAGAGAAACACGACGGACCCGACCAGGCCTCCGGCATCGTCCCGCCCGACATAGACCTTGGTGTCCTCGTCGGTCGGGGTCCAGCCCGTCGCCTGACGGATCGCGGCGCCCTCCGGGCCCCCGATCATCAGATGCTTCTCGAAATATTTCGTCGCGCCGGGAAGAGCGTCCTTGAGGAAGTCTCCCTTCCTGACGAGCGTGACGTTCGGTGTGACGTGTGCGAAAACGGCTGCGGCGCAGCCGAGCGCCGCGAGCGCGGAGAAGACTCTATGCATGAGACGGCTCCTTTCTCTGAATCCAGAGCTGAAAGACCGCGACTCCGAGGACCGCGAGATACGCCGCACCCATCAGAAAACCGCCGCCGATCGCCACGGCCCCGAAGAAGGCGCCGGCATCCGGCCAGAGGTGCGCGCCCCAGAGTCCCGCGAAGTCCAGGCCGGGCGCCGCGAAGAGCAGCGCGATGACCGCCGACCGAGCCCGAGACGACATACGAAGCCCGAGAACGACCGAGGCCAGCAACGCCGCGGCCATCGCGTAGACCGGCACGTGAACGTGGGTGTCCTGAACGAGCAGCTCCCGGTCGATGTGGTGCTCCGTCACGTCGAGGGTCTCGGGCGATACGGGAGTCTCGGCCGCAGTCGAAAAGCTGCAGCAGGCCATCGCCATCTCGTGGTGCCCGGATGGCGCGACCGCGCGGGCGACACCATCCGGGGTGAAGGCCGCGAAGTTGCGCACCTGCCACGCGCCGAACAGGTCGGCGACGCCCAGAAGCAACAGGAACAGCGTCGCGGCCAACCGCGCCTCGAAAGGACTCTCAGGGAGCTTGCCCATCGCGACCTCCTAGAACAGGAAGACCGTCTGCAGCGTGGTCGAGAAGTGATCGCGCCGGCCGGCGTCCTCGACACGTGTCGCGAAGACCGGCTCGGTCGACCAGTCATAACGCAGATCGAGCCGCACCGTGAACCCGGGCAGCTGGAGGGACGTGCGGTCCAAATACCGGAAGACCCCGAAGAAGCCGCTGCCGAGCAGGAACTGCGGCGACACGGTGACGGACTTGAGGACCTGCCGCACTCCCGTGCGCGATCCGCCGGCGTCATCCATGTAATCGAGCCGCAGGGTCGCGCCCCAGCGGCCGTCGAACCGGTGGTGGGTGAAGAGCGTCCCCGCGTACCACTTGGCCGTCGCGTCCTCCGCGGATGAATGCGGCTCCGAACCGTAGACGAGCTCGCTTCCGAAGACCCAGCTCGGGGACGGCTGAAAGAGGAACGTGGCGACGACCGTCGTCCGCGCGTCGCTGGTCCGGTCGTCCTTCTCGGGCCCGTAGATGACGCCGAGGCCGACGTGCGCCGCGAGCGAGGGGCTCCACATGCCGTACAGGGCGCCCGTCTTCGCCTTGTTGTTGTCGTGGTCCACGTCCCAGCCGTTGGCCAGGATGCCCCAGAGCTCGAAGTGCTCCGAGAAGGCTTCGTGGACCTGAAGGCCGGTGAACTTGACCGGGCGCGCGAAGTCGAACGTGAAGGACTCGGTGGCCTGGAAGTTCAAGGGTGCGTCGTCGCGCTCGATTGCGAGCGGCGAATCGAACTTGCCGAACGTGATCTGCAGGCCGCTCGATGCCGACGGCACCCAGGTGACCATCAGATTGTCGATGTCCGTGTCGATTCCGGACTCCTCTTCGGCGCCGACGAAAGGCGAGTCCGCTTCGCGGGCCGCCGTGAGCTGGGCGAAGACGGAAAAGTGGTCCGAGAGAACCTTCGAGAAGGCGATGGCGAGAGCGCTGTCGCCGAACGAGTTCTGGTCGTTCTCGAAGTTGTAGGTGTAAGTGCCGACCCCGAAGCCGGTGATGCTCAATTGTCGCGTCGGATCCTCCCCGAAGAGCGAAACCGACGGCTGATCGACCGAATCGGGCGAGGCGGGCTCCTCCTGCGCCCGGGAAGGCGGGCAGAGAGCCAGGAAGGCGGCCGCCGCGAGGGCGACACGGCGCCCGTGAAGACGTCTCACGAGAATCCTCCTTTCGAGTCTGGAGCGACCGAAGGGCGCGCCTAGGCTCGAGGAGGAGGGTCGGGCAGTTCGATGGCCGGGAGAGCCGCGGGCAAGATCGTCAGGGGCACGATGCGGCCGGTCTCGATCGGAGGCAGCGACCGGACGCTCGGCGGCAGAACTCCGGGAGGAAGGGCGGCGAGAAAGAGATTATCGGGCGGAGCGCACCGCCGGATCGTGCAGGAAGAGCTCTTGCAGCACGCGGCGTCCTTGCCGAGCGGGCAACAGCTCATGCCGGCCGAGGTCGTCCGCGCCAGCGGCGAGAGCGGCGCCAGCGCGAGCAGAACGCCGAGAAGCAGGATCCCGCGCCTCATCCGAGCGAAGAATACCCCCTTCCGGGCCGGCGACGCGCGCCCCGGAACCCGATCTGGGTCCCGCCGATTGGCACCCGCGGGCGATCATCGGTTGATCTGTACCATCCCATCCTTTACCCTGATCCGGATGCGTCGTCTGATCCCAAGGCGCCTTGCAGCCTGGGCGTTGGCGGTTGCGGTGTTCGCTGCCGGCGCCGCACCGCATCGTCACATCGGTCTGGAGGATGAAGGCGCGGGAGACAAACCTTCCCAGAGCGTTCTGACGACGCACGATCCGCTCTCTCGCGCTTTCCACTGGCACGCCGTTCTCAAGATCGTTCAGGAAGACCCCTGCTGGGCTTGCCATTGGAATCGGGTCGCCGGCCTGAGCTCGATATCTACCTACCTCGCCGCCTTGCTCCCCGGCCAGGCCCTGGCGCTTCTGCCTCCGCGCTCGGCGCTTTCCGTCGCTCGATTCACGCGGCTCTCCCGCGGCCCTCCCCCTCTCCTCTAGCTCTCGAATCTCGTCGCCTCAACAGATCGCTTCTCCCGGAGAAGCGGGCCGGCTCATTGCGCCGGCCTTTCGAGACATTGAGAGGAAAACAACATGGCGACAGCCACGCGACGATTCAGGCACATTCTCCGAACAGCCCTCTGGCTGACTCTCACTTTCTCCGTCGAATCGGCGTTCGCGGCCGGAAGCGCGGGCGCGATTCACGGGGCTGTCACCGGCCCCGACGGCAAGCCGATGGCGGGAGTGGCCGTCCAGCTCCGCAACGACATCACCGGATTCAAGGCCGAGGCGCGGACGGCCGCGGACGGGACCTTCCAGTTCTTCGGCGTTCCCTTCAATCCCTACGAGCTGCACGTCGAGGCCCAGGGCTTCAAGTCGGTTCATCAAGCCGTCGACATCCGAACGTCGATCCCGAAAGAGATCAACGTCGCGCTCGAGCTCCAGCCCGTCTCCGAGAACGTTCAGGTCACGGTCGCCGAACCGACCGCGGCCGAGCTCGAGACGGACACATCGATGTCCCACATCGACATCGACAAGTCCTACATCCAGCGAGTTCCGGCAGCCGTCTCCTCCCGGGCGATGGAGGAGCATCATCACTTCGACGCCGGGCTTCGCCAAGGACGAGAACGGCCGCTACCACTTCCAGGGCGCGCACAGCCAGAACGAGTACGTGATCGACGGCCAGACGATCTCCGACCAGACCGGCGTCACCTTCTCCAACTCGATCGACCCGGGCATCGCCCAGTCGATCGAGGTCATCTACGGCAACGTGCCGGCCGAGTACGGCGAGAAGATCGGCAGCGTCGTCAACATGGTGACGAAGTCGGCGCTCGGAACGCCCGGCCTCAAAGGCGACGTCTACGGCGGCTACTCGCGCTTCGACACCTACGAAGCCGGGGCATCCGTCGGGACCGGCAGCCGAGACATTCGGGTTCTTCGGATCCGTCGACGGCTTCCGGCTCGGACTACTTCACCGACCCGGTCAACCCCGACAACCTCAACAACCATGGGGACACGCAGCGGGCCTTCCTGCGATTCGACTGGCGTCCCCGACATCTCTCGTCGCAGCTTCCGGCTGTCCGCGCTGCTCGGCCGCACCGACCGCGACGTCACCGAACACGTACACGCAGGCCGCCAACGGCCAGGACAAGACGGTCAAGACCGAGGACCAGAACTACAACCTGGGCTGGCAGGCCATCGTGTCCGCGAGCACGGCGCTCGATGTGACGGCGTTCGGCCGCATCGCGAGGTTCACGCTGTACCCGTCGGCCGGCGACACGCCCCTGGTCTCCCACTCGGACCGGTCCCTCGACAACTACGGCATCACGCCCGTCGCTGACCGTGCTCGCCGGGCGTGCAACGAGTTCAAGGTCGGCGCCGTCTACAAGCGGTATCCCGATCGACGAGATCTTCAGCTTCGGCATCACCGACCCGGCCTTCAACGACCCGGCGTCGGACGGACTACAACCCGAACCTCGCCCCCTACGACCTGACGCGCGGCGGCAGTCTCTTCGACTTTCGACGGTCGAACGAACCGGCACCTACTGGGCCGGCTACGTCCAGGACAACATCCGCTTGAAGAACCTGACCGCCAACGTCGGCCTGCGCTACGACCACAACAACCTACCCGTGACCGATGCCCAGTTCGAGCCGCGCGTCGGACTCGCGTACTACATCCCGTCGACGGGCACCGTTTTGCGCGCGCGCCTACAACCGGGTGCTCTACACGCCGGAGTACGAGAACATCCTCCTCGAGCTCCTCGGCGGAGGCGGCGGCGATCGTGCCGCCCGCGGTCCAGGACTCGCGCGAGCTCGGCGGCGGCGTCCTGCCCGTGCAGATCGGAGCGCCAGAACGCGTACACCGTCGGCGTGCAGCAGGCGCTCGGCTCGCAAGCTTCGCCTCGACGTCGACTACTGGTGGCGCCGGGCGAAGAACGCCGGCGACCAGGACCAGTTCGAGAACACGGGCATCGTCTTCCCGATCGCGTTCGCGAGCGGGCAACCACAACGGCTGGGACGTGCGTCTCGACCTCGCGAAGACCGCAGGGCTTCCGCGGCTTCGTCTCGGCTGGGCCACGTTCACGCCATCTACGTGCCGCCCCCGGCCGGCGGGCTCTTCCTCGACCAGGGATTCGTCGACGCCATCACCGGAGGCCCGTTCCTCATCGACCACGACCAGAAGCTCCAGATCCAGTCGGGCATCTTCTACGACATCGGCCAATACGCGGCCTCTGGCTCGGCACGAACGTCCGCTACGACTCCGGCCTCGTCGACCGACGCGAGCCCCGAAGACCTTCTGGCCGACCCGGACAACGCCTTTGCCGCGCCGTACGTCGTCGTCCACAGCGGAACGGATCTCGACCCGAACCGGATCAAGGCGCGGACGATCGCCGACTTCTCGGTCGGCGCCGACCTCGCGAAGTACCACATCCCCGTGTCGCTCCAGGCGATTGTCCTGAACGCCTTCGACGAGCAGGGCGTCTACAACATCCAGTCGGTCTTCGGCGGGACCCACGTGATCCCGCCCCGGCGCTACGCCGTGCGGGCGACGGTCAGCTTCTAGTCCTCGTGCTGGCCGCGGCGGAGGGCCCGCGCCTCCGCCGCCTCAGCGCTTGCCGCGAAAGAACTCGCGCGTGGCCTCGATGTCGCGGCCGATCTGCTCGGTGAGCGCCATCACGGAGGGAAACTTGCGCTCCTCGCGAAGACGCTCGAGGAAGAAGAGGCGCACGCGCTCGCCGTACACGTTGGCGCTGAAGTCGAGCACGTAGGTCTCGATCGTCGTCGCGAAGTCCTCGTAGACCGTCGGCCGCCGGCCGATGTTCGTCACGCGAGTCGAACCGCCGGCTCGAAGGAACGGATCTCGATCTGCGTCACGTAGACGCCGTCGGCCGGGAAGAGCTCGTTTTCGGGCGCGAGGTTGATCGTCGGGTAGCCGATCTTGCGGCCGACCCGCTCGCCGCGCGCCACGATTCCGTCCATCTCGTAGTCGCGGCCCAGAAGCTCCCGCGCGAGCGCGACGTCGCCCGCGCGCGAGGGCCTTGCGGATTCGCGTGGAGGAGACCGGCTCCTCTCCGACGAGGACCTCCTCGACGCCCTCGGCGACGAACCCGCACTCCGGACCGAGACGCTGGAGGAGCGCCAGGTCGCCGCGCTTGCCGCGCCCGAAAGCGAAGTGGGCGCCCAGCACGACCTCCCGGACGCCGCAGCCGCTCGGCGAGAAAGCTGCGCGCGAAATCCTCGGGCTCGGTCAGCGAGAAATCCCGCGTGAACGGCACGACGAGCAGCCACTCGATGCCGATCGCCTCGATCGCCTCTTCCTTCTGGCGGAGAGTCTGGAGCCGCGGCGGCGCGTGATCGGGCCGCAGCACCGCGAGCGGGTGCGGCTCGAAGGTGATGGCGACCGACGGGCGCCCCGCGGCGCGCGCCCGCGACACGACGGTCTCGAGGATGCGGCGGTGGCCCCGATGAACGCCGTCGAAGTTGCCGATCGTGACGACGCCCTCGCGGGGCAGGTCGGAGGCGCGGAGGGGATCGCGGACGACGTGCATCACTCGGCGCCCAACGCCCCGTAGCGTCAGACGATCCGTCCGACCAGGTCGTACTCGTGGGCCTCGGTGATCTCGGCGCGCACGATGGCGCCCGGCCGCGACGTCCCGTCCGTCCGTGTCGTTGATCAGGAGCCGGCCGTCGATCTCGGGCGCCTGCGAGCGCAGCCGTCCCTCGAGCAGATGCTCGGTCTCGTCGCACGGCCCCTCGACGAGCGCCTCGACGGTGCGGCCGACGCAGCGCGGCGATTCGCCCGGCGCGCGATCGGCTGCTGGAGCGACAGGAGGAAGTCCTTCCGGCGCTCCTTCTCCTCCGCCGGCACCGGGTCGCCCAGCGCCTCCGAGGCCGAGCCCGGCTCGGGCGAGTAGGTGAAGGCGCCGAGGTTGTCGAACTGCGACGTCGCGGACGAACTCGCAGAGCTCGCCGAACTCCGCCTCCCCCTCTCCCGGGAAACCCGACGATGAACGTCGTCCGGATCGCGATATCCGGCACGCGCTCCCGCATGCGCGCGATCATCGCCCGGTAGGACGCAGCGTCGCCGCCGCGGCGCATCCGCGAGAGGATCGCCGCGCGAGACGTGCTGCAGCGGGATGTCCACGTAAGGCAGGAACCGCCGCTCGCGCGCCATGACGCTCGAGCACCGAGTCGTCGAGCGTCTTCGGGTAGGCGTAGAGGAAGCGGATCCACGGGAACGACGTTTCCGCGAGCAGAGCGTCGACGAGGCGCGCCAGCCCCTGCCGCTTCATCCCCAGGTCCTCGCCGTAGCGCGTCGTGTCCTGGGAGATCAGGACGAGCTCGGAGACTCCCTGCGCCTCGAGGCCCTGCGCCTCGGCGACGAGCGACGCGATCGGCCGGCTCCGCTGGAAGCCCCGCATCTGCGGGATCGTGCAGAACGTGCACGGGTTGTCGCAGCCCTCGCCGACCTTCAGGTACGCGTACCCGCGGCGGCGCGAGAGCACCCGCGGCGCGGCGTCGTCGTAGAGCCGCGTCGCGAGCGGCTTGTCGGTGAACCGCGGGAGCGACGGCAGGCCCGCGGCGGCGGCCGGCGCCTTCTCGAGCTCGTCGAGCCCCAGGAACACGTCCACTTCCGGGATCTCGGCCGCCAGCTCGCGCCCGTACTTCTGCACCATGCATCCCGCGACGACGACGCGGTCGATCTCGCCGCGCCGCTTGCGCTCGACCTGCTCGAGGATCGCCTCGACGGACTCTTCCTTGGCCTTGTCGATGAAGCCGCACGTGTTGACGACGACGACCCGCGCCTTCGCCGTCCGGCACGACCGCGTGGCCGGCCCGCGCGAGATGTCCGAGCATGATCTCGCTGTCCACGAGGTTCTTCGGGCAGCCGAGCGAGACGATTCCGACCGGCGGGAGGTTCGACGCGCTCACGGGTAGATCCGCTTGAGCGTGCGCGGATACGGGATCGCTTCGCGCAGATGGTGGATCCCGCAGATCCACGTCACGACCCGCTCGAGACCCATGCCGAAGCCGGCGTGCGGGAACGTCCCGTAGCGCCGGACGTCCAGGTACCACTCGTAGGCTTCGCGCGGCAGCTTGTGCTCGTCGAGGCGCCGCTCGAGGAGCGCGAGGTCGTGGATGCGCTGCGAGCCGCCGATGATCTCGCCGTAGCCCTCGGGCGCCAGCATGTCGAGCCCGAGCACGACCTCGGGATCCTCCGGGTCGGGCTGCATGTAGAACGACTTGATGGCCGTCGGAAACCGCGACACGATCAGCGGCCGGTCGAGGCCTTCGGCGAGCGCCGTCTCCTCGTCGGCGCCGAGGTCGTCGCCGAACTTGACGGGAAAGCCCTTCGCCGCGCAGGCGCGCGATCCCCTCGCGATACGTGATGCGCGGGAACGGGAGCTTCACGGCCTCGAGCTTCGCGGTGTCCCGCTCGAGGCGCTTCAAGTCCTCGCGGCAGCGGTCGAGCGCCCATCCCACGAGATGCGCGATGAAGTCCTCCGCGAGGTCGGCAGAGCCCTTCGAAGTCCAGGAAGGCGACCTCCGGCTCGACCATCCAGAACTCGGTCAGGTGCCGCCGCGTCTTCGACTTCTCGGCGCGGAACGTCGGGCCGAAGCAGTACACCTTCCCGAACGCCGCCGCCGCCGGCTCGAGATACAACTGGCCCGACTGCGACAGATACGCCTTGTCGCCGAAGTAGTCCGTCTCGAAGAGCGTCGACGTGCCCTCGACCGAGGAGCCCGTCAGGATCGGCGAGTCGATGCGGACGTACTCGCGCTGGTAGAAGAAGTCGGCGATCGCCTGCTCGAGCTCGGAGCGAACCCGCAGCACCGCGTGCTGCTGCGAGGAACGCATCCAGAGGTGCCGCAGGTTCATCAGGAAATCGACGCCGTGCTCCTTCGGGGAGATCGGGTAGTTCTCCGACGCACCGAGGATCTCGACCGCCGAGGCCGTCATCTCGAACCCGCCCGGCGCGCGCTTGTCCTCGCGCACCGTCCCCGTGACTCGGATCGACGCTTCCTGCGCCGCGCGCTCGGCGGCCTCCCAGGTCTCCGGAGAGACGTCCGCCCGGGGCACGACGGCCTGGAGGTATCCCGAGCCGTCGCGGACGATCAGGAACTGGATCTTCCCCGACGAGCGCTTCTGGAAGAGCCAGCCCTCGACGGTCGCCGGCTGCCCGGTTTTCTCCCCGATGTGCCGGATCGCGGTTGTGGCCATAAAGGGCGGGGATTATAAGGGGGATGGCGATTCGGCGAGAGCGGCTCCGGGTTCTCGCCCTCGCGCTCGGGCTCGCCGCGCTCGCCCTCTACGGCGCCTTCCTGGTGCGGAATGCGGCGTATGCCGTCGGCGGCTCGGACAGCTCCGGTTACGCGAACTCGGCCCGGCGCCTCCTGTCGAGAACGCTCGTCGCACGGCCGCGCTCGCTCGAGCTCTTGGGTCTCCCGGACTCGCTCGCGGAAATCGCCACGCCGCTCGGGTTCATTGCCGGGCCGAGGCCGGGGACGATCACCCCGTTCTACCCCGCCGGTTTCCCGGCGCATCTCGCCGCGGCCGCGCTCGTCGGCGGCTGGGAGAGGGGACCGTATCTCGTCAGCCCGATCGCGGCCGTCCTCTGCCTCGTCTTCCTCTATCTGCTCGGCCGCGAGCTCGGCCTCTCGCCGGCCTGGTCCGCCGGCACGACCGCGGCGCTCGCCGCCTGGCCGGCCTTCCTCTTCCAGGCGATCCAGCCGATGTGCGACGTCGTGGCGACGCTCTGGGCGACCGCCGCGATCTTCTTCGCGGTCCGGGCGCGCCGGCGCGCCGGAGTGGGCGGCCGCCTGCGGCGCGGCGTTCGGCGCTCGCCGTGCTCGTGCGGCCGACGAACCTGCTCCTCGCCGTCCCGCTCGCTTTCGCGATTCCGCTGACGCTCCGATGTCTCGGCCTGGTGGTGCTCG
This sequence comes from uncultured Acidobacteriota bacterium, assembly GCA_963708395.1. GTDB lineage: Bacteria > Acidobacteriota > Thermoanaerobaculia > UBA5066 > Gp7-AA6 > DATBFU01. The sequence continues at coordinate 2,738,146 of CAVPSG010000002.1, read as the reverse complement.
GCGGCGCGCCGGCGGCCGCGGCCCAGGCAGCCATCAACGTGACCTGCTACGGCGGCCCTCTCGCGACGGGCTACGGGAACATCGGCCTCCTCGGAGCCATGGCGGTCGCGAACTTTCCGGATCGAATCGGGTACTACGGGCGCTGGATCCTCCAGACGTTCACGGCGATCGTGCCCCTCGCCGCCGCCGCCTCAACCGCCGACCGGCGCACGCCGGCTCGCGATCGGGCGATGGTCCTTTCGTGGTTCGGCGTCTTCCTCGCCTTCTATTGCTTCTACGGGCCGTACGAGTCGTTCGGGTTTCTCCGCTTTCTGCTGCCGGGAATCCCGGGCCTGCTCCTCGCGGCGGCCTTCGGAATGCGCGCCCTGCTCGCGCGATTGCCGGGGACGCGCCTCGCGCCTGCGATCGCCGTCCTCGCCCTGGCGGCCGTGCTCGCCGTCGAGCGGCGACAGACCCGCGGCATCGGCGTGTTCGAAACGGCCGAAGCGCAGGACCTCTACCGCCGCTCCTGCGGCTGGGCGGCCACGGCGCTTCCGTCGCGGAGCGCCGTGCTCGCCGTCTACGCGAGCGGCGCGCTCGAGTACTACACGAAGCTTCCATACCTCCGCTGGGACGCGATCTGGCCCGCGAGATGGCCGGCGCTGCGAGCCGGCCTCGAAGCCCGGGGCTGGCGCCTCTACGCGATCCTCTACCCCGAGGAGGAGAAGGGCTTCGCCGAGCACGTCCCCGGCGCCTGGAGAAAGGTCGGCGCGATCCGGGAAGTCGGTCTCTGGGAGCTCCCGCCGCTCGAGCCCCGGATCAGCGCACGCGAATGACGCGGCGGAGCGCGGTCTCCCCGCCGTCGCGCGACACGGCCGTGACGATGATCGTGTGGCCGCCCGGCGCAAGGCTCGGAATCGCGAAGTGGAACCCGAGCCGCGGTCCGTCCGGATTGCCGGGAAAGTAGCGCTCGACGTCCGCGCGCGTATCACCCGTCGCGGCGTCGCTCGACGGCCCCAGCTCCGTCCCGACGCGCACCCGCTCGATCCCGGAGTCGTCCGCCGCCCAGCCGTGCGCCACCTCGCCCGGCGCGACCGTGTAGCCCTCGGCCGGGAAATCGAGCGCGAGCCGGGGCGGCGCGCTGTCGAATCCCGGACGGATCGTCAGGGAGTGAAAGGCCTCGGCGGCCCGCCGCCGCTCCTCCGGAGTGACGTCTGCGTCGAAGGCCGGCGCGCTCGCCAGGCGGAAGACGAAGTCGCGGTCGGCGCCGTGCGGCAGATCGATGAGCAGCTCGATCCGCCCGTCCCGCAGCCCGCGTTTCACCGCCTCGGCTTGCGCCATGAGCGTCCCGGGCGGCGCGTCGTGCGGATGAAGGACGAGGAGCGTCGCCTTCACCGCCGCCGCCCGCTCCCATACGGAATCCGGGACCGGGATCTTCGAGAGCGGCTCGGCGAGACGCAGGTAGGCGGGGGGAAAGAACCCGGACGACCCGTTGACGATCGGCTTCCAGTGCGCCGTCGAGCGAAACTCGTACTCGAAGTCGTGCTCGAATCCGAGCGGCCATTCCATGATTCCCGGCGGCACCCCGGGCCGCGCCAGCCACCGGTAGACCGCGCCCGCGTCCGCCGGCACGTCATGGAGATCGAGCGGAAAGGCGCGGTACTCGACGCCGGTCAGGACCAGCGCACCGAGAATCGTCGCGCGGCGGCGGAAACCCGGGCTCGATCCCGCCGCGAGCGACAGCCCCCAGGCCGCGAGGGCCGCGAGCGCGAGATCGAAGAGGACGATCCCACGCGCCGGCGCGCGAATCGAGCGGAAGACCGCCCCGAAGGACACGAAGAGGAAGCGGTAGTACGGAGTGTGGAGGCCGAGCGCCACGACGAGACCGGCGGCGGCGAGCGCGAGGAGCAGCGACGCCCGGGGATCGAGCGGTCCGCGGCGAAAGAAGTCGGCGAGATTGCGCCAGCGCGAGCGTGACGGAAAGGCGACGAGGAGACGAAGGAAGGCCGCGGCCGTCGCGAAGACGAGGACACGCGACGGATCCTCCAGGCGCAGCGGGCCGACCGAGAGCCCCGGCCGCATCGACGCCGCCGCCCAGAGCAGGAGCAGGACGACGGTCACGGCGTCGAGGACTCGAACGAGACGCCGGCGCGGCTCCGCCGCTCGATCAGCGGCCGCGAGGGCCACGGCCCGCCGGGAGCGCCGCAGCGCGACAGCGGCGAGAACGGCCGGCACGATCCCCGGGAAGAAATCGCCCTCCGCGTGAGACCATCGCTGCGTGAAGGCTCCGTAGAGCTTGTTCCGCATCCCCGCGGACAGGAATTCCACCATCCGGCCCGAGAACCACTCCGCCTCGTGCGCCGAACGCTGGAACCCGTAGAGGTTCGAGACGAGGACATAGGGGTAGAAGAACGGCGCCAGGATCGCGCCCACGCCTGCCGCGGCGACCGCCGCCCACACGATGCGCCGACGCGCGGCGCCGCCCTCCTCGGAAAGCCACCGCCAGAGAAAGACGGCCGCGATCAGGAATCCCGAAAAGATCGCGTAGTGCACGTTGCAGAGCGCGTTCCACCCCAAGCAGACGGCGAAGAGCGCGAGGTCCCGTCGGCGCCCTGCCTCGAGATAGCGGAGAAGAAACAGAAGCATCAGCGGCAGGAACGCTCCCCATTGAAACTGGATGTGCGGGAGCTGCGAGATCCTCCACGGCAGCAGCGCGTAGACGACGCCGGCGAGCAGCGACGCCGCCGCGTCGCCGGTCAGCTCGCGCGCCAGCGCCCAGGCCGCGAGCGCCGACGAGAACATGCCGAGGAGGAAGAGGGCGTTGTAGACCGTCAGCGTCGACAGCCCGCCCGCGTACAGCGGAAACCCGAAGAGCGCCGCCCCGAGCAGGTTCTCCGAGAAGGCGAGCGTGTACCGCGCCGGAAAGAGGATGTTGCCATCGAAGAAGCGCAGCGGATCGTGAAACGTCTGGTGGAAGTCCCAGTGGAGGATCCACGCGTTGAGCTTCGCGTCCCAGAGATCCGGGAGCGCCGAGGAAACGCGCGCCGGCAGGGGCCAGGTCTGGAGCAGAGTGGCGCCGAGAAGGACGAGGGCCGCGAGGAGAACCTCCCGGCCGCCGCGCCGCCGCGCGCCGGTCAGCGCCGCTTGCTCCGGGCGCTGTTGGCGATCGTCAGGGCCTGCTGAAGCCGCTGGAGCTTGCGCTGCCGGCTCTGCGTCGCCATGACGTCGTCGACGGGCGCGGGATTCCCGCGGATCTCCCGCAGGAGCCGGTCCGCCTCGAAGAGGAACGTCTGGAAGTCGGGATCCTTGAACTGCTTGAACGTCAATTCGGTCGTGATGATGTAGCCGTCGGCGATCGACGACGCCATGTTGTAGGCCGAGCCGCCGGCAAAGACGCTCATGGAGAGGCGTTCAGTGTAATTCAGCGCGGCCGGGTCCGGAACCGCCGGTCTTGAGGTATCCTTCGCCGCCCATGGCATTCGACGGCGTGGACTATCTCGAGTTCGACACCCTCCTGACCGAGGAACAGCGGCTCGTGCGCGACACGGTGCGCGGCTGGGTCGAGGACAAGGTCCTCCCGGTCATCGAGGAAGCGGCCTGGGAGGGCCGGTTCCCGAAGGAGCTCGTGCCGGAGATGGCCCAGATGCACCTCTTCGGCTCGACGATCGCCGAATACGGACTGCCGGGGCTCGACAACGTCGCCTACGGCCTCATCATGCAGGAGCTCGAGCGCGGCGACTCGGGCCTGCGTTCCTTCGTCTCGGTCCAATCCGCCCTCGTCATGTACCCGATCTACGCCTTCGGCTCGAAGGAACAGAAGGACCGGTGGATCCCGAAGCTCGCGAAGGCGGAGGCCATCGGCTGCTTCGGCCTGACCGAGCCCGACTTCGGCTCGAATCCCGCCGGGATGCGGACGACGGCGAAGAAGGACGGCTCGGGCTACGTCCTGAACGGCGCGAAGGCCTGGATCACCAACGGCTCGATCGCCGACGTGGCTGTCGTCTGGGCGAAGCTCGACGGCGTCGTGCGCGGGTTCCTCGTCGAGAAGGGCGCGAAGGGTTTCTCGACTTTCGAGCACAAGGGCAAGATGTCGCTGCGCGCTTCGGTCACGTCGCAGCTCGCCTTCGAGGACTGCCGCATTCCGGGCGATGCGATTCTCCCGGCCGTCGAGGGACTGAAGGGCCCGCTCTCCTGCCTCACGCAGGCGCGCTACGGGATCGCGTGGGGCGCCATTGGCAGCGCCATGGCGACCTACCGCGCCGCTCTCGACTACTCCAAGAGCCGGAAGCAGTGGCAGGACCGACCGATCGCCGCTCATCAACTGGTGCAGGAGCGCCTGGCCTGGATGATCACCGAGATCACGAAGGCGCAGCTGCTCGCCTGGAAACTCGGCTCCATGAAGGACGCCAAGACCATGCGCCCGCATCACGTGTCGATGGCCAAGCGCAACAACGTCTGGGTGGCGCGGGAGTGCGCGAAACTCGCCCGCGAGACTCTCGGCGCCAACGGCGTGGTCAACGAGTACCCCGTTTTCCGGCACCTCGCCAACATCGAGAGCGTGTACACCTACGAAGGGACCCACGACATCCACACCCTGATCATCGGCGAGGCCGTGACCGGGATCGCCTCCTACAACCCGCCCTCCGAATAGCCCCTCCCGCCCCGGGCGGGTGGCCGGATCTCTTTTCGGCTAAAATAGATCCGTTCCGGACAATCGAGTGGGAATCAGCGGCAATCTGAACACGATGCAGCTCTCCGAGCTGCTTCAATGGCTGTCCCTCGGGCAGAAAACCGGGACTCTGCTCATCGAAGGACGCGGCGTCGAAAAACGCGTCTATTTTCAGGGCGGCCGGATCAACTCCTCCTCCTCCTCCGACCAGCGCGAGTACCTCGGCCACTTCCTCGTCTCCCACGGATACATCACCGAGGAGGAGCTGAAGATGGCCATGGAGGTCCAGGAAGAGTCGAACATCCTCCTCGGCAAGATCCTCGTGATGATCAACGCGATCTCCGAGACCGACCTGCTGCGCCTGATGCGCAAGAAGGCCGAGGAGTCGATCTACGACGTCTTCCTCTGGACGGAAGGCAACTTCGAGTTCGTGGACGGCGAGCTGCCGGAGCTCAAGATGGTGCCGCTGTCGCTCGACGTGACCGGCATCATCATGGAGGGCCTGCGCCGCTAGGACGACTGGAAGCGCATCCGCGTCGAGATTCCCGACAACCAGATCGTCCCGCGGATCGTGAAGCCGCTGAACCTCGACACGCTGAGCGGAGCAGGAGAAGCTCATCGTGCCGTACATCGACGGCCAGCGCACGATCGAGGAGATCGCCCTGCAGACGCACAACGCCGAGTTCAACGTTGCGCGTCTCGTCTTCGAGGGACTGCGCGGCGGCTCGATGGCCCTGGTCGAAGGCGCCGTCGCGCGGCAGCGCGCGGTGGCGGGAGGCGTCGCGATCGCGGCGGAACGAGGTGGAACACTTCCTGCAGCGCGGCCTCGCCTCGCTCAAGCAGGATCCGCAGACGGCCTACCGCATGTTCAAGGTCGCTTCGGACCTGAACCCCTCGGACGGCCGCGCCGCCGAGGGGATCCGGGACGCCGAGCGCATCATCAAGGGGAGCCTCGAGAAGGACGGAATCAAGGGCGAGAAGATTCCGGAGCTCGCGATCTCGATCTCCGAGGTCACCGACCGCACGTTCTCGCCGCACGAAGGATTCGTTCTCTCGCGCATCAACGGGCAGTGGGACGTCAAGTCGATCATGAAGATCTCGCCGATCAAAGAGCTCGAGGTCCTCATGATCTTCCAGAAGTTCCTGAAAGACGGCGTCATCCGCTGGAAGGCGAAAAAGTGACACCTCGGGTACTCCCGCGCCGGTCATGACCGCCGCGCCCGCCTCCGACACTGGCCGGCGCGAGCAGGCGTTCCGGATCCTCCAGATCGCCGTCGTCGGCTCGGCGGCGCTCCTCTTCCTCCTCGAGCTCCCGTCGATCCCGTCGGGGCGCTTTCTCGAGCTCGCGTTTTTCACGGGTCTCGCGACCCTCGCATTCCGCCTGCGCGTGCGCTACGCGGGCAACTTCCTCGGCCTGGAGGCCGCGGCGCTCGTCCCGGTCGTCCTCCTCTTCGACTCCCCCGGGGCGACGATCCTCGTCTGCGTCGCCGCCGACCTGCTGGCGAAGTTCCTTCGGCGAACCCGGCGCCTGACGCTCTCGATCGCCTTCGACCTCTCCCAGCTCGCGCTGTCCTACGGCCTCGCGGCACGCTTCTTTCACGCCCTCGCGCAGCCGCCGACGGGCCCGATCGCCGTGGCCGTGGCGGCCGCGATGGTCCTCCTCGCCTTCTACTTCATCAACACGCTGCTCGTCTTCGGCTATCTCGAGCTCGGCCGGCTCGTGCCGACGGAACGCCTCCTCGGAATGGGCCTCTTCCAGCTCGTGGCGCTCCTGCTCGTCGTGCCGATCGTCGTCCTCGAGATCCTGACGTACGGCCACTACGGCGTGCTGGGCCTGTTGCTCGCGTTCTTTCCCGTCGTGCTCACGTCCTTCGTGCTGCGAGGCTTCTCCTCCATGGAGGAAAAGTACGCGCGCGTCGCGCGCGAGAATCGCGAGCTCGAGGTGATGCGCGAGATCTCGAACATCTTCTCGCTCGGCGCGCGGCCGGACCGCTACCGGCGGACCTTCGAGGCCCTCCGCAAGCTCCTTCCCGTCGAGGGCATGGCGTTCGTCGAGTGGCTGGACGATGCCGAAGACGCGATCGAGATCCACCTCGAGGGATCGGCCACCGTCGGCCGGCAGGAGATCCGCGAGTGGGTGAAGCGCCGGCGACTCGACGAGGTCCTCGACGTCACGGCCGAGTCGGTCTGGCCGCTGACGGGCGGCGAGCGCGAGGTCGCGCTCTCCCCCACGACGCGGCACCAGCTCGTCGCCCGGCTCTCGACCTACGAGCTGCACACCGGTCTCCTGGTCCTCGAGAGCTCCTACGCCGCGCTCCAGACGCCTTCGGCCGTCAATTCGCTGCGGGCGCTCGCGGGCCAGATGGCTCTCGTTCTCCAGGATCGCGCGGTCCGCGCGCAGGTGCAGGAGCTCTCGATCCGCAACCGCGAGCGGGCCGAGACGCTCGGCCAGATCCTCGAGATCTCCAACGAGGTGAAGCGGCACCTGACTCCCGACAACCTCTTCCAGTCGATCGTTTCGGCGGTCGGCCGGAGCCTCGGTTTCGACGCGGTGCTCCTCTCGCTTTACGTCCCCGAGCGCGACCTCTTCGTGCGCCGCGCGCAGTACGGCCTCGACCACCGGTGGGCGGAAATCCAGGGACAGGAGGTGCCGGCGTCGGAGCTGACGCGGCACTGGACCGAGCGCCACCGTGTCTCGAAGTCCTACTTCGTACGCGAGCGGACCACGGGCGAGCTCACCCGCTTCGACGTCGTGACGGCCCGTCGGGGGCGCGCGATCTCCAACGGCTGGCGCCCTTACGACATGCTCTTCATTCCGCTCCACTCGGGCGACAGCCTCGTGGGCTGCCTCTCCGTGGACGAGCCGCGCAGCGGCCAGGCGCCGACCCTCGAGACGATCCAGGCGCTCGAGATCTTCGCGAACCAGGCGGTTACGGCCATCGAGAACTCGCGCCGCTACAGCGACGCGAAGGAACAGAGCATCCGCGACGGCCTGACCGGCGCCTACAACCACCGCCACTTCCAGGAGACGTTGCAGCGCGAGCTCGGCCGCGCCGACCGCCAGGGACGGCCGCTCTCGGTCCTCATGCTCGACATCGACGATTTCAAGGCCGTCAACGACCGCTACGGGCATCCCGTGGGCGATGCGATTCTCGAGCGCATCGTGGTGGAGATCCGATCCGAAGTCCGCGGCGACATGGACCTCGTGGCGCGTTACGGCGGCGAGGAGTTCGCGGTCATCCTGCCCGAGACGCCGACGGAGGTCGCCGCAGACGTCGCGGAGCGCATCCGCCGCCGGATCGACGAGCGGCTCTTTCGCCCGCCGGAGGGCGAAGACGTCATCCGCGTGACCGTGTCGATCGGCCTCGCGGCCTATCCCAACGACGCCTCGAGCAAGAAGGAGCTCGTCGAGAAGGCCGATTCGGCGCTCTACCGGGCCAAGCGCGGCGGAAAGAACGCCGTCGTGGCGACGGCCCGGCCCGGAGACGAGCCGCTCACGACGATGCCCCACTGATTCCGGCCGCGCCCGCGTAACCTGGTCCGCCGCCAGACGTCTGACCGGCATGAACATCATGACGTCCGGAGCGCTCGTCCTCGCCCTGTCCGCCTCGCAGGTCGTGTCCGCGGCGCCCAAGTCTGCGACCCGCGACTCCTACGCGCTCTCGCGCGGGCACTTCGTCAGCATGGACGGGTCCATCGACCAGCTCGAGGCCCTCCGCGATGCGTACGGAGGGGACTTCCTCTGGGTGCGGCGCTCGGGATCGCGCTACGTCATCCGCGACCCGAAGATCCTCGACCAGGCCGTGGCCTGCTTCGATCGGCTGAGCGATCTCGAGCCTGAGCAGAGCGCGCTCCAGCGTCGCCAGGAGGCGCTCGATCGCGAGGAGGAGGCGCTCGACCGGCGGCAGGAGCGGCTCGAGAGCGCCCGCGAGAGCCTGGAGAACCAAAGCGAGCAGGCGTCGTCCTCCGACTCGAAGGCGGAAGCCGAGGAGCGGGACATCGAGCGGCGCCAGGCCGACGTCTCGAAGCGGCAGCGAGAGCTCGAAACCGTCGAGCGCGATCTCGACCGCCGGGAGGACGCGCTCGAGAAGGAAGCCGAAGCGGCCCTCTGGAAGCTCATTGACCGTGCCATCCGCGACGGCGCGGCCGCCCAGGCGCCACGCTAACGCCGGGACACGGCCTCGGAATCCGCGTCGTAGAAGCGCAGCGGCCAGGCCGCCGCGTCACCCGCGTAGTCCACGCCGATGCGCGTCGCGACGGCGAGGCGCGGACGCCGTCCGGCGCGGCGGAAGATCCGGACAGAGCTCCTGCCCTTGTCCTCGTCCAGAAGATCCTGCCCGCTGTCCCGCGTCGTGATGCCGAGCGCCGCGCAGAGCCGGCCCGGCCCGGAGAGCAGACGTCCCGGCGCCGGAGAGCCGGCGAGCGGCTCGGCCGCGCGAATCAACACGGCCTCGGGTACGCCCTCGCGCCGCGTCACGACGTTCGCGCAGAAGTGCATCCCGTAGACGAAGAAGACGTACAGGTGGCCGCCGTCGGCGTACATCGGCGCGACGCGGGCGGTCCGGCGCCCGTTCCAGGAATGCGCCGCGCGATCCTTCGGGCCCAGATACGCCTCCGTCTCGACGATCCGCGCCCCATACCATCGGCCCCGATACCGCCGCGCGATCCAGGCGCCCACGAGATCCCGTGCGACGGCGGTCGTCGAACGCCGGAAGAAGGCGCGGTCGGGCTCGCGCCGCGCGAGGTCTGCGGGATCGAAACGGAGCCGAGGGTCCGGCGTGCGTTCGGCTATCATGGCGTCGCGATCGAAAGTCTATGAACATTCTCGTCACCGGCGGGGCCGGATTCATCGGGTCGCGCATGGCGGCGCGCCACCTCGCCGACGGTCATCGCGTCGTCGTCGTGGACGATCTCTCGGCCGGCAAGCGCGAGAAGGTCCCGGCGAGCGCGCGTTTCGTCCAGGCCGACATCGCCGAAGCCGACCTCGAGCCGCTGCTGCGCGAGGAGAAGATCGATTTCGTGTCGCATCACGCGGCGCAGATCGACCTCCGGCACAGCGTCTCGGACCCGGTCTTCGACGCGCGCGCCAACGTCCTCGGATCGCTCAAGCTCTTCGAGGCGTGCCGGCGCGCGGAGTCGCGGCGCGTGCTCTTCGCCTCGACCGGCGGCGCCCTTTACGGCGAGCCGGAGGGCGGCCGTCCGGCGCCCGAGTCCCATCCGACGAACCCGATCTCGCCGTACGGATGCGCGAAGCTCTCGATCGAGAAGTACCTCCACTACTACCGCGTCGTCCACGGCTTCCAGACACAGGTCTTCCGGTACGCCAACGTGTACGGCCCCGGACAGAACGGCACGGGCGAGGCCGGCGTCGTGGCGATCTTTTCGGAAGGAATGCTCGGCCACCGCGCGATCAAGATCAACGGCGACGGAAAGCAGACCCGCGACTACGTCTTCGTGGACGACCTGACGCGCGCGGCCGCGGCCGCGGTGAAGACCGACCGCAGCGGAACGTGGAACCTCGGGACGGGCATCGAGACCTCGGTGAACAGGCTGTTCGAGGTGCTGGCCAAAGAGTTCCACTACACGGCCGCGGCGCCACACGCGCCGCCGTCTGCAGGCGAGCAGCAGCGGAGTGTGCTCGACGGCTCAGCCGTCCGGCGGGACTTCTCCCTGCCCGAGTGGACGCCGCTCGAGAAAGGCCTCCAGGTCACGGCGGAGTACTTCCGAAGAGCATCGCCCGGCCCGGCGTAGAATCCCCGCACAAATGCCGCTCGCTACGGGCTCCCGCCTCGGGCCCTACGAGATCCTTGGTGCGATCGGCGCGGGCGGGATGGGCGAGGTCTATCGGGCTCGCGACAGCAAGCTCAATCGGGACGTCGCGATCAAGGTGCTTGCCGGAGGCGGTGGCGGAAGATCGCCGAGCGTCTGGCGCGGTTCGAGCGCGAGGCGCAGGTCCTGGCGTCGCTCAATCATCCGAACATCGCAGCGATCTACGGGTCGAGAAATCCGGCGACGTCGAGGCGCTGGTGCTCGAGCTTGTCGAGGGCGAAACGCTCGCGGAGCGGATCGCGGCCGGGCCGATCCCGGTGGACGAGGCCCTCGCGATCGCGCGGCAGATCGCGGATGCCCTCGAGGTCGCGCACGAGAAAGGGATCATGCACCGGGACCTGAAGCCCGCCAACGTCAAGGTGACGCCCGACGGCAAGGTCAAGGTGCTCGACTTCGGGCTCGCGAAGGCGCTCGATCCGGTCACGGGAGCGTCGGCACCAGACATGACCCGCTCGCCGACGATCACGGCGGCGGCGACGCAGGCGGGGGTGATCCTTGGGACGGCAGCGTACATGTCGCCGGAGCAGGCGCGCGGAAGGCCGGCCGACAAGCGCTCCGACATCTGGGCGTTCGGCTGCGTGCTGTGGGAGATGCTCACGGGCCGGGCGCCTCTTCCACGGCGAGACCGTATCCGACACGCTGGCGGCGGTGCTGCGGGCAGACATCGACTGGGCAACCTTGCCTGCCGGAACGCCCCCGGCGATCCGTCGGCTGCTCGAACGCTGTCTCGAGCGGGACCCGAAGCGACGGCTGCGCGACGTCGGAGAAGCCCGCATAGCGCTGGAAGACTCTCCCACGAGCCTGATCGGTATCCGACCCGAGATGGCCGCGGGAGCGGCGTCGGTGGGCACCGGACGGGGACGGATTGTGTGGTCGGTGTTGGCCGGGATGGCGCTCGGGGCCGCGCTTTTCGCGGGGATCGCCGCGATGCGTCACCGTCGATCGGCCGGGGACTCGGTGGTCCGCGTTGAACGTCGTCCTCCCGAAGGGCCAGGCGATTCTGGTCGAAGATCTGCCGAACCTCGCGTTGTCGAAGGACGGATCGGAGATCGCTTACGTTGCAAAGAAGGAGTCCGGAATCGAGCGCGCTCTACGTGCGTTCCCTCGGCTCTTTCGCAGCAAGAGAGATTCCCGATACCGAAGGCGCGACGGCGCCGTTCTTTTCTCCCGACGGTCAGTGGCTGGGGTACGTCGTCGGAGGAAGAGTCCAGAAGATGGCCGTGACCGGCGGAGCGGCCCAGCCGGTTTGCGACACGACGGCTTCGGGACTGGGAGGCGCTGCGTGGGCCGACGACGGAAGCATCCTCGTTTCGTCGCCGAGCGGGAGCCTGATTCGGGCAGGCGCCTTCGGGCGGGAAGTGCGAGGAGATCGTCAAGCCGGATGTGTCGCGCGGCGAACTCATGGAACTCGAGTCCCTTCCGGGCGGAGACGGGGATTCTCTTCGCGAGCCTCGGAGGGTTTCAAGCGAGCCAGGCCCACATCGCGTCCTCGACTTGAAGACGGGGAAGTCGCGGACGATCATTTCGCAGGGTACGAACCCTCGCTACGTCGAGCCCGGATTCATCGTCTTCGGCCGCGCCGGCGCCATCCTGGCAGCGCCGTTCGATCCTCACGGCCTGAAGCTCCTCGGCCAGCCGTTTCCAGGTCGTCGAGAGCGTGATGCCGGACTCGGCGTCCGGGATCGAACAGTTTGCCGTTTCGAGAAACGGTGTGCTCGCCTACGTCGCCGGAGAGCGCACGGTCGTCAAGAGGCGGATCGTGATGGCGGACCGGAAAGGCGTCTTCGACGACAGTGACCGCGGACGCGAGCGCCTACGAAGATCTCGCTCTTTCGCCGGACGGACGCGAGATCGCCATGACCGTCGAGGCCCCGAGCTGGAACATCTGGATCTACCACCTCGACCGCGGGACCCTCACGCGGCTGACGTTCGACAACGACAACCGCGACCCGCTCTGGACGCCCGACGGGAGACGGGTCGTGTACACCTCGCTGCGAAACGGTCTCTACGGCCTCTACTGGCGGCCTGCGGACGGGAGCGGTCCGGAAGAGCTCCTGATGAGCGGCAAGAACTGGCGGTTCGGTACGTCGTGGTCCCCCGACGGCCGTTTCCTGTCGTTCGACGAGCAGGATCCGGAGACCGGCATGGACTCTGGATTCTCCCCGTTGGAGGGGACCGCAAGCCCTATCCTTTCGTGAGTACGTCCTTCCGGGAATGGTTCGGCGAGTTCTCGCGTGACGGCCGCTGGATCGCCTACGAGTCGAACGAGTCCGGCCGGAGCGAGATCTACCTCCGTCCCATTCCCGGGTCCCGGCGGCAAGTGGCAGGTCTCGACAGAAGGGGGCGCCCGGCCCGAATGGTCCCGAGACGGAAAGGAGCTCTTCTTCTTCGAAGCCGACCGGCTGATGCGCGTCACGGTAGACACCGGTCCTTCGCTCTGCGGTCGGCCGGCCGGAGCTCCTCTTCCCGTGCAACTGCTTCGATTCCGGGCGCTACTACGAAGTGACGCCGGACGACAAACACTTCATGCTCATCCAAAGCGCGCAGCCGGTGGCCCCCGTCACGCAGATCAATCTCGTGCTCGGCTGGGGCGGCGAGCTCGAACGGCAGATGCGCGAGAAGTCGGCGCGATGACGCTACCGGCCGGCGCGCGCCTCGGGCCCTACGAGATCCTCTCTGCCATCGGCGCGGGCGGAATGGGCGAGGTCTATCGCGCGAAGGACCCGCGCCTTGGTCGCGACGTCGCCATCAAGGTCCTGCCATCTTCCGTCGCCTACGATCCGGACCGACTCCAGCGCTTCGAGCAGGAGGCGCGGGCCGCCGGCGCTCTGAACCACCCGAACATCATGATCGTCTACGACGTCGGACGCACGAAGGCGCGCCCTACGTCGTGCAGGAGCTGCTCGAGGGCGAGACCCTGCGTGCCGAGCTCGCCGGCGGGCCGCGTTCTCGTCGCGCAAGGCGATCGACTACGCGATCAGATCGCGCAGGGCCTCGCCGCCGCGCACGAGAAGGGCATCGTCCACCGCGACCTGAAGCCCGAGAACCTCTTCGTCACGAAGGACGGCCGCATCAAGATCCTCGACTTCGGCCTGGCCAAGCTGACGCAGGTCGAAGGCTCTGCCAACGCCAGCGAACCTGCCCGACGGCGGACCGAGCCCGGCATCGTCATGGGGACGCTCGGCTACATGTCGCCCGAGCAGGTCGAGGCGAAGCCGGCCGATGCACCGACGCGACATCTTCGCTTTCGGCGCGATCCTCTACGAGATGCTCTCCGGGCGAGCGCGCGTTTCGCGGCGACTCGGCCGGCGAGACGATGGCGGCGATCCTCAAGGAGGACCCGCCGGAGCTCTCGGTCGACGAACCAGAGCATCTCGCCCGGGTCTCGAGCGCATCGTCCGCCACTGCCTCGAGAAGAATCCCGAGCGGCGATTCCCAGTCGGCCAGCGACATCGCCTTCGATCTCGAAGCACTCTCCGCGACACCTTCACCCGCCGCCGGACCGCGAAGCACCGCGGTCTCCACTCCCCGACGGGCCCTGGCGGCGGCGGTCGCCGCCCTCGCCGCCGGTCTTGCCATCGGAGCTTGGCTCCACACAGTCTTTCTCTCGTCCCTCGACACCTACGGTCACGGACTTGACGTTTCGGCGTGGATAGATGCAGCGCCGCTCGCTTCGCTCCGGACGGTCAGACGGTCGTCTACAGCGCCACGTGGAACGGCGCACCGTTCGAAATCTCGACAACACGCATTGGTAGCAAGGAATCCCGCGTGCTCGTCCCGGGCGCCGCTCTCGCCGGCGTGTCCTCCTCCGGGGAGATAGCGCTTTTCACGAACGCATCGTCTCCCCTCGGGGCCACTTATCTCGATGTCGGAGGAACGCTCGCGCGCGTCCCTCTCGCCGGAGGCGCGCCTAAGGAGCTGGTCGAGGACGTCATCGCTGCGGACTGGACACCCGACGGTCGGGGACTCGCCGTCGTGAGATTCGTCGGCGGGAAGACGCGCATGGAACTTCCGATCGGGAAAGTCTTGTACGTGACTCCTGGATCGATTGGAATGATGCGGGTTTCACCCGATGGCTCTCGAATCGCGTTTTTCGACTACCCGGTTCCGGGAGATGAAACTGGCGGCTGGATTTCAGTCGTCGACCGCGAGGGGCACAAGCGACAGCTCGTGCGGTCCGACGCGAGCTCGCTCGCCTGGTCGCCGGACGGGGGCGAGATCTGGTACGCGGGCGCCGACCTGCGAGCCGTCTCGCTCTCGGGCCGCGAGCGTCTGGTCTGGGCTCTTCCCGGCGAATGGAGAATCGCCGACGCGGCCCGCGACGGCCGCATCTTGCTCTCGTCGGTGCACCGCGTTCGGGAGACCTATGGCAAGGCGCCCGGCGAAAGCGGGGAAAGGAACCTTTCCTGGCTCGACGGGTCTCTCCCGAGCGCCCTCGCGAGCAACGGAGGCAACGTCGTAATCAACGAGTACGCCGAAGGCGGCGGCGAGGAGCACGGCGTGTACTTGCGCGGGATGGACGGCTCGACGCCCGTGCACGTCGGCCAGGGGAGCGCGTTCGACCTCTCACCGGATGGACGGTGGATCGCGACGATGGCTCGCCTCGGGACTCCCGATCAGAAGGTCATTCTTCTCCCCACGGGCACGGGAGAGCCGCGCGAGCTTCCCACGGCCGATCTGGGCTACGAGACCGGGGGCTTTTCGCCCGACGGCAGGCTGCTCGTCTTCGGGGCCACGAGCCACGGCGGAGAGCCGAGGATGTACGTGCAGGATCTCCTCGGAGGATCCGCACGGCCCATGACGCGCGAGGGCATCGCGCCGCGCGGGATCGATGGCAAGACCCAGATCTCGTCAGACGGTCGCGTCGTCGTGCGCGATGCGCTGTTTCGGCCCCTCATCCAACAGATCTCCGGCGGCGACCCGCGGCCCGTTCCGGGCATGCGGCCCGACGAGTACTGCTCGGGCTGGACGGCGGACGGCCGGGAGATGTACGTGGTCCGCCCGGCGCCGCTTCCCGCGCAGGTCTTTCTGCTCGATCCGGCTACGGGGAAGCGCGAGCCGTGGAAGGCGATTCCGCCGCCGGATCCGGTCGGCGTGTCGGCAATCGATTGGCTGTCCGTGACTCCGGACGGGGCGGGCTACGTCTATAGCTTCGTGCGAAGGCAGACGGACCTTTACGTTGTCGAGGGACTGAAGTGAGCCGCGCCCCTACGACGGCTTGATCTCGCCGCTCGGCCGCGACACTTCGGTCGGAAACGCCTCGGTGTGCCGCTTGAGGACTACGACGGTCCGGTCGTCCTCCGGCTCTCCGCCGCCGGCCCACTCGCCCACGCGCTTGATCAGCGCCCGCGCGATCTCGTCCGGAGGGAGGTCGCGCAGGTCGAGGAAGTCCTTGATGAGCCGGCCGACGCCGAACTCCTCGCCTTCCGGGCCGTGGGCCTCGATCATGCCGTCGGTGTAGAGCAGGAGAGCGTCGCCCTGGTCGAGGCGGCGGTATCCGCGGCTGTAGGTCGCCTTCTCCGAGGGCCCGAGCACGAGTCCCGTCTGCACGAGCGGCGTGACGGTGGTGCCGTGGAAGTGCAGAGGGTGGGGGTGCCCGGCGTTGACGTACATGAGGCTTCCGTTGTCCTCGATCTCGCCGTAGAAGAGCGAGACGAACCGCGTCGTCAGGCGCGACTGATGGATGATCCGGTTCAGGCGCTCGACGGTGCGCGTGATCTTGAAGTCGCGCTCGACCGCCATGCGGAGTCCCGTGTATACGTCGCGCACCTGGAGCGCGGCCGGCAGGCCGTGGCCGGAAGCGTCGGCGATCGCGATCCCGAGGATCCGGTCGGAGACCGGGATGAAGTCGAAGTAGTCGCCGCCCACGAGCTCCGCCGGCGTCGTGAATCCCGCGATCTCGATGTCCCCGCGCCGTAGGGCGCGCTTCGGGAGGATCGACATCTGGATGCTGCGGGCTTCCTTGAGCGCCGACACGTACCGACTCTGCCGGAGCTTCTGGTCCACCGCGTGGCGCAGGATCCCGAGCGCGGCGAGGAGGTCCTCTTCCGACGCGTGCGGCTCGACGGTGAAGGAGATGACGTACTCGTCGTCGCCCACGGCGATCGCGGCGAAGCGCTCGGCGCCGAGGCGCCTTTCGAGCTCCGTATCCACCCCCGGCGTCGTCGCGTCCATGACGACGACACCCTCGTCCACCACCCGCTCGATGGGCCCGTAGTTCGAGGGGATGAAGAGGCCGGGCGCGACGGCCGGCACGCCGCCGAAGGTCCGCACGAGCTCGTAACCCCCGTCGCGGTGCTCGTAGAGCCGGCCGCCCCGCACGCCGAGCGCGTCCGAGAACTGCTCGAGGACGGCGGACGCGGTCTGCGTGATGGTCGAGGAAGGATCCGAGGCGCTCTCGATCGCTTCGAGCGCCTTCTCGACCTTTCGGAAGAGGAGCTTGCCGGTCGTCGCGGTGGACATGAGAGCTCGCGATTCTACCCCGCCCGCCGGAGTAGATTGGAAGGGTGAGCGCAAACCGACCCGCGGCCAAGGCGCGGCGCGTCGTCATCCTCGGCGCCGGCTTCGGCGGTCTCGCCGGCGGCCCGCGGCGCTGGACGCAGCCCCGGTCGAGGTCGCCGTCGTCGATCGCCGCAACCATCATCTCTTCCAGCCGCTCCTCTACCAGGTCGCGACGGCCGCCCTCTCACCCGGCGACATCGCGTACCCGATCCGCTCGATCCTGCGCCGACAGGCGAACGCCCGCGTCCTTCTCGCCGAGGCGGTCGGCATCGACGCGGCGGCGCGCGAGGTGGTGCTCGCCGACGGCCGGCTCGCCTTACGACTACCTGATCGTCGCGGCCGGCGCGCGCCACGCCTACTTCGGCCACGACGAGCTGGGAGGCGAACGCGCCGGGGCTCGAAGACGCTCGAGGACGCGCTCGAGATCCGCCGCCGCATCCTCCTCGCCTTCGAGAAGGCCGAGCGCGAGACCGATCCCGGGCGGCGCCGCGCGCTGCTGACCTTCGTCCTCGTCGGAGGCGGGCCGACGGGCGTCGAGCTCGCCGGCGCGATCGCCGAGATCTCGCGGCACGTGCTCGGCGTTCGACTTCCGGTCGATCGACCCGCGCGACGCCCGCATCGTCCTCGTCGAGGCCGGGCCGCGCATCCTCCCGGCCTTTCCCGAGGAGCTCTCGCGGAAGGCCCGGGCGGAGCTCGCGCGCTGGGCGTCGAGGTCCGCGACGGGCGCCGCCGTGACCGACATCGACGCCCGACGGCGTCGTCGTGGGCGGCGACCGGATCGCCGCCGGGACCGTCCTCTGGGCGGCCGGCGTCGCTCGCGTCGCCGCTCGCGCGCTCGCTCGGCGTGCCGCTCGACCGCGCCGGCCGCGTCGTCGTCGAGCCCGACCTCTCGATCCCGGGCCATCCGGAGATCTTCGTCATCGGCGATCTCGCGCGCTTCACCCAGCCCAGACGGCGAGCCGCTCCCCGGCGTCGCGCAGCCCGCCATGCAGGAGGGGCGCCACGCCGCGCTCAACGTCCGGCTCGCGATCGCCGGTCGGCCGCCGCTCGCCTTCCGCTACCGCGACATCGGCAACCTGGCGGTCATCGGGCGCTCGGCCGCCGTCGCCGACCTGCCGTGGCTCCGCTTCTCCGGGCTATCCGGCCTGGCTCTTCTGGTGCTTCGTCCACATCTTCTACCTCATCGGCTTCCGCAACCGCCTCATCGTCATGTCCTGGAGTGGGCCTGGTCCTACGTCGACCTAGCAGCGCGGGGCGCGGCTGATCACGGGCGAGGTCGAAGCCACCGCCGGGCGCGGATAGAATCACGCCGAAAGCGTTCCGAACAGGAGGCGTCATGCCGCTCGACCGCCGCGCCCTGCTTCGCCGGTCTCGGCGCCGGGCTCTCCGCCGCGCTCGCTCGCCGGTATTCCGCGCCGACGCGGGAACGGCGCTCGCCGAGGCGTCGCGCAGAGCCGGCGACCGGACGCCGCCGAGCTCGCCGGCGACGAAGCGTACTGGTCGCAGATCGCCCGCGCGTTCGACGTGGACCGGACGCTCGTCAACCTGAACAACGGCGGCTGCAGCCCCGCGCCGGCGCACGTGCTCGACGCGATGATCCGGGACCTGCGCTTCTCCAACGAGATGCCCGTCTACCACATGTGGACCGTGCTCGAGCCGCGCATCGAGTCGGCCGGCGCGAGCTCGCGGCCGAGTTCGGCTGCGATCCCGAGGAGATGGCGATCACGCGCAACGCCTCCGAGGCGCTCGAGACGCTCATCCTCGGCATCGACCTGAAGCCCGGCGACGAGGTCGTCTACACGAACCAGAACTACCCGCGCATGATCACGACCTGGGAGCAGCGCGCGCGGCGCGACGGCATCGTCGCTGAAGCAGATCTCGTTCCCCGTGCCGCCGCCGTCGTCGGCCGACGTCGTCGAGCGATTCCGCCAGGCGATCACGCCGCGCACCCGCGTCATCGAGGTCACGCACATCACGAACCTGACCGGCCAGATCCTCCCGGTGCGCGACATCGTGCGCCTTGGCGCGCGAGCGCGGGATCGAGGTCTTCGTGGACGGCGCGCACGCCTTCGCGCATTTCCCGTTCACGCCGCGACGAGCTCGACTGCGACTACTACGGCGACGAGCCTCCACAAGTGGCTCTTCGCGCCGATCGGGACGGGCTTCCTCTACGTCCGCAAGGCGAAGCAGAAGTCGATCTGGCCGCTCATGGCGGCGCCGGCGTCGATGGACGAGAACATCCGCAAGTACGAGGAGATCGGCACGCACCCGGCCGCCAACCACAACGCCATCGCCGCCGCGATCGCTGTTCCACCGCGGCATCGGCGCGGAGCGCAAGGCCGCGCGGCTGCGCTGGCTGCGCGACCGCTGGGCGATGCGGCTGCATCGCGGCGAGCGCGCGCGTGCAAGATCCTGACTCCGCTGAACGACACGCGACTCCTGCGGCATCGGCTTCGTGCACGTCGACGGCCTCGACACCGAGAAGCTCCAGGCCTGGCTCTGGGACAAGCACCGCATCATGACGACGCCGATCGTCCACCCGGAGTTCAACGGACTGCGAGATCACGCCGAACGTCTACACGACGCCCGACGAGATCGACGTTTTCTGCGAAAAGATGGAGTCGGCGCTGAAGACCGGGATCGCCTAGGTCGCCAGGTTTTATTTGTCCGCGGGGAGCTCGTAGTCGAGCTCGTAGAAGTGCTTGCCGTCCCGGATCTCGATTCCGAGCCTTCCCGAGATGCCCGCGAGGCCCTCGGTCCCGGAGTCGGGCACGACCGTGACCGTGAGGTCCGGAGCGCCGCGGGTCATCACGCCGCGATGCTGGAGCGCGAATCCGCCGCGGCGGCCCGCGAGCGTTCCCCCAACGACCTCGACGGCGACGTAGGCTGCCGAGCCCGCCACGCTCGCCGTGACCGTCAGCATCTCGCCGCGGCCCGTGCCCTCGAGATCTCCCCGGTACACCTTGTCGAGAGACATCCGCCCGAGCGCCTCCGGCTCGCCGTCCGGCACCCTCGGCGTCGTCTTCACCTCGAAGGTCCCGCGGGCGAGAGTCACGAGCCGACCGAGCGCCGGGTCATGAGCAGCTCCATGATGAGCCGCTCTTTGCCGTCGGCCTCAGGGACGTACTGCTTGTGGATGAGGCGGCGCCCGCCGTCCTCGAGATGCGTGGACGTGCGCGAGCGCGGCCGCCCGGCCGCCGCGGCCTCGTCCAGCGACTTGCCGAAGAGCACGATCTCCTCGCCGTTGAACGGCGTCTCGCTGCGCCGCATCGACATGCGCGTGGAGCGGGAATCCACCCAGACGCTGGTGAACAAGCCCGACTCCGGCTCGAAGCCGATGATTCCGAGACCGGTGGTCTTTCCGGAAGGCCCCTCGAACGTGAAATCCGACTGCAGGAACCGCCCCTCGTTGATCATCGCCTGATGAGCCCGGCCGTTCGACTTCACGGGGTCGCCGGACTTCGGGTAGAACGTCTTGGCCACGTCCCAGTCGCCGGCCATCTTCTCCAGGAACTTCTGCCCCGCGCCAGGGCCCGAGCGCGGCTCGTAGGCCGACTGAGCGTCGGGAGGCTTCGGGGTCTCCGGCGGCTTCTGGCCGAGGGCGGCGGAGGAGGCGAGAACGAGCACGGCGAGCGAGACGGCTGCGCGGCGGACCGGGTTTCGCATCGGCGCAGCCTATGACGCGCCCCGGCGCGAGTCCAGGCCGCGGGAACCGCTAAGCCGGCACCGGTGTCTCGTAGACTGTTGCGGACGAAACCCGTGTCGCTCGACGAACCGCGGCCGTTGCCTGCGACCCTGGAGGGGATCTCCGACGAGGAGTTGATCGGGCGCGCCCGCGGCGGCGACGAGGCCGCTTTCGGGGATTTCGTCCGCCGGCACACGGCGGCCGTCCATCGCTGGATGGCGCGGTCCGTGGGAGAACAGGACGCGGAGGACATGACCCAGGAAGTCTTTCTGAAGGCGTATCGCGGTCTCGATCGATTCCGCGGAGACGCGCCCGCGCGCGCGTGGCTCGCGGCGATCGCCGACAACGCCGTCAAGAACCGCTATCGAAGCCTCTCGAGATTCCGGAGAATCTTCTCGGGAGCCGATCCGTCGGAGATCGAGGCCGCGGCCGAGGCGGCCGATCCGGAGCAGACCGCGCGGTCCGGCGAATCTCGCCGGCACGTCGCCGAGGCTCTGAGTCAGATCCCGCCGGAGTTTCGGATGCCGGTCGTACTGCGCGACCTCGAGGAGTGGAGCTACGAGGAGATCGCGGTCTCGCTTGCCGTCCCGGTCGGAACCGTGAAGTCGCGCATCGCCCGCGGGCGCGGCCAGTTGAAGGCGATCCTGCTGCCGCTCCTCCAGGCCGGGAGCCTCTCGCGATGAGCCGTGCCCCGCATCCCGCCCGGTCGCTCGAGTTCCTTTCGCGGCTGCACGACGGAGAGCTCTCCGAGGCCGAGAAGGCCCACTTCGAGTCGCATCGCGCGCACTGCGACGAATGCCGAAGGGCCGCGGCCGACTTCGAGGCCACGCTCGCCTACTACCGGACGACCGGCACCTCGCCCGCCGCGTCGGACCTCTCCGCGCGCATCCTCCGCCGGCTCCAGACGACCAATCGCCGCCGCCCGGCTCTCGGCGTCGTGTTCGGGATCGACCTGCGCTGGGCGGGCGCGTTCACGGCCGCGCTCGTCGCCGTGATCCTGGGCGCGTCCCTCGTCGAACGCCAGAGGGCCGCGCGGAGCATCCCGGTTTCCTTCGCGACCCCGTCGCAGGCGCCGCCGGGCGCCATGGCCGATGCTCTGGCGAAGAAGGAGATGGCGAAGACACTCGAGCGGCAGACCGGCACGGCTTCGGCGAAGGACCGCGCCGCCGCGCCGCCGGATGCTCTCGCGACATCCCTCCAGGCGCCGGCCTCCGCTCCCGCGCCTCCCGCCGACCAGACGCAGCGGGTCGCCGCCTCGGCCAATGTTGCCGGCGTGCCGCCGGCCCCCGCTCCGAAATTCGCGGCGAAGCCCGCGCGCGCCCGCGACTCGGGAGGCGAGGGCGCGGCGAGCGAGGAGAAGACGCGACGAGCGCCGGCGGAGGCCAACTTCGATGCGATCGACGAGTCCGTCGTCCGGACCGCGCCGGCGCGACTCACCGTCACGGCTCTCGACGATGGCGGCCTCGCCCCCGCCGTTCTCAACGGCGCGAAGGTCGGGCTGTCGAAGAGCGACCGCGGACGCTACGTCGTCACGGTGGGCGCCGACGGCGTGCCGCTCGACGTCGTTCGGGAATCGCGGCCCGGGACGACGAAGATGATCGCGGCGGCGCCCACGCCGACGGATCGCACCCTTCGCGCGCTGAAGGAACTTCGCTTCGCTCCCGGCAGCCGCGCGCGCCGGCTCCTCGCGCAGGTCGAGTAGGGCTACCCGCCGAGCGCCAGCCGCGCTCCCCGGCCTTCGGCCACGGCCTTCTCGAACACGGCCGCCGCCGCCGCGACGTCCTCGAGCGCAACGCCCGTGCTGTCGAAGACCGTGATTTCCTCCGGGCCGACGCGCCCGGGCCGGGCGCCCGAAACGACCTCCGCGAGCTCGGCCGGCTCGGGTGCCCCGGCGCAAGGAGCCCTCGCGAAGGGCATGGTGGAGCTCGCCTCCCTGCGCGCACTGCTCGCGGGAATCGACCACGACCTTCGCCGCCGACAGGAACCCCGGACGGAGCTCCCGCTTTTGCGGATTGTCCGCGCCCACCGCGGCGACGAACGTCCCGGGCCGGACGTCCTCGCGCCGGAGGTAGGGCTCGCGCGACGGCGTGCACGTCACGACGACGTCGCTCTCGCGGACGGCGCCGCCGAGATCCGCTGCGGGCGTGATCTCGAGCCCGGCGTCACCCGACGTCCCGGCGAGCCGGCGCGCCGCGGCGGGTTCGCGGTCCCAGGCGAACACCTTCCGAATCGGCAGCACGCGGGCGAGGGCCTCGAGGTGCGCCCGCCCCTGGTTGCCGCAGCCGGCAATCGTCAGGACCGCCGACTCCGGCCGCGCGAGGTGCTTCGCCGCGACGGCGGTCGCCGCCGCCGTCCGCAAGATCGTGATCTCGATCGAGTCGAGGATCGCGAGCGGCCGCCCGTCGGAGGCGTCGCAGAGCACGATCGCGCCCTGGATCGCCGGCAGGCCGCGGTCGCGCGGATTGTCCGGGAAGTTGCCGTTCACCTTCGCGGCGAAGTAGCTCCGCCCGAGATCGAGCGCCGCCGCTTTGACGTGGAATCCTCCCCCGTTCCCCGCGACGCCCAACGAGGCCGGAGGCGGAGCCTTCCCCCGTCCATGCAGGAGGAAGGCCCTCTCGACCGCCGCCGCGCAGTCCTCCGGCGACAGGAGCGCCGCAACGTCGGCGCGGGTCAGAAGCAACGTCTCGTGGGACGTCATCGCGGTTCCAGAAATTCCTCCACGCGCCGGACGGGCAGCGCCTCGACGGGCACCCGCCCGCGCCGGAAGATCCGCGCTCCCGCAACGCCGTGGAGCGTCACCCCGCCATCCGCGATCTCGAGGTGCGCGCCCTCGCGAAGGCCCGCGACCGGTGTGTCGTTCTCCTCCAGGAACTGCAGGATCCTCTCCTCCTGCGTCTCGCCCATGTGCGTCGAGGCGGGATCGGGATCGAGGTAATGGGGGCTGATCTGAAACGGCACGAGCCCCAGCGCCTCGAACGAGGGCGGCTCGACGATCGGCATGTCCTTGGTCGTCTTGAGACTCGGGCCGGCGACGATCGCGCCGGCGCTCGACCCGACGTACGGCGTGCCCTCGGCGACGCGGCCTCGGATCGAATCGACGAGCTCGCGCCGCCACAGCGCGTCGACCAGACGGAAGGTATTGCCTCCGCCGACGAAGATCGCCTCGGCGCGCGCGACGGCCTCCTGCGGATCCGCGGCGTCGTCCGCCGAGTCGACGCGGAATCCCATCGCGCCGAGCCGCGCCCGCGCTTTCGCCGAATACGCCGCGCGATCGAAGAGCGCGTACGGCAGGAAAAGGACGCGTGAAACGCCGTGGAGCAACCCGCGGATCGCGCTCTCGACGTGATCGAGGTACCCGTGGCCATGGAGCGTCGAGTTGCTGATGAGAAGGATCCGCTGCGACATTAAGCGAAGCTATCAGTTGACATATTAATATAGCAACTGATATATAAAACGCATGCCACGGCAGCGCGCCCGAAAGCCGTCCGCCCGCCCGGCGCCGGTGCGCTGGTATCTCCTCATCCACCAGATCCCGCCCGAGCCGCTGTATCTGCGGGCCAAGATCCGCCAGCGCCTGACCCGCGTGGGCGCTGTGGCCCTGAAGAACTCGGTGTACGTGCTCCCCTTCCGCGACGATTGTCTCGAGGACTTCCAGTGGATCGCGGGCGAGACGGTCGCCGGCGGAGGAGAAGCCCACGTCTGCGCCGCCGAGTTCCCCGGCGCCGCGGCCGACCGTGCCCTCCGCGAGCGATTCCGCCGTGACCGGGACGCGGACTACGCCGCCCTGGCCGCCGAGCTCTCCGACCCTGCCCGAGGCGCGGCGCGTGGAGCTGATCCCGCGGAATCCGCCGCCCTCGTCGCTCGCGTTCGTCGCCGGATCGACCAGATCGCTCGCCTGGACTTCTTCGCCGCCGAAGGCCGCAAAGCCGTCGAGGCGCGCCTTTCCGAGCTGGAGGAAACCATGCGATCCCCCGAACCACCGGCGAACACCGCCGCCCCTTCGCGCCGCCGCGCCGGATCCATCTGGACGACGCGGCGCGGCATCAAGGTCGACCGGATTGCCTCCGCCTGGCTCATCCGGAGGTTCCTCGACCCGAAGGCGCGATTCCGTTTCGTCGATCCCGCCGCTCGCGCGCCGAATGGGCGAGATCCGCTTCGACATGGTCGGCGGAGACTTCACGCACGCGGACGGCGGCTGCACGTTCGAGACGCTCGTCTCCCGACATGGCCTGAAGGACCCGGCGCTCACGCCGGTCGCGGAGATCGTGCACGACATCGATCTGAAGGACGAGAAGTTCGGCCGCCCCGAGACGCCGGGCGTCGAGCGGGTCCTCGCGGGCCTGCTCGGCGCGCACGCGAGCGACGAGGACCGCCTCGCACGCGGGTACGAGCTCTTCGACGGGCTCTACGAATCGTTCCGGGCGGATCGTTCCTTGCCGGCGTGATGCCGCCGGAGACCCCGCCGGCGCCGTCCTTCCGCGAGGCGCTCCGCTACTGGACGCGTCTCGGCTTCATCAACTTCGGAGGACCGGCCGGCCAGATCGCGATCATGCATCGCGACCTCGTGGTCCGGAAGCGATGGATCTCCGAAGAGGAATTCCTCCACGCGCTGAACTTCTGCATGCTCCTGCCCGGCCCCGAGGCCCAGCAGCTCGCGACCTACGTCGGCTGGCGGCTGCAGGGCACGCCCGGAGGGCTCGCCGCCGGGGTCCTCTTCGTCCTGCCGTCGGCCTTCCTGCTGCTCGGGCTCTCGATTCTCTATGCCCTCTATGGCCGCCTCGCGCCCGCGGCGGCGGTCCTCACCGGGCTCAAGGCGGTCGTCGTGGCGATCGTCGTCGAAGCGGTCTGGCGGATCGGACGGCGGGCCCTCCACGGCCCGGCGGGCGTCGCGATCGCGGCCGCGGCCTTCCTCGCGATCTTCCTCTTCGGCATGCCATTCCCGCTGATCGTTCTCGCGGCCGGAGCGGTCGGGTTCGCGCTGCCCGGCCTCGCCGGAGATCAGCCGCGCGCCGACGTCTCCCCCGTCACGCGATCGCACCGCCTCTCGCCGCCGGCTCGCGGCGACCGCCGCGGCCGGACTCGCGCTCTGGGTTTTCCCGCTCGCGATTCTGCTGGTTCTCCGCGGGCCGGGAAGCCTGCACGTCCGGGAGTACGCGCTTCTTCACGCAGGCCGCGCTCGTGACCTTCGGCGGCGCATACGCCGTCCTCGCCTACGTGACGCAGGCCGCCGCCGGCGCCTTCGGCTGGATCACGCATGCGCAGGCCGTGGACGGCATGGCGCTCGCCGAGACGACGCCGGGCCCGCTCATCATGGTCCTGCAGTTCGTCGGATTCCTGGCCGCGTGGAGGCATCCCGAAGGCGATGACGCCGCTCGGCAGCGCGCATCCTCGGCGCCGCCGTGACGACGTACGCGACGTTCCTTCCGAGCATCCTGTTCATCCTGCTCGGCGCGCCCTACATCGAGGTTCTGCGCGGTCACCGGAAGCTTTCCGCAGCGCTCTCGGCGATCACGGCGGCGGTCGTCGGCGTGATCCTGAATCTTGCGCTCGTCTTCGGCGCGGCCGCGCTCTTTCCCGGAGGATTTCCCGCCGGCGGCGACGCGTTCGCGCTCGCCGTCTGCGGCGTCTCGCTCGTCACGCTGCTCGTCTTCCGCGTGGATCTTCTGTGGCTCGTCGCGGCGGGCGCCGCCGCGGGTCTCCTTCGATTCGCGCTCGGCTGAGACACTCCGGCGGCGACGGCCTTTTCGCGCGCCGCGCGAGGCCTTCCAGCGTTCATGCTGCGTTCACTCGCTCGCCTCTACTCTTGCCCTCGTGAAAATCACGCGGGCATTCAGCCCGCGGCGAAAAGGAGAATCAGCAATGAAGAAGGCCCTGTTCCGGATCTCGTCCCTGGCGGTTCTCGCGGCGATGCCTGCGGGCGTTTTCGCGCAGTCCGCTCCGGCCCCGGCTCCGACGGCGGCTGCGGCCAAGGCGGAGACGAAGTCCACGGAGACCAAGACGACGACGACGACCACGACCACCACGAAGAAGCACAAGTCCTCGAAGAAGCATCACACCGCTCCCAAGCCGACCCCGGCTCCGGAGGCGAAGAACTAACTTCCCGTTCGAGACGGGATCTTCGGGCGTGCCGGACCGCCGGCACGCCTTTTCTTTTTTCCTCTCCCCGACGGGCGATATCATCCGCACGTGCGCGGACCCGACCTCCTCCGGCGCGGTCTCGTTCCCTCCCTTCTCCTCGCAGCCGCCTCTCTCCCCGCCCAGTCGCTCCGGCTCACGGCTCCCGAGGCCGGCAACCGTCTCCTTCCCGGATCGGTCATTGAGGCGTCCTGGGATTCCGAAGCGACACTGGAAGGCACCGACGAGGGCGAGCTCGTGCTTTCCCTCGACGGCGGCCGAACGTTCCCGATCCGCGTCACGGCCGAGATCGAACCCGGCGACCGGCGCGCCGAATGGCGCGTGCCCGCTCTTCCGACGGCGCACGCGCGCCTGGCGATTCGCTTCGGGCGCGAGGATGAACCCGACGCCGAGCGAATCGCGAACGTGAGCCCGGAGTTCGAGATCCTCGCCGACGCCGCGGCGCCCGAAGAACGCATCTTCCGGGTCGGCGGCGAGTGGCGTACGCGCGAGGCCCTCGCGCCGCGCGAACGGCGAATTCCAGTCTCCGCGCTCGCTCCGCCAAGCGCTCTCGCCGCGCTCTGCGAGCCCGACGAATCGGCAGACGCCCCGCGCCCGGATTTCCTCGAGATTCCGGCTGTCCACCGCGTCGAGCTCGCCTCCACCGTGGCCGAGCCGGCGCCGGAAACCCTCGACGAGCTCCCCGGCATCGGACCGAAGTCCTCCCCGCTTCGCATCTAGAGCGCCTTCCTTTCCCGCTCCTGGTTCAACCGGAACGAAAGGAAGGATTCTCATGCGTTGGAGATCTCTGCTTTGCGCGTCGCTCTCGAGCGCCGCGTTCCTCGCTTCGCCGTCCCGCGCCGGCGCGCAGACGCCGGCCCCGACTCCCTCGCCGACGCCGCCGCCCGTCTCCGAAAGCATCGTCGTCTCCGCCACGCGCGGCGCGGAGATGGAGACGGAGATCCCCGGAGACGTCACCGTCATCACCGGAGACGAGCTCCGGCGAAAGAACGTCACGAACCTCGCCGACGCGCTCCAGGACGTCGCCGGCCTCGACACCGGCATGGGCAGTGACAACGGCCCCCGGCAGCCCAACGTCGGCCTCTGGGGCCTGAAGGAGTTCGACGCGCTCCTCTTCATGGTGGACGGCGTGCCGGTGGGCGGCCCGTTCAACCCGTCGCTGTCCCAGATCGACATCAACGACATCGACCACATCGAGATCGTCAAAGGACCGCAGGGGACGCTCTACGGCGTCGCGGCCTTCGCCGGCATGATCCAGGTCTTCACCAAGTCGGCGACCGCCGGGACGACGGGCAGCGTCGCAGGCGGCTCCTTCTCCGAACGGCCGCCTCGCCGCCGCGACTGCCGTCCCGATCGGCTCCGCGACGTTCCGGCTCTACGGCAACGTCGAGCGGTCGCAGGGCTGGCAGGACCGCACCGACTACAAGGACGACCGCGGCGGATTCCGCTTCGACATCCCGACGTCCGGCGGCGCCCACTTCGCGATCGCCTACGACATGTTCCGGAACACACAGTTCTTCGGATCGCCGCTTCCGGTGGATCCGCCGAGCGGCGAAGTGATCCCGGGCTTCCAGATCGACCGCAACTACGAGCCGATCGGCGCGCGCCTCGACCATCGCGTGTACTCGCTGACGGCGACGGCCACGATTCCGATGAGCTCCGACGAGCTACTTCGAGAACGTCCTCGGCCTGACGCGCGACGACCAGACGCAGATCCGCAGCTTCATCGGCGAAGTCGAGGACAACGACGCCGCGGCCGAAGGCGTCTCGCTGAACCCCCAGGAGAACGACGTCTACGACGACCTGCATTTCGTGACCAACTTCGAGGCGGCGGGCAAGCACCGCCTCGTGACGGGCGCCGCCGTCACCTGGGGCCGCACGACGGCGACCGGATTCGGGTTCGACTTCGATCTCCAGATCGACCCCGTCGTCGTGCCCAACATCAGCGACATCCCGCACGGCGACGACCGCTCCTTCCACGACCGCCGGACCTTCGGCGGTTTCTACGTCAACGACGAGTGGACGCCCGTCCCCTTCCTGACGATCACCGGCGGCGCGCGCTACGACCTGACCTCCGAGAGCCTCTACGCACAGCAGCAGGAGGTCGGCTCCCCGGAGCCCGACGTTTCGGTCGACTCGAAATCCTTCGAACCAGTGGTCGGGCGGCGGCTCCATCATGGGCCGCGTCGTGCGGGACCAGGCCGGCGCGTTGAACGAATTCAACGTCTACTTCTCGGGAAAGACCGCCTTCAAGCCCGCGGCGCCCGAACCTGTCCGAGGCCGAGAGCGCCCAGATCCTTCTGCCCGAGCGGACGACGAGCGAGGAGCTCGGCATCAAGACGCGCTGGCTCGACCGCCAGATCTCCTTCGAGGCGTCCGCCTTCCACATGATCTTCAACAACCTCGTCACCTCGATCCTCGGGCCGGACGGCAACCCCGAGCTCGTCAACGCCGGCGAGGAGCGCTTCCAGGGACTCGAGCTCGAGGTCGGCTATCACCCGGCGGCCCTGCCCGACTTCTCCTTCCTCGCGGGCTACGCGCATCACGACGCGAGGTACGTCCACTTCACGTTCATCGACCCGGACGAGGGCCCGCTGTCGGCCGACGGCCAGCGCCTCGAGCTGACGCCCCGCGACCTCTGGAACGCGAACGTGAGCTACCACCCGGCCGAGGGGTTCGGCGGCTGGTTCGCCGTCCGGCACCAGAACCGGCGGCCGTTCGACAAGATCAACGAGGCCTACATGCCGTCCTTCTTCGAGTACGACATCGGCCTCTCGTACACGTTCGGGGTCGCGCGGCTGTCGTTCGTCGGCCGGAATCTCGGGAACGATCGCCACTACGTGGCCGAGAGCGAGATCGGCGACGCGCAGAACTACGTCGCGCCGCCGCGCCGCTTCCTGGGCGAGCTGGCGGTGAAGTTCTAGGCGGAGGGATCGATGCTCAAGGTGCGCGACATTCGCGACGACGGTCCGGACCGGACGGTCTTTCGCGTGGCCGAGGACGAGGCGAAGCCAGCCGCGCCGCAGCTCGAGCGGCTCGTGGCCGTCGCCTCGCGGCTCCTCGCGGAGAACGGCCTCGGGGGCTCCTTCCGGGTGATGGGAGAGGAGGAGGTGGCCCTCGAGGTCGCCTCCGCCTCCCGCCATTTCCTCCACGACGGGATCCTCTTCGCGGCGCTCGACGCCGTGAACGATCCCGGCGAAGAACCCGACGCTGAACCTTCTCTCGTAGGGGCGGGGCTCGTCCCCGCCCGCGGGCGGCCAGCGAGGGCCGGCCCCTACGGAATCTCTGATCGGCGGCCGCGAGGGCCGCCCCTACGAGGGCAGCGTGACGGAGTAGGTGGCGTCGGCGGCGTCTTTGTCGATGCCCCCCGACGTGGGACGCTCCCGCTCCGCCCGCGCCGACCGCAGCATCGCCGACGCCGCGTAGGCGACGACCGCGACGACCAGCCACCGCAGAGCGGTCAGCGGCAGCGACTTCACGACGAGCCCGGCCACGAGCACCGCCGGGATCCCGCCGAGCATCAGGCCGAGCGACGGCCCGACGCTGTAGCTGCCCGCGCGGATGAACCGGATGCTCGCGACCGGCATCAGGAACGCGCAGGCGCCCATCATGATCGGGAACGCCGCCTTGCGGGTTCATGCCGAGGAGCGCGATCGAGGATCATGCATGGCGCGTAGAGCCCGATCCCGAGCGTGTTGAACGCCCCGAGAACGAAGATTCACGGCGACGGCCGACCCAGAACAGCGCGCCGTGGAGGCCGAGCGCCTCGCCGCCCGCCGGGAAGAGCCCCAGGTTCGTCATCGCGAAGAACGCCGCCGCCGCGAGCAGCGCGATGCCCATGCCGATCTGGATGCGCCGGCGCGGCAGGCCGGCCACGACGCCCGCGCCGAGCCACGCGCCGAGGATCGCCGCGGCGATCGTCGCGAAGAGCGTCGGGATCTCGACCCTCG
Source organism: uncultured Acidobacteriota bacterium (assembly GCA_963708395.1). Taxonomy (GTDB): domain Bacteria; phylum Acidobacteriota; class Thermoanaerobaculia; order UBA5066; family Gp7-AA6; genus DATBFU01. The sequence continues at coordinate 2,707,398 of CAVPSG010000002.1, read as the reverse complement.
ACGGCCGCGATGAAGATGAACGCCTGCACGACGACCGGGATCGCGTGACCGATGTTGAGCGTCCCCGGAATCTTCTCGTCCGGCACGATCCGGCGGAGCTTGAAGACCGAAGTCGTCGGCGCGAACGATCCGATGCCGAGCGTGTCGAAGAAGTTCGTCACGGCGCCGACCGCGATCTCGAAGAACGTCGGCCGCGCGCGGTCTCCCTTCCTCGCCCGGCGGCTCGCGTCCGCGAACCAGTACACGGCGTAGACCGCCGTCAGGACGGAGAGCGCCGCGAGCAGCGCGACTCGGGGATTGAGCGGAAGCAAAGTCCTTCCATCCTAGACCAGGAGCGTGGGTTAGAGTCTCGCGCCGATGAAGATCACCCGCATCGCCGCCTATCGGGTCGAGCTGCCGCTCCACGAGGGCCGCTACAGCTGGTCCGGCGGCAAGTCCGTCTCCGTCTTCGACTAGCACGCTCGTCGGGTCGAGACCGACACGGGCCTCACCGGCCACGGCGAGGTCTGCCCGCTCGGGCCGGCTCTACCTGCCGGCCTACGCCGAGGGCGTGCGCGCGGGACTGCGCGAGCTCGGCGCCGCACCTGATCGGCGAGGACCCGCGCGAGCTCGAGCGCCTCAACCGCCGCATGGACGCGGCCCTCAAGGGCCACCCGTACGTGAAGTCGGGCGTCGACATCGCCTGCTGGGACATCCTCGGCCAGGCGGCCGGGCTGCCCGTCGCGACGCTGCTCGGGCGGCCGCTTCGGCGAGCGACTTCGCGCTCTACCGCGCGATCTCGCAGGAGTCGCCCGACGAGATGGCCGCAAGGTCGCGGGCTACCGGCGCCGAGGGCTACCGCCGCTTCCAGCTCAAGGTCGGCGGCGACCCGGACGACGGACGTCGCGCGGATCCGCGCCGTGCGCGCCGTGCTCCAGCCCGGCGACGTCCTCGTCGCCGACGCCAACACCGGCTGGCTGCACGCACCAGGCGACGCGCGTCGTGCGGGCCGTGCGCGACGTCGACGTCTACATCGAGCAGCCTTGCCTGTCGTACGAGGAGTGCCTCGCCGTGCGCCGGCGCACCGACCACCCGTTCGTGCTCGACGAGACGATCGACGGCATCGAGATCCTGCTGCGCGCGGCCGGCCGACCGCGCGATGGACGTCGTCAACCTCAAGATCAGCAAGCTCGGCGGCCTGACGCGGACCCGGCAGGCGCGCGACCTCTGCGTCTCGCTCGGGATCGCCGATGACGATCGAGGACTCGCTGGGGCGGCGACGTCACGACCGCGGCGATCGCGCATCTCGCCCACTCGACGCCGCCGGAGTTCCTCTTCACCGCGACCGACTTCAACAGCTACGTGACCGTCAGCACCGCCGACGGCGCGCCGCAGCGCAAGAACGGACGCCTGGCCGCGTCGACCGAGCCGGGCCTCGGAATCACGCCGCGGCCGGAGTTCCTGAAGAAGCCGGCGGTGGACGTCTCGTGATTCCCCTCGCCCCGTGAGGGGAGAGGGTCAGGGTGAGGGTCTCTCTGCTCCCTCTCCCGTCACCGGGGAGAGGGCCGGGGTGAGGGTCTCGGTGCTCTGGTCTCGCGTGCTATCTTTTCTTCGGCCCTGGCCCCATCGTCTAGTGGTTAGGACACGGCTCTTTCAAGGCCGCGGCACGGGTTCGAGTCCCGTTGGGGCCACCAACTCTCTTCAAAGGACTTAGCGGCCATTTCCCCCCGTTCTACCCGTTCCTTTTCGACAGCGCCGACGATCTTTACCGCCTCCTGGAGGTGCGCCGACTCAGGTGCGCATGGCTGATCGTCATGCGGATGTCGGTGTGCTCGAGAAGCTCCCGAATCCTCCGGAGCGGAGTTCCCTTAATCGCCAGGAGGCGAAGGTGTGCCGCAGCGAGCGCGGCATGACGAGTCCCCGAGGTGTACGGCCTCGGGCGAGCCGGCCGCCCCGTCCGCCCGTGGATCCTCGAGAGGTACCGCGCGGTCGCACCGAGGTCCGCCGCGTCGCGGCTCGAGACGCCAAAGGAGCCGCGCGCCGCCCGGCGGCCGAAGCGCCGTCACTCCGGCTCGTAGGCGCCCTTCGCCTCCTGGTACGCGCGCTCGACCGCCGGAACGACGAAGTACGCCTGGAACATGGGATCGAGCCGCGCGTTGCCCTTCGTCAACTCCTGCTTGAGATCGTCGAGGTGGACGCGGGCGCGCGTCTCTTCGAGCGTCGCGCCGGAGCGAACCGCTTCGGCCACCTGCGTCCGCACCGATTCGAGCAGTCGGATGAGCAAGTTCACGTAAGCCTGGTCCCGCTGGACGGGCCCGTGTCCCGGCACGAGCGCGACGGCATCGAGCGCGGAGAGCTTCCGGAGCGTCTCGATCCACTCCCCCGGGTACGAGCCCAAGGAGAAGGGCGTTGGGAGGACGACGAGATCGCCCGCCACGACGACTTTCGCGTCGGGCACGTACGTGACGGCGTCGCCGCCCGTATTTCCGCGCCCGAGGAACGACACGCGGACCTCGCGCTTTCCGAGATACAACCGGATGCCCTGCTCGAACGTCAGATCGGGCGACACGAGAACGGCCTGACGGAATTCCGCCGCCGAGAACGCCATGTCCGCGATGAGATCCCGCGAGGCTCTTGCGCGTGGCCTCGTCGAGCGGCGTCCCGTCCGCCTTCGTGCCTCGCGCGAGAATCTCTTCGTCCGTCTTCGACTCCGCCGCCGCATTGTCGAGCATCTTCTGGATCGCTCCCGGGATCTCCTTCACGATCCGGTCGCGCGTGAACTCCGTCGAGACGAGGACGATGCCGGGGAACGCCTTGCGGTACTCGTCGTCGGCGACCCAGTGATCCTCGTGCCAGTGGGTGTGGACGAGGTATCGCACGGGCTTGTCGGTCTTGCGGCGGATCTCGGCGATGATTTGCCGGGCGATGGACGGGAAGAACCCGGAGTCCACGACGAGAGCGCCGTCGTCTCCGACGACGAGGACCGTGTTGCCGTTGGCGAAGCCGGTCTTCGTCGAGATGAAGGCGTCGACGCCCTCGCCGAGATGGACCACGTCATACGTCTTCGGCGGCTCCGCCGGCACCGCTTCCGCCGAAAGGCCGGCCGCGCCGAGCAGCAGTCCCGCGGCGCAGGCAGCGGCGCGGACCGATCCCGATTCGAATCTCATCTCGTCCTCCCCTTTCGGCGCCGATCGATCGGCGTCAGCAGGAACGTCCAGGCGTAGAGGCGCCCGCGTCGCGACGCACGCGCCGACTCGAGAATCCGCAGGCTTTCGAGCAGCAGGCGGTTGACGCGGGCGATCTCGGCGGGCGTCAGGCGCGCGGCGATGCGGCCGACCCACAGCTCGCGGCGCGGGCCCGAGACCGTGACCCCCGGCCGAAAGGCGAGACGGAAGTCGCGCGCGCCGAGACGCAAGAGGGCCGCGGCCGTCCGGGTCATCGCTCGGACGTTCTCCGGATCCCCCGGCGCGTACACGACGGCGAGCCGCGGCGCGACGGCCCGATAGAGAGCCTCCTCCCGCCGGCGGCCGCGGCCCTTTCCGACGGGCACGACGAGGCCGAGACGGACGAGAAGACGCAGGTGGTAGTAGAGCGCATCGGCCGGACGCCCGAGCGCCGCCGCGAGGTCCGCGACCGACGACGTCCCGAGTCCCGCGAGAACGTCGAGGATCTCGATGCGCGCCGCCGACCCGAGCGCCGCGATCTGATCCGCCCTCCGAATCGCATACGTGCGCGCCACAGGGCGGACAGTGTCCGTTTATTGAAATAATGTCAATAATTTCAAACACGATCGGGGACGAGCGCCGCATTTTCCGGGCCGGGCGCCCGGAAGTTGCCGGGCCCTGGCATCCACACTCCGCGACAGGCAAGATGCGGCGCCGGGCGCTTCTGGACAGCGTCGAATCGGCGCAAAGCCACCCGACGGAACACCGGAACCAACTTGAATCGAGCCGCGGTCCGGCCTAAATGCAAAGGTACTTCCGGGGTCTGCTACGCCTGCAACCCGTCGTCGCCGAGCCTGTTCTTCTCCGACGTCTCCCCGGCGGACGCCTTCTGCAGGCACGTGCACTTCCTGTGGGCCGAGGGAATCATCGCGGGCTGCTCCGCGAATCGGTCCTGCCCGACGCTCGAGGTCGCCCGGAACGAGATGGCGAAGTTCCTGGCGAACGCCTTCCACCTCCAGCTGTACGGCCCGTAGGGCCGTTACGCAACGGGACCTGCGAGGAAGTTCGCGGAGCGCCAGTCCGTCCGCGCGCCGGCGCTACAGGATCTGGTGAAGGCGGTAGGCCACCTTCTCCTCTTTCAAGGCCGCGGCACGGGTTCGAGTCCCGTTGGGGGCACCAATTTGATCCGAACCCCGGTAGGCTGATTGGCGACAGGAGCCGGTCGTTTCTCCGACCCCTTGTCAAAGTTGTACAAACATTCGCTGAGTAAGAAGCACCTTTGACGTTGCTCGGCGAGAGCCGTTCTCACTCATGCGTCTGCCGTGGCAGACCCTTCAGCGCGGCGGCAAGATCGCGAACCGACCTCGCATCGAGCTGTTCCCGCCGCATGGACTCACGCAGAAGCGCAAGCGCCGCGGCGCCTTTCGCGCGTAGACCGGCCCTCTCAATGATAGGTAGAGCCAAGATGATCTCCGACTTAGCATCGGATTCCCTTCCCATCGCCAGAAGCACCTCCGCCGCGAGCAACCGTGCAAACGATTCCGATGATGCTAAACCCAACTTTTCGTAGGTGAGGCGGGCTGCATTGAAAGCGCTCAGCGCGGCTTCCAGGTTCGAATTACTTCTATAACGCGCTCCCGCAACCAGGCCGAGTTGAGCAACCGCGGTTGGCCCTTCGTGGAGCTTCAAGACGGAGGTTGCGAGTCTCAGACAATCATCGGACTCCTCCGAACGACCGAGCAAATGGTAAGAGTCCGCCAAGAAAAGCAAAGCGAATGCCCGAATAACCGGTCGCCTGAGAATAGCTGGGCTTTCCAGACATCGCTTGAGGGGCGAGACGGATTCCTCAACGAGCCCGAGAACCTTGAGACAATCGGAAAGAAGGATTTCACTCTTGGCAAGGCTCGTGAGCATCCCCAGTGCCCGAAGCTTGGGCTGAGTCTCCCCTAGCAGCGCAACAATCTCTCCGAATCGACCCTCTTCGTGAAGCCCAACCAATCGGGCGCACTCAATATCGGCCTGCCCAAGCTCCGGAACGATTGTGGCTCCGTTGTGCAGCTCCGCGACCTCCAACCACGCCACACTCCGATCCGAGTCGCCGATCCAGCGATAGCAAACAGCCGCAGTTATCGCCAGCTGACTCAGGAAGAAGGAGCGCTCGTCACCGAACCACCCGAGGCGCTGATTCGCTTCCACCAAATGGAAGAGTGCCAACGCGCGGTCGGCGACTTTCTCGGGCCATGAATTTCTTTCCTCCCGAAGTAGCGCACAAAACGAAAAGAGGTCTTCTGGATCGGAGGCGAGATCTAAGATGCCGCGGCTGAACTCCTCCGATTCGGACTCCAACAATGACCGCAGACAGTCAAGGCTAGCCGAGCCCGCGAGAAGCGCCTGGTCAAACCGTTCTAGCCAGACTTGGCACGCCGAGGCACCCTCAAGCCGCCTCGAATGCCGCCAAGCCACGAACGCCAGACGTGCCAATAACTCTGGGACCTCGTCAAATTGGTCGGCAGGCACATGATTCTTCGAAAGCCAATGAAACGCCGAGCGAGCGAGGCGTAGGGTTGTTCGCGACGGGTACTCCGCGTCGAGAAGCTCATTGCTGAGGGAACTGACCGGAGCAAGAATGTCCTCCAAGTCGATCGATCTGGCCGCAAGTGCGTCCTCGGTGAAAACTCTCTTGATCACACTTACATCGGCTAGGACACTTGAACTAGCCAGCTCTGGGAGGCGACTTGCCCGCGTCGCGACCAACCACGCTTGGATCGTTTCCCTGCTGAGAGTGATGTGATCAGTCATCGGGAGATTGCACCGCCTTGGTGCCGGCGGACGGGCAGACTACCCATCGGGCATACAAGCGCGATCTTCTTTCTACTTTTCGCTGAAAGTTGGCCGCCAAATTGTCGACTACTTGATAGAGCCATGCCTTCGGATTCCGAGAGGGATCGAGCCTTGCGACGGCCAGAACGAATGCGTCCTGGACTATGTCGCCCGCATCTTCGAAGTGGAGGCGATGACGTCGAACTGTCCTGCGAACGAGAGGAAGGAAGTAGTGTCGGTAGAACTGCTCAAATTCGGACTGGGTCATTCCGCCGGGACAGAGCGGCTCCGAAACGGCACTCTTCCGTTCGGCTCCGCCATCCGCGAAGCTTCCGTACGCCCGGTTTGGGTCATTCACTAACCCTATATTGTCACGAGGTTCCGAGGTCGCCCGGCGACCAAGCTGAGTGTGGGGTCTCGAATGGAGGCTATGCCCGAGGTTGCAGACGCTCCTTCACCTGGCGAAGAGCCGCAACGTCAGCTGCCCGTCGACGAACGGATTCTCGAAGGAGGGACAGGGCCGCGAACCCCTCCGGCACCATGCATTCACTCTCGATCGTCGGCAAGGCAGCAAGAATCTCCCACTCGGCCTCTCGGTTCCGCGACAGCGCGATGAGAGTCTCGGCCAAGAGAACGCGGTAGTAGGCGACGTATGTTGCCATCTCAAGGGCGAGATAGTCACCGACCGCTCCGCGCAGGAGGTCCGCAGCAAGACCGAGGCTGTTTTGGCACCGAAGATATTCCGCAGCTGCCACCTTGAGATGTGCAGCGACAAGCGGCTGCGACGTAAGCGCCCCGTTGGCCAAAGCGCTTCTCAGTGTCTCGATCGCCTCGGACCCTCTACCACTGGCGGAAAGTAGTTCGGCTCGGTTCGCCACCACCATTCCGTACAACGTCATATCCTCAGCGACGTATGACGTTTCAGGAAGCGCGTCGAGGCGACCGAGAGCCTCCTCGGTCCGATTCAGATTCTTAAGGGCCATCGCCTCCAAGAACCGGGTCTTTAGCTCATACCGTCGCATCTCAAGCGTTTGGAAAGTCTTCATCAAGGACGGGACAGTGGCCAAGACCCGTTCGTAACGATGCATGTCATAGTGCTGAGCCATTCGCTCGAAGGAAACTCGGGCAAGGGAGGCGACCGGACTAATCGTATGCCGAAAGCCTGCCTCTGCGCGATCGAACCAGAGATCAGCCTCGTCCCGTTTTCCGAGCAGCCGGCAAGCGGCGCCCGCCAACAGCGCCGACTCACCTTCGAGATAGTCGCAGTCGTCAAAAAGGCCAAGGCGATCCTGATTCTCGGTCAGCCGCTTATGGGTGACTTCTGCTTCCTTCGCAACGTCGCCAGGACGGCTGTTCATCCGCACAGCCAGGTCCGCGCAGATCGCAAGAACCACGTCTGCGTCGCGAAGACACGAGTCTGCTAGAGATTCAGACCGCTCGGAGCAATCGAAACTCAAGTACTCCGCGGCCAACGCTCGCACTTCCGCTGACGTGCGACCTGTGGAATTCCCCCTTGAAGGGAACGCGAGAATGCGAGCCGAGCTAGGCATCAGGATTGATTCTCAAAGAAAGCAGCTCAAGGCTACGGCTGAAGTCACGAGCAACATCGGCCGGTTCACGTTCGAGAAGCTGCCTAAGGCGATCGTCCGTCTCCCGCACACCCGTCCCGACGATGTACCGCTGGTACTCGCGGGCAAATTGGCAGCATGCCACCAAGAGGAAAGGCCTCGAATGCCGGGGCGACCGGCTGCCAGGCCGTGCGCAGAACCTCAAGAACCACACATAGAGGTCCTTCTCTAGCTCGGTCGCCTCGGCCTCTTGGAGACCGTAGTGTGTAACTAGCGCGATGTGAAGGAGACCGACAGTGTCCTGAAAGACTTCTCGGACTTCGCGGTCGAGCGGTTGCTCTCGCGACTCTCTAGATCTGATTTCGTCCGAGATCTCCATGGGCACCTTCCTCTGCGAGGAGTTATCCGTTGCACCGGAGAGTACACCTGCCCACGAGAACAGTCAAACCACTTTCGTGATGTCTATAAACATCACGTAAGTGGCTAATTTCAAATTAGTTAGCCGATGGCTAGAAGGGGATTGGTGAAACTGCCTTTTCCAAGACTGTCCCTTTCGCCAACGACCCGGGCACCATGCCCGAGTCAAAACCGAGCGATCGCCCATGCGGGTCTTCGCTCAGGAATGACCAAGGCACACGGCCTCGATCACACCTCGGCGAAGTCGCCGTAGTGAGTGGCAGCTGAAAGACGCCGCCTAAGCTCGTTTCCAGGGGTCCCACCAATTGGCCGAATCGATGAATCAAGGGAATTCCACCACAAAAGTGGGCGGGCGGGGCAAGTTTTTTTTAGCGAGGGGGACCCAGGACCCTCACCCCGGCCCTCTCCCGTCACGGGGAGAGGGGGTAGGAGGGCAGGGATTAACCCGCCTTGACCAGGGCCCGGAGGATCCGATCCTGGTAGGCGTGGCCGTTGGTGTCGTACACGCGGCCGCCGTTCAGCAGGATCGAGAAGACATAGGTCTTTCCGGAAGAAGCAGTTACATATCCGGACAGCGTCGAGACCCCGGAAATGCTCCCCGTCTTGGCCTGGACCTTCCCCTCCATCATGGCGTCGGTCATCCGGTGCCGGAGGGTCCCCTCGGGCTCCCCGGAGACCGCCAGCGTGGCCTTCCAGGCCGGCCCGTAGGGCTGGGCGTTCATGGCCCGCAGGAACTTGACGATGTCGCCGGCCGCCACCCGGTTCTGCGGGGAGAGGCCCGATCCGTCGTGCAGGTCGTACCGCGAGCCGATCCAGGCCGAGCGCGGCGAAGAACTCCTTCTGCGCGGCGATCGCCGACGCCCAGCTCCCGACTCCCCCTTTGACCGCGCCGAGCGTCTTGAAGATCTGCTCGGCGTAGAAGCCCTGGCTGCGCTTGTTGGTGACCGCGATGCTCGGCATCAGGCCCGACTCGGTCTCGGCGACGAGCGTCCAGGCGTTGTCGGGCTTGACGTCCTGCTGGAGCGTCTGGCCGAGCAGCGTGATCCCGGCGTTCTGCGAGCCGGTAGCGCAGGGCCGATCCGAAGAAGGCCGGCGGGTCGTCGATCGCGATCGGCGCGGACCACCAGGCGCCGCGCGACGGCATGGTCCCCCAGACGGAGACGTCGCCCGAGCCGGAAGCCTTGGCCACGCCGAGCCGCGGCCGCCCGCGCCGAGACTGTTCGGGCGCCGCCCACGGTCCGGAGGACGTCGCACTGGGGCTCGATCGTGACGGCGGCCGGCCCGCCCGGCCTCAAGCCCGGCCGGATCGAGACCATGACGACGTCGTCGTTGTAGGCGAGGGCCGACGAAGGGGCCTGGTACCAGCGGGCTTCCTGGCCTCCCCGCCACTCGGGATTGCGGCCGATGCGAGTCGAAGAACGAGGCGTTCAGGATGAGGTCGCCCGAGACTCGCTGGATGCCCTGCTTGGCGAGCCCTTCGGCCCACTTGTCGAAAACGGCGTTGTAGTTGTCGTCGTAGAAGCGGCCGGAGATGTTCGGGTCTCCCCCGCCGACGACGAGCAGCGAGCCGACGAGCAGGCCGCCCTGGACGTCCCCGCGGCGCCAGAGGGTCGTCTTGAACTTGTAGTCGGGGCCGAGAAAATGCAATGCCGCAGCGGTCGAAAACATCTTCGTGACCGAGGCGATCGTCTGCGGCGAGGCGGCGTTCTTCTCGAAGACGGGCGCGCCCGTGTCGAGCTCGGCGATCGAGATCGAGACGCCCGAGGAGGGCGCCGGCGCGCGCCGCGCGGTCGAGGCGAGGATCTCCTCGAGGGTCGGCGGATGCGTGACGCGGCGCTTCGGAGCGGCGCTTGCGTCTTTGGATGCGGCCGAGGAGGAGTGCGGGCGCGAGCGCGAGGATCCCCGCTGCCGCCCACAGGCGGTACCGCGCCCGGCCTGATTGCATCTGAAAATTATAATCGACCGCGGTGCGATTCGACGAAGCATCTAAGGTCTTCGAGGTCTCCGTTCGCGAGCTGGCCGAGGAGGAGGGCTTCCGGCGCGTCGGCTTCGACCGCGGCGACGGCTGGCGGCGGCTCGGCCTCGGCACCCAGGTCCACACCCGGGTCGTCGCCCTGCGGCGCGACCGGCACACCGGCATACCGCTCGGAGGTCCACGTCCAGGCGCGCATCCCCGTCGAGGACTGGACGGCCCTCCTGACCGGGCGCCTCGACGGCTGCCTCGAGCGGGAGTCGGGCCGGTGGCTGATCGAGGAGTTCAAGTCCACCAACCTCACGGTGGACGGCGTGCGGCCGTCCGGGTACTCCTTCGAGCGGGACCGGCGGCAGCTGCTCGCCTACTGCTACCTGTGGCGGCGGCTGGGACATCCGATGGTCTCCGGCGCCCTCGTCTACGTGGACATCGAGACCGGCGAGGAGGTCTCGATCGACTGCCTCTACGACGAGGAGACCGAGCGGGACCTCGAGCGGCGGCTGGCGCGCCTGCTCGCGATCTGGAGGGCGCAGGAGAAGATCCGCGAGCGCAAGCGCCGGGCGGCCGAGCGGCTCCCCTTCCCGCACACCGCGCCGCGGCCGGTCCAGGAGAAGCTCATCGAGGCGGTCGCGACGGCGGTGCGGCAGGGAGAGAACCTGCTCGCCGAGGCGCCGACAGGCTCGGGCAAGACGGCGGCGGCGCTCCATCCGGCGCTGGCCGAGGGGCTGCGCCAGGGCAAGCAGGTCGTCTTCCTGACGTCGAAGACGCTGCAGCAGAAGATGGCGGTGTCGGCGCTCGTCGCGATGAACGAGCGCGCCTTCTCGACGCTCCAGGTCCGGGCGAAGGAGAAGATGTGCGCGAACGACCGGATCCTCTGCCACGAGGACTTCTGCCGCTTCGCGCAGCGACTACCCGGAGAAGATGGCGCGGTCGAACATCCTGGGTCGCCTGCGCGAGACCTACCCGCACCACGATCCCGACACCGTCTTCGAGGAAGCGCGCCGCGAGGAGGTCTGTCCTTTCGAAGTCCAGCTCGAGCTCGCGCAGCGGGCCGACGCGATCGTGGCGGACTACAACTACGTCTTCGAGCCGGGCGTCGCGCTGCGGCACCTCGTCGGCGAGGAGCTGCTCGAAGGCGGTCCTGATCGTGGACGAGGCGCACAACCTGGCCGACCGCGCGCGGCAGATCTTCTCGCCGGAGCTCCTCGAGGAGGACCTGCGCGCCCTCGCCAACCGCCTCGCGCTCCAGCCGGGCGATCTCTTCGCGGACCTCGGCCGGCACGCTCGAGGACCTGCTCGCGCTCCTCGAGCGCGCGGCGGAGGAGCTGCCGGAGGGCGAGGCCATCGCGGAGACGGCGCCGCCGATCGAGGAGATCCAGGCGCTGCGGGCGGAGTGGGAGCCGACGCTTCGCGCGCTACCTCGCGTGGAAGCGCGAGACGCGGCTCGCGCTCGTGGACGATCCGGTCCTCGACGCGCACTTCGCGCTGCAGCGCTTCGGCGCGGTGCTCGCCATGTTCGGGCCGGACTTCACCTGCGTCGTCGAGCGGCGCGAGCGCGGCGTGCGGCTCGCCGTCGTGTGCCTCGACCCGGCGCGGGCGCTGGCGCCCGTGTTCCGGCAGGCGTCGGCCTCGGTCCTCATGTCCGCGACGCTCACGCCGCCCGAGGCCGTGCTCGCGCGTGCTCGGGCTCGAGCCGGACCGGACGGCCACGCTCTCGCTGCCGCCGCCGTTCCCGCGCGAGAACCGCAAGGTCATGATCCTGCCGCACGTGCGGACGACGTTCGCCGCGCGCGAACGCAACTACGGGCGGATCGCGAGGCTCATCGCCGACATGTCGGACGCGCACTCGGGCAACGACCTCGTCCTCTTCCCGTCTTACCGGTTCCTCTCGGAAGTCGCCGCGAAGATGCCGCCGACGCGCGCGCGCCTGCTCGTCCAGCGGCCGGACCTCTCCGACTTCGAGCGCCAGCAGATCCTCACGCGCCCTGTCGTCGCCGCCGGAGGGCGGCGTGCTGCTGCTTCGCGGTTTCGGGAGGCATGTACGCCGAAGGCGTGGACTACCCGGGCGAGCTGCTCTCGGGCGTCTTCGTCGTGTCGCCGGCGCTCCCGCAGGTCTCCTTCGAGCGCGAGCTCCTGCGCCGCTACTTCGACGAGAAGGAAGAGGCGGGCTTCGACTACGCGTACCTGCAGCCCGGCATGACGCGCGTCGTGCAGGCGGCGGGGCGCCTCATCCGCAGCGAGACCGACCGCGGCGTCATCGCGCTCATCTGCCGGCGCTTCCTCGAGGAGCCCTACGCGTCACGGCTACCGCGCGACTGGTACGGCGAGACGCCGGCGGAGCTCGTCACGAACCGGCCTGCGGAGGAGATCCGGGAGTTCTTCGAGAATACGACCCGCGCTAGAGTCGCGCCGGACGCCGCGACGGCGGCGCGCCGATCCATGACATGATTCGGTCCTTCCGGTCGTTCCGCTCAAGAAAAGGTGGGTTAATGAAATCTGTTCGTACGGGTACCGGTGTCTTCGCCGTGGCGTTCGCGGCGCTGCTTGTGGCCGGCGCGGCCCTCGGCGCAGGCGGCCGGCAAGAAGCCCAACATCCTCATCATCTGGGGCGACGACATCGGCTACTGGAACGTCAGCGCCTACAACCAGGGCATGATGGGCTACAAGACGCCCAACATCGACCGCATCGCCAAGGAAGGCGCGCTCTTCACCGACTGGTACGGCGAGCAGAGCTGCACCGCCGGGCGCGCGGCGTTCATCACGGGCCAGAGCGGCTTCCGCACCGGGCATCCTCAAGGTCGGCCTGCCCGGCGCGAAGGAAGGGCTCCAGGCGCGCGACGTGACGCTCGCCGAGCTGCTCAAGGCGCAGGGCTACATGACCGCGCAGTTCGGCAAGAACCACCTCGGCGACGCCGACGCGACTCTGCCGACCGCGCACGGGTTCGACGAGTTCTTCGGCTCGCTCTACCACCTGAACGCCGAGCAGGAGCCGGAGAACCCCGACTACTTCAAGGACCCGGCGCTGATCAAGAAATACGGCACGCGCGGCGTGATCCACACGTGGGCCAACCCGGACGGCACGCAGAAGATCGAGCTGCACGCGGCCCGCTCAACACCAAGCGCATGGAGACGATCGACGAGGAGTTCACCAAAGGCGCGCTCGACTATCTCGACAAGGCGAAGAAGGCGGACAAGCCGTTCTTCCTCTGGTGGAACTCCACCCGCATGCACATCTTCACGCACCTCAAGAAGGAGAGCGAGGGCAAGACCGGCCTCGGCGTCTATCCCGACGGCATGGTCGAGCACGACGCGCATGGTCGGCCAGCTGCTCGACAAGCTCAAGGAGCTCGGCCTCGACGACAACACGATCGTGATGTACTCCACCGACAACGGCGCGGAGGAAATGTCGTGGCCCGATGGCGGCACGACGCCGTTCCGCGGCGAGAAGAACACGAACTGGGAGGGCGGCTACCGCGTGCCCTGCGCCATCCGCTGGCCCGGCGTCATCAAGCCCGGCACGGTCAGCAACGAGATCTACTCGCACATGGACATGATCCCGACGCTCCTGGCCGCCGCCGGCGTGCCCGACGTCAAGGAACAGCTGCTCAAGGGCATGAAGGTCGGCGACAAGACCTTCAAGGTCCATCTCGACGGCTACAACGTCACGGATTCTCTGGCGGGCCGCGGGCCCGACCCGCGGCACGAGTTCTTCTACTTCAACGACGACGGCTCGCTGGTGGGACTGCGCTACGACCAGTGGAAGATCGTCTTCGCCGAGCAGCGCGCCGAGGGCTTCGACGTCTGGCAGGACCCGTTCGTCGTGCTGCGGGTCCCGAAGATCTTCAACCTGCGCTCGGATCCCTTCGAAAAGGGAGACCACGTCGGCATGGACTACACCCACTGGCGACTCGACCGAACTCTTCCTGCTCGTGCCGGCGCAGGAATACGTCGGCGCATTCCTGACGCCGTTCAAGGAGTTCCCGCCGAGCCAGAAGGTCGGCAGCTTCTCCCTCGACCAGGTGCTGGAGACGCTGTCGAATCCGCCCAAGGGCAGCAACTGACGGCGCGGCCTTCGCGGAGAGAAGACGACTCGCAGGGCCGCACCCGTCCTATCGAGGGCGGGCCGATCATGGGCCCGACGCGTCAGTTCGGGAAGTGCAGGCCGAGAGCGCGCGCGAAAAACGTCGCGATCTCGCCGCGCGTGACGTAGCCGTTCGGACAGAAGTTCCCGTTCCCGCAGCCGCCGGTGATGCCCGACGCCGCGAACGCCTCGATGCCCTTGTAGTAGAGGAAGCCCGCCGGCACGTCCGCGAACGTCTGCGTGCCGGGCTCCGGCGTCGAGATCTGCAGCTGGTAGAAGAAGTCCACTTCACGGAACTGCAGGTTCACGCTGCCCTCCGTCAAGTAAACGCGGACGAAATCGAGCTCGGACGTCTTGTCGACGACGATCGGGTCGGCCGAAAGGTCGGCGGCGAGCCGCCCGCTGAAGGGCGACACGGCGCTCCCGGCCGTCGCCACGAGGCCGCTCTGGGTGCAGAGGTCGTTGACGTCGAGCGACTGGCACCGAACGAGATTGAGGTTGACCGCGCCGGCGTCGCTCCCGTCGTAGGCCACGACCTCGATCCGGACGAGCTTGAAGCCGGTGGGAAGGTTCGGGAAGCACTCGAAGGTGCCGGGCGCGGACACCGCGCGTATGAACTCGTTGGTGGCGAGGCTCGCGTCGGTCCCGCCCAGCGCATAGCACTGCGCCGCGGGAACCTGAACCATGGTGGTCGCCGCCGTTCCGAACGCCGCGGGCCGGGAGTCCCTTGCCTCGGCCGCGCCGACGGCCGCAAACGCCGCCAGCAGCAGGGTGAGCCAGAAGAGCCGAGGCCCGCGCGAGCCGGTTCCCGTTCTCATCGTGTTCCTCCGTCGCCGTCGTCGCCGGATCGTATGCGGGTCGCTGACACGCCTCCGCCGATCGCATAGAGTCGAGCCCGCGCCAACGCGCCGGAGGTGGACCATGAAGCACCGATGGAAAGGCCCCGCCCTGATCCTGTTCGCTTTCACCTTTCCCGCGGCGGCGATCGCCGACGACCTCACCGGGCAGCAGCTCATCCTCTGCACGGCCGTGCAAGTCGCTGTCTGCGAGGACGGCGGCGACTGCGACATCGAGACGCCCGGGGAACTCAACGTCCCGCAGTTCATCCAGGTGGACCTGAAGGAGAAGAAGCTCGCGACGACACCGGCGAGCGGCGAGAATCGCTCGACGCCGATCGGCATGGTGCTGCGCCAGGACGGCAACATCTATCTCCAGGGTGTCGAGGGCGGCCGCGCCTACAGCTTCGTCATCGCCGAGAAGACGGGAGCGCTCGTGGTCGCGGTCGCGCGTGACGGGAAGGCCGTAACGGTCTTCGGCGCCTGCACGCCGATTTCCGCACCGAAGTGAGCGACCATAGGCATAGGCACAGGCACAGGCACACAGGCACAGGAGGATCGACATGAAGAGAACGATTCTTGCCGCGCTCCTCATCGGGCTCGCGGCGCAGATGGCGACGAAAGCGCAGACCCAGCCCGCTTCCCAGCAGAAGTCTCTCGCGGCGACGATGAACGTCTATGTCTTTCCGGCCCAGGGGCAGGCCGCGGGCCAGCAGTCCAAGGACGAAAGCGAGTGCTACGACTGGGCGGTCAAGAACACCGGAACCGATCCCTTCGAGCTCACCAAGCAGGCCCAGGCGGCGCAGCAGCAGCAGGCGCAGGCCGCTCAGTCTTCCCAGGGCTCGGGCGCGAGAAGCGCCGCGCGGGGAGCCGCCGCGGGCGCCCTCATCGGAGGGATCGCGGGCGACGCCGGCACGGGCGCCGCGGTCGGGGCGGCCACGGGAGCCGTCCACGGGCGGCGTCAGAAGAAGCAGGCGGAGGCGCAGTCGGAGCAGCAGGCCCAAAACACCCAGGCGGCCACCGCCGAGCAGATGGGGAATTTCAAGAAGGCGTTTAGCGCGTGCCTGGAGGCCAAGAAGTACACGGTCAAGTACTGAGGCGGGGACGTCCTTGCCCAACCCGTACAAAAGCCTCAAGTACCCGCGGTTGACGGTCGACTCGTTCGTCGTCGACGGGCGGGGCCGCCTGCTGCTCGTTCAGCGGGGCCGGCCGCCGTATCGAGGCTCCTGGGGACTCCCCGGCGGCTTTTGCGAATGGAAAGAGACGACCGAGGACTGTTGCGCGCGGGAGACGCTCGAGGAGACGGGCCTGCGCGTGCGGGTGGGAGAGCTCCTCGGCGTCTACTCGAAGCCGGACCGCGATCCGCGCGGCCACAACGTGACGGTGCTCTATGCGGCGCGGAGGGTCGGCGGGAAACTCAAGGGCGGCGACGACGCGGCCGACGCGCGGTTCTTCACGCGCCGCGAGCTCGCTCGCCTCTCCTTCGCCTTCGACCACCGCGAGATCGTCAGGGCGCAGCTGGCTCGCCGGGCTCGATCGCGGGCGCCGGGTCGTCCTTCGCGCGGTCGGCGCGGCGCCGCTCGAGGATGAGCATCTCGCGCGCCGCGTCGAACTTCACCTTGTGCCTGCGGATGATCTCGACGACCTCGTCGACCTCGGTCGTCAGGCGCACGAGCTCCAGGTCCTCCGGGTTGACGAGCTTGCGCGGCACCATCTCGCGGTTCATCCATTCCACGAGGCCGCGCCACATGTCGCCGACGAGAACGACCGGCCGCTCGGTCATGAACCCGACCTGAAGGAGCTGCCAGACCATCAGGAGCTCGAGCGCGGTGCCGATGCCGCCGGGGAAGATCACGAAGGCCTGCGACATCCGCACGAAATGGTGGAGGCGCGAGAAGAACGTGCGGTGCGCCGTGACGCTGTCCAGATACGGGTTGGCCTTCTCGTACGGAATCGCGATCGTCAGGCCGTAGGAGCGCGTCTTGCGCACGCCGCGGGAGGACGCCGCGCCCTCGTTGGCCGCCTCCATGAGACCCGGGCCGCCGCCGGTGACGATGTCGCAGTTGAGCTCCGTCAGCCGCGAGGCGAGCTGCGCGCACGTCGCTGTACTCGCGGTCGGTGCGAGACCAGGCGCGCGCTCCCGAAGACGGCCACGCGGTAGAAGTGGAGCTCGGCGGGATTCAGGGCCTCGAGCTCCTCGATCGTGTCCCAGAGGCGCACGATCGTCCGGTCGATGATCCGGCCGACGTCCGGCTCGCGCCGGATCTTCTTGGTCCCTCTCATGGATGGATCTCCCCGGGGGCCGTCGCCGCCGTCCCCCGCTGCTCTGGAGAAGCTTACTCCGGTGTCCGCAGGGTCGCCGAGAAGGCCCGCGTCAGGAGGCCGTCGGCCGTGACGGCCCAGACCGTGTAACGGTAGTACGTGCCCGGCGCGCACCCCGGTGTCGAGATACGCGTAACGCAGAGATTCCCGCGTGTCGCTCGACGCGGGAACGATCTGCGGGCCGCTGCGGACGATGCGCCCGTCCGCCTGGACCTCCTCGCGGAAGACCGCCCACCCCGTGAGGCCGCCGTGCGACGCCGTCGTCCACCACAGACGCGGACCTTCGGGCAACGGCATGGCGTGCGGCTGGAGACCCGCGAACGGGTATCCCGAGGTCGCTTCGAAGAAGACGGGGTCCACGGGACCGGCCGGCGAGGAGCCTCCGGCCACGACCCAGTCCACGCGCGCCACGCCCGAGAGCGCGATCGACTGCACGTGGTCGGGCTCGAGAAAGACGACGTCGGGCGGCAGATCCGAGTCGCGGTAACGCACGACCGCGGCGCCGGCGCCCGCGCCGGCCGGCCACGAGTAGCGGATCGCCGCCGAGCCGTCCGCGGGCAGGTAGCTCCGATGGCGGACGGTCCACGGCGCCGGGACGCCGGCATCGAACGCACCCGCCTCGAGGTCCCAGAGCCCGACGGCCGACGGCCCGGGCTCGGTCTCGACGGCGGCGTAGAGGCGGGCTCCGAAACGCGCGACGAGCGTCTCCTGGGGCTGTCCGGTCCGCTCCGTGTAGATCTGCACGAGGCTCGCGAGAGGCTCCTCGCCCGCGTCGCGCGCGCGCTCGCAGAGCTCGCGGACGGCGGTCCGGCCGCCGGCCGAGCGGGCGAACTCGTCCACCAGAAGCCGCCCGAAAGACCTCGCGTGATCCGCGAGAACGAGGCTCGGCGCCGCCGCCGCGGACGCGGTCTCGGCCGGGTCTCCGGCGTCGGCGAGAGAACGTCGCCGCCCCGTCCGTCACGAAGCCGTGATCCGAGACGCCGTAGCCCGAGATCACCGCCAGCGCGAAGAGGCGGGAAGCCTCGCGGACGATCGCGTCGTTGCCGAGCCCGGATCCGTCGATCTCGATCGTCGGGCGCGGCGATCCGCCCCCGCTCGATCGAACGCGAGGAGAGGCGCCGCACGCCGCCGGCCTCGCTCCGCGCCACGAAGAACCGGACGGGGTCGTCCTCGGCGAACGGGTTCCGCCATCCCTCCCGGACGAAGAGCTCGTCGGAGAGCCGGGAGATCCGCTCGTCGAGCGCCCGACGCAGCGCCGGGTCGTCTCCCTCGTCGCGCAGGACGGCGTCGGCGGCCTCGAGGACTCGAGCCGGCCCGAAGCTCCGGTAGGGGCTTTCCGCCCAGGGCACGCGAGGCGCGGCCTCCGCGGGCTGCGCGAAGACGCCCGCTGTCCAGCCGATCGCCATCAGGCCGAAGGCCACGCATCTCGCGGACAGCGCGAATTTATGCTGTTTTCGCATCAGCATTTCAGAATAGACGGATCCCCTCCGTGCGTCAAACCGGATACGGAGGCCGGGGTGTCCCCGTTGAGGGGTCCGTCGCCTAGGCGGCGGCCGATGGGGTCGAGTCGTTGAGCACGCGGGCCACGACGACCGTGATGTTGTCGACCCCGCCCTTCTCGTTGGCGAGATCCACGAGCGCCCGGCAGAGATCCTGGGGGTCTTCGTGCTTGGCCGCGACGACTCTTCGATCTCCTCGTCGGAGAGCATCGTCGTCAGGCCGTCGGAGCAGAACAGAAAACGGTCGCCGCGCCGAGAACGCCAGCTCCTGCAGGTCCGGCGCGACGGTCGGGCCGCCGCCGAGCGCGCGCGTCACGACGTTCTTCAGCGGATGGGTCTTCGCCTCGTCCTCGGTCAGGATTCCGGCGGCGACCTGCTCGTGCACCCAGGAGTGATCGTCGGTCAGGCGCGGGAGCTCGCCCGTCGCGGTAGAGGTAGGCGCGGCTGTCGCCGACGTGGGCGAGCGAGAGGATCTTCTCGTTCAGCAGCCCCGCGACGACCGTCGTGCCCATGCCCTTGAGCCACGGCTGCGCGGCGACGGCCGCCATCACGCGCTCGTTCGCCTTCTCGATCGCGATGGCGAGCCGGTTGCTGTTGAAGTCGAGCTCGTGGTTGTACTTGAAGGGCCACGTCGCCTCTTCCTTCTGGCGCGTGGCGGCGATGAACTCGCCGATCGTCTCGACGGTGATCTTGGCGGCGACCTCGCCCGCCGCGTGGCCGCCCATCCCGTCGGCCACGATGAAGAGGCCCTCGGTCAGCGTCCAGCGCGAAGGCGTCCTCGTTGTGCTTGCGCTTCCGGCCGACGTCGGTCAGCCCGAACGCTTCGATCGAGGGTCATGCTCAGGACTTGACGGCCCGCTTGCGCGCGGACTTCTTCGAGGGCCCTGCGGACCTCGCCCGCCGAGGGATCCCAGCGCAGCGCCTCCTGATACGCCTTCTCCGCCTTGACGAGCAGGCCCGCCTGGCGGAAGATCGTGCCGGCGTCCTTCAGCAGGCCGACGTTGTGCGGCTCGATCGCGATCGCCGTCTCGAGCGCCTTGACGGCCGTGCGCATGTCGCCCGCGCGGGCGGAGGCGAGGCCCAGGTAGTGCTGCGCCTTCGACGTCGTTGGGGTTGCGGTGGACGGCGAGCTGGAAGTTGCCGGCCGCCTCGGCGAACTGGCGCTCCTTGTAGGCCTGCGATGCCCTGAGCGAGTAGTTCTGGCGTGACGTCGTCCGCGTCGGGCGAAGCGGCGCCGCTCGCCTTGAACGCCTGCTCGAAGTCGTAGGCCTTGCGCCGCTCGGGATTCGTCAGGACGTTGACGGCCTCGGTCAGTTCCTGGAACTTCGCCTCGGCCTCGGCCTTGCGTTCTGCGGGGCGCCGGTCCGGATGGGCCTCGCGCGCCAGCGCCCGGAAGCGCTCCCGAATCTCGGCTTCGCTCGCTTCTCGTGTGACGCCCAGCAGCGCGTAGTAGTCGACGTCTCGGGACATTTTGCTTGGAAATCTTTACGGCAGGCGCTCGCGAGCGCCGTGCCTTATTTGGAAGGTAAAGATACGGGAAAAGCGAGGGCCCCGGCAAGGGCCGCGAGCCGCGCGGGCCGGGCCGGAGTGCGTCGGCCTCGTCTTCCGAGGCGTCAGCGCTGTTTTTCCGCGAGGAGCTTCCTCGCCGTCAGGCGCACGCCCTCGGGCAGATTGGGGTCGCGCCCACGGTTTCAGGTCGCGCACGGTCAGGTACTTGATCAGAGGCAGCGTGATCGCGATCGGCACGGCCGGGTTCTTGACGAGCGCCACCGATCACGGCCGCTTGCGAATCCACTCCCGGCTGGACGCGATCTTCCGGAAGATCTCGGCGTCCAGGTGGCGCATCGAGCAGAACGCCTCGACCTCGGCGATCGTCAGCCCGCGCGACTTCAGGACGGCCTGGCCGACGAGCCTGTTCGCGTCGCCGATCAGGATCCGCCGCTCCTCCTTGCCGCCTGTATAGGCGAGGTTGATCTTCTCCTTCACGGTCATCACACCGATCCGCCGGAAGAGCGCGCCGCGCCGTGATGCCTGGTCCTCCTCCGACGGCGCCGCCTCGCCGTCGGCCGACGCCTCCTCGGCCGCCTCGTCGGCCTCTCGCGGCCTCCGCAGCCGCCCGCGCCGTCTCCTCTGCTTCGATCGCTTCCTGGAGCCCGCGCTCGACGGCCTGTCGCCGGCGCTCCTCCTTGTCGAAGAACTCCTCGCGGATCTCGTTGAGCCGCCGGCGGCTGTCGGCGGTCAGCTCCGGGTTCTCGAAGAGCGCGTCGATCAGCGCCGGCAGGCGCAGCAGCCGGACCTGGTTGACGACGAGGGCGTCCTGCGGCGCCCCCGTGACGTCCGCGCCAGGCGCAGCAGCGTCTGGTCGTCCACGTTCCGGTGGCGGATGACCCGCTCGAGCACCGCGCCGTCCTCGCTGTAGCGGCGTGATGGTGTCGATCTCGATGCCGCTCGGATCGGCGGTCTCGAGGAACCGGGCGAGCTCGTCGGGCGGGCGGCGCGGCGAACGTCGCCCGGGCCGTCTCGGCCGTCTCCGGTCGGGGTCGTCCAGCACCGCGAGCAGCGCGCGCATCTGCCCGTCGCGGTCGAGCGGCAGAGAGCCCGCGCGCCGCGAACCGCCGGATCTCGGCGAGCGGCCTCCCCCGACCGCAGCAGGGAGAGGAGGTCGAGAGTCTCCGCCGGGACGAGGTTCGGCCAAGGGCGCGCCGCCCGGGGCGGCTAGCCCCGCGCCGGCGAGCCGGGCAGCAGCAAGTTTGCGCACGACCTTGCCCGCGCCGCCCAAGCGGTCGAGCGGCGCGCCCGTCGACCGTCACGCGCACCCCGCCCGCGTTGCCGAGCGTGAGCCGGAATCCCTCCTGCGCCTCGAAGCGCTTCGACTCGCCGCGGCGGATGAGGCCGGAGAAGACCGTGCGGCCGTCCGCGTCGAGCTGCGTCCAGGAGTCGCCGTCGAACTCGAGAAGCAGCGAGACCCGGCCGGGAGCCGCCGGCGGCGGCGCGGCGATCGGGCGCGGCGAGCGACAGCCGCCGCGGGCTCGAGCGCGGATCGCCGGCGTCGGCTCGGTCGAGACCGTCGACGTTCTTGAGCGCCGGCGCGAGCGGCGCGCGGCGCCGCGTGTCGCCCGAAGCACGCGCGGGCGCCGCTCGGGCTTCGCGATCAGGCCGAGGAGGAGGAGCATGCCCGTCACGCCGACGACGATCGTGCCCGCCGTCGCGCGGCGGCCGCGCCAGAACCGCGACCGCGGCCGCGCCTTCTTCGGACGACGGGCCGTCGGCGGCGTCGCCGGCGAGATCGGCGAGGTAGGCGTTGACCTTCTCGTCCGGGTCGATGCCGAGGTGCCGCGCAGTAGGCGCGAATGAAGCCGCGCGTGAACGTCGGGCGCGGGAAGCTTCGCGACGTCGCCGTCCTCGAGAGCTGGCAGAAGGCGCACAGAGATCTTCGTCGCGGCCGAGATCTCCTCGAGCGAGATCTCCCGGACGACTCGCTCCCGCCGGAGCTCCTCTCCGAAGCTCATGGCAGGCGGTCCCGTCATGCCTTTCGACCCCATCGGTAGGGGAGATTCAATGCTAGACCTGCCCGGCACGATCCGCAAGAACTCTTTCGGCGCAGGCCTTCAGAATCTCGCGGCACACCAGGACGACTCGCAGATCCCTCGAGATCCTCGCCGCGTGGCGCGGGTCAGGAGGGACAGGGCGCAGCGACACGGGGAGCGCGGGGTTGCGCAGCAGCGCGCTTCGGACCGCCGGACGCAGGCCCAGCGCGGGTGCGCCGCGATGACCTCGAGCACGGCCGGCGCGCGCCCCGGGCCGCGCGGCGGCCTGGACGACGTCCGGCTCGGTCGCGAAGCGGTTGTCGAGAACGGCGGCGACGACCCGCGCGTCGGGGTCGAAGCGCAGGACCAGCAGCGTGCCCCGGCCCGACGGTGCGGGCCAGGTCGACCCGTTCGGCCAGTGCCATCTCGGGCAGCCGCCGGAGGAGGTCCCGGTCGGCCGCCCGCCGGACCTCGGGATGCACGCGGGCGTCGGCGGACAGGTGCGGCGAGATCGCGCCAGAAGAGCGTGCGCGACGAGGGACAGGCGCCGCCGAGCGGGGCGTCCGGGGATGGGCGGCGAGGGCCAGCCGGACGGCGTGGTACCGCCGGGCGCCGCGGTCCGCGAGGATCTCCTGCGAAGCGCCTCGCGAGGCAGGTCCGCCCGCCGCAGCAGCTTGAGGAAGTGCCCTTCCGGTGCGCATGCGCTCGAGTTTAGGGCCGACTCGGCGCGCGTCGGCGACGCAGGCCGGCGCGAGCGACGCGGCGCCAGGCTGCTCGACCGCGCGATCGCGCGTCCGGACCGGCGCGCTCCGCCGCGCGCGACGAGGGCCGAACCGACGACGACGCCGTCGGCGAGCCGCGCCGCCGCCGCGCCGCCTCGGGCGTCGAGATCCCGAAGCCGATCGCGATCGGGAGATCGCCGGCGGCGCGCCGCGCCCGCCGCACCGTCGCGCGGCAAGATCGCGCGGCAGGCTCGTCGCGGGCGCCCGTCGTGCCGGGGCGCGAGACGACGTAGAGAAAGCCCGACGACAGCCGCGCGGCGGCGCGCCATCCGCGCGGCGGGCGACGTCGGCGAGACGAGGAAGACCGTGTCGAGGCCGCCGCGCGCGCAGCGTCGGGCGGATCGCGTCCGCCTCCTCGGGCGGCAGGTCGGTCACGCAGCACCGCCGTCGAAGCCGGCCGCTCGCGCTTCGCGCCGCGGCGCGCGGCGATGCCGCGGCGGAGCAGCGGGTTGAGGTACGAGAAGAGGACGCAGCGCGAGGCGCGTCTCGCGCGCGGATCCGCCGCGCCGATCTCGAAGACGCGCGCGAGCGTCGTGCCGGCCGCGAGCGCCCGCGAGGCCGCGCGCTGGAGCACGGGGCCGTCGGCGATCGGGTCCGAGAAGGGAACGCCGAGCTCGAGGACGTCCGCGCCCGCCCGCTCGAGGGCGCCGGGCGAGCGCGACCGTCGCGTCGGCGTCGGGGTCGCCGGCGGTCAGGTAGGCGACGAAGGCGGCCCGCCCCTCGCGCCGGGCGCGCCGCGAACGCCTCGCGCGATGCGCGGCTCACGCGCGGCGGTCCCGCGCAGCGCGCGCGTACTCCTCGAGATCCTTGTCGCCGCGGCCCGAGAGGTTCACGAGGATCCACGCGGCTGCGCGGCATCTTCGGCGCGAGCTTCGAGGCGAACGCGATGGCGTGCGCGCTCTCGAGCGCCGGCACGATCCCCTCGGTCGCGCGACAGCGAGTCGAACGCGTCGAGCGCCTCGGCGTCCGAGACCTTCGCGTAGGTCGACGCGGCCGCGCGTCGTGCGAGATGCGCGTGCTCGGGGCCGACGGCCGGATAGTCGAGGCCGGCCGAGACGGAGTGGGTCGGCAGCGATCTGGCCCGCCTCGTCCTGGAGGAGCATCGTGCGCGTGCCGTGCAGGACGCCGACCGACCCGCCCGAGAATCGCGCCGCGTGCTCGCCCGGCCCGCGCCCGCGGCCGCCGGCCTCGACGCCGTAGAGCTGCGTCTCGAGTCGACGCGAGGAACGCCGAGAAGAGGCCGATCGCGTTCGAGCCGCCGCCCGACGCACGCGACTGCGGCGTCGCGGATCGCGCCCCGCGAGCCGGCGGAACTGCGCCCGCGCCTCGCGGCCGATGACGGACTGGAACTCCCGGACCATCGTCGGGTACGGGATGCGGGCCGAGCGCGGAGCCGAGGACGTAGTGCGTCGTCGCGACGTTCTCGGTCCAGTCGCGCATCGCCTCGTTGATCGCGTCCTTGAGCGTCCTCGAGCCCGAGTCGACGGCCACGACCTCGGCGCCGAGCAGGCGCATCCGCAGAACGTTCGGCGCCTGGCGGGCCATGTCGATCGACGCCCATGTAGACGCGGCACGGCAGCCCGAGCTTCGCCGCGGCGGCCGCCGTCGCGACGCCGTGCTGCCCGGCGCCGGTCTCCGCGATGACGCGCGCCTTCCCCATCCGCCGCGCGAGCAGCACCTGGCCGAGCGCGTTGTTGAGCTTGTGCGCGCCCGTGTGGAGGAGGTCCTCGCGCTTCAACGCGATCCGGGCGCCGCCCGCGTCCCGGTCAGGCGATCCGCGACGGTGAGCGGCGTCGGCCGCCCCGCGTAGGTCGCGCAGCAGCTCGTCGAGCTCCGCCCGGAACCGCCGGTCGCGGCGCCAGCGGTCGAACGCGCGCTCGAGCTCCTCGAGCGGCGCCATGAGCGTCTCGGGCGCGAAGCGGCCGCCGTACTCGCCGAAGTAGCCGGGCCGCGCGGGCCTTACGCCGCGGCGCCATCCGCGCTCCGCACCGCCTCGAAGAAGCGGCGCATCTTCTGGGCGTCCTTGACCCCGGGCGAGGTCTCGACACCCGACGCGACGTCCACGCCCCAGGGGCGCACGCGGCGAATCGCCTCGGCCGACGTTGCCGGGGTCGAGGCCGCCGGCGAGAAGAACCGGCGCGCCGAACTGCCGCCCCGCGACGAGGCTCCAGTCGAAGCGCTTGCCGGTTCCTCCGGAGCGGCCGGGAACGCGCGCGTCGAAGAGGACCGCCTTGCACTCGAGAGCAGCTCCGGCGGCGGCGGTCTCGGCGGCCGAGATCCCCAGTGCGCGACCGCGACGACGGGAACGCCGTACGCGCCGGGGTCCTCGGGCGTCAGGCGCCGGTGCAGCTGCACGAGGTCGAGACATGCCGCGTCGACCGCTTCGCGGATCAGCGCGGGGACCTCGGACACGAAGACGCCGACGCGCACGACGCCGTCGCCCGCGGCCGAGGCGAGACGCCGCGCGGTCTCGGGACTGACGCGCCGCGGCGACTCCGCCGACGAAGTTGAATCCGACCCAGGTCGCGCCGAGCTCGCCCGCGAGCGCGACGTCCTCGGGCCGCGTCAGGCCGCAGATCTTGACGGCCGTCACGCGCGCAGCTCCCGCAGGAGCTCGCGGGATCCTCGGCGCGCAGGAGCGTCTCGCCCACGAGAAACGCGCCGTAACCGGCCGCGGCGAGGCGCGCGACGTCCTCCCGCGAGCGGATGCCGCTCTCCGCCAGGCGCACCGGGCCCGGCGGGATCTCCGCGGCGAGCGCCTCGAGGCGCGCCGAGGTCCGTCGCGAAGCGTCGAGAGGTCGCGCGCGTTGACGCCGAGGACGTCCGGCGACGCCGCAGCGGCGCGTCGGATCTCCCCGGCGTCGTGCGCCTCGGCCACGACGGCGAGACCGCGGGCGCGCGCCGCGGCGGCGAGCCGCGAGAGCTCTTCGTCGGACAGCGCCCGCACGATCAGGAGGATCGCGTCGGCGCCCGAGCGACACGGCGAAGTCGAGCTGCGCCTCGTCGACGATGAAGTCCTTCATGAGCGCCGGGCAGGCCCGAGATCGCTCTTCGCGCGCGGCAGCCACTCGGGCCTGCCGCCGAAGTAAGTCCTCCTCGACGACGACCGAGATCGCCGCGGCGTGGCCGCGGCGATAGATCGAGCGCGATCGTCTCGACCCGCCCGTCGGCGCTCCGGGAGGATCTCGCCCGCCGACGGGGAGCGTCGTCTTGATCTCGGCGATGATGCGGGCGCCGGGCGCGCGCAGCGCGCTCGACGAAGCTCCGCCCGTCCGAGGGGCGCGCCGCCGAGCCGCTCCCGGGCGCGTACTCGCCGCGCGAGAGCCGCGTCGCGTTTGGCGGCGAGGATCTGCTTCAGGACGCCGCGCTCATGCCGGCCGCACGGCGGGCGCGCCGGCCCGGGCGTTGCGCGACGCGTCGCGAAGCGCCTCGAAGACCGCCGAGCGCGGCGCCGGCGTCGATCGCGCGCCGCGCCGCGCTCGTAGCCGTCCGGCAGGTCGCCGGCGCGCGCCCTCGACGACGAGGGCCAGCGCGGCGTTCAGGAGCACCGTCTCCCGACGCGGGCCCGGCTCCCCCTCGAGCAGGCGCCGCGAGCATCGCGGCGTTCCTCCGCGGCGTCGCCGCCTGCGAGCTCGGTCGATCTCGACCGGCGCTCTGCCGCAGCGTCGCGCGGGTCGAGCGCCAGGGCCGCGTCCAGCCGTCCCGCACCTCGACGCCGGCGGCGGCGACGCCCGGCACGAGCTCGTCGAGCCCGTTGGCCGAATGGAAGACGATCGCCGCGCTCCGTGCCGAGCGACGCGAGCGCGTCGGCCAGCAGGCGCACGAGCTCCGGACCGCCCGACGCCGATCAGCTGGCGCGAGGCGCCGGCCGGGTTGGCCAGCGGCCCGAGCGCGTTGAAGATCGTCCGCATGCCGAGCTCGCGCCGCACCGTCCCGAGCTCCTTCATCGCCGGATGGAAGGACGGCGCGAAGAGGAAGACGAGGCCGACCTCGTCGAGAATCCGCCCGGCCGCCGCCGGGTCGAGCTCCACGGTCGACGCCGCAGGCCGCGAGGACGTCGGCCGAGCCGACGCGCGACGTGATCGAGCGGTTGCCGTGCTTGGCGACCGACGCGCCCGGCGCCCGCCGCCGACGATCGCCGCCGCCGTCGAGAGGTTGAAGAGGTCGCGGCCGAGCCCGCCCGGACCGCAGGTGTCGAGCAGCGGCTGCGCGGCGGCTCTCGACGCGGCGCATGCGCGCGCGCAGCGCCGCGACGGCTCCGGCGATCTCCTCGGCCGTCTCGCCGCGCGTCGCGATGCCGAGGAGGATCGCGCCCTTCTGCGCCTCGGTGGCCTTGCCGTCCATCAGGTCGCCGAAGACCGCCTCGGCGAGCGCCCGCGAGAGCGGCTGGCGCGCCGCGACGATCTTCAGGCGCCTCGGCGACGCGCGGCGTCACGCGGCGCCTCCGCGCGCGACGCGCTCGCGAGGAAGTTCGCGAGCAGCCGCTCCCCTTCCGGCGTCAGGACCGACTCGGGATGGAACTGGACGCCGAAGACCGGAAGCGTCGCGGTGCGCGAGCGCCATGACGAGGCCGTCGTCGCTCCGCGCCGTCACGCGCAGATCGTCGCGGCAGTCCCTCCTCGCGCACGACGAGCGAATGGTATCGCGCCGCCTCGAAACGGACTCGGCAGCCCCGCGAAGAGTCGCGCGAGCCGTCGTGCGCCACGCGCGAGCTCTTCCCGTGGCGCGGCGTCGGCGCGCTCGACCACGCGCGCCGTGGCAGCGCGCCGATCGCCTGGTGGCCGAGGCAGACGCCGAGGAGCGGAATGCCGCTCGCGCTCCGCGGCCGCGATCATCGCCATCGACCGGCCGGCGTCCTCGGGCCGGCCCGGGCCCGGGCGAGATCGACGACGGCCGCCGGGCGCGCGCGCCACGACCGCCTCCGGATCGAACCGGTCGTTGCGCGCGACCTCGACGTCCGCGGTCGAGCTTGCCCGAGCGCCTGGACGAGGTTGTAGGTGAACGAGTCGTAGTTGTCGACGACGAAGATCATGCGCCGCTCCGACGCGACCAGGCTCGCGCGCGAGCGTCGATCGCGCCGGAAGAGCGCCGCCGCCTTCGCTCTCGGCCTCGCGATACTCCTTCTCGGGCACCGAGTCGGCCACGATGCCGGCGCCGGCCTGGATGCGGCAGACGCCGTCTTCGACGACGGCCGTGCGGATCGCGATCGCCATGTCGCAGATTACCGGCGGCGTCGAGGTACCCGACCGCGCCGCCGTAGACGCCGCGCCGCGCGCGCCTCCGAGCGCGTCGATCCGCTCCATCGCGCGGATCTTCG
Organism: uncultured Acidobacteriota bacterium; assembly: GCA_963708395.1. Taxonomy (GTDB): domain Bacteria; phylum Acidobacteriota; class Thermoanaerobaculia; order UBA5066; family Gp7-AA6; genus DATBFU01. The sequence continues at coordinate 2,679,114 of CAVPSG010000002.1, read as the reverse complement.
GCGCGCCCGTCAGCGTCCCCGCCGGAAAGCAGGCCGCGAGCGCGTCGCGGCGCCGTCGCGGCCCGCCGCGAGGCGGCCGCGAGACCTCGGAGACGAGGTGCTGGACGTGCGAGAACTTCTCGACCGCGGCGTAGCGCGCCACCGCGACGCTCCCGATCTCGCAGACGCGCCCGAGGTCGTTGCGCGCGAGATCCACCAGCATGACGTGCTCGGCGCGCTCCTTCGGGTCGGCCGAGCAGCGCCGCGGCCAGCGCGCGCGTCCTCCGCCGGCGTCGCCCCGCGCGGCGCGGTGCCGGCGATCGGGCGCGTCTCGACCTCGCCGGCCGCGGCAGCGGACGAGCATCTCCGGCGAGGCGCCGAAGACGACGCGCCTCCCGCGTCTCGAGATAGAAGAGGTAGGGCGACGGGTTCGAGACGCGCGAGCGCGCGGTAGACGTCGAACGGGTCGACGCCGAGCGGCGCGGTCCAGCGCTGCGAGAGGACGCACCTGGTAGATGTCGCCCGGCGAAGATCGCCTCCCTGGGCGCGCGCGACGCGTCTCGAGAAACTCGCTCCCGCGAGAGCGAGCGGCTGCCAGCCGTCGGAGCGGCGTCGCCGGCGGCCGCCTCGGACGTCCGCGCGGAGCGCGGAGCCGCCTGCCGGCGCCTCGGCGAGGAGCGACTCGAGCCGGTCGAGCCGCGCGATCGCGCGGCTCGGCCTCGGCCTCTGCGTCGCCCGGCCGCTGCGGCGTCGAGCGTCGGTCAGCAGGAGCAGCCGCTGCCGCGGATGATCGAACGCGACGACCGCGTCGAAGAGGAGGAAGAGGCCGTCGGGAATCGCGCCGTCGCGCGGATGGCGGTCCGGAATCGCCTCGAAGAGGCGCACCGCGTCGTAGCCCGAGGAAGCCGACGGCGCCGCCGGAGAGGGCGGCAGGTCCGGATCGGCGCACGAAGTCGGCTCGCGGACGACGAGCCGCTCGAGCGCCGCGAGCGGGCGCCCTCGACTGCCTCGGCGGCCGCCGCGCTCGACCGCGACGCCGTCGCGCATCTCGAACCGCGCGACCGGCTCGCAGCCGAGGAACGTGTAGCGCGCGACCGTCTCGCCCGCCCTCGACGCTCTCGAGGAGAAAGCACTCGCGCGCCCGTGCGGCGCATCCGCGGAGAGCAGCGCGACCGGCGTCAGCGGTGTCCGACGGAAAGACGCGCGCCACCGGCACGCACGGCGCCGGCGCGCGCCTTCGAGAGGAAGCGCCCGCGTCTCCGCGTCGCGCGGTCGTCATCGCCGGACTCCCCCGGAAGGAGCTCCGAGACCTCCTCGAGCGTCGCGTCCGTCGACCCCGAAGAGCCGCGCCTGGCGCACGGCCTGCGCCGCGAACATCGCGCAGGCCCTCGACGATCGGGCAGCGCGCCGCGCGCGCCGCCGGCGATCGTCGGCGTCTCCGCCCGTCGCGCCGATAGACGCAGTCGAAGACGAGCGGCCGGTTCTCGAGGACGCGTCCGGGGAAGGCGGGCGGATCGCCGTCGGCGCGACCCGACCGGAGTCGCGTTCAAGTACAGGTCCGCCTCGCTCGCCGCGAGGTCCGCCAGCGCGAGCGAGTCGACGCGCATCGCGTCCGCCAGGCGCGTCCGCCTCGGCGTCGTCGCCGGCGCCGCGACGAGCACCTCGTATCCGAGGCGGCGCGCCGCGACGCACGGCCGCGCGCGCGGTTCCGCCGGCGCCGAGGATCACGGCCGTCCGCCCCTCCCCGGTGTCGTGGTCGGCCAGCGGATCGAAGATGCCGTCCACGTCCGTGTTCTCGGCGCGCCAGCGTCCGCCCGCGCGCACGAGCGTGTTCGCGGCGCCCGTCGCGCGACGTCCTCCGATGGCCGCGCGCCGCGCGGCCGCCGCGAGCTTCCAGGGCTGCGTCACGGAGAAGCCGCGGAACGGCGGGTCGAACGCGAGCGTCCTGCGGGCGCTCGCGGTCCCAGTCGGCGACGGGCAGCGGGAGGTAGAGACGCGGCAGCGCCGCGCGCGCGGAAGAGCGCGTTGTGGAGCTCGTGGCGAGAGCGACCCCGCGACGCTCGCGCGCCGACGACGCCGAAGAGCGCCTCGATCGGCCGCGGCGCGTCGACCGCGTAGACGTCGAAGAGCTCGCTCGAGCGGGATCTGCCCCGGAGCCGTCGTCGCGCTCGACGGGACCGTAGACGAGCGCGGCGCCCGAGAGCGCCGAGAGAACGCGGCCGGGCGGGCTCGCGGGCCCCATGGGAAAGATTGCCGCCGAGTCTCTCGGCCGTCGCGCGCCTGGATGGCCGCCACGGCGAGGCTCGCGGCGAAGGTCCGCCGACGCCCGCACACGAGCTTGACCGCGCGCGCGCCGGTCGGCGCGCATCGCCGAGAGCCGCTCCGCCCAGTCGGCCGGCAGCGCCGAACGGCGAGTGGTGCGAGACGATGACGCGCCGGCGATCCGGCAGCTCGCCGCGGATCCGCGAGCAGGCCGCTCGCGTGCTCGACGTCCACCGTGGCGCCGGCGGCGTAGGCCTCGCGGACGAGTCGCCGGTAGTCCTCGGCGGAGCCCGAGAAGTCGCCGCCCTCGGCGCGCGTGCGCCAGGTCGCGATCGACCGGACGCGGGTCGAGGTCGAGGAGGCGCGCGATCGGGATCGGCGCCGCGGCGAGGTCGAGGCGCAACTCGATCGCCGTTCGCTTTGGGCGGCACGCGCGCGACGAGACGCGCGCGCGTCGTCGAGGTCGCGCGGCGCGAGCGACGCGACGTAGGCCGGAATCGGAACGATTCTTTCGCTCAAAACGAAAACCCCCGAGCCCGTCCGGGCCGGGGGTTCCATTCTGCCGTCTCTGGTTTCGCCCCGCCCGAACGAATTCGGCAGGGCGCAATCCGCCCTACCGGGTCGCCTCCGGCCACCACCACGACCGAGCCGAGCGAATCTTCATAGGCCCGGGAGATTTTCCAGCAAGGATGGGCCGAAGTCAATTCGAGGGCGGAGGAGTCGCGGTGGGAACGGGCGTCGGCGAGGCCGGTCGGCGCAACGGCCCGGCGGTCGGCGCGGGTCGAGAACGAGAGCGGCAGGCTCAGACCGGACTCCGACGACGGCGGCTTGCCCTGAAACGCGATCTCGATCGACGATCCCGTCCGGCGGTACGCGTACCGATCGCCGGGGCAGGCGCGGGAGGCGTCGTCTTCCAGAGTCGCCGGCCACTTGCCGTCGCGGGAGCCGGCGCGCGCGAGGCGCAGCTCGAGGATCTTCGACGTCAACTCGGAGTCGATCGCCGTCCTCCCCGCGCGCTCGAGGACGTTGCGAAGCTGCGGCACCTCCATGTCCGTCATGATCCGAGCGAACTCGCGGCCGATTCAGCGCCCAGGTCGGCCCGGCGGTACTCCTCGATCATCGGCTGCGCGATCTCGTCGTTCGAGACGTCCGCGAGAGCGCACGGCGCGACATGACGGAGCGGCTCGGCGGCGGCCTTGCGGGCGCGAACGCTCGCTTCCAAGCTCCACGGCTCTCCTTCGAAGGTGTCGAGAGCCCGGGCCCACGGATCGTCGCGCGACAGGCGATCGAGCCACGAGACGGGCGGCTCGCGCACCTTTCGAAGCGTTCCCGTCTGCATCTTCATGACGGCGACCGAGAGCAGATCGTCGATCAGCTGGGAGCCGCGCGCATAGGACTCGAAGACGGACCAGGAAGCTTCCAGAAACCGAGCGCTCTCGTCGGTTCGGCCTCGTCGCTCCGCGGAGAGCGCCGCGGCGAGCAGGAGTCGATCCAGCCGCATGAGCGCGAGGGCGCGCGGTGCGACGCCCTCCCGCGAGCTGATCGGCCGCGACCACTCCGGCACTCCCTTCTCGAGCGCCGCGACGACCGGCCAGAGAGCTCCTTGACGGGTCTCGAGAAAATCCCGGAGACTCTTCGGCTCCGCTCGATCGAGTCGTCCGCGACGGAGAGCTGGGCGTTGAGCCAGCCGCCGGCGCCCGACGCCACGACGGCCGCAATGCTCTCGGGCGAGGCCCGGTCGAACCGCGAGTCGTCCGGCTCGAGCTCGATGCCGAGCGCGGGCCCCGTCCGCGCGAGCTCGTCGGCAACCGAGTTCCTGGCCGGGCCGGAAGGCTTCGGGACGAGATCTTCGGCGCGCGGGGCCGCAGTCGTCTGTCCCGAGGAGCCCGCCGTGGCAAGGACGAGGACGACTGCCGCGGCGAAGCGGCTCACGCCCTCTTCCACCTCGTTCCGCGCGGGCCGTCCTCGAGCACGATGCCGCTGCCGGCGAGCTCCTTGCGGATGCGGTCGGCCTCGGCGAAGTCGCGCCGCTTGCGGGCATCGTTGCGGGCCGCGATCTGGGCCTCGATCTCCTCCGGCAGCGCCTCGGCCGCCTTCGGCAGGATGCCGAAGACCCGGTCGGCGGCGGCGATCGCCGCCTTGGCCTGAGCCGCGCCCGGCCGCGTCGAGCGCATGCTCGTCGATCGCCGCGTTGATCTCGCGCAGGAAAGTGAAGAGCGCGCCCTGCGCTTCGGCGGTGTTCAGGTCGTCGTCGAGCGCCGCGGTGAACTCCTGCCGCAGGCGCGCCGCGCGCTCGGCCGCCGGGAATGCCCCCGAGGCCTTTCCGGATGCGCGCGATCTCGTCGAGCCGCGCCGCCGCCGTGCGGATCGCGCTCGACCGCCGACGCCGCGCCGGCGAGCCCGTCCCACGTGAAGTTCAGCTTCTTGCGGTACGGGACCGAGAGGAAGAGGTAGCGCACCGCCGCGGGATCGTCGCGCTTGCCGAGCACGTCGGCGAGCGTGAAGAAGTTGCCCTTCGACTTCGCCATCTTCTCGCCGTCCACGATGAGGTGCTCGGCGTGCAGCCACAGGTTCACGAACGGCTTGCCCGTCGCGCCTTCGCTCTGCGCGATCTCGTTCTCGTGGTGCGGGAAGATGTTGTCCACGGCGCCGGTGTGGATGTCGAAGTGCTCGCCGAGGTACTTCATGCTCATCGCCGAGCACTCGATGTGCCAGCCCGGCCGCCCCGGACCGAACGGCGAGGGCCACGACGGCTCGCCCGGCTTCGCGGCCTTCCAGAGCACGAAGTCCTTGACGTCCTCCTTCTCGTACTCGTCGTCGGCCACGCGCTCGCCGCGCCGCGTGCTCGTCAGGTCGATCCGCGAGAGCTTCCCGTAGCCCGGGAACGTCGCGATCCGGAAGTAGACCGAGCCGTCCGCCTCGTAGGTGTGCCCGCGCTCCCGGAGCTTCTCGATCATCGCGATCATCTCGGGGATGTGCTCGGTCGCGCGCGGGTACCGCTCGGCCCGCTCGATGCCCAGCTTCGGCGATGTCGCCGGAAGAACGCCTCGATGTACTGCGCCGTGAACTCGTCGAGCGACTGGCCCGCCTGCGGTCGCGCCGCGGATCGTCTTGTCGTCGACGTCGGTCAGATTCATGATCTGCGTGACGCGGAGCCCGCTCGCGAGGAGGTGGCGGCGCAGCACGTCCTCGAAGAGGAACGTGCGGAGGTTCCCGATGTGGACGACGTTGTAGACGGTCGGCCCGCAGGTGTAGAGCCGGACGTGCCCCGGCTCGAGCGGCGACAGCTCGTCCACCCGCCGTCCCAGCGTGTTGAAGACATGCTCACCACACCCCCCGCGCCTGCGTCTTCGCGATCTTGCGCCAGGTCAGCTCGCGCTTCAACCCGCGGAGCCGATCCACGAAGAGAACGCCGTTCAGGTGATCGATCTCGTGGCACAGAGCGCGCGCGCGAGGAGGCCCGTGCCCTCGATCTCGCGAATCTCTCCCGTTCGCGTCGAAGAAACGCGCCCGCACCCGCGCCGGACGCGCGACCTTCTCGGCGAAGTCGGGAATCGAGAGGCAGCCCTCCTCCTCCTTCTGCTCGCCGGAGGTCTCGACGATCTCCGGGTTGACCAGCACGATGCACGCGCCGGGATCGGCTCCGACCGAGAGGTCGATGATCGGCGACCCGCCGGTTGACGCCGATCTGCGGCGCGGCGAGGCCGATGCCGGGAGCGGCATGGCACGTTTCGACCATGTCGGCGATCAAGGCCGCGAGGTCCGCGCCGGCGGGGTCCACCGCCTCGTTCGGAGCGAGCAGACGCGGGTCGCCGTACCGGACGATGTCGCGAATCACGGCCGTTCCCGCGGCGGCCGGGGCTGTCCTCCCGCCCTCCACAGTGTCCCCGACATGGGACAAACCCTCCGCCGGGCCCCGGCGCTGCCATTCCATAAGTCTTTTATTTAGAGCATATTTCGGGTCGCGGGACAAGGGCTGGCGGTGGCACGTTTATGGCTCCTTCATGTGGCCGGAGGCTCGAAGTCGATGGACGTCAAACGCAGCGGTCTTCTGGCGATCGGGATCGCCCTCGCCCTCTCGGGCGCGGCGGCCGGCCAGACCGGCGGCTCGGGGGGCGGCTACTCGTACATCCGCGAGGCGACCGGCGACGTCCACGTCGAATCCCGCTACAACGGGACGGTCACGGCGGGACGCAACATGCCGATCTCCGTCGGCGACGAGATCGTGCTCGCGGACTCGGGCAAGGCGGAGGTGAGTCTCGCCGACGGACGAGCCTCTATTTCGGCGGCGGGACGCGGGCGCAGTTCGGTTCGCTCCGCGACCAGCAGGGCGAGGACGACGCGTTCTCGATGGTTCGCCTCCAGGAGGGCTCGCTCATCCTCGCGGCGACGGGACCCGACGACCGCGGCATCCCTCGCATCGACACGGACGACGCGACCGTGTACCTGAACCCGGGCGACCGCGCGCGCGTCAACGACGATCCCAACCGCGGAACGGTCGTCATCGGACGCGAAGGAACGGTCGAGGTGCGCACGCGTGCGGGCAACTACCGCGTGCACACCGGCAAGTACCTCATGGTCCACGGCGAGGAAGAGCCCGAGATCGAGAAGGGTGTGTTCTCGCGCGACCGGTTCGACCTCTGGGCGGCGGACCGCTTCGACGCCGCGACCACGACGCGTACCGCGTCGGCGAGCTCCGTCGGACGAGGGATACGCGAGCGATCGTCGTCGCGCTCGACGGCTACGGCAACTGGGACTACAGCGACACGACGGGCTCCAACGTCTGGCGGCCCAACGTGGGCAACGGCTGGAGCCCCTACTCGAACGGAACCTGGTACTACACGCCCGCTGGCCTGACCTGGTGGTCCTACGACCCCTGGGGCTGGTACCCGTTCCACTACGGCAACTGGTTCTTTGACGCGTCCTGGATCGAGCTGGTGCTGGGCGCCCGCGAACGTCTATTCGCCGGCCTGGGTCTACTGGGCCTATGCGCCCGGTTACGTCGGCTGGTGCCCGGTGGGCTGGTATTCCTTCTACTCGCCCTGGTGCAACAACTACTACAAGCAGTGGGGCTGGACGGGACGGGGCGGCGTTTATCTCTCCGTCAACGGCCGCTTCAACTCCCGCAACGTGGACTTCCGCGGCTGGAACTTCGCGGGCTCCGGCGGCATCGGCGCCGCCGGCCGCATGGACGTGATCCCCGGCTCGCGCATGGGCAGCCGCCTCGGCGACACCGTCTCGATCTCCTCGCGGCCGATCGTCGCGCCGGCGCGCCCCGGCGCGGGAGCCGAAGCCGTGCAGAGCTTCGTGCGCGAGGCGCCGCGCGCGATCGACCGCTCGAGCACGGCGGCGGACTCCGCGCGCCTGTCGCCGATCATGGCGCGGGACCGCACGCTTCCCGCATCCGCGGTCGACGCCCTGCGCGACCATGCCGTCATCGCCGACCGTGGCCGGCTGGCCGGACCCGGCGCCTCGGGCATCGCTCCTCGCGGCGCCCTCGTGGATCGCGGGCGGTCGCTCGACTCGCTCGGACCAGCGCCGGCGATCTCGCGCACGGATTCGGGCCGGAGCTCGATCCCTTCCCGCACCGTCATCCGCGGCGACGCGAACGGCGTCGAGGCGCGGAGTGCGCCCGCGCCGTCGAACGGCGCCTCCGACTCCTGGCGCAACTCGCCGCGCCGCAGCTTCGACTCGTCGCGCCCGTCGGCGGACTCCGGAGCCGGCGCCCGCGCCCAGGCCCGCGACGACTGGCGCGCGCGCTGGCGGAGCGGCGATTCCGCTCAGCCCCGCGACACGGCACCGCGCGACAGCCTCTCGCGTTCGATCGAGGACTGGCGCTCCCGCTCGTCGATTCCGCCCGCGCGCCGCGTGATCGAAGGCTCCGTTCCCAACCGGCGCGATCTCCGGGAGCCGGACAACGCCATGCCGACACGCGATGCGGCGCCCCGGTCCTTTCGGTCCGCCCCGCCGCGCGACTATCGCCCGGCGTCTCCGCCCCCCCGCAGCGAGGTGCGCTCCGCTCCCGCTCCGCGCAGTGAAATTCGCTCGGCGCCCGCGCCGCGCTCGGCTCCCCCTTCGGCCCCGCGGCCCGCGCCCGCTCCCCACGGCCGGAACCGTTCCTGACCGTCGACGACCCCCTCCTCTCCTCGTCGCCGCGCCGTCGGGCGCGGCTCTTTTTTTGTGCGGGCCGGGCCTCGGACGTTCGGATCCGCCCGCGTTCTAAAATGAACGCAATGTCCCGGCGCCTCGTGTCTCTCCTTCCGAGCATGCTGTTCATCTTCTATTGCACGGCGGTCGGCGTGTATCTCGTCCTGCGGCCCTGGTCCCCGGTCCGCGCGGCGGCGCTTCCTTCCTCCGGATTCCTCCGCGGTTTCGTCTCGGGCCTCGGCCTCGTGCATCTCGTGGTCGGCATCGCCGACCTGCGGTCGCTGTCGCGCGAGATCGAGACGCCGGCCGAGGGCGCGTGAAGGCGCTCTACGTCACGGACCGGGCCGCGGCGGGGACCGAGCGGCTGAGAGAGGTTCTCGCGGCGCTGTCGGGAGCGCCGGAGCTCGCGGTGCAGCTGCGCGTGAAAGATGCTTCCGATCGGGACATCCTCGACCTCGCCCGCCGCTGCCGCGAGTGGCTCGGGGCCGGCGTTCCGCTCTTCCTCAACCGCCGATTCGATCTCGCTCTCTCGGCCGGCGCCGATGGCGTGCAGCTGCCCGCCGATGGACTGCCTCTCCGGCGCGTGCGTGCGGCCACGCCCCGGGGATTCCGCATCGGCGTGTCGACGCATTCCGCGGACGAGGCGCGCGCCGCCATCGCCGACGGAGCGGATGTCGTCCTCATCGGCCCGATCTTCGACACGCCTTCCAAGCGCGGGTACGGCGCGCCGCTCGGTCCGGCCGTTCTCGCCGGACTGCCGCCGGCCGCTCAGCACGCGAGCGCCGTCTATGCGATCGGCGGCGTGGACGAAACGAATCTCGAAGCCCTCGCCCCGCACCGCGACCGGATCGCCGGAGTCGCGGCCATCCGCCTGTTCCAGGAGGCCGCCGATCCGCGCGCGGTCTGCGACCGGATCGCGGCGAGCTGACGCCGTGCGCATTCGCGTCGGCGTGGATCTGGCCGAGGTCGAACGGGTGGCGGGCGTTCTCGACGCGGCACGGCGAGCGATTCCTCGCGCGCGTCTTCCGGCCCGGGCGAGATCCTGCGGCGCGCGGCGGCATCCGCGCGCGTTCGCCGAGCACGTGGCGGGCCGGTTCGCCGCGAAGGAAGCGGCGATGAAGGCGCTCGGCACGGGATGGCGCGGACTCGCGTTTCGCGAGATCGAGATCGGGCGCGAGCCGCGGCGGCAAGCCCGCGTCTCGTGCTTCCACGGCCGCGCGCCGAGCGGGCGCGCCGGCTCCAGGTGCGTCGGCGCGGAGGTGACGATCACGCACACGCGCCACGACGGCCGCCGCCGTGGTCGCGCTGCGTGACCGACGAGGCTCCCGGCCCGGACGGCCTCTTCGCGTAAACTCCGCGGTTTCGAGCACATGGCCGACGCACCCGACTACAAGAGCACGCTCAATCTCCCGCGCACCGACTTCCCCATGAAGGCGGACCTGGCGCGGCGGGAGCCGCAGCAGCTCGCCGCCTGGGAGGAGATGGATCTCGAGGCGAAGCTCCGCGCCGCGTCGGCCGGGCCGGCCCCGATTCCTCCTGCACGACGGCCCGCCCTACGCCAACGGGCACATCCACCTCGGCACGGCGCTGAACAAGATCCTGAAGGACGTCGTCGTCCGCAGCCGCGCATGATGGGCTTCGACGCGCCCTACGTGCCCGGCTGGGACTGCCACGGCCTGCCCGATCGAGCAGAAGGTGGACAAGAAGCTCGGCTCGAAGAAGAAGGACATGGACGCCGTCGAGATCCGCCAGGCCTGCCGCGAGTACGCCGAGGAGTTCATCGACGATCCAGCGCGAGGAGTTCCAGCGGCTCGGCGTCGGCGGGCTCTGGGAACGTCCCTACACGACGATGAGCTACGCGCTACGAGGCCGAGATCGCCCGGGCGTTCGGCGCGTTCTACGCGAAGAACCTCGTCTTCCAGGCGCTGAAGTCCGTGCGCTGGTGCTTCACCGACCAGACGGCGCTCGCCGAGGCGGAGCTCGAGTACGAGGAGCGCGAGGACCCGGCGATCTACGTCGCGTTTCCGCTCACCGAGGCCGACTCCGGAAGCTCCTCGATCGCATCGGCTTCTCGGAACCCGACGTGGCCGGGCGCACCTCCTGATCTGGACGACGACGCCGTGGACGATCCCCTCGAACCTCGCGATCGCCGTGCATCCCGACGAGACCTACGACCTCGTCGACGCCGGGACGGCAAGCTGCTACGTCGTCGCCGAGCAGCTCGCCGAGCCGTCGCAACGGCGCTCGGCTGGCCCGCTGGAAGACGGGCATCACGGTGCCCGGCCGACGCTCGTCGGACGTCCGTTACGAGCACCCGCTCGCACGCGCGATGCGCGGCGAGCTCACGTCCGAGGAGGAGGCGCGCTCCTTCCGCGTCGTCGTCGGCGACTACGTCACGATGGACACCGGCACGGGCCTCGTCCACACGGCGCCCGGGCCACGGCGAGGACGACTTCCGCACGGGCCAGCGCGAGAACCTGCCGATCCTCTCGCCCGTGGACGACGGGCGGCCGCTTCACGACGGTCGCGAAGTACCGGGGCAAGAAGGTCCTCGACGCCAACCCGGAGATCGTCGAGGACCTGCAGGCCGCCGGCGCGCTCGTGCGCCTACGACCCGACCTTCCGCCACGAGTACCCGCACTGCTGGCGCTGCAAGAAGCCGGTCATCTTCCGCGCGACGGTCCAGTGGTTCGTCGCGCCTCGACGACGCGCGCGACCGACGTCCGCGCAGGCGGCGCTCGCGGCGATCGCCGAAGGTGCGCTGGATCCCGGCCTGGGGCGAGCAGCGCATCGCCGGCATGGTCGAGAACCGCCGCGAGTGGGTCATCTCGCGGCAGCGGCGCTGGGGCTCCCCGATCACGCTCCTCTACGCCATGAAAGACGGCGAGCGCGTCGAGGTCTATCCCTGGACCGACGACCCGGCCGAGCAGCGGAAGTTCTTCGAGCACGTCGCCGGCATCTTCCGGAAGGAGGGCGGCGACGCCTGGTACGCGCGGCCGGCCGAGGACTTCCTGCCGCCCGGCGCGGACCGCCGCGGCTACGCCGACGTTCGCAGAAGGAGACCGACATCCTCGACGTCTGGTTCGACTCGGGCGTCTCGCACATCGCCGTGCTGCGCTCGGGCGAGTGGCCGGAGCTGCGTCCGCGCCGGCGGCGGGCCGCCCGCCGACCTCTACCTCGAGGGGCACGACCAGCACCGCGGCTGGTTCCAGTCGTCGCTGCTGACCTCGGTCGCGCTCTACGGCGACGCGCCGTACCGCGCGCGTCATCACGCACGGCTTCTTCCTCGACGGGCCGGGCGCGAAGATGTCGAAGTCGCTCGGCAACGTCGTCGAGCCCCAGGACCTCATCGCGAAGTACGGCGCCGACATCCTGCGGCTCTGGGTCTCGAGCCTCGACTACCGGGACGACATGCCGATCTCGGAGGAGATCCTCGCGCGCTGCGCCGAGGCGTACCGCAAGATCCGCAACACGGCCCGGTACCTGATCTCGAACCTCTACGACTTCGACCCGGCGACGGACGCGGTGCCGGCCGGACCGCCTGCTGCCGCTCGACCGCTGGGCGCCTCGCGCGACGCCGAGAGCTGTCGGCGCCGGGTGCGCGCGGCGTACGAGCGCTACGAGTTCCACGTCGTCTACCACGCGCTCGTCGACTTCTGCGCCGACGACGCTCTCGGCGTTCTACCTCGACATCCTCAAGGACCGGCTCTACGCCTCGCGGGCCGCGCTCGCCGCGAGCGGCGGTCCGCGCAGACCGCCCTCCACCGCATCGCCCGGGCCCTCGCGACGCTCGCCGCCCCGATCCTCCCCTTCACGGCCGAGGAGATCTGGGAGGCGCTGCCCGGAAAGAAGGAAGAATCGGTCCACCTCGCGCGTTTCGAGACGCCTGGACGACGTGCCCGAGGGCATTCCGTCCCCGCGGAAGCCTGGGAACGACTGACCCAGTTGCGGGAAGAAGCCGCCGTGATGCTCGAGGAAGCCCGCCGGGAGAAGACGATCGGCTCGTCGCTCGAGGGGGCGATCGTCCTGACGCCGACGCCCGACCTCGATGCGCGACCGGGCCGCGACGGGAACGGAAGGTCCGGGCCTCGCCGACCTCTTCATCGTGTCCGAGACCGTCGAGGCCGCGACGCCGACGGGCGACGGCTGGACGCGAATCGCAGCGCCTACCCGGGCCTGCGCCTCGCATTCCGGAAGGCCTCGGGCCGGCGCTGCGACCGCTGCTGGAAGGTCACGCCCGAGGCCGAGGACGAGGGCCTCTGCGACCGCTGCCGGGGCGTCCTCGGACGTCGCCGCGTGAGGCGGACGCGAGCATGAGCGGCGGAATCGCTGCAAGGAGTCGCACGCTCTACCGGCGGCGCCTACCTCGCCGTCTCGCTCGCCGTCCTGCTTCCTCGACCAGTGGACCAAGGGCATCGTCACGCGCACGTTCGAGGTCCACCAGTCGCAGTCGGTCTCGCGGACCTCTTCGACCTGACCTACGTCCGCAACACCGGCGCCGCGTTCGGCCTCTTCGCCTCGGTCGATTCCTCCGTCAAGGCGATCCTGCTGAACAGCGTCGCCGTCCTCGTCTTCCTCGTCGTCTCGGCCTACGCGCTGCGCTCCTCGCACCGCAGCGTCCGCCTCCAGGTCGGGCTTCGCGCTCATCCTCGGCGGCGCCGTCGGCAACCTGCTCGACCGCGTGCGCTTCGGCTACGTCGTGGACTTCCTCGACTTCTCGATCTCCGGGCCACCACTGGCCCGCCTTCAACGTCGCCGACTCGGCGATCTGCATCGGCGTCGGCCTGCTCTTCCTCGACATGCTCGCGCAACGAGGACGAACGTGCGGCCGCGCGGCCCGACCCGGCCGGCGCCGGGAGCTAGCCCATTTTCCCGCGCCTCGTCCACATCGGCAGCTTCTACCTCCCGACCTACGGCGTCGTCCTCGCGATCGCCTACCTGACGGCGATCTGGCTGCTGCGGCGCAAGGCGCTGGCCGACGGACTGCCCGACCAGAAGATCCTCGACCTCTCGCTCTACATCCTCGCCTCGGCGATCCTCGGCGCGAAGCTGCTGCTCGTCGTCGTCGAGTGGCGGCGCTACGCGGCCGAACCCGCGCGACCTCATCGAGGTCCTGCGCTCGGGCGGCGTCTTCTACGGCGGCCTGATCGCGGCCACGGCCGTGGCGATCTGGTACATGCGCAAGCACGAGCTGCCGGCCTGGCAGATCGCCGACATGGGCGGCGCCCGTCGATCGCGCTCGGCGAGGCGATCGGGCGCTGGGGCTGCTTCGCCGCCGGCTGCTGCTACGGCAAGCCGAGCCGACGGGCCCTTCGCGGTGACGCTTCACCGACCCGTTCGCGCACGAGGCGGTCGGCACGCCGCTCGAACGTCCCGCTCCACCCGACGCAGATCTACCTCTCGCTCAACGCCTTCCTGATCTTCCTGTCCTGCAGTGGGCCTACCGCCGCAAGACCTTCGACGGCGAGGTCTTCTGGCTCTACGTCCTGCTCTACGCGATCACGCGCGGCATCCTCGAGATCTGGCGCGGCGACCTCGTGCGCGGCTTCGTGATCCCCGGCGTCCTCTCGACCTCGCAGTTCATCGGCCTGCTGACCGCCGCGGCTCGCCGCGGCGATGCTCTTCTACCTCTCGCGCCGCAGCCGCGCCGAGGCATAGCGGCCGTGATCCGCCGGTTCCAGGTCGGCACCCCGTCCGCCGGGACGCGGCTCGACCTCTTCCTCGCCTCGGCCTGCTCGGACCTCTCGCGCTCCCGCATCCAGAAGCTCATCGAGGAAGGCGCCGTGCGCGTCGGCGGCGCCGGCGGCCAAGCGCTCGCACGTCGTCCGCGCCGGCGACGAGGTCGACGTCGAGGTGCCGGAGCCGCGCGCAGACCGAGCTCGAGCCCGAGGACGATCCCGCTCGCGATCCTGTACGAAGACGACGCACCTGCTCGCGATCGACAAGCCGCCGGGCCTCGTCGTCCATCCCGCTCCCGGGCCACGCCTCGGGCACGCTCGTCAACGCGCTGCTCCACCACGTGCGCGACCTGGCAGGGCGTCGGCGGCGGAGCTGCGGCCCGGCATCGTGCACCGGCTGGACCGCGACACCTCGGGCGTCCTGCTCGTCGCGAAGACCGACCGCGCCCACGCAGCTCCTCTCGCGCCAGATGAAGAAGCGCTCGATGCGCAAGGAGTACCTGGCGCTCGCCGCCGGCGTCCCGCGCGTCCGCAAGGGCGAGGTCGCGCTCCGATCGGGCGCGACCCGCGCGACCGCAAGCGCATGAAGGCGTTCCGCGCGGAGCCGAGAGCCGCCCGGCCGGCGCCCGCGAGGCGCGGACGCTCTACGAGATCGAGCGGGACTGGTTCGCGCTCGGGCTCACGCTTCTGCGCTGCCGGCTCGTCACCGGGCGCACGCACCAGATCCGCGTGCACCTCGCCGCCGCCGGGCCTGCCGGTCGTCGGGGATCCGGTCTACGGCCGGCCCCGGTACGAGCGCGTCAAGGACGCGGCCCTCAAGAAGCGGCTCCTCGAGCTTCCCGCGCCAGGCGCTCCACGCCGAGCGCGTCGGGTTCCGGCATCCGGCCACGAACGAGCTCGTCGAGATCGTCGCGCCGCTTCCGGCGGACTTCGCGGAGCTCCTGGCGGCGATCGACTCCGCGATGTATTAGCTCGAAGCCTTCGAGCCCGGTTCCTTCGCCTTCGTCGGCGCCGCCACCACCGGCGGGATTCCCGCCTGCGCCACCCGGAGGTTGAAGGCCGCCAGGTCGCCGTCGAGCACCGTCTGCAGCTCCTTCAGGATTCCATCGAGCTCTCCGCGGATCTGTTTGTAGTAGACGGCCGACGAGTCGGTGGGCTTCGCGTCGGCGCTCGAGACCACCGAGGCGAGCCCCGCGAACTGGTGATCGAGCGCGGGCGGGAAGTTGAGCGGATCCTGGTTCGACTTGATGTCCGGGTTCACGAGCTTCTTCTCGATCGCCGTGAGCTTGTCGGAGAGCGCTTTCCCCTCGTCCTTCAGCGCCGGTCCCTTGCCGAGGCGCTCCGCGTGGTCTTCGACGGTCTGAATCTGCGCTTTGACGTCGCGGATCTGCCGCACCGCCTCGTGCGTCGCCGAGAGCCCGTCGCGGGTGTCGCGCAGGAGCCGGAACTGGGCCTCGAGATCGGCCGGCGTGGCGGCGATCCCCGGACGCGGCACGACCTCGAAAGCCTGCGTCTGCTCCTGATCGTTCCACCGCACCTTCACGGTGTACTTGCCGGGCGCGACCATCGGTCCGCGATCGCTGCCCCAGAGAATCGCCTTCGGCAGCAGCGTCGGCCGCAGGATGCGCATGTCCCACACGATCCGGTTCAGGCCGGCCTTCGGTTCGAGCGGCTTGTCGGCGCGGTCGTCGTCGGCGCCTTCTTCCTTGTCCTTGTCCTTTTTCTCGTTCGTGTAGGAGCGCAGCAGCGTGTCCCCGTCGCGGATCTCCACCGCGAGCTTGTCGCTGTCCTTCGGCTTGTCCTTCAGCCAGAAGGTGATCGGCACACCCGCCGGAGGATTCTTGCCGACGTCGAGCCGCGGCGACTCGTCGTCGCCGCCGCCGAAGCCGCCTCCCGGAAACCTCACCGCCGGCGGGGGCGCGAAGAGATGGAGCGCCTCGCCGCGGATCGCGTCCTTGTAGTCGCGCAGCGGCGTCAGGTCGTCGAGCACCCAGAACGAGCGGCCCTGCGTCGCGACGATGAGGTCTCCGCCCTTGACCGCCAGATCGGTAATCGGCATGACCGGGAGGTTTCGCTGGAACGGCTGCCAGGTCGCCCCGTCGTCGAACGACACGAAGAGCCCGATCTCGGTGCCGGCGTAGAGCAGGCCGCGCCGGACCGGGTCCTCGCGCACCACGCGCGTGAAGCAGCGGTCCGGGATGCCGGACACGATCTTCGTCCAGGTCTTGCCGTAGTCGGTCGTCTTGTAGAGATAGGGCCGGTAGTCGTCGAGCTTGTACATCGTCGCCGCGACGTAGGCCGCGCCCTGTGTCGTGCGGCGACGCATCGATCGCGTTGATCTGGATCCACTCCGGGATGCCCTTCGGCGTGACGTTCGCCCAGGTCTTCCCGCCGTCGCGCGTCACGTGCACGAGGCCGTCGTCGGTGCCGGCCCAGAGCACTCCGGCCTCGACCGGCGACTCGGCGATCGCGAAGATCGTGCCGTAGTACTCGACGCTCGTGTTGTCCTTGGTGATCGGGCCGCCGGATTGCCCTGCTTCGACTTGTCGTTGCGCGTCAGGTCCGGCGACGATCTCCTCCCACGTCTGCCCTTCGTCGCGGCTGACGAGCAGCATTGTGCCGCCGTGGTAGAGGGTGTTCGGGTCGTGGGGCGAGATCAGGATCGGGGCGTTCCACTGGAAGCGGTACTTCAGGTCCTTCGGCGCCCAGCCCGATCGGAGCTGCGGCCAGGCGACGACCTGCCGCTGCTCCTCGGTCTTGCGGTCGTAGCGGGTGATCTAGCCGCCGTAGGAGCCGGCGTACACGACGTCGGGATCGCCGGGCTTCGGAGCGATCCAGCCGCTCTCGCCGCCCCCCACGTCGTACCAGTCCGTCACGACCGATCGCGCCGCCCCGGCCGCGGCTCGCGATCGCGACCGTCGAGTTGTCCTGCTGCGCGCCGTAGATGCGGTACGGGAAGTGGTCGTCCGTGATGACGCGGTAGAACTGCGCGGTCGGCTGGTTGTCGAGCGTCGACCAGGTGCGCCCGCCGTCGAACGACACGGTGGCGCCGCCGTCGTTGCCCTCGATCATCCGCTGCGGGTCGTCCGGATCGATCCACAGGTCGTGGTTGTCGCCGTGCGGCACGCGGATCGGCGCGATAGGTCTTCCCGCCGTCCTTCGAGCGGAAGAAGCCGACGTTCAGCACGTAGACCGTGTCGGCGTTCTTCGGGTCGGCGTAGATCTGCGTGTAGTACCAGGCGCGCTGGCGGAGCTTGTTCTCCGAGTTGATGCGCGTCCACTTCTCGCCGCCGTCGTCGGAGCGGATAGACGCCGCCCTCCTCGGCCTCGACGATCGCCCAGACGCGCTCCGGGCGAGCCGCCGAGACCGCGACGCCGATGTTGCCGACGACGCCCTCGGGCAGCCCGCCCGCGAGCTTCTTCCAGGTGTCGCCGCCGTCGGTCGACTTGTAGACGCCGCCCTCCGGTGCCGCCGCTACGAGAGCGTCCAGGGCTTGCGGTAGACCTGCCAGAAGCCGGCGTAGAGGACGCGCGGGTTGGTCGGGTCCATGCAGAGGTCGAGGCGCCCGTCCTGTCGATGACGAAGAGCACCTTCTCCCAGGTCTTCCCGCCGTCCTTCGAGCGGAAGACGCCGCGCTCGGCGTTCGGGCCCCAGACGTGGCCCAGCGCGGCGACGTAGACCAGGTTCGGGTCCTTCGGGTGGACGCGCACGCGCGAGATCTGGCGCGTGTCCTGCAGGCCGACGTTGACCCAGGTCTTGCCGGCGTCGGTCGACTTGTAGACGCCGTCGCCGTGGGAGACGTTGCCGCGGATCGCCGGCTCTCCCATCCCCGCGTAGACGACGTTCGGATCCGACTCGGCCACGGCGATCGCGCCGACCGAGCCCGTCCGGAAGTCCTTGTCGGACATCGGCCTCCAGTTGGAGCCGCCGTCCGCCGTCTTCCAGACGCCGCCGCCCGTGCCGCCGAAGTAGTAGACGAGCGGCTGTCCGCGCACGCCGGTGACGGCGTCGACGCGGCCGCCGCGGAACGGGCCGATGTTGCGGAACTCCATCCCGCCGTAGACGGCGGACAGGCTGTCGTCTTTCTTGTCGGTCTTGTCGGTCTTGTCGGTCTTCTCGGCCTTCTCGCCCGCCGGCCGCGCCGCGGCGCCCGCCGCGAGGCCGGCCAGCAGACACACGACCGCCCGAAAGCTCGCTCTCCCGATCATCGCCCCCTCCTGCGCCGACTTACTCGTGCGTGTCGATCTGCGCCTTCTGCAGGCGTCCCGAGAAATCCACGTAGATCGATTTCCATTCCGTGAAGACCTCGATGCCGGCGATGCCCGCTTCGCGGTGGCCGTTGCCTGTGTCCTTGATCCCGCCGAACGGGAGATGGACCTCGGCGCCGATCGTCGACGAGTTCACGTAGAAGATGCCCGTCTCGAATTCCCGCATTGCGGTGAACGCCTTGTTGATGTCCCGCGTGTAGATCGAGCCCGAGAGGCCGTAGGCCACGGAATTCGCGATCCGGATGCCTTCCTCGAGCGAGCCGATCGGAACGACCGTCGTGACGGGGCCGAAGATCTCCTCGCATGCGACACGCATCCGGGCGTCGGCGTCTGCGAAGATCGTCGGCTCGAAGAACCAGCCCTTCGCGAGCTTGCCGTCGGAGAGCTTCGAGCCGCCGGTGACGAGCTTCGCGCCCTCCTTCTTGCCGATCTCGACGTAGCGCGCCACGTTCTCCCGCTGCTTCTCGGAGACGCACGGGCCCATCTCGACGCCGGCATCGAGGCCGTTGCCGACCTTCAGCTTCTTCGCCCGCGCGGCCAGCTTCCCGACGAAATCGTCATAGACCTTCTTGTGGACGAGGAGGCGCGAGGACGCCGTGCAGCGCTGGCCGGTCGTCCCGAAGGCGCCCCAGATCGCGCCGTCCACCGCGAGGTCCACGTCCGCGTCGTCCATGACGAGGATCGCGTTCTTGCCGCCCATCTCGAGGTGCACGCGCTTGAAAGTCGGCGCGCAGGCGACCGAGATGCGCCGTCCGACTTCCGTCGAGCCCGTGAAGGAGACGACCTTGACGTCCGGGTGCGAGACGAGCGGATCGCCGACGGCGCCGCCCGAGCCCATGACGACGTTGAAGACGCCGGCCGGGAGACCCGCCTCTTCCAGCACCTTCGCGAGCGCGACGACGGAGGCCGGGGTGTCGGTGGCCGGCTTGATGACGATCGTGTTGCCGGCGATCAGCGCCGCCATCGACTTCCACGCCGGGATCGCCATCGGGAAGTTCCACGGCGTCACGAACGCGCAGACGCCGATCGGCTGGCGCACGCACATGGCGAACTTGTTCGGCAGCTCCGACGGCGTCGTGTACCCGAACAGGCGCCGGCCCTCGCCCGCCGCGAGGTAGGCCATGTCGATGGCCTCCTGGACGTCGCCTCGCGTTTCCGTCAGGACCTTTCCCATCTCGCGGGTCATGAGCCGCGCGAGCTTTTCCTTGTCGCGCTCGAGGATCCGGCCGGCGGCGTACAGGATCTCGGCGCGGCGCGGCGCCGGCGTGTCGCGCCAGGCCGGGAAGGCCTTCTTCGCGGCCGCGACCGCCGCCTCGACGTCCGGCGCGCCGCCTTCGGCGAAAACGCCGACGACGTCGTCGTTGTCGGCCGGGCTTCGGTCTTCGAACGTCTTGCCCGAGGCGGCCGGCACCCACTTGCCGCCGATGTAGTTGGATTCGGTCTCGAGCGCCAGCTCGGTGGTCATCGGAAAATCCTCCTCGTTCCGAAGCGCGGGCTCGTGCCGCGCGAAGTTCCCCGGGTGAGTTGGGCGTCAGCTCTCGGCCGGCACGGCGAAATCCGGTCCCGGCGCCGCGGCGGCCGCAGCCGCCGGCTCCCGAGCCGCCGGTCGGCGAGGGTACGCCTCGAGCGCCGCGCCGAGGATCCGGATCGACGCCGCGAAGGTCCTCTTCCTTGAGCACGTAGGCGATGCGGACCTCGTTGCTCCCGAGACCCGGCGTCGCGTAAAAGCCGCTCGCCGGCGCGACCATCACGGTGCGACCGGTCGAGCTCGAAGTCCGTGAGCAGCAAGCGCGCGAAGTCCTCGCTGTCCTCGACGGGCAGACGCGCGACGAAGTAGAAGGCTCCCTCCGGCTTCGTCAGAAACACTCCGGGAAGCCCGCGCAACCCCTCGAAGAGCAGGTCGCGGCGCTTCTGGTACTCCGCGACGATCGCAGCGTAGTAGGTCGGGGGCAGATCCTTCATGCCCACGGCGACGAACTGCGCGAGCCCCGGAGGCGAGAGCCGCCCCTGCGCCATCCGCAGCGCCGCCTGATAGACGTCGCGGTTGCGCGTGGCGAGGCAGCCGAGCCGGATGCCGCAGGCGCTGTAGCGCTTCGAAAGGCTGTCCACGACGATGACGTTCTTCTCGAAGCCCGGCAGCGGCAGCCCGCTCTCCGCGCGGCGGCCGTCGTAGACGAACTCGCGGTAGACCTCGTCCACGACGAGGAAGAGCCCGCGCTCGCGGCAGAGCTCCGCCACCATCTGCAGCTCGCCGTCGGTGTAGACGGTGCCGGTCGGGTTGTTCGGGTTGCAGAGCAGCACGAGCCGCGTGCGGGGCCCGACCGCCCGCTCCCACACCTCGCGCGGCGGCAGGTGGAACCCGTCCTCGGACCGGGACGGCAACGGCATGAGCCGGACGCCCGCCATCGTCGCGAACGAGCGGTAGTTCGTGTAGTAGGGCTCGACGACGAGCGCCTCGTCGCCCGCGTCCGCGCAGGAGAAGAAGGCGAAGAGCAGCGCCTCGCTGCCGCCGGTCGTCGCGACGAGCTCGTCCGCCGAGAGGGAGACGCCGAGCTTGCCGTAGTAATCGCGCAGGGCGCCGAGGTACTCCGGCGTGCCGCCCGACGGCGAGTAGGCGAAGACCCTGTCCGTGAGCTTCCCGAGCCGCTCGCGGATCTCGGGCGGCGTCTCGAGATCGGGCTGGCCGATGTTCAGGTGGTAGACGTGCACGCCGCGCCGCCGCGCCTCGTCGGCGAGCGGCATCAGCTTGCGGATCGGCGAGGCGGGCATGGCCAACCCGCGGCTCGAGACCTTCGGCACGGACGTCAGAAGGGGGCTCACCGAGCCCGGATTCTACCTTCGGCGGGAAGTGGACTGCCCGGCCGGCCTCAGGAGGACTGTTTCGAGGCGGCCGGGGTGGAGACGCTCGGAACGGACATGGCGACGCTGCCCTGCAGCTTCGCGCCTTCGGCAATCACGACCTTGGGGGCCTGGACGCTGCCCTTGACCTCCGCGGAGGCGAGGAGCTCGGCGCGCTCCTGACACATGATCTGTCCCTCGACTTTGCCAGCCACCACGACGGACCGCGCCAGGACGTCCCCTTTGATGTCCCCGGTCCCGCCGATCGTGACCTTTCGATCGGTGCGAATCTTCCCTTCGACTCGTCCCTCGACGAGGAGGTCCTCATCACCCGAGATCTCGCCGACGACGATCGCCTGCGGACCGATCACCGTCGGCCCGCGTGTCCCGTCGTTGACCAGGTTGTCGCGCAGGTCGCGCACGTTGTTCGAAGGCGGCGGATCGGTCTTGACGAAAATGCCCAGAAGTCCTCCAGTCGGGGTTGGAGCGCTCAGTATAGCCCGAGGACCGGCTCTAGGAGACGCCGAAAGCGCGAAGCAGGAACGCGGCCATCTGGCCGCGAGTGACGGTGAGCGACGGGACAGAAGTTCCCGCCGCCGCAGCCCAGGGTCACGCCCTCGCGGGCGAGCTCTTCGATCCATTTCGCGAAGGGGCCGGAGACGTCGGCAAAGAGGCCTTCCGCGTCGGGAGGCGCAAACGCGGTGCCGTGCTTCCCGCGCAGCAGGAACGCGGCCATCTGATCGCGGGTCACGGAGGCGTCGGGACAGAACTTGCCCCCGCCGCAGCCGCCCGAGATGCCCTCGAAGGCGAACCTCTCGATCCACGCCGCGTAAGGCGTGTCCGCGGAAACGTCCGAGTAGACGCCGCCCGTGGCCGCGGGTGGACGGTAGGTCGCGCCGTGCTCGCCGCGCAGGACGAAGACCGCCATCTCGCCGCGCGTCACGGGGAGGTTCGGGCAATAGTTGCCGCCGCCGCATCCGGACGTGACGCCGGCGCGCGCGATCCCGACGACGGGGTCGTGGAAGAGGCTTCCGCCCGGCACGTCGTAGAAGTCGAAGAAGAACCCGCGCGCGAGCGTCGCGCTGCCGCTGCCCGACACCGAGACGACGACGTCGGCCGCGCCCGGCGCGTGCGCGCCGGAGGAGGCGTCGATGTGATGCGGCGTCGCGACCGCGATTCCCGTGGCCGCGGAGCCCGACAGCGCGACGCCGGCGCCGGAGACGAACCCCGCGCCCCGGATCGTGAGTGCCGTGCCTCCGGACGCCGGTCCGGATGCCGGCGACACCGTCGAGACGGCGAGGCCCGCCGCGGGAATCACGAAGAGCGTCACCGTCTGCGCCGGGAGCGTCGCGACGAGGCTCCCGCCCGAGACGGCGACGTCCGCCAGGCGCGTGATCGCGTTCGACGCATCGAGCTGCCAGGCCTGGGCGGCCGATCCGGCGCCGAAGTTGGAGAGGTTCAGCACGAGGGCCGCGCTGCCCGTCAGGCGCTTGTGCACGACCATGACCGTCAGCGCCGCGTCGTCCGAACGGAACGCCGCGAACGCCGACAGCGTGTCGGGATCGGGAGCCGTCGCCCGCACGTTCACGTCGCCGAAAGAGGACTTGGCGCCGTCGTAGTTGCGGTAGATCTTGATGGCCTTGTAGGTCGGCGTCGAGGCGTCCGGCGTCGTCCACCGCGTCGCGAGGTCGAGGCCCTCGCGCCCGAAGATGCCGAGCACGTCCGCCTGCGCCGTCGCCCCGTTGATGTGCGACTCGGCGCCCCAGTTGTATTCGGTGACGGCCGTCTTCGTGAACGGGTACCAGGCGCCGACCCACTCCTCGAGCCGCGGCACGAGCCGGACCGTGTCGTTGATCCAGGTCTCGTCGACGTAATTCGGATCCCAGAGAGAACGCGTCGAGCGGTTGCGGCGCTGCTGCATCGAGGTCGAGACGTCGTCGGAGAACTCCCCGCCCTGCGGGTAATAGTGGACGCTGAAGACGTCGAGCAGGCGGCGCCCGTTCCGGATGCCGTCGCGCCGCAGCGCGTCGAGCCACCACGGCAGATAGTCGCGGCCGCCGTGCGCGGCGCGGTCGGGCAGCGAGCTCCAGCCGTTCAGGCTGCCGTACTGCTGGTCGGCGCCGCTGTAGAAGTAGCCGCTCCAGCCCCACTCCTCCGGGCCGACGACGAGGGCGCCGGGGTCCGCCTCCTTGATCCGCGCGGCGTAGTCGAGCGCCTTGTCGCGGATCTCTTCCATGGGCGGCCCAGCGGGATGGACGTCCCGGTGCGTCGAGAACCAGATCGAGGGCTCGTTGTCGAGCAGGTAGTAGCGCACGTTCGCGGAGGAGGCCGGCCCCCAGGTCGCGGCGAGGTGCGCGACCCAGGCCTTCTGGAACGCCGAGTCGACGAGCGCGCTCGCGTCGGCCGGATCGTTGCCGACGACGTTCCCGCCGCCCGACTTCACGCCGTTGCCGGCGTCGGGATACCACTGCCAGTCGTTGCCCGTCTGCGCACCGTACTTCGCGATCGAGAAGCTCGCGAGCTTCGAGCGTCCGCTGCCGACCCGCGCGACCCACCCGATCGTCGGGATCGTCAGCATCGGGCGCGCGCCGGCCGGCCGTGCTCTGCAAGACAAAGGTGTCGCCGACCTCCCCCGCCGTGCTCGAGCCGTACGCGATGCTCTCGAAATACCAGTCGGCGCCGCGGTTGTCGGCGTTCGCTTTCCAGTTGTAGCGGCTCGTGTTGTTGCCGCCGAGCCGGTTGAGCGGGCAGTTCAGATCGGACAGGGACGCCGCATCGCCGTAGGCGACGCCGTAGACGAGCGGACTGATCGGATGGCGGTCTGCGGCGGCGTCGACCGATACGGTGACGGGGGTCTGACCAGAGGCCGCTGCGGCGGCGAAAAGGGTCCAGGCGAAGGAAAGACGAGCGGTGCAACGCATGTCGGCCTCACGCCCGGCGCCTCGCTTCCGCCCCCTCTCCAAGGCGAGGCCCGGGGAGAAGGCATCCCTGACCGAAACCTGAACAGGCGGCGGAAGGAAAACGTCGGCGGAGAAATGATAGCAGCCGTCCGACGCACGGCGAAGCCGTGTTGGCCGCGGGTCCGACGCCCGCGGCCAACCCCTTGGCGGACTGCGCTATAGCCCGAACGCCGCCCGCACGAACTTGGCCATCTCACCTCGGGTCACGGTGCCGTTCGGACAGAACGACGGCAGCGGGACTCCCGCCGCGCAACCCTGCGTGATCCCTTCGGTCTTCAGCTCCTCCATCCACTTCGCGAGCGTCGTCGTCGTCTGGACGTCCGAGAACACCGTTCCCGTCGCCGCCGGCGGATTGAAGCTCGACCCGTGCTTGCCGAGCAGCAGGAACTTCGCCATCGCGTTGCGCGTCACGTTCTGCGACGGGCAGTACGGCGGCGGGCTGCCTCCGCCGCACCCGGTGGAGATCCCTTCCTTCGCGAACTGCTCCATCCATTTCGCGAACGGCGTGTTCACGGTCACGTCGGAGAACACGGTCCCCGTCGCCGGCGCCGGGCTGTAGCCGCCGCCGTGCTCGCCCCGGAGAATGAACACCGACATCTGGTCCCGCGTCACGAGTTGCTGGGCGCAGTAGTTGCCTCCCCCGCATCCCGACGTGATCCCGGCGCGCAGCACCTTCTCGATCGCCCCGTGGTAGATGTACGCCTGCGGCACGTCGAGGAAATCCGCGAGCCAGCCCTTCGTCAGCGTGCCGGACTTCGTGCTCGTGTTGGTCACGATGACGTCGTAGAGGGCTCCCGCCGTGAGCTTCGGAGCCTTGCACGTGATCGTCGTCGCTCCGACGAACACGACGTTGGTCGCCGCGACGGTGCCGAACTTGACGGTCGCTCCCGCCGCGAAATTGGTTCCTGTGATCGTGATCGCCGTCCCTCCCGCGGCCGGGCCGGACGCCGGCGCGATCGAGGTCACGGTTGGAGTCGGCGGTCCGGGCGCGCCCACGGTCAGCGTGATCGTGTAGCTGCCTGAGGACGACGACGACAAACCGATCCAACGCGTCCCGGACGAAGGCGCCGTCCATCCGGCGACCGTGCCGAGGGACCCCGAGGCGACTTGATCCGGAAGCTTCGTCGTCCCGTCGAAGACCGAAAGGGACGGGCTGTAGAACGTGACGCCTCCGGCCCCGATCGTCACGTGGTAGATCATCCCGGCCGTCACGTTGAACTGGAACCAGTCGGAATCCTCTCCGTCCTTGATCGAACGATGCTGGGGCGCGTCGGGAAGAAGCCGCGGCGGCCCCTCGTCGGTCTCCGGGCGGGACAACACGGCAGGCGTCCCGACGTCGTCCGGCTCGCCGGGATCGGCGGGGAGCTCCACGAGCGCGAAATCCTTTCCGGCCGAGATCGCCCCGTTGGTCACGGCGATCGCGTCGGCCGTCGCCAGCGTGGCCTTGCCGTCGAAGAATTGGTAGTCGAGGTTGTCCTTCGCCAGCGCGATCAGGTTCACCGTGCCGGTATCGAGCCCGAGGATCGTGTACGTGCCCGAGCTGTCCGTCATCGCACAGTTGTTCCCCACAGTCGTGCAGACCTTGATGCCCTGGACCGGCTTGCCGTCGAAGGTGACGTTGCCGGTGACTCCTCCCGCGAGCTTCGTGAGACTGAAGTTCTTGACCTGGTCGGCGCCGGCCATCACAAGGGCGTCACTCTGGCTGAGCGTGCGATAGCCGTTCGAGGTGACGATGACGCTGTATGTTCCGTCGAGCACGCCGTCGATGTCGTACCCGCCGCAAGGATCGAGGCTGGCGAAGTAGAAATTCGTGCCGTAGAACTCCAGGAAGCCCGAGGTCAGGCCGTTCATGCTCGCGGCGTCCGTGACCCGGCCGGTGACCTTGTGTCCCGTTGGACCGACCGAAGCGGCGGGCAGCGCCTGGTTCGAGGTCGTCGTCGCCCCGGCGGCGACCGAGATTCCGGGCGCGGCAGTACACGTCGCGGCGCTCCCGTTCCATATGCTGCCGAGCCCGGAGTTGGCCGGCGGCGTGACCATGTACCTGTAGGTGCCGGCCGCCATGGCCGGCGACAGGAACTTTCCGTCCGAGCCCGTGAAGCCGTAGCTGATCGAGCCGCTGGAGCAGTCGCTTCGGATCTGCACCGTCGCGAAAGCGACGGGACTCGAATCGGAGAGCTTCTTGATCTCCCCCCCGATCTTGCCGCCCAGCGTGAGCGGGATGTCCACTCCGAGCTTTATTTCCGCCTTGAGGTCGAAGAAGGCTTTGGTGGGCGACGCGTCGTAGTAGTAGTTGGCGCTCGTGTTCGGAATGAACGGGCTCACTGTGTATCGATGGCCCGGCTGGATCCCGTCGATCTCGTAGCTGCCGTCGGCCGCGCTCGCCTGGGAGTTCCAGTTGTTGAGGCCGAGCCGGAAGAGTCGAACGGCGTCGTTCGTCGTCACCGTGATGCCGGGGATCGGAGTCGTCGTACCCGCCACGACGACGTGACCTTTTACGGTGCCCGGGGTCTGGCCCGCGATCGTCCCAACGGAATTCGGGCCAGACAAAGCGGTTTGCCAGTCGCCCGCCGACACCGGAAACGTGCCGGTCGTGTTGCCGAGGGCGGTCACGAAGGGATGCGAGGGACTGCCCCAGCTCACGATCTGGCCCTGATATCCGGGATCGAGATCCCCTCCCGAAAACGTGAAGTTCCCCCCGGAGTCGGTCGCCGTGTACTGAGAGCCGCCGCCTCGCGTGTACAAATAGACCGAAACCCCGGACTCGAATCCTCCGCCGGGAATGCTGACCTTGCCGGCGATCGTCGCGACCGGCTTCAGCGAGAAGTTGATGTCGGTTCGATTTGCCGTGAGATTCACGACGGTCGCCGCACCCACCGCTTCCACGCCCGAGAAGTATTGCGCTGCGTACTTCGTCGGAAACCCGCGATCGGTTCCAGCGATCACCCATTTGCCCTCCGGCACATAGGGAATGCTCCAGGTCGCGGTCGTGAAAATCGGCTCGAGCAGCGTCAGCTCGCCGTGCTCTCCGAGAACCACGACGCCGAACACCGACGGAAGAGCTCCGGATGCCGTGAACGTGCCGCCCATCGAGTGGCCGGTGGGATAGTGGAGATCGACGCCGGTCATGCCCGTCGGCCCGATCTCGATGCCGACCTGCAGGTCGGGCCGGATCGTTCCCGGATAAAGGATCGTTCCATGCGCGGAGTCGCTGACGCTCATGTCCCAGCAGCCCGGGGTGAGGTCGATCGAGTATGTGCCATTCGCGATCGAGGTCGTGGTGACCGGGAGTTGATAGAGCTGTTGAAAGGAGATCGTCGCGTTGCTGACCGGACTACTGTCCGGCGCGAAGATCTTTCCGGTGACCGTGACCGCGCTCGCCGCGGCGGCGCACGAAACGAATGCGAACGACGCGACCACGATCGAACGGACAGACATCGACCAAGGAGAACGGACGCCATTCTTCCCGGACATCGCAACCTCCATCGCGGGTTCGCCCCGAGCCCGTCGGATGCCGCGAAGCCTACTGCTGCTGCGGGGCGATGGGACTATGGCCCGATGGTGCCATCGCGAACGAGCTGTCTCGCTTCTGTACAACTCGACGCGAAGAATAAACGCGCGATAAATGTCGTGTGCGATTTTCGTAACGCGACGCGCGATAGACCGAACGCCGGGCGCACGAACTCGCCATCTCGCCTCGCGTCACGGTGCCTTGCGGATCAAGCCGCCGCGAACAGGGAACGGATCGTGTGAGGCTAACCCGACCAGCGCGCCCGTTTGCCGCGCGCGTCGATGTGGACGAACGGGCCGTGCGCGCCGTTGCCGGGATAGACGCCGATGCCGCCGGCGAGCTCCGGATGCCGGGCCTCGACCGCGTCCGCCGCGGCTGCGAGGAACGCCGCGTCGCGAATGTCGATCCGGCCGTCGCCGTTCAGGTCGTCCATTCGTCCCCGGCCTGCGGTGTCGGGGAAAACGTCCGCCGCATCGCCGTACATGTGGCGCGACACGGCCGATCGGCCTCCGGGGCCGACTCCCGTCTCGTTGTATTCGGGCGTCCGGAATCCGCTCATCACGAAGAGGCCGCGCACCGCGTGTCCGCGCCGTGCGAGCTCGTCGATCGTCAGCTCGAGCTTGTCCACGAGGCGCCGGTCGAGCGCCAAGTACTTGGGCCACACGCCGTCCTGTCCCTTGGTGATGAACTGGCCGAGCGTGAAGTGATCGGACACGCGCGTCCCGAAATTCTCCCGGGTGACTTCGATGAAGCCGGCCGGATCCTCGTAGGCCGGATCGCGCGGCGTGCGACCCTCGTAGGGCCACTCTCCGAGCCGGTACGGCCCGATCCGCCCGTCGACCTTCGCGGAGAACGGCGTCAGGACGATCAGGCGAAACGCCTTCGCCGCGTCCGTCGGCATGTCATAAACGCCCGGGCGGCCCGGGATGCCCTCCTGCTGCGCGGGGAGCGCAAAGACGACGCGCAGCTTGCCGGAGATTCCCGAGAGAAGGGCCGGGATGCCCGTCGAGCGGGCGAAGGCGCTGCCCAGGCCGGGCAGAAGCAGGAGCGCGCAGAGCGCGGCCAGGCGGCGGGACCTCATCGGGAGGCGCGAACCTTAGCCGATTTGCGGGATTCCGTCAAACGGGACGGCGACGGAGAGCCCGCGAAGGCGGATCGACGGGCTCACAGCCGGGGCCCGACGAGGGCCGCGAGGAGAAGCGCGAGGCCCGCCACCAGGGCCGCCGACAGCGCACCGACCGCGAAAGGCTTTCCGCCGAGGCGTCGGAGCGCGCGCAGATTCGTCGATAACCCGACCCCGGCCATCGCCATGCCGAGGGCGGCCGAGCCCCACGTCTCGCCCACGGTCTTCGCGACGCCCTTCCATCCCGCGGCGTCCCAGATTCCCCAGGCGCTGCCGCCGGAAAGAATCGACGCGTCGCCGATCGAGCGCACGATCGCCATCGCGAGAAAGCCGAGGACGAAGAGCGGGAAGAGCTTGCGCATGTCCACGCGGCCCGCGGCGCGCCCCGTCCGGCGCGCGTGCAGGAAGGCGAGGCCCGGCACGATCGCCACGAGAAAGACGTTGCGCGTCAGCTTCGTGACCGTGGCGACGTCGAGCGCGCGCTCGTCGCGGAAGATCTCCTTGTACGACAGCGCGGCCCCGACGACCTGCGACGTGTCGTGAATGCCGGTGCCGAGGAAGAGTCCCGCGGCGGCGGAATGCGAGCCGAAGAGCGCATGGGCGAGATACGGATACGTCAGCATGGCCGCCAGGCCGAAGAGGGTGACGTTGGCGACCGTATAGGCGATCTCGCTCTCGTCCGCCTCGATGACCGGTCCGACGGACAGCGCCGCCGTGACGCCGCAGATCGCGGTCGATGCCGCCGTCAGCGTGCCGAAGTTCTCCGAGACGCCGATCGCACGCGAAAAGACGTGGGTCACGACGAGCGCCGCAACGATGATGACGGCCACGACCGGCACGCCCCAGGCGCCGAGCTTGAGCACGTCGTAGAAGGACAGCCGGATCCCGACGAAGATGATCCCGAGACGGAGCATCCGCTTGACGGCGAACTGGAGCCCCGGCTTCAGGACCGGCGCGGCGCCCACGGTGTTTGCCGCCAGGAGTCCGAGGAGGATCGCCATCGAGATGCCGGAGATCGGGCTCGCGCGCCCAGCCGGGTCGAGCCCCTGGAGGCGAAGGACTCCGGCGCCGAGCCACTTCGCCACCTCGCCGGCCAGCAGCATCACCGCCGCCGCGACGGCGAGCCCGGGCAGAATTCGAGCGGCGGCTTCGAGGCCCTTGCGCACTTGCGCGGAGCTTATCGCGCCGGCGTCAGCGGCCGCGGCGCGCGCTTCCAGTCGCGATACCGCTCGGGAAGGCAGCGCGCGCACGGCCGGTAGCCGGCGCCGATCGCCGCCGCCTCGTCGCGAAAAAAGACGCGGCGCTTCGCGTAACCTCGCGAGAGAGCCCCGATGGCCGACGGGCAGTCGAGGCGCCCGTAGATCTTCCGACGCCGGTTGGCGCCGAGGGTTCCCGACACTCCGCTCTCGAAGAAAGTCCCGTCGGCGGCGAGAAGGCGGAAGCTCATGATCTGCATTTTCCCGCCGTTGCCGCGTTCCCGGCGTTTCGCTATATTCGAGCGGCCCGGGCGGGCATAGTTCAGCGGTAGAACGCCAGCTTCCCAAGCTGGATGTCGCCGGTTCGATCCCGGTTGCCCGCTCCAACCACATCTCCTCGCCGCGGCGCGGGCCCGGCGGCCTACCGCGCCGCTGGCCTGGCGCGGCGGCGGGCGTAATCGACAAGCTCGAGCCAGACGAGGCAGGCGACTCCCGCCCCGATTCCGAGAAGAGCGTCCGATCTCCGGATCTCAGAAAAGTGGAAGAGTTCGCGCAGTCCCGGTAAAGCCAGGACGAGGAGAAGAGTCGCCGCCGCGAGACCCACGATCCACCACAGGGCCGGGTTGGGCCTGGCGAGCGAGCCGAGGGTGGTTCGCGAAAGGGACCGGTGCGCGACGATCAAACCGAGGTTCCCCACGATGAGCGCCGCAAACGCAGCCCCGCGGGCGGCGCCGACCGCGTGCCCGAGGGTCAAACCGCCGGCATAGACCGCCAGGACCACGCCGAGGATGCCGGTTCCCCGGAGCACGGACAGACCGAGAGTCCCGACCGAGAGCAAGGGCGCCGATCGGCTGCGGGGCGGGCGGCGCATCACATCCGGCTCGGCGGGTTCCGCCTCGAAGGCGATCGAGCTCGCCGGGTCGATGATGAGCTCCAGGAAAACGATCTGGACGGGCAGCAGAAGCAACGGCCAGCCCAAGAGCACGGGCACCAGCGCCATTCCCGCAATCGGGATGTGGACGGCCACCAGATACGCCGAGGCCTTCTTCAGATTGTCGAAAATTCTGCGGCCCTGACGGATCGCCTGCACGATGGAGGCGAAATCGTCGTCGAGGAGCACGAGCGCCGCGGCTTCCCGCGCCACGTCGGTTCCGCGGCCTCCCATGGCGATCCCGATGTGGGCAGCTTTCAGCGCCGGCGCGTCGTTGACGCCGTCCCCCGTCATGAGGACGACCTCGCCGAGGGTCTTGAGAGCATTGACGAGCCGCAGCTTCTGCGCGGGGACTACCCGAGCGAAGACGGACACCCCCGGAAGCCGCGCACCGAGCGAGGCGTCGTCGAGCGCGTCGAGCTCGGCGCCGGTCATCGGGGTCGCATCCGTGAGGCCGATCTCACGGGCCACGCGCGCGGCGGTGACCGGATAGTCCCCGGTGATCATGACCACCCGAATGCCCGCCGCCCGACAGTCCTCGACGGCGGTCTTGGCCGCCGGCCGGAGAGGGTCTTCGAGGCCCACGAGACCGAGGATCTCGAAGGAGAAGTCGTGCGAGCGCGGCGGGAGGTCCGCGGGGTGAAACTTTGCTTTCGCGACGCCGAGGACCCGCAGACCGTCCGCCGCAAGTGCCTCGACTCGATCCAGGAGCCGCCGCGTTGCGCCGGAATCGAGATGGCACAGATCCGCGATCGCTTCGGGGGCGCCCTTCGCCGCGATCACAAGGTCCTCGCGGTCGCGCGCCCTCCACGCGTGAGAAACGGCCAGGAGTTCTGCCGACAGCGGGTACTCCTTGAGAAGCTCCCAGTCCTCGTGGAGGCGCTCCGTGCGTGCCAGTGTCCGCAGGCCGAACTCCCGGATTGCCTGCTCGGTGGGATCGAAGGGCGTCCGCCGGCTCGCAAGAATCGCGAACTCCATCAGTTCGTGGAACTCTTCGGTGAGGTCCCGAGATTCGGCGGTTTCGAGGGTCGCGTCCCCCGATACCAGCCGCGAGACCGCCATTCGATTGAGCGTGAGCGTCCCCGTCTTGTCGACACAGAGAACCGTCGTCGCTCCCAGAGCCTCGATCGCGGCGATGCGGCGCGTCAGGACCCGCTGGCGGGAGATGCGCCACGCTCCGAGGGCCAGAAAGACGGTGAGGACGACGGGGAACTCCTCGGGGAGGATGGACATGGCGGCCGCCAGCCCCGCGAGCAATCCCTCGAGAAGGCTCCCCCGGGAGCGCGAATAGAAGAGGACGATCAGGGCGCAGACGGCGAGGCCGGCGGCGCCCAAGCGACGAACGAGCCGGCCGATCTCCAGCTGGAGCGGGCTCTTCTCGGCGGCGATCGTCTGAAGGGATCGGCCGATCTTACCCATCTCGGTCGACGGGCCGGTGGCGGTCACCTCGGCCACGCCTTGCCCGGAGACGACGAGGGTGCCCAAAAAGACCCGCGTCGCGGAGTCCGCGGGTGCCTCCCGTTCGCTCTCCGCCGTAGTTTTGGGGACGGGAACGGATTCCCCGGTCAGCAACGACTCGTCGATCGAGAGGTTCGACAGCCAGCGGAGCGTGCCGTCGGCGGCGACGCGGTCTCCTTCCGAGAGGATGAGCAGATCGCCCCGAACCACGTCGCGGCCCGCGATCCGCGTCTGCTCCGAATCCCGGATCACGCGGGCGCGGGGGCTCGAGAGGTCCCGCAGCTTCTCGAGCGAACGCTCCGTCCTCTGGCTCTGCACGAGCGAGATGCCGATGACTGCGAGTATCGAAACAAGCAGGACTGCCGCATCTCGGGAGTCGCCGAGGAGGAAGTAGATCGCTCCCGTCCCCAGAAGCAGCAGGATCATCGGCTCCCGCAGAACTTCGAGGGCGAGCCTCAGCAGTCCGCGATGCGCCGACGAGGGGACTTCGTTGGGTCCCTCCCGCTCGAGCCGGGCGCGCGCTTCGGCGGACGAAAGACCTCCGAGCCTGCGAATGTCGCTCATGCGCTCTCTCGATGCTCCAAGAGCCGGAGGCTCCACGTCAGGACGCGATGCGCCAGGACGGAGGAACAACCGGGCGCGGCTTGCATGCGGGCGGCGACGACACGCAGACCGCGCGGCGACGCCTCGACGGGGTTCCGGTCGATCTCGCGCAATTCGGGGCACGCCTCGGCCCGTGCCGAGAGGCACAGGACGCTCGTGGGAGGAGAGCTCTCCGACACCGTTGAAAAGGACCGACGTTGGGCCGCCGTGAGAACAGAAAGAGCCGGCGCCTCGATTGCCCGGAAGCGCCGGCCCGGCGCCGGTGCGCAATTAGCCCCAAGGGTTGACGGTGAGGTGATCGCGGACCTCACGGACGCCCGTCGCGTGGCTGACGGCGCCCAGAACCGCGGTCCGTTCCGGCCAGGTGCGAACACGTCCATTCAGGGTGACGATCCCATCATCTACGGTGACGCGGATCTTTTCGGCCTCTCTCTCGGCTCTGCGCTCGAGCGCCTGCTCGATTGACTTGCGGAGCTGACCCGGGTCGGCTTTGAAGGCGGCCACGGTCAACCAGTTGTTGACTCCCTTGACGCCTCGCACGTTGCGAATGGCTCGCGCCGCGTCCTCCTTCTGCATCAACGTGTTGACCTGACCTTCGAGCGTCACCAGCCCGTCAGACACCGTCGACCGGATGCTCTGCTCGGGCACGAAGGCATCCCACTCGAGCGCGAACCGTACGTCCTGTGCGATCTCGGTGTCGGTCTTTTGGAGGCTGCCCGGCAACTGGACGCGGACATCGTCCGCGACGTCCCGAACTCCCATGACCCGGTGGCGCGGCCTCTTTCGCGGCGAGCTTCTTCGCCCAGCTATCCACCGTTCCCGTCAGAGTCACGACCGCTTCATCGACTTGAACGCCCACCTCCTCCTGGTGGATTCGCGAATCCCAACGAAGCTCATTCAACACATCCTCTTGGATCTCTCGATCGCTCTTCACCGACATGACTGCAGGCATGGCCATCTCCTTTGACAAGAGCAAGGAATACGACGCGGGCGGCCAAAGCGCATGATGCAACTGCACCTCCCGGTGAAACGTCCGGCGACCTTCAGCCTCCCCCTGGGGCCATGTCGGGCAAAGAGCTCCAATCGCCGGACATCCATCTTGGATTCTCCTCGGGTCCCCCGAGGCGTTCGCGGGCCCCGTTGCCCGCTCCAAGAATCACTCCTTTAGGCCGACAGTCCCGCCGCCCGCCGAAGGCGAAGCCGCGACGCCAGACGGGGCAGCCGAACCTTCGCGAACAGCCGATCGTTGACGAAGAGAATCGGGACCTCCTCGCCGTAGCGGCTCGCGAGCGCGGCGTCTCCATCCACGTTCACGATCTCCCACTCGCAGGGCTCGCCTTCCAGGATCTGCTCGACCTCGGCGCGCATCTTCTCGCACAGAGAGCAGTCCGGCCGCGTCAGGAGGCGCAGTCGGATCACGCGGCGGCCTTGCCGTCGGCCGCTGAGCTCGAGGCGGCCTGGTAGACGTATGCGAAGCCCGAGAGGATCGTCGTCGTCGCCGCCGCCCCGAAGGCGATGAGCACGACCGCGCGCGGCCACGGCCAGATGTTCGCGCAGAGGACGAAGAGCACGGTGATGATCTGGACCACGGTCGTGACCTTCCCGACCCAGCTCGGCGAAAAGCGCTTCCTTCCCGTCGCGAGGATCATCACGAGCGCCACGAGCAGCAGCAGGAAGTCGCGCGAGATGACGAGCACGGCGAGCCAGACCGGGACCTTGACGGTGGCCGGATAGGACGGGATCGCGAGGAAGAGGTACGAGCTCATCAGCATCAGCTTGTCGGCGATCGGATCGAGGAAGGCGCCGATCGCAGACCGCATGTCGAAGCGGCGCGCGAGGAATCCGTCCACGCCGTCCGAGAGCCCCGCGGCGACGAAGATCCCGAGCGCGATGTCGAAGCGGCCGTTCGAGATCGCCACGAGAAAGAACGGAAGCGCCGCCAGGCGCAGGAGCGTGATGAAGTTCGGAAGCGTCCAGGGGCCCTTCATTGCTTGCCCGTGTTGTCCGGATTCTCTCCCGGGTGCGCGAGCGCGCGGATGCGGTCGACGGTCTTGGTGAAGACCGGCCCGGTGACGGGCGGGCCGTCTTTCTCGCCGAGGATCCCGCACTCCCGGGCGACCCGGATCGCTTCCCCCGCGTCGACCGTCTCGACCGGGCGATCGGAGAGACACCGCGCCGATCCGGCCGGCGCGAGCAGCGCGTAGAGGCTCAGATAGAGGCGCGCGGCCGCCGCGAAAGTCAGAACCGCGTCGGGTCGCGCGCGGTGCGTCTCGCGATCCACGTCGAGGAGTCCCAGTCCGACGGCGCGCGCGATCTGCTCGCGGTCGCTGCGATCCACGATGTCGCTCGCAATGATTCCCGCCGAGATCCGACGCTGGCGAACATCCGGCACCATCCACCAGACGAGGCGGGCCGCGTCCCCGCGGGTCAGACGGGTCGTCCGCGCCGCCGCGCGCTCCGGCTCGGGCCAGTTCGAGAGGCGAAACGAGAGGCGCGCTTCCTCCGCCTCCGCCTCGAAGCTCGGGTCCTCGGCGGCGAGGCGTTCCAGGGCCGGGATCGCCGAGGCCCAGTCCCCTCGCTCCGCAGCGAGCCGCGCAATCTTCCCCTGGAGCTCGCGGTTCGACGGAGCGCGCTGCAAGGCCTCGCCATACCTTTCGAGCGCTGCGGCGCCGTCGCCGGCCTGACGCTCGACGTCGCCCGCCGCCTCGCGGACGGCCGCCGAATCGGGGTCGATCTCGATCGCACGTCCCGCCGCGAGACGCGCCGCGGCCCAGTCCTTCCGTGTGGCCGCCTCCTGCGCCTCCTTGCCGGCCTGGTCGCGCGCCTGCGCGCGCAGCTCCGCGGCCCGCGCGGTGATTCCCGTCCGCTCGGGAGCGCGCGCGGCGGCCTGACGGTAGAGGCCGTAGGCGGCGATGGGTTGACCGGACCGCGCCTCCGCCTCGCCGCAGGCGACGAGAAGCGGCAGCGTGGCGCCGCCCGGTCCGGAG
The DNA here is from genome assembly GCA_963708395.1 of uncultured Acidobacteriota bacterium. Taxonomy (GTDB): domain Bacteria; phylum Acidobacteriota; class Thermoanaerobaculia; order UBA5066; family Gp7-AA6; genus DATBFU01. The sequence continues at coordinate 2,643,175 of CAVPSG010000002.1, read as the reverse complement.
CCCGGCATCGCTTCGGCGCAGGCCGCCCGACCTTCCGGGAGCGCGCCGGCCGCCACGAGCGCCTCGATCTCGCCGATCCGGACGGGCAGGCTGCCCGGCTCCTGGCGCCGCGCGACTTCGAACTCGGCGCGCGCGCCCACGGCATCGCCGGCGAGAAGCGACATCCAGCCGGCCTGCGCGTCCGGCGGGAATGCGCCCGACGCGCCCTCGCGCGGATCGAGCGGAAAACGATCGCGCGGCGGCGGCGCCTTCGGCGGCGTCGCGCAGGAAACGGCGAGCACAAGAATCGCCGCCGTTCCGAATCGGCGCCAGGCATGTCCGAGCGACACCGTCGGCCGCCGACGGCGGCTCAATCGCGCCGCCCGGCGCTCGTCACGATCCCGGGGGCAGGTTCTCGGGACGGATCGAGGCGATCGCGTGCTTGTAGATCATTTCCTCGCGTCCCTCGACTTCCAGGACGAGAGCGAACTTGTCGAAGCGGCGCAGCCGTCCCATGCGCTCCTCGCCCGAGGTGAGGCGCACCGTGATGACCACGTTGTCCTTCCGGAGGTTGTAGAAGAAGGAGTCCTGAACGTTGATCGGGGCCTTGTTCATCCGCTTCTCTCCGTCTCCGTCATCCCAGAAGCTCGAGCGCGCGCGCGAGCGCCGCGGCGGGCTCGACCCAGACGACTCCCGTCTCCCGCCGGAACCAGGTCGCCTGCCGCTTGGCCAGTTGTCGGGTGGCGGTCACGATCGTCCTTTCGATTTCCAGGGGAGCGGCGCGGCCCGAGATCACGGCGTCGGCGAGCTCCCGGTAGCCGATCGCCTCGAACGCGTTCGCCTCCCGCGAGACGCCTCGCGCGAGAAGCCCCCGAACCTCATCTTCCCACCCCGCTTCGAGCATCTCGCGGACTCGCCGGGCGATCCTAGCATAGAGATCCGCGGGCGCCGGGCGAACGCCGACCTTCACGACGCGGAGTCTTTCCGCCCAGGCGTCGGAAACGGGAAGGCGCGACGAGGCGGACCGTCCCGTCTCGAGGAGGATTTCGAGAGCGCGCAGCACGTAGCGCCGGTTGCCGGGCGCGATTCGCGAGGAGGCCTCGGGGTCGTTCAGCGCGAGCATGCGCGCCGCCCTCTCGGGATCCCGATCGCCCCAGCGCGCGAGTGCCCGGCGGCGCTCCGGATCGACGGCCTCGCCGGGAGGGAGGCCATCGAGCAGCGCACGGATGTAGAACCCGCTCCCGCCGCAGACGATGGGGAGGCGGCCGCGGCTCACGACCGCCTCGACGATCGCGCGGGCCGAGCGCGCCCAGCGGCCGGCGGAGAACGTCTCCGACGCATCGGCGACGTCGATCAGGTGATACGGGACTTCCCGGCGACGCGACGGCGACGGCTTCGCCGTCCCGATGTCGAAGCCGCGATAGACGGCGAAGGCGTCGGCCGAGAGGATCTCGCCGCCGCGCGCGCACGCGACGCCGTGCGCGACGTCGCTCTTCCCCGCTCCGGTCGGACCGAGCACCACGAGGAGCGCCGGCTTCTCCCGATCGCTCACCGGGTCCCCCGCCAGGCGACGCGCGTCCACGACGGACCGAGCTCGATGCGAATGTCGGAGGAGAGATCCGTCCGATAGACCGGAACCCGTCGGCGCCCGAGCGCGGCGAGCGTCTCCGGCGCGGGATGGCCGAATCGATTCTCGCGCCCGCACGACAGGACGGCGACGCGCGGACAGGCCGCGTCGAGGAACGCCGGCGTCGTCGATCCGCGGCTGCCGTGGTGTCCGACTTTCAGGAGATCGACCGGCTCGACCGCGCCCGCGCGAAGAAGTTCTTCCTCCGCCGCCGCGCCGGCGTCGCCGGTCAGCATGGCACGCCGACCGTCGCGCTCGAAGATCGCGACCACCGACTGGTTGTTGACGGCGTCGCGCTTCCGCGATGGACCGCCGGACACGAGCACGCGCAGCTGCGCCTCGGGCAGCGGGAGCATTCCCGTCTCGAGCACCGCGACCGGAACGCCGCGTGCCCGCGCCCGGCGCGAGAGGTCGGCGTAGAGGCCGGCCTCGTCGTCTCCCGCGCCGCGGAGCAGCCGGCCGACCGGCAGCTCGTCGAGCACGGCGAAGAGTCCGAGGGCGTGGTCCGGGTGCGGATGCGTCAGGACGACCGCGTCGAGCGCCGTCACGCCGCGATCGAGGAGCTTCGGCACGAGCCGCGCCCGCCCGAAGTCGCGCGCGTCGAGATCGAACGGCCCGCCGCCGTCCACGAGCAGGGCATGCCGTTTCCATCGAAGGAGCAGCGCGTCGCCCTGCCCGACGTCGAGCGCCTCGACGGAGAAGCCTTCCGCGGGGCCCGGCGGTGCCGGGCGCAGCGCGAAGAAGAGAAAGAGCGTCGCGGCGACGGCGGCCGCCGGCGCGCGCATTCGCCGGGTCCCGATTCCCGCCAGGAGGAGCAGGCCGCCGACCGCCAGCATCGCGGCCAGTGGCGGCGTCGGGCGCAGCAACGCGATCCCCGCCGCGCGCTCGGCGGACCACTCGAGCAACCGGCAGCCCGCGCCGAAGAGCGCGGCGAGCGGCCCGGCCGCGAGGCCCAGGGAGTAGAAGAGCAGCAGCAGCGCCCCGAGGCCGATCAGGCCGCCCGCAAGCGGAATCGAGAGCGGCGCGGTCAGCCAGGCGCCCGCCGCGAGGAGATTGAACCTCCACAGGAGGACCGGCGCCGTGGCGGCCTCGGCGGCCAGCGCCGTCGCGAGGCCCGCGAAGAGCCACTCCGGCCGGTCCGGCATCCGCGCGCGGATCGGCGCGGAGAAGAGCGCGATGCCGGTCACGGCGGAGAACGTCAGCACGCATCCGATGGAATACACCTCGCGCGGCGCCGCGAGGAAGAGAAAGATCGCCGACAGCCCGGCGGCTTGCGCCCCGCGGATCGGCCGCTCGATCAGGCGCGCGGCGAGAAAGACGCCGAAGACGAGGCCCGCGCGCACGGCCGGCGGGTTTGCCCCGCCGACGAGGACGATCACGGCGACGGCCCCGAGAAGCGCCGCGTCGCGCGCCTTGCCGCGGACGCCCGCGGCGCGCAGCACCGAGAGCACGAGGCCGGCGGCGAGGGCGACGTGAAGCCCCGAGACGACGAGCAGATGGTAGAGCCCGCCCCGCCGGTAACTCGCGACCATCCCGCGGTCGAGCTCCGAAGTGCGTCCGAGAAGAAGCGCCGCGAGGGGGCCTCGCACGTCGCGCTGGAAGACGGCGTCGCCCGCAGGAAGCCGCGCGAAGAGGAAGCGGTTCGGCCACTGGAGGGGCGAGAGCGCCGTCGCGCCCTGCGACTCGACGAGCCGCGGACTCTTGATGGAGAGGCGATAGCGCGTCCACGGCAGCGCGACGTCACGCGTCGAGGCGGGGAGATCCTCCGGACGCAGCTTCCCCGTGACCACGACGCGGTCGCCGCGATCCGCCGCCGGAAAATCTGCCGGCGATCCGCCGACGAAGAGGGCCACCTCCGCGGGGAACGGCCGCGGCGTTCCGCCCACTCGCAGGGTCGCCGCCTGGAGGCGGCCGCGAGCCTCCGGCGGCGCGCCCGACCAGAAGTCGGCGAGAGTGCCCTCGATCCGGCTGGCGTCTCCGGACAGGCTTGCCGCGGCGTTCCACGTCCGCGACGACGTCTCCGCCGGCATCGCGATGCGCGCGCGCCCCGAGAGAAATCCCGCGGAGAGCCAGAGGAGGACGAGCGCCGTGCGGCGCGCCCGCCGGCCGCCCGCGCGCGCCCGCCAGAGGCCGGAGAGCACCACGAGCGCGGCCGCTCCCGCGACGCCCGTGACGGAGCGGCTCCCGAGCAGGATCCCGGCGACCAGCGCGACGGCGGCCGGCAGCGCCGGCGCCTCGCCTTCCCGCAGGACCGGGCCGATCATCGAGCCGAATCGCGCTCGAGCAGGACGAGCGCCTCGACGCGATGCGTGAACGCGAAGAGGTCGTAGAGGAGGGCCTCGCGAATCGCGAGACCGCGAGCGGCGAGGACGGCGAGATCCCGCGCGAGCGTCGCGGGGTCGCACGAGACGTACAGCAGCCGCCGTCCGACGCGTGCGGGCAGCGCTTCGGCAAGCCGGAGCCCCAGTCCCGCGCGCGGCGGATCCACGACCACGACATCGAACGATTCGGTCTCCTGCGACACGAAATCGAGGACCGCAGAGCGCCCGATGGTCCAGTCCGGCGCGCCCCAGCGCGTCCGGGCGGCGACGGCGAGCTCGACCGCCGCCGAATCGGCTTCGATCGTCGTGACGGAGTGCCCCGCGTCGAGGAGCGCGCCGGCGAACAGCCCGACGCCGCCGAAGGCGTCGAGGGCGCGGCCGGCCGGCAGCGCGGCGCGCGCCGCGACGTCGCGGACGAGGCGGTCGAGGAGGAATCGGTTCGACTGAAAGAAGACGGCGGCCGTCGCCGGAAGAACGCGGCCCGCGACCGGGATGTCGACCCGCGCCGCGCCGTCCCTCGCGGCCACGCCTCCCGCCGCGTCCTCCACGACGACGCCGTCGAAGAACGGGGCGAGCCCCGATGCGAGCGCGTGCGCCTCCCGCCGGTCCGCCCCCGCCGCGAGCACGGCACGGGCGAGTCGCGCGCGCGCGTCCGGCGTCTCGACGGTCGAGATCTCGGCCACCGCGGCGCCACTCGCCCCGACGGCCGCCTCGATCTTCGGCAGAAGCGACCGCAACCCGTCGCCGAGAGCCTCGCAGCTCGCGGCGGGCTCGACCCGGTGCGTGCGCGGCGCGAAGAACCCGACGCGCGCCGAGGAACCGCGCCCGGCGGCATGGAAGCGCGCGCGCATCCGGTAGCCGGCCGGCGAGGGCGCGATCGGCAGCACGCCGAATGGCGCGGCCGGCAACTGCCCGATCCGCTCCATCGTCTCGAGGAAGAGCGTCCGTTTCCATGCGCACGCCTTCTCCGCTTCGAGGTACGACCAGTCGCACCCCGCGCAGCCACGCGCATGGGCCCCCGCGGCGCGGTCCGGCGAGGCCCGGAGCACTCTCGTCGCGCGGCCCTTCCAGAAGCGGCGGCGGACCTCGACGACCTCGGCGTCCACCTCTTCGCCGGGGAGCGCGCCCGCGACGAACCCCACGCCGTCGGCCGACCGCGCGATGCCCTCCCCCGTCGGAGCGAGACCCGAGATCTCGACGCGCCGGTTCATGCCCTCAGTTTGTCGCGAACCGGCCGGGAGGGCGAGAGGCTAGAGAAGTGTCAGGCGCGGCAGGTCCAGGCGCTCGCGGAGCAGCCGTCGCGCGAGCGCCCGCCCGGTCCTTCGCGCGGTCTCCTCGTCCATGCGGCCGCGGAGCGCTTCGAGCTGGCCGTCGATCTCTGCGATCGATCTCTGCCCGCTCCTCGGCCGGCAGCGAGTCGAAGAGCGCGGAGGCGAGCTTGCGGTCGAGGCGCGCGAGCGATTCCTCGATCTCCCCCGCTTCCTTCGGCCCCTTCGCGAGGCGCTCGAGCGAGCGCCGCGCGCCTTCGATCGGCTCGCTCAGATCCGGCCGCCGCCCTTCGAGCGCGGCGAGCCGTTCGCCCAGCGCCGCGAGAACCGCGCGCGTGTCGACGCTCTCTTCCCGCCCGGAACCGCGTCCCACGGCGATCTCCGCCCGGCGCTCCCAGGCGGCGAGGACCGCGTCGCGGCAGTAGGCGAGCGAGTTGATGCGCCCGGTCGCGCCCCGCTCCTCGCGTCGCGAAAACGCGTCGTCGATCCCGCGCTCGACGGCCTCGATCGGCACACCGAGCTCCCGCCATTGCTTGAGGAGCGCGAAATCCCGGGGCGATAGGAGAAACGGCGTCCCGCGCCGCCGGATGAATGCCGCCTCGGCCGCCGCGTAATAGGCCCTAGCCTCCGCGGTTTCGTTCATGGATCAGACGCAGGCCGGTCAGCGTCAGCAGAGGATCGACCTGCTCGATCCGCTCCGATCCTCCGCCGAAGAGCTCCGCGAGGCCGCCGGTCGCGATCACCCGCGCGCGCGCGCCGAGCTCCTTCTCGATGCGCGCGATGACGCCGTCCACGAGAGACAGGTAGCCGAAGTAGAGGCCCGACTGGATCGAGGCGGCCGTGCTCTTCCCGATGACTCGCTCCGGCTTGCGGATCTCGACGCGCCAGAGGCGCGCCGCCTTCTCGAACAGCGCCTCGGCCGAGATGGAGATGCCCGGCACGATCACGCCGCCCAAATACTCGCCCTTGGCGGTGACGACGTCGAACGTCGTCGCCGTTCCGAAGTCCACGACGATGCACGGACCGCCGAATTGCGCGTGCGCCGCCACGGCGTTGACGATGCGGTCGGCGCCGACTTCCTGCGGCACGTCGTACAGGATCGGCATCCCGGTCTTCACGCCGGGCTCGACGAACAGGGGCTCGGCGCCGAAGAGCTGCCGAAACGCCTGCCGCAGCGGAAAACGCACCGACGGGACCACCGACGCCACGATGACCTCGGGCCGCACGGCCGCGCGCCCCGCCTCGGCGAGAAGGCCGCGAACGGAGAGCGCGATCTCGTCGGACGTCGCGTCCCGGCGCGTCGTGAGGCGCCACGAGCGCTCGAGTGTCGATCCATCGTAGAGCCCGAGAACCGTGTTCGTGTTGCCGACATCGACCGCGAGCAGGCTCGCGCCGCCGCTCACCACTCGGCGACCTCGCCGGCCGCGAGCACGGCCTCCCCAGCGGCCGTCTTCAGCCGCAGGAATCCCGAAGGGTCGAGCCCGAGATACTCGCCGGTCAGCTCCTCGCCGTCGCGCCGCACCGTCATCTTGTCGCCGGGGCGGTGGAGGGAGCCGCGCTCCCACGCAGCGATCTCGCGCGCCCAGTCCGGCGAGACGAGCTCGCGATCGATCCGGTCGAGGAGCGCCTGCAGCAGCGGCGCCCGCGCGACGGCATGCCCGAGCTCCTCCTCGAGCGTCGTCGCGTGCGGCAGGCCGAGCGACGCCGCACTTCCGGCGACGTTCAGTCCGACCCCGACGGCGACGACCGTCCGGTCGCCCTGCGTTCGCGCCTCCGGAAGGATGCCCGCGAGCTTGCGCCGATCCGACGTAGAGATCGTTCGGCCACTTGAGAACAGGCAGGATCCCCGCCGCCTCCGACAGGGCCTCCTGAATCCAGTGCGCCACCGCGATCGGGACGACGGACAGAGGCACGCTCTGCGCGGGCAGGATGATCGTGAAGTAGAGGCCGCGCCCCGGCGGCGCGTGCCAACGGCCCGTCCGTCCGCGCGCGCCCGGCTGACTCTCCGCGGCGAGGACCGACGGCGGCAGGCTCTGGTCCTCGTTGAAATAGACCTCGATAATCTCGCGCGCGAGGTCGTTGGAGGAGTCGACCTTCTCGAAACAGACCAGGTTCTCGAACCGCCGCCAGTTCCGCGCTTCGAGAGCGCCGTCCGCAAATGGGATCATGCGCCGGTCAGCGCAGCGCGCCGCTGCTCGAGCTCGATGAGACGTCGGCGCGTCTTCTCGACGACGTTGGCCGGCGCCCGGTCGAGGAACGAGGGATTGCGCACCTTCGCGCCGAGCGACTCGATCTCTCGGTCGAGGTCGGCGAGCGTCTTCTCGACCCGCGAGCGGTCCGCCGCCGAGGCCGGGCGCGCGAGCGCGAGGCCGATCGGGATCCCGGACACGACGTCGCGGGCGGTCGCTTCCGCGGGCGGCTCGAAGCGGAGTGACTCGAGGCGGCCGAGGTGCTTCAGCAGCGGCGCGAGCTCCTCGAGATCCGCGAGCGTCTCCCGATCGGCGGCCGCCGGGTCGAGAGCCAGCTCCGCCGGCTCCGTGGGCCCGGCGCCGCGCTCGCTTCGAAAGTTGCGCACCCGCGTGACGAGGGCCCGCAGCGCTTCCAGGGATTTCTCGGCACGCGCGTCCGCCCACTCGGTCCGCGGGTGCGGGAACGGCGTCACGATCAGTGTGCCTGGACGCCCGGTCAACTTCTCCCAGATCTCCTCGGTCACGAACGGCATGAAGGGATGGAGGAGCGCGAGCGAATCCGCGAGGCACCGGGCGAGCGTTTCGCGCGCCGCGCGGCGGCTCTCTTCGCCCGCCGACGTCCCCGAGAGACGCGGCTTCAGCATCTCGATGTAACCGTCGCAGAGCTCATGCCACACGAACGAGTAGATCGTCTGCGACGCCTCGTCGAATCGGAATTGCTCGAGCCGGCTCGAGATCTCGCCGGCGGCTGCCGAGAGGCGCGACAGGATCCACCGGTCCGGGAGCTCGAGGTGCGCCGCCGGAGGTGTGCCCTCCGGCCGCTCGCCCTCGAACTGCCCGAGCGCGAATCGCGAGGCGTTCCAGAGCTTCGTGGCGAAGGCGCGCGATCCCGCGAGGCGCTGCTTCTCGAGCGAGGCCGTGGGACCGTTGGAAGCGGCGGCCGTCAGCGCGAACCGCACGGCATCCGCGCCGAACTCGTCGATCGCCTCGAGCGGGTCGATGACGTTTCCCTTCGTCTTCGACATCTTCTCGCCGTCCACGCGCACGAGGCCGTGCAGGTGCACGTCGTGGAACGGCGCCTTTCCCGTGAAGTGGAGGCCGGCCATGATCATCCGCGCCACCCAGAAGAAGAGGATGTCGTATCCCGTCACGAGCACGTCGGTCGGATAGAACTGCTCGAGGTCCGGCGTCTCCTTCGGCCAGCCGAACACCGAGAACGGCCACAGCTGCGAGGAGAACCACGTGTCGAGCACGTCCGGGTCCTGACGGAGCTTCGTCGAACCGCACGTCGCGCACGCCGACGGATCCTCCTCGGCGACCGTGACGTGCCCGTTGTCGCAGTAGAAGGCCGGGATGCGATGTCCCCACCAGAGCTGCCGCGAGATACACCAGTCGCGGATGTTCTCCATCCAGGCGAAGTAAGTCTTCGACCACGACTCCGGAGCGAAGCGGATCTTCCCCTCGCGCACGACCCGGATCGCCGGCTCGGCGAGCGGCCCGATCTTCACGAACCACTGAAGCGACAGATACGGCTCGATGATCGTGTCGCAGCGCTGGCAGTGGCCGACACTGCCCGGATAGTCTTCGACTTTCGCGAGGCGGTTCTCCGCCGTCAGCCGCTCGAGGACCTTCTTGCGGGCCTCGAGCCGGTCGAGCCCGGCGAAATCCGGCCCGGCCTCCTCCGTCATGCGGCCATCGGGGCCGATCACGACGATCGCGGGGAGGTCGTTGCGCTGCGCGCTCGCGAAGTCGTTCGCGTCGTGCGCCGGCGTGACCTTGACGACGCCGGTGCCGAACGCGCGATCCACGAGGATCGGGTCCTCGACGATCGGCAGCGTCCGGCCGACGAGCGGGAGCGTCGCCTTCTTCCCCTTCAGCTTTTCGGTGCGCGGGTCCTCGGGATGGATCGCGAGCGCCGTGTCGCCGAGCATCGTCTCGGGCCGCGTCGTCGCGACGACCGCGCCCGAACGGACGCCGGACACGTCGTACCGAATGTGGTACAGCTTGCCGTCCTTGACCTCGTGGTGCACCACCTCGAGATCCGAGACGGCCGTCCCGCAGCGCGGGCACCAGTTCACGACATAGCGGTCGCGGTAGATGAGGCTCTCGGAGTAGAGGCGGACGAAGGCGTGCCGGACCGCACGCGACAGATCCGCGTCGAGCGTGAAGCGCTCGCGGGTCCAGTCGAGCGAGCACCCGAGGCGGCGAAGCTGGACGAGGATGGCGCCTCCGGCCTCCTTCTTCCAGGCCCACACGCGCTCGACGAACTTCTCGCGGCCGAGCGCCTTGCGGTCGATCCCCTCTTTCGCGAGCTCGCGCTCCACCACCATCTGCGTCGCGATGCCCGCGTGGTCGGTGCCCGGCACCCAGAGGACGCGATTTCCCTGCATGCGACGCCAGCGCGCCAGCACGTCTTCGAGCGTGCGCCCGAGCGCGTGGCCGATGTGGAGCCGGCCCGTCACGTTCGGCGGCGGGATGACCATGACGTAGCGCGGCGCGCCCGCCGGGCCGGCCGGCTGGAACCGTCCTTCCGACTCCCACAGACGGTACCAGCGCTCCTCGAACGCGCGCGGCTCGAAAGTCTTTTCGAGCCGGCGGGAGGGCTCTTCCGTCTGGGGAGACATTGTGGCTCGTTCGGGCATCAAAAAAGAGGGCTCGAGGCCCTCTCATTTATCACAGCCGGGCGGCCCGGACAGCCCGGCGCCGCGGAGTCACTCGAGCCCTGCTTCGAGCTCCTTGATCCGCTGCTTGATGACGATTTCCGCCATGTCCGGAATGACTTCCCAGGCGATCTCCCGGATCACGCGGTCCGAAAGCTTCTCGACGATGCGGGTTGCGAGGCGATCGAGATCCGCGTCCGACAGGTCGGCCGATCGCGACACGGACGTGAGCATCTGAGCGAGCTCGGGAATCGTGGACGTTTGGGCGAGCGCCTCGAGCTCGTGCGGCTCGTGGGGGTGGGAAACCGCCGGCGCGGGCTCGGGAGCGGCTGCGGCAGCGGGCGGCGTGGCGATCGAGGCGGGCTCGGGCTCCCGTATCGGCGCGGGCACGTCGAAGAGCGACTCGGCGGCGGCGGCGTCGATCTCCTGGACGGTGTCCTTCGGGCGCAAGTCGAAGTCTCCGGGCCGGATCTCGGCCGTGGGCGCGTCGTCGGCACGCGGTTCCTCGGCGGGACTTTCGAAGAGCGCCGGCGGCGGCGGAATCGGAGGCGACATCCAGAGCGGCCGCTCCGGCGCCGGGGAACGCTCCGGCTCGTCGCTGAGCCAGGACGGAGCGCCGATCTCCTCCTCGACCTCGAACGGCGATGCCGGCGCGGGCGGCACGTTCGGCGCCGGCGCCGTCCCGCGGCGGCTCTCGGACTTCTCGAACGCGGCGGCGGCGGAGTCCGGGTCGGCCCGGTCGAATTCCTCTTCGAACGGATCCCCCGTCGGAATCCGGATGCTCCCCGTGAAATCGTCCGGCGCGAATCCCGTGTCGAAGGGCTCCGCCTCCTCGCCGCGGCCCGGCGGGGCGGACGGCCCTCCGATCGCGATCTCCTCGGGAATCCGCAGCGCCATCGTCGCCGCCGCGGAAATCTCGGGCGAAACCATCGTCGTGTTCGACAGCAGCGCCTCGACCTGCCGGAGGAGCTGCTGGGAGTCGAACGGCTTCGATACGATCGCGTCCGCGCCGATCCGGTCGGCGCGCTGGCGGTCGAACGGCTCGAACGTGCCAGTCAGCAGGATCACCGGAATGCGCGACGTTTGAGGGTCGCCCTTGATCGCCTCGCAGACCTCGTAGCCGTTCTTCTCGGGCATCACGACGTCGGCGAGGATCAGGTCGGGGCGGGACTCGCGGACCTTCTCGAGGGCCCGCGTTCCGTTGCCCACGCAGACGAGGTCGTACTCGCTGTCGGAAAACGTCAGCTCGACGACCTTCTGAATCGTCAGACTGTCGTCGGCCAGTAGAATCTTCTTGGGCATCAACTGTTAAGCAGCAGTGCCTTAAGAAGTTACACTTCGCCGGCCATTCTGTCAATGGCGAAGACGCTGCGGCACCGGCCTACGCCTGCCAGACGGCGGCGAGATAGCGGCCGGGGGGCCGCCGTCCGAGAAAGCCCGCCAGAAACCGCGACGCCTCGACGACCTTGGCGAGGGTCACACCCGTCGCGATGCCCAGGCCCTCGAGCATGTAGAGAAGGTCTTCGGTCGCGAGATTTCCCGAGGCGCCCGGCGCGTAGGGGCATCCGCCGAGGCCGCCCGCCGACGCGTCGAACGTCGCGATGCCGCACTGGAGGCCCGCGAAGACGTTGGCGAGCGCAGTCCCGCGCGTGTCGTGAAAGTGGAGGGCGAGGATCCCGCGCGAGATACCCGACTCGTAGAGCGCCTCGATCACCGAGAAGACGTCCGCCGGCGTCGCGACGCCGATCGTGTCGCCGATCGAGATCTCGTCCACGCCCAGGTCGAGCAGCTTGTGAACGACCTCGCGCACCGCCTCCGGGGACACGTCGCCTTCGTAAGGGCAGCCGAAGGCCGTGGACACGTAGCCGCGCACGCGGACGCCGGCCTCCCGCGCTCGCGCCGCCACGGGACGGAACCGCTCGATCGATTCGTCCACGCCCGCGTGGATGTTGTGCTGGTTGAACGTCTCGGACGCCGCGGTGAACACGGCGATCTCGAGCGCGCCCGCGTCCAGCGCACGGTCGAGGCCGCGCTCGTTGGGCACGAGCACCGGATAGCGCACGCCCGAGCCTTTGCGGATCCGCCGAAAGACCTCTTCGGTGTCGGCGAGTTGCGGGAATCGCCTTCGGTGAGACGAAGGACCCGACCTCGATCGCGGGGAGCCCGGCCTCCGTCAGACGATCGACGAAAGCGACTCGCGTCTCGACCGGAACCGTCTCGGGCTCGTTCTGGAGCCCGTCGCGGGGACCGACCTCGTACACGGTCACGCGGTCGGGCAGATGCGGGCGTCGCAGCGAGAGGCTCTCCCAGGAATCCTCCATGACCGCGGATTATGACGCGAGACCGGAGGTGCTACGAGAGCTCGACGAGCGGAGCGCCCATTTCCACGAGGTCGCCCTCGCGGTGAGGCAGACGGCGCACGGCGGCGTCCCGCGGCGCCCGGATGGCGTGCTCCATCTTCATCGCCTCGAGAACGAGCAGGACCTGGCCCTTCGAGACCGACTCCCCCTCCGTGACGTGCGCTTTTCCGGATCCGGCCGGGCATCGGCGCCCGCAAGATCCTCGTGCTCGCCCGGCGCCGACGACTCTCTCCGCGCGGGCGCGAACTCGAAAACGTCGCCGTCGCACCAGACGAAGACACGATCGCCGCGGCGGACGGCGCGGACCGGTGCCGCGTGCCGTCGATCTCGAGCACCTCGCCGGCGGCGCCCTCTCCCTCGACGCGCACGATGTGGCTCGCGCCGTCGAGCGACGCCGCCCCGCGCTGAAACGCGCACGTCGCGGACGCGGCCGCCGGACTGCGATCCTCACGCGCCCGATCCTCCAGCCGGAAGATTCGCCCCACGGATCGGCCGGCGGCCGCGGCCCGGCGCCGGCGCCGGAAGAGACGCGCGAGGGCCCCGGCGGCGCCGACGCGAACGCGCGCGCGGCGGCGATCCAGGCCGCGGAGGGCGGTTCCGACGGATCGGCCGCGGGAAGGCGCGAGACGAGATCCGTCGCGTAGCGGCCCGAGAGGAACTCCGCGATGCGCAGCACGGCCGAGAGCATCGCCCGGTTGGTCTCGACGCCCAGCACGACCCACTCCTCGAGTGCCCGCCGCGCGCGCTCGATCGCCGCCTTGCGGTCCGGCGCGGAGACGACGAGCTTCGCGAGCAGCGGATCGAACTCGAGGCCCACGCGCGAGCCCCGATCGACGCCCGAATCGACGCGCACTCCGGGCCCCGCGGGCTCCACGTACTCGAGGATCTCGCCCGAGCGCGGAAGGAAGGTGACGGGATCCTCCGCGTACAGGCGCAGCTCGATCGCGTGACCGCGCGGCGCCAGGCGCGCCCAGTGCGTCCGGCAGCGTCCGCCCCGCGGCCACCTCGATCTGCGCGCGAACGAGATCGATGCCGAGCGTGACTTCGGTGATCGGGTGCTCGACCTGGAGGCGCGTGTTCATCTCGAGAAAGTAGAAGTTGCGCTTCTCGTCGAGCAGGAGCTCGACCGTTCCCGCTCCCGTGTACCCGACCGCGCGGCCCGCCTCGACCGCCGCCTCCGCCATCCGGCTCGCGCAGCGCGCCTTCGAGCGCGGGGCTCGGCGTCTCCTCGACGATCTTCTGGTGCCGCCGCTGGACGCTGCATTCGCGCTCGAAGAGGTGGACGAGATGCCCGGCGCGGTCGCCGAAGATCTGGAACTCGATGTGATGCGGGCGCTCGAGGAGCTTCTCGAGGTAGACCTTCTCGTCGCCGAACGCGGCCGCCGCGAGCCGCCGGCGCCTCCGCGAGCGCGGCCGGCAGGTCCTCGGTGCGGTCGACGCGCGACATCCCCTTGCCTCCGCCTCCGGCCGACGCCTTGACGAGCACGGGAAAACCGATGCGGCCGCTTCGGCGGCAAGCTCGGTGTCGGTGCGCCGCTTTCGGGTCGGAGCCCGGCACCACCGGCACGCCGGCCTCGCTCATCCTCGCGCGCGACCGGACCTTGTCGCCCATCTGCTCGATCGCCTCGGGCGAGGGGCCGACCCAGACGAGCCCCGCCTGCGTCGACCGCGCGCGCGAATTCGGCGTTCTCCGAGAGAAAACCGTATCCCGGGTGCACGCGCGTCGGCGCCTTCGCGCGTCGCGCGGCCTCGATGAGCCGGGAACCGAGAGATAGGTCTCCCGCGGCGAGCCCGCGACCGAGCGAAACGGCGCGCCGCCATCTGTCCGACGTGGAACGCGCCCGCGTCCGCCTCGGAATACACCGCCGACGTCCTCGATGCCCATCTCGCGCGCCGTGCGCGCGACGCGCACCGCGATCTCGCCGCGGTTGGCGATCAGCAGCCGGCGGATCATGGAGCCGCGGCGGCCGCGCGTCCCCGGCGGCCGGCTTCCCAGTCGGACCAAAGGCCATAGGTCTTCATCTGCTTGTCGAGCCCGGTTGCCGCGAGCAGACGGCCCACTTCGTCGCGCGACTGGCGCGGCCCGGGCCGGCCGGCCGCGTTGGCGAGACCCGAGACGGCGACGGCGGCCACGGCGGCGTTGAACCTCGCCTCCCGAAGGTCCACCTTGTCGAAGGTGTCGGACTCGGCGTGGTAGTCGGCGAGGTAGCGCTCCGTCTCCTGGTCCGCGACGAAATTCGGCACGCCCTCGAGAAGGAAGTCGAAGTTGTCGGTGCCGAGCAGCGCCTCGTCGTTCGAGCCCGCGGAGCCCCAGGAGGCGACCGGCGCGAGCGCCGCCGAGACCGCCGGCGCGACCTCGGGCCGCCCGTTGTCGAAGTAACCGCGAATCCGGCCGTCGCCGATGTCGTGGATCAGACACCGCGACGTGCCGGTCGAGCTCGCCGCGATGGCGCGCGACGTAGCCGCGTGAGCCGAGGAGCCCGTCTCTTCTCCGGTGAAGAGCACGAACCGCACCGTTCGCTTCGGGCGCGGCCCGGCCGCGAGGACGCGCGCGACCTCGAGGACGAGGGCGCAGTTGACGCCGTTGTCGAGCGCGCCGGTGCCGAGATCCCAGGAGTCGAGGTGCGCCCCGAGAAGCACGATCTCGTCGGGCAGCGACGCGCCCCGGATCTCCGCGACGACGTTCTTGGCCTCGAAGGAACCGCCGACTCGGTTGCGGAGATCGAGCGAGATTCGCGCCGGCCCGCCGCGCGCGAGGAGGCGCGAAAGACGCAGGCCGTCTTCGCGCGCGACCTGGGCCATCGGGATGGGCGCGATCGGTCCCCAGGTGACCGTGTGTCGATAGAGCAGGTCGCGCGGCCGCGTGGAGGTGAAGAGAACGGCCGCGGCGCCCGCGTCGAGCGCCGAATGCATCGTCTCGGGAGCGGCCATGTATTCGGCGAAGAGGTCGTCGAAGGACCGCATCAGGTTCGATCGCACGAGAACCACGGCCCCGTGGGCCGCGCCGCCCAGGCGGTCGAAATCCGCGCGCCGCCCGTCGCCTCCGTCCACGAGCGGCGCTTCGATCGCGCCGGCCGTCGAGGGCGCGAGCGCGAAGGACGACCACGCGGACCGGGAACCTCTCGGGAGCGACGAGAGACGCCGCGGCCGACTCCCCTTCCCATTTCGCCGGCGCCGGATATCCCTCGAGCCCGACCGAGTCGACGCCGGCCCTCCGGAAGGCCTCGACGCCCCACGCGAGCGCCCGCTCGCAGGCGGCGCTGCCGGTCACGCGGCCGCCGATGTCATCGGTCAGGGTCCGCAGGTTCTCCTCGAGCCGCGACCGCGAGGACAGGGCCTCGGCGGCGGGACCCTCGGCGGGCCGCTCGGCCGGCGGCGCGGCCGCGAGCGTGACGGCCGCGAGCGCGGCCAGGGTCAGGGAACGCCGGAGCGTTCGACCGATCATCGTCCCTCCCTTACTCGTCCCGGGGGATTCTCCGCACCTTCCGACTTCAGGCCCCAGAGCTTAGACTGTCTCCCATGTCGATCGAAGGCGGCGTGCCCGGAATGCAGCAGCGTCTCGTCTGTCCCAACTGCGGCAAGGTCTTCTTCGCGTGGCGGCCGGACACCGGCCCGGGCGCGAAGATCAAATGCTACTTCTGCAAGCACGAGTTCGAGGACGAGGCTGCCCGCCGGGCTCCCCTGCCGCCCGCGCCGGCCCCGGCGCCCGCCTCGCCTCCGGCGACTCCCGACCCCGCGCCTACGACTCCCGCTTCGTAACCCAGCCCGGAGCGCGCTTCTCGAGGAAGGCCGACAGTCCTTCCCTGGCCTCGTCCGAGGCGCGGCGCTCGGCGATCGTCTCGACGGTCAGCTCCATGGCCTGCGATGGCGAGAGCCCCGCGACGCGGCCGATCAGGCGCTTCGCTGCGCCGACGGCCTCCGGGCCCGACGTCAGCAGCGAGTCGACCTTTCGGCGGCCCGCCGCTTCGAGCTCCTCGGCCGGCACGACCTGGTGCACGAGGCCGATGCGAAGGGCCTCCCGGGCGTCGAAGCGGTCGCCCGTCAGGAAGACGTCGCGCGCATGCCGCGCGCCGATCGCCCGCAGGACGTACGGCGAGATGACGGCGGGCAGGATCCCGAGCTTCACCTCGGCGAGCGAGAACACGGTCTTCTCCGCGGCGATGGCGATGTCCGATGCGGCGACGAGGCCCACGCCTCCTCCGATCGCGTGCCCCTGGACGAGCGCCACGACCGGTTTCGGGCAGACATCGATCGCGTGCAGCATCTCGGCCATCCGGCGCGCGTCGGCCTCGTTCTCCGGCGCGCGAGTACGTGCCGGCCTTTCGCATCCACGCGACGTCCGCGCCGGCGCAGAACGAGGGCCCGTCGCCCTGAAGCATCACGACGCGCGTCGCCGCGTCCCCGTCGAACGCGGCGAACGTCGCCGTCAGCTCGCCGATCAGGATGTCGTCGAACGCGTTGCGGACGTCCGGCCGGGACAGAACGACGCGGCACACCGATCCCTCGCGGGCGATGCGGAGGCGGGTCGGGCTCGAGGCGTTCACTGGGACAGCAGCGCGAAGCGGCCCGAAAGATCGAGCGGCACGGGCAGATCGCCGCCCGGCAGGCGCACGACGAGGACCCCGTTCAGGCGCCCGTCCACCTCTCCCCCGGACGCCAGGGCGCCGCCGGCCGCCCCGAGGAGCGCGCTGTGATCGAGCTCCGCCGGAAAGTCGAGCGCGTTGTCCTGCTTCGAATGGAGGAGAAGTCCGCGCGTCTCGCCCGACCCGACTTCCCGGCCGTTGGCGAAGAGCCGGTACGTCGCGCTCGCCACCTTGAGCGGGAACGCGAACGGGTTGCGCACCGACACGTGCGCCGTCGCCTCGCTCTCGAGGAGCGAGAAACGCGTCAGCTCGACGCCGCCGAGCTTCACGAAGCGGGCGGCCGTGTCCCGGTCGCCCTCGACGGCGACCGCGCTCCACGGGAGCGTCGCCTTCCAGTCCACCGGCTCCTTCCCGGAGAGGACTCCGTGAAGCCGAACGTCGAAGGTGTCGAGGCGGAACCGATCGGCCCACTCCGCGGGGACCTCGTCATAACGAATCGTGACCGGGATCCTCAGACGGCCGCCCGCGCGCTGGGCCGTCGCCGCGACCTTGCAGCTCCGACGCCGACCCGTAGAGCGCGAGAGTGCCCGTGAACGCCCCGGCCGACGACCCCGGCTGAGCTCCCTCGATCACGGCCGTGAAGGAGTCGCCCGGCGCGGGACGGATCGCGACGTCGACGGGCGGCGCGCCGGTGAGAGGGAAAAGGAGGGTGAGCAGGAGGCCGAAGAGACCCACGACGCGATGGTAACCGAAGCGCGAGCCGTCCTCACATCCGAAAGACGCCGAACCGCGTCTCGGCGATCGGCGCGTTGTAGGAGGCCGAGATCGCGAGCGCGAGCGCCGCCCGTGTCTCCGCGGGATCGAGCACTCCGTCGTCCCACAGGCGCGCCGTCGAGTAGTAGGGGCTCCCCTCCGTCTCGTACTTCTCGCGCGTCGGGCGCTCGAACGCGGCGACCTCCTCCGGCGTCAGCCGCGGCTTCCCGGTACGCTGCAGCTGGTCCTGCTTGACGGTCGAGAGGACGGAGGCCGCCTGCTCGCCGCCCATGACCGAGATCCGCGCGTTCGGCCACATCCAGAGGAATCGCGGGCCGTAGGCGCGGCCGCACATCCCGTAGTTGCCGGCGCCGAAGGACCCGCCGATGATGACGGTGAATTTCGGAACCACCGCGTTCGCGACGGCGTGCACCATCTTGGCGCCGTCCTTTGCGATCCCGCCCTGCTCGTACTGGCGTCCGACCATGAATCCGGTGATGTTCTGCAGGAAGAGGAGCGGGATCCCGCGGCGCGCGCAGATCTCGATGAAGTGCGTTGCCTTGAGAGCGGACTCCGAGAAGAGCACGCCGTTGTTGGCGAGGATGCCGATCAAGAACCCCGAGATCCGCGCGAAACCGCAGACGAGCGTCGTTCCGTAGCGCGCCTTGAACTCCTGGAACCGCGATCCGTCCACCAGACGCGCGATCACTTCCCGCACGTCGTAGGCCTTGCGGAGGTCGCGCGGCAGGACGCCGTAGATCTCCTTCGGGTCGTAGGCCGGCTCCTCCGGCTCGGTGCGGTCGGACGGCAGCGACTTGCCGCCATGCAGGCTCTCGACGAGCGAGCGCGCGATCTCGAGCGCGTGCGCGTCGTCGTCGGCGAGATGATCCGCGACGCCCGAGAGCCGCGTGTGCACGTCGCCGCCGCCGAGCTCCTCCGCGGTGACCTCCTCGCCCGTGGCGGCCTTGACGAGCGGCGGGCCCGCCAGAAAGATCGTCCCGGTGCCCTTGACGATCACGGCCTCGTCCGACATCGCGGGCACGTAGGCGCCGCCCGCCGTGCAAGAGCCCATCACGACCGCGATCTGCGGGATGCGCTTGGCCGACATCCGCGCCTGGTTGTAGAAGATGCGCCCGAAGTGCTCGCGGTCCGGAAAGACCTCCGCCTGCAGAGGAAGGAACGCGCCGCCCGAATCGACGAGATAGACGCACGGCAGCCGATTCTGCTCGGCCACTTCCTGCGCGCGCAGGTGCTTCTTGACCGTCATCGGGAAGTACGTCCCGCCCTTGACCGTCGCGTCGTTGGCGATGACCATCACCTCGCGTCCCGCGACGCGGCCGACGCCGGTCACGAGCCCGGCGCCCGGCGCCTCGCCGTCGTACATGCCGTGGGCGGCGAGTGGCGAGAGCTCCAGGAACGGCGAACCGGGATCGAGGAGCGCGTCGACACGGTCGCGCACGAACATCTTCTTCTGTTCGGCGTGGCGCTCCCGTCCGGCCCCTCCGCGGCGCGCCCGCGCAGTTTCCTCGCGCAGCGTCCCGACGAGCGTCTCCATCGCCTGCCGCCGCACACGAAACTCTTCTGACCGGGTGTCGGCGCGGCTCTCGATCTTCTCCATCGGAACGGTCGGCGGAATCGAGGCCCGGCTCAGCCGGCCGCCCGGGCGCCGGCCTCCCGCTGGATGTAGTCGACGAGCGTCTGCGTGGGCGTGCCGGGAAGGAAGATCTCGCGCACGCCGAGAGACTTCAGGTTCTTGATGTCCTTGTCGGGGATGATGCCGCCCGCCAGAACCAGAATGTCCTGGCCTCCCCGATCTTTGAGCTCCCGCAAGATCTCGGGAAAGAGCACGTTGTGGGCACCGGAGAGGATCGAGAGCCCGACGACGTCCACATCCTCTTGCACCGCGGCGGCGGCAATCTGCGCCGGCGTCTGGCGGAGCCCCGAGTAGATGACCTCCATGCCGGCGTCTCGCAAGGCGCGCGCGATCACCTTGGCGCCCCGGTCGTGCCCGTCCAGCCCGGGCTTGGCGATCAGGACCCGGATCGGCCTCGCCATCGCGCGCAGTGTATCAATCCACGAGCGAGACGGGATCGGAGACCCGGATCCTCTGGCCCTTGGTCGCGCGGACGCGCAGACCGAGGGAGCCGCCGCGGACCTTGAGGAGACCGGCCACCATGGACAGGTCGCCGGCGGGCTTCTCGAGCCGATCCGTCACCGCGAGGCAGTCCTGGCTCGGCGCGAGGATCTCGCAGAGCGTGTCACCGATGCGAATCTGCCGGCCGACCCACTCGTCCTCTTCGAACGCCTTGCCCTCCGAAAGTTCGATCAGGAAATTGGCGCGCAGGAACCGCGGCTCGAGCGTCGTTCCGTACACGCGCTCGACGAAGCGGAGCGTCGGCCGCGAGATCAGGTGCAAGACGCCGCGCTCCGGCGTGCCCTCGGCGACCCGCCGCCAGCGGACCGGCCGGCCGAGGCGGCGCGACAATTCGGCGAGCCATTCCGGATCCTCGAGCGAGTACTCCCGGCCGTCCGCCGCTTTGATACGGGCCCACGACTCGAGGTCGTCGACGACGAGATCTTCGACGAAGCGCGCCGTGAAAGCGGAGAGCTCCGGCGCCTCCCGGAAGGTGAGCGGGCGCCCGGAGGACTCCTCCACGATCTCGAAGACGCGATCGCCGACGGCGCCCTCGGGCCGAACCGCCACCTCGTTCGGCGTTTCCCCGGAGAGCCCGACGACCGGAAAGCGCCGGAGGCCGATGAGCTGGCCGACGACTTCGGCTAGCTCCATCGAGACGACCCCGCAGACGCGCGGTCCGACCCGACGGACCGTGGCCCGAATATCCTCAAGGTAGTCTCATTCTAGACCTAATTTGGTAAGAGAAGTGCCGCCGATGGCCATAATAAATTCGGATCAGGACCCTTTCCGAAGGTCGGGACGAGTCCGCGCGAGCGCTTCCCAGGCCCGCCGCCGGTGCGAGACGCGATCCTTCTCGGCCGGCGGCATCTCGGCGAACGTGCGCGTATCGCCCTCCGGCACGAAGAGCCGGTCCCAGCCGAAGCCGCCGGAGCCCCGCGGCGCGCCGGCGATCGTCCCGCGGACCTCTCCACGGCCGACGCCGAGATCCCGGCCGTCGAAGCACGCGACGACGCAGACGGCGGTCGCGGTCCGATCCGGGAAGGCGTCGAGCATCCGGGCCATGCCATCGAGGCCGACCGTCGTCTCCATCCACTTCACGAGCGCGCCGGGAAAACCCCGCCAGGCGGCGACCGCCAGGCCCGAATCCTCGACGATCACCGCGCGGCCGGCGCGCGCGAACGCCGCCCGGGCTTTGGCCTCGACGATCTCCTCCGGATCGAGCGCCTGTAGCTCCGGCAGCTCCATGGCCTCCTGCGCGACGTCGAATCCGAGGCGACGCGCCTCCTCGGCCTTCTCCACTCGCGTCGTGACGAGGACGAGGCGGCCGGGCATCTCGCGATTCTGACATGGACGATCGCGGCGGCACGCCCGGCGTGTGACGGCGTCGCGCGCCGCTACAATGATTCCGATGTCCTCCGGCTCCGGGGAGTCTCACTGCGCGCGCTGCGGCGCGCCTGTGCCCGGGGACGCCCGCTTCTGCCCTTCCTGCGGGCACGCGGCGATGCGACTCATGCCCGGACAGATCCTCGACGGCAAGTACGAGATTCTCGACAAGCTGGCCGAGGGCGGCATGGGAGAGGTCTACCGGGCGCGCCATCTCCACCTCGACGAGATCCGCATCATCAAGGTGACGAAGCCCGACGCCGCCGGCGAGGGGTTCGAACCGCGCCGCTTCCAGGCCGAAGCCCGGCTCGCGACGCTCGTGCGGCACCCCAACGTCGCCGCCCTCTACGATTTCTCGCGCCTGCCCGACGGCTCCTTCTACATGGTCTGGGAGTTCATCGACGGAATCACGCTCGAAGAATGGCTGCGCCGGAACGGGCCGCTCCCGGCCGCGCGTGCCCTCGAGGTCGCGCGGCAGATCCTCGCGGGGCTGGGCGAGATCCACGCGCAGGGCATCGTGCATCGCGACCTCTCTCCCGACAACATCCTGCTCCGCGAGAGCTCGGACGGGCGGCTCCAGGCCAAGATCATCGACCTCGGCATCGCGAAGCGCGTCGCCGCCGATCCGCTCGAGCGCACGGGTACGGGGCTCTTCCTGGGGAAGCTCAAGTACTGCTCCCCCGAACAGGCCGGGGCCCTTCCCCGCGGCGAGACGCTCGACGCGCGGAGCGACCTCTACTCATTCGGCGTCGTGCTCTACGAGATGGTCGCGGGAAAGCCGCCGTTCGAGGCGCAGACGCCGGAGGCGTATCTGGGCCAGCACCTCCATGCGGCGCCGCCGCCCCTCGACACGCGCCGGCTGCCCGCGGCCGTCGGGCCGAGGCTCGCGGCGATCATCAAGCGTGCGCTCGAGAAGAATCGCGACCGTCGTTTTCGAACCGCCGAGGAGTTCCGTCGGGCGCTCGAGGAGCTCGAGCCGGCGGCGCAGACGACGGTCGCGATGGCCGGCGGCTCGCCGCACCGCGAGCGCCGGCCCTTCCCGTTCGCGGCGGCCGCTGGCCTCATCCTGCTCGCCGGCGCGCTCGCCATTTACGCCGTGGTCCACGGAATGAAGCCCCCGCAGGCCGGGGTGCCGGAGGCCGAGCGCACCGAACTTCCACAAGCCGAAGCGGAAGCGACGCCGACCATCCCCCCTCCGCCGACGCCGCAGGAGGCAGCCGCCGGCGCGGTCACGTCGCTGCCGGCGGCTCCCGAGCGCTCCCGCGCCTCGAGCCGCAGCGTGGCCGACCCGTCGGAGGCCGGGCGCGTCGAGACCGCGCGCCCCACGCCGGCGCCCCGCCCGGCACCCGTCCCCTCCGATTCCGCCGGGGAGGTCGTCGAGGAGACCGTCGAGCCGCCCGCGAAGATGGATGAGCACGGCGCGACCCGCTTTCGCGACTTCCTCTCCGCCTGGCGCGGCCTCCCTCCGGAGCGCCAGTCCTTCGAGGCGCGCGCACTGGCTCGCGGCGCGAATCGCTTCGTGAAGACGTATCCGGACGACGCTCTGACCGCCGACCTGCGCCAGAGACTTCCGTCGGAATTTCGCGCCGCGGCCCTCCGGGAGCTCAACCTCGGCCGCCGGCGGCCGGCGCTGCGCTTTTATGCGGCCTACAAGGAGCTCGAGTTCGCTCCGGCCGACGCGGCGCTCGATCGGCGTTTCGCCGATCTGCCCCTTCCGCGCAACGGCCAGGCGGACGCGAATCCTGCCAACCCGAACTGAAGGGCGGAGCTAGACGGCGCCTTCGCGCGGCCGCGCGGCCGTCGAGGAGCGGTCCATCGTCTCTTCCGGCGAGGCGGGACCGAGGACCTTGTACATCGGCACGGAAGCCGACAGGCCCTTGAGAGAGTAGTGCCCGAGGCGCGCCACCTTGTAGAGGTCGCGGACGGCGTCGTAGGTGGCGGGCCCGATCACGATGTCTCCGGCCGTCGCGACGAACTCCTCCATCCGGGCGGCGACGTTGACCGCGTTTCCCACGACCGTGTAGTCCACGCGCGTCTTCGAGCCGAGATCGCCCACGATCGCCTCGCCGGTGTTGAGCGCGATCCGCACCTCGATCGGCGGCTCCCCCGCCTCGGCGCGCTCCTTGTTCCAGGCCTCGACTCCGGCGCGCAGCCGGAGCGCGGCCTCGACGGCCCGCGCCGCGTGGTCCGGCTGGTCGATCGGCGCGCCGAAGAACGCCATCGCCGCGTCGCCGATGAATTTGTCGATCGTGCCGTCCTGGGAAAAGATCGCGTCCGAGCAGAGCGTGAAGAATCGGTTCAGCTGCGCGGCGAGCGCCTCCGCGGCCATCTTCTCCGACCAGGTCGTGAACCCGACGAGGTCGGCGAACAGAATCGTCACGGTCTTCGTCCGCGCGACCTCGTGGTCACCGGTGGCGTCCACGTCCGCGATGATTTCCTGGATGACCTGGGGCGAGTGGTAGCGCTCGAGCCGTCCCCGGATCCGTTTCTCCTCGGCCGCCCGTTCGTTGAGACGCGCCCGCTCGATCGCGACCGCAGCGAAATTGGCGAGCGCCGTGAGCAGATCGAGGTCCTGCTCGGTGAAAGTTCCGGTGTGGAGCGGCGAGTCCACGTGGATCACGCCGATGACCGTGTCGCGATGCCAGAGAGGGGCGCACATCGCCGACCGAATCTGCTGCATGCGGATCGACATGCCGGCGCCGAACCGTTCGTCCACCTGCGCGTCGGACGTGAGCACGGCCACTTTCTTCTGCATCACCATGTCCACGATCGTCCGGGAGTAGGGCGCCGAGCCGTCGGACGTCCCCCGCGGCCGCTCCTTCAGACGGTTGACCCGAAGGTTCAGCAGCCCGTCCTCCTCGAGCAACAGGAAGCCGCGGTCCACGGGCAGGTACTCGAAGATCAGGTCCATGACCTTCTCGAGCACCGTCTCGATGTCGTCGGCAGAGATCAGCGTCTTCGCGACCTGGATCAGGATCTCGAAGACCTTGTTCTTGTAGGCGACGTCGAGCACGACGCGCTTGCGGTTCTCGGTGGACTCGACCCGCGGCGCGTCCTTCTCGAGTCCGAAATCCAGGTTGAACTCGGAGATCGGGCGGATGCAGGTGGAGGTCGAGTCGAGCGCCACCGCGGGAGGCGGAGCCTCGGCCGATTCGACCTCGCGGAACACGAGGCGGAACGTGCCGATGACGGCCTCGTCGCCGTCCGTGACCGCCCACTCGGGCACGGGACGGTCCTTGACCCGCACGCCGTTGGTCGAGTGGTTGTCGCGCAGCATCCAGACGCCGTTCTCGCGGCGCAGATAGGCGTGCCGCCGCGAGACGGAGAAATCGTTCAGGACGATGTCGTTGTCGGTCGCGCGACCGATCGTCGCCTGATCGCTCGTGAGATTGAAGGCCTGGGGCCGGCCGTCCGTCTCGTAGAGGACCTGCAGCATCGGATTTGAAAAGTATAGAACGCGCCGGCGATCGCGCGGAGGACTCTAGCGCAGCCGGAACTCGATGCGAACCTCCTTGCGGGAGGCGACCGGCCCCTGCTTTCCCCGCGCCGGCTTGTATTGCCAGCGACGCACCGCGCCGACGGCGCTCTCCGTGAGCCCCATCGGCAGGCCGCGCACGACGTCCACGGCCGTGACCCGTCCGTCCGCGTCGATCGTGACCGCCAGAACCACGGTCCCCGAGACGCTCGCGCGGCGGGCCGCGTCCGGATACGGGGGATCGACCTTCGAGGCGAGCTCCGCGGGCTCGACCATGCCCCCGTCCGCGGGAGCGAGCGGCACGACGGCGGGAGGCGGCGCCTCGCTCCCGGCGCTTTCCGCGCCCCCGGTCAGGGGCAGCGGCTGCGAAAGTTCGGTCACCTCGAGATTCTTCAACACACGCTCGCGAGCCGGCGTGACGCCAGGCTGGCGCGGATCGGCAGGGATCAGGTCGACTTTCGACGACTCGATGAAGGCGAGCCCGCCGTCCTCCCCGCGCAGCGCGTAGTAGTCGTGGTCCACGGCGTACACCGAGACCACCGTGCCCTTGGGCAGGCTCCCCGACTGGGCCGCGACCGGGAACGGGGCGGCGCGCAGCTCCGCGTCCTCCGCGACGACGCCCGACACCGTCGGGAAAGAGAAGACCGTGGAGGCGCGGCGCTTCCTCGCGTCGCGGTCCGAGTCGCGCTCGAGGGACTCCGCGGGCAGGAAGCCCTTTCCCGCCGCTGATTGGACCTCGACCCAGAGGCCGGCCTCTCGTCGGATCTCGAGACGGGCGCCGCGCGCGAGCTTCGCGACGGTGCCGGCGCCGGCCGCCGGCTCCTTCTTGAGCTCCGCCTCGTCGGCCGTCACGGTCGCCGCGATGCGCGGCGGCGCGGCCGCCCGGGGAGCCGCGCGGGGCTTGAAGAGGGTGGCGAGCGCTCCGATCGACAGGACGAGAATCGCGAGCGATGCGATCAACACCGCCCGCCGCGAGAAGCGGGCCGACCGGGCCCGTCGCGCGGGCGCTTCGCTCATGCGGCGCCGAGGAGGGTCAGCAGGAGGGCCTTCTGCGCGTGGAGGCGGTTCTCGGCCTGATCGAAGACCGCCGATGCCGGCCCGTCGATCACCGCGGCCTCCACTTCTTCGCCGCGGTGGGCGGGGAGGCAATGCAGGAAAATCGCGTCCGAAGCCGCCATGCCGAAGACGCGCGCGGTCACGGCGTAGGCGCGGAAGGCCTTCACCCGCGCCGCGGCCTCCTCCTCCTGTCCCATGGAGGCCCAGACGTCCGTGTAGACGGCCTTCGCGCCGGCGAGCCCCTCCTCGAGCGAGGTCGTGACGCGGATCGCGCCGCCGCTCTCCGTCGCCGCGGTGCGCGCCCAGCCCACGATTTCCGCTTGCGGCTCGAAACCCTTGGGCGTGACGACGGCCACACGCGCGCCCAGCTTGGCCCCGGTGACGAGGAGGCTGTGCGCGACGTTGTTTCCGTCGCCGACGTAGCAGAGAGGAAAGCCCTTCACGCCGCCGAAACGCTCGCGCACCGTCTGGAAATCCGCGAGCGCCTGGCAGGGGTGCAGCAGATCCGAAAGCCCGTTGATCACCGGGACGGACGCGTGCTCGGCGAGTCCATCCACCGTGGCCTGCGCGAACACCCGCGCCATGATCGCATCGACGTAGCGGGAGAGGACCTTCGCCGTGTCGGAGATCGGCTCGCCGCGTCCGAGCTGGAGATCGCGGGAGGACAGGAACATCCCGACCCCGCCCAGCTGGAACATGCCGGCTTCGAAAGAAACGCGCGTGCGCGTCGACGACTTCTCGAAGATCATCGCGAGCGTCCGCCCCGAGAGCGCGCCGCGGTAGCCGCGGGGGTCCTTCTTCACGCGCGCCGCGAGATCCAGGATCGCCGCGATCTCGGCGCCATTCCAGTCGTTCTCGTTCACGTAGTCCCGCTTCATGCCGCCGCCTCCCGAATCCGCGTCCCCGTCTTCCCGTCGAGGGCCTCGGCGAGGGACTCCGCGCGCGTGATGAGCACCTCGCGGCCGCCCGCTTCGATGTATCGGATCGCGGCGTCCACCTTGGGACCCATGCTCCCGGGCGGGAACTGCCCCTCCGCGAGCAGCGCCTTCGCCTCGCGGGCCGAGATCTCCGGCAGATCGCGCTGCGTCGGCTTCCCGAAGTCGCGCGAGATGCGCTCGACTCCGGTCAGCACGATGAACAGGTCGGCCTGCAACGAGGCGGCGAGCATCGAGGCCGCGTAATCCTTGTCGATGACCGCCTCGACACCCCGGATCTCCCCCTCCTCCGTGATGACGACCGGAACTCCTCCGCCGCCGGCCGCAATGACGATGTGCCCGCGATTGACGAGCGTCGCCGCGACCTCGACCCCGCGAATCGCGACCGGGCGCGGCGATGCGACCACCTTGCGCCAGCCGCGGCCGGAGTCTTCGACCATCGCCCAGCCCATCTCGTCCATCAGCCGCGCCGCCTTCTCCTTCGAGAAGAACGGCCCGACCGGCTTTGTCGGCTTGTCGAACGCCGGGTCGGCCGCGTCCACCTGAGCCTGCGTCACGATCGTCACAATCTCTTTGCGGAACCCGGCCTTCGACAGCTCGTTCCCGAAGGCAAGCTCGAGGAGGAATCCGATCGAGCCCTGCGTCTGCGCGACGCAGAAGTCGAGGGGCTGTCGGGGCACCCGGTCGGCCGCGGCCTCGGCCTGGATGAGCACGTTTCCGACCTGCGGCCCGTTCCCGTGCACGACGACGAGCTCGTAGCCCTTCCCGAGGATCGGAAGCAGCTTCCGGACCGCCTCGCGCGCCCGTACGAGCTGTTCGTCTGTGGTGCCCGAGTCTTCGGGCCGCAAGAGGGCGTTGCCGCCGAACGCCACGACGGCGAGGGGTCGGACGAACGAGAAGAACGGGGTGCGGTTGATCATGCGGGCCAAGTCAGGCCGGGAGATCTTCGCGGACCAGCGGCATCGCCATGCAGCGCGGGCCCCCCCGCGCGCGGGAGAGCTCGTGCGCCGCGAGGCGGATGACGTACTTCTTCTTCTTGCGCAACTGGAGCTCGGCGCGGCCGAGCAGCAGATCCGCTTCGTCGATGACGGAGTATCCGTGGTGCGCGAGCTCGTCCGCGGTGCGCTCGTTGCGGTCGTACGTGAGGACGACGCCCGGCGCCATCGCGAAAGCGTTGGCTCCGTCGGTCCACTGCTCGCGCCGCTCGGCGATCGGATCGTTCCCGCCGCAGAGGATCGGCTTCAGATCCATCTTCTGGGTGCGCAGCGCCGAGAGCAGATCCTTCTCCGTCGTCCAGGTGATCTCCCGCTTGGTCAGGTCGCACTCGTAGACGTCCGCCTCCTCCGCGCCGTCGGGAAGGATCATCGGCCCGTACACCAGACACTCCTCGCGGGAAATGACGGTGAAGACCGTGTCGAGGTGCATGAAGGACCGCGCGGGAGGGATCGCGACGACGAAGATGCGCTTGATCGGGGACCGCCGGCTCTTGAAGGACTCGGCGAGGCGCTCGATCGTCGTCTTTTCCGTGCGCTCCGAATACCCGATCGCGAGCATGTCGTCGCGCAGCACGAGGATGTCGCCGCCTTCGAGCGTCGGGCGCATCCGCGCGTACGAGGACGGCCGCCGGTAGTCCGTGGAGAACTCCTGAAACCAGAACCGGCCGCCGTCGCTCTCGAATCGCGGGTGAAACTGGAAGACGTACCCGGACAGGAGCGGCTCGCGAAGCCGCGCCGGCGTGGCCATCGAGCCGCGGATCGCGCGGTCGCCGACGACGACCAGCGGATCGCGCTGGAAGAAGTAGTTGGGGATGGGCGGCAGGTAGTACAGCTCCTCCGTCGAGTTGGCGATCTCCTGCGCCGGGCGCTCGATCCCGGTGATGAGCGTCGAGGCGAGGGCCTCCGGCGTCAGCTCCTGCAGCCGGTAGTCCATGTCCGGCCCCCACGAGAGGGCGCGCCCGAGGTCGCCCAGGATCGCCGACCGCTGCTCGGGAACCGCGAGGACCTCTTCGAGAAGCTGCTGGATGTCGAGGACCTCGTCGGCGAGAAAGCTCAGGACCTGCTGGAAGCGCCGGTGTTCCTCGCGGGCGCGGCTGCCGTAGAGGATGTCGTCGAAGAGGAGCTCCTCCATCATCGAGGGCACCATCCGGTCGATCTCGGGCCCCGGAAGGTGCACGAGGACCGACTTCAGCTTGCCGATCTCAGAGGTGACGTGAAGGCTCATACCCGCGAAAAACGGGGCATTCTATCAGAGGGCCAGCGCCGGGCCCCGCTTCGCGGGGGGTCCCGCGGGCGCCCGTCAGGCGTCAGGAGGGCGGAAGCAGCGGGAGGGACGCGTCGGTCGGCGCGAGCTCCCCTTCCGCGCGCTCGCCGATGCCTTCGAGCCGCGCGGCGAAGCGGTCGAGCGCGCGCGTCGCGAGCTCGTACTGTTTCTGCGTGTTCTGCAGATGCGCGCCGAGCTTTCCGAACGGCTCCTCGACGCGGTCCCACAGGCGCCCGAGCTCCGCGAGCTTCTCGCCGATCTCGCGCGCGCTGTGCTGGAGCTCCAGGCCCTTCAAGCCCATCGCCACCGTCGCGAGGTATGCGTAGAGGAGGCGCGGCGAAACCGGGATGACGCGGCGCTCGACGGCGTAGTCCGCAAGAGACGGCCCTTCGCCCGCGACGGTTTCGCTCGCGATCTCGCTGTAGACGGCTTCGGCGGGAATGTACATGAGCGCGAAGTCCGTCGTGCCGGCCTCCGGCCGGATGTACCGCGTGCGGATCGCCTCGACGTGCCGGCGCACGTCCGCGCCGAAGTCCCGCTGCGCGCGGCGCCGCTCCGCCTCCTCGGCGCCTTCGCGCGCCCGGCGGAAATTCTCCAGAGGAAACTTGCTGTCGATGGCGACGATGCGCTCGCCGAGAAAGATCGCGGCGTCCACGATGGCGTCGCCGAATCGATACTGCATCTGCCAGCAGCGCGGCGGGAGCACCTGGCGCAGAGCCTGCTCGAGGAACGTCTCCCCGAGCGCCCCGCGCAGCTTCGGCGGCTTCAGCAGGTCCTCGAGCCGCGTCACGTCACCCGCGAGCTTCTCGATCTTCTGGGATGCCTCGTAAATGCGGCCCATCTTCTCGCCGACGTCCTGGAGGAGGCGCCCCGACCGGCCGAGGTGATCCGTGAGGTTTCTCTGGCTGTCGGCCAGCCGCGACTCGACTCCCTGAACGCGCTCCTCGACTGCACGGCGCATCTCCGCGAGGCCGCGGTCGATCGCCTCGGCCGCCTGCCGCGAGGCGGCCGACTCGGCGAGCACGCGTCCCAGAAGCTCGTCCGGCGCCTTCCGCGATCTCGACAGGCGCACGGCGAGCGCGACGATCGCCACGATGGCGATCGCGAGAGCCGCCGCGGCGGCCGGGGCCCAGCCGAATCCCGATGGAGTCACGCTTCGATCCTCCGCCCCGGGCCGGACAGATGATGTCCGAGTGGAGTACACGTCGTCCTTGGTCCTTAGTCCTTAGTCCTTAGTCCTTAGTCCTTAGTCCGCAGTCGTTAGTCCGTTAGTCGTTGAGCCATGATCGACCACGGACTAAGGGCCAGGGGACAGGGTGGGCTGATTCCGTTCCTCGTGCGAAAATAGCCTCGATGGAACGTCAGGACCCGCGGTTGCCCAAGCCGGCCGAGGACCGCGAGATCGACTACCTCATCTGCCAGACGTGCATGACGCCCTGCTACGTCTTCGAGATGGAGGGCTCGCGGATCTCGGAAGCCCAGTGCCTGGTCTGCGGCAACGACGAGCCCGCGCAGTTCACCCCGGGAGAAGATGCCGGCAGTGACCAGGGCTGACCGGGCCGGCCACCCGCTCGCCGAGCGCTACGCCTCGGCCGAGATGTCCCGCATCTTCTCGGCCCAATTCAAGTTCGAGACCTGGAGGCGGCTCTGGCTCTGGCTCGCCGAGGAGGAGCGCCGGCTCGGCCTCCCGATCCCGGAGGAGGCCCTCGCGCAGATGCGGAGCCATCTCGCGGACATCGACTTCGAGGCGGCGGCGAAAGAAGAGCAAACGACGCGGCACGACGTCATGGCTCACGTACGCGTCTTCGGCGCGGCGGCGCCCGCGGCGCGCGGCATCCTGCACTGGGGCGCCACGTCGGCCTACGTCGCGGACAATACGGACCTCATCCAGATGCGCGAGGGCCTCTCGCTCGTCGAACAGCGCCTCGTCGCGGTGCTGCGGCGCCTGCGCGACTTCGCGCTGGCGCACCGCGATCTGCCGGCGCTCGCCTACACGCACTACCAGCCCGCGCAGCCCACGACCGTCGGCAAGCGCGCGGCGCTCTGGGCGTCGGACCTGCTCATGGATCTCGAGGCGATCCGCGGCGTCCGCGAGGGACTGCGATTCCTGGGAGCCAAGGGCGCGACGGGGTCGCAGGCCTCCTTCCTCCTCCTCTTCGGCGGCGACGCCGCGAAGGTCGAAGACCTCGACGCCGCCCTCGCGCGGCGCGCCGGTTTCGCGCGGCGGCAGCTCGTTTCTGGCCAGACGTATTCGCGCAAGCAGGACGACGCGGTCGTCCGCGCGCTCTCGGGCCTCGCGCAGTCGGCGCACAAGATCGGCACCGACCTGCGGCTGCTCCAGCACGACGGAGAGCTCGAAGAGCCGTTCGAGGCCGGCCAGGTGGGCTCCTCCGCCATGCCCTACAAGCGCAACCCCATGCGCGCGGAGCGCGTCTGCGCGCCTGGCGCGGCACGTCATCGCGCTCTCGATGGATACCGCGATGACCGCCGCGACGCAGTGGCTCGAGCGGAGCCTCGACGACTCCGCCAACAAGCGAATCGCGGTGCCGGAGGCGTTCCTCGCGGCCGACGCGATCCTGATCCTGCTCGAGAACGTGTCGGGCGGGCTCGTCGTCCATCCCGAGGTCTCGAGCCGGCGTCTGCTCGAACATCTGCCGTTCCTCGCTACGGAGAACCTCCTCATGGAGGCGGTGCGCCGGGGCGGTGACCGGCAGGAGCTCCACGAGAAGTTGCGCGTGCACGCGCGCGCGTCGGCGGACCGGATGCATCGCGAGGGCGGAATGCCCGACCTCTTCGAGCGGATCGCCGCCGACAAGGCGTTCGGCATGAAGCCGGGAGACCTCGAGGCCGCATCGCGGCCCGAGAAGCTCGTCGGGCGCTGTCCGGCACAGGTCGAACAGTTCGTGCGGGAGGAGCTCGATCCGGCGCTCGCCGGCGTGGCGGAGATCGAGAGCGCCCCGGTCCGCGTTTGAGCCGACACATCCTTCGTTTCGGAGCGGCGGCCCTCGCGATCGCTCTCGGCGCCGGCTGCGCGACCACCCGGCCGCCCGCGACGCCGGCGGCCGCTGCCTCGGCGCCTCCGCGGACGCCGACGCCGGCTCCGGCCCCGCCGCCCTCGGCCTCCGGCTGGTCCGAGGAAGGCATCGCCTCCTGGTACGGCGGGGACGACGGATTCGAGGGAAAGCCGACCGCTTCCGGCGAGATCTACGACTCCTCGCAGCTCACGGCGGCGCATCGCGAGCTGCCGCTCGGCACCATCGTCGACGTCACGAGCGTCGACAGCGGCAAGCGGGTCCGCGTCCGCATCAACGACCGTGGGCCTTTCGCGAAGGGCCGCATCGTGGACCTTTCGAAGGAGGCCGCGCGGCAGCTCGACCTGATCGGCCCGGGTACCGGGCGGGTGCGCCTCGCCGTCGTCTCCCCCGGCCCGACGCCGACTCCGGTCCCATCCGCGACGCCCTGGTTCGTCCAGGTCGGGTCGTTCGCCGATCCCGAGCACGCGCGGCGCCAGGCCGAGCGCATCCGCGCGACCGGGCGCGACGCCGTCCTCGAGCCGTACCGCGGATTGACGCGTGTGAAGGTGGGGCCGTTCGCGACGCGCGAGCTCGCCGAACACTCGCTCGCGGAGCTCGAGTCCGCGGGCTTCGAGGGCATCGCCGTCCCCCAGTCTCCTTAGGACGCGCCGCGCCGCTCGGGCGCGAACGGAAGGGGCCGCAGCCCGGCCTCGTGGTCGAGCAGCCAGCGCTTGATCGGCAGCCCGGCGCCGTAGCCCGTCAGCGACCCGTCGCGTCCGAGGATGCGGTGGCACGGAACGACGATCGCGATCGGGTTGGCGCCGTTGGCGGCTCCGACGGCGCGCACGGCCTCGGGACGGCCGACCGCAATCGCAATGTCCGAGTAGCTCGCGCGCTCGCCGTACGGCACCTTCACGAGCGCGCTCCAGACGTCCCGCTGGAACTCCGTACCGTCCGGCTCGAGCGCGAGGTCGAACGCCTTGCGCTTTCCCGCGAAGTACTCCTGCATCTGCCGCGCGACGCCGCGGCACGGCGGCGCGTCGGGCACGGCCGAGGGATCCGTCCGCTCCCGGCCATGGAGGAACGAGAGCCGCTTCAGCGAGCCCTCGCCGTCCACGACGGCCACCATCGGCCCGAGCGGCGTCTCGAAGATTCCGGCGCTCATTTCCTCTCGTTCGAGTCTAAACTCTCCCCTCCCCATGAGCGAGAACACGGCGGGAGCCGTCTCCGTTGCGCTCGCCATCCGCTGCCGCGGCCTGAAGAAGCACTTCGGCGACGTCTGCGCGGTGGACGGGCTGGATCTGGAGATCCGGCCGGGCGAATGCTTCGGCCTTCTCGGGCCGAACGGCGCCGGCAAGACCACGACGATCGAGATCCTCGAGGGGCTCACGCGCCCCGACGCCGGGGACGTGGAGATCCTCGGCCGCCGCTGGGGAGAGCACGAGCGGGAGCTCCGCGCGCGCCTCGGCGTCTCGCTTCAGGAGACGCGGTTCTCCGAGAAGCTGACCGTCTTCGAGATGCTCGATCTCTTTCGCTCGCTCTACCCGCGCGGCCGCGATCCGGAGAGGCTGCTCGAGGATCTCTCCCTCGAGGAGAAGCGGGACGCGCGCATCGGCAAGCTCTCCGGCGGCCAGCGCCAGCGCCTCGCGGTCGCCTGCGCGCTCGCCGGCGATCCGGAGATCCTGTTCCTCGACGAGCCCACGACCGGGCTCGACCCGCAGAGCCGCCTCCAGCTCTGGGAGAAGTTCGAACGGTTCCGGGCGGCCGGACGGACCGTCCTCCTCACGACGCATTACATGGAGGAGGCGGAGCGTCTCTGCGACCGCGTGGCGGTGGTCGATCACGGCAAGATCATCGCGCAGGGGACCCCGGCGGAGCTCATCGCCGGCCTGCACGCGCCGCACATCGTCGAGTTCGCGTCGGACCCTCCCCTGTCGGCCGAGGACCTCAAGGCGCTGCCCGGCGTCAAGGATTGCCGCCGGCGCGACGACCGCTGGTTCGTGGGAGTGGCCTCGCTCGTCGAGACCGTGCCGGCGCTCCTGGCGCGTCTGGATCGCGGAGGGTCGAAGCTGCTCACGCTCTCGACGCATCGCGCGACCCTCGAAGACGTCTTCATCTCGCTGACGGGACGCGAGCTCCGCGATGAGTAAGCCGCGGCCCGCCCTCGTCGCGCTGACACGCGCGCGGGTGCTCGAGTTCATCCGCGAGCCGGAGGCCGTCTTCTGGGTGTTCGCCTTCCCGATCATCATGGCGCTCGTCCTCGGCTTCGCCTTTCGCGACAAGGGGCCCGACAAGGTTCCGGTCGGCGTCACGGGCGGCGGCTCCGAGGGTCTGCTCGCGGGGAAACCGCTCGTATCGCCCGCGCTCAAGACGACGGCGTTCGCGACGCTCGAAGAAGGGCTTCAGGCGCTCCGCACCGGGAAGATCGCCCTCCTCGTCGAGAACGGCGACCCGCTCGTGTACCACTTCGATCCGACTCGTCCCGACGCCCGCGTCGCTCGCCTCGAGGTGGACGACGCCATCCAGCGCGGGGCGGGCCGCCGGGACCCCGTCGCCGTGAAAGAGGTCGAGATGCACGAGAAGGGCTCGCGCTACATCGACTTCCTCCTGCCGGGAATCCTCGGCCTGAACCTCATGGGCACCGGGATCTGGGGCATCGGCTTCGGCATCGTGAACGCACGGCTGAAGAAGACCCTGAAGCTCATGACCGCCACCCCGATGCGGAAGTCGCGATTTCCTGCTCGGGCAGATCCTCTCGCGGCTCTTCTTCCTGCTCCTCGAGATCGCCGTGATCCTGGCCTTCGGCGTGCTCGCGTTCGGTGTGCCGATCCGCGGCTCGGTCACCCTGCTCCTGGCGATGGCCCTTCTCGGATCGCTTTCGTTCGCGGGACTCGGGCTTCTCGTCGCCGCGCGCGCGAAGACGCTCGAGGCCGCGAGCGGACTGATGAACCTCGTCATGGTTCCGATGTGGCTCCTGTCGGGTGTGTTCTTTTCCGCCGACCGCTTCCCGAACGCGGCGCAGCCCCTGATCCGGGCGCTGCCGCTGACCGCGCTGAACGACGCCCTGCGCGCCGTGATGCTCGAGGGCAAGGGCTTGACCGCGATCGCGGTCCCGGCCGTGATCCTCGCGGCCTGGGGCGTCGCGAGCTTCGGGGTCGCTCTCAAGATCTTCCGCTGGCAGTAGGAGGCGAGATGCCGACGCTCTTCGTGACCCAGGCCGAGGTCCCGAAGCTCCTTCCGATGTCCGAGTGCGTCGAGGTCATGGCCGCGACGATGGAGGCGTTGGCGCGCGGCCAGACGATCCTGCCGCTGCGGCAGATCCTCTGGCTTCCCGAGCGGGTCGGCGCGCTCGGGCTCATGCCGGGCGCGCTCCTCTCCGACGGCGTGCTGGGCGTCAAGGCCATCACGCTCTTTCCCGGAAACGAGGGCACGGCGCGCGACACGCACCAGGGCGTCGTGATCCTCTTCGACGGAGGCAACGGAGCGCTTCTCGCGGTCCTCGACGCGACCTCGATCACCGGCATCCGCACGGCGGCGGTCACCGGCTTCGCCACGCGGCTCCTCGCCCGCGAGGACGCCGGCGACCTGGCGATCCTGGGCTCGGGCGTGCAGGCGCGGACGCACCTCGAGGCGATGCGCTGCGTGCGGCGGATCCGCCGCGTGCGCGTCTGGAGCCGCAGCGCCGACAACGCCCGAGTCTTCGCCGCCGGCGAGTCGAAGCGCCAGGGAATCCCGATCGACGTCGCCGCCGGGGCGCGCGAGGCCGTCGCCGGCGCCGACCTGATCTGCACCGCCACCTCCGCGCGCGAGCCGATCCTGCGCGGCGACTGGATCTCGCCCGGGGCGCACATCAACGCCGTCGGCTCGAGCATCCCCGCGGCGCGCGAGCTCGACACCGACGCCGTGCGCCGATCCCGACTCTACGCCGACCGGCGCGAGTCGCTCGAGAACGAAGGCGGCGATTTCCTGATCGCGAAGAAGGAAGGCGCCATCGGCGACGACCACATCGTGGGCGAGATCGGCGAGGTCGCTGATCGGGAAGGTGCCGGGCCGCCGGTCGAAGGACGAGATCACGCTCTTCAAGTCCCTCGGCCTCGCCGTCGAAGACGTGGCGTCGGCGAAACACATCTACGAGAAGGCGCGGGCGTCCGGCGCCGGCCGCACGATCGAGTTCGGAGGACACCGCGAAGGCGCTTGAACCGCCGCCGCTCGAGGAGATCCGCGCGGCCCGCGAGCGGCTGCGCGGCGTCGCGCTGCGGACGCCCCTCGTCCGCCTCGACGCCGGTCCCGCGGGCGCCGAATCTGGCTCAAGCTCGAGAGCCTGCAGCCGATCGGATCGTTCAAGATCCGCGGCGCCGGCAACGCGCTGGCGCTCGCGCGGCCGGAGGATCTCGCGCGCGGCGTCTACACGGCGAGCGCCGGCAACATGGCGCAGGGCGTCGCTTGGGCGGCCCGGCGCCTCGGCGTGTCCTGCGCCGTCGTGGTTCCCGACACCGCGCCCCGCGCCAAGCTCGACGCCATCGAGCGCCTCGGCGCGCGGTACGTGAAGGTGCCGTTCGACCGCTGGTGGCAGGTGCTCGTCGAGCACGTCTATCCCGGCCTCGACGGCCTCTTCGTCCATCCCGTCAGCGATCCCGCGGTGATCGCCGGCAACGGCACGATCGGGCTCGAGATCCTCGAGGACCTGCCGGACGTGGACACCATCCTCGTCCCCTACGGAGGGGGCGGGCTCTCGTGCGGCATCGCCGCCGCGGCCAGGGCGATCTCCCCGCGCGTCCGGGTCGTCGCCTGCGAGGTCGAGACCGCGGCGCCGCTCTCCGCCTCGCTCGCCGCCGGTTCGCCCCAGTCGATCGCCGTATCGCGCGAGCTTCGTCGACGGCATCGGCTCGGGCGGACTTCATCCCGGAATGTGGCCGCTCGCGCGAAGACTTCTGGACGGGGCGCGCGTCGCGACGCTCCCGGAAGTGGCCGACGCCGTGCGGCTCCTCGCGGCGCGGCAACGGATCGTGGCGGAGGGCGCGGGCGCAACGTCCGTCGCCGTCGCCCTCTCCGACCGCGCGCCGGGAGGCAAGACTCGTCTGTGTCGTTTCCGGCGGGAACATCGACGCCGCGAAGCTCGCGCGCATCCTCGAGGGGCAGGCGCCGGAAGCGCCTATCGAAAACGCCAGCCGCCCAGAACCTCGATCGCGTTGAAGCCGAGGTTCGGCAGAACGGTGTTCGCGTTCGAATAGTGGTACCAGCGCGCTTCGACCATCCAGCCCTGGAGCTCTCCCAGCGGGCCGCGCACGCCGAGTCCTCCCTGCAGGATGAAATTGAAGCGGCGGCTGAGCTCGATGATGTGCAGGTCCGTCCAGGAGACGCCCGCGCCCACGCCGAAATAGGGGACGACGGAGGCGGATCGGGAGCCGAAGAGATAGCGGACGCCGACGGGGACGAGGCCCGCCGCGTAGCCGTCGGGGCGGAAGTACTTCGCGAAATGCGCCTCCGGGACGTACTCGAAGCGCGCACCGAGACGGAACGACGCCTGGGGCTGCACGAGGAGGCTCTGCTCCTTGGTCTGGCCGTGATTCAGCTTCACGGCGTAGCCGAAGCCGGTGAGCAGGGCGAACGACGGCTCGTTCGCGGGAGCGGGCGGTGCCGTCTGAGCCGTAGCGCCCGCCGCGACGAGGCCGAGCCCGGCAACCGCCGCGAGAAGGGCGGGCCTCATCGCATCTTGCGCTCTTCGAGCTCCTCGATCGTCTTCGGCCAGTCGCCCTTGAGGAGCTGCGAGAGAGCGCGATCCGCCAGGAGCTTGCCGCCGGTCTGGCAGGTCGGGCAGTAGTTCGATTCGTTCTCGGCGTACACGATCCGCTGGATCGGCGTGCCGCAGACCGGACAGGGTTTTCCGTACCGTCCGTGCACGGCCATCCCGTCGCGAAACGCCGTGACCTTCTCGGGAAACGCCTTCTTCGCCTCGCCGATCAGCCTTTCGCTCCATTGCCCGAGCGTCTCGCGGGTCGCGCGCCAGAGCCGCTCGCTTTCCTCCCCGGTGAGGCGGCTCGTGAGACGCGCCGGAGACAATCGGGCCCGGTGCAGGATCTCGTCGGAGTAAGCGTTGCCGATGCCCGAGAAGAGGCGCGGATCGGTCAGAGCGCGTTTCACCGTGTGGTTCTCGCGGCCGAGCGCCCCGCGAAATGCCGCGAGGTCCGAATCGAGGACCTCGAGGCCGCCGCGGTCGAGGGCCGAGATGCCGTTCCTTCGCACGAGGTGAAGGGACGCGCGCCGCTTCGTGCCCGCCTCGGTCAGGACGAGTGAGCCGTCCTCGAAGTCGAACGCCGCGAGCGCCCCGCGGCCGCCGACCTTCGCGCCGCGCGGCCTCCAGTGAAGTCGGCCCGCGACCATCAGGTGGAGCACGAGCCGCAGCCCACCCTCGAGCTCGAAAACCACGCGCTTGCCGAGCCGCGAGACGCGCTCCACGCGCCGGCCCGCAGCCTCCGAGAGCGGCGGAGACACGGAGCGCA
This sequence comes from uncultured Acidobacteriota bacterium, assembly GCA_963708395.1. Taxonomy (GTDB): domain Bacteria; phylum Acidobacteriota; class Thermoanaerobaculia; order UBA5066; family Gp7-AA6; genus DATBFU01. Next base: position 2,604,676 of record CAVPSG010000002.1, on the reverse strand, counting down.
ACAGGAAGGGACTGCCCAGGCGAACGCCCTCGAAGATCCGGCCGGCCACACGGGGCTCGAGCGCCGCGAGGTACGCGAGGATGTCCGGCAGCTCGGGCACGGACCGGGAGCGTAGCTTCTCCGGGCTAGAATCCGAAGCGGCGCCGCATGCTCGTCCTTCTCCGCCGATACACGCGCTGGCTTCACACCATGTGGCCCGCCGGGACGGTCGAGAAGCTGCCCGTCGTCGGGCCCGACGGCGCGACGGCCGTTCCCGGCGTCCGGATCACCGGCGATCTGACCGGCATTCCGCTCCTCAAGTTCGCTTCCGACACGGGGGCTCGGGCGGTGGAGGCGTTCCTCGCGGAACCGGATTTCGCGCGCGAGCGCCGGGCCGGCACCGATCCGAACGTGCTCGACCTCGCCATCGTGGGCGCCGGCGTATCCGGCGTCGCGGCGGCACTCCGGGCGCAGGCGGCCGGACTGCGCTTCGCGGTCTTCGAAAGCTCCGAGCTCCTCTCGACGGTCGCGAATTTCCCGAAGCGAAAGCCGATCTTCACGTACCCGAGCGGCATGACCCCGCGCGGCGACCTGCAGTTTCGCGCCGAGGTCCATCCGAAGGAGGAGCTCCTCGACGGCATGGTCCGGCTCGTGCGCGACCGCGGCATCGAGATCACGCCGGCCCGCATCGAGCGCGTCGAACGGCGCGACGGGATGCTCTGGCTCCACGTCGACGGCGCGCCGGCCGTCCGCGCGCGGCGAGTCCTCGTCGCGATCGGACGAAGCGGCGATCACCGGCGACTCGGCGTGCCCGGCGAGGACGGCCCCGACCGGGTCTTCAACCGCCTGTACGACCCCCGGGACCACGCGGGCCAGCGCGCCCTCGTCGTCGGCGGCGGCGATTCCGCGCTGGAGACGGCTATCGCGCTCGTCGCGGCGGGCGCGCACGTCACGCTCTGTCACCGCGGTGAGGACTTCGCTCGCGCGAAGCCGGAGAACGTCGCGATGCTCCGTGTGCTCGAAAACGACCCGTCGGCGAGCGTCGCGATCGAGCGGCCGAGCTCCGATCAGGAGACGGCCTCCACGGGCGCGTTCCTCGACGCCGCGGCCCCGCACCGGCCCGGCTCGCTGCGGGTGCGGCTCGCGACGCGGGTCGCGCGGATCGAGGCCGGACACGTCGTGCTCGCCGGAGCGGATGGCCGCGAATCGACCCTGCCCAACGACGTCGTCTTCACGATGCTCGGCCGCGAGGCGCCCCTCGACTTCTTCCGGAAGTCCGGAATCCCGATCCGGGGCGAATGGACCGCCCGCAAGTCGGCCGGATTCGCGGCGTTCTTCCTCTTCTGCGTCTTCCTGTACAACTGGAAGGCGGGCGGCGCGGTCAACCGGTATTTCCAGACCCACGGACTCTTCCCCTACAACCTGCCGGCGCTCGTCCGATCCCCCGCGACGCTCGCCGGCACGCTCGCGATCTCGTTGCGCGATCCCGGCTTCTACTACTCGCTCGCCTACTGCCTCTGCGTGCTCGCCTTCGGCGTCGCGCGCATCCGCCGGCGCCGGACGCCTTACGTCACCCGGCAGACCTCGACGCTCGTCGCGATTCAGTGGATTCCGCTCTTTCTCCTGCCTTACGTGCTCCTTCCCTGGCTCGGCCACAACGGCGCGTTCGACGGAGGCTTCGGCCGGACGCTCGCCGACAACCTCTTCCCGGCGGCCGGCGCGGCCGCCCACGGCCGCGAGTACTGGCGCGCGTTCGGATTCATCCTCGCGTGGCCGCTCTTCGTCTGGAACGTCTTCTCGTACAAGCCGCTCGCCTGGTGGCTGGTCATCGCGTTCTTCCAGACTTTCGTCCTGATCCCGCTCGTGGTCCGGCGCTGGGGCAAGGGCGCCTACTGCGGCTGGATCTGCTCCTGCGGCGCGCTCGCCGAAACGATGGGCGACACCGAGCGCGAGAAGATGCCGCACGGCCCGGTCTGGAATCGCTTGAACATGGTCGGGCAGGCGATCCTGGCGGCCGCGCTCCTGCTCTTCGCGGCGCGCGCGATCTCCTGGATCGCGCCGGCGACGGCGGCCGGGCGCGTCACGCAGAAGCTCTTCGACGGACTCCTGTCGGGATGGTCGCTCTTCGGGATCGAGCTCAACTACTACCACGTCGTGGACATCTTCCTCGCCGGCATCCTCGGCGTCGGCGCGTACTTCTGGTTCTCCGGCCGCGTCTGGTGCCGCTTCGCGTGCCCGCTCGCCGCGCTGATGAACGTCTACGCGCGCTTCACGCGCTTCCGCATTTTCGCGGAGAAGGAAAAGTGCATCTCCTGCAACGTGTGCACGTCCGTGTGCCACCAGGGCATCGACGTCATGAGCTTCGCGAACAAAGGGGCGCCGATGGACGACCCGCAGTGCGTCCGCTGCTCGGCCTGCGTGCAGTCCTGCCCGACCGGCGTCCTGTCGTTTGGCCGCTACGGCGGGAGCGGGCTGCCGGTCCTCGACCGCCTGCCCGCATCGCCGGTGCAGATGACCGAGAGCCGCTAGCCTCTCTTCTTCGCGAGAAAGTCCGCGATCGGGCCCGTCGTCTTGCGGAGGAGCAGCTCCGAGTGGTCGCGCACCACGTAGTCTCCGAGCGCTCCGATCATCTTGTAGCCCAGCCTCTCGTAGAGCCTCCGGGCCTCGTGGTTGAAGGACGAGACGCAGAGGAACACGTTCGGCGACTCGGCGAAGATCCGCTTTTCGGCGAACTCCACGAGCTTCGTGCCGATGCCGCGGCCCCGGAACTCCGGTGAAACGCAGATTGTCTGGAGGTATCCCACGAAGGCTCCCTGCATGTTGAGCACGACGAAGCCCGCGAGCACCGCTCCCAGGCGGGCGACGTAGCGCTCTTTGTCCGAATTTCGCATCCGTTCGAGGGAATCGGCGTAGCTCCGCCCGAGCGTGATCCAGGGCTCGGAGGAGGACATGAGCCGCGCGCACCACTGCGCCTCGGCGTCCGACGCGAGCGGGGCGATCGCGAGCGAATCGAGAGACGCTTCGGATGGCACGGGTGACCGCCTGCCCGAATTGTAGCGCCCCGCGGGAACTCTGCCCTCTCCCGCGGTGTCCTTTCCCCTCGTGAGCGAGAGAGCCGTCCCGCGGGTCGCACTCGATCCCCGGCTCTACCAGATCGGCGCGTTGTCGGCCCTCCTCGCCTACGGGATGGCGGCGCTCTCCTTCGACGTCACGCCCGCGCGCGCGGCGCTTCTCCTCGGCTCCGCGCTGGCCACGCAGTACGCGTGCACGCGTATCTGGCGCCTGCCTTCCTTCGAGCCGAAGAGCGCCCTCATCTCCGGGCTGTCCCTGTGCCTGCTCCTGCGGACGAACGACGCGTCCCTCGCCGTCGCCGCCGCGGCGCTCGCCGTCGCGAGCAAATTCCTGCTGCGCTGGAACGGGAAGCACGTCTTCAACCCGACGACCTTCGGCCTCGCGGCGGTCATCCTCGCGACGCGACGCGCCTGGGTCTCGCCCGGCCAGTGGGGCAGCGCCGGCGTTCTTCGGGTTCCTCGTCGCCTGCCTCGGCGGCCTCGTCGTCCAGCGCGCGGCGCGCACCGACGTCACCCTCGCCTTTCTCGGCGGGTACGCCGGCCTTCTCCTCGGCGCGCTCGGCGTGGCTGGGCGAGCCGCTCGCGATCCCGCTCCACCGGCTCCAGAGCGGCGCGCTCCTGCTCTTCGCCTTCTTCATGATCTCCGACCCGAAGACGACGCCCGACTCGCGCGCGGGCCGGATCCTCTTCGGCCTTCTCGTCGCGTTCGGCGCTGTGTTCGTCCAGTTCCGTCTCTTCCGCACGAACGGCCCGATCTGGGCGCTCTTCGCGCTGGCACCCCTCACGCCGCTCCTCGACCGCCTCCTGCCCGGCCGCCGCTACGACTGGGCCTTTCCGAAAGGAGTCTCCGATGAGACGCGCGCTTCCGTCCCTGGCCTCCTTCCTGTTGCTCTTCGCGGCGAGCCGTCCGGCCCTCGCCGTTCTGCGGGTTCTACGTGGCCAAGGCCGACGCGAAGCTCTTCAACCACGCCTCGCAGGTCGTCCTCGTGCGCGACGGCGACCGCACCGTGATGACCATGGCCAACGACTTCCGAGGCGATCCGAAGGAGTTCGCCGTCGTCGTGCCGGTCCCGACGTTCCTGACGAGCGGGGCAGATCCACGTCGGCGAGCAGGTCGCTCGTCGATCACCTCGACGCCTACTCCGCGCCGCGCCTCGTCGAGTACTTCGACCAGGACCCGTGCCGGCAGCCGAGCGACCTCGAGGACGCGATGGCGCAACGCGGCGCTCACGGTCGCCGCGGAGGCGCCGGCTCGCCGCGGCCGCGAGCCAAGAGCCTTGGCGTGACGATCGAAGCCCAGTACACGGTCGGCGAGTACGACATCCTGATCCTCTCGGCGAAGCAGAGCCGACGGCCTCGAGACGTGGCTCCAGCGAGAACGGCTACCGCATCCCGGCGGGCGCTTCGCGAGTTCTCGGCAGCTACATCAAGCAGAAGATGCGCTTCTTCGTCGCGAAGGTGAACCTCGAAGGAGCAGGCGCAGCTCGGCTTCTCCTACCTGCGTCCGCTCCAGGTCGCCTACGAGTCGCCGAAGTTCATGCTGCCGATCCGCCTCGGCATGGTCAACGCCGACGGCCCGCAGGAGCTGTTCGTCTACGCGCTGACGCGCAAGGGCCGCGTCGAGACGACGAACTACCGCACCGTGCGCCTGCCGTCAGACCATGGACCTGCCGCTCTACGTCAAGGACGAGTTCGGCGACTTCTACAAGGCGATGTTCTCCGAGCAGGTCCGCAGCGAGCGACATGCGAGCGCGTCTTCCTCGAGTACGCGTGGGACATGGGCTGGTGCGATCCGTGCGCGGCCGACCCGCTCGTCGCGCGACGAGCTGCAGGCAGCTCGGCGTCTTCTGGCTCGACGATCCCTCCGGCGGCGAACGGGGCGGCCGGCGGCGGATCGAACGTCTTCGTGACGCGCCTGCACGTCCGCTACGACGAGGCGCACTTCCCGGAGGACCTCGTCTTCCAGGAGACGGCCGACCGCCAGAACTTCCAGGGCCGCTACGTCCTGCGCCACCCGTTTACCGGAGATCTGTCGTGCGAAGCCGGCGAGCGCTACCGCAACGACGTCGCGCGGCGCCACGAGCAGGAAGCGCAGAACCTGGCGAATCTCACGGGCTGGAGTCTCGGCATGGTCCGGTCGAAGATGAAACTCGACCCGCCGCCGGACTCGAAGAACTGGTGGGAACGGATCTGGGGAAAGTGAGATCCGCGGTCGCCCGCCGCCTCTACGCGAGCTCCTTCGGCGGCTCGTGCGAGAGGCGGCTCCGGCGCTCGGCGCGCTCGAGCGCCAGGCGGATGAGCTCGTCGAGGAGTTTCGAGAGCGGAAGTCCCGACGCTTCCCAGAGTCGCGGGTACATCGAGATCGCGGTGAAGCCGGGCAGCGTGTTGAGCTCGTTGACCAGGACGCGGTCCGAGCCGCGCTCGAGGAAGAAGTCCACCCGCGCCATCCCCGACGTGCCGCAGACGCGGAAAGCCTCCACCGCCAGCCGGCGCACCTCTGCCGCCACCCCTTCGGACACCGGCGCGGGGACGAGCAACTTCGCGCCGTCCTCGACGTACTTGTCCTCGTAGTCGTAGAACTCGCGGCCCGGCACGATCTCGCCGACCACCGAAGCCTTCGGATCTTCGTTGCCGAGGACCGCGCACTCGAGCTCCCGCGCGTCGATCCCTTCTTCGACCAGAGCCCTTTCGTCGAACGACAGCGCGCGAGCGACCGCGGGCGCGAGGGCGTCCCAGCTCTTGACCTTCGTCACGCCGACGGAGGAGCCGCCGCACGACGGCTTGACGAAGAGCGGAAGGACGAAGCCGTTCTCGGGGAGTCGCCGCGCCAGGCCGGGCGCGTCGTCGCGCGAAGAAACCACGGCGAACTTCACGGTCGGGATGCCGGCGTCCCGAAGCAGCGCCTTCGTGACCGCCTTGTCCATCCCGATCGCCGAGCCGGTCACGCCCGCGCCGACATAGGGAACTCCGAGCGTCTCGAGAAATCCCTGCAGGACGCCGTCCTCCCCCGTCGTGCCGTGCACGATCGGGAAGACGACGTCGGCTTTCCCCGGCGCGAGCTCCGCCGGTACGAGCGCGCCCGCGGGCGCGAGTTCGCCCGCTCCAACCCGGTACTTCTCCGGCACCGGCCCCGAAGCGAGCAGACGCGCGGACTCCGCAGCCCGAAGGAACGACCCGTCGCGGCCGAGCGCGACGGGAATGACCTCGTACCGCGCCGGGTCGAGCGCGCCGACGATCGTGCGCGCCGAGAGCCGCGAGACCTCGCGCTCGACGGACCGGCCGCCGAACAGGACGACGACGCGCTTGCGGCTCATCGCCTCACCAGCTCACCACGCGCACGTCCTCGACGGCCGGCGCGCGGCGCAGTTTCTCGAGCACCGCGGCCGGTGGCGCCGTGTCCACCGCGATCACCGCGGCCGCGCGCTCGCCCTCGCCGCGAGCGAGCGAGAAATTGGCGATGTTGACGCCGCCCTCGCCCAGGATCGAGCCGACGCTGCCCACGACTCCCGGCACGTCGCGATTGCGCAGGTAGACGACCGTTCCCTCGGGCCGGAACTCGAGCGGAAGGCCGTCCACGGCCACGACCCGCGCGTCCTGGCCGGAGAAGAGCGTCGCATCGGCGGACGGCCGCGCCGCGTCGCCGGAAAGCGCCACGCGGACCGAGCGGGCCCAGTGGCCCGGCCCTTCGTGGCGCGTCTCCGAGACGGAGAGCCCGCGCTCGCGGGCGACGTGCAGGGCGTTGACGTAGTTGACGGATTCGGGATCGTGCTCGGCGAGCGCTCCCTTGACCGCCGCGACCGAAACCGGACGCAGGAGATCCTCGGGCAGGCCCCAGGTCTCGATCCGAATCGAATGGAGCCTCGCGCCCGCGAGCGCGCCGAGAAACCGCGCCGTCCGCTCCGCCAGGCGCATCCACGCCGCGGCGCCGGTCGGGTCGGCGGGACCGCGAAACGGCAGGTTGACCGCGGGAACGTACGAAGCGCCGGACAGCGCTTCGAGGAGCGCCTCGACCGTCTGCATCGCGACGCGCTCCTGCGCCTCGACCGTCGAAGCGCCGAGATGCGGCGACGCGACGACGTTCGGCAGCTTCGGCAGCGGGTCGTCCGCGGCCGGCGGCTCCGGATCGAAGACGTCGAGCGCCGCCCCCGAGAGGTGGCCCGATGCCAGCGCCTCGCGCAGGCCCTCGCGGTCGACGAGGCTCCCCCGCGCGACGTTGACCAGGATCGCGCCCTTCTTCATCGTCGCGAGCTCCGCGCGGCCCAGCAGCGGCCGCCCCGCGTCGCCCGCGGTCGCGTGCAGGGTCACGACGTCGGATTCGGCCAGGAGCCTCGGGAGATCCACGAGCGGGACGCCCATCTCCCGGGCGCGACCCTCGGCCAGGAACGGATCGTGGCCGAGCACCTTCGCCTCGAAGGCCCGCGCGCGAACCGCCACGCGCGAACCGACCTGGCCGAGGCCGACGATCCCGAGGGTCTTGCCGGCGAGCTCCGTGCCCAGGAACTTCGACTTCTCCCACTTCCCCGCCGCCATCGAAGCGGCGGCCGCCGGGATCTTCCGCAGCAGCGCGAGGAGGAGCGCGAACGTGTGCTCGACGGCCGAAACGACGTTGGCCGTCGGCGCGTTGACCACGAGGACGCCGCGGGCCGTGGCGGCCGGCACGTCCACGTTGTCCACTCCCACGCCGGCGCGCGCCACGACCTGGAGGCGCGGCGCCGCGGCCAGGAGCTCCGCGTCGACCTTCGTGCCGCTGCGGACGAGAAGCGCCTCCGCCTCGAGAAGCTCCGCGAGCAGTTTCTCGCGCGGCGCGCCCGTCCGGTCCACGACCTCGTGCCCGGCGGCGCGCAGGCGCGCGAGGCCGCTCTCCGCGAGACCCTCGGCGACGACGATGCGGCTCATGGGAGCGACGATCCTAACCTGCGTCGCGCGATCCACGCCGGCAGCTGCCGGAGATCGTCGAGCAGCGCGTCGGCGTCCACGTCCTCGAGCTCCTCGCGCGACCGCGAGCCCGACGGCACGAGCACCACGCGGCATCCCGCCGCGCGCGCGAACTCGGCGTCCACTTCCATGTCGCCGACGGCGAGTGTCGCGGCCGCGTCGGCGCCGGCGCGCCGCATCGCGGAGCACGAGCATTGCCGGATCGGGCTTCGCGGGCGTCTCCGGGCCCGGGCCCTCGATCGCCTGGAAGAACCGGGCCGCGCCCTTGGCCTCGAGAATCAGGCGCGAGAACGCGGCCGGCTTGTTCGACGCGACGGCGAGCACCAGCCCCCTCGCCTCGAGCGCGTGCAGGACGTCGAGCACTCCGGGCAGCAGATGCGACTTCTCGACCGCGACCTCCGGATAGCGCTGCCGGAAAAGGCGCACGCCTTCGGCCGCCCGCTCCGGTCCCGCCGCCTGCTCGAGAAGGCGCTCGAGCCCGTGTCCCACCATGGCGCGCACCCGCGCCGGGTCCGGGGCCGGGAGGCCGAGCCGCGTCATCGCGTACGTGAGCGCATCGCCGATCGCCGCATAGCCGTCGATCAGCGTGCCGTCGAGATCGAAGACGACGAGCTTCAACGCTTCAGCGACGCTCGCGGGAGAGCCCGGCGACGCGCAGCACGGTCTCGACGATGGCCTCCCGATCCTCGAAGGAGATCGTCGGCACGCCGTCCGTCCCCGGCGCATCCGAGACGCGCGCGAGCGGATCGGGCGATCGGCGGCCCGCCAATCGCGCGGCGCCGGACTTCGATCTTCGGGAGCGGCAGGTCCTTGTATCCCTCCACGAGCACGAGATCGCAGGAGGAGAACTCGCGCGACAGCAGATCGTCGAGCGGCTCCTCCGCGCCGAACCGCCGCGAGGTCGTCCGGTCCGGCGTGACGAACCCGGCCACGCGCGCGCCGGCCCCGGCGTGGCGCTGCGAATCCTTGCCCTCGACGTCGTCCGCGGCGTCGCGCGAGGAGTGCTTGAGCGTCCCGACGGCGAGGCCGCGCGCGGCGAGACGCGGCACGAGATCCACGATGAGGGTCGTCTTGCCCGAGTTGTGCGGTCCGACGAACGCGACGGCCGCCGGCCGGCGATCCGGGATAGAGGAGGAAGGGCTCGCGCCGCGCGAGAAACGCCTCGCCCCCCGCGGCGTGCCGGAGAATCTCCGGCGCGAGATCGGCGCCCGCATCCACGAGCTCACGGAACCGGGGCGAGCCCGTCAGGAGGTCGATCGCCGGGCGCGGATCGAATTCGTAGGGCTCGGTTCGCCAACGGAATTCGCGCGGCGCCGCCCGGCGCGCGATCTCGACCACCCGAAGCCCCGTCTCGAAGGAGCGGAAGGCGCTCGGATCCGTCACCTCGAGCAACGCCCCGCCGCAGATCTGCGCCCGCGTGCTTGTCGAACATCGGACGGAAGTGCGTCGGCAGGAAGCGCGCGCCGGGCAGGCCCGCGGCGTTGAGAGCGTCGGCGAACGGGCCTGCCGCGAGCCAGGGCGCGCCGAAGAGCTCGAAGGGGCGCGTCGTCCCGCGGCCTTCCGAGAGATTCGTCCCCTCGAGGAGGCACATCCCGGGTAGACCAGGGCCGTGCGCGGCGCGGGGATGTTCGGCGACGGCGAGACCCACGGCAGGCCGGTCGCTGCGAACGGCACGTTGCGCGCCCAGCCCGCGGCGGGGACGACCTTCAGGTCCACGTCGATCCGCCGCTCCGCGGCGAGCAGGCGCGCGAGCTCGCCCGCGGTCATGCCGTGGCGGACCGCGATGGGATGCAGGCCGACGAAGGAGAGCATGCCGGGGTCCTGCGGCGCCCCTTCGGCCGCTGCGCCGAGGGGATTGGGGCGGTCGCAGCACGACGAAGCGCACACCGGCGGCGGCGCACGCCTCCATCGCGAGGAGCATCGTCCAGACGAACGTGTAGTAACGCGCGCCGACGTCCTGCACGTCGAAGACGAGCGCGCCGAGGCCCGCGAGATGCTCCGGCTTCGGGCGCAGGCTCTCGAGCGAATCGCCGTAGAGCGACACGACCGGCAGCCCCGTCGGCGGGTGCACGGCGTCGCCGACCGACTCCATGTAGATCGCGCCGCCGTCCACGCCGTGCTCCGGCCCGAAGAGGCGGACGAGCCGGGCGGCGCGGGAGGCGGCGAGATCCTTCCACGAAGGCACGCCGCGCGCCGTGACGCCCGAGGGATTGGTGACGAGGCCGATCGCCCGTCCCGCGATCGGCGAAGGATCCGCCAGCAGTCCGTCGATGCCGGGCTGAACCGCGACCGAAGCCCGGGTCACGTGCGCGAACCGCGGGGCGGGTGTTCCGCCTTCTCACCCTGGATGAGGGCGATCGCGTGGGGCACGAGGGCGAGAACCGCCGCGAGGCAGTCCGCCGCGCCCTTGGGCGATCCCGGCAGGGACACGACGAGGCATTTCTTCCGCACGCCCGCGACCTGCCGCGAGAGATACGCAGCGGAGAAGCCGCGCGAGGTCTCGAATCGCATCTTCTCCGCGAGCCCCGGCACCTCGAAGTCGATCGCCTCCCGCACGCCCTCCGGCGTCCGGTCGCGCGGCGCGACGCCCGTGCCGCCCGTCAGCAGGATCAGGTCGGCCTCTCCCGCGTCGGCGCGCACGCGGATGGCGCGCGCTACCTGCTTGGGCTCGTCGGGTAGCACTTCGCGCGACACGACGCGGTGCTCGATCCCGGACTTTTTCAGGGTCTCCTCGCAGGAAGGCCCACCCTCGTCCTTGCGCGCGCCGGAGGCGACGCCGTCGGAGACCGTCAGGACCGCGACCCGGATCATGCCTGATTATGGACCGGGCGCCGCCGACCTCCGATAGCGGCCCGAGCGCCCGCCCGTCTTCTCGAGCAGCACGATCTCGCGGATCTCGATCCCGCGGTCGAGCGCCTTGGCCATGTCGTAGATCGCGAGGCAGGCGCCCGCGACGGCAGTCAGCGCCTCCATCTCGACGCCCGTGCGTGCGTTGGTCGAGGCCGTCGCCGTGACGACGACCTCGCGTTGGGCGGCGTCGAGCGCGCAATCCACCGTCACCGCGTCGAGCGTGATCGGATGAGCGAGCGGCACGAGCTCGGACGTCTTCTTCGCCGCGAGAATTCCCGCCAGCCGCGCCACGGCGAGCGCGTCGCCCTTCGACAGCCGCCCCTCCGAAAGCGCCGCAAAGGCCGGCGGTGCGAGGCGCACGCGCCCCCGCGCGACCGCGCGGCGCGCCGTCGTGGCCTTGGCGCCGACGTCCACCATGCGGGCGCGTCCACGCGCGTCGAGGTGGAGCTGGGTTCCGCGGTGGGGCCGCGCCGCCCGGGGACGGCGCGGGCGTCGCGGGGTCTTGCCTTTCGCGTCGCTCTCGCTCATGCCCGCTCCCGCAGTTGAACGTACTCCTGCAACGTGTTCGCGTTGAGGAAGGAGTTGCCCGACGGATCGAAGGCGCGCCAGGCGGACTCCGTCAGGATCTCCGCGCCGACGGCCTCGGCGAGACCGTGGAGCGAGCACTCTCCGCGCGCCAGGCGATCGTCGAGCTCGGGCAGCGCCTCCCGCCGCCAGACCGCCCCGAGCGGCTGGAGACGGCCATCCGCCTCCGGCACGACGGCCGCGCGCCCGGTCGCAAGGCCGCGGCGCGCGATCTCGCGGATGACGGCGTCCGCGAGGGCCGGGAGATCCACCGCCAGCACGAAAACGCGGTCCCTCGCCTCGCGGAGGGCACGGCGCAGCCCGTGGATCGCCAACGGCTCGGCGTCCTCGTCGAGCAGGACACGCGCCGGGCCTCCCGCCCATTCGGGCTCCCGTTTGACCACGAGCCAGACCTCTTCGAAGAGCCGCGCGAGCCGCTCCGTCTGGTGCTCGGCGAGCGTGCCGGCGCCCCACGGCAGCGCGGCCTTCGGCCGCCCCATGCGGCGCGACTGGCCGCCGGCGAGCACCGCGGCCGGCATCGGGATCTTCATGCCGCCGCGATGCTAGCAGCTCGCGCCTAGTTCGATCCGCCGCCCAGGATGATCGGCAGGCCGGACTTCGGGTTCCCCACGACGACGACCTTCGCGTTGGGGCTCATGGCGAGCTTCTCCGTCGCCTCGATGCCCTTCCACTCGAGCAGCTGCGCCGAGATCCCCTGCGCCACGATCTTCTGGAAGTCCGCGATGCCCTGCGCCTCGATGCGCTTTCGCTCCGCCTCCTGCTGCTCCTTGGCCAGGACGAACTTCATCTGTTCGGATTCCTGTTCCCGCTTCAACTTCTCCTGGATCGCGTTGGCGACGATGGCGGGCAGGCCGATCTTGCGCAGCAGCACAGACTCGACGATCACGCCGCGGCCGCCCATCATCTTCTGGGTCAAGTCGAACGTTTCGCGCGCGATCTGCTCGCGCTCCGAGGAATAGAGCGCCTTGGCATCGTAGGACGCCGTGATCTCGCGGATCGCCGAGCGCACCTGCGGCACGAGGATCACCTCGGCGTAGTTGACGCCGACCGTCTTGTACACGTCGGCCGCCTTGAGCGCGTCGAGGCGATAGAGGACCGAGCCCTCGAGGTCCATCATCAGACCCTCCTTCGAGGGCACTTCGGCCGTCTCCTTGAGCTCCATCGTCTGAATCGACATCTTGTGGACGCGCGTGAACGGCATGATGAGGTGGACGCCCGGCGGGAGCGCGCTCGACGAGACGCTTCCGAAGAAGTCCTTGACGCCGACGTGCCCGGCCGGGACCACCGTGATCGGCGCGCCGACCACGAGCACCACGAACAGAATCAACGCGATGACGGCCCGGCGCAGGGCCTTTCCGCCTCCACCGCCCGTGGGAAGGACCTCGAACGTTCTGGCTGCCATGTTTCCTCCTTACGGCTTACGTTTGCGCGGAGGATATGCGCAGTCGAGCGCCGGATGGCGGGCCTAGACGAGCTTCAGCAGATGCCCGAGCTTGTTCTTCTTCGCCTCGAGGTACTTTCGCGAGCGCTCCGTCGGGCTCGCCTCGAGCGGCACGCGCTCGACGATCTCGAGCCCGTAGCCGCCGATGGCGACGTACTTGGAGGGATTGTTCGTCATGAGGCGCATCTTCCGCACGCCGAGGTCGCGCAGGATCTGGCTTCCGACGCCGTAGTTGCGGATGTCGGGTGGGAAGCCGAGCTTCTCGTTCGCGGAGACGGTGTCGTGCCCTTCCTCCTGAAGCTCGTAGGCCCGGAGTTTGTTGACGAGGCCGATCCCGCGCCCTTCCTGGAGGAGATAGAGGAAGACGCCCTTGCCGGCCTCGCGGATCTTCTCCATCGCGAGCTCGAGCTGCGCGCCGCAGTCGCAACGTGTCGATCCGAACACGTCTCCCGTCAGGCACTGCGAGTGGACGCGAACGAGCACCGGCTCCTCTTCCTGGATCTCGCCGAGCACGAGCGCGACGTGCTCCTCGTGGGTGACCTCACTCCGGTAGGCGTGGAGCTGGAATTCGCCGAACTTCGTCGGCAGGTGCGGCGAGGCGATCCGCTGCACGAGCCGCTCGTGGCGCATCCGGTGGCGGATGAGGTCGGCAACCGTGACCATCCGGAGGCCGTGCCCTTCGCAGAACCGGGCGAGGTCCGGCACGCGCGCCATCGTGCCGTCCTCGTTCATGATCTCGCAGAGCACGGCGGCGGGCGTGAGACCCGCGATGCGGCAGAGATCGACCGACGCCTCCGTCTGGCCCGCGCGCTTCAGCACCCCGCCGGCCTGAGCGCGCAGCGGGAACATGTGTCCCGGGCGCAGGAGATCCGACGGCCGCGTCTTGGGATCGATCGCCGTGAGGACGGTCGCGGCGCGATCCGCCGCGGAGATGCCCGTGGTCGTCCGGCCGCGCGCCTCGATCGAGACGGTGAAGGCGGTGCCGAAGTTCGAGGTGTTTTCTTCGACCATCGGCGGGAGACCCAGCTCCTCGCAGCGCTCCTCGGTCAGGGCGAGGCAGACGAGCCCGCGCCCCTCGCGCGCCATGAAGTTGATCGCCGCGGGCGTGACCCGTTCCGCCGCCAGCACGAGGTCTCCCTCGTTTTCCCGGTCCTCGTCGTCCACGATGACGACGAACTTCCCGGCGCGAAGGTCTTCGCAGGCTTCCTCGATCGAGGCGAACGGCCCGGCCACACCCGCATTTTCTCACGCCCCGGGTCCCCTCTCCTGCGGTCCGCCGCGGGAGAGGGCAACCAATCATCGCGCTCGTGGAGCGCGATGATTGGGGAGAGGGTCAGCGCGACGGCGCGGGAGGCGGCCGGGCGGAAGGCCGATCTTCGTTGTGGATCGCGTACGCGACCTTCCAGGCGTCGCTTGAGCGCTTCCGACGGGCGACGTCCGAATCGAGACCGCGGCGAAAGAGCTCGGGATGACGGCGCCGACCCTGCAGCGGCGGCTGGCGGAATTCGGGACGACCTATCAGAAGGTGCTCGACCGGGTCCGATGCGAAGCCGCCGCCGGTTACATCCGGCAGTCCGAACTCTCGGCCGGCCAGGTCGGTTATCTGCTCGGCTACTCCGAGCCCGCCGCCTTCCACCGCGCGTTCAAGCGGTGGCACGGCGTCACGCCAGCGGAGTATCGACGAAAGCTTCGGGCCTGAAGGGACGACCTGTCAGCCATCGGCTGTCAGCTATCAGCCAGAGTCGGGTGTCGCTCTGGCTGAAAGCCGAGTGCTGAAAGCTGATAGCTAGTAAACCGCCGGCTCCTCGTACGTCGCGAAAACTTTTCGCATCACGTCGGAGATCTCTCCGACGGTCGCGTACGTCTTGACGGCCTCGATGAGCGGCGGCATCACGTTCTTCCCGTCGCCGCAGGCCTGCTCGAGCGACCGGAGCGCCGAGGTCACGGCCTTGCCGTCCCGCCGCCGCTTCAACGCCGCGAGCTCCCCTTTTTGCTCGTCCTCGACGGCGTCGTCGATGTACAGGGTCTCGATCGGGTCCTCGTTCTCCTCGACGAAATCGTTGACGCCGACGACGATCTTCTCTTTCGCGTCGAGCGCGCGCTGGTAGGCGTAGGCCGCGTCCATGATCTCGCGCTGCGGGAACCCGGCTTCGATCGCCTCGACCATGCCGCCGAGCGCGTCGATCCGCCGGAAGTAGTCGAAGCAGCCGCGCTCCATCTTCGTCGTGAGGTCCTCGACGAAATACGAGCCGCCGAGCGGGTCGATCGTGTTCGCGACTCCGGACTCGTGGGCGATGACCTGCTGCGTCCGCAGCGCCAGCTTCACCGCGAAGTCCGTCGGCAGCGCCAGCGTCTCGTCGAGCGAGTTCGTGTGCAGCGAGTTCGTGCCGCCGAGCACGCCCGCCAGCGCCTGGAGCGCCGTGCGGACGACGTTGTTGTAGGGCTGTTGCGCCGTGAGCGAGCAGCCGGCGGTCTGCGTGTGGAAGCGGCACATCCAGGAACGCGGGTCCTTCGCGCCGAACCGCTCGCGCATCGTCTTCGACCACACGCGGCGCGCCGCGCGGAACTTGGCGATCTCCTCGAAAAAGTCGTTGTGCGAGTTGAAGAAGAAGGAGAGACGCGGCGCGAACTCGTCCACGGGGAGACCCGCCTCGATCCCGTACTGGACGTACTCGACGCCGTCGCGCAGGGTGAACGCGAGCTCCTGCAGCGCCGTCGAGCCCGCCTCGCGGATGTGGTACCCGGAGATCGAGATCGTGTTCCAGCGCGGCACGTGCTTCGCGCAGAAAGAGAACTGGTCCGTGACGAGGCGCATCGACGGGCGCGGCGGAAAGATGTACTCCTTCTGCGCGATGTATTCCTTCAGGATGTCGTTCTGCAGCGTCCCGCCGACCTTCGTCCACGGCGTCCCGTGCTTCTCGGCGACCGCGAGATACATTGCGAGCGCGATCGGCGCCGTCGAGTTGATCGTCATCGAGGTCGTGACGCGGCCGAGGTCGATCCCGTCGAAGAGGACCTCCATGTCCGCGAGCGAGTCGATGGCGACGCCGCACTTGCCGACCTCGCCCCGGGCCATCTCGTGGTCCGAGTCGTAGCCGTAGAGCGTCGGCAGGTGGAACGCGGTCGAGAGGCCGGTCTGTCCGTGATCGAGGAGATAGTGGAACCGCTCGTTGGTCTGCTTCGCCGTTCCGTAGCCGGCGAACTGACGCATCGTCCAGAGTTTGCCGCGATAACCCGTCGCCTGCACTCCGCGGGTGAACGGGTACTCGCCCGGCCATCCCAGGTCGCGCTCGGGGTCGAAGCCCGAGAGGGTGTCGGGACCGACCAGCGGC
The DNA here is from genome assembly GCA_963708395.1 of uncultured Acidobacteriota bacterium. GTDB lineage: Bacteria > Acidobacteriota > Thermoanaerobaculia > UBA5066 > Gp7-AA6 > DATBFU01. The sequence continues at coordinate 2,588,483 of CAVPSG010000002.1, read as the reverse complement.
TCGACCGCTGCTCCGGAAACCGTCGTCCAGTCCTTCTTCCAGGACGGGACCTTGCCGAACGCTTTGTCCGAAGCCTCGCGCCAGCGACGCCGTCCGGCCGTCACGCCCGCAGGAACGAGGGGATCCTTTTCGCTCATGGAGGAATTCTACCGCCCCGCCGGGAGGCGGTAGGATGCTTCGAGCTCGAGGCCGGAGGTGGCATGAAGGGCGACGCCGAGATCCTCAAAGTCCTGCAGGAGGTCCTGTCCGCGGAGCTCACCGCGATCAACCAGTACTTCATCCATGCCCGCATGCTCCGCAACTGGCGATACATGCGCCTGGCGGAGCACACCGAAAAGGAGTCGCTCGGCGAAATGAAACACGCCCAGGAGGCGATCGATCGGATCCTCTATTTCAACGGCGTGCCGAACATGCAGAAGTACATGAAGATCAACGTCGGCAAGACGGTCCCCGAGATGATGCGGGTCGACCACAACCTCGAGCTCGACGCGGTGAAACGCCTGAACCGCGGCATCGCCCTCGCGACCGAGAAGGCCGACAACGGTTCGCGTGCGCTCTTCGAGAGGATCCTCGTCTCGGAGGAGGAGCACATCGACTGGCTCGAGGCCCAGATCCAGCAGATCAAGGACCTCGGGACCGAAAACTACCTGGCCCAGCAGATCGAGCCCTGAGGGCGCGCGCCGGCCGTCTTCGGTCTCCCGTTCAACGCCGCGAGCGTTCCCACACGACGCGGAAGGTCTTCCCGTCGGACAGCGTCAGCCGGCCGCCCTCGAGCGTCGCCGGCCGCTGCTGGTCGGTTCCGACGTAGTTCGGCCAGAGGCTGCCCTCGACGTGATGGATGACGGTGCGCGCGCTCTCGTCGACGGTCCACGTGCCGAAGTAGGCGACGTAGCCGAGATAGGCGTCTCGCCCCTCCTCCGGCGTCGGCGTCCGATCCGCCCCCGACGCGAAGCGTGGCCGCGGCATCTTGACGATCTGCACCGACATGAAGCCGTCGCTTCCGTACTGGATGTATCCGATCGGCGTCGGTCCGTAACGCTGCTCCCAGTCCTTCGACGGATCGTCCCGGGATTCGATCGAGACGAGGCGCCATCGGCCGGGAATCTCGTCGGCGAGCTTCGGAGGCGCGGCCGAAGACGAGACGGCGAGCGCGGCGAGCACCGCGAGCGGGAGGAACGCCCGGAATCTGCGAGCCATTCGAGACTCCTTTCGCTGCCGGCGGGCAGCATAGTCCGGACCTCGGCCCGCGCCCGTATAATCCGGAGCGACTCGCCATGCCGGAACTGACGGCCGAACAGAGGATCGCGCTGTACCGGTACATGCGCACGACGCGCCTGACCGAGGAGAAGCTCGTCCACCTCTACCGGCAGGGCAAGATCATGGGAGGCCTCTACCGCTGCCTCGGCCAGGAGGCGACCGCGGTCGGGAGCGCCTTCGCGCTGTCGAAGGGGGACGTGCTCGGGCCGCTCATCCGGAACCTCGGCTCGGTGCTCGTCATGGGCTTCTCGCCGCGCGATGTCTTCGCTCAGCACATGGGCAAGGCGACCGCGCCGTCGGGCGGCAAGGACGGGAATCTCCATCTCGGCACGCCCGAGCAAGGCGTCGTCTCGGCGATCTCGATGCTCGGCGCGCTCATCCCCGTGATGGCCGGCATCGCCCTCGCCGCGCGGATGCAGAAGAAGCCGCTCGTCGCGATGACCTACATCGGCGACGGCGGGACCTCGACCGGACCGTTCCACGAGGGCATGAATCTCGCCGGCGTCCAGAAGCTGCCGCTCGTCGTCGTCGCGGAGAACAACGGCTGGGCCTACTCGACGCCGTTTCGGCGGCAGACGGCGGCGCGCAGCCTGGCCGACCGCGCGACGGCCTACGGCATCCCGGCCGAGTCCGTGGACGGAAACGACGTCCTCGCGGTGCTCGCCGCCTGCCGCCGCGCCGTCGATCGCGCGCGGGCGGGCGAAGGGCCGTCGCTCGTCGAGGCCGTGACCTACCGCATGAAGGGCCACGCGGAGCACGACAACCAGGAGTACGTGCCCAAGCAGGAGCTCGAGGCGTGGATCCGCCGCGACCCGATCGAAGCGTTCGCGCGGTCGCTCCAGGAGTCGGGCATCGCGAGCCGCGAGGAGCTCGCCGCGATCGACCGCGAGATCTCGAGCGGCGTCGAGCGCGACGCCGACCTGGCCGACCGCGACCCCTACCCCGCTCCGGAGCGCGCGCTCGAAGGCGTGTACGCGGAAGCGCGGCGCACGCCGTCGGAAGTCGCCGCGTCGTGACCGCCTCGCCGGCCGCGGCCTCCCGGCCGTCGACGACGTACGTCGAGGCGATCCGCGAGGGAATCTTCGAGGAGATGGAGCGGGACCCGCGCGTCTTCGTCCTCGGCGAGGACATCGGGGTCTACGGCGGGGCGTTCAAGGTCACCGAGGGGCTCCTCGCGCGATTCGGAGAGGAGCGCGTCGTCGACACGCCGCTCTCCGAGACGGCGATCGTGGGCGCCGCGGTCGGCGCCGCGATGATGGGAATGCGCCCCGTCGCGGAGATGCAGTTCGCCGACTTCTTCTCCTGCGCTTTCGACATGATCACCAACTTCGCCGCGAAGTCGCGCTACCGCACCGGCGTCGGCGTGCCGCTCGTCGTGCGCGGCCCCTCCGGCGGCGGTGTGCACGGCGGCCCGTTCCACTCGCAGAATCCCGAGGCCTACTTCGCGCACACGCCGGGATTGAAGATCGTCCAGCCGGCCACGGCATCCGACGCCAAGGGGCTCATCAAGGCGGCGATCCGCGACGAGGATCCCGTCCTCTTCTTCGAGCACAAGTACCTCTACCGCCGCGTGCGCGACGTCCTGCCCGAAGGCGACCACGTCGTCCCGATCGGGAAGGCGGCGGTGCGCCGGGCGGGCCGGGACCTCTCGATCCTGACCTACGGCGCGATGGTCTGGACCGCGCTCGACGCCGCGGCGACCCTCGAGTCGGAGGGCATCGACGCCGAGGTCGTGGACCTGCGGACGCTCTTCCCGATCGACGAGGAGACGCTGCTCGAATCCGTCGGCAAGACGAGCCGGGCGATCGTCCTCCACGAAGCGACGCGCACCGGAGGCATCGGGGCGGAGGTCGCCGCGGTGCTGGCGGAGCGCTGCTTCGATCGGCTGGACGCTCCGGTCGTGCGCGTCACGGCGCCCGACACGCCGGTTCCGTTCTCGCCGCCGCTCGAGGAGAGATTCCTGCCGGACGCCGAAAAGCTCTGTCGGGCGGCCCGGGCGCTCGTCGGCTACTAGAAAGCGACGCCGCTCGTCGGGGCGGGACTTGACCCCGCCCGGGCGGCCGCAAGGGCCGCCCCGACGACGTTGGGAGCGATAAGCTCGGCCCCATGCGCTTCGAGGGCAAAGTCAACATCCGCGCATCGCGAGAGAAGGTCTGGGACTACCTGACCGACGCCGAGAAGGTCTCGCGCGCCGCGCCGGGTCTCGAGAAGCTCGAGGTCGTGGAACCGGGCAGGAAGTTTCGCGTCGTGACGGCGATCGGCTTCGGATCGATCAAGGCGCGGTTCACCTCCGACGTCGAGTGGACCGATCTTCAACCGCCCGACCGCGCGGCGATGAAGGCGCACGGCATGGCGCCCGGGAGCGCCGTGGACGCGACGAGCGCGATGAATCTCTCCGACGGCGAAGGCGGCTCGACCGATCTCGCGTGGTCCGCCGACGTGACCGTCTCGGGCACGATCGCGAGCCTCGCGGCGCGCCTGATGGGCGGCGTGACGCAGAAGCTGACCGCGGCCTTCTTCGACTCGGTCCGAAAGGACATCGAGAAGGACGCTTGAGATTCGGGCCGGTCTCGCTCGAGGCCGCCGAGGGACGCATCCTCGGGCACAACGTCGCGGGCTCGGACGGGAGGCGCGTCCTCCGCAAGGGCCGGGCGCTCACCGCCGCCGATCTGGAGACGCTCCGCGCGCTCGGGCGCCGCACCATCTACGTCGCCGAGCCGGAGCCGGACGACGTCGGCGAGGACGAGGCCGCGCTTCGCGTCGCGGCAGCGGCGGCCGGCGCGGGCGTGGAGGCGGGCCCGGCCTCGGCCGGACGGGTAAACCTCTTCGCAAACGTGCTCGGCGTGCTGCGCGTGGCGGTGGGTCGGCTCACGGAGCTGAACCTCTCCGAGGGCGTCACGCTCTCGACGCTTCCTCCGGACGCGCCCGTGCGCCCGAAGCAGCTCGTCGCCACCGTGAAAGTGATCCCGTACGCCGTGCCTCGCACGACGCTCGCGCACGCCGAGGCCGCCGCGTCCGAAGGGCTCCTCCGGATCGATCCGATCCCGGCGCGCCGCGTCGGGGTCGTTCTCTCGGGCTCCGCGTCGGCGGAGGCCCGCATCCGGCGCGATTTCGAGACGCCGCTCGCCGCACGGCTCGGGATCCTCGGGTCCGAGATGGCGTGGGTGGACTTCGTCCCTCTCGACGATCCGTCGGCGTCCGGCGAGTCCTCGCTCGCAGAGGCGCTCCGCAAGCAGGCGGCGCGCGGCGCGGACATGATCCTCCTCGCCGGCGAGACCGCGATCGTCGACCGCCAGGACATCGCGCCGCGAGCGATCGAGCGGGCCGGCGGCCGGGTGGAGGTCTTCGGCGCGCCCGTCGATCCGGGGAACCTTCTGCTCGTCGCCTACCTCGACGCCGTCCCGGTCGTCGGGGCGCCGGGTTGCGCCCGCAGCCGCAAGGTGAACGTCATCGACGCGATCCTGCCGCGCCTGCTCGCGGGCGAGCGCCTCGGCCGTCGCGACCTCGCGAGCCTCGGCGCCGGCGGACTGCTCGAGGACGTGCCCGAACGCCCGATGCCGCGCTCCTCCGAACGCTAGCCTCCGCACGCGGCGATATACTCCCGCGGTCTTCGGCCAGGCGTGCCGGACGAGGGAGAAGGCGCCATGAAGTGTTCCGTCTCCATCACCGTCAATGGTGTCCGCCGGTCCCACGACGTCGAGCCTCGGCTGCTTCTCGTCCACTACCTCCGCGAAACCCTCGGCCTGACCGGCACCAACGTCGGCTGCGACACGAGCCAGTGCGGCTCCTGCACGGTGCTCCTCGACGGCAAGGCCGTGAAGTCCTGCACGATGCTGGCCGTGCAGGCCGACGGCGCGAAGGTCACGACGATCGAAGGCCTCGCGACGAACGGGAAGCTCCATCCGCTGCAGGACGCCTTCTGGGAGAAGCACGGACTGCAGTGCGGCTTCTGCACGCCCGGCATGATCCTGACGGCGTGCAACCTGCTCGAGCAGAACCCGAAGCCCTCGCGACGCCGAGATCCGCCACGGGCTCGAAGGCAACCTCTGCCGCTGCACCGGCTACCAGAACATCGTGGCGGCGGTCCGGGAAGCCGCCGCGCGGATGCGGGCGTAGGAGGAGGCGGACATGGCATCGCGCATCTTCGGCTCCGGCATCAAGCGGCGCGAAGACCCGCGGCTCCTCACCGGCCAGGCGAAGCTACACCGACGACTTCGTCCTGCCCGGCATGGCGCACATGGCGGTCGTGCGCTCGCCCTACGCGCACGCGCGCATCAAGGCGATCCGGACGAAGAAGGCCGCCGCGATGGAGGGCGTGCTCGGCGTCTTCACCGGCCAGGACATGAAGGACGCCGGCTTCGGTCCGATCCCCTGCGCCTGGGTCGTGCCGGGCTCCGACACGAAGACGCCGCCGTACCCGCCGCTCGCGATCGACACGGTGCGCTACGTCGGCAACGCCGTCGCGATCGTCGTGGCGACCGACCGCTACCTCGCGCGCGACGCGGCCGACGCCGTCGAGGTGGACTACGAGCCGCTGCCGGCGGTCGTCGACGCCGAGAAGGCCGTCGCAGAAGGGCGCAGCCGCAGCTCCACGCCGACGTCCCGAACAACTCTGCTTCCACTGGACCGTCACCGGCGGCGACGTCGACGCGGCCTTCAAGTCCGCCGACGTCGTCGTCAAGGAGCGCATCGTCAACCAGCGGCTCATCCCGAACGCGATGGAGCCGCGCGCGGCGCTCGCGCAGTACCGCTCCGCGACGAGCGAGGTCACGCTCTGGGTGACGTCGCAGAACCCGCACATCGTCCGCTTCCTGCTCTCGCTCGACACGGGAATCGCCGAGCACAAGATCCGCGTCATCGCGCCGGAGGTCGGCGGCGGCTTCGGCAGCAAGATCCCCCACTACCCCGAGGACTCCATGGTCGTCTTCGCGTCGAAGAAGCTGCGGCGTGCCCGGTCAAGTGGACCGAGACGCGCAGCGAGAACTACCAGGCGACGATCCACGGCCGCGACCACGTCCAGGACGTCGAGATGGCGGCGAAGAAGGACGGCACGATCCTCGGCCTGCGCGCGACGGTCTGGGCGAACCTGGGCGCCTACCTCTCGACGGCCTCGACCGGGCATCCCGACGATCCTCCACGGCCTGATGCTGTCGGGCGCCTACGACATCCCGAACATCCACGAGGACGTCTACGGCGTCTTCACGAACACGACGCCGACCGACGCCTATCGCGGCGCCGGGCCGGCCCGAGGCGACGTTCATGGTCGAGCGGCTCGTCGACCTGCTCGCGCAGAAGCTCAAGATGGATCCCGGCGGAGCTGCGCAAGAAGAACTTCATCCCGCCGTTCACGGACGGCCACACGGTCGCGACCGGCCTCACCTACGACACGCGGCAACTACGTCGGCGCCTTCGACAAGGCGCTCGAAGATGGCCGACTACGCGGGCCTGCGGAAGAAGCAGGCGGACGCTGCGCAAGAAGGGCGAGTACCTCGGCATCGGCGTCTGCACCTACGCCGAGATCTGCGGCCTCGGCCCCTCGCAGGTCGCCGGCGCGGTCGGCTTCGGCGGCGGCCTCTGGGAGAGCGCGATCGTGCGCTTCCATCCGTCCGGCAAGGTCAACGTCATGGTCGGCATCTCGCCGCACGGCCAGGGCGAGGAGACGACCTTCGCCCAGATCGTCGCGAGCGAGCTCGGCGTCGCGTGGACGACGTCGAGATCATCCACGGCGACACCGAGCGCACGCCCATGGGCTGGGGCAGCTACGGCAGCCGCACGACGCGCGGTCGGCAGCGGCGCGCTCATGGGCGCGATCGCGAAGATCAAGGAGAAGGCGAAGATCGTCACGGCGCACCTGCTCGAGGCCGCGGTCGAGGACATCGACTACGCCGACGGCAAGTTCTTCGTGAAGGGCTCGCCCGGAAAGTTCAAGACGATCCAGGACGTGGCGCTGATGGCCAACGTCGCGTGGAACTATCCGAAGGGCCTCGAGCCCGGCCTCGAGGCCTCGGCGTTCTTCGATCCGCCGAACTTCGTCTATCCCTTCGGCGCGCACATCGCGGTCGTCGAGGTGGACGCGCGAGACCGGCGAGATCCAGCTCGAGCGCTACGTCGCCGTGGACGACTGCGGCCGCGTGATCAACCCGATGATCGTCGAGGGGCAGATCCACGGCGGCGTCGTGCAGGGCATCGGGCAGGCGCTCTGGGAAGGCGCCGTCTACGACGACAACGGCCAGCTCCTGACCGGATCGATGATGGACTACGCGCTGCCGCAAGGCGGACGTCTTCCCGACTTCGAGCTCGGCATGACCGAGACGCCGACCACCGTCAATCCGCTCGGCGTGAAGGGCATCGGCGAGACCGGCACGATCGCCTCGACGCCGGCCGTCTACAACGCGGTGATGGACGCGCTCGCGCCGCTCGGCGTCGACGAAGATCGACATGCCGCTGACGCCCGAGCGGGTCTGGCGCGCGATCCGCAGAGCGCGCGGAGGTAGCCATGTATTCCGCAAGCTTCGACTACTTCCGCCCGAGACGCTCGCCGAGGCGTCGCAGCTCCTGCAAGAAGCACAAGGGCGCGAAGCTGCTCGCCGGAGGCCACAGCCTCCTGCCCGCGATGAAGCTCCGCCTCGCGACGCCCGACGGCGCTCGTGGACATCGGCCGGATCAAGGGGCTCTCGCGGCATCGAGAAGCGCGGCAAGACGCATCTGGATCGGCGCGACGACGATCCACGCCGACGTCGCCGGCTCGGCCGCTGCTCCGCAAGTCCTGCCCCGTCCTCGCCGAGGCGGCGGCGCAGATCGGCGACCTCCAGGTCCGCAACCGCGGGACGATCGGCGGCTCGATCGCGCACGCCGACCCGGCGGCCGACCTGCCCGACGGTCGCTCGTCGCGCTCGGCGCGACGATCGTCGCCGAAGGGCCCGAAGGGCGAGCGGAAGATTCCCGCGCGAGAAGTTCTTCGTGGACCTCTTCACGACGGCGCTGAAGCCCGGCGAGATCGTGACCGCCGTCCTCGTGCCGCCGCTACGGCAAGGGACCGGCGCCGCCTACGTGAAGCATCCGCCACCCGCTCGCGCTACGCGGTGGCGGGCGTCGGCGGCGGTCGGTCGACGCTGCGGGACGGCGTCTGCGCGCCGCGCGGCCTCGTGGTCGGCGGCGCGACGGCGAACCCCGTGCGCGTCGCGGCGGCCGAGGAGGCTCTCGTCGGGCAGAAGCCCGACGCCGCGGCGATCGCGAAGGCGGCGGACCAGGTCGCGGCGAGCGATCGCCGATCCGCTCGGCGACACGCTACGCCTCCGGCGAGTTCCGCAACCACCTCGCGACGGTGCTGGCCAAACGTGCCCTCACGGCGGCGGTCGAACGCGCGCCGCGGCTGCGCGGCCTCGGCGCGCGCTGGCCAGGGCGCCGCGCCGCGGCATCGCTCTCGCCTCCATCGACGCGCTGCAGGAGGCGCTCGCGGCGGCGCAAGTACTTCGCCGCGCGCGGGCCTCGCGACCTCGCTCTTCTCGCCCTGCAAGCTGTCGCGGCCCGCTCTTTCTCGAAGGGCGAGGCCGGCACGGGCAAGACCGAGGTGGCCAAGGTCCTCGCCGGCGTCCTCGAGACGGACCTGATTCGCCTCCAGTGCTACGAGGGCCTCGACGTCCACCACGCCGTCTACGAGTGGAACTACGCGCGGCAGATGATGCACATCCGCCTGCGCGGAGGCCCGCGGCGGGACGCCGGACGAGAAGGAGCTCTTCGGCCCGGAGTTCCTCGAGCGGCGGCCGCTGCTCGAGGCGATCGAGCCGGCGCGGAAGAAAGCGCCGGTGCTGCTCGTGGACGAGATCGACCGCAGCGACGAGGAGTTCGAGGCGTACCTGCTCGAGGTCCTCTCGGACTTCCAGATCACGATCCCCGAGATCGGCACGATCCGCGCGGCGCACCCGCCGGTCGTCGTCATCACCTCCAACCGCACGCGCGAGGTGCACGACGCGCTGAAGCGGCGCTGCCTCTACCAGTGGATCGACTACCCGACTTCGCAGAGGAGCTCGCGATCGTGCGCGCGAAGGCGCCCGGCGCGTCGGAGCGCCTGGCCCGCCAGGTCGACGCGCTTCGTCCAGGAGCTGCGCCGCGCCGATCTCTACAAGCTGCCGGGCGTGGCCGAGACGCTCGACTGGGCGGCGGCGCTCGTCGCGCTCGACCGCCAGGCGCTCGATCCGCGACGGTCGTCGCGACACGCTCGGCATCCTGCTCAAGTACCAGGACGACGTCGCCCAGCGTGCGCGGCGAGGCGGCCGCGGCGATCCTCGACCGCGTGAGGGCGGCGGGATGAGCGGGAATCTCGCCGGCAATCTCCTCCTCTTCGGCCGCGTCCTGCGCGGGCTCGGACTCGACGCCGGCACCGGGCGAATGCTCGACCTCGTCGCGGCGCTCGACCACGTCCCGATCGGCGCGAAGGCCGACTTCTACTACGCCGCGCGCGTCGCTCGACGCGCCGCCGCGAGGACTTGCCGATCTTCGACCGCGCCTTCGAGGCGTTCTGGCGCAAGCCCGTAGCGGAGGCCGCTCGGCCCGCGACCTCGCGGCCCTCGGCGAGCGGCGCCGGCTGCGGCCGCCGTCGTTCGATCCGGCGCCCCGAGGCGCCGGACGGCGGACCCGGCGCGGGAGACGTGCCCGCAGAGACCCGCCTCGTCCCGGCGCGCGTCGGCTGGAGCGCGCAGGAGATGCTTCGCCACAAGGACTTCGCCGAGCTCACCGCCGAGGAGCTCGAGCGCGTCCGCGCCCGCGATTCGCGGCCTCGCGTGGCGCGTCGCGGCGCGGCCGACGCGCCGCCGCCGTCCGGGAGCGGGCGCCGACGTCGATTTCCGGCGCACGCTGCGCGCGAGCCTGCGACACGGCGGCGAGATGCTCGCCTGGGAGCGCCGCGAGCCGCGCGACAGGCCCCGTCCGCTCGTCGTCGCTCGCCGACGTCAGCGGCTCGATGGAGCGATACACGCGCCTCCTGCTCCTCTTCCTCTACGCGCCTCGCGCGGCGCCTCGACCGCCGCGTCGAGGTCTTCCTCTTCGGCACGCGGCTGACCCGCGTCACGCGCGAGCTCGCATCGCAGTGATCCCGACGCGGCGCTGGCCGGCGGTCTCGCGCGCCGTGCCCGACTGGTCCGGCGGCACCCGCATCGGCGACGCGCTGCGCGAGTTCAACTTCGCGCTGGGCCCGCCGCGTGCTCGGCGGAGGGCGCCGTGGTGCTCTCATCAGCGACGGCTGGGATCGCGGCGATCCGGAGCTGCTGCGCGCGAAGATGGCGCGCCTGCAGCGCAGCTGCCACCGCCTCGTCTGGCTGAATCCCGCTGCTCGGCTCTCCCGACTACGAGCCGCTCGCGCGCGGCATGCGCGCCGCGCTGCCCTTCGTGGACGACTTCCTGCCCGTGCACAACCTCGCGAGCCTCGAGGACCTGGCGCGCGCGGCTCGAGCGCATTCCGGCGGATCGGCGCCCGGCGCCGCCAGCGGCCGGCGAGGCGCCCGACGATGCGCGACGTCCTTGCCGGACATCGAGGCCGTGGCGGGCCGAGGGCGCAGCCCGTGGCCCTCGCGACGGTGGTCGAGACGTGGGGCTCGGCTCCCCGCGCCGTCGGGGGCGAAGATGGCGCTGACGCGCCGACGGCCGCATCGCGGGCTCGGTCTCGGGCGGATGCGTCGAGGGCGCGGTCGTCGAGGCCGGGCGGCAGGCGCTCGCGGCGCCGGCAAGCCGCGTCTCCTCCACTTCGGCGTCGCGGACGAGACGGCCTGGGAGGTCGGCCTCGCGTGCGGCGGGCACGATCGAGGTCTTCGTCGAGCCGCTCGACGCCGCAGGCCTTCGACGCGCTCCGGCGCACGCGCTCGACCGGCGAACGCGCCGGCCGTCGTCGGCCACCGTCGTTCGGCGGCCCGGAGGAGCTCCTCGGCCGCACGCTGCTGCGCTTCGAGGGACGGCGCTCGCTCCGGGGCTCGATCGGAGCGGGCCTCGAGCGGCCGCCGCCGACGCCGCGCGCATCGGCGATCGCCCGCACGCGCCGCAGACCAGGCGCGTCCCGCAGGCGGGCGAGGCCGGCGAGCTCTTCGTCGAGGCGCTCCGGCCGGCGCCGACGCTCGTCGTCGTGGGCGGCGTGCACATCGCCGTCGCGCTCGTCGGCGCTCGCCAGGACCCTCGGCTTCCGCACGATCGTCGTCGATCCGCGCAGCGCGCCTTCGGCAACGCGCGAGCGCTTCCCGGCACGCCGACCGGCTCGTCACCGCCTGGCCCGACGCAGGCGCTGCGCCGACCTCGGCCTCAACCCCTCGACCGCCGTGGCCGTTCTCACGCACGATCCGAAGCTCGACGATCCGGCGCTGGCCGCCGCGCTGCCCTCGGTCCGCCTTCTACGTCGGCGCGCTCGGCAGCAAGACGGACCCAGGAGAAGCGCCGCAGCGCCTGCTCGAGGCCGGCATGACCGAGGAGCAGCTCTCCCGTCTCCACGCGCCGATCGGCCTCGCACCTCGGCGGACGGGCGCCCGAGGAGATCGCCCTCTCGATCCTGGCGGAGATCGTCGCCGCGAAAAACGCGGCGCTCTGAGATCGTCACTGCGCGAAACCCCGCGCTCTGACGGGGCGCCGTCTCAGCGGCTGCCGCGCTCGGCCAGGGCGTGCGTCACGGAGGCGCGCGACCCCGGCACGAGGAATTCGCGGGCACGCGTCTCGGCGGCCCGGTCCGCCTGGGTCCCCCGGCCGTGCTGACGCAGATGCTCCGCCCACGACTCGACGAGGAAGTGCTCGACGAATCGCGTCGGATCCGACGTGTCCTGGAAGAGCCCCCAGCGGAAGGCGCCGCTGCGGCGCCGGCCGGGCGCAACCGCGTCCATGGCCTCCCGGAACTCGCCTTCGCGGCCCGGCTGCACGCGGTACTCGACCGACACGAGGACGGGCCCGCGCGTGGTGTCGAGGCCGGCGGGAACTTCCGGCATCGGCCAGGGACTCTCGGCGGCCTCGACGAGATCCTCGCTTCCCGCCGAAAGCGGAAAGCGGCGGGCGGCCGCGAGCATCGCCACCGCCAGTGCGACGCCCGCGGCGACGAAGGCGGCCGTGATTCCGCCGTGCGTGGCGACGAAGCCCCAGACCGACGCGCCCGTAGCCATCGCGCCGGAAGTGGTGAGGAGGTAGACGGCGAGCGCCCGCCCGCGTACCCACTGCGGGACGGAGGTCTGCGTGATGACCTGAAAGGTCGAAAGATTCGTCAGCCAGGCGATGCCGCAGACGAACATCGCCGCGGCGACGAGCGGGAAGGCCCGCGAGGTGCCCGCCACCCCAAGACCGGCGGCGTAGACGATCGAGAGCGTCGTGATGATCGCGGCGGACGAGAAGCGCGCGCGGATCCACGGCAGGACCAGGGCCGCCGCCACGGCGCCGGTCCCGAAGCAGCCGACGAGCGATCCGAAGCCGAACGCGGAGAGATGCATCTCGTGCCGCGCGAGCACGGGAAGGAGCGCGAAGACGGCGATCGCCGAGAAGAGGAACACGAACGCCTGGATCAGCACGCCGTGAAGCTGCGGCGCCCAGCGCACGTAGCGAAGGCCGGTGCGGATCGCCGCCGCGACGCGCTCGGCCGGCAGGACGCTCTTCTCCGCCGGGCGCTTCCATCTCCAGAGCACGAGGACCACCGCGAGAAATGAGACGGCGTTTAGCACGAAGACGGCGCCCGGCCCGATCGCCGCGACGAGGGCTCCCCCGGCTGCCGGTCCGAGCGCCCGCGCGATGTTGAACCCGACCCCGTTCAGAGTGATCGCCGGCGCGAGCTGCGCGCGCGGCACGACCTCCGGGATGACCGCCTGCCACGCCGGCGCGGTCAGCGCGGCGCCGACCCCCAGCCCGAACCCCGCGAGGATCAGCACGCCCGGCGTCGCGCGCCCGGCGAGCGTGGCCGCGCCGAGGAGCGCCGCGACCACCAGCATCCAGAGCTGGGTGGTCAAGAGCAGGCGTCTCCGGTCGAGCACGTCCGCAAGCGCGCCGGCCGGTAGCGCGAGCAGGAAGATCGCGCCGAACTCCGCCGCCCGCAGGAGCGACACGAGCGCCGGCGACGGCGTCAGCGACGTCATCAGCCACGCTTCCCCGATGTCCTGCATCCAGGTCCCGACGTTCGAGACGAGCGATGCGATCCAGAGCGCGCGGAAGAGCGGATGGACGAGGGGCGCCCAGGCCGATCCGGCGTCGGCCCGCTCCGCGCGGGCGCTCATGTCCGGGGCGCGCTCCGGCGGGACCCGAGCGCGAGCAGCGCGGCGCGCAGCCGCGCATGCCGCTGGAGGAGGCGCAGGTAGCGACGCTCGGGCGGCGCCGGCCTTGGCGCGCACGATCTCGAGCGATGCCGCCTCGCTCCGCCCGCGTCCACCGCGCGAGGTCCCGGATCTCGTCGAGCACCAGCGCGAAGGAATCGAAGGCCCGTCGCTCGAGCGGCGCGAGGCGCACGGGGCGCAGCCCGAGCGCTTTCGCCACGCGCGCGCCGCCGCGGCGCGGATCGCCTCCGCGCTCCCCCCGAACCGCCGGGCCATGCGCCGATTGACCGCGAGGCCGAGGTTGCGGATGTGGAACCGATCCCACTCGCCCCGGACGTCGTGCCCGGCACCTCGTAGAGCAGATTGTGCGTCACGAGGCGCCGCAGCGTCGCGCGGCGGCGAGCGGTAGTCCGGGTCCGCCGCGATCCGCTCCTCCTCGCGCGCGACGAGCCGCGCGACGCCCGGCGTCGGTCGGCCGAAAACCGAGCTTTCGGTAGAACCAGAAGGCGCCCGACGCGATCGCCTCTGTCGTTCTCGAACCCGAGCTGGTAGGGGTCGATCGAGAAGGACGTGACGCCGAGCGCCTCACGGTGGAGCTTCATCACCTGCGCGTAGATCCACGCCGACTCCCCTTCCCGGAACGCGTAGTAGAGGTTGAAGCCGATCTCGAGCCGCTCGAAGAAGCGCGAGCCCCTCGATGTAGCCGACCGGCACGCCGTTCTTGACGACGAACCCGCCGTACGCCGAGCGCAGCGGCAGGCGGCGCGCGGGCTCGACGCCGAGGAGAAAGATCTCGACGCCGCGTCCCGGGCGCGCGCGAGCACCGAGGACGGGTCGGCATACGTGAACGTGTAGAACTCGCGGTACCGCGCGGCGGTCGCCTCGCGGACCATGTCGCAGACGCGCTGCGCCCTCGCGCCGCGAGAGGCGGCGGATCGCGAGCGGCGGCTCCGCGAAGACGGCGTCGAGCGAGACGTCGCGGCGGGCCGAGGAGCGGCTTCTCGTGGAGGAAGAGCGGCGGACCCGGCCGGCGCATGAGCGTGCGCGAGGCGCGCGAGCTCCGCGAGGTCCCATGCGACGGAGACGCCCAGCGCGTCCCAGCGCTCCGCGCGTTCCGGACGGCGAGAACGGCAGCGCGCTCGTAGCGGTCGAGCAGCCACGCGGCATCGGGCTCCGGCCGCCCGCCCCCGCGCCGAGCCAGACGTCGATACGGCACGTTCGCGTCGGCGAGCGCCTCCTCTTCGAGGAGCGGCAGGAAGGACGGCCAGGTCGCGCGCATCCGCTCCTCGGATCGCGGCACGCCCCATTCGATCGCGACCCGGCCGCGGTGCCGCGCCGCCAGCCACCGGGCGAGATCGAACGAGAAGTCGGTCGCAATCGTCGTCCCGGCCACGCCGGCAACCTCCGGCTCGTCGAAGGGCGATAGGTCGTCGCCGCGCGCCGCGAGCCCCGCGACGAGCGCCGGCATCCGCGCGAGCGCGCGCTCCGCGCTCCGGCGCACGCGCTCGCGACGGCGGGTAGGCGAGCAGGAAGAGCAGGCGGTCGTGCAGCCGGATCAGGAGCTCGGGGTCGCTCGCGGAGGCGCGCAGAAGCCGCGCCATTCGTGCCACGGTGCGGGCGGCGCTCTCCTGCCGGACGCGCGGATCGCGGAGGAGCGCGAACGCGGCGTCGTGGGTGGGCACGGCGCCGGCATGGTAGCCGATTCGCCCTCGTGCGGTTAAGATCGCGCGGCTCCGGACTCGAAGGGCGAGCCATTTCGTGAGGAGAACGATGAAACGATCCCTGCGTCTCGGCCTCGTGTGCCTCCTGGCCCCACTCGCCGCCGCCGCGCTGTCGGCCGACGACAGCCGCCCCGGACGCGATCCCGCCCAGCCGATCGACGAGGCGTACACGAAGAAGATCCGCGAGTACACGACCGAGCCGTTCTTCCTCTCGCCGCTCGTCGACTACCTGCCGGCCGCCCCGGGCATCCCGACGCCGCAGTCCGTCCTGGGCGACGTCGCGGGAGCGCCGGGCAAGCTCCCCTACTCCGCCGAGGTCTACCGCTACTTCCGCGATGCTGGCGGCGGCGTCGCCGCGCGTGCGCGTGCGGCACGATCGGCAAGACCGAAGAGGGCCGCGAGATGATCGTCGTGACGGTCGCCTCGGAGGCGTCTCCTCGCGAAGCTCGAAGAGAACCGCGACGCGGCTCGCGAAGCTCGCCGACCCGCGCACGATCGGGCTCGACGACGCGGAGGCCGAGAAGCTCGTCGCCGCCGTCGGTACCCGTCTACTACATCACCGGCACCATCCACTCCCCCGAGACCGGCGCGCCCACGGCGCTGATGGAGCTCGCCTACCGGCTCGCGGTCGACGAGAGCCCGTACATCCGGTCCATCCGCGACCACGTCATCACGATGATCACGCCGATCGTCGAGGTGGACGGCCGCGACCGGCATGGTCGACGTCTACACCTGGCACCTCGCGCACCCGGGCCAGAACTGGCCACCGCTCGTCTACTGGGGCCACTACGTCGCGCACGACAACAACCGCGACGCGATGGGCATGACGCTGGCGCTCACGCGCAACGTCCTGGACGACCTTCCTCGACGCGAAGGCCCAGGTGCTCCACGACCTGCACGAGTCGGTTCCCTACCTCTACGACAACACGGTGGGCGACGGCCCTTACAACGCCTGGCTCGACCCGATCGTCACGAACGAGTGGCAGATGTTCGGCTGGAACAACGTCCAGGAGATGACCCGCTTCGGGATGCCCGGCGTCTTCACGCACGGCAACTTCGACACGTGGTCCCCCGGCTACCTCATGTTCATGGCCGCCACCCACAACGGCGTCTCGCGCCTCTACGAGACCTTCGGCAACGGCGGCGCCGACACGGTCGAGCGCACGCTCTCGCCCGGCGAGTACGCGCGCACCTGGTACCGCCAGAACCCGCCGCTGCCGAAGGCGAAGTGGTCGCAGCGCAACAACAACAACTACGAGCAGACGGGACTGCTCGTCTCGCTGCACTACGTCGCGGAGAACCGGGCGGAGCTCCTGCGAAACTTCTACCTGAAGGGCAAGCGCTCGATCGAGAAGCCGAAGGCGCGAGGGGCCGGCGGCCTACGTCTTCCCCGCCGACGACCCGCGGCCCGGCGCGCAGGCCGAGCTGCTGCGCATCCTGCAGCTCCAGGGCTGCGAGATCTCACCGCGCGACGGCCGCCTTCACCGCCACGGTCTCCTCGCCGACGAAGCCGAAGAAGGACGAGAAGAAGGACGAGAAGACGGCAGAGAAGGACAAGGACAAGGACAAGGATGCCGCGGAGAAGTCCGACAAGAAGGCGGAACCCAAGCCCGCGCCCGAGACGAAGACGTTCCCCGCCGGCAGCTACCTCATCCGCATGGACCAGCCGTACAGCCGCATCGCCGACGCGATGCTCGACTACCAGTACTGGAGCCCCAACGACCCGCAGAAGACGCCCTACGACGACACCGGCTGGACCTTCGGCGAGCTCTTCGGCGTGGAGGTGCGGCGCGCCACCGACCCGAAGGTCCTCGACGCGGCGATGGAGCGCGTGACGGTGCCCGTGGCGGCGCCGGGCGGCCTGCAGGGCGACGGGACGGTCTTCGCCGTCAACCACAACGCCGACTCGGCCCTGGCGACGCTGCGCTACCGATTCCCGAAGGCGACCTTCGAGGCGGCGGAGGAGCCGTTCGACGCGGCGGGCCGGAAGTTCGCGCGCGGCTCGTTCCTCATCCGCGACGCGGACCGCGAGGAGCTCTCGCGCGCCGCCTCCGAGCTCGGCCTGCGCGTCACGGCGCTGCCCGCGGCGCCGAAGGTCGCGACGCACCCGCTCCACGCGCCGCGCATCGCCCTCCTCCACACGTGGATCTGGACGCAGGACGAGGGCTGGTGGCGCCAGGCGTTCGACATGCGCAAGATCCCGTTCGAGTACATCTCGACGCAGGTCGTCGCGAAGACGCCGGACCTCAAGTCGCGCTACGACGTGATCGTGTTCCCGCCGACGGGAATCGGGTCGCGCCTGACCATCCAGGGCATGCCGATGTGGGGCAACCCGATCCCGTGGAAGACGACGGACCTCACGCCGAATCTCGGCACGACCGGACGCGACCGACGACATGCGGCCCGGGCTCGGATCTCTCCGGCGTCGCGAACCTGCGCCGGTTCGTCGGGGACGGCGGCCTCCTCGTCGACCGCCATGGACACCTCCGAGCTCGCCGTCGAGTACGGCCTCGCGCCGGGCGTCTCGGTCGCCGACAGCGAGAAGCTCAAGCTGACCGGCAGCGTCGTGCGCGCGAAGCTCGTGGACGGCACCTCCCCGATCGCGTACGGCTATCCCGAGAGCCCGGCGATCTTTTCCTTCGACGGGCCGATCTTCAACCTCTCCAACGTGGCGGGCCGGCGCGGCAACCGGCGGTTCCCCGATCAGAAGGAGCGGGCGACGGGCCGCGGCACGTCGGACGATCCCGATTTCGTGGTGGGCCGCCCGGTCGCGGAGGCCCCCGAACCGCCCAAGGCCGAGCCGTGGGAGGCGCTGCCGCTCACGGACGAGCAGCGCCGCAACAATCCCTTCGTCATCCCGCCCGCGTACCGGCCGCGCGTGCCTCTGCGGTACGGCGACGCGAAGGACCTGCTCGTCTCGGGCCTGCTCGAGGGAGGCAGCGAGATCGCCCAGCATCCCGCGGTCGTGGACGTCCCGCTCGAGAAGGGACACGTGGTGCTCTTCTCGAACAACCCGTTCTGGCGCGGCGAGACCCGCGGCAGCGAGTTTCTCGTCTTCAACGCGATCCTGAACTGGGATGGCTTGAACGCCGGACGGAAAGACGCTAAGGAGTGACGGATTCCCATCCGTCAGCCCGAGGAGTCTTCGACGAGGGATCCCGGGCTTCTCCGCCGAAGATGCCGTCCGGCGCGGAGCCTGCCGAACTCGGGATCCTTCGCTTCGCTCAGGATGACCCGAAGGCGGGTCAGCCCGGCTTCTGCGGTCCCTCCAGAATCTCCTTGAGCCGCGCGTGGCCCTCGCGGCTCACCGGGATGCGCGTCCCGTCGGCGAGGATCGCCACGTGGCTGTTCTTCGAGTAGAGCGCGACGCGCCGGATGCGGTCGAGCGCCACGAGGTAGGACCGGTGCACGCGCAGGAATCGGCGGGGATCGAGCGTCTCGGCGAGCGAGGCGAGCGTCTGGGCCTTGCGATAGGTCTTCCCCTCCGACTTGACGACGACGCCATCGTCCTGCGCCTCGACGTAGTCGAGCTTGCCGATCGGGATCACGTGGACATCGGCGCCGTCGCGGACCGCGAGCCGCGACGCCCACGTTCCGGCGGGACGCAGAGCCGCCGAGAGCTTCGCGGGATCCGGCCGGCGGCGCTGCCGGGCGCGCTCTCGGGCGCGGGCCAGGGCTTCGAGCAGGCGCTCGGGCCGGAACGGTTTGAGCACGTAATCCACCGCCTCCACCTCGAACGCTTTGACGGCGTACTGATCGTAGGCGGTGACGAGCACAACGGCGATCGACGGATCGAGGAGCTCCATGACCTCGAACCCGTCGAGGCGCGGCATCTCGATGTCCAGGAAGACCGCGTCGGGCCGCTCCTGCGCGGCGACGCGCAGGGCCTCGAGGCCATTGGCGCAGAGGCCCGCGACGCGGACTCCCGGCGCGCGCGAGAGGAGCTCTCCGAGCAGCGCCCGCGCCGGCTCCTCGTCGTCCACGACGAGCACGCGGACCTCGTCCGTCACGCCGTCCCTTCGACGCGCGCCGGGACCGAGATGATGGCCAGATGGCGGCCATCGAGCCGCTTCGCCGCGAAGATGGCGTCGGCGCCGTAGAGCGCCTCGAGCCGGTCGCGCACGATCTTCAGCCCGAGCCCGCTGCGCGGGCGCGCCGGCGACTCCGGATCGAAGGGATTCTCGACGACGATCCGCAGCCGGTTGCCGGCCCGGCGGGCCTCGAGCCTCACCGTGCCCCCCTCGACGAGCGTCGCGATCCCGTGCACCACGGCGTTCTCGACGAGCGGCTGCAGGAGGAGCGGCGGCACGAGGCAATTCTGCCCCGACGCCTCGATGTCCTCCTCGACCGCGAGGCGGCGCCCGAACCGGATCCGCTCGACATCCAGGTAATGTCTCACGAGGGACAGCTCTTCGCCGACGGAGATCGCCGGCCGCTCGCCCGCCGCCAGGCTCTGACGCAGGAATTCCGCGAGCTCGATGCACATGCGGCGCGCGGCGTCCGGATCGCTCCCGATCAGACCGCTGACGGCGTTCAGGCTGTTGTAGAGAAAGTGCGGCTGGATGCGGGCCTTCAACGCGTGGAGCTCGGCCTCGCGCGCCAGCAGCTCGAGCTCCGCCTCCCTGCGCTCGCGCTCGCGCGCGGCCTCGAAGGAGATCAGTACGTAGTGCAGCCCGGCCGAGAGGAGATAGAGGAGGATGCCCGCGGCGAAGAGAGCGGGCACCTGGAGCTCGTAGAGATCCGTGAGGTCGGAGAACGCCGGCACCTCGGCGAGCAGCCTCGCGAAGCCCGCCCCGAGGAACACCCAGAAGGCCGAGACGAGCAGCGCCGCCGTCCCGTGCGTCGCGAAGAGGCGCGCCCACCGGCCGCTCTCGAGCGGCATCGCGCGGCATGGATAGAAGGCCGACAGGGAAAGAAAGGCGGAGAGGATCGTCAGCGGGATCGCCACCGCGGCCGCTTCGCCGACCGGCATTCGCCCGCCGCCCGCGAGAAGGGCCGTCAGCACCGCGGCGAGCGGCGCCGACGCCGCGAGATACGGGAGGAGCCGGCCGCGCCGCGCCAGGATCGGATGCATCGCTAGGACGCTCCCGTTCCCGGCATCCCGGCGCCGGTCAGTTCTTCACCTCGACGCCGCCCATGATCGCGGCGCCCTTGAGGATGAGCTTCTTGCGCGGCCCGGCGGACTCGGGCAGAGGTTTCGCGGTGTTGGCGAACATGCCGAGGATGGGGGTGCCCTGCAGGACCACGTACCAGTCCTGCGGCACCTTCAGCTCGATGCCCCCGAAGAGCGTGAAGATCTCGATCGTGGCCGAATCTCCCTGGATCTGGGCGCCGCGAAGGTCGATCTCGAAGCCGCCCATGATCGCGGTGACCTCTCCCCCGCGAAAATCCTGCGAGTGGACGACGAGCTCTCCGCCGCCCATGAGCGCGAACTCCGACAGGACCGAGTCGCGCGCCTCCGGATCGCCCCGGAAGCCGCGCGTCGCCACGAAGCCGGCCAGCGCTCCCTGCGCCGCCCGTTCGCTCGGCCCGGGCCCGGGCGCGGATGGCTTCGGCGACGGGGACGCCGCATCCGGATCCGACGGCGGGCCGGACGGCGTCTGCGCCGCTGCCGCCGCCGTGCGGCCGCGGAACGCCTGCCAGATGAGGGTCGCGCCGATCAGGACGAGGAGCAGCGGCCACGCCGAGCGCATCCGGAACCAGGACACGTGCAGCGCACGCAGCAGGAAGATCGCGCCGAGGAAGAGGAGCACGAGGCCGCCGGCGCGATCCTCCGGGCGCCGCCGCGAGAAGAGCCTCGTGACGCCCAGGACGATCAGGACGACGGGCCAGAAGCGAATGACCTCGCGCGCCTCGATCAGACCGAGGTTGTCCAGCAGGAAGAGAACGCCGAGAACGATCAGGATCGCGCCGGCCAGGAAGCGGCCGCCGAGCCGCGGCGATCGGTCCGTCACGATTGGCCTCCAATGGCGCCGCCGGCGTCGCGCTTCCGAGCGAACATCCCCTCCGCGATCATCGCGAACCCCGCGATCACGCAGGCGATGGGCCAGAAGTCGCGCATCGAGAGGTCCATCCAGTCGAACCGATCGGCCAGAAGCAGCGCGCCGAGCCCGACGAGGATCGCGCCGGAGACGAGGTGGCGGCCGCGCTTCGGAGCGAGGATGCGCGTCGCGCCGACCCAGACGAGAAGGAGCGGCCAGTAGTCGACGATCCGTCCCGCGTGGACGTAACCGAAGTTCTTCGCCACGAGCAGCGACCCGACGAGCAGGAGCAGAGCGCCTCCGACGAGTCTCGAGTTTCGCTGGCCTTCTTCGGACGACGGCGAAGTCATGTCGTTCTCCTTCTCCACGCGAGAGCCTACGGGCCCGGCGCGCTATCGACGCCGCCTCGCCGGCCAACGGTGGCGCCGGGCCGGTCAACGGTGGCTCCGAACGGGCCGCCGGTCGGGCAAAGTAGAATCCGCGGCGGCCGCGTCGCATGATCTGCCCAACCTGCAAGACTCCAAACGCCGAGGGGGCGGTCGTTTGCCTGAAGTGCTCCGGAGGGCTCGCGATCCGACTCTCGAATTCCGGGACGGACTCCGACCACGAAGCCATGCAGACCATCACCCCACCTTCCAACTTTCAGGAGTGGGCGAAGGGACAGGCTCTCTACTCGACGCCCGTCTCCCTGGTGATGCCGGAAGGGGTCGAGATCGGCCACCGATACAAGGTCATCCGGCTTCTCGGAGTGGGCGGCATGGGAGCGGTCTACCGCGTTCACGACCGCGAGCTCGACCGGGACGTCGCCCTGAACTCATCCGCGGGGAGATCGCCAACAGCCCCGAGACCCTCGAGCGCTTCAAGCGCGAGATCCAGCTCTCGAGCAAGGTCACGCATCGCAACGTCCTGCGAGTCTTCGACCTCGGTCAAACCGAGGGGATCCGGTACCTCACGATGGAGTATGTCGAGGGCGACGACCTCGCGGGCCTCCTGAAACGCGAGAAGCGCGTTCCGATCGCCCGGACCCTCACGATCTTTCGTCAGATCTGCGAAGGCCTCCAGGCGGCCCACGAGAAGGGAGTCATTCACCGAGACCTGAAGCCGCAGAACGTCATGATCAACGCCGAAGATCACGTCTACCTGATGGACTTCGGGCTCGCCAAGACGTCCGAGCAGACGGGCGTGACGCAGACGGGCGCGGTCATCGGAACGCCCAACTACATGTCCCCCGAGCAGGTGAAGGGCCTGCCGGTGGGCCCGCAGTCGGACATCTACTCGATGGGGATCATCCTGTACGAGATGCTCACCGGCGTCGTGCCCTTCACGGGCAAGTCGGTGTTCGAGGTGATGGTCGCGCGGGTTCAGAAGCCGCCGCGCCGCGCCACCGAGCTCAATCCCGAGATCCCCGGATACCTCCAGAAGATCATGGACCGTTGCCTGGCGATCGACCCGACGCTGCGGTACCAGAACGTCGGCGAGATTCTGGCGGACCTCGACAGCGGCTCCTTCCGGCCAACGCTTCGCTACGCGATCCATCGGCGGCGCTGGCTGAGACCGGCGGCCGCCGCTCTGGCGATCGCCGTACTCCTCGCCGGCGGAGGGTTCTGGCTCTATCGCCGCGGACGCAGCGCCCGGCCGGTCGTCCAGAAAACACAGTCCGTGCTCGTCGCCGACTTCGCCAACCACACCGGAGAGCCCGTGTTCGACGGGACCCTCGAGCCCGCCTTCACGCTCGCGCTCGAGGGCGCGTCGTTCGTCAGCTCTTACAACCGCAATGCGGCCAGGAAGGTCGCCTCCCAGCTTCAACCGGGAGCGACGGGACTCGACCAGACTCTCGCACGCCTCGTCGCGGTCCGGGAAGGCGTCAACGTCGTCACCGCGGGATCCGTCGACAAGCGGGGGGACGGCTATTCCGTCTCGGTCCGCGCGGTCGAAGCGGCGACCGGCAAGACGATCGCGAGCGACGAGGAGCAGGCGTCCGGCAAGGAGGCCGTGCTCGCCACCGTCGCCCGGCTCGCTGCCAAGGTCCGCCGGGCCCTCGGCGACGCCACCCCCGAGTCGACGCAACTCGCGGCGGCCGAGACGTACACGGCCGGCTCGGTCGAGGCGGCGCACGAGTATGCGATCGCCCAGAATCTCCAGTGGGACGGCAAGTGGGACGAAGCGATCCGGGGCTATCGCAAGGCTCTGGACCTCGACGCCAACCTCGGCCGCGCCTACGCCGGCCTCGCGGCGGTCGAGAGCAACCGGGGCCAGCGTTCGGAAGCCGAGAGCTACTACAAGCAGGCACTGTCCCGGATCGACCGCATGAGCGAGCGCGAGAAATACCGCACGCGCGGCGGCTATTACCTGCTCGTCCGGAATCCCGACAACGCCATCGAGGAATTCAGCGCGCTCGTCAAGCAGTACCCCGCCGACACGGCCGGGATCGCGAACCTGGCCTTCGCTTACTTCCTCCGCCGCGACATGCCACGCGCCCTCCAGGAGGCGCGGCGCGCCGTCGACGCCTATCCCAAGAACGTGCCGCAGCGGAACAACCTCGGGCTCTACGCGATGTACGCGGGAGATTTCCAGACCGCGATTCGAGAGCAGGACGAGGTGCTCCGCCTCAACCCGAAATTCGTCCTGGCCTACGTGGGCAAGGCCCTCTCGCAGCTCGCGCTCGGCCATCCGGACCAGGCGGCGGAGACCTACCAGCGGGCCGCCGCGATCGACGCGCGCGGCGCCTCGCTCGCCGCCATGGGCCTGGCCGACATCGCGCTGACGCAGGGTCGCCCGGACGAAGCGGCGCCGATCCTCGAGAAGGGCATCGAGGCCGATACGGCGAACGAGGACGCCGACGCCGCGGCGGCGAAGCTCGTCGCGCTGGCACAGGCGCGCCTGGGTCTCAAGGATTCCGCGGCGGCGGTGGCGGCCGCCGAGAAAGCGATCGCGAAAGCCCGCGGGGAGAACGTCCTTTATCCGGCCGCGCAGGTCTACCTGGCCACGGGACGGGAGGCGAAGGCTCTCTCACTCGCGACGGAGCTCGGAGCGCGGCTCGAGCCCGACCCGCAGGCCTACGCCGAGCTGATCCGGGGCGAATCGGAGCTCGCGCGTAACCGGCCCGCCGATGCTCTGCGGCGCTTCCAGGCCGCCAAGAAGATCGCGGACACGTGGGCGGGACGGCTCGATCTCGGGAAGTCGTATCTCGGCGCCAGGGCCTTCCCCGAGGCCGACGCCGAACTGGAGAACTGCCTGAAGCGCCGCGGCGAGGCCACCGCGCTCTTCCTCGACGAATCACCGAGTTTCCGCGTGTTCCCACCGGTCTTCTATGATCTCGGTCTCGCGCGCGAAGGCCTCAAGAGCCCGGGCGCGGCCGACGCCTTCAAGAGCTTCCTCGCGTTCCGGCCGACCGACGGCGATCCGCTCGCGGCGGACGCGAAGCGCCGGCTGGGCGACAGGTAGAGACGGAGGCGGTCGCTGAGGCCCGCCTCCCCTCTCCGGGTCTACTTCAGCCGCAGCGTCGTGGCCTTCGGCGCGGACCCGTCGGAGAGCTGCAGCATGATCGTGTAGCACCCCTTCCCGGTCGGAGCGCCGGTCGACGTATCCCAGTTGAAGATGAATCCCGAGCTCGACGAACGGAAGGTGCTTCCGCCCTTGGCACCGGTCGTCGGCGAGTACAGGAGGACGCTCGTTCCGGTCGGCGCGCCCGAGCAGGTGGTGTTCACGATCGCGCTCAACGATACGGCGGTCGCAAGATCCGTGACGTTCGCGCCCGCGGAGTTGAAGAGCTGCCACTTGACCGGCACCGCCGAACCGAGATTCTGCTGGGGAGAAGAGCTCGGGTTCGAGAGCGTGCCGGCGGTCGCGAGCGGGTTTTGGAAGCCCACGAATGTGAAGGGGGGCACGGAGACCGTGTGCGGCGCCGCTCCCATGCTCGGGTTGAAATTGACATCTCCCGAATAGGTCGCGGTGAGCGTCCAGCTCCCGAGGACCGAGAGCGTCAGCGAGCAGGAGCCCGCCCCCGCCGTCAGAGTCGCGACGCAGCTCTGAGCCGTGCCGTCGTTGACCGTGACCGTCACCGATCCCGTGGGTGTCCCGGCGGCCGGGACCGCAGCCGTCACCGCAACGGAGACCGTGACCGCCTGCCCGGACGCCGAAGGATCCGGCGCGTCGGAAGACACGACGGTGACGGAGTTGCCGCGGACGCTCCAGGGACCCGAGCCGCCGCTCGCGAGGTGCGCGCCGCTGCCCGCGTAGCTCGCCGAGATCGAGCGCACGCCGACGGCCGTGCCGGTCACCGCGACCGAGCAGCTCGAGACGCCGGCCGCGCCGGCGACGAGCGCGCAGGACGCGCCGCTGCCGAACGAATCGGCGCTCGAGGAGGAGAAACTCACGGTCCCCGACGGACTCGACTTCGTTCCGGCGGCCTCGACGTCGGTGACCGTCACGGAGACCGTCGCCGCCTGGCCGGCCATCCCGGGGTTCGGCGACACGGAGACGCTCGTCGTGGTGCCGCGCTTGCTCACCTGCAGTGTCAGGGTCGTCGTGCTCGTCTGGAAGACGCCCGACACGCCGGCGTAGTTGGCCGTGATGACGTGGGGGCTCGCCGAGGCGGCGGTCACCGAGACGGAGCACGTGGCCGCGGTCCCGCCGCCCGAGGACAGCGCGCAGCTCGCGGCCGGGCTGAACATGTCCGTGGGCACGGACGAGCTGAACGACACCGAGCCCGTGGGCGCCATCGTGGCGCCGGCCGCCGTGTTCGTCACGGTCACCGTCACCGTCGAGGGCTGGCCGACGACGACGGTCGGGCTCGAGAACCCGATGCCGGTCGAAGTCGTCAGCGCGGTGACGGTCAGGTTGGCGCCGCCTGACGACGCCTGATGCACCGCGTCGGCCGGGTAGCTCGCCGTGATCGGGTACGAGCCGGCCGCTGCGGCGGACACCGGAGCGGTACAGGTCGACTGATTGGCCGCGGATTGAGAGAGGTTGCAGGCGCCGCCCGTGACGCCGGCGCCGCCGACCGTCACGGTTCCGGCTGGAACTGCGGCGGTTCCCGTCGATTCCGTGTCGGTGACGGTCACGGTCGCCGTGCTGCTCTGATTGACGAGCACCGAAGCCGGCGCGAGCGACACCGACGTCGTCGTTTTCCTCGCCGCCACGATCAGCTGGAACGTCTGCGACGCCGTCTGCGGATTGACCGGCGTCGAGTCGGCAACCTGGATGGTGAACGCGAAGGTGCCGGAGCCGATCGGCGTCCCGGAGATCGTGCCGCCGGGCACGAGCGTCAGACCGTCGGGCAGTGAGCCCGAGACGAGCGTCCAGGTCACGGGCGCCGTGCCGCCGACCGCCTGCAGCGTGGTGCTGTACGGCGTTCCGACGACGGCCGCCGGAAGCGTCGTCCCGCCCGCCGTCTGGATCGAAAGCAGAAGCGCGAAGTCCGAGAAGGCCGCCCCCGTGTTGGCGCCGTGTGCGGTAATGACGGGCGTCAGATGCCGGGTCAGCTCGACCATGTCGTCGTGCGAGAGCTGGCCCCGAAGCGTCAGAAACACCGTCTCGCCGGGCGCGATCGACACGGTCGCGTTGTTCGCGCTCCCGTCCGCGATGTCCGGGTTCGTCGCGTCGGCGAGCGTCCCCGCGAGGTTGCCGTCCGCCTCCGTCAGGACCGTGCTCTGCGGCAGACTCTGCAGCGTGCACCCGACCGCGACCGGCGTCTGGGAGTTCTTGGTCGCGATGACCTTCAGCGGAACGGCGTTGGGATTGTTGCCGTAGAGCGCGATGCGGTACGAGTGCGTCGTGTTTCCGGTGTTGACCACGGCGTAATTCGCGTCCGTGTACGGGGCGTTCGAAATGTTCGGATTCGAGATGTTCGGGTTCGAAATGTTCGGGTTCGAAATGTTGGGATTGGCGGCCGTCGTGTTGGAGATGTTCGGATTCGAGATGTTCGGGTTCGAAATGCTCTGAATCGCCGGGCTCACGTTGGCGACCCCGACGTTCGAGATGTTCGGGTTCGAAATGTTCGGGTTGGAGATGTTGGGGTTCGCGATGTTGTAGATCGCCGGATCCGCGTTCGAGATGTTGGGATTCGAGATGTTCGGGTTCGAGATGTTGGGATTGAGCAGATTCACGTTCGGGTTCGTGACGTTCACGTAGGGATTCGGGTTGTCCGGATTGCCGGGATTGTTGCCCGGGTTCCAGATCGCGAAGGACGGCGTGTAGACCTCGACGCTTCCGACGTCCACCGTGGAACCGTCGGGTTGCGCGAGCGGCGTCACGGAGCCCTCCGGGTTCAGGATCACGGAGCCGGAGAGGCAGGGGTTGCAAAGGGGCGTCGTCTCGGTCACGTTGACGGTCAGCGTTCCGGCGGCGTTTGCCGAGCTCGCGAACACCGGCCGGGCGATGCCCGACCGGGAGCCGACGCTCAGGCCCGTCAGCGAAAGCGCGGGCGATCCCTGCTGAAACGAGGCCGACACGCCGGGGCCCGGCGCGATGCTGAGCGTGACCACGCGATCCTGCGCCGTCATGTTCTGCACGGTGACGACGAAGGCGCGCTGTTTCGGGGCCGGCAACAGCGGCTTGGCGTCCTGCGGGGAGCCGACGAGAAGGCCCTCGGTGATCCGGCTCAGGTAGATGTTCTGGTTGCGGCTGCCCGTGAACGCGTTCTGGCACAGGGGGACTTTCTGCGTCGGGTCGAGGATGCTCGCGCTCGTCCCGTCCCCGAGGTTCGTCGCCGATGCGGGCGGCGTGTATTTGGACCAGTCCACGAAGCCGGTGTTCGGATCGATCGGCGGCACGACATCGCGGTTGTCCGTCCAAGAGGCGAAGAAAACGGGCGGCGCGGAAGCCGACGTGTTGAAGGTCCAGAGTCCCGTCGCGGGATTCACGGCGAACGTCTGACCGGAGACGTCGATGTAGTCCCCGAGAAACGGCACCGCACCCTGGGAGAACATCGGGAGATTCGGCGCGTTGACCTGGAGCTGGTACACGTGGTCGGGCGGCTGCGGGCTGATCTCCTCGTTCTCGTCGTCTCGGAAGATCCCGTCGTCGCCCATGGCCCAGAGGCCCATGCGGTATTGCGAGACGCTCGCCGAAACGAAGGACGGGTTCGCCGCCGGCATGGCCTCCGCCGCGCGCAGGTCGACGGTGTGGCGGCGCTTCGTGAGGATCGTCGCATCGTCGTCGATGAAGAGCGTGAACACCTGATTCGTGCCGCCTGCGCCTTCGAGCTCGCCCCGGAAGGCCTGCGTGCGGAGATAGAACCGCCCCTGGGCGTCCGGCACGAAGGGATTCGTGGGCTGGAAGAGCGAGAGCGTATGGTCGAGCCGCTGGTCGTAGTAGACGACCATGAGGCGGCCCGCCGCGAACGTGAGCTGCGGCATGAACTGGTGCCCGCGCGAGAACTGATTGCCCGAATCGTCGAGCAGGGGTCCGGAATCGACCGGGGTCGGGGCGCTCCAGGACTTACCGGAATTCGAGGACGTGGAGACGACGATGCGCGCATCCTGGCTGGCGCCCGTGCGCTGCGCCCAGGCCACGTGGACGCGCCCGTTGCCGCCGGCGTCGACGGACGCGGCGATCGACGGCAGCGCGTTCGTGCGGAACCGCGTGCCGGACATCGCCTGGTCGAACGGAGCGATCGTCGACACCGTCGAAGTGTTCTTCGAGGGGAAACTCGCCCCGAAATCGTCGGAGCGCGCGACGAGAATCGAGTCCGGGTTGCTCGACGTCGCGAATTGCCGCCAGGCGGCGTAGACCTTTCCGCTCGACGGATCGATCGCCAGGTTGGTTCCCTGGTTGACCGAGCTCGATTCCGACAGCTTGATCGGGTTCGACCAGGTCTTCCCGCAGTCGAGCGAGCGCGTGAACATGATCTTGGTGCTCTGGCTCCCGGTGAAGCGGCTCCAGACCAGGTAGACGTTGCCCGCCTTGATCGCCTGCGGCCCGGTCAGACCGGTGAACGTACAGGTCCCGCCTCCGGATCGCGGAATGTCGACCGCGATCCACGTCTTGTCGAGAAATTGCCCGGAGGTCCCCGTGTCCACGAGGGTCGTGCTCTGGTAGCGAATCGCGTCGGTCCCCTGCGGGGCCGCCCCGTTCTCCTTCTGGTTCGTGTCGAAGAAGGTCGAGACGAAGACCGCGCCGTTGTTGGTGCCGCGATTGAAGGCGATGCCGCTGTAATAGAAGATCCCGCCCGTGCCGGCCCGCACCGTTGGGTCCGCGGCGGCGTTGTACGCCTTCAGGCCCGAGGCGAGCCCGGCGGCCGACTGGTCCTGGGGATAACCCGGGTGGAGATAGCTCTGCCAGGACAGGCCTCCATCGAAGGACTTGAAGACCCCGAGCCAGGCGTCGCCCGCCAGAGATCCGGGAACCGTGTCGGACGTCGGCAAATCCACCGTGCGATAGTCGTTGGCTCCCGCCAGCAGGTGGAGCGGATTTCGCGACGAGACCGCGAGGGAAGGCTCGTTCTGGCGCTGAAGGAACGGATCGCCTCCCGGCCACTGCGTGCCCGACACCATGTTGATGTTCTGGCCCGCCACCGGCTGCGCAACGAGCGTGCCGGTGCGCAAGAGCGTGATCGCCGCGGCGATCACGACGAGCCGCGGCGTCGCCCCGTTGACCGGACGTCGAGATACTCGGGTACCGAGAGCCGCGGAGCAACGCGACATCAGATCTCCTTCAGATGTGGACTTGACCAGCCGGTGAAGTACCGGCTAAACCGCCCAATCGCCCACCCGCGGCGGATTGTGTCACACTGAACCCTTCGATCCCGCCTACGCCAGACGGCGCAGGGAAATCGGCGGTGGGCTTCCCCGGCACGCTAAAATCATCGACGGTCCGGATTCATGATCTGCCCTGACTGCCACACGCCCAATCCGGAGGGCACGGCCCTCTGCCTCCAGTGCTCCGGCGATCTCTCGGATCCGGGCGAAAAGACCGTCGCCTCGTCCCCCGACGCGATGCCGACGATGGCGGCGCCCAAGAGCTTGAAGGACCTCCAGCAGGCGCGGCCGGGACAGGCCCTCTCTTCCCCCTCGCTGTCGCTGCCGCCGGGGTTCGAGATCGGCAGGCGTTACCGGGTCCGGCACCTGCTCGGGCGCGGCGGCATGGGGACGGTCTACCAGGTCGACGACGTCGATCTCTCGCGCGAGGTGGCGCTCAAGCTCATCCGGAACGACATCGCCGAGAACGCGATGGTCCTCGAGCGATTCAAGCGCGAGATCCAGCTCTCGAGCAAGGTCACGCACCGCAACGTCCTGCGCGTCTACGACCTCGGCGAGGCCGACGGCGTGCAGTACCTCACGATGCAGTTCATCGCCGGGGGAGACCTCGCGTCCCTCCTGAAGCGCGAGCGCCACCTGCCGATGGAGCGCGTCCTCAAGATCTTCAAGCAGGTCTGCGAAGGGCTGGAAGCGGCGCACGAACAGGGCGTCGTCCACCGCGACCTGAAGCCGCAGAACGTCATGCTCGGGTCTGGCGATCACGTCTACCTGACCGACTTCGGCCTGGCCAAGACGCTCGAGCAGTCCGGCATGACCCAGACCGGCGCCGTCGTCGGCACGCCCTACTACATGTCTCCCGAGCAGGTGAAGGGCGAGCCGGCGGGCCCGCGCTCGGACATCTACTCGCTCGGAATCATCCTCTACGAGATGGTCACGGGATCCGTGCCCTACGGCGGCAACTCGGTCTACGAGGTCATGATCCAGCGGCTCCAGAAGCCGCCGCGTCCGCCGCGCGAGCTCAATCCGCAGATCCCCGGCTACGTCGAGAAGATCCTCGAGCGCTGTCTCGCCGTGGACCCGAACGCGCGCTACCAGACGGTGCGGGAGATCCTGACCGACCTCGAGTCGGGAACGTTCCACACCACGATGAAGTTCGAGCTCCACAAGCGGCGCTGGCTCCGCCCGGCGGCCGCGGGGCTCGTCATCGTGGCCGTGCTGGGCCTCGGCGGGTGGTGGCTGCGCGGCCGTCTCAGGCCTTCGGCGCCGCAGGCCGCCCGCAAGCCGGAATCGGTTCTCATCACGGACTTCGTGAACAAGACCGGCGACCCGGTCTTCGACGGCACGCTCGAACCATCGCTCGGTCTCGCGCTCGAGGGCGCCTCCTTCCTGACGACCTACAACCGCGGCCAGGCGCGCAAGATCGCCGCGCAGCTGCAGCCCGGCGCGACGAGCCTCACCGAGGCGCTCGGCCGCCTCGTGGCGGTCCGCGAAGGGATTCAGGTCGTCACGGCGGGCTCGATCGAGACGAGCGGGTCGGGCTACCGAATCGAGGCGCATGCTCTCGATCCGACGACGGGAAAGGCGATCCGATCGGAAGAAGCGACCGCAGCGAGCAAAGACGCCGTGCTCGGCTCCGTCGCCAAGCTCGCGACCGGCCTGCGCGCCGCCCTCGGCGATACGACGCCGAAGGCGCTTCAGCTCGCCGCCGCCGAGACGTACACGGCAGGCTCGCTCGAGGCGGCGCACGAGTACGCGCTCGCCCAGGACTTCCAGTATGGCGGCAAGTACGACGAGGCGGTCCCCCACTACCTGAAGGCGATCGAGCGCGATCCGGATCTCGGCCGCGCGTACGCGGGCATCGCCGTCCTCTACTCGAACCAGGGACGCAAGGACGAGGCCGAGAAGTACTACCAGCTCGCGATGGCGAAGATCGATCGCATGAGCGATCGCGAAAAGTTCCGGACGCGCGGCGGCTACTACCTGATCGTCCGGCGCGATCCCGATAAGGCCATCGAGGAGTACGGGCAGCTCGTCCAGCGCTACCCCGCGGACACCGCGGGCATCTCGAACCTCGCGCTCGCCTACTTCTACAAGCGCGACATGGCGAAATCCCTCGCCGAGGGCCGCCGCGCGATCGAGATCTATCCGAAGAACGTCCCGCAGCGAAACAACGTCGGCCTCTACGCGATGTACGCCTCGGATTTCGAGACCGCGATCCGCGAGCAGAACGAGGTCATCCAGATGAACCCGCGGTTCGTCCTGGCCTACGTCGGTCTCGCGCTCTCGCAGCTCGCACAGGGCCACCCGGATCTCGCGGCCGATACCTGGAAGAAGGCGTCGGCGATCGATGCGCGCGGGGCGTCGGATGCGGCGCTCGGTCTGGCCGACCTGGCGCTCCATCAGGGCAAACCCGCCGACGCGGTCCCCCTCCTCGAGAAGGGAATCGACGCCGACGTCGCCGCGTCCGACCCGGGCTCGGCGGCCGTCAAGCTCGTCGCGCTCGCCGAGGCGCGCCTCGCCCAGGCACAGACCGCCGCCGCCCTCGCCGCCGCCGACCGCGCCGTTTCGCTCGCCAAGGGCGAGAACGTCCAATACCCCGTGGCGCGGGTGTACCTCGAGGCCGGCAAGGACGCCCGGGCGCTCGAAATCGCGCGCGCGCTGTCCCAGCGGCTCGAGCCGGACCCGCAGGCCTACGCCGAGCTCATCAAGGCGGAGGCCAGCCTCAAACAGAACAAGCCGCGCGATGCGATCCGTGTGCTCGAGGGCGCCACGAAGCTCGCCGACACCTGGATGGGGCGATATCTCCTCGGCCGCGCGTACTTCGAAGCGGGGGTCTATCCGGACGCCGACCGCGAACTCGAGGCCTGCGCGAAGCGCCGCGGCGAGGCGACGGCGCTCTTCCTCGACGAAGGGCCGACCGTCCGCTACGCGCCGCCCGCCGTCTACTGGCTCGGCCGCGCGCGCGAGGCCCTGAAGAGCCCCGCGGCCGCCGAGTCCTACAAGGCGTTCGTGGCGATCAAGGACGGCGGCGAGGACCCGCTCCTCGCGGACGCCCGCAAGCGGCTCGGCGGCAAGTAAACCGCCGCGAGCCCGACCGGCCGGCTACTTGAGCCGGCCGATCTTGCTGGTCGACTGCTCGATGAACCAGATCGCGCCGTCGGGCCCCGTCGCGATACCGAAGGGCTGCGAGGCTGTCCGTCGGGATCGGGTATTCGGTGATCGAGCCCGGAGGTCGTGATCCGGCCGATCTTGTTGCCGTTCCGCTCGGTGAACCACAGCGCTCCGTCGGGCCCGGCCACGATGTACTGCGGCTGGCTTCCGGCGGTGGGGATCGTGTAGCTCGTGTAGTTCAACCCGGTCGCGTCGATGACACCGATCAGGTTGGCGTCCTGCATCGTGAACCAGATCCGGCCCTCGGGCCCTACGGCGATTCCCTCGGGCCGGCTGTTCGCGGTGACGGCGAAAGCGGCCGTGGTGCCCGACGGAGAGATTCGAATGATTTGGTCGTTGATCCCGTCGGTCACCCAGAGATTGCCGTCCGGTCCCGTGACCACCTGACGCGGGTCGCATCCCGTGACCGGGCAGATCGAGGGGCTCAGGACGACGTCGCTCGCGGTCGGAGTGATGCCGGTCGTCAGGCGCTTGAGGAAGTTCGGACCGCCGCTGTTCTCGACGAAGTAGAGGTTGCCGTCCGGACCGTTGGCGAGGCCGAGAAGCACGTGCAACTCGCCCGGCACGACGAACTCCGAGATGAACCCGCCCGTGGTGACTCGGCCGACCTGGTCGTGATGGTTCGTGACGCTGTCGCCGATGGCTTCGGTGAACCAGATGTTCCCATCGGGTCCCGTCGCGATTCCCCAGGGCTGGCAGGATGTCGTCAGTCCGGACGAGAATTCGCTGATCGCGCCCGTGGGGTCGACCCGGCCGATCTTGACGGCGTTCGTCTCGGTGAACCAGAGCGCGTTGTCCGGCCCCGCCGCGATGGCCTGGGGACTGGACTCCCCCGCCGGAAGCGGGAACTCGGAGAACGCGGGGGCCGTCGCCGAGATCGGGCCGCTCGGATAGAAGATCTCCGCCGTCCGGTCGAACGCCGAGCTTCCCACCACGAGAACGGTCCCATCGTTGAGCGCGACGGCCGAGCCGCCGCCGCGCGGAGTCGCGAGACTTGCCCGTGACGCTGAAGGTTCCGAGCGTCGGGCTCGTCGGCGTGTAGACCTCCGCCGTCGAGAGGGGAACGCCGTTGATGAAGCCACCGGCGGCGAGCACTCGGCCATCGGGCAGCAGGGCCGACTGCGCCGACATCCGCGCGGCGTTGAGCGAACCCGTCGCGGCGCTCCCGACGAACGGCACGTCGACCTCCGCCGCCGTCGTTGCGGCGGTTCCGAATGTCGGCGCATTGCCACCCGCGATGAGCACGTTGCCCGACGCGAGCCGGTTCGCGGAGTGGGAGTTCCGCGGCTGGACCATCGATCCGATGAACCCGAAGGAGTCTCCGCTGGGGGAGGGGGAGAACTCCTCGATCACGCCGACGTTTCCGGAAGAGTCGGCGCCGCCCACCAGCACGACGTTCCCGTTGGAGAGGAGCGTCGCCGTATGGAGCTCGCGCGCCGCGATCATCGGGGAGAGAGTCGCCGTGAACAATCCCGTGCTCGGATCGAAGAGCTCGGCCGAGCCCAAAGCCACGGCGCCCGAGTTCGAGCCTCCGGTCAGGAGCACGCGGCCGTCGGCCAGACGCGTCATCTGGAACGACCGGCGCGCCGCCGTCATGAACGTCACCGAATGGCCTGCGTCTTGCGTCAGGGTGAACATTTCGGTTGCCGGATCGAAGGTCTCGGCGGAAGAGAGGTCGTCGCCGTTGGTCCCGCCGGCGATGAGAACCCGTCCGTCGGCGAGGAGCACGGCCTGGGCATCGAATCGCGATACGTTCATCCGACCTGTCGAGGCCGAGAAGGTCCTCGTCGCCGGGTCGTAGATTTCGGCCGAGGCCTGCGCGGCACCCGCATTGCTTCCGCCCGCCACGAGCACGCGGCCGTCGGCGAGCTTCGTCACCGTGGGCTGGTTCCGTCCGACCACCGCGAGACCGGCCGTACCGCAGAAGCCCTCGACGTTGAAGGCGTTGGACGAGACGCCGACCGGCGCGCCGGCCACGTTCGCGATGAACGCGTAGCCCCATCCGCCGCGATCGAGCGAGAGGCTGAACGGCGCGTCGCCCGCGGTGTCGGTGGTGTTGCTCGTCGCGCCCGCGATCTCGACGCCGGCGCAGGGCGTGCTGCCGAGCGACAGCGTCACGTGAGCTCCCGGGATGGGCGCCGCCGTCGCGTCCTGGACGTGGACCACCACGTTGAAGCTCTGGCCGCCGATGGCGTTGGCCGGGGGCTGCGTCGTGAACGAGATCCCCGAGGCCGCGACGGGATTGATCGTGATCGAGACGTTCTGCGTCGTCGCCTGCGGCGGGTTTGCGGAATCCTTGACCTGGAGCGTGAGATTGCTCGTGCCCGCCACCGTTGGCGATCCCGTGATCGCGCCGCCGGCCGATAGCGCCAGCCCTTGAGGAAGCGTGCCGCCGACGAGGCCGAAGGTGTACGGGGGGTGGCCTCCCGTGGCCGACACGCCTGCGCCGTAGGCTGTTCCGACCGTGCCAGCCGGAGGAGTGGCCGGCGGGAAGACGAGCGGATCGAAAACACGGATGTTGATGTCCCTCTGAGCGGTTCCCGTCGGATCGCCCGAGTCGAAGACGTGCAGGATGAAGCCGGTGCTGCCAGCCGGTCCGAGCGGAGTGCCCGTGACGAGTCCCGACCCGAGAACGCTGATCCCGGCCGGCGGCGGCCCGCCGGAGACATCCCAGGAATACGGCGGGGGCTCGGAGTGGCGTTCGGCGTCCCGCCGGTGGCCACGAGCGAGGCGGTGTAAGGCACGCCGACGATGGCGTCGGGCAGCGACGTCGTGAGGATCTGAAGCGCGCCGGTGATCGTCGTGCCGCCCGGCCCTACGGCCACGACCGTGTTGGTCGGGTCGTTGGTGTTCGCGGCCTGCGCCACGACGACGGGGGCGATCTGCGTCAGCCCGTTGGGCAGCGG
Source organism: uncultured Acidobacteriota bacterium (assembly GCA_963708395.1). GTDB lineage: Bacteria > Acidobacteriota > Thermoanaerobaculia > UBA5066 > Gp7-AA6 > DATBFU01. The sequence continues at coordinate 2,552,491 of CAVPSG010000002.1, read as the reverse complement.
CGTGTTGCTGAAGGCGCGCAGGATGATCGTGGCCGACTCGTTTGGCCTCAGATCCACCGTCGCGTTGCCAATCGACCCGTCGAACGTCGCCGGGTCGTTCAGGTTGGAGCCCGGCGGCAGGAAGACCGGATTGACGACGTTGGTGAGCAGCAGCTCGTGGTCCTGCTCGAAGAGCTGGCAGTCGAGGACCGACGGGGTCTTGTAGGTCTTCGTGATGATGAGCTGGATCGTCACACCGGGCGGAGCGTTGCCGACGAGAGCGATCCGGTACGACGCGGACGTGTTCGCGCCGCTCGACACGTTGTACACGGTGTCCGAAACGCTCTGGTTCGTCACGTTGGGATTGGTCGGATCCACGTTCGTGACGTTCGGGTTCGTGACGTTGGGGTTGGTCACGTTCGGGTTGGTCACGTTCGGGTTCGCCGGGTTCAGGCTCGCGATGTCCGCGTTGGTGACGTTGGGGTTCGTGACGTTGGGATTGGTCACATTGGGGTTGGTCACGTTCGGATTCGTGACGTTCGGATTGGTGACATTCGGGTTCGTGACGTTGGGGTTGGTCACGTTCGGGTTCGTCACATTCGGGTTGTAGACCTCGACCGTCCCGGGATCCGACCCGCCGCCGTCCGGCGGCACGAGACCCGGCGTGGTCGCGTCGCTGTTGAGAACGATGAACCCCGTCAGGCCGTTGACGACGAGCGGCCCGCCCAGCGAGGACGTCTCCGCGATGTCGACCGTGACGTTGGCCGTCGGGCTCGAGGATGTCGCGAAGACCGATCGCGACGCCACGGAGTGGGCCGCCACGGCCAGGTCGAGCGTCGTCACGACGGGCGACGGCGCGGCGAGCGGCACGTTCGTCCCCGCCTTGAAGGACGCCCAGCCGCCCGCCGGCTGGTTCTGGATCACGAGTCGGAAGGTCTTGTCGAAATTCGACATGTTCTGCGCCGCGAGCACGAAGGCGCGCTGCAACGTCGTCGAAAGCGGCTTCGAGTTCTGGGGCGAGGAGAAGACGAAGTCCTGCGTGATGAGGGCGCCATAGATGTTCTGGTTGCGGCTTCCGGCGTAGGGAGCGAGGCAGGGCGGGACCACCGAGCCGTCGTACACGCTGGCGCCGCCGTTGTTGACCGCGGAAAAGGGCGGCGTGTACTGCGTCCAGTCCACCTCGCCGGTCGAGGAGTTGTACGGCGGCACGACGTCCTGATTGCTGGTCCAGATCGCGAATTGCGTCCCGGACTTCGAGTTTCCGGTGTTGAAGCTCCACGGCCCTCCCGGGGACGCCTGCACGAACGGAACGCCGAGGACGTCGATGTAGTCGCTGAAGAACGGCACCGTGCCCAGGCCGAACATCGGCAGGTTGGGCGGATTGACCTGGAGCTGCTGGAGCGCCCCGATGTTGCCGACCTCGTCGCCGCGCGTTCCGAACTTGTAGTTGGAGAGGCGCTTGGCCGTGAAGACCGGAGCGGCGCCCGCGCCCGCCTGGGCCAGGCGCATGTCGAGCGTATGCCGGCGCAGCGTCAGGGCCGGATAGGTCGTCACGCCGTCCGTGAAGGCCGTATCGCTGATGAACGGCGTGAAGACCGGAGCTCCCGCCAGGGTGGGCGGCATCGTCAGCTGCGTCTCGCCGGCGCAGGGCGCCGAGGGCGTCGGGGTCTCGGTGCACGGCGATCGTGTCTCGAGCTCGAACCGGCCGAGCGGGTCGGCCTTCGGGTATCCCGGAACCGGGTTGAAGAGACCGAGCGTGTGATCGAGCCGCAGGTCGTAGTAGACGATCGTCAGGCGTCCGCCGTTGAACGTGACCTGCGGCATGAACTGGTGGCCGCGCGGAAACGAGTTGCTCGGGTTCGCTTCGTCGACGACGGGGTTGTTGTCCACGAAGGTCGGCGCGGACCACGACGTCCCGTTGTAGGTCGCGAGCATGATCCGGGAGTCCCCGTTCAACGCCATGCGCTGCGCCCACGCCAGATAGACGCGGCCCGAGCCGTCGATGGCGAGCGACGGATAGGCGTTCGTCCGGAAGGTTCCTTCCGTCGTGACCTGATCGAAGAAGCTCTCCGCGAAGGGTGTGGTGTAGGAGTCGAGCGTCTGGACCGCCATGACCGGTCCCGCGGTCGTGCCTCCGCCCGTGACCTTCACCACGTTGATGGCATTCGGCTGGTAGCCCATCTGGCCGGGCATTCCCACCGCGAACTGACGCCAGGCGACGAACACGTTGCCCGTCACAGGATCTACCCCGATCGAGGACCCCTGACTGAGCTGCTGGGACGCAGTCGAGAGCGGGAGCGCGGGACCCCAGGTCTGGCCGCAGTCGCTCGAGGTACGCAGGAAGATCTGCCCCGTTGCGGCTCCGCTGAACGAGGAGTAGGCAACGTAAACCCTGCCCGCGGGGATCGTCTGAGGGATGAAGCCGCCGCCCTGAGGAACGTTGAGAGAGCACGGCGCCAGGTCGCCCCGCGCGGTGTCCACCGCCATGGCGGGCTTGTCGATGAAGTTCGTCGGTGTCGTGGACTCGACCTTCGACACGCCGACGAGGCGGATGGGATCCGTCGACTTCGTCGCGTCCCCGTTTTCCTTGTTGTTGAGGTCGATCAACGTGGCGACGAAGAGCGCGCCTTCCGTGGGATTGCCGTCGGGGTCCGTCGGAGCGGTTGAAGACGATGCCCGCGTAGTGGAAAAGGCCGGCGACACCCGCCCGCACCACGGGATCCGCTGCCGCGCCGAAGAACTGACCGGGCGCGAGGCCCAGGGCGCTCCGGAAGGCATTGCCCTCGGCGACGGATCCTGCGGGAAGCCGGGGAGCAGCGTGCTCTGCCACGTCTGTCCGCCGTCGAAGGACTTGAAGAGCCCGAGCCACGCGTCGCCCGCGTACTCCTCGTCCTTGGAAACCGCCGGGAACGGGATGTCGACCGAGCGATAGTCGTTGGCTCCCGCGATCAAGTGCTGCGGGTTGCGCGTCGAGAAGGCTCCCGATCCCTCGTTCTGCCGCTGCAGGAACGGATCGCCGCCGGGCCAGCTCGTTCCCGACACCATGTTGACGCTCGAGCCCGGCTGCGGGTTGATGCTCACGGGGTTCGCGCAGGCGGCCGTCGTCGAGAGAGAAAGCCAGAAGCCGAAGCCGAGCGGCGATCGCTTGTCGGTCCAGAAGATCGCCGCCGGGTTCGGTCCCTTGACCGTCGGCGAGGCGAAGATCGTGTCGGCGTTCGGCGCCGCGGTTCCGGTCCCCTGCTGCAGGACGAAGGGATTCCAGCTGATCGGATCGGTCCCCGAGACCGGAATGCCGTAGACCTTCCACGTGAACGGCACCGCGTAGGAATTGAAGTTGTGCACCTTCCAGACGCGCGCGACCGCCGGATCATCGGAGCACTGGTTCGTGAGAATCAGCGGGATGACCGGTGTCGGCGTGGGGGTCGGCGTACGGGATGGCGTCCTGGTCACGCTCGGCGTCCGGGTGTTCGACGGGGTCGGGGTCGGAGTCTTCGTGGGCGTCGGTGTCTTCGTCTTCGTCGGGGTCTTTGTCTTGGTCGGGGTATTCGTCGGGGCGGCCACGAGAGCCGCGGCTCCGGCGCCGATCCAGACGGCGAGAGCCAGCGGAGCTGCCAGGCGGAAGAAGCGAGAAACCGGGGCTCCGGTCGTCATGCGAACCTCCCTCGCCAGAGGACGAAACCTTCGCCAAGCGGAGAGACGGATCTCCCGTTGAGGGTGAGCCGGTGCTTCCGAAGCAGGCAGTCTTGGGGTTCGGAGAGGCTCAAGTCAAGCCCCCGAACCGGCCTACGCCGGCGGGCGCAGATGGCCTGGACCTATTTCCCCATCTGCCCGGTTTCGCCTAAACTGCTGACGGCGAAAGGGAGGACCATGGCCGCCGAAGTCATCATGCCGCAGATGGGCGAGTCGATCGCCGAGGGAACGATCACGAAATGGCTCAAGAAGGTGGGTGATCCGGTCAAGCGGGACGAGCCGATCTTCGAGATCTCGACGGACAAGGTGGACGCCGAGATCCCGTCTCCCGCCGCCGGCACGCTTCTGGAGATCAAAGTGGCCGAAGGCCAGACCGTCGCGATCAACACGGTCGTGGCGCTGATCGGCGAGGCCGGCGAGAAAGCCGCGGCCGCTCCCGCACCCGCCGCGCCGGCTCCCGCTCCGAAACCCGAGGCCGCGCCGCCTCCGCCGGCTGCCGCCGCGTCCCCCGCTCCGAAGCCCGAGGTCAAGCCGCGAGCCGCGGCCCGCTCCGCCCCGGCTCCGGCCCCGCCTCCCGTGGCCCCGCCGCCTCCCGCCGCCGCGCCGGCATCCGCTCCTCCCGTCTCGGCGACCGGGCGAGTCGAGTCCTTCGAGGAGCGAGTGCGCCAGCGCTCGTCGCCCCTCGTGCGCAAGATTGCCTCGGAGCATGGTGTGCAGATCGGCGAGATCGAGGGCACCGGGATCCACAGCCGCGTGACGAAGAACGACATCCTCTCCTACATCGAGAACCGGAAGACCGGAGCGGCCGCTGCTCCGGCCCTCGCGGCCGCCCGTCGCCGCTCCCTCCCCCGCGTCCGTCCCTCCGCCCGCCGAGCCTCCGGCCCCGTCGCGTCCCGCGCTCGCGACGACGGACCGCGACGAGATCGTCGCGATGTCGAAGATCCGAAAGATCACCGCCGAGAACATGACGCTCTCGAAGCGCACGTCGGCGCACGTGACGACCGTCTTCCACGTGGACTACACGAACGTCGCGCGGCTGCGCGATCAGAACAAGGAAGCGTTCCTCGCGAAGAACGGCGTCAAGCTGACGTATCTCCCCTTCATCTTCCGCGCGGCCATCCAGGCCCTGAAGGAGTTCCCGCAGGTCAACGCGTCGATCGACGGGGACAACATCGTCTACCACAAGGACGTCCACCTCGGGATGGCGGTGGCGCTCGACTGGGGTCTCATCGTCCCGGTCATCAAGAACGCCGACGAGAAGTCGATCCTCGGGCTCGCCCGCGCGACTCAGGATCTCGCCGAGCGCGCGCGCTCGAAGAAATTGAAGCCCGAGGAGATCCATGGCGGGACGTTCACGGTGACGAACCCGGGCGTCTTCGGCTCGCTCTTCGGGACGCCGATCATCCCGCAGCCGCAGGTCGCGATCCTCGGCGTCGGCACGATCGAGAAGCGGCCGGTCGTCGTCACGGACGAGCACGGCAACGACGCGCTCGGCATCCGAACGGTCGGCTATCTCGCGCTCTCCTTCGACCATCGCCTGATCGACGGCGCCGACGCCGACAAGTTCATGGCATCGGTCAAGAAGACGCTCGAGAAGGGAGAGTTCGACCTCGGGTAGCGGCGGCGCGTTCCCGCGGCTCCCTCGCGGGGTCGCGCTCGCACTCTTCCTCCTCGCGCTCGGGGCGCGCCTCGCGGCGATCGCCTGGGTCGGGAGCGATCGGGCCGAGTTTGGCGATGCCCGCGCGTATCGATACGCGGCCCGGGCGCTCGTCGAAACGGGGCGCTATCCGAAGACGACGGAGCCCTTCTACTTCCGGGCACCGGGCTATCCGTTCTTCCTCGCCCTCGTCACTCTGGGCCATCCGGAACGCGCCGGCGCGGCGAAAGCAGCCAACGCCACCGTCGGCTCGCTCGCGGTTCTCGTGCTCGCGTCGCTCTCGGCGCGAATCTTTCGCCGCCGGGACGTTGCGATCGCCACGGGAATCGCCGCGGCGCTGCATCCGGGTCTCATCTCCCTCTCGCTTGACGTCGAGAGCGAGCCCCTGTTCCTCCTGCTCCTGATCACGTCCGCTTTCCTCCTGCTCGTTGCCGTCGACCGGCCGTCCTCCAATCTCGCCGTCGGAGCGGGAATTGCCGCGGCTCTCGCCGCGCTGACCCGCCCAACGGCCCTTCTTCTCGTTCCCTTTCTCGCCGCCCCGCTCGGCGATCGGCGATATCCCTCGCGCGTGCGATGGCAGCTCGCCGCGTCGGCTCTCCTGGGGTTCCTGCTCGCGCTTTCGCCATGGACGGTCCGGAACCTGCTCGTCTTCGGCGAATTTCTTCCGGTGAACGACGCCGCGGGCAGCGCGTTCTACCAGGGGAACTCGGACTGGGCCGTGCGTTTCTACGATATCCGGACTCGATCGGAGTACGACGCCTGGAGCCGGGCGGCGTTTTCCGATCTTTCGCGAGAGACGGCGGCCCTCGATCGCGCCGGCATGACGTCGCGATCCGAGCGGTCGCATTACTTCTTCCGAAAGGCGATCGCAGAACGATCGCAGGATCCCATCGGGTGGATGCGCCTTCTTGCGCGAAAGGCCTGGAGCTTCCTTCGCCCCTATCCGGATCCGCTCTTCTGGCCGAGGTGGATCGTGGTCGTCGTGGGGGTCATTGGAGCATCGGTGACCCTCTTCGCGATTCGTGGTTTCCTCCGGGGCTCGGGACGTCCCGGGAATCGACGCGTTCTCGGTCGCCTTTCTCGCGGTCACGTTCGCGGCGCACGTCGCCATGATCGTGGTCTGGCGATATCGAATCCCGTACTGGGACCCCGTGCTCCTGCTCTACGCGGCGCCCGGGGCATTCCAATTCGCACGCGCTGTTCGGGAGCCATAGACTCTCCTCGCCTTGCGCGAATCTCGCGGTCCCCGGAGGGCAACGACTCTCTCGACCTGGCTGCGATCGGCGCGCACCGCAGCCTTCTGGGTCGCGTCTCCAATCGACTGGGCCGCCCGCCGGCCGACCGAGAAACGGCGGCTGCCGCCCCTCTGGTTACGCCGGCACGCGGGAGCCGTCTCGAAGTTCGAAAGCTCGGCACGCGAGATGGCGGCCCTGCTCGACGAGATCGGCGTTCTGAGCCCGGAAGATGACGTCCTCGACATCGGATGCGGAGCCGGCGCGATGGCGGCGGAGCTCGGGCCACGCCTCGGCGCGCGCCGCCGCTACGTCGGATTCGACGTCCACGAGCCTTCGGTCGTCTGGTGTCGCCGGCGTTTCGCGCAGGACCGCCGCTTCGCGTTCGAGATCGCCCGCGTCGCCTCGCCCTACGGAGACTCATCGGGACCGCCGGCCACGAGCTGCCGCTTCCCGATGGGCGATGCCGAAGCCGGTCTCGTCATCGCCAAGTCGGTGTTCACGCACCTTCTCGAGCCGGAGGCCCGGCACTATCTCTCCGAGACGCGACGGGTCCTCCGGCCGGGCCGGAGCGCGGTCGTCACGGCATTCCTCTTCGGCCGCGGCGGGCCGCCGAGCGAGGCGGTGCGCCGGGCCTTTCCTCACGGCTCGCCGACCGGGACGGTGCGCTGGCGCAGCGCGATGCGTCCCACCGCCGCCGTCGCCTACGATCGTGCGATCTTCGAATCCTTCGTGGAAGCGGCGGGACTCCGCGTGCAGTGGATCTCCTTCGGATACTTTCCCGGAAGCGATCGGCTGACCGGCCAGGACATCGTCATCCTCGGCCACTAGGTCGAGACCCCGGAAGTAAACTGTCGCGGTGGAAGCCGTGACGAAAGCCTCGATCCTGAGCGCCCGCTGGCTCGGCCGGATCGCCTATGCCGACGGCCTCGCGCTCCAGCGTCAGGCGGCCGAGGAGGTCAAGGCCGGAAGCGAGGAGACACTGTTTCTCCTCGAGCACGAGCCCGTCTTCACGCTCGGCCGCAACGCTTCGCGCGCCGACGTCCTTTTCCCACCTGCCCGCTGCGCGGAGCTCGGAATCACGGTCGTCGAAACGGATCGCGGCGGCAAGATCACGTACCATGGACCGGGACAGCTCGTCGGCTATCCGATCCTCGATCTCGACCCGGACCGCCGCGACGTCAAACGATACGTGACCGATCTCGAGGAGGTCCTGCGCCGGACTCTCGAGGACTTCGGGATCGCCGCCGAGCGCTCGCCGCTCCGCGAGCGCGTCTCGTCGCTCTGGGTCGGCAACGACAAGATCGCCGCGATCGGCATCCACATCTCGCGCTGGGTCACGACGCACGGCTTCGCGCTGAACGTCACGAACGAGCCGCTCCCCTTCTTCGGCGGCATCGTGCCCTGCGGCATCACCGACGGCGGCGTCACGACGATGGAGCGTCAGCTCGGGCGCGCGCTGCCACTCGACGAGGTCGCCGGACGAGTCGCCGCGCACTTCGGCGCGGTCTTCGGCCGGGAGATAATTCCTTCGTGAGCTCGCATCTGCCGACTCTTCCGTCGGCGCCGGACGGGAAGCCGCTCCGCCTCCAGAGACCCGAGTGGTTGAAGGTCCGCGCCAACACGACGGGCGAGTACGAAGAGGTCCGGCGGATGATGCGCCGGCTCTCGCTCGTGACGGTCTGCGAGGAGGCGCGCTGCCCGAACATCCACGAGTGCTGGGCGCGCGAGCGGACGGCGACGTTCATGCTGATGGGCGACGTCTGCACGCGCCACTGCGGCTTCTGCGCGGTCGGCAAGGGAAAGCCCGGCGCGCTCGACCCGCAGGAGCCGGAGCGCGTGGCGGAGGCGGCGGCGGAGCTGTCCCTCTCCCACGCCGTCGTCACGTCCGTAAACCGCGACGACCTCGCGGACGGAGGCGCGGCGCATTTCGCGGCGACGATCCGTGCGATCCGCCGGCGCCTGCCGGGCTGCACCGTCGAGGTCCTGATTCCCGACTTCCGCGGCGATGCCGGCGCGCTCGAGATCGTGCTCGCCGAGGAGCCCGAGGTCCTGAACCACAATACGGAGACGGTCCCGCGCCTCTACAAGCGCGTGCGTCCCGACGCGCGCTACGAGCAGTCGCTCGAGCTCCTCGCGCGCACCGACTCCCGGCGCCGGCGGACCGGCTCCGCCACGAAGACCAAGTCGGGCCTCATGGCGGGTCTCGGCGAGAGTCTCGACGAGCTCCTGGCGACGCTCGCCGATCTGCGCGCCGCCGGCTGCGACATCGCGACGGTCGGCCAGTATCTCCAGCCGTACGAAAAGCGCCTTCCCGTCGAGCGCTACTACACGCCCGAGGAGTTCGAGCGCATCCGCGTCGAAGGCGAGGCGATGGGATTCCTGCGCGTGGAATCGGGCCCGCTCGTGCGGTCTTCCTACCATGCCCGACGCGCGCTCGAGGCGCCGGTCGCGTGAGGCGCCTTCTCGGCGTTGCGGCTCTCCTGGCCGCGCTGTCGGCCGCGGCGCCGCTCCTCGCCCAGACACGCGGCGCGGAGCTGACGCGCGAGCAGAAGCCCGTCTATCCCGACGCCCTGCAGAAGGCCGCGGGACAGGGCAACGCCGTTCTCATCGGCCGCATCGACAAGACCGGGCGCGGTGCAGGATCCGCGGGTCGTCTGGACGACGCACGAGCAGCTCGTCGAGCCGACGCTCACCGCGGTCAAGGCCTGGGTCTTCCGTCCGGCGCTGCGAAACGGCCAGCCGATCGACATCGCCGCCAACATCGTTTTCCCTTTCCGCGTGCGCGACGACAAGGGCAACGCCTCCGGATTCCTTCCCGGCCCCGCGCTCTCGGAGCTCGCGATCTTCCCCGCCGACGCCTCCGGAAAGAAGAGCGCTCCCGAGGGTTTCCCGATCCGGAAGGGCATGGACCCGCGCTTGCGCGTCGAGGCTTCGATCGATCTTCCACCCGTTGCGTCGGCGCGCAAGGTCGCCGTGCGCGTCGACGCCGTCTCGCCCTCGGGTCTCAAGTCCACCGTCTTCGACGATTCGATGACCGTCCCCGCGAAGGGCACGGTCGTCAAGGCCCCGTTCAGCGCTCCGATCGGCAAGGCGTGGGAGGACGGCATCTGGATGCTGCGATTCCAGGTCGACAAGAAGAGCGCCGGGATGGGACAGTTCTGGCTCGCGACCGATCCCGACCGCTTCGACTTCGCGGCGGCGCTGAAGAAGAAGTGAGTCAGTTTTCAGCTGTCGGTTCCGGACCTGACTGACTGACAACTGACGGCTGACAACTTCCTCCGCGTCGGCACCGCCGGCTGGTCCTACGAGGACTGGGAAGGCATCGTCTATCCGAGTCGTCCGCCTCGAGGATTCGACCGGCTCACCGCGATGGCGGCGCTCTTCGACACGAACGAGATCAACTCGACCTTCTACCGGATCCCGGACGCGCGCCAGACGGCCGACTGGGCGCGGCGCGCGGGCGGCGCCAACCCGCGCTTCCGGTTCACCGCGAAGCTCTTCCGCGGCTTCACGCACGAGAAAGAGGCCGGCGCGGGGAACGACGAGGCCTTTCGCGAGGCGATGCGGCCGCTGGCGGATGCGGGCCGCCTCGGCGCGGTGCTCGCACAGTTCCCGTTCTCCTTTCACGCGACCGCCGACAACCGAGGCCGGCTGAAGGCGATCCTGGACCGCTTCGGGGAGCTGCCGCTCGCCGTCGAGTTCCGCCACGCGTCCTGGGACACCGACGAGACAGCCCGGCTCCTCTCCGAGCGCAGCGCGGCCTTCGTCAACATCGATCAGCCGGATCTCCACGACAACCTTCCCCCGACCAATCGCGTCACGTCGCCGGTCGCCTACTACCGATTCCACGGCCGGAACGCGGCGAAGTGGTTCGGGCCGGACACCTCGAACGAGGAGCGGTACAACTATCTCTACGCGGACGGCGAGCTCGCGCCGTGGCTCGAGCGCATCCGGGACGGCGCGCGGCGCGCCGCAGAGCGGGCCGAGCGGGTCGCGGCGTCCTCGCGCGAGGGCGCCGCCTACGCGATCCTCAACAACCACTTCCGCGGCCAGGCCGTGGCCAACGCCCTGGAGCTCCAGCTCGCGCTGACCGGACGGCGGCGTCCGGCGCCCGACTCGATGTTCGAGAAGTATCCCGCCCTCGCGAAGGTCGCCGACCGCGCCCCCGGCGCCGCCCAGCGAAAGCTCTTCTAACCTCTACGAAGCTTCGGAGCGCCCGCCGAAATCGCGGACGTCGCGAAACGGCGTCTCGCGGTCGCGGAAATCGGGACGGTAGTAACGGTTCGCCGTCTCGAGCTCCTGCTGGAAGCCCTGCTCGAGGCCGGCCGCCTCGAGCGCCTGAAGCGCCTCCTCCCACTCCTCCGCCGTGATCGAGCGGTTCAGCGCCGCGTACTTGTCCGACGACGCGGCGCGATGGATCGGGTAGTACTGCGCCATGAGCGAAATCGCGACGCGCGGCGACAGCGCCTCGGAGATCCACGCGAGCGAGTCCGACACCCCGGCCACGCCGTTGCGGCAGCACGAGCACGCGCACGAGCAGGCCGCTCCGGAGCAGGCCGTCGTCGTCGAATTCGAGCCGCGAGCCCTTCTGCCGGTACATTTCGACGAGCGCCTCGCGGGAACGCTCGGCATAGTCGGGCACCTTCGAGTACGTCGAGCCCATCGCCGAGTCCGCGTACTTGAGGTCCGGCAGATAAACGTCCACGATCCCTTCGAGCAGCCGCAGCACCTCGACCGAGTCGTAGGCGTTCGTGTTGTAGACGATCGGAAGTCGCAGCCCGCCCTTGGCCGCGAGGAGCACCGCGCGCGCGACCTGGGGCGCGTAGTGCGTCGGCGAGACGAAACCGATGTTGTGGCAGCCGCGCGCCTGGAGCTCCAGCATCATCTCGGCCAACCGCTCGACCGGAACGGTGTTCCCGCGCTGGCCGGCGTAGTCCTGGCTGATCTGGAAGTTCTGGCAGTAGACGCAGCGCAGGTTGCAGTTGCCGAGAGAAGATGTTCCCGGCGCCGCGTGTCCCGGAAAGCACCGGCTCCTCGCCGAAGTGCGGCGTCCAGGCCGACACCACGGGGTCGGCGCCCGACGCGCAGGACGCGAGCACGCCCGCCAGCCGGTCGTTGCCGCAGTTGCGCGGGCAGACCGTGCAGGAGGACAGCAGCGCGTAGAGGCGCGCGACGCGGTCCTCGAGCTCGCCCGAGGCGTAGAGCGCGAGATATCCGGGCTCGGACATGTCGAGCCAGCTTAGCATTCCGCCGTGTCCGAGAGCTTCGCGAGCCGCCGCCTGCGGTGGACCTTCAACCTCATTCCCGGCCTACCGCGGCACCGGCGCCCGCGTCATCTACGTCGCGTCGGACTTCCGCGAGGTGCGCGTCGAGCTGCCGCTCTCGTGGCGCACGCGCAATTACGTCGGCACGATCTTCGGCGGCAGCCTCTACGGCGCGGTGGATCCCGTGTACATGATCATGCTGATCAAGATCCTCGGCCCCTCGTACACGGTCTGGGACAAGGCCGCCACGATCCGCTTTCGCCGGCCCGGCCGCTCGACGCTCTCCGCGCGATTCGTGCTCGACGAGGAGGAGATCCGGACGATCCGAGAGCTCGCGGAAAGCCATCCGTCGATCGATCGGGTGTACCAAGTGGACCTCGCCGACGCCGCCGGGCTCGTCCACGCGAGCGTCGAAAAGACCGTGTACATCCGGCGGAACGCGATCCCCGGCCGCTCCTAACGCGGATCGCGCGGCGGAACGACCCGCGTGTGCCGTGCGCGCTCGAGCGAGGCCCGCTCGGGAGTCGGCGCCGTCACTTCGATCGCGCCCCGCATACCGCCGTGCCCGCCGCCGCAGACGCGCGTGCACGCGAATGCGTAGAGCCCGGCCACGGAGGGCTGGATCGTCACGACGTAGTCGTCTCCCGGCGCGACCTCGCGGCCGTCGATTCCGAGCTGCGGGATCGCGGAGACGCCGTGCGCGACGTCCGCGGATCGGAAGGTGATCTGGTACACGACGCCCGCCTGCAGCGCGATCGGCGGCCCGTCCGGCCCGCCCGGCGTGAATCGATATTGCGACAGCGTCACCAGGACCGGAACCGGATCGCCGGCCCGGACCGGGGCGGCCCGCTCGAGGGAGGTCCCGAGCGCCTCCTCGTCGTCGAAGAGAAGGGGCCAGAGAGAGCCCGACGGATCGGCGCCGGAGAAAAGCCAGACCGCTGCCCAGAGCGCGAGCGCCGCCGCCGTGTTCGCGTCGCGACTCACACGAACGGGAGCGTCGGAAAGTCGCCGACGACGGGCGTCGGATCCGTGTCGATCCAGTTGGCAAGGATCGACCCGTAGACCGTCCGCAGGTCCGTCGTGAACTTGAGGTTTCCGTCGGGGTCGAGGTCCTTCAGCGACGGCGGCTTTCCATACAGGCCGCCCCGCACCCCCGTCCCGAGCACGAACATCAGGTTCGCGGTGCCGTGGTCGGTGCCTCCGCTGCCGTTGTCTTCGACGCGACGCCCGAACTCCGAGTACGTCATGACGACGACGCGCTTATCGAGACCGTGCGCGACGAGGTCGCGGTAGAACGCGTCGAGCGACTGGTCGAGCTCGGCGAGCAGTTTGGCCTGGTCGCCGAGCTGGCTGCTGTGCGTGTCGTAGCCGCCCTGCCCGGTGAAGAAGATGCGCGGACCGACGTCGGCGGCGATCAGCGCGACGATTTGCTGCAGGCTCCCGGCGAAGCCCGCTGTCGGGCGGATAGACGACCGACGACGTGTACTGCGCCAGCGCCTGCTGCACGACGCCCACGTCCGCCACCGCGAGCTCGCCGATGTGGCCGACATAGGCGCGGTTGGGCTGACCCGTCGGTGTCAGCATGGCCGGCAGCGCCGCCGCGAGGGCCGGATCGTCCTGGTAGTACCGGAAGGACCCCGGATCACTCATGACGGGCACGTCGTGAAAGGCGGTGACGTCGCCGCTGAACGACGCGCCGCGCAGCTGCTCCGTGTCCTCGCCGTAGATCTGCTTGAGCGCGCGGCCGAGCCAGCCGGTCGCTTCCACGCGATCCGGCACCGCGGATTCCCAGATGTCGTCGGAGCGGAAGTGTGACATGTCGGGGCCCGGGTATCCGACCGACTGGATGATCGCGAGCTGGCCGGAGCCCAGATACCGGTACAGGTTCGCGAGGCTCGGATGGAGGCCGCTCTTCGCATCGAGCCGAAGCGTCTCGGAACCGGGCAGCGCGAGCAGAGGCCGCGCCGTGAGGTAGACCGGATCGGCGAACGGAACGAGCGTGTTCAGGCCGTCGTTGCCGCCGTTCAACTGGATGACGACGAGGACCGAGTCCGGATCGGCCGCCGCCCGCTCGCGAGACCGCTCGCGAAAGAGTCCCGCCGCCGCCCACCGCGGAAAGGCCGCGAACGACGCCGCCGTCAGGCAGGAGCGCTGGATCAGAGTTCGTCGATCGATTGGCATGGCTGCTCTCCTACTGGACCTGATACTCGGGGCTCGCCAGAACGAGATACAGGGCGCCGCGTCCGGCGTAATCGTAGGAAGTCGGGTTCCAGTCGAACGGATCCGCTGCCTGCTTCAGGAACGTCCGCAGCACGTCGCGCAGCCCGTCCGTCGCCGGGATCAGGCTCAGGCGGTCGAACAGGAAGTCGATGAGCGCGTCCGGGCTCGCGAACTTGCGATCCTCGAAGAACTTTCCGGGCTCCCATCGCCACCAGCTGCCCCACGGCGTCGGGCTCGTCAGAGCGCCGAACGAGTAGTTGATGCGAAACAGGTACGCGCCCGCGTACACCCACCCTTTGCCGCCCTTCCAGCCCGCCACGTTCGGCGGCCGGAAGAGCGTCTGTCCCATCGCGCCGCCCACGTAGCCCGCCTCTGCGCCCGCGTCGGTGTAGGCGCCGATCGCGCGAAGAAGCCCGATGATGAACTCGGCCGGCGACTTGATCTGATCGGGGGCATCCGCCGTGGCGTCGAAGTCGTCGGAGAGGAGGATCGCGCGCACGATCTCGCGGATCTCTCCGCCGGTCGAGACGAACAGGCTCTTCAACTCGCCTTCGAGCTCCGGACTCGGGTCGCCACCGAGGAAGAAACGGGCGAGCTTCGTCGTGATGAAGGACACGGTCTCGGGCCGCGCCGCCAGGATCGCGATGACGTCCTCCGGCTTGAAGTATCCGAGCTGGCCGAGGAACGTCTTGGCGCCGTCGTCGTGGAGATTGGGGTCGTAATAGAAGCGGTAGTTCCGCGACGGATCGACGGTCCATCCGGTCAACGCGCGTGCTGACTCGCGCACGTCGTTCTGCGTGTAGTTGCCCCGCCCCATCGTGAACAGTTCCATCACCTCGCGGGCGAAGTTTTCGTTGGGACGGCCCTTCACGCTCGACGCGTTGTCCAGCCAGATGAGCATCGCGGGATCGCGCGAGACCTCGAGCAGCAGATCGGCAAAGCGGCCCATCCCGAGGGTCCGGAAGACCTGGTTCTGCTGGTACATCAGCGCGGGCTCGCCGACCTTCGTCACGGACGTCGCGAAATGGTTGTGCCAGAAGAGCGTCATCTTCTCTTCGAGCGGCCGAGGCGTGTATTGCATCCGCAGGTACCACCAGCGCCTCAGCTCCGACTCCCGGTCGAAGGGGACCTGGGAAAAGCCGGCCGGGTCGAAACCGAAGAGAGACAGGTACGCCTCGAGCCCGTCGCTCGAGATCCGCTCGAAATCCACGAGCCGCGAGACGGCGCCCTCGCGTCCGAGCGACACGGCGAGATCGAGCTCCTCCGGCGAACCGCCGAATCCGGCGCGCCGGTAGAGATGCGCCGCGCGGAGCCGGTCCCAGGTTCCCGCCGCGCGAGCAGCTCTCGCAGATCTCGGTTCCTTCACGATCGGCACGGTGTGACACACCTCCTGTGACCTCGCCGCGTCGGGAGATCGACGGGCATGCGGCCCGGCGGCGCGCAGAGCGGATCGGCGGCTGAAACGCAGCGGCTGTCGGAGCGCAGGCTCGCCGGCAGCCGCGTCACGAAGCCGTCGCCCCCGAAGGCCGAGCCGCCCGCGTACGCCGCGCGCGCGCCGGACGCCGCGCCGGGAAACCCGGTCGAGGATGTCGCGCCGGCCAGGAGCAGATCTCCGTTCGCCGGGTCGATCGCGGCGGCATTCGCCGCATCCGCATCGCTCCCCCCGAGGTACGTCGTCTGGATCTGCGTCAACCCGGGGTCGAGCCGGGCGGCAAAGGCATCGCCGCCGCCGCCGTAGACGCCGTCCACGCCGCCGGAGATGCCCGGCAGATCCTGCGAATACGTCTGGCCCACGGCGTAGATGTCGCCGTTCGCCGGATTGACCGCGATGGCATCGACATAGTCGTCGTCTGGGCCGTCGACGTACGTCGCCTCGAGGAGCGCCGTCAGGCTCGGGTCGAATCGTGCGACGATCCCCTCGATGCCGTCTCCGCCGCCGGCTGGGACCGTCTGCGCGGCGCCGCCCGTGGCCGGGAAGTCGAACGACTGGGTCCACCCGCCGACGACGAGGTCTCCGTTCGGGGCCACGGCAAGACCCAGGATGTCGTCCCCGCCGCTGCCGCCGAGGAAGGTCGTCTGGAGGATCTGCGTCAGGGTCGGATCGAGGCGCGACACGAAGCCGTCGAAGTTGCCATTGCCGCCGGGAGGCGAAGCGTTGGCGCCGCCCGCGCTCGCTGGAAAGTCTTCCACAGACTCCGTCTGTCCCGCGACGTAGATCTCACCCGTACCCGGATGGATCGCCATCGCGCGCAGGTAGTCCGGATTCTCGCCGCCAAGGTACGTCGCCTGAATCAGGGTCGAGAGCGTCGCATCGAACCGCGCAACGAAACCATCGAAGTTCCCGGGCGGAGCCGTCTGCGCGCCGCCCTCGACCCCGGAAAGATCCGGAGACTGTGTCTGCCCCGCCGCATAGATCTCGCCCGTCGCCGGGTGCACCGCCACCGCGACGACGCGGTCCTCGTAGACGCCGCCGAAGTACGTGGACCCGTACAGCCGGGTCAGCGATGGGTCGAGGCGCGCGACGAATCCGTCCGGGTATCCGTGGAATTTGGGCTGCGCGCCGCCGGCGGCGCCGGGGAAATCCGGGGACGACGTCACGCCGCCGACGTAGATCTGCCCGGTTCCCGGATGGACGGCGATCGACAGGATCTCGTCGCCGCCGCTTCCGCCGAGATACGTCACCTGGAGGAGATTCGAGAGCGTCGGATCGAATCGCGCGATGAAGGCGTCGGCGTCTCCGAGACTCTCCGAACGGGCGCCGCCCGCGGTGCCTGGCAGGTCGGTCGAGAACGTGGCGCCCGCGACGAGCACGTCGCCTGTCGCTGGAAGGACCGTTATGGCGTCGATGCGATCGGCTTCGGTTCCGCCGACGTAGGACGACTCGAGAACGGGATCGATGACGACGGCCAAGGTCTCGTCGTGGCGGCCCAGACGGAAGCCGTAGGTGAATCCGCGGGCGATGTAGGCCACGGGGATCGCCCGGCGGATCCCGCCGCGCTCCTGAAAAGCCATCGGCGCAGAGAAGGAGAGCCGCTGCGCACCCATCCGAACGACGAGGCCGCCGTTTGCCCCGACGGTCACGGCGGTCGCGCCGACCAGGTGCATGCGAATCGCCGAGACGCGAGCTCCAGACGCCAGCGTGAAGACCTTTTCGACGGTGTCGCCTGTCGCGCGGAGCGTCACTCGCACCCCCGGCCACACTTCGCCGAGCTCCACTTCGTCCGAGGTCGGGGCGCCGGATCGCCATCGCGAGGGATCGGATCCGCGAAGGTCGCTGACTCGCGGCGCGGCGATTTCTCCCAGCCGGGGCCGGGCGTGACCTCCGACGAAGCGCTCCGTCAGAGTCCAGTCTTCGCCGCGATAAACGAGCCGGCCATCCCGGAGGACCGCCGGCCGGCCGAAGAGCGCCGGCGCCACGAAGGACGCGCCGTCGGTCGGGCCGCCGCTCTCGACGAACCCGTACCGAACCCTCGCGAACCCCAGGGACGGCGCCGCCGCCAACAGCAAGGGCGCTGCGAATCGCAGGCTCCGCGCGGTCTTCCGGGGCATCCCAGCCAGCACGAACGGCAGCGTTACAATTCCGCCAAACGAAGTCTCCTGATCCGCGTCCGGAAAAGTTCGGGATTCGTTCGGGGAGGCCTCGGTGAGGATTCGGTTCGGCGACTGCACGCTCGACTACGACACGCGCGAGGTCTCGCGCGGCGCCGAGCCGGTGCATCTGGAGCCCAAGGCGTACCGGTTGCTCGAGCTCCTGCTCGAGGCGCGGCCGAAAGCGCTCTCGAAGGACCAACTCCAGGACGCCCTCTGGCCGAAGACGTTCGTCTCCGAGCGCAGTCTTGCGCGCCTGGTCGAAGTCCTCCGGTCGAGCCTCGGCGATTCCGCCAAAGAGCCGCATCTGATCCGAACGGTGCACGGCTTCGGCTACGCCTTCTCCGGAGAGGCGAGTCTCGTTTCGGCGCCCGAGAGGGCGGCGCCGTCCGCCTCGACCTTCCACTGTCGCGTCCTCTGGGGAGACCGCGAGATATCGCTCCACCCCGGCGAGAACGTCATCGGCCGCGATCCGGACGTGACCGTATGGATCGACCTGTCGAGCGTCTCGCGGCGGCATGCCCGAATTCTGGTCGGCGACAGCGAGGCGACGATCGAGGATCTCGGCAGCCGCAACGGGACGTCGGTGGGCGGCGAGCGAATCGCCAAGCCGCGCGCCCTCGAGAACGGCGACAAGATCAAGGTCGGCGCCGCGTCGCTTCTCTTCAAGAGCTTCCGCGGGCTGGGCTCGACACAGGCCGAGACGCCGTCGGCTTAGAGCTCCACACGCCGGCTAATCACAAGTCACCGGTTGAGTCTCCAGCTCCAGTTCCAGATTCGTTCCGGTTTTGTTCTGGACGCTGCACTGCGGAGTCTCGGAGTCGCCGCGAATCGCCTTGACCGCCGCCTCGAAACAGGCGGAGAATTTCCAACAGGAAATCCGCGGGCGACTCGGCTGTCTGAGGGGCGCAGTCGCGCGAGCCGTTTCGCTCGCGAAGATGAGACTGCGCAACATGCGACGAGACGCTTTTCTCTTACTCGCAGCGCTCGTGCTCTGCCCGTCCGCGGCGTTCGCACAGACCACCGGAACCATTGCGGGCTGGATCTCCGACTCGGCGGGAACGCCCCTCCGCGGTGTCATCGTTGAAGCGACAGGTCCTAATCTGCAGGGCCAACGTAAGGCGATGACCGCTCACGATGGGACCTATCAACTCCCAGCGCTCCCTCCCGGAAGATACTTGGTTCGGGCAAGCCTCTCGACGTTTGCGAGCGTCGAGAAGAGCGTGAACGTTTCGGTCGATTCGACGGCGATCGTCAGGATGATCCTCCAGCTCGCGGTCAGCGAGCAGGCGTTCGTGTCGGGATCCTCTTCTTTCGTCGATACGACCTCGACCACTCAAGGGGTGACGTACAACAGCCGCGTCACGATTCACCTCCCCGTCGATCGAAACTATGCCGACGTTGCGCGCAGCAGCCCCGGCGTCGTCGAGGACCGTGGGGACCAGCAGGGGCGCTCGCTCGCGCTAGCCGTCGACGGCGCGACCTCGGCAGAGAACGGCTGGGTCATCGACGGCATCGACACCACCAACGTCATGAAGGGCGTCCAGGGAAAGGCCATCAACAGCGAGTTCGTCGAGGAGCTCGAGGTCAAGACAGGCGGATATCAGGCGGAGTATGGCCGTTCGCTCGGAGGTGTGATCAACGTCGTGACGAAGTCGGGTGGAAACACCTTCCACGGTGGCGCCTTCGTCTACTACGACTCGGCGAGCCTCCGGGCGGGGCGCGTCTACTCCAGCCAGACCGACTCGACGTTGAGTGGAATGCGTATCGCCGACTACAACCGTACCGACTACGGCTTCGACCTCGGGGGCTACATGGTCCGCGACCGCCTTTGGTTCTTCATCGCATACAACCGGACCGACTTTCCGGCGGCCGTATCGCGCTATGTCCCGAGCGATCTCGTCCCGACCACGATGGAATTCCCGATGGACGGGACCGACACACTCTATTCTGCCAAGCTCACCTGGAACGTGGCCCTCGGCACGACACTGGTCGGGACGGTCTTTGGGGACCCCACCTCCAACTCCGGTGCCGGCGCCTCCGATCCGCGGCAAACCTCATTCCGCGTCGCCCAGATCACCAATCCGGACCCGAGTACCTGGTCGGCCGAACGCTCCATCGGCGCGGCGGACTTCGGTCTGCGCGGAAGCCAGGTCTTCGGATCCTCTGCTTTCCTGAGCGTTCTGGCGGCGCGCCACCAGGACCGGTATCTCCTCGATCCCACCGGGTCGGCCGCACAGGTCCGGCTCGTCGACCGGAGATGCCAGGGCGGAACCCGACTGCATGCCTGCGACATCCCGAGCGAGCCGAACTTCGTGGAAGGAGGCTTCGGAAACATGGGGGGGCCCGGCAACAACAGTTCATCGAAGCGCGATCAGCTGCGCGCCGACGCCAATTTCTACCGGGGTCCCCATGAGATCCAGGTCGGCGCTGACTACCAGAAGGCGCACACGAACGCATTCGGGCTCTATTCAGGGGGCCAGCAGGTCTATCGGTTCAACGAATACGGCGAGACCTATTACCTCCACGAGTTCTATTCGAGCACCCCCTCGGGTCTAACACCGGCCACGGCCGTCTGGGTCGCGACCGCGGACGAGCTCGGCGCCTACGCCCAGGATTCCTGGAAAGCGACCGCCGGACTGACCGTGAACGTCGGACTTCGATGGGACCAGGAGCACATCCAACAGCGCGGGGGCGGCGTAAAGATCCGGCTGAACGACGAGTGGCAACCGCGTCTCGGCGTCGTGTGGGACCCGTGGCGGGACGGTGCGACGAAGATCTTCGCCTTCGCGGGCCGCTTCTACCACTCCCTCTCGACCGAGCTGGTGGCCCGCACCTGGGGATCTCCTATCGTTACCACAACGTACAACTTCGATCGGACCGACGTCACGCCGGCAGATGACGTCTTCGGGCACGCTTCTTCGATCGGCGGGCCGGGGAATCCAACGCCCCCCGGGCTGGGACTGCCCGTCGACTCGGGCCTGAAGGGGATATCGCTTGACGAGTTCACGATTGGCGCTGAAAGGCTGCTCGGCCCCTCCTTCTCCGTCGGCTTGCGCGCGACCTATCGCAGGCTTCACAACACGATCGAGGACCGGTGCGATGCGGACAACTCTCGCAATCCGGGGTGCGGATACATGAATCCGGGCGGATCCGGACAGTACGCGCGGGGAGACATCTACTTTTGCAATGGCCTCGACAACGAGTGGAGCAACTGCAATCCGGATCGGTATGTGCCGATGTATCCCGCTCCCGCGATCCCGCCCGCCCGGCGCCTCTACCGAGGCATCGAGCTGCTGGCGCGCAGGTCCTTCTCCGAAAGGCTCTGGTTTCAGGGCTCCTACGTCTATTCCTCGCTGCGCGGTAACTACGACGGCATCGTGAGCGAGGGCTTTCAGGGCGAGACGAACCCGGGCTTCAACCCGGACTTCGACTTTCCGCAGCTTACCCGCGACAGCTACGGCCGCCTCTATCTCGACCGGCCCCACGACCTGCGCCTGACCGGCTTCTACGTAACGCCCCTTTCCCTTTCGATTGGTCTTCAGGCCTACTTGCTCTCGGGCCCGCCGCTCGACAAGCTGGGATATCTGAATCAGACGTATTACTACGGAGTCCATCTCGTTCCGCGAGGCTACGCGGGCCGCATGCCGACCCAGTGGGACGCGAGTCTGACGCTCGAGTACCCGGTGCGTCTCGGACCCACCACAGTGACCCTGCAGGGATTTCTCTATAACGTCTTCAACAACCAGATTCCGACGGACCAGGACATGGTCTGGTCGAATCAGCGGCCCGAGGGGTATCCGGACACGCTCTTCGATCCGAACCAGACCCAGTCGAACGAGAACTACGGGAAGGCCACCAGCCGGCAGTCGCCCCGGCTCTTCCGCCTGGCCACTCGGGTCTCTTTCTGATGCGCGCGACCGCGGCCTCCCGCTTCGCGTCCCTCGCGCTGGCGATGACTCTCTTCGTCACCGCCGCCGGGATCGCGGAGACCGCCTTACCGCACGGCAGCATCGAGGGTTGGATCTCGGATTCCTTCGGCGCTCCGCTCCCGGGCGTATCGGTCGAAGCCTCGTGCGCGAGCCTTCCCGCGCACCGAACGGCGGTCACTGCAAAGGATGGAACTTACCGACTGTCGTCGCTCCCTCCCGGCCGGTACGTCGTGCGGATCAGTCGGCCCGGCTTCGCGAGCGTCGAGAAGCCCGTGGCAGTCGCCGCGGACGAGATCTCGACGGTTCCGCTGATCCTGCAGCTCGCCGTGCGCGAACGCGTCCTCATCTCGGGAGACACCCCCTTCGTGGACGCGACGACGACGACGGCGGCCCGAAGCTACGGCAGCAACGTCATGATCCATCTGCCGCTCGACCGGAACTACGCCGATGTCGCGCGCGACCATCCAGGGGTGGTCATCGATCATGGCGCCACACAGGGCCGTTCGATCTCCCTCGCCTTGAACGGCTCGACCTCCGCCGAGAGCCAGTGGACGATCGACGGCATCTCGACGACCAACGTCATGGAAGGCGTCCAGGGCAAGGCGTTCAACACCGAAGCGGTGGACGCCGTCGAGGTCCGGACCGGAGGGTTCCAGGCGGAGTACGGCCGGTCGATCGGCGGAGTCATCAACGTCGTCACGAAATCGGGAGGGAACGCCTTCCACGGCGGCGCGTTCGTGTACTACGACAGCTCCGCGACGCGGGCCGCGCGCGCCTACGACGAAACGATTGACTCGCCGTTCAGTGGGATGCGGCTGGCCGACTATCAACGGAGCGACTACGGCCTGAGTCTCGGTGGCTTCCTTCTCCGAAGACCGGATCTTCTTCTTCGGCGCTTACGACCGGACCGATTTCCCGGGATTCGTTTCGCGTATCGCCTCGAGCGACAGCGTCCCGAACACGGCGCGGTTTCCGCTGGACGGCACGGACGAGCTCTACTCTCTGAAGCTGACCTGGAATTCGTCGCCCGCCTCGACGCTCGTCGCGACCGTCTTCTCCGACCCCACGAGGAACTCCGGCGCCGGCGCCGCCGATCCGCGGCGGACCTCCGCGGTCTTCCGGACGATCACGAGCACGGACCCCGGCACCTGGCAGTCCGAGCGCACCGTCGGTGCGATGGACTACGGGCTGCGCCTCGGGCAGGTCGTCGGCTCCTCCGGGTTCTTCGGCGTCCAGGCGGCTCGTCATCAGGACCGTTTCCGGCTGGATCCGATCGAGGCGGGCCTCGACGTGCGGACCGCCGACTTCACATGCGCCGGACGGAACCGAGTTCCAACCCTGCGGCATGCCGCCGAGGAGAACTCCTCTTCGGGCGGTTACGGCAACCTGGGCGGCCCCAACAACAACAGCCAGTCGTACCGCGACCAGCTCCGCGCGGACGGAAACCTCTACTTCGGCCTCGCACGAGATCAAGCTCGGCGCGGACTATCAGGACGCCGGCACGAGCGCCGACGCGCATCTGCTCCGGCGGCCAGCTCGTGGCGAAGCTCAATCGGTGGGGACCGGTCTACTACGTGCACAAGTTCTTCACGGACGGCGTCCACAACCTGACGCCGACATCGGGCACGTCCCGCGGAGGATCGAGGGAGGCGGGCGCGTACCTCCAGGACTCCTGGAAGGCGGCGCCCGGGGTCACGGTGAACGCGGGACTTCGGTGGGACCAGGAGAACCTGCGCGACTACCGGGGCGTCGCGGTCATCCGCTTCGCCAACGAATGGCAGCCACGCCTCGGAGTCGCCTGGGATCCCTGGCGCGACGGCAAGACGAACGTGTATGCCTTCGCGGGCCGCTTCTACTACTCCCTGCCGACCGACGTCGCGGTGCGGGCCTTCGGAGGCGTACCGGCCAGCGTGACCTACAACTTCAGCCCGACCGACGTCACGCCGGTTGACGTTCGCCCCGAGCTCATGAACCGCCTCGGGACCGTGGGCGCGCCGAACCTCGTTGATAGCGGCCTCCGCGGGATCTCCCTCGACGAGCTGACGATCGGCGTCGAGCGACTCATCGATCCCACGCTCTCGATCGGTCTGAAGGCGAGCTACCGGGGCCTGCACAATACCGTCGAGGACCGCTGCGACATCGACTACAACGCCCCAGGGAGCACCAACCAATCTCAGTGCGCGATGATGGATCCGGGCGGGGACGGCAAATACGCGCGCGGCGACTTCTATTACTGCAACGGCGCGGACCCCGGCAACAACTGCATTCTCGATCCGAGCGATCCGGAGCGCTTTATCTACGGGGCTCCGCCTGCGGCCGCCCCCGCAAACGGATCTACAAGGGAGTCGAGCTCGTCGCGCGAAAGAGCGTCGGCGATCGGCTGTGGATCCAGGCCTCCTACGTCTACTCGACGCTGCGCGGCAACTACGACGGCGAAGTCAACGAAGGCCTGGGCGGTCAGACCGACCCCGGCATCAATCGGGACTACGACTACGCGATGCTCCAGCAGAACGCCACAGGCCGCCTGTTCCTCGACCGGCCCGATCGACTTTCGCCTTGCCGGCTACTATCGGACGCCCCTCGGGCTCTCGGTGGGCTTCGACGCCTACGTGATCTCCGGCGCGCCGCTCGACCGGTGGGGTTACTTCAATGCCTTCTACGACGATGCGCCTCGTGCCGCGAGGCTTGGCCGGGCCGCATGCCGACGCTCTGGGAGGCGAACCTGACTCTCGAGTACCCGTTCCGCGCTGGGCCCGACCACAGTCACGCTCGCAGGCCTACGTCTTCAACGTCTTCAACAACCAGATCGCGACCGACCAGGACCAGGTCTGGTCCGACACGCCGCCCTACGATCTCGAACCCGCCGAAGTCACAACCCGAACTACGGCCTCGTCACGCAGCGCCAGCCGCCACGCCTCTTCCGCGCAGCACTTCGCGTGGCGTTCTAGGACCGCCGGATGCGAGCGCCGCGAATCCTCCAGCTCGGAATGCTCATGCTGTTTCTCAGCGTCGCCGCGCGTGCGCAGACGTTGGGAGGAGCGGGAACCATCGACGGCTGGATCTCCGACTCCTTCGGCGCCCCGCTTCCTGGCGTCACCGTTCTCGCGGCGAGCGCGAGCCTGCCCGGCCGCTGGTCGGCGCTGACGAACAAGGACGGCACCTATCGGCTGGCCGCCCTCCCGCCCGGCCGATACGTCCTGCGCGTGAGTCGGCCGGGCTTCGCGAGCGTCGAGAAGCCGGTGACAGTCGCGGCCGCCGGGACCTCGAGCGTTCAGTTGATCCTGCAGCTCGCGGTGCGCGAGAAGGTCCTGGTCTCCGGAGACACACCCTTCGTGGACACGACTTCCACGACGGCCGCGCGCAGCTACGGGAACGCTTTGATCATCCATCTTCCCGTCGACCGAAACTACGCCGACATCGCCCGCATTCACCCGGGTGTCGTGACCGATCACGGCAGCTCGCAGGGTCGCTCGATCTCTCTCGCGACGAACGGGTCCACCTCCGCGGAAAGCCAGTGGACGATCGATGGCATCTCGACGACCAACGTGATGATGGGCGTCCAGGGCAAGGCCTTCAACAACGAGGCGATCGAGACGGTGGAAGTCGCGACAGGAGGATTCCCAGCGGAATACGGGCGTTCGCTCGGGGGCGTGATCAACGTCGTCACGAAGTCGGGAGGCAACGCCTTCCACGGCGGCGCGTTCGTCTATTACGACAGCTCGGGCACGCGAGCTGGGCGCGCCTACGTCGCGGGAGAGGACTCGCCGCTGAGCGGCATGAAGCTCGCCCATTACGAAAGAGCCGACTACGGCGTCGATCTCGGCGGGTTCGTCGTCAAGGACAGGCTCTGGTTCTTCGGCGCCTACAACCGGACGGACTTCCCTGGAGCGGTGTCTCGGATCGCCTCGAACGGGCACGTGCTCGCGTCGATGCAGTTCCCTCTCGAAGGGACGGATGAGCTCTACTCGTTGAAGGTCACCGGGAACCTTTCCGCAGGCACCACGCTCGTCGGGACAGTCTTCTCCGACCCCACGACCAACACGGGCGCCGGCGCCGCCGATCCACGCAACTCCTCCGCCACCTTCCGGACGATCGACAATACCGACCCCGGCACGTGGCAGGCGAAGCGGACGATCGGCGCGACGGATTACGGACTCCGTCTCGGACAGGTCCTCGGTGCCGCCGGATTCTTCGGCTTTCAGGCGGCCCGGCATCAGGACCGTTTCCGGCTGGACCCGACCGCCGCGGGTCTCGCGGTGCGCATTGGGGACTACACCTGCTCGAAAGGCACCGAGTCCGAGGCCTGCCCTATCCCGACCGAAGAGAACTTTTCGACCGGAGGATTCGGCAATCTCGGCGGCCCCGACAACAACAGTCAGTCGCATCGGGACCAGTTCCGCGCCGACGGAAACTTTTACTTGGGGACGCATGAGCTCAAGGTCGGCGCGGACTACCAGGATGCCTGGACGATCGCGGACGCCCACTTCTCCGGTGGCCAGCTGGTCTCACGGTTCAACGACCATGGCACGGTCTACTACTTTCACAACTTCTACACCGAAGGACCCACGAGTCTGACTCCGGTGGCCGCGGGAGTTTATCGGGGTGGCTCCCGGGAGACCGGCGCCTACATTCAAGACGCCTGGAGGGCGGCTCCGGGGCTCACGATCAACGCGGGACTCCGTTGGGACGAAGAGGACCTTCGCGACTACAGAGACCTCACGGCGATGAGTCTCGGCAACGAGTGGCAGCCACGTCTGGGGATCGCGTGGGACCCCTGGCGCGACGGTGCGACGAACGTCCACGTCTTCGCCGGCCGCTTCTACTATTCGCAGCCGACCTGGACCGCCGCCCGACTCTTCGGAGGAGTCTCCAAAGGCCGCGCCTGGAACTACGACCCGGTCGACATGACGCCGGCCGACGTCCCCGGCCAAAGCGAGCCTTGTCGGAGCGCCGGGCATAGCGGAGCTCGTCGATGACGGCGTTCGCGGGATCTCGCAGGACGAGCTCACCGTCGGCGTCGAGCGCTTGATCGGCCCGTCGTTCTCGGTCGGATTGACGGCGACCTATCGGAATCTGCGCAACGTCATCGAGGACCGCTGCGATATCGACTACAACGCGCCGGGGAATTCCATGCTCGGCGGCGCCTACTGCGTCTTGATCAACCCCGGCGGATCCGGCAAGTACGCCCGCGGCGACTTTTATTCGTGCACCGGCATGGACACCCCGGAGACGAACAATTGCCTTCTCAAGGACGACGATCCCGGGCGATTCGTCGATGGAGCACCAGCGGCTGCCCGCAAAGCGGATCTACAAGGGACTGGAGCTCCTCGCGCGCAAGTCTCTGGGAGACCGCCTCTGGCTCCAGGCGAGCTATGTCTACTCGACACTCCGCGGCAACTACGACGGCGAGGTCAACGAAGGGTACGACCAGACGAGCCCGGGCGCGACCGACGACTACGACTATCCGCTGCTCCAGCAGAATTCCTGCGGGCGCCTCTTTTCTCGACCGGCCGCATCGACTTTCGTTTCGCCGGCTACTATCGGACGCCGCTCGGGCTCTCGGTTGGCCTCGACGGCTATGTGCTGTCGGGCGCGCCCCTCGATCGGTGGGGATACTTCAACAGCAGCAATTTCTACTACGTCCGGCTCGTGCCCCGGGGCTCGGCCGGACGCATGCCGACGCTCTGGGAAGCGAACCTGACGCTCGAATACCCGCTTCCGCGTCGGGCCCGCGACGGTCACTTTGCAGGGCTACGTCTTCAATCTCTTCAACAACCAGATCGCGACCGACCAGGACCAGGTCTGGTCCACCGCGCCGCCGTACAGTCCGGATCCCCCAAAGAACAACCCGAACTACGGCCTGGCGACGCAGCGGCAGCCGCCGCGGCTCTTCCGGGCGGCGCTCCGGGTCTCGTTCTGATCAAATAGAGGCGTGGCCCTTTCCGAGGGGACCCGTCTCGGCCCGTACGTGGTCCTCGGCCCGCTCGGCGCGGGCGGCATGGGCGAGGTGTACCGAGCACGCGACGAGCGCCTCTCGCGCGACGTCGCTCTGAAGGTCCTGCCCGAGGAGCTCGCCGGCGACCCCGCGCGGTTGAAGCGTTTCGAGCGCGAGGCGCGCTCGGCCTCGGCCCTGTCGCACCCGAACATCGTCACGATCTACGACATCGGAACGTCCGGCGCCGTTTCCTGGATCGCCATGGAGAGGGTCGAGGGAAAGACCCTGCGGGAGCTGATCGCCGACGGCCCCATGCCGCCGACGAAGATGCTCCGCCTGGCCGCCCAGGTCGCCGAGGGGCTCGCGCGCGCCCACGAAGCCGGCATCGTGCATCGGGATCTCAAGCCCGAGAACGTCATGGTCACGCGCGACGGTCTCGCCAAGATCCTGGACTTCGGCCTGGCCAAGCTGACGCGCCCGGAATCGGAGACCGGGCGCGCAGCCGAGATCACGGTCTCTGAGGGGACTCGCCCCGGGATCGCGATGGGAACGGTCGGCTACATGTCGCCGGAACAGGCGGCGGGGCACCCGGTCGATTTTCGATCGGACCAGTTCTCCTTCGGCTCCGTGCTCTACGAGATGGCGACGGGAAAGCCGGCCTTCCGCCGCGGCACCGCGGTGCACACCCTCGCGGCGATCCTCGATCAGGAGCCGGAGCCGATCGCCGGCGCCGCGCCAGCGACTCCGGTGCCGCTCCAATGGATCGTCGAGCGGTGCCTCGCCAAGGACCCCGAGGCCCGATATGCGTCGACTCGGGATCTCGCCCGCGATGTCGCGGTGACCCGGGACCGCCTGGCGGACGCCGCGTCGCAGCCGGAGGGCTGGACGTTGCGGGCGCCAGGGCGCCGCCGCGCTCTCGCCATCGGGACGGGCGTTTCGCTCGCCTCGGTTCTTCTGGGCGCGTTTCTCGCCCGGTCCATCGGCGGACCCGGAGCCGCCGCCCGCCCGAGCTTCCACCAGATCACATTTCGGCCGCAGGAGATCCAGAGCGCGCGGTTCGCCCCCGACGGCCAGACGATCGTTTACGGCGCCGTCGAGCCAGGCCACCCGTTCACGCTCTTCTCGACGCGCGTGGGGAGCCTCGAGTCCCGGCCGCTCGGTCTCGCGGCGGACGTCCTCTCGATCTCCCCGCTCTCGGAGATGGCGATCCTGCTCGGCGGCCCGTCGCGGCCCGGCACGCTCGCGCGCGCGCCGCTCGCCGGGGGCGCGCCGCGGGAGATCCTCGCCGACGTCGCGGGAGCCGACTGGACCCCGGACGGCCGGGCGCTCGCGGTCATCCATGTCGTCGCCGGCAAGACGCGGCTCGAGTCGCCGATCGGCAACGTGCTCTACGAGTCGACTGCGCCGCTCGGGCCGCCGCGATTCTCGAGGCGTGGAGACCGGATCCTCTTCCAGGATGGCGGCTCGCTCGCCATGGTCGATCCCACGCGAAAGGTCACGGCGGTCGGAGAGACGCTGTCGCCCTCCGGCTATGGCTGGTCACCCGGCGGCGACGAGGTCTGGATGACGGTCATCGTCGGATCGACGACGGAGGTGCGCGCGCTGCGGCCGGGCGGACGCGAACGCGTCGTCGCGACGTTCCCCGGCGCGTTCCTTCTCGAAGACGTCCTGCGGCCGGGGCGCGTCCTGGCCAGCCGCGTCGCGGGGCACGGGCCGATGATGATCCGGTCGCCGGGCAAGGCTGCGGAGATCGACCTGTCCTGGCTCGACGCGTCGATTCCGGCGGACGTCTCGGCCGACGGCCGGCTCGTGCTCTTCACGGAGGCGGGCGTCGGCGGCGGCGAATCGCAGTCCGTTTTCCTGCGCAGCGCCGACGGCGCACCAGCCGTCCGGCTCGGCGAAGGCCGGGCGCTCGCCCTCTCTCCCGACGGGAAATGGGCGCTCTCGCGGCGAGGCGGACGGACGATTCTCCTGCCGACCGGGGCCGGCGAGCCGCGGCCGGTGGCGGCGAGCGGTGTGGACTTCCAGGAGGGCGCAACGTTCGCTCCGAACGGGAGCCTGCTCCTGACCGGAAGCTCCCCCGGCCACGCGAGCCGCGTCTACCTCGCGACGCCCGCAGGCGGCGAGGCGCGTCCCGTCACGCCCGACGGAGTTCTCCTTCCGGAGGGCGCCCATACGGTCTCGGCCGACGGGCGATTTCTCGCGGCGAGCGATCTTCAGGGAACGTGGGCGATCTACCCGCTGGACAGCGCGGCGCGGGGTTCGGTGCTTCCGATCGCGGGCCTCTCCCCCGACGACCGGCCGTTGAGATGGACCGGCGACGGAAAACTGCTCGTCCTCGGGAAAAGCGGGGCCCTCGACCGGCTGGAGCCCGCCTCGGGCCACCGGGAGACGATCCAGACGCTCCCTCCCCGATCCGTCGCGTTCGCGACACCCGATGGCACGACGGTCGTGCACGGATCGGCGGCCGAGGTCTCGCATCTCTTCCTGATCGAGGGACTTCGTTAGTCGGGAAGGCGGCGACCCCGCGTCGGCGCCGCGGGGGTCGCCGTCAATGCGCAGCGGCTAGTCGCCGCGCGAGAAAATCCGCCGTGCGTCGGCGGTGATGATCGTCTGAGCGCCCGTGAAGACGGCGTGGGCCGCGTTCGCGTCGTCCTCCCAGACGAGATCCACTGTCGAGGTCCGGTTGAAGACGGGAACGCTGCTCGTGACGACGACCGTGAACGAGCCGCGGCAGTCGTCGCCGACGGTGTAGGTGCCCGAGTACGTCTCCGTCGCGATCGTCCCGTTGAAGCTGACCGTCTGCTTGCCGTCCACCACGTTGCCGTCCTCGTCGAACGTGAGGACTCCGGCGCCGGCGACCGGGCCGATCCCGATCCGGACTCCGGAAGTCACGTATCCGAACGTCCCGGCGACGCTCCGGAAGGAGCAGCGGTGATGGTGGCCGTCGGCGCGCGCCGCCGGAGCGACGGCCAGGACGGCGAGTGTCAGGAGAGAGAGTGTGCCGAGTCGGTTCTTCATGTGAGAGCTCCTTTCTTGAAGAATCCCGCCGCGCCGAGGCGAGAGGAAAAGCCCTAGGGCCCGTAGAGCTTGAGATCGAAGGCGTTCGCGAGGAACTTGGCCATCTCGCCGCGGGTGATGTCGCCGTCGGGGACAGAATGTCGTCGCGGGCCGCAGCCCGCGATGACGCCTTTGGCCCAGAGGAAGTGAACGAGCCGACACGACAGGCTCGAGACGCCGACGTCCGTGAAGTGGATCGAGGGGCTCGACGCGTTACAGGAGTACGAGAGACCGGTCACCGGATCCGGGCCATACGTGAGCGGCACGGCAGCGATTCCGCCCGGCGCGACCATCGCCCGAGCGACGATCCCAGCCATCTGGTCGCGCGGAACCGGCTGCGAAGGGCATTCGAAGGAGCCTCCACACGGCGGCATCACGTCCTGCGCCACCAGGTAGTGGAAGTGCTTGCAGTACGGGTCGGTCGGATGAACGTCGTAGAAGAGGGACTCGCCGCCCGCCGCACAGTTGTAGCTCCGTGTTCCGACGACTCCCGAGGCCGGGATGTTTGCTCCTCCCTTGGCGAGACCGCGCGCCGTGAACACCGCGATGTCGGAGCGAGCGAGAATCGCGTCCGGACAGAACGCGCCCGGGGCGCAGCCGGTCGTGATCCCGCTGTGGAACAGAGTCTCGACCTTCTTGTAGAAGGGACTCGCGCGCGGCACGTCCCAGAAGCTGTCGCCGACGTGGAGCGTCCAGCTCTTCGACGCCGGCCAAGTTCCGGTCAGGCTCTCGGTGAAAGTGGCGTCCCAGTGCGCGGCGGGCCGGCCCGCAGGCGCGGAGACGTTGATCGCGTAGGCGCCGGTCCTGGTGCCGTTGAAGCCCATCGGTCCGTAGATCGTCGGTGAATTCTGCACGACGTAATCGCTGCCTGCGGGTCCGGTCAGGGAGACGGGACTGCCCGACTCGGTCAGGTTCGTCTTGCACGTGAAGTCGCCGCTCCCCGTGCAGTGGATGCTCTCGTGCGGGCCCATCGTGCACGGTCCCGTGACCTTCTGCTGCCATGTCGGCTCGACGACCACCGTCTCGAAAGGCTCGAGCATCCCGTCGGCGTCCGAGTTACCGGTGAGCGAAGGATCGATTTCGAGGCCGACCGGGAGGAGCCGGCACTTGCAGCCGCCGGAGAGGAACGTTGCCGTCACGAGAACGAGCAGAAGAGTGCGAGAACTCGATCGACCTCGCATGGTTACCTCCCTTCGACAGGAGGAAGGCTCCCCGATCGAGACGCGCGTTGTCTCCAGATCCAGTTCCGGACGCGTTCCGGAATTTTTCCGGATGCCCGTCGAACGGAAGTGGTTTGCCGAACCGTCCCCCGGCTCAAGGGGCCGGGTGGAATGCGTTGACCAGGAACTTGGCCATCTGATCGCGCGTGACTTCGCCCGTCGGGCAGTAGGTCCCCGCGCCGCAGCCGGCAATGATTCCCTTGGCCCAGAGGTAATGGACGTGCTTGCAGAAGACGCTATCGACGGCGACGTCGGTGAAGCTCAGGCTGGGATTCCCGGCATCGCAGGAGTAGGAGCGCCCGGTGACCGAATCCGGGCCGTAGGAGACCGGAATCGCAGAGCCGCCTGCGGGCGCGACGATTCCCTTGGCGATGAAGGCGGCCATGTCCTGCCTCAGGACGGCGAGCGTCGGACAAAAGGACGTCGGTGTGCAGCCGAGGGTGACCTTCTGCGTCGCGAGGTAGTGGGCGTGCCTGCAGAAGATGTCCGTCGGCTGGACATCGTCGAAGACCGATAGACCTCCCGCTGCGCAGTTGTAGACCTTGCCGTTGGCGGTCCCGGAGGTCGGAATGTTTGCGCCTCCGCCCGCGAGAACCCTCGCGATGAAGATCGCCATCTGCGCCCGCGACACCGAGTCACCCGGGCAGAAGATTCCCGTTCCACACCCCGAGGTGATCCCGGCCCGGAAGACCTTCACGATCGCGTCGTGGAACTGCTCCGACGGAGGCACGTCGGCGAAGTCCGTGAGCCAGGCTCTGCGGAGGATCGCCGACGAGGAATCGGGGTTGGTGACGACAACGTCGGAGAGCGTTCCCGGAAGCAGGGCCGGGGTGAAGGCCGTCAGAAGGGATCCATTTCCGACCAGCGGGGCGGTCGCGGCGGCGCCACCGATCTCGACGCCGGCGTCGTTCTGGAAGAGGGCTCCGCTGATCGTCACCTCGGTTCCGCCGTCGGCAGGCCCGGAAGCCGGGCTGATCCCCATCACCGCGAAGCCGGGGTCGATGACACCCGCGAATGCGATCGAGTCGACGCTCGCCCCGGTCACGCCGGTCAATGTGAGCCGAAGCTGGTTGACCGTTCCAATCCAGCCGCTGTTGCTCGAGAAGTCGAACGTGTAATCCTTGTAGTCGGGGGAGCTCGCGACAGTGACCGTGGCGGTCTTGAGGTCCGTGAACGTCGGGTCACCGATGGTCATGAAGGAGAGCCTCGCCGAGCCAGGGCCGCCTTCGCCTTTCATCCGAACGATGACCTGCGAGAATCGTGACGCTTGCACGTTGAGGTCGGCCCGGGAGTACATCGTCACCTGGTTTCCCGCCGGCGCGACCTCGAGCCTTCCGTCCTGCACCGCAAACGACGCGACATCCGCGCCCGCTATCCAGTCCACCGCGGTCTTCGTAAAGGGCCACCCCTCTTTCCCGTACACTGCGAATTCGTAGATCCTGGCGAGCCCATCGCCGCCGTATTGCGTGCCCTGAGTCACGAGCAGCCGCACGTAGCGACCCCTCGCCGTAATGGGTCGGTCCGTCAGCCGGCCCCCGTTGCCCCCGACAAAGTCGGCAGTTGAAAACGCGACTCCGTCATCGCTGACCTGGAATGCGAAAGTACTCGTGTCGAGATTTTCGAGCTCTCCGTTGATCCCGGCGTGCCGGACGACCCAACGATCGATCTCCGAGGGTTGATTCAGGTCCACCTGGAGCCAATTCGCTCCGCCGGTAGCCGAGACCCACTTCGTGAACTCGGAGCCATCGACAGCGCTGGCGGGCCCCTCATCGGCCGACGCGGACGAGCTCGCGGTCGCCGTTTTTCCCAGCGTCAGACTCTTTTCGTTGTGAAACCGGAAGACGCCGCCGGAAAGATCGCGGTTGATGGCATTGCCCCAGCTCATCGTGCCGTAGACATCGACGGAGCCGGTGAAGGAGGCGGAGCTGACGAAAGACGTTCCCGACGAGCTGCCCGCCTCAACGCCAACGAACCGGAGGTTGTCTCCGCCCTCGAAGAGATAGCCGGCCTGGGAGGTCGTATCCGAAGAGGGCTGCCAGAACGTCGAATCGCTGCAGCCTCCTCCGTCGGCCAGCATTCGCCAGCCGATCTTGACGTCGAAAGAGTCCAGACCGAACGTCATCTCCTGAAAGCAATTCCCGAACGCGAAGGGGACGGTGTTCTGACGCATGTACTCGACGAGACTCTGCTGCGCTGCTGGCCCCGGGGGTCCGAAGAGGCGTTGACCCGCATACAGTCCCCGGCTGATTAGCATCCGCTCGAGCCGCCCATGCTCCGAACCGCCTCCCGCAACCACTCCCGTGTTGAGAACGGCTGCCTCGACGCCGGAGGCGAAGTGATCGTCACATCGAAAGGTCGCGAAATCGATCAGGTTGAAAGCGTCCGCCACCGTGACGTTCTCGACCCACACACCGGGCCCCGTCCCCCGGATCGTGAACGGGTAGGGCACAACCGGTGCGAGGGCCGACCCGTAACCTTGCTCCGGATAGGCAATGTCGAACCCCCGGATGCCCGAGCGGGGAGAGAGTGTTAGAAGAGCCGGGTCCGAGTCGGGGGATCCCGTGTTCCTACCTTCGTAGCCGAGGAGCGTGCAAACCGCGAATATCGAGCCGTGGACGTCGCCGCCGAGCGGTCCGCGAAGCTCGACCCCCGTCGGCACCGTCAGGTGAGCGACGCGGTATTGGCCCTGAGGGAGGTAGACCGTGCCTCCGCCCAGGCGACCCATCGCGTCGAGGGCCGCCTGGATCGGCTCCGTATCGTCGCCACGCCCATCGCCCGCCGCACCGAAGGGTCGGTCCTTGACGTTCGCGAAATTCGTCGCGTTTGATGGACTGCGAAACCCCAGGAAGTCATAACCCAGGGTCTCGGTCCCAGGCACGTCGTCCGTGTCGAGGAAATGGAGATCGGCCACGACATAGCCATCGACGTCTTCGATCGGTGCGTCGATTTTCGAAATGACGCTGGCAAATCCCACGGGATCGCCGGGTAGTTTCTTCACGAGCATGCCCCGCTGGGCATTCCGAACCTCAAGACCGTACATCCCATAGGTGTTGGTGCCGATCTGGGCCCCGAGGACGTGCGATGACGTGTACGTGTCGAGCGCAAGGCGATCCCCGTCGCTCCGGGGCGCATTGGAAATCTTCGCGGGAGCTGATTTCCACGTCTCGTTGCCGAAGCGCACGTTCGAAAGCCACGAAAACTCGAACCCGGTTCCGGCCTTGAGGCCCGTGTGCAGGACGGTTCCCACGATGTCGGCCAACTGGTGGTTGCCGACCTGCGTGTGGACGCCGTCGTAGGAGTCGTAGAGACGAAGGTTGAGAGCACTGTCCGAGGCGTTGAGGAACACGGTGAAGGGATACGGCCGCACGGTGTCGTTCGTGAATCCCTGAGACGGATACCAGATGCTCAGGTCCCGGACGCATGCGAGTCCATGCAGAGAAATGAACGGCGCGGCCGTCGGGTCGCCTTCGCCGAAAGAGGCGATCAGGAGTGTGCCGATACGACTCGGGTCGCTCCGATCCCGAGGATCCGCCCCTCGCAGCGTCGTGCTTTCCGGAATGGAGATCGTCCCATCGATTCGGTATGAGCCTGCGGGCGCAAACACGGTGCCGCCGCCGTAGGCCGATACAACGGCGAGCGCGTCGGCGAAGGCCTGCGTCGAGTCCAGTTTCCCCGTCGGGTCGGCCCGGAATGGCGAATCCGTGACAACCGCGTCCGCAACAACGACTTCGGTACTCGGAGACGCCGTCGAGACGACACGCGGCTTGATAGTCAGCGGAGCGACGACAGGGGTTATCTGGATTCGATCGAGAGCAACCGCCTGCGTCCGGAAGAGAACCCCCAGCGTGTGGTGGCCCGCGCCGAGGTAGAAGCCTCGAGACGAGAGGTCGGCAAAATCGTCCTGAACAGGAACTGCAGGGGTGGTATCCCCGAGCGGCCGATCGTCGATCAGCGTCAGAATGTTGGTCGAAGGAGCCGGAGCGATCACCCGCGCGAAGTAATCCACCCGAAACCAACCTGCGCGACTAACCTCGATCGCATATTTTAGCCAGTCGTTGTAGTCCTGTTCCCCGCGCGACGCGACAACATAGGGGCCACCGGGACCAAGGGCGATGTCGACGTCGGTGTCGGGTCGATAAGCGCTGTAGCCGCCCTGATTGCCGGGAGTCGCCGCGTAGTAGGCGACGAACGGGCCTCCGTCATTGAAATCTATGGCGCGGATGACACCGGGAACATTGTGCGGCCCGTTGTGGGCCGTCCCGTCGTCGGCAGAAGCGGAAGCGAGGCCCGCCAGGCGGAAAACGATCAGGGCAGAGACAAGTTGGACGTGTCGATGGAGGAGCATTGAGCTATCCGACTCTTCGCTACGGTCCGTACAGCGTCAACTTGAACGCGTTGACGAGGAACTTGGCCATCTGGTCGCGGGTGATGTCGCCTCCGAGGCAGAAATCGGTGGGCGTGCAGCCGGCGATGATCCCTTTCGCCCACAGGTAGTGGACGGTCTTGCAGAGAGGGTCGGTCTCCGGAACGTCGTTGAAGTGGATGCTCGGGCTCGCCGCGTCGCAGCTGTAGGAGAGCCCGGTCACGGAGTCCGGGCCGTAGGTCAGCGGCACGGCGTCGTCGCCGCCGGGCTGGACCAAGGCCTTGGCGACGAAAGACGCCATCTGGAGGCGGGTGAGGTTCGTCGCCCGGACAGTACAGACCGGCATCGCATCCCGAGTCCACGTTCTTCGAGGCGACGTAGTGGATGTGCTTACAGAAAGTGTCGGTCGGGACGACGTCGGCGAAGAGGGAGACTCCTCCCTCTGAGCAGTTGTAGGGCTCGTCGCCCACCGTGCCGCTCACGGGGATGTTCGCAGCCGATCCAGCTAGCCCTTTCGCGACGAAGACGGCGAGCTGGCCGCGCGAAATGTCCTGGCCGGGACAGAATTGTGTCGGCGAGCAGCCCAACGTGATCCCATGGTGCAGGAGCGTCTCGATCTTCTTGTAGAAGGGCTGCGACCGCGGAACGTCGGTGAAGCTGTCGCCGACGTGGAGCGTCCACGTCTTCGACGCGGAGTGCGTCCCGCCCAGGGTCTCCTTGAAAGTCGCGTCCCAGTGGCTCGCCGGGCGTGGCGCCGGTGCGGAAACGAACATTTCGTAGCAAGTGGCGCACTTGTTCCGCACGACGCGGGAGGTAGTCGTGGTAATCGCGGCGAACGTACCGTAGGAGGTCGAAGCCTCTCCAATGGCGTAACCGGCCTGGGTAGGCCCGGTCAATGAGGTTGCCGCCCCCGTCTCGGTGTCGCCCGGGGAACACGGAAAAAACCCGCTCGCCTTTGTGGGAGGAGTCGCGATCTTCTCCCACGTTGGGGCGACGACGACGGTCTCGCCCGGCTCGAGCATTCCATTCGCGTCCGAAGTGCCCGTCAGCGACGGATCCACGGCGAGCGCCCAGGGCACGAGCTTGCAGCAGCCGCTCGAGAAGAACGCCGTGGCCGCGATCAAGACCAGAAGCGCAGCATCGCGCCGAACCTGAAGAACCGACTCGAGCTTTCCGAATTGGAGCAGCGTCATGACTATCCCCTTTGCTTCCTCAGCCTCGAGAATCCGATCTCCGTCCCTACGGTCCGTACAGCGTCAACTTGAAGGCGTTGACGAGGAACTTGGCCATCTGGTCGCGCGTGACGTCGCCGGCTGGACAAAACTCGGTCGGCGAACAGCCGTCGATGACACCCCTGGCCCAGAGGTAGCTCGCCTGCCTGCAGAAAGCGTCGCTCGGCGGCACGTCGGTGAATTGAAAGTTCTCGCTTCCGGGATCGCAGTTGTAGAAGCGTCCGGTGACCGCATCGGTGTATACCGACGGCACGGCGGCGTCGCCGCCCGGTTCCACGATGGCCTTCGCGACGACGGCCGCCATCTGGAGCCGCGTCAGGCTCGCGTCCGGACAGAACAGTCCGGGCTCGCAACCGCCATCCACGTTCAGGGAAGCCACGTAGTGGATGTGCTTGCAGAACGCGTCGGTCGGTGCGACGTCGGAAAAGAGCGAGACGCCGCCGGCCGAGCAATCGTAGGGTTGGTCGCCGACGGTGCCGCTCGCGGGAACCGCCGCCGCCAATCGGGCGATGGATCTGGCGACGAAGGTCGCGAGCTGGCCGCGCGAGACCTCGCTGCCAGGGCAGAACTGCGTGGGCGCGCAGCCGGCGGTGATTCCTTTGTGCAGGAGGGTCTCGATCTTCCGGTAGAAAGGCTGTGAGCGCGGCACGTCCGTGAAGCTGTCGCCGACATGAAGCGTCCACGCGTGCGTGCGAAAGTTCAGCGGCCCGCAAGTCTCGAACTCGCCGCACGACTTGTAGCTCACGGTTTCCTGGAACGTCGCGTCCCAGTGTGGCGCGGGACGCCCTGCCGCCGCGGAGACCGACATGGCATAACAGTTCGATGCACCCGGGCCGCAGGGTCCGATGTTGTAAATGGTGGCGGGCATGCAAACCGGCCTCCCAAGGCAGACGCGCTTGGCGATCAGTGGGTACGCCGCCGCGTTGTGTCCGATCTCGTAGTCCCCGTTGGGCGGCCCGATCAGCTCCGAAGCCTTCCCGCTCGCCGCTCGCGCCGTGCAAACGCCGAAACCCTGAAATGTCCACGACGGTGCGACCTGCGCGGTCTCCCCCGGCTCAAGAACACCGTTTCCATCGGAGCTCGCGACGAGCGATCCATCCACCGCGAGCGATCTCGGGAAGGGGCCGCATAAGCTTTGGCCTCTTAGCGAGATGGGCAAGGTCGCGAGGATCAGGAGCGCGAGACCGAGGCCGAAACCGAGGCTGGCGCGATGACCGCTCCGGCGGTCCCGAATGACTGAACACCCGACGTTGCGTCGTTCCACTGGTCTCACCCTCGTCCTTTCTCCAGTCCCTTCGCTCATGCCCCGCCGTTCGGCTCGGCGGTCTCCGACGAATGGAAGGCTCTCCGATCGAGACGCGCGCCGTCTCCAGATCGGGTTCCGGACGAGTTCCGGAATTCCCCCGGATGCTTTGTCGACTTAGAGGCTTCGGATCGCCTTGAGAGCCGGCTCGAGCGGCTGGCGGCTGTCGAAGAAGTCCGCCCAGGGATCCTTCTTCGCGAGGCGCTTCCCGAGGTTGCCGATGTGGAACTGCGCGGGCTTCAACGCCGGCTTCACTTCGGACCAGGCGAGCGGCGTCGAAACGGGCGCGCCCGGCGCGTGGCGGGCCGAGTACGGCGAAACGACCGTCTGCGCGAAGCCGTTGCGGAAGGGATCGAGATAGACGCGGCCCTTGCGGGCGGCGATTCGCGTCTCCATCGTCATCTCCTTCGGGAACGCCTGCGCGAGGCGATGCCCCAGCCGGTCGGCGAACTCCCGAACGTCGTCGGAGTCGGGGCCCGGGCGGATCGGCACGAAGACGTGCAGGCCCTTCTTGCCCGAGGTCTTGGGGAACGAGACGAGCTTCAGGGCGTCGAGAGCCTCCTTGACCTTCAGCGCCGCCCGGGCCGCGTCGGCGAACTGCCCCGAGTCGGGATCCAGATCGAAGCAGACCCAGTCGGGCTTGCGCGGCGCCTGCTTGCGCGCGTTCCACACGTGCACCGCGATGCACCCGAGGTTCGCGAGCGCGAGCTGCGTCACGAGCTCTCCGCCGACGACGTAATTGGTCGTCCCCTTCTCGTGCTTCACGCGTTGCGTCGGCGTGTCGGGCGGCATCCCCGGCGGCTTCTCCTTCTGGTAGAAGCAGTCGCCCGCGAGCCCGTCGGGGCATCGTTCGAGCGAGAGGAGCCGGTCCGCGACGTAGGGCTCGAGCGCCGGAAAGACCTCCATGTAGAAGCGCAGGAGATCGAGCTTCGTGTAGCCCTCGTCCGGCCAGAAGACCTTGTCGGGGTTCGAGATCGACAGAGGGACGTCCGGAAGCGCCGCCGCTTTTCGACGCGGGCTCACCGGAGATCCTCCGGCAGCACGACCTCGGCCGGCCTCTTGTCGTCCCGCAGCCCCAGGAAAACGGGCTGGCGCAGCCGCGTGTCGTGCGTCCACTCCTGGAAGGCGACCTGCGCCACGAGACGCGGCTCGAGCCACGTGGCGCCCTTGATGCGCGGCGGATCGGCGAAGGGCGTCGACTTGCGGACGAGCGGCCGGAATCCCCGGTGGAGCGTCGCGAGCGTCTTCTGCGAGTAGCCGGTGCCGACGCTGCCGACGTAGCGCAGCTCCTTCCCCCGATACGCGCCGAGGAGCAGCGCGCCGAAGTGCGTCCGCGTGCCGGCAGGCGGCGTGTAGCCGCCGATGACGAACTCCTCCTCCTGGTGGACCTTGACCTTGAGCCATCGCGTCGACCGGCCCTCGACGTACGGCGCGGCGCCGTCCTTGGCGACCATGCCTTCGAATCCCTTCCTGCGCGCGAGCGCGAACGCCTTCAGCCCGTTCTCGCCCAGCCGGCGCGAGGCGAAGAGCCGGTCCGACCCCGCGATCGCCGCTCTCCAGGGCCGCGCGCCGCGCGGCCAGCGGCTCCCCGCGCAGGTCCTTCCCGTTGCGGTAGAGGCAATCGAAGACCGCGAAGACGACGGGCGCTTCCCCCTGCTGCAGCAGCTGGAAGCGCGAGACGAGGCGCTTGTCGAAGGCGACGGCCTCTCCGTCGAGAAGGAGCGTCCGGTCCTTCAGCGCCGCGACCGCGCGCGCGACGTCCGCGAACGACTCGGTGCGGTCCTTTCCGTTGCGCGAGAGGAGCGTCACGCGCTCCCCTTCCTTGTAGGCGAGGATCCGATAGCCGTCGTATTTCTCCTCGTAGACCCAGCCGGGCCGGTCGAACGGCTCCTCGACGAGGGTCGCGAGCATCGGGTGCGCGCGGAACGGGATGCGATCGCCGCCCCGCTTCATGAGAACCCCTTCTTCTTCGAGTGCCAGACGGATTTCTTTCGCGACGTCTTCGCCGGCGCGAGCAGGCTCGGATCCTTGAGGATCTTGCGGAGCAGGGCCGGCGGATCGCCGTCGGCCGCCTTCTGGACGTCGCCCCCTTCGTCGCGCGCGATCTCGATGAGCAGGCGGTTCGAGACGATCGACCGCGGGGCGAGCTCGGCGACGTCTTCGGCGCTCGCCCACTCGTCGCGGTGCTTGATCAGGAGCCAGGCGGGCTTCGAGTCGCCGGGACGACCCCGCGTGCGCACGAGCACCCAGCCGCCGTGGAGCTTCTTGCCTTCGAGCGTGAACTTGAGATCGCCTTTGCGGAGCGCCGCGTCCACGTCCGGCGACTCCGGCGTCCACGTGCCGCGGTCCCAGATCATCACGGTGCCGCCGCCGTACTCGCCCTCCGGGATGATGCCCTCGAACTTGTTGTACTCGATCGGATGATCCTCGACCTGCATCGCGAGGCGCTTGACCGCCGGATCGTAGGACGGACCCTTCGGCACCGCCCACGACAGCATCACGCCCTTCCACTCGAGCCGGAAGTCGTAGTGGAGCGCGGTCGCGCGGTGCTTCTGGACGACGAAGGCGAGAGACCGGCCGCCGCGGACCTTCGGCGTCTTCGCGCCCGCGGGCTCGGGCGTGACGTCGAACCGCCGCTTCTTCCGGTACTCGGCGAGCGGCTTCCCGGTCGACTTGTCCTTTACACTGTTGCCCAACGTGCGCGACATTCTGGCATGGGCCGTGACGGTCGAAGCCCTCGGCCTGGCCGTCTTGCCGGCGCTGCGCCTCTTCTTCGGAAACCGCCGCGACGCGGCGCTGCTCTCACGGCCCATCGGTCTCGCGGCCGTGGCCTACGTCGCGTGGGCAGGAACGCTGCTGCCCCGGATTCCGTTCGATCGGCGCCTTCTCGTCATCGCGCTCGTGGCGGTCGGAGCCGCGTCCTGGGGCCTGACCCGGAAGAGCCCTCCGAAGGACGGCGAGCCGCCGGCTCTGGGGGCGCGAGGAGCGCCGCGCGGCGCTCTGGTTCTGGGCTTCGGCGGGCGTCTTCCTCGTCATCCGCGCCGCCGTACCCGAGATCCTGGGCGCCGAGAAGTTCATGGACCTCGCGTTCTTCAACTCGATCGCGCGCCACGGCGCGATGCCGCCGCTCGACCCGTGGATGTCCGGAAAGACCATCAACTACTACTACTGGGGATACCTCCTGGCGGCCTCGCTGGCGAAGCTCGCGTCCGTCACGCCCTTCGTCTCGTACAACCTGGCCGTTGCGACGTTCGCCGGCTACGCGTTCGTGGCCGCGGCCTCGCTCGGTTTCCGCCTCGCGTCGGGCAGCCGCGTCGCGGCGCTCGGCTCCGGGTTCGTCGCGGTCTTCGCGGGCAACGTCCAGGGCGCGATCGATGCCGTCCGCGCGCCCTTCGACAAGGGCTTCGACTACTGGCACGCGTCGCGCGTCATCGCGAACGGCGACACGATCAACGAGTTCCCGTTCTTCACGTTCTTCCACGCGGACCTGCACCCCCACCTGCTCGCCTTCCCCTACTTCGTCGCGGCGTTCGTGTTCGCGCACCGGCTTTTCGAGGGCGAAGGTGACGCACTGGCCGAGCCCGGCGTGGCGTCTCCCCCTCGCGGCCGCCGCATCTTCACCTATGCGCTCACCGCGCTCGTGGCGGGCACCGCGATCGCCGCCAACAAGTGGAACACGCCGGCCCTCGGCCTGGGGCTCGCGGCGGCCGCCGCGTTTCGCGCGACGGGAGGATGCTCGTGGCCGCCGCTCGGCCGCCTCGTTCGGGGCGCCTTCGCCGGGTCCGTGTGTTTCTTCGTCGCCCTCCTCCTCTGGCTCCCCAATTCGCTCACCTATCAGCTGCCCAACAAGGGCCTGGGATGGACCAAGCAAAAGTCGGGCCTCGTGGAGTTTCTTGGCGTCTGGGGACTCTTCTTCGCCGTCGGCATCCTGGCGCTCTGGCCGCCGCGGGAAGAGGACGAGCGCTCCCGGCGGCGTGGCGATCTCTGGCTGGCGGCGGCCGGCGGCGGCTCGCTCCTCGCCGCGATGATCACCGGGAAACCGGTGCTCTTGCCGATCCTCTTCCTCGCGGCGCTCGCGATCCTGCGGGCGGCCGCGGCGCTGCGAGCCGGCGGCGAGGACGCCTCCCCGGTCTTGTACACCGCTTGGCTCCTCGTCCTGTCGCTCGCCATGATCGCCGGCTGCGAGTTCCGCTACTTCAAGGACGACTACGGCGATCAGCTGCAGCGGATGAACACGATCTTCAAGTTCTACCACCAGGCGTGGCCGCTCTTCGGCATCGCGGTCGTCGTCTTCGCGGAACGCGCCTGGCGGCAGGCCGGCGCCCGCGCGAGGGCCCTGCGCCTGCTCGCCGCCGCGGCCGCCGCCGTCGCGTTGCTCTACCCCGCCAACGCGGCGATCTCGCGCCTGCGCCAGCGCGAGGGCGCGTTCTCGCTCGACGCCCTGCCCGCGCTCGCGCGCCGCAGCCCCGGCGATGCCGCCGCGGTCGTGTGGCTGGAGGAGCACGCGCCGGCGCGCTCCGTGATCCTCGAGGCCACCGGCGACCCGTACCGCGAGTTCGCGCGGATCTCGTCGCACACCGGGCTTCCGACCGTCATGGGCTGGGCCAACCACGAGGGCCTCTGGCGCTCGAACGATCCGGAGATCGGTGCGCGCGTGCAGCTCGTGCGCGGCTTCTACTCGACGGCCGACGAGCAGACGGCGCTCCAGATCGTCAAGAAATTCGGCGTGCGGTACGTCATCCTCGGAGACCTCGAGCGCACGAGCCACCCGAACGCCGAGCACGTCGCAAACTTTCTCTTCCTGAATCCGGTCCTGAAGGGCTCGACCACCGTCTACGAGGTGCGCGGCTCTCCGTGAGGATCCTCATGGCGCTCGACTACTACCGGCCGAACGTGTCGGGGCTCTCCCTCTACGTCGAGCGGCTGGCGGAGGGGCTCACGCGGCGCGGTCATCGGGTCACGGTGCTGACGCACCGGCACAAGCCGGAGCTTCCGCTCGAAGAGCAGCGGGACGGAATCCGGATCGTGCGGGCGCCCGTGGCCGCCCGGTTCGGCAAGGCCCTCCTGTCGCCCGCGCTCGTGACCGCCGCGGCGCGCGAGCTCGAGGACGCCGACGTCCTCCATCTGCACGCCCCGCTCGTGCCGGCCGTGCCGCTCGCCTTCGTCTCGACGCACCGGCAGGTGCCGATCGTCGTGACCTACCACTGCGACCTGAGGCCGCCGCCGGGAGTGGTGCAGCGATTCATCGAGACGGTCGCCCGAGCCTCTCAGAACTTCGCGCTCGACCGCGCGGCGACGGTCGTGACGTATACCGAGGATTACGCGAAGCACACGGAGGCGCTCGCCGAGCGTCCCGAGCGCGTGACCTGGGTGCTCCCGCCCGTGCCGGATCCCGTGCCCGCAACGGTGTCTGCCGACGCGGTGCGCGCGCGCTACGGAATCAAGGGCGGCCCGGTCATCCTGTTCCTCGGGCGCTTCGCGGAGGAGAAGGGATTGCCGCACTTGATCGACGCGTTCGCCGCCGTGCGGAAGCGGTTCCCTCGGGCCGCGCTCGTGCTCGCCGGCGAGAAGGACGCCGTGCCGGGAGAGACCGTCGGCGAGCGGCTGGCGCCGCTCCTCGCGGACCCCGAATCCGGGATCGTCGCGACGGGACTCGTGCCTCCGGAGAAGACGGCGGAGCTCTTCGAGGTCTCCGACGTGCTCGTCCTGCCGTCGATCAACTCGACGGAGTCCTTCGGGCTCTGCCAGGTCGAGGCGATGCTCTGCGGCGTCCCGTCGGTCGCGTCGAATCTCCCCGGCGTGCGGCAGCCCGTGCGTCTGACCGGCATGGGAGAGATCGCTCAGATCGCCGACGCCACGGATCTCGCGCGCCAGCTCG
Organism: uncultured Acidobacteriota bacterium; assembly: GCA_963708395.1. GTDB lineage: Bacteria > Acidobacteriota > Thermoanaerobaculia > UBA5066 > Gp7-AA6 > DATBFU01. Next base: position 2,507,935 of record CAVPSG010000002.1, on the reverse strand, counting down.
TGCGCGTCCTCGAGTCGCCCGAGACCTACCGGCGCGAGCGCGGCACGATCCGCCGGACGTTCGATCTCGAAGCGACCGTCTCCGAGTACGAACGGATCTATGGCGCGGCGGCGGCGTAGCGTCCTTCGCTCGCCGCTCGAAAGGACGCCCGGAGTCGGGTAAACTACAGAGAAAACATGCGATTCCTCATCACCGGAGGCGCGGGCTTCATCGGCTGCAACGCCGCCCGCAAGCTCTCCGAGGCGGGACACCAGGTCGTCGTTTTCGACAATTTCTCCCGCGCGGCGGCCCCCTTCAATCGGAAGTGGCTCGAGGCCTCGCACCCGGACATCCGGTTCGTGACGGGCGACGTGCGGCGGCCCGAGGACCTCAAGGCGGCGCTCGCCGAGCCTTTCGACGCCGTCCTGCACCTGGCCGGCCAGGTTGCCGTCACGACGTCGATCGTGGATCCGGTCGCGGACTGGGAGGCGAACGCCCTCGGCACCTTTCACGTGCTCGAGGCCCTGCGCGCCCGGTACGGCAAGGACCCCTCACGCGCGCCGCTGCTCCTCTACTCCTCGACCAACAAGGTCTACGGCCATCTCTCGAGCGGCGACGTCCTGCGCGACGGCCGCTGGGATCTCGCGGAGCGGCCCAAGGGAGTCTCCGAGGAGGAGTCGCTGTCGTTCGAATCTCCCTACGGGTGCTCGAAGGGCGCGGCCGACCAGTACGTCGTCGACTATCACCGCAGCTTCGGCCTCCCGACGGTCGCCTTCCGGCAGTCCTGCATCTACGGAATCCGGCAGTTCGGCGAGGAGGACCAGGGCTGGGTCGCCTGGTTCGCGCTCGCCGCGAGCTTCGGCCTCCCGGTGACGATCTACGGCGACGGCCTCCAGGTGCGGGACCTGCTGTGGGTGGACGACCTCGTCGAGGCGTATCTCGCGGCGGTCGCGCGGAAGGATCGGGTCGCCGGGCGCGCCTACAACATCGGCGGCGGTCCGGAGTTCCGCCTGTCGTTGAAAGAGCTCCTCGATCGCCTCGGCCATAAGCTCGGCAAGCCGGTCGCGGTCTCGCAGGCGCCGTCTCGCCTCGGCGACCAGCGCGTCTTCTACTGCGACATCGCGCGCGCCGAGCGGGAGCTCGGCTGGAAACCCCGGGTCTCGCCGGACCAGGGCGTCGAGCGCCTGCTCGCGTGGATCGCGGGCAACCGCTCGGAGATCGCCTCGTTCCTCGCTCGCAAGGGCATTCCGGTGACGGCGTAGGCGCGTCCGGGCCCGAGCGAGCATCCGACGTGCCGACCTCGCGACCGATCGCCCGCGCGATCCTCGGTCTCGTCCTGCTGGCGGGCGCGTTCTTCCGGTTCCAGAAGCTCAACTGGGACGAGAGCAGCCACCTCCACCCGGACGAGCGCTTCATCTCGATGGTCGAGGAGAAGCTCGCCTTCCCGAAGAGCGTCGGCGAGTACCTCGACTCCGCTCATTCGCCGCTCAATCCCTACAACCGCGGCAACGACACGTTCGTCTACGGCACGTTCCCGATCTTCCTGACGAAAGCGATCGCGGCCGCGCTCCACCGCGACGGCTACGACGGCGCGTACATGATCGGGCGCGCGCTCTCGGCGTTCTTCGACCTCCTGACCGTCTGGCTGGTGTATCGCCTCTGCCGGCGGTTCGCGGGACGCAAGACGTCCCTCGCCGCCGCGAGCCTCCTCGCGTTCTGCCCGCTGGCGATCCAGCTTTCGCACTTCTGGGCGGTGGACACGTTCCTCGCGACCTTCGCGACCCTGACGCTCCTCGGCTGCGTGCGCCTCGCGCGCGGACGATCGGGGCCGTGGGGCGACGCGGGGACGGGCCTGGCGGTCGGGCTCGCCGTCGCCTGCAAGGTCACCGGTCTCGCGCTCTTCGCGGCGGTCGGCGTGGCCCTCCTCCTGCGCCTCGACGCCGAGCGGCGCGCCGCCGGCGGCTCCGCCTCGCGCGCGCTGCGCCGCGCGGTCGTCACGGGCGCCATCGCGCTCGCCGCCGCGCTCGTCGCGATCCGGCTGGCGCTGCCCTACGCGTTCCTCGGCTGGCGGATCGATCCGCGGTACATCCGGGACCTCAAGCAGCTCGCGGCCATCTCGTCGAGCGTGGCCGGATTTCCGCCGGCGCTCCAGTGGGCCGGGCGCTCCGTGCTCTTCCCGGTCGAGAACTTCGTTCTCTGGGGCGCCGCGCCGTTCTTCGGCCTGACCGCGCTCGCCGCGCTCGTGTGGACGCTCTTCGAGCTGCGCCGGCGGGAGCGCCGCGACCTCGCGCCGCTCGCCGTCTACGCGGTCTTCGTCGCGCTGTACCACGGCCTGACGCTCGTCAAGTCGATCCGCTATTTCTACCCCGCGTATCCGACGCTTGCGGTCCTGGCGGGGCTCTTCCTGGCAAGGCTCTTCGGCGGCCCGACGCCTCGTCGCGGCCGCGTGCGGCGCCTCGTGGCCGGCGCCGTCCTCGCCGGCAACGTGCTCGCGGCCGTGGCGTTCACCTCGGTCTACCGCCACCCGCATACGCGGCCGCAAGCCTCGCGCTGGATCTACGCGCACGTGCCGCCGCCGGCTCGCTTCGCCAACGAGGCCTGGGACGACGGCCAGCCGATCCCACTGCCCGGCACCGACGCGGCGGCGTACGCGGGCCCGGTGCTCGAGCTCTACGACCCCGACTCCCGCGAGAAGGTCGAGAAGATCCTGCGCGTCCTCTCGGAGGCCGACTGGATCGCCGTGACCTCCAATCGCGTGTACGGCAACGTGACCCGCGTGCCGGCCGTCTTCCCGATGACCGTGGCCTACTACCGCGCGCTCTTCGGCGGCGCGCTCGGCTTCGAGCAGGCGGCGGACTTCACGTCCTATCCGTCCCTCGGTCCGCTCTCGTTCGACGACGGGCTCGCCGAGGAGCAGTTCACCGTCTACGACCATCCGCGCGTGGTGCTCTTCAAGAAGACGCCCGCCTTCTCTCTCGCCCGCGCCCGCGCGATCCTGCTGGCGGCGATGCCGTCGACGCCCCCGACGATCTTCGAGTGGGAGAAGTGGCCGCGGGCACGGCGGAAAACGACCGGCCCGGTCGTCCCGCCGCATCTCGGGAAGACGCCCGCGCGCGAGAGCCTGCCCCCGCTGGCGGACCGCGAGATGGGCTCGATCACGGCGGCCCTCCTCTGGTACGCGGCGCTGGCGCTCGTCGGCCTCGCGGCGCTGCCCGTGACGTGGCTCGTTTTCTCGCGCCTGCAGGATCGGGGTCTCGGCTTCGCGCGCGTCGTCGGCCTCGCGGTGGCGGCGTACGCCCTGAGCTTCTCGGTCGCGAAGGCCGGCGTGTCGAACGGACGGCCGGCGGCGGCCGGCGCGCTGCTGCTTCTCGCCGCGAGCCGGCGCGGCGATCTTCCTCCGGCGGCGCGCCGAGATCCTCTCCTTCCTGCGGACGAACCGGCGCGCGCTGTGGCAGGGCGAGGCCGTGTTCGCCATCGGGTTCGTCCTCTTCGTCGTGCTGCGCGCCTTCAATCCGGAGATCACTTGGGGCGAGAAGCCGATGGACTTCTCGATCCTCAACATTCTCGTCCGGACGCGTACGCTCCCCGCGTCCGACCCCTGGTTCGCAGGCGCGCCGCTCGGCTACTACACGTTCGGCCAGGAGATCGTCGCGTTTCTGACGCTGCTGACGGGGATCTCGACGCGGCAGACGTTCAACCTCGCGTTCGGGCTGCTCGGCGGTGCGCTTCTCCAGGGCGCGTTCAGCCTCACGCGGAACTGGGCGCGTCGCCTCGCCGGAGGTCTCGCCGGCGCGGCATTCGTGACGCTCGCGGGAAATCTCGCGGGCCTCCGCGAGTGGCTGTTCGTCCGACGGCCCCAGCACGAGCCGCTCGACTGGCACTACTTCTGGGCGACATCGCGTGTCGTCCGCGACACGATCAACGAGTATCCGCTCTGGAGCCTCCTCTTCGCCGACCTGCACGCGCACGTCCTTTCGATACCGCTCCTCCTTCTCTTCCTCGCGCAGGCGCTGCAGTTCGTCCGCGTCCACGCCGACCCGTCCGCGCTTGCCCGCACGCGCTGGCTCGCGGCGGCGGCGCTCGGCGCGATCGGCGCCGCCGAGACGCTCACGAACGCCTGGGACGCGCCGCTCCTCGCCGGCCTCCTCGCCCTGACGGCGCTCGCGGCCGCTCTCGCGGGCTCCGCGCGGCCGGGTACTGCGATCTTCCGGGCCTTCTCCGGCCTCGTGATCGCGGCCGCCGCGGCCCTCGCCTTCGCCCGCCCCCTCTGGCCGTCCGGCGGGAAGCCGCCCGCCTGGGGCCGCAACCTCGAGAAGGGCGCCTCGGGCCTCGACGTCGCGACGATCTTCGGCCTCTTCTTCTTCCTCGCGCTGGCCTGGTGGCTGACGGCCGCGGCCGACCGATGGCGCTGGAAGCCGGCGCAACGGATCGCCCTGACGCTCGGGGGCGCGCTCGTCTTCGTGGCCATCGCGCTGCGATCGGCCGACGCGATCTGCCTCGCCGGCGTCCTCCTCTTCGCCGTCGCGTTCTTCGCGTTCGCCGAGCGGGCGGAGGATCGCCTCGCGGCCGGCCTCGCGGGCACCGCCTTCTTCCTCGTTCTCTTCACCCAGCGCTTCTACCTCTACGACCGGATGAACACTTTCTTCAAGCTCTACCTCGAGAGCTGGGTCCTCTTCGCCGTCGCGACCGCCGCGCTGGCCTTCCGTCCGCCGGAAGCGCGCGGCTCGATCTCGCGCTGGCCGGCCGCCCTCCGGGGCGTCGCCGCCTTCCTCGCCATCCTGTCGCTCTTCACGACGGTGACCGCGGCGCGCGGCGCGCTCGACGACGCGAGGCCGAGCCGCAAGGAGGGCGCCCCGATCCCCACGCTCGACGGCCTGGCGTATCTCGAGAAGACCGCGCCGGGCGAGTACAAGGCCGTGACGTGGCTCCGACGCACGGTGCGCGGGACGCCCGTTCTCCTCGAGGCGCAGGGCCCCTCGTACCAGGACTTCGGCCGCATCTCGATGTACACGGGCCTGCCGACGGTCCTCGGCTGGGAGTATCACGTGCAGCAGCGCGGCAACTCCCCGGAGGAGATCGCGCGGCGCAAGGTCGCCGTCGAGGCCATCTATTCGAATCCGAGCGCCGACGCGATCGAGGGGCTCCTCCGCCGCTATCACGTCGCCTATGTCTACGTGGGTCCGCTCGAGCGCCGGACCTACCCGCGGACGGGCCTGGCCAAGTTCGACGCGGCCCGCAACCTCTTCACCGTCGCCTACGAGAACCCGCAGGTCCGCATCTACCGCGTCGCCGGTGCGGACGCCGAGGACGTGATCGCTCCCGAGCGCGAGACGCTGCCGGCGGAGGGCGCGGCGCCCGGACAAGCCACCGAGGTCGTCGAGCCCGAGGAGGCGCCGATCCTGTCTGGCAAGCCGGCGCCCGACCGCGCGCCTTTCGCGGACCTCAAGGAGCCGCGCGATGCCGCCGTCGACGAGCGCGGACGCCTGTGGGTCGCGGACTTCGGGCACTCGCGCCTGCGCGTCTTCGACGCCGACGGCGGCTATCTCGGCGGCTGGGGCGGCCGCGGCGACGCCACCTACAACCTGCGCGAGCCCTGCGGAGTCGCGACGCGCGGCAACGATCTCTTCCTCGCCGACACGTGGAACGGCCGCGTCTCGGCGTTCACCCTGGACGGCGCGTGGAAGGCGACGGCGCACGATCTCTACGGACCGCGGGGAATCGCGGCCTCGGCGGACGGGGCCATCTGGGTGACCGACACGGGAAACCACCGCGTCGTCCGGTACGACGCGAACCTGGGCAACCCGCTCGCGTTCGGCAAGAAAGGGACCGGACCCCTCGAGTTCGATGGTCCCGTCGGCATCGCGGCAGGCCCTTCCGGAAAGATCTTCGTCTGCGACACCGGCAACCGGCGCATCCAGGTGCTCGATCCCCGGGGAGGCTTCCTGCGCGCCCTGCCCGTGCCGGGCTGGAAGGAGGGGTGCGAGCCACACCTCGAGGCCGACGAGGACGACCTTCTCTACGTCGCCGATCCGCCGGGAAACGCCGTGCTCGTGCTCGACGGAACCGGGCAGCTCCGCGCGCGGTGGGAGGCCGACGACTCCGGCCACCGCTTCGCAGCGCCGACGGGCATCGCGATCGACCGAAAAAATCGTATCCTTTACGTGGTCAACTCCGGGGACAACTTCATTTCCAAGAAGAAGCTGCCGCAAGGAAAGGGGAACTGATGCGATTTCGGTGGAGTCGCGGTGTGATCCTTGCGATCGGCGCGGTCGGGATCGCCGCGGGGCTGGCCGCCTGCCGGAAAGCCGAGGCGCCCGCTTCCGCCGCCCCTCCGTCGGGCCCGGCGGCGTCCTCCCCCGCGCCCTTCGCGGCGCCCTCCGGCGGCGCGCCCAGCATCCGGGACACCGCCGAGAAGGGCCGTCCGCCGTTCTCCGGCTTTCACGCGTCGCGCGGCATCGCGGTCGACGACCGCGGGCGCGTCTGGATCGCCGATTTCGAGCATGCGGGCATCGCCGTCTACGACGCCGACGGCGGATACCTCGGCGGGTGGGGCGGCCGCGGCGACGGACCCTACCAGCTCAAAGACCCGTGCGCGCTCGCGATTCACGGCGACGACCTCTACGTCGCCGACACCTGGAACGGCCGCGTCCTGCATTTCTCGCTCGCCGGCGCGTCGCTCGGCAAGGCGCCCGGCGACTTCTACGGCCCGCGCGGCGTCGCGGTGGGCCCGGACGGCCGCGTCTGGGTCGCCGACACGGGCAACGACCGCGCCGTCGCTTGCGAAAAGGACCTGTCCGCGCCGAAGTACTTCGGGAAGAAAGGATCGGGCGCGGCGGAGCTCGACTCGCCCGTCGGGATCGCCGTCGGTCCTTCGGGCAGGGTTTACGTCGCCGACTCCGTGAACAAGCGCGTCCAGGTTCTGGACGCGCACGGCAAATTCGATTCGAGCTTCGCCGTCGCGGGCTGGGGACCGAACACGGAGCCGTCCCTCGCCGTGGATGAGGACGAGAACCTCTATGCGACGGACCCGGCCGGGCCGGCCGTTCTCCAGATCGCCAAAGGCGGCAAGATCCTGAAACGTTGGACGGCCGACGACGCGGGCAAGCCGTTCGCGCGCCCGACGGGTCTCGCGATCGACCGGAAGGGCCACCGCCTGCTCGTGCTCAACACGGACAACGACACGATCGCCGTGCTGAAGCTCTCGCGGTGAGCTCGACTCCCGTCTCGGAAGCCCCGGCGGCGCCGGAAGCGCCGGCGGCGACCATGAGCGAGCCGGCGGCCGGGCGGTTCCGCACGATCCTGCTCGTCCTGCTGCTCGCGGCGGCGGCAACGCGCTTCTGGCGGCTCGGGCAGCGCCCGTTCCATCACGACGAGTCGATCCACGCGTACCAGTCCTACACGCTCTCGCAGAACGGAGAGTGGCGCTACGACCCCGCCTATCACGGGCCTTTCCTTTATTACGCCAACGCCGTCGTGTACAAGATTCTCGGTGTCTCGAACACCACGGCGCGCGTGCTCCCGGCGCTCTTCGGCGTGCTGCTCGTCGCGTTCGCCTTTCCGCTGCGGCGCTGGATCGGCTCGGGCGCGGCCATCCTCTTCGCGTTGCTCGTGCTCCTGTCGCCGCATCTGGCGTACTTCTCGCGCTTCATCCGCGAGGATCTCTATTCGCTCGTCTTCACCCTCGGGACGATCCTCGCGTTCCGGCGGTTCCTCGAGACCGACCGCGCGCGCTGGCTGACGGCCGCGGCGGCGTCGTTCGCGCTCGCGGGCGTCACCAAGGAGAACGCCTACATGACGGGCGTGCTCTTCGTGGCGTTCGGGATCTGGGTGCTCGCGCGGCGGATCGCCGCGGGCGAGGGCCGTCTGGCGGTCGCGCAGACGGCTTCGTGGCTGGGCGCGCGCATCCCGGCGGTGCTGACGGCCGCGATCGTCTTCCTGTCGATCTGGGCGCTCATGTACTCGGCCTTCGGGCACTACCCCGGCGACTGGCTCGCCATCCCGAAGGCCGTCAAGTACTGGATGGGACAGCACTCGATCGCGCGCATTCCGGGGCCCTGGTATTACTACTTCCCGCAGCTCATCTACTACGAGACGGCGACGGTCCTCGCCGCGGCGTTCGCCTTCCGCCGATGGAAGCGCGATCCGTTCCTCGGATTCGTCGTCTTCTGGGCCGCAGGATCGCTCGCGATCTATGCCTGGGCGCGCGAGAAGGTTCCCTGGTTGACGGTCCATCCGCTGCTGCCGCTGACGATCCTCGCCGCCATCGGCCTGGCGAACCTCTGGCGCGACCGGCGAGAGAAGCTCCCGCGCGTGGCGCTCGCCGCCGTCGTGGCGCTCCTCGCGATCAACGCGAGCGCCATGGTCCTCGCCTGCTTCCGCTACGGCGCGTACGACCTGGAGAAGGAGCCGCATCACGGCGAGTATCTCGCCTACGTCCAGACGACGAACGACCTGGTCCGCGCGCTCGAAGTGCTGGATCGGGTTCGCAACCGCGTACCGGCCGGACAGCCGCTGATCACGGTCTCCGGCGAAGCGTCGTGGCCGCTGACCTGGTACCTGCGCGACACCCCGACGACCTGGACGCCGCGCATCGACCGCGCTTCGACGCCCGTCATCGTGGCCGACTGGGATCCCGAGGGCGCGCTCGAGAAGCAGCTCGCCGAAAAGTACACCGCGAAGCGCGTGCCGATCCGCGCGTGGTGGTTCCCCGAGAGATGGACCGGTAGTCCCGAGAAACCGGAGCGCCGCCCGACGCTCGGCGACGCCTTCCGCTGGTGGCTCGACCACCGGCTCTGGAGCCCGATCGGGTCGCAGGACTGCACTTTCTTCGTGCGCAAGGATCTCGCCGGGGCGGGCGCGCTGGCGCCTCTCGAGCTCGCCGTCCAGGACACGACCGGACGCGACTACCCGACCGACGCCGTCATCCTGCCGCCCGAGCGGGTCTTCGGGTCGGGCGGCGCCGCCGACGGCCAGCTCGCCGAGCCGCGCGGCCTCGCGGTCGACGGCAGCGGCAACCTCTACGTCGCCGACACGAAGAACAGCCGGATCCAGGTCTTCGGCTCGAACGGTCAGTTCCTCCGCGCGTTCGGGCACAAAGGAGGCGGCGACGGTGAGCTCAACGAGCCCTGCGGCGTCGCGGTGGACGCGGACGGCGGCGTCTGGGTGGCCGACACCTGGAACCACCGGATCGTCCACTTCACGGCCGACGGACGGTTCGTGCGCGCCTTCGGCGATCCCGAGCGCAGCCTCTTCGGCCCGCGCGCGGTCGTCGTCTCGCGGGGATCGCTCTACGTCGCCGACACCGGAAACAAGCGCATCGTTCGCTTCGACCGCGACGGGAAAAAGACCGCTGAGTTCGGCGAGAACGGCAACGGGCCCGGTCAGCTCGTCGAGCCCGTCGGTCTGGCGGCGGACTCGTCCGGACATCTCGTCGTCGCCGACACGGGCAATCACCGCATCCAGGTCTTCGACGCGGACGGGAAGTTCGTACGCCAGTTCCCGGTGCAGGGCTGGAAGGACTTCTACACGGAGCCGTATCTCGCGATCGGGCCGGGCGACGCCGTCGTCGCGACGGACGCCTGGGGAGGACGCATCGCCGTCTACGACGCGTCCGGTGCCCTGCGCAAGTCCTTCAAGGCCGGCAGCGACTTCAAGCAGCCGACCGGCGTCGCCCTCGATGCGTTCGGACGGCTGAACGTCTCGGACCGGGGCACCAACCGGATCTTCTCCTGGACTCTCGCCTCGGTCCTGCAGTGACGGCGGCGTGAGCGCTTCGGCCGCGGCCGCTCCGCCTTCGGCCGCCGAGACGACGCCGCCGACCCCACGGCGCGCGCCGGCGTCGCGCGCCGCCGTGATCCTTTTCATCCTTGCGCTCGCCGTCTATGCCGCGACGCGCCTGTACAACCTCTCGGGCTTCCCGATCTTCTTCTTCTGCGATGAGGCCATCCAGCCGAACGTCGCCGCGAAATTCGTCGCGAACCACTTTCGCGACGGGGAGGGCGTGCTCCTGCCTCCCTATTTCCTGAACGACCAGCGCTGGGCGATGAGCCTCAACATCTACCTGCTCGCTCCGGTCGTGGCCGTCGTGCCGCGGTCGATCGTCATGGTGCGCGCAACCTTCGCAATCGTGTCGCTCTTCGGAGCGGCGTGTCTGGGCCTCGCGCTCGAGGTCGCCGGGGTCGGCGTCTGGTGGGCCGCGCCGCTCCTGCTCGCCGTCCTCCCGATCGACTTTCTCCACGCGCGGATGGCGCTCGAGACGACGCCGGCGTTCTACGCCGCCTTTCTCGCCGCCTATCTCCTCTATCGCCTTCGGTCCCCGCGCTGGATCTTCCTCGCGCTCCTGCTCGGCGCAGCGACCTTCTACAGCTACACCGGCGGACAGGGAATCATGCTGGTGACAGGACTTCTGCTCCTCGTGATCGACGCGCCGTATCACTTCCGGCAGAAGGGGCGCCTCTGGGTCGCATCGCTCGCCCTCCTCGCACTCCTCGCATGGCCGTTTCTGCGGGAACAGCGGCGCCACCCCGGAACGACGCGCGAGCAGCTGCTCGTGCTCCACTCCTACTGGATCGACCCGGTGCCGCTCTCGGCAAAGCTTCGGACTTTCGGTCAGCAGTACCTCCAGGGCTTCGACCCGCGCTACTGGTTCCTGCCGAGCGGCGCCGAGCTGATCCGTCATCGCATGGACGCGCTGCCCTACGCTCCCCTCGTCTTCGCGCCGCTGGTGCTCGTGGGGATCGTCGCCTCCATCGCGCGATGGCGCCGATCGCCGGGCCATCGCGTGATCCTGATCTCCCCTCTGGGTGTGCCCTTCGCGGCCGCGGCCGCCAACCGCCAGCTCCTGCGTGTCCTCCCGATGGTCGTTCCGATCGTGCTCCTGACGGCGGCGGGCCTCTGGGAGATCTACCGGCTGCTGCGCCGCCGCCTGCCCGATGCGGCGATCGCCCTCCCCCTGGCCGCGGCGCTGACGGTCGCGGCGGGCCGGCTCATCCTCGTCTCGCGCGGCGCGGCGCGATGGTTCGACGACTACGGGCTTTACGGGCTGCAGTACGGCGCAAAACAGGTCTTCGAGGGAATTCGCGCCGAGCTGGCTCGCTCGCCCAGCGTGAAAATCCATCTGGCCTCGTCGTGGGCGAACAATCCCAACGAGTTTCTCGACTTCTTCCTGACGCCGGCCGAGCTCTCGCGCGCGCGGATGGGAGACATCGATCCCTATCTCACCTACCCGAGGGAACTGACGGACGACGATCTCTTCGTGATGACGCGCGCCGAGTACGATCGCGCGCGCCGCGATCCGAAGGTGGCGGTCCGCCCGCCCGACCGCACGATTCTCTACCCGGACGGGAAGCCCGGCTTCTACTTCACGCGCATGCGGTACACGCCCGAGGCGGCGGCGATCTTCGAGGCCGAACGCGAGGAGCGCCGCCGGCCGCGCGAGGACTCGGTGACGATCGACGGCCAGGCCGTGACCGTGACGCACCCCATGATGGACATCGGCCGTATCGAGGACCTCTTCGACGGGCAGTTCCACACGCTGATCCGCGGTTACGAGGCGAACCCCTTCTTCGTGGACGTCGCCTTCCCGTCGCCGCGGCGGATCTCGCGGATCGATCTGTCGCTCTCGCAGATGAAGTGCGACATCACGATCGAGATTCAGCCCGCGGGCGGCGGCGCGCCGGTCGTGCTGACGCGGGAGATGAAGGACCCGCCGGGCGACTCGACGCAGGAGTTCCCGCTGCCGGCGCCGGTCTCCGCGGCGCGGGTCCGAGTCACCGTGCAGGAGAAGTTCCTCGGCGAGCCGGCCCACATCGAGCTCCGGGACCTGGCCTTCCGCTAGCGGCCGCCTCCGGATCTCTTCCCCGGAATCCGCACGACGTATCCGTTGGGGCGCGTCAGCCCGTCGGGGTCCGGCATCGCGATCGCGTGGCGCACGCCGTCGCGCTCCCTCCAGACCGCCGGGAGGCCGCTCCAGCGCGGCGAGAGATAGTGCACGCCCGGCTCCGGGCGCCGTTCGGGATCGGTCTCCGGGTTCGTCTCGATCCAGCGGCGGCCGGGGAAGAAGTAGGGAAAGAGCGGGAAGCTCGCGTCCACCTCCGGCAGGCCGTCGAGAAAGAAACGGTCGCGTTGATTGCACGGGGCGCGCAGCGCCTCGGCCGCCGCGCGGATCGAGGTCGCGCCGGCGCTCCCGTAGCCTGGGGATGGGTCCCAGCCGGGCGGAACGCCGCGGAAGCTCCCGGCCAGGATCGCGGCGGTCACAGCGGCGCCGGCGATCGCGCCATGGCCGAATCCATCGCCGCCGGCGAGCCTCGCGATCCCCGCCGCCGCCGCGCCGCCGAGGATCGCGAGCGCAGGGAAAAGGCTCGACAATCGCTGCGGGGCCGGCGTCGAGTCGGTCAGGATCACCGCCGCGAAGTTTCCCGCCGCGACGAGGCCGATGAGGAGCGCCGCGAAATATCGCCGGCGCCCGGCGAGCCATCCGAGCCCCGCCACCGCGAATGCCGGAAGCGCGGCGGGACCCACGATCGGATATCCCTGAAACCACGGCCAGCTCGACGGCCGGTCGAGGAGCGCGATGGTGCCGCTCTCGAACTGGCTCCAGAGGACGGGCAGCGGACCGCCGAGCCGCGCCGACGTCGGCTGCCACCAATCCGCACGGAAGATGGACGTCTGGTTGAATCGGCTGTTCCATTCCCGGAAGTCGTGCGCCGCCGCGGCGATTCCGGGCGCGGCCGCGATCGCGAACCCGGCGGCGAGCGCCAGGACGACGCCCGTTCGCCTGCCCCGGGCGGCCGGCGCGGCGACGAGCAGCGGCGCGGCCGCGAGGAAAGCGACCGGCAGCACGCGGCCCCCCGCATAGCCGTAGATTCCGACGCCGCCGGCAGCCGCTGCGAGAAACGCCCACCGCGGCGAGCCCGTCCGGCGCGCCCGCAGCCCCGCAATCAAAAAGCAGACCGCCACGAGCGAGTCGAGGACCATCACGCTCGCGAGACGCGAAAAATGCACGTGGTGCGGAGCGAAGGCGAGGAGCGAGGCCGTTCCGAGCGCTGCCCAGGGTCCGGCGGCGAAACCGCCCGCCGCGGCCGCGCCCGCGAGCGCGAGCGTTCCGGCGGCCGCGTAGGGACGCCGCGGTCCCGCGACGACGTCGTCCGACCACCACGCGCCGAGTCCCGCCGGCAGCATGCCGAGCCGGACGGTGCCGCCCCACCCGGTGCCGAAGGGATCGGACCGATAGTCGCCGCGCAGGAACCCCATCCCGTCGGAGGCCTGGTTCGCCTCGTCGCCGCCGAAAGCGAACGGCACCTCCGCGAGCGCCGCGAATCGGCACCAGCCTCCGGCGACGATCACAACGAGCGTCGCGGCGAGGACGGGACGCGGAAAGGTACGCCCGTTCCGCCCCGCGTCGGGACCCGTGAGCGCGACGGCCGTCCACCCCGCGGCGAGCGCCACGATCCACCAGCCGACCGACGCGAGCGTCGGCGCCACCCGCCGTTTGAGCACCAGAGTTTCGGCCAGCGCGATGGCCGAGGCCACGCCGAACGCGGCGGCGGCGAGACGCCGCGACCGCGATGCCGGTCGCGGGGCGGCGGACGGCGGCGAATCCTCCTCCTCGGCCGGCGCCATCCTTCCCGCGGCAAACGCCGCCGCGAGGCACGCGCCGAGAATCAGGAGCGCCGGTACGGATGCGGGAGGATGCGAGAGATCCTCGCCGCGGTCGGCGAGCCATTGAGCCTCGCCCCAGCCGAGAGCGACGGCAAAGACCAGGAGCGCGAGGGCTTTCCAACGCCCCGGCGCAACCCCCGAGTCAGGAGCGATAGACCTTCTCCGGCGTCCCGTCGAGCCACCGGTCGGCGAGCTCGACGCCCTGCATCATCGAGTGGTCCTGGTTGCCGACCTCGTACTTCCAGGCGCCGAACCGGCCGCGCGAATAGATCTCCTTCGACTCGAGGTACGGCTGGATGACGTCGAGCGCCTCGTTGCGCTCGAGTGACGGGATCGGATACGCGTGGCCGGCGTGGATCAGGTACGTCGAGTCGACGAGCGCGAGGTCCTTCGCCTCGAGGATCCCTTCGTCCACGAGCCCGCGCAGAACTGCCTGCACGAAGTCGCCCCGCGGAAGCTCGCGGAACTTCGAGTAGGTCGTCTCCGTCAGGAGCGCGCAATACCGCGAAGTGTCTCCTCCCGGCACGATGTCCGGCGAGTAGTTCGAGAGATAGGTCATCCGGTAGAAGGGCGTCTTCGGGTTCGGGAAGTAGATCCAGTTCTTGTCTGAGGGCGACGGCCGCTTCAGTCCGATGCCGACGGAGAAGAGCCGGTTGGAGAGGAGCTTCTCCGTCGCCTTGCGGACGGCGTCGGGCGCGTGGACGAGCCGCGCGACGAGCGTCGTCAGGGGAAGCGTCGAGAGGAGACGGTCGTATTTTCGTTTGGTGCCGTCGGAGAACGTCACCTCCCGCTTCTCCTCGTCGATCGACACGGCGCGGCGGCGATAACGGACACGGTCGCCGAGATACGGCAGGACCGCCAGCCACAGCCCGACCGTCCCGCGCGTCGCCGGATAGCCGAAGGTGGCGTTCGGGCCCCAGTCCGTCACTTTCTGCGACAACGTCGACTCGAGCGCCTTCTTCCAGTCCACGACGGCGACGCGCTCGGCGATCCAGTAGAAGCCCATGCGCGCGAGCGGCGTAGACCAGACCTTCAGGTTGTACGGGACCATGAAGTGCTTCGCGACGCCCGCGCCGAACTTGACCTGCACCCACTCCTCGAAGTTCGAGAAGGCCTTGTTCTTGTCGATCGTCTGCGACTCGACGAGCCCGATCAGGCACTCGAGCATCGCCTCCTCGGGAAGCGAGGAGAGGTGGTTCTGGAACGGGTAGCGGACGTAGCGGTCCTCGAACTTGATCCAGCTCTCCCGGTGCGATCCGCCGGACGCCGTCGGCGCCCAGCATCTTGTCGAGGAACGCGTTGAAGTAGGGGTAGCCCGAAAAGATGATGTGGCCGGACACGTCCCACGTGTAGCCCTTGGCGTCCTCGAAGCTCGTCGCCAGGCCGCCGATGCGCGGGGCGCGCTCGAAGAGCTCGAAGTCGGTCTCGCCGCGCTCGGCCAGACGATACGCGGCGCCGAGCCCCGTCGGCCCCGCGCCGAGGATGACGGTGCCCCTCATCGCGCGGCGACCACGCGCTTGAGCGCCTCGCTGCGCCGCATCTCCTCGCGCAGATCGAAGAGATAGCGCACGACGCGCGTCGATCGTGCCGACCATCTTCCAGGGCCGGTGGATCGACTGGCCCGCCTCGCGCGGGAAGTGCTGCACGACGACCTCGGACACCTTCCAGCCGGCGATCCGGCAGCGGGCGAAGATCTCGTCGCCGACGAAGTTGATGCGGTGCCGGATCTCGATGCGCTGGCGCGACGGCCCGGCGGAAGGCCCGGCAGCCGCCGTTGATGTCGTGGAGCGGCGAGCCGAGGACCCAGCGGGAGAGCGTGTTCAGCCCCTTGGAGAGGACGAGCGCGGACGAACGGGATCGTGCCGCTCCTTCTTCCAGCCGAAGACGACGTCGGCGCCGGCGTCGATCGCGGCGAGGAACTTCGGCGCGTCCGCCAGCGTGTGCTGGCCGTCGCCGTCCACGACCATCACGACCTCGCCCGGCGTCGAGCGCAGCGCCGTCTCCGTCGCGACGGCGTATCCCTTGTTGCCCTGGTGGTGCACGACGAGGACCTGCGGGTTCTCCTTCGCCAGGCGGTCGGCGATCTCGCCCGTGCGGTCGCGGCTGCCGTCGTCCACGATCAGGATCCGCCAGTCGAGTCCGGGGACCTTCGACAGCGCGTCGGCGGCATCGCGCACCGTCTTCTCGATCAGCTCCTCCTCGTTGTAGGCGAGGAATGCGACTCCCAGTCGCGGCGTCTTCTCAGCGGCCATAGATGATCACTCCGGCGGTCACGACCCATCCCAGGACGATCAGCAGCAGCCAGCGGATCGTCGATGAGCAGGGCCTGCGTCGGATTTCCTCCTCCGCCCCGCCGATAGACGAGGCGCACGTAGCGCGCGATCCCGAGGACGACGAAAGGAACCGTCGGCGCGAAGCTCCGCCCGCCGTGCATCTGGAGCGTGAGCGGGCAGCACGCTGTAGGCGGTGTAGGCGGCGACCGTCGAGAGCGCACAGAGCACGAACAGGAAGTCGAGCCCCTCGGCGCGGTAGGCGGCGAGGGCCGGCCGGTGCTCGGCCGACGACTCGCGGCCGGCGTGCTGGAGCTCCCACTGGCGCTTGCCGACGACGAGGAAGAGCGCCAGCAGGTACGCGCACCCCATCAGGAAGAGCGACGGCGGGCAGGTCCGCGAGCGCGGCGCCGGCGAGCGCCCGCAGCGGGAGCCCCGCCGCCACGATCAGGGCCTCGAGGAACGGGACGCGCTTCAGCCAGAGCGAGTACGCGGTCATGACGGCCGCGTAGAGGGCGCACCACTGTCCGAAGCGCGGGTCGAGGAGGAAGGCCGCGCGAGAGCCCGCCCGCCCCGAGGATCGTCCGCCGCCGCAACGGCGGTCGAGGGGCGCAGCTCTCCCGACGCGAGCGGCCGGTGACGCTTGACCGGATGCGCCGCGTCCCGCTCGCGGTCCATGACGTCGTTGACCAGGTAGATCGCGCTCGTGACGGCGCAGAAGACGAGGAAGCCGGCCGCCGCGAGGCTCCAGCCGCGCCCGGTCGCCGAGCGCCCCGCCGAAGAGAAACGGCAGAGGAAGGACGAGATTCTTGACCCACTGCGCCGGCCGCGCCGAAATGAAGAGAGCGGAGAGCGCGCGAATCGCGTTATCCCCGGCGGCCGCGGCCGGCTCGCCTGACGAAGTCGCCGCCATTTTTTGTTTCATTGTAACCGCTTTCGCCCGCGCGCGGGTCTCAGACGGCCGTGAGAAGCCGTTTCCTCTCCTCCCGGCGTCCTACAATCCGTCCGGCGGGAGGAGAGTCTGCACCAACCCGGAACCCTCCTCGAGGGAAAGTACGAGATCCTCGGCAAGATCCGCGACGGCGGCATGGGGACGATCTACCGCGTCCGCCACCGCCTGCTCGACGAGATCCGCGTCATCAAGGTCATGCAGCCGCACGTCGTCGGCGACGCGGAGATGCGCCGCCGCTTCCAGCGAAGAGGCCCGGACCGCCACCCGGCTCAAGCATCCGCACCTCTGCATCCATCTACGACTTCGCGCTCGACGCCGACGGCACGGCGTATCTCGTCATGGAGTACATCGAGGGCGTCAATCTCGCCGACTTCCTGAAGTCGAAGGGATCGCCCGGCATTCCCGCCTCCCTCGAGATCGCGCACCAGGCGCTGCTCGCGCTCGGCTATCTCCACCGCAAGGGTGTCGTCCACCGCGACGTCGCGCCGGACAACCTGATGCTCATCCGACCGACGAGGACAGGCCGTCCCCTCGTGAAGCTGATCGACCTCGGCATCGCCAAGGAGCTGGACCGCACGGCGAGACCTGACGGCATCGGGTGTCTTCCTCGGGAAGCTCAGCTACGCCTCGCCCGAGCAGTACGGGACGCTCGCTGCCCGGACAGAAGCTGGACGGCCGCAGCGACCTCTACGGCCTGGGCATCGTCCTCTACGAGCTCCTGACCGGCATTCGTCCCTTCCCGGGCGAGTCGGCGGCGGAGCTTCTCCGAGCACACCTCATTCGACGCCGGTCCCGTTCTCCGAGTCGGATCCGGAGGGGAAGGTCCCGCCCGAGCTTCGCGCGATCGTCCTGAAGGCGCTCGAGAAGAACCGCGACGATCGCTTCGCGTCGGCCGAGGAGATGCGACCGCGAGATCGCCGTGCTCCGGCCCCGGCTGAGCCGTCCCGGGGATCTCGACCAGAGCCGGACGATGCTCGCCGGGGTGGCTCCCTCGGACGGCTCCGGCGCGGGCGTGACCCCGAGCGCCCAGGATCGCCTCGACCGCCAGTTCGCCGACCACACGACGCCGCATCCGACGCCGTCGCGGGCCACGGCGGTGCCGTCACGCGCGACCGCGGCCTCGGAAAACGAAAAGACCACGGCGGCGCCGGCACAGGTTTCGCCCGACGAGCGCGATACCGCGCCGCTCGCGCGGCCGCGGGCCCGGCGCGGCGCGATTTGGATCGGGCTTCTCGGGATCGCGATCCTTGGCGCGACGCTCTTTCTCTGGTTGCCCGTATTGCGGCGCGCTGCCCCGCCTCGAACGGCGGCGCTCCCTGCCGCCCCTGCCGCGGCGACCCCCGACGCCTCGACGGCGGCGAACCCGGCGACGGCTGCCCCAGCCGCGGCTCCGACCGCCGCCCTCGAGCCCACGGCCGGACCGACCGCCCCACCAGAGCCGACGCTCCTCGCGGAGCCGGAACCGCCGCCTCCTGCCGCGGCCGAGCCCGTCCCGCCGGCGGCGCTCGTGGCGTCGCGCGCCGCGTCGCTTCGTGCGCGAAGCGACGCCGAGCGGGCGCGCGCGCCGGAGCTCGCGGGAGACGTGTGGCGCCGCGCCCGCGCCAGGGCTTCCGATGCAGACACCCTCACGTCGCACGGCCGGTTCTCCGACGCGCAGGCCGCGTGGGACTCCGCCGCGCGCCTCTTCGCGCAAGCCCGGACCGCCGCCGACCGCGAGGCCGGCCGGCGCGCCGCCGTCCCGTCGCTCGCGCCGACTCCGGCTCCCCCCGCGCCTCCCACGGCTCCGCCCGCGACCGCGCGGCCGGAGGCGACGCGGATCGCGGCCGCGTTGCCGACTTCGATCCCGACGGCGTCGCCCGGCGCCGCGCCACACGCGGCCAACCCGGCCGAGGAAAAGATCCGCGAGGTCGTCCACCGTTACGAGGTCGCGCAGAGCACGCTCGATGCGGACCTCTATTCGCGCCTCTTCCCCTCCGTCGACCACGCGAGGATCGCCGGGGCGTTCGAGAACCTGAGGTCGCAGACCGTCGAGTTCGAGGTCCGGCGCATCCAGATCGATCCGACCGGCGCGCGCGCCGACGTCTCCGGCTACGAGAAGCGCGTCGCGCAACCACGCGCGGGCACGGAGCTCCGTTCCGCCGGTGACCGCGTGATCCACCTCGAGAAGCGCGGCGACACCTGGGTCATCGTCGGCCTCGAGTGAACCCCCGGCCGCGCCGGCGCGTCAGAAGGCGTAGTCGATGGCGACGAGCGGCGTGAAGTCGTCCCGCAGGCCCTTCTTGCTGATCGAGAAGAGGCCGTTGACGGTCAGGAGCAGATTCCCGACCGGATTGATCCGGAAGCCCACCGATCCGAGCAAAGTGTTCAGGTTCGCCGTCGTCGTGACCAGGCGCGGGAACTCGGCGCTGACGACGTTCGGCGGCTGCGCGGGGTTCGGATTGGTGTTCGCGAAGAACGTCGCGTCGACGACCTGGACCGACTGCGTGTTTCGGAACGTGCGCCCGATGGCGTCCACGACCACCGTGAACCGGGGCGAGAGCGCCCAGTCGAATCCGCCCGTGTAGTTGATCTCGTCGGCGACCGAGACGCTCGCCGCCGGGTGGAGGGCCCAGGTGTAGCCCGCGTTGAGGTGCGGGGAAAAGGCGCCCAGGTGCGCCGAACCGATCATGTAGGCGCGGACCTGGAGGGCGCCCGTCCCGAGGAGATCGCGATAGTCGCCGGTCGGCAGCCGCACGTCCGTCCCGAGCGCGAACCCGAACTTCGGGCTCGAGGTGAACCGGTACTTTCCGCGAAGGACCACATCGCCGACACCGCTTGCGCTGCCCGACTGCGTGATCGTGGACTCGCTGCCCCCACCCACGAACGTGTGGATGCCGGGATTGGCCGCGGTGGCGAGGCGCTGGATGGTCGCATCCGTCGACGCGTCGATCGAGATGCTCACGAGCGGAATCGCAACGCCGATGTCGAACCGGTCCGTCACGCCGTAGGTCAGAACGAACGCGGTGATGTCGCTTTGAATCTTCAGGAAGAGCTGCGCGGTGATGACGTCGCCCTCGAAGAACGGCTGGAAATTCGTTCCGTCGTGGTTGATGTCCTCGTGCGTGAACACGAGACGCAGGTCGCCATCGCGCAGCGACAGATTGTTGATGTCGTCGAAGGTGAAGTGACTGAAGTTCAATCCGAGGTTGAACCGGCCCTTGCCGATCGTGTCGGCGCGCTCCGCGTAGATGGGGCCGAAGCTGTCGGACGTACGCGTGAAGACACCGAGCTTCGGGTCGTAGCTGTAGCTGAAGCCGCCGGAGGAGGAGGCGAGCGGGAAGGACGAGAGCTGGTTGGCGATCTGGTTGTTGAACTGCTGGAGCGCCAGAAACTCCGGCGAGTCTTCCGCAACGAAGTGATGCGAATGGGTCGGAAACGGCGATCCCGGGGGCGGATCGGACAGGACGATCCCGTCCCGCAGGAAATCGGTCAGGAGATCGCGCAGGTTGAAGCTCTGCGCGGCGAGCGGAACGGCGGACAGGAGCGCGAACAGACAGACGAAAAGACGGCAGGGCCGACTCATGGCGAAACCCCCTTCCCGAGCTTGAGCCGGAGTCTACCCTTGCGACGTGAGGCGGCGGTAGCCCGTCCAGTGACGAAGCGCCGAGGCGGAGTCTCCCAGGCGTTCGCTCACCGCCGCCGCGTTGAAGTGCGCGTCGGCGTCGTCGGGGTCCAGCGCGATCGCCCGCTCGTACGCGGCCAGCGCCTCGCGATCGCGCGCGAGGTCCTGCAACGCGACTCCCAGGTTGAAGGCCGCGGTCGCGTCGGCGGGACGGGCGGCCATCGCGAAACGATAGTGCTCCTCCGCGGACGCGGCGTCCCCCGCTCGTGCAGCAGGCGGCCGAGATTCACGTGCGCGTCGGCGTGTCCCGGATCGACCCGAAGCGCGCGCTCATACGCCTCGACGGCGCCGTCGGGTTCCCGCTCCTCGAGGTCCACCGCGAGCGCGTACCAGCGATCGGCGCCGAGACCTTCGGACGGCGGCTCCGGCGCGTCGTGGGCGCCCGGGTGCGGCGCGACGCGGGCCCCGAGGGCCGCGTCGAAGTCGAGCAGCCGCTGGCCGGACTCGGGCTGCCAGCGCGCGCGCCCGTCCGCCACGACGATCCGCGCGCCCTCGGCCTGGATCCGGAGCTCCGTCACGCGCCCGCTGTCGGGCATCTCCCGAACGAGGCGGGCGAGAACTCGTCGGACCCGGCGCGCGGGGATCCGGGCGTCGAGCAGAGACTTCGCCGTGCGGAGGAGGACGAGGTCCGGAAACGAGAACCGGAAGTGTCCGCGCGGCGCGCGCGCGGGAGAAAGAAGCCCGGCCCGCACGTACGACCTGCACCTGCGCCGCGGAGAGGCCGAGGGCCTGCGCGACTTCGCGCGTGGCATAGCCCGTCATCGGGATCGCCCCGCCGGGCTACTTCTTCGAGGCGGCCTTCTTCTCCGCACTGCCGCCGGCCCGCTTGGCCGGCCGTTCGCCGCCCGCCGACGCCGCCTTGCGGCGGGCCGCGCCGGCGCCTTCGCGAGGCTGCGCCGCAACGCCTCCATCAGATCGATGACCTCGCCGCTCTTGGGACGGGGCGGCGCCGAGATCTCCTGGCCCGTCTCGATCTTCTTCTTGAGCTGCTGCTGGATCCGCTTCTTGACCTCGTCCTCGTAGGCCTGCGGCCGGAACTCGTCGGTAGAGGCCTGGTCCACGAGCATCTTGGCGAGCTTCAGCTCCCCTTCCTTCGGCTTCTCGCGGTCGAGACCGACTTCCGCGATGGGCCGGATCTCGTCCGCGTAGAGGAGCTGCTGCATGACCAGACCTTCGTCCACGGCGCGGACCATGACGAGGTACTGCTTGCCCCGTGCGGCGTACTTGGCCAGCGCGACGCGCCCCGTCTCCTTCAGCACTTCCGCGAACAGCCAGTAGGCTTTCGAGCCGCCCTTGTCCGGCCCGAGGTAGTAGGCCTTGTCGAAGTAGACGGGGTCGATCGCCGAGAGCGGCACGAACTCCGTCACGTCCACCGTCTGCGTGGACGCTTCCTCGAGCGCCTTCAGCTCCTCGTCGGTGAAGAGGACGTACTGGTCCTTCGCGAACTCGTATCCCTTCCGGATCTCGTCGCGCGGCACCAGGACGTTGTCCTCCTTCGGACAGACGTACTGCTGCTTGACGCGAGAGCCGCACTTGCCGTGCAGCATGTTGAAGGAGATCGCCGCCGAGGAATTTCCGGCCGAGTAGAGCTTGACCGGAATCGAGACGAGGCCGAAGGAGATGTTCGCGGTGGCGAGGGCCCTGGCCGAAGCAGCTTCTGTTGCCATAGGAATCTAAGTGTAACAAAGCTCAGCCGCTTGGGGCGCTGAAAAACTCCGCGAACTGACGCGCGAGGACCGGGCCACGGCCTCCGTCCTCGTGCTTGAAGAAAACGAACAGCGTCGCCCCAGCGGCTGGCCGCGGTAGCAGATCGGCGCCCGCCCGCAGATCCCCGTCGCCGTAGTCCTGGCGCCGCAGGCGCAGCGTAGCCCCAGTCGGCGGTGGCGACGAGCGGCGTCGCGACGCTCCTCGTCTTCGGCGATGCAGAGGGCGGCGCTCGCGCGCGCGCAGCGCCTCGAAGATCTCGTCGTCGAACCAGGACGCGTGCCGGAACTCGAACGCCGCCCGCGGTCCCGCGCGGCAGCGTCGCAGGAACGGCTCCAGGCGCGGCCAGGTCCTTCTTCAGGTTCGGCGGCAGCTGGAAGAGGACGGGCCCGAGCCGGTCGCCGAGCGTCGCCGCGATGTCGAAGAAGTAGTCGACGGCGTCCCCGGCCTCCTTGAGACGCTTGTGGTGCGTGATGCGCTGCGACGCCTTGAGCACGAAGACGAAGCCCGCGCGGCACCTGCGCGGCCCATCTGCGCGAGCGATCTCCGCGCGCGGCATCCGGTAGAACGTGTTGTTGATCTCGACCGCCGTGAGCCGCTCGGCGTAGTAGCGCAGCATCTCCGAGGCCGGCAGGTCCTCGGGATAGAAACTCCCCTTCCATTCCTTGTAGGAGAAGCCGCTCGTGCCGGTGAAGAGGCGCACGGGAGAAGGATAGCCGTAGGGGCGGGGGTGAGCGCCGGCGAACCCGGCGGTTAGCGACGGGCGAACCCGTCGCTTGTCGCGGCTCAGAAGCCGCTCGGTGCGTCGCGCTCTGCGAGCGCTCGGTACGTCCCCGCCCCGGGCGGCCGCGAGGGCCGCCCCTACCCCGATCGTCCGGTCAGCTCGACCAACCTTCGAAACCTTTTCGCACGCTCCGGCGGTAAAGTCTTCGCTCCTCGCCTTCCAGGTCCAGTTGCCCGCGCCCTCGCCGGGAAGGTTCATCCGCGCGTCGCCGCCGAGGCCGAAGACGTCCTGCACGGGGACGATCGCGCGCTCGGCGACGGACTCCAGGGCGGCGCGCATCAGGTCCCAGGAAATTTCGCTCCCGTCGCCGCCGAGGTAGTCGAGCGCGCGGCGCTTGTCCTCCGCGCCGAGGCTCGCGAACCATCCGCGCGCGGTGTCGTTGTCGTGAGTGCCCGGATAGACGACCGCGTTCGCCGGGTGCCGGTGCGGCGCGTGCGGGCTGTCGTCCTCGGAGAAGGCGAACTGGAGCACCCGCATCCCGGGAATGCCGGTCTCCGCGAGGAGCGCGCGCACGTCGTCGGTGATCGTGCCGAGATCCTCGGCAATGAGCGGGAGACCGCCGAGCGAGCGTCGCAGCGCCTCGAAGAGCTCGCGTCCCGGCCCGGCGACCCACCGGCCTTCCGCCGCGGTGCGTGCCGAGGCGGGAACTTCCCAGTAGCTGGCGAATCCGCGGAAATGGTCCAGGCGCACGAGATCGGCCTGTCCGAGCGCCGCGCGCAGCCGCGCGATCCACCACGCGTATCCCGTCTCGCGCAGACGGTCCCAGCGGTAGAGCGGATATCCCCAGAGCTGGCCCGTTTCGCTGAAATAGTCGGGAGGCACGCCGGCCAGGGCTTCGGGCCGACCCGCCGCGTCGAGCGCGAAGAGCTCCCGATGCGCCCAGACGTCGGCGCTGTCGTGCGAGACGTAGATCGGCACGTCGCCGACGAGGCCGATGCCGCGGCGCCGCGCGTCCTGCCGCACACGCTCCCACTGCCGGAGGAAGAGCAACTGGATCCATGCGTGGAAGTCCCGCTCACGCGCGAGCTCCGCGGCGGCATTCGCGAGCGCCTCGGGCTCGCGCGCGGCGAGCGGCGCCGGCCAGTGGATCCAGCCGGCGGGATGCGAACCGCTCCGAGAGCGCCGCGAAGAGCGTCCAGTCGTCGAGCCAGGAGGACTGCTCGGGCGCGGACCGGAACGCGTCGAACTCGCGCGCGATCTCCGCCGGAGGCGCCGCCTCGAACCTCTCGAAGGACTCGCGCAGCCGGCGGCCCTTCCAGCGCGACGCGGCCGCGCCGTCCAGGCGGCCCTCGGCGAAGGCCGGCGCCGCGGAGAGCGCGTCCCCGGCCAGCAGCCCCTCCTCGACGAGCCGCTCCGGCGAGACGAGCAGCGGCTTGCCCGCGAAGGCCGAGCGCGCCGCCGTAGGGAGATCCGCCGGGGCCGGCCGGAACGAGCGGGAGGAACTGCCAGAGCGTCCCGCCGGCCGCGCTCGGCCCACGTCGAGGAATCGGTCCGCCGCGGGGCCCAGATCGCCGACGCCGAAACGCGCCGGGAAGCGACGTCGGATGGAGGAGGAACCCGGCCCGCCGCGGCGCGGTCACGCGGCGATCAGGCCCGCGATTCGCGGTCGTGCGCCGCGCCGGCGGCGCGCAGCCGCTCCGGCGCGCCCTCGAGGAGCTCGACCTTGCGCTCGGCGGCCGGAACGTAGCAGAGCTCGAGGTACTCGGTGCACCATCCGCTCGGACGAGAACATGCCGTCCGATGCGCGCGGCGCTCTGAATCATCTTCTCCACCCAGCCGTCCGGCAGCCCGCGCTCGTCGCGCGCCGTGAAGAGCGGAAGCACCTGCTTCTCGAGGATCTGGTAGAGCGACGCCGCCACCTGGTCGTCCGGTGTCGTCATCGCTCGCGTCGCCGATCACGAAGCCCGTCTCCTGCGTAGGGCGCCTCGTCCCACCAGCCGTCCAGCACCGAGAGATTGAGCACGCCGTTCATCGCCGCCTTCATGCCCGACGTGCCCGAGGCCTCGTGCGGCCGGATCGGATTGTTCAGCCAGACGTCGCAGCCCGACACCAGAGCGCGCGCGAGCCCCATGTCGTAGTCGGGCAGCAGAACGACACGCCCGCGAAACTCCGGCATCTCCGCCGTAGTGGGACGACGGCGCGCAGGAGCTCCTTGCCGGCCTCGTCGCGCGGGTGCGCCTTGCCGGCGAAGAGGATCTGCACGGCCGCCGTGGAGGATGCGGCGCAGCCGCTCGGGATCGCGGAAGATAAGCGTCGCGCGCTTGTATGTCGCGAAGCGGCGGGCGAAACCGATCGTGAGCGCGTGCGGGTCGAGAACGTTTCCGGCTTCGGCGATCGCTCCTCCGACTCGCCGCGCCCTCGGCGATCCTCGGCGAGGCGGCGCCGGCAGATGGCCACGAGGCGCTCGCGCAGCCGCTCGTGCGCATGCCAGAAGACGGCGCGGATCGAGCGCGCGCCCGATTCTCGAGGAGCGAGAGGCTCGCGATCTCCGGATCGGTCCAGGTCGCCCGATGCACGCCGTTGGTGATCGCGCGGATTTTGACGTCCTCGTCGGCGAGCTCGGGCAGCAGGCCCAGCCACAGCCGCCGTGAGACGCGCGCGTGGAGTCGCGACACCGCGTTGGCATGTCCCGAGAGACGCAGCGCCAGCACCGCCATCGAGAACGGCTCCTCGGCTTTTCCCGGCGCCTCCTGCCCGAGCTTCAGAAAATCCTCGAAGTCGATTCCCGCGCCGCGCACGTAGGCGCCCAGATGCCGCTCGATGAGCTCGGGCGTAAACCGGTCGATGCCGGCGGGCACCGGCGTGTGCGTCGTGAAGACGTTCCCCGCCGCGGAGCGCTCCCGCGCCTCGGCGAAGGACAAGCCTTCCTCGGTGACGAGCTGCCGGATGTTCTCGATCCCCACGAAGGCCGCGTGGCCCTCGTTGAGGTGGCGGATCGTGGGCCTCCAGCGCATCGCCTCCAGAGCGCGCAGACCGCCGATGCCGAGCACGATCTCCTGCCGGATGCGCGTTTCCTGATCGCCCCCGTAGAGACGCGCGGTGATCTCGCGGTCCTCCGGCGAGTTCTCGGGGACATTCGTGTCGAGGAGGAGCAGCGGCACGCGGCCCACGGTCGCGAGACGGAGAAGCACGAAGACCTCGCGGTCTCCGATCGGCACGGTGACGACCGGAGGCTCGCCGCCCGGCATCTGCGGAATCGAAAGCGGCAGCCGGTCCGGATCGAGCGCGACGTCCTGCTCGCGCTGTCCCTCCTGTTGGTCCAGGATCTGATGAAAGTAGCCGCGGGCGTAGAAGAGGCCCACTCCGACGAGCGGGAGCCCGAGATCGCTCGCCGATTTCAGGTGATCCCCCGCCAGAACGCCGAGGCCGCCCGCGTAGATCGGGAGGGCCTCCGTCAGGCCGAACTCGGCCGAGAAGTAGGCGACGCGGTCCCCGCGCTGGCGGAGCGTCCGCACGGCCGGATGCGCCGGCTGCGCGTCGTCCTCGAGGCCGATCTCGGCGCGCACGGCATCGAGCTGCGCGAGGAAGGCCGGGTCGGCGGCGGAGCGGGCCGCCCGGTCCGGCGGGCACTCCGCCAGCAGCCGCACCGGATTCCCCGCCGCGCGTTCCCACCCCTCCGGATCGAGCGCCGTGAAGAGCGCGCGAAGGGAGGGATGCCAGGACCATCGCAGGTCGCGCGCCAGGTCTTGGAGGGGCTGGAGGTTGTCGGGCAGGCCGGTGACCGGAACGTAGGTCCCGAGAGATCGCATTGGGCGGAACGAAAGGATAGCAGAAACCCCTTCGGCTTCTCGCGGCGACGCCGCCCAAATTGATGCAAGCGCCTCATGCCGGGGTCCTCGACGCGAGGGGATGCTGACAGCGTGAAAGACAAGGAGGAGTCATGAACTTCAATCTCGTGCGTCGTGAGCCGACCACCCCGTATTTCCGCTTCGCGGGGGATCCGTACTACCGCGACATGGAAGACATGTCGGAAAGGCTGAACCGCTTCTTCGGAACGTGGACCCGTCCCTTCGAGAAGGAAGCCCTGAAAGCGACAGAGTGGGCTCCCGTGGTCGACATCCAGGAGACGGAGAAGGAATACCTCTTGAAGGCGGAGCTTCCCGAGATCGCCAAGGAGGACGTGAAGGTCACCATCGAGGAGGGCGTTCTCACTCTTCAGGGCGAGAGGAAGCAGGAGAAGGAAGAGAAGGGCAAGAAGTTCCACCGGACCGAACGGTCCTACGGAACGTTCCTGCGCACCTTCACGGTCCCCGAAGACGCCGACGCGACCAAAGTCGCGGCGGACTTCAAGGATGGGATGCTGCGGATTCATCTCCCGAAGACCGAGAAACCCCGTCCGAAGGCGATCGAAGTGAAAGTGGCTTCGTAGATTTCGCTCCGCTCTTGCGGAGTTGCCGCCATAGGGCGGCCCCGGCGGCCGGAGACCCCGGCCGCCTTTCGTTTTTTGGGGGGCGGCGACCGCCGGCTACACGACGACGACGTTCCGGCCGAGAAGGTCGCAGCAGTGACGCTCGAGATCGGCGTTGGAGAACTCGTCCCATCCACGGCAGGCGCCACCGCTGGAACCCTGAGCGTCGCAGGCGAGATTCACGCGGCATCGGATCTGCTCGGCGAGCTGCCAGACGTCGGCGAGCGCTTCCATCTGAATGCGCGTGAGGTGCGTGCTGCGCCCGAGGGCGCGCCGAAAGCGGCGGTCGAACTCGGAGTCCGGCCACCGCCGGAAGCCGCGGCAGAAGATTCCCCGCTCGGCGGCCACCTGACAGAGGGAATGCTCGCCGTCGACGAGGCTCTCCAGTGCACGGCGAAGCCCGTCGATCGCCTCGGACCGGGACCACACGTCGGACGGGTTCACCGTGCTCCAGTTTCCCGGTCGACGCCCCTTGAAGAGAATGATGCGAACGCATTACCCGGCCGCATCGAACCGAGAGAGAATCTGCTCGATGGACGATGTCCTCGACCTGACGGCGGCTGCGCTTCACCGGCGCTGGCGGCGGGCCGTCGACCTGCTGTGGCGCGAAACCGTCCGATACCGAAACGCCCGGCTCGCCGGCTGGGAGCGGCTCCGCTCCGCTCGCCGGCGGCGTAGCCTCCAAAAGATCGTGCGGAAAGCGCTCTCCGAGTTCCACCGGATCGAGCTCGAACGACAGAAGCGCTCCGAGCAGGCCGCCGCCTCCCCGTAGGCTCTTCGTATGACCGGCGTCATGGACGCCGCCGTCGGCGCGAGCTGGAATCGCGTCATGAACGACGAACCGATCGATCCCGCGCTGACGGTCCAGGAGCTCCTCTCGAGGCATGCGTTCGCCGCTCCGGTCCTGGGGTCGCACGGCCTCGACACCTGCTGCGGCGGCCGGCGCCCGCTCGCGACCGCCTGCGCCGCCCGAGGCGTCCCTCTCGCCCGTGTTCTCGACGACCTCGAGTCGGCCCGGAGGAACGTCGCCTGCGAAGACGCGGTGCCGCCGACGATGTCCATTCGAGAGCTGCGACGGCGATTCCCGGCGTCGATCCCGGTTCTGGCGCGTTACGGCCTCGGCGACTGTGGCGGACCCGAGGGACCGGACGAGCCCCTGGCCTGGTTCGCGACCGTGCATCGCCTTCCCCTCGAGGAATTCCTCCGCGACGTCCGCCGGGCGGCCGCGTCGGAACCGACGGTCCGGCCACCCACCCCGGCCCCGGCGCCCGCGTTCCCCTTCGCCCCGCATTTCATCCTCGGCTCGCTCGCCCTGACGCTGACGCTCGGCGCGACCACCGGAATGGTGAACCTGCTTCGGATCGCCGCGGGCGGCGATGTTCCCCTCTCGCACCGCCAGATTCACGGGCACACTCAGGTTCTCGGCTTCGCGACGCTCTTCCTCATGGGGATCGCGTTCCACGCCCTGCCCCGCATCCTCGGCATCGGCGGCGAGCGCGCCCGCGCGGCCGTGCCGACGTTCTGGTTGATGTTCGCCGGCGTCGTTCTGCGCAACATCGGGCAGCCGTACAACGTCGATGCGGGGGGCCGGCTCCTGTCGCTCCTTTCATCGGCGCTCGAGGCCGCCGCCGCCTTACTTTTCGCGAGTTTCGTCTTCCGCGCGCTCTCTCGCGCGCGCGAAGGCAAGTACGGTCCGGCCGACCCGATCCTGCGATTCGTGCGGGCGGGAACGATCTATTTCCTGGCCGCGATGGCGATCGACGCCGCTCAGGGGATCTGGCTGGCCGGCCACCGCGAGACCGCGCTGCCCGTATCGCTGACCGAGCCGTTCTACTTCGCCGCGCTCTACGGCTTCCTGCTCGCCTGGATCTACGGGTTCGGGAACCGCGTCGTGTCGCTCTTCCTCGGCGTCGGAGCCGCGCGAAAGCGCTCGCCCGAGATCGCCCTGTGGCTCCAGGCCGGGAGCATCCCGCTCGCGCTCGGTGCCTTCGCTCCGGGCCTCCCGCTTCCGGCATCTCTCGCCCTCCGCGACGCGGGGCTCGCGCTGGCCGCTCTCTCGGCGCTCGTTTTTCTCTGGGGTCACGGGTTCCTTTTCCGGCGGGCGGAGCTTCCGGCGATGCGCGCTCCCGGCTCTCCGGATTTCGCGATCCGCGCGGCGTTCGGCGCCCTCGGCCTCTGGGCCATGCTCGAGCTCGCGGCCATAGTCCTCGCGCGCACGACCGCCCTCCCGGCACAGAACCCCTGGTGGTCGGACGCGGCGCGCCACGTCTTCACGCGTCGGATTCGTGACGCTGCTCATCGTGGGCATGAGCTTTCGGATCCTGCCCGTCTTCTCGGGAAAGAAGCTGTGGTCGCCCGCCCTCGCCCGGGCGACCTACGCCCTGCTGCTCGCGGGAACGGCGATGCGCCTGCTCCAGTATCCCGGGGCGTTCCGGCCGCTCTTCTATCAGATCGGTTCTTACATGGGGATCCCCGTCGTCTTGGCGTTACTGCTCTTTACCTTCAATCTGTTCCGGACGATGAAGACCGGCGCTCCCCCGGTTCCGGCAAGGCCTGCATTCGTCTCGACGTTGCCGGCGCGCTGACGCCGGGCGGCCCGACCTCGGGATTCCGCGCAAAAGAGGGGACCCGAAGACAGCCGAGACGATTTACGATGGGCCCCACACGATGGCCGACATCGCAGACGACGCGATCCACATCGTCGGTGCCGGACCCGCTGGTCTGACGGCGGCCCTCACGCTTGCTCGGGCCGGCCGGCGCGCCGTCGTGCACGAGCAGCGTCCGGAAGTTGGCGCCCGCTTCCATGGCGATCTGCAGGGCGTCGAGAACTGGACGACGCCGCAGGACGTCCTGGAAGAGCTCGAGACGATGGGAGTGGATCTTCACTTCGCGTCTCAGCCTTGCTACGAGGGCGTCTTCTTCGATCCCTCGGGGCGCGAGTACGTGTACCGGTCGCCGAAACCGCTCTTCTATCTCGTTCGTCGAGGACGCGAGCCGGGCACCCTCGATCAGCAGCTCAAGGCACAGGCGCTTTCCGCGGGCGTCGAGCTTCGCTTTCGCGATCCCGTCACGCGGCTGCCACGCGGGGGCATCGTGGCCGGCGGGCCCCGCGGACCGGACGCGATCGCGGTCGGCTACGTCTTCGAGACGGACCGCGCCGACGGCGTCTTCGGCGTGCTTTCGGACGCGTTGGCTCCGAAGGGCTATTCCTACCTGCTCGTCTCCCGCGGCCGCGGGACGGTCGCCGCCTGCCTCTTCGAGGACTTCCACCGGGAGCGGACTTATCTCGAGCGCACGCTCGATTTCTTCCGCGCGAAGGCGGGCCTCGAGATGAGGAACCCCGTGCGATTCGGCGGAACCGGCAACATCCTCCTCCCTTCGACCGCCTGCCACGGCGACATCCTCTTCGTCGGCGAGGCGGCGGGGTTCCAGGATGCGCTCTGGGCTTTCGGGATGCGCCTCGCCATGATCTCGGGAAATCTCGCGGCCGGCGCTCTGCTCGCCGGCGACCCGTCGCTCTACGACGGCATGTGGCGGCGGCGCCTCGGCGCCACGCTCCGGACGTCGCTCGTCAACCGGTACTGTTTTTCCCGCATGGGCGACCGCGGTTACGTGCGGCTCATGCGCTCGATCGGCCGATCGCGCGACGCGCGGCAGTGGCTCCGCCAGCACTATGCACCGGCGCTCGCCAAAGAGCTCTTCTTCCCCGTCGCGCAGCGCGCCTTCCGCTCTCGCCGAGCGCCTCCGGGCTGTGCGCTTACGGGTTGCGATTGCACGTGGTGTCGCGCCCATCCTCCGTCACACGCGACGCGCCCCGGCCGGCCGGCGGTTTCCGCACCGGCCGCGGCCGCGCCGCTGCCCTAGACGCGCGGCGTGCGGGAGCGCCCCCCGATCCCCTTCGACGCGGTCCCGATCCTGACGTCTCTCTCCGTTCCCGAGCGCGCGGCGCTCGCGCCCCTCTGCGAGCTGACCGCCTTCGACAAGGGCGCGACGATCTTCCGAGAGGGAGACGCCGCCGATCGCATCTACTTTCTCTTTCTCGGACGCGTCAAAATCGTCAAGTCCGGCCCCGAGCGGGACCTGATCCTCGAGATCCTGGGCCCGGGAGAGCCCGTCGGCGCGGTGGCCGCGTTCGAGCGGCGGCCCTTCCCGGCATCCGCCGTGGCGATCGAGCCGAGCGGCCTGATTTCGATCCCCGAAACCGCTTTCTTCCAGCTCATCGAAAAGCGGCCCGCGATCACGCGCGCGCTGCTCGCCGGCCTCACGCTGCGGCTGATGTCCCTGAATCGCCGCCTGGCCGACATGACCGGTTCGGTCGAGTACCGAACCGCGCGACTCTTCGCGACGCTCGCGGCGCGTCTCGGACAGGCGCGCGACGAGGGAGTCTTCGTACCGCTGCCCCTCTCCCGGCAGGAGATCGCGGATCTCGTCGGCACGACGGTCGAGACGGCGATCCGCGTCATGAGCCGCTGGCACAAGGAAAAGCTCGTCGAGACCGAGGCGAAGGGATTCCGGATCCATGCCCTCGAGGCGCTCCACGCCATCGCGCCCGAAGAGTGAGAGTCAGGCGGGCGGCAGGCCCGCCAGTCCCGCCGCCGCCGGCCGCGCGGACGCGCGCGGCTTGAGCTTCCAGGCGACGTATGGCCGCGCGAGCCGTCGGAGCGCCGCAAGCTTCCAGGCGTAGAGCGAGGAGCCGAAGCCCGGCGGGGCGAGGTCGCGCGTTTCTTCGGGCTGCACGACGAGCGAGACTTCGATCGGCAGCACGCCGACCGGCAGGCCCCCGCGCCGGCAGGCTTCCCAGACGTGCGCGAACACGTCCTTCATCGCCTCGGGGTCGGGGGGCGGCGCGTCCTCGAGCTCGCTCCCGATCGTCGGACGGAAGATGCAGACCGTCGGGAAGGCCCCCGCCCCGACGATCCGGTCGATCCCGCGCTTGGTCGCCTCGATCGGCTCGAGGCCCGCGATGATTTCGCCCGACACGCGCCCGCGCCCGAGTCGGCCGGCCGTGTAGTTCATCGCTTCGAAGAATCCCTCCTGGCCGAGCGTCTCGGCCTTTCCGGGGCACAGTCTCCGAAAGACCTCCGGATCCTCGAACTCGTAGCAGAACGAGAAGTGGTCGGCGCCTGCCGCGATCAGCGCGTCGTACTCGGCGAATTTCCGGCGTGGCACCGGCATGCACTGCACGCCGAGAAAGCCGCCGACCTGCTCGCGCAGCGCGCGCACGAAAGGCTCGCACTGCCGGAGCCCGTGGATCGGCTCCAGCCGGTCCACTTCTTCGTAGTGGTAGCCCGTGTTGAGGTGCGTGAAGATCGCGCCCGATTCGTCGCGGGCGGCCCGCGCCACCTCGACGACGTCGGCGACGGACTTGCGCGCCTGCTCCGCCACGCCGAGGTTCTTCCCCGTCGTGCAGAACTTGCAGGCGCGGGACGGCGTCGACGCCCAGTAGAGACAGCGATTCGAGACGTAGACGCCGAGGTAGTTGCCCTGGAGGACGCCGATGCGGCTCATCTCGACGCCGGTCGCGGTCCGCCGGGAATACCAGGCCGGCTCTTCGGGAATCTCGACGGGATAGGTGTCTCCGTTCCGGGTGTCCTCGAGCCGGTAGCGCCCTTCTTCCTTGACGAGGCTCCAGGGCGACGCCGCCACGAAGCGCTCGACGACCGGGACGTTCACCCAGACGGGCTTTCGCGGCGAAGGCAGCACGAGCTCCAGGCCCGATCCGAGCCCCGCGCGTGTGCGCGCGATCCGCCGGCCGTCGTGCCCGACCTCGCAGGACGGATCGATCCGCACGCCGCGGCAGAAGAGATCGATCTCGAGAGCGACGGGGGACAACATCCGACGACCATCATCTGCCGCGATGCGCTCGCGGAATTGATGCGTTTGACTCAGACGCCATGGCCTGATCGAAATGCCAAATGACGGCATGAACCTCTCGATCGAGCGCGGCAGCCGCAACCTGGACCGTCCCCTGGAGATGGCTCCGCGAATTCTCCTCCTCGTGGCCGCGCTGCTGGTGATTCCGGCCATCCTCCCTTCCGCTCTGGACGATCATGCTCGTCGCGCCACAGCATCCGCAGGGCCTTCGGCTGGAGATCTCGAGCGACCATCTCGCGGTGCGCAACGGCGATCTGGATCAAGTGAATGCTCTCCACCGCGCGATCGGCATGCGAGAACTGTCGCCGAGGAACTTCGCCGAGTTTCGATGGATTCCGTTCGTCCTCGGTGCGATGGGCCTGTTCTTTCTGCGGGGAGCCGCTCTCGGGCAGGCTCGTGACCCTCGTCGATCTCTTCGTCCTCGACGTCTACTTCGGGCTCTTCGCCCTCGGGTCCTTCGAACGCAACCTCCGAGAATACGGAAGCCACATAGCTGCGGACGCCCCGATCAAGGTCGCCCCGTTCCATCCGCACCTCTGGGGACAACAGAGCGTCGGACCCCTCGAGGTCCTTTCTTCTCCGTCGGCCGGGGCCTATGCCCTCGCCGGCATCGGCCTGCTGCTCGCGATCGCTCTCCTCGTCGCATGGCGGCAGGCTCGCAAGGAGACGGCCCTGGAAGCACGCGTCGCCGGGTAGTCCGCGCCGATACTCTCGGCAGGCGGATAGCATCGTTCTCCGGGCTCCAGACTCCGGACGCGGGAGGCATCATGAGCGGAGACGTCCCCGAATCACTCGAAATCGAACACGAGCACCTGAGGAGCGAGCTGCACAAGGCGGTCGCCGCCGGCGGCCGCATCGGCCAGGCGGCCGAGCGGGTTCTGAAGGTTCTCCGTCCGCACATCCTGCTCGAGGAGGAATTCGCGATTCCGCCGCTGACGCTGCTTCCCCGCCTCGCCCGCGGTGAGGTGACACCGGACATGCGGCGCTACATGACGCTCGCCGAAACGCTCCAGGCCGAGCTTCCACGGATGCTCGACGAGCACGGTCTGATCGTCGCCGCGCTCAAGGAGCTCATGCGGACGGCCCAGGACGAGGGGTACGCGGGCTACGCGGACGTCGCCCGGAAGATGATCCTCCACGCGCAGACCGAGGAAGAGATCTTCTACCCCGCGTCCATCCTCATTGGAAAGTATCTGCGGTCGAGACTCGGGAAGTGATTCGGCATTTCTGATGCATTCGGATCAGGCGCGCGGCGAGGTGCGCACGCAAACTGATGACCATGGAAGCCTCACCCGAGCACCTCAGCCGTCCGCAGGCGATCGCCCTCCTCCGCGAGAAGCTCGCCGCGATGACCGACGATTCGCACTGTCTCTGCGCGGTCGCGGCGCAAAAAGGCATCTTCTGCCGGGGCTTCGAGCGGCTCTCGGATCGCGAGCTGCGGAAGCGCTTCTGGTGGATCGCGCGGAAGAGACCCAGGCCACGCGGGCACAGCTCGAAGAGGCGATCTCCCTCTACCACCTCGGCCGGGAGGAGATCCGCGGAGAGGCGATTTGCTGCGACGTCGAGACGCGGGAGCACGCGGGCTGCGACGGCTGGAACCAGTTCGACAACTCCGCCATCGAGAAGTTCGTGCTGGAAATCGTCGGCCGGCGGATTCTGGTCGGCTGACGGCCGGCCTGCGGGTCCCCTCGGTCAGATCAGGTCGTGCTGATAAGCGAAGACCACCGCCGCGAGCTTCGTGTGCACGTCGAGCTTGTGCAGGATGTTCTGGATGTGATTTCGCACGGTCACCGGAGCGATGAAGAGCTGCTTGGCGATCGTCCCCGTCGGCAATCCCTGCGAGAGGCAGCGCAGGATCTCCTTCTCCCGCGCGGTCAGCACCACGGGCTCGCCCTCCTTCGTCGTCATGGGCCAGAGAGGCTCGCGGAATTCCGTCTCGCTGGCGAGGTGTCTCTCGAGCGACGACGGCTTCTCCTTCTCCTGGCGCAGGACGTGGACGACGGTCGAGAGCGCGGGGTGATACGAGGGGATCGCGAAGAGCGACACGTCGAACCACCGGGGCCCGCTCTTACCGACCTCGACGGACAGGGGAAAGTGATGGACGGGGTCCTTTGTGCGCTCCCGCGCCTGGAACGCCACGGCGCAGTTCTTGTAGCAGTAGACGTTGCCGTTGGCGTCCCGGCCGCCGAGGACCTCGTAGCAGTGTTTCCCGAGGACGGCGCGCGCCGGCCGGCCGAGCAGCTCTTCGCAGCGGCGGTTCCAGAGAATGATCCGGTCCGCGGAATCGATGGCGAAGACCGCTTCGCCGCTTCGCGCGATCCGATCGAGGGCTTCGGAGGTATACGGCACGATTTCAGACCGGCAACAACAATGCTAGCACCCGCGGGGAGCCCCGGAAGGCTGAAACGGCGGGCTCAGACCGGGCGACGCCTCCGCGGAGGCCGTACGACGGTCACCGGCCGGCGCGAAACGTAGACGAGCCGCAGCGCCACGCCGCCCAGGACCCACTCGTTCAGCGTGTCGCGCCCCTCGCTGCCGACCACGACGAGATCCGCCTTAACCCGCTCCGCCTCTCGTGAAATCGTCTCCGGCACGGGCGTACTGCCGCGCGGGGAGATGACCCGGTAGCTCGCACGGTGGCCGTTCCGGGGCAGCCGCCGGGCCGCCTCTTCGAGGATCCTCTCCGCGTGCTTGCGCGGGCCTTCCGGCGCCTCGCCACCGGGCGTGGCCCGCGCCACCGTCAGGACGATCAACTCGCTTTCGCGACCATGCGAGACAAGCCTCCACGCAAATCGAAGAGCCGCTGTCCCGCCGCGGGAGCCATCGGTCGCCACCAGGATTCTCATGCGCCACAACGATAGAAGCGGTCGCGCCCCGCTGACATGATGCATTCGTACCATTCCGTCCACCCGGCGCCATCCCCGTCCCCGCCCAGGCGGCCCCGATGACGAGCAGGAGACCGGGGATCGTCTGCAACGCGAAGCGCCGCCCTCCCGCCGCCGCGGCGACCACGGCCTTGGTCGCAGTATTCGCCGTCATGGCCGCGAGAATCGGGACGACGGCTTCTCGAGCGGAGAGCTTGCCGGCCGCGACCAGGGAAGCGATCGAGATCGCCGCCGCATGCGTGTCGGCCAAACCGGCCACCCCGGCGGCCAGCAACAGCCCCCGAGCTCCGAACCTCTGGTTGACCGCCGCCGACAGCATGAGGATGGCCGAAACGGTCGCCGCAAAAAGAAACGAGGATTTCAGATCGAAGGCGCGCCCGCGGGCGACCGGCGCTCTATCGGATACGCGCGCGAGCCGGAGGGCGAAGACCAGCCCGTAGGCCGCCGCCCCCGCGCCGGCGAGAATCAGCGGCGCGCGCATCGCGTCGAACGTCGTGGGACTGGTGGCGTAGAGCACGGCAGCCATCTGCAGCACGGTGGCCACCGTCGAAAGCACCGCGCCGGCCGCCGCCGCTCGCCGCAGAGCCGGCTCTTTCATCGCCCGCTGTCCCATCGCGCCGATCGTCGCGGTGCTCGAAACGAATCCCGACGCGAAGCCGGAGAGCGGCAGCCCGAGCCGCGGTCCGAGCAGCCGCAGAAGGACGTATCCCGAAGCGGAAATCGCCATGACGAGGATGACCAGCTTCCAGAGCGTGCGCGGATTGAGCACGCCGAAGGGCCCGACCGCGCGGTCCGGCGTCAGCGGGAGCACGACCAGCGCCGCCGCGGCGAAGAGCAAAGCGTCGTGCAGCTCCTGCTCCGTCAGAACGGTTCGGACGAACCGGTGGAGGCGCGTGCGCAGCGCGAGAAGAATGGCGACGGTCACGGCGAGCCCCGCGGCGAGCGCCGGCTGCCGGACAGCGAGGGCGCCGAGCAGCAGAGTCGTCAGCAGCGCGACCTCGGTCGTCAACCCCGGATCGGTGCTGCGGCTTCGGAAATAAGCGATCACAGCCAGAGCCCCGACGACGAGCACCGCGGCGAGGAGAACAGCCTCGCCTCCGAACGCGAGGCTGACTCCCCCGATGAGCGAAGTGAGGGCGAACGTCCGGATGCCCGCAGCCGCCCGACCGGGACCAACGCCTTTGCGCCGCTCCCGCTCGGCGCCGATCAGGAGCCCGATGCCGAGCGCGACGGCGAGGCGGACTGCGAGGGCCTCGATGCCCGGGCTCATCGCGCCGGCGCCTCGCCGGCCGCGAGGATGCGCCGCGAGCGTTCCAGCGCCTCGTCGAGGTCCGCCGCGAGATTCTCGCGGCCGTAGCGGTCGAGCCGCCCGGCCCGCTCGAGCGCGAGCCGCGGCTGCGCCTGCAGCCCGGCGATGAGAAACGATCACGCCATG
This sequence comes from uncultured Acidobacteriota bacterium, assembly GCA_963708395.1. Taxonomy (GTDB): domain Bacteria; phylum Acidobacteriota; class Thermoanaerobaculia; order UBA5066; family Gp7-AA6; genus DATBFU01. The sequence continues at coordinate 2,470,324 of CAVPSG010000002.1, read as the reverse complement.
CCGGACCAGGCTGTCGTGCGAGGTCGTCGAGCACCCGAATCCCGGTCGCGTCGATGGCGGGAACGTTGCGCATGCGCAGGATGAAGACCTTCGGCTTGCGGCGCGACGAACGTCAGAACGTCCTTGAGCTTCTCCGCCGCCGCGAAGAAGAAGGGGCCGTTGATCTCGTAGACCTCGACCCCGACCGGAATCGTCGCGCGCGTGCGACCCCGTCCGGGTCCCCGAGCATCGTGCCGTCGGGGGCCTCGCGGAACTCCCGCGTGACGCCGTCCACGTTGGTGACCTCCGCCATGCGCCGCATGAAAAGGAAGGCCGCCGAGAACGACGCCCACCTGCACCGCGACGGTGAGGTCCACGAGCACGGTGAGGAGGAACGTCGACCGAGCAGAACGATCACGTCGCTCTTGGGGCGCGCGCAGGAGCGTCGACGAAGGAGCGCCACTCGCTCATGTGGTACGCCACGACCGCGAGGATCGCCGCGAGCGTTGCGAGCGGGACCAGGCTCACCCAGCGGCCGAGCAGCAGGAGCACGGCGAGAACGGTCACGGCATGCGATCATGCCGGCGACGGGCGTGCGCCCGCCATTCTTCACGTTCGTCGCCGTCCGCGCGATCGCACCGGTCGCCGGGATTCCGCCGAAGAGCGCCGAGGCGATGTTCGCGACCCCCTGTCCGACGAGCTCGACGTTCGACTTGTGGCGGCTGCCGATCATGCCGTCGGCGACGACGGCCGAGAGCAGCGATTCGATCGCGGCGAGCAGCGCCACGGTCACGGCCGGCGGGAAGAGCTCCCGCAGCGCGCCCGGTGCGAGCACGGGCGGCATCGCGGCAGCGGGAGTCCGGCCGGCAACGCGCCGAAGCGCGAGCCGATCGTCTCGACCCGGAGATGCAGCAGACGCGGCCGCCGCGCTCGCTGCGACGATGGCGACGATCGGGGCCGGGATCTTTCGCGAGACACGCGGCCACACGAGCAGGATCGCGAGCGATCGCCGCCGAGACCCCGACGGCGGCCGGCGACAGCGTCCCGATCGCTCGGCCGAAGGCCGCCCACTTCTCGAGGAATGGCCGCCGGAACCGCGCCCATCCGCAGGCCGAGGAGATCCTTCATCTCCGAGGAAAAGATGATGAGCGCGATCCCGCTCGTGAACCCCGTCACGACCGGATACGGAATGAACTTGATCGCGCCGCCGAACCGCGCGAGCCCCATCGCGACCAGCAGAACGCCGGCGATGAGGGTGCACGCCACGAGGCCATCGAAGCCGTGTTTCTGGACGATTCCCGCGACGATCACGACGAAGGCTCCGGTCGGCCCGCCGATCTGCACGCGGCTTCCGCCGAGAAAGGAGATGAGAAAGCCCGCGACGGCGGCCGTGATCAGGCCCTTCTCGGGCGCGACGCCGGAGGCGATGGCGAACGCCAGCGCCAGCGGCACGGCGACGATGCCGACGACGACGCCCGCCTGGAGGTCGGCGGCGAGCTGCGCGGACGTATAGCCGCGCAGGACCGTGAAGGTCTTGGGCAGGAACGCCGCCCGGGAATCTGTCGGATCGCTCAGGCGATTCTCAGGCCCGCAGCGACGACCGCACGAAGGGCTTGCGCCGAGGGCCGCGAGTCGCGAGCGTCGGCCGCCCGCGCCCCTTCACGGGGACCCGGGTCAGGCCTCGCCCGAGCAGCTCGAGCAGGTCCGTGGTCGTGACGATCCCGACGAGGTCGTCTCCTTCCACGACCGGGAGACAGCCGATCGAACGGCCGCGCATCCGGTTGGCCGCCTGCCGCAGCGTCATCTCGGGATGGCCGGACACGACTGGCTCGCTCATGACGTCGCCGACGGCCTCCACATGCCGGAGCGATCCCCGACCCGCCACGTCGCGGTCGGACAGGACGCCGACGACGCGCCGGTCTTTGAGGACCACCAGGTGCCGGATACGCAGCAGGCGCATCCGATTCCACGCGGCCTCGACCGAATCGTGCGCCGAGATTCCCTCGACCTTCTTCTGCATGATGTCTCGCAGGCGGATCATGATGCCCTCCTTTTCCGCGGCGCGGGAACGACCAGGACCGGGCACGGCGCCGAGGCCACGACGCGAGCCGCGACGCTGCCCAAAAATAGTCGACTGAAGCCGTGGCGGCCGTGCGTCCCGACCACGACGCGGCCGGCGCGGTGCCCGCGGGCGGTCCGGGTGATCGCCTCGTGCGGCGCGCCCCGGAGCAGGAGGCCGCGAGCCGAGACACCTTCTCGCCGGGCCCTCGCGAGCACCCGACGCATCCGCTCCTCCGCGCCGCGCCGCTGCGCCGCCGCGAGGTCGTCGTAGGTCTGCGGCAATACGTACCCGTCGGGCGCGAAGGGCACCGGCGGCTCGAGAACGTGGGCGATCAGGACCGTCGCACCCTGCTGACGGCCCATCTCGAGGGCCGCGCGAAGGGCCGGCCCCGAGGCCGCCGAGAAATCCGTGGCGAACAGAATCGGACGGACGGCCATGTTCTCCTCCTTTTCCGCCTTACTTGACGAGCAGGACCGGGCAACGCGACAGGATCCCGATCTTGTGACTGATCGTGCCCCATCCTTCGACTCCGTGCCGCAGCGGGAGCTTGTGGGAGCTCATGACGATCAGATCAATGCGTCTCTGTTCCGCGAACCGGAGGATCTCGTTCACGCGCCCGCCATAGAGAACCTCGGCGGAGGCCGGAAGACCCCGCTTGGAGAACTCGGTCAGGAGCTCCTCCATCTTGCGGCGGGCGCTTCGCTCGAGTTTCTTGTAGAACCCGGTGAGCCCCCCCGGCGCTCCCCCGTCGATCCGCTCGATCACGTGCAGAAGGGTGGCCTCCGCGCCCGTGCTCGCCGCAAGGCGCGCCGCAACCCCGACGACGCGCCGGTTGCGCGGCGTGAAGTCCACCGGAACCAGGATTCGGCGAAACATCCCTCTCAATCTCCAGGACCATCCCACAACACCGGGGCGTTTCCGTCGTAGTGCGTTTGCATCACACCGGAGGACGCTTCGAGGAGGATGATCCTCTTGCTTCGATTCGAAGGAAAAAAGGAATAAGTTGTCGGTTCGCGGTTCTTCTTCCGGTCGGGAGCGAAGGATGGTCGGAACGGGCGATCGGCAGGAGCGGGAACGGGTCCTCCTCGAGCTCGAGCATGCAGGCTCCTTGGGCGTGACCGTCGACGTGAGGGGCGGCCACGTAACGCTCTCCGGCACCGTCGACAGCTACGCGAAAAAGCTCGCCGCCCGGGACGCGGCGCGCCGGGGAGCGGGCGCCGTCGAGCTGACCGATGCGATCCAGGTCCGGCTGCCGGGAAGCGCGACGCCGCTCCGACGGGGAGGTCGCGGCCGCGGTGACGCGCGCCCTCGAGTGGGACGTGTTCGTGCCGGACCGCCGAATCCGGCTCGCCGTCTCCAACGGGAAGATCACGCTCGAGGGCGACGTGGACTACGCCTGGCAGTGGCAGGACACGCTGCGGGTGGTGCGCCACGTCGCCGGGGTCGGCGGGATCGAAGACCACATCCGCGTGCGGGCCGCCCCGTCTCCCGGCCCGCGGCAGCGCTCGGCCTGACGCCGTCCCGCCCGGACTCAGGCGGCGGACGACGATCTCGCCGCGCTCGTCCAGGTCGAAGCGCTCCGCGAGCGGCTCGCGCGGCAGGCCCGGCATGCGCAGGATCTCGCCCGTGATCGGCACGACGAAGCCCGGCGCCCGCGGCGAGCTGGATCTCGCGCACGGTCACGAGGAAGTCCTTCGGCCGGCCGAGCAGCGCCGGGATTGTCCGACAGCGACTGCTGCGTCTTGGCGATGCAGACCGGCAGCTTGCCGAAGCCGAGCTTCTCGAGCTGCGACGCGGTCGCGCTTGGCGCGCGGGCGTGTAGTCCACCGCCTCGGCGCCGTACATCTCGCGGGCGATCGTGTGGATCTTCTCCTCGATCGACGTCGCTCCAGTCGTAGAGCGGCCGGAACGTCGCGGCTCGCGCCGCTGCGCGAGCGCCCACGCCACCTCCGCCAGCTCGACGCAGCCCTGCGCCGCCCTCCGAGAACGGCCTGCGCGACCACCGCCTCGACTCCGAGCGCGGCGCAGCGCCGCCGCACCACCTCGATCTCCTCGGCCGTGTCGGTCGGGAAATGGTTGATCGCGACCACGCAGGGCTGCTCGAACTTGCGGATGTTCTCGACGTGCTTCTCGAGGTTCGCGAGCCCGCGCTCGACCGCGGCGCACGTCGGGCTCCGCGATCTCGCGCGAGCGGCACGCCGCCGTGCATCTTGAGCGCGCGCAGCGTCGCGACCAGCACCGTGCAGCTCGGCGCGAAGCCGCCGTAGCGGCAGTTGATGTCGAAGAACTTCTCGGCGCCGAGCTCGAACGCGAAGCCCGGCCTCGGTCACGACGACGTCGGCGTACGCGAGCGCCAGCGCGCGTGGCGGTGATCGAGTTGGTGCCGTGGGCGATGTTCGCGAACGGCCCGCCGTGGACGAACGCCGGCACGCCCTCGATCGTCTGCACGAGGTTCGGCTTGATCGCGTCGCGCAGCAGCGCCGCCATCGCGCCGACCGCGCTTGAGATCGCGGCGCGTCACCGGCGAGCCGTCGGCGCGGTAGCCGACGACGATGCGCGCGAGGCGCGCCTTGAGGTCGTGCGACGCCGGTCGCGAGGCAGAGGATCGCCATCACCTCGCTCGCGGCCGTGATGTCGAAGCCGGTCTCGCGCGGCACGCCCTCGCTGCTGGCCGCCGAGGCCGATCACGATGTCGCGCAGCGCGCGGTCGTTCATGTCGAGCGACGCGCCTCCACAGCACGCGGCGCGAGTCGAGCCCGAGCGCGTTGCCGTGGTGCAGGTGGTTGTCGACGCAGCGCGGCGAGCAGGTTGTGGGCGCGAGGACACGGCGTGGATGTCGCCGGTGAAGTGGAGGTTGATGTCGTCCGACGGGCACGACCTGCGACGGCGCCGCCGCCGGTGCCGCCGCCCTTCATGCCGAGGTACGGGCCGAGCGACGGCTCGCGCAGCGCCACCGCCGCGCGCACGCCGATCTGCGCGAGCCCCTGCGCGAGCCCGATCGAGGTCGTCGTCTTGCCTTCGCCCGCCGGCGTCGGCGTGATCGCCGAGACGAGGACGAGCGAGCCCCGTGCGGCCTTACCGGCGAGCGCGCCGTTCCGCAGCTTCGCCTTGTACGGACCGTAGAGCTCGAGATCTTCCGGTGCGAGATCGATCGAGCGGGCGACCTCCAGAATCGATTTCATGGCGCCGACTCTATCGAAAGCGACCGTCCTCCCGGCCATGCCGGTCAGGCGGCGAGAACCGCGACCGACGCGGCGAGCCTCTCGGCGTCCTCGCGCCGGAAGAGTCGCGTCCCCGGATTCTGAATGGACGCGGCGGCCGCCGCGGCGCCGAATCGCATCGCCTCCGAAAGCGACCGGCCGCGGCAGAGAGAGAAGACGATCCCGCCGACCATGCTGTCGCCGGCGCCGACGCTCGAGGCGACGGGAACGACCGGCGACGCGAGCCGCTCCTGTTCATCGCGCGACGTCCAGAGCGCGCCGGCGGCGCCGAGAGAGATCACGAGCACCTCGCACCGTCCATCCTGCACGACCCGGCGCGCCCGCCGACGCCATGCCGCCTCGTCCGATTCGGGCTCGGCGGCCCATTCGCGGAACTCGCGCAGGCTCGCCTTGCAGAGAAAGACTCCTTCCTCCAGCGCCCGCGCGAGGGCCGGGCCCGAGGCGTCCACTACGAAGCGCTTCCGGCGACCGCGTGCCATGCGGGCGAGGCGCGCCGGGAAGTCGTCGGGCACTCCGGGGGGAAGGCTTCCGCTCGCGACGAGGAAATCGGGGAATGGCTCGAGGCGCTCGACGGCGTCGAGAAGCGCCTCCGACTCGGCCCGAGAAAGCTCCGGGCCCGGCAGGACGAAACGGAACTGCCGCCCCGTCGATTCCTCCTGGATGTTGACGTTTTCGCGCGTCCGTCCCGCGATCGGAATCGCCGCAAACGCGACGCCCTCGGCGAGGAGCAGGTCTTCGAGCTGGCGGCCGGAAGGTCCCCCCGACGGGAAAAGCGCCTTCACCGCGCCTCCGAGCCGTCGGATCGCGCGGGCGACGTTCACGCCGCCCCCGCCGGGCTCGTAGACGGCGGTCCGGCAACGCAGCTTCCGCTCGGATACGACGCTTCCGACGCTCGTCGAAACGTCGATCGCCGGGTTGGCGGTAACGGTGACGACCGAGCCGGCGCCGGCTCGCGGATCTTCTGCCGTCAAGGGACCCTGGGCTCGCGGACCAGGCCGTCGACTTCCTCGGGCGCCAGCGCCGTCCGGAACTCGAGAATCGTCCGGCGGCCGTCCGCGGAGATGATCTCGAGCGCCGCCTCGGCGCCGCGATCCGTGATCTCGACCCAGACCTGTTCCGGACGATCGACCGGATGCTCCACGTTGGCGTCGGGCCGCTTTCCGAGGAGGATCGAAAGAGAACCGCCGGCCCTCCGGCCGACCACGATTCCCTCGAGCGGGAGGTCCCGCGCCTCCACCTGCGATCCGATCCGGTGATCGATCACGCGCACGGTCGCCAGCCAGCCTTCGTGCCGGCGCGTGAACTCGTTGAAAAAGGGCTCCCACTCGGCCCGGGGAACCTGTCGCGTGCGCACGGTTGCTCCTTTCCGCGTCAACGGATTCCGGAGGTCTCCGGGACCCGGGCCGACTCGCCGAGAAGGCGTCGGACCTCTTCGTCGCTGGTCTGACCGAAATCCATATAGAACTCTCCGACCGCGCCGAACGGCGAAGGCGTTCCGAGGCAGACGACGTCGTCGGCGACCTCGCGGAGCCGCGCGATTGTGCCCGCCGGGCCGACCGGCACGGCGGCCACGACGGCCGCAGGCCGTTGCCGCCGGACGGCGCCGATCGCCGCGAAGAGGCTCGATCCCGTCGCCACGCCGTCATCCACGACGATCACCGTGCGGTCTTGCAGACGCGCCGGCGGTCGCTCCCCGCGGTAGGCGCGCTCGCGGCGATCGAGCTCCGCGGCCTCGTACGCCTCGATGTCGCGGAGACGGTCCGGCGTCACACCGAGCGCCCGGACCAGATCTTCGTCGAGAACTTCGACGCCCCCCGAAGCGATCGCGCCGATCGCGAGCTCCTCCTGGCCGGGAGCGCCGAGCTTCCGAACGACCAGAACGTCGAGCGGCGCGCCGAGGGCCCGGGCGATCTCGAACCCGACCGGCACCCCGCCGCGCGGCAGGGCGAGCACGAGCACATCCGGCCGCCCGGCGAAACGCGACAGCGCCCCGGCGAGGCGGCGGCCGGCGTCGCTCCGGTCCCGGAAGCGGATCGGGCCGCCCGCGTCTCTCAACGCGGTCTCCGCGGTGCGGCGGCGAGGAGAACCGGTCTCCGGGAGATCCCGAGGAGGCGCCGGGCGACGCTTCCGAGCGCCCAATCCGCGAGCGCGCTGCGGCCCGCCCGGCCGACGGCGATGAGATGCGCTCCCGTTTTCCGCGCCCGCGCCGCGAGCGCATCCGCGACGGGGCCGGCGTCCCGCGGCTCGAGGAGAATCGTCCGGGCGCGCACTCCGAGTGGCCGAAGAGAGCCATCCGCCGAGCGCAGGATCCGCTCACCGGCGCGCTGCTCGCTCTGGCGAAGCTCCTCGTACGGCAGAAACGACAGGATCGCCGACGAGAAACCGACAGAGAGATCGCGCCGCAGAGTCGAGACGGTCACCACCTCGACTCGCGACGGCCGCGCGCGCCGCGCGAGTTTCGCTGCGAGCCGGGTCGCCCCGGCCGCACCGGCGGAGCCGTCGGTCGCGACGAGAAGGCGGAGCGCGTCGCCTCGCCGCGCAACCACCGGACCGGGAACGACGACGAGTGGCCGGCGGCAAACATGAACGAGACGTCGGGCCACGCTGCCGAGCAGGGCCCGTCCGACCGCGCCGCGCCCCCGGGTCCCGACGACGACGAGATCGGCGCGCGCGGCGGACGCGGCGTGCGCAAGAGCCTCGGCAATCGGCTCGAGCCGGCGCGCGGCGACGTACCGGCAGACTCCCCGCGCTCCGGCGCGACGCAACTCGCCCTCGGCTCGTCCGAGGGCGCGCATCGCCCAGCGCCGGTACTCGAACTTCATCGTCCGCCGCGCGGCTTCGGAAAGCCCCTCGAGTGAGGCCACGTCTCCGACCAGCACGACTTCCACGTCCGCGCGCATCGAGGTTCCGAGCCATGCGGCAAACCGAACCGCGGCGAGCGATCGAGCCGAACCGTCCGTGGCTGCCAGGATCTTCACATGGTGAATCCTAGGCGACCGGCGCCGTCATCCATATGATTCGTTCGAATCAAGGCCGGCGCCGCGCGATCCCTGAGCTTGAGAGCACGTTTCCAATGAAAAATCCGCCCTTTGCTCCGCCCGAGCCTTCCGACGTGGTCCTGCGCACGGGCGCGACGGTCCGCCTGCGTCCCATCCAGGCGACGGATCTCGCCGAGATCGCTCGGCTGCACGAGGCCCTTTCGGCCGAGAGCCTCTACTTTCGGGTCCTCGGCGTCTCCCGCGCGACGGCCTCCGCACTCGCCTCGCGACTCGTCGCGGCGGACGGCCAGAGCCAGGTCGTGCTCGTCGCCGAGGCCGGAGTCCGCCTCGTTGCCGCGGCCGGCTACTACGTGGATCCACGGCATCCGGACTCGGCGGAGGTCGCGCTGACCGTCGAGGACGCGCTGCATGGCCAGGGACTCGGAACGCGCCTCCTCGAGCGGCTCGCGGAGATCGCACGCCGGCGCGGTCTGACGGAGTTCGCCGCCGAGGTCCATCCCGCGAACCGCCGCATGCTCGACGTCTTCGCGCACTCCGGGTTCGAGATCGCGCACCGCACCGAGCCGGGTGCAATCCGAATCGTCATCTCGCTCGAGCCGACTCCCGCGTTCGAAGAGCGCGCCGCGAAGCGGTCGGCGCGCGCGGCCACGGCCTCGATGAAGCGACTCTTCGAGCCGCGCTCCGTGGCCGTCATCGGGGCGTCGCGGCGTCGCGGCAAGATCGGCTCGGAGATCCTGCACAACCTGCTCGCGGCCCGTTTCCGCGGAAAGGTCTACCCGGTCAATCCGGAGTCGGCGCGCGTCGCGGGGCGGCGCTCTTATCCGGGCATCCGGGCGGTTCCGGGAACCGTGGATCTCGCGGTTCTCGCCATTCCGGCGGCCGCGGTCGAGGCCGCCGTCGACGACTGCATCGCGCGCGGCGTGCGCGGCGCTCGTCATCATCAGCGCGGGATTCCGCGAGACCGGCGCCGAGGGCCGCCAGCGCGAGGCGGCGATCCTCGAGAAGGTCCGCGCGGCCGGAATCCGCATGGTCGGCCCCAACTGCATGGGTCTCATCAACACGGATCCCCGTGTGCGCCTCAACGCCACGTTTTCGCCCGTCCACCCGCCCGAGGGACGCGTCGGCCTGTCCTCGCAGAGCGGCGCTCTCGGCCTCGCGCTCCTCGACGAAGCGCGCCGCCTGAACCTCGGCATCTCGACGTTCGTCTCGGTCGGCAACAAGGCGGACGTCTCGGGCAACGACCTCGTGCAGTACTGGAGCGAGGATCCGCGCACCGACGTCATCCTGCTACTACCTCGAGAGCTTCGGCTCGGCCGGGAGCTTCACGCGCATCGCCCGGCGGGTCGCGCGCCGCAAGCCGATCGTCGCGGTCAAAGCCGGCCGCTCGCGGGCGGGCGCGCGCGCGGCTTCCTCGCACACCGGCGCGCTCGCCGAGAGCGACGCCGTCGTCGACGCGCTCTTCCGGCAGGCGGGCGTCATCCGACGCGGCGACGCTCGAGGAGCTCTTCGACGTCGCGACGCTGCTCGCCAACCAGCCGTTGCCGCGGGCCGCCGCGTCGCGATCCTGACCAACGCCGGCGGGCCGGGGATCCTCGCCGCCGACGCCTGCGAGGCGCAAGGGCTTGAGCTCGCCGCGCTGCCGGCCGCCACCCGCGCGAAGCTCGCCGCCGTTCTCCCGAGCGAAGCCGGCCTCGGCAACCCGTCGACATGCTCGCCTCCGCGTCGGCCGACCAGTACGAGAAGTGTATGCGCGTCCTGCTCGAGGAGCCGGCCGTCGACGCGGTCATCGTGATCTTCATCCCTCCGCTTCGTGACCGAGGCGCGGGAGGTCGCCGCGGCGATCGTGAAGGCGCCCTCGGGAAGTCCAAGAAGCCCATCCTCGCGACGTTCATCGGCGAAGAGGGCGCCCGGCCGCGTCTCGGATCGATCCCGAGCTACCCCTTCCCCGAACGCGCGGCGACGGCTCTCGCGCGCGTCGCGGGATACGCGGAGTGGCGCCGCGAGCCGCCCGGCCGGATTCCGCGCTTCCCGGACTTGCAGGTCGACCGTGCGCGGGAGCTCGTCGACGAGTCGATGCGCCGAGGCGGCGGCTGGCTCGGCCCCGAGACGACGAACGACTTGCTAGCTTCCTTCGGCATCGCCGCGGCGCCGATCCGCACCGCGCGCTCGGCCGCCGAGGCCTCCATGGCGCGCGGCCGCACTCGGTTTCCCCGTCGTGCTCAAGGCCGTCGGCCCGACCATCGTGCACAAGACAGAGATCGGCGGCGTCCGGCTCGGGCTCGGGGAAGACCGCGCCGTCCGCGCCGCGTACGAAGATCTGCGAACGCGTCTCGGACGCTGCGATGACGGAGGCCCTCGTCCAGAAGCAGGTGGCCGGGGGAATCGAGACGATCGTGGGCGCGACGTCCGACCCGACGTTCGGCCCCCTCGTCCTCTACGGGAGCGGCGGGGCGCTCGTCGAGCTCCTCGCCGACGTCGCCTTCCGCCTGGCACCCCTGACCGACACGCGACGCCGCGGCGATGCTCGAGCAGGTGCGTGGGACGGCGCGGCTGCGCGGATTTCGGGGAGCGGCTCCGGCCGACGAAACCGCGCTGAAGGAGCTGATCCTGAGAGTTTCGGCCCTCATCGACACCTTCCCGCAGATCCGCGAGATGGATCTGAATCCCGTGCTCGTGCTTCCGAAGGGCGCCGTCGCCGTGGATGCGCGCGTGCGCGTCGGCGAGCGGACCCCGGCCCCCTCGCGAAGAATCGCCTACTGACGGCTCCGCGTCTCCCCGTCCCCGCGTGCCGGGCCCGCTCGCGAGATGATGCGCGCCATGTTCCGACGAAGGCCCGGGCATCGCCGTCTGCTGCCGCGTCTCTATCCGGTCGAGGGCCGCCGGCTGCCGCGCGAACTGCGCCCGGCGAACGTCGGGCGGCTGGCCGCCGCGCTGCCCGATGGCCTCCGCGATCCCGGTTTCGTCGAGCTGCTCCAGAAGATCGACGACGGCCCCATCCTCGCGGGCAACCGTGTGGAGACGTTCTTCCGCGGCGACCGCGCGTTCGCCGCGATGTGTACGGATATCGGACGGGCGCAGACGGAAGTCCTCCTCGAGTCGTACATCCTTCGGGACGATACGACCGGGCGCGGCTTCCTCGAGGCGCTCGCGGCGGCCCGCTCGCGCGGCGTGACGGTGCGCGTGCTCGCCGACTTCTTCGGCTCGATCGCCACGCGGCGGGCGTTCTGGAACGAGATGCGCGCGCGCGGCCTCGACGTCCGGCTCTTCAACCCCCTCTTCCCTCAGCTCTGGCTCCAGCCCTTTCGCGATCACCGAAAGATCCTCGTCGTGGACCGGCGCATCGCCTACACCGGCGGCATGAACATCGCCGACGAATACGGGTCGGCGCCGGTGGGCTCCCGGCGGGGACCCTGGCGCGACACGCACGCGCGGGTCGAAGGTCCAACCGCGTGGGACATGGCGGTCGTCTTCCGCGAGGCCTGGCAGTGGGCCGGCGGCGATCGGTTCGAGCTGCCGCCGATCGAGGCGCCGACCGAAGGCGGCACGAGGGTTCTGACGCTCGAGTCGCGGCCCGGCCGCGGCCACGGCGAGACGGCGTCGACCCTGGTGGCCATCGCGGGCGCCGCGCGGCGGCGCCTGTGGATCACGAACGCCTACTTCGCTCCGCGCCGGCGCGCGCTCGATTTCCTCGGGGCCGCGGTGCGGCGCGGTGTGGACGTGCGACTGCTGCTCCCCGGCCGGACCGACGTACGCCTCGTCCGCCACGCCGGCCACGGTTACTTCGCGGACCTTCTCGCCCGCGGCATCCGCGTCTTCGAATACCAGGCCGCGATCCTCCACGCCAAGACACTCGTGGCCGACGATCGGGTCTGCCTCGTCGGGTCGACGAACCTCGACTTCCGCTCCTTTCACTTCAACGCCGAGTGCAATCTCGTGATCCTCGACGACGACGCCGGCGGCGTCTTCACTCGGGCCTTCGAAGAAGATCTCGCGCAGGCCGAGGAGATCACCACGGCCAGGTGGCGCCGCCGTTCGTTGCTCCATGCCGCGGCCGACGCGGGCGCCCGCCTGCTCGCCCCGCTGCTCTGATTGACGCTCGCGCGAGCCGGCACTTTCGTGCCATCGGCGAGAGAGCTCTCCCGGGCCTTTCGGCGCTACAATTTGTGGGTCGCGAAACGTCGCGATTCCCGGAAAGCAAATGCCATCGCCTGCCGACGGCGCCCCCCGCGCGCGAGGCGGCCTCTCGCCGCCCGACGATCCGCTCGAGAGCGCGCTCGAAGACCTGTTCGAAGACGCGACAACGCTCGCGATGGGCTTGACCGGCGCTCCCCTCGCGGCCGTCGCGCTCGTCCGGCCGGGCCGCAACTGGTTCAAATCGCGCGGCGGCATCCGCGTCGCCGAGACGGCCCGCGCGATCGCCCTGTGCTCGGAGGCGGCGGCGTCGCCGAACCTCCTCGTTCTCACCGACGTCGCGAAGGATGCGCGTTTTCGTGACGATCCGCTCCTGCGCGAAAGCATCCGATTCTTCGCCGGCATTCCCCTGTTCGATCCGCAGGGCGCTCCGTTCGCGGCGCTCGCCGCCATGGACCGCGAGCCGCGGGCGCTCCCGGCCGAGGCGTTCGAGCCACTGCGCGCTCTCGGACGCCGCCTGCAGCGCGAGCTGGCCGCCAAACAGCGCGCCGCCGAGCTCGAAGCGCCCGCGCCGGCCGCGGGGGGCGCTCCGCCAAGCGAGGTGCTGGCCAGCGCTCCCGACGGCATGATCGCGTACGACGAGGAGCTGCGGATCACCGTCTGGAACCGCGCGCTCGAGCACCTGACCGGAATCCCCGCCGCCGAGGTCCTCGGGCGGGGAGCGCTCCAGGTCTCCCCATATCTCGCCGATCAGGGCGTCACGGAGCTCCTCGAGCGGGCGTTGAACGGCGAGACGGTCACGGCCCCGGACCTCGGGCATCGCGTCCGGGGCGAGGACGCGACGGTCTGGCTGTCCGCGACGTACGCGCCGCAGCGCGATTCCGGCGGGCGCATCGTGGGCGTCGTCGGCATCATCCGCGACGTGACCGGGCGCCGCCGCGCCGAGCGCCTCGAATCCGGTGACGGCCCGCGAACGCTCGCCGCCGAGGCGACGGTCGGCCTCGCGCTGGTCCAGGACGGAAAGATCCGGAATTCGAATCCCCGCCTCGCCGCGATGTTCGGCGTCGCTCCCGAAGACGTCGGAGCGCTCGAGTCCGCCGCGCACCTCTTCGCCGCCGAAGACCGCGAACGCTTTGTCGACGACCTGACTCAGTGCATCGAAGGCGGGCGGCCCGCGCTGCGCGACGCCTTCCGCATCGTCCGGCCGGACGGCAACCCGGTCGAAATCGAGGTCTCCCTGACGCTCGCGGAGGCCGGCGGCCGGCCCGCCGCCGTCGCGACGTTTGCCGACCTGACCGAGCGGCGCCGCTCCGAGGGGCACGCCGCCGGCCACGCCTACAACGATCCGCTGACGAAACTGCCCAACCGCGTCCGGTTCCTCGAGCGCGCCACACGGGAGCTCGCGCAGGCGCGCCGCCACCGGCGGCACGTCGCGATCCTCTACCTCGACATCGACCGCTTCAAACTGGTGAACGATACGTGGGGTCACGCGACCGGCGACCGGCTGCTGCGGTCCCTCGCGCTGCGGCTCCAGCGCCGGCTTCGGCAGGCCGACACGATCGCGCGCGTGGGCGGCGACGAGTTCGTCATCCTGCTGCCCGACGCGCGCCCCGCCGCGGAGATGGCCGGCGTCGCGAAGAAGCTCCTCGAGGGCGTGACCCGCCCCTTCCAGCTCGGCGATCAGTCGCTTCGCATCACGGCGAGCCTCGGTGTCGCGACCTCGCCCGACGACGGCGAGGATCCGGAGACGCTCTTGCGCAACGCGGATGCCGCGATGTACCGAGCCAAGGAGCTCGGTCCCGGCACCTTCCAGCTCTGCACGCCCGAGCTGACGTCGCGTGCCGAGGGGCGGCTCGCGCTCCAGACCGGCCTCCGGCGCGCGCTCGACCGCGAGGAGTTCGATCTGCACTACCAGCCCATCGTCTCGCTCTCGACGGGCCGCATCCTGGGATTCGAGGCCCTCGTACGCTGGGAGCACCCCGAGCGCGGGCTCGTCATGCCGGGCTCCTTCATCGCCGCCGCCGAAGAGACGGGGCTCATCGTGCCTCTCGGCGAATGGGTGCTGCGGACCGCCTGCGCGCAGCTCCAGGAATGGCGGCGCGCGGGGCTGCCCGATCTTCACATGGCGGTCAACGTCTCCGCGCGCCAGTTCCGCGAGGAGAACCTCGTGCCCATGGTCGGCCTGGCGCTCGAACAGGCGGGGCTCGAACCGCATCACCTGGAGGTCGAGATCACCGAGTCCATCGCGATGGAGAGCGCGGGGATCGTGGTCGGAAACCTCGGCCTCCTGCGGGGAATGGGCGTCGGCATCGCCATCGACGATTTCGGCATGGGCTACTCTTCGATGAGCTATCTGAAGCGCTATCCGATCACCGCCCTCAAGATCGACCGCTCCTTCGTGTCGGATCTCCCGCACAGTGCCGCCGACGCCGGCATCGTGCGCGCCATCGTGGAAATGGCGCATGGGACGAAGCTCACGGTCACGGCCGAAGGCGTCGAGCGCCAGGATCAATTCCGCTGCCTGCAGCAGTACGGGTGTGACCACATGCAGGGAAACTGGGTCGCTCCGCCGCTGACGCCCGGCGGCGTCGATCACCTCCTCGAGGAAGAGCGGCGCCTCTGGACCGAGCGGTAACGCCCGGCGCTTGCCCTCCGTTCCTGCGATAGACTCGCGGCGTCCCGTAACGGGATGGTTCCGATCGAGGAGGAGGCAGAATGAAGAAGCTCCTGGGGGCTGCGATCGCTGCGGGGTTGCTCGCAGCGGCGCCCGCCCGAGCACAATTTCCCGGCGACACCCCCGAAAACTTTCGCCTTCGTCTGGGCGGCATCTTCGCGAGTCTCGACACGACGGGCTCCCTCTCGACATCGAACATCCCCGACGCGTCGATCGATCTGAAGAGTCTGCTCGGTCAGCCGGACCACAAGACGGCGTTTCGCGGCGACGGCTACTGGAACTTCGCCGGACGCAGCTACCTCGACTTCGGGTTTCTGAGCTTCACGAACGACGCGTCGAGGACGATTTCCCAGGACATCGTCTTCGGAGACGCGACGTACACGGCCGGTGCCGACGTGGCGAGCGAGGAGAAGCAGCAGTATATCTACGGCGCCTATCGTTACGAGCTGTTCCGGAATCCTTCCTTTCACCTCGGGCTCTCCCTCGGCGTCAGTTACACGACCCTTCGCGCGCAGCTGTCGGCCTCGGCCGGCGTCGTGGGGCCGAATGGTCCGATCAGCGGCGTGACCACGACGCGGGAGGCCGAGATCAACATCCCCGTCCCACTGATCGGCGCCGAAACAGAAGTGCAGATCGTCGGGCCCGTCAGCATCGGCGCCTGGGTGCGGGCCTTCAAGGCGAACATCAGCCCCTACTCGGGCTCGATGGTCGACGCGATGGCGCATTTGGACTGGTACATCGTCCACAACTTCGGCCTCGGCTTCGGCTACGAGTACAACCGGATCAACATCGAAAAGGCGAAGGACAACGGGACGACCAAGCTCGACTTTCGCTACAACGGCCCGCGGCTCTACCTCACCGTGACCTTCTAGAAGGGGCGCGCCGGAGCGGGCGCGTCTCGAGGGCCCCATGACGACGGACGCAATGCGGACGGCGCTCGAGGCCGCGGCCGTCCTCCTATACGCCGTCTCCGGAATGATGACCGCCGCGCGAAAGCGGATGGACATCGTCGGGACCTACAGCCTGGCGGTCGTGACGGCGTTCGGCGGCGGCACGCTCCGGGACCTGCTCGTCGGCCAGCGCCCATTCTTCTGGGTGGCGCGCTGGGAGTATCTGCTCGTGATCGCGGTTCTGTGCGTGGGGTTCTGCTATCAGCCCTCGATCCATGCGCTCGCAAGCCGCTGGCACGAGTCGGGCGCCGTTCTCGACGCCCTCGGACTGGCGCTCTTCACGCTGACAGGCGTGGGTGCCGCACTGTGGGCGCGGCTCCCCGTCTTCGTGGCGTCTCTCATCGGGGTCATCACGGGGACCTTCGGCGGCGTGCTCCGCGACGTTTGCGCGGGCGAGATGCCCGAGCTCTTCCGTCCGGGCAGCCTCAACGCCCTCTCGGCGTTTGCCGGGAGCTGGGTCTATCTCGGGATCGCCGCGCTCGGGTGGCACCGCCTGATCGCGGTCTCCCTCGCCTTCGCGACGATCGTCGCCCTGCGGCTGATCTCGGTTCGATGGGACGTCCGGGCGCCGGACCCGCAATGGCTCCGCCGGCGCGACCGGAGGCCCGACGCCTGACCGCCGTCAGTTCATGCTCTGACGCAGATCCACCATGACCCGGTCGTAGGAGTCGATGCGAATGAAGCCGACGCGGGGGAACTCGAGATCCAGAATCACGTCCACCGCCAGGGCCAGGATGATCGCGAACGCCAGGACGTGGAACCAGCTCCGGGTCCCGGTGGCGCCCATCCCGTAGCCCGCGATCAGCGCGCTCGCCAGCGCCAGAAAGCACAGCGTCATGTAAATGATGGCCGGCGGGTGCCGGCGCGCGGTGTACGTGCGCGTGGCGGCGTAGTCGATCATGTCGTTCAGCGCGGGAAGCAGGAGCATCGAAACCTGTCCCGGCGAATCGCGGCAGGCCGCGACGGCCGCCCTCCAGATCTCGCCCTGCAGCGCCGCGGCCTGATCCGACTCGGCCTGCCCGAAGGAGCCGCGCGAGAATGCCCGAAACACGGACAGCCGCGCGTCGACGTATCGCCGAAAATTGTCTCGAATCGCCGGCTGGGCGGCGGCCGGAAGCAGATCGAGCCGCAGCCAGGCCGTGCCGATCGTGTTGGTCTCCTGAACGATCTGGTCGCGCCGGACGTTGAATCGCGCCGCCGCCTCGGAGAACGTGAAGGCGATCAGCAGACCGAGCAGGCCGAAGACCGCGCCCTCGACCGCCCCAAGACCCTCGAGCGGCCCCGGCGACCTCTTGCGCCGGCGTTCGCCGAGGCGCCGCCCGGCGTTCAGGACCAGCACCAATCCCAGGAAGAGAGCGAGCGCCACCAGGAGAGGCAGCAGGGCTTTCTCCATCGTCTCGTCTCGTCTCGGTCCGGCTCCGGGCGGCGGCCCGCCGACCTCGGGCTACTTCTGCGGCGCCATCACCTGCAGCGCGAGCGCTTCGTTGTACGTGACGATGATGTGGTCTCCGGGGTTGACGCCTTCGAGGTTCTTCGGGTCTTCCACGTGGAAAGAGACGGTCGAATTGTCGGCGCGGCGTACGGTCACCGCGGGAGTGGCCTTGTCCACCGAGACGACCTCGACGGTGGCCGTGATCTTGCGGGAGACGACGGCGCCGGGCTTCGCCCCCTCCATGCGCGTCATGCCGGTGTCGGTGGTCGTGCCGAGCTTGGCGGCCGCGTCGGCCTTCCGGAGCGCAACGATGACCGATTCCGTGTACTTGACGTGCAGCTGGTCGCCGACCTTGATCTCCGAGAACCGCTTGACGGACTCCGGAACCTCCATGACCACGACATTGCCCTTGGGGCCCTTGAGCGTGATCTCCCGCGTCGCGCTGTCGACCGCCTCGACCGTTGCCGTGATCGATTGCGTGTCGCTCGCCTCCAGAGGCTTCTTCGAACCCATCTTGTCCTGGGCCGCGAGCGGCCACGCCATCAGGGCCGCCAGGCCCGCCACCCGAAGGGACTTCCATCCGGTACTCATTGCGTTCCTCCTCTCCTCGGACTCTTCTCCACGCTACGAAATGGGCGACGATCCTATCGGGTCGAGCGCTGGAAAGTCCAGGCGCGCGGTATATCCTTCGCGCCGTGACGGGCTCCGGCGCGCCCGAGGTTCGCGTCCTCGAGGAGGCCGATGCGCTCGCGCAGGCGGCGGCCGCGGAGTTTCTCTCCACGACCGGCGAGGCGCTGCGCAACGCGCCCACGTCCGCGGTGGCGCTCTCCGGCGGTTCGACGCCGAGGCGCCTGTTCACGCTGCTCGCGACCGACGCCTACCGCCCGCGCGTCCGCTGGCCGCGGATCCATTTCTTCTTCGCTGACGAGCGCCACGTGCCGCCCGGAGATGCCGAGAGCAACTACCGCATGGCTGCCGAGACGATGTTTGCGCAGGTCCCGGTGCCGCCGGAGAACGTCCATCGGATCCGCGCGGAGGATGCGAGCGCCGAGTCCGCCGCGCGCGCCTATGAACGGGATCTCGAGGAACACTTCCGGCTCGCTCCCGGACAGTTCCCGCGCTTCGACCTCGTCCTTCTCGGCCTCGGAACGGACGGCCATACCGCCTCGCTCTTTCCGGGGACGAAGGCTCTCTCCGAGACGCGCCGGCGCGCCGTCTCCAACTGGATCGGAAAGCTCGACACCGAAAGAATCACCTTGACGGCTCCGACCTTCAACGCGGCCGCGGAGATCGTCTTCCTCGTGAGCGGCGAGGACAAGGCGGCGCCGCTCAAGTCGGTCCTCGAGGGACCGTACGAGCCCACACAGCTTCCGGCGCAGCTCATCCGGCCGGCCTCCGGCCGGATGCTCTGGCTCGCCGACCGCGCGGCCGCGAAGAAGCTGCGGCCGACGGCCGGAGGCGCGCGATGAGCCGCGGCCTCGTGCTCCTCTTCGACGTGGACAACACGTTGCTCGACAACGACCGCGTCACCGCCGATCTACGTGATTACCTCGAGAAGGAGGTCGGAGCCGAGCGCGCCGAGCACTACTGGCGGCTCTTCGAGCAGCTGCGTTCCGAGCTCGGCTACGCGGACTACCTCGGCGCGCTCCAGCGCTACCGCATCGAGTACCCGCGCGATCCGCACCTGCTGACGGTCTCGCGATTCCTGATCAATTATCCCTTCGCGAACCGTCTCTACCCCGAGTCGCTGGACGTGCTCGACCGGGCGCGGCAGTGGGGCGCGACGGTCATCCTGACCGACGGAGACGTCGTGTTTCAGCCCCGAAAGATCGACCGCTCCGGCCTCTTCGACGCGGTCGGCGGCAACGTGCTCATCTACGTCCACAAAGAACGCGAGCTCGACGACGTCGCTGCGCGCTACCCCGCCGGGCACTACGTGCTCGTGGACGACAAGCCGCGGATCCTCGACGCGGTCAAGCAGGTCTGGGGACCTCGCGTGACGACGGTGTTTCCTCGCCAGGGTCACTACGCGCACGACGCGGAAGCGCTCGCCAGATATTCGCCGCCGGACGTCACGATCGAGCGCATCGGGAATTTCCTGTCCCTCGACGCGCACTCCTTGCGCCATGCGGCCTCACGAGGCGACACCCGGACCACCTGAACCCTGCTGGTAGACTCCCCGCGGTCAAGGAGACTTCACGATGTCTTTCCGTCGAGTCGCGCTGATCCTCCCCGTGCTTTCCGCCGCCGCATTCGCGGCCGCCCAGGAGCCCTGCCCCTGTCCGCCCCCCACGCCCACGCCGACGCCTCTCTGGACGGGTAACGCGAACCTTTCCTATGCAGGAACGAGCGGCAACACGGACACTTCGAGTTTCGGCGCCGGCTTCCAGGTTTTCTATCAGCCATCGCCCTGGACGTTCTCGGCCGAGTTCGCGATGCTCCGGGCCTCCACCGACTCGATCGTCACCGCGGAGTCCTACGCCGGCAAGCTGCGGGCGTCGCGCGATCTGACGTCTCGCATCGATGTGTTCGCCGAAGGGCTCTACTACCGGAACACTTTCTCCGGCGTCGACAGCCGCGTGGGCGCCACGGCCGGAGCCGGCTACAAGATCATCAACGAGAAGACGCTGCTTCTGCGCGCCGAAGCCGGGATCGGATATACGCACGAGGACCCGCTTATCGGCGACTCGTTCGATTACGCGGCACTCCGCGGCGGCCTGAATTTCGCCTGGAAATTCTCCAAGAGCGCGGCGTTCACGGAAGATGCTTACTTCACCGACAATCTCGACAACACGGACGACTGGCTCTTCCGCAGCACGACCGCGGTCGTCGCGGACCTGACCTCGATCTTCGCGCTCAAGGCGTCCTACACATATCTCTACGACAACGTGCCGACGCCCGGGTTCAAGAAACGTGACACGATCACGTCGATTGCCCTCGTGGCCAAATTCTGAGGACCAAGATGATGCGTTTCCGCCGATCGATCGCCGTCCCCGCGGGCGTCCTGCTCCTCGCCGCCGCCTGCGCCACGCTCACGACGAACGTGTCGTCGGATCCGGGAGCGGACTTCTCGAAGTATCGGACCTTCACGATCGCCGGCGACCGGCTCCAGACCGCCGAACAGGCGTGGCTGGGCGACGAGGTCGCGACGCGGCTCCAGGCCCACGGCCTCTCGCGAGTTCCCGAGAACGCCTCCCTCCGCGTCGAGCCGAGGCTCTTCCGCGAGGGCACGGCGGGACAGAGCACGTGGGGCTACTCCTGGTGGTCGGGCAACGCGGCGGGTGAGTCGGCCCACGACGTCCCGGCCGGCACGCTCGTCGTGGACCTCGTGGACCCTGCCCGCAATCAGCTCGTCTGGCGGGGCCAGGCGAACGGCACGGTGCCCACGATCGGGGCGCTCAAGAAGGGGAAGGTCCTGACGGCCCTCGATCGCCTTTTCGACGCCTTCCCTCCGAAGCCGGCCCGGTAGTCGTCGCCCGCCCCGTTTCGTTCGACTTGAAGCAACCACCGTTGCCGTCGAAAATATTGCAAGGCGGACTCTGATAAAGCTGAACTCTGGCCGGTTTGCCGGGCGGGCCGACGGCCGCGCCTTCGCAGGTGCTGTTGCCATCGCAGCAGTTGGCTGGCTCGGGACCTTAGCGGGTTCGCCTCCGTTGATGTTCCTTCACGAGCCGGGATTCGAGCTCGCGCTGTTTCTTAAGGCAACCCGCCAGCGCGGCGGCATTGGCTATCTCGCTTCAAATGAATTCGTCGTCTTCGCGCTCAATATTCTTGTCTGGATGGCTCTCTTGCTCATCGGTAGCCACCTCCTTAAGGGCATCGCACACGCTTGGCGACGGTCGCGGCTCTTGTGGGCCTTCCTCATCGCGATCGCAGTTTCCGTCGTCGGCGAACTCACGACCTACGACAACTACTGGCTGCCCGGGCTCCCGTACCTGTCTCGGCCTGGTTGGTCCATCGCTCCTCGGGTGGCGCCCATCACGAGCTTCGTGATGGATCTCAGAACACCTCTGGACCTACTCGCGTACCCAGATCTGTTGCTCACGATCAGTATCGCTCTTGTGGTCAATATCGTGTTCTGGACTCTCGCTCTGTACACGGCAGCACGCACACTAACCTCGCTCCTGAGACGGAGCGCGACACCGGCTTCCGCCTAACATGCGCGTCCAGCGGACTCGCTTAGCTCGCTTCGCTCGCTCCGGCTCGCCGCTGACGCGCTACCCGGTCCGAATTCCGATGGAGGTCGAGGCCGTTTGTCTGCCCGGTTGAGTCGCCTGGGGAAGCGAACGTTCGCGATCCTCGCGGCCGCCGGACTGGCGGCTCCCGAGGCCGCGCGGGCCGGCGGCTTCCGGGTCTTCGAGTCCACGGCGGTCCTCGGTCGGTCCGCCGCCGGCCGGGCGCCCGAGGAGTTCACGCTCGCCGGGTGCTGCGATGGCGTTCTGGACGAGGGTCACGGCCCGGGCTCCTTTCGACTCGATCTGCGATTTCCGCCGACGCTCTCGCTCGACACCGATTCCGGCGGACTTCTGGGGCCGCCCCGGCTCCAGCCGCTGCGGCCCGAGCCCCGGCGATTCTTCATCACGATCGCTTCGGTCGGCGCGGTCGCCGGCTCCGCCCTGAATTCCTTCACCGACGGGCCGCACGAGAGTTTCCATTTCACCAACGAGGGGTACTTCGGGAGGAACACGTACGCCGGGGGCGGCGACAAGGCGTCGCACATCGTCTCGTACTACGGCGTCTCCCGGCTCCTGGCTTCCGTCTACGAGGTCTTCGACCTTTCGGAGGAGAAGTCCTACACGCTCGCCTCCGGCGTCTCGGTCCTGACGGGTTTCGCGACGGAGCTCGGCGACGGCACGACCCGATACGGCTTCTCGCACGAGGATCTCGTGGCCGACTCGCTCGGCGCCCTCTCGGCGTACGTGCTGGCCCACAATGGCCTGAACGACCTCATCGGATTTCGCGCCGGCGTCTTCTCGTCGCCCGACACCCCGGAGGAGTTTCGCGTCGCCGGTCTCGGAAAGGACTATTCGCGTGAGATCTACACGGCCGATCTGAAGCTCGCGGGCCTCGCCCGCCGCGCCGATCGGAATTTCGGCCCCGCCCGATTTCTCCTCGTCTCGATGACGTACGGCGTCAAGGGATATCCCTACGCCCTTCCCGAGCTGCGAGAGCGTCAGGTCGGGCTCGAGCTGGGATTGAACGTGGCCGAGATCGCCCGCGGGATCGGCGTCTCGGATCGTCCCTGGTGGGGACGCCTGTTGCTGACGGTCCTCGACATCGTCCGCTTCCCCTACACGTCCGTCGGAGTCCGGTACGACATCAACCACAGGAAGTGGTACGGACCGGACAACGGCAATACCTGGTCGTTCCCGCAGTAAGCGGCGCGCGTCCCGCGCCGGGCCTCAGGCGGCCACGAGCCGCCCCTGCAGGCCCTTCAGCTTGAACGCCGCCATCACGAGGATCACTCCGAACACCAGCGCGTAGGCGCCGATGAACGTGATCACCGCGAGCGCGCCGGCGCCCGGCCGGACGAGCAGGAGGATGCCGAAAACGATCGAGGCCACGCCCGCAAGCATCAGCCAGCCCTCGCCGCGAATCTCCTTGCGCAAACGGACCGCCGTCACGATCTCGAAGATGCCCGAGAGGATCGCCCAGAAGGAGAGATACCAGAGAAGTGAGATCGCGGTGATTCCCGGCGCCCAGAATGTCACGAGGCCGACGGCGATTCCGAGGAGCCCTTCGAGAAGCAGCACCCACCAGTCCGTGTGCACCTTCTTCGCCGCGAACGCCGCGAAGATGGCGAAGATGCCGGTCGCGAGCGCCCACGCGCCGAAGAAGATCACGAGCGTCGCGAGCGTCAGCCCCGGACTGGTGAACGCCAGAACGCCGAAGAGAATCGCGAGCACGCCGCGGACGAGGTAGACCCACCAGGCTCTCGACAACATGGTCAGCATGGGCACTCCCCCTTTCGAAGAAATCTGCCCGGAGTCTATCCCCGGGGACCGCTCGGTGACGGGGGCGGCGCGGCGGGCTGGATCGCGAGCGCCACGAACCGCGCGATGAGGATCGCCGGATAGAGCTGACCTGTCAGCGCCTCGATTGCCGCGAGCGATCGCGCGAGCGGGTGGAGGGCCGTCACGTCCCCGTAGCCGACGGTCGAGAGCGTGGCGAAACTGAAGTAGACGAGGCGCCCGGTGAGGCCGGACCGGCCGGTGGGCGGCGACACGAAATGAAAGGAGCCCGGCGACAGAGACTCGATCAGGTAGTAGGCCTCCGCGAAGACGTGGCCGAAGAGCAGGAAGACGACCACCGCTCCCGCGACGCGATAGAGGGTCACGCGCCCCGGCCGGAAGAGCTGGACCAGCAGGACGCCTGCGAGCGTCGCCTCGGTCAGACCGGTCAGCAGCGCGTCCGAGCGGCCGAGGTCGATGCCGGGTGGAAGGCGATCGAGCAGCCGCACGACGAGTGCCGTCGCCGCCACGCCCGTTCCCAGCCACAGACCGACGCGGCTGCGCGCGAGCGTCGCGATCCCCGAGAGGAGCAGCAGCGAAAAGAACAGGTCGATCGCGATGCGTCCCGCGCGGTCGAAGGGCACCAGCGGGATCGCGAAGATGAGGAGAACGAGCATCGCGAGCAGCGCGACCAGCATCCGGTCGCTCAGCCAGAAGCGTCGGGCCGAGATGCGCAGGGGCCTCATCGCGGGTCGGGCGGATTCTATCGGGCGGAGGCGCCCCGGAAAGGCGCTCAAAAGGGAAGGGCAGGCGCTCCGAGCGCGCGCCTGCCCCGAGCCGATGCCGTGGGAGTCTCAGGCCGCGACGGTCTTGCGGGCCGCGAAGCCCGACCAGAGCCCCCAGGCCCCGATCAGCAGGTTGATGAGGTTGGCGCCGAGACCCTGGTTCATCTGGATGCCCGCGAGGCTATTGACTCCGAGCGCGCCGAGGAGACCGACGAGGCCGTTCAGGCCGCCCAGCACCTGCGCGCCGGTGCGCTGGCCGGACTCGGTCCCCTTCGTGCCCAGGTACGACAGGATTCCGCCGGAGACGATGTTGAAGATGTTGCCGCCGGTGCCCGAGCCGAGCGCCGAAGCGATTCCCGGAGCGAATTGACCCACCAGACCGAGGACGAGCTGAACGATGCCGGCCACCTTGGCGAATGTCTGTACCATCTCACCCTCCTAAAAAAATGAAGAGTACGGACGTCGAACCAGGCGTACAGGCTGGCGCAGCGAATCCCTGCGTCTCGGGCACCTCCTTGGAAGAGTTAGCGCGATTCTATCCGAACCGGCCGGTGCGGCATGCCGCTACTTCGAGCGGAGCCGGCGCGCGGCCTCCGAGCGCATCCGCTGCATCGCGTCGGTCTCCTGGTCCGAGTACCGCTCCTCGCGCCAGGGATCGGCGTGCATGTGATATCCGTTCTCTTCCCAGAAACCCGCCGGATTGACGTCGAGGACCTCGAACGCGCGCGCCCACTTCGCGCTCTTCCAGAAATACAGCCGCGGGACGACGAGGCGGCACGGACCGCCGTGCTCGGCCTCGAGGTCCTTTCCGTCGTGCCGGATCGCGAGGAGCGCGTCGTCGACGAGCAGATCTTCGAGCGCAAGGTTGGTCGTGTAGCCGCCGTAAGAGTGGACCATCACGGCGACGGCGCCGGAAGGGAGCCCGCACCGCCGGAAGACTTCACGCACGGCGACGCCTTCCCAGCGGTTGTCGTAACGGCTCCAGTGCGTGACGCAGTGGATGTCGGACGTGATCTCGGCGCGCGGGAGCTGCAGAAATTCCTTCCACGTCCACGTCGTCTCCCGTTCGACCAGGCCATGGCAGCGGAAGGTCCACGTGTCGAGCGACGGGCGCGGCGTCTCGCCGTACGTCAGGATGGGCCACTTCGCGGTCAGGACCTGACCCGGCGGCAGACGCGGGTCGGATGCCGGCATTTCCACCAGCCTACAACGAGGCCCGGCGGGCCTCGTCGCCGGGAAACTCTCGGGCGTTTCCCGCGTTCTACTCTAGGAATGTCTTTCAGGGAGGAGTGACGAAATGACCCAGGAGAAGAAAGTCGGTAAAGGTTCGGTGAAGGCGAAGTCCCGTCGTCACGGCTATCGCGGCTATGGATCGGGCCTCTCGAAGACGGCCCCGGGCGGCGCCATCCACTGGGGCAAGGGCTTCACGGGCGTCGAGATCCCCGACACCGGCAGCGAGACTCTGCTGGAGCCCGGACTGTTCACGGACAAGGAAAAGGCGCAGCGGTAAGCGGTCGTCACCCGGCGCTCGCGGCGCCCGCGGAACCCCGGGGGGGGGCCCCGACGCGCTACGCGCTACTCGGCGGCTCCCTTCTCCTTCAGGATCTTCCAGACCTTCTCGGGCGTAATCGGGATGTCGATGTGCTTGACGCCGAGATGCGCGAGCGCGTCCACGACCGCGTTCGCGATCGCGGGCGGCGCGCCGACGGTCGCCGACTCCCCGACTCCCTTCGCCCCGAACGGGTGATGCGGCGACGGCGTCACCGTCTTGTCCGTCTCCCACTTCGGCGTCTCCATCGCGGTCGGCAGCAGGTAGTCCATGAAGCTGCCGCCCTGGATGTTGCCGTTCTCGTCGTAGCGTGATCTCCTCGAGGAGCGCCGGCGCCATGCCCATCGTGAGCCCGCCGTGGATCTGGCCGTCCACGATCATCGGGTTGATGATGTTGCCGCAGTCGTCCACCGCAACGAACCGGCGGATCTTGACCTCGCCCGTGCCGCGGTCGATGTCCACGACGCAGATGTAGCTGCCGAAGGGGAACGTCAGGTTCGGCGGATCGTAGTAGTCGACCGCCTCGAGCCCCGCCTCCATACCCTGCGGATGATTCGTGTAGGCGGCGAAGGCGATGTCCTGGATCGTCTTCGACTTCTGCGGCGCGCCCTTGACGGAGAACTTGCCGGGCTCCCACACCAGGTCGTCCTCGGAGACCTCGAGGAGATACGCCGCGATCTTCTTCGCCTTGTCGCGGACCTTGCGCGCGGCCATGGCGCCGGCGGCGCCGGCCGTCGGCGTCGAGCGGCTGGCGTACGTGCCGAGGCCGTACGGCGCCGTGTCCGTATCGCCCTCCTCGACCTCGACGTGCGCCGCCGGGATCCCGAGCTCCTCGGCGATGATCTGCGCGTAGGTCGTCTCGTGCCCCTGCCCCTGTGACTTCGTGCCGAAGCGCGCCATCGCCTTGCCGGTCGGGTGGATGCGCAGCTCGCAGGAGTCGAACATCTTGATGCCCAGGATGTCGAAGTCCTTGGACGGCCCGGCGCCGACGATCTCGGTGAAGCTCGAGATGCCGATGCCCATCAGCTCGCCCCTCTTGCGCTTCTCCGCCTGCTCCTTGCGGAGCGCCGGCGTAGCCGATGATGTCCATCGCCTTCTTGAGCGCCGCCGGGTAGTTGCCGCTGTCGTATTCCCAGCCGAGCGCCGACTTGTACGGGAACTTGTCCGGCGGGATGAAGTTCTTCATTCGCAGCTCCGCCGGATCCATCTTCAGCTCCTGCGCCAGGATGTCCGTCATTCGCTCGATCGCGTGCACGGCCTCGGTGACGCGGAAGGAGCAGCGGTACGCGATGCCGCCCGGCGGCTTGTTCGTGTAGACGCCGTCCACCTCGGCGAACGCGTTCTTCAGGTCGTAGGAGCCGGTGCAGATCGAGAACAGGCCGGCCGGGAACTTCGACGGGTTGGCCGCCGCGTCCGCGTAGCCGTGATCGGCCACCGTCTTGATCTGGAGCGCGGTCATCGTGCCGTCCTTCTTCGCGCCCAGCGTCGCCTGCATGTGGTAGTCGCGCGCGAAGGAGTCGGCCTGCAGGTTCTCCATCCGGTCCTCGACCCACTTGACCGGCTTGCCGATGACGACCGAGGCCGCCACCGCGATGACGTAGCCCGGATAGACGGGCACCTTCCCGCCGAAGCCGCCGCCGATGTCGGGCGAGACGATGCGGATCTTCTCCTCGGAGAGCCCGACGTGCCCGGCGACGAGCGCGAAGACCGTGCGGATCGCGTGCGGCGCCTGCGTCGTCATGTAGACGGTGAGCTTGCCGCGCACGCGGTCGAAGTCCGCCACGCATGCCGCAGGTCTCGATCGAGGCGACGTGGATGCGCGGGAGATAGATGTTCTGCTTGACGACGACGTCGGACGCCGGCGAGCGCCGAGTCCGTCGCCTGCCGGTCGCCGACCTCCCAGTGGAAGATGTGGTTGTCCTTCTTGCCCGGCTTGTCGGTGCGCAGGACCGGCGCTCCGGGCTCGAGCGCCTTGAAGGGGTCCACGACGACCGGCAGCGGCTCGTAGTCGACCTCGACCGCCGCGACGCCGTCGGCCGCCGTGTAGCGGTCCGTCGCGATGACGGCCGCGACCTCCTGCGCCTGGTACATGACCTTTTCGGTCGGCAGCACCATCTGCGTGTCCGACATGAGCGTCGGCATCCAGTGCAGCTTGTACTGCTCGAGCGTCTCGCCCGTGATGACGGCGAGCACGCCCGGGACCTTCAGCGCCTTCGACGGAGTCGATCTTCAGGATCTTCGCGTGCGCGTAGGGGCTGCGGACGATGTCCATGTGGAGCATGCCCGGGGAGCTGGATGTCGTCGACGTAGTTGCCCTTGCCGCGGAGGAAGCGCGGGTCTTCCTTGCGCTTGATGGAGTGCCCCATGCCGCCGACTTCGGGCGAGGTGCGCGGTGTGCTGGCCATGGCTCCTCCTCCTACTTCGCCGGCGCAGCCATGGCGGCCGCCGCGTGCTGCGACGGACTTCACGATGTTCACGTAGCCGGTGCAGCGGCAGAGGTTGCCGGAGATCGCGCTGCCGGATCTCGCCCTCGCTCGGGTTCGGCGTTCGCCTGGAGAAGCGCGTAGCTCGGTCATCATCATGCCGGGCGTGCAGTAGCCGCACTGCAGGCCGTGCTCCTGGAAGAAGCCCTCCTGGATCGGATCGAGCTTCGCCGTCCTTCTCGAGCCCTTCGACCGTCATGACCTCGCGTCCGTCGGCCTGCACCGCGAGCACCGTGCACGACTTGACGGGCGACGCCGTCGAGGAGCACCGTGCACGCGCCGCAGTGCGTCGTGTCGCAGCCGATGTGCGTGCCCGTCAGCCGCAGCACCTCGCGCAGGAAGTGCACGAGGAGCAGCCGCGACTCGACCTCGCGCGTCGCGGGCCTCGCCGTTGACCTGTGACCTGGATCTTGTGCTTCGCCATCGCTCAGGCTCCCTGCTCTGCGCCCGCTCGACGGCGAGCTTCAGCGCCCGCGCCGTGAGCACGCGCGCCATCTCCCGTCTTGTACTCGACCGTGCCGCGCCGGTCCGCCTCGGGCTGCGCCGCCTGCGCCGCGAGCTGCGCCGCCTCGGCGATCGCCGCGGCGTCCGGCTTCTTGCCCTGGAGGAACTTCTCGGCCGCGGTCGCCTCGACGGGCGTCGGGCCGGCGTTCGTCAGCGCCGATGCCGGCCCGCGCGATCTCGCCGCCCGCGCCGAGCGTGAGCTGCGCCGCCGCGGCCGCCGTCGCGAAGTCGCCGACCTTGCGCTCGAGCTTGACGTAGGCGCCGCCCGACTTCGGGCCGGCGGCGTCGGGATCCGGATCTCGGTCAGGATCTCGTCGGGCGCGAGCGCCGTCGCGAAGAGGCCGGTGAAGAACTCGTCGATCGGGATCGTCCGCTCGCCCTTCGGGCCCGTCGCGACGACCGTGGCGCCGAGCGCGAGCATCGTGGCCGGATGATCGTTGGCGGGATCGCCGTGCGCGAGGTTGCCGCCGACCGTCGCGAGGTTGCGCACGAGCGGATCGGCGATGACGGCCGCCGTGTCGGCGAGGATCGGGTACTTCTTGCTGGACGAGATCCGAGCGCCTCGAGCGCCGCCTCGCGCGTCCGGCCGCCGATCTTCAGGAACCCGCCGTCCTCCTTGATGTACTCGAGGCCCGGGATCCGGCCGATGTCGACGAGGTGCCCGGCGGAGCCCAGCCGCAGCTTCAGGAGCGGCAGCAGGCTCTGGCCGCCCGAGAGCACCTTCGCGTCGTCGCGGTACTGCGAGAGCAGACCGATCGCCTCCGCGAGCGTCTTCGGGGAGTGGTAGTCGAACGAGCCCGGGGATCATGAGTCCTCCTCTCGACCTCGTGGCCTCAAGCTATACCGGCCTTCGCCGCAGCGTCAACGCTTGCTCATTTCTTCAGAAGCGCTCCTCGTCCGGGACTCCGCTCAGGAGAACCGGTGGATGCTTCCACCACCAGTCAGTCCCCTTGACGGCCAGACGCTCGCCAACCGCGAAGAGCTCGGTCATGTATTTCGTGTCGAAGATCTGTTCGTGAGGGTATTCGAAGGTCGGAGGGATGAAGGCCAGGTTGAATTCCAGGTGGTCTCTCTGCGTGATGGTGTAAATCGTGTAGAGGTCGCCGATCCCCTGGAATTGGACGAGGCAGGTGATGGCACGGAGGACGATCGGCAAGGTCCTCCGCTCCACCTGCGCCCACTCCGGATCCAGGCGCGCGTTGCGGATGATGTAGAGCGTGCGGTGGCGCTTCGCGATCTCCTGGAGATGCATGGCGGAGGGATAGACGAACACCTGCGCCGTCGTCCCGCCGTCCACGTGCATCTCCTGGTACGCCTTGCCGCCCGCCAGGACGTCGATCATCACCGGCGGGAACGTGCCCGGAATCGCCGCGGAGGCGATCAGGATCTTCTGGACGAGATCCAGCGCCCGGGGGAAGCGGGTCGCGGCGATCTCGGTCACGTTCCAGATGACCGGGCGCCGCGCGTCGAGATTCGTCGTCGCGACGAGCAGAATGCGTCCCTTGTCCCGTTCGCGGGCGATCGCGTCGAGGACCTGCTGGGTCACGTGCTTCCGGACGAGCTTCCGCAGGGGAGCGGTGTCCGACATCGCGTCCCCGAAGAGCACCCAGAGCGGCGACCGCTTGCGGGCGATGTCCTGGAGACTGATCCCGGTGTAGATCGACTTGAGCGTCGCGTCGTAGGCCGGGCCGAGGAACGCGAAAGGAGCGATGAGCGCTCCCGTGCTGACCCCCGTGACGAGCTTGAACATCGGCCGATCGCCGGCGGCGGTCCATCCGTTCAGGAGGCCCGCTCCGAAGGCGCCGTTGTCGCCGCCGCCGGAGATCGCGAGATACGAGACAGGAGGGAGCTCGCGCGGGCGCCCTTGCCGCTCGAGCTCGAGCCTCTCGCGTTCGTTCGAGTCGATGACGTCCTTCTCGAATTCCGCCACGTGCGTGGCGTCCGTCGGAAAGTACCGGACCGCGGCCGGGAATCCGGGAACGACGGCGAGCGCCTGAAGTTCGCTGGGCACGGCCGTCCGTCGCGTGACGCCCGACGGGCGCACGAGAAAGAACAGCCCGGCTGCCAGAGCCACCACGGCCCCGAGAAGGAGGACGATTCGGCCGCATCCCCGGCTCACCGGGACCCGCCGCCCGAGGATTCGTCGTCGACGCCGGAGACCAGCACGGGGGGATGCTTCTCCCATTCGATTCCCTGCAAGGCCTCCCGCTCTCCCGTCTCGAACAGGGCGCGCATGTATGCCGGGTCGAAATCCGACGTATGCGGCGTTTGGAAACTGGACGGGATGTAGGCGAGGTTGTAGTCGATGTGGTCTCTTTGCGCGATCGCGTAGATCCGGTAGAGGTCTCCGAGTCCCTGGTTGTGGATCAGGCAGGTGATGGCGCGCAGCGCGATCGGCAGGGTCCGACGGTCGACCTGCGCCCAGTCCGGATCGAGACGGGCGTTGCGGACGACGTACAGCGCCCTCGGGCGCCCCGCCAGCTCGTGGAGTCGAATCGCCGAGGGATAGACGAAGACCTGGGACGACGTCCCGCCGTCCACGTGCATCTCCTGATAGCGAGTCCCGTTCGCCTCGACCTCGATCATGACCGGCGGAAATGTCCCCGGGATCGCGGAGGAGGCGATGAGGACTTTCTGCACGAGCTCGAGCGCTCCCGGCAGATGCAGGGAAGCGATTTCGGTGATATTCCAGATCACGGGACGCCGTACGTCGAGGTTGGTCGTCGCGACGAGCAGGACGCGCCCCTTCTCGTGCTCCGCGGCGACGGCGTCCAGCAGTTCCTGCGTCACGTGCTTCTTCACGAGCTTCCAGAGTGGCGCGTTGTCCGCCATCGCGTCGCCGTAGAACGCGGAGATGAGGGAGCGCTCCTCCGCGACGTCGTGAATCGTGATTCCCGTGTAGAGGGCCTTCAGACGGTCGTCATAGGCCGGCCCCAGGAATGCGAATGGCGCCATGAGGGCCCCCGTGCTCACCCCGGTGACGAGCTTGAACGGCGGCCGACCGCCCGCCTTCGTCCAGCCGTTCAACAGGCCGGCTCCGAAGGCGCCGTTGTCGCCTCCGCCCGAGATCGCGAGGAACGCCGCCGGAGGCAGCGCGTCGGACGGACCGAGGTGGAGGAAGGCGCGCTCCTTCGCGAGCGACGCGAGGTAGTCGCGCTCGAATTCCTCCACATGGCTCGCGTCCCGGGGAAAGTAGCGAATGCCGGCCGGAAAACCCACGACGGTTGCGGTGGCCTGCAGGGCAATGGGCACCGCGGCGCGGCGCTCGACCGTCGCGCACGCCGAGAAGGCGAGCGCGACCGAGACGGTGCCGATGGTGGCGAGCGCGCGGAACCGGAAGAGGCGGGCGGTGCGCACGTCGGCCGGCCGCATCAGGCGGCCAGCAGCGGCAGCAGCCGCTCGAGCGACTCGAGATCGTGCGCCGGGGCGAGAACGTCCACGTACGGCAGGGCCGCCTCCATTCCCCGCTGCGGTCGGCTCGTAGCGAGGGTCGCCGAGGAGCGGATTCAACCAGATCACGCGCCGCGCGCGCGAGGCGGATCGCGCGCATGGCCGCGGAGAGCAGCGCAGTGTCCCCGCGATCGAGGCCGTCGCTGACGATCAGCGACGATCGTCCGCGCGTCCACGAGCTCGTCGCGGTAGCGCGCGACGAAGTCGGCCAGGCTCTCGCCGATCCGCGTCCCGCCCGACCAGTCCGGCACGCCGGCGGCCAGCCGCTCGAGCGTCGCGCGGAGCTTTCCCGCCGAGACCCAGGGCGTCAGCCGCGTCAGCGCCGTGTTGAAGGCGAAGATCTCCGTCTGCGGCGCGACCTTCTTGAGAGCCGAGAAGGAACGCGAGGAGAAAGCGCGTGTGCGGGTCCATCGAGCCGCTCGTGTCGCAGAGCACGACGAGTCTTCGCGCGCTCGACGACGCGCGCGTCGGCGCGCCAGACGCAGGAGCTCGCCGTCGGTCGAGATGGCGTCGCGGAAGCTGCGGCGCGGATCGATCCGGCCCCGGCCGCGCGTCGGCACGAGCCGGCGGCTGCGCCGCGTCGCGAGGCGCGCCAGGAGTCGCGGCAGCAGCCGTTCCATCGCGGCGAGATCCGACTCACGTGCACGCCTCGAAGGGCTTCGCGCGCAGGAGCGCCTCGGCGCTGTAGCCCGGCTCGTCACCGCGAGGCGACTCGGCCTCCCGCGCCTCCCCGGCGGCCGACGGCGCGCGGCGATCCGAGGCGGCGCGGCGGCAGCGGCGCGATCGGGCGCCCGCCGCTCGTCGGCTGCGAGTGTCGGCGCCGACGGCTCCCCGCTCCCCCACCACTCTTCGAAGAGCTCGTCGAACGCCTCCGCGTCGCGCGGCCGGATCTTCAGCGCGATCCGGAGCGCCCGCCGCACCTCGGCGCGGTCGGCCAGGTCGACGAGCGTCAGCGCCTCGGCCGCGTCCGCCTCGTCCGCGAGGCTCGAGCGCACGCCGCGCTCCGCGCAGCGCGCCCGCGAACCGCGCCAGGTGGCGCGACCAGACCCTCCGTGTCACGCATCGCGGCCGCCGCCTCGACGAGCGCCGAGACCTCGCCGCCGGTCAGGTCCTGCGAGATCGTGCCGGTCCTTCAGGATGCAGCCGAGCGTCTCGCTCGACGGTCTCGGCGTCGAGGCTCCTCGCGGTGCAGCCGCACGAGCGCCTGCGCCCAGTCGATCGTCTCGGCGACGCCCGGCGCCTTCAGGAGCTTGCGCCCGCGCAGCGCCTGCAGGAACCGCGCCGATCTGCTCGGCAAGGCGCTCGCTCGCCTCCGGGCACGCGCGCGCGGATGATCCGGACCTCCTTCTCGAGGCTCGGGTGCTCGATGTAGAGGTAGAGGCAGCGGCGGCGCAGCGCGTCGCCGATCTCGCGCGTGCGGTTCGAGGTGAGGACGACGTGCGGGACGTGCTCCGCCCGGATCGTGCCGAGCTCGGGAATCGTGACCTGGAAGTCCGAGAGCACCTCGAGGAGGAACGCCTCGAAGCCGTCGTCGGCGCGGTCGACCTCGTCGACGAGCAGCACGGGCGGCCTTCGCGCGGCGTGATCGCGCGCAGCAGCGGCCGCTCGAGCAGGTAGTCGCGCGAGTAGATGACCCGCTCGATCTCGTCGGGCGTCGTCCCCTCCTGCTCCGCCATCCGCAGGCGCAGCATCTGCCGCGGGTAGTCCCACTCGTAGAGCGCGGTCTGGACGTCGAGCCCCTCGTAGCACTGAAGGCGGATGAGCTCGGTCGACCAGCAGGCGCGCGAGCACCTTGGCGATCTCGGTCTTGCCGACGCCGGCGTCGCCCTCGATGAGCAGCGGCTTGCGCATCTCGGTCGCGAGGAAGAGCGCCGTCGCGATCGCGGGCTCGGCGATGTAGCCCTGCGCTCCATGCGCCGCCTGGAGATCGCGCGATCTCCGGCCTCACGCGCGCGCCCCCGACCCGGCCGCCGCGCGTAGCGCTCGGGCGCGGCGAGGAACTTCTCGCGGCACCCGCTGCAGCAGAAGTACCAGGCGCGGCCCAGGTGCTCCGCCTGTGTGCCGCGCCGTCGGCGACCGCGACGGTCATCCCGCAGACCGGGTCGCGCGCCTCGCGCCGGCGCCGCGGCAGATTCGCGTCCGTCGGCAGCGAGGCCGTCTCGCCGCACCTCGAGGCGCCGCGCCTGAACGATCTCGGCCAGGATCGAGACCGCGATCTCCTCGGGAGTCTGCGCGCCGATGTCGAGCCCCGCCGGATTCTTGATGCGCGCGAGCGCCGCGGATCGAGACGCCGCGCGCGGCGAGCGTCTCCCGCATCTCGCGCGAAGCGCTT
Source organism: uncultured Acidobacteriota bacterium (assembly GCA_963708395.1). Lineage (GTDB taxonomy): Bacteria > Acidobacteriota > Thermoanaerobaculia > UBA5066 > Gp7-AA6 > DATBFU01. The sequence goes on along the minus strand of CAVPSG010000002.1, from coordinate 2,435,822 downwards.
GCGCGCTCGCGACGACGCCGAGATACGCCGGCTCCGCGGCGAGCGCGGCTTCGACCGCCTCCTCGTCGCGCTCCCCCATCGTCGCGACGACCGCGAGCGGGTGCGCGCCGCGCGGCAGCCCGATCGACGCCGAGATCGGTCCAGAGGCGGTCCGCCTCGGGAAACGCCGCGGCGGTCCGCCTCGGGATCGGCGGCGTCGACGGCGTAGCCCATCGCCTTCGCGAGGCGCGAGAGGGCGCGCGCGACGGGCGACAGACCGAAGACCAGGAATCTCGGGGGCGGGGCAGCACGGGCTCGACGTAGATGTCCACGCTCCCTCCGCTGTGACAGGTCATCGGATAGACGTACGACGCCGGGCCGCTCGTCCCGCCGCGGATCCGGCGAGAGGGCGATGAGGCGCGGCTTCCCGTCGGCGAGCGCGCGCAGCGCCTCGCGCACGACGGTCGGCTGCGTGCAGCTGCCGCCGAGCCAGCCGTGGAATTCGCCGCTCGCGGTGACGAGCGCCGTGTCGCCCGACTGAGCCGAGCGAGGCCGGCTGCCGCCGCACGACGGTCGCGAGGGCGAAGGGCTCTTCGCGCCGGACGAGGTCCGCCGCCAGGATCAGGAGGTCGGGGCGCATTCGGATTCTTCGGGTCGGCAGCTGCGCAGCGACGCGCTCGTAGTCGTCGGGGCGGTCGAGATCGGCGAGGGCGGCGGCCGGCCACGCCACGCGCACGGCCTCGCCCTCGTGCCGCGCGATGACCCGCTTGCTGCAGCCCTCGGCGTCCGCCGCGGCGAGCTCCGGGAAGAGCGCGCGGTCGTAGAGCGTCGGCGGCGCCTGGACCCCCTCGTAGTCGGAGACGACGAGCGGCGCGCCCGACTCCCGATGCCGCCGCGACGAGCGCCGCGACCATTCCGGCCGTGACGAAGGGCATGTCGGCGAGCAGGACGACGGCCGCCGGCGACTCGGCCTCGACGGCGAGCGACCCCGGCGCGGACGGATGTCTGCTGCCCCTGCGCGTGATCGGGATTCGGGACGATTCGGCACGCCAGGCCCGCCAGCGCCTCCCGCGCCCGATCCGCCTCGTGGCCGACGACGACGGCGACGGGATCGAGCCCCGCCTCGAGCGCCCGTCGGACCGCCCGGCGCAGCAGCGGCTCGCCGCCGATCGGCAGGAGCATCTTGTTGCGACCCATTCGGGTCGAAGCCCCCGCCGCCAGGACGATTCCCGCGACTGCCACGCTCACGGCCCTACCTCGAGCAAGGCGCTCACTATACCGGCCCTCGAAATCGACCGGACGTCCGCGCCGTCTCGCCCGCTCCGCCGGCGCGGAGTGACGAAATTCGTGACCGGCGGTCGAAATTTCGGTGCGAATGCGCAACCCGGACGGATTTCTGACCGTTTCAAATTCTGAACGCAATGGGTGCGTTCGATCTCGGAGGACAAGATGAAACGGTTCCCAACCCGGACTCTCGCCGCTCTCCTGCTCGCCGCGGGCGCCTGCGCACCGGTCGCCGACGTCGGACTGACCACGAACGAATCACTCGTCGCAAACTGTCAAAAAGTTGCCGACGTCTCGGCGTCGGACTCGCTGTCTCCGGAGGCGGCCCGCGTCGCCCTTTCCGACGCGGCCCGATCCAAGGGAGGAAATTACGTCCTGATGGCCAACGACAACGCGCGCAACGGCGCGGCGTACCGGTGCGAGATGCCGAAGACCGCATCGAAGTAACCGTTAGGCGTGCGGGCCGGACGAGCTCAGGAGCTGCGGATCGCGCGGGGGCGTTTGCTGAAGACGTTCCCACATGCGATGCACGCCCAACGTGCCGTTCCAGCGGACTCGCGTAGCTCGCTCCACTCGCTCCGGCTCGCCGCTGAACGGCCGCCCGATACCTAAAAACCGTTCCCGGGGACGGCGTCCGCTTCGAAGAATCGTCCCGCGCGCCGGCTCGCGAGATAGGCGATGAGCGCGGCCGCGACCGGAAGGCCGAGCACGGCCCGCGGCTCGATGCCGACGATCGCGTTTGCCGCATCACCGATCGCGTTGGCCGCGAGGACGCCGAGCGCGAGGCGCCGCCCCCAGCGTTTTCCGTTCCAGAGACCGGCGGCCGAGAGCGCGCACGCGGTGCCGACCGCTGCCATCAGGACGATCGCCCAACCGCCCATTCCCGAAAAGGCTTCGCGGGCGCGGGGATTGATCCGCCACATCGGCTCGAGCAGGCCGCCCGGCGTCGCGAGCGAGACCAGGGCGAGGGAGCTCACGGCGGCGCCGGCCGCAAAGAAGCCGGAGAGCGCGGTGACGCCGGCGGGACGATTCAGACCACGGCCTTCGGCGTCAGCTCCGTCCGAGCCCCGCGATCCGCTCGAGCTGCGCGAGGTGATTCCGGTCGTGGCCGGCGATCATGCGGATCGTCGTCTCGGCGGACTCGGGCCCGCGCTCCGGATGGAGCCCGACCTTGTCACGGTCCGCGGCGGTGAGCGACCCGTAGTACTCGAGGTTCCAGGCTCGCAGCGCCGCGAAGGCGCGCGCCGCGGCGCGCGTGTCGAGACCCGGGTACGGCTTCGCCCACAGGTCCTGATCGAACGCCTGGATCTTTCCCTCGTCGGCGCCGGTCACGATTTGACGCACGCGAAAGCCGCTGCCCTGCTCGACGTCGGCCAGATGGCCGACGATCTGTCGCGCCGTCCACTTGCCCGGCTGATGCGGCCGCCCCAAGCCCGCGGCGCCGATGGCCGCGAGAAGCTCGTCCACGCGGGGCGGCGTCTTCGCCAGGACTTCGAACGGATCGTCCGACCCGAGCAGACCCAGGAGGCGTTCACGGTAGGCGCTCATTTTTATTTCCTTCCCCCGGCTGACTGTCGGCGAAAAGTAACAGCGCCACGCCGGCGGAACACGATCTTTTTTCTCACCGATCGATTGAGCGGCGTTCATGCCGGGTGGCCCGCCGATTGCACCGCCGAATCGCGTGTATGCCGAAGGAGGCGACATGAACAAGTTTCTTGCCCCGATCATTCTCGCCGGCGCCGCTCTCATCGGAGCCTGCGCGACCGCTCCGCCGCCCGACGTGATCTACGTGCCCGGCGCGCCGCCCCCCGTGCAGGTCGACGTCATGGGCACGGCCCCGGGGCCCGACTTCGTCTGGATCCACGGATATCACCACTGGAATGGCAACGCCTATGCCTGGCAAGCCGGCCGATGGGAACGCCGTCCGCACGCGAATGCCGTCTGGGTTGACGGAAAGTGGAACCACACGAGCAAGGGGTGGTACTGGCGCGACGGACATTGGAATTAGCGACGCAATTGCCGCCACCGGCACGGTGGTGCGGGTGGCGTAACACCGGACGGCCATAGGAACGACCCCGGCCGGCGATTACCTTCGTCGGGCAGCCAAAAGAGGAGGCGTTCATGGACCGGACTTCTTCGGTTCCTGCGGTCGGAATTCCGTTGGATCGGGCCCTCCTGTGCCCAAACGACGACACCCTGTACGACTCGGCTCGATGGAGAGTCTGTCCGACCTGCCTGAACGAGGACCGCATCTTTCTCTCGCGCCTGCTGGGAGTCTCCGGGAGAGCCCGCAACTTCGCCCGCGGGAAGCTGGTCGGGCTTCCGGTTCCCGGACGACCGCAGGTGATCGTGGCCTGACGGCGAATCCCTCGGCGGCCCGGCCCCCTAATTGCATCGGGAGGTATGGATGGCCGACACGACACAACAGCTCATCATCCCGGCCCGCTGGGTGGGTCCCACGCACGCCCTTCTCCGGATCGTTTCGGGACTTCTCTTCTTCTGCCACGGCGCGCAGAAGATGTTCGGCTGGTTCGGCGGCTTGCCGCCAGGCGTGAAGCTCGAGGGGCTGACGCTCGCGGGCGGCCTGATCGAGCTCATCGGCGGCGCGCTGATCCTGATCGGCCTTTTCACGAAGCCGGCCGCCTTCATCTGCTCCGGCGAGATGGCGTTCGCCTTCTTCAAGGCGCACTTCCCGGCGGCCTTCTGGCCGCTCCAGAACCACGGCGAGCCGGCCGTGCTCAATTGCTTCATCTTCCTGTTCCTCTGGGCGGCCGGCGCGGGTCCGTGGAGCCTGGACGAAATGCTCGCGAGACGGAGCACGATGTCGTAGGGGCGGCCCTCGCGGCCGCCCGGGCGGGGCCACACCGAGCGGCTTGAGCCGCGACGCACCGAGCGGCTTCTGAGCCGCGACATGCGACGGGTTCGCCCGGCGCTCACCCCCGCCCCGACGCCGACAACACCCCCTCCAGCGCGCGGACGCGAGCGAGAATCCTCGCGTCCCCGAGCCGCTCCGCAGCGGCCGTGAACTCCGGCGTCGCGCCTTTCCAGCGAAGCGCCTCGACCTTCTCGAAGAGCGGGGCGTCGGTCCGCAGCGTGGCGAGCTTCTTGAAGAGGATCGCGGCGTCGCGATGCGTCCCGAGGACCTCCGGAGGGAAATCCTCCAGCCGCCCGTAGCGGGCGATCTGCCGCGCGGCGGTCTTGGGCCCCCACTTCGGGACGCCCGGGTAGCCGTCCGCGGCGTCGCCCACGAGGGCGAGGTAGTCGGGAATGAGCGCCGGCGTCACGCCGAAGCGCTCGACGACGCCGGCCGCGTCGCGGATGCGCCCGCTTCGCCGGTCGACCTGGACCACGCGCTCGCCAACGACGCACTGGGCGAGGTCCTTGTCCGGCGTCCAGATGCAGACCTTCTGGACGCGGGAATCCCGTGCGGCGAGGTACGCCGCAGAGGCCAGGGCGTCGTCCGCCTCGAGCTCGACCATCGGCCACACGACGACGCCTATCGCCTCGAGCGCGTCCTCCAGGGGATGGAATTGCTTCCAGAGAGCGCGATCGATCCCCTCGCCCGTCTTGTAGCCCGGCCAGAGGTCATTGCGGAACGACTCGATCACGTGGTCCGTCGCGACCCCGACATGGGTCGCCCCGCCTTCGAGCATCTGCGCCACCGTGTGGAGGACGCCGGAGACCGCCCCGAACGGCGGGTCCTCGCCTTTCGCCCGCCGGATGCCATAGAAATGGCGGAAGAGCTCGTAGGTGCCGTCGACGAGGTGGACGACGAGTGGCATGCGAGAGAAAGATATCGGAGGGTGTCGATCGGCCGCTCCCTCGTTCGTCGTGATGGCAGGAAAGGAGATTTGACGATGAAATTTCTGACGTTCGCTCGTGGCTCCGAAACTTCGGCGGCTCCGCCTCCCGCGATCATCGAGGCCGTCGAAGAGCTCTTCGCGAAGTTCACGAAGGCCGGTCAGCTCGTCGAGAGGGGAGCGCTCATGCGGAGCGGCGCGGGCGCGAAGGTGCGGCTCTCGGGCGGAAAGGTCACGGTCACGGACGGCCCCTTCACCGAGGCCAAGGAAGTGATCGGCGGCTACGCGATCCTCGACCTGCCTTCGAAGCAGATGGCGATCGAGGAGACCGTCAAGTTGATGGAGCTGCACAAGCGGCACTGGCCGGGCTGGGAGGGAGAGACCGAGATCCGCCAGATCTTCGACCCCGACGACTTCGACCAGGCCGCCGGCCGCTAGGCCCGAGGCCGTACCAAAACGCAGAAAGAAGGAGATCCCCATGCGATTCATGATGCTGATGATCCCGAAGGGTTATGAGAAGGCCCCGGCAGGCACGATGCCGGACGCGAAGCGCGTCGAAGCGATGATGAAGTACAACGAGTCCCTGCAGAAGGCGGGCGTGCTGCTCGCGCTCGACGGCCTCCACCCTCCGTCGATGGGCGCGCGCGTGACGTTCGCCGGAGGGAAACCGAAGGTCACCGACGGACCGTTCGCCGAGGCGAAGGAAGTCCTGGGCGGCTACTGGATCATCCAGGTGAAGTCGAAGGAAGAGGCGATCGAGTGGGCCAGACGCGTCCCGGGCTCGGAGAACGAGATCGTCGAGGTCCGGCAGATCCAGGAGATGGCGGACTTCACGCCCGAGATCCAGAAGGCGGCCTCGACACTGGTCGATCTGCAGAAGCGCGGCGGCTGACGAGCAGCGCGGCGCCGAGCCGAGCCGCCGCGCGAGTCGAAGATGCTCTAATCGGCGGCCGTGACGGCCGCCGATACTCATCGGGCGATCGAGGCGATCTGGCGCATCGAGTCGCCGCGTCTCATCGCCGGCCTCGCGCGCATGGTGCGCGACGTCGGCCTCGCCGAGGATCTCGCGCAGGACGCGCTCGTGGCGGCCCTCGAGACGTGGCCGAGGGCGGGCGTTCCCGAGAACCCGGCGGCGTGGCTCATGACCGCCGCGAAACGGCGCGCGATCGATCTCCTGCGGCACCGCGCGCTCGCCGACCGAAAGCACGTTGAGATCGGGCGCGCCGGCGATGACGTCGGCGCGTCGGACGAGGAACGGCTCTTGGCGGAGATCGACGACGACATCGGAGACGACCTGCTCCGTCTGATGTTTACGGCGTGTCATCCCGTCCTGCCGCCGGAGGCCCGCGTCGCGCTGACGCTGCGGATGATCGGCGGCCTGACCACGGAAGAGATCGCCCGGGCATTCCTCGTGCCGGAGTCGACCGTCGCGCCAGCGCGTCGTGCGCGCCAAGCGGGCGCTCGCCGAGGCCGAGGTTCCCTTCGAGGTCCCGCGCGGCGCCGAGCGCGAGGCCCGGATCACCTCGGTCCTCGAGGTCCTCTACCTCGTCTTCAACGAAGGTTACCTGGCGACGGCCGGCGAGGATCTGATCCGCCCGGGTCTGTGCGAGGACGCGCTGCGCCTCGGCCGGGTCCTCGCCGAGCTCGCCCCGAAAGAGCCCGAGGTTCATGGCCTCGTCGCGTTGATGGAGATCCAGGCTTCGCGCGCGGCGGCGCGCACCGGCCCGTCGGGCGAGCCGATCCTCCTGCCCGATCAGGACCGCTCGCGATGGGATCGCCTCCTGATCCGCCGCGGCCTCGCGGCGCTCGAGAGGTCCGAGCGCCTGGGAGGCTTGCGCGGACCCTATGCCCTGCAGGCCGCGATCGCGGCCTGCCACGCGAGGGCGAGGACGCCCGAGGAGACGGACTGGAAACGCATCGCCGACCTCTACGCGGAGCTCGCGGCCGTCGCTCCCTCTCCGGTCGTCGAGCTCAATCGCGCGGTCGCCGTCGGCATGGCGTTCGGCCCGGCCGAGGGATTGAGGATCGCCGACGCCCTCGCCTCGGCCAAGGCGCTCGCGGGCTATCACCTGCTGCCCGCCGTGCGCGCCGACTTCCTCGAAAAGCTCGGGCGCGACGCGGAGGCCCGCGCGGCCTTCGAGCGCGCGGCCTCGCTCACGCAGAACGCGCGCGAGCGAGAGCTGCTCCTCGCGCGCGCCGCCGCCATCGACTCCACGGCGAATTGACGCCGGCAACCGCCGCGCGTGATTCAATGAATCGCGTGTCCCGGATCCTGGCGATCAACGGCGGATCGTCGAGCGTCAAGTTCGCGCTCTTCGATTCCGAGACGCTGCGGCGCGAAACCTCGGGCCGGATCGAGCAAATCGAAGGGGACCTCGGCGACGCGGACCGCCGCGGCGCCGCCGAGAGCCTGATCGAGCGGCTCGCCGCGCGCGTGCCGCTGCGATCCCTCGACGGCGTCGGCCACCGGATCGTGCACGGAGGCGCGGAGCTCCTGGAGCATCAGCGCGTGACGCCCGAGCTCCTGCGGAAGCTCGGCGATGCGCGCCCTCTCGATCCCACGCACCTTCCCTTCGAGATCTCGCTGATCGAGGCAATGGCGCACGCCGCCCCCGCGGTGCCGCAGGTGACCTGTTTCGATTCGGCCTTCTTCCGGGACCTGCCGCGGGTCGCGCAGCTCCTTCCGATCCCGCGAACGTATCTCGATCGGGGAATCCGCCGCCTGGGCTTTCACGGGCTCTCGTACACGTACCTGCGCGACGAGCTGCGCCGCGCCGCGGGCGACCGCACGGCCGACGGCCGAGTCATCCTCGCGCACCTCGGCTCCGGCGCGAGCCTCGCCGCGCTCCGCGGCGGGAAGCCGGTCGACACGACGATGGCGTTCACCCCGGCTGCCGGTCTCGTCATGGGAACTCGGCCGGGCGACCTCGATCCGGGGCTCCTCGTTCACCTCCTGAGGTCCGAAAGAATGTCCGCCGACGCTCTCGACGCCTTCGTCAACGAGAAATGCGGCCTGCGCGGCGTTTCCGGCACGACCTCCGACATGAAGGAGCTCGAGGAGCGCGCGGCCACCGATCCACGGGCCGCCGAAGCGATCGCGCTGTTCTGCTACCAGGCCGCTAAGGCAATCGGCGCTTTCGCCGCGGCCCTCGGCGGCCTCGACACCATCGTCTTCAGCGGAGGGATCGGCGAACGGTCCGCGCACGTCCGGCGGGAGATCTGCGCGCGGCTCGAATTCCTGAACGTCCTCCTCGACGCGGCTTTGAACGAAGCTCACAGTGCGGTGATATCCCCTCCTTCGAGCCGCGTCGCGGTGCGGGTCATTCCGACGGACGAAGAAATCGTGATGGCCCGAATCGTGCGAGAGCTCCTGAAGGAAGACGCATGAATCCCCGAGAGTCGACCGCGAACCCCGTTCCCGATCCCCCGCTCGCGCGCATGGACGCGTACTGGCGAGCCGCGAACTACCTCTCCGTCGGACAGATCTATCTGCTCGACAACCCGCTCCTGCGCGAGCCGCTCGAGCCCGGGCACATCAAGCCGCGCTTGCTCGGCCACTGGGGCACGACGCCCGGCCAGAACTTCATCTACGTCCACCTGAATCGGGTCATCCGCGAATACGACCTCGACATGATCTACGTCGCGGGCCCCGGCCACGGCGGCCCGGCGCTCGTGGCCAACGTCTATCTCGAGGGGACGTACTCGGAGATCTACCCGCACATCACCCGCGACGAGGCCGGCCTGCAGAAGCTCTTCAAGCAGTTCTCGTTTCCGGGCGGAATTCCGAGTCACGTCGCGCCCGAGACGCCGGGCTCGATCCACGAAGGCGGCGAGCTCGGATACTCGCTCTCCCACGCGACCGGCGCGGTCCTCGACAATCCCGATCTCGTCGTCGCCTGCGTCATCGGGGACGGCGAGGCCGAGACCGGCCCGCTCGCCACGTCGTGGCACTCGAACAAGTTCGTCGACCCGGTGCGAGACGGCGCCGTCCTGCCGATCCTGCATCTGAACGGCTGGAAGATCGCAAACCCGACGATCCTGGCGCGCATCCCGCGCAGCGAGCTCGAGCAGATGCTCCGCGGATGCGGCTGGGATCCGGAATTCGTGAATGGAGACGAGCCGGCGTCCGTTCATCGGCAGATGGCCGCGGCACTCGACGGCGCGATCGCGCGCATCCGCGAGATCCAGGCGGCGGCGCGCGCGGGCCGCGCCTCCGATCGGCAGGCCTGGCCGATGATCGTCCTCGAGACGCCGAAGGGCTGGACCGGCCCGAAGGTCGTCGACGGACAGAGGGTCGAGGGGACCTTCCGCGCGCACCAGGTCCCTCTCTCCGACCCGGCGAAGAACGCGGAGCATCGCCGTCAGCTCGAGGAGTGGCTGCGGAGCTATCGGCCCGACGAGCTCTTCGACGAGCGCGGGCGGCTCAAGGCCGAGCTCCAGGAGCTCGCTCCGACCGGCGACCGGCGGATGGGCGCCAATCCGAACGCAAACGGCGGTCGGCTGCTGCGAGACCTGCGCCTGCCCGACTACCGGACTTACGGCGTGTCCGTTCCCTCACCCGGCGGCGCCGAGGCCGAAGACACGCGCGTGTTCGGGCGGTTCCTGCGCGACGTCGTGAAGGAGAACCCGACCAACTTCCGTCTCTTCGGGCCCGATGAGACGCTGTCGAATCGCCTCAACGCCGTTTTCGAGGCGACCGCGCGGCAGTGGGAGGCGGAGACGTCGCCGGACGACGAGTTCCTCGCCCGCTCGGGCCGCGTGATCGAGGTCCTGAGCGAGCACCAGTGCCAGGGATGGCTCGAGGGCTATCTTCTGACGGGGCGGCACGGGCTCTTCAACAGCTACGAGGCCTTCATCCACATCGTGGACTCGATGTTCAATCAGCACGCGAAGTGGCTGAAGGTGTCGCGCGAGCTCCCCTGGCGCGCGCGGATCGCCTCGCTCAACTATCTACTTTCGTCGCACGTCTGGCGGCAGGACCATAACGGCTTCACGCACCAGGATCCGGGCTTCATCGACGTCGCCTGCAACAAGAAGGCCGAGATCGTGCGCGTCTATCTGCCTCCGGACGCGAACTGCCTGCTCTCGGTCATGGACCACTGCCTGCGCAGCCGCCACTACGTAAACATCGTCGTGGCCGGCAAGCAGCCGGCGCCGCAGTGGCTCTCGATGGACGCCGCGGTCCGTCATTGCGCGGCCGGCATCGGCGTGTGGGACTGGGCGTCGAACGACGGGGGTGGAGAGCCCGACGCCGTGCTGGCCGCGGCGGGAGACGTCCCGACGCTCGAGATCCTGGCGGCCGTCTCGATCCTGCGGAGCCACCTTCCGAAGCTCCGGATCCGCGTCGTCAACGTCGTCGACCTGATGAAGCTGCAGCCCGCGAGCGAGCACCCGCACGGGCTCCCGGACGCCGACTTCGACGCGGTCTTCACGACCGGAAAGCCGATCGTCTTCGCGTACCACGGCTATCCCTGGCTGATCCACCGGCTGACCTACCGGCGGACCAACCACCGCAACCTGCACGTGCGGGGCTACAAGGAAGAGGGAACGATCACGACACCGTTCGACATGACCGTCCTGAACGACCTCGACCGGTTTCACCTCGTGAAGGACACGATCCGCCGGCTCCCGCAGCTCGGGACCGACGGGGCGCGCGTCGCCGCGGAGATGGACGCGAAGCTCGCGGAGCATCGCGCCTACATCCGCGAGCGCGGCGAGGACATGCCCGAGATTCGAAATTGGCGCTGGGAGCCCTGAAAATGAAATCGCGCCCGGTCCGCCCCGCGAAGGAGACCGGGCGCGAAAGACGATACGCGGCGGAATCTACTTGCTCGTAGACGAGATGCTCTGCTCCAGGGCGTCCATCATCTGGTCGATGGAGAAGCTGCCCACCCGCTGGCTCGGCGGGTACTCCTTCAGGCTCGCCAGGAACGGCTGAACCCTGTAGAGCGCGTACTGCACGACGTACGCGTTCTTCCCGAACCAGTCGTTGTACTGATCCGACACGACGTCGGCGCGCTCGTACGGATCCATGCGCAGGTTGAAGACCTTGGGCACCCGCAGGCACGTGAACGGGTTCGACCAGACGGCGAAGCCGCCGGGCGCGCGTTGCTCGCAGAAGACGATCTTCCAGTTCTGATAGCGCACGGCCACGAGCATGCCGTCGTCGTTGAAGTAGTAGAACTCCTTCCGTGGCGAGTGCTCTTCCTTGCCCTCGAGGAACGGCACGAGGTTGTAGCCGTCCAGGTGGATCTTGTAGGTCAGGCCTCCCGATTTCGCCGCCCACCCTTTGAGCAGACGATCCTTGATCGTCGCGTCGCCCGCCGCGGCCAGAAGCGTCGGGAACCAGTCGAGGCCCGACACAAGGTCGGTTGAGACGGCGCCCGGCTTCACGTGGCCCGGCCAGCGGATCATCGCCGGCACGCGGAAGGCGCCCTCCCAGTTCGTGTCCTTCTCGTTGCGAAACGGCGTCGTCGCGGCGTCCGGCCACGAGAACTGGTTGGGCCCGTTGTCGGTCGAATAGACGACGATCGTGTCATTGGCGATCCCGAGGTCGTCGATCGCCTTGAGAAGCTTCCCGACGTCCTGATCCGTGCTCGACCATGCCGTCGGCGTACTCGTTGCCCGGCATGCCGCTCTGTCCGCGCATCGACTCCCGCACGTGGGTGAAGACGTGCATCCGCGTCGTGTTCATCCAAGTGAAGAAGGGCTTGCCCGCCTTGACCTGGCGCCCCATGAAGTCGATGGCGGCGGCCGTCGTCTCGTCGTCGATCGTCTCCATGCGCTTGCGGTTGAGCGGGCCCGTGTCCTCGATCTTCTGCGTTCCGTCGGCGTTGGACCAGCAGTGCAGTACGCCGCGCGGCGCCTGCTTCATGAACTCCTTGTCGTTCTTCGGGTAGTAGGGCCTTTCCGGCTCCTCCTCGGCGTTCAGGTGATAGAGGTTGCCGAAGAACTCGTCGAAGCCATGGAGGCACGGCAGGAATTCGTCACGATCGCCCAGGTGGTTCTTGCCGAACTGGCCCGTGGCATAACCCTGCGGCTTCAGTGCCTCGGCAATCGTGATATTCGCCTTTTGCAGGCCCTCCTTGGCGCCCGGGATGCCGACCTTCAGAAGCCCGGTGCGGAATCCGACCTCGCCCGTGATGAAGGTCGAACGGCCCGCCGTGCAGCTGTTCTCGGCGTAGTAGTCCGTGAAGAGCATCCCCTCCTTCGCGATGCGGTCGATGTTGGGCGTGTGGTAGCCAACGACGCCAAAAGAATACGCGCTGATGTTCGTCTGCCCGATGTCGTCGCCGAAGATCACGAGAATGTTCGGCTTCTTGGCCGCCTGCGCGAGAGCCGGCGAAGTGATCAGCAAGCCGATAGGGATCGCCGCGGAGATCCACTGCCTGGGCCTCATGGGTCCTCCTCTGATGAGCGAACCGATAGCACCGCCCCCGGACGGGATCAAGCTGCCTTTTGGGGAACGGGCCGACGTCAGTGGATCCACTGCAGGCGCCAGAGGAAGATGTTCGTCCGGCCGCGGATCCCGAGGCGATCGAGGTCTACGTTCCCGTAGCCGAATCCCGCCTTCCAGCGCTTCGTCATGAACCAGTTGACGCCCGTGTAGAGCTCGTTCATCGCGCCGCCCTGCACGGAGTGGCTGTTGAGATCCACGCGCCCGTAGCGCGCGAAGAACTCGACGACGCCGAGCGGATGGCCCGCGACCGGCGGACGCCGCGCATAGGCCACGTTCTTGTCGTACGGCCGCGGCGCGCCGCCGGGGATCCAGCTCGCCGTTACGTACCAGCCGGAGAAGGACGGGTCGCCGAGCGCGGTCGAGGGCACTTCGGTCCGGACGTATTCGGCGAGAACCGAGAACGGACCGTTCGCCCAGAGGGCCTCGAAGCCGACGCTCCAGGCGTGGTCGGCATGGAGATCTCCTGTGTCCACGTAGTTCGACGAGACATTCGACTGGGGCTTCCCCTTGAAGCGAAGCACGTCGTCATCACCCTGGTAGTACCGGGCCGACACCGCGAGATGAAGGTATTCCTTGCCGTCGTCGCCGAGAATCGGAAGAAAGGTGAACCGCCCTGTGAAGTCGTTGCCGCTGCCGTGAAACGAATTGCCGTGCGTCCACCAGTCGTTGAACCAACCGACGGTCCACGTCGCGTGACCATCGAGATAGGTGTCGGACAAGGAGACGCCCACGTCGCGTGACGTGAAGAAGGGCGACAGGAAGCGCTCCTGATACGGCAGGTTCGCCGCGTCGCCCACCATCTCGTACACGAAGGATTCCTTCTGCTTGCCGAGCTTGAGCGTGGCGAAGGACCCGAGGCGCCGCGAGACCCAGAGATCGGTGAGCTGCCAGAGAGGGCCATCCGGATCCGAGTCGAAACCCTTGTACTCCCCGGTCACCAGGTAGTTCCACGCGCCCAGAAAATGCAGCTGCCCGCGCAGCATCAGTCGGAACGACCGGAACTCCTTCTTGTCCTCCTGCTCCCTCACCTGCTCGAGGCTCGCGTCGTTCTGCTGGAACGCCGTGTAGTCGCCGATGAAGCAAAGGCCCCAGTGGAGCGTGAAGTATTTCGTGCCGATCTTCAGGCCGTCGAGGAAACTGTCGGGCACCTCCGGGATGACCCAGCGCTCGGTCTCCGTCGCCGCGACCGGGTGTCCCTCGGGCACGTCGGACTCCGGAGACTGGGCAAACGAGAGCGCCGCCGCGGCCCAGAAGACCACGGCGGCGCCGCCCCCGAAGAGGAGCTTCCGTCGCATTCGTTATCGACGCGGCCCGATCTCTAGTCGCGCGCCAGCGCGCGCGCCGCCTCCTTCTCCAGGTCCGCGTACGACGCCTTCTCGACCGTCACGCCGACGAAGGCGATCGTGCCGCCCTGGAACCGGTTCGGCGTCTTGTACTCGTGGCTCACGGCGTCGGCGCTGTCGTAGCCCACGCAGAGGCCGTCGCCCGAGAGCGTGAACTTGCCCGCTTGCGTCTTCATCGGTCCCTCGGCCACGACCTTGTCGTCGATGTAGAGCTTGCCGCTGCCGAGCGACTCTCCGTTCGGGCCGGCCTTGTCTCTGGTGAACTCGAAGCCGACGGTGTGCTTGCCGGGCGTCAGGTCGACGTTCGAGACGAAGCTCTGCTCCGGCGCGATGCCGAGGAAGTTGTACACGTAGTGAAGCCTCTTGTCCTTGATGAAGAGACTGTGGCCGCCGAAGCGCGAGCCGTGCGCGAAAATCACTCCGGTTGCGCCGTCCTTGTCGATCGTGATGTTCGACAGGATCTTGTACGAGCGGTTCCGAACGCTGACCGCGACGCCTTCCGGAACCGGGGCCGTGCCCGGATAGTACATGTAACGGTCGCGTGGCGGCTCGTCCGAGGGGCGCTCGACGCCGAGCTGCTGGACGGCCGTGCGGTCGTCGAGAGGCAGGACCATGTTCTTGTCCGCTTCCTCGAACCAGACGTCGATCAGGTGCTTGAGCTTCTCGGGGTTCTCCTTCGCCAGGTCCTTCGACTCGGACCGGTCGACGTCCGTATGGTAGACCTGCCAGCCGTCGGTGGCGAAGTGGCCCTTGCCCGTGAGCGGCGCGTGCAGGGCCGCGGCGAGCCAGCCGTCCTCCCATATTCCGCGCGATCCGAGCATGGCGTAGTACTGGCGGTGCTTCTGCGTCGGCCCCTCTTTCGGCGCGTCGAATGAGTAGCGCATGGAGACGCCGGAGAGCGGGTACTGCTCGACGCCGCGGTAGACCTTCGGCATCTCCAGGCCGGCGATCTCGAGCATCGTGGGAACGATGTCCGTCGAGTGGTGATACTGGTCTCGAACTTCGCCCTTTGCCTTGATGCCCTTGGGCCAGGAGATCACGAGCGGATCGCACGTGCCGCCGGAGTACTCCGAGTACCGCTTGAACATCTGAAAGGGCGTCGAGAACGCGGCCGCCCAGCCCGTCGGATAGTGCTCGTAAGTATCGGGGCCGCCGAGCTTGTCGATGTACTTGATGTTCTCCTCGATCGTGTCCGGATACCCGTTGAAGAACTTGTTCTCGTTGACCGATCCGTTGGGGCTTCCCTCGCCCGAGGCACCGTTGTCGGCCGCGTAGAAGACGACGGTGTTCTCGAGCTGCCCGCTCTGCTGCAGGTAGTCGATGATCCGGCCGACCTGGACGTCCGTGTACTCGGAGTAGGCCGCGTAGACCTCGGCGAGGCGCGAGAAGAGCTTCTTCTCTTCGGGCTTCAGCGTGTTCCAGGGACGCACGTAATCGCCGGGATTCGCGACATCCTTCGGCAGCGGGTTCAGCGGCGTCAGCTGCGTGCCCTTCGGCAGAATGCCCTTCGCGATCATGCGCGGAAGCACCCACTCCCGATACGCCTCGTAGCCATCGTCGAACTTGCCCTTGTACTTTGCGATGTAGTCGGCCGGAGCATGATGGGGAGCGTGGTTCGCGCCGGGGTTGAACCACAGGTACCAGGGACGCGAGGGGTTCGTCGCCTTCTGGTCACTGATCATCCGGATCGCCTGGTCGGCGAGATCCTTGGAGAGGAAGTAACCCTGCTCCGGGGTATAGGGCGGATCGATGAACCGGTTGTCCTCGACGAGGTCGGGATACCACTGATTCGTCTCGCCGCCGAGGAATCCATAGTAGCGGTCGAAGCCCTTCTGGAGCGGCCACTGCTTCCGGGAGGCACCGGAGGCCACGTCCTGCTCCGCGACGTTGTGATTCTTGCCGATCCAGTACGTGCTCCACCCGGCGTCCTGGAGAATCTGTCCGATCGTCGCCGTCTGCTCGGGAAGCCGGCCGCTGGCGCCGGGGAAACCGCTCGCGGCTTCCGTGATCGCGGCCATGCCGTTCAGATGGTGGTTTCGCCCGGTCAGGATCGTCGATCGGGACGGCGAGCAGAGCGCGGTCGTGTGCCACTGGCTGTAGGTGAGGCCGTTGGCTGCGAGCCGGTCGAGCGTCGGCATGTTGATCCGGCCGCCGTAGGTGGACCAGGCGGCGAGCCCCGTGTCGTCGTAAAGGACGAAGAGGAAGTTCGGCGACCCGGCCGGCGCCTTGGGCGGCAGGTAGGGCGTCCAGTCCTCCTTCGAGTCGCGGACGTCGAGCGCGATCTTCCCTTTGAATCCCGGCGGGACAGTGATCTTCGGCGGTTCCTGAGCGGCGGCGAAGCCGGCGAGGATCATGGCGAGCCCGAACGCGATTGCGGCGTGTTCTTGTCGGAGTTCCTGTCTCATGCGTCCCTTCCTCTCCCTACTCGTCGAACGGAAACACCCTCTTCCAATCCTTCTGTATGTCCACGACGATCCAGCCCTTCGCCGCCGCCTCGTCCCAGGCCTTGTCGAGCTTGCCGATGTGAGATGTCCGGTCGTAGGCCCACTCGCGCCCGGCGTCGGTGTGGTGGACGATGCCGCAGAACCGCTTCCCGTCTCCCGCCCACGTCCACTCGAGCATCTGCTGATCCCCGTCGGAATTTCCGAACGCGAAGACTGGCCGCCTGCCGATGAAGCGGTTGATGCCAACCGGCTTTCCGGGGCCGTCGTCGACGTGATTGATCTTCGGGAGCTTTACGAGCACGGGCTTGCCGTTCCGCATCTCGAACTTCGTCTCGCCGGCGCTGCCGACGATCTGCTCGGGCGGAATCCCGTACACCTTTTCGGCGAAGACCCGCATGAACTCGATGCCGCCGCCCGAAACGATGAACGTCTTGTA
Organism: uncultured Acidobacteriota bacterium; assembly: GCA_963708395.1. GTDB lineage: Bacteria > Acidobacteriota > Thermoanaerobaculia > UBA5066 > Gp7-AA6 > DATBFU01. The sequence goes on along the minus strand of CAVPSG010000002.1, from coordinate 2,419,077 downwards.
GCCGTTGGCGCGCAGGTAGGCCAGAAGCTCGAGCATCGGTTGATAGACGCAGTCGGTGTAGGGGCGGTGGAAGCGCGGGTGCTTCGCTGCCGCAATCCAGTTCGCGACGTTCGACTGGAACTCGTCGGTTGTCATGCCTCTGTGCGTCACGGCCATCACTTCAGCAATCCCCTTCTTGCCCTGAACCGTGAGCCCCTTCATATCGCCGGCGAGAATCGACCGGTAAGGCTCCTTGTCCTTCCAGTCGGGATGTCCCGGCGCCATGCGCTTGATCTCGTCGAGCGCGAAGGCGAGCTGGAAGTAAATCGGCTGCTCGGCCCACAACGTTCCATCGTTGTCGAAGGTGGCAATGCGCTCCGCCGGCGGCACGAAACCGGGCGCGCCGGACGCCGTCGTGTCCGTCACGAACTTCTCGATCGCCTGCTTCGCGGCGCCGTCGTTCCAGGACGGCAACGGGTCGGTCTGCGCGAGAATCCTCGCGCTCCACGAGAACGCGGCCGCCACCAGCAGCGCACGCCGAGTGGCTCTCATCCTCACACCCCTCACCTCCCGGCGTTGACGCCGAGCGTTTCACTCACCGCGTCCACGAGCTCCCGGCCGCGGAACGGCTTCACGAGATAGGCCGCCGCGCCGAGCCGCTCCGTCTCCGCGCGCACCGCCAGGTCGTCGTACGCCGTCATGAAGATCACGGGCGGCGCGTTGCCGCGCGCGACAAGCTCCCGGTACAGCTCGACGCCGGACATCCCTGGAAGACGAATGTCGAGGACGAGACAGCCGGCGCCGGCCGCGGCTCCCGATTCGAGCAGGGCTTCCGCCGATTCGAACGTCATCCGACTGTGCCCGCCGGCCGAGAGGACCTTCTCCAGCGCGGCCCTCAGCCCGGCGTCGTCCTCGACAACGATCACTCCCTTCCCGAACATGGCTTGAAGCCGATCCTCCCGGCTCGAGACAGCCGAGGATAGGAGGACCTTCGGGCAGATCGAAGTTGCCCTTGGGGCAGCGGAAGGGCTAACCGGCCCGCGCGAGACGGTCGGCCGAGCGCACGAGCTCGGCCACGGAAGACGCCCCCATCTTCCTCATGACACGGGCGCGGTGGGCCTTGACCGTCCGCTCCGAGGTCCCGATGGCCGACGCGATCTGCTTGTTGAGGCGGCCGGCCACGACGTGCTCGAGTACCGCGCGCTCGCGCGGACTCAGGGCCTCGAAGCGGCGCCGGATCCGATCGCCCTCCTCCCGTTCGGAGCGGCGCCGGTCGTCCCGGACGAGCGCGGACTCGATCGCCGCGAAGAGGGCTTCCTTCTTGACGGGCTTGGTCAGGAAGTCCTCGGCGCCGTTCTTCATCGCGCGGACGCTCGCGGCGATGTCGCCGTGCCCGGTCAGGAAGACGATCGGCAACGGATTCGCGCGCCGGGCGATCGCCGACTGGAGCTCGAGCCCATCGGGGCCCGGCATCTTGAGATCGAGCACCACGCAGCCCGGCCGCGAGTCCTCCTCCTCGAGAAGAAAATCCCCGGCGGAGGAGTAAGCCTGGACGTCGTAACCGCCTGCTTTGAGGAGACGCGTGATCGCCGTCCGGAACGCCTCGTCGTCATCCACCACCCGAACCACCGGAGCCGGGGCGCTCATGAGACTTCCCCCTCCATCGGGTCCGACCGCTCGGCCGGCGCCGTCGGGAGCGTGAACCGGACCGTGGCTCCTCCGCCGGCGTTGTTTTCCGCTCGAATCCTACCTCCGTGGGCCTCGACGATCGAGCGGGAGATCGCCAGTCCGAGACCCATCCCGTGCTCCCGGGTCGTCACGAAGGAGTCGAAGAGCCGCGGCAGGAGGTCCTCAGGAATCCCATGCCCCTCGTCCACGACCGCCACTTCCACCGCCGCTCCGGCAACGCCGCTCGTCCTCAGAAGGAGACGGCGGCCGTTGGAGGGAAGCTCCGACATGGCGTCCATGCCGTTGACCATGAGATTCAGGAGGAGCTGCTGGAGCCAGACCCGGTCGCCCCGCACCGGCGGGAGGTCGACCGCAAGGTCCGTCGTCATCTCGACGCCCCGGCGGCGGCACTCGGCGTTGGCCAGGCGAAGCACCTCGAGCGCGACGCCGTTGACGTCGAGGAGCTTCATGACCATCGACCGCTGCCGCACCAGCGACCGCACGTGGCGGATGACGTCGCTCGCGCGGAGGCCCTCGCGCCGGATGTCGGCGAGAATGGCCCGGATCTCCTCCGGCCGCGCCCGGGTGGACTCGAGCAGCATTTCGAGGGCGTCGGCGTTCGAGAGAATCGCGCCGAGCGGCTGGTTGACCTCGTGCGCGATGGACGCGGTCAGCTCCCCGAGGAGCGCGAGCCTTCCGGTCTGGGCGAGGCGCCGATCGGCCTCCTCGGCACGCTTACGGTCGGTGGTGTCGCGGCCGATGGCCTGAAACTCGATGACCCGGCCGTCGCGGCCGGACACGGGATGGTCCAGCCACTGCTGCCACCCGATCGAGCCGTCGCCGCGCACGACTTCGTGCTCGTCGGCCTCGATCCGGGGGTTCTCGATCAGCGACCGAACATGCATCCACGCGATTTCGCGCGGCCGCCCTTCGGGGATCAAGTCCAGGAACTTGCGGCCGATGAGCTCCTCGCGCGTCCGGCCGAAGTAGCGGCAGTAGGCCTCGTTGACGAATGTCAGCGTCGTATCGGGAAGGTAGCGGCAGATCAGATCGGTCTGGCTGTTGACCACCTCGCGGTAGCGCTCCTCGCTCGCGCGGAGCTTCGCGGCGCTATCGTTGCGCTCGCGAACGAGCACCGCGAGAAACATAATCGGCAGGGCCACTACGAAGAGGTAGAGCTGGATCCAGAGGATCCGCTGATCGGCGGCCTGGGCGCCGAAGGGCCCGCGACCGGCCGACGCCGCGGCCGCGACGACCACGGCCGAGAGCGCGAGCATGGCCGAGGTCCCGCGAAGACCGAACCGGAGCGCCGCCCAGAGGAGAAACGGAACCGGGGCGTACAGGAGGACGAGCGAGTCGTAGGGCGGGGTCAACTCGCCGCCAAACACCAGGAGACCGAGGCCGGCGACAGCGGCCATCAGCACAGCGGCCTCGGCGACCGACGGACGCTCGGACCGACGCCGTCGACGCCCCCAGATCCAATAGAGGATCGTCGGCACGAGCAGCAAGCTCGCGAGCGCGTCCCCCAGGAACCAGCTCTGGAACGAAGGCCAGAACGAGCGCCCCAGAACGCTCCAGGCCGCGGCGCCTCCGAGCGCCGAGAGAATCGGCACGCCGATGACCGCGACGCCGACGAAGATCGCGAAGTCGCGCAGGCGGTCGAAGCGAGTCGGATCCCGGAGCGTCCGACGCAGGATCGTGGCGGAGAGCAGACCCTTGAGGACGTCGTTCGTGAACGCGACAGCGAGAAACCATTCGGGAGGGCCTCCCGGAACGCGGACCAGCCAGAACCGCGTCGGCGCGGCCGCGAGAAGGAAGAGCCACCAGAGGCGCGGCGCATTCAGGAGCAGCGCGCAAAGGAGGACCGCGTCCGGAAACCAGAACGGCGACGGCACCGCCTGGGTGAAGGACATGCCGAAGCGGTACGCGAACAGGTAGGCGATCGCGAAGACCGCGAGGTCGGCTGCCGTCCGGATCGCGGACGGCGCCGACTCCTCGAGAGCCTGGCGGCCGAGAGGGTGAGAACCGGTCGAAGCCCCCGCCTCAGAGCTCAAGTGCGAACCTCGCGTGACGAAATCAAGTGTACACAACCGGTCCCCGCCCTCTCCGCGGCCGACCTGCCCCAAAGGGAAGCCGCGCGCGCATGCAGGGACGGGAGATGATCGAAACTCCAGTCGTTGAATGGAGTCTCATCGATGCGTTTGGCCCGGTTCTCACGTCTGCTGCTCGTGCCCGGGATCTTCCTCGTCGCCCGCCTCGCCGCGGGCCAGGACGCGCCGCCGGCCGCCGCGGCGTCCCCGGGCGGCGAGAGCGACGAGGAGCTCGCCATGAAACTCTCCAATCCCGTCGCCGCGATGATCAGCGTGCCGTTCCAGAACAACTTCGAGTTCGGAATCGGCCCGGAATCCGGCTTTCGCTGGACGCTCAACTTCCAGCCGGTCGTGCCTCTGCATCTCTCCGCGAAGATGAACCTGATCGTCCGCACCATCGTGCCGATCATCCAGCAGAGCGACGTGATCCTCGGCGAGGGAAGTCAATTCGGCATGGGCGACGTCACCCAGAGCTTCTTCTTCTCACCGGTCGGCGGCGGAATCATCTGGGCGGTCGGACCGGTCCTCTATTACCCGAGCGCGACGAGCTCCCTTCTCGGAGGGAAGAAATGGGGTGCCGGGCCGACCCTGCTCGTTCTCAGGCAGAGCGGCGGCTGGACATACGGCATCCTCGCAAACCACATCTGGTCCTTCGCGGACGCCAGCGGCGGGGCGGACCGGCCGGACATCAGCAACACGTTCCTCCAGCCGTTCCTCTCCTACGGGACGAAGGCGGCGACGACGTTTGGAATCAACACGGAGAGCTCCTACGACTGGGAGAACGAGCAGTGGACCGTGCCCATCAACGTCTTCGTCAGTCAGCTCGTGCACTTCGGCAAGCTGCCGGTCTCTCTTGGTCTCGGTTACAAGTACTATGCCGCGAAGCCGGCGAGCGGGCCGGATTGGGGAATTCGTTTCATATTTACGCTGCTACTGCCGAGCTAGACGGCAGACATCGAGGAGGTGACGTGAGGAGACTCGTTTTCGCCGTCCTTCTGCCCATGCTGTTCGCCGGACGCCCCGTTCAGGGCCAGACCCCGGCTCCTGCGGTGACGCCCAGCGAGACGCCGCGCCGGCTCGCCATCGCGAACAAGAAATGGACGGGCGACTTCGACAGGCTGCTCGAGCGCCGGATGATCCGCGTCTTCGCGCCGTACTCGCGCTCCCTCTACTTCAACGATAAGGGCCGGGAGCGCGGCCTCGCGGCCGAGCTCGTGCGCGACTGGGAGCGCTACATCAACTTCAAGTACGCCAAGGAGCTCGGCAAGCGGCCGCTCACGGTCTACATCGCGCCCGCCACGCGGGACAAGCTCCTGCCCGATCTCGCCGACGGCCTCGCCGACGTCGCGATCGGCAATCTCACCATCACCGAGGAGCGCGAAAAGATCGTGGATTTCGTTCCCGGAGACGAGGGCCGCAAGACGATCAGCGAGATCGTCGTCACCGGACCCAAGTCGCCGGAGCTCAAGACCCTCGACGACCTTTCGGGCAAGCGCGTCCACGTGCGCAAGGCGTCGAGCTACTACGAGAGCCTGGAGAAGCTGAACGAAAAGCTGCAGGGCGACAAGAAGGCGCCGGTCGAGCTCCATCTCGTCCCCGACGCTCTCGAGGACGAGGACCTCATGGAGATGCTGGACGCAGGGCTGATCGAGCTGCTCGTCGTGGACGACTGGAAGGCCCGGATGTGGGCGCAGGTGCTGCCCAAGATCAAAGTGCGAAGCGACCTCGTCCTGCGCGAGAACGCCAAAACCGGCTGGGCAATCCGCAAGGACAGCCCGAAGCTCCAGGCCGAGATCGACGACTTCTTCCGGAACTGGGCGATGAAGCAGGGCGTCATGACCTACCGCATGAACGTCTACATGCGGAAGGTCAAGGAGCTCAAGGACCCGACGCGCAGCGCCGAGTACAAGCGCTTTCAGGAAACGCTGGGAATCTTCCAGAAGTACGGCAAGAAGTACGGCTTCGACCCGCTCATGCTCGCCGCCCAGGGCTACCAGGAGTCGCAGCTCAACCAGCAGGCCAAGAGCCACGTCGGCGCGGTCGGCATCATGCAGCTCATGCCGGACACGGGCGAGCAGATGAAGGTCGGCGACATTCACGTCGCCGAATCGAACATCCACGCGGGCGCCAAGTACATGGACCAGCTCATGGAGAAATACTTTCCCGACGCCAACTTCAGCGAGGGCAACCGTCCGCTCTTCGCGTTCGCCAGCTACAACTGCGGGCCGGGCAATGTGGCGAAGGCGCGCAAGGACGCCGAGCAGAAGGGCCTCGATCCCGACAAGTGGTTCAACAACGTCGAGATCGTCGTCGCGCGCCGGATCGGAACCGAGACGACGACCTACGTCCGCAACATCTACAAGTATTACGTGGCCTACCGCCTCATGCTCGACGCCGAAGCGGAGGCCGCGAAGGCGCGCCAGCAAGTCACGGCGCCGAAATGCTGAACCCTCGGGCCGCCGATACACGTCCGTGTTCAGGTACTTGAGGCCGGAGTCCGGCAGCAGGGAAACGACGGTCACCGCCCCGCGATGAGGCAATATGGGCCGTAATGGGCCTCGACATTCGCGTCGTCACCGCCCCGGGAGAGGTGCCGCTCCCGCACCATCACTTGATGCGACTGGCGGAGTACTGGAAAGAGGACGGCCATCACGTGACGGTCGGACCCGCACGGCAGACTTCCGGGGACATCGGGATCCTCCATGTCGACCGCACGCGAGTCCCCGAAGAGGCGGTCCCCGAAAATCCCTCCGGCATCCCCCTCCTCAACGGCCGGGTCCTCGACATCTCCAAACGTGTGGTGAGCCGGAACCTGGTCCTCCCGGGTGACGGCTACGGCGGGCCCGTGATGATCAAGACGGACGCCAACTACTTCGGCGCGGTGGAGGCGAGGAACGAACGGCGGGGTCGCCTCCGCCGCCGCCTGCAGGACACTTTGCCCTGGCGCTTCACCCGGACTCTGCCCCGCGCCTCGTACCCCGTTCTCGAATCGCCGGAACTTGTCCCCTCGTGGGTGTGGACCGACGAGGCCTACGTCGTCGAGCGATTCCTGCCCGAGATCATCGATGGACACTACATTCTCCGAATGTGGATCTTCCTCGGTCGAGAGGAATACGCCCTCTTGCTCCACGGGCGGGAACCGGTCGTCAAGGCCACGACGATCGTCAAGAAGGAAGAGCTCCGGACGGTTCCGGACTCTCTCCGCGCGGAGAGAGAACGTCTGGGATTCGACTTCGGCAAGTTCGACTACGTCGAGCACGACGGCGAGGTCGTCCTGCTCGACGCGAACAAGACGCCCACGGTCTTGAAGCAGCGCAGCGACAATCTGAGGAAGCTGGCCAACGGGCTGAGCGGCTTTCTCGAGTAGACGGTCGCTCCTCTTGGCTCAGGCAATTCGGCCCTCGGCCTGGCTCCACGAGCTGCATCCGCCGGGGACTGTCCTGGCTCCCCGTTCCTCCGCAGACCAGACTCACTGGCTCCGACATCCCCCCTGGCGTCGCGACGCTCTGACCGGATTGGCCCTCTCCTGTGTCGGGTCGATGCCTCTCATCTGTCACGAAGGCGTCGCGACCCCACAGATCCTCGAATTCCTGGAGATGGCCGGTCTCGACCGGCCTTCGTCCCTGCTCCGTTACCGGACCGAGTCCGAGGCGATTGCGCAGGCGCGGGCATGCGCCGCGCGGGGATCGCGCATCGCGTACTTCTTCCCTCCTCCGGCCGGCGCCGACGCGCCCGGAATGCTCCTCGTCCCGATCGCCTTGTACGGCCTTCTCAACAACAAGGCCCGGCTCAGCGAGTTCGTCCCCGGAACCCACGTTCCCCGGCGTTCCTTCGTCCCGCCTGTGGAGATTGCGGGACTCCGTACCCGGCCGCCGGAACACCCGGTCTTCCTGAAGGCCGCCGTCGACGGAGCCACCGGAGGTGGCAAGGACTTGCGCTACTGCGCCACCGCATCGGACTGGGAGAGTGCCGTCGATTGGTTCTCGAGCGAGCAGGACCATCTCGCGGGCCTGATCGTCGAGGACGCGATCCCGGTCGCTTCGACGTGGTGCCTGAGCTTCGCGGTCCTTCCGGAGGCCTGCGTCTTTCTGGGAGCCGCGGAGCAAGTCTTTTCGAGCATCGGGATTCAAAGCGGCAGTCGGATCGACCCATCGAACCCGCCGCCGGAGAAGGCCACCGCCATTTGCCGGACCATCGCCGTTAAGGCAAGGGCCCTCGGCTATCTGGGAATCTGCGGCTTCGATGTCGGCGCGGATGCCGGGGGCCGAGTCATCGTCTTCGATCTGAATTTCCGGATGAATGGGAGCACCCCGCAGGTGCTGATGCATGCCGCGGCGGCGGCGCGGACCGGCAACCGCGTCAGTCAATCCTTTGCATCTCCCCTCGCCGGTCCCCTATCGGAAGCCCTCGCCCGCCTCCGGCCTCACGTTGAACAGGGCCGGGCAATGCCGCTGCGTATCTTCGACGGAGCGCTTGCGGAGACGCCGGACGCGCCAAGCTTCATCTCAGGCTTGGTCCTGGCCGAAGACGGTCCCCGGGCCGCGGAGCTCGAAAGGGAGATCTCGGAACTCCTCGCCCCCGCCTCCGACAAGTCCGAGAATCCCCCGCGGCTTTGAAAGGACCCCCGCCAGGTGTCAACACCTTTGTGGGATAGCTCACGCTAGGACGTTCGGTAAACGTCCGTATCGAGGTACTTCAGTCCCGAGTCGCACAGGAGCGTGACGACCTTCTTGCCGGGCCCGAGACGCCGCGCGACCTGAATCGCCGCGAGCACGTTCGCGCCGGACGACGTGCCGGCGAAGAGGGCCTCCTCCCGCGCGAGGCGCCGGGTCATCTCCTTGGCCGCTTCGGTCGGGATCGGCACGACCTCGTCGACGAGAGAACGCTCGAAGAGCGGCGGAACGAAGCCGACGCCGACGCCCTCGATTCCATGCGGCGCGGGAGCGGCGCCCGAGAGCACCGCCGACTCGGCGGGCTCGACGACGGCGACATCGATCGACGGATTGTGCCGTTTGAGCGCCGTCGCCACGCCTCTCGAGGAGGCAGCCGTCCCGACCGAGTGGACGAACGCATCGACCTTGCCTTGCGTCTGTCTCCAGATCTCGTCGCCGAGCGCGAGGTAGCCCGTGATCGTGTCCGGGTTGTGGAGCTGGTCGGCCCAGAACGTGTTCGGCTCCTCCGCGAGCTTCCGCGCCGCGTCGATCATGGCGAGGATCAGCGTCTTCGTGGTCTTCCCGCCCTCGCTCGGCACGAGCGTCAGCTCCGCCCCGAGCGCCGCCATCTGATCCCGCTTCTCCGGGCTGAAAGCGTCCGACGTCACGATACGGATGCGATAGCCCTTCGCGGCGCAGACGAGCGCGAGCGACGCTCCCGTGCTGCCGCCCGTGTACTCGACGACGGTGCCGCCGGGCTTCAGACGCCCGTCCGCCTCCGCCCGCGAAATGACGGCGTTCGCCATCCGGTCCTTCATGCTGCCGGTCGGGTTCTCCCATTCGAGCTTGACGAGGACTTCGGCGCATTCGGCCGGCACGACCCTGCGCAGCCGAACGAGCGACGTATTTCCGATCGCGTCGAGGACGTTCATTCTCCGGAGTCTAGCCGGCGGCTTGAGATAACCTCGGCGGCGCTGTGACGAACGGCTCGGCGCCTCCCGGCCTCGGCCCCGCGAGCTATCCGTGGATCCAGACGCGCCTGGCGCTCGAGCGCACGCTCCTCGCGTGGGTACGCACCGCCGCGGCCCTCATCGGCTTCGGATTCACGATCTTTCACTTCTACGAAATGCTGAACTCGATCGAAGGCGTCAAGCCGCCGTGGCGGCCCGGCGCGTCCCGGCTGCTCGGGGTCTCGCTCGTCGCCATCGGGACGCTCGCCCTCGTGCTCGCCCTCGCGCAATACCTGATGACGGTCCGCTTCCTCGGAATGGATCCCGGCGCCGCGCGCATCCCCCGTTTCCACCCCGGCCTCATCGTCACGATTACGCTCACCGCCGTCGGCGCGATCACGCTGTGGGTTCTGCTCGCGCGGTTGCCGGTGCTCTGAACGGATTCGAGGTCGCCGCCGAAGGCCGACGGCGGGCCTGGTGTCGCGCCATTGCGGCTGGCGCGGCGACGAGCGCGCCGGACGAGCTCGAGGCGCCCTTTGGTAGAGAATGAATCGGGAGGAACCACTCGATGAATTCCGGCGAGACCTCTCGACGCGCACTGCGACACCCTCAACCGGAGCGCCATTGAAGCGCCGCCTTCGCGTTCTCGGTTCGCTCGGTTTTCTTCTCCTCCTTGCCGCCTCCGCACAGGCCCAGAAGGACGACGTCCTCACCCTCCTCAACGGGGACCGCTTCACGGGAGAGATCAAGTCCTACAGCCAGGGCCGCCTGTCGGTCGATACGTCCACGGCAGGCTGGCTCAGCGTCAAGTGGAACAAGATCCTCTCGATCAGCTCCACCAAGATGTACGACGTCGAGACGATCGACGGCGTTCACCACTTCGGTTCCCTCTCGCCCTCCGACCCGCCCGGGCGACTGACCGTCGTCGCGGGACCGGACACGATCACGGTCGGGTTCTTCGAGATCTTCGACATCTCCCCGGTGCATCAGTACTTTTGGCGGCGCTGGGAAGGCTCTCTGGACCTCGGCTTCAACTACACGCAGGCGTCCAGACTCGTCCAGTTCAACCTTTCGGCCGACGCGACCTATCGAAGACGCGACCACCAGATCGTCTCGAACCTCTCCTCTTTCTTCAGCAAGCAGGAGGGCGTCACGGCCGCAGAGCGCGGATCCTTCTCCACCTACTACGACCGCTTCCTGGGGAACCGCTGGATCGTCGAGGGCCTGTTCGGCCTGGACCGCAACATCCAGCTCGGTCTCAAGCTCCGCGCCGGGGTCGGACTCGGATTTGGACGATACGTCGTCCAGGAGAACCAGAAGGAGTTCATGCTCTTCGTCGGGCTCTTCGGCAATCGCGAGCAGCCGGTCGACGGAGAAGGAAGGCTCAACGGCGAGGCCGCGGTCGGCGGCCGATACTCATACTTCATGTACGACTTTCCGAAGGTGACGATCAGCGCCTCGCTCGAGGTCTACCCGAGCCTGTCGGAAGGCGGCCGCGTCCGCCTCGAAGCCACGGCGTCCGCCAAGCGGGAGATCGTGAGCGATTTCTATCTCTCGCTCTCGGTGTACGACAGCTTCGACAGCAGGGACCCCTCGACCGGCCTCGCGAAGAACGACTGGGGGCCGACGCTCTCGGTCGGCTGGCAGTTCTAGAGGGAAGACCGGCGCGACTCACGTTCCGGGCGTCGGCGTGCTCTTCTTCGTCGTCTTCTTCGTCGTCTTCTTCGGATAGACCGCCGAGATCCGCCACGTCTCGCTCGGACCGAGCGCCCGCGTTCCGGTCCAGTCCAGGTATCCCGGCATCGACAGTCGCACCGTCCACGCGCCGGGATCCCGGATCGACGTCGTGTTCGAATGGTGCTCCCATTCGTTGTCGTTGAAGAAGACCGTGGCACCCGGCGGATCGCTCTCCACGGTGATCTCGCAACCCGGACTGTCGGTCAACGAGAACATCATCGTGCTCGGCGGCTGCCCGCCTCCGATGCCGACACCCGTCCAAAACACTCTTCCCGACGCAGCCTTCGCCTCGATCGTCAACTCATTCCCTTTGATCGGAACGGCAACGAGCGTGTCGCTCGAATATTTCGTCCCTGCCGCGACCGCGACCTTCGAGTCGCCCGTTTCGACCGCCACGATCTCGACCGGCCTCTTGGTTCGAACCTGCAGCGCGTGCGCCTTGAAGTCGGCTCCGAGGCCGCCGACGCTCGTCGTCGAGAGCTCCGCCAGCGAGACCCGGCGCGCGAAGGCCGCGCCATGAATCGTGGCCTCCCGCTTGGCGAGGGCGGAGCCCGCCACGGAAGCGGCAGCCGGTTTCTTCACCGGCGTCGGTGTCGCGTCTTGGCCGCCCAGCGCACCGGCCGCGGCGACACCGCCCGTCACGATCGCGGCTATCCATCTCCCGTTCATGACTTCCTCCTCCACAGCAGGATCATAAGAGCGAGGCTGAGGCACCCCCACAGGAAGAGACCGCGCTGCCACCCGAGCCAAAACGACACGACGCGCGAGTGAATGTCGAAGGCCCCGTGATCGAAGATCCGGCTCACGATGAAATCGTAGCCCGCGTCGTAAGTGAGCAACGAACCGAGATAGAACGCATTGGTGACCACGAAGAGAACGCTTGACCAAATGTTGATGAGCCGGACGCGCGTTTCCGACACGATGAGGATCGCCCACGTGGCGCCAATGAGGCCGATGGTCGTCTGAGCCAGCGCAGTCATCTTCGAGAAAATCAGCTCGCTCGCAAAGCGTTTCGCTTCGGTGGAGATGTCGATCTTCGCGATCCCCGTATCCAGGCGGGCGCGTTGCGAGGCGAAGAGCGCGCACAGCGTACCGAGCACGATCATCAGCAGGACGCCGAAGAACCGCTGCATCCCCGTTTCCGATCGGATCGCCGCGGCCATTCGTCGAATGCGCCCGTCCGGCGATGAGGAGCCACCCGGTGTCATCGACCATCCGGCCGTTCGAGGCGGCGGCCTTTCAGGAGGCGGAGACACTTCTCATCCAGCCAACGGACCGAGCTGCGACAACACCCCAGACGTTCCGCAATCTCCCTCTGGCTCAATCCCTCTCCGTAGCGAAGAGCATAGAACTGGCGCAATCTGCCGGGAAGGCGGTCGGCTCGGGAGCGCAGGAGGTGGGAAAGGTCGGCGCGGGCCCGGGAGGCCGAGCTGCCTCCGGCGGAAAGGATGGCACTGACTCGCCGGGCACGACCATCCCGCGCGAGCATGTCGATCGCCTTGTGGCTGGCGGTCTGAAACACCCACGTGGCGTTGAGCGCGGCGCTCGGACCGGCCTGCCACAGAGCAAGGCAGACCTCCTGGAAGAGATCGGAGCTGTCCGGGAACTTGAGACCGTAGGAATGTGCGACGCGACAAGTGATTCGAGCGAGATACGGCGACTCGATCCACTCCGCAGCACTCGCGGATCTGTTCAGGGACTTCCCCGAGCTCAACACGTGCGTGAAGCTTTCACGTGACGCTATCACCACTCCATCGGCCCGAAAAAATTTTGGCCCACCGCCCCCCTCGGGACCGATCTCAATTACTGGCTGATACTCCGGACAAACGCTTCGCCCGAGGAGTCACGAGGGGTGGCGATGACGGTCAGGCACGGTGTAACCACGAGGACGGCCCACGGGTCGAGTAGCGTCCGTCCCATTTCTCCTGCGACGCACGAGAAGACGCTCGATTCCGGCGGCACGCGGATCGTCATCGTGGCGGACATCCGCCTTTACCGCGAAGGACTTGCCCTCGTCCTGGATCGGCGGAACGAGTTTCACGTCGTCGCCACCGCTGGCGATCGCGTCTCGGCCCTCGACATCGTGCCGCGGCACGCTCCCGAAGTGGTCCTGATGGACATGAGCACGCCGGAGAGCCACGCGATCGTCCGGGAACTGCGAAAGATCGCGCCACGGGCTCGCGTCGTCGCGCTCGGAATCGCCGAGGTGGAAGGGGACGTCCTCGCGTGCGCGGAGGCCGGCGTCGCCGGCTACGTTCGCCGGGACGGTTCGCTCGAGGAGCTCGTGGCCGCCATCGAGCGCGCCGGGCGCGGCGAAGTCGCATGCGCCGAGGGTCTCGTGGCGAGCCTCTGGCGGCGCCTGTCCGCGCTTGCGGCCAACCAGCAGCCGCCTCCTCCCCCGGCAGAGCTCACGCGGCGCGAGAGAGAGATCGTCCGACTCATCGACCAGGACCTCTCCAACAAGGAGATCGCGAAGAAGCTCGGGATCGAGGTCGCAACGGTCAAGAACCACATTCACAACCTGCTCGAAAAGCTCGGCGTTCATCGGCGCATCGAAGCGGCGCGCCTCGCGTCGCGCGTGATCCACGACACTCGGACCTGGAGCGCACAGTCGGCGAGTTCGTGAGGAACTGAGTCTCGACTGAACCCTTTCTAGGCCCGGGCGACCATTCCCTCCTCGGGCATTCCTGGTCACGATACGAGCGACCGATGGCCAGCCGTCGAGCCAGAACGGCCGAAGCTCGTGCACCTAAGACGCCGGGCGGCGCCCTCGCCGAGCTTCGCCCGGCGCTCGAGCGGTTGGACCTTCTGCTCAAGCGAGCCGTCGTCGCGGCGGCGGAAGTCTACGGCGCCGAGGCCGCGAGCGACCGATTCCGAGGGCTCTATGTCGGGGACGCCGAAGTCGTTCGGCTTCTGAACCGCGCGCCGGGCGAGCCGCTCCTGGCGAGGGCCGTACCACCGTCGTCCGCCCGGCAGTCCGTCGCGTCGAAGGGCTTGCGGCTCGCGTGGCTGGCCTCGAAATACGGACTGTCGAACTTTGACCTCGACGTCCTCCTGATCGCACTGGCGCCGGAGCTCGACCTCAAGTACGAGCGGCTCTACGGATACCTGCAGGACGACGTCACGCGCAAGCGGCCAACGGTCGACCTGGCGCTCAATCTGCTCTGCTCGACGGCGGAGGAGAAGCTGGACAGGCAAGCGCATTTTGCCGCCGGGTCCCCATTGGTTCGGCATTCGCTCATTCACCTCGTCCCGGACCCGAATCAGGTCGCACCGCCGAGTTTGGCGTGCTATGTGCGAATCGACGAGCAGATCGCGAGACACCTGCTCGGAAAATCCGGACTGGACCAACGACTCGCCGCGTTCTGTCGCATCATCGAGCCCTCCGACTCGCGCCACGCGGATCACGCGCAGTCCGCCGTCCGATCGCTCCGCCCGCTTGCCGTCGAGGCAGTTCAAGGGGATCGTCCGTTTCGAGTGTACGTGCGGGCGCGCAAAGGCGGCGGACAGCTCGAGGCCGGTACCTGGCTCGCGCGCCAACTCGGCAAGGCCCTCCTGACAGTCAACCTGTCACATCTGGACTCCGACAAGAGTTTTTCCGTTGCCTTTCGCGAGGCCGGGTTCCACGGCGCCGTGCTGTACGCCGAGCCATTCGAGGCTCTGAAGACCCCGGAGAGAGCGACGGCGCTCGAAGCGTTCCTGAACGAGGTCGAAATGAGCCGTGGAATCGTGTTTCTTGCGGGTGCCGAGCCTTGGTCGCCCGGACGCCCTCGGCTCGGTGTCGTATCCGTCGATCTGCGAGACCCCGGCAACGACGCCAGCAAGGCGGTTTGGACAGAGAGTCTCGCTGCTTCCGGCCTATCTCCTCGCACCCGCGACCTCGAGGCCCTTCAAGCGCTTTTTCGTTTCACACCCGATCAGATCGCCGATACGGTCGAGACGGCCACCGCCTACCGGCGGATGACACCGCTTCGACGGAATCGACCGGCCGAGGATGCCGTGCGCGAGGCCCTCTTCGCCGCCGCGCGCGAACAGTCGGGCCATGACCTCGCGAAGCTGACGGTCAAGATCCGGCCCGTTTACACCTGGTCGGATCTCATCCTCCCCACGGACGTGACGGATCAGCTCCGGGAGATCTGCGCACGGATCCGCCTTCGGGACCACGTATTCGAGGACTGGGGATTCGGCCGGAAGCTGTCGCTCAACAAGGGAGTCACCGCGCTCCTCGCCGGTCCACCCGGAACCGGAAAGACCATGGCGGCCGAGGTCATCGCGAATGAGCTGGGCGTCGATCTCTACAAGCTGAACCTCTCCACCGTCTACAGCAAATGGGTCGGCGAAACGGAGAAGGCTTTGGATCGAGTCTTCGCCGCCGCCGAGACATCCAACGCGATCCTGGCGATCGACGAATGCGAATCCTTGTTCAACAAGAGATCGTCGGAGGGCGGGCGGGGTGACGCCCTGGAGCGCTTCAGCAACGCCGAGATCAGCTATCTGCTCCAGAGGCTCGAGTCATCGGATGCCACAGTACTGTTGACGACGAACCTGCACACCGCAATCGACGAGGCGTTCATTCGACGCCTCTCGTTCAGCGTCCATTTCCCGTTTCCTCCCGAGAGCGATCGAAGGAAGATCTGGGCGGGAGTGTGGCCGAAGGAGACGAGACTGTCGGACGACCTTGAGCTCGATGTCGTCGCGCGCCACTTCCCTCTCGCCGGGGGCTCGATTCGAAACATCGCTCTCGCGGCGGCCTTTCTAGCGGCCGGCGAAAACGGCGGGTTCGTGACCGCGACTCACGTCCTGCGCGCCACACAGAGAGAGTTTCAGAAGCTCGGGAAGACCTTGTCCCCGGCTGAGCTCGCTCTTCCCCGCGCCAGCGATGCCAGGATCATGAACGCTTGAAAGCCTCGCGCACCATCGGGCACCGGCCCAAGACACTACATGCTCGGAGCGCCGCCGACGCAGGGTCATCGAGTCGCTCCCCCGATCCAACCGCCGCGAGTCTTCTGCAACACAACGCCGGGAATCGGGCCCTCGCGGCGGCGTCGCAAGGTGTGAAAGACCTCGCCGCTCTCGAGATCGTCTCGCGGGACGCGGTTGAAGCGGCGCTGCGGGCGCAGAGCCGCCCAATAGATCACGGCACGCGCGCTCTCCTCGAACCGCGCGTCGAGCACTCGTTTGCGCGTGTCCGCGTCCATGCAGGGACGGAGGCCACTCTCGCAGCGGCCGCCCTCGAGGCCGAGGCCTTCACAGTTGGACAGGCGATCGTGTTAGCTCGGCCGATATCACTGACAGATGGTCGCGGACGACACGTCCTGGCACACGAGCTGGCACACACTGTCCAGCAAGGCTTCGATCCACCCACTCCAGCGAGAGCGGCGACCGGGAAGGATCCGGAGCACGAAGCGGACCAATTCGCCGACGGCCTGCTTCAAGACGGCGCGAGCGGGCTTGCCGTCATCAGGTACCGCACTGCAAAACCGTCGGTTCAGCGAACCCCCGCCTCGCCATCCGCAGGAGATTCCCCCGAGGAGCAGTTCTTTCAGTTGACGAAGAAGGCCGTCGACGACAAACAGTACAAGGTTCTCGTCACCATCGTCCTCGTCGCGCGAAATCGGCGTCTACTACACGCTCTCGGCGAACGACTCGCGTCAGAGTCTCATTCGCCGGACGGCACCTACCTGGATGCCGTCGTCAGCGTGCTCAGAGAGGAAGGCGGTCAGCGGGTTCACGACATCGTCGTCGAGCTCCTCGCTCGGGAGGGCGTTCGACCGACGGCCAGCGAGCAGTTCTTTCAGTCGACGAGGAAGGCAGTCGACGACAGGCAGTACAAGGTCCTCGTCACCATCATCCTCGTCGCGCGAAAGAGGCGCCTACTACACGCTCTGGGCGAACGACTCGCAGCAGAGCCTCATTCGCCGGACGGAACCTACCTGGATGCCGTTGTCAACGTGCTCAGAGCGGAAGGCGGCCAGCCGATTCACGACATCGTGATCGAGCTTCTCGCTCGGGAAGGCGCTCGGCCAACGGTAAGCGAACGGGTACTGGGGCTCAGCAAAACCCAAAAGCTCAAAGAAGCGGCCCTCATTGGTGCAGCCGAGCTGGGTCCCGAGTTCATCGACCAGCTCGTGAGCACGCTTCCGTGGCTGATCGCTTTCTGGGCCTTGTCTCACTTCGTAGTCCTTGGCGAGCTTCTGGATCTTCTTGGGCTCGCTTTCATGGGGCAACAGGCGATCGTCGCCATCGGCGACCTCATCGACTACTACGAGCTCGCGAGCCGTGCGAGGAACGAAGGACACCTCCGACAGGCTGGAGGACATCTGGCGAGGGCTGTCGCTTCAATCGGCATAGCGGGCATTTTCGCCTTGATCGGAGCCGCTCGGCGGTCGTCTAGCAAGAAACGACCAGGTGAAAGTACGCGAATTGAAAGGGAGTCCAGTACTCCTGCCGGTGGCGATGCACCGGTACCAGCGAGCGAAGCCACCAAGGGATCAGAGGGCGCTCCGCCCCGCGTTGGCTCAAACGAAGCTCCAGAGTCGGCGACCGGCGACCTTCCATCCACTGACGCGAGTCGACATGGCGAGACACCGACGAGCGACGTGAGGGCGGAAGCTCCCAAGCAGGGTGGCAAGCGACCAATCTCTCCAAGACCTAAACGTAAGACCGCGGTCAGAAAGCGTGGAGGCACGAAAGGTAACCAACGTGAGTCCGCACAGGCCCTCGAAAGGAAGGACGCGAGGGAGCGGTCAAGCTTTCCTAAGCCACGGTCTGCATCTGAATACGTCAACAAGAACAAGATAGCGACGCCCGATGAAATCAGAGTCGGCGAGTTGCTGAACTCGAAGGCGGCGTCCAGAGAACTTTCAGGGGTGCGTCGAGTTGAAGGCCGGGCCGAGACGGGAAAACGAGGAGAAAGCGGTGATTTCGACCTCATCCTCGAAGACGGATCGTCCGTGACAGGCGAACTGTATCAACCTCGCGGAATTCCTTCGGATGTCGCCATTATCCGGAAGGGTTCCGGGCAGGCTCCTGTCATGATCGTGGAGATCGAAGACCCGAGCTTCGGTGTCGGCGAAGCCCTCACGTTGTTCAAGGATCTTGTCCGGACCGGCTCTCATTCGTTCACACGACTAATCCTCATCCGAGGTACGAGGATTCTGCTCGACAAACGCTTTCCTTAGGTCGCGGGTGACCTGACCCCCTGAACCCGCGCATGGGCAAAGGATAATTCCCTCGGTCTATTCCCTCTGATCTCTCCCTGCGGTTTGCTTCTTCCGAGAACGGCCCGAGATGCAGATCCAGATCCTCATCGGCGCTCTGCCTCCACTGTTGAGGCCGATCGTGGAGGACGCTGTTGGCTCCCAACCCGACATGTGTCTACTGCATGACGCGTCGGCGACCACGGACTTGGACAGCGCCTTGTTCGCCTTCCAACCCGACGTCGTCGTACTCGGCGAGTGTGAGGCCGGTGGCGCGACCGCCTGTCAGGAACTCGTTATGAAGATCCCTGGCTTGAAGCTCGTCGCCATAGGCGACGATGGACGGCGCGCCGATATCTACGAATTCCGCCGGCTGCCATTGGTAGACCTCTCTCCGCAGGCGCTGGTCGACGCAATCCGAGACGCGGTTGGTGCACCGTTTCAGACGATTTCGGCTCGCGGCGAGAGCCACGAGCCTCGCAGTGAACGCTGATGATCGACGCTCTCGATCGGATCCTTATGGACTTCATTCAGTCGAACGTCTCTGCTCTCGCAGGCCCGATGCAGATCGGCTTCGCGCCACCCAATGACGACTGGCGCATGAATGTCGCCTCCGGGAACACGGACCGTCTCAACATCTACCTCTACGACCTCCGAGAGGACCTCAAGCTGCGCTCGAACGACCGAACGGTCACCCAAGCGAACGGCTGGTCCACTGCGCGGCGCGCGCCTCCCCTTCTCGACTGCTGGTACCTCATCACCGCCTGGAGTCCGGTGATTCAGACACCGGGAGTCGAGCCTTCTCTCGACGAGCATCAGCTGCTGGGTGCCGTCGCCGAGGTGCTCTTCCGCCATCGCTCGATCCGCATCGCCGACGTTTACGGACCGGCGATTCCGATCCCCAGCCATCGAACGATCGCAAGCGTCCCTGGCCCGCTTCAGACAGAAGAGCTGCCGCTCGAAGTCGCCCCGACCGACCCTTCGCAGGAGCTCCTCGAGTTCTGGAGCTCGATGCGCGCCGTCTGGCGGCCGAGCCTGAAGGTCAAGATCGCTTTCCCGATCTTCCCGATGGTGCCTGACTTCGAGAGCCCGATGGTCACGACCCTGATCGCCGATCATCGCCAGTGGGACGTCGCAACGGCCTCCGAAGTCCTGCACTCGTTCGGAGGAACGGTCTCGTCCGGGAACTCGCCTGTCGCGAGGGCCTATGTGCGTGCGCTCGGCAAGTCGCCGGCCGCCGTTCAGATGATCGATCGGCACGTCATCACGCTGGACGATGGCCGATTCGTCTTCTCCGCGCTGCGGGCCGGGAGCTATGAGCTGACTGTCTCGGCCCCCGGTCTCGGCCCGAAGGTCCGGCAGATCGACTTGCCATCCCAGACAGGCGAATACGACGTGCACTTTCCCTAGGAGGCGCCCGAAGGATCAGAAAGGAGCGGAACGATGGCTCGGCAGGTCTCCTATCCCGGAATCTACTTCGAGGAGTTCACGCCCGGCGCTCCCATTCAGGGTGCCGTGACCAATGTCGCCGCGTTCCTTGGTCCGGCGGTCGGAGGCGACCCGAACGTTCCGACGAAAATCGCAAGCTTCGACGAGTTCAAGCAGATCTACGGCTCAGAGCCCTTGAACGGCTTCTACTTGTGGTACGCGGTACGGGGGTTCTATGAGAACGGTGGAAACGTCTGCTACATCGTCCGGGTCAGCAACGGCACGTACTCGGGTCTCGGCTTCGAGGACCCTCCCGCTCCGTCCTCGGCCTTGACGGACGACTCCGCGGCGGGCAACCCACTGATCCGGGTTCGAGCGCGGACTCTCGGAGCTCTGACGCCGCCGATCAAGGTCACCGTTACGCAGAAGCACTTGTTGCCGGCAGCGTCTCTGTACCAAGTCGCCGCCACGACCAAGTATGTGAGTGTCTCCACCTCCGGCCTGGAGGTCACGGTCACCGCCGGACATGGAGTTCAGTTCCGGCCCGGAGACTCGGTGACGATCAGCAACTCCGCCGGGACAGTGACCGATCTGCGAACGGTCGTCCGCGTGGACGGAGACACGCTCCGACTCGATCAACGGCTCGCGAATACCTATACCGGTGCGAATAATACGGTGAAGCTTTCTAATCCCTCGGCGTCGGGCACTCGGACCGTGCGACTCGTCGTGACCGGAGCGCTCCCGCCCAAGGTCCTAGTGCCGGGGGCCATGCTCACAGTCGCGCCGGGTGCCAACCAGGATGCTCAGATCGTCCAGTCTGTCTCCGTCGAGCGGTTTACCTTCAGTGCAAACCCGGTGACCACGTACCGAGTGATCTTCCGGCAACCCCTCGCGAAGTCCTTCGACATCTCTTCTGCGACCGTTTCGGTGCGCTCCGAAGAGTTCGACCTCAAGGTCGCGAGGGGAGCGGGCGGCACGACGTATGCCTCTCTCGCGCTGGACTCGGAGCACCCGAACTATTTCCTGGATATCGTCAACGGCGACGATCAGAGGCAGGTTGATCTCAGTCTCGCCGACCCGCCGCCTCCTTCAAACCCGCCGGAAAACATGCCGGCGAATCAGTCGAACGTGGGGTTGAAAGCGGGAACGGATGAGGACCTGCCCTCGATCGGCCCGACGGAGTACCGCGCGGCGCTCGACTCCCTCAAGACGATCCCGGACGTGAGCCTCGTCGCGATTCCAGACGCCGCCGCGGCAAAGAAGGCGACGGACCGCGATGCCATCCAGCACGCGCTCCTCGACCACTGTGAAGGGTTGGGGGATCGGTTCGCCGTCATCGATTCCGCCGCCGGACTCGCTCCGCTCGGCGACTCCGGAGTGGAGGGGCAGATCAACGGCCTCAGCTCAGCCGGCGGCTACGCGGCCCTCTACTACCCCTGGATCCTCGTACAGCCCTCCGGCAGCGGCGATCCAATTCCCGTTCCTCCTTCCGGGCACGTCTGCGGCGTCATCGCGCGAACCGACGATGACAGGGGTGTCTTCAAGGCGCCGGCGGGCATCGCCTCGACCGTCAATGGCGCGAGCGCTGTCGTGACCGACATGAGCAACGAGGAGCAGGGCATCCTGAACCTGGACGGCGTCAACGTCATCCGAGTCTTCCGCTCCGGAGGTCGTCCGACGGTCTGGGGAGCCCGAACGACCGCGACGCAGGTCGACAGCAGCTGGCAGTACGTGAACATACGCAGGCTGTTCTTGTTCCTGGAGCGCTCCATTCTGGTGGGAATTCGATGGGCAATTTTCGAGCCGAACAACCCGCGTCTCTGGGAAAAGCTGCGGCGGACCCTCACGGACTTTCTCACTCGCGTCTGGCGAGACGGCGGCCTCTTCGGCAATAAGGCTGAAGAAGCCTTCTACGTCCGTATCGACGAGGCGCTCAATCCCGACAGCGACCGTGCGCTCGGACGCCTCACAATCGAGATCGGCGTCCGACCGTCTTATCCCGCCGAATTCATCATCGTCCGTATCGGCATCTGGGACGGCGGCTCGCAAGTGAGCGAGCAATAGCCAGAGGAGGTCCTCGATGCCACCGACAGCAGCGCGCATCGATCCCTATGCCAATTTCAACTTCCGCGTCGAGATCGACGGCATCACGCGCGCCGGCTTTCACGACGTGAGCGGCCTCGAGTCCACGGTCGACATGCACACGTATCGCGAAGGCGGCCAGAACATCATGGAAATGAAGCTCCCCAGGATGGCCAAGACCGCCAACCTCGTCCTCAAGTGGGGTCTGGCGGACGACCTGGAGCTCTACACCTGGCACCTGACGATCGTCAACGGCACGGTGGACCGCCGCAACGGCTCGGTCATCGTGCTCGACCGCCAGGGGAACGAGAAGAGCCGCTGGAATTTCTTCAACGCCTGGCCCGCGAAGTACGTCGGCCCGACGCTTAACGCCGAGGGCAACGACATCGCGATCGAGACGCTCGAGCTGGCTCACGAGCGGATCGAGAGAGTGAAGTAGCCATGTTCAAGACGGAGCACGAATTCCAACTCCCGGTCGGCTATGTCGACGCGAACGGGGACCTGCATCGCGACGGCGTCATGCGCCTGGCGACGGCCGCCGACGAGATCCTTCCTCTGAAGGATCCGCGGGTGCAGAGGAATCCCGGCTATCTCGTGGTGATCCTGCTGTCGCGCGTCGTCACGCGGCTGGGCTCCCTCGACATGATCACGCCGCAGACGATCGAGGGCCTGTTCGCCGGAGACCTTCAGTACCTGCAGAACCTCTACAACGAGATCAACAAACTGAATGCGGACAAGGAGGCGGTCGCTTGCCCGCAGTGCGAGCACGCGTTCGAGGTGGAGCGAACGTCGTTGGGGGGGTCCTAGGCTACCCCCTCGAGCTTCTGAACGAGGAGGTAGCCTTCATCGCCTACCACTTTCACTGGTCGCACGACGACGTCATGGCCCTCGAGCACGAACCTCGACGCGCCTGGGTCAAGGAGATCTCGGCGATCAATCGTGCAGATGAACGCGGAAGCATGAAATCGCCAGGGTTCGCCGCCTCGCATCCGTCTCGCCCGCTGCGCGGGCGCGAGTTCCGATTGGGAGCCGCTCGGTTCGCGGCCGCGGTCGCGGGGAGACATTGGAGACGGCGCCTTGATGCGAGTCCGCTCGACCGGGTTCCCCGCCGCGCTCTGGTGCAGAGCTTCAATCAATTCACCGGCAGGTGGGATCTCCGCCTGGAATC
Source organism: uncultured Acidobacteriota bacterium (assembly GCA_963708395.1). Taxonomy (GTDB): domain Bacteria; phylum Acidobacteriota; class Thermoanaerobaculia; order UBA5066; family Gp7-AA6; genus DATBFU01. The sequence goes on along the minus strand of CAVPSG010000002.1, from coordinate 2,396,124 downwards.
GCGAATCGCCCTACGCGCGGATCCGCAGCGCTTCGCGCGTCCCGCGCTGCAGTCCGGCGCGGACTCGCGCAGCCCCTCGCCCGGGAACTCCGTTGGACGCCTCGTCGAGCGTCTTCTCCGTCGAGCGGGGTGACCCGGCTCGCATCCGTCACGGCCGCCGCGCGTTCCGGCCGGATCGCGCCGAACCCCGCCGGGCCTCCCCTGGCCCGCGTGGTTCTGCAAACCTCCGCAGCAGGCAAGGCCGCCTCCGCGTCCCCGGCACGCGAACCCGAGCGGCATTCGACAGCCGCCCTCCCTCGCAGCGGACGTGGTGGGAGGCCGAGAAGAGCGGCGCCAGAGCCGCCGACGCGGCGCGCTCCGGCCGCCCGCCGGGCCCCGCGATCGCGGACATCGACGTCGCGCGGCTGACCGACCGGGTGATTCGCACGATCGACCGCCGCCTCATCGCCGAGCGCGAGCGGCTCGGAAGGTAGCGCGATGCCGTCCCTCGAGAAGGCCACGATCACGAACACGGTCACCGGCGACCGGATCCAGGTGCTCTTCAACCCGGAGGAGTACTCGGTCAACCGCGACGTCAACTACGCGCAGGCGGCGGTCCCGGGCCTGGCGCGCCCCGATCCTCCAGTTCGTCAACGGGAACTGCAGACGCTCGAGATGGAGCTCTTCCTCGACACCTACGAGGCCCACAGGGTAGGGCACCGCGCGCGTCAGCGGGCGACGACGTTCGAAGCTGACGAGCAAGGTCACGGACCTGATGAACATCGACCCGACGACGCACGCGCCGCCGGTGCTGCTCTTCAGCTGGGCGTCGCTGACCTTCACGTGCGTCCTGGCGAAGGCGACGCAGCGGTTCATCATGTTCCTGCCCGACGGGTCGCCGGTGCGCGCGCGGCTCCAGGTGAGCTTCCACGAGTTCCGGAACGTCGACCTCGAGGCCAAGGAGATCAAGCGCGAGACGCCGATTTCTCGAAGCGCCACGTGGTTCCGCAGGGCGAGACGCTCGGCATGATCGCCTTCCAGGCCTATGGCGACGCGACTCTCTGGCGTCCGATCGCCCTTCGCAACGGGCTCGACGACGTTCGCGCTCTCAAGCCCGGCCGCCGGCTGATCGTGCCCCCGCTCCCCTATCGCGACCCCGAGTCGGGCCGGAGCTACCCATGACCGCGCTTCCCTGGTACGCCCCGGCATTCGCCGTCGAGATCAACGGCTCGCCGGTCCCCGCGGCCTTGCGCGCCTCGATCACGAGCGTCACCTTCCAGGACGGCCTGAACGGATCGGATCGCGTCGAGCTCCAGATCGTCAACGAGGGGCTGCGATGGCTCGATCACCCGCTCCTGGCGCTCGACAACACTCTTTCCCTCCGCATGGGATACGCGCCTGATCCATTGAAGCAGGTCTTCTCGGGCGAGATCCTCGCCCATGACGCGTCCTTCCCTTCGAGCGGCACGCCGACGCTCACCGTCGTGGCGCAGGACTTCCTCCAGCGCACCACCATCGGCACGAAGAAGCGCTGGTTCGGCTACACCGTGAACAAGGAGGACTTTCCGATATCCGACAAATCGGTGATCGAGCGCGTGTCCGGCGAGAACAATCTGATCCCCATGGTCGGGCTCGTCGGCGGAGCGCTCTCGGCAATCCTCGGCGGCATCGAGCTCGCGGCGGCGGACGACAAGGTGGCTCGCCAGAAGCTGATCCGCAAGCAGGCCGACGAGAGCGACTTCGACCTCCTCAAGCGCCTGGCCAACGAGAACGGCTGGGACATGTTCATCGACCACTCCGACCCGCTCGGCGGACGCAAGATCCGGTTTCAGTCGCCCCTGGACCGCCTGTTCCCCGAGGTCACGCTCGCCTACGGGCGGTCGCTCATCGACTTCACACCGAGGATCAGCAACATCGGTCTCGTAGCCGCCGTCACCGTCAACGTCTGGATCAAGCAGATCAAGACCAGCCTCTCCATCACCCTCGGCTGGGATTGGGACCGTATGGCGCTGACGCTCGACGTCAACACAGGCGGCGGTTCCACGAAGACGTCGGCTTCGATCGCCCTGATCGAAGAGCCGCTGACGCTCGCGAGCGCTCCCCGCGTTCTGGTCAGCCGGCTCCTGCCGCGACTGAACGAGCGCCTGGCGGGATCGGGAACGACGATCGGCGACCTGCGACTGGCCGCGGGCGGCGTCGTGAAGCTCGAGGGCCTCGGAATGCAGTTCGGCGGACTCTATCGAATCACCGGCGCGAAGCACACGATCGACGGCAGCGGCTTTCGAACGAGCTTCGACGTTCGAAAGGAAATCTGGTTCGGCAGCATTCCGCTGCCGGAGCAGGGCGCCGTGCCGGTGCGGATGAACGCCGCCGCACCCGCGACGACATAGAGGCGAAGGAGAGCGCGTGCCTTACTCCCTGATCCACACCGACGACGACGATCCGAAGTCCGACGACAAGCCGATCTACGGTGTCGCCGTGGCGGAAGTGGTGAGCAACCGCGACCTGGATCGCAAAGGCCAGGTTCAGGTGCGATTTCCCTGGTACCCGGATGTCGAGCCCTGGGCGCGCGTGGCCGCGCCGGTGGCCGGCGACAAACGCGGCGTCTTCTTCATCCCGCAGGAGAACGACGAGGTGCTCGTCGCGTTCAATCATGGGGATATCCGCGAGCCCTACATCGTCGGGAGCCTCTGGAACGGCAAGGACGATCCGCCCGCGACCGAGCTCGACGACCCGGTGAACAAGGGAATGATCCGCACTCCCGGCGGGCACGAGCTCACGTTCGACGACAAGGAAAAGACCATCGTCATCAAGAGCCTTACCAAGCACCGAATCACGATCGGCAAGGACAAAGTCGTGATCGCCGACGCCCGCGACGGCGCCAAGGACGACGATCCGCCCGATCACGTCATCACGATCGACGGGAACGGGATCAAGCTCGAGGCGAAGAAGGGAAACATCACTCTGGAAGCTCCGAAGGGCACGGTCGAGCTCAAGGCGCAGAGGATCGAGATCTCCGGCAGCGCGCAGACGGAGTTGAAGGCGGATGGAGACTGCGTCGTCAGCGGAAAAATGGTCCGAATCAACTGAGGAAAGCGATGCCAGCGGCCGCAAGACTCGGCGATCCCTCGGGCCACCCCGGAACCGTCGCGGGCCCGGGCGCCACGAACGTCCTCATCGGAAGCCAGCCCGCGGCGCGCGTTGGAGACCTGCACTCTTGCGCGATGCCGCCGACGGCCGGCCCTCACCCTCCGTCGCCCATCGCGCAGGGAAGCGCGACGGTCCTGATCGGCAGCCAGCAGGCGGCGCGTCAGGGCGACGTGGCCGGATGCGGCGCCGCGATCGTGGCCGGTGAAATGACCGTCCTCATTGGAGGCTGACGAGAATCATGGCCGCACTCACCCCGGACAAGGCATTTCTCGGCGTCGGCTGGGCGTTTCCGGTGACGCCGGACACGACCGGTGAAATCGCGCTCTCGCGCTACGAAGACGACATCCGACAGGCGATCCGAATCATTCTGGGAACGATCCCCGGAGAACGCGTCATGCGCCCCGATTTCGGCGCCGGATTGCGCGCCATCCTCTTCGAGCCCATCAACCAGACGACCATCGCCCTCGTCCAGCACCGGGTCCTCGAAGCGCTCGTCGCATGGGAGCCCCGCATCGACTCGGTCACGGTCGACGTCGAAGCCGATCCGCCCCGGGGCCGGCTGATGATCGACATCCGGTACCGCATCCGCGCGACGAACACGTTCTACAACCTCGTCTACCCGTTCTATCTGCGGGAAGGAGAGGCCGCCTGATGGAGCCGGACCGTCCCGACATCGATTCGCGCGATCGCGCATCGATCCTCGCGGAGCTCCTCGACCGCCGCCCGGGCTACCTCCCCACACTGAAGCCCGTCCCCCGCGGGCCGAGTCATGCGCTGCTGGAGATCTTCTCCCGCGACATGGAGGCGTTGATCCGGCGCCTCAACCTCGCCCCGGACAAGAACAAACTCGCGTTTCTCGACACGCTCGGGCTTTCTCTTCTCCCGGCCGGGAGCGCTCGAGCCGTCGTGGCGTTCACGGCCGCGCCGAACGCCGCGGACGCCGGCGTTCCCGAGGGCGCGCGCGTCGGAGCGAAGGTCGAAGGCCGCTCCGGGCCGGTCGTCTTCGAGACCGAAAGCGCGGTGGCCCTTGCAGGAGCCAATCTCGTCGAGGCCGTCTCGCTGTGGCCAGATCGCGACGAGTATGCCGACCACTCCTCGAGCCTCGCGGGCGGGCGCCCCTTCACCCTCTTCGAGCCGCGCACGCCGGTCGAACACGCGATCTACCTCGCACACGACACCGTCTTCGCGCTTTCGGGCATGGCGACCGTCGACCTCGAGATCGAGCTCGCGCAAGCCGGCAACTCTCCGCTGCCGATCGTCTGGGAGCACTGGGACGGCCAGGCATGGCGTGCCTTCGCGCCTTTCGACGCCGCCGACCAGACGATGAGCCAGGACCGCACCGCCGGCCTGACGACGAGCGGGATCGTGACGCTCGTCGCCGAGTGCGGCAAGTCGGTCAAGACTCAGGTCAATGGGATCGAGGCGCAATGGATCCGGGGACGGCTCGATCACCCGCTTCCGCCGGACCCGGATCGCGTCCTTCCGACGATCGACCGGATCCGGCTGCGGAGCGTCATCAAGCATCCGTTCGTTCCCGACGACCCGACCAAGCAACCCGTCGGCGATCTCCGGCCGGATCAGGCCCTCGCGGAATCCGCTCCGCTCGATTTGACGAAGAGCTTTTTCCCGTTCGGTCCGTCTCCCGGACCCGACAGCGCGTTCTACATCTCGAGCGAGGAGGCTTTCGGCAAACCGGGCGCAAAGGTCACCATCTCCTTCCAACGAATGAAGACGCCCCAGGAGGAGGCAGACGCCGGGGAGTCTCCTGTTCCGACGCCCCCGAGCGCAGGACTGACCTGGGAGTTCTGGAACGGCGCGGCCTGGGAGGGCATTTCGGACCTGGCTCCGTCCACCGGGTATTTCGACGCGACGGGCCAGATCGGGTTCACCATCCCGGAGCGCCTCCAAGGCGTCGAAGTCAATGGGACCTCGGCGCGCTGGATCCGGGCGCGCCTGACGTCGGGCAGCTACACCCGCGTCCGACGCCTCAAATGGAACACAAACACGCTGCAGTTCGTCGAGCCCCGGCCCCCGCTGCTCGACCGTTTCCTCCTCAGCTACGTGTTCCGCGCCCGCTGGCAGGCCCCCGAGCACCTCATCACGTACAACGACTTTCAGTACGCGATCGAGGACGCGGCGGCGAAATCCTCGGGAATGGCGCTGCCCCCCTTTCGCCCGGTCTCGGACACGCTCCCGGCGCTGTATCTCGGATTCGACCGGCCTCTGCCGAACGATCTCGTCGGGCTCTTCTTCGACCTCCCGGAAAGCGCCGCGCCGGGCCCGGCCCTCGTGTGGGAGAGCTGGGACGGCCGCGCGTGGAGTGCACTGGTCGTCGCCGATCAGACCGGCGCACTCTCGCGTCCGGGAATCGTTTCGTTCGTTCCGACTCCCGTGCCCTCGCGGCCGACGGTACCTCTCGTGGCGGCCACCGGCGCCAGCGTGTCTCTCGCGACGGAGCGCGAGGCCGAGGTCTTCGCTCCCGGCGATCGGATCGTGGTCGGCCAGGGAAAGACCGAGGAGAGCGCGGTGGTCGCGATCGTGAGCTCCGGGCAGCTCTTCCTCGAGGCGCCTCTCTTCGGCAGTTACACCGGAGGCTCGGTTCGCGGCGCCGGCCTTCCGCGCTTCGGAACTCCGCTCGACTGGGTGCGTGGGCGGCTGAAGGAAGATGGCTCTCCTCTCCGGAGCGACGTCAACGGCGTCTACCTCAACGCGACCTGGGCGAGGCAGATCGACACTTACCAGGACGAGGTCCTCGGCTCCGGCACGGGAGAGCTCGGGCAGACCGTCTTCTTCCGGCAGTTCCCCGTGCTTCCCGGGGAGTGGATCGAAGTGAGAGAGGTCGAGGGCCCGCGCGCGCAAGTCGAGCTGCCCCTCCTTCGCGAAGAGCTCCTCGCCGAGGGGTTCGCCGAGGATGACATCCGGACGTCGTCGGATCCTCGAACGGGAGCGATCACGGAGATCTGGGTGCGGTGGCAATCGAAGCCCGACCTTTTCTTCTCCGGTCCGGACGACCGCCATTACGTGGTCGAACGGTCCCTGGGAAGGGTGACTTTCGGGGACGGCCGCCGCGGGCGGGTGCCCGCTGTCGGCGCCAACAATCTGCGCGTACATCTCTACTCGGCCGGCGGCGGCCCGATCGGCAACGTTCCGGCCGGCGCGATCAATCAGCTCCTGACGGCAGTTCCATCGGCGCAGTCGGCCGGCAATCCGCGCGCGGCCGACGGCGGTGCCGCGGGCGAGCCGGTCTCGGGCATCGCGACGCGGGGGCCCCAGGTGCTGCGCCATCGCTGGAGGGCGTTATCGGCGCAGGACTATGAGGCCCTCGCCCGCGAGGCGTCGCCGGCCGTCGCCGCGGTTCGCGCGCTGCCGACGACCGCCCCCAACGGCCTCCCGGCGCCCGGGTGGGTCACGCTCGTCGTCGTCCCACAGAGCCAGGATCCGCGACCCGAGCCCTCCTTCGAGCTGCGGCAGGAGATCCACGACTACGTCGCCGCGAGAGCGCCGGCGACGGTGAGTCCGGATCACATCGGCGTCATCTCGCCCACATACCTTCCGATCGGAGTCGCCGCGACGGTCGTCGCGCTCGACCCCGGCGAGTCCGGCCGTGTGCGGGAGCAGGTATCCGCGGCGGTGGCCTCGTTTCTCCATCCCTTGACTGGCGGCCCCGACGGCGTGGGCTGGCCCTTCGGCCGCGATGCCTACCTCTCCGATCTGGCGGCGGTCGTCGAGGCCGTCCCCGGCGTCGACCACGCCGAGAACCTGGAGCTGTTGGTGGATGACGTGCCGATCGGCGAGCGGGTGCCCGTTCCGCCCGATCGAATGGTCGTCGCCGGCCCGATCCGAATCGAGACGCGGCTCGAGCAGGGAGCCGTGTGTATGGCGGCGGGCTCATGAGCGTCCCCCTTCCTAGCCTCGACGACCGGACGTGGCAGGACCTCGTCGACGGCGGCCGCGCCGTGATCCCCCGGGACGCACCGGACTGGACCGACCACAACGTCCACGACCCGGGAGTCACGCTGATCGAGCTCGCCGCCTGGTTGACCGAGTCGGCGATCTATCGGGTGAACCAGATACCGGATCAGCACCGCCTAAAGTTCCTCGAGCTGATCGGCTACACCCCGAAGCCGCCAAGCGCCGCGCGGACATTTCTGTCGTTCTCCCCCGACCCCGGCACCACGACGTTCGAGCTCCCGGCAGGAGTCGAATTCGAGACGGGCGTCGCCGCCCCCAGCCCACCGGCGCCCGCCGGAACCCTGAGCGGATCCGGAACTCCCTTTCGCACGCTGCGCACCCTATCGGTGGCGGACATGCTTCTCCGCGCCGTGCTCGTCGACTCGGGGAACGGTCTCGCCGTGGACCACACAGACGACATCAAAGACGGTCTGCCGCTCGAGCTCCTCGGGACGAATCCCCGGCCCGGAGCCACCGTTTACCTCGGGTTCCAGACCATGGCGCCACAGGTTCCGACCTCGATCGCATTTCGGCTCGTCGGGCCGGGGAACGATGCCCGAGAGCGCGAGCGGATCGAGCGCGAGGAGGTGGAGCAACGGCGGGACTGTCGGCCCTTCGCGCCGGACATTCGCTGCCCGGATGTCGCGCCGCCTCCCGAGCACCGGGCACTCACGCTGCGCCATCACTCGGCACGATTGGAATGGGAGGTCTCGAGCGGAACGGGCGCCGATTCCTGGATCCTTCTTCGAGAGGTCCGCGGCCCCGAGCGTCCGGCCGTCGGCGAAGTCCGAGACGACACGCGTTCGCTGACCCTCGACGGCACGGTCGAATGGAATCTGCCGCCGACCGCCGCACAGACGACGCTCGGAGGAATGACGACGCCGCTCTTCTACGTGCGGTGCCGGCTCGCCGAAGGCGAATACGACGCGACGCCGCGCCTCCGAGCGATCGCACCGAACGCCGTCGAGGCCGAGCAGACGGTCGTGGCCGTGCAGTCGTTTCCCATCGGAGCCGCCGTGACTCCGACCGGTCCGATTCCGTCGACCGGCGACGTGACCCGCCTCCGCTTCGACGTCGACACGCAGAACGTCGTTCAGTCCCTCGCGTTCGATCCGACGGACACCACCCTCCCCCGCGTTCACGTACTCGACTACCAGAAGACGGCCGGCGCGCCCGGCACCATGACCCTCGACCTCGTGCTGGCCGACGTCGGAAACGGAACGCCCGATCAGAGCGTCGAGCTGCCGGGAGCTCCGGTCCAGGTGGCGAGCCTTCGCATCTTCACGCTTGCGGGCTCGCAATGTCAGGAATGGTTGCCACGAAATGACTTCGATTCCTCAAGGCGCCGAGACCGCCATTTCACGGTAGATCCGACCGCCGGGACGATCCGATTCGGCGACGGCGAGCGCGGCCGGACGCCCGACGCGTCGGCGCGGATGCTGGCGAAATACCGAACGACGGCGGCGGACCTCGGCAACCTGGACGTCGACAATCCTCCGCGACCGCTCGTCACGACGCGGCGCGAGAGCGAGTGGAATGGCGTGGCAACTTCCGCTCTCCCCGCACCCGTCCTCCTCCAGCTCGCGCGGATCGTGACGAACTTCGGACCCGTCGCGGGAGGAACCGCCGCCGAGGAGCTGGAGGACACGATCGCGCGAGCGGCCGAGACGCTCCACGCGCACGAACGACTTTCCGATCTGGCGGAGGCGATGGGCCAGGACACGCTCGACCAGATCGAGCGAGCGCAGGTCCTGGCTCTCTGGGCGCCCGAGCGCGGTGTGAACGTGCTCGACATCGAACGCCTCGCGCTCGCCGTTCCGGGGACGCGGATCGCGCGCGCCAGGGCCTGGCCGAATCATCATCCGGCGCTCGGATGCCTCCGAGCCGCGGGCGTTGTCACTGTCGTCATCATGCCCGACGCGGATTCTGACCGACCGGAGCCGAGCCAAGGGCTCCTCGCCTTCGTCAGGAGGTTTCTCGATCGCCGCCGGATCGTGTGCACGCGACTGGAGGTCGTCGGTCCGACGTACGTCCCGGTGAGCGTGATCGCCAGCATCCAGGCTCGCACGGGCGCGAGCGGTCCGCGCGTCGAGCAGAGCATCCGCGATCGCCTCGAAGCGTTCTTCGACGCCCGACACGGGGGACCGAACGGGCTCGGATGGCCGTTCGGGCGATCCGTCTATCGCAGCGAGATCCTCGCCTGCATCGACGGCGTGCCCGGCGTGGATCACGTTCTCGAGCTTCGCCTCGAGACGGACGCGGGCGAGCCTTCCTGCGGCGACGTCGAGATCTGCCCGACATCCCTGCCCGCTTCGGGCGCCCATCGCATCGCGGCGTCGAGCAACGGACGGATCGCGATTCCGGTCGCCTCCCGCGGCCTCCTGCCCTGCCCCCCCGACTCCCCGTCGGAGCCGGAGCCCTGACCGCCATGTGGAACGACCTCTCGGTCCCCTTCGACCGCGTGACGTTTCGTGACGGGCAGTTGCTCACGGCGAGAGACCTGGGCGACGCGGCGTCGCGCCAGTCCCGCTTGCTCGCCCTTCACACACGCTACATGCACGGGACTTGGGGGATCGCCGTGGGCTTCGAGATCGCGCTCGCTCCCGGCAATGCCGCCGTCGACGTCGGGCCGGGCTACGCGATCGACGAGACCGGCTCCAGCCTCCTCCTCGCGGAAGGGATTCGGGTCCCGGTACCGGCTTCGAGCGCGCCGACCCCGTTCGTCCTCGTTGCCGCGTATCAGGAAGACGCCGCATACCGCTCTCGACCGGGGGCGCCCGATCTCTGCAACGGCGGCGCGGGAATCTCCCCGGGCCACGAGCGTCCTGTCATCTCCTGGCGGACTCCTGACGACATCCGTTTCGGTCCGGAGGTCCCGATCGTGCAGGTCGTCGCGTCCGGTGGCGTCGTCCAGGGAAGCCTCGATCGGCGCGTCCGTCGGTACGCGCGCCGCCTCATCCGGCCGTACCTCGCGACGGGGCACACGGAACCGGGGCAGACCGGTTGGACGACGTGGCAAGCGCCGGGAGACCCGGAGTTCGCCCGGCAACTCGGCGTCGAAGTCGTCGTCGACACGTCCGAGGCTGGATTCACCAGGATCCCGACCTATTTCGCGACGATTCAAGGCGACTTCAACGGTCTCCCTTCCGACCTGACGAATTTCTTTGCGTCGGGCCAGAACCCTCCGGTTCCCGATCCGGCGTTCTATTTGTCTTCATTCGGCTTCGTGACGAACGCGCAGCCCGATCGGTTCACTTACCGCGTCGTCCTGGGGCGCCAGTTTCCGATGGCGGTGGCCCTCGGGGCCGACCAGCTCGAGACGCGCCGGTGGGCTATCGCATGGCTTGGAGTCGAATCGCGTGGCGGTTGCGCCCCGACGCTGCGCGGATCGCGACTCCTGTCCCTCCTCGGAACGCTGATTCGGCTGAAGGTCGCGTCGCCGGCCTGAAAGGGACACGCATGAACGGTTCCAGCGTCCCCGATCTCGAACGCATCCTGTTCTACTCAGGACAGCAGCTCCAGGCGACGGACCTGACCGAGCTCGTGCGCGCGCGTCGCGAGATGCTCTGGCTGCACACACGCAGCCTCCACTCCTGGGGAATCGGGATCGGTTTCGGCGTCGGCGGGAAGCGCGGCGACAGCGTGGTGTCGGTCAGTCCCGGGTACGGCGTCGATTGCCTCGGGCGAGAGATCCTCCTGAGCGAGGCCCGGACGCTCACGGTTCCCGCAGTCGCGGGCACGGCGACGAAGGACGGTGAGACGTACTACCTCGTCGCCGCCTATCAGGACGACGCGGCGCAGAGCGTCGCCGAGCGACGCTCGGGAGTCTGCCTTCCGGAAGGCACCGTCCGGCTGAGCGAAGAACCCCTCATCGCCTGGCGTCCGCAGAACGAGCTTCGCGACGGGCTCGACGTCGTGCTCGCACAGGGCTGGATCCAGAACTGCCAGCTGAGCAAGGACGTCTCGCTGCTCCCGCGGAGGTACGCCCGGGCCTCCGAGCAGCCCTACGTGGCGACGGGTCAGACGGCCGCGGGCGCCACGGACTGGCAGATCTGGTGGGCCGGCGCGCAGGCGGTTGGAATCTTCGTCGCGGTGGATACGAGCGCCGCCGGCTTTCACGCGACGCCGCGGTACATCGCGCACGTCGTCGGCGATCGGTACCTCGATGCGGCGCCGGGCCCGCTCATCGCTCTCGGGGTCCCCGCCGTGGAGGCCGCGGATCGCAATGGGTTCACGCTCCGAGTCCTGCTGCCAGACGTTCTCGGAGGCGCCGCGGCGATCAACCCGGCGGCCGTGCGCGTTCCGGCGAACGTGTCCGCGATCTTCAATCAGTTGAATTGGCAGGTTGTCTGGCTGGGAATCGAAGCGTGAGCCGATGAGCGGAGAACCGGGCTTTTTCTATCTGAACTCGGGAAACGAGTGGCCTTCGTTCCAGCTCGACCGCGTCACGAACGTGCCGGGCGGAACGCTGGTCCTGGCGGGAACACCTGCGGCTCGTTCGCCCCGAGGCGCTTTTCTGAGTGGACCATTCGCGGCGCCACTCGAGACGGAGTGGTTCCGCGTGCGCCTCGAGGCCGATCCCCTCGACACGGGAACCCACCTTCAACTCTTCTTGTATACGGCGGACAGCGGCAGTCCGGCGTTCGCATCGGGATCGTTCGATCCCTTCAGCGACCCCGATTGGAATCGGGCGCCGCGCGACGTCCTCGATGTCTTGCTTCCACCTCCGACGAAGGACGCCACGAAGCCTGGCCGGAATCTCTGGGTCGGAGGTCTCCTGCGGGGCGACGGGTCGAGCACTCCCGCGGTTCACCAGATCCGCATCGAGTACGGGCGCGACACCTATCGGAAGTACCTCCCCGAAATCTATGGAGAAGACGACGCTTCGCGCGATTTTCTCGAGCGCCTGCTCGCGCTCGAGAAGAGCGTCCTCGGAGCGCTGGACGACACCATCACGGACCTCCCTCGCTTGTTCGATCCCCGGGTCGCGCCGAGCGCCGGGTTCCCCTCGTGGCTCTCGTGGCTGGCGGGATGGCTGGCCTTCGAGCTCAACGAGCACTGGAGCGAGGAGGACACGCGCGCCTTCGTGGCCCGAGCGTTCGCGCTCTACGGAAGGCGCGGCACCCTGGCCGGCCTCCGCGAATACGTGAAGATGTATGCCGGCGTCGAAGCCCTCATCGAGGAGCCGGGCGCCGCCACCAACCTCTGGCGACTCGACGGCACCGCAACACTCGGGATGACGACCATGCTCGCGCCCGGTCACTGGCAGGGTGCCGTCCTCGATTCGACCGCCACGCTCGACCGGTCCTACCTCATGCGATCGGATGCCTGCGGGGACGCCCTGTTCGAGGATCTCGCCCACCGCTTCTGCGTTCGCGTGTTTTGCGGCGAGCTGACGCGGCCGGGAGCGCTCGACGACGTGAGGGCGGTCCTCGACCGGGAAAAGCCCGCCCACACCGTCTATCACCTCCGAGTGATCGAGCCCGCGATGCGCGTCGGGAGTCAGGCGCGCGTCGGAATCGAAAGCATCGTCGCGGACAAGCCGCCCGCGGCGCGTCTGGGAGGCCGGCTCGACACCGGCGTCCTGCGCGCCGCTTCGCAGCGTTGCTCTCCGGTGGAGGGAAACTGAAATGAGCGCATCGACTCAAGGCGCCACGACCGGACTCTCCGCCTTCGAGCGCAACCGGTTCTTCTACGGTCTGCTCATGGGCGTGGACCAGTTCCAGAAGGACATGAATTACTCCAACGGGAAGCGGTGGCTCCTCAATCGGCTCGTCACCGGATCCGGAGTCGTTTGCGGCCTCGGAGTCTCCGCCGATTCCACCGCCGCCGCTGGAATCGTGCGGATCCAGCCCGGCGTCGCGCTCGACGGGTGCGGCCATGAGATCGTCGTCCCGGCCGAGGCCGTCATCGACGCGCGCCAGCTCACGGACGATCAGGGCACCGCCACAGGCGATCCTCTGACGACCGGCACAGTCACGCTCTGCCTCAGCTATTCGGAGAGCTGCGCGGACCCGGTCCCGGTGCTCGTGCCGGACTGCGACAACCGCGGAAACTGCGCCGCGAGCACGACGCGCGAGATCTATCGCGTGCTCGTGCACGAAGCGGAGGCCGGGCCGGCCGCCGCACCGACGTGCGGCTTCCCCGGTCTCTTCGACTCCTCGGGGGCGAGCAACGGAAACCTTCCGGACGCGATTCAATCGATTCTCGACCAGCGTGTCTCGAGCGCCTGCGCCGCGGCAAACGGATGCGCGTGCGTTCCTTTGGCCTCGGTCGACGTCAAGAGCGGCGTCGTCGACCAGACCGGGGTGCGGAAGCTCGTCTACGGCAACGAGCTGCTCCTCGAGTTGATCCTGTGCCTGGCCGAGCAGATCGCCCAAATCGCTCCGGCGACGAGCTCGCCCCAGCTTCTCCGAAGAAAGAAGTCCGGACCCGCGCCGGGGTCCGAACGGAGAGCCGCGTCCAAACGGCGCAAGCGAAGCGGAGGACATTGACATGGCACGAACCCGATCTCTCAACCTCAAGAAGGCCTCCGCGTCGACGGCTCCGGCGCCGAAGCCGAAGTCTCCGGCACCGGCAGCGCCCTCGAGCTGCGCACAGGACGCGCTTGCGCCCCTGATGCGGGTCAATTACTTCCCGAGACAAATCATCGACGTCGACGACATGGTCACGGAGCGGGACTACTTCCTCCAGAAGATCCGGCGTCACAACATCTACCTGCACGGATCCGGGATCGTCTGCGGACTCGACGTGACACCCGATCCCGACCGGGGCCCGACTTGGGTCCAGATCGGGCCGGGTTATGCGCTCGGCCCGTTCGGCGACGAGATCAACGTGGGGTCGCCTGTCTGGTTCGACCTCTCGCGCTGCGGCACAGGCGGGACGATGGATCCCTGCGAGCCGAATCGCATCCTGTCCCTCGCCGCACCGGGCGCCGTGACGGGAGACGTCTATCTCGTCATCAAGTACGCCGAATGCCTGACGCGCCCCGTTCGGGCCATGCCGGCCGGCTGCGGCTGCGAGGAAGAGGACTGCCAATACTCGCGCATTCGCGACGGCTTCCAGATCGATTGCACGCCGGAGCCGCCGCCGGACCCGGACATCCCGAGTCTTTGCGACACCCTGCACTCGGCCGTGCCTTGTCCCCTTTGCGCGACGAGCCCGTGGCTGCTCCTCGCGAAGGTGACGATTCCGCCGAAGGTCTCGATCGCGGTCACGGAGGGGAACCCGATGAATCAAATGACGATCGACACGTCCGGCCGCCGGCAGCTCTACAGCACGGCGGTTCTGCAGAACCAGATCATCGCGTGCTGCTGCGGCGAGAAGCCGGTGCCGGTGCCGCCGATCGAACCGACTCCACAGATCAGGGCCGACCTCGAAGTGCAGCTGCGTACGAAATCGGATCCCAACAAGCCGCAGAAGGAGATCCTCTACGTCTTCCAAGTCATCAACCATGGTCCCAACGACGCTCAAGGCGTCGTCCTGACGAGCAAGATCACTTTCCAGCCGCCTCAGGGCGCCATCCCGAACATTACGCTCAGGACGGGTAACTTCAGCGCCAATCCGCCAGCCTTGTGGCAGCCGCAAACCCCGTCACAGGTTCTCAACGCGGGGTCCGCCGCCGTCTTCAGCGTCGCGATCGGATCGATCAAGAGCGGAAAGGGATTTGAGGGACGGTTCGCCGTTGGCGCGGCGAACGCTCATGCGGAATTCGTCAAGCTCCAGAACACGGCCACGGTTACCAGCACGACGCCGGATCCCGACGCCTCGAACAACCAGGCGAGTCGCGCCGACCTCTTGCTCGTGGTCAACGGATGAGGTCGCTCGAACGGCCCGTTTACGAGCCGGGCACTCTTCTTACGGAGCGCCATCTCGGGGCGGACCAGAAGGATCTCGTCCGGCGCCTTCGAAACTCGAACCGATATGGCCATGGCTCGGGCGTCGTCTGCGGCCTCCAGGTCGTTCCCGCGAATGACGGCACGAGGCCCTGGGCGGTCCTGATCTGCCCCGGCTATGCGCTCGGTTGCTGCGGGGACGAGATCACCGTCCCCTCGAGAGTCCTCGTCGATCTCGCGGACTACGTCTGGCGCCGGCCGCTCGACCGCTCGAGATCCATCGCCTCGATCGGGTTGCGCTATGCCGAGGAGGACGCGCGGCCGGTCCCCTCGACGACGCCGGGCTGCGGCTGCGCCGAGCCCGAGTATCGGGCGTCCCGACTGCGCGACGGATACCGCGTCATCGTGAGCTGGGAGGCGCCCGACGACTCCCCCTCGAGCTCCCTCGATCTCTGCGCCAGCGAATCGGCGCCCTGCCCGTCGTGCGCGGGCGAAACGGGAGTGCCCCTGGCCGCGATCACGCTGCCCACAACCGAGGGAGATCCCATCACCGTGCGTCACATCGACCTGACGCGTCTTCTGCCCGCCCTGCACTATTCCCCGCTCGCGCTGCGAGAGAATGCCTCCGTGGCAACCGGGACGAGTGCCCGCGCGCCCTCTCCCCTCGCGGTCCCGATCGTTGGTGTCATCGGCGGGGGATCGGTGGACGAAGCCACTCAAAGGCTCGCGACCCGGATCGGCGACGCCGTCGTGAGAGCGGGATGCATCCTGATGACGGGCGGCGATCCGGCCGGCGTCGGAAAGGGCGTCAAGGACCTTGCCCTGCGCGGCGCCGTCGCAGCCGCCCGGCCCGACCGGCCCGCCGGCTTGATCGGCATCATCCCCGACGGCTCTCGTTCCGTTCGACTTGCCTCCCGGGGACCCGTTCACGCGCTGGCCGTGGTGACGGGAGCCTCGAACTGGGAACGTGACGTTTTGACGGGCTTCCTGCCGGACGTGCTGATCGCGCTCCCCGGCGAGAAGGGCACACTCGCCGAACTGGCTTACGCGCTCCGCGCGGGCCGGCCGATCGTCTTCGTCAAGTCCTGGAAGGCCCTTAAGGATGAGCTCGCCGCGCACCCGGCGAACGTCCGAAAGGTGATTGCGAAGCTCGGGGAACCGGAATTCGGTCCCACGGAGCTCGCGCGAAACCTCGCGACGTTATTCGCGAGCCGAAAACGACGTCCGGCGACTCGAATCCTCGAAACCGCGACCCCCGCCGCGGCCGTCAAGGCCGCCCTCGCGCTCCGGCGCGCGAATCCCGTCTCCACACCCCGCTTCCCGAAGCTTCAAAGAAATCCGATCCGGGATCTCGAGAACGAGCTCTTGCAGAACCTGAATCGGCTCGTGTTCGCATTACAGAAGAGCTCGAGATAGGAGTCCATATGTCTCCGACGGCGAAACGCGCGATCCCCGATGACCTTCTGGCGGCCAAGCGGGCCGCGGCGGCGCAGTTTCTGTCGGCCGCTCCGAGGCGAGACCGGCCCACGGCGCTCAAGCGATCGCTCCATCCTCGAGACAACGTCGTGGGCGTCGGCGTCGGCGACAAGCTGACGAAGGGCAAGCGCACCAAGCAGAAGGCCGTTCGCATCTACGTGGAAAAGAAAGTCGCCAAGCACGCCGTGCCGAAGGAGTTTCTGCTCCCCACGCGCCTCGGCGGATATCCGACGGATGTCATCGAGACGGGGCGATTCCGAGCGCTCGCGCCAGTCCCGGTCGCGCGCCGACGCCGGCGTCCGGCCCGGCCCGGAAATTCCATCGGATTCCAATACACGGGCGCCGAGGCCGAGTACGTGATGGCGGGAACTTTCGGCGCCGTCGTGGACGACGACCAGGGCCGCTACATTCTGAGCAACAACCACGTTCTCGCGAACGAGAACGCGCTACCCATCGGAAGCGCCATCTTTCAACCGGGCCTGCTCGACGACGGAGATCCCGCGAAGGACCAGATCGCCTCCCTGACACGTTTCATTCCCCTCGTGACTCCCGGGGCGAACCTCGTGGACTGCGCGATCGCAAAGGTCCTGTCCAACAATCGGGTCGCGGCGACACCTCTTCCGACGGTCGGCAAGCTCAAGAGCGGCATCCCCGTCGGCGCTACCGAAGGCATGAAGGTGCACAAGCATGGCCGCACCACCGGCTACACGCGCGGGCATATTTTCGACGTGAGCGCCGACGTGAGCATCGATTACGACATGGGGACCCTCATCTTCCAGGATCAGATCCTCATCCGCCAGGACTCCGGTTCCTCCTTCTCGAACGAAGGCGACTCGGGATCGATGATCGTGGACCGCGCGACCCAGCGTCCGGTGGCCCTCCTGTTCGGCGGCTCCCCCAGTCATACGATCGCCAACCCGATGGGCGAGGTTCTGACGCGTCTCGGTGTCAAGGTGGTGGTGTGAAGCCGTTCGCGGGGCCGCCACCGTGATGGACGCCAACGCCCTGAAGGCGGCCAAGGATCGCCTCTCGCCGAACCTGCTCCGAGTTCCCGGCGTGAGCGGGGTCGGAATCGCGGGCGGTAAGCTCCACGTGTATCTCGCCGACGACTCGGAGACGGCGCGAAACGCGGTGCGCGTGATCGTGCAGGCCGAAGCGCCCGACGCCGATCTGGCTTTCGAGGTCACCGGCCGGTTCCGCCGACAGGACCAGTAGCGCGCACCCGACGGCGCGCCCGTTTCACCGCCCGAGAGCCACACGTCGCGGCGCGGCCTTGAGCGCCCCCGAGCGGATGCCCTTCCGGAAGAGCCCGTAGTCCTTCTCGGTCTGATCCTCGTACCGCAGCGCGAATTCGTCGGGGCCATCCGCGCCTCCATTCTGGCGCGACGAGGCGCGATTTTCCTTCGCGGACGCCAGAGGAGCAAGGCCGTCGAAGCACCAGAAATCGGAATGGAGATGGGCCGATCCCCGTTCGCTAGGCCAGTGATTCCAGCGGACGCCGGCCGCAAGGCCACGCGGCGCGATTGGATCGGGCTCGGCGTCATCGCGCTGCCCTGCATGCTCTATTCGATGGACCTGACGGTCCTGAACCTCGCCGTGCCGGCTCTCTCGGCGGATCTGAAGCCGGGCGCGACACAGCTCCTCTGGATCATCGACATCTACGGTTTCCTCGTCGCCGGCTCGCTCATCACGATGGGGACGCTTGGAGACCGCATCGGCCGGCGGCGCCTCCTTCTGATCGGCGCGGCGGCATTCGGCGGGGCGTCGGTCCTCGCGGCCCTCTCCCGGAGCGCGGGAATGCTCATCGCCTGCCGCGCCCTCCTCGGCGTGGCCGGCGCGACGCTCGCGCCCTCGACGTTGTCGCTCATCCGCAACATGTTCCTCGACGCGCGCGAGCGCACCGTGGCGGTCTCCGTCTGGATCGCGAGTTACTCGGCGGGAGGCGCCACCGGGCCCCTGCTCGGCGGCCTCGTCCTGCAGCGTTTCCCATGGCGGGCCGTCTTCCTCATCGCGGTCCCCGTGATGGCGCTGCTTCTCGTCCTCGGCCCGAGGCTCCTGCCGGAATTCCGCGATCCAGGAGCCGGCCGGCTCGACCTGCCGAGCGCCGGCCTCTCGCTCCTCGCGGTCCTGTCGGCGATCTACGGCCTCAAGCAGGCGGCCGAGCACGGACCGAGCGGCGTGGCGGCTCTGTGTCTCCTCGCGAGCCCCTCGGCAGGCGCCCTTTTCGTCCGGAGGCAGCGGACGCTCGCCGATCCGCTGATCGACCTGTCCCTTTTCCGGATCCCCGCGTTCGACGCCTCGCTCGTGATCTACATGCTGTCCTGCTTCACGGCGTTCGGCGCTCCGATCTTCATCATGCAATACATGCAGCTCGTCCTCGGATTGACGCCGCTCCAGGCCGGTCTCTGGACGCTGCCGTGGTCCGGCGGGTTCATCGTCGGTTCGATGCTCTCGCCCGCGATCGTGCGCCGCTTCTCGCGGACAAGGGTCATGGTCGTCGGCCTGACGATCGC
Organism: uncultured Acidobacteriota bacterium; assembly: GCA_963708395.1. Classification (GTDB taxonomy): domain Bacteria; phylum Acidobacteriota; class Thermoanaerobaculia; order UBA5066; family Gp7-AA6; genus DATBFU01. The sequence goes on along the minus strand of CAVPSG010000002.1, from coordinate 2,377,220 downwards.
CGCGTCGGGCTATTTTCTGATCGCCATGACCGACGGCGCCTCGGGGCTCCCGGCGATCGTGGCGGGCTCCACGATCTTCTCACTCGGCCTCGCCCCGGTGATCACGCTCGCCAACGACATCATCATCGGCACGGCCCCGGCGGAGCGCGCCGGCGCGGCCGCGGGGATCTCCGAAACCACGGCCGAGCTCGGCGGGGCGCTCGGGATCGCGCTGCTCGGCACCGTCGGCGCTGTCGTCTACCGCAGCCGGCTCCTGGGCGCCGCTCCGGCCGAGGTCCCGCCCGAGGCGCTCGACGCGGCGCGCCGGACCCTGGGCGGCGCGGTGGCCGCGGCGCGCCAGCTCCCGGATCCGGCGGGCGCCGGGCTCCTCGCGGCTTCGCGCGAAGCGTTCACCGCGGGCCTGCGGCTGACGTCGCTCATCAACGCCGTCCTCGTGGCCGCCCTCGCCGTTCTGGCGGCCGTCGTCTCGCGGCGCTGGGAAACCGGAGCGCCCCCGGTCCGTACGCAATAGCAGGTTGCTGAAAAAGGGTGTGGGATGGCGTTACGAGCGCCGGGGGGTCAGATCCGAGGAAGCGCGACGACGGCGATGCCATCGCATCGGCGAGGAGCGATGACGACGGAGATGGCCCCGCGCCGCCGTAACCCAAAGGGTGGACGGCACTTTGCCGGCGCCAACATCAGCAACCGTATCAAGGCTCCGGTTGTGTCTCGCGGGAGGCGTCGCCTGCAAAGTGCCGGACACGACGCCCGCATCCATTTTTCAGCAGCCTGCTAGCAGCATGGCCGACGCCGCCCTCAAACCCCCGCAGCGGTTCGACCGTTCGATCGTCGAGGGGCCGATCGGACCCGCGGTCTGGCGCCTCGCCTGGCCGACGATGCTCCAGAACGTCATCGCCGGGCTGCAGGGGATCATCGACCACGTGATGGTCGGCCACTTCGTCGGCTATACCGCCAATGCCGCGATCGGCGTGAGCTGGCAGATCATCATCGTCGTCATCGTCTTCATCAGCTCGCTCTTCACCGGGATGGGCGTGCTCGTGGCGCGATTCGCCGGCGCCAACCAGCCCGAGAAGGTCAACCGCGTCGTCTATCAGGCTTTCCTGGCGGCGATCGGGATGTCGGTGCTGATGGCCGCGATCGGCTACTTCGCCGCGCCGGCGCTTCTGCGCATCGTCAACGCCGCGCCCGAGGTGCAGCACCTGGCGCTCCCGTTCCTCCGCACGATGTTCCTCGGCATCTTCGGCATGATGCTCTTCTTCCTGCTCACGGGCGCCTTTCGCGCGGCGGGCGATCCGCGCACGCCGCTCCGCCTCGGCGTGGCGATGACGGCGCTGACGGTCCTGTTCAACGTCATCCTCATCCCGCGGTTCGGCACGCTCGGCGCCGCGTTCGGCACCGTCGCGAGCAGCACGCTCGCCGCCGCGATCGGGATCTGGCGATTCTTCGCTCCCGACTCGGTGATCCACTTCCATCGCGGAATGGATCTGAAGCCGGACTTCGGCATCATCCGGTCGCTCTTCCGCTTCGGGCTGCCGACGGGCGTCCAGGGCATCGCGATGAACATCGCGGGCGTCCTGCTGCTGCGCTTCATCGGATCGCTCGAGCACAGCGCCGCGGCGCAGGCCGCTTTCGCGGTCGGATACACGGAGCTCTTCTCGCTGATCACGTGGACGTCCGTCGGCCTGATGGGCGCGTCGGCCACGATCGCCGGACAGAACCTCGGCGCCGGCAGACCCGGAGCGCGCGCGGCGCGGCGTCACGGTCGCCGCGGGAATCGGCCTCGGCGTCGCGGCGGTCGTGGGCCTGCTCTTCCTGACCATCCCCGATCTCCTGCTCGGAATCTTCGGCATGAAGGACCCGCTCGTGACCACACTCGGCCAGCAGCTCCTGCGGTTTCTGACCGTGTCGGGACTCTTCGTCACGGTCGCGCTGGCGTACACGGGCGGGCTCCAGGGCACCGGCGACACGCGGAGCCCGCTCTACATCTCGATCGTCTCGCAGATCGTCGTGCCGCTCGGGCTCTGTTCGCTCGTCCAGGCGACGCGCGGTCTGCACTCGACAGACATCTGGTTCGCGATCGTGCTCGGGCACCTGACGCGCGCGACCCTGTCGGTGGCGCGCTTCCGCCAGGGCAAGTGGCGCAACATCGCCGTGGACATCGAGCCGGCGCAGACGAACTGAACGGTCCGGCGCTCAGCCGACGACGGTGATCGCGAAGAGGACGACGCCGCCCGCGCCGAGAAGAAGGGACAGCATCCAGACGAGCCGGTTGCGCGTCAGCGCCGCCACGGCGCCGAGCGCGATCGCGACCTGGAAGATCGCCACCGCGTTGGCGTACCGGTGGTGCTCGTGGAGCAGGTGGTTCGACTCGGCGACCTTCGCGTCGCGCTCCTTCTCCTTCTCGCGGGCCTTCGCCTCGATCTCCTTCTGCTCCTCCACGTAGCGTGACTTGCGCTCGGCGTACTCGGCCGGCGGCTCCTTGCCGATCGCCAGCCACGACGCCCGGGAGGACTCCTCGGCCGCGGCCTTGAGTCCCTTGGCCTGGTAGTAGGCCCACTGGTCCGACGCTTCCGCCTGCAGGCGCGTTGCTTCCGTCCGATCCATGAGGGCCTCGTTGACGGTCCCGCCCGCGCGCAGGGAGGCGACCGCGGCGAAAACGGCCAGCAGGGCCGTCGTCAGAGCGATCGACTTGAGGAAGGGCCCGCCGCCCTCGCGCTCCATCTCTTCGTGAATCTTCTCGCGCAGCTCCGCCGTCTCGATCTCGGGCTCTTCGGGCACGCCGGGAGTATAGTTCCCGTGAAATCAGCGGAGCCGCTTCCCTCATCGGGAGATTGATAACCTCGGCCCAGGAGGACCTGCCATGGGAATTCTGGACGACCTGGGGAACCTCGCCAAACAGTTCTCGAGCGGCGCCGTCTCCGACACCGACGTGCACAACGCCTACGACCAGACGGCTCGAAGCGTGCCGCCGCAGTCGCTCGCCGACGCGCTCTCGCACACCTTCAATTCCGACCAGACGCCTCCGTTCGAGCAGATGCTGTCGAACCTCTTCCAGCAGTCGACGCCCGACCAGAAGGCGGCCCTCCTCAATCGGCTCGCGGCGGCCGTGCCAGGCGGACTGGCGTCGCTCGCCGCGGCGGCCGGACTGAAGGGCGTTCCTTCCGGGGGAGACGTCAGCCCGCAGCAGGCGCAGCAGGTGACTCCGCAGCAGGTCCAGACGATCGCGCAGCAGGCCGCGAAGAAGAACCCCACGATCGTGGATCAGGCGGCCGGGTTCTACGCACAGCACCCCACTCTCGTGAAGGCGATCGGTGCAGGAGCGCTCGCGCTCCTGATGTCCCGGATTTCTCAAACGAGGAGGTGAAGGATGGGGATCATTTGGTGGCTCATCGTCGGGCTCATCGCGGGGTGGTTGACCGGGAAGATCATGGGAGGCACCGGGAAGGGCGCGCTGATGGATATCATCGTCGGGCTCGTCGGCGCACTGGTGGGCGGCTTCTTGATGCAGATGGCCGGTTTCGCCGGCCAGGGAGGAATGATCTACACGATCCTCGTCGCCACACTCGGAGCGGTGCTGCTCACCTGGATCTATCGCAAGGTCACGGCCGGCAAGCCGGCCTGATCTCCTCACGCAAGGCTTTCTGACGGCGTCGCGGGTCGCCCGCTCGGGCGGCCCGCGACTTCGCCACGCGGCCGGCTTTTCCTACTCTTCTCAGTCCCGTTTCAATCGAACTTTAGGCCGCGGAGCGAGACTCGCCGTGTCGCAATGACGCCGCCCGATGCCCGGTCCTGGCTCTTCCTGACGGCGTCCACCCTTTTCGAAGTGGTCTGGATCGTGAGCCTCCGGATGACGGAGGGGTTCACGCGACTCACGCCGCTCCTCGTTTATGCCGTCTCGGGACTCGGAGCAGCGATTTGCCTGTCGGTCGCGATGAAGATCATTCCGATGGGAACCGCCTATGCGTTCTGGATGGGAGCCTCGGTCGTCGGCGTTCTCCTCGTGGACATCGCCTGGTTCAAACAGCCGTGGGACCCGTTCCGCGTCGCCTGCGCGCTGCTGATCATCGCCGGGACCTGCGGGCTGCAGGTCGCCCGCGCGCGCTGACCGGCGTATCGTTCCCGGATCGTCGAAGATCGGACGGTTCGTCCTCTCGAGCTCGCGGCGCAGATCGCCGGAATGGCCGCCGTCTTCGGCGCCCTCCTCTTCGGAAGCGCGGGAACGCTTCGCTGGCCGGCGGCCTGGATCTACATGGTCCTGATGTTCGGCTTCACGATCGCAGAAAGCGTCTGGCTGTATCGCTCCAACCCGGATCTCCTCGCCGAGCGGATGACCGGAATCGGCCGCGCGGATCAGGAGAGGTGGGACAAGGCGCTCCTGTCAATTCTCGGGCTGGCGTTCTTCGCCTGGCTCGCGGCGATGGGCCTCGACGCGATCCGCTTCCGGCTTTCCGAAGTCCCGCCCGGGCTCGAGGCGCTGGGCGCGATCGTGCTCGTCGTCTCGTTCCTTCTCTTCCACGCCACGTTCCGCGCGAACCCGTATCTCTCCCCCGCGGTGCGGATCCAGACGGATCGCGCGCAGGTGCTGGTCGACCGCGGCCCGTACCGATTCGTCCGCCATCCGATGTACGCCGGCTTCGCTCTCTTCGCGCCGGGCACGGCGCTCCTGCTCGGCTCGTGGGTCGGCCTCCTCGGCGCCCTCGTCCTCATCGCCGCCGTCGCCTGGCGCGCGGTGCGCGAGGAGCGCCTGCTGAGCGAACGCCTCGAGGGCTACGCCGAGTACAAGCGGCGAGTGCGGTACCGGCTGATTCCCGGAATCTGGTGAGGCTCAGCGCCCGGCGGCCATCGCGCCGGAGAGGGTCATGCAGGTGCTGCTCGCGCGCGCGACGAGGCTTCCCGTCTCGTCGAGAACGTCGCATTCGACGAGCCCGACCGTCTTTCCGCGTTTGACGACGCGGCCCTCGGCGCGCAGCCGCGCCGTCCAGAGCGGCTTCAGGAAGTTGATCTTGAGCTCGAGCGTCGTGAAGCTCTCCCCTTCTCCGAGCGTCGAGGCGAAAGCGATCCCCATCGCGGCGTCGGCGAGGTCGCAGAGGATCCCGCCGTGCACGGTGCCCATCGGGTTGGCGTGCTGCGGCCCCGCCTCCATCTCGAAGAGCGCGCGGCCCGGCGCGACCTCGAGAACGCGAAAGCCGACGAGGTCGGCGACCGGCGGATTCGGCGCCTCCTTCCGAATCATCGCCTGCACGCGCTCGAGCATCGTGACCATGGCCTACAGGCCCAGGTCCGTGAGGCCCGGATGGTCGTCGGGGCGGCGCCCGAGCGGCCAGTGGAACTTGCGGTCCTCCCCGCGGATCGGAAGATCGTTGATGCTCGCGAGCCGCCGCGCCATGAAGCCGCACGCGTCGAACTCCCAGTTCTCGTTCCCGTAGGAGCGGTACCACTGGCCGCTGTCGTCGTGGCTCTCGTAGGCGAAGCGGACGGCGATTCGATTTTCTCCGAAGGTCCAGAGCTCCTTGATGAGGCGGTAATCGAGCTCGCGTGTCCACTTGCGCTTCAGGAACTGCATGATCGCCTCGCGCCCCGTCAAGAACTCGGCGCGGTTGCGCCAGACGCTGTCCCGGCTGTAGGCGAGCGCGACACGCTCCGGGTCGCGACCGTTCCAGGCGTCCTCGGCCAACCTCACTTTCTGGGTCGCGGCGGCCCGGTCGAACGGCGGCAGCGGGGGTCGGGGCGGTTCGGATGCCATGAAGGATTCCTCCGGCGAGGATTATCCGGCCGAAGACGTCCGCCCATCGCAGGCCCGAAGTCGAGTTAGGTGGGCATCCGATCCCGGGCGGGAGCGGCCGGCGTGGAAACGGCCGTCTGGCGCTCCAGAAGGGAACGAACGGCCGTGAGAGCCGGCGATCCTCGCCCGCCCGGCGCGGCGTAGGCGACGTAGCCGTCCGGCCGGACGAGTGTGATGCCGGCGGTCGGGGACGAACGCAACTCCAGCACGTCCGGGAGCGACTCCGTCAGCCGAATGGCCGCCTCCCGCGTCGCCGGGTCGATGTCGCCGCCGAGGAACAGAAGGAAGCGGTTCCCGACGCCGCGGCCGCCGCGCATCGAGTCGTCGAGAAATCGCTCGCCGGAGCCGTCCACGATCGGACTGTCGCCATACGAAATGCCGAGCTCGGACAGCCTTTGGACAAACGCATGCTGGAAGGGCGCCAAATGCGACACCATCGGGATGACCGTGTCGCGGAGCGCCTGCGCGAATCGGTTCGGCGTGCCCAGAACGCGTGTCAGCAGATGCGTGATCTCGATCACCTGTGCGATGACCGGCAACCGCTCCGCGCCGTAGCTGTCGAGCAGCACCTCGTTGCCGCGACCGGAGAGGAACAGGTCGAGCTTCCACGCAAGATTCCAGACGTCGTGCAGGCCCGTGTTCATTCCCTGGCCGCCGAAGGGGCTGTGAATGTGCGCCGCGTCGCCCGCGATGAAGAAACGGCCGACACGTAGCCGCGCGACACGCCGATGATGGATTCGGAAGTAGCTGCTCCATCCGAGGGAACGGGCCTCGATGCCGGCCGGCGCGCGCTCGGCCAGAATGCGCCGCACGAGCGGCAGGGACGGCGCCCCGTCCTCGACCCGATCGATCGAAGCGACGATGCGCCGCCGGGTTGCACTCATGGGAAAGATGGCCACGGGGCCGAACTCGCTCGGGCAGAGCTCCAGCTCCGACGCCGGGAATGCGTCGTTCGTCTCGACATCCGCGAGCACGAACGAGTCCTTGTACGCCGCGCCCTCGAAGGGAATGTTCAACAGATGGCGAACCGCGCTGTGCGCCCCGTCGCATCCGATGACAAAGGACGCGCGAATCTCGACCGGCTCGCCCTTGCGCTCGAGGATGGCCCGGATCGATCCACCGTTCTCCTCGGCGGACACGAACTTCGTCTCGTACTCGACGGTTCCTCCCCGACGCCGCAACTCCGCCGCGAGGAGCTTCTCCGTCACGTCCTGGGGAACCATCGCGACGAACGCGTACCGGGTCTGTTCGGGCGCGAAGTGCATGCGGGCGAGCGTTCGTTCGCGGGTCTGGACCGCGACCGACGTCACGCGGTTGGCCGCCTCCAGAAACGGCGCGGCGATCCCTGCCATGTCGAAGATCTCGAGCGTCCGCGGGAAGATCGCGAGCGCTTTCGAGTGCTCGGATTGTGTGGCCCGCTCTTCGACCAGGCGATAGCGCATCCCACGGCGCGCGCACTCGCTGGCGAGGAACAAGCCGACCGGACCAGCGCCGACGATCAGGAGCTCCGTTTCGGCGTTCGAAGAGCGCGGCGTCATCGGGAATTCCTCCGGCCCCGTGAGGCGTTGCAAGAATCGCACCTCGGATCCGAGGCGGACGGCCCGCGCGTCAGCTCTTCAAGAACGCCAGCAGGTCTCGGTTGATCGTCTCGGCCTCCGTCGTCGGCATTCCGTGCGGAAAGCCGTGGTAGGTCTTCAGTGTGCCGTTCTTCAGCAGCTTCGCCGAAAGGGGCGCGGAATCCGCGTACGGCACGATCTGGTCGTCGTCGCCGTGCATCACCAGGACCGGCACGGCGATCTTCTTCAGATCCTCGGTGAAGTCGGTCTGCGAGAAGGCGACGATCCCGTCGAAGTGCGCTTTCGCGCCGCCCATCATTCCCTGGCGCCACCAGTTCCAGATGACGGCCGGAGACGGCTTCGCGCCGGGCCGGTTGTAACCGTAGAACGGGCCCGCGGGCAGGTCGTAGTAGAACCGGGTTCGGCTGGCGGCGAGCTGCGCCTGAAGATCGTCGAACACTTCCTTGGGCAGCCCGCCCGGATTGGCCGGCGTCTTCACCATAAGAGGCGGCACCGCGCTCAGGATCGCCGCTTTCGCCACGCGACTCTCTCCGTGCCGCGCCAGGTAGTGCACCACTTCGCCGCCGCCGGTCGAGTGGCCGACGTGGACGGCGCCCTTGAGATCGAGATGCGCGGTCAAGGCTGCGAGGTCGTCGGCGTAGTGATCCATGTCATGGCCGTCGCTCGTCTGGGTGGAGCGGCCGTGGCCGCGCCGGTCGTGGGCGATGACGCGATACCCGGCCTCGAGGAAGAACAGCATCTGCGTGTCCCAGTCGTCGGACGAGAGCGGCCAGCCGTGGCTGAAGACGATGGGCTGCCCCTTGCCCCAGTCCTTGTAGAAGATCTGCGTGCCGTCCTTGGTGGTGATGAAACTCATGGCAGCTCCCTTCTTCGAAACAAAGCCTCACGAGGCGCCGCCGGCGACGTCGATGACCGCTTTCGCGAACGCCTCCGGTGCTTCCTGCGGCAGGTTGTGGCCGACGCCGCCGGTTATGGTCCGGTGCTCGTACTTGCCCGAGAACTTCTTGGCATAGGCGGCAGGCTCCGGGTGCGGCGCCCCGTTGGCGTCGCCCTCCATCGTGATCGTGGGCACGGCGATGACCGGCGCCTCGGCGAGGCGCCTCTCGAGATCGTCATACTTCCGCTCGCCCTCCGCCAGGCCGAGCCGCCAGCGGTAGTTGTGGATCACGACGGCGACATGGTCCGGATTGTCGAAGGCGGCTGCGCTCCGGTCGAACGTGGCGTCGTCGAAGCTCCATTTCGGAGAGGCGAGCTGCCAGATGAGCTTTGCAAAATCGTGACGGTATTTCTCGTAGCCGACGCGGCCCCGCTCGGTCGCGAAGTAGTACTGGTACCACCATTGGAGCTCGGCCGCCGGCGGCAGCGGCGCCTTGCCCGCTTCCTGGCTGCCGATGAGATAGCCGCTCACGGAGACCAGCCCCTTGCAGCGTTCCGGCCACAGAGCGGCGACGATGTCGGCCGTGCGCGCTCCCCAATCGAAGCCGGCGAGGATCGCTTTTTCGATCTTCAAGGCATCCATGAGGGCGACGACGTCGACGGCGACGACAGATGGCTGGCCGTTGCGGGCCGTCTCGCTCGAGAGGAACCGGGTCGAGCCGTAGCCGCGCAGGTGCGGGACGATCACCCGATAGCCCGACGACGCGAGCCGGGGCGCGACCTCGGCGAAGCTGTGGATGTCGTAGGGCCAGCCATGCAGCAGAATCGCGGCGGGGCCGCCGGCGGGCCCGGCATCGACATAGCCCACGTTCAGGACGCCGGCATCGATCTGCTTGACCGGTCCGAACGGCCGGGGGACGCCGGCCTTCGTCGTTTGTGCGGTCGAAGAGCGGACCAGTCCGAGCTCCGCGGCCGCGGCCGCCAGAGCCGCAGCGCCCAGGAAGCGGCGGCGATCCAGGTGCTCGTCATCGTTCATTTTCGTCACCTCCCTCGAAGACTGTTGGGATCAACCGAAGGTGAACACGTATGCCTCGACGCCCGCGTCCAGGAACTCGATCTCGAACTCCCGGTCGGCGATGGGCTTCGGTTGGCGGATCAGCTGGTACAGCCGCGGCTCCGAGACCGTGCCGTTGCCCTGCGCGTCGACGTCCGACCCGTGCGCGGCGCCCGGAGGCCGGCCATCGATCCGCACGCGAAATCGCACCGGCACGCCGCGCTCGCCGGGGCCCATGGCGAGGTTGAGGTCTCTCGCGTGAAAGCGGTACACGATTCGCCCTCCGGCCGCGTTCGACCGAATCGGCTCCCCCCGCACCGTCCAGTCGCCCGCGAGCGCCCACTCGTTCAGTCGCAGTTGTGTGGGCGCGGCGTAGACGTGGCGCTCGTCCCGCACGGCGCCGCCGCGCGATGCAAACCCCTGGCTCTTTTCGTAGCCGACGTAGTTCTCCTGGGACTTCACGTCGCTCCAGTCCGCCGCGACCTCCGGGCCGCGGGGATCGACCGACACCAGATCGCGTTCGACGCCTTTCGCTCCCGCCTCGAGCAGCAGTCGCTGGATCGCTCTTTCGGATCGTTCGTACTCTCCCTCGCCGAAGTGGTGGAAACGAATGCGTCCCTGCGCATCGGCGATGTAGAGCGCCGGCCAATATTCGTTGTGGAAGGCGCGCCAGACTGCATAGTCGTTGTCGACGGCGATCGGGTACTCGACCCGCATCTCGGACGCGGCGCGGCGCACGCCGGTGAGGTCATGCTCGACCGAGAACTCCGGAGTGTGCACGCCGATCACGACGAGCCCTCGGTCCCCGTACTTCGCCGCCCAGGCACGAACGTACGGCAGCGTCCGCAGCCAGTTGACGCAGGTGTAGGTCCAGAAATCGATCACGACGACCTTGCCGCGCAGGCTGGCCGGGGTCAGCGGCGGGGAGTTGATCCACGCGGTCGCGCCGCCGAGCGACGGTAGCTCGCCTTCAACCGGCAGAGGGATCGCCGTCGGCATCCTCGAGTCCTCCGCTCCAACCCCGAACCCCATCGCGAACGCGCCCACGAGCGCCGTGACGAGCCCGCGAGCCTTCGATCTCATATCTCTGACTACCGGAGCGACTGGAAGCTCGCGCGCATCTCGGAGACGAAGAACTCCGGCTGCTCCCAGGCCGCGAAGTGGCCGCCCTTGGGGAGCTTGTTGTAGTGGATGAGCTTCGGATACGCCTTCTCCGCCCAGCTTCGCGGGGCCGCATAGAGCTCGTCGGGGAAGACGCTCACGGCGACCGGGATCTTGATGCCCCTGGGCGTCGAAGAATCCTCCCGTCGGGTGGTGCGCGTTGTCCCAGTAGAGGCGCGCCGAGGAGATCGCGGTGTTCGTGAACCAGTAGAAGTGACGTTGTCGAGGACGTCGTCGCGTGTCAGCCCCTCCGTCTTCCCGTCGAAGACGCGGGCGATCATCTGCTGGCTGCGCGCGTCGTGGTCGCACATCCAGGCCGCGAGGCCGACGGGGGAATCGACGATCCCGTACAGCGTCTGCGGCCGGTTGTTCATCTCGATGGCGTAGCCGAGGCCCTGTTGTTGAAGAAGGCGAGCTGGTCCCACGCGTTGCGCTCCTCGGGCGTCAGGTCGGCGGGCGGCGCCTCCCCCCGCGCGAGCGCCTTGAGAGACGTTGGCGGGAACCGTCGCCGGCATGTTGGTGTGGATGCCGAGCAATCCGGGCGGCTGCTGCACGGCCATGTTCTCCGTGACCGCGTTCCCCCAATCGCCACCCTGCGCCACGTACCGCGTGTAACCGAGGCGCTGCATCAGCGTCGCCCAGGCCCGCGCGATGCGCGGGGGATTCCACCCCGGCGCCGTCGGCTTGCCCGAATAACCGTAGCCCGGCAGCGACGGGATCACGAGATGGAAGGCGTCCGCCGCGGTCCCGCCGTGCGCGGTGGGATTGGTCAGCGGATCGATGATCTTCAGCTGCTCGATGACCGAGCCGGGCCAGCCATGCGTGACGATCATCGGCAGCGCGTTCTCGTGCTTCGAGCGAACGTGGATGAAATGGATGTCGAGCCCGTCGATCTCCGTGATGAAGTGCGGCAGCGCCTTCAGTCTCGCCTCGCACTTGCGCCAGTCGTAATCGGTCCCCCAATAGCGCGCGAGCTTCTGCGTCGTCTCGAGCTGCACGCCCTGAGTGTCGTCCGGGACGTACTCGCGGTCGGGCCACCGCGTCGCGTTGATCCGCTTGCGCAGATCCGTGAGGTCCGCGTCGGAAACGGCCGTCACCGTAAAGGGACGAACGGCCGTCTTCTCCACGGCCGCCGGGGTGCTCTGCTCCGTGGTCGTTGCGGTCGTCACGGCGTTCTCCTTTTGCGCGGCCTTGGAAGCGTTGGGCAGGGTGGCGACGGCCGCCATCGCCGTGCCGTTCACCAGCAGGGCGCGGCGCGACAGCATCCCGGTTGGCGTGTCTTTGTCTGTGGGCATCGTCTCTCTCCCTCTGCTTGCAGAACGTCAAATCGCAAGGCTGGGATCCTCCCTTGAACGCTCATGAGCGCGCGTCCATGAGGACCCAGCGGCCGCCGGCGGTCGCGGCGATGACCAGGTTCATGGAAATGAGCATCAGGTCGTAGTGCCAGCCGCTGGCCTTCTCTCCCCAGAAGCCGGTCTTCCACCGGAACGCCTTCTTCTGGATCGCTCCCAGGCCCACGAGAATCAGGCCGATCGCCGCCGGCTGGATCAGGATTCCGGTGACCAGGCCGAGGCTCCCCAGGACCTCCGCCGCTCCGAGAGCGCGCGTCGCAGCCGGGGAGAGCTCGATGCTCTTCGCCCGGCCGACCGGGTCCATCACGTGGTAGTAGCCGCTCGCCCCGAAGACGGCGGCCACGACCAGGCGGAGGACAAGGAGCGAGGGATCTCGAAGCTCGAGCAGCGAAGGCAACAGAACATTCAGATTCATGGCGTTCTCAGACCGGCAATTTCCCGCCGGACTGCTCCGCCACCATGTACTCGGCGTACCAGTCCGACCAGTTCGCGTCTCTCACGCCGGTGCGCTTCTCGTGCTCGCCGTGCGCGGCCTCCGCGCGCCGCATCGCGGCCGCCAGGTCCGACGCGGTGGCGAACGTCGTCTCGGCAGAATCGATCCGACCGGGAAGGCGCGTCGTGATCTCCTGGAAGAGCCAGCGGTTGCCGTCCGGATCGCGGAACTGCGCGTACGACCGGTAGCTGCGGCGCTCCGGATCGAGGCCGCTCGCCTTGCCGTTGTCGCCGATGTGGAAGACCTCGTCCGCCGCGCCGCCGGCCGCGGCGAGCTTGTCCAGGGCGGCCTGGATGTCGGACACGATCAACCAAAGGCCCTGAGCGGACCCCGGCGTGGCCGTCGTGCGACCTGCGCCGAACTGGACCGAGCAACCGGAACCGTGCGGCGTGAACTGGACGATGCCGGAGCCCGGCGGCGTGACGTCCTGCCTCCAGCCGAGACTCTCGTAGAACCGGGTTGCGCGATCGACGTCCGAGACGGGGATGACGACGACCTCGAGCTTCATGTCGATTGGGCGTGTGCTGCTCATCGTGGCCTCCGTTGGTTCGTGTCGAGGACTCCGGCGCTCATGGGGCGGGAACGAGAAGTGGCTTTCCTTTTTCGACCACGTACGTGGCGAGCTCCGCGGCGTGACCCGTGCCGACGTTCCTCGCCGAGTGGACCGTTCGCGCCGGGACGAACAGGACGTCGCCCGCCTTGAGGGTCTTCGGGGGCTGCCCCTCCACCTGATATTCCAGCGTGCCTTCGAGGACGTAGATGATCTCTTCGCCGGGATGCGTGTGCCGGGGAGCGGCCACTCCCTGGTCGAAACCGACGATGGCCTGAACGGCCTCGTGCCCGGGGACGCTGAGATCGTGCCGCTGGAGATCGGTGCGCGTGGTCATCGGCTGCTATGGCTGCGCCACGCCCGCCGCCAGACCGCTCCCGACGATCAGGATCGTTACGCCGAGGAATCGCGTCGTTCTCATGGAACCCTCCTCCTTTTCTCTCCGTTCACGTCAAACGGGTCGCCTCGTCCTTCTCGAGGCCGATCACGAGCGGAGCTGGGCCGGATCACAGCAGTCGCGTGCTAGGGAGTCCATATGTACGAAAGTGTCGGTGGGCTTCACCCCTTCTTTACAAGTTATGATCCCGGCCGATTCAAACTCGGGAGGCGTCGTACAGAAATGCCCCCTTTTGAGGAGAAGCCCTTCCGGTCCGGGGCAGAGTCCGGCAAAGAGTCCGCGGAGATCACCATCCGCATGGGCCACCCCAGGGTTCGTCCCCACGTGGTGCCCTTCGCCGGCAAGACGGGAGAATTGACGAAGCAGGACTTTGTGACCAGCTTCCTCATCGCGTGGCAGCCCTCGCCCACCCCGCCCGCGCACTGGGTGGAGCTCCTGAAGAAAGCCCCCTTCGGCACGCAAACCGTCCGCGCCGGCGATCTCCACTGGGACGGGCACATTTTCTCGATCGAGCGGGTCAACGAATCAGACATCGAAGCCTTCGCCCTCGAGATGCCCGACTGGGTCGCGTTCGCCAATGCGGAGTACGGGCGCGGCGGGCACTCTCCCGCGGAGGAGGCACTGGCCGAGGCCCAGAAACGGGCGGAGGCGCTGGAGCAGCGGCTGCGGCGCTGAGACGCCGGAAGCGAGGATCATCCCTTGTTCGCTCGCAGGGCATCCCCGCCTCGACCCAGGCCTCCGGCTTTTCACGGCAATCCCGATCTCGTCGTCACATCCCGGGGCGACCGTTCCTTGGATCATCTTCGGGGTTCACATACTCGACGCCGAGGGGCCCGATGCCCGTCACCTGCGTGATGTAGTCGCCGGATCTGGCCCAGTGGAAGTGGGGCGTGTTGCCCGGCAGGACGATCACGCTGCCCGGCGCATACGCCTCCAGCTTGTCCGCTTCGAACCGGTCGCCGAGGCCGATGTAGAAGACGCCGGAAATGACCGTGTAGACCCGATCCTCGGGGTGCCTGTGCGGCATGAGCTTCACGCCTCCGGGCACCTTCACGCGGATCGTGTAAGGAGCTTCCTGCGAAAGCTGTCCCACGAGAACGGCAAGACGAACGGAGGGCGGGAACGCCGCGAACGGCTTCCAGTCCACATCCTCGGCCCGGATCGTTCGGAAATTGTCTTGCCCCAACTGGTGGGGGCGAACGCCTTCTTTCTGCGACGTCCTGGCTGATGCCCGCCTGCTCGTCATTGGACTCGCCGTGCGCACGCTCGCGGCGAGGCACCTGTCTCACGCCAGGAGATGCTCGATCTTCACCGGCAGCTCCCGCACCCGAACGCCGGTCGCGTGGTGGACCGCCGCCGTGATGGCGGCGGCCATGCCGGCCAGGCCGATCTCGCCGATCCCGCGCGCGCCGAGCTCGTTGATCTCCTTGTCCGGGTAATCCAGGAAGTGCACGTCGATCGGCGGCGCGTCGGCGTTGACCGCCACGATGTAGTCGGCCAGGTTGCTGTTGATCGGCGCGCCGTTCTGCGGGATCGTAGACCGTGTGCTCGAACAGCGCCATGCCGATTCCCATCACGACCGCGCCCTCGATCTGATTCCGGCCGGCCAGCGGGTTGAGGATGCGCCCCGCGTCGATGACGGTCACGACGCGGCTGACGCGCAGCCGGGCGATCTCGGGCTGCCATGTCACCTCGACGAAGTGGCAGCCGAACGAGTGCGTCGAAAACTTCGGCTTCGGATTGCCGAAGCGTCGCCTCGGGTCCTTGCCGCTGCCCGCTGACGACGTGGACGTTGGCGCGCCGCAGCAGGTCGCCGAACGGCACTCCCCCGGCCGGACCGTCGGCCTTGACGAACACGCGGCCCGCCTCGAAGCTCGAGCTCGTCGGGCTTGCGCTTCTCGAACGGCGATCCCTGGCGTTTTCGTCGCGATCGCCAGCAGCTGACGCGATCGCGCTGTCGGCCGCCGCAAAAACGGCCGGGACCACCGAGCCGGTCACCATCGACCCGCCCGAGATCGGCCCCTCCGGGAGCGTCGTGTCGCCGAGCACGACCTCGATCTTCTCGAGCGGCAGCCCGGTCCTCTGCGAGGCCAGCTGCGCGAGGATCGTGTACGTGCCGGTCCCGATGTCCTGCGTGCCGCAGGCGACGCGGGCCGTGCCGTCGTCGCGGAGCTGCAACGCTGGCTTCGGCGGCGAACCGCGCCGCGATCCAGGCGCAACCGGCCATCCCCCACCCGAGGTCAGGCCGTCGCGCTTCATCGAGCCGACTTCCGGCGTGCGCCTGGACCAGCCGAACTTCTCTCCGCCGAGCTCGAAGCACTCGAGCAGATGACGCGACGAGAACGGAAGCCCGTTCGACTCGTCGATCTTCGGCTCGTTCAGGACGCGGAGCCGGACGGGGTCGATCTTCAGCTGATCGGCCAGCTCGTTCATCGCCGACTCGGTCGCGTAGAGCCCGGGCACGGCGCCGGGGCCGCGCATCGGAGTCGGCGAGCCGACGTTCCGCCGCGCGCGCCCGAAGGCCACGCGCAGGTTCGGCACGCTGTACTGAAACGCCGTCGCCTCGCCGCAGTCCTCGTGGTAGTTGTCGAGCATGGCGTGCTCGTTGACGTAGTCGTGCTGGAGCGAGACGAGCCTGCCGTCCGGCGTGGCGCCGAGGCGGACGCGCTGCTGGGTGCGGGGACGGTGGCCGACCGACTGGAACATCATCTTGCGGCTGAGGACCAGCTTGACCGGCTTGTCGAGCTTGCCGCGCCGCCGCGACGGCGAGCGCGCAATGCGTCCAGGGCCAGAGCTTGCTGCCGAAGCCCGAGCCGACGAACTTCGTGATGACCCGGACGTTCTCCTTGGGCAGGCCGAACATCTGCGCGAGAACGCTCCTGCAGGTTGAAGACCCCCTGCGATTCCTCGTAGATGGTCAGCATCGGGCCATCCCAGATCGCGGTCGTCGCGTGCAGCTCGATGGGGTTGTGCGTCTCGGTGGGCGTGACGTAGGTCTGGTCGAGCTTGACCGGCGCCGTCGCGAAGGCGCCGTCGGCGATCCCCGCGCTCGCTCTGCAGGCGCTTGGTCGGGTGCGAAGGTGGTGGCGACGACGTCCGGCTCGTCGTCGGCCTCGAGATTCGGTCTCGACGTTGGGTTTGTCCCTCGCGTAGGTCGCCCGGACCGCGTCGGCGGCGGCCTTGGCGCTCTCGAACGTGTCGGCGACGGCCAGAGCGATGTACTGCCCGTAGTAGCGAACGACGTCGTCCTCGAACGGCGGCCGGCGCTCGTCGATGATGCCTTCGAACCCCTGCCCCTGGGCGGAGCGGAAGATCTTCCCGATGTTCTCGCGGTGAAAGATCGCGCGCACGCCGGGCATCTTCTCCGCCGCGGCCGTGTCGAGCTGCGGTCACGCGGCCGTTGGCGATCGTCGCCTCGACCGGCACGGCATAGAGCAGCCCGGGAAAGTGGAAGTCGGAGGCGTACTGCGCCGTCCCGGTCACCTTCAGCGGACCGTCCACGCGCGGCGTGTCGCGGCCGATCGATGAGGTCGGCGGGATCTCGATTGTCTGTGGGCATGGTTGCGTCCTCTCGAGAGAATCAGGTCGTCGTCGCGGCCGTCTGCAGCGCGTGCGCGAGGCAGCGCTTCGCCAGCTCGATCTTGAATCCGTTCTCGCTCTGCGGCTTGGCGCCGCGCAGCGCCGCCTCCGCCGCCGTGCGGAATCTCGCCGGCGTCCGCCGGCTGTCCGACGAGCGCCGCCTCGGCCTCGGGTGACCGCCAGGGCTTGGTCCCCACGCCGCCGAGCGCGATCCGTGCCCGGGTCACTTTCCCGCCCGCGACCGTCATCACGACCGCCGCCGACGCCAGGGCAAACTCGTACGACGCTCGGTCGCGCAGCTTCAGGTACACCTGCTTGCTTCCGGCGACGGGCGGCGGGAGCGTGACGTGCGTGATGAGGTCGCCCGGCTCCAGCACGGTCTCGCGGTGCGGCGTATTTCCCGGGCAGGAGGTGGAAGTCGCCGATCGGGACCGCGCGCGCGCCCCCGGGTCCCTGACGTGGATCGTCGCCTCCAGTGCCGCCATCGCCACGCACATGTCCGACGGGATTGGTCGCGATGCATTGCTCGCTCGTGCCGAGGACGGCGAGCGTGCGGTTGCTGCCCGTGATGGCGGGGCAGCCCGTGCCCGGCTCGCGCTTGTTGCAGGGCATGGCGGTGTCGCGGAAGTACATGCAGCGCGTCCGCTGGAGCAGGTTGCCGGCCGTCGTCGCCATGTTGCGAAGCTGGGCCGAGGCGCCCGAGAGAAGCGCCTGCGACAGCACGGCATAGTCTCGTTGCACCGCCGGATGGTGGGCGAGGTCGGAGTTCCGCACAGTCGCGCCGATCTTCAGGCCGCCCTCGGGCGTCGCTTCGATCTTGTCGAGCGGCAAGCGGTTGATGTCGACGAGCACGCGCCGGCGTCTCGACGTTCAGCTTCATCAGGTCGAGCAGCGTCGTCCCGCCGGCGATGAACCGGACGTCCCCACGCGCGCCCTGCTGGGCGGTCTTCGACTTGCGCGGCTGCCGCGACCGCCGCCGCGGCATCGGGTGGCCGGATGAATTCGAAGGTGTGCATGGATCGCTCCTGCGCCTGGCTAGGCGTTCTTGCGGACTCTGTTGGATCGCCGCCACGATGTTGGGATAGGCGCCGCAGCGGCAGATGTTGCCGCTCATCAGCTCCTTCACGGCCGCATCGTCGGGGCCGCAGGGCTCCCTGAGCAATGCGACGGCCGACATGATCTGGCCCGACGTGCAATATCCGCACTGATACCCGTCGCAGGCGAGGAACGCCGCCTGCATCGGATGCAAGGCGTCGGGCGTGCCCGAGGCCCTCGATCGTCGTGATCTCCTCCCCGTCGTGCATCAGCGCCAGGCTGAGACACGAGTTCACGCGCCGGCCGTTCACGTGCACCGTGCATGCGCCGCATTGCCCGTGATCGCAGCCCTTCTTCGTGCCGGTCAGACCGACGGTCTCGCGGAGGCAATCGAGGAGCGTCGTCCGAGGGTCGATGCGAAGCCGCATGTTCCTTGCCGTTGATGCGCAGCGTGACCGGGACCGCGCCCTCGATGCTCGGCGCATCCGCGGTTTTCGCGAGCGGGGCGCTCGGCACGGGAGTCCTGGCTTGCATCGGCGCGCAGGCCGCCACGACGGCGCCGGCGGCCGACGTTCCCGTGGTGAGAAGAAATTTCCGCCGGGTGGGTTTGGGAGAGCCCGATTCCGGATCGTCACTCATGGAGCCTCCGGTCGAATCCGAAGCCTATCAGCAGCACGCGAAGTTGAAGACGCGCTTTCCCGCGAGCCGGTTGCAGCGCGCCCCCCATTCGCGGTTGGATCCAAGACGTGAGTGCGGAAGGCCCTCCGGCGGGCGCTCCCGAGCGGGACATCTTCCCGACGTTGACGGCGGCCCAGATCGCCCGGATCGCGCCGCTCGGCAGCGAACGTTCGGTCGAAGCCGGCGAGATCCTGTTCGAGCCGGGCGGCACGAATCGGCCGCTCATGGTCGTGCTCGCCGGCGAGATCGAGATCCTTTCCGACGGCGATGCGCCCGTGACGGTCCACCGGCCCGGCAACTTCTCCGGCGACGTCGATCTCATTGCCGGCCATCCGGCGGTCGTTCGCGCGCGGGCGCGCCGCGCGGGGCGCGTCCTCGAGGTTCCCGCGGAGCGCGTACGCCGTCTCATCGTGACCGACCCGGAGTTGAGCCAGATCTTTCTCCGGGCCTTCATCCTCCGCCGCGCCCTGCTCATGACGCGGAACGCCGGAAACGTCGCGCTCATCGGATCCCGACACTCCGCGGGAACTCTGACGCTGCAGGAGTTTCTGACACGGAACAACCAACCCTACACGTACCTCGACGCCGACCACGACGCGGGGGTTCAGACGACGCTCGAGGGTTTCGGCGTGGGCGTCGACGACGTGCCCGTCCTGATCTGCAGCGGCAGGCAGGTCTTGAAGAAGCCGACGATCGAAGAAGTCGCCGACTGCCTCGGTCTCAGCCGCCTGAGCCGCGACGTCGTGCGCGATCTGGTCGTCATCGGCGCGGGTCCCGCGGGGCTGGCGGCCGCGGTCTACGGGGCGTCGGAGGGTCTGGACGTGCTCGTCCTGGAATCGTCCGCGCCGGGAGGGCAGGCGGGCTCGAGCTCACGCATCGAGAACTATCTCGGATTCCCCACGGGCGTCTCCGGCCAGGACCTGGCGAGCGGCGCGCTGCTGCAGGCCCAGAAGTTCGGGGCGGAGCTCGTCGTGGCGCGGACGGCCGTTGCGCTCGAATGCGGCCGCCGGCCCTATCGCATCGCCCTCGGCCCCGAGGTCGGCGTGGCCGCGCGATCCGTCGTGATCGCCACGGGCGTGAAGTACCGCAGGCCCGAGCTCCCGAACCTCTCCCGTTTCGAAGGAGTCGGCGTGTATTACGGCGCGACGCCCGTGGAGGCGCTTCTCTGCCAGGGAGAAGACGTCATCGTCGTCGGAGGCGCGAACTCCGCGGGTCAGGCCGCGATCTTTCTCTCCGAGGGCCGGCGGCGCGTGTACATGCTGATCCGGGGACCGGGACTCTCGGAGACGATGTCGCGCTACCTGATCCGCCGGATCGAGGAAACATCCAACATCGAAATCAAGACGCACACCCGGATCGTCGCGCTCGAAGGAAACGACAGCCTGGAGAGCGTGACCTGGTCGAACTCAGCGGATGGAAAGCTCACCACGGTGCCCATTCGCCACGTGTTCATGATGACCGGCGCGAACCCGAACACGGGCTGGCTCGAAGGCTGCGTGGCGCTCGACGAGAAGGGGTTCGTGAAGGTGGGGCCGGATCTCCAGCCATCCGATCTCGCGGCATCCGGCTGGCCTCTCCGCCGGCCTCCCCTCCTCTTCGAAACGAACCGGCCCGGCGTCTTCGCCGTCGGCGACGTCCGCGCCGGTAGCGTCAAGCGCGTTGCCGCGGCCGTCGGCGAAGGCTCCGTCTGCATCCAGCTCGTTCACAAGGTGCTGGCGGAGTAAGCGCTCGGAAGCGCTCGTCGAGGTCCGTAGGAGAAGAGTTTCGTGGAGCCGCGATGCGAAAGCAGTGGCGAAGATTCTTCTCGGGTCGGACGGCTGCCGCATTCTGGTTGTGTGGCATGTCGGGATTCGTCGCGGGCTGTCACACAACCTCGGGCACGCCGGCGATGGAACCCTCCCGCACCGGCCAGGCAAGCTATGAGGCGGTCCCTGGCGCGAATCCGACCGCGTCCTCGATGGTATCGAAGCGCGAGTTCATTCCCGCATCGCCGTCGCGCGACAACCTGCCTCCGATCTATCCGCCGAATCTGTTGAGTCTCGGGCTGCCTCCGCAGCGGATCGTCATGCGCCTCAGCCTCGACTCGAGCGGCCATGTCGCGAATATCGGCGCGAGCGGCGGGACCGATCAAGTCGATGCAACGCATCGAGCGGAGTTCGAGCGAGCGATCCGAGCAGCTGTTGAGAGCTGGAAATTCGCTCCCGCCGTTCAGCGGACTTTCGAGACCAGCCCCGATGACGGCAGCGGGAAGCCAGCCTACAAGATCCTGAAAAGCGAGAATGCCGTAGCCACGTATTTCGATATCCGATTCACCTTCGAAACCAGAGAAGGACAGGGAGTCGTCACCCAATCGCGGTAACGGGATCGAGCAAAGAAGAAATCCGTGCCTAGAGTCCCTTCGCGGCCTTCGCGATCAGGCTCGCGACGGCATCGGGCCGGGATACGTAGATCGAATGGCTCCCCGGGACCTCGACGACCGTCGAGCCGGCGCGCTTCGACATGATTCGCTGCGCCGGCGGCGGGATCATTCGGTCATCCGTCGACCACCAGGTACCAGCTCGGCTTCGTCTTCCACGCGGGCTGGCTGATCGCGCCGCCGAGCGCCTCGACGCCCCAGGGGACCTGAGAGTCGGCCATGAACGCCGCCTTCTCCGGATCCACGTCCCCCGCGAACGAGGCCGGGAACTTCGCCTTGTCGAGGAACAGAAACCCGTCTTGCGGCGGGAGGATCGGCGGCACTGGCGCGCCGGGCGGCGGATCCTTGATGAGTGAGGACACCGACTCGCCCTTGTCCGGCGCGAACGCGGTGATGTAGACGAGCGCCGCGACGCTCGAATGAGTTCCCGCCTCGGTAATGACGGCACCGCCGTAGGAGTGGCCGACCAGGACCGCGGGCCCCTTCTGGTTGTCGAGGACGCGCCTGGTCACGGCGACATCGTCCGCAAGCGAGATCGTCGGATTCTGAACGACGCTCACGTTGTACCCGTCCTTCCTCAACAACTTGTAGACCCCTTCCCAGCCGGACCCATCGACAAAACCTCCGTGGACGAGAACGACGTTGCGGACTTCGGCCATTCGCTCCTCCTTCTGCCGCGATCCTATTCCTCGGAAGACCAGGCCGAAGCCAGGCCCACAACCCGAGTCGAGGACTGATAGCATGGCGCCAAGCCAGGCCGACGGCGTGAAGACCCGGGGGAGACGCAGCCGGAGCGAGGGCCGGGGGCATTCATGTTGACGATGCTCGTCGCTGTCTTCCGCGGAGCTGACGGTTGGTCAAACCGTTCGCCTCCCCGCTGCTCTGAAATCTCTGCAATCGCGAGACAGCGATCCTTGATTTGACCCCGGGGACTAGAAAGGAAGAGGAAGATGAAGATCCAGATTCGCACTTTGATGGCCGTTTTCGTTGTCGCGTTCGTCGTCGTCATGTTCGGCGCCGTGGACACCGCCAGAGCTGCTGACGAGTGGTTCGTGCTCGGCCAGCAGACGATCAAGTCCGCCGATCCCAGCGTGGAGATCAAGAGCGAAGGCGGGCGGTGGAAGAAGGACGTCAAGCAGGCGAAGATCTCTGTCGACGGCGCTGACGTGCAGATCACGAAGGTCGTCCTCCACTGGGACAATCGTTCCGACGACACGATGACGGATGTCGGCGTCGTGAAGGCCGGAGGACAAACCGCTCCGAAGGATGCTCCGGGACGCAAGGGCCGCCTCAAGGCTGTTACGGTCCAGTACAAGATCCTTGGCGATGCACAGACGGCGACCGTCAAGGTCTGGGGATTTGACTGAGCGGGACTTGAACGCCGAGACTAGAGCAGCGAAGGAAAGGTGACGACGCCTCGAAGGAGGACCGACCGCCCACGCGGCAAATGATCCATGGAGGCGAGTTGACGCCCCTCGTCGCCCGATCGAGTCCGAACAAGGACCGAATTCCCGCTGCACGCGGGTACCGTCCCTTACGACGGGAGATCGCGGGGAGGGGCGCCTTCTTGCCTGATGCATCGTGCGGGAGTAAAACCTGCACGAGATGACCACTTCTCGCGACGGCACCGCCAACATCTTCCGCTCATGGTCCGTCTCGACGGACGCCCTCGCTCCTCCCGGCCGCGCAACGGGTCCGTGATGAGAGACGATTTCCTGCACTCCTCCGGGCCGCCGCCTCATCGCAGACGGACCGCGCACATTCTCGGCGCGCACCCCGAAATCCGGCGCCTCATCGGCGTCAATCCTTTCAGTCTGGCGATCATCCTCGGGGCAGTCAGCCTGCAGCTCGCTCTCGCCTTCCTTCTCCGGTCGCAGTCGTGGCCGCTGGTGATTGGCACCGCGATCCTCATCGGTGCGTTCGCCAGCCACGCCCTCTGGGTGATGATCCACGAATGCACGCACAACCTGCTCTTTCGCGAGCCCCGTTGGAATACCTTCGCGGGAATTGTGGCGAACCTGCCGCACATCCTGCCGAGCGCGGTCTCCTTCCAGCGGTACCACCTGAAGCACCACGCGTATCAGGGGGTCTACGAGCTCGATGCGGACGTGCCCAATCGGTGGGAAGCGCGACTGATCGGGCACTCCCCTCTCGGCAAGGCCGTGTGGATGCTCCTCTTTCCGATCTTTCAGATCACGCGCCCGCCGAGGCTTCGCGAAATTCGCCCGGTCGACCGCTGGGTGGTCTTGAACTTCCTGATTCAGATCGCGTTCGATGGCGCCGTCTTCGCCTGGATGGGCCCGAAGGCCTTCTTCTACCTTCTCCTGTCGGTCTTCTTCGGCCTCGGGCTGCATCCGCTGGGCGCCCGGTGGATCCAGGAGCACTACGTGTTCGAGCCGCCCCAGGAGACGTACAGCTATTACGGTCCGCTCAACAACGTCGCTTTCAACGTCGGGTATCACAACGAGCACCACGACTTCCCGTCGGTTCCCTGGAATCGCCTTCCACGGATCCGCAAGACAGCGCCCGAGGCGTACGACGGTCTCGTCTTCCATCGGTCGTGGAGCCGATTGCTCCTTCGATTCCTCGGTGATCCGTCAATCACGCTCTTTTCGCGCGAGGTGCGCGAGCAACGCGGCGAGTCGGACGCGACGACATCGACGCCGGCATAGCGATACCGGCCAGCACCAGGCGTGCTCTCTGAAGTGGGGCGCTCTCAGGCACCGCACCGAGAGCAAGAACGAGAACGCGAGCCCCCAGGCTCAGGCTTCGGGAGCTGGCGAGTGATCGAGGACTGGAGCGGGAAACGGGAGTCGACGACTCAGCCGTCTTGCGAAATCCTGAGCAGTTTCGCCGCTTGTCAGCGTCGGCGGCCGAATCGTCAGCGAGCCGCTTCGCGCGGTACTCGGTCGGCCCCTCATGGGCTCGTGCGCTTGCGCAGAACGACATGCGCGACGGCGCCGGCGCCTGCTACGTGCTCGAAGCACTGCGGGCGGAAGCGTCTTCGCGCTCCCGATGACCTTCACACCTCCGCGCGCGCCGGCCCGAGTCGTTGGGCCGCAGCAAGTGTACAATTCCGCGACCGTAGGCTAACTCCCGTGTCGCGTTTCTCAGCCATTCGGATCCTGGCCGCGACCGCGGCTCTGGGAGGTTTGCCCCGTGCCGGGCTTGCGCAGCCCAACGCCGGTCACTGGGTGAGCGCCAGCCCGCAAGGCGGCATCGTGATGGCTCTGGCTGTCGATCCTCGCTTCACCTCGACGATTTACGCGGGAGGCCTCGCCACCGGCGTCTTCAGAAGCGAAGACGGCGGCGGCAGCTGGTCTTTCTCCGGCGTCGCAGGAGCCAATGTCTTCGCGCTGGCGATCGATCCGATCCAGACATCGACGGTCTATGCCGGTACCAACCGGGGAGTCTTCAAGAGTGACGACGGTGGCGCGAGCTGGGCTCAGGCCAGCACGGGGCTTTCGGGAAGACCCATCAAGGCGGTGGTCGTTGATCCACAGACCCCCGCGACGGTCTATGCGGCAACCGGCAGCGGCGTCTTCAAGAGCATCGATGGCGCGGCGAGTTGGACGAGCGCGAGCGTCGGGCTCGGCGCGCAGCTTGTCAATGCTCTGGCAGTTGACCCCAAATCGCCCTCGACGATTTACGCGGGCACGGCGAACGCCGGTGTCTTTCGATCGACCGATGCGGCCGCAAGCTGGACGCCGGCCACAATCGGCATTACGAACAACCTCATCCATTCCCTCGCGATCGACCCCAAGTCGCCCTCGACGATCTACGCCGCGTCGCAAGCGGGGCTTTTCAAGACCACCGACGGCGGGGCGAGCTGGAACGCCGTCGGAGGACAGTCATACGCTTTCTTCGGGGTCGCGGTCGATCCCCAGACCCCGTCCACGGTGTACGCCTGCACCTATGCAGGGGTCTTAAAGAGCGTCAACGGAGTGGGGAGGTGGGAAAGGAACATAAGTGGGCTACCGCCTGAGATCGTCTGGTCGGTAGCGATCGATCCTGTGACGCCGTCGAATCTCTATGTGGGGACACAAGTCGGTTTCTTCAAGAGCATCGACGCGGGAGTCACCTGCGCGGCCGCGAATTCCGGCTTCACGCCGCTCGTCGCCTACGCTCTCGCTCTCGATCCCAGGGCGCCCTCGA
Organism: uncultured Acidobacteriota bacterium; assembly: GCA_963708395.1. Lineage (GTDB taxonomy): Bacteria > Acidobacteriota > Thermoanaerobaculia > UBA5066 > Gp7-AA6 > DATBFU01. The sequence continues at coordinate 2,352,115 of CAVPSG010000002.1, read as the reverse complement.
CGATCTATGTGGGCGGGCAAACCGGCATCTTCCGGAGCGTGGACGGCGGCGGAAGCTGGACACTCGCCACCAATACCCTGCCCGATGTGAGCGTCTGGTCGCTTGTGGCTGTTCCGGGGTCCTCGGCGATTCTCGCGGGCACGGATGGCGGAGGCTTCCTGAGCACCGACGGCGGGGTCACCTGGACGCAAGGCACTCCGCAAAATCCCATCCCGTACGCGTACGCGATCGACCCCGATTCACCCTCGACCGTCTACGCGGTCGGCGGAGTGGGCCCCCCACTCGGCCAGCAGAACGGCGCAATCGCCCAGAGCACGGACGGCGGATTGACGTGGCCCCACTATTACGTCGGGGATACGGGCACCTTCCCTCCCGTCTTCAATGCCGCCGTGGTCAATCCCCACTCGTCGTCTTCTCCGCTCCTCATCGGCACCGACGCGGGAATCTGGGGGACCAGGGTCGGTGGACAGGGCGGGTTGCACCTGCTCACGAGCGGCGCGCTGGCTTCCCGCATCGTCTTTGCGGTCGCCGAGGATCCGGTCTCCCGCGAGGTTGTGTATGCGGGCACGGACGGCGGCCTCTTCAAGTCGACCGACGGCGGCATCACCTTTGGAACGCAGGTGACCAACGGCCTGACGGCCCCGGGGATCTTCGCGCTTCTCTTCGATCCGGATTCGCCGTCGACGTTCTACGCGGGGACCAACGGCGGAGTCTTCGTGAGCACGGACGGGGGTGCGAGCTGGACGCCGATGAATGGCGGCCTGACGAAACCCCGGGTGAACGCCCTTGCCCGCGCGCCTGGTCCCGGCGGCGCACTGTATGCCGCCACCAACGGCGCGGGCGTTTTCCTCTTCACCGTCGAATCCACCAACGGATTGGAGCCTCGAGAGCCTGTAACGCTCGCGACCCGCCGCGGCCCGCCACGTCCGGTCGGTCCCCGGTAATAACCAATCGTCAACCGAAGATCCAGGACAAGAGAAGAACGCTGCGCCGGGATCAGGCGGGCGAGTCCGTTGGGCGACACGCCCGCCTATGCGCTACGCCCGCAGGTCGCGGGCGTAGCGCGGAGCGACGGTCTGGAGCGGGAAACGGGGGTCGAACCCGCGACATCCACCTTGGCAAGGTGGCGCTCTACCACTGAGCTATTCCCGCAGGACAGCGGAGAATAGCGGACGGCTCGCCGGCGGTCAAGCCTCGGCCTCTCGGCGACCGCCGCGAGGGAGGGCTCATGCGCATCGGCATCCTGGGCTCCGGATTGATGGGCGCGAAGCTCGGGACGATCTTCGCCCGCGCCGGCCACGAGGTCGTCTTCAGCTACGCGCGCGACGAGGCGAAGCTCCGGAAGCTGGCGCGTGAGGCGCGGGGCAAGGCTCGGGCGGGCACGCCGGCCGAAGCCGTGAAGGAAGCCGACGCGCTCCTCCTCGCCGTCCACTGGTCGCGGGTCGATGACGTGATGAAGCAGGCGGGCGATCTGTCGGGCAAGGTGGTGGTGAGCTGCTCGCTGCCCATGAGCGACGACGATCGCCGGCTCGTCGTCGCGCACACTTCTTCCGGCGCGGAACAGCTCGCGAAGAAGATTCCGAGAGCCCGCGTCGTGTCCGCGTTCAACACCGTGCCGAGCGAGGTGCTCTTCGGCGTTTTCGAGGCGCGGCGCCGCGCCCGCCGGCCAAGTCTCGTGTATTGCGGCGACGACGCGAAGGCCAAGCGCGTGGCCGCCGGCTTGATCCGTGACGCGGCCTTCGATCCGGTGGACGCCGGCCCTCTGACGATCGCCCGCTACACGGAGCCGTTCGCGCTGTTGGTGGCGCGGCTCGCTTACGAGGGAAGAGGCGGGCCGGAGCTCGCATACCGGTTCGAGAGATTCGGGAAATAGGATGGCCACATGGAAATCAAGCGAAGCGGCTCGCAGCCTTCCGGCCGGGGGCCGGCCGAGAATTTCACGGGAACCGTTCGTTTCGACCCCATCCACAAGGCCCCGGCGCCGGCGCGCGTGACCGCCCTGAGCGTCACGTTCGAGCCCGGCGCGCGCACGGCGTGGCACACCCATCCCCTCGGGCAGACGCTGATCGTGACCGACGGCTGCGGCCGCGTCCAGAGCTGGGGAGGCCCGATCGAGGAGATCCGGCCGGGCGACGTCGTCTGGTGCCCGCCCGGCGAGAAGCACTGGCACGGCGCCGCGCCGGCGACGGCGATGGCGCACATCGCCATTCTCGAGTCGCTCGACGGAAAGACCGTCGAGTGGATGGAGAAGGTCACCGACGAGCAGTACCAGGCGATTCGTACCGGATGACCGCCTACCGCACGATCGCGATCGACGGGCTCTCGATCTTCTACCGGGAGGCAGGCCCCAAGGACGCGCCCACGCTCCTGCTGCTCCATGGAGTCCCCTCCTCCTCGCGGATGTTCGAGCCGCTGTTCTCCCGAATTTCGAATCGCTATCACCTCGTCGCCCCGGACTATCCGGGCTTCGGGCACAGCGACTGGCCGGATCCGAAGGACTTCGCGTACACCTTCGATCACATCGCCGAGGTCATGGATCACTTCACCGAGGCGCTCGGGTTGAAGCGCTACTCCCTCTACATGCAGGACTACGGCGGACCCGTCGGATTCCGGATGGCGCTGGCGCATCCGGATCGCGTCGAGACGCTGATCGTCCAGGACGCCGTCGCGCACGACACCGGCCTCGGCCCGAACTGGGCGACGCGCCGGGCGTTCTGGGCCGACCGCGCGGCCAACGAGGCCGCCCTGCGCACGAATCTCCTGTCTCTCGCGACGACGCGGACGCGACACGTCGGAAGCGATCCGAACGTCGGGCGCTACGATCCGGACCTCTGGACCGACGAATTCCGCTTTCTCAACGTGACCGGCCAGGCCGACATCCAGAGCGACCTCTTCTACGACTACCGCACGAACGTCGCGTCCTACCCGAAGTGGCAGGCCTGGCTCCGCGAAACCAAACCGCGCCTCCTCGTGATCTGGGGCAAGTACGAGCTCTCGTTCGACAGCTCGGAGCCGGAGGCCTACCGCCGCGACGTGCCCGCGGCGGAGGTGCACGTCGTCGATGGAGGGCATTTCGCGCTCGACACCACGGCCGACGAAATCGCCCGGCTCGTCCGCGAGTTCCTGAAGTAGGGAGGGTCGAGCCTCGGTTCCGACAGTTATCTTCCGTTTATCTTGACCACGCACACTCGCAGGATGCCTGACCGCGGCCTTCGGACGTGGACTCCCTACGTCCTCTTCTTCCTGTCCGGTCTGGCGTCGCTCGCCGACGAGATCGTCTGGTTCAAGTATCTGACGCTCACGTTCGGGGCGACGACGGCGGCGGCGGCGACCCTCGTGGCGGTCTTCATGGGGGGGCTGGCGCTCGGGAGCGGTCTCGCCGGGAAGGCGGCCGCGCGGCTGCGGAATCCGGCGCGCGCGTATGCGCTGCTCGAGACGGGCGTTGCGATCTTCGCGCTCGCCACTCCGTCGCTCTTCGAAGCCGTGGACCGCGGCTACGTGGCGGCGTACCCGCACGTCTCGGGAAGCTCGACGGGCCTGCTGGCCGTCCGCTTCGGGCTCGCCGCCGCGGCGCTGCTGGCGCCCACGATCCTGATGGGGGCGAGCCTCCCGGTTCTCGCGCGCGCGGCCGAAGGTGGCAACGCGCCGGGCCGCCCCTCCACGAATCTCTATGCCGTCAATACCGCCGGGGCCGTCGCCGGTGTGGCCCTCGCCGGATTCGTCATGATCCCCGCGTTCGGATTCTGGGCGACGCTCGTGGCATCGGCCTGCACGAGCCTCGCGGCCGCGCTGCTGGCGCTGGTCTTGCCGTCGCGAAAGACGGCCCCGGAGACCGCCGCGCGGGTCTCGACGTACCACCTGCCGGCGCTGTGGATCGGCGTGGCGTTCCTGGTCGGAGCCGCGGCGATGGCGGACGAAGTCTTGTGGACCCGAATCCTCGTCCTGTACATCGGGTCGTCGGTCTACGCGTTCTCGCTCATGCTCGCCGTGTACCTGGCCGGCCTCGTGGCCGGCAGCGCCGCGGCCGCCGCGCTCCGCCCGCGCGACGCGAAGCACGCCTTGTCGACGACTCAGACGGCGCTCGCCTTCGTTCTCCTCGCCCAGGTGGCCGCGTTCGCTCTCTACACCAGGATCCTGGTCGGGACGGCCTCTCGGATCGTTCACATGGCGGGCTGGCCCGGCCTCTTCGCGGCAGAGGCGATCACGACGGCACTCTTCCTCCTGCCGCCGACGATCCTGATGGGCCTCACATTCGGGTTCCTCGTCCGGGCGGCAAGCCCTTCCGCGGACGAGGCGCCGAGAGGCGTCGGGGCGATCTACTCGAGCAACACCGTCGGCGGCATCCTCGGCGCCCTGGTGGCGGGGTTCGTCGCGATCCCGCTCCTGGGCTCCCAGAGAGGACTGCTCGCCACGGGTCTCATCGGCCTGGCGGTGGCCCTCATGATCCGCCCGCGCTCGCGAGTTGCCTGGAGCGCTCCGGTCGTGTTCCTTCTCTTCACGGTGCCGTTGAAGAGCGACAACGTCATCCTCTCGTCGGGAACCTTCTCCGACGTGGCGCGAAGGGACCTGATCCACTATGAGGAGGACACGACGGCGACCGTCGCCGTCAAGCGTTATGCGCTGCCCTCGCCCTCGCTGTCCCTGGAACTGAATGGAGTCAACGTGGCCGGCACCGCGCCGGACCTCGTCACGATCCAGAAGCTCCAGGCCCACCTGCCGCTGGCGTTCTGCCGGAGCCCGAAGCGCGTCCTCCACATCGGATTCGGATCCGGCGACACCGCCTACAGCGTCTCGCTGCACCCGGTCTCCGATATCCGGATCGTCGAGATCTCGCCGGGGGTGATCGGAGCGTCCGCGCGCTACTTCGGCGAAATCAACCACGGCGTGCTCTCCGACGGCCGCGTGCACCTGACGATCAACGACGGCCGCAACTACATCCTCGCCGCGCCCGGGAAGTTCGACGCGATCCTCACGGACTCGATCCATCCCCGCTACGCGGGCAACGGATCGCTGTACACGGAGGACTACTTCCGTCTCTGCGCGCGCCGTCTTGCGCCGGGCGGCGTCATCTCGATGTGGCTGCCCATGTACTCGGTGCGGCCGGACAACTTCCGGGCCATCGTGCGCGCCTTTCACGACGTCTTCCCGAACGTGAGCGTCTGGTACCCGCATTCGGTCGAGAATCCCTTCACGATCGTGCTCGCGACGCCGGAGCGAACGGTCCAATGGGACGAGGTCCGGGCCAGCCTCTCCGCGGCGGCCGTCTCGGCCGACCTCGCAACAATCGGTGAAGCCGATCCGGCCGAGCTGCTGTCGAACCTGCTCCTCTCCCCCGACGACGTCGACCGATGGGTCGCGGAGACGCCGCCTCACACCGACGACGTCCCCGTCGTAGAGTACGAGAGCGGCCGAACCATGGCGCCGACGGGCACCTGGCTCGCGACCTTCTCCGACCTCGTCTCCCGGCGGAGCCGGATCCAGGACTTCGTCGAAGGACTCACGCCGGGCGACCCGGCCAGCGACCGGGTTCTCGCCGCCGACACCGCCGCCGCCGCCGTGCTCGCCCGGCACCTCGCGAGCCTTCGGCAAAGGGCCGCCACGGAGCCGTGAGGTCGAATCTCAGAAGCGGAAGACCGGAGCCGCCGCCACGTACCAGCCGCCGTGGAAATCGGTGGAGTAATCGGCGACGAATTCGACGCGCCGGGAGAATCCGTAGGAAAAGCCGACTCCGTACGTGAAGGGATGGAGCGGCCGCTGATCGACCTCGAAGGAGAGCGTCCCTCCGTCGGGATCGTCGACGGTCCCCTTGGCAACCGCAGAGGTGTGCCAGTACGTTCCGTTCAGCCACGCCCGCGCGGGATGCGAGCCCACGCGCCCCTTCCAGCCGACACGCAATGAGGGAAGGAACGCCTCGTACCGGTCGGTGAATCCCATGTCCGCGCGGGCCGCGTTGAGATCGGCCGCGGCGAAGAAGGAGCCGAATCCGGCCGCCAGCGTGAGTCCGAGGCCTCCCACCGATCCGCCGAGCTCGGTCGGCACCGCGAACGAAAACTGCCGAGGCGCGCCTCCGGAGGTGATCGGGGGCAACGTCACCTCGACGTTTGTCGTGGCCCGGTTCCAGATCCCGCCGACGATCGCGTGGACATTGAGGAAGGGAAAGATCCAGAAGTCCATTCGCAGGTTGAGGCTGTTCACGTTGGCGACCGAGGCGAGCTGCGCAAATTGGCTGACGGACGTCGGCGGAGCGCCGTTGCGTCCGACCCGGAGGTCCCGGATCTCGATGTCCCGATGCAGAAAGTAATAGACGAGACCGACGCCGAAAGGGAGCGGCAGATCCACGCCACGCTTCTCGGCCTCGTCCGCCAGGAACGGGAGCCGAAGAGGTTTCGGCGGGTCGGCCGGGAACTCCGGGCCGGGTGCCGCGGACTGGCCGCGAGCAGCGACCGCCCCTCCCAGGAACACTCCCGCCGCGAGGATTCCCGATCCGACCGATCTCGGGACGAAGCGATGCGTTGCGCCCCCCTGAAGTCAGGAGCGCGAATGATACAGGGCCGGGCCCGGAGCCCGCTCGCCGCACGGGCCCGGAGAGACGCTAGGCCTCGACGGCCGGAGCGAGCTCGACGGCGGTCCCGCCGCAGTGCGCGCAGACGCGTGCGGTCGCGTTTCCGAACTTCTTCTCGGGCGCGCACTCCTCGCAGAGCGGACGGGCCGTGTCCTGGCACTTGTAGTGGGCCATGAGGTCGGTGTGCGCACGGCAGCGCGGCGGCGGCGTGACGTTCGACGTCGCGCGCAGCTTGAAGAGCGACTTCAGAAACTGTACTTCGCCCGCGGCGACGGGCGCCGCCTCGTTGACCGACACGAAATCCTCGGCGGACACCTCGCCGGTGCGGATCAGGTTGCGGATGCCGCGCCGGTCGAACACGTCGTTCTCGAATCCCTGTTTCTCGACGCGAAATCGCTGATCCGCGGCGTTCTCGCCGGGATCGGGCGCCAGGGACCCCGGAGGCGGAGGCGTCCATGGGCGAGGCTTCGACGCGGCCGGCCTCGCCGCGGGAGCCGCGGGCGCGTCGGCGACCGCCATCCCGGCCACCGCCGCCGCCGGCTCGCTCTGAGCCTGCAGGCGCGCGTACACCCGGGCCTCGTCGCGTGAGGGGAAATCCATGGGCTGCTGACAATGCGGACAGCGGAACCGCGCCTGTACCGGGGGAATACGCTCGAGGAGAATGGCGTAGTTGCCGGAGCAGTTCGGGCACGTAAACGTGTACCGCAGGTCCGTTTCGCTCAAACCGCTCTCCTGTGACGAGTTCGGAGGATTCTAACACGCGGCCGCGCGGCGAGGGAGTTGGTTAGGATCGCCGGATGATTCCCATCTCGTGGGCGCGCCGCATCGCGGAGCGCCTGCGTGGCCTGCCGCCGCGGCCGGGCGGATCGCGCGGCGCCGGGTACGACTGGGAGCGCGCTGCCGAGAGGGCGCTCGAGGCCGAGGGCTATCGCATCCTCGCGCGCAACTTCCGAACGCGAATGGGCGAGATCGACTTCGTGGCCGACGATCGCGGAACGCTCTGCTTCGTGGAGGTGAAGGGGCGAAGCGGCGAGGGCTTCGGCTCCCCCGCCGCGGCGGTGACCGCCGAGAAGCAGCGCCGGATCTTCCGGGCGGCCGAGGCGTATCTCGCGGGCCGGAATGCGCCCCCGCCCGTCTGCCGCTTCGACGTCGTCGCGATTCTCGAGAGGCCGGAGGAGAGGCCGGCGATCGAGATTCTCCGCGACGCGTTCCGGGGACCCGTGGCGCGGCGGCGGAGACGCTAAGCAGGTTGCTGAAAAATGGTGTGGGATGGCGTTACGCGCGCCGCGGGGTCAGATCCGAGGAAGCGCGACGACGACGATGCGGGGAGCATCGGCGAGGAGCGATGACGACGGAGATGGCCCCGCGCCGCCGTAACCCGAAGGGGGGTCGGCATTTTGCAGGCGCCCGCGGAGAAGAGATGATGGACGTTCGAAAAACGCTATTTTGCGGGCGCCGGATGCAAAATGCCGGACCCGACGCCCGCACCCATTTTTCAGCAGCCTGCTAATCATGGGAAAGAGTCGGCTCGAGGCCTTCAGCGACGGCGTCATCGCCATTCTCATCACCATCATGGTGCTCGAGCTGAAGGTGCCTCGCGGCGTGACGCTCGCGGCGCTCGCGCCGGTGTTGCCGGTCTTCCTGTCCTACGTCCTGAGCTTCATCTACCTCGGGATCTACTGGAACAACCACCACCACATGCTGCACACCGTCCACCGGGTTACGGGGCCGATCCTCTGGGCGAACCTCCACCTGCTCTTCTGGCTGTCGCTCATCCCGTTCACGACGGCCTGGATGGGTGAGAACCATTTCGCGCCGGCCCCGTCCGCGCTCTACGGCGCGGTCCTGCTCATGGCCGCGATCGCCTACTGGGTCTTGCAGCAACGAATCATCGCGTCGCAGGGCGAGGACTCGCTGCTGCGAAGGGCCGTCGGGACGGACTGGAAAGGAAAGCTCTCTCCGATCACCTACCTCGTCGCGATCCCGATCTCGTTCTGGTCGCCGGCGGTCGCCGAGGCCCTGTACGTCTTGGCCGCGCTCATCTGGCTCGTGCCGGACCGGCGAATCGAGCGGGCGTTCGGAAACGGCGAGGCCTGAGCCTAGGCCATCGCCCGGCGGGCGAGCTCGAGCACGTCGAAGGGTTGCGTCGCGACGCCGATCTCTTCCTTCGCGTTGCCGATCATGACCATGCAGAACGGGCAGGAGACGCCGACGGCGCCGGTCCCGGCTTCGGCGATCTCCTTCATGCGCGTCTGGTTGATCCGCGTCGCCGAGCTTCTCCTCCATCCACATGCGCCCGCCGCCGGCGCCGCAGCAGAGGCCGCGCTCTCGCGAGCGCGGCAGCTCCTGGAGCCGCAGGCCCGGAATCGACTCGAGGATCTGTCGCGGCGCGTCGTACACGCCGTTGTAGCGGCCGAGGTAGCACGGGTCGTGGAAGCTGATCGACTCGTCGACGCGGCCGGTCATCTTGCAGCGCGGCCTTCGGCGATCAGCTTCGAGACGAGCTCCGTGCCGTGCATGACCTCGTAGCTTGCCGCCGAAGTCCGGATATTCGTTCTTGATGCACGTTGAAGCAGTGGGGGCAGTTCGTGACGACCTTCTTCACGCCGTACCCGTTCAGCGTCTCGACGTTCTGCTGCGCGAGCATCTGGAAGAGGTACTCGTTGCCCATGCGGCGGGCGGAGTCGCCGTTGCAGGTCTCCTCGACGCCGAGAATCGCGAAGGAGACGCCGGCCGCGCTGCAGGAGCTCGACGAGCGCGCGCGAGACCTTCTTCGCGCGGTCCTCGTAGGAGCCGGCGCAGCCGACCCAGAAGAGGACGTCGATGTCGCGGCCCCGCGCCTCCGCCATCGTCACGACGGGCAGCTCCTTCGCCCAGTCGGCGCGCGAGGCCGCGGCGATCCCCCACGGGTTGCCGTTGGTCTCCATGCCGCGAAACGCGGTCTGCATCTCCTTCGGGAACTCCGCCTTGTCGAGCACGAGATAGCGCCGCATCTCGATGATCTTGTCCACCGCCGGCACGATGAACACCGGACATGCGGACGTGCAGAAGCCGCAGGTCGTGCAGGCCCAGATCGTGTCCTCCGAGATCCAGCCGCCGACGAGGTCCCGCCGCGCGTGCCCGCCGCCGTCCGCTCCGTTCCCGCGACCCGACGCCGCCGCGAGGATCTCCGGCGTCGCCTCGTAGACTGCGTCGCGGATCGCGGCGATGAAGAGGCGCGGGTCGAGCGGCTTGCCCGTCAGCGCGGTCGGGCACACGACGCGGCAGCGGCCGCACTCGGTGCAGGTGTAGCCGTCGAGCATCGACTTCCACGTCAGGTCCTCGACTCTCGAGGCGCCGAACCGCTCGGACTTCTCGAGGTCCGGCGTCGCGAGGCGGCCCGGCGGGTCGAGCTTCATGAAGAAGATGTTCGGGACCGCCGTCAGGATGTGGAAGTGCTTCGAGTACGGCAGGTAGTTGCCGAAGAAGAGGATGTCCACGAGGTGGGTCCACCAGGCGCCGAGTCGTAGATCCCCTGGAGCGTCGCCGGGGAGAGGCCGCGAGAGCCCGCGCGCGATCACCGCGACGGCCGGCGCCCAGCGGCTCGCGAGCTCGCGGCGCGAGCGCGACCCGCGCGCCCTCGGCGACGAGGTCCGCCGCGATCAGGAGGGCGATCAGGAACAGGACGAACCAGGCGTCCGCCGTCAGGTCGAGGCGCGCCGGCCGCGCGAAGGCGCGCCGGTAGACGGCCATCGCGACGCCGACGAGAACGAGCACTTCGAAGACGTCCTTCGCGAGCGTGTAGAGGTTTCCGGCCGTCGCCCGGAAGGAGGACGAAACCCGGGCACAGCCCTTCGACGACGAGCTCGACCGTGCGGACGGTCAGGACGACGAAGCCTCCGAAGATGAAGATGTGGAAGACGCCCGCGTAGAAGTCGCGGAACATCCGCTTCTGCGCGAAGGCGTACTCGAGGGTCTTTCGGATCCGGAGGCCGATGCGATCGAAGCGCGGGTCGGGAGCGCCGGCGAGCAGCACGCGAATCCGGCGGCTCGCGGAATAGACGAAGGCGACGATCGCGAAGAGGACGAGGAGGCCGAAGAAGACCGTGCCGGGGAGCCCGAGGATCAGACGCTCGGTCGGCAGCGGCGGCACGGAGGGGAGTGTAGCGAAGGAGTCGTCAGTTGTCAGTCATCAGTTCTCTGTTCCGGAACCGACCACCGTCAACCGACAACTGACAACTATTCCGCCTTCGCCGCCCTCACGGCCTTGGCGAACTCCGGGACGATCGCGAAGAGATCGCCGACGACGCCGTAGGTCGCGACCTTGAAGATCGGCGCCTCGGGATCCTTGTTGATCGCGACGATGACCTTGGAGGTCCCCATCCCCGCCAGATGCTGGATCGCGCCGGAGATCCCGCAGGCGACGTAGAGCGTCGGCGAAACGACCTTGCCGGTCTGGCCAACCTGATGCTGGTGATCGATCCAGCCGGCGTCCACGACCGCCCGCGACGCGCCGAGCGCGGCGCCGAGCGCTTCCTGGAGGTCGCGGATCACCGGCCAGTTCTCCGGCCCCTTGATGCCGCGCCCGCCCGAGACGATGACGTCGGCCTCCGCGACGTCCAGCTCCTTCGATTCCGCGGTCTCGACCTTGACGACGCGGGCGCGCGGCTGGAGATCGCCGAGCTCGAGCGTCTCGACGCGCGGCTCGCGGGCGCGCCGGACTGCGCCTCCGCCGCGAAAACGTTCGGGCGCGTCGTCGCGACCTGCAGCTTCGCCGCGCCGCAGTCCACCTCGGCGCGCGCTTTGCCCGAGTAGACCGGCCGCGATCCCACGAGCCGGTCGCCCTCGAGCCGCAGGTCCATCACGTCGGCGAGCACCGAGACGTCGTTGCGTGCGGCGAACCGCGGCGCCATGTCCTTGCCCATCGCGGTCGCCGCGATCAGCACGGCGTCGGGACCCTCCTTCTTCGCGGCCGCGTCGAGCGCGCCGACGTAGCCCTTGGTGCCGTAGAGCGCGAGCTCGTCGCGGTCGGCCACGTACACGACGCCCGCGCCGTAGGCGCCGAGGTCTTTCGCGAGCGCCGTCACGCCCTTGCCCGGCAAGCACCGCCGCGGCGGGCCCTCCGGAGAGCTTCCGCGCGAGCGAGAGCGCCTCGAGAGACGCCTTGCGGATCTTCCCTTCACGCTGCTCGATGAAGACGAGGAATTTCATTGCCGCATTGGTCTCGGCCGCGTAGGGGCGGGGCTCGTCCCCGCCCGCGGGCGGCCGCAAGGGCCGCCCCTACGCCGACTTAGATGACCTTTGCTTCCTCTCTCAAGAGCCGCACGAGCTCCTTCCCCGCGGCCGCCGGATCGTCGGGCGGGACGAAGTGGCAGGCCTTCCGCGCGGGCGGCAGCTCGAGCTTCCTCCAGCGGGTCTTCGCCCCGGCCGCGTCCGCCTCGGGAATGCCCATCGCCGAGAGCTTCTTCTCGCCGATCGGCTTCTTTTTCGCGCCCATGATGCCCTTCAACGACGCGTACCGCGGCTCGTTCAGGCCCTTCTGCGCCGTCAGAACGGCCGGCAGCGTGCACTCGACGAGCTCGTGCGCTCCCTCGATCTCGCGGTGTGCGGTGATCTTCCCGTCGCCGATCTCGAGCTTCACGACGTTGCCGACGTGGGGCAGGTTCAGCAGCTCCGCGACCATCGGTCCGACGAGCGACTCGTCGTAGCCGACCCCCTTCTGACCGAACCAGAGGAAGTCGTACTTGCCCTCCTTCGCGACGGCCGCGATCGCCTTGGCCGTCGCGAGCGCGTCGAGGTAACGCGAGTCGCCCGAGTCCACCCAGATCGCGTCGTCGGCTCCGCGGGCGAGGCACTCGCGCAGGCCCGTCTTCGCGCGCTCGGGACCGACGCACACGACCGTGACCGTGCCGGCGCCCTTCGCTTCCTTCGTCTTGAGCGCTTCCTCGAGCCCGTACTCGTCGTACGGCGAGACGATCCACTTGACGTCGGACTCGTCGATCGACTTGCCGTCGGCGGCAATCTTGATCTTCGTCTCGGTGTCCGGAACATAGGCGACGGCGACGAGAGAGTTCATGGCGTCAGCTCACGCTCTTGAACAGCAGGCTTCCGTTCGTGCCGCCGAACCCGAACGAGTTGTTCAGCGCATACCGGAGCTTCGCCGGTCGTGGCGTGTTCGGCACGTAGTCGAGGTCGCAGTCGGGATCCGGGTTGTCGTAGTTGATCGTCGGCGGAATGACGCCGTGGTGGATCGCGAGCACGCAGATCGCCGACTCGAGCCCGCCGGCCGCGCCGAGCAGGTGTCCCGTCATGGACTTCGTGGACGACACGGCGAGCTTCTTCGCGTGGTCGCCGAAGACTCTCTTGATGGCGAGCGTCTCGGCCCTGTCGCCGAGCGGCGTCGAGGTCCCATGGGCGTTGATGTAGTCGACTTCCTCCGCCGCCACGCCGGCGTCCGCGAGCGTGTTGCGCATGACGCGAGAGGGCCCGTCGCCGTCGGCCGATGGCGCCGCGATGTGGTGCGCGTCTCCCGACATGCCGTAGCCGACGAGCTCGGCGTAGATCCGTGCTCCGCGCTTCTTTGCGGCCTCGAGCTCCTCCAGGACGAGGATGCCGGCGCCCTCGCTGATCACGAACCCGTCGCGGTCGCGGTCCCAGGGTCGCGAGGCGCGCTGCGGCTCGTCGTTGCGGCCCGTCAGCGCCTTCATGACGGCAAAGCCGCCCACGGCGAGCGGCGTGATCACCGATTCCGTGCCGCCGGCGACCGCCGCGTCGGCGTCGCCGTATTGGATCATCCGGTACGCCTCGCCCACCGCGTGCGCGCCCGTCGTGCAGGCCGTCACGGTCGCGAGGTTCGGGCCCTTCAAGCCGTACTTGATCGAGATGTTGCCGCTGGCTTCGTTCACGATGAGGCCCGTGATGAAGAAGGGCGTGATGACGCGGGGGTTGTTGCCGCCCTCGACGTACTTGCGCTGCATGCTCTCGATGAGCGGAAGGCCCCCGATGCCGGATCCGACCACGACCGCGATCCGCTCGCGGTTCGCGTCGGTGACAGGGAGTCCCGAGTCCTCCATCGCGAAGTGGGCCGCCCCCATCGCATAGTGGATGAAGGTGTCCATCTTCTTGATCTCTTTCTTTTCGATGTAGAGGCCGGGGTCGAATCCCTTGACCTCGCCCGCGACACGCGAGGCGAACGCCGACGCGTCGAACCGCGTGATCGGGCCGATACCGCTCTTTCCCGCGAGGAGGGCGGACCAGTTCTCCGCGTTACCGATGCCGAGCGGGGAGATCAGGCCCACCCCCGTCACGGCCACGCGGCGGGGAGAGGAAAGGCGAGGCATGGGAAATCAGTTTTTCGAGGAGTGCTTCTCGATGTAGTCGATGGCGTCCTTGACCTTCTGGATCTTCTCCGCCGATTCGTCGGGAATCTCGATGTTGAAGGCCTCTTCGAACGCCATGACGAGCTCCACCGTGTCGAGGGAGTCCGCGCCGAGGTCATCCACGAAGGACGCCTCCGCGGTCACCTCGTTGGCGTCCACGCCGAGCTGCTCGACGATGATGCTCTTCACCTTCTCTTCGACACTCATTCGTCCTCCCTCGCTGATCAGGCCGCCGTATTCTTCCCCAGATACTACTCGCAGGCAAGAGCCCGCGGGGATTCACATGGCGAGTCCGCCCGAGACCGTCAGGACGTGCCCCGTGATGTAGGAGGCGGCCTCCGACGCGAGAAAAGCGACCGCGTTGGCCACGTCCTCCGGGGAACCGAGCCGCCCGGCGGGGATCTGGCCCGCGAGCGCCTCCCGCGCTTGTGGCGTCATTTTCTGCGTCATCTCCGTCTCGATGAAGCCCGGGGCCACCGCGTTGCAGGTGATGTTCCGCGACGCGAGCTCGCGCGCGACGCTCTTGGTCAGGCCGATGAGACCGGCCTTGGACGCCGCGTAGTTGGCCTGGCCCGCGTTTCCCATGATCCCGACCACCGACGCGATGTTCACGATCCGGCCATAGCGTTTCCGCACCATCCCTTTGACGATGGCCTGTGTCAGTAGGAACGTTCCGGTCAGGTTCGTCCCGAGCACGCGGTCCCAGGCCTCGCGCGACATGCGCAGGATGAGGTTGTCCTCGGTGACGCCGGCATTGTTCACGAGGACGTCGACGCCGGCCGGAGACGCGAGCGCCTGTTTCGCGCCGGCCTCGATCGAGGCGGCGTCCGAAAGATCCATCGTCAGCGCGGATGCCGACCCGCCTGCGGCCGCGATCTCGCCGACGAGCTTCTCGAGCGCCGCCGCGGTGCGCGCCGCCGCGATGACGTGCGCCCCCTCGGCGGCGAGACGGCGCGCGATCGCCTCGCCGATGCCGCGCGAGGCGCCGGTCACGAGGGCGGCGCGGCCTTCGAGGCGCTTCATGAAGCGGAGTCTAACGGGATGCGGCTCATCGCGGCGCCTGTGGGAGGTCGGGCAGTGCCCGGCTCCACGCGTCCACGATGGCCTTTGCAACGTCCGCGATCGCGATGACCGACGGATGGTCCGCGGCGTTGGGCGCCGACGCGGCGCTGCCGTCGGTGAAGACGACGAGCACGAACCGGCCCTTCCTCGTCCGCAGGATTCCCGAGTCGTTTCGCACGCCGCTCATGGTTCCGGACTTGCCCGCCCAGAGCGCATCGGAGGAGAAGCGCCGCGCCGCGCGCAGACGCGTCGGGTCCTTGTCGAGATAGCCGAAGATCCGGCCGGATGACTCCGCGTCCAGGAGCTCGCCCCGCGCGACCCGCTCGTACCAGGCCGCGACGTCCCGAGGCGTCAGCAAGCCGAACCGGAAACCCTTCCACGGCGAGGGCTCCTCCTCGCGCCGCGCGTATGCCGGAAGCGTGCCGAGGAGGCGGACGTGCGAGAGGCCGAGCGACTCCATGCGCGTGTTGATCGAAGCGATGCCGAGCCGCTCGATCCAGGCGTTGGTCGCGGTGTTGTCGGACGGCCCGATCATGAGCGTCAGCAGATCGCTCCACGTCGGCGCGAGGCCATCGTCGAGCATCACGAGCACTCCCGAGCCGTCCGCCTTCTCCGACTCGGTCATCGTCCAGCGATCCGCGAGGCTCACGCGGCCCTCGCGCGAGGCGGCCATGGCTTCCGTCAGCACGGCGATCTTCGTGACCGAGGCGCCCTCGAACTCGGCTTCGGCCAGATGCTCGTACGTCCGCCCGCTCTCGAGATGCTTGGCTGCGACGCCGATCCGGCAGCCGCAACGCGCCGAAGCCGAAGCGACCGCGTCGTCGATGGACGCGCTGTCGGCCCGCGGAGCGGATGCGCACGCCACCGAGAGGGCGAGAGCGGCGGTTCCGGCGAACAAACGTGCCGCGCGGCCGCTCATCCGGCGTACGCCTCGACTTTCACGGTCTTGTCGATCCGGCGCACGAGGCCGGAGAGCACGGTCCCCGGCCCGATCTCGAGACCTCGCGTCACGCCGTCCGCGGCCAGGCGCCGCACCGACTCGACCCATCGGACCGTCGAGTCGATCTGGCGCACGAGCGCCCGCCTCAGCGCCGATCCTTCGGTCGCCGGCGCCGCGTCCACGTTCGTCACGATCGGCCAGCGGGCCTCGCGGAACGCCGCGGCCTCGAGGAGCGGCGTCATGCCCTCGCGCGCGGGCGCCATGAGCGCGCAGTGAAACGGCGCCGAGACCGGCAGCGGCACCGCGCGTTTGGCGCCGCGCTCGGTGCAGAGCGCGGACGCGCGCGCGACGGCCGCCGCATGCCCCGCGATGACCGTCTGCTCGGGCGAATTGAAGTTCGCCGGCGACACGACCTCGCCCTGCGCGGCGTCGCGGCAGGCGGCCTCGACAGCCTCCGGAGCGAGGCCCAGGATCGCCGCCATCGCACCCACGCCGGATGGGACCGCCTCCTGCATCCGCTCGCCGCGCGACCGGACGAGCCGCACGGCGTCGGCGAACGTCAGCGCGCCGGCGGCGACGTTGGCCGAGTACTCGCCGAGCGAATGCCCCGCGGCGAAGGCCGCGCCTTGGAGACGCTCGGGAAACCGGGATTCGAGATCTCGGAACGCCGCGATCGAGTGCGTGAGGATCGCCGGCTGGGTGTTGGCCGTTTGCTGGAGCTCCGTCTCGGGCCCTTCGAGGCAGAGGCGCGTCAGCGGGAAGCCCAGAACGGCGTCGGCCTCCTCGAAGACGGCGCGCGCCGCGGGCGATGCCTCGATGAGGGTCTTTCCCATCCCGACGGACTGGGAGCCCTGCCCCGGAAAGAGAAGGGCGAGCCGGCTCATCGGTCCCGCCCGTTCACCAGCGCAGCAGCACCGAGCCCCACACCAGCCCGGCGCCGAACGCCGTCATCAACACGAGGTCGCCGGGCTTCAGCAGGCCCTTCTGGTGGCACTCGTCGAGGGCGATCGGAATCGACGCGGCGGACGTGTTCCCGAAGCGGTCCACGTTCTTGTACACACGGTCCTCGGGGAACTTCAGCCGCCCGCCCACCGCGTCGATGATGCGCGCGTTCGCCTGATGCGGGATGAAGAGGCGCACGTCCTCGCGGAGGAATCCCTGTTCGGAGAGAACCTCCGCGCTGATGTCGGCCATCAGTTTCACGGCGATCTTGAACGTCTCGTTGCCCTTCATCTTGATGTACGGGAGACGCGCCTCGATCGACTTCGGGTCGTTCGCCGGATGGTTCGACCCGCCGCCCGGCATGCAGATGAAGTCGGCGTAGGCGCCGTTGGACTTCATGCGCGTGCCGAGGATCCCATGGTCGCCCTTGGACGCTTCGAGGAGCACGGCGCCGGCGCCGTCCCCGAAGAGGACGCACGTCGAGCGGTCCGTCCAGTCCACGTAGCGCGTGAGGATCTCGCCGCCGATCACAAGGACCCGCTCCGCCTTCTGCGACTGGATGAGTCCATCCGCGAGATGCAGCCCGTAGAGGAAGCCGACGCAGGCCGCGGAAATGTCGGCCGCGGCCGCCCGCGTGGCGCCGAGGTTGTGCTGCACGAGGCAGGCCGCCGCGGGGAACACCATGTCGGCGGAGATCGTCCCGACGAGGATCATGTCGACGTCCTTCGCCTCGACCTTCGCGCGCTTCAGCGCCGTCTCCGCAGCGCGCGTGCAGAGGTCGGAGAACTTCTCTCCGGGCGACACGATCCGACGCTCCCGGATTCCCGTTCGCGACGTGATCCACTCGTCGGACGTCTCGACGAGCTTCTCGAGATCCGCGTTCGACAGGATCTTCTTCGGCACGGCCGAGCCGACGCCGGTCACTCGCGCGCGGATCATTGAGCCTGCCCGCGCGCCTCGGTGGCGTGGAGGGCCGCGATCGAGGACTGGATCTTCTCGGCAAGGCCCTGGCGGGAGAACTCGGCCGCGAGCCGGATCGCGTTCTTCACCGCCTTCGCGCTCGAGCGCCCGTGGCAGATGATGACGCAGCCCTTCACGCCGAGCATCGGCGCGCCGCCGTACTCCGAATAGTCGATTCGCGACTTGAAGCTGCGGAAGGCCGACCGCGAGAGCAGAAAGCCGACCGAGGCCTTGAGCGTCTTCTTGATCTCCTCGCGGAGCATGTTCTCGACCATCTCCGCGAGCGCCTCGGAGACCTTCAGGATGACGTTTCCGGTGAAGCCGTCCGTGACGATGACATCCACCTTGCCGTTGAAGACGTCGCGGCCCTCGACGTTGCCGACGAAGTTGAGTCCCGTCTCCTTGAGCGTCTTGAAGGCTTCCTTCGAGCTCGCGCTTCCCTTCCCCTCCTCCTCACCAATCGACATGAGGCCGATCGTGGGCGACTTCCGCCCGAAGACGAGCTGCGCGTAGATGGAGCCCATCACCGCGAACTCCTTGAAGTGTGGCGTCCGCGCGTCCGGGTTGGCGCCGACATCGAGGAGGAGGCAGTGTCCGGAAAGGTTCGGGAGGATTGCCGCCAGGGCCGGGCGGTCGACGCCTTCGATCGTGCCGATCACCATCTTGGCCGAGACCATCGCGGCCCCGGTGTGGCCGGCCGAGACGAGGCCGGCGGCGCGGCCGTCGCGGACGCAGTTCGCCGCGATCCGGATGGAGGAGTTGCGCTTCTTGCGGAGGGCGGCTGTGGCCGCCTCCTCCATCGTCACGACTTCGGGCGCTTCGACGATCTCGATCTTGTCGCCGCGGTACCCGGCATCGCGGAGCAGACGTTCGAGGCTCGCCGTCTTTCCAACGAGCAGCGACTGAATGCCGAACTCCTGGGCGGCCGCGATGGCGCCGTCCACGTTGACGAGGGGGGCGTGATCGCCGCCCATTGCGTCTACGGCGATGCGCATGTCGTCCGTCTTGCGGGACCGGTCACGGTGTTGGAATTATATGTGGCCGCATTTCGCAGGCGAATCCATCGCGCCGCCGCGCGGAACGGCTGCGCCTGCGACTCACCTCGCGCGGCTGCCTTTGAACTCTCTCTTCCGCGGTGGGCCGGGAAGCTTCCGACGGTGCGACTCGGGTTCTCGGCCCGCCGCGCTGCTATGTATTGATGGCCTGCTTGCCCTTGTAGTAGCCGCAGTGCGAGCACACGCGATGCGGCAGCTTCGGCTCGTGGCAGTTCGGGCAGGTCGAGAGCGACGGCGCCGGGAGCGCGTCGTGCGCGCGGCGCTTGTCGCGGCGGGCCTTGCTGTGGCGTCGTTTGGGATTGGGCATCGTCTTCCTACACTTTCTGCGATCTCGTCGCGTTCTTCCATTCGGCAAGCGTGCCCCAGCGCGGATCGGTGTCCTCTCCGGCGCAGCCGCACGGTCCGGCGTTGCGGTCGGCGCCGCACTTGGGGCAGAGGCCGAGGCAATCCTCGCGGCACAACGGTTTCATCGGAATCGCCATCTGCACGCGCTCCTCGGCGATGGGCGCCACGGCGAGCTCGTCTCCCTCGTAGAAATTGGCGTCCAGATCCTCGCGGGAGAGCGCGGCGTCCTCGGGCCCGGCGGCCTTGCGCGGCAGGATCGTGAGCGAGAACGGCTCGTCCACCGCGAAGTCGTAGGACGCGAGACAGCGGCTACACTCGAGCTTTCCTCGAAAAGCGCACCGGCCGTCGAACGCGTAGCCGCCCTCGATCCGCGCGATCTGGCCTTCCAGATGCACGGGCGAAATCTCCTGCAGCGGCTCGCGGTCGAGCGCGGCCAGGGCGAACGGCAGGTCGAAGGCGAAAGAGACCGGCTCGTCCTGGACCGCCTCGAGGGCGATGTGGTCCCGGCGCTTCATGACGAACGCGCGATGCTATCAGGGAGGGTCCCGACCGTCAAAGGCGGCGGGCGACGTTACACTCCTCGCGATGCGCATCGCCGTGGACGCCCGGGCGCTGCTGGCCCCGCAGACCGGAATCGGTACGTATACGCGGGGCGTGGCGCGGGAGCTGGCGGCGCGTCCGGATACGGCCGTGGGACTCTTTCTCCCCCGCTCTCCCCTCGCGGGACCCGAGGGTCTGGGCCGGGCCGAGATCCTCGCCGACGCGAGCCCGCTCGGCACCCTCTGGGTCCAGACGACGCTCCCCCGGCGCGCCCGGGCCTGGCGCGCCGACGCGCTCCTCGCGGCGCTGACGATCGCGCCCGCGCGCAGCGGAGTTCCGACGGTCGCCGTCGTGCACGACCTGACGCCCTGGACACACCCCGAGTGGCACGCGGACCGCACGCTCCTCGGGTTTCTTCCGCTCTGGGAGCGAACGGTCGAGCGGGCGGAGCGGCTCCTCTGCGTCTCGCGGGCGACGGCGGATGATCTTCTGCGTCTCTATCCCGAAGCACGGCCGCGCGTGCGCGTCGTCTGGAACGGCGTCGATCCCGAGTTCACGCCGGCGCCGGACGAGGCGGCGCGCGAGAGCGCTCGGGCGCAATACGCCGGCGGCCGCCGCTACGTCCTCTATCTCGGAACGCTCGAGCCTCGGAAGAACGTCGAGACCCTGGTCGCCGCCTGCGAGGTCCTCTGGCGCGAAGACCCCGGGCGCCCGGACCTCGTGCTCGCCGGCGGTATCGGCTGGAAGACGGCGCCCCTCGAGAACCGCATCGCCGCCTCGGCCTTCCGCAGCCGTATCCACCTGCCGGGGTACGCATCGCGCGAGGCGGCGCTCGCGCTCTACCGCGGCGCGGAAGCCTTCGTCTATCCGTCGCACGCCGAGGGCTTCGGCCTACCCGTCGTCGAGGCGATGGCCTGCGCGGTTCCGACGGTCGCTTCCGACACGGCGGCGCTGACCGAGATCGGCGGCGACGCGGCGCTCTACGCGCCCGCGGGAGATACGGACGCGCTCGCCCGGGCGATCGCGCGCGCGCTCGAGGATCCCGGCGAGCGGCGGCGACTGCTGGCCGAGGGACCGGCGCGCGCCGCGCTCTTCTCCTGGAAGACGGCGGCCGCGCAGACCGCCGCGGTGCTCGCCGAGGCGGCGGCCGCATGAGGAGCACGCCCCTCGTCGGCATCGACGCCCGGAAGCTTCGGGACTTCGGAATCGGGACCTATATCCGTCAGCTGCTCCTCGCGATGGCGGCGCGGCCCGAGAGCGAGGCCTATCGATTCCGCGTCTACCTGCGGGCGGGCGACCGCGAGCTCCTCGACGGACTGCCCGATCGCTTCGCCCTCGTGACGGAGGAGTCGCCCGGATACTCAGTCGCCGAGCTGACGCGGTTCGCGTGGCGGCTCTGGCGCGACCGCCTCGACCTCTTCCACGCGACGCACTACGTCTTGCCGCCGCTTCTGCGCGGGCGCGCCGTCGTCACGATCCACGACATCATCCATCTCCTCTACCCGCAGTTCCTGCCCAACCGCGCCGCGCACTTCTACGCGCGCTACATGATCCGGCGCGCCCTCTCGCGCGCCGACCGGATCGTCACGGTCTCGTACAACAGCAAACGCGACCTGGTGGACTACTTCGGCGTGCCCGCCTCCCGGATCGAAGTCATCTACAACGGCGTCTCGACGCGCTTTCGGCCCGACGTGCCGGCGGAGGAACGGACCCGCGTCGCGCGCGCGCACGGTCTGCCGACGCCGTACCTCCTCTTTCTCGGCGGCGAGAAACCGCACAAGAACCTGCAGGCCGTCGTGAGGGCGTACGCCGAGGCGCGCCGGGAGGCGTCGCTGCCGCACGTCCTCGCGCTCGCCGGCCCGCCGCCGAAGAGCGCCGCCCGCCTCGAGGCGCTCATCGCGGCGCTCGATCTGAAGGACCACGTGTACCGGCCGGGCCGCGTCGAGGAGGCGGACCTGCCCGGCCTCGTCGCCGGAGCCGACGCCCTCCTCTACCCGACCCTCTATGAAGGGTTCGGGCTCCCCGTCGTGGAAGCCATGGCCTGCGGCACGCCCGTGCTGACTTCGGCGACGTCGGCGCTTCAGGAGATCGCGGGCGGCTACGCGTATCTCGTCGATCCGATGGACGTTCAGGCGATCGCGCGCGGCATCGTCGCGCTGGCGACCGACGAGAAGATGCGCGGCGACTTTCGCGAGCTGGGCAAGAAGCGCGCGCTCGATTTCTCCTGGGACAAGGCGGCGGAGAAAACGCTGGAGGTCTATCGGGCGGCGCTGTCGAGCTCCGCCCGCGCATGAGGACCGCGGTCGTCCACGACTGGCTGACCGGAATGCGGGGCGGCGAGTTCGTCCTCGAGGCGATGCTGCCGCTCCTGCCCGATCCGACGATCTTCACGCTCTTTCACGTCCCGGGTTCCGTGTCGGCGGAGATCGAGCGCCGTCCGATCCGGACCTCCTTCCTCGACCGCCTGCCCTTCGCGCGCGCGCATTACCGCGACTTCCTCCCGCTCTTCCCGCGAGCCGTCGAGTCCTTCGACCTCTCCGGCTTCGACCTCGTCGTCTCGTCCTCGCACTGCGTCGCCAAGGGGGCCGTCGCGCCGCCGGGAGTCGCGCACCTCTGTTACTGCCATACGCCCGTGCGTTACGCGTACGAGCAGTTCGACGCGTACTTCCCGAAGGAGCGCACGCGCCTGTACGGCGTCAAGCGGCGCCTCATCGCGCGGCTGCGCGCGTGGGACATCCGCACCGCGGACCGGCCGACGCGCTACCTCGCGAACTCGTCGGCCGTGGCCGAGCGGATCCGGAGCCACTACGGCCGCGAGGCGGCCGTCTGCCAACCGCCGGTGGACGTCGCCTTCTTCACGCCGGCGGAAACCGCTGCCGCGCGGGCCGACTTCCTCCTCGCCGTCGGCGCGCTCGTACCGTACAAGCGGTTCGACCTCGCGATCGCGGCCGCGCGGACGCTCGGGCGCCGCCTCGTGATCGTCGGCAAGGGGCCGGAGCAGGAGCGGCTCGCGGACGGCGCCGGGGCCAACCCGTCCGTCGAATTCGCCGCCGACGTCCCGCGCGAGCGGCTGCGCGACCTGTACCGGACCTGCGCCTTCTTCGTGCAGCCGGGCGAGGAGGACTTCGGCATCGCCGCCGCCGAGGCCGTCGCTTGCGGCGCGCCGGTCGTGGCGCTCGGCCGCGGCGGAGTGCGCGACATCGTGCGCGACGGCGTCGAAGGCGTCCTCTTCGACGATCCGAGCGCGGCGGGCCTCGCGGCCGCCATCACGCGGGCGGAGCGCCTGAGGTTCGATTACACTGAAATGCGGCGGTCCGCCGGGCGTTTCGCGCCGGATCGATTCGCGCGTGAGATCCGGCGAGCCGTCGAGGAAGTGACGATTCCGAAGGCCGACGCGTGATTCGAAAATCCACCCGCCGCATCGCCCTCATGCTTCTCGTCTGCGATCTCGCGGCGACGCTCTTCGCCCTGCTCTCGGCGTACGACCTGCGCTTCCGCGCGGAGATCGTGCCCGTCACCAAGGGCGTTCCGGATCCCGCCGACTACTACCGCCTCTTCCCGCTCATGGCGGTCCTCTGGCCGATCGTCTATTACTTCTACGGGCTCTACCAGGTCCGCCGCCACCACACCCGCATGGAGGAGGGCCTGGCGATCTTCGTCGCGACCGGGCTCGCCACGTTGCTCCTCACCGGCGTCGCCACGTTCTCGCACGGCTTCACCTACTCGCGTCTCGTGCTGCTCCTCTTCTTCGGCCTCGACGTCTTCTTCGTCTTCGCGGCGCGGACCGCCGTCCGCCGGTATCTCGAGGAAGCCTGGCGCCACGGCGTCGGCGTGCGGCAGGTTCTCGTGGTCGGCGCCGGGCACCTGGGCCGCGCCGTCGTCGAGAAGCTCGCCGAGCATCCGGAGGCGGGCCTGCGCGCCGTGGGAATCGTCGACGACGACCCGGCCAAACGCGACGCGACGATCGCCGGAGTTTCCGTGATCGGCACGACGTCCGACGTCGCGCGCATCGTCGAAGCGCGCGGCATCGACACGGTCTTCCTCGCGCTGCCGCTCGAGGCGCACCGCGCGATGTTCGCCGTGCTGAAGGACGTCGGGCGCACGGTGGCCGACGTGCGCGTCGTGCCGGATCTCCTCCAGCACATCACGTTCCGCGCCGGCGTCGAGGACCTGGACGGCCTGCCCGTCGTCCACCTGACGCAAACGCCGCTGACGGGCTGGATGAGCCTCACGAAGCGCGCGCTCGACGTCGGGATCTCTCTCGGCGCGCTCGCGTTCTTCTCGCCGCTCTTCGGCTTGATCGCGCTCGCGATCCGCCTCGAGGATCGCGGCCCGGTCTTCTACCGGCAGACCCGCATGGGACTCGACGGCCGACCCTTCGACATCCTGAAGTTCCGGTCCATGCGCCCGGACGCCGAGGACGAATCGGGCCCGGTCTGGTCCGCGCCCGACGATCCGCGGCGCACGCGGATCGGCCGTTTTCTGCGCGCGACGAGCCTCGACGAGCTCCCGCAGCTGGTCAATGTCTTGCGCGGCGAGATGTCCGTCGTCGGCCCGCGCCCGGAACGCCCCGAGTTCGTGCGCGACTTCAAGGACCGATTCCCGCAGTACATGGTCCGGCACCGCGTCCGCGCGGGCATCACGGGATGGGCGCAGGTCAACGGCTGGCGCGGGAACACCAGCGTCTCGAAGCGGATCGAGTACGACCTCTACTACATCGAAAACTGGTCCCTGGCGCTCGATCTCAAGATCCTCTGGATGACGGTCAAGCACGGTTTCCTTCACCGGAACGCGTATTGATCGCCGCCGTCCTGACGGCCCTGCTCGGCGCGGCGGCCGGGTCGCAGGCGCCGCCGCCGCTCGATCCGCCGGCGGCGCCGGGATCTCTCGCGCCGAACCTCGCAACGACCGAGAGGGGCGACCGCGTCCTTCTCTCGTGGCTCGAGCCCGCACCGCCCGGCGGCAAGCCTGGTGAAGGACCGATGGCGCTCCGCGTCGCCGCGTTCGACGGGCAGAAATGGACCGCGCCGACGACCGTCTCCTCGGGTGACCGCCTCTTCGCGAGCTGGGCCGACGCGCCGGCCGTCGCCGCCGACGCGAGCGGCCGCCTCTATGCCGTCTGGCCCGAGA
Organism: uncultured Acidobacteriota bacterium; assembly: GCA_963708395.1. Lineage (GTDB taxonomy): Bacteria > Acidobacteriota > Thermoanaerobaculia > UBA5066 > Gp7-AA6 > DATBFU01. The sequence goes on along the minus strand of CAVPSG010000002.1, from coordinate 2,327,221 downwards.
GGTCGGGGACCGGCGACGAGGACTACGGCCTCGAGGTCGCGCGCGCGGACTCGTTCGGCGCGCCGTGGCGGCGGCTCGGCGCCCTGCACGAGCCGGGCGCCGGCGAGCACGGGTTCGTCTCGCTGGTCCCCGAGGCCGGCGGCGTGCGCGCGTTCTGGCTCGACGCGCGCGAGATGCGCGGCGACGGCGGATCGATGACGCTGCGGACTGCGCTCGTCGGCGATCGCGCGGGGGCGTCCGAGCGACTCGATGCGCGCGTCTGCGACTGCTGCCAGACGTCGGCCGCGACGACGTGGGAAGGACCGATCGTCGTCTTCCGCGACCGCTCGGAGGAGGAGATCCGCGACGTCGCCGCCGTCCGGCGCGCCGGCGGAACGTGGACGGCCTCCCGTCGCGTGGCGGCGGACGGCTGGAAGATCGCGGGCTGCCCCGTCAACGGGCCGGCGGTCGCGGCGCGGGGCCAGGACGTTGCCGTCGCGTGGTTCACCGGCGAGAAGGATCGGCCGCGCGTCTCGCTCGCTCTCTCCCGCGACGCGGGCGTGACGTTCGGCAGGGCCGTGCCGATCGACGGCGCCGGTCCGGCCGGCCGCGTGGCCGTGATCCTCGAGGCCGGCGGCGACGCGATCGTGGCCTGGGTCGCCTCGCACGAGCGCGAAGGACGGCTGCGCGTGCGCCGCGTCTCGTCCGACGGCAAGCTCGGGGCGCCGCGGACCGTCGCTCCGATCCGCCTCGCGCCGTCGAGCGGATTCCCGCGGATCGCGCGGATCCGAGACCGGCTCCTCGTCTGCTGGGTGGACGCGGACGAGCCCTTTCACCTGCGCGCCGCGACGCTGCCTCTCGCGGACGTTCCCGGCCCGGCTTCAAGAAACCGCTAGGCCAGCTTCCGCAGGCGGCGGAGACGCCGGCGCAGGTCCTCCTCGGTCGCCCGGTCAACCGCGCGCCCGCCGAACGCGCTCGCCGTATAGACGGACACGATCTCCCGGGCGTCGTCCGCTCCGTCCGGAAGCAGCGTCGCGAGACGACGCGCCACTTCCGCCGGCGGCGTCGCCGGCGAGACGAACCCCGCGCGGCGCGCCAGAAGACCCCGCGCCGCGACGTACGCCTTCGTGGCCGGGCCGAGGCGGCCGCGGCGCCGCAGGATCTCTCGCATCAGGATGCCGGCCGCGGCGAGGCCAACGGCGATTCCGAAGACGAGACGCGCGGCGGGCGCGTCCACGACGCCTCGCCAGCCCGAGGACGCCGCCCCCGCGATCCCCTGCACGCGCTCGCGTGCCGTCTCGAAGAACTGCTGCTGATCGAGCGACTCGAATCCCAGGATCCGCCGGTCGTAAAAAAATTCGAGCTCGCGGCCGAGGCTCGTGAGCTGCCGCCAGAGGGAGCCGCGGCTCTCCTCCGGCGGCAGGCCGGCCGGCGGCGTCGGATCGAGCACCGCGAAGCCCGTGCCGTCGAGGTCCGCCTCGACCCAGGCGTGCAGGTTTCCGCCGCGCACCACCATCGCCGAGGAGAAGAGGCCCACTTCGCCGCCATAGGAGCCCGTCACGAGGCGCGCGCGGACACCACGCGAGGCGAGCATCAGCGCGGTCGCCGACGCGAAGTACTCGCAATGGCCCGCGCGGTGCCGCAGCGAGGAAGTCCACGACCGGATCGCCGCGGGCCTCGGGCGGCTCGAGCGTGTAGACGAAATTCTTCGCGAGGTGCGCGCGAATCTTCTCCCAAGACGCGGCCGGGTCGCGCTCGTCGCCGAGCAGCCGGTTGGCGTAGTCGCGGATCTCCCGCGGCACGATCGCCGGATCGATCGCGCTCTCGCCCGGTCCGCGCGACAGCGCGACCGGACCGAGGCCCGCCTCGTATCGCACTGCGCGCCGCCCGGCCGAGGCCTGCACGACGCCGTCCGAGAGGGTCAGAGCGGACCGTCCCTCCTCCAGCCGCAGGGTCTCGACGCCGTACGGAAGGAACAGGAATCCCTTCGCGAAGAGATTCAGATCGATGCGAACCGGCTCGCCGCGCGGAGCCGTCGAGGAGGGGCGGTCGGGCCACGCCGTCGGACGGCCCGCCGCCGCCCGCCGCGTCCACTCGCCGTCGCGGTACTGCGTGAAGGCCGCCTCGCGGAGACGTACGACCCGCTTCCAGTCCGCGGGATCCGCGGTGAGGCGGAGGACGATCCGGTCGCTGCGCTTGGCGGCGCCGAAGGCCTCGAGATCTACGCGATCCGAGGTGAGCGCCGTCGTCAGGTTGTCGTCGAGCCGGAAGGGCGCGACGGCGTACGGCCCCTTGAGGCGCGGCAGGCCGTAGAAGAGCGGGAGCGTGAGCAGCGCCGCGCCCGCAAGCCCGGCCGCCGAGACCGCCGCCGTCGGGATGCCGCGCAGGACGCGCTCGGGCGGCGCCTCGTCGAAGTCCGCGAGGACCGCGAGCCGCGCGAGCGTACGGAATCCCAGCACCGCCATCGCGCCGAAGTAGAGGAGCGACGAGACGTGCGTCGACGAGGACGCCGCGGCGAGCGTCAGCAGGAACAGGACGAGAAGCGCGGTCCGCGCCTCGCCCGGCGCTCCGCAGAGAAGCGAGCTTGGCGAGGGCCGTGAAGAGGAGCAGATGCGACACGCAGAGGAGGAGGCCATGGCGGAGGACGATGATCTCGAAGCCGAGGAGGAACAAGTAGGCGAGGCCGACCACGTTGAGCATCGTGTTCGACAGGCGCACCGGACGACCGGCGCGCGCCCGCGTCCAGAGGAACGCCAGGGCGATCTCGTAGACGGCGATCGCCTTGAGCGAGGCGCCGCGCGTGAAGTCCAGCGGTATCGGCGCGAGGAACGCGGCCGGGGCGAGGGCCAGGAGGTAGGCGCGGCGCAGGCCCGCCGGAAGTCCGCGGCTCTCGGGAGCGTCGTTCATGCGACCGGCGCCCGATGGTCGCCGCGGCGGAGCGGCGGGAAGGGCGGCGCGGAAGCCGCCGGCACCGCCTCGAGGCGCGCCAGCGCCTCGAGCAGGCGCAGCCGCTGGGCGCTGCCGCCGCGCGGTGCGACGAGGACGCCGCGGGCCTGGAGACCGACCTCGCCGCCCCGCGCGAGGAGCACGAGCGCCTGGCCCGCGGCGCGGGAGACCACGTGCTCGAACTGTTCGAGGGACGAAGGATCCGCCGGATCCGGCAGCGCGTTCTCGACCGCGAGCACGATCGCACGCCCGCGCTCGGCCTCGCGCTCGCGCACGATCCAGCGGCGCATCCGCGCGGACTGCTTCCAGTGCATGTCGCGGGGATCGTCGCCGGGAGCGAACTCGCGCAGCGTGCGGATGTCGAAGCCGCCGCCCCGGCGCGACGCGTGCGGCCGGCCCGTCCGCGCGCTCGTCGATCGGGGCCTCGGGTGCCGGCGCCGGCTCGGGCAGAGGCAGACGACGAGCTCGCGCGGGAGCGACGCGCGGCGATACTTGCGAAAGAGGCCGATCGGGAAACGGGAGAGGAGGCCGGCGTCCGGCACGCGCACGACGCCGCGCCGAGGAAAGCGTCCCTCGACGAGAATCTCCCGCGTCTCGCCGGGCTTCAACGGATCGATCCAGAGCGGCCCGGGCAGGCCCTCGTGCAGGAAGAAGAGCGCCTGCGCCGTCCCGACCCGCATGTCGGTTCTCGAGACGCACCCTCAGGAAGGCCGAGCGCGTCGCGAGGACCTCTCCGATCGGCTCGATCTCGCACGACACGCCCCGGACGTTACGGCGCGAAAGAACGCCGGAGACCGATCATCGCCGCGAGCATTCCCGCGAGCACGAGGTAGAGGCCGTTGTTCCCCGTGTTCGTCGCGGCGATCGCCACGATGAGGCAGAGCAGGATGTAGCCGAGGCCGAAGTTCGTGATCCGGATTTCCCAGTCGGGAATGAGACGGGTCATGGTTAGACGAGTGCTATGTTCTAAGTTCTAAGTTCTCGGTTAACTTCGAACCTCGCACTTCGCACCTCGCACCTCACACCGGAACCGGCACCGTCGCGAGGATCTTCTTCACGATCTCCCTCTCCCGCCCGCCCGCCCCGAAGCCGTCCGAGGCGACGGAGAGGATCCGGTGCGCCAGAACCGGCTCCGCCACGGCCTGCGCGTCGTCGGGCGTCGCGTAGTCGCGTCCCTGGAGCAGCGCGTAGCGCCTGGGTCGCCCGGTAGAGCGCCTGCGCGCCGCGCGTCGAGACGGGCAGCCGCAGCTCGCCGTTCTTGCGCGTCGCCTCGACGAGCGCGTGGAGGTAGTCGAGGAGCGGCTCGGACACCGTCACCTTCTCGACGTCGTCCTGGAGCGCCAGAACGTCCTCGGGCGACGAGCACGGCCGGAATCGCCGCGAGCGCGCGCTCGGTCCCGCCGCGCCGCAGGAGCTTCTTCTCCTCGTCGGCTTCCGGATATCCGAGCGACAGCCGCAGGAAGAAGCGGTCCATCTGCGACTCGGGCAGCGGATACGTGCCGAGGTACTCGACGGGATTCTGCGTCGCGACGACCATGAAGGGCTGCGGCAGCGGCCGCCGCTCCGAATCCACCGTCACGGCGCCCTCGTTCATCGCCTCGAGCAGCGCGGACTGCGTCTTCGGCGTCGCGCGGTTGATCTCGTCGGCCAGGACGATGTTGGCGAAGATCGGTCCCGGCGTGGAACTCGAATCGGTCGGTGGAGGCCTGGAAGACCGAGATGCCGAGCACGTCCGCCGGCAGCGTGTCGCTCGTGAACTGGATGCGCCGGAACTCGAGCGCGAGGCTCCGCCCGAGGGCGCGCGCGAGCGTCGTCTTGCCGACGCCCGGGACGTCCTCGATCAGCACGTGGCCGCGCGAGAGGAGCGCGGTCAGAACGAGGTCCACCGCTCGCGGCGCGCCGCGGTAGGCGAGGCGGATGTTCTCCCGCAGCCGGTCGAGAGCCGGCGCGGCCTTCTCGGTCATCTGTCTGTCCTTTCCTTTGACAGGGGAATTATCGCCGGAATCCGCGCCGGCCGCGACGGCTGGCCGTGTCCTCGAGATTCGGGCGGCCCTTTTCCCCTCGCCTCAGGCGCTCGACCGCCCCTTCGAGCTCCCGCTCCTCGCGTCGAACGGCAGCACGAGGACCCCGTCGTCGGCCGACGACGATCGCCGTGTCGCGCACGCCGGGAGCGAGCACCGGCACCGGCGGAGAGGACGAGGTTGCCGCTGTCGTCGGACGCCTTCCGCATCTCGCGGACCGACCGCCAGGTCCCGACGTCGCTCCAGCCCGCGCGCAGCGGCACGGCGCGCACGCCGGCCGCCTTCTCCATCACGGCGAAGTCGATCGAGATGTCCGGCAGGGCTTCGTACGCGGCGGCCGCCCCCGGCCGTCACCCGTCTTTCGGAGCGCCCGATACGCTTCCACGGAGCCATGAGATCCGCCGCGACGCGCCGCGCCTCGGCGAGCAAGCGCGAAGGGCCGGAAGACGAAGATGCCGGCGTTCCAGAAGTGGCCGGCGCGAACGAGCTCCTCGCGCCTCCGCCGGCCCGGGCTTCTCGACGAAGTCGCACGACCTCCGTGCCGTCGCCGGCCCCGGCTCGGCGAGCTCGAGATACCCGAAGTCGGTCTCCGGACGCGTGGGCGGAACGGCGAGGACGACGACGGACGCGCGCGTCGGCCAGAGCGGCGGCGGCCGCGCGAGCGCGCGGCGGAATGCCTCGGCGTCGGCGACCGTCTGGTCCGACGGGACGGCCGCGGTGACGCGGTCGCCGTCCGCCGCGAAGCGCGAGCGCGGCGCAGAGCAGGGCGGGCCCGGAGTTGCGCCGCGCCGGCTCGGCCAGGATGCGGTCGGCTCGGAGACTTCCGGGAGCTCGTGGCGCACGAGCTCCGCGTAGCGCTCCGGCGGTCGCGACGAAGACGTCTCCCGCGGCCGGCCGCACCCGCTCGTAGGTCTCGCCGAAGCAGGCTCCTGTCGGAGAGCAGCTCAGAAACTGCTTGGGCCGCGCCTCGGTCGACAGCGGCCAGAGCCGCGTCCCGCCGCCGCCGGCCATGAGGAGGACCCTCAATCCGCTCCGATCTCTCCCGACGGTCGCGTCCCATTTCACGCCCAGCATCTCCACTTCCGGCGACAGGGTAATCCCGAACTTCTCGCGCACGGCGTCCCGCATCCGGCGCATCAGGGCCAGGACGTCGGCGGCGCGCGCGCCGCCGCGTGTTGACGATCACGTTGGCGTGGCGCGTCGGAGATCGCCGCGCCGCCGCGGCGCTCGCCCTTCAGGCCGCAGGCCTCGATCAGGCGGCCGGCGTAGTCCCCCGGCGGGTTCTTGAAGACGCTGCCGGCGTTGGGCTCGGAGGGCAGCGCCCCGCGGCGCTTGTCCGCGACCTCCGCGTGCTTCGCCTCGATCTGCTCGCGCGGCGCGCGCGTCAGAGCGCAGCGTCGCCCGCGCCACGATCTCCCCCGACTCGCAGAGCGCGGTCCAGCGATAGCCGTGCGGAGATCTCCGAGGCGCTCGGCCTCGCGTCGCTCGCCGCGCGCGGGACACGAGCCGCACGCTCTCGAGCACGTCGAAGATCTCGCCGCCGTAGGCGCCGGCGTTGATGCGGACCGCGCCGCCGATCGAGGACGGAATCCCCGAGATCGCCTCGATGCCCGAGAGGCCCGCGCGCGCCGCGGCCGCGCACAGACGCCGCCGAGCGCCGCGCCGCCGCCGGCCACGAGCGCGCTCGCCCTCGATCGCGACCTCCAGGAACTCGCCCTCGAGGCGCAGCACGACGCCCGGGAATCCCTCGTCCGCGACGAGCACGTTCGAGCCCATTCCGAGGATCGCGAGCGGCAGCCTCTCGCGGTCGGCCGCGGCGAGCACCCGCGAGAGCCCGGCCTCGGTCCGGACGCGGCAGAACACCCGCGCCGGGCCGCCGATCCGCCAGGTCGTGTGGCGGAGAGCGGCTCGTCCCGCAGGACCTCGCCCTCCGCGGCGGCCAGATCTAGGTCCAGGGCCGCCCTCCCGAGAGGAGCCACCCCGCCGCCGCGGTCGCGCCCGCCGCGAGCAGGCCCGCCAGGACGTCGTCCACGACGACGCCCCAGGCCCTCCGGCAGGTCCTGGAGCCGCCGGATCGGGCCCGGCTTGACGATGTCGAAGACGCGGAAGAGCGACGAAGGAGAGCGAGCCAGACGCCGACGGCGGCCGCGCGGGACGGATACAGGAAGAGCGGCGCCGGGCGCGAGGCGAGCAGCTGCCCCGCCACCTCGTCGATCACGATGCAGCCCGGGTCCTTCGCGCCGAGCGCCCGGCAGGCCGGGTCCGAGACGGCGACGCCGATCAGCCGCGACCGCGAGCCCGGACATCAAGAGTCCGACCGCGCGGCCGAGACTCGGGCCATGGGACGAAGCGAGCATCACCGCGATCGCCGCCGCGAGCAGCGAGGCCGACGGCCGAGCCGGCGGTGCCCGGGCGCGACCGGCGAGAGACCGGAGCCGAAGCCGGTCGCGAGGAACGCCGCGACGGGCTTCGTCGGAACGCGCGGCGGAGGTCCGACATTGACACGCGGATCGTGCGCGGAGAGAAGATCCGTCCGTCCTCATCGCGTCCTGCCGGCGACACCTCCGAAGACTATAATCGCGCCGCATCGCGCGGAATTCTCCGGCAGCGCAAGCTCCGGCAAGAAAGGTGAGGACATGTCCAGCGTGAAATCCAACGAGAAGTGGCGCGCCGTCGAAACGGCGCTGACGCAGATCGAGCGGCAGTTCGGCAAGGGCTCGATCATGCGGCTGGGAGACCAGCCCGACGTGCCGATCGCGGTGATCCCGACCGGCTCGCTCGCCGTGGACGCCGCGCTCGGCGTCGGCGGCATCCCGCGCGGCCGCGTCGTCGAGATCTTCGGGCCCGAGTCCTCGGGCAAGACGACGCTCTCGCTCCAGATCATCGCCCAGGCCCAGAAGACCGGGGGCCTCGCGGCCTTCATCGACGCCGAGCACGCGCTCGACGCCGAGTACGCGAAGAAGCTCGGCGTCGACACCGACAACCTGCTCGTCTCCCAGCCCGACAACGGCGAGCAGGCGCTCGAGATCGCCGAGATGCTCATCCGCTCCGGGCGCGATCGACGTCATCGTCATCGACTCGGTCGCGGCCCTCGTGCCCAAGGCCGAGATCGAGGGCGAGATGGGCGAGGCGCAGATGGGCCTCCAGGCGCGCCTGATGTCCCAGGCCCTGCGCAAGCTGACGGCGATCGTCTCGAAGTCGAAGACGAGCCTGATCTTCATCAACCAGATCCGCGAGAAGATCGGCGTCATGTTCGGCAACCCCGAGACGACGACCGGCGGCCGCGCGCTGAAGTTCTACTCCTCGATCCGGATCGACATCCGCCGGATCGCGTCGCTCAAGGACGGCGAGACGGTCGTCGGCTCGCGCACCAAGGTCAAGGTCGTCAAGAACAAGGTCGCCTCGCCCTTCCGGCAGGCCGAGTTCGACATCAACTACGGCGAGGGCATCTCGCGCGAGGGCGAGCTCCTCGACATGGGCATGGAGGCCAAGCTCGTCGAGAAGTCCGGCGCGTGGCTCTCCTACGGCGACCTGCGGATCGGCCAGGGCCGCGAGAACGCGAAGCAGTTCCTGAAGGACAACCCGGAGCTCGCCGACCGAGATCGAGATGAAGCTGCGGCAGCCACCTCGGGCCTCGCTCGCCGCCGGACCCCGCCGGACAAGACGCCGCCGGCCGCGGCCGCTTCGGGCGAAGGAGAAGGCCGGCGAAGGACCGCAGGAGACCCGGCTCCGCCGACGTAAGCGCCGAATCGGGAACAACTCTGGCGATACTCGCGGTTCCCGATGCCGATGAGTCGGCTTCCGAGCGCCCGCCTCGTCGCGGGCGCTCTTTTCTTGTGCGCGTCGGCGGCCGCGCGCGCGCCGACGCGCGGATCGCGGATCGCGGCCGAGCGGCCCGACGGCTCCTGCCCCGCGGGCGAGGTCCTCCGGCATGGCGGCCTCGGCGCGTCGTCGCCGGACGGAGCCGGCGCCGCCGCGGCTGCGTCTGCCTGGTCCGCGCTCGGCGCGACCTCTCCGACGCGGAGATCGACGCGGCGGTCGTCCGCCCTCGCGCCGGTCGACGCGGCCGGCGGTGCGTCCTCGACTTCCCGCGCGTCCCGGCGTCGGCGACGGACCCCGAGCGCCTCGCGCTCGCGGTCAAGCGGCTCTCCTCGGCCGCCGCTCGGGCTCGCCCTCGCGTCAAGGTCGGCGTCGGACGTCTCGCCGGAGCAGAACCGGCTGCTCGACGTCGTCACGCTCTGAGGCGGCGATCGGGCCGTATCGCCGACGCGCTCGTCTCGCGCGCGGGGCGCGGCCCGGTACCGACCGGCGACGCCATGCCGCCGCACTGGATCGTCCTGTCGGCGGCCGGCGGCGTATCGCGATCCCGAGAGCGCGCTCCTCCGTGCGATCGCGGCCGACCCGATCCGGCGACGCTGTCGGCCGCTCTGCCGAGCGACGCGCCGACCGCCGCCGAGCTCGGGACGCTCTCGCGCGGCTCCAGAAGTATCTCGACCGCGGACGCCTCGCGCGCGACCCGACGCGCGACGACGGCCGCCACGCGCCGACGGCCGCGCGACTCGCGTGCTCGCGATTCTTCGACGCGAAGGAGCTTCACGCCGATCCTGCTTCCTGCCCGAGGACGCCGTGCGGCACGGTCCCGATCGAGCTCTCCGGCGGGCCCTTCGCGAAGGCGTCGGTCGAAAACCTCGCTCAGCGGCGCCCGGCGCGACTTCGACCTCGAAGGGCGCGCCGACGCTCACGCTCGACCTCTCGAAGGGCCCGCTCGCCGTCGTGCTCCAGCCGTGCCGCGGCGCCGGGGGCGAGACGCGCGCCGCCGTCGAGGTCGGCGCGACGCGGGGCCTGACGGCCGACGAGATCGTCGCGCGCGAGCGCGCCTGGGACGCCGGCCAGCGGGAGAAGATGCACGACGCTACATCGCCGACGATGGAGACGTCGCTGCGGTTCCGCGATCGCCGAGGTCAACGAGACCTTCGACCTGACGATCCGAGGGCACCTCTTCTTCGAGCGCGGCAAGGCGCCCGACTGGGTCGTGGCAGGAGTTCTACCTGAACGGCGTCAAGTGGAAGGGACGCGACGCTCCCGAAGCTTCCGATCCTCCAGCCCGAGAAGGTCACGACGCTGCCGCTCGACATCCGCCTGACCGAGGACTACGACTACGAGCTCGCCGGCGAGACGACGACCTCGGCGACGGCCGCGCCTACCGAGATCGACTTCAAGCCGAAGGCGACTCGGTCGGCGACAAGCCGATCTACCGCGGCACCGCCTGGATCGACGACGAGACGTTCGCGCTGCTGCGCCGCGAGTCGATCCAGCTGAACCTGAAGGGCGACACCCTCTCGAACGTCGCAGACCGAGTATCTACCGCGCCGTCCCCGGCGATCCCGACGTCGTGCTGCCCCTCGAGATCCAGCGGCCAGCAGGTCTTCTCGACGGCCGGGCCGCACGACGGCGATCGAGCGCGACGTCACGATGAGCGACGTCGCGTCAACCCGCCGGACTTCCGACGCGAAGCTCGCCGAGGCCTACGCCTCGACGTCGCAGATGGTCCGCGACACGGACGACGGGCTGCGCTATCTCGTCCCGGACCCCGACCAACCCGGACGAGCGGCTCGTCGAAGAACAAGTCTGACGCGCAAGAGCCTGTTCGGCGTCGCTCGGCGGCTTCTACGACAGGTCGCTCGACTATCCGATCCCGCTGCTCGGCCTCCAGTACTTCAACTTCGACCTCTGGGGAAAGGGCAAGCAGCTCTCGGTCTTCTTCGGCGGCGTCGCTGCTCACCGCCAACTACACGGACCCGGCGCTCGCTCGGCACGCGCTTCGACCTCGGCGCCGACCTCTTCGGCGTGGCGATCCCGTTCGGCGACGTCTCGTACCGCAACGGCGCAGGAGTTCCCGGCGAGAACGATCAAGCACCTGCCGGCGATCTTCCAGGTGAACATCGGCCACCCCATCGGCCCGTACCTCAAGGCGTCGCTCGGCATCTTCTGCGCAAGTGGGACAACTACCAGCGCGACCAGCGACACGGCGCCCGACTTCGTGACGCCCGTCGACACGTTCACCAACGGCGCCGAGCTGCGGCTCGTCGCGAACTACGCCGGCTTCAACGCTGACCGTCGACGGCGGCTACGTCGAGCCGCGCGAAGTGGGAGCCCTGGGGCGCTCCCGGCAACTCCGACTACTACGCCGGACAAGAAGGACTACTGGAAGTACTCCATCTCGAGTCGCGAAGGACCAGTACTTCTCCGGATTCCGGAAGCTGCACGTCGGCCTCGCGTACCTCGACGGCCCGGACCTCGACCGCTTCTCGCAAGTACGAGTTCGGCACCGTTCTCGGGCCATCCGCTCCACGGATTCCAGAGCGGCAGCCTCCGCACCGAGGAGGCGTTCCTCATGAACCTGTCCTACGGCCTGAACATCGAGGACATCATCCGCTTCGAGGTCTTCTACGACCAGGCGCTCGTGAACGACCGGGTCTCCGGCTACCACAACACGTACTTCTCGGGCGTCGGGCTCTCGCGTCGCTCAACGGCCCCTGGGACGAACTCGCTCATCCGCGGCGAGATCGGCTGCCCGTCGTCGAGCCACGGCGATTCAGGGGTTCATCGTCTACGCTCACGATCCTCAAGCTCTTCTGAGCGCCTCGCGAGCGCCGCCGCCGCACGCCGGCCTGCGCTATATTCGTCGGCGATGCCGGAACCCATTCCGTTTCCCACCAGCGTCACGCCGGTCCGCCGCGCGCTCGTCTCCGTCCACGACAAGACCGGCATCGCCGAGCTCGCCCGCGAGCTCGCCGCGCCGCGGCGTGCGCGCTCGTCTCGACCGGCGGCACGGCCGCGCACCTGAAGGAGGCCGGGCTCGCGGTCGCGCTCGTCGAGGAGACGACCGGATTCCCGGAGATCCTCGGCGGCCGCGTCAAGACGCTCCACCCGAAGATCTTCGGCGGCGTGCTCGCCGACGATTCCCGCGAGGACCACGCGCGCGACCTCGCGCGAGGCGGCGATCGAGGCCGTTCGACCTCGTCGTCGTCAACCTCTATCCGTTCGAGAAGACCGTCGCCGGCGGGCAAGGGCCGCGCCGAGGTCATCGAGATGATCGACATCGGCGGGCCCGGCCATGATCCGCGCGGCCGCGAAGAACCACGCGCGCGTGGCGGTCGTCGTGGATCCGGCCGACTACGCCGCCGTCCTCGAGGAGATCCGCGTCGACGGGCGGCACCGAGCTCGCGACGCGCGAGCGCCTCGCCGCCCGGGCCTTCGCGCGCACGGCGGCCTACGACGCCGCGATCGCCGGCTACTTCGCCGCTCGCGTCCGCGAGCCGACGACGTCTTCCCCGAGAGCCTCGTGCTTCGCCTTCGAGCGCGTGGGCGCGCTGCGCTACGGCGAGAACCCGCACCAGCGCGCGGCGCTCTACCGCGATCCCGCACGGCGCCGCCCGACGCGCTCGTCCGCTTCGAGATGCTCCAGGGCAAGGAGCTCTCCTTCAACAACCTGCTCGACCTCGACTCCGCCGTCACGCTCGCGCGCGACTTCGACGGCCCGGCCGCCGTCATCGTCAAGCACAACAACCCGTGCGGCGCCGGCGTCGGCGACACGATCTCCGAGGCCTTCGGCCGCGCGTTCGCGTGCGACCCGCTCGCGGCGTTCGGCGGCATCATCGCGATCCGCGGGCAGGTGGACGGCGCGCTCGCCTCGCTCGTGCTGCAGCACTTCGTCGAGGTCGTCGCGGCCGACGACTTCACCGACGAGGCGCTCGCCTTCTTCGCGAAGAAGCCGAACATCCGCCTGCTGCGCGTTCCCGTCTCCCGGCGGCCCGCGCGGCGGCCTCGACTGGAAGCGGATCGAGGGCGGCCTCCTCGTCCAGGACGCGGACTCCGAGCCCGACCCGAGCTCGGCCTGGAGGCTCGCTCTCGCAGCGCAAGCCCACCGCCGTCGAGCGGGCCGCGTGCGAGCTCGCCTGGAAGGTCGCGCGCCGCGTCAAGTCGAACGCGATCGTGCTCGCCAACGCGCGCCAGACGATCGGCATCGGCGCCGGCCAGATGAGCCGCGTGGACGCCTGCCGGCTCGCGGCGACCAAGCCGGTCCTTCCGATCGTCAACTGCGGCGCCGCCTCCGACGCCTTCTTCCCGTTCCGCGACGGCCTCGACATCCTCGCGCGAGGCGGGCGTGACCGCGGTCGTCGCGCCCGGGCGGCTCGATCCGCGACCAGGAGATCGTCGCCGCGGCCGACCAGCGGCAGATGGCGTTCCTGCTCGCGCCGCGCCGCCACTTCCGGCATTGAGTGACCCGACGCTGCTCGCTCGTCGCGGCGCGCTGCTCGCGGCGCCGTCGCCGCGCTCGCCGCCCAGACGCCCGCGCGCGGCCGCTCGAGCGCTGCTCGCGAAGCCGCCGACGCTCTACGGCGACGGCGCGGCGCACGCCGCCGGCTTCACGCAGATCTACACGCCGGCCGGGCTTCGCGACCGCCCGGCGCGAGTCGGGCACGGTCTGGATCCAGGCGCCGCAGCGCCTGCGCTTCGACTACGCGGCGCCCGACAGGAAGGTCTTCACCTACGACGCCGGCGAGGGCCGCTTCTACTCGCCCGAAGACAAGCAGCTCACGTCCACAAGCTCTCGCCGGAGGAGCGCGCGCGCCTGCCGATCGTCTTCCTGAGCGAGCCCGACGAGCTCGCCGCGCGCGTACGACGATCGCCGTCGAGCCGGCGCGTCCGAGGCGCCGTGCTCGCTCAAGCCGCGCGCGCCGCGCCCCGAGCTCGCCTGGCTGAAGCTCGCCGATCGCGCGCCGACGGCATCGTTCGCGAGCCTCGCCTACGAGGACGCCGTCGGGCAACCGCACCGAGTTCCGCTTCGAGGGCTGGCGCCGGGAGAAGGCGCGGCCCGGCGCCGACTACCGGATCACCGGCCCAAGGGCACGCGGATCGTCGAACTGATCGCCGGTCGACCGAGCCGTCAGTCCTCCTGCAATAGAATCCCCTCCATGGCCCAGGACTTCTCCTTCGACGTCGTGTCAGCAAGGTCGACCTGCAGGAGGTCTCCAACGCCGTCCAGCAGGCCTCCAAGGAGATCGCCACGCGCTTCGACTTCCGCGGCAGCGCATCGAAGATCGAGTGGAACGAGAAGGAGCTCGCGCTGACCCTGACCTCGGACGACGAGCACAAGCTCAAGTCCGTCGTGGACATCCTCGAGACGCGCCTCGTCAAGCGCGGCATCGCCGTCAAGTCGCTCGACTTCAGAAGGTCGAGCCGGCGGCGCGGCGGCACCGTCCGCCAGGTCGTGAAGATCCAGCAGGGCATCGCCTCGGAGAAGGCCAAGGAGATCGTCAAGGCGATCAAGGACCGCAAGCTCAAGGTGCAGGCCTCGATCCAGGCCGACCAGGTCCGCGTCGCCGGGCCGGACCAAGGACGACCTCCAGGCGGTCGATGGCGCTGCTCCGCGCGGCGCGACTTCGGCGTGCCGCTGCAGTTCACCAACTACCGATGAACGCTCGCCGCTGCTCGCAACCGCGCGCCTCGCGCGCGCCTACGACCTGATCGCCGACAAGCTCGGCCGCGTCGAGGAGGAGCTGCTCCTCCACTTCCGCTCCCCCATCCCGACGATCGACCGCATCGGCACGCTACCTCGCGCAGGGCGGCGGCAAGCGGATCCGGCCGGCCCTCCTGCTCCTCTCCGCGCGGCTGCTCGGCTACGAGGAGGGCGACAAGGACGTCCGCTACGCCGCGGTCGTCGAGTTCATCCACACGGCGACGCTCGTCCACGACGACATCATCGACGAGGCGCGCCTGCGCCGCGGCCGGACCTCGGCCAACGCCCGCTGGGGCAACAACCTGACGGTCCTCTTCGGCGACTACCTCTACACGAAGTCCATGGGCATCGCGCTCGACGAGGGCGACCTGACGATCCTGAAGGTCCTCTCGGACACGACGCTCTCGATGATCGAGGGCGAGATCCTCGGCGATCGAGAAGGACGGGCTCGATCCACGTCACGCCGGGAGGAGGCGCTCGAGATCACGCGCCGCAAGACGGCCGACCTCTTCTCGGCGGCCTGCCGGCTGCCGGCCCACTTCGCTCCCGCGGGGCGACCTCTTCGCGGCCGAGCGGCTGGCCGAGTACGGCCGCTGCCTCGGCATCGCCTTCCAGCTGATCGACGACCTGCTCGACTACACGGGCAACGTCGAGGCGGTCGGCAAGCCCGTGCTGAACGACCTGCGCGAGGGCAAGCTGACGATGCCCCTGCTCCTCGCGCTGCCGCAGCGCGTCGCGCAGCCGAGCGGCGAGCAGGTCGCCGCCGTCCTGCGCGGAGCGGGACTTCCAGAGCGTCGCGAGCCGCCGACGATCCTCGCGATCGTGGAGCGCTACGACGGGATCGCCGAGACGCGCGCCCTCGCGCGCGACTACGCCGGCGCCGCGCGCGTCGCGCTCGGCGCGCTTCCCGGACTCGCGAGGCGAAGGACGGCCTGCTGCTCGCGACCGAGTCGGTCATCGACCGCGTGTCGCTGAGAGCGGTGCGGGTCGAGAACCGCTATCCCACTGTCGCCACCAACCCGACCCGCACCGGAAGAGAGTTTTCAAGGCACCTCGGCGAGTTGAGTCGCAACGATAAACCCCACCTAAATTCATTCGGAAATATGCCGACTGGACATAAATCATAAGGGCCGAAAAAAAGAAGTTAGATCGACTATCCAACTAAATTTTTATTGTCAGCCGTGCGAGGAGTCTATACTGCGTTTGAAGACATGGCGTGACCGCCCGACGGCCTGGAACGGCTCTCGCCAGACTCTTCGGCAGCTCTCGCAACTCTCTTCCCGGCTCGACGACGATTCCGCCGAAGAAGCGCGACCTCTACTACCGCCGCGCCTGCCTCGCGGCCGCCGAGGAGCGCTACGACGTGGCGATGGTCTTCTGCGCGCAAGGCGCTCGACGCTCGAGCCGCGGCACCTTCCGACGCGGCTCCTGCTCGCGCAGATCTACGACCGCGGCCTCCGCGATCTCGAGGCCGCGGTCTCGGCCTACAGGAAAGTCATCGCGCTCGCGGGCTACGACGGCGCGAATCCCTACTGCGCCGCCGCCCGCGAGGCGCTCGACCTGCTCGTGCACCGCGCCGCCGCCATTCCGATCGGCGTGCCGGCTGCCGTCGAAGCTAGCGGCCAGGACCCCTGCTCTTAGGTGCTGCCGGCCTCGCGCGGCTCGGCGGGAGCCGCGGATATCCCCAGGGATACTCGGCGGCCGTCCCCAGACGGCGGCCGGCGCGCTCGCCGCCCGGGCTCGCGGTGCGACGAGCGTCGACCCGCCATGCGCCGTCGCGACACGACCGTGCGCCCGCCTCCGACGTCGAGCCAGAAGAGGATCCCGCCGACCCCGTCGGGGCTCGAGGCCTCGATCGCGAGGCGGTTGTCGCCGGCCCGCAGGTGCGGGCGCCAGATCGAGCACCGCGAGCGCGTCGCCCGGGCGCCCGGTCCCTCCGCCGGCGTGCCGGCCGTTGACCTCGAGCGCCAGTAGCCGCGATCCACGAAGATCCGCACGGCGCCGCGGCCGGCGGCTCGCGGCGAGCACGAATCCGCGCGGCGCGAGAAGCGCAGATCGGACGGAGCTCTTCGATGTCCCGGCGCAGTACCAGATCCAGCGCGCGCGTTCCCGTCGCGAGGGAGCGCCGGTCGCCGATCGCTTGCCGCGCCGCCTGAACGACGGCGCCCGCGGCCAGGACCAGAGCGGCGACCGCGAACAGCTTGCGCAACGGTCCGAGACGCCGACCCGAACGAAGCGCTCGCGCGCGTTTCTTGACCCAAGGCGCGCGGCGAGGATACACTGCTGCTCCCGACATGACGATCGTCGGGATCATCCCCGCGCGCTACGCCTCCGTCCGCTTCCCCGGAAAACCCCTCGCTCCCCTGGCCGGCCGGCCCATGGTGCTGCACGTGCTGGAGGCCGCGCGCGCGGCGCGCCGCCTCGACCGCGTCGTCGTCGCGACCGACGACGAGCGGATCGCCGACGGTGCGTCCGGGAGGCCGGAGGCGAAGCCGATCCTGACGTCGCCGGACGCGGCGAGCGGCACCGACCGGCTGGCCGAGGCCGCGCGCGGCCTGCCCGCCGACGTCTACGTCAACGTGCAGGGCGACGAGCCGCTGATGTCCGGCCGAGAACATCGACCGCGCGGTCGCGACGCTGCTCGCGGGCCCGGGCCGCGCGATCGCGACGCTCGCCTATCGCCGCTCGACGCCGACGCGGCCGCCGGACCCGAACGCCGTCAAGGTCGCCGTCGCCGCGCGACGGGCGGGCGCTCTACTTCTCGCGCTCGCCGATCCCCTACTCCCGCCAGGGCGACGCCGGCCTACCGCAAGCACCTCGGCCTCTACGCCTACCGCGCGGCGACGCTCGCGGCGGTCGCGGCGCTGCCGCCCTCGCCGCTCGAGCGCGCCGAGTCGCTCGAGCAGCTGCGGTGGCTCGAGGCCGGATATACGATCTGGGTCGGAGAGGCCGCGGGGGACTCCATCGGCGTCGACACGCCGGAGGATCTCGCGCCGAGGCGTCGAAGCAAGCTGCTTGAAAGGAGGAGGTCGCCTCATGAGCACCAAGTACGTCTTCGTCACCGGCGGCGTGGTCTCCTCGCTCGGCAAGGGGATCGCGGCCTCCTCGATCGGCGCGCTGCTCGAGGCGCGCGGCTTCAAGGTGGCGCTGGCCAAGTTCGACCCGTACATCAACGTCGACCCGGGCACGATGTCGCCCGTTCCAGCACGGCGAGGTCTACGTCACCGACGACGGCGCCGAGACCGACCTCGACCTCGGCCACTACGAGCGGTTCACCTCGATGACCGGCTCGCGGATCAACAACACGACGGCCGGCCGGATCTACGCCTCGGTCATCGAGCGGGAGCGGCGCGGCGACTACCTCGGGCAAGACCGTGCAGGTCATCCCGCACATCACCGACGAGATCAAGGAGTCGATCCGCAAGGTCGGCACCGGAGGCCGACGTCGTCCTCGTCGAGATCGGCGGCACGGTCGGCGACATCGAGTCGCTGCCCTTCCTCGAGGCGATCCGGCAGTTCCGCCAGGAGGCCGGGCGCGGCAACGCCGTCAACGTCCACCTGACGCTCGTGCCCGTACATCAAGGCCTCCGACGAGCTGAAGACCAAGCCGACGCAGCACTCGGTCAAGGAGCTGCTCTCGATCGGGATCCAGCCCGACGTCCTGCTCTGCCGCACCGACCGCGTCGCTGCCCGACGAGGTCAAGACGAAGATCGCCCTCTTCTGCAACGTGCCGGTCGAGGCGGTCATCACGGCCAAGGACGTCGCCGTCGATCTACGAGGTGCCGCTGCAGTTCGCGGCCGAGGGCCTCGACGAGATCCTGCTCGACCTGCTGAACCTGCCGCACTACGACCGCGACCTCTCGAAGTGGGAGAGCCTCGTCAACCGCATCAAGAACCCCGCCGGCGAGGTCGACATCGCGGTCGTCGGCAAGTACGTGGACTACGGCGACTCCTACAAGTCGCTGAACGAGGCGCTCGCCCACGGCGGGATCGCCAACAACGTGCAAGGTCAAGCTGCACTACGTCGACGCCGAGACGCTCGAGGGCGAGCACGTATCCCGGACGTGCTCGTTCCGCGCCGACGCGATCCTCGTGCCCGGCGGCTTCGGCAGGCGCGGCGTCGAGGGGATGATGCGGGCGATCCGGTACGCGCGCGAGAAGAAGGTCCCGTTCTTCGGCATCTGCCTCGGCCTCCAGACGGCCGTCATCGAGTTCGCGCGCAACGTCGCGGGCCTCGAGGGCGCCAACTCGACCGAGTTCGACGAGGAGCCCGCGCACAAGGTCATCTACAAGCTGCGCGACCTGATCGGCGTCGAGGCGCTCGGCGGCACGATGCGCCTCGGCAAGTACCCGTGCGAGCTCGCGCCCGGCTCCTTCGCCGCGCGCGCCTACGGCGAGAGCGCTCGATCTCGGAGCGCCACCGCCACCGCTACGAGGTCAACCAGGAGTTCCTGCCGCGCGCTGCAAGGACGCCGGCCTGTCCTTCACCGGCATGTCGCCGGACAAGAAGTTCGTCGAGATCATCGAGCTGCACGAGGACCATCCCTGGTTCCTCGGCTGCCAGTTCCACCCGGAGCTCAAGTCCAAGCCCTTCGCCTGCCACCCGCTCTTCAAGGACTTCATCCGCGCGGCGCGAGGCGCACCGGGCGGCGCGCGCCGCGCGAGGCGGAGGAGCGCCGCGTCGCCGCGGCCGTCGAGCCGGCGCCGGGAGTTCGCCTGAGCGGCGTCCGCGCCGTCGCGATCGCTCCCGGGCTACACGATCGGCGGCGGCGCGCCGCCGCTCTTCTTCGCCGGGCCCGTGCGTCATCGAGTCGCGCGAGCACTCGCTCGCGATGGCCGAGCGGCTGAAGGCGATCGGCGAGGAGACCGGCGCCCGGATCGTCTTCAAGTCCTCCTTCGACAAGGCCAACCGCTCCTCGAACGATTCCTTCCGCGGGCCCGGGCCTCGACGAAGGGCCTCGCGATCCTCGCGCGAGGTCAAGGCGAAGACGGGCCTGCCCGTGATCTCGGACGTCCACGAGCCCGCGCAGGCCGGCCGGCCGCGCCGAGGTCCTCGACGTCCTGCAGATCCCGGCGTTCCTCTCCCGCCAGACGGACCTCGTCGTCGCGGCCGCGCGCGACCGGGCAAGCCCGATCAACGTCAAGAAGGGACAGTTCATGGCGCCCGACGACATGGGCCAGGTCGTCGAGAAGTGCCGCGCCGCGGGCAACGAGAAGATCCTGCTCTGCGAGCGCGGCGCCTCGCTTCGGCTACCACAACCTCGTCGTGGACATGCGCTCCTTCCCGATGATGCGCGCGCTCGGCTATCCCGGTCGTCTACGACGTCACGCACTCGCTCCAGCTGCCCGGGCGGCGGCAAGGAGACGGGCGGCCTCAAGCAGTACGCGCCGGTCCTCGCGCGCGCCGCGGCCGCGACCGGCTGCGTCGACGGCTTCTTCCTCGAGGTCCACGACGACCCGGACCAGCGCGCTGTCCGATCGCTCGACGCAGCTCGACGTGAAGGACCTCCCGGCGCTCCTGCGCTCGGTGCTGGCGATCGCGGCCACCGCTCGGCGCGCGTTCTGACCCGGGAGCCGGGTCCGGTCAGTTTGCCTCGGCCACGCGCACCGCCACGAGCGGTTCCACCGGGAAGCCCGCGCGCTCCCATCCCTCGAGACCGCCGGCGAGCGGCCGCACCAGCGTGAACCCCCGATCCATCAGCGCGCGGGCCACACGGGCCGCCGTGGCCTCGTTGGGTCAGGTGCAGTAGAGGATGATCTCCCGGTCCCGCGGCAGATCCGAGAGCCCCGCCTCGACGTCCGCGAGCTCGAGCGGCCGCGCGCCCGGAATGCGGCGCGGATCGGCCTGCCGCGCCGCCGCCGAGCGGACGTCCAGGATCACCGGCGACTTCGCCGCGCGCGATCAGCTCGGAGACCTCCTGCGGCGAGATCCGCGCCATCCGGAGCAGCTCGGTAGAAGCGGCGCCGCTGCCACGTACTTCCAGAGCGACGAAGAGCGCGAGCCCGATCGCCGACGAGGACGAGCGCCCCGCTGCCGAAGGAGCCAGCACGTCGAGCACGCGGTCGATCGGCGCGGTGGAAGATCGCCCCGCGCGGCGAAGCCGCTGCCCGCCCAGAGGAGCGCCCCGCCGGCGTCCCAGGCCAGGAACGAGGCGACCGAGGCGCGCGATCGCCCCGGCGAGCGGCGGCGCGACCGTCGAGAACCCCGGGACGAACTTCGCGAAGAGCAGCGAGGCCAGGCCGTAGCGTGTCGAAGAAGGCTTCGGTCTGCTGCACGCAGGAGTCCGGCGAGAGCGAGACGCGGCAGAGGATGTTCAGAACCCGGTAGCCCTGGCGGCGCCCGAGCGCGAACCAGAGCAGGTCGGCGATCAGGCACGCGACGACCGCGACGAGGAGAACCAGCGGCGCCGACAGGTCGCCCTGGGCCGCGAGCGCTCCCGCAACGATCAGGGTCGGCAGCGCCGGGATCGGGAGACCGATCTGCTCCAGCAGGACGTTGCCGAAAACGAAGGCGATTCCGTACTTCGCGACCTGCTCGAGAAGCCCCATGGCCGCGTAGTCTAAGCTGCCGCTGACCTAACCCGCGCCCCGTCCGGCCGTCCAACGGGCGTCATGAATACGGTCGGGGCCCTCGGCCTTCCCGCGGGGCTAACCTTTTCGACGCCGGCGCGTCGGAACGGGGCGATGGGAGGAAACGCCACGGATTCGACGGGCGAGCGCGAGGCGGCCTTCCGGGAGCTGGTGGAGCGGCACGGCCGGATGGTCTTCCGCGTGGCCTACCGCATCACGGGCAACGAGGCGGACGCCGAGGACGTCGCCCAGGAGACGTTCCTCAAGGCATTTCGCTCCTTCGACCGGTTCGACGCGCGGGCGAGCTTTTCGACGTGGATCTTCCGGATCGCGTCGAACTGCGCGATCGACGTGCTGAGGCGGCGCAAGGCCCGTCCCGAGGTCCCGTCCGACGTCGAAGGGCCCGACTTCCCGGCGCCCGTCGCCGGCGACCCCACGCCCCACGCGGCCCTCCTCTCCGCGCAGGTCGGCGACCGGCTCCGGGCGGCTCTCGCCGAGCTGTCGCCGCACGAGCGTACGGCCTTCGTGCTCCGCCACTTCGAGGGCGAGCCGACCGAGGAGATCGCGCGCTGCCTCGGCGTCGGCGCCAATGCCGCGAAACAGACCGTCTTCCGCGCCGTGCGCAAGCTGCGCGCGGCGCTCGCGCCCTTGAGGGAGAGCCTGCCATGAGCCACCCGACAGACGACGAGATCGTCCTGCACCACTACGGCGAAGGCGAATCGGCGCGGCCCGAAGCCGTCGCGACACATCTCGGCGTCTGCGCGGATTGCCGCCGGCGCCTCGAGACGTTGGCGGCGGACCTGGCGCAATTCGACCGGCTCGCGGTGCCCGCACGCGGCGACTCGTACGGACGCGAGCTCTGGCAGCGGCTGCGCCCACAGCTTCCGGAAGCCGCGCATCGCCGCCCGCCCGTCCTCGGGTGGCGGGCGTGGGCTCTGTCCGGCTCGCTCGCGGCGCTCCTCGCGGCGGCCTTCCTCGCCGGCCGCCTCTGGCCCCGGACTCCAGCCGCGCCACCCGCCGCTTCCGTCGCCGACGCCCGCGAGCGCATCCTGCTCGCCGAAGTCGCCGACCACCTCGACCGGTCCCAGATCGCGCTCCTCGAGTTCCTGCACGCCGACGCGGCGAGCGATCCCGACGCCGAGCGGGAGCGGCACTTCGCGGAGGACCTCGTCGCCTCCAGCCGGATCTACCGGCAGACGGCGGCGAGCGCCGGCGAGGCGAGGCTCGCGAACGTCCTCGACGGGCTCGAGCGAACGCTGCTCCAGATCGCGCACAGCGCGACGCCGGAGGCGCGGGAAGCACTCCGCCGGCGCCTCGACTCGGAAGGAACGCTCTTCAAGCTCCGCATCCTGCGAGCGCAGCTCGGCCGCCGCCAGAAGGCGGCCGCGCCGCCCCCGCCTCCGGCCGTTCGCTCGTGACCGGCGACGGCCTCGGAAAAGAAAGGAACGTCATGTCGAAAGTCGGTATCGGAATCGGCCTCCTGATCCTCTTCCTGCGCGCGCCGCACCCGGCGGCCGCCGCGACCACTGACCCGACGGCCGCCGGCGAGGCCGTGTCGGAAGAGTCGCGCGATGACTCGCGCCAGCAGGATCTCTACGAGGAAGGCACGGACGCCCTGGACGACGGCCAGTGGGACCGCGCCGCGGCGCTCTTCGCCGATGCCGCGCGGCAGCCGGGCGACCGCGCCGACGGCGCCCTTTATTGGAAGGCCTACGCGCAGGGCCGGCTCGGCCGGAAGGCCGAGGCGCTCGCGACGCTCGCGGAGCTCGGCAAGCGGTTTCCGCAGAGCCGGTGGCGCAGCGACGCGGCGGCGCTCGAGCTGGAGCTGAAGGGCGGGCACAACGTCTCGCCCGATTCGGTCGAAGACGAAGACCTCAAGCTGATCGCCCTCAACAGCCTGATGAGCACCGACTCGGAGCGGGCGATCCCGATGCTCGAGAAATTCCTCGGCGGGGCGCAGTCGCCGAAGCTCAAGGACCGGGCGCTCTTCGTGTTGGCGCAGAACGGCTCGCCGCAGGCGCGCCAGATCGTGGGAGACGTCGCGCGGGGGAAGAAGTACCCGGGGCTCCAGGAGAAGGCGATCCGGTATCTCGGGCTCTTCGGCGGGTCGGACAGCCACGGCGTTCTCGCCGAGATCTACACCTCCTCGCCGAACAAGAGCGTGAAGGAGCAGGTTCTGCGGTCGTACATGGTCTCCGGCGACAAGGAGCGCGTGCTCGTCGCCGCCCGCGGGGAAAAGGATCCGGCCTTGCGCGAGGCGGCCATCCACCTGCTCGGCGCCATGGGAGCTCGTGCGGAGCTCTGGCAGCTCTACCAGACGGAGACCTCGGCGGAGGTCAAGGAGTCGATCATCCAGGGCCTCTTCGTCGGAGGCGACGCCGATCACCTTCTCGAGCTCGCGCGCGGCGAAAAGAACAAGGATCTGCGGATGGAGGCGATCCAGAAGGCCGGCCTGATGGGAAAGGACCGCACGGGCGACGCGCTCGCGGCGCTCTATCGCACCGAGAAGGATCCGGAGGTCCGGGGCGCCGTCCTCCAGGCGTACTTCCTCCAGGGTAACGCGCACGCGCTCGTCGAGATCGCGAAGTCGGAGAAGGACCCTGAGCTGAAGCAGGAGGCCGTGCGGAAGCTCTCGCTCATGAAGGACAAGGAAGCGACGGACTACCTCATGGAGATCCTGAGCAAGTGAGCCCGCCGCGCTTCCATCGGCTCACGGCGGCCGGTCTGATTCTCGCCGCGTCCGCGGCAACCGGCCGGGCCGGCGCCCCGCCGACACTTCTCCGCGCGCGGCTCGAGATCCGCGCGGTCGCGGCGGGCGGAATGGCCGCAACGATGCGCGATCTCGCGGCCAGCCCGCCGCGCTGGATCGCGTGGGCCGCGCCGCTCGAGAAGCGAACGCAGCAGATGTGCTGCTTCGAATGCGCGGATTACAAGGCAGGCGTCCGAATCGGCGCCGCGGGCGGTTGCCGGCTCGGCCGTCGCGGCGGGTTGAGTCTGCGGAACGGGGATTCCCCGATCGCGCTCGAAGCACCGGCCGACTTCCTGGTGTTCGCTCGGACCTCCGGCGGGCGCATCGAAGACCTGCGCACGTTCTCGCTCGACTGTCCCATCGACGCCGAGGACGCGGCCGTGATCTGGCTCGACGGCGTCCGCCCGGAGGAAGGCGTCGCCTGGCTCGAAACGCTCCTGCCCTCGAAACAGATGGACGAGGATCCGAGAGAGGTCCCAGAGTCCGCCGTCGCCGCGATCGCGTTTCATGCCGGCCCGGCGGCCGACGCCGCCCTCCGGCGGGCGATCGCCGCCGATCGGCCGCTCGCGCTCCGCGAACGCACGGCGTTCTGGCTGGCCGAGGGGCGCGGCCCTTCCGGCTGCGCGCTGCTCGGGCGGACCGTGCCCGGCGATTCCGACGCGCGGTTCCGTGAGAAGAGCACGTTCGCGCTCTCGCGATGCCGCGACGAGGCGGCGGTCTCGGCGCTCGTCGGAATGGCGCGGCGGGATCCGGCCTCCGGGGTCCGGTGCCGCGCCCTCTTCTGGCTCGCCCAGGAAGCGGGGCAGAGGGCCGCCGCGGCGATCGACGACGCGATCCGGGACGACCCCGACACCGAGGTCAAGAAGCAGGCCGTCTTCGCGCTGACGCAGATGCCCGACGCCGAAGGTGTTCCCCAGCTCATCCGCGTCGCGCGCACCAACCGCAATCCCGAGGTCCGGGAGCGCGCGGTCTTCTGGCTCGGTCAGTCGAAGGACCCGCGCGCCCTGGACTTCATCGAGGAAGTCCTCGCGTCGCCGTAGGGGCGGGGCTCGTCCCCGTCCATCCGCATAGAGCTTGCCGGATCTCGCCCCAGCCGCAGGCCGAGCGGCCGCCACCTGCGCTCGACCGCTCGTACTCCGCCGCGCTCCGGCTCCGCAACGCGAGTCGTTTCGCTCGGTTACTTCGCGAACTTGCTCGGCTACGATTGGGCCTCCCTCCGGACCTGACCACTGCCCGACAGCCACGATCTCGCCGACGCTGAGCTCCCGCAGTCCCGGCTCGATCTTCGCGCGGTCGCCGATCAGCACGAAAAACGCCTTGTCCGGCTTCGCGTACTTCTCGGCCGCGGACTGCGCCGCGGCGCGGGTGACCTTCCCGGTCTCGTCGTAATCCTTCTGCAAGTCCGTCATCGGCAGCCCCGCGATCCAGAGGTCCGCGATCTGCTGGTCGATCCGCCCGAGCGCCTCGAACTGCTGCGCGTAACCGCGCACCATGCGGTTGCGCGTGTCGGAGAACTCCTCCTCGGTGATCGGCTTGCCGCCGGCGATGTCCTTGAGCTCCTTCTCGAACTCGGCGATGGACTCCTTGGTCTTGTTGGTCTGCACGCCGGCGCCGCCCGTCCAGAAACCGCTGCGGTTGTAGGTCGTGAGGAAGGAGAAGGCGCCGTACGCGTAGCCCTTGTCCTGGCGCAGGTTCATGTCGAGGCGCGAGCTCGCGCCGCCGCCCCAGACGCCGTCGGCGAGAGAGATCGCATAGTAATCCGGGGAATCGCGCGTGACGCCCGGCAGATTGACCGAAACGACCGTCTGCGCCGCGTCCTGCCGATCGACGAGATAGACCTTCCCCGCCGCGGCTGGTGCGGGCGGCGGGATCGGCACGTCCGCCGGCGCGCCGCCGCTCCAGGACCCGAAGGCCTTCTCCGCCGCGGCCTTCGCTTCCGCCAGCGTCACGTCGCCGACGAAGACGAGCGCCGACCCTCCCGGCTTGAAGCGCGCCGCGTGGAACGCCGCGAGATCCTGCCGCGTAATGCCCTCGACGCTCGACGGCACGCCGCCCACCGGGCGGCCGTAGGGATGCTCGCGCCCGTAGAGGAGTATCGCGCGCAGGCGCCCGTTCAGCGCGGTTCCGTTGTTGGCCTGCTGCGCGAGCGCGTCCAGGTGCCGCTTCTTCTCGCGCGCGAGCTCCGCCTCCGGGAGGGCCGGGTTGCGGACGGCGTCGGAGAAGATCGCGAGCGCGGGATCGAGGTTGCGCTTGAGAACTTCGAAGGATACCTGGGTGCTCTCGCGCGCCGCGTCGGACGCGAGCGCGGTCCCGAGGTCGCCCATCGCGGACTCGATCTGCAGCGCACCGCGGGTCGCGGTGCCGAGAGGCAGTACCGCCGCCGTCAGGAATGCCGTGCCGGCCTTGCCCGGCGGGTCGGCGATGGAGCCCGCCCGCGTCACGAGGTTCACGGCGACCTTGGGGAGCTCGGGCCGCGACACGACGAAGACGTCGAGACCGTTGGCGAGCTTCGCGCTCTCGACCTGCGGCGCGTGGAACGGCCGGTCCGCGCCAAGGGCCGGCATCGCGGCGCGGTCGAGCGCCGCTTCCGTCGGGCGCCCCGACTTCTCCGGGTGGAACCGGAGGAGCAGGCGGCCGGGCGTGTCGAGGTACTGCGCGACCGTCTTCTGGATGTCGGCGGCCGAGGCGTTGCGGTAGCGCGCCTGGTCGAACTCGAACTTGTTCGGGTCGCCGAGGAAGGTCGCGTAGCTGTTGAGGCGGTCGGCCTTTCCGCCGAACCCGCCGATGCGCTCGAGGCCCGTCACGAAGGCGTACTCCTGCTTCGTCTTGGCGCGCGACAGCTCCTCCGGCGTCGGGCCCTCGTGCGCGAGGCGCGCGACCTCCGCCGTCACGACGCGCTCGACCTCCGCGAGCGAGGCGCCCGGCCGCGCCGTCGCGATGATGACGAAGCTGCTCGACATCTCCGCGGACGCCTGAAAGGCGTTCACGTCGGAGCAGAGCTGTTTGTCGTACACGAGCGTCCTGGCGAGACGCGAGGCGAGGCCGTCGGTCAGAATGAGCGAGGTCAGGTCGAGCTCCGCGTCGCCCGGCGAATAGACGGGCGGCGTGGGCCAGATCATGTAGACGCGCTCCTGCGGCACGCGGTCGGAGGCCTCGACGATCTTCTCCGCGGAGAGCTTCGGCACCCAGAGCTTCGGGCGGTCGAGGGCCGGGCCCGGCGGGATCGGGCCGAAATATTTGGCGACGAGCGTCTTCGCCTCGGCCGGATCGAAGTCGCCGGCCACGACGAGCGACAGGTTGTTCGGCGTGTAGTACGTCTTGAAGAAGTCCCGCACGTCCTCGAGCGACGCGGCGGTCAGGTCCTCGTGGCTGCCGATCACCGTCCACGAGTACGGGTGCCCGGCGGGATAGAGATTCTCGGCGGCGAGCTTGAACCAGCGGCCGTAGGGCGTGTTCTCGAGGCCCTGGCGGCGCTCGTTCTTGACGACGTCGCGCTGATTGTCGAGCTTCTCCTTGGTGAGCGCGTCGGCGAGCGTCGCGAGGCGGTCCGACTCGAGCCAGAGAACATACTCGAGGCTCCCCGACGGGACGGTGATGAAGTAGTTCGTGCGGTCGTTGTTCGTCGTGCCGTTGACGCCGCCCTCGCCGAGATTGGCGCCGGCCCGTTCGGCGTAGGAGAAGTACTCGTTCGACGCGTTCTTCGAGCCCTGGAACATCATGTGCTCGAAGAGGTGCGCGAACCCCGTGCGCCCGGGCCGTTCGTTCTTCGAGCCCACGTGGAACCACTCGTTGACGTGGACGATCGGGAGCTTGCGGTCCACGTGCAGAATGACCTGCAGGCCGTTGGCGAGCGTGTAGCTCTCGAACGTGACCTTGGGAACGGTGGAAGTGGACGCCGGCGCCGCCGCGGTCGCCGCCTTGGTCTTCGCCGGGGCCTGCGCCCGGAGCGCCGGGGCCAGAAGGCCGGACAGGACGAGAAATGCTGAAACGAGTCGCTTGAATCGCACGAAGCTCTCCTTTCGCCTTTCGTCGGGACGGAACGCCACGGGTCTCTGAGCTCTAGATACGAGCGCCGCGGCCGGCGGTTCTTCGGTTCTTCGGTGTGGCGGCGGCGCGGGTAGGATAGCCGCCGTGATCCTCGAAGCGGCAAGACGAGTGCTCCAGATCGAGGCGGACGCGGTGCGCGAGCAGATCGCGCGGCTCGGCTCCGAGTTTCAGCGCGCCGCCGAAACGATCGAGGGCTGCCGCGGCCGGATCTGTGTGACGGGACTGGGAAAGTCGGGGCTGATCGGACAGAAAATCGCTGCGACCTTCGCGTCCACGGGAACGCCGGCCTATTTCCTCCACGCGGCGGAGGCGGCCCACGGCGACCTGGGGATGCTCGTCGCGGGCGACGTCGTCTTCGCGCTGTCCCTCTCCGGCGAGACGCCCGAGATCGTCCGCCTGCTCGAGTTCGCCCGTTCGCGGTCCCTCCAGACGATCGCCGTCACCGGCGTTCCCGGCTCCGCGGTCGCCCGGGCGGCCGATGTGACGCTGACCGTCGAGCTCTCGCGCGAGGCTTGCCCGTTCAACCTCGCGCCGACGGCCTCGACGACCGTGATGCTCGCGCTCGGGGACGCGCTCGCCATCGCGATCTCCGAGAAGCGGGGCTTCAAGGAGGAGGACTTCGCCGCCCTGCACCCGGGCGGCCAGCTCGGCAAGCGATTCCTGAAAGTCCAGGATCTGATGCGCGGCAGCGAGCGCCTGCCCTCGGTCTCCCGCGAGACGCCGATGACCGAAGCGATCCACGAGATGTCGCGGAAGATGATGGGGATCACCGCCGTCGTGGACGGGGCCGGGCGGCTGCTGGGCGTGATCTCCGACGGCGACCTCCGGCGCCTGCTCGAGAAGGACCCGGCGCTTCTCTCGCGGAGCGCGGGCGACTGCCTGCACGCGAACCCGAAAACGATCGGCGCCGAGGAGTTCGCCTCGGCGGCGCTCGGAAGGATGCGCTCGGACAAGATCACCTCGCTCTTCGTCGTGGACGGCCAGGGGCGGCTGACCGGCGCGATCCATCTGCACGATCTCCTGTCCGCGGGCATCTCGTGAAGCGATGAAACGATGAGACGAAAGCTCCGCGCGCTCTTCTTCGACGTGGACGGCTGCCTGACGGACGGGCGTCTCTACATCGACGACCGCGGCCGCGAGATGAAAGTCTTCGATACGAAGGACGGCCACGGGCTGCGCAAGGCGCTGGCCCATGGGCTCGAAGTCGCGTGGGTCTCCGGCCGGACGTCGCTCGCGACGGCAGTGCGCGCGCGCGATCTCGGCGTGCGGCACTGCTTCCAGGGCGTGAAGGACAAGCTCCCGCGCTACGAAGCGCTCTGCCGGCGCTGGGGTCTCGAGCCTTCCGAGACCGCCGTCCTCGGCGACGACGAGCCGGACGTTCCGATGATGAAGCGCGCCGGCTTCTCCGCCTGCCCCGCCGACGCGGACCCTTCGGCGAAGCGGGCCGCGACGGTGGTGCTGAAGAACGCCGGGGGCCGCGGCGCGGCCCGTGAGTTCATCGAGCTCGTGCTGTCGCGCAATGGCTCGCGCGAGCACCCGAAGTCATAGCTCGAGGCCCGTCCGGCCCGCGTCGAGTACGGCGGCAGTGGGCGTTCCTCCGAAGCGTTCTCGAACCGACCGTGCGATCCCTTCGAGCGCGGCCTCGATGTCCGCGCGCGCGATGGGAGGCAGCCCCTCGACGACCACGATCGCGTCCCGCGTCGCCTCGGTGATCTTCGTGCGGTCGGCCTCCTTCCAGTTCCAGCGGCGGCAGATCGCGCCCTGCCGGTCGCGATAGATCACCTCGCCGGCCTTCGGAGGCCGCGCCTCGGGCTCGCCGAGCAGGCGCACCGGCGGCTCCGCCTCGCCGGCGACCGTCAGCTCCACGTCGCCGTCGATCGCGGCGAGGTCCTCGGCGCCCGCCGGGAGGAGCGCCTCGAGCGAAACCGCGTTGTAGAGGTCCACGAGTCGGTTGATGTGCGACGGGGTCTGGCCTCTTGCGGCGCGCCGCAGGAGATTCTCGATCGAAGACGGGTGGTCCTTGGGCTTCGCGCCGAAGCGGCGGTACGCCTCCCTCCAGACCGCGACCCGCGGGTGCTCGGTGAGCGGAGCCGCTCCGACCCGCTCCGGGATCCCGTCGGCCGCCGTCTTCAGGCGCGCCGTCAGCTCCGCGTCCTCGCCGTGGTTGTCGATGCCGCGGACGACGGCCACGCCGACGAGCGCGTCCGGGAAGAGCGCCAGAAACGGGGGTGCGAGGTTCAGCCGCACCGGCGGGCCGTCAGCTCTCGCGCTTGCGGAAAATCCACGCGACGCCGATGCCGAGGAGGTACAGCAGGATCATCGGCACCGCGAAGACGCACTGTGTCGTGACGTCGGGCGTCGGCGTGATGACGGCGGCGATGATGAAGATGATCAGGATCGCGTACTTGAGCTTCGCGAGCAGCCATTTCTCCGACACGACGCCCATGCGCGCCAGGAAGAAGACGAGGATCGGCATCTCGAAGCAGAGGCCGAGCCCGAGAATGATCTTCGTCGCCGTCCCGAGGTACTCGTTGATCGTGATCACCGCCTGGAACGGCTTGCCGACGCCGATCAGAAATCCGACGACCAGCGGGAACGCCTCGAAGTAGCCGAAAGCGCAGCCCGAGAGGAAGAAGAAGATCCCGGCGAAGAGGAACGGCCACACCCAGCGGCGCTCGTTCTTGTAGAGAGCGGGCGCCACGAAGAGCCAGACCTGCCAGATGATCACC
The DNA here is from genome assembly GCA_963708395.1 of uncultured Acidobacteriota bacterium. GTDB lineage: Bacteria > Acidobacteriota > Thermoanaerobaculia > UBA5066 > Gp7-AA6 > DATBFU01. Next base: position 2,296,656 of record CAVPSG010000002.1, on the reverse strand, counting down.
GGCGACGCGAGGATCGTCCCGGCGAGCATCGCGACGCGGAAGTAGAGGACGAACGGCTCGGCGAGCGTCGTGTAGGCGAGGTTCTGGCCGGGCGGCAGGACGCCGCGCACCGGCCGGGCGAGCAGGTCGAACAGCGCCGGCGCCCAATACCAGCAGGCGAGGAAGCCGACGAAGAGCGCCAGGAGCGAGACGATCAGGCGGCGTCGCAGCTCCTCCAGGTGCTCGAAAAACCCCATCCGCGGGAGCTCTTCCGAGTCGTCTCCACGGAGCCGGCTGGCGAGCTCCGGCAGGAACGGGCTCAAGCGGCGTCGCCGGGGCGGGGATCCGTCTTCGGAGGTTCGGGCACGGGCTTCGGCCCGATCGAGGCCGCGCGGGCGACCGAGTCGGCCGCCGTCTTCACCTCGGTCTTGACCGAGTTGACTTCCGTCTTGGCCTCCTCGATCTCGTGCTCGATCGTCTTCTTGAGATCTTCGGAGGCCTTCTTGAACTCCGCGAGACCTTTGCCGAGAGACTTACCGATTTCCGGCAGCTTCTTCGGCCCGAAGACGATCAGGGCGATGATGAAGATCAGGACCAGTTCGGGCATGCCAATCGAGCCAAACATGTTTCAACCTCGGAATGACGATTCTACCCCCCGCGGCCCGGCGGGAAACCCGTTGGCCCCGAAAGCCGTACCTCCGCGTGCAGGGCATGTCACAATGCGGACTCTAGGGAGGTCCTCTTGAACCGCTCTCGCTCCCGTTTCCTGATCGCGATTTCCATTCTCGCCGCCGCCACCCTGGCCGGCGGGACCCTGGGCTCCCGCCTCCTCGCCGTCCCCGAGCGCGAGCAGCCCAATCTGGACGAATACGCCGACATCCTGACGACCCTTTCGGAGTGGGCCCCCGAATCGGTGCCTCCCGAGAAGTTCGTCTACGCCTCCATCCACGGCATGCTCTCCCGGCTCGACCCTCACACGACCTTCCTCGAGCCGGACGACTACGCCGCGATGCGGGAGAAGCAGCAGGGGTCGTTCTTCGGCCTCGGCATCCAGATCCAGAAGCGCATGGGCCGCATCACGGTCATTGCGCCGATGGAGGGCACGCCGGCCTTCAAGCAGGGCGTTCGCGCGGGCGACGTCATCACGCACGTCGAGGACGAGGAGCTCAAGGAGGACGTTTCGACCGACGACGTCGTCCGCAAGCTCCGCGGGCCCAAGGGAACGCCGGTCACGATCACCCTCCGGCGCCCCGGCCTCGACGAGCCGATCCGGATGACGATCGTCCGTGCCGAGATCCCGACGCTGTCGGTGCCATACGCCTTCATGATCGGGCCGGACACCGGTTACGTCTTCCTGCGCGACTTCACGCACACCTCCAGCCGCGAGCTCATGGCCGCCATCGACAAGCTCGACAAGGCCGGCATGAAGCGTCTCCTGCTGGACCTGCGGGGCAACCCCGGCGGGGTGCTCGACCAGGCGGTCGACGTCGCCGACGTGTTCCTGGCGAAGGGCTCCAAGGTCGTCTATACCCGCGGCCGGACGCAGAATTCCGCGCAGGACTTCTTCGCCCCCGGCGACGGGCCGCACTTCGACAAGCCGCTCGTCGTGCTCGTCAACCGCGGCTCGGCCTCGGCTTCGGAGATCGTGGCGGGCGCGATCCAGGACCACGACCGCGGCCTCATCGTCGGCCAGCGCACGTGGGGCAAGGGCCTCGTCCAGAGCGTCTACACGCTGCCCTACGGGGCGGGCCTGGCGCTCACGACGGCGCGTTACTACACGCCGTCGGGCCGGTGGATCCAGAGAGATTATTCGGACCTGCTCGCCTACGTGAACCCCGAGGACGGCGACGCGCCGGCCCCCGAGGAGGCGCCGCGCAAGTCCGGCGAGGTCTTCTACACGGACGCCGGACGCGTCGTGTACGCGGCGGGAGGCATCACGCCGGACGTCGTCGCGAAGAACGACAACCGCGACTCGAAGCTGCTCGCGCAGATCCTGGCGCGCGGGCTGACCTTCAGCTTCGCCGTGGACTGGAACGCCAAGCACCCCGAGGTGGGCCCCGACTGGGCGGTCAATCCCGCGATCCGGAAGGCCTTCTTCGACTTCTGCGAGGCATCGAAGTTCTCGACGGCCGACGAGCTCGAGCGCCAGTGGAACGAGGACCCGAACAAGTCGATCGTGGACCTCGCGATCCGCGTGGACGTGATCAACGTGAAATATGGGCTCGAGTCCGGATGGAGGGCGCGGGCCGCCGGCGACAACCAGATCCAGCAGGCCCTCGGGCTCTTCGACGAGGCCTCCCGCGTGGCCGCGATGCCGAAGAAGACGAACCCGGCGCGGGCGGCGAAGAGCTTCGGAAGCTAGGCCGTCGCTCCGGCTTGCTCGGGATCCTGCGCCCGCGCTTGACGGAGGCGTAACAACCCCGTCGGCATGCGCGGGCGCACCGGCGAACGACTCGGCCAAAGGGCCTCGATCGTTCGCCTGGATCGTTCGCGGCGCCTTCGCTCCCGCGGCGCGAGGCTCCTCCGCTCGATTACTTCACGGAGACTCCTCACGCCGCGAACATCCGTACCAGCCTGCTGAGAAGAGTCGTTCGCAGCGCGACGAAGCTTCGCGAAGCGCCCCTCCGCGAATCCCGCCGAATCATGAAGGGCGCCGCGAACTTCTCCGAGCCGGGCCGCAACGAACCGTTCTCAGCGCAAGCAGGCCTCGCGAAGTTCGTCGAGCGAGAGGACTCGCGCTGCGGGAGCAAGCTTCGGCGACGGCTACCTCACGTCGGCGCCTTGACCGAGTCGCGGATCCTCCCAGGGTTGACGCGTTCGGAGAAGAGGCTTGGTCTTCAGAAACTCGCACACCGCCGCCGGACCGGACTCGATGAGGCTTCGCCGGACTTCGGGGTTCTGACATTGCGGGACAAGAGCCATCGAGAACGCCTTGTTGCAGTCGCCCGCCCTCGCGGAGGCGATTGCGGCCTGCATGACGCAAGAGCGATTCCCGTTCGCGAGGCACTGGGTAGTCTCCGGAATGTCCAAATACTCCGGAATGCAGTCCGCACGGAGCGAATCGTTCATCGCCCAGACGAGGCCTCCCTGAGTCTCGGCGGACAGCGCGGGCGCGACGGATCCGCCGTTGTGAGCCGACGACGTCGTGCACGCCGCGAAGAGAGCGGAAACGAACGTTAGAAGCGCGCGCCGAGCCACGGATCCCATGCTACGCCTCGAAGCTCGCCACCCCGGCTCGCACCTCGAAAACGGCGGTCCACCCCTCACGCTGACCGTTTCGCACCTTCCAGTCCAAAGCCGAACTGGTCTCCTCGCTCGCGGCGTGCGAAGTCTCCTGAGCGGAAGCGAGGGAGGAGGCGCACGCCGCGGGAGCAGAGCGCGAGCGCAGGATTGGCCCTGCAACTCACCTCACCTCGCCGGGCTGCCTTGAAAACTCTCTTCCGCGGCGGCCCGGGGCGCAGATGACGGTGCGACTCGCGGGCCTGGGCCCGCCGCGCTGCAGTGTCACGAAAAACCAAAGGCCCCGGCGAACCGGGGCCTTCTTCCAGGAGGCGGCGGGAGGGAAGGGAACGAGACGGGAAACGCTAGTCCTTGGTCGCCGTGTTGTTGAACACCACGAACTTGCGGCGGCCGATCGAGGTCCGGTGCGCCGCGTGGTCGTACGCGTAGATGGTCAGGTCGTGCTGGGAGTCGCCGAGCTTCGTCGTATCCAGACCGTAAGCGAATCCGACGAAGGGCGTGGTCACGCGCGGGTCCGAGGCCACGACGTCGTCGCGCCGCAGCCCGTAGGTCCCCGCCGCCGCGCTCAGGTTGGCGATGGTGGTCCCGTCGATCACGACGTCCACGCTCGTCACGCCGCCGTCCAGATCGAACGCCCATCCGAGAACCGGCGTCGTGCCGCTGACGATGGTCGTCGGTGCGTCGATGTTTCCGAAGGAGGCCCGGTCCGGATTCGGGCTCGCCGGGTCGCAAACGAGGTTCACCGAGATCGAGCCCCACTGAACCACCGTGTCGTCCTCGTCGCCGACGCGCACCGAAAGCGTGTGCCTGCCGGGGACCGTGAAGCCCACGAGGGCGGCGCCGAGCGGCGTCGGCGTGAAGATGTCGAAGATGCCGAGGATCGGATCGCCCCCGATGCCGAAAGCGAACTGGAAGCCGGAATTCGCGGCGTTGCCATAGCCCTGGTGCTGCTGCTCGATGTCGGGCCGGTTGAGCCCGTAGCAGTTGTCGAGGATCGTGCCCGCGACCGTGCAGTCGGTGCGCGTGTTGGCGAGGATCGCGCCGTCCAGCATCAGCTCGACGTAAGCGACCTGCCCGACGGTCGGCGACGCGCTCGTGTCGAGCGCCCAGCCGCGAACGATGTTCGGGAAGAAGGTCAGCGGGATCGTGCCGCCGCCGCCGCCGCCCGGCAGGCAGGGCGACGGGCAGGGGCCGCCCGGCGGGATGACCTGCACGGCCGGCCCGCAGATCAGCGTCGCCTCGTCGAGCGGATACTCGAGCTGTCCAAAGGGAACGAGCACGCCGCTGTCGTTCTCCACGTCGACCGAGACGGAGCCGATGTCCCGCGCGGCGCCCTGGTTGTCGGTCGCGCGGACGGTGATCGTGTGGTCGCCGTCGAGAAGCTGCGTCGTGTCCAGGTTCGTGACGAAGCCCGAGTAGAGCGACTTCGGGATCCGGGAATTCCGTTCCCGGAAAGTCCGGGAAGGCGGCGTACACGTCGGGGCGCTTGCCTCCGAAGGTCGCGTTTCCGGCTCCCCCGCGTCCGATGGCGCTCGCCCAGACGACCCCGTCGATCTCGAAATCGATGTGGTCGATGTCGCTGTCGTCGAGCGCCCAGCCGAGCACGGTCAGCGATCCGCTCGCCGCGGCGCCGCTGGTCGGGAGGTCGATGTTGCCGAACGGCGACTGGTTGATCGTGTTGTCCACGTTGACGTTGATCGGGCCGAAGACCGTCGCGCCGCCGCCGGCCTCGGTGACCTTGAGCCGCAAATCATGCGGGCCGCTCGGATAGTTGCGCGCCAGGAAGGACGTGATCCAACCCGCGCCGGTTGTGCCGGCGAAGCTCGGGAAGGCCGCGGTGACGTCCGGGCGAGGCAGGCCGAGAACCGCGCGATTGACCGGAACGTCGATGTCGTCGATGAAGAGCTCGATCTTGTCGATCGAGCTGTGGGTGAGAACGAACCCGCTGACGGCGACGACACCGGCGACCGTCTGCCCCGGTTGGGGCCCATCGACGACGAGGATGGGTTGCGCCGCCGACGGAGCGGCGAGCGACCAACTCGCACCCGCCAGAAGCGCCAAGACCCAGGGCGCCTTCTTGGACATATCATCCCTCCCGAGGATTTAAGAGAAGAATCCGAAAAAATCGCAGAAAAGTCAAGCTGTCGGGTATCTTCGCCTCATTTTTTTAGGCAAAATGCCGCTTTGATAATGGCCCGCCAATTCGAGGGAGTGCCCGAGCCTTGAACAAGTTCGGCCCGGCCGAAGACCCGGGGAAAACAGGCCCCGCCGACCTGCAGACGCCGCCGGCAGGCCCGGAGGGCCTTGGCCGGGCGCTGCGCTCCCGCGGCGCCCAGGTCGCGGTTTCCCTGCTTCTGGCGGGAGGCCTCCTGTACCTCTTCCTCCGACGGGTCGAGGTCGGGCCCCTGAAGGAGGCCATCCGGTCCGCCGACATCCGCTGGCTCTGGGCGAGCCTGGCGATCGCGATCACGACGTTCGTTCTCCGGGCGTTCCGGTGGACCTGGCTGCTGCGCCCGGTGGGCCGCGTGCCGTTCTGGCCGTCCTTCCTCGCGACGGCCGTCGGATTCGCCGCGAACAACCTGCCCGCACGCGTCGGCGAGGTGATCCGGCCGGCGCTCCTCGCGCGGATGCGACGTCTCCCCTTCTCGGCCCTCCTGGCCTCGATCCTCTTCGAACGGGCGCTCGACGGAGGGTCTGTGCTCTTCTTCCTCCTCCTCGCCGTCCTCCTCGGCATTCCCGGCTCGACGGCGGGCGGCGCCGCCTTCGCGATGATGCGCACCGGCGCGCTCGTCGCCGCGGCGGTCTTCGTCCTGCTCGTGGGCGCGGCGCTCGTCCTTCTCTTTCGACGCGAGGCCGCCGGACGCCTGTTCGGCCGGCTCGCGGACCGGCTTCCCGCGGCCTGGCAGCCCCGCGTGAAATCAGCCGCGGCGGCGTTCCCCGAGGGTTTCGCCTCGCTGTCGAGCCCGCGCCTCCTCGCGACGGTCGTCGGTTCGTCGCTCTTCATGTGGCTCGTCATCAACGCGCAGATCTACGCGGTCATGCGGGCGTTCCACATCCTCCTTCCGTTCTCGGCGTCATTCGTCGTGACCGCGGCCGCCGTGCTCGGGCTCGCCGTTCCGACGCCGGGAGGCATCGGCTCCTATCAGGCGGCTGTCCAATACGCACTGACGCGTTTCTACGGCGTGCCGCTCGCGCCGGCGTCCGGCGTCGCGGTCCTCGCCTGGGCAGTCTCGTTCCTCCCGATCACACTGATCGGCCTGGCGGCGCTGACGACGCGCACGGTGCGCGAGAGAGGTGGACGCGAGGACGGTAACTTGGGAAGATAGTGGAGTTGTCAGTCATCAGATTTTCGTTTTCAGTTCCGGAACTGAGAACTGTGAACTGAGAACTGTGAACTCGAATGAAATGCCCTTTTTGCGGAGCGACCGACGACCGCGTGGTGGACTCTCGCGAGAGCCGCGAGGGGGAGGTCATCCGCCGCCGGCGCGAATGCGCCTCCTGCGGCCGGCGGTTCACCTCCTACGAGACGATCGAGGAGATCCCCTACATGGTCGTCAAGAAGGACGGCCGCCGGGAGGCCTTCGACCGCAAGAAGCTGCGGGCCGGGCTCGTGAAGGCGTGCGAGAAGCGGCCCGTGGCGCCGGCGAAGCTCGACGCCGATCGTGGACGAGATCGAGACGCTGCTCCACGACGCCGAGGAGCGCGAGATCTCGACGAGCCGCGTCGGCGGCCTCGTCATGGAGCGCCTGCGCGAGCTCGACAAGGTGGCCTACGTCCGGTTCGCCTCCGTCTACCGCAAGTTCGAGGACGTGGACGAGTTTCTGCGAGAGCTCAAGAACCTGATCGGACGCGCCGAGACGAAGGTCTCCTCATCGAAGGCGAGCTTCGATTGGCCCGTAACCCCGTGCGCCTCTACGGCCCGCTCGTCGAGCTCTCGCGGCTCCAGAGCGAGCTGAACCGTCTCTTCCGGTCTTCGTCGAGACACACAACCGCGGCGCCGGGCCTCGAGCTCCTGGGACCCGAACGTCGACGTGCTCGACGACGGACAGTCGATCCGCGTGCTGCTCGAGCTGCCCGGGGTCGAGGCCGAGGATGTCCGCGTCACGATCCGCGGCCGCGTGGTCACGATCCGCGGCCAGAAGAAGGGCCGCATCCGGACCCGCGAGGGCATGCGCTTCTTCTGCATGGAGCGCTACTTCGGCACCTTCGTGAAGTCCGTGCCCCTTCCCCGCCCGGTCAACACCCGCGAAGCGACGGCCTTCTCCATCAGGGCCTCCTCGAGGTCCTGCTGCCGCGGGTTCCCGACCTGCGCGAGAAGGAGCATCGAGATCACCGTGCGGCCCGAGGAAGACTAGGAAAGCCGACGCGATGGCCGAAGTCGAAGAGAAAGAAGTCGCGACCGAGCGGGAGTCGATCTCCCGATCCCCGACATCCTGCCCGTCCTTCCGCTGAAGGACGTCGTCGTCTTCCCGTACATCATCCTGCCCCTCTCGGTCTCGCGCGAGAAGTCCATCAACGCGGTGGACGCGGCGCTCGCCGAGCAGCGCATCATCATGCTCGTCGCGCAGAAGGACGCACAGAACGAGACGCCGCGCGCCGAGGAGCTCTACTCCGTCGGCACGGTCGCGGCGATCATGCGGATGCTGAAGCTGCCCGACGGCCGCATCCGCCTCCTCGTGCAGGGCCTCTCGCGGGCGCGCATCGACTCGTTCCTCTCCGAGGACCCGTATCTTCAAGGCCAAGATCACGCAGCTCGAGGAGCGAGGCGCCGGCGAAGGAGCTGCCGCCCGAGCACGAGGCGCTCGCTGCGGAGCGTCAAGCAGAACCTCGAGAAGTCGCGTCTCCCTCGGAAAGAACATCTCGCCGGAGGTCATGGTCATCGCCGCGAACCTCGACGACCCGGCGCGCCTGGCGGACCTCGCGGCGTCCAACCTCGACCTCAAGCTCGAGGAGGCGCAGCAGATCCTCGAGTCCACCGACCCGATCGAGCGCCTGCGGCTCGTCAACGAGAGCCTCGCCAAGGAGATCACGGTCCTGACGATGCAGCAGGAGATCTCGACGCAGGCGCGCGGCGAGATGGACAAGTCGCAGCGCGAGTACTACCTGCGCCAGCAGCTGCGGGCGATCCAGCAGGAGCTCGGCGAGGGCGAGGAGATCTCCGAGGAGCTCGCGCAGCTACCGCAAGCTCGTCACCGAGCAAGAAGATCCCGACGGAGGCGGCGGCCGAGGTCGAGAAGCAGATCAAGCGCCTCGAGCGCAGCCACCCGGATTCCGCCGAGACGGCGATCATCCGCACGTACCTCGACTGGATGACCGGGCTGCCGTGGGGCGTCGTCTCCGAGCGACTCGGAGGACATCGAGCGCGCCCGCAAGATCCTCGACGAGGACCACTACGACATCGAGAAGGTCAAGGAGCGCATCCTCGAGTACCTCGCGGTCCACGCGCTGAAGAAGACGCTCAAGGGCCCGATCCTCTGCTTCGTCGGGCCGCCCGGGCGTCGGGAAGACCTCGCTCGGCCGGTCGATCGCGCGCGCGCTCGACCGCAAGTTCGTGCGCCTCTCGCTCGGCGGCGTGCGCGACGAGGCCGAGATCCGCGGCCACCGGCGCACCTACGTCGGCGCGATGCCGGGCCGGATCATCCAGGGGATCCACCAGGCCGGGACCGTCGAACCCCGTCTTCATGCTCGACGAGATCGACAAGATCGGCGCCGACTACCGCGGCGACCCGTCGTCGGCGCTGCTCGAGGTGCTCGACCCCGAGCAGAACTTCTCGTTCCGCGACCACTACCTCGGCGTCGCCGTACGACCTCTCGAAGGTCCTCTTCATCGCGACCGCGAACATCCTCGACCCGATCCAGCCGGCGTTCCTCGACCGCATGGAGGTCATCCGCCTCTCGGGCTACACGCTCGAGGAAAAGAAGGCGATCGCGCGCCGGCACCTGATCCCGAAGCAGATCGAGGAGAACGGCCTCACCGAGGCGAACCTCGAGTTCACCGACAGCGGGCATCGAGAAGATCATCGAGGCATACACGCGCGAGGCGGGCCTGCGCAACCTCGAGCGCGAGATCGGCGCGATCTGCCGCAAGGTCGCGGTCGCCGGTGGCCAAGGGCAAGACGCGCCGCTACCGGATCACCGGCGCCTCGGTCGAGAAGATGCTCGGGCCGGCCAAGCACTTCGCCGAGGAGCTCCTGAAGAAGCGACCAGGTCGGCGTCGCCACGGGCCTCGCGTGGACCTCGGTCGGCGGCGACATGCTGTTCGTCGAGGCGCTCGCGGTGCGGGGCAAGGGCGGCCTGCGGCTGACCGGGCAGCTCGGCGACGTCATGAAGGAGTCGGCGCAGGCGGCCATGTCCTACGCGCGCGCCCACGCGAAGGAGCTCGGCATCGCCGAGGACTTCTTCGAGACGCACGACGTCCACGTCCACGTGCCCGAGGGCTCGATCCCGAAGGACGGCCCTTCGGCCGGGATCACGATGGCGACGCGCCATGATCTCCGCGTTCACGCAGCGCCGCGTGCGGCGCGACGTCGCGATGACGGGCGAGATCACGCTGCGCGGCGAGGTGCTCCCGATCGGCGGGGTGAAGGAGAAGGTCCTCGCCGCCCGCCAGGCGCAGATCACGACGATCATCCTGCCGAAACATGAACCGCCGCGACGTGACGCAGATCTCCTCGCGCATCCTCCACGGCATCGAGTTCCGCTACGTCGAGCGCGTGGACGAGGTCCTCGCCATCGCGCTCGTCACGCCCGCGGCGCCCGGCGCCGAGGCGCCGGCCATCGCGGCGGCAGAGCCCGCGCCGCCCCGCGAGATCGCCGTCCAGCCGATCAAGGCCGGCGGCCGCGGCCGCCCCGTCCGCGTCCCGCGCGCCTGACGGGCGGTCCCGGCGGGCAACTCCTCGCCGCCCGTCTCGGAAATAATGGGCCCGATGACCCGGGAGGACTCCTTCGTCCGCCGCCTCTCGGCGGAGCTGCCGCGCTGCGAGCGCGTGCTCGTCGGTCCCGGCGACGACGCGGCGGTCCTGGCCGCGTCCGCGGCGCCGCTCGTCCTCACGACGGATCTGCTCGTCGAGGGCATCGACTTCCTGCCCGGCGAGGAGCCCTTCGCGATCGGCCGGCGCGCGATGGCGGTCAATCTCTCGGACCTCGCGGCGATGGGCGCCGTGCCCGGAGCACTTCCTCCTTTCGATCGGGTTCCTCGCGGCGCGCGGCGAGGACTACGCGCTCGCCGTCGCGCCGCGGCGCGCTCTCCCGCGCAACGCCGCTGCGGCGTCGCGCTCGTGGGCGGCGATCTGTCCGCCGCCGACCGGACGGTCGTCTCGATCGCGCTCTGGCGGCCGCCCGGCGGGGAGTCCGCTCCTGCGCTCGGGGGCGCGCGCCGGGGACGTCCTCTATCTTTCCGGCTTCCCCGGGCGCGCCGCCGCGGGACTGGCTCTCGCCCGCGCGCGCGCCGAGGGAGACGCGCCGTCCCGCCGGCCTCCGCCGATGACGACGTCCGCGAGCTCGCTCGCCGCCTTCCGCGATCCCGAGCCGCGCCTCGCGCTCGGGCCGGCGCTCGCGAGGGACGCCCTCGCGCGCGCCGCGATCGACGTGTCCGACGGGCTCGGTCTCGACGCCGGGCGGCTGGCCCGCGCCTCGGGTGTCCGCGCCGTGATCGAGGCGCGACCGGCTGCCGGTCTCTCCCGCGCTCGCGCGCCTTCGCGCGGGCGTCGAGGGAAGGATCCGATCGAGCTGATCCTCGCCGGAGGCGACGACTACGAGCTGCTCTTCGCGGCGCCCGAGAACGGCCGGCGAGATCGCGGCCGCGGCCCCGGACGGCGCACCGCTGCGGCGCGTCGGCCGGCTCGAGGAAGGACACGGCGCGCTCCTCCGCTACGGCCGCCGGAGACCGCGACATCGCCGCTCTCGGCCACGACCACTTCCGAGGCGCCGGCGATGAAGCTCTTCACGAGCCGCGCCTTCATGCGCCGCGCGGCATCCGCTCAGCTGGAAGCGGCGCTGGCGAATTCTTCTCCTCGACCTGGCTCGGCCGCGAGGAGCCGCGCGAGCGCGTCGCCGCGGCGATCGCGCTCGGCGTCGGCGTCGGGTTCTCGCCGTTCCTCGGCCTCCACTTCGTGCTCGCCCTCGCCCTCGCCTACCTGTTCGGCCTGAACAAGCCTCGACGCCGTGCTCGGGCAGTTCGTCGGCAACCCGTGGACCCTGCCGCCCGTCTTCGCCGCCGGCTATCAGTTCGGACGAGTCCTCCTCGGCAACCGCGCCCGGCAGGTGCCGCGCCTGCAGTGGGACGCGCTCTCGGAGAGCGGGTCGACCTGGATGCTCCACCCGATCCAGACGGTGCGCGCCGTTTTCGGCGGACACGGCTTCCTGCCGCGGCTCGAGGCCTTCCTCCTCGGGACGACGCTGCTCTCGATCGCGATCGGGTTCGGGACCTACTTCCTGATCCGCGCCGTGCTGCTCCTCGTGCATCGGCGGCATCCGCGCGTCGCGGAGCGCGCCGCCCGCAGGCGCCGGCTCATCCACCGCCGCGAGAGCCGCGACACGCCGCGCCAGTCTCCCTAGCCGAGGCGAACGCCCAGGGCGCCTGCCGCTCGAGCTGCGGCCGCAGAGTCTCGAACCTTCGCGCGTAGGCGGCGCTGCGCCCCGCCGCCGCGCACAGCCGCTCGAGGTCCGCGCCGGTGCGCGAGCCGCGGAAGATTCGCTCCCGCGCGAGCGCTTCCCCGAAATTGCGGCCGCGCGCCTCGTCGTCCTCCGCCGCGAGCCGCAGCGCTCCGGCGTCCCGCGGCGCGATCGCCAGGATGCGCCAGAGCTCGACGCGGAACGCGCCGGAGTCGTCCCGCGCGCGCAGCCACCGCGCGTATCCGAACCGCGACGGAAGCGATTCGGGATGGGCCGTCAGCGCGCGCCGCCAGTACCGGCCGGCGGACGGGATGTCGAGCCGGGAGGCCACGGTGGCCGCGCGGAAGCCCAGCGGGAGCGAGTCGGGATTGCGGCCGAGCCCGCGCCGGTAGGCCGCGAGGGCGTCGGCGTCGCGGCCCTCCGCCTCGAAGACGAGCCCGAGACCGAAGAACCCGTTCTCGTACGAGGGCAGCGCCTCGAGCGACTTCTCGTAGGCGCGCCGCGCGTCGTCGTACCGGCCGAGCGCCAGCGCGCACCTGCCGACGCCGGCCCAGGCGTCCCAGTACTTCGGATAGATGCGCGTCGCGCGAGCGTACGCCGCGAGACCTTCGGCGTCGCGCGAGTGCTCCGCCCGGATGTAGCCGAGGTTGTACTGGTTCTTGGCGCTCTCCGGCGCGACGCGGGCGCTGTTCTCGAAGAGGCGCTCGTCGCTCCACCAGACCATGCCGCGCATCGCGGTGCGCGCGGAAAGAAGCAGCACTACCGCGGCGAACAGAGGCCGCCGCGCGCCGGTTGCCGGGATCGCCGCGAGCGCCGCGGCCGCGATGAGACACAGGCCCGCCGCCGGCAGGTAGGCCACGCGCTCGGCGAAGATGGTTCCCGTCGCGAAAGCGAGGTTCGACGCCGGGAGAATCGCGGCGAAAAAGAAGAGAAGCCCGAATGCGGCGGGAGAGCCGGGGCGCCGGAGGGCGAGGAGCACCGCGGCCGCAATGAGCAAGATCGCGCCGAGCGCGAGGAGCGACGTCGCCGCGACGGGCCGGATGCGACCAGGCGGACTCGTCGGCAGACAGCCGGAGCGGAAAAACGAAGCGCCCGACGTAGCGCAGGAGGACGAGGCACGCGTTGCCGACGCGGGCAAACGCCGGAAGGGCCGACAGGGGGTTCTCGACCTCGAAGATCCCGACGTTCCCCGAATGGAGGACTCCTCCGAGCACCCACGCACGCATCCCGAAGAATCCGCCGAGCACCGCCGCGCCGCCGGCCCAGAGCGGCGCTCCGCGGACGAGAGCGCGCGCGAGCCTTCGGCTGGCGCTCCCGTCGGCGATCCGCACGAAGCAGACGAACGCCAGCGCCGGCGCGGCCGCCGCGCTCTCCTTGGTCAGGAGCGCGAGCGCGTAACAGAGGAGCGCGAAGGCGAGCAGCCAACGCCGGCGCTCCGTCCGCCGCCACCAGCGAACCGCGAGATGCAGGAAGAGGAGCACGAGGACGGCCGCCTGCGTCTCTCCCCTCCCGACGAGGCTCGTGACCGCCTCGACATGGATCGGATGCACGGCGAAAAGAAGCGCGGCGGCGAGCGATGTCGCGTCGCCGAAATCGAGTCGCACGAGCAGCCGCCACAGGAGGAGCGTCGCCGCCGCGTGCAGCAGGAGGTTCACGGCATGGAACGGCATCGCCTTGCCGCCGTGGATCCACCACTCGGCGGCGAACGACGCGAGGAGCATCGGACGATAGGCGGTGCCCGTGCCGCGCGGACCGCCGAAGTAGGACGTCTCGAAGAGCTGGCCGAACGTCTCGATCGACCGAATCCGCGGGTCGTCCCGCACGATCGCCTTGTCGTCGTAGGTGAAATCGCCGCCCAGGCCGTTCGCGAACGGCACGAGACACGCGGCGAGGAGCAGGACGGCCGCCCGGCGATTCTCCACGGGGGCGAGAGTCTATTCCGGCGCTCCGGTCCGGCCGCGCGGGACGGGCGCCGCGACGTTCAGCTCGCGGATGAGGTAGCGCAGCGCCTGGCGCGACAGGCCGAGGTCGCGCGCCGCCAGGCTCCGGTTGCCGCCGGCGCGCTCGAGGGCGTCGGAGATCATGTCCGCGGCGATGCGCGTCGAGGCGGCTGCGGTAGCTCTCGACCCCGCCGCGCGAACGCGCGCGCCGCAGCGCCTCGGGCAGATGGCCGACCGCGACGACTCCCTCGCCGTCCGCGAGCGCCGCCGCCTGCGCCATCGCGTTCTGCAGCTCCCGCACGTTGCCCGGCCACGCGTGCGCCGCGAGCGCCGCGGCGGCCTCGGGCGACAGACGCAGGCCGCCGGGGGCGCCGTCGCGCCCGAAGCGAATCCAGGAAGTGCCGCGCGAGGCGGAGGACGTCGCGGCCGCGCTCTCGAAGGGGCGGCAGCGCGATGACCGCGACGTGGAGGCGGTAGAAGAGGTCCTCGCGAAAGCGCCCGGCCTCGACCTCCTGGACGAGGTCGCGCGACGTCGCGGAGACGACGCGGACGTCCATCGTGCGCGGCCGGTTCTCGCCGAGACGGCGGATCTCGCCGTTCCTGGAGCGCGCGCAGAAGCTTCGCCTGGAGGCCGATCGCGAGGTCGCCGATCTCGTCGAAGAAGATCGTGCCGCGTGAGGCCTCTTCGAGCAGCCCCGCGCGGTCTCGCTCGGCGCCGGTGAACGCGCCGCGCGCGTGCCCGAAGAGCTCGCTCTCGAGGAGCGCCGCCGGAATCGCGGGCACGTTGACCGCGACGAAGGGTCCGGAGGCCCGCGGCGAGAGCGCGTGCACCGCGCGCGCGACGGCCTCCTTGCCGCAGCCCGACTCGCCGCGCACGAGGACGGTCACGTGCTGCGCCGCGAACCGCGCGAGCCGCCGCCACGGCTCCTCCATCGACGGGTCGCCCGTCACGACGCCCAGCCGCCGCCAGCCCTCCGCAAAATTGCCGTCCGCCGGGGCGGCCGGCGCCCGGAAGAGAAGCGTCTCGACGAGCATCGCCGCCGCGGCGACGAGCGGCTCGGGCGTCGAGGGCGGCAGGACCATGCGATACCGCGCCTCCCCGGCGACGAGCTCGCGCGCGACCCCGCCGCTTCCCGCGGGACCGCCGAGCCGCAGAACGGCGTTGCCCTCGGCGTCGAAGAGATCGAGGCCGCCGATCCCCGCGGCCGCGAGCCGCTCGGCGCCGTCGCGGCCGGAGAGGCCCGAAGCGATCGCTTCGCGCAGCCTCCGCAGCGTCTCGACCGGGACGGCCTCGATGGGCGCCGGCGCGGATTCCGGAGGACCGAAGACGCGGTCCGCCAGAGCCCCGCCTCCGCCGTCCCGCAGCACCTGCTCGGCGCTCGACGCGAGGGCGGGCGGCAGCGCGCCTTCGCCGAGGAGGGCGCGCCAGCGCGCGGCCCGAGCCGCGCTCGCGTAGTCGCCGGTGGCGAGCCGGCGAGCCAGATCCTCGCGCGCGGCATCGGGAGGTCCGCCGCGCGCCCGCCACGAGAGCTCCTCGAGCCGCTCCGCGGCGACCCGCTCGGTGTCGCAGCGGTCGGGCGGATCGGCGGCGGCGCGCTCCCAGGCGAGCCGTGCGCCTTCGGCGTCGGCCGCGTAGGCGAGGCGGTCGCCCTCCTCGAGCCACAGCTCGCCGACCTCCAGGCGGTCTCCGAGTTTCGCGGCGAGAGCGCGGGCCCGCGCGTTGTCCTCCGCCGCGCGCGCGAGCTCGCCGCGTCCGAGCGCGATCCGGCCGCGATGGTGGAGTGCGACGAGCAGCCACAGCTCGTCGCCGTCGCGCGCGGCATGATCGAAAAGCTCCCGCGCGCCGGCGGAGGCGGCGTCGAAGTCGGCGCGCGCCAGATCGATCTCGACGCGGTTCGATCGCGCGATCCGAAGCAGGTCCCGGCGTCCCGCGGCCGCGGCGAGCGACGCCGCGTCGTCGAGCAGCTCCCGGCATCGCGCGGGGCGTCCGGCGTGGTAGAGCGTCGCCGCGAGATCGATCGAGATCCGCGCGCGCTCGCCCGGATCGTCGCGCAGAACGGCGAGCGCTTCCTCGAGGCGCGCGGCCGCCTGCCCGAAGCGCCGGCGGTCGGCCAGGCCGAGCGCCTCCTGCGAGACGAACCGCGCGGCGACCGCATCGTCGCCGGAGGAGAGCGCGGCGCTGCGCCACCGCTCGTAGATCGCCGCCTCGTCCTCGAACCGACCCTCGAGAGAAAGCGCCGCCGCGCGCGCGAGCGCGTTGTCGATCCGCACAGGTTCGGGCAGCCGAGCCGCCATGACGAGCCGGTCCGCCTCGTCGAGACGCGCGTGCGCCGCGTCGCGATCGCCGTCGCGCGCGAGCCCGGCGGCCTCGAGCCACAGCGCGCGGACGCGCTCGTCCGCCGGAGCGTCCGGAAACTCGGCGCGCCACTTCCCGGCGCGGCGGCCCGCCTCGGAGACGCCCTCGAGACGCGACGAAACCTCCGCCGCGCGAAGCGCGCAGAGGCGCCGCTCCGCGAGTCCGGCGGCAACGTCTCCCGCGACGCGCTCGAAGAGCGCCCGCGCCTCCGCGGGACGGCCGCCGGCGAGCTGACGCTCGGCCTCGATGCGGGCGAGCCACGGAGGCGTCGCGGCTCCGGAGGCGGCCCCGGCGAAGCGCGCGGCGGTCTCGAACCAGGCTTCGTCGGACCGATCCGGGAATCGCCGGCGCCAGCGAGCCGCGGCCGCGAGCGCCTGCGTCGCGTCGCCCCGCGCGAGGAGCCGCTCGATCTCCGAGGCGAACCCCGCGGGCCGTGGTTCGGGCTCGGGAGACGGCGCCGCCCGAAGGGACGGAAGCGCCGGAAACGGCGCCTGTCCGGTCGCATCGGAGGCGAACGCGGCCCACGCGTCGCTCGCGACGGCCGCCTCCGCGACCCGCGCACCGCGATCGGGATCGGCATCCTCTCGCGCTTCGCCGCTCAACCGCTCGTAGAATCGCAGCGTCGCCGGCAGGCTTCCGCACGGCACGAAGATCTCCCGCCGCCATTCGTCGGGGTGGCGCGGCGCGGGAGGCCGCGGCAGCTCGGCGCAGCGCGATCTCTTCCGGAAGCGATCGCTCCGCCATGTCGAGCGCACGGCGCGAGAGCTGGTCCCACGTCTCGAGGCCGGCGACGATCCAGACGGCGGGACCCGACGACGCATCGCGCTCCGCGAGATCGCGCAGGCGCCGGCAGGCTTCCGCGGCGCCGCCCGGAGGAGACGCGAGCGGGAGGAACGATCCCGCGGCGAGCGCGGACCCGTCCGCCGGGAAGATCCGCGCCCGGCGTCCCTCGAGAGCCGCCCGGCCCGATTCGAGGACCGCGCGCTCCGCGGGGAGCCGCAGGAATTCGCCCGCGGACCCGATCGTCCGGAGGCGCGCGAGACGCCCCGACGTTCCCGCGAGCGCGGCGAAGCTGCGGTAGACCTCGGCGACCGCCGCCTCCGCGCGCCGGCCCGTCGCCTCGGGAAGAGCGAGCATTCGGGCGAGCGCCGCGGCCTCGCGATCCGCGATCCGTCCGCCCCGGCGGCAGAGGCGATCGAGAAAGCCGGCAAGCACCGCGGCGGCCGGCCGCGCCGGCGATTCCTCCGCTGCCGACGCGGGCGAGCGCGCGAGCCACAGCCGCGCTGAGCCTTCCGCCCGGTCCCAACGCGCATCGGCGAAGTCCTCCTCGGCCAGCGGGAATCCGTGCGCCTGGAAGAACGCGAGCGCCGCGGCCGCCTGGAGGAGCAGCGCCGGCGCGAGCTCGCGCGGGACGCGCCCGTCGCGAACCGGCCGGCCCGGCGACACGCGCCGCCGGGCCACGAGCCACGGCCCGTCGCGCTCGAACGCGATCGGGGGCGGCAGCGCCGCGTGCGCGAGCGGCAGAAGCTCGAGCCAGCGCCCGCGCGCCGCCGGGAGCGCGAAGCGCTCGACGATCTCGCGGACCTCCGCCCGCGCGGCCCGCGGACGTACCGCGGGCGCCATGAGGGCTTCCATGTTTTCAGCGGTCTCGCAGATAGATTGTCGCGAGCGGGGATCACGGGCTGTTGGGGCGGGGACGAGCCCCGCCCCTACCCTCCAGGGAACGTAGGGGCGGCCGTTAGCGCCGGGCGAACCCGGCGCTTGTCGCGCCCTTCGGGCGCTCGGTGCGCGGCCGCCCGAATTTCGACGGCACGTAGGGGCGGCCCTTGCGGCCGCCCGAATCACCGGACGCAGAGCCCTGCCAGGTCCCGAAAGAACCCCGGATACGACTTGGCGACGCAGCCGGGATCCTCGATGAGGCACGTGCCGCGCGCGATCGCGAGGAGTCCCGCCGCCATCGCAATGCGGTGATCGCGCGCCGTCGGCAGCCGCGCGAGCGCGCCGCTCCGCAGCCCCCCCGCGACGACGAGCTCCGACTCCCCCGCGCGCGCCGTCCCGCCGGCCGCTCCGACGAGCGCAGCGAGCGCGGCGATGCGGTCGCTCTCCTTCAAGCGCAGATGCGCGACGCCGGTGAAACGGCTCTCGCCTTCCGCCATCGCGGCGAGCGCCACGAGCGTCGGCACCGCGTCCGGAAAGTCCGCCGCGTCGACCTCCACGGCCGCAAGCTTTCTTCCGGAGAAGCTCGCCGTCGTGCCGTTCGTCCCGCGCGTGAGCGCGAGACCCATCCGCTCGAGCACGGGAAGCGCGCGCGCGTCGGCGGCCGTCGAGTCCGGGCGGACGCCGCGCACCGTGACGCGGCCTCCGACCGCGCCGGCGGCGGCGAGCAGCGGCAGCGCCGAGGAGTCGTCGCCGGGAACCTCGTAGCGGCGGCGGAACCGTTCGCCGCGGCGGACGGCGAACGACGCGCCGTCGCGCCGCACGACGTGGCCGAACGCCGCGAGCGCCTCGAGCGTCGAGGCGACGTAGGGCGCCGAGACGACCGGGCCCGACGCGCGCACGGTCAGGCCGCCGTCCACCGCGACCGCCGCGAGCAGCAGCGCCGACAGGAACTGGCTCGAGCGAGAGGCGTCGACCGCGAGATCGCCCGCGGAGAGCGTCCCGCCTGCGATCGCGAGCGGCAGATGACCCTCGCGCTCGAGGCACCGGATCTCCGCGCCTCCCGAACGCAGCGCCGCGACGAGCTCTTCCATCGGCCGCTCGCGCAGACGCGCCGATCCGTCGAGACGGAACCTCCCCGGCACCGCCGCGCACACCGCCGCCAGGAACCGCGCCGCCGTCCCCGAGTCGGCGACGTCGAGGGCGATCTCGCGCGCCGGATCGCCCCCGAGCGGCCCGCCCAGACGCAGCCCCCCCGCGGCGGCCCCGCCCCGCGCTCCCATGGCCATGAGGCACTGCAGGAGCACCGCCGTGTCGCCGCTCTCGAGCGGACCCGCGATCTCGACCGGCATCGAGGACATCGCCGCGAGGATCAGCGCGCGATTCGTCGCGCTCTTCGATCCCGGCGCGCGCACTTCGCCCCGGACCTCGCGGGCTCGGGGAAGGACGAGGTAGTCCACGAGAACCGCGGGGTCAGGCGCCGACGAGGCGCGTCTGTCCGTCGTCGCCGATCTCCATCCAGCGCTTCTCGTCCACGAACGCCGGCAGGATCTCGACGCGCCCGGGGCCCAGGTCTTCCGCCCAGGACTTGTGGAAGTGGCCGAGCAGGACGACGTCCACGCCGTCCGCGAACCGGCGCCGCGCGAAGGCGCGGATCGTCTCGAGCGGCAGACGCGACTTGTGCTTGAAGTTGGAGCGATAGAGCCGCGCCTCGACGTTCCAGACGAGTCGGCTGGCGATCCCGCGCGGGACGAGCCCCGCCGCGGCGCGGGAAACCGGGTTCTTCGAGAGGAAGCGCCAGAAACGATAGGGGTAGTCCCGCTCGTTCAGCAGGTCGCCGTGGGTCGCGAAGAATCGGCGCGGGCCGGCCTGGAAGGTCTCCTCGTCGCAGACCCGCCCGAAAGTATTTCTCGGCGTAGGAGCCGCGCAGGAAGAAGTCGCGATTGCCCTCGACGTAGGTCACCGCGACACCGGCGTTTCCGAAGGCCTCGACTCTCTGAAGGAACGCACGGATCGCCGGCGTCTCGAAATTCGGCTGGGCGATGAAGAAATGGAAGTGTCGCCGAGCAGCGTGATCGCCTTCGCGCCCCGACGCCGCGCCTCTTCGAGCGCATCGAGAAAGGGCCCTTCGTCGCCCGGGCCGGCGCCCGACGTGGCAATCCGCGAACACCGCCCGCATCCTTCAAACATAGCCAATGCGGAATTTCGCCGGCTTGGCACGAGGTTCGCAACGCGTATACTGGAGTTTTGTTCCGGTAACCGTTTTTCGAACGAGGTAACACCGTAACGATGCGCCGCTCCCCGCTGATCGTCCTGTCCGCGCTGCTCCTGTCCGCGACAGTCTCGCTCGGGGCGGAGATGCTCGCGCCGGTCTCGCCCGCGGAAGCGCCACGCGCCGACGCGCGGGTCCTGCGGGCGCTCAACTCCGGCGCGGAGCGCGTCTCGGTGCTCCTCGGCGTGCGGGACGGAACGCCCTCGGCGCGGCAGCTGCGCCTCCACCCCGACCCGGCCGGCGAGCCCGCGCGCCGGTTCGTGCGGCTCGCAGGCGCAGAAGACGCCTCGCCGAGCAGATGCCGTCCGAGGAGCTTTCGGTCCGGCACTTCTACGGCAGCTTCTCGGTGCTCTCGGTCTCGGTCACGCGCGCCGCGCTCCTGACGCTCGCCAACCATCCGTCGGTCGACTGGATCACGCTCGATCAGACGAAGAAGCCGCTCGCCGCCCAGGCCCAGAACGCCGTCATGCTCATCCACAGCGACCAGGCGAACCTCCAGGGCGCCACCGGCGCCGGCACCGCCGATCGCGATCGTGGACACCGGCGTCGACTACACGAACCCGGCGCTCGGCGGCGCGCCCTTTCCGAACGCGAAAGTCGTCGGCGGCACGGACATCGCCGACAACGACAACGACCCGATGGACTGCGAGGGCCACGGCACCTCGGTCGCCGCCATTGCGGCGAGCGGCGCCGGCGTCGCGCCCGACGCGAAGGTCGTGGCCATCAAGGTGTTCGCTTCCAAGGACGCTTCGAACAACAACTGCGCCGACACGGCGAACGACTCCGACATCATTTCCGGCGTGGACTGGGCGATCACGCACCGGACGGACTTCGGCATCGTCGCGATCAATCTCTCGCTCGGCGGCGGCTTCGAGGACTCGCAGGACCACGGCTACTGTGACGACGACGTGCCGGACTACACCGAAGCGTTCGACTCCGCGGTCTCGATGGGGATGGTGGTCGCGGTCGCGTCGGGCAACGACGGCACCGCCAACGCCCTCGCCGCGCCCGCGTGCGTCTCGTCCGCGGTCTCGGTCGGCGCGGTGTACTCGCAGAGCGACTCGACCCGCAGCTGGCTCGACGACAAGGGCGCCGTGCAGTGCACCGACGCGCCGACGGCGCCGGACCAAGTCGTCTGCTTCTCCGACTCCGCGACGACTCTCTCGATGCTCGCGCCCGGCGCGTTCTGGATCGTCGCCGACAAGGGCCAGGGCAACACGCTCTTCGCCGGGACGTCCGCCTCGTCGCCCGCCGTCGCGGGCGCCGTGGCGCTCATGCGGCAGGTCCACCCGACGATGGCGCCCGCCTCGATCATCGGCATCCTGCGCGCGACCGGAGCGCTCGTCACCGATCCGCGCAACGGCGTGACGACGCCACGCCTCGACGCGCTCGCGGCCGTGCAGTTCGATCCCTCCACGTTCTTCCCGTTCCTCGGATCGGCGCCCGAGATCCCGAACGGCAGCGGGTCGGCGAGCGCCTCGGTCACGATCTCCGGATTCGCCGGCAGCATCGCCGGCGTCGAGGTCTGGGTCGAGATCGATCACCCCGATCCGGAGAACCTGCGCGTCACGCTGACGGGCCCCGACGGCACCGCGGTCGTGCTTCACGACCGGACGGGCGAGCACGAGCATCCGATCAACGCGATCTATGGAAAGACCGACGTTCCGGCGCAATCGCTCGGCGTCTTCGGCGGCCGCCAGCCCAACGGCGTCTGGACCCTGACGGTCGAGGACCAGGTGGTGACCCCCGGCGCGGCGCCCGGCAAGATCCGCAACTTCGCGATCCAGCTGCAGCCCGGCCAGCCGACCGCCGCGATTCCTCAGAACGCCGTCGGCCGCGTCCTGCCGGAGTCCGCGCACTCGCAGGGCTCCAAGTTCTTCCTCTCCGACATCAGCGTCTACAACCCCGGCAATACGCCGCGCGACTTTTCGATCTACTACGTTGCCGCCGGGCGCACGGGCGCCAACGCCTCCGAGGCCACGAAGACGATCGCGCCGGGACAGGTGCTCGCGCTCGAGGATCTCGTGTCGAGCGAGTTCGGGTTCTCGGACTCGTTCGGCCCCATCTTCGCGACGGCCAAGGACCCGAACTTCCTGATCCGCGGGCGGCTCTACACCGACTCCGTCAACGGCTCCTTCGGCCACGCGGTGCCGAGCTTCGCGACGACGCAAGGCCTCGCGATGGGCGGGGGCTCGGCGACCGCGAACGGCCTCATCAAGAACGACGAGTTCCACAGCAACGTCGCCTTCACCGAGGTCTCGGGCAATCCGGTCCAGGTGCTCGTCGAAGTGCTCGACGCCTCCGGCGCCGTTCTCGGCGACGACGACGATCACGGCCGGGGCGAACACGACACCGATCCTCGGCGACGTCATCAAGTCGCTCGGACTGCAGCCCCAGGACAGCTTCCGCGTCCGGTTCACGGTGCTGTCCGCCGCGGGCCGCGTCATCCCCTTCGCGACCTACGTGGACGACATCACCGGCGACTCGATCTTCCAGCCGGCGCTGAACCCGGCGCCGTCGTCCGAGGACGTGATCCTCACCCAGTCGGCGCATCTCTCCGGAGCGCGGGGCGACTTCTTCACGACGAACGTCTACGTGACGAACGTCGACACGGCGCCGGTCAATCTGACCGTCTCTCTGATCCCGAACCGGCTGACAGGCAGCCCGAACCCTCCGCGCACGTGGACGATCGGGCCCGGCGAGACGCTCGACGAAGCTCGACGTGCTCGCCTCCGAGTTCGGCCTCCAGGACCCCTCCGTCGCCGGCCTGCGCCTCCATCCCGACCACGCCGCGCGGATCGTCGTGACGAACAACACGCTGGTCCCGAAGTTCGGCGGCACGTCCGGCTACTCGATCCAGGGCGTCCCGGTCTCGACGGCCGTCGGCCGGCGGCAAGATTCTCACCGCGATCGGCCTGTCCGCTTCGCCGCTCGCGACCAGCTTCCGCTGCAACTTCGGATTCATCGAGGTGGCGGGCGCCGCCGCGACCGTGCGCGTCACGGCGCGCAGCGGCAACGACGGCTCCGTCATCGGCACGCGCGACTACCCGCTGTCGGCGAACACGCTCGTGCAGACGAGCAGCACCGACCTGCTCGGAGGGACGGACGCCTCGGTCTCGAATCTCTACCTGCAGTATCAGGTGGTGTCCGGCGGCGGGCGCGTCATGGCCTACGCGACCGTCAACGACAACACCTCCGGCGACGGCATCTACGTTCCCGCCGAGTGAGCCCGCGCGGTTAGAATCCGCTTCGTGAGCGGAGAGAGCTCTCCGAAAAGCGCCTCGAAGCCCCCCGGCGTCCTCCGGCCCTGGCAGCGGCGCCTCTACCGGCTCCTGCTCATCCCGCTCGGCCTGATCGCGGCCAACTCGATCTACCTCGCCGCGTTCACGCGCGACACCGCGTTCTTCTACGCGATGCTGCTGCTCCACCTCGACGCTCGGGCTCCTCATCGCGATCCCGTTCTTCGTCTTCGCGCTCGACGCACGCGAAGCGCATGATCCGGATGTGGAACAAGCGGGCCAAGTACGCCGGCCTCGCGATCTTCACGCTCGCGGTCGTCTGCGTCTCGACCGGCCTCTTCATGACGTTCCAGGGCGCGACGCTCAACAACCGGCCGATCTGGCTCGCGCCACGTCTCGTCGGTGCCGCTCGCGCTCGTCGCCTTCATCCTCCACCGCCGCGCGCACACCCACAAGCTCCAGTTCCGCCGGCTCTACGCCTGGGGCGGCGCCGTCGCCGTCTTCCTCGCCGCGATGGCGGTCCTCGCGAAGCTCGAGAAGCCGCCGAAGCGCATCGTCAACGTCAACGGCGACACCGTCTTCTTCCCGTCCTCCTCGGAGACGTTCGACCAGGGCCTGCTCGACGGCAAGAAGCTCGCCGCCAACGCGTACTGCCAGGAGTGCCACCCCGACTCGTTCCACCAGTGGGAGCGCTCGGCGCACCGCTTCTCGTCGTTCAACAACCCGTTCTACCGGAAGAGCGTCGAGCTGATGGCCGACCAGGTCGGGCCGCGAGCGCACGAAGTGGTGCTCGGGCTGCCACGACCCGGTCGTCCTCTTCACCGGCCAGATGGGCGCGGCGACGCAGGCCACGTTCTCGTACGACTCCTTCGAGGCGCAGCAGGGCCTGACCTGCATGTCCTGCCACTCGATCGCCGAGGTCAAGGACGTCACGGGCAACGGCTCCTACGTCATCGAGGAGTCGAAGCAGTACCCGTTCGCGTTCTCGAAGAACGCCGACGCTCGCGCGCGGTCAACCGCCTGCTGATCCGCATGGAGCCGTCGCTCCACCGCAAGACCTTCCTGAAGCCGTTCATGCGGACGCCCGAGTTCTGCTCGACCTGCCACAAGGTCGCGCTGATCCCGGCGCTGAACGGCTACCGCTGGATGCGCGGCCAGAACCACTACGACACCTGGTACGACTCGGGCGTCTCGGGCCGCGCCGTGCGCTCCTTCTACGACCCGCCGCAGGCCGAAGGCCTGCCGCGACTGCCACCTGCCGCCGCTACCGCTCGGACGAGTTCGGCAACCAGAAGGGCTTCCTGCACGACCACCTCTTCCCCGCCGCGAACACGGCGCTGCCCTTCGTCCGCGGCGACGCGCGAGACGCAGAAGACGATCCGAGGACTTCCTGCGGAACAAGGTCCTGACGGTCGACCTCTTCGCGATCCGGCGCGGCGACGCGGTGCTCGCGTCCTCGGCGACGAGCCCGCCGCGGTCTCGCCCGGGCGAGACGCTCGACGTCGAGGTCGTCGTCCGCACGCGCGGCGTCGGGCCACCCGTACACCAACGGCACGGCGGACTCCAACGAGACCTGGGTCTCGCTCGAGGCCGACGGCCGGACGGCGGAACGCGTTCTTCGCGAGCGGCGTGCTCGACGCCGACGGCCGCCTCGACGCCGGCGCCGACCGTCTCGCGACGCTCGTCATCGACCACGACGGCGAGCACATGGACCGCCGCCAGCCGCAGGACATCCGCGTCCCGCTCTACAACAACGGCATCGGGCCCGGCGCGGCGCGCGTCGTGCACTACCGCGTCGACGGTCCCGAAGGACGCGCGGGGCGCGATCACGCTCTCGGCCGGCACGCACTACCGGAAGTTCTCGCGCGACTACACGACGTTCTCGCTCGGCGCGGCGCACCCGTCGCTGCCGGTGACGACGCTGGCGAGCGACACGGTGACGCTGCCCGTCACGCCCGACCCCTCTCCCGCGCCGGGAGACGGCGGTGAACGCCGAGGACCGCGCGGCAACCCCGACCCGCTCTGGCTGCGCTGGAACGACTACGGCATCGGCCTCTTCCTCCAGGGCGACCTGAAGGGCGCCGCGCGCGCCTGGACGAAGGTCGGCCGAGCTCGCGCCCGACAAGCCGGACGGCCCGCTGAACCGCGCGCGCGCCGAGATCGCCGAGGGCCGCCTCGCCGACGCGAAGGCCTCGCTCGCCGAGGCCGAGCGGCGCCGGCCCGGCTGGGGCAAGACCGCGTTCTTCCGCGCGACGCTCGCCAAGGACGAGGGCCGGCTCGACGACGCCGAGAAGGACCTGCAGGCCGTCCTCGAGAAGTTCCCGCTCGACCGCGTCGCCTGGAACAACCTCGGCCTCGTCTACTGGCTCGCCGGCCGGTTCCCGGACGCGTCGCGGCCTACGGCAAGACGCTCGCGATCGACCCCGAGGACCTGAACGCGCACTACAACCTGATGCGCGTCTACCGCGCGCTGGGCGACCGGAAGAACGCCGACCTCCACGACGCCGCGTACCGCAAGTACAAGGACGACGAGACGATCCGCGCGATCGCCGGCCGACTTCCGCCTCGAGAATCCGTGGGCCAACCGCGAGTCGCTGCCCGATCCACGTCCACGCCGAGGCCGAGCCGCCGCCCGCGGCGCCGGCGCCGTGGGTCGCGACGATCGGGCCGAAGGGCTACGAGACCGACCGCGGGTATCTCGACGCGCGCGCATCCGCCGCTGTGCCGAGCGAGCGACTATGCATTGGCCCGGGCCGTCGCGGAAAAGCCCACGCTCGCCGCCAGTGAGGCGGGAGTCCGCGAGTCGCTCTGAGCCACCGCTTCACCTGCCGCAAGTGCTAGGTTAGCCGCGCGTTTTCCGGGCTGACGCAGTTTCGAGCGAAGGGAGGAGATGCGTGGGAAAGAAACTCACGGCGGAATTTCTGGGCACGTTCTGGCTGGTCCTCGGAGGCTGCGGCAGCGCCGTTCTCGCGGCCGCGTTTCCCAACGTCGGCATCGGGCTCCTGGGCGTCTCTCTCGCCTTCGGTCTGACGCTGCTGACCATGGTCTACACGATCGGGCCGGTCTCGGGCTGCCACATCAACCCGGCCGTGTCGATCGGCCTCTGGGCCGGCGGCCGCTTTCCGGCCTCGAGCCTGATCCCCTACATCCTGGCCCAGGTCGCGGGCGGCATCGCCGGCGCCGGCGTGCTCTACCTGATCGCCAGCGGCAAGGCGGGCTTCGACCTCGCGGCGCGGCTTCGCGTCGAACGGCTTCGGAGAGCACTCCCCGGGCGGTTACTCGCTTGGCGCGTGCTTCGTCTCCGAGGTCGTGATGACGTTCATGTTCCTGATCATCATCCTCGGCGCCACCGACAAGCGGGCGCCGGCCGGCTTCGCCGGGATCGCCATCGGCCTCGGCCTGACGCTGATCCATCTCGTCAGCATCCCGGTGACGAACACCTCGGTCAATCCGGCCCGCAGCACCGGGCCCGCGCTCTTCGTCGGCGGCTGGGCCGTGCAGCAGCTGTGGCTCTTCTGGCTCGCGCCGATCGCCGGCGCCGCGATCGCGGGCACTGGTCTACCGAGGGCTGCTCGAAGAGAGGTGAGTGATCCGATTCCGCGCAGGGACGGCCGCGCCGGGCGCCGCCTGCGAAAGATCGCAGCCATTCTGTGCCTCGCCGCCGGCTGCCGGCGCGCCGGGAAGCCCGCGGCGCCGGCCGCGCCGCCGCCGACCCCGACGCCGCAGCCTTCCGTGCGCTTCGAGGAGCGCGCGCAGGCGATGGGCATCGACTTCACGCACGTCAACGGCGCGCGGGGCGACGAAGTGGATGCCGGAGACGATGGGCGGCGGCGTCGCGGTCCTCGACTACGACGGCGACGGAAAGCCCGATCTCCTCTTCGTCTCCGGCGCCTACTGGCCGGGCGATCCGCGCGCCGCGGCTCGCAGAAGTCGTCGCTCGCGCTCTACCGAACGACGGCGTCGAGCGACGACGGCCTGCCGCACTTCCGCGACGTGACGCGCGAGGCCGGCCTCGAGCGCGTCTTCTACGGGATGGGCGCCTCGGTCGCCGACTACGACGACGACGGGCGCGACGACGTCTACGTCACGGCGCCTCGGCCGCAACTACCTCTTCCACAACCTCGGCGGACGTTTCGAGGAGGTCGCCGCGAAGGCCGGCGTCGCCGACTCGGGCTGGGGAACCTCGTCCGCCTGGCTCGACTACGACGGCGACGGACGGCTCGACCTCTTCGTCTGCCGCTACGTCGACTGGACGCCGAAGAAGGATCTCTTCTGCACGCTCGACGGCAAGACCAAGTCCTACTGCACGCCCGAGCGCTACCCGGGAACGCCGTCGCACCTCTACCGCAATCTCGGCGGCGGCCGCTTCGAGGACGTCGACGAAGAAGGCGGGCATCTACAACACCAACCAGAAGGCGCTCGGCGTCGCGCCGTACGACTTCGACGGCGACGGCCGGATCGACCTCCTCGTCGCCAACGACACCGCGCCGAACAACCTCTACCGCAACAAGGGCGGCGGACGTTTCGAGGACGTCGGCGTCGAGGCGGGCGTCGCGGTGGACGAGGCGGGCCGCTCGCGCGGCGCGATGGGCGTGGCGTGGGGCGACACGAAGAACGGACACGGGCGCGACGCTCGCGATCGGGAACTTCTCGAACGAGCTCAAGTCGCTCTACTGGACCGACAAGGGAGACGTCTTCCTCGACGAGTCGCCGAGGAGCGGCGTCGGGCCGTCGTCGCTCCTCTCGCTGACGTTCGGCGTCTTCTTCTTCGATGCGGACCTGGATGGGCGGCTGGACCTGCTGCTCGCCAACGGCCACGTCGAGCCGACCGTCCAGGAGGTGCAGAAGGACGTGACGTACGAGGCAGGCGCCGATCCTCTACTGGAACGCGGGCGACGGGCGGTTCCTGCGCTCGGCCGCTCGGCGGCGATCTCGACGCGCCGATGGTGGCGCGCGGCGCCGCGTACGCGGATCTCGACGGCGACGGCGACCTCGACGTCATCCTCGTCGAGCAACGGCGGTCCCGCGCGCGTGTACCTGAATCGGACCGACAAGCCGAACGCGAGCGTGCGCGTGAAGCTCGCCGGCGCGCGGCCCGGCCAACCGCGACGCGATCGGAGCGCGCGTCACCGCGACGGTCGGCGGGCGGACACGAGCTGCGAGGTCTCGGGCGGCCAGTCGTACCTGTCCGCGCCGGAGAAGACGCTGACCTTCGGCCTCGGCGGCGCTTCGAAGATCGACAAGCTCGAGATCCGATGGCCCGACGGCGCCACGCAGACGGTCACCGACGTGGCGGGCGGAGCGAGGCTGACCGTGGCGGAGCACCGGTAGGGGCGGGGCTTGCCCCCGCCCGAATCCAGGTGACCGATGGTCGGGCGGCCGCGAGGGCCGCCCCTACGACCACAAACGGTCATCGCCTCCCTACCCGCCCACGATCTCGTTCAGCCCCTCGACGACCTGGAACATCTCCTCGGGCGACACGCGGCCGATCCGCTTTCCGAGCCGCGCGAGGGACAGCGTTCGGATCTGCCCGACCTTCACCCAGGACCGCTTCGGCAGGCCCGCGCCTCCGAGCTCGACCGTCAGCGGAAATCCCGCCGCCTGCGGCTGGCTCGTGATCGCCATCGCGATAACGGTTCCGGAGCGCTCGTTGAAGACGTCGTGGCTCACGACGAGCACGGGCCGCCGCCCGGCCTGCTCGCGGCCCTTCGTCGGATCGAGGTCCGCCCAGAGGACGTCGCCTCTCAGTATTCGGGCCATGCCTCGAGGTCGTAGGAAGCGCCCTCTTCCGCCACCATCTGCTCGACCCGCGGATCGAGCCTCGCGCACTCGCGCGCGAGGCGGCGGCGGTCCAGGCGATCGATCTGCGCCTGCACGGCGAGCTGAATGGCGCGGCTCCGGCTCGGGAATCGCCGCTCCGCCACCATGCGGTCGATGCGTCGGACCAGGTCCTCTTCGAGCGTGATCGCGATCTTGGTGGAGCTCATGAGGTATGACAATCTATCATACCCTGCCACGGGCGGCCGCGAGGGCCGCCCTCTACGACGCACATTTCCTCCCCGGCGATACACTCGCTCTCCCCATGAGCGCCAACCCGACTCCCGCTCCCGCCGCCGACGCGCCGTACGTCCTCAAGGAAAGTCAGAACGGCGTCGTCCGCCTCACTCTCAACCGCGGCGACCGCTTCAACGCGCTCTCCTCGGCCATGCTCGCCGCGCTCCAGGCGCGCGTGGATGAGGTCGCCGCCGACCCCGACGCCCGCGTCGTCGTCCTGGCCGCGCAGGGCCGCGGCTTCTGCGCCGGACACGACCTCAAGGAAATGCGCGCGCACCCCGGCGACGCCGCCTGGCAGGGACGCCTCTTCGAGGACTGCAGCCGCCTCATGCTCGCGCTCACGCGCCTTCCCCAGCCCGTCATCGCGCGCGTCCACGGCATCGCGACGGCCGCCGGCTGCCAGCTCGTCTCGATGTGCGACCTCGCCGTCGCCTCCGACAACGCGACGTTCGCGCTGCCCGGCGTCAACGTCGGCGTCTTCTGCACCACGCCGGCCGTCGGCGTCGGCCGCAACGTCGCGCGCAAGCGCGTCATGGAGATGCTGCTGACCGGCAAGCCGATCGATGCCGCGACCGCGCTCGCCTGGGGCCTCGTCAACCGCGTCGTCCCGGCCGAGAAGCTCGACGCCGCCGTCGCGGAATTCGTCGACGCGATCCTCGCGCGCAGCCCCGCCGTCATCTCCGGCGGCAAGCGCGCCTTCTACGACCAGATCGGCCGCCCGCTCGCCGACGCCTACGACACGGCCGGCGACGCCATGACGCGCGGCGTGCTCCTCGAGGACGCCGGCGAAGGAATCGACGCCTTCCTCCAGAAGCGCGAGGCGCGCTGGCGTGGCCGCTGATCGGCGGCCCCTCTCGAGGAGACGCTCACTCGTCGCCGCGGCCGCGCTCCTCTGCGGCGGCTGCGCCATGGTCGGGGCTCGCGGGGTCGTCCGGAACGCGGCCGGAGCGGAGACCGAGAACGCGACCGTCCAGATCGCCACGGCTTCGGGCATGTCGGTCCTGGACGTCCAGCAGACGACCCCGAAGGGCTGCTTCACGTTCTCCGACGTCGCGCCGCGACACGAGAAGCAGTTCACACTCGACATCAGCGCGCCCGGCTACAAGCCCGTCCATCTCGATCTCGGCGCCTACAAGGTCACGCTGCTCGTCACGCTGGCGCCCGATTCCGCCGAAGAGCAGAGCGAGCTCCACCCGATGACGTACGACCAGACCGTCGGCATCTACGAGCCCCTCTGCGTGACCTTCGTCTCCCACGCCGCCAGCACGCTCGGACCCACGTAAATCGGCTCTTCACGCCGGCCGCCGGGATCAGCCGCCGAAAACTCTCGCGACAATTAGGCAGCAGGATGAGCCCTGCCGGGAACGGACCGGCCGCGCCGGGAAAGCCACGCCTGCTCGACCGCATGCGCGACGCGATCCGCGCGCGGCATTACAGCTTGCGCACGGAGGAAGCGTACGTCGCGTGGGCGCGCCGCTACATCCTGTTCCACAACAAGCGTCATCCGGCCGAGATGGGCGAGCCCGAGATCAACGCCTTCCTCTCGCACCTCGCCGTGCGCGAGGGCGTCAGCGCCTCGACGCAGAACCAGGCGCTGGCTTCGCTCCTCTTCCTCTACCGCCACGTCCTCGAGATCGACTTCCCGACCCTCGACGGCGTCGTGCGCGCGCGCCGTTCGACCCACATCCCCGTCGTCATGACGCGCGCCGAGACCAGGGCCGTGCTCGCGCGACTGAGCGGCCCTCCCAAGCTCGTCGCGACCATCCTCTACGGCAGCGGGCTGCGCCTGCTCGAGGCGCTGCGCCTGCGCGTCAAGGACGTCGAGTTCGGCCTCAACCAGATCGTCGTGCGCGACCCCAAGGGACGGCGCGACCGCACCGTCCCGCTGCCCGTCGTCGTCCGGACGGTCATGCCGTCCTGGCTCGCGCGCGTCAAACGGATCCACGCGAGGGATCTCTCGGAGGGCTTCGGCGGCGTCTTCATGCCCGACGCCATCGCACGCAAGTATCCCGGCGCCGACCGGACGTGGGCCTGGCAATGGCTCTTCCCGGCCGAGCGGCGCAGCCGTGACCCGCGCACCCAAGTCGAGCGCCGCCATCATTTGCACGAGACCATCATCCAGCGGGCCGTCCGCCAGGCCGTGCGCGACGCCGGCGTCAAGCGGCCCGTCAGCTGTCACACCTTCCGCCACTCTTTTGCCACCCACCTCCTCGCGGAGGGGTACGATATTCGGACGATCCAGGAGCTGCTCGGCCACCGCAGCGTGAGGACCACGATGATCTACACGCACGTGTTGCAACGAGGGGCCCACGCCGTGCGGAGCCCCGCCGACGCCCTGCTGCGGCAGGATGGCGGGGCTTCTCGGGTATTTCGGCAGCTCGACGAACCACCACGCCTCCTCGCCGCTCCTCGCGACGATGTCGAGGCGGTCGAGGAAGATGGCGCGTTCTTAGACAGCGATGACTTAGGCAGTTAGACAGCGATGGAGCTTCGTTTGCGCGAGAGAGTTGGGCAGGCTAAGTAATGTTAGGCGCTGCGCGAAGTCCTGCGTCGGGCCTTGCTCCTTCTGTTCGAGATGCGCTTAAGGTCGAACGGCGGCTCGCCGCTGGCGATGCTCGCAGCAGCCCAAGGTGTAAACGCTCGGCCCGCCGCTGTGGCGATCTCCCTGTCGGGCGGCAGCATCTGCCAGAGAGCATGGCTGGAGCTCTGCCTCGGCGCCGCCCTCCGCCGTCTCATAAGCCTCGGTTCGACTCACAATAGATGCTGCCGCGGCGTCAACC
The DNA here is from genome assembly GCA_963708395.1 of uncultured Acidobacteriota bacterium. Taxonomy (GTDB): domain Bacteria; phylum Acidobacteriota; class Thermoanaerobaculia; order UBA5066; family Gp7-AA6; genus DATBFU01. The sequence continues at coordinate 2,264,527 of CAVPSG010000002.1, read as the reverse complement.
TGAAACAGGAGCGTTGGCCGCCTAACATGCCGTTGCAGCGGACTCGCGTAGCTCGCTTCGCTCGCTCCGGCTCGCCGCTGAACGGCTGCCCGTTAGGCGACCATCCTAAGCTCGGACCGCAGTGAAGTTACGTGCTGGAGCCCTCCTCGCCGCCTTTCGGTCGTCGCTCAGCAGCTCCTCGGCATACGGCACCTCGCCGGATGCTGGTGGTCAATTGACAGCCCATCAAGCAGCATGGCTGCCTCTCCATGACGCGCCTCGAATGTCCAGCGCCATGATCGCGTGGAACATCGACCGCCAACCCGACACGCAGTGCCTTGGATACGCGCATGGCTCATCGGCGGACCTCGCGAGGCTGAGCTCTCCACAGGCCACCTTAGGAATGCATGCTATTCGCCGACCTGCGTGGCCGAAGATCTGAGGCTGTCGAGTCCTCGCGTAACTCGCGAAGGCGCTGGCCGCAGAGCTACCGCGTGACGAGTCAACCTGGTCTGGCGCAGTGCGCTATCTCGGACACTGACGACCGTGATGGAGTCATGCTCTCGTTGCCCGAGCCGATACCGGACCATTGCCATGACATCGCTGTGTCGATGACGAGCTTCGTGGCAGGGCTTCGACTGAATGCCGTTGCAGGAGAAGCTAGATGGCGTGGCCTAACATGCGCGTTCCAGCGGACTCGCTGCTCGCGCTCGCCGGCTCGCCGCTGAACGGCCGCCCGTTAGGCGCTGCGCGCAAGTCCTGCGTCGGGCCTCGCCTGCTCCAGTTCGGAGCCGCGCAAAGACTCCAACGCCAGCTGCCGCTCGGCACTTCTCGCAACATCCCAGGGCGCAACCGCTCGGCCCGCCGCTGTGGCGCTTCCCGGTCGGGCGGCGCATCAGCCGGCGGGCATTCTCGTTCTTCGAGCCGGCGCCGCCCTCCCATTCCGATAGCTCTGCTCAGGCGCAGAATAGAGGCTGCCGCGGCGTCAACCTGGAAAGGAACTGTTGCGCCTAACATGCCCTTCCAGCCGACTCGCCGCCCCTCGCTTCGCTCGGGTCGCTCGCACTGCTCGCTCGGCTCGCGGCTGAACGCGCCGCCCGTTAGGCGCTGCGCGCAAGTCCTGCGCCGGGCCTCGCTCCCTTCTGTTCGGGATGCGCTTAAGGTCAGACGACAGCTTTCGCTCGGCGGTGAGTCGCAGCAGCCCAAGGCGCAAACGCTCGGCCCGCCGCTGTGGCGATTTCCGGTCGGGCGGCGCATCCGCCGATTGGCGCTCTGGTTCCCCCTTCGGCGCCGCCCTCCCCTTCCGATAGGTCTGTCTCGGGCGCAGAATAGAGACTGCCGTGGCGTCAACCTGAAAAGGAATTGTCGCGCCTGACATGCCATTCCAGCGGACTCGCGTAGCTCACTTCGCTCGCTCCGGCTCGCCGCTGAACGGCCGACCGTTAGGCAGGTCGATTTACGTTTCAGCATGCCGCCGCGATCAGTCGGATTCCACCCTTCAGCGGCTCGGCGGTCCGATCCGTGTCGGCGAACGAGAGAGTGCGCTCATCGAGCGACTCGGCGCAAGCCTGCTGGCGGCTGTCTAGTCTGACTTATCGCATCGCCCGCAGCGCCGTGGCCGTGCCCGAATCGAGCATTGCTCGCTGCCTAACATGCCGTTGCAGCGGACTCGCGTAGCTCGCTTCGCTCGCTCCGGCTCGCCGCTGAACGGCCGCCCGTTAGGCAGCGGAAGGAGCTGGAGTGTTCACTGACTCAGAACGCCGTGCCTATGCTCTTCTCCGCAAGAACCACGAGCGTTGGAAGTACATGCGGCTCCTAGCCCTTCTGATCGGCGTCGGTATCGTGGTCACAGCCGTGTGGTTGCGGCTTGAGTGGGAGCAGAGCTTAATGGTGTTGACCGGCTCCATGACGATGAAACCGATCAGCGGTTCGCAGACCTATTTTCCGGCACAGGCCGCCGTTATCCTGGCTCTCGCTCACTTTCTTCTCCCTCTTGGAGTCTTCATCGTGGCCTGGACGCTTTGGTCGATGGAAGGGCAGTCCCGCGCTGACGCTATTGCTCGGACTTGCGGAGCGAGAGATGCCAGATCGCCCTGTGCTTAGACAGCCGCTGCCTAACATGCGCGTGCCAGCGGACTCGCCGTCCCTCGCTTCGCTCGGGTCGCTCGCGCTGCTCGCTCGGCTCGCCGCTGACGCGCTACCCGTTAGGCGCTGCGCGCAAGTCCTGCGTCGGGCCTCGCTCCCTTCTTGTTCGAGATGCGCTTAAGGTCCAACGACAGCTTTCGCTCCGGCGATGATCGCAGCAGCCCAAGGCGCAAACGCTCGGCCCGCCGCTGTGGCGATTCCCGGTCGGGCGGCGCATCCGCCCAAGTCGGCACTCGGGCTCTGCTTCCGGCGCCGCCCTCCCCATCCCATAGCTCCGTCTCAGGCGCAGAATAGAGGCTGCTGCGGCGTCAACCTGAAAAGGAGCGTTGCGCCTAACATGCCGTTCCAGCGGACTCGCGTAGCTCGCTTTGCTCGCTCCGGCTCGCCGCTGAACGGCCGCCCGTTAGGCGCTGCCGCGAAGTCCTGCGCCGGGCCTCGCACGCGTCAGTTCGCGCCGCGCTTAAGACTGAACTCCTGCCGCCGCTCGGCGTTGCTCGCAACATCCCAAGGCGCATCCGCTCGGCCCGCCGCTGTGGCGATTCCTGGTCGGGCGGCGCATCCGCCGGCGAGCATTCGGGTTCTCCTAGCGGCGCCGCCCTCCCCTTCCGATAGGTCTGCTCAGGCGCAGAATAGAGACTGCCGTGGCGTCATCCTGAAAAGGAAGTGTTGCGCCTAACATGCCATTCCAGCGGACTCGCGTAGCTCGCTTCGCTCGCTCCGGCTCGCCGCTGAACGGCCGCCCGTTAGGCCGGTCAGCCAAGACGTAGCCCAAGATGGCGTTCGAAACCTCTCTCCAAGACGACGAGCGGATCATCCTGGACGAGTCCTTCCAGAGTGGTCGAATGCACCCTGTCGCATTTCGCGTAACGACGAAGGCGCTCTACTTGCCAGCGCAAAAGCGATTCGCTCTCGTGGACGACTGGTATTTCCGGAGGGTCCCCCTTTCGGACGTTCAGAGCGTTGAACTGCGCCGATCGTCCACCACCTCGACGTGGATCACGGCACTCGTTCTCATCGCGCTTGGCATCTCGCTGAGTCGTTTGATGCCGCAGACCCAATGGAAAAGTCTCGATGGAACACGCACCGAGTTCTACCCCTCCTCAATTGCCATTTTCGGGGTCATGATCCTCTTCGCGGGCCTCGGCAGAACGGAGCTGATCGTGGCGCTTTCGGACGGACCCTATCGCTGGCGGGCTCCCTCAAGTCCCTGGCCGCGTGGCAAGAGGGCTGCCTTGGAGTTCCAAAGACGAGTTCTTGGCGCATGTCGAACAGCAGGGGTGCCTGTCGTAAGCGACGAGGCGACGGCCTAACATGCCGTTCCAGCGGACTCGCGTAGCTCGCTTCGCTCGCTCCGGCTCGCCGCTGAACGGCCGACCGTTAGGCACGCGCCAAGTTAATGAGTGATCTTAAGGGAGATGCCACAAAGATGCGGCTCTTCGCGGCCATGCTCGATAATTTCATCGCAACACTTGCCTGCGTAGTTCTTGCCGCCCAAGCTCCCGGGCACATTCTCTTCGGTCGCACGATGGGTGATCGCGGGCATGGTGTATCTACTTTTGTTTCTTGTTCAGGAGGGTCTTTGGTCAGCCACGCTCGGCAAGCGAGCATTCGGTTTGACAGTCGTACGGCTCGACGGTCGGCCCGCCGGTTGGCGAGAATCCGGATGGCGCACAACCCTCAGGATTCTTGAGGTCAACCCCATCTTGCTGGGAGCGATACCAGGTGGCCTAGTCGTGACCTGGTCTAAGCGAAAGCAGCGACTCGGCGACATGCTCGCGCACGCGATTGTCGTCCGTCGGTCGGCCCTCATTTCCGACGATGCGTCGCATGCCTAACACGCGCATGCAGCGGACTCGCTCACGCTCGCCGCTGATGCGCAGCCCGTTAGGCCGCAACCCCGAGGCAAGCCATGCCGATCCTAGCCATTGACACGGTAGTCGCCGCGATTCGTGCCTGCTCGGTCAGCTCCCATCGACTGGTCGTGGCCATTGATGGGCGCAGTGGTTCTGGCAAGAGCACCGTGGCCGAGGCGGTCGCTCAGGCCATAGGCGCTGTCATCGTGCCCTGCGATGACTTTTTCGCTGCTAGTGTGAGCAACGCGGAATGGGACGGCCGTACGCCAGAGCAAAGGGCGGCAGATGCCATAGACTGGCGCCGACTGAAGCGCGAGGCGATCGAACCCTTGCGGACGGGTCGCCCTGCGCGTTGGTATGCCTTCGACTTCCTCGCTGGTCCCCGCGATGACGGCACCTATCCCTTGCAAAGGGCTCCGATCGAGCTCGCCCCGAAACCTGTCGTGCTGCTCGACGGCGCATATTCAGCGAGACCGGAGCTAGCAGACGTTCTTGACCTCAGCGTGCTGGTCGAGGCGGCCTTAACCACGCGCCAGGCAAGGCTCGAGGCGCGTGAGGCGTCAGAATTCCTTCGGCAGTGGCACGCCCGCTGGGATCTAGCTGAAGAATACTACTTCAGACATGTGCGCCCACCCTCGGCCTTCGACGTGGTTCTGCGAACGGATGGGGTCGCTGCCTAACATGCGCGTGCAGCGGACTCGCCACCCCTGGCTTCGCTCGGGTCGCTCGCGCTGCTCGCTCGGCTCGCCGCTGACGCGCGACCCGTTAGGCGACGGAATACGATGAATTCCCGCTCCTGGTTGACGCCACCGCGCATTGCCATTGCCGTCGGCACAATCCTGTTCGCCTCATCCCTTCTGTTCTTCATGTGGACATGGCAGCAGCTCGACCTGGAGCTCGCCCGACCGTCCCCGGCGTTGCTCGCAATCTTGGCCGTCGCCAGTTTGGTGGGTTCTGCAGTCGGCTTTGGCTGGGCCGCTGGCTGGAAGCGTAGGGCCAAGGCAGCGCGATGACATCGTCGCCTAACATGCCGTTGCAGCGGACTCGCGTAGCTCGCTTCGCTCGCTCCGGCTCGCCGCTGAACGGCCGACCGTTAGGCGCTGCGCGCAAGCCCTGCGTCGGGCCTCGCTCCCTTCTGTTCGAGATGCGCCTAAGGTCCAACGCCAGGTTTCGCTCGGCGATGCTCGCAGCATCCCAAGGCGCAAACGCTCGGCCCGCCGCTGTGGCGATTCCCGGTCGGGCGGCGCATCCACCGAAGGGCGCTCTGGCTCTCCTTCCAGCGCCGCCCTCCCAGTTCGATATGCAATCCGAGGCGCAGAATAGAGACTGCTCCGGCGTCAACCTAGAAAGGGACTGTTGCGCCTAACATGCCATTCCAGCGGACTCGCGTAGCTCGCTTCGCTCGCTCCGGCTCGCCGCTGAACGGCCGCCCGTTAGGCGCTGCGCGCAAGTCCTGCGCCGGGCCTCGCTTCCTTCAGGTTGGGTCACGCGCAAGTTCCAACGCCAGCTCCGGTTCGGCGATGCCAGCAGTAGCCCAAGGCTCAAACGCTCGGCCCGCCGCTGTGGCGATTTCCGGTCGGGCGGCGCATCCGCCGAAGAGCTGGCTGGTTATCTTTCCCGCGCCGCCCTCCCCATCCGCTAGCTCCACTCGAGCGCAGAATAGAGGCTGCTGCGGCGTCAACCTGAAAAGTGAGCGTTGCGCCTAACATGCCATTCCAGCGGACTCGCGTAGCTCGCTTTGCTCGCTCCGGCTCGCCGCTGAACGGCCGCCCGTTAGGCGCTGCGCGCAAGCCCTGCGTCGGGCCTCGCTCCCTTCTGTTCGAGATGCGCCTAAGGTCCAACGCCAGGTTTCGCTCGGCGATGCTCGCAGCATCCCAAGGCGCAAACGCTCGGCCCGCCGCTGTGGCGATTCCCGGTCGGGCGGCGCATCCACCGAAGGGCGCTCTGGCTCTCCTTCCAGCGCCGCCCTCCCAGTTCGATATGCAATCCGAGGCGCAGAATAGAGACTGCTCCGGCTTCAACCTAGAAAGGGACGTCGCGCCTAACATCGCGTTGCAGCGGACTCGCGTGGCTCGCTCTGCTCGCCCCGGCTCGCCGCTGAACGGCAGTCCCGTTAGGCGCTGCGCGCAAGTCCTGCGCCGGGCCTCGCTTCCTTCAGGTTGGGTCACGCGCAAGTTCCAACGCCAGCTCCGGTTCGGCGATGCCAGCAGTAGCCCAAGGCTCAAACGCTCGGCCCGCCGCTGTGGCGATTTCCGGTCGGGCGGCGCATCCGCCGAAGAGCTGGCTGGTTATCTTTCCCGCGCCGCCCTCCCCATCCGCTAGCTCCACTCGAGCGCAGAATAGAGGCTGCTGCGGCGTCAACCTGAAAAGTGAGCGTTGCGCCTAACATGCCATTCCAGCGGACTCGCGTAGCTCGCTTTGCTCGCTCCGGCTCGCCGCTGAACGGCCGCCCGTTAGGCGCTGCGCGCAAGTCCTGCGCCGGGCCTCGCTCCCTCTTGTTCGAGATTCGCTTAAGGTCAAACGACAGCTTTCGCTCCGCGATGACTCGCAGCAGCCCAAGGCGCAAACGCTCGGCCCGCCGCTGTGGCGATTCCCGGTCGGGCGGCGCATCCGCCGGTCGGCACTCTGGTCCCGCTTCCGGCGCCGCCCTCCCCATCCGATAGCTCCGCTAAGGCGCAGAATAGAGGCTGCTGCCGGCGTCAACCTGAAAATGGAGTGTTGCGCCTAACATGCCGTTCCAGCGGACTCGCGTAGCTCGCTTCGCTCGCTCCGGCTCGCCGCTGAACGGCCGCCCGTTAGGCAACGGAAAGCACTAGCCCGACATGGCGCTTTTCCGCGCCCTCGTGCCCGGCGATCCGGCAGCTGCACCTCAGCCAGCTCGCCTCCGTTTGCGGGTGCTGGCGCTGCTTCTTGATCTGACGTGTTTTTGGGTAGTCATCACCGCGATAGGGTTTGGGTGGGGTCGCGAAGAAGGTCAATACCGATGGGTGCTTCACGGTCTGCCTGCTTGCGCCGCGATGCTCTTGATTCCGTTCTACTGGCTGACGACTGAGCTGTGGTTCAGCGGCACCCTCGGAAAGCGACTCCTTGGGCTCACGGTCTTCTCGCTGGCGGGCTCCGTCCTCGAGTTTCATCAGGTCATCAAGCGTAGTGCGAGCAAATTCGTAGATTTTCCGACCCTCGGATTGTTTAGCCTTTGTGTCGCCCTCACGAATCCGTTGCGCCAGACTCCGGGTGATTTGTGGGCGAAGACCGTCGTGACCGAGGACAAGTTCGTGCAGAAATGGCGCTTCGGCTCGGAGACTGGCAGCTTCGATGGCTGGCTCAAAGGGTTCAAGAATCGTGAGGCGGATGCTCCCGGAAGCGGGGGGCCCGTTGCCTAACATGCGCGTCCAGCGGACTCGCGTAGCTCGCTTCGCTCGCTCCGGCTCGCCGCTGACGCGCTACCCGTTAGGCGACCATCCAAAGTTCGGACGGCGAGTGACGTTACTTGCTGGAGCCCTCCTCGTCGCATTCCAGGTTATCGCCCAGGAGTTCCACGGCAACGGTATCTCTCCGTCAGCCGAGAGGTCCATTGACCAGGCCATCGAGACTCATCGGCCGCCAATTCTGTCGCGCCTCGTCTCCAGCGCCATGTTCCGAGAAGAAGGACCGCCAAGTAACACGTCATTGATTTGGATAGCGATCGGCCATCCGGTACGCAGTCGTGCTCTACACACTCCTTAGGGGTGCAAACTACTGGTCGACCTGGGTAGCCGCGTTCAGAGGCGCCCGAGTTCCGCCTCATCTCGCGAAGGCAGGTGGCCGCAAGAGGCTACCGCGTCGCGAGTCTCAACAAGGTTGGCGACGGAGTGATCTATCTCGATACACAGAGCTACCGCGATGGCGACCCGCTGTGTTGCCCCAGCCTAACCGGGCACGCTACCGTGGAGCTGGTCGACGACGAACTTGGTGAGAGCAGCTTCAAGATTGAATGCGTTCCGCAGAAGCCAGACTAAGTATGGGGTCGCCTAACATGCCGTTCCAGCGGACTCGCGTAGCTCGCTTCGCTCGCTCCGGCTCGCCGCTGAACGGCCGCCCGTTAGGCGACAAAAGGTCTCTCAGACCTTCGGCGAGAGGCGATTGAGGGAGCGGCATGCAGGAACCTCTCTGCGCCGTGCTCCTGATCGTTCCGACGATCGGCATCGCCTTGGGTACTCGCACCCTGACGAGGCGTCTGAACATCGGTGGCGGAGCATCCGGGATTCTCTACGGCGCAGTAATCGGCGTGTATCTTGTAGCACTCGGCGAATTTGCCTTCTCCCGAGGAATGAGCTGCCTACTGGCCGGCGGCCTTTTCCAGATCCATGCGGCGTTTTTCGGAATCTTTCTCGCGTTCCTCTCCGGCGTCACCTCGTCGCATTTTCAGCCTGAAACGCCAGCGTGGCGCTGGGTCACGACGGTTGGGCTGCCCGCCTTTTGGCTCCTCGTCTATGGCTCCCTCGGAGGCTTCATTGCCTGGGCCTGGCGCCTCTCGACCCGAGCTCCCACAACTTCGACGGAGCCGGTTGCACCTCCTCCCAAGGCGTGATGTTTACTACGTCGCCTAACATGCCGTTCCAGCGGACTCGCGTAGCTCGCTTCGCTCGCTCCGGCTCGCCGCTGAACGGCCGCCCGTTAGGCGGCCTGGGGCCTTGGCTCGGCTTTGGAGGACCCAACTGAGCCCGAACTTAGTTGTCTTGAGGCTAGGAGGCGTCATCGGCATCCTTGCCACGACTACGCTTGTCGTCGCAGACCTTGTAATGTTGTACGCGCCGCCCCGCGGCGCCACACCGCCGCTTCAGCACTTCGCCGTTGCTGTCTCGCGACAGCGGCTGATCTGGGGCGATTACCTTGGTCTGTTCGCGCTGCCATTCGTGCTCGTGGGACTGCTGCAGGTCTACGTTGGCCTTCGGTCCGCGGGATTCTGGCTGGCCATCGTCCCGGTGGGTTTCCTAGGCTATGCGTATGTGCTCGGTGCCGCGTTTCATCACGGGGTGGCCCTAGTCGTGAGTGCACAGCAGGAGTCCTCGACGGCGACCCCGCTCGCAGCGCAGTTTCTGCGTCCTCTTCTCACGGTCTTTACGATAATCGCAGGCTCGGGAGCGATCCTTCTCTTTCTGGTTCTGCTGACGGGTCGAGCAACCTATCCAAGTTGGATGGCCTGGTTGAGCCCGCTCGTGACGTCTGCATTGTTCTTCGCACTTGGGCGTCTCGGACCACCGATATTCGCTGGTGTCTTGGTTCCAGCCGGCCACAATCTAGCGATGCTCATGTTTTTCACATGGTCGACCATCGTCCTCTGGCAATAGGCTCGGCGGGGCCGAACACTCAACCGCGGCGCCGGCTAGGCGGCCGCTTCAGCAAACTGCCCTCCCCGCCGGTCGATCCCTGAGAAGAGCAGAATAGAGTTCGGCAAGAGTCATATCGTGGGCATGCGATCGGCTCCGGCTACCCCACGGCTCCTGGTGGCGCTGTCGCCATCCATCCGCACGACGCCTAACATCGCGTTGCAGCGGACTCGCCGTCCCTCGCTTCGCTCGGGTCGCTCGCGCTGCTCGCTCGGCTCGCAGCTGACCCGCCACCCGTTAGGCGGCCCTTGAGAGTTGTGCCGAGTCCGAGGCTCAACGATCTGGAGCACGCGTTGCTAACGCAGCTGCTTGCCGGTGACGACCGACTCCTCGAGCTGCTCAGAGCCCAACTACAGGTTGCTGTTCCTACGACGCGCAGATTGAGTGGCGTTGGCTTTTTTCTCGACTTTGCAGTTCCAGAAGATACCGCTCTGGTCGATCCTCCGGCGTTCACGATCAGCGACATCCACTTCGATCTGGAGAACCTCGAAGGCCCAGCAGGATCAATTCTGTTCGTGAGGGATGGCGCGCTCTCGATGTTGGAGGGCTTCAGCTACCTGGGTTCGACTTGGCCTGATGAGCCTCGCCTCGGCCGGATCTACTACGTCACTGGCGAGTCACGGGACCTAGCGAAACTGAAGGAGGGTTGGCAGCGAGCAGCCTACCCGAGGGCGACCTAACATGCGCGTGCAGCGGACTCGCCGTCCCTCGCTTCGCTCGGGTCGCTCGCGTTGCTCGCTCCTGCTCGCCGCTGAACTCCCACTCGTTAGGCGGCCGTTGGCCATGGCCTGTTCGTGATTTGCCTACGATCGCCTGTCTCGCCCCTGGAGGCTTTTCTCGCGTGGGAAGAGGACTGAGATGAGAGTTGTCTTGGTGGCCCTCGTACTGTCAGGGTCATTTGCCACTCAAGCGGCGGTGCCGTTGAGCGACGATGAAGCACAGATCCGGGCGCTCGTGGCGGAGCAAGTGAGAGCTTGGAACGCGGGTGATGCAACCGCGTTCTCGCTGCATTTCGCACCGGACGGGAGCTTCACCAACATCCGGGGGACGGTGTTTTATGGGCATAAGGCCTTCGAGGATCGGCACCGTGAAATCTTCTCCACCTTCTTTAAGGGCAGCAAGCTGGCCATGACGGTGGGCCGGATCCAGTTCGTACGGCCGGATGTGGCGATCGTCGATATTGCTACCGAGCTTAGCGAGCTACACGGCAATCCGCCAGGTATCACCCCGAACGCGGCGGGTACGATTGTCACGCGTTTGCAGGAAGTGTGCGCGAAGGCCGGTGGCCAATGGCAGATCGAGTCCTACCACAACGTTGACGTGAAGGGCCAGTGACGAATGAGGCGCTTTGAACATCGAACTCCTGTGCAACGGCTGGCCCCTGTACAGGCCTCCTGGTTGGTTGCATCGTGGGCCTGTATGTCTCTGGCCTGCCAGAACTCTCCATCTCAAGCGAGACGAGGTTCATCGATTTCGGCCGCAGTCGAACTGGATCATATTTACCTCTACGCGCCGACGCAAAGCACCGAAGTTGCGGTCGTCGCGGCGCTGACTCAGCCCGGGCTTCGGGTCAGCGACCAGCGGAAGATGTTTTCGGATGGCGTAGTCGGGCGGTACGTCCGATTCGACAATGCGTATCTCGAGGTTTTGTGGCACGACGGAGTAACGCCCACCGACGCGAACACTCGGCGTCAGGCGCAGTGGGAAACCACAGGCGCCTCTCCCATTGGCATCGGCCTCCGCCGCGTGAAGGGGGCGCCTGACGAGCTACCGTTTTCAACGCGCCGGTACACCGCCAGTTGGATGCAGCCTGGAAGCGAGATGCGGCTCCTGGGTGCCGAGGCCGACACGGGAGCGCCTGCGCTGTTTGTGGTGCCCGAGGGTCAGCCGGATACCGTGACACTCGAACGTGAGCTGCAAGCCGCACCATCCGAAGAACTGAGACGTCGGTTGAGCAACCGGATGCACCCGCTGGGTATCCGGCGCCTGACCGGTGTGCGGGCAGTCGTTTATCCTTCGGGAGTGTCGGAAGCCGCCCGAATGCTGAGCGAAGCCGGTGTTGTTCAGATCGACAACGGGAGCGCACCGTTACTGGAGCTGTGCTTCGACGACAGGAAGAGACACGAGTCGAGGGACCTACGTCCAGCGCTCCCGCTGGTGCTGAACTACTAACCCGGATGCCGCCTAACATGTGCGTCCGGCGGACTCGCCGCCCCTCGCTTCGCTCGGGTCGCTCGCGTTGCTCGCTCGGCTCGCCGCTGACGCGCTACCCGTTAGGCGGCCCTTGAGAGTTGTGCCGAATCCGAGGCTCAACGATCTGGAGCACGCGTTGCTAACGCAGCTGCTTGCCGGTGACGACCGACTCCTCGAGCTGCTCAGAGCCCAACTACAGGTTGCTGTTCCTACGACGCGCAGATTGAGTGGCGTTGGCTTTTTTCTCGACTTTGCAGTTCCAGAAGATACCGCTCTGGTCGATCCTCCGGCGTTCACGATCAGCGACATCCACTTCGATCTGGAGAACCTCGAAGGCCCAGCAGGATCAATTCTGTTCGTGAGGGATGGCGCGCTCTCGATGTTGGAGGGCTTCAGCTACCTGGGTTCGACTTGGCCTGATGAGCCTCGCCTCGGCCGGATCTACTACGTCACTGGCGAGTCACGGGACCTAGCGAAACTGAAGGAGGGTTGGCAGCGAGCGGCCTACCCGAGGGCGACCTAACATGCGCGTGCAGCGGACTCGCCGTCCCTCGCTTCGCTCGGGTCGCTCGCGTTGCTCGCTCCTGCTCGCCGCTGAACTCCCACTCGTTAGCCAGACATGAATGCCCACAACCCTTCCGTCTCGACTAAGCGACTGGACCTTCGCCTTCTGGCCGAGGCAGACGTCGACGATGTGTATCAGTACGGGCGTGATCCAGAGGTCTCCCGTACTACGTCGTGGCCTACTCATCTGAGCATCAAGGACGCCCAGGACTATGTGTCCTTCGTCGTAGCGTCGGACTCGGACCTGCCGGGATCACTTCGGCACACGTGGGCCATCCGGCTTCGCGAAGATGCGAGAGTGATTGGGGCCATCGATCTGGTTCAAGACAACGATCTGCAAGCGCATACGGACTACGTTCTGGCTCGCTCCTACTGGAACCGGGGTTTCATGACGGAAGCCGTTCAAGCAGTGGTCTCCTGGGGATTCAACCGACTCCACACCTTGGAGAGAATTCGTAGTGGTTGCCTCACCGCCAACGTGGGGTCGTGGCGGGTCCTAGAGAAGTCCGGATTCAGGCTCGTGAGCCGACAGCGCGCCAGGTTCGGAGCGAAGTTTGACCACCAGGAACTCGAGGTATCTCACTACGAAGTGTTACGAAGCGATCGGGTCGCAACCGCGCACCGAGGAACCGTCCCGGCTGGCTAACCCGCCGCTGCAGCCGACGACCGGCGGGAAGACCGAGGTAGAGCGAACACCGAGTACGTCGCTCGCGGCTGAGCGGCAGGTCGTTAGGCAGGCGTGACGAATGAACCCGTACCAAAAGGCAGCGGTGCTCGTAGTCCGGTTGATCGGGTGCGTCGTTGCGCTAATCGGCCTGATTGGTCCCCTCTCCGTCGGCCTCATGGGACTCGCAGGCCAGGGGGCTCCGACCTACGCTGCTCAACGTTGGGTCGCAAGCCTTCTTTGGCTTATCGGCGGTGCAGTCCTCATCGTCGCCTCCAAGCCGATCGGTCGGCGCTTCGGTGGCGGCCTAGAATGAGCGGCCTGCCTAACATGCCGTTGCAGCGGACTCGCTTGCGCTCGCCGCTGATGCGCATGCCCGTTAGGCCGCACCAAGCCACGAATCGGCCTCGGTGCCGGCTTGCGATAGGTACGCCAGTGGCGTATAGTTCACTATGCGCTTCGTTGAGACGCCAGTATTCACAGCTGGGCTCAGCGCGTATCTGGATGACGAGTCGTATCGCGCCTTACAGCTGGCGCTGGCTCTTCGGCCCGAACAGGGCTCGCTCATTCCGGGCTCGCGCGGCCTTCGCAAGCTTCGCTGGCGTGCGACGGGCCGCGGCAAGCGAGGCGGCCTTCGGGTGATCTATCACTGGGATGCCAGGAACGACGTGGCGTACATGTTATTTGCTTACGCGAAGAACGAGCAGGGCGATCTGACTGCGACGCAGGTCAAGGCACTCACGAGGTTGGTTCGGGAGGAACTCGAATGAAGGAAACAGCGTTTAAGGAATTGCTGACGAGCGTTCGCCAGGCTGGCCGAATTCGGCGTGGGACGTTGCGGGCTTCGCGTATAACCACGTTTCGGCCGGCGGATGTCAAGGCCGTGCGAGCTCGGCTCGGGAAGTCACAGTCTGAATTTGCGCTGATGATCGGCGTCAGCGTTGCGACACTGCGGAACTGGGAGCAAGGGCGTCGGGTCCCGGAAGGGCCGGCACTTGCTCTTCTTCGGGTGGCGGAGCGAAACCCTAGGGCTGTTTCTTCTGCGCTTCATGGCGGTCGTCGGGGTGCGGCCTAACACGCGCGTGCAGCGGACTCGCCGCCCGCGCCTTCGCGCGGGCCGCTCACTTCGCTCGCTCCGGCTCGCCGCTGACGCGCTACCCGTTAGGCGGCCAGAAGTCCCGGAACGCCTTGATTCGAGACGGGTAATCCCCGGGCGTAAAATTGCCGGCGGGCGTGAAGGTACGAGACGTCATCAGGATGATCGAGGCAGATGGGTGGCGGCAGGTGAGGACGACCGGCAGCCACCTCCAGTTCAAGCACGAAGTGAAATCGGGCCTTGTGACGGTCGCCGGAAAGCCCAGTCTCGATGTGCCTCCGGGAACGCTCAAGAGCATTCTCAAGCAGGCAGGTCTTAAGTCTTAGGGAGCCCAACATGGAATTCGTGGTGATTCTCGAAAAGGGTCAGGGCAGCTTTGGGGCGTACGTTCCAGACCTACCTGGTTGCGTCGCCGTGGGCGAAACGAAGGAAGAGGCTCTTCGCCTGATTCGCGAGGCGATCGACTTTCACATTGACGGCTTGCGCCAGGATGGTCTTCCGATTCCCCAGCCGACCTCCTCGAGCGAATTGGTCCGAGTGTAGCCGGCCGCCTAACATGCGCGTCCAGCGGACTCGCGTCATCGCTTCGCTCGTGCTCGCCCGCTCGCTCGGCTCGCCGCTGAACGCGCCGCCCGTTAGGCCACGGAAGGCTGAGCGAAGCTCTTGGGACAGTGGGAGTTCGGTCACTTGGTATCATTCGTTCATGAGCAAGGTTGAGTCTCTCGAGAACGAGGTCGCAAAGCTGACACCGCAAGAGTTGGCGGCGTTTCGAGAGTGGTTTGCGAACTACGACGCCGACGCCTGGGATCGGCAAATCGAGAGCGATGTCAAGGCCGGCAAGCTCGACGGGCTGGCCGCTGAGGCATTGGCGGCGCATGGACGGGGCGAAACCAAGGGCATGTGAAGCACCTCGCTTCGCCCGAGTTCTGGGCGTGTCTGGAGAAGCTCCCGGCCAACGTCCAGCAGCTCGCACGCGAGAACTACGAACTACTCAAGTCAAACCCCTACCATCCGTCTCCACTTCAAGCGGGTTGGCCGTTTCTGGTCGGTTCGGGTAGGGCGCTCGTATCGCGCGTTGGCGGTCGATGCCCAGGACAACATCGTGTGGTTCTGGATCGGCACGCATGCGGAATACGACCGGCTGGCGGGTTGAGCCTGGTCCTGGAGTCGTGGCCTAACATGCCGCCCGTTAGGCAGGCCGAGCCGCCTTCAGCACACCGCGGCGATCAACTGCATTCCAACCTTCAACGCTTCGGCGGTCCGATCTCCGTCGCCGAACAAGAACGTGCGCTCATGAGCGAGCTCGGCGCAACCGCGAGCGGCAGTCAAGTTAGCTTTCCATCCCGGCGGCATCGTGGCCGCGCCGGTCGAGCAGTACTCCTGCCTAACATGCCGTTCCAGCGGCCTCGCGTAGCTCGCTTCGCTCGCCCCGGCTCGCCGCTGAACGCAGGCCCGTTAGGCCGCACAAGCAATGGTTCGCGAGCATGAATCTCAACACGGAAATGGCTTCCTGTACCCTGCGCCCCTGGCGCGAGTCGGATAAACCTTCGCTCTTGCGTCATGCAAACAACAGAAATGTCTGGCGGAATCTAACGGACATGTTCCCGAATCCCTACACCGCGGCCGATGCCGATGCCTGGCTTGAGATCGCGAGTCAACCGGGTCCTAGCCTTCATCTCGCCATCGCTGTCGACGACGAAGCGGTCGGTGGCATCGGCCTCCTCGCCGGAAGCGGCATTTATCGCTACACGGCCCACTTCGGCTATTGGCTCGGTGAGGCGCTCTGGGGTAGGGGCATCGCGAGCGCTGCGGCCTGTGCCATGGTAAAGCACGCCTTTTCAGGTACGGACTTCGTCCGGCTCGAAGCACCTGTCTTCGCGTGGAACCCGGCCTCGGTCAGGGTTCTCGAAAAGGCTGGCTTCGTGCAAGAGTGCGTTAGGAAGCACAGCGTGTTCAAGGACGGTCAGTTAATCGACAGCTTCTTCTATGCGGCGGTCCGTGCGGCCTAACCCCTCGTTGCAGCGGACTCGCCTGCGCTCGGCGCTGAACCCGATATCGTTAGGCCGCTCCGCCTGGACACAGATCCTTGGGAGGAGAGTTCTGATGAGATGGACATTGGTCATTGCCATCCTGGCCCTTACGCCAACCTGTATCGTCCTGGGGCAAGAGCACGGCACAAGCAGAGATCAGAGACGCAGCGTTGAGGAGGCCATCACACAGCTGGATAATGAACGCATTCGCGCGCAGATCGGTGCTGATGCGGTGGCCCTTGACCGCATCTACGCTGATGATTTTATCGGCGTGGGACCAAGCGGCACAGTGAGAACCAAGGCGCAGGTGATTGTGGCTTTCACGTCTGGCGATTTGAAGTTTCAGTCTATCGTCACCGACGAGGTTCAGGTACGCGTCTACGACAACACGGCTGTCGAAACGGGCCTCTCAACAATGAGTGGTCAAGACAAAGGCAAAGCTGTTCCCCGTGACACTCGGTTTACCAGGGTATGGGTAAAGCAGGACGGGCGCTGGCGGTTGGTTGCCAACCATTACTCATCGAGGCTTACGCAGCATTAGGGCCCCGTCGCCTGACACGCGCGTGCAGCGGACTCGCTCATCGCCTTCGGCTCTTCCCTCGTCGCTAACGCGCCACCCGTTAGGCCGCCGAAATGCGTAGCGGACCTCATTTCGCGACGAGCTGGGCGTTGGAGAAGGTGCCGCGACGGGCGGCGCTTGTGCAGCCCTCGTCGGGGCGATGGCATCAAAGCCCGCTTTTGGCGGGACGGCCTCCCGTCTTTCCATCCAGCAAGGTGTCTCGATGGAGCGCCGAAGCGAAATCGAAGCAGAGGTGCGTCAGAGCGACGGCGTTGTGACCTCTGTCAGCGTGGGTGGCGCCACGGCCTACATCGCAAGCGGCGAGCTCGAGGTGCCCCCGTCCGCGCTTGTCTCTTAGACCGTCGCGTGTGCCCCAATGCGCGTGAACCGCTCGGCGGCTACTTGCGCGGTCGCGCGTTCCGCCGATTCGCGCGTACACGCCTTCGGCTCCTCGTTACGGGCTTCGTGGCGTCGGCTGCCTCAAACAAATGCCGAATGCCGTGTTCCAACAGTTCGACAGCCCTCTCCAAGGCGCCGAGTTGTCCGACCCGCACCATCGCGACGGACAGGCGCAAGTCAAATGATGGCGGGCGCAACACTTCAACCGTGTCGCGACAATTTGCCCTCGCAATAAAGCGGGCTGGCAGCAACCCGATTCCATATCCGGACTGAATGAGAGCTAGCTGCAAATGTATGTTGTAGTGGATTTCAGCCGCAACCATGGGGGTGAAGCCGGCACGTTCCATCTGATCGATGAGGCTTGCCCGAAGCAAGCACCCAGACGGGTTGAGCACCCACGGTGCTCTGCTCAAACTTTCCCAATCATCGTCAATGTTGCCTGCGGCGCCTTGAACGATCTCCATGCGGTCGCTAGCAATGATATTCGTCAGAAGAGGTGAAGGCGCGGTTTTACCTTCGGGCACAAACACGACAGCAACGTCGAGTTCACCGGCGAGCAGCCGGTTAAACAATTCACCGGTAAGTGCGCTCAACAGCCGCAGCCGGACCGTGGGGTATTTTTCAGTCAGCGCGCGAATAGGTTTGATCAGCGTTCCCTCGGCCAGGGCATGCGCGAGCCCGATGCGCAAGAGGCCGTGAGGTTCGGCGTCGGGCGACGCAACAGATTTCAGCGTCTCCGTCCGCTGCAACAGATCTCGCGCTTGTTCAAGCACTCTGGAGCCCAGCGAGTTCAGGCGCGGCGGCTTTACCGAGCGGTCGAGCAACTCGGCACCCAATGCAGCCTCTAGCCTTTGCAGTTGCCGGGTTACAGCGGATGGTGTCCGGTGTAGACGATCGGCTGCACCGGCGATGGACCCGGCCTGGGCAAACTCTACGAGCGCGTGTAAATCGTCGAGCAGGGGATCCTCCTAAAGTAACTCCTAAAACCTCCTCCCAACCAATAGCAGGATCGTGCGCAAACAGCAAGAGAATCGTGAGAATAATGAACTTGTGGAATTGTCGGTACTCCGCTACAAGCGGTAGGTAGAGGCAGTGGAGGTAGGAGTTGCTATGAGCAAAACAGCAATTACATCGCCTGAAGTCGCGCCGCCGGTCGGCCCATTTTCCCAGGCAGTCAAAATCGATGGTTTCCTCTTCTTCAGCGGACAGGTTGCCCAAGACCCGGCCACTGGCAAGGTGGTCGAGGGGGGCATTGGGCCCGAGACGGAGCGCGTCTTCCAAAACCTATCGGCGCTTCTGAAGGCGGCCAGCAAGAGTTTTGATGATGTCGTGCGCGCCGGCGTGTTTCTCACGAACATGACTGACTTCGCCGCGATGAATGGCATCTACGCAAAATATTTCAGTCAGCCCTTTCCCGCCCGCACGACGATCGCGGCTGCCGCGCTACCCCTTGGGGCCTGCGTCGAGATCGACCTCGTCGTCAAGGCTTGAGGCGACGCCCGAGGGTTGATCTCATGAAGTACACATTTCACATCATCGATGTTTTCCCAGGACTCCTCACGAAACCATTTGTGTGAAACACACTAAGAAAGGATCCACTATGACAACGTTTGACATTCCAAGTGCGTTGACTGCGCTCGTCACCATCGCCGCACTAACTGCCACCCCTTCGCAAGCTCAGCCTGCACAGACGATTCAGGCGGCTCTGTCCAGAGAGGCTGGGACTCTTTCCGACAAATTCACAGGAATGGCCCGAGTGATGGCAGGGAAATATGATTGGAAGCCAGGTCAGGGCGTGCGGTCGGTGGGCGAAGTATTCAACCTCATTGTCATGGAGAACGGCATACTCGCCGGAGCGCTGACCGGTGCAACGGGCGGCGACCGGCCGGCGCCGATTACTGACGCCGAGAGACTGCAAGAGGCGTTAAAGACCTCCTACGCCAACCTGCAGCAGACGATCGCCGGACTCTCGGACGCAGATCTGAAGGCGCCGGTCAAGCTGTTTGGCCGGGATATGACAAAGGAAGGCGCAATCCGGTATCTGTTCGCAGACCAGCACGAGCACCTCGGACAGTCGATTGCCTACGCGCGTTCGAACGGCGTCGTTCCGCCGTGGTCGAAGTAGGTAACCTATCGCCTTTCCGCAGGCCAGACTGGTAACCAAATACGACTCTGTGATACTGACCGAGAAGGAGTGCCCTTCATGGGGACATTATTTCAGGACGTGCGCTATGGTCTGCGCATGCTGGTCAGGAAGCCCACATTTACGATCGTTGCTGTCCTGACGCTGGCTCTGGGCGTGGGAGCCAACACAGCCATGTTCAGCATCGTGAACGCCGTTTTGCTCCGTTCGCTTCCGTTCCCCGAGCCCGACCGTCTCGTAAGGATCTCGTTTGACAACCCGGGGGAAGGATTGCGGGGCGTTCGGTTTTCCGTGCCGGAATTCGACGATTTGAGAACGCGGACGGATGTGTTCGAAGATGTGAGTGTCATCGTTTTTGGCCCCACAAACTTGACCGGCGCCAAACAGCCCGAACATCTGGAAATGATGGAGGTCTCTCCCAACTACTTTTCCATGCTCGGCGCCACTCCCGAACTCGGACGCTTGTTTGGTCACCAGGACTTCGCGCTCGGTTTCGCGCCAGCGGTCGTAATCAGCGATGCCCTGTGGCGCCGCTCTTATGGGGCGGATCCTGGTGTCCTGGGCCGCAGCCTCCGCCTCGATAACGACCTCTACACCATTGTCGGTGTCCTTTCTCCCGGATTTCGCAACCCCGGATCGACCATTCCAGCCGTGGAGGTGTGGCTGACCTGCGGATTCAGTGGCGATCCGTTCCCGGCGCCGGCGCGTGGCTTGCGAATACTGCCAGGGGCAATCGGTCGTCTCAAGCCGAACCTCACCCTGGCGCAAGCTCAGGCGCGGCTCGATGCCCTGGCTGCTAATTTGCGTCGCGAATTTGCGAATGACTACCCCCCGCAAGCCAAATGGACGGTTGAGATTGTGCCGTTGCAGCAATCGTTGGTGGGTCAGGTTCGACCGATGCTGGTCGTGTTGATGGCTGCCGTAGTCTTGATCGTTTTCGTGGTGTCTTTGAACATTGGCAGTCTGCTTCTGGCGCGCGCCTCCGGACGACAGCAGGAGATGGCAGTGCGAGCGGCAATCGGAGCGAGCGGCGGCAGAATGATCCGGCAGATGCTCACCGAGTCGCTGTTGCTGGCCTTCAGCGGGGGAATCGCAGGGCTCGCGATGGCGGTGATCACGCTGAAAGCCGTCTTGCGATTTGTGCCGGCGAATCTTCCGCGGCTGGGCGAAATCAACATTGATTGGCGCGTGCTGGGATTTGCGGTACTGATTTCGCTCGCGACCGGTCTCCTGTTTGGGCTGGCACCCGCGCTTCATTCCTCGAAGGCGGGACTTGCGCGCACGATGCGCGAGGGCTCGCGCGGCTCGGGTTACGGCGCGAAGGCCGGGCGCATGCGCGACGCACTGATGGTGTCGCAGCTGGCTCTTGCGGTCGTGCTGATGATCGGCGCGGGTCTCCTATTGGAAACGCTGCGCGATTTGTTGCGGCAGAATCCGGGTTTCAACGCATCGCAAGTGGTGACGGCGAATATCTATCTGCCGAACCCGAATGATCCGGCGCTCGATCCGTATCACACCTTCGCGCAGCAGATTCCGTTCAACCGCGAACTGCTGCGGCGCGCGAACGCGATTCCCGGCGTGAAGTTGGCGGCGATTACGTCCAATTTGCCGGCCGCCGACACAATCAACAGCGATTCGGCGGCCTACGGCACCACCAATCACAATTCGCTGGACATCGAAGACCGGCCCACGGAATCCTCGGGAGATTTGAGCGCGGAAGTTATCCGCATCAGCCCGGATTATTTTCGGTTGATACAAACACCGCTGGTGGAGGGGCGCTTCTTCACCGAGGACGACGAGAACGGCAAGCTGCCCGTGGTGATCATCGATGAGGCGACGGCAAGGCGCTACTGGTGGCCGGATCATGATCCCGTGGGCCGGCGGCTGCGTATCCGGTTGCGTTTCGGGCAGAATACTGTGAATCCATGGAGCACCGTGGTGGGCGTGGTGAAAAACATCAAACACGACGGGCTCGATGTCGATGGCGTGCCGCACATCTATGTTCCGCTGAATCAATTTGTCGGGCGGTCTTTGAGCCTGGCGCTGCGAACTTTGTTGCCCGCGAGCACGCTGGAGCCGCAGATTCGCGGCGCGATTCAGAGCGTCGATCCGGGGCTGCCGGTGTTCAACGTCACCTCGATGGATGAGGTGCTGGATGCATCGCTGGCATCGCGCAGGTTCTCCGCGAATTTGGTGGCGGGCTTCGCGGGGGGGGCGCTCTTCCTGGCCTCGATCGGAATCTACGGCTTGCTGGCCTACATGGTTGGGCAAAGGTCCCGGGAGATCGGTCTGCGCATGGCCTTGGGCGCCCAGCGGGACGACATTCTGAAACTGTTCTTACGCAAGGGTGTCGCGCTTGCTGGCGTGGGAATCGTTGCCGGAGTGGTTGTTTCTGCATCGACTGCGTCCATGATGGCAAGTTTGCTCTATGGGGTGCGCCCCCATGATCCGGCTGTGTTTCTGATCGTACCGCTGCTTTTGTTTGCGGTCGCCGTTCTAGCCAGCTACCTTCCGGCCCGCCGCGCGACGAAAGTAGACCCGATGATTGTCCTTCGCGAGGCATGAACTCACTGGTTGACGGCCGGTTCATCAATGGCGTGACTTCGGTTACGCAGCGCAGCTGAAAAACTAATATAGTTTAGCTTCCAACAATCGGACTGGAACGAGCCAATCTGGGTTCTCGCGTCTCGAGAAGAAGGGCCCGGAGGGCTCTGGTCAGCTCAAGGCGGCATGGACCAAAATCTTGTTCTGCCCCTTCTGTGGTGAGCGGCTTAATGGCTACGAGGCCTTCTCGCGTGCCGCAAGATCATGACGAGGTGGCCTAACCCGCGCATGCAGCGGACGCCTGCGGCGCCGCTGATGCACAAGCCGTTAGGCGCACCGAAGCAATATCTAATTTCACGTAGCCCCGGCCAGCATGTGAGCCGGGCCGGCCGGGGCGAGCGGCGCGCCGAGGTCAGCCGTGAGGACGGATTGCCCACTCGCTGCTGCTGTGCCACGAGAGATCGAGGTCGAGACCAATAAGCCAGGCGTCCGACCGCGAGATCGACGAGTTCATGACCGTCCCACGCTCGCGCCCAGGGCGACGAGAAGCTCGTCCAGCTGCTCGAACGTCTCTTTCATCACGTCCGCCGCCCCGGTGCCGGCAGCGTCGAGGGCTTCCTTCGAGGGATAGAGCTCGTGCATGACGAGCAGCGTTTTGCCACCTTTTTCCTCGAAGGTCACCGTGGTGACGGAACCCTCGTCACTTTCCTCATTGGTCCAGACGAGGCGCGAGTGCGGTGTTACTTCCTTGTACGTGCCGAAGAACGCCGACTGTGAGTCCCCGTGTGCGAACTCCAAACGGTACCTGCCCCCGACACGAACATCCATTTCGCAGGAAAGCAGGGACATTCCCATCGACTTCGGCACCCACCACTGCTTGAACAGCTCGGGCTTGGTCCACGCCTCGAACACGATGCGCGCCGGACCGTTGAAAGTTCGCGTGACGACGAGCTCACGCTCGGACTTCCGTTCCACAGTCGTGCTGTTCTTCGTCGGTGTGGCCTCACTCTCTCTTCTTGCGTCCATCGACCTTCTCCTTCCGTTTCAATTCCTCGACAACCTTGTCCAACTCGTCGAAGCGTGCGTCCCAGAGCTGGCGGTACCTCTCGAGCCATGCCGTCTCTTCCTCCAATCGGAGAAGGCCGAGCTTGCAGGTCCGCACGCGCCCGAGCTTCTCCGTGGTGACGAGCCCGGACTGCTCCAGGACTCCGACGTGCTTCTTCATGCCCGTGAGGGTCATGTGGAACTTCTCGGCAAGCTCCGTGATCGAAGCGTCGGAACGTCCCAGCTGCTCCAGAACGCCGCGTCGGGTGGCATCCGAGAGCGCGGCGAACGAGGCGTCGAGGCGGGCTCGCACATACTGAACCATCTGGTTCAGTATAGTACGCATGGAGGCGGCATGCAAGCGGGAGCCCAACCGCGGGCTGCGTTTTCGACGGCGGTCATCCCCGAGGGCGCTCTTCCCTTCTCGGAGACAACCGACATGCGGGCAGCAGCTCGGCGCCCGAAATCGAAGAGCCATCTCAGGATGGGACCGGTGAGATGATCGGGGTGTCCCAAACCTGAGCACGCGGATGAGCGAAGGTGGCGAAAACCTCGACCCAGTCAGGATGCTAAACGTCGCATCCTGGCGGAAGCTGCGGGCCTCGCGCGGGAGAGTTCAGCGCGGTCTCGAGGCCCAGAATTTGCTGCCGCCTAACATGCGCGTGCAGCGGACTCGCTCGTCGGCTTCGCCTCTTCGCTCGCCGCTGATGCGCTACCCGTTAGGCCGCTGAAGGAGCCCAAAGACGTGGCACTGTTCACCTTGCTAATGGAGTTCAAGGGCGGCACATATCTGTCCCAGCTTCGAGCTCCTTCGCCCGACGCTGCGCTGGAGAAGTGGGCGCGCGGCCTAGAAGTCAAGAACATCGAGGGCATGACCGCGGCCACCAAGCGTCAGTTTGTGGAGTGGCTACCCGAGGCAAGACCGGCGGCGGTTGCCGGCCTGAAAGCGACCTGGTGCTCTGGTTTCGTCGCGCGCACCAGCTCCGCTCTCGTTCACATCTTTCGGACGACAGATCGGTGAGAGCGCACCGCGCCTAGCATGCGCGTCGTGAGAGTTATCCGATGAGCCGCCCAGACCTCGACGGGCTCATGAACATGATGGTCGGCTTCGCGCAGCAGTTGCTCGCGAAGCAGAAAAGCTTCATTCCGTTCGGGACTTCCATGTCAGCCGATGGCGAGATCTCAGCGGTTGCTGGCGACATCGGGAAGGATCATCCTGAGGCGCAAGAAATGATCGAGTTCCTGGCCGCCGCACTCCGGCAGCAAGCATCGGCGGGCACGATCCGCGCAAGCGGCATTTGCATCGACGTCCGCACGATTCCTCCCGGCCAAACGGAGACAACGGACGCGATACTCGCTCGACTCGAGCACAAGGATGGCGAGGCGATCGACGTTTACCTTCCGTACCGAAAGCCGCTCCTGGGGAAGATCAAATACGGTGAACTTTTCGCAGCCCAAGGAGAGCGCCAGATATTTCCGAGTGCCGCCTAACATGCGGGTGCAGCGGACTCGCGGTCCCTCGCTTGGCTCGGGTCGCTCGCGATGCTCGCTCCGGCTCGCCGCTGATGCCCTACCCGTTAGGCCGCTCCACGTCCAAGAGGAGGTAGCAATATGCGACGCGTTGCCATCGTAGTCCTGGCCTCCCACATGTGCCTTCTGACGGGACGCCTCCTTGCGGGTGACAAGCCAGTAAGCTCGGATGAGCTCACCACGCTCAAGCGCGAGTACGCGGACGTTCTCGCGCTTCAGGGCACGTCCAAGGGCGAAATCCTGGCAATCGCGCGGATCCTGCGCGCCAATCCTGAAGCTGCGATCGACCGGACGGCGGCCAGTGGCGAGTACTGTTTTAAGAGCGGCCTCGGCACCATGGTTCACTTTGCTGCCCAGCCGGAGCGAACGCCAGAGGACGTTATCTACGAGTTCGATGCCGCTGGTCTGATTGCGGCAGGGCTGGACCCGGCGCGCATCAAACGGCTACCCGAGCTAGGTCGAATGACGCCTGGCGTTTGGTATTTTCTTCCAGAGGG
Source organism: uncultured Acidobacteriota bacterium (assembly GCA_963708395.1). Lineage (GTDB taxonomy): Bacteria > Acidobacteriota > Thermoanaerobaculia > UBA5066 > Gp7-AA6 > DATBFU01. Next base: position 2,239,918 of record CAVPSG010000002.1, on the reverse strand, counting down.
GCGGCGAGACCCGCATCACGACCATGCGATGGCCGTTCCCACGATTGCGATAGCCGTCAGCGTCAAATGAATCGGAGGGCGGCCTAACATCCGCGAGCAGCGCACTCGCCGTCCCTCGCTTCGCTCGGGTCGCTCGCCGCTGACGCGCTACCCGTTAGGCAGGTCGAGCCGCCTTCAGCACACCGCCGCGGTCAACCGGATTCCATCCTTCAGCGCCTCGGCGGTCCGATCGATGTCGGCGAACAAGAAAGTGCGCTCATGAGCGAGCTCGGCGCAGCCTCGAGCGGCTGTCAAGTTAACTTTCCATGTCGCCAGCACCGTGGCCGCGCCGGTCGAGCAGTACTCCTGCCTAACCTGCCGTTCCAGCGGACGCGCATGTTGAACCTCGGAAGCCAACGCCCTCCCTTTTTCCGTGACCGCCTTACGGGCGGTACGATCTGAACGAGGGACATGACATGACTGAGAAGAAGGTGTGGGTGATAACCGGCGCAGGCCGGGGCCTGGGTGTCGACATCGCCAAAGCCGTCCTGGCCGCCGGCCACGCGGTTGTCGCCACCGGCCGCAACGCCGCAAGGGTCGAGGAGGCGGTCGGCCGCCACGAGCGCATGTTGCCGGTGACACTGGACGTCACCCGCCCTCAAGATGCCCAGGCCGCAGTCGAGGCCGCCGTCGCAAGGTTCGGGCGGATCGACGTCCTGGTCAACAACGCCGGAAACTTCTTCGCTGGCTTCTTCGAGGAGCTGAGTCCCCGAGCAGGTCCGCAACCAGATCGACACTCTGCTGTTCGGCCCGATGAATGTCACTCGCGCCGTCTTGCCGGTGATGCGCAGACAGCGCTCCGGCCTGCTGGTCACCATCTCCTCGACCGCGGGCATCGCCGGCCAAATGTTTTGCACGGCGTATGCCGCAGCGAAATTCGGAATCGAAGGATGGATGGAGTCGCTTACGCCAGAGATAGCGCCCTTCGGCATTCGCACGATGCTTGTCGAGCCGGGGTTCTTCCGTACCGAGTTGCTCACCAAGGACTCCACCATCTACGCCTCGCCCTCCATTGCCGATTACACCGAGCGTACAAAGCAGATCGTCGCCGCCTGGAACAGCATGGACGGCAAGCAAAGCGGCGACCCCGCCAAGCTCGCTGACGCCCTCGTGACACTCGTTGCGCTCGAAGAGCCACCGACCCGCTTTGCTGCAGGCGCCGACGCGGTGCAAACGTTCGAGGCCAAGGCCAACACGCTGCTCAGCCAAGCCCACGCCCACCGCGAGTTATCCGGCTCCCTCGCGTACGACAGCCCGTGACCACGAGAGACCATCTCGAAGGGTGGAACCGATGGCCGCCCAACATGCGCGTGCAGCGGACTCGCTCTTCGGCTCCGCGTCCTCGCTCGCCGCTGAACGGCCGCCCGTCAGGCGTCGAGAGTTCCGGCCAGCCTGGATGGCTCGGCCGCGAGGGGTGCAGCAAGAGTGCCGGTGCCGCCGGCCGATCTCCGAAGAGCGCAGAATAGGGCCCAGGACAATCGCCGGTCGGAACAGAATAGAGTTAGGCGTGGACATGAGATGGCAGGCTCCGGAGACGGGGAGCCGGGTGGTGTCGATGCTGAGATTGCGTCGTCCGATTGGAGGAATTCGCATGCGTAGGATTGCGATCGGTTCTGGTTCGTTCGTGCTCGTCCTCGCCGTTGCCGCAAGCCCCTTGTGGGCTCAGCAGGACAAATCCAAGCGACCGAGTCCACCCGCTACAGCACAGTGCGAACTTGCCGGCGGAAAAACAGTCACCATTGACTATTCCAGCCCGCGCAAGAAAGGCCGCAACGTCTTTCCGGATGTCGTGAAGTATGGCGAAGTCTGGCGTACTGGAGCGAATGAAGCCACCACCTTCGTCACCACCGGGGACATCATGGTCGGCAGCACGCACGTTCCGGCGGGCAGCTACACGCTCTTCACCCTTCCCGGCAAGGACAAGTGGACACTCATCATCAGCAAGAAAACCGGCGAGTGGGGCACGGACTATCCCGGTGAAAAGGAAGATCTCGCGCGCGTGGAAATGAAGGCCGGAACCGCTAGTGCCCCGGTCGAGAACTTTACGATCGTCTTTGAGAAAGCTGGCAACGGTTGCACGCTCAAGCTCGCATGGGATACCACCACTGCTTCGGTGAGTGTAGGGACGATGTAGCGTAGCCTTCAGGCTGCGACCTTAATGCGGTCTGCGATGTCCACATCGAGCTGGTCTAGCGCGCTCGGCTCGCCGTTGACGCGCTACCCGTTAGGCGCTCGGCTGAAGCCGTATCAGGGCTGAGAGAATGGTCACGCTACAGCTCGTTGTCACCGGTCTCGCGTTTCTCGGCCTGAGCAGTCTATTTGGTGCCTCGCTCTATGACACCGTCGTCATGGCGCCGAATCTCAAAGGCGGCCCCGCGGGTCTCGAGCACGGGCGATTGTTCATGGGCAATGCGACGCCCGCGAATCTCTTCCGCGTCCTGTCCCCCATGACCCAGGTTCTCCTGCTTGCGGCCGTTGTCGCCAACTGGTCTGGCCCTGAACGCCGATGGCCACTTATCGGCGCCCTGTTAGCTCTCGTTCTCGTTGACGTGATCACTTTCGCATACCACTATCCGCGACTGCGCGTGATGTTCACCGCGCCGCTGACCATACCGGCAGAGCGCTTGGCTCTCGCCGCAAAGCAGTGGACCCGTGGGAATTACGTACGTGTTGCCCTCCTGCTTGGAAGTTGGTGTGCAACCCTGGTCGCCCTCATGCGGCTCGTTCAAGCGATGCACCCGGGGTCGGGCGCCTAGCATGCGCGTCCAGCCGACTCGCCGCCCCTCGTTCGCTCGGGTCGCTCGCGCTGCTCGCCCCGGCTCGCCGCTGAACGGACGCCCGTTGGGCGACAGTCGAAAGGTTGGCTAGGCGTCATCTCAGGAGTCGGACAGCAATGCCCTCCAGGTGAAACAGGCGGCCCCTGGAAGTATCAACCGACTCGACTCGACTCGGCTCGCCCCGTCGGCCATGGGCCGAACGAAGTGGAAGGCCGGCGACTCCTCACATCAGATTGCCGGATCGTCACATTTGATCGAAGCGTTACACGCCACAGCAACTTACGGGCGTAGAGTACTTGTCTTAGCGGGTGTTCGCGTCCGAACCCTGAGGTGACGCCAACTGCAGCCCGGACGGAGTGAGACGATGAAGATTAGCCGCCGATCCTTTCTCAAAGCTGCAGCAGCAATCGGTGCTTCGCTCGCATGGGCCGGACCGGCTCGAGGTTCGCGTGTCCACTGGCATGAGCGGCGTGATCTCTATCCCCAGGGGGTCGCCTCGGGCGATCCCGATCCGCACAGCGTCATCCTGTGGACGAGGCGTCCGTTTGCCCAGGGCACACGCCAGCTCCTGACCGTCGAGGTAGCCGAGGATGAGGCATTCCGCCGAGTCATTGCGCACGCGCAGGCACCGGTCTCGAGCGCCGCGGACTGGACCGCGCGCGTTCTGATTGGCGGACTCAAGCCGGCGCGCACTTACTGGTATCGGTTTACCGACACCGACGGAAACGGCAGCCGGGTCGGCCGCACGATCACGGCGCCGTTGCCAAACGATCCGCGCACGGTGAACTTCGCATTCGTGAGCTGTCAGGATGTCAATGAGGGCACGCTCAACGCCTATCGCCGGATGATCTACGAAGATGAACGCGCTCCCGCCGCCCAACAGCTCGGCTTCGTTCTGCACCTGGGCGATTTCATCTACGAGGTGGTCGAGTATCCCGACGAGGTGAAGACACGCTACGATCGCACGATCTACGAGGTGGCGCGCCTCCCCCAGACGGCCCGAAGGCCGGCAACTTCCACGTACCGCTGACCGTCGATGGCTACCGGGCCATCTACAAGGGCTATCTCGCCGATCCCGACCTCCAGGACGCTCGCGCGCGCTGGCCGTTCGTCGCCATGTGGGACAACCACGAATTCTCGTGGCAAGGTTGGCAAAGCATCCAGAAGGCCGGCAAGGCGCGGCCCGGCCAGAGCATCAAGGTCGCCGCCAACCAGGCTTGGTGGGAATATCTGCCGTCGCGTTGCAAGAAGGTCAGCGGACCCTCGCTCGAAAGCTTCGATCCGCCCGCGGTGACGAATGTCGCAATCGAAAAGTGGGACGAGAACGGCCTCGGCGACGAGCCCAACAACCTCGCCGCGATCAACAGCCTGATCGGCTACCGCTCTTATCGCTACGGCAAACACCTCGACCTCATCATCACCGATCAGCACAGCTATCGCAGCGCCGACCCGTTCAGCGACCCGGCGGCCGGAGCTTTCGGGCCGGAGTTCACGGACATGTTTCCGGAGGACGTGGCGCAGATTCTCGACGGCGGCCGTGCGTTCAACGGCGGGAATCCGCCGGCGGAAGTCAGCTTCAATGGCGCGCATGTTCCCAATTCGCAGCGCAACGCACCGCCGCAGACGATCCTCGGCGCCGAGCAGAAAGCCTGGTTCAAAGACCAGCTCCGCAATTCAACCGCGACGTGGAAAATCTGGGGCAATTCAGAAGGCGCACTCGACTCGCGCGCCGACCCGCAAAATCTGCCGCCGGGCCTGACGAAGGAAACGTGGCCGAAGTCCACCTATGCCTCGCTCCCCACCGGCGATTACGGCACGGCCTACAGAGAGCGCGCCGAGATCTACGACCTCGTGCGCGACGCAAAGATCACCGGCTTCGCGATCGTTTCCGGCGACCGCCACAGCTTCTGGGCGGGTTACGCGACCTCGGAACTGCCGCCAGGCAAGTTCGATCCCGTAGGCTTGAGCTTCGTCGGCGCCTCGCTATCAAGCGCAGGGACCATGGAAGCCCTAGAGCACAATTTGTCCAAGACCGATCCGCTGCGCCCGCTGTTCCTCGCCGATCGGCCGGACGGCGCGAAGCCCGACTGGACGCACAACATGCTGCTGAAGCACGGCGTCCGCTCGTGCCTCGAATATGCCAAGAGCTTCGACCTCAAGCGCGCACGGGCGCTGTCCAACCCGGATCTCGCTCCGCACCTCGAGTTCGTAGATCTCGGAGGACACGGTTATGCGAAGGTCCAATTGTCGGCCGATGAGATGCGCACCGAGTTCGTCTGCATCCCGCGCCCCATTGCGCGCAGCGAAAGACCGGACGGGGGGCCCATCAGGTATCGGGTATTACACACTGCTGCACTGTGGAAGAGCGGAGAGCGCCCGCAGCTGAAGACATCGGTGCTCGAAGGCGACGTTGGACTGGCGATTTGACGGACCTTGGCAGGCATGGGTGGCGTGAGAGCCGCCTAACATGCACCCGTCTACTCAGCTCCAAATGTGTGTGAACAAACTAGCGGACACATCCCGGAAGGCGCCTCACTGCGCGATCGTGAAGGCAACGCTCGCGCTCGTCGTCTCCCACTCCATCGCCAGCTTCCCGCCACTATCGCTCATGTCGAGGAAGCCGATGGTGAACTGGTCGACCGAGTGGTCGAGCTTGGTCACGGTCATTGCGACGCGCGCCACGTCGAACGTCGGATCGTAGCCGTAGGCCCCCCAGATCTTCGTCTTTTCCTTGGCGTCGTGAGTGTCCTGCGTCGGTTGCGTTCCCACGATCAGAGTCCAAGATCCGTCCTTGAGCTCCACGAACAGGTCGTAGACCCCGGGCTGGAGGGTCTTGCCCCCGATCACGATCGGCACCTCGGTGGTGAGCTTGGTGGTGGAATTGGCACCAGCGCGCCATACCGGGGCGCCCGCGTTGAGGGTCTTCCCGTAGTCCGCGCCGTTGCCGAAGATGTTCTTGCGACCACGCAGGATCGGGCGGCCGTAGTCAACCTCGATCCACTTACCACTGGGATACTGGGGTGGGATCCCCAGCTTTTGGCCGATCCAGGTGCCGCCGATTTGCGTGGCGGCCGTGGCGCGCGGCGAGAACGGCTTGTTGATCTGTTGGCCGTGGAGCGCTACGGCACCGAACGCCGCGCAGGTGAGAAAAAGGGCTGTCGTCGATACTTTCACTGTCGTCCCCTTTCCTGGTTCAGAGCCGAGGAAGCCAGTACCCTTCCCAGGCAGTCCGCTCCTTAGCATGCCGCGAGAAGCGTTCGCGGTCCAGCGGGCGAGGCTTTGCCCGGGGTTGAAGACGCACGTGAGGAGCAAGGGCGCCGGCTGCGGGCGGTCATCGCCACGCCCCACCAGGGCCATCGCGAAAGCAAGCGTGCAGCTAAAACGTCCGATCCCACGAGGAGCCAGGGCCGGGCCGCCGCCGCCTAACCCGCGGCTGCAGCGGACGCCGCCGGCTTTGCCGCCGTGGCCGCTGAGCCGCAAGCCGATAGGCAGCCATGAGTCATGCTCCTTAGTTCACGGCCTCTAGAATCTCAACCCTAGAAGGAGGACGTGGCCGTGGCAGACACGATTCAGATCTTTCAGTTCGTGGCAATCGTCTTGACGTCGCTCAGCATGGGCGTCCACTTTGGCACTTGGCTCACCGAAGCGCCCCTGCGGGAGACTCGATCGGGCGCACTCTTCACCGAAGTCCAGCAGGGAAGAGATCGGGCTGCCAAGATCATGCCCATTCTTGGAAACGCGGCCATTCTCTCGGTCGCGGCTTGTGTGTTCCTTGTGAGAGCGGTCCCTGGGGCCTTCGCTCTTTCACTCATCGCGCTCGTCTTCATCGTTGGAGACATGGCGGTCACGCTCGCCGGAAACGTGCCCATCAACAAGCAGGTACAAAGTTGGAACGTCGCTGAGCCTCCACCCGAGTGGGCAGAGCTTCGGGATCGCTGGGAAAGGCTTCACACGATTCGGACCATGTTCATCGTGTCAGGTTTTGCCTTACTCGTTGCTGCCGTGGTCTCCGGGTTCCGTGAGAGTGCGGAAGGCGTTGCGGGCGTCTGGCAAGGCGTCACCGTCCGTGGCTGCCCGAATTCATAGAGTTGGCAAGGGGTAGAATTGAGTCGTGCGGTAGAAAGTCGCAGTCGAGCGTAGCGAGGAAGGGTTCAGCGTCTCCTGCCCAGGCCTTCCAGGGTGCTGATCGAAAGGAGAGACCGAGGAAGAGGCTCTCGAAAATATTCAGGATGCCATTCGTGAGTATCTGGCGGCAGTCGAAAAGTCGCAGGAAAGCAAGGAAGGCCGGGAAGTCGACGTCACGGTGTAGGCGATGCCGAAGCTGCCCGGTGTCAATCACCAGGAGGCCATTCGGGCGCTTGAGAAGTGCGGGGGTTCGAGTCGCGCGCCAGCGCCGCAAGCACGCCGCCAATGACCGATGGCGTTCGGTTTCTCACGATTCCGAGACACAATCCAGTAAGCGCCTTCACGATCGGCGGCATCATCCGCGATGCCGGGCTGACGATCGAGCAGTTCAAGAAGCTCCTGTGAGGTTGCACGGGCTAATATCGCGTTCCAGCGGACTCGCGTGGCTCCCGATGCACGCCCCGGCTCGCCGCTGAACGCAGTCCCGTTAGGCGTCACGAAGGAACGGTGAATGCGTAAGCAGTATCACTTGCGGAAAGGTTCCGCTGGGCTTAGAGCGTGGGACGTTGACCGTCTGGTCTTCCTGAGCAAGAACCTGACTCCCGAGCTTCTTCCGATCGCGGGCATTCGGGAACTGGATGAGCCGTACTGGGGCGGGTCGATGACCTGTCGAGAAGTCGCGCAGCATGCTCACATGGTCCACGAGGCGGATCTAACCTTCCCCGTCGTTCTCTCAAGCGACGGCCGCATCATGGATGGGATGCACCGAGTTCTGAAGGCTCTTTTAGCGGGCGTCAGTCACGTACCTGCTGTTCGATTCAGCTCAGATCCGGAGCCTGACTACGTCGGCGTGGACCCCGACGACCTGCCTTACGAGGAAGAGAACCAACTTGCTCCTGAGACACGTGACGCCTCACATGCCGTCCCAGCGGCCTCAAGTAGCTCGCTTCGCGAGCTCCGGCTCGCCGCCACCACGCTATCCGTCAGGCTCCCCGACGTGAACACTCATCGCGGCGTTAACGCAAAGGACAACCGATGAACCCATTTCTGCGTCTCTGCTTGCTGGCTGGCTGCGGTTTTGCGTCGCTCCTGGCAGCGTCCCAACCTCAACAGAAGACGTCGATGGCTGGTTCCCGAGCACATGCGTCGCAAGCAACGATTGAGGGCTTGCTTCGGGACATTGCGTGTCCCATTCAGAACCTCGATTCGAACGCGACTGCCCTGAGTATGAAGTGCGTTCTGGATTGCGTGAAGGGTGGATCGCCGCTCGTTATTCTAACCAAGGAGGGTGACCTTTATCTGCCGATCTCCGACACAATGCCTGACGCCGGTCAGCAGCAGAAGTTGATGCCCTTCGTGGGCAAATACGTGCAGGCTACCGGGACGATCTTTGAGCGCAACGGCACGCGCGCAATCGTGATCGCCGACATCAAGGAGATCAAGAGCGTGCATTTGACGCTCGAAGGCGAGTAGTCGCAGGACTTGCTGTTGCCTCGGCAGCCCCATCTTGCACGGGTGGAATAGAACGGCGCCGCCTCATCACAATTTGCCGGGAGTACGACATGGCCGCATTCGACAGCTATAAGGACGCTTACCCCAACGCGCACCTGACGCGCTCCGATTCGGGCATATTGGAGATCGCGTTCCATACGTTCGGCGAGAAGCTTTCTTGGCTCGACTTTTCGACTACCTCGCCGGCACGTCAGCCGTCCGCGGCGGCCCGACGGTGATCCCGGGCGTCGGCGTTACACACCTGCGTTACCCAGTACGCAAGGCGTAGCCCTGCCCCACACCTTCTCCCCCGGCGGTGAGGTTTGGCTCGATGACCATGGCTCCTTCCGTTCGCTCCGCCGCTCCGGCAATTCGCGGCGGGCGGCGCATCGACGCATCGACCTCATCGGCGGTAGTCTTGCGTCATGCGACCCCTTCGGTACTCCATCAACGTCACATTGGACGGATGCTGCGATCATCGCGCAATACTCCCGGACGAAGACTTGCATCGTCACGCGACCGAGAACCTCGGCCGCGCCGATGCCCTCCTCTTTGGCCGGGTGACTTACGAAATGATGGAGGCAGCGTTCCGGCCGCCGGCTCGGACGGGAACGAGGCCTGATTGGATGGAACCCTTCGCCCGGACGATCGACGCGGCAAAGAAGTACGTCGTGTCGAGCACCCTGGACCGGGTCGATTGGAACGCGGAGCTCGTGCGCGGGGATCTGGAGAAGGCCGTTCAGGAGCTCAAGCGGGAGCCGGGTAAGGGACTCCTCGTGGGAGGCGTGAAGCTCCCGCTGGCGTTGACGGAGCTGGGATTGATCGATGAGTACGAATTCGTGGTGCACCCCAGGATGGCGGGCCACGGGCCGACGTTGTTCGCGGGGCTGTCGAAGCCTATCGACTTGAAGCTCGTGAGCCGGCTGGAGTTCGGCTCGGGGGCGGTCGCGATGCGGTATGAGCCGAGAAGGTAGCCTCGGGATCGTCCAGCGGACTCGCCGCTGACGCGCTCCCCGCTAGGCCGCAGAAAACGCACTCTCCCTCACCACCAACCGTCCGAGGAGGTTCCATGAAGCGAGTCACTGGCATCGGCGGCATCTTCTTCAAAGCCAAAGACGCCCCGGCACTACAGGCCTGGTACAAGCGGCACCTCGGGATCGATGTCCAAGACTGGGGTGGCGCGGCTTTCAGCTGGACCGACGGTGGAGGTCAGCCGGTTGCCGGAACAACCGCCTGGTCCATTGCTTCGGCACAAAGTGACCAGTTTGCGCCCAGCACTGCAACTTTCATGGTCAATTACCGGGTGGAGGATCTCCACGCCCTGGTCAAAGTCTTACGCGAAGAAGGCTGCAACGTTCTCGAGAAGATTGACGATTCCGAGTACGGGAAGTTTGCCTGGGTCATCGATCCCGAAGGAAACAAGGTAGAACTCTGGCAACCGCCTGCCGGCCAATGACGAGGGCAATCGGCTCGCCGCCGATCTCCGGCGCGTCAGCCCGCGGTTGATGCAATTTCTGAGCGAGTTGCGGGATCGCATCCGACGGGGTGAGATCACCTGCAGCGTGCGCCTGTGGCAGCGGTCGCATGTGAAAGTCGGAGGGCGCTACGCCATGCCTCCCGGCCGAATCGTCGTGACCGCCGTGACCGAGATGTCGCTGGAGGACATCACGCCTGTGCTCGCGCGCCGATCGGGATTCGCAGGCGTCGTTGATTTACTGAAGACAGCGAAGCATGGACCGGGGCGCCGGGTTTTCCTGATCGAGTTTCGTTACCAGGCGCCTGAAAGACCGCAGGCAAGGCAGGGCCTGACCCGCGGCCGAAGAGGACTCGCCGCCACCGGCCAGGAAGGAGATGAGGATGAAAATCGAAATCGTGCACTGTCCGACGTGACAGAACAACCGTTCTAAGGTCACGAGTCTCGTGGCCCTCATCAAGGAGCGCTTCGGCGTCGACGCTGTCACGACGTTCGGCGAACTTGGCCAGTTCGACGTGATCGCGGACGGCAAGAAAGTCGCGGAACGCGGCGGGAACTGGTTCACGCGGAGGCTTGGCGGCGGCTACCCCGATCTCGACACGGTCGTCGCCCGACTCGAGGAGCAACGTGTGAGTAACGCCAGCCGATGACGCGGCCTGACATGCGAGCTTGACGTCGGTGCGGCTCTGGACAGTTCATCCCCGTTACCTGGATTCGGCAGGGCTCGTCGCGCTCTGGCGTGAGGCGCTCCTCGCTCGGATGGTCCTGCGGAAGCGGACGACCGGATATCGCAACCATCCTCAGCTGCGTCGTTTTCAACAGCAGCGGAATCCGGTCGCCTGCATCAATTCCTACCTTGCGTCCGTGTATGAAGAGGCTTCCCGGCGTGGCTTTCGATTCGATCGCTCGAAGCTTGGTCGCGCGAAGAGTTTCCGGCACGTTGCCGGAGACGTCCGGCCAACTCGCGTACGAGTGGCGACACCTGATGCGGAAGCTCGACGCCCGGAGCCCGTCGTCTGCCCGGAAGTATTCGTCTGTTCGACGGCCGGCGCCGCATCCACTCTTCCGAATCGTCCCGGGCGGAGTCCGCGAATGGGAGCGAGCCCATGAGTCCGACGCCTAGGAATACGCGCTTCTACCATGGCACTCGGGCGGAGCTGAAGCCGGGCGACCTGATCGAGCCCGACGATTCTCCGGACTCGGGTGAGCGGGACACGATGGCAACCCATGTCTACCTGACTCCCAATCTGGACGAAGCCATCTGGGACGCGGAGCTCGCGGACGGCGAAGCCCCCGGCAGGGTCTACATCGTGCAGCCCATCGGCGAGATCCGGGATGCCTCCGACCTGCCCGACCGGAAATCTCCGGGCCATCCATCGATGTCCCGTTGTTCCCGCGAGCCCCTGCGGGTCATGGGCGAGGTCATCGAGTGGCCTCTTTATCATGGCACTCGGGCTGACCTGAAGCCGGGCGACCTGATCGAGCCCGGCTACAACTCCAACTACGGTAAGGGGACGAAGGCCCCCTACGTCTATCTGACCCGCACTCTGGATGCCGCCACGTGGGGAGCAGAGCTGGCCGCCGGCGCGGGTGCCGGCAGAATCTACGTCGTGCAGCCGACGGGGCCGATCGAAGACGACCCCGATCTGACGAACAAGAAGTTTCGGGGTAATCCGACGAAGTCATACCGATCTCGCGAGCCGCTACGAGTCACGAGCGAGATCACGGATTGGAAGGGGCACTCCCCGGAAGCCCTCAAGGCCATGAAGGAGGGCCTCGAGCGACGCGAGCGACTCGGTGTCGAGCCAATTGACGACTGAACGAAGCCACGGCCTGCAACCCATGCATGGATCAGGCGGATCCGCGATGATTGACCCGGGCGACATGACCGGCATCCAGCCATGAAATCCGAACGGCGGAGCACCCGGACAGACGTCGGCGGGCCGATCCTGTGACCCTGATCTCGTCGCGCATGACGTTCTTTTCGAAGCGCGTATTTCCCGCGATCTGGTTTGGCTTCCTCGGCATCTTCTTTTTCGCGGCCGTCGCCACTTCCCGTGGCCGCACGAATCCAACCGTCCTTTTGGTCGTTCCGCTGATGGCCGCCTTTGGCTACTTCCTGATGAAGAAGCTGATCTTCGACCTGGCAGATGAGGTCTGGGACGACGGAACCGAGCTCGTCGTCAAGAACAAGGGGCAGGTCGATCGGATCCCCCTCTCCAACATCATGAACGTGGGTTATCGGACGCTGACGAATCCGCCGCGCGTCACGCTCACTCTTCGCCAGCCCGGGCTTCTCGGCAAAGAGGTCGCGTTCACACCACCGGCGCGCTGGCTGCACTTCGGCCGCAGTCCGATCGTCGATCAGCTGATCGAGCGAATCGATGCGGCTCGATCGCGTCCCTTGGGGAGCAGCGCCTGACGTGCGCGTCCAGCAGGCTCGCGTCGCTCGGCTCGATCGCTCCGGCTCGCCGCCGACGCGGTACGCAGCGTCCGGCTCATTCCGCGCCGTGACTGACGAGCCGTCTGACGCGCGCTTGCCGGCGGCCTCGCCGCCAAAGCGCGGGCCGTCCGGCCGCTCAACGAGTTTCGTTGCACTCGAAACATGAGAAGGATCGTCGTCGGAGCACTGCTGGTGATAGCTTTGGTTTCGATACTCTCGCTCTCGTGTGGCGCGGCGTACCTGGAAAAACTCCTGCCCGGGGGACTGCCAGTTGGAAACGCCGCGGCAGCCCTCGGTCTCAGCGCTGTCGCCGGCGCGGCCGTTGCGCTCAGCGTGCGCGGGACGGCGCTTCGGATTGTCGCGCTTACCGCATTCCTGGCCGCCGCAGCGTGGCTCCCGGTGTCTGTCGCCCTCGCGGGAAATCTGACCCTGAACTTCGGTGGCGGGCACGGCCGGCTCTGGTGGGTCTTCAGCCTCGTGGTTTCAGCGGGAGCCTTCTGCTCCCTGCTGTGGGCCCTGGTCGCCCGGGCGCTCGCCGGGCGCCGCTCCAAGGGTGCCGCCTGACGTCCGACCCGTCAGGCCTCTGAAAGGAACCGACCATGATCGGGACCTGGACCTACCGTATCGCCATCGTGGCCTTGCTCATGTCGCTTCATTGGCTTGCCCACCGAATACGGAGGCGCCGCGAGCGCGCGCTCCTGTTCCGCGAAGCGGGCGGTCGGGACGTCACGACCTCTCAGGAGCGGCGGATATCCAATGAGCCGATTGAACCGGTCTAGTCTGCGGCCCAACAGCCGCCTCCCACGGACTCGCGTCGCTCGTTTCGCCCGCTCCGGCTCGCCGCGCACTCGCCTCCCGTCAGGCGCCGCCGCCCTCGAGGCGAGGTTGTGAGCGTGGCCAGGCGGTTTTGGCATGGGGACGTTCCTCTCGGACAGACGTACTGGTTGTTCGGCGCTCCCGAGCATCGTGCTTTTTGCCGCGAGCAGAGACCTCGGAGGCGACGCGAAGCCGGGGGCTGGGCAAGGTCTCACGGGTCTGCCCCGGCCATGAAGGCCAGGATACTGTCGTGGATCGCCAGTGAATTCCGAACCCTTTGATCGGCAGCCCAGCCTCGTCGGAGAGCTCCTGGAGCTCCGTCCGCTGCAGGCGGACGACTTCGATGCGCTGTTCCGGACGGCGGCGGATCCCCTCATCTGGGAGCAGCACCCGGAGCGCAACCGGTACCAGGAGGGAACGTTTCGGGCCTTTTTCGAGGAGGCTCTCGGTTCCGGCGGCGCGCTCGTGGCCATAGAGAGGACGACCCGACAAGTCATTGGATCGTCGCGCTACCACGGCTACGACGCAGCGCGCGGCGTCATCGAGATCGGTTGGTCCTTTCTTGCCCGCGCGTACTGGGGCGGCCGATACAACGGCGAGATGAAGCGACTCATGCTGGAGCATGCATTTCGCTGGGTGGATCGTGTGATTTTCATCATCGGACCGGACAATCTGCGATCTCAGAGGGCTGTCGAGAAAATCGGCGGTTCGCGCACTGGCACGACCAGCGACGCAGCGGGCCGCAGGAAGGTCGTCTACGAAATCACGCGCACACGCTACGGGATCGCCTGACATGCGCGTGCCGTCGCACGTCTTGATTTCCCACTTCGAAGGAGTCCACATGCCGCGCACTGCACCGTTCCTGATCACCCTTGCCGCTCTGAGCTGTCTCACAGCTCCGAGCCCCGCTCAGGAAGCTCGCTGGGGCTCGCCGGACGATTCCACCGTCAGGTTCATCACCGCCACAGAAGAGAAATGGGCCAATTCGAGCTGTAGCTCCCAGCCGGAGCTCAAGAACGTCATCGCGGACGAATTCCAAGGCACGGCAACCGACGGCCATCGCTACGAAAAGCCCGAGGCCATCGCTTCGGACCCCAAGTCATTCGCGCGGGACTGTCGGCTCGGTGACGTGAGAGTCCGATTCTTCGGTGACTCCATTGCAATCGCGTACGGATCCGAGAGCAGGGTTCGCAGCGGGGGGCAGAGCGGCAGTGAGGCGAAGCGATGCCAGGTATGGACCGACACGTGGCTACGGCGCAACGGCCAGTGGCAGATCGTGGCTGCACAAGACACCGTCGTTCCGTGCAAACCGTAGCGCGTATCAATTGGTTCCGCGCGCGGCGGGCCCTGAGTTCTGCCGACGAACCCTCGGCGCACCGCCACCGATCTCGTCGCTGCGAGAGGCTCGCTTTGCTTGCGGCTGACCTCCAGCGCCAGGCCGCGCGAAAAATGAGCCTGAGAGAGCTCGCCTTCGGGTCGCCCGCGCGTGAAGGGAACCTCTCCGGCAGACGAATCGACTTCCCGCTGAATTGGAGCGAGCTCCGGTTCGCGGTCATTTTTGCCGGCATCGGCTGGCTCTCTCTCGCGGGTTACGCGCTCGTTCCCGGCGTGGCGGCGTGGTTTGGGAAGGCGCCGATCCCGGCAGAGTGGAGGCTGCCGCTTCTCCTGCTCGTTTCCGGGTCGGCGGCGGCCTCGTCGCGATGGTCGTTCTTCGTTATCGCCGGGCAGCAGCCGTCGTCTTCACGACCGCCGGCATCTGGACGCCGGCCTGGCAGGGCGGGCGGTTTGTTCCGTGGGAACAGGTACTTAAGGCGAAGCTCAAGGACCACGGAAGGGGCGCTACTGATATCGAGCTCTCGTTTCCGGACGGCCGATTCCGGCTCTATGCGAAGGCTTTCTCCGACCCCTACGCGGTCAGTCGCTTGATTCGCCAGCACGTCGGTGAGGAGATTGGAGCGGGGTTACCAACTGAAGGCGAGATCTAACCAAGGAATAGCGGCCTAAGATGCGGCAAGCCGCCCTCCGCGGCATGGCATTCGCGCTCTTCGCGGCGCTCGTCGCGGAGCGCGCCGCAGCGTTCGACAGCAAGGGGCACGTCGTCATCGAAGCGCTCGCCTACCGCACCCTCGTCGAAGGGCATGACGGCCAGCCGGCGCGCCCCGACATCCTGCGGGATCTCTTCAACGACGGGGACCTCGCGCCGCCGCTGTGCTTCGGCTGGGATGGGCATCCTCCCGGTTTCTGCGTCGACACGATGACGACCAATCCTCTCCTCGATTGGCCCAGGCCCCTGACCGACCAGCCGGACGCGGCCTTCCGGAGGCAGTTCAGCGACGCCGGCCAGTGCTTCCACTTCATGGCGGAGCTCAAGGACGCCGAGTCCGCCGACATCGAGGGAACCTCGATTCCGAGAGGCCTCGCGACCAATGCCCTCGTCCGATGCCGCGATTTCCTCGACAACCTCATGCGCCAGGTCGTCCTCGACGGCGGGCCCGGCGTGCGCAAGGGCGGCTACGGCCTCTATGAGCTGATGCACGCCGTCGAAGACTCCTTCTCGAGATCACACACGCAGCGTCGTCCGGGGACCCATGACATCGAGGAGCTCCGCATCTGGAAGCCTCTGACCCGTATGCCGGGACTGGCGCCCGAGAAGCTCGCGCGCATCCCCGACTCCGCGTTTCACAAGTGGGACGACCACCGCGACAAGACGTACATCATCGAGGAGCGGGTCACGGTCGACGGGCACCGATGCAAGGACCTCACCGACTACCCGTACAAGGTGCCCTTCCAATGTCTTTCCGAGGAGGGTGACGTCGCACGACAGGCGATCGTGGAGCTGCTCGTCGTCGTGCGCGACCTGCGCGTCGCGCACAAAGCCGCCTCCGCGGCCGCCGGCAGCGCCCCCCCGCCGGCGCCGGAACAGTCCGACGCCTGGCGCGCCTACAAGGACCGCTGGTTTCGGGCCGCCTATCCGTGCCAGGGCGACGAGTGCCAGGAGCACCAACCCACCGACATCTCTCCCGGCTCGTACGCCTTCCTCGGCCTCGAGACGACCTACAACACCACGCGAAAGTTCTTCGACGTCGCGGCCAAGGGAACCCTCTTCCGGTACAGCTGGGACTTGAACCCCTTCGTCTACGTGCTGTCCGGCGAGGTCGGCTACCGCCGCTACGACAGCGGCGAGGGCACCGGGTTGCTCGGCCTCGAGGTCGATCTCGCGCTCCCGATCGGAAGGCGCCTCGCGTTGGGATTCACTCCCGCGGCCTGGCGCGTCGCCTTCGGAGGCGACCGCACCGGATCGGAGATCACGTCGAACTTCCTCCGCATCGACTACGTCATCGACAGCCGTTTCGCCATCACGTTTCACGGCCCCCTGGAGATCGACTGGCGCAAGCCCGCCGCCGAGCTCTCCTTCGGACTCGGCGTGAGCTGGGCCCTCACTTCGCCGAAGTTCGCCGGCGGCCCGCTGATCGAGCATCACACCGAGAAAGTCGAGCGGGAGGACGAGACGTGGTCGCCACCGGAGGCTCCCTACGGACGGCTCGAAGGCCGGACGGGGTCCTGGTATCTGGGAACGGGAGTCACGACGGCCGAGCCGCCGCCGGTCGCGACCTCGGGGCGGCAGTACGGGGACGGGGCGATCGGAACGATGGTCCTTCTGGACCGGGACCGCTGGGGTGGCAGGTTCGTCTGGGCACCCGGGGCGTCCTTCGCGATCGGCGTCCGGCGGACCGTGGGCGATTCGGCGTACCTGACCGGAGCGCTCGCCCTGCACCTGCGCTGGTATCTCCTCGGCCCGCTCGGGCTGGCGCTGACGCCGGTTCGGGTGGAGGGCGGACCGAAGATCCGCGGGGGCGACGAGCTCGACGGCTCACCCGGCGTGCACGGCGCCGAGGGCAGCCAGTACTACTTCCAGGCCGGCTCGCGCGTCGGCATCGCCTTCAATGCCGGGATCATCGACATCTTCGTCGAGGGGCCGACGATCGCCTGGAGCTCGACCCCCTTCGCCGCGAAAGAGATCCTGAGCGTGGCGCTGTCGTTCCGCCTGAACTGAGAGGACCCGAACCTCAGCGCTTCCCCGGCCGGGGAGACGGCGACCGGATTGCTTCCGGCCCCGACTCCGCGACTGCGAAAGCCAGGATCACGCCTCGGTGGTGAGATTCGCGATCATGGCGCGGACCGGTCCGACACGACTCGCGTGACGGGCGGGTCCGCAAGAACCGTAACGTGCTTCGGACGTTCCCCGGGCTCAGCGCCGATCGTGGTCGGTCTTGAGGATCCGTCCGTTGCCGGCGTCCACCTCGATCTCGTGCTGGCCCTTACCCTCCCCGGCGACGACGATGTCGAACGAGTAGACGAGGCACCCGTCCTCGACTTCGAGCTCGGACTTCTTCACCGTGGCCTTGTCGGGGGTGACGTTCAGGGACTTGAGGGCGGCGTCTTGCGCATCGGCAGCCGACCACTTGGCCATCGCGGTGAGCTCGTCTTTCGACTGGCTCCTCTTCGCGTGGATCGAACAGGGTTGGTCTCCCGCCGAGGCGACGAGCGAGATCAAGAGCGCGGTCGCGGCGATACCGACAGTCTTACCTATCATTACGCTACTCCATTTTCGCGCCACGACAGGTCGACCGCATATCGGCCGCCGGACGGCGGCGCTTCTGGAGCATATCCCACATACGGGCCCGCAATCTGGCTGCCGGTCTCGCCCCCGCGGCTCGTTCACGGCCTTGCCGAGATATCGTCGCGCTCGCCCTGTACTGCGCGGCGGCGAGGGTGTCGGCGCTCGGGTGGAGAGAGCACGAGTGATGGAAGTTGTTGATCGGGTTCGTGCGACCGGCCAGAATCGAACTGCCTTGCCGACGGGACGTTCGTCGCCTTGACGGCGCGGCCATCCGGCAGCGAACAGTAGATCGCGCAATGACAACAACCCATGAAGGCACTCGACTCTCCGCCGATGAGGCGCTGGGGCGGCTGATCGAAGGGAATCAGAGGTTTCTCCGGGGCGAGGCTCGCAGCTCCGCCTTCCGACGAGAGACCCTCACCGATCTCGCCAAGGCCCAACGCCCCTACGCGACGGTCCTCGGTTGCAGCGACTCTCGCGTGCCGCCCGAGTGGATTTTCGATACCGGCCTGGGAGAACTGTTCGTCATCCGCGTCGCGGGCAACATTTTCTCGCCGGAAATCGCTGGAACGCTGCAGTATGCGGGTTCGTACTTGGAGACGCCGTTGTTCGTGATCCTCGGCCACGAGGGTTGCGGGGCGATCACCGCGGCGCTGGCGACCAAGCACGAGGGGGAGCAGTTTCGTTCCCGGGTTCAGCTGCTTCTGGCGAACATCCTCCCGGGCCTTCCGGATCTCGATCCGACGCTTTCTCCCGAAGAACAGGCGTCGCGCGCCGTCGAGAGCAACGTGCGGTGGACGGTTCGCCAGATCCTGGATTCGCCGGAAGGGAAAGCGCGCATGGCGGAGGGGCGAATGAAGATCGTCGGCGCGGTCTACGAGATCGAAACGGGTCGCGTGAGGTTCCTGCCACCGGACGAAACGAGATGACGCCGCATCGAACGACGGGCCGCCTGCCGGTGCAGCCGGCCATCCTCCCACCGCGCGAGCGTGCGCACGACCGCATGGAAGGCCGATGAAGGCAGCCACGGTCGCGCGTTATGGGTCACCCGGCGTGATCGAGGTGCGCGACGTCCCGGCGCCGGTGCCCGGACCGGACGAAGTGCTGGTCCGGGTCCATGCCGCGACGGTCAACAGGACCGATTGCGGCGAGCTCCTTCACCCGACGCTCATACGGCTGCTGACCGGCGCCGGGCGATCGCGACGAAACATCCTCGGCATGGATTTCGCCGGAACCGTCGAAGCCGTGGGCGCGGCGGCCAGCCTGTTCAAGCCCGGAGACCGCGTTTTCGGAATGTGCCCGTCCCGGAATGACGGCGCCCAGGCGGAATATTTCTGCATGCCCGAAACCGGGCCGATCGCGCACATGCCCTCGAATCTGCGCTTCGATCAGGCTGTCGTCTGCGAAGGCGCCTTTTACGCCAATCCGACCATCGAGCATTTCGCCCTGAAACCCGGCCACAGGATCCTGATCTACGGCGCATCCGGCGCGATCGGCACGGCAGCGCTTCAACTCGCCAAAGATCGCGGCGCCGAGGTGACCGCGGTCGTGGCCGGCCGCCACCTCGCACTGGCCCGATCGCTGGGAGCCGACCTGGCGGTCGACTACACCACCGACGCATTCGACCAGCTTGGCCGCGAGCTTCGACTTCGTGCTGGACGCGGTGGGAAAGCTGGGCATCCGCCGATGGCGGCGATGGCTCAAGCCCGGGGGCGTCTTCGCGACGACGGATCTCGGCCCCTGGTCGCAGAATCTGCTGTTCCTGCTCTGGTCGAAGGTCACGGGAAGCGGGCGGGTCGTGGTTCCCCTGGCGAAGCGGGGAAGCGGGCAGGCGTTCGTGACCGAACTGAGGGACAAGATCGAAGCGGGCCGATTCGTTCCCGTCATCGATCGCAGATATCCTCTCGCCGCGATCGCCGATGCCTATCGTTACGTCCAGACCGGAGAGAAGGCCGGCGTGGTCGTCATCGACATCGTCACGGAAGAAAGTGGCCGTTAGGCGGAACGCGGCGCTCCGGCGCCCTCCAGACCCCACGACCGAATACTCGATCGGCATCGAAGATCACTACGCCTGGGCGAACCTGGTGAGCGTCACGACGTCCGGCCCCGACGAGCTTCTCCTGGACAAGCGACGTGTCGAGTTGCTCGATCCGCAACTGACGGCTTCCCCTTATCACCATGACACGCTCCACATGCCGATTTCCGAAGCCGAGGAGCTCGTTCGAACGGTGAAGGCATCTGCCAACAGACGCGCCGAATCGGCCTTCTCGTCGCTACTCCGCGAGCTGGCACCGGCAAAGTGTCGCGGCATCGCCATCCGAGTGCCCCGCCTTCGCGAATTGCCCGCGACGGTTGCCGAGGTGCACGCGAACACCTGGATCACGAATCGCGCGGACGGCATGATCTACCACCAGGCTCTCACGCGCGCCGCGGCGCGACTCGACCTGAGCGTTTTCCATTTCGAGAAAGAAGATGCTCTCGAGCTCGCCGCACAGGCACGAGGAAAGACCGCACGCGATCTCGAGCGTCACCTGAAAGCGGTCGGAACAACCCTCGGACCACCATGGCGCAAAGGTCATGTCGTTGCCTGCGCGGGCGCGATCTTCGCGCACGTGTCTACGACTCCATGGAAACCAGAGAAACCGTCAGGCCGCTCACGAAAGTGAGGCAAGGCGCCGACATCGCGCCGTCTCCGACGGGACCGTGGGTCTGGCTGTTCCCGCTCGCCTATGGCCTTCACGTCGCCGAGGAGTACGCGTTTGACTTTCCGGCGTTCCTCGCGAGTGTCTCGGGGCGGCAGATGTCGAATTCCCAGTTCCTCCTTCTGAACGCGGTCTTCTGGGTCCTTATGGTCGGCGCCGTGGTCGTCGTTCTCGCCCGTCCCTCCCGGGCCTGGCTCGTCGTGACGCTCTCGGCCGTTCTCGGCATCAACGCGGCAGCCCACCTTCTCGGCAGCATCGTCACCGCTGCCTATTCACCGGGCACCGTCACGGCCGCCGTCCTCTACGTCCCCCTCGTCGTCTATGCCCTCCGGCGGGTCCTTCCGCACGTGAGCCGTGGCCTTGCCATCCGAGCCGCGGTCCTCGGCGCGGGCATCCATGCGGGCGTCTTTCTCCTGGCGGCCAACCCATCGCTCATCCCGTCGCCGTGAGCGGTCCATCCCGTCGTTGCGGCGGACTCGCTTGCGCTGGCCGCGATACTCGATATCGTCAGGCCGCAACGTCTGCACTCTCAGCGACGAGCTCACCGAGCGCCTGTGTCGAGGCGACAGCCGACCACTAAGATTCCGGAGGAGACTCTCATGACCAACGCCGCGCTCTTCTCAATCGCACTGTCCGGCCTCCTGATCGCGCTCTCAGCTTCGTCCTCGGAGCCCACGCCCGAGACCCGGCGCATTCCGCAATTCGAGAACGAACACGTGAAGGTGTGGAAGTCGCTCATTCTCCCCAACCGGCCGCTTCCGCCTCATCGGCACGAGCATGGCCGCGTCATCATTGCGCTCCGGGGCGGTACCGTGAAAATCGCGGAGGATTCCGGAGCCTCGGACACTCAAGTCTGGGAGACCGGTAAGGCCTACTGGCTTCCGGCGAACCGTCCCGGCACGATGCATTCCGACATCAACGTCGGAGACCAGCCGATCGAAGTCATGGTCCTCGAGGTCAAGGACGACAGGTTAGGGCATACGCCATGAAAAGAACGTGGACAGTCATCGGAGTTAAGGACGTTTCGCGGAGCTTTGCGTGGTACCAGCGTCTCTTCGGCCAGCGTGCGAGGCGCCCGGAGCATTCCTACTTCGGTCAACTTCTCGACTCGGATGGAACGGTCCTGCTCTGCCTCCACGAGTGGGGCGCGCACGACCATCCGTCGTTGACGAGTCCGCGCAATAGCAAACCCGGCAATGGCTTGCTGTTGTTCTTCCGCGTCGACGATTTCGACAGGGCCCTGAAAAGAGCACGCTTTCTCGTCCCGCGGCTCGAGGAAGATCCCCACTTGAACCCCAACAGCCGGACGGAGGAGTTCTCGTTGCGCGATCCGGACGGGTACTACGTGACGATCAGCGCGCTTTCGCCTCCGCGACGAATTGCCAAGAGGCGGCGGCCTAACAAGCGCTCGTAGCCGACGAGCGATTGAAGCGACTTTTCTCACTCACGCCAGTCCGGCTGGGCGTCGCCATCGGCGTATCGGTGAGCGTCCTGACCGGTTTCGCGTACGTCGCCATCTGGCGCGAGCGCGGCCCGCTGTTCTATCCGTTCGCGGGGCTGGCGTTTCTCGGTGGTCCTTTCGTCGGAGGAATCGCCGCGGCGTCGCGGGCGCGGCAACGAAAGCGCGACGTGTTTCTTGCCACCGGCAGCCGCGTCTTCGGTCTCGTGTGCGTGCTCTTCGTCGTCATGTACGCGGTTCTCCCGCAGTTTGCCCGCACGAGCGTGGATTTGACCGCATTCCGCGACGGTGTGGGGGGCGCCCTGGAGCCGCCTTTCCATCTCAAGTACACCTTGCCGGACCGCAGCATCGGCATCCTCGTCACCACGGACGGGCGAACAGACGTCGTGGCGGTCCGCGAGGACCGGCCGCCTTTTCCAAGCACCGTGTTCCTGATCCGCAGGAGCGACGGCGCGATCATCCGGACCCTGCGGTTCCCGAACGACGTGATCGCCGCATCGATCGATGACGGGACACTCGTCCTCTTCAACGACAAACTGGGGTCTCTCCTCGATGCCCGCACCGGCGAACCCGAGAAGAGCCTTCTCTTGATCGACAACTATGGCGGCCTGAGCGAGAGCGACCGACCCATCATTTCGCGGGCTTCCACGGGGCACTGGTACATGGAGACCACCGCCGTGCTCTCGGCATGGAGACTGGACGGGAGGGTCTGGTCCCGCCGGCACCTGACGTTCCATTGCGTCGCCCTCGGCTGTTTCATCGACGGCAGGACCGGCGAGGTGACGAAACTCCGAAGGGCTGGCTCACCGCGGCCGCCAGCCCATTCGGCCGACTAGCGGAAACACTCGCGGAATGCAAGGTCTCCGGGATCGCATCCGATCCGCGAACCTGATGCCGGACAAGGAGTTGCAGTCGACCGCTGCGATCGCATTCCCGGCGATGCTGACGCAACCGGTGACTCGGCCCGGCCATAATATGCCTTGACACGTATATACTCTATTACGTATATACAGTGGCATGGAATCCGTGTTCGACATCATTGCGGAGCCGAACCGCCGGGCCATCTTGAGCCTGCTGGTCTCGTCGGAGCACTCGGTGGGAGAGATCGAGCGCCAGCTTCGGATGCCGCAGCCGTCCGTCTCCAAGCACCTGCGCGTGCTGCGCGAGGCCGGGTTCGTGGAATCGACGGTCGACGCGCAGCGGCGCCTCTATCGGCTGAAACCGGAGCCGCTTCAGGAGGTCGACGCCTGGCTGGCTCCGTTCCGGCGGTTCTGGTCCGCGCACGTCGATGCGCTCGAACGCCACCTCGACCGCATGGATCGACGTCGACACCAACGAAAAGGAAGACAAGGAGAAGAAGATGAGCGACCGTGAGCAGTACGCGCCGGGCCCGGCCAGCGGCGCGCGAGGTTCGAAAGGACGGAGAGAAGTGGACGCTCGTTCTCGTCCGCGACCTGCGCCACCCGCCGGCAAAGGTCTGGCAGGCGCTGACCGACCCCGCGCATCTGCGCGAATGGGCGCCGTTCGACGCCGACCGGAACCTGGGTACGCCGTGGAGCACGGTGAAGCTCACGACGGTGGGAGCGCCGACGCCGCACGTCACCGAGACGACCAGTGAAGCGGGCCGACGCGCCCAAGCTGCTCGAGTTCAACTGGGGCGGCAGGACATCCGCTGGGAGCTCGAGCCGCTGGCGGCGGCGGCACGCGCCTCACGCTCTGGCACAACATCGACCGCCGCTTCATCTCGATGGGCGCCGCCGGGCTGGCACATCTGCTTCGACGTGCTGGATCGGCTTCTCGCCGGACAGCCCATCGGACGCATCGTCGGCGCCGAGGCCATGAAGTTCGGCGGCTGGCAGCGATTGAACGCCGAGTACGCAAAGCAGTTCGGCGTCGAGACCCCCGCGTGGCCGGCAAGAGGACCTGAGCATGCCCCGCTCCAAAGGAATGGTCATCGGCTTCTGGATCGTCACCGCGCTCTTCTGCCTGCAGATGGGCTTCACCGCCTACGCGCAGCTGCGCCTGCCGCAGGTGGCGGAGGCGTTCACCCACCTCGGCTTCCCCGCCTACTTCCGGGTGGAGCTCTCGTGGGCCAAGCTCCTCGGCGTGGTGCTGCTGCTTGCGCCGGTGCCGGCGCGGCTCAAGGAGTGGGCCTACGCCGGCTTCGCCATCACCCTCGGCTCTGCGCTCATCGCCCACCTCGCGGTGGGCGACGGCCCGGAGGCGTGGGGCTGGGCGGCGGCCACCGGCGTGCTCTGGGGGCTCTCGTACTTCTTCTGGCGCCGCCTGCAGGCCACGCCGGCGAGCGCCTGACGCAAACCTCTCGGAGGGAACATGAAAAAGTCGAACGCCAGCCAGGGCCCGCCGGCATCGGAGCTCATCTCGAAGAGAATCGCCGAGCTCGGGGACTGGCGCGGGAAGACCCTCGCCAGGATGCGCAAGCTCATCAAGGCCGCAGACCCGGACGTCGTCGAGGAGTGGAAGTGGATGACTCCGGTCTGGTCGCACGACGGCATCATCTGCACCGGCGAGTCCTACAAGAAAGCCGTGAAGCTCACCTTCGCGCAGGGCGCGTTGCTGAAGGATCCGGCCCGTCTCTTCAACTCGAGCCTCGAGGGAAACGTCCGCCGCGCGATCGACATCCACGAAGGAGAAGACGTCGACGAGTCGGCCTTCAAGGCGCTCGTGCGCCAGGCGGTCGCTCTCAACAACGTCGGCAGGTCGAAGCCTCCAAAGAAGGCGAAGTCCTAGGGCGATGCGAACGAGGGTCTCCCCCGCCCGCTTCGCCGCGCCTGCGGCGAAGGCGAAGACGTCCAAGGCCCGAAAGCCCGCGATGCTGCCAAAGTCCGACGGGGATGCCGGCGTGCAGGCTTACATCGCCAGCATGGAGCCGTGGCAGGCGGCCGTCGCCAGGCGCGTCGACGCGCTCGTCGCGAAGCACGTGCCCGGTGTCCGCAAGGCCGTGAGGTGGCACTGCCCGTTTTACGGCGTCGAGGGCCAGGGTTGGTTCCTCGCCTTCGCAGCGTTCCAGCGCCACATCAAGTTCAGCTTCTTCAAGGGAGCTCGCTCGGCCCGTTCCGCCAATCGGCCGGTTCAAGGACGTGCGCTCCCTGGATGTGCGCGAGTCGGACGAGCTCGACGAGAAGCAGATGGCGGCCTGGATCGAGCAGGCGGCCTCCATCCCCGGCTGGGACGGCGGATCGATGCGCTCCGGCGGATCCCCGCTCGAGGGCGATTCATAGTCTTCAGGCGACAGGCCGGACGGCGACGGCGTGATACTCGGGACTCTGAAACGGAAGCGGTCTCCCGCCGGCGCGCGAAGTGGTCATAGACGCGGAGGACGTCGCGCGCGAGGATGTCGTCGCGGTTCGCCGAGCTTCCCTCGCCGTCGAATCGAATGAACCGGAATCGCCCTGGAGGAACTGCGATGCGCATCGCAAGTCCGGGCCACGCGGTCTTCGCGGCGACCCTGATCGCCCTCGGAATCATCGGCGTGACTACGGGCGGTTTCACCCCGATCTGGTCGGGGGTGCCGAAGGCTTTTCCGGCGCGCGAGGCGCTCGCCTATCTCTGCTGCTGCCGTCTCGCTGGTCACCGGCATCGGCCTCTTCGGGCAGCGCACGGCCGCCGTCGCTTCCCGCGTGCTGCTCGGCTATTTCCTGCTCTGGTTCGTCCTGGTCCGGGTGTCTCGGATCTTCATCGCTCCAAAAGAGCTGAACTCCTGGTGGTCCTGTGGCGACACCGCGGTGATGACGGCAGCCGCCTGGGTGCTGTACTCCTGGTTCGCCGGCGACCGGGACGGGCCGCGCCTCGGCTTCGCCGCCGGCGACAGGGGTCTGCGCATCGCGCAGGTGTTCTTCGGCCTGGGGTTGATCCCCTTCGGCGTGGCCCATTTCACCAATCTCAACGACACCGCACCGCTGGTCCCCGGCTGGCTGCCGTGGCACGTGGGCTGGGCGTATTTCACCGGCGCCGCCTTCATCGCGGCCGGCGTGGCGGTGCTCATCGGCGTGTGTGCGCGTCCGGCGGCGATGCTCATGACGTTGCAGATGGGTCTGTTCACGCTCATCGTGTGGGTGCCCGTCGTCGTGGCCGGCCCGAACGCTTCTCAGTGGATGGAGTTCCTCAACTCCTGGACCTTGACGGCCGGCGCCTGGGTGGTGGCCGACTCGTACCGCGGCGTGCCCTGGATCGCCGCAGGCCGGCGCTAGCGGATGTCGAGTAACGTTGGCGCCGCGGAGGCATCGATGCTCGTCGACTCGTGCATTCCGGTCATACCCAGCGCCGACCTGGAAAAGAGCCTTCGTTTCTGGGTGGACGGGCTCGGGCTCACCATGGATCGCGCCATGCGTCATGGCGGCCGCCTCGTCGGCTGCATGGTGCACAACGAGCGGCTGTATTTCTGGCTGAATCAACGATCGGGCTCCCCCATCGCGCCACCGGGCTCCGAAGGGATCCGTCTCTACTGGGCGCCCGGCGACATCGAGGCGCTCCGCGAGCGTCTCCTGCGGCTCGGCTATTCCGCTTCGGCGATCGAAGATCGCGACTACGGCCAGACCGAGTTCGTCGTCACCGACGACGACGGCTATTCCCATTGCTTCGGCGTCGCAACACAGAAGAGCGGCTAGGCCCGTCCCGGAGGTGCCTCGATGGCCTCGATAAGGTCGGCGGCGCCACAGTTCCTCGTCGAGAAGCTCGACGATTCCGTGGCGTTCTACGAGCAGCGCCTCGGGTTTTCCTGCGACTTCGTCTACGAGCGTTTTTACGCGAGCGTCTCCCGCGACGGCGCCGTGATCCACTTGAAGTGTGCGCCGAAGCTCGAAGCGGAGCGCTCCCACCGAAAGTCGGAAGAGCACCTCGACGCGTATCTGGCCGTTTCCGGAGTCGAGGAGCTGCACACGGAGCTTCTCGGACGCGGAGCTCCCATCACGAAGCCGCTGCAGCAGCAGCGCTGGGGCACGCGGGATTTTCAGGTCGAGGATCCCGACGGCTACGTCCTCTGCTTTTCCGAAATCACGGGACCCGAATGACTTCCCTGGCGACGCGTCACATGGCAAGAACGGTTGACAAACTTTATAAAACAAAGTACATTGCGGCTCAATGGCGACCGACTTCCGATCCGCGGCCGGCGTCGCGCTCGCCGCGCCGCTCCTCCTCGCCTGGCCGAGCCTCGGCGCCTCGGCGTCCGGATCATCGGGAGAGACGGCGACCCTGCCAGCCGGTCCGCTGGAGCTCCCGCTTCTGAACGGCTTCTTCGTCGCGCTGTTTGCACACTCGGCCCGGTTTTTTCGGAGGGCGGCGCATGGCTGATCCCGGCGGCGCGCGGTATAACGAGCCTGGCAGAGCGTGCCCTGATCGAGGGACTCCGCAGATGGCAACCGATCGAGCCAGACACCAGGTGCTGAAGCCGAACAGTCCGGTGCTTCTCTGGCTGCTCGACTCGGACCCTTCGATCCGATGGCAGACGCTGCGCGACCTGACCGGTGCGACCCCCGGCGAAGTCGCGGCCGAGCGCTCCCGAGTCGCGACCGAGGGCATCGGCGCGCGACTCCTCGCCCTCCAGGCGCCCGACGGGACGTGGGGCGGCGCGGCATGGAACCGCGGCTGGGACTCCACGATGCACGTCCTGACGCTGCTGCGGGAGATCGGCCTCGATCCCGCACGCGATCCCGCCCGGCACGCGGTGAGCCTCGTCCGCGACCGCGTGACGTGGCGCGGATGCGGTCCGGAAGAAACGCAGGACAACCCTTTCTTCGCCGGCGAGGTCGAGCCCTGCATCAACGGCCAGGTGGCGGCGGCCGGAGCGTATTTCGGCCAGGACGTCCGGGGTCTCGTCGACCGGCTGCTCGGGGAGCAGCTCGCCGACGGCGGCTGGAACTGCGAGACCGAGAACGGGTCGACGCGGTCGTCGTTCAACACCACGATCTGCGTGCTCGAAGCGCTGATCGAGTACGAACGTACGTTCGGGAGCCGCCCGGCGACGGCCGCGGCCCGTCGGCGCGGGCAGGAGTACCTCCTCGAGCGCCGCCTCTTCCGCCGGAAGTCGACCGGCGAGGTGATCGCGAGGGATCGCAAGGGTGACGCCGTGTTCACGCGCCTCGCCTTTCCGACGTGGTGGCACTACGACGTGTTGCGGGGGCTCGAATACCTGCGCCGCGCGGGCGTCGCGCCCGACGGGCGCGCCGCCGAGGCGATCGACCTCGTCGCGTCGAAGCGAGACGCCGACGGCCGATGGCCGCTCGAGACTCACTACCCGGGCCGGATGCCGGTCGCGATGGATGACGGCGAGGGCCTGCCGAGCCGGTGGAACACGCTACGAGCCCTGCGCGTGCTGGACTGGTACTCCGGAGGAGGCGCGTGACGAACCGCCGGAAAGTCATCGTCCACATCGCCGCGAGCGCGGACGGCTGCATCGCCCGTCCCGACGGCGATCTCGAATGGCTGACGTCCCGTCCCGCTCCCGCGGGTTTCTACGGCATGGACGCCTTCATGCGGTCGGTCGACACGAAGATCCTCGGCCGGAAGACGTACGAGGCGAGCCGGCGCCTCGGGGCGAAGTTCGATTCGAAGGATCGGACCATCGTCTTCTCTCGCCATCCCGCGCCGCAGGACGCTCCGTCCGCCGTCGAGTTCGTCCGCGAGGCCATCCACCCGTTCATCGACCGGCTTCGCGCGAAACCAGGCAAGGACATTTGGCTGATGGGCGGCGGCGAAATCATCGCATGCTTTCTCGATGAGCGCGCGATCGACGAATTCGTCGTCAGCATCGTGCCGGTCTTCATCGGAGAGGGCATCCCCCTCATCGCCCGGCGGCACCGGAACGTGCCGCTCGAGCTGCTCTCGGTCGAACGCTACGAGGACGGCCTGGTCCAGACGCGCTACCGGATTCCGACGCCGTGATGAGACGCATCGAGAGCTCCGGGCTCCTCGCCTGTTGCCTTGCGGCGCTGATCGCGGGCCGGCCGATTTCGGGATCCGCGGCGGACGCGCCGGACTCGTGGAACGACATGTTCGCGCGATGGTCGCCGGATGGCGAAAAGATCGTGTTCGTGTCCGACCGCGATGGCGATCCTGAAATCTACGTGATGAACGCGGACGGATCGGACCCCCGGCGCCTGACGCGGGAACCGGGCCGGGATGCGCATCCATACTTCTCCCGCGACGGACGAAAGATCCTGTTCCAGTCGCCGCGAAGCAACGGGCAGGATACGAACATCTTCGTCATGAACTCCGATGGCTCCGGCGTGCGGCAGCTCACTTCGTTGAAGGGCTTTGCCGGCGTGCCCGTGTATTCGCCCGGCGAGGAACGGATCGTTTTTCAATTGCGAGAATCGAGCGAAACGAAATGGCGCATCGCCGTCATGAGCGCCGGCGGGAAGAACATCCGGATCATCACGCCGGGCGATGCGAATGATCAGGTGCCCACGTGGTCGCGCGACGGCAAGCGTCTCCTGTTCTTCTCCGATCGGACCGGCAAGAACCAGATCTACACCATGCGGGCAGACGGCAGCGATGTTCGCCGTGTCGCCGCCACCGATTTCGACGACAGCGTCGCGTCCTGGTCGCCCGACAACACAAAGATTGCTTTCACGTCCGAACGCGACGGAGAAAGCGACGTCTACGTCATGGATGCGGATGGTTCGAATGCCCGGCGCCTCACGAAGACGCCGGCGATCAAGCGCCTGGCGACCTGGTCGCCCGACGGCGGGAGAATCATGTTTTCGACCGACGGCGACGGGCCGAGCCGGATCGTCGTGATGAACGCCGACGGCTCGAATCCGCGCGCCGTGGGGTCGCCGGCGCCCTAGCCCAACGCCAGGCCGCGAAGGCTCGTCACCAGCTCCCCGACGACCGGTGACTCGACGCTCTCCGGCCCCAGCAGCGCGCGCAGGACCAGCCCCGGCAGCGGCGGGCTGACCCGCACTTCGGCGAGGACACCGTCGTCGAGCTCCTGCTTCACCGCGTGCGCCGGCAAGAGCCCGAGCGCCGCGCCTCCGGCGAGGATGCCGCGTTTCACGCCCTCCACGGTGCCGAGGGCCTGGGTGCGAGGCGGCGGCAGCTCGGCGGCCTCGAAATGCCGGCGCAGCGCCTGATGGTAGTCGCCGGCCGCGTCGCTCATGTAGAAGTCGCAGCGCCGGAGCGCGTCGGCGCGAACCTTGCGGCCGGCGAGCGGATGCGACGGCGCGCCCAGGATCACGAGGCGCGCTTTGGTGAGCACCGAGTCGTCGGGCATGCCAACGCCGCCCTCGACCTCGAGGACCAGCCCGAGGTCGCTCTGCCCCGCCGCCACGCTCTCGCGGATGTCGGCGCACACGCGGGTCGCTACCTCGACGCGCACGTGCGGCCACTTCTCGCGCAGCGCCGCCAGCCTCGCCGGCAGGACGTAGGTGCTGATCGACTCGACGGCGGCGACCTCCAGAGTGGCTTTGACTTCCGCCGTCACGCCGGCGAGCTCGGCGGCGAGCTCCCCGGTCAGCGCCAGGATCCGGCGCGCATGGGGCAAGAGCGCCTCGCCCGCGCGCGTGAGCGCCACGCCCTTGCCCTTCGCGCCCTTGCGGAAGAGCTCGGTGCCGAGCGCCCGTTCGAGGGAAATCAACGTTTCCGACACCGTCGACTGCGACACGCCGAGGCTGCGCGCGGCGCGCGTGTGCCCGCCCGCTTCGACGACGGTCACGAAGGCGCGCAAGTGGCGGAGCTCGAGCTCGGTTCTCACCGTCTCATTTTCCTCCTATCGCCGCCGGACGGAAGTAGAGTCCCCGGACAATAAGTCGCCATGCCGACCGCCGAAGGGGTTCGCATCAAGATCTCCGCTCCGCCGTCCGATCGCCTCGAGTTCGTCGACGCGCTGCGCGGCTTCGCCCTGTTCGGCGTCTTCTGGGCGAATCTCCTCATTTTCTCCGGCATCGAGTACATGAGCGCCGCGCAGCGGACCGCGGCCTTCCCGTCGCGGCCCGACGCCTTCGCCTACGGGTTCGAGCGTTTCTTCATCGAGAACAAGTTCATGGGCCTCTTCTCCACGCTCTTCGGCATCAGTTTCTGGCTCTTCCTCTCCCGGGCGCGGGCCCGCGGAGGTTCGGCGACGCGGCTCTTCTACCGGCGGATCTTCTGGCTCTTCGCGATCGGGCTCGCCCACGGATGGCTGCTCTGGGCCTTCGACATCCTCCGCTTCTACGCGCTCTGGGCGGTGCTTCTCCCGCTCTTCGTGGCCGCGCCGCCGCGGCGCCTGCTCCGCGCCGCGCTCGCGGCGAGCGTCCTCGTGCCGGCGCTCGTCGCCGCGCTGGGAGCCGCGATGCCGCCGCCGGGCGCGGGGCCCGACATGGACGCGATCGCTCTGGCGGCCTTCTCCCACGGCAGCTATCGCGACGTCCTCGCCGCCAACTGGCGCTACGACTGGTACCTGACGCTCTCGATCGACCAGATCGACTACCAGGTCGCCATCTTCGGGCGGCTGCTGCTCGGGCTCTGGATTGCGCGGACGCTCGACCTCGGTGACCTCGCGAGGCACCGCGTGCTGCTGCGGCGTGTCCTGCTCGTCGGCGGGCTCAGCGGCGTCGCCGGAAGCACCGTCTTCGCCGGCAGTCTGTTCGCAGGACGTAGTGGCCCGCTCCTCGCGTTCGCCCGGCACCTCGTCGTCGAAGGCGGCCAGCTCGGGCTGACCCTGGCCTACGCCGCGGCGCTCGGCCTCGCATACCTCGGGGCGCGCGGCTCCGCGATCCGATTTCTCGCGCCGCTCGGACGCATGGCGCTCACGTGGTACCTCTTCCAGACGGTCTTCGGGATCTGGCTCTTCTATGGCTTCCCGCGCGGCCCGGGCCTCATGGGCAGGGTCGGTCCGGCTTCTCTCACGGCGCTCTGCCTCGTGGGGTATCCCGCCCAGGTTCTTCTCGCGCGGGCTTGGCTCGCGCGTTTTCGATTCGGACCGGCGGAATGGCTCTGGCGATGCCTGACGTACGGGAAGATGCAGCCGTTCCGGGCGGCGCGCGGCGCGCCCGAGCCGGGCGCGCCCTAGCTTCCGGAGGCGGGCCCCCCCTCCCTCACCATCGCTGCCGCCGATGCGCGGAATCGCCGTTTTGGCGGACGGCCCGGCCTCCGGTAAACGAGGACCATGAGCGTCGCCATCGCCGTCGCCGCCGAAGCCGCCCTCCTCGTCATCGATGTCCAGAAGGGTTTCGACGACTCGAGCTGGGGCCGCCGCAACAACCCGGCCATGGAGGAGCGCGTCGCCGAGCTGCTCGACGCGTGGCGCTCGAGCCGGCGTCCGATCCTGCACGCGCGCCACATGTCGACGCTGCCGGGCTCGCCGCTGCGGCCCGGCCAGAGCGGCAACGACTTCAAAGGTGACGCGGCGCCGCGGCCGGGAGAGCCGGTGATCGAGAAGCGCGTCAACAGCTGCTTCATCGGCACCACCCTCGACGAGCACCTGTGCCGGTCGGGCATCGGAGGCCTCGTCCTCGCCGGGCTGACCACCAATCATTGCGTATCGACGACGGCGCGGATGGCGGGCAACCTCGGCTACGCCGTCTGGGTCGTCTCCGACGCGACCGCGGCCTTCGACCGCAAGGGCCCCGACGGCGTGCTCTATCCCGCGAACCTCGTGCACGCGATGGCGCTCTCCGATCTGCACGGTGAGTTCGCCGACGTGATCGACACGCGGACGCTGTTTGCCGAAGCCGGGAGGCGGTCATGACGACGCATCGCATCGTGATCGGGTGGCTTCTGCTCCTCGCGTCGGCGCTCGCGACCGTCGGCGCCGTCGACGGCACGGGGGCCGGAGCCTCGTCCGGCGAGCCGTGCGACGACTTCTACGCTTACGCCAACGCCGGATGGCTGGCCGCCAACCCGATCCCCGAGGGACAGTCGCGTTGGAGCCCGCGCATCGCCGGGCGCGCCGACAACCAGCGGCGCCTGCAGGCGGTCCTCGAGGCCGCCGCGGCCAGACGCGACGCGGCGGCGGGCAGCGCTGCGAGGCTCGCGGGGGACCTCTACGCCTCGTGCATGGACGCGGCACGCGTCGACGCCGCCGGCGCGACTCCCCTGGCGCCGCTCCTCGCCGAGATCGATGCCGTGCAAACTCCCGCCGACGTGGCGCGCGCCCTCCGCCGGCTGCACGAGATCGGCGTGGCGGCCGGCTTCACGGCCGCCGGCGCCTACGCCTATCGCGATCCGTCGCGCTTCGTGCTGAACATCGCCGCCGGGAGCTTCGGCGTGCCGCGCGCCGCCGCGGAACGCGACGCCTACCGCAGGCACGTCGCGGCGCTCCTGGCGCTCGGGGGCGGTGGCGCCGACGCGAGCGTCGACGAAGTGGTCACGCTCGAGGGGCAGCTCTCCGAGGGCGCGCTCGACGCCGCGGCGGCGGGCGACGGGGCGCAGACCGATCATCCGACCACGTTTGCGCAGCTCTCGGAGCTCGCTCCGGTCGTCGACTGGGCCGCGTACTTGGACGAGGCCGGGCTGCCACGCGGCGACGCGAGCGTCAACGTGGCTGAGCCCCGGCTGCTTCGCCAGCTCGACCGCGCGCTGCGCGAGACTCCGGTCGCCGTCTGGCGCGCCTACCTCCGGTTCCAGCTCCTCGAGGCGGCGGCGCCGTACCTGTCGCGGCCCTTCGTGGAGCAGTCGCCGGCGAAGGGCAAGCCGCGCGCCGAGCACTGCGCCGCGACCGCCGAGTCTCTGCTCGGCGACGCCGTCGGCAAGCTGTACGTCGAAAGCTACTTTCCTCCAACGGATCGCGCCCGCATCGAAGCGCTCATCGGAAGCCTCATGGCCACGCTCCAGGAGGACGTCGACGCCGTCCCGTGGATGGCGCCCGCGACTCGCCAGCGCGCTCTCGAGAAGCTCTCGACGTACGACGCGCAGGTGGGCGCGCCGCACCGCTTCGCGGACTCCGGCGGACTCGCGCTCCGCCGCGACGCCTTCTGGGAGAACGTCGTCGCCGCGCGCCGATGGAACGTCGCGGCGGACCGCCGGCGCATCGGCAAGGCGACCGACCGCGACGTCTGGCAGCTGCCCGCGTCCTCGTACCTCGCCTACATCGACCCGCAGCTCAACCAGATCGTCCTGCCGGCCGGGTTCCTTCTGACGATCGGCTACCGGTCCGACGCCGACGACGCAGAGCTCTTCGGAGGCATCGGCGCGGGCATCGCCCACGATCTGACCCACGCCCTGGACGCCGGAGGCGCCGACTTTGACGCGCAGGGACGGCCGGGGCGATGGTGGAGCGACGCCGACCGCGCGCGGTTCGAGACGCGCGCCGCCTGCGTCGACGACGAGTACGCGGCCTTCGAGATCGAGCCGGGCCTGCACCTCGACGGCAAGCGGGTCCTCAGCGAAGCCATCGGCGATCTCGGCGGCGTGCGGCTCGCCTATCGGGCGTTCGCCCGGCGGCTGGCGGCGAAACCGGTCGCGGCCCGCGACGGCCTGCCCGCCGAGCAGCGCTTCTTCATCGCGTGGGCCCGGTCGCGCGCCGAGGCGATGCGGCCCGAAACCGAGCGCGAGCTCGCGAAGGGCGATCCGCACGCGCCGGGCCGCTTCCGCGTGAACGGCACGCTCGTCAACCTGCCCGAGTTCCGGCAGACTTTCGCGTGCCCGGCGGACGCGAAGATGGTCCGGCCCCCCGAAAAGCGCTGCACGGTCTGGTAGGCGGCCGTCCGGCCTTCCACGCGTGTGCCTGCCGGGTGCCGGCGCGGCCGTGCTCTAATTCACCCAGGGCATGGTTGCGCCATCCACTCTTCTCGTCGCAATCGCTCGCCTCGTCGTGGCGTCCGTGTCTCTCGCGGAGCCTGCGCCCATGGCCAAGGGCGATCGTCCGGTCCCGGTCGACGTGAAGTGCGACGACCTGCAGGAGCCGACGCTCGTTCAGCGCGTCGAGCCCAACCATCCGGCGCACATCCGAAGGCAGGGTTGGGAGGGCGAGGTCGAGCTGAAGGGGATCATCGGTACGGATGGCGAGGTTTCGGATCTCTCGGTTCTGAAGAGCCCCGGAAAGCCCCTCAGCGACCTGGCCGTCGCCGCCGTGGCCAGTGGGTATACAAGCCGGCTTATTGCAAGGACCTCCAAAAGCCCGTACGCGTCTCCATCGCCTTCACGACGACGTTCCGGCTGAATCGAAAGTGAGTCGTGGTGTCCCCGAGATGACGTATGTGATCAAAGCCGAGATTCGCCATCCGCGGGCGAGGACCTTTGAGTTCACCGCGCAGAAGACGATGTACGCCGGCAGGCGCATCGCGAAGGGCGATGCGATCTTCGTCTTCGCGAGCGAAAACGAGGGCGGGCCGGGTCTCGTCGCCCGCGGCCTCGTCACCTCGGCCCGAGAGACCCCGAAAAAGAGAGGCGTCGCCCGTCAGACGCCGCGTGTGAGCATCACCGTCCGGCGCACCTCGCTCGCGAAGCGGCGCCTCGGGCGCACGGAGCTCAAGCCCTTCTCCGACTGGAACGACGGCCGTCCCGAGACGGAGCTCAACTTCAAGTTCTATCGCCAGGCGACGAACAAGATCGCCGGGATTTCGGAGGAAACGGCCGCGTTCCTCCGCGGGTTCTTCTAAGAGTTTGCTCGCGTCGCTGGGCGGCCGGTTGTCGGGCGCGCGGCTCGACCGCGCGCGGCGGTCACCGCAATGGCGTGGGGACAGATTCCGGAACCCCGATCCGACCCGCACGCTGATGCCGGGAAGTCTCCGGGCGATGGCCCGGCAGCAGCTCTGCGGCGAGCAAGTTCGGTATCCGGAGCGCGCGATTCCGGTCGAGCCGCGAACGGCGCGCGACTACACCGCGCCGCCGGCGACGGGACTGCGCGCCACCTGGATGGGGCACGCGAGCGTTCTGCTCGAGATCGAAGGGCTTCGCGTGCTGACGGACCCGGTGTGGAGCGAGCGAGTGTCGCCGGCGTCGTTCGCGGGACCGAAACGCTTCTTCGAGCCGCCGATCGGGCTCGGAGAGCTGCCTTCGATCGACGCCGTCCTGATCTCGCACGATCACTACGATCATCTCGACATGGCGACCGTGAAGGCGCTCGGCGCCCGCGGCACGGCGTTCTTCGTGCCGCTCGGTGTCGGCGCGCATCTGGAAACCTGGGGCGTTCCCGAGTCCCAGATCCGCGAGCTCGATTGGGGCGAGCAGGTCCGCCTCGATCGCGTGACGTTGACCATCACCCCGTCGCGGCACTTCTCGGGGCGTCGCATGACCGACGAGGATCGGACGCTCTGGTCGTCCTGGGTCGTCGCCGCGGCGCGGCACCGGGTGTTCGTCTGCGGCGATTCCGGTTTCTTCGGCGGCTTTCGCGAGATCGGACGGGCTCACGGGCCCTTCGACATGACCCTGATCAGCTCGGGGGCGTACAGTTCCCTGTGGCCCATGATCCACATGACGCCGGAAGAGGTCGTGCAGGCTCATCTCGATCTGCGCGGGGAGCTTCTCCTGCCGATCCACTGGGGGACGTTCAACCTCGCCTTCCACGATTGGAACGAGCCGGCGGTGCGCGTGTCGGCGGGAGCCGCGGAACGCGGTGTCCGCGTCGTCGTTCCCCGGCCGGGCCAGAGGGTGGAGCCGTCGCGGATCGCCGATCTCCCGCGAGACGAATGGTGGCTCAAACACTAGCCGCATGACGACTCCTCTCGGCCGCGTCGTCGAGCTCTCCCGTTACCCCGTCAAGTCGATGGCCGGCGTGGCCCTCGAGTCGGCGCTTCTCGGATGGTACGGTCTCGCCGGCGATCGGCGATTCGCGTTTCGTCGCGTCGGCGACCGAAGCGGAATGCCGTGGCTCACCGCGAGCCGGCTTGCCGAGCTGGTCCTCTATCATCCGTGCGGCCTCGACGAGCGCACGGGCGAGCCGCTGCCGACGCGCGTTCGCACGCCGGCCGGCGCTCAGCCGGAGTTGTGGAGCGAGGATCTGCGGCGCGAGCTCGTCGAGCGACTCGGAGGCGACGTGGAGCTCATGCAGGCGCGGCACGGCATCTTCGACGAAGCCTCGATTTCGGTCGTCGCCACCGCGACGATCGCTACGGTCACCCGGGAGGCCGGGGTGGCGGCCGACAGCCGGCGATTCCGGCCCAACATCGTCGTCGCGTGCGACCGGGGCGCGCCGTTTCTCGAGGACGGGTGGATCGGCGGGACGCTCGTCTTCGGGGAGGGAGACCGAGGGCCGGCGGTGCGCGTCACGATGCGGGACGAACGGTGCCGGATGCTCACCCTCGATCCGGACACGGCGCAGTCCGACGCCGGAGTGCTGAAGACCGCCGTGCGATTGAACCAGAACAACGCCGGGGTGTACGCCACGGTGGTCGAGACCGGGACGATCCGCGTCGGCGAGCCGGTGAGTCTGGTGTCGAACGGGGCAGCGTGACGCTCTCCCGCACGCTTTCGAGGAAAGGATGAAGCCATGCAATCCTCTACTCCTTCACTGAAATCCGCGCGGCATCGAACGTCCGCCACGCTTGAGAGGCCAGCAAGAGCGCTCCCCGGCGGTAACCGGGTTCCGCCGATTCTGAGCCTCCACCGCATGATCGGGAATCAGGCCGTGCAGGGACTGGTGGTCACCCATGCCGCAGAGCCCGAAGGGCACGACGTTCACGAGCGAGAGGCGGACCTTTTCGCGCAACGAGTCAAGACCACGGACCCACGCTCCGGCAGTCCCATTCCCGGACCGTCTCAGCGAACGACGACCGTTCCGACCGAGACGACCGGCGCCGGAGCGGTGCCAGCCGCCCCGCCCATCGTGCGCGACGTCTTGCGCTCACCCGGCCGGCCGCTGGACCCGGCGACGCGTGCGTTCATGGAGCGTCGGCTCAGGCACGACTTCGGTAGCGTCCGTTTGCACGCCGACGGGCGCGCCGCGGAATCCGCTCGAGCGATCGATGCCCAGGCGTATACGGTCGGGCGAGACGTGGTGCTGGGCACCGGGTATCACATCCTCGGCTCACCTGAAGGACGAGAGTTGATTGCGCACGAGCTGACGCACGTGCTCCAGCAGGGCTTCATGCCGCGGGCAATCCAGAGGAAGCCGCAAAAACAGAAAAAGACAAGAGCCGACAGCTCAACGGACCAGGTCCACAAGGAGATCAAGAAGCGAGATCCCGCTCTGGCCGAGCTCATCACGCCCGCGTCTATCCGGCCGAAGAACCCTGCGGAACCGCCGGACATCAAGGGAGGCCCGATGAGCGGTGGCGAAGAGCATCACTGGAAGGTGCGAGTGCTGGCCCTTCAAGGGCTGCGTGGGTCGCAGATCACGGAGAGCGAAAAGAAGACCAAGAAAGTGAAGGGAGGCGTGAGGGTCACTCACTTTCTCGATATTCAATGGGCGCTGCCTCTGCTCCCGGAAGCCGAGTTCCTGAAGCAGACGAGCTCCGAAGACGAAGCCTTCACCTTGAGCGCGGCGGAACCTCTCTACCACGAGCTCCTCCATGCCCGGGTCATGATGGAGCGTGACCCGCACTGGACGGCACCGCACTCACAGGCGTTCCAGGGGTTCCACGACCTCTCGCAGATTTCCGACTCCGCGACGGTCGACAAGGAACGCAAAGAAGTCAAGAAGCAAATCGGCACACTGGTCCGCCTCGGCGACGAGGACGCGACGCTCGCAGACATGACCGAAAAGGCGGACAAGTACTACGAGTTTCTGGTACACGAGAAGTACGACGCCGATACCGAGGGCAAGGCCTTCGGGAAGAGCTATGCGAACCCTTTCATCGCCAAGCAATACAGCGAAGTTGTCGCCCGACGGCTCGGCGCCGACGTCAAGCTGGCCAAATTCCTCGCGACAGCAGCCGAGAAACTTTTCGACAAACTCGACCAGGCGTCCAAGGCCGCGCCTCCCGCGGAGGGGAAGAATCCCGTTGAATCCGGACAGCCGGTAAAAGAGACTCGAACTCCCAAGTGAGGGCGCATCGGCACGAGCTCCTCCGCCTCGACCGAGACACATGAACGAGGTCAGTCATCCGAAATCTCTGGTCGCGGCCGCCGGGGCCTTCGAAGCGCTCTTCGTTCCGGCCCTCTTCCGAGAGCGGGCACGGCGAGTCGCCGACGCGTCGGCGCCGAGATGAACATGTTCTGCCCGAAATGCGGGGACGAATACCGGCCAGGGTTCACGCGGTGCGATGACTGCGGCGTCGACCTCGTCGATCGGCTGCCGGAAGAAGAGCGACCCGAACCGTACGAGATGGTTACCGTGCTGGAGACCGGTGACCAGAGCCTCGTGGTCGTGGCGAAGTCCATCCTCGATGGCGCGGGAATCCCGTGCATCGCGCGAAACGAGCGGCTTCAGAATCTCTTCGGCTGGGGCGCGATCGGCGCCGGATTCAACGCCGCCATGGGCCCGATCCGGGTCCAGGTCCGGAAGGAAGACGCGGAGACCGCCCGCGAGCTGCTCACCACGCGGCCGATTCCACACACCGACGAAGGGGATGACGCGTGAAAGCCGAGCTGGTCGACATCACGCCGATGATTCCGGCCGGCGAGAGTCTCGAAACCGCGCTCGTTTTCTACACGGAGCGGATGGGCTTTTCGATCGTCTGGCAGAGTGACTCGATGGCCGGCATTCGGCGGGACGGCGTCGAGTTGAATCTCGTCCGTAACGCCAAGCGCGAGTGGGCCGACAACGCGAGCTTCAGTATCGGCGTGACCGATCTCGAGGCCCTCTACGAGGAGTACCGGAATCTGGAGGCGAACGTCGGCCCTCTGGAGATGAAGGCCTGGGGGCGGCACGAGTTCCACATGATCGTGCCGTCGGGCGTCTGCCTGCAATTCTACGAGAAGGCGACCGGCGGACACGGAGGATTCCCATGAGCTTCCGGCAGGGCAGCCCCGGCGAGATCCGCGAGCTCGCGCGATACGAGGTGCGGCCCGAAGCGCTCGAGCAATGTCTCGCCGCGATCCACGAATTCGTGGCCCACGTTCGCGCAAGCGAGCCGGGCGCGCTGCGCTACGAGGTGTGGCAGGAGGCGGAGCACCCCACGCGCTTCGTGCACATCTTCGTCTGGAGAGACGAGGAGGCGAACCGGATTCACGGCGAATCCGCGGCCGTCAAGAAGTTTGCGGGCATCCTCTATCCGAACTGCCTCGCGCCCGTGGAATTCGTCGAGTACAAGCAGGTCGACGCGAATGCGGCGTTCCGGCGCGTCTCGCGCGGATGAGGCCGGCTGGCGAGGCTTCCGACCCGGGAATGAAGCGGCTCCGTCGTCGCCTCCTTCCATCTAGAATCCGACGCGGATCACGCGGGCCGAAACGCCGCACGGGAGGGTAGACCGACATGGCAGGACGATTCTTGATCGAGGTTCCGCATGAGGAGACGACGGTGGCGTGCGCACGCGTGGTGGATGCGTTTCTCAAGAGCGGCTCGCACTTCCTGACCCGCGCCGACTGGGGGTGCCGGGACGGGCATCACAAGGCATGGATGATCGTGGACGCCGAGGACGAGGAGGATGCCCGCCGGATTGTGCCGCCGCCGCTTCGAAAGCAAGCCAAGATCGTGCGGCTCAATTCCTTCTCGAGAGAGGAGATCGAGGACATCCTTCGGCAACACGGGCGGTAGCGACGCCCGAGCCGAAGAGCGGGTCGCAGAGGCGGGAGGAGGACGGCATGAGAATCCTCGTCGTCGGAGCCACGGGAACCATCGGCAAGGCGGTCGCCGCAGCGCTCGGGCGCGACCACGAGGTTCTCGGGGCCAGCCGAAAGTCGAATATCCCCGTGAACATCGCGGATCCCGAATCGATCCGGGCGATGTATCGAGCCGTCGGCCCCGTCGACGCGGTCGTGAGCGCCGCGGGCGACGCACGCTTCGCGCCGCTCATCAAGCTGTCCGACGAGGACTTCGAGTACTCGTTCCGGAACAAGCTGATGGGCCAGGTGAACCTCGTCCGCTTCGGCTTGGACGCCGTGCGCGACGGCGGATCTCTCACGGTCACGAGCGGCTCGCTCGCGCGCCGTCCCATGGCGGGGAGCGGGGCGATCAGCCTCATCAACGCGGGCCTCGAAGGGTTCGTGCGCGCGGCGGCGCTCGAGGCGCCGCGCCGCATCCGCGTCAACGCCGTCGCTCCGCCGTGGATCACCGACACGCTCCGTGCGCTCGGCATGGACGCTTCCGGAGGCATGACCCCGGAGAACGCCGCGAAGCTCTACTTGCGCAGCGTCGTCGGAAAGGAAACCGGCGCCGTCATCGAGTGAGGGCATGTGGATCACTTCGTCGCTCATGAGAGCCATCTCCGCGGACGGATCGTGATGCTCGCGCGGCAGCTGGGGCAACGGCGTGCCCGCCGAGGGCTCGGAGGAAGCGATTGACGCCGGAAGCTTGTCGCCGCCTCGCGTTGGCCGTCGGATCGATCGCCCTCGGCGTCGCCCATGCTGGTGTCGGTCCGGCGGCGCGCGTTCTGCCTCCCGCCCCGGCCGATCCCTCGCCGGCCCGCTTCGATGTTTCGATGGAGGAAGTCTGGATCCCGATGCCCGACGGGGTGCGTCTGGCCGCGGATCTCTGGCGGCCGAAAGGCGCGCCGGCCGGCGAGCGGTTCCCCGTGCTCCTCGAGTATCTGCCGTACCGCAAGAACGAGGACCGCGGCGGGCGTTACGCGCAGTACTCGTACTTCGTGCGCCGCGGCTACGTCGTGGCCCGCGTCGACATCCGCGGCACCGGCGCGAGCGAAGGCACGCTCATTCCTTACGAGTACAGCGAGATCGAGCAGCGCGACGGCGAAGAGGTGATCGCCTGGCTGGCGCGCCAGCCGTTCTCGAGCGGCAGGGTGGGAATGTTCGGCATCTCGTGGGGCGGGTTCAATTCGATTCACATGGCGATGCGCAATCCCCCGGCCCTCAAGGCGATCGTCGCCGTCGACGCGACCGACGATCTCTACGAGGACGACGTGCACTTCATTGACGGGATGATGCACGTGGACTCCTGGGAGATGAGCCAGGATCTCGCCAACGCGATGCCGGCCGCGCCGAACTACCGGATCGACGAACAGTATTTCCGCGAGCGCTTCGACCAGCCGCCGTGGATGCTCGTCTACAAGCACCAGCAGCGCGACGGGCCGTTCTGGGACCGGACGGCCCTGAAGACCCGTTACGAGGCCATCCGGATCCCGACCTTCGTCGTCGGGGGCTGGTACGACGGCTATCGCGACAGCGTGCCGCGTATGCTCGAAAAGTTGCGGGCGCCGGTCAAAGCGATCGTGGGCGCCTGGGATCACACGTTTCCGGACGAGCCCTACCCGAAGCCAGGATTCGATTTCCGCCGCGAGATGGTGCGCTGGTTCGATCGCTGGCTCAAGGATCGCGACAACGGCATCGAGCGCGAGCCGAGGCTGGCGGTCTACGTGCGCCGTTGGCATCCGCCGGGGCCGTATCTCGAGGTCGCGCCGGGGTTCTGGCGTTTCGAGGATGGCTGGCCGATCGACCGGATCCGCGAGCGCGTCCTCTTTCCGCGCCCCGACGGGTCCCTCTCTTCCGAGGCGCCGCCGGAGAGCGTGTCGCAGCTGCGCTACGTGCCGACGACCGGCGTCGAGGCGGGCGGCCCGGTCATGTGGTTCGGCGACGTCGCGCCGGATCAGCGGCCGACCGACGCCTTCAGCCTCGTCTATGAGACGCCGCCTCTCGCGGAAGATCTCGAGATCCTCGGCCTTCCCCGCGCGATGCTCCGCGTCTCGGCGGACGCGCCGCTCGCACACTGGTTCGCGCGCATCAACGACGTCGCGCCCGATGGCACCGTCACGCTCGTCGCGAACGCCGGCCAGAACGGGGCTCACCGGGAGTCGGCGCGCGATCCGAAGGCCATCGAGCCGGGCAAAGCCTTTCCGCTCGAGATCGAGCTTCACTTCACGTCCTGGATCTTTCCGAAAGGGCATCGCATCAGACTTTCGGTGGCGAACGCCCAGTGGCCCATGATCTGGCCGACCCCCTATCCGATGACGACGAAGCTCCACATGGGCGCCGGCGGAACGCGCCTCCTGCTGCCGGTCGTGCCTCCTGCGGATCGGCCGCGGCCCGACTTCGCGCCGATCCCGCCGCCGGGGCCGGAGCTTCCGGGCTTCGAGGCCATCGACATCGGGACGCCTTCCGGCTACGGAGAGATCTCCTCGGTGGACCGCAATCCGCGCACGGGTCACGCGACGATCGTCGCGACCTCCGCGAGCGCGAGCCGATATCCGTGGGCCGAGGAGCGCCGCACCGAGTCCATCAAGCACGAAGCGGAGGACGGAAAGCCCGAAAGCGCATCGGTCCGCGGCGAATACGCGACCGAGGTGAAGCTGCCCGACCGGGTCCTGCGGTGGGAGTGCGTCGTGACCATGACGAGCGACCGGGTCAACTTCTATTACGAAACGACGCGCCGCCTGCGGAAGGACGGCGTCCTCGTGCGCGAGAAGACCTGGAAGGAGACGTTCCCGCGTGACTTCCAGTAGGCGCAGGAGGCGTCCGGATCGGACGACCGGTCTTCTCGCCGGCCTCGGCGGGGCCGGGCTCTCCGCCTTCGTGATCGCCCGTTATCTCCGCGACATCCGCCGGGCGCGCGAGCGCGCGGCGACCGGCGGCCGGATCGTCGAGACGGCCTCCGGGCCGATCGAGTACGGAACGGCGGGCGACGGACCGCCGGTGCTCGTCGTGCACGGCGCCGGCGGAGGGTTCGACCAGGCCCTGTTTCTCTCGGAGCCGCTGACGCGGAACGGCTTCCGCGTCGTGGCCCCGTCCCGGTTCGGCTACCTGCGCACCCCGCTTCCGGCCGACTCGTCGGCGGCCGCCCAGGCGGATGCGCACGCCGCTCTCCTCGAGGCGCTCGGCATCCCGCGCGCGGCGGTGCTCGGAGCCTCGGCGGGCGCGCCCTCCGCGATGCAGCTCGCGATACGGCACCCGGAGCGGACCGCGGCGCTCGTCCTGCTCGTTCCCGCGGCCTATCCGTTTCACATCCGGCAGATGCCGGAGGGCGGAGCTCCCCGACGGACCTCGCCCGAGACCGCGCTCCTGTTCGACACGGCGCTCCGGTCGGATTTCCTCTTCTGGCTGGCGATGCGGATCGCGCGGCGGACCGTCTCGCGGGGGATTCTCGCGACGCCGCCCTCGGTCCTCGAGCGCGCAAGCGTCGAAGAGCGCGCCCGGGCGGCCGGCGTTCTGGAGTACATCCTGCCCGTCAGCCGGCGCCGGCTCGGGCTGCGAAACGACGCCGCGATCATCTCGTCGCTGCCCCGCTACGATCTCGAGCGAATTTCGGCGCCGACGCTCGCCGTCAGCATGGAGGACGATCTGTTCGGCACGTTCGACGGCGCCCGCTACAGCGCCGACCACATCCCGAAGGCCCGTTTCATCGGTTACCCGACCGGCGGGCACCTCTGGATCGGACACCACCAGGAAATCATGGCGGAGATCGCCGGTTTCCTGAGACAGGAGGCGTGACGTGAGGATTCGCGCGATTCTCGTCGGCGTCGCAGGCGGAGGCCTGACGGCGTGGCTGGCCTGGTCTCCCTTCATCCCGGATCCCCTGGCGTTTCACGCGGTCGCGCTCGCCCTCATCGCCGCGATCTATCTCGGATTCGCCCTCATGGACGGGCGAATCTCGATCGCGATCCTCGAGTGGACGGTCGGAACGGTCTTCGTCGTCCTCGCGCTGCTCGGCCTCTGGCAGGCTCCCGTGCTCCTGGCGATCGGCCTGATCCTGCACGGGTGCTGGGATCTGGCGCATCGGCCCCACGGAATCACGACCAGGCTCCCGGTCTGGTATCCCCCGTTCTGCGCCGCGTACGACTTCGTGTTCGCCGGCGTCTTTCTGCTGCTCGCCCACCGGCTGGCGACCCGCGCCTGAGGAGGAACCACCATGCGTCAGGACCCGACCGCGACCGACCCGGACAAATACAAGGTGATCTTCGAAAACGAGCGCGTCCGCGTCCTCGAATACCGGGACAAGCCCGGACAGAAGACGGCGCCTCACTTTCACTCGGACTACGTGCTCTACGCCGTGACCTCCTTCCA
The DNA here is from genome assembly GCA_963708395.1 of uncultured Acidobacteriota bacterium. GTDB lineage: Bacteria > Acidobacteriota > Thermoanaerobaculia > UBA5066 > Gp7-AA6 > DATBFU01. Next base: position 2,195,042 of record CAVPSG010000002.1, on the reverse strand, counting down.
GCGGAGGCTGACGCTGCCCGAGGAAGGCAAGTCCGGCGTCCGGGACGTGAAAGCCGGCGACGTCGCCTGGGGGAAGGCCCAGGTGCACGTCGGCGAAAACGTCGGGACGACGGACACGCACGTCATCATGGTGGAGCTGAAATCGTAGCGCCATGACCATGCCGAAGCGTGAGCCGAGCGCCGAGGAGAGGTTGCGGAGCTTTGTCGCGAAGTTCTCGCCGAAAGACCAGAAACTCATCCGATCGGTCCGGCAAGCGATGCGCCGCCGGCTTCCGACCGCCAACGAGCTCGTGTGGGACAACTACAACTTCTTCGTGATCGGCTATTCGCCGACGGAGCGCCCGTCGGACTCCGTCCTCTCGATCGCCGCCCACGCGAACGGCGTCGGCCTCTGCTTCATCTACGGCGCGAAGCTTCCCGACCCGAAGAAGGTTCTCCAGGGCTCGGGCCGCCAGACCCGATTTCTCCGCCTCGAGTCGCCGGACGTCCTGGCCCGCCCGGAAGTCGAGGCGCTCCTCGCGGCGGCGATCGCGCGGGGGCCCACGCCCTATTCCGCAAGAGGCCGTGGCCGGCTGATCATCCGCTCGGTTTCCGCCAGGCAGCGGCCACGCCGACGGCCGGCGAAATGATGCGTTGGTCGGCGGCCGAAAATCTCTAAGCGACGAGTCTCGAGGGCCGGCATCGCGGCAACTCGGAGCACGGAGCGCCGTATAGGAGTCACGAGAAACTGGGAACGGAAGTGTCACCGCAGCTCGTCCGACATTTGGTCACGATCCTCCTCGGGATCGGAGCCGCCTACGGCCTGACCCGCCAGTGCCGCAAGCCGACGGGATGGTTCGGACGTCTCGTCGTGCGGAACATGAACGCCCGCCACTCGCGCGTGACGGATTGGGGACTCGGGCACATCCGAATCGAGAGGGCCTTCACGATCCTCGACGTGGGCTGCGGCGGCGGAAGGACGATTCGGAAATTGGCGGCGATCGCGAGCGCGGGAAGGGTCTATGGCATCGACTACTCGCCCGCGAGCATCGCGGTGGCTCGAAGGACGAATGCCGGGGAGATCGCTGCGGGCCGCGTCGACGTCCGGGAAGGCTCGGTGTCGGACCTGCCCTTTCCGGACGTCACGTTCGATCTCGTCACGGCGGTCGAGACGCACTATTACTGGCCCCACCCGCTCGAGGACATGCGCGAGGTGCGGCGCGTGCTGAAGCCGGGAGGACGGTTCGCCCTCATCGCCGAGACCTACAAGGGCAGCCGGCTGGACGCCGTCTTCGGGCCGGCGATGCGCTTGCTCGGGGCGACATACCTGACGGCCGACGAGCATCGCGACCTGCTCGCCGCCGCCGGCTTCTCGGAGGTCGAAGTCTCGGTACAGGAACGCAAGGGGTGGATCTGCGCGGTCGGCGCCAAGGCTTCGTGAAACCGATTTTCTTCCCGGCGACGCCGGATCTCCGCAAGTGGTTCACCGAGAATCATTCCTCGGCCGCCGAGCTCTGGGTCGGCTACTACAAGAGGGGCTCGGGCATCCCGAGCGTGACGTGGCCGGAATCCGTGGACGAGGCGCTCTGCGTGGGCTGGATCGATGGGGTCCGCCGGAGCCTCGACGGCGCCCGCTACATGATCCGCTCGATCTGGAGCACGATCAACCGAGAAGCGGCCGTCGGCGCTGCCCGCGCCATGGGCGCGACTCGCGCGGCGCGCGATCCAGGGCGAGGACATCTCCAAGCTGCCACGATACCCGGACGTGCCGCCGGTCGACGCGATCCGGCGCCAGGCGAAGCGGTCCCTCGCGGCGCATCGCGCCTCCGAGCGGCAGTTCCAGGAGTGGCTCGGCCGGCGCGGCTCGATGCTCGACCGGCCGCGCGGGTGACGGCCACGATGGAGCCCGCGCGAATAGAATTCGCGCATACGTGAGGTGTTCATGAGTCTCGGCAGCTACGCCACCGTGTCCGGCCTGGTGTTCACTGTCATCGCCGTTCTTCAGGCGGCGCGCGCCGCGAAAGGGATGCCCGTCCAGATCGGCACCAAGGCAATCCCGGTCTGGATCTCCTGGATCGCGGCAGTCGTCGCGGGTGCGCTCGCCCTGTGGGCCTTTCGAACGCCGAGCTAGACCGTGTCGAAGCTCCGCGTCCTGTGCTTCTCCGTCTCGCTCGACGGCTACGGCGCCGGACCGGATCAGGATCTCCAGAATCCGCTCGGAGTCGGCGGTCCGGAGCTCTTCGACTGGTTCTTCCAGACGCGCACGTGGCGGCGCATGCACGGGAACGAGGGCGGCGAGACCGGAGTCGACGACGACATGGCCGCCAGGAGTCTCGAGGGAATCGGCGCCTGGATCCTGGGCCGGAACATGTTCGGGCCGGCCCGCGGGCCATGGCCGGACGAGGACTGGAAGGGCTGGTGGGGCGAGGAGCCGCCGTACCACGTGCCGGTGTTCGTGCTGACGCATCACGCCCGCGCTCCGATTCCCATGAAGGGCGGGACAGAATTCCGGTTCGTCACCGGCGGCATCGAGTCCGCGCTCCGCCAGGCGAAGGAGGCGGCGGGCGGCAAGGACGTACGCCTCGGCGGCGGCGTCGCGACGATCCGGCAGTATCTCTCCGCCCGCCTGATCGACGAGCTGCATCTCGTGCTGTCGCCGGTCCTCCTGGGCCGCGGAGAGCATCTGCTCGGCGGCATCGACACGCGGGCGCTCGGTTACGAGTGCTTTCGACACGTGCCGGGCTCGCGCGCCGCCGCGCACGTCTTCCTGCGAAAGCGCGCATGACACGCATCCCGCCGGCATTCGTCCACGCGGCGCGTCGCATCACGAATTCGGAGGTGCTGACATGACGGACCCCAATCCCGCACAGACGATCGTCGAGCTCGCCGGCTCCTACGCCATCCCGCGCTGCCTGCACGCGGTCGCCGATCTGGGCGTGGCGGACGCGCTCGGCGAAACGCCTCGAACCGCGGCGGAGCTTGCCGCCGACGTCGGCGCGAATCCGGACGCTCTCGGGCGGGTCCTCCGGCTCCTCGCGGCACACGGAGTGTTCGAGCAGCGGAGCGACCGGTTCGCTCATTCGCCGGCGTCGCGGCTCCTTCGGACCGACCACCCGCAGTCGCTGCGCGGTCTCGCGCGGATGTTCGGCCTGCCGATCAACTGGGCCACCTATGGTGCGATGGATCACTCGGTTCGGACCGGCCGCCCCGCGGCGGAGAAGACCCTGCCCGCCGGGATCTGGAGTTACTTCGCGGAGCATCCCGAGGAAGGCACCATCTTCAACGCGGCGATGGTCGGCAAGGCGCACGGCCAGATCGCGGCGGTCGTCGGCGCGTACGATTTCTCGAGATTCCGCACGATCGCCGACATCGGCGGCGGGCGCGGTCACCTGCTGCGGGCCCTCCTTGCCGCGTCGTCGGACGTCAAGGGCATCCTGTTCGACCTGCCGACGGTCGTGGCGGAAGCGGGACCGTCTTCGGAACGGCTGCGCCTCCAGGGAGGCGACTTCTTCAAGGACACGCTGCCGACCTGCGACGCCTACCTCGTGATGGAGGTCATCCACGACTGGCCCGACGACGAGTCCATCGCCATCCTTCGCGCGATTCGAAAGGCCGCTCCGCCGGACGCTCGGGTCTTCGTGATCGAGGCGATCGTGCCGGCGACTCCGGGCCCGCACTGGGCGAAGACGCTCGACATTCACATGCTGACGTTCCTCGGCGGGAAACAGCGGACGCGCGCCGAGTACGAAACGCTTTTCCGGCGCGCGGGTCTCGCGCTCGAGCGCGAGATCGATACCGGCGGCGACATCTCGATTCTGGAAGGGAGGCCGGCATGACGGCGACTAACCTCGACGGCGTAACGATGTTCGTGAGCGCGACCGACGACCGCGGCGTCGTGGGCTCCGAGACGCGCGTCGCGTTTCGCCAGCGCGGCGCGAGGGTGCTCGGCCGGTACGGAGGGGGGCGCGTTCGGCGGGGAGTGCTCGTCGGCGCGGTCGCCGGCCCGGTCCTCACGTTCCGCTATCTCCAGGTCGAGGATTCGGGAGAGATCCACGGCGGCCGCTCGACGTGCGACGTGGTCTGCACCCCGGAGGGACGCCTCCGGGTCGTCGAGCACTTCCGTTGGACGACGCGCGACGGGAGCGGAACGAACGTGTTCGACGAGATGTCTTAGCGGCAAAGGCTACCTGCCGAGCTCCTCCACCCGGCAGATGAATCCCCATCCGCCGCCGAGCTCGCTGACGGCGAGCAGGAGATCGTTCGGGCCCTTCTTCAGCGGCAGGTAGACGGCGTCATTCTCGGGATTCACGATCCCGAGGAATCCCGGGTCCCGAAAGTTCTGCGCGCTGCGGCCGCGATAGAGGATCTGCCCGTTCAGGAACACGCTCACCTCGTCGCTGTAACCGATCGCCAGGCTCCTGACCTGGTCGCGGTCGGAATCGATGCGCGTCCGCGCATAGACGACCTTCGTCCCGGGCTGGGGATCCAGGCGCTTCGAGAAGTCGGTCGCGAACGTCACGCGCAGGTGCGGCGCGTCGAGATATCGATAGAGGACCACGAAGCCGGGCGGCTCCGCCTCGACGTCCTGCCACGTCATCGCGGCGCTCTCGGCGGATGTGAGCGGCCGCTCGAGATTGCGGGCCAGCGCGTCGAATGCCGGCGAGATGCTCCATTTCGTCAGGGTCGCGGGCGGCATCGGCGGCAAATGCCTCTGCCAGGGCACGTCGGGCGTCGGCCGCACCTCGAAGTTCGAGAAGTAGGTCTCCCCCGTCAGGACGTAGAGGGCGATCTGGCCCTTCTGGACGCCGGTCTTCAGGTCGTCCATGACGAGCGCGGGCTTCGCCATGTCCCTGACGTAGAGCTTCGCCTGCGCGCCGGCGACCTCGAGTCGCAGGTGGAACCAGACGTCCTTCGGGATGTCCACCGCACCGGTGAACCCGGGACCGTTGTAGAGCTGCCAGTTGGCGCCGGTGTGGAGGACCGGCGTGTACTGCATGGCGTCGGGAAGGCCCGACTTGTGCTGGCGGAGATAGACCCACTCGGCAGTCGCGCCGTCGTCGGCGAGACGGAACTGCATGCCGAAGAACCCGCGTTTGGCCGGCGTCGCAACGTCCACGTCGATGACGGCGTCGCGCATCTCGAAGTCCTTCACGATCGCCGCGCCCCCGTCGAGGGCGAGACACTTGCGCCCCTGATAGTCCGCGACCTTCGCCTCGCCCTGCAGGTCCCATCGCGGCGAATCCGGAGGAACGGGAAGCGGCGCCGGGACCGAATCCGCGGCAAGGCCGGCCGCGGCGACCGCGAGCCCCATGAGGGGTGGGATCCAGCGACGAAACTCTGTCATCGGAGTATCCTTTGAAGAAACGACCGCACGAAATGAGCGCTGAACTCTGGCACGGGCCGGCGGTGCCGGCAACACGTCCGGGGCAACTTCCGGACGGCGCGGACCAAAGCCTCTTCCGGAGGGACGAATCGGGGGTCCGGCGGGGCCGCATGCCCGGACCGCGATGCGTCGCGGCACTGCTCGCACTCCTCGGGTCCGCGGCGGCGCTTGGAGCCGCGGACAAGACGCCCGCCGGGTTGACGGGCCGGTGGAGATCGCTCGAGACTTCCCGCGGCGGCATCGGATCGATGATCACATTGCGTGAGGGCGGCGCGCTCGAGTTCAGCCCCGGCGCCGTTGTCGAGATCCCCTACCGTATCGAGGGCGATCAGCTGATCCTTGCGGGAGGATCGAAGGATGCGTCCGAGAACCGGCAGAAGATCGTCTGGCTCGCCGACGACAAGCTGCGCCTCGACGCGAAGAGCGGCCCCGGCATCGAGCTCACGCGGGCCGGTGCGCGCGAGAGCGTTTCGAAACCGATTCTCGGAGAGTGGCACGGCACGCGCGAGATGGGCGGTCAGGAGGTGTCGGTCCTCTATTTCTTCCAGCGCGAAGGGCGATCTCTGCTCCTCGTTCCCTTCGTCACGCAGACCGGCCGGTACACGACGGACAAGAGCCACATTCATCTCGAATGGCCGAACTGCCCGATCCCCGAAGCGGCGTTCGCGGTCGACGGCGACGTGCTGACGCTCACGGCGGACGGCAGGACGAGTCGCTACGCTCGGTACTGACGCGGTCGCTTGACGCCGCGCCGGCACCACGAGAACCGAGCCGTGAGCCCGTTTCGGCTCCGCGCCCTCCGCAACGCTCTGATGATCGTCGGCGCGTACTACGTGTCGGCCTGGATCATCGTTCCGTTCTGGATTCCGATCGCAAAGCTCACCGAGGGGCACGTCTACTCCGCCGGCGCGCAAGAGCTCGGAATGCGCCTGTTTCAGTTCCGACCGATCGCGGCCACCGCCGTCCTCGCCGGCGTCGCGACGGGCTATCTTCTCGAGAGCAAGCGGCCGCTTCGGTGGGCGGTCTTCGCCGCGGCATTCGTCGGACTGATGGCTTGGTCGTCAACGCACTGGTACGTGAAGCCGTCGGCTTCCGACGTCGCGATCCAGGCGCTCCGAGCGGCGGCCGCCGGCGCCATCACGTTCGCCGCCTGCCGTCTCGCCGCGCGGCCGCGGTCCGCTCCCTGGCCGGACGCGTGACGAGACGCCGCCTTCTCTCGTGGAGCCTCGCCGGCGGAGTCTGCGCGACCGCGGTCGCGGGTCTCGCAACCGCGTACCTCGCCGTCGTGGAGCGCGGCCCGGGATGGCTGCGATCGCTCTGCATTGCGATTGGCGTGACCGCGACTCCGTTCTGGCTCGCCGCCGGAGCGTTCGGAGCACGGGCGGGCGGCCCGCGGCCGTGGACCATCGCCGCCGCGCTCGTCTTCAACGTCGTCCTCTGGGGAGCGCTGTTCTATGCTTCTTGTCCCTCATTCGTTCATGGAAATCCTGAAGATCGAGCACGTCCAGCTGGCGATGCCTGCCGGCCGCGAAGACGAGGCGCGCGGGTTCTACTCCGGCCTTCTCGGAATCCCGGAAGTCCCGAAGCCTCCCGCGCTCGCCGCCCGCGGCGGCGCGTGGTTCGAGCGGGGCGACGTGCGCATTCACCTCGGCGTGGAGGCCGACTTCCGCGCCGCGCGCAAGGCCCATCCGGCGCTCGTCGTTCGGGATCTGGCCGCGCTGGCCGCGCGCCTCCGAGCGGCCGGAGTGGAAGTCACGGAAGACGGGCTGTTTCCGGGCCACAACCGCATCTACGTGGCGGATCCGTTCGGGAACCGCCTCGAGCTCCTGGAGCCGATCGGATGACAGGACGGCTCCTCCTCGCGGCGGCGCTCGCGCTGTCGGCGAGCACGGCTTGCGGGAAGCGCGAAGCGCAGCCGCCGGGCGGATCCGCGGCGATGGCGGCGGCGTCCGGAGTCACTCGAGCCGACGCCGGCAAGGGGCCGCGCGACCATCGGATGATCCCGATTCACCCGATGACCGGAGACGTCGAGATTCTCTACGGCGATCCCGAGTCCGCGGGCGAGCCGTTCGTCATGCGCGTGCACGAGCTGCCCGGCGCGATCGTGCCGCCGCATTCCCATCCCGTGGACGAGAACATCACCGTCGTGCAGGGAACCTGGTACTTCGCTCTCGGCAGCGAGTTCGACCGCAGCGCGCTCCAAAAGCTCGAGACCGGAAGCTACGCCTTCGCTCCGAAGGGCAGCACCATGTTCGGCTTCTGCCCCGACGGCGCGATCGTCCAGATCCACGGCGTCGGGCCGTTTCACATCCACTGGCACGGCGGCCTGCGGACCCTGAACGACCCGGATTCCCGGGCGACGTTTCGTTACGCCCGGGGCGATCGCATCGCCTCTCCGCGCGGGGAAGGGAAGATCGTCGAGGGCTACGGCTCGGGCCGGATCATCCAGTACGAGATCGAGGGCGCCAACGGCGCGCACTTCATGGCGTCGGAAGAGGACGTGCGGAGGCCCTGACGCGGCTTCAGAGAACCTGGCCCACGCGGATCGGCCGGCCCCGATGGAATTGAGGCGCGCGCTCGGCGCGGCGATCGAGACGCTCGCCACACATTACGGGAAGGTCACGGGTCCCCCGACGTCCGATCCGTTCGAGCTCGTCCTGTGGGAGAACGTCGCCTATCTCGCGTCGCCGTCGAAGCGCCGCGAGGCGTTCGCGGATCTGCGGAAGACCGTCGGAACGAGCCCGGCCGCCATCGCGAAGGCTCCGGACCGCGCGCTCGAGAAGGTCACGGCGCGCGGAATCCTCGGAGCCCGATTCGCCGAGAAGCTGCGAGAGTGCGCGCGGATCGCGCTCGAGAAGCACGGCGGCAATCTCGCGGCCGTCGTCCGGGGACCTCTGCCGCAAGCCAGGAAGGCGCTCCGCGCTTACCCCGGAATCGGCGAGCCCGGAGCCGAGAAGATCCTGCTCTTTGCCGGGCGGGAGGCGTTGCTCGCTCCGGACTCGAACGGCCTGCGGGTTCTCGTACGGCTCGGCTTCGTGCGCGAGGAGAAGTCGTACGCGCGGATGTACGCCGCCGCGCGGGAGGTCGCGAAGGCGCTTCCTTCCGACGTCCGCGCGAGGCAGAAGGCGCACATTCTGCTCCAGGAACACGGCCGGGCCCTCTGCAAGCGCACCGCGCCGCGCTGCGAGGTCTGCCCCCTCGCGCAGACGTGCGCCTACGCCCGGGGCGGGCGCTGACCGGCCTCTTGCACCGGCCCGCCACGGCGGCGTAATCTCGGCGAAGACGTCGCACCGAACCGAAGCGAGCGATCCCGAAGCCGTCGCGGCAGACCTGCCCGGCGGCTTCTGCATTTCTGGGCGAGAGTCGAAGGGAGGACGAGGCCATGAGCGAGGAGATCCGGCCGGAGGACATCCGCAAGAAGACCGTCGTGCATCGAATCGAGGGCATGGATTCGGTTCTCGTGCGGCGCGACGTGCCGTTTCGCGGAGCGGACGGCGGCGCGCTCGCGATGGACGTGTACCGGCCTGCCGGAACCGAGCCGGGAGAGCCTCTTCCCGCCGTGCTCCTCGTGGCCGGGTACCGCGAAGAGGGTTTTCGGTCCCGGATCGGATGCGACTTCAGAGACATGGGCTCCGTCACGTCCTGGGCCCGGCTCCTCGCGGCCTCGGGACTCGCGGCCATCGCGGGCGGCAATCGCGATCCCGGGGCCGACGCGCTCGCAATGCTCGGGCACGTTCGGGAGAACGCCGCGCCTCTCGGCATCGACGGAACGCGACTCGGCGTCTGGGCGGCCTCCGGGAACGTCCCCGTCGCGCTGCGCCTTCTGATGGAGAGGTCCAACGCTCCGGTTCGATGCGCCACGCTCTGGTACGGCTACACGCTCGATTCCGGGGACGCGACGCACGTCGCCGACGCCTCCCGGCAGTTCGGGTTCGCCAACGCGTGCGCCGGCCGATCGTTGGACGAGATCCCGGGGAAGACGGCGCTCTTTCTCGCGAGGGCCGGCCGGGACGCGTCCCCCGGCCTCAACGAGAGCCTCGACCGCTTCGCCGCCGCGGCCCTGGCCCGCAATCTTTCGCTCACAATCGTGAATCACGCCACCGGTGCGCACGCCTTCGACCTCTTCGAGGACGGCGAACCTTCGCGGCAAGTCGTCCGGCAGGCGCTAGACTTTCTCCGTTTCCGCCTCGGCCGCGACCTGCCGCCCTCCGTCGCGGCGGAATGGACGGCCCGGCAATGAGCCGGTTCGATATCCTGATCCGGAGATCCCATGGTCGATCGCGCCGCCAAGCTTCTCCTGGCGTTCCCCCAGTTTCGGGTCGAGGACGTCGTCCGCACGGCCGAGCACTACCGCGACGTGCTCGGCTTCGAGATCGACGGCTACTTCGGAGACCCGCCGGTGTTCACACACGTGCAGCGCGATCACGTCGTGATCCAGATCGGGCGGTCGCTGCACCGCGACAGCCTGTCCCGCGGCGCCGGCCCCGAGGGCTACAACGCCACCATCTGGACGGACGATGTGGACGCTCTGGCCCGGGAGTTGAAGGCCCGCGGCGCGACGATCAAGGATGGGCCCCTCAACCGCGTCTACCCCTGCCGCGAGCTGATCGTCGAGGACTGCAACGGCCTCGTGCTCTGCTTCGCGAAGCGGATTCCCGTCTCGGAGACCGCGCCGCCCGAAGAAGACGAGCCCGAATAGGAGGTCCGATGCCGCCGCCGACTCCCCCGCCGATCCGTCCGGAAGACGTACCGGAGCTCGCCCGTGGCGTGATTCGCGCCGGCAAGTTCCCGATCCTCGCCACCGCGGACGGCGACCAGCCGCGCCTCCGGCCCATGACGCTCTCGTGGGAGGAGGACTTCACCACCTACTTCGTGAGCCTGAAGCGATTCCACAAGACGCAGGAGATCGCGGCGAATCCGAAAGTGGAAGTGTGTTTCCTCGACGAGCACCACAGCCAGGTCCGTATCAGCGGGACCGCCGAGCTCGTGACGGATCCGGCGTTGAGGAAGAAGGCGTGGGACCGCGATCCCCTCATCCCGCGGTTTCTCGGCTCGATCGACAACCCCGAGTTCCAGCTCCTGCGCGTGCGGCCGACGCGCGTGCGCTACATGAAGGAGTGGGCGCTCGAATATCACGACGTCCCGTTCCCGCCGGGCGCATGAGCGTCCGGCCGATCCTCCTCGGAATCCCCTGGGACGAGAGCTCGTCGTACCTGCGGGGCGCGGCCGCGGCGCCGCCGCTCATCCGCGAGGCGTTCCATGCGGAATCGTCGAACCCGTGGGCCGAGAACGGCATCGAGCTCTCCGCGGACAACGTCGGCGACGCGGGCGACCTCGAGCCCGCCTCCGGCGCCGCAATGCGGGAGCGAATCGAGGCGGCCGTCGCCGGAGAGCTCGCGCGGGGCCGGGCGCCGCTGTCGCTCGGGGGCGACCACGCGGTCACGTATCCGGTCCTCCGCGCCTTCGCCCGCGCCCACCCTCGCCTCTCGATCCTGCACTTCGACGCGCACCCGGACCTCTACGACGAGTTCCAGGGCAACCGCTACTCCCACGCCTGCCCCTTCGCGCGAATCCTGGAGGAAGGCCTCGCGCAGCGGCTCGTGCAGGTGGGCCTCCGCACCGTCAACCTCCACCAGCGCGAGCAGGCGGCCCGATTCGGCTTCGGGGTTGTCGAGATGATCGAGATGCGTCATTGGAGGGACGACTTCGACCCCCGCTTCGACGGCCCGGTCTACGTGACGGTGGACCTGGACGGGCTCGACCCCGCTTTCGCGCCCGGCGTCTCGCACCGGGAGCCGGGGGGCTCACGACGCGGCAGGTGCTCGACTTGATCCATCGCGTCGGCTCTGCAGGCGCCTTCGTCGTCGGCGCGGACGTCGTCGAGTACAACCCGTCACAGGACGTCGCCGGGCTGACGGCGATGGTCGCCGGCCGGATCGTCAAGGAGCTCGCCGCGCAGATGCTGGCGGAGGCCGGCGGCTAGGCCGCGCGTCGCGCGAAAAGCTTCACGAAGAGAAGCCCGGCGACGAAACCGCCGATGTGCGCGCCATACGCGACGCCGGTCTGGGCGCCGCCGAGCATCCCGACACCGCTCACGAGCTGAAAGAGAAACCAGATTCCGATCGCCGCGATCGCCGGCACGTCCACGACCGAATAGAACCAGAGGACGCGGACGCGCTGCCTCGGGAAGAGGACGAGATATCCCGCGAGCACGCCCGAGATCGCGCCGGAAGCGCCGAGACTCGGCATGAGGAGCCCGTTGCGCGCGACGACCGTCGTCAGGACGTGCGAGAGCCCCGCGATCACGCCGGTCAGAAGATAGAAGACGAGATACCGCACGTGCCCCATCGCGTCCTCGACGTTGTCGCCGAAGATGTAGAGGTAGAGCATGTTCCCGCCCAGGTGCGCGAGCCCGCCGTGCAGAAACATCGACGTGACGAGCGTCAGGAAGACGGGGATCGGCGTCGGTTGCAGGTCGATCGTGCCGGCGACGCGGCCGTACTCGTCGCGGATCGGAATCGGACGCGCGACGTCCTGGCCGGTCACGATCTCGTAGGGCACGGTCGCATAGGCGAGCGTGAACTTCTCGTTCGAGCCCAGTCCCTGGAGGAAGACGAAGACGAAGACGTTCGCCGCGATGAGGAGCCAGTTGACGATCGGCGTCGTGCGCCGACCCGAGTTGTCGTCGCCGATCGGGATCATGCGGGCGCCACTCTACTACCGGCGATCGATGAGCTGCGGCTCCTCTCCGGGCCGGATCGCGTAGACGCGGCGCGCCGGCAGATCGCGGAGCGTCTGCTTCGCGCCGCCGGGCCACGTGATCTCGATCTCCTCCGCGCGGTCGGCGTCGCCGAGCCCGAAGTGCATCGGCACGAGCGAGCCCGACGCGTACGACGCGGACACTTGATACCACTGCGTCTGCGTCCGGCCGCCGGCCGTGAGGCGCACCCTCGTTCCGAGCACCGTTCGGCGCGTCGTCTCCGGGACGCGGCGCGATCTCGAGCCAGATTTGCCGTGCGCCGACGCGATTGCGGAAGAGCCGGGCCCGCCCGTCGAGATCCACGATGAAGAGGTCGAGAGCGCCATCGCCGTCCACGTCCGCCACCGCGCTCCCCCGCCCGACCATGCGCCGTCGGGCCGAGGTCGCCGGAACCCTTCCACTCGACGAAGCGGTCGCCCCGTGTTGTGGAGGAGCACCGTCGGCTGCGCGAAGGCCGAGTCGCCCGCCTCGACGTACTTCGCGGCGCCGCTCTTGTAGTGGCCGAGCAGACGCACGACGCGCGGCGCGAGATGGCCGCCGACCGCGTAGAGGTCGGGCCAGCCGTCGTTGTCGAAGTCGGCGAAGTGCGGTCCCCCAGCGCACGAACGGCAGGCCGATCTCGGCCGGCGCCGGACGCGGCGCCCGCGTCCTCGAAGAGCGCGCCCGTCGACGTTGCGGTAGAGGCTGTTCGGCTCGGCGCCGAAGTTCGTCACGAAGAGGCTCGGCAGCCCGTCCCGAAGGGATCGCCCACGGCGACGCCCATCCCCGCGCGCGGCTGCTCGCCGAGCACGCCGGCGCCCGTCTCCGCCGTCGTCTCCTCGAAGCGTCCCGCCGCCGCGGTTGTGGAAGAGCCGATTGCCCGCGCGGTCGTTGACGAAGAAGAGATCCGGCCGCCCGTCGCCGTCGTAGTCGAGCACGGCGACGGCCGAGGGTCTTCGTCTCCGCGCGGGTCCATGGCGAGGCCCGCTTCGCGCGTGACGTCGCGAAACTTCCGGCCGCCCTCGTTGCGAAAGAGGTGCGACGGCTGCCCGACGTAGTCCTCGGGCACGCGCAGCTCGAACTGCGGCTGCGCCGCCTCCCACTCCGGCGTCGAGTCGAGGTAGTTCGCGACGGCGACGTCGAGCTCGTCCGTCGCCGTCGTAGTCGAGGAAGGCCGCACCGACGGAGAAGAGCGGGTCCTCGAGACCCGTGTCCTTGTCCCTCCTCGAAGGTGCCGTCGCCGCGGTTCCACCAGACGGCGTTGGGGCCGACGTTCGTCAGATAGAGATCGAGCCGGCCGTCGCCGTCGAGATCCACCCAGAAGGCCCCCATCCCCGAGACCGCAGGCGTGGATCCCCGAGCCGGTCGGTGACGTCCTCGAAGCGCCCGCCGCCGAGGTTGTGGAAGAGACGGCCGCAGCGCTTCGTGTTCGCCTTGCCCCACTTCGGGATGGAGTTGGTCACGTAGAGGTCCGGGCGGCCGTCGCCGTCGTAGTCCCCGAACGCGCAGCCGCCGACCATCGTCGGGATGAGCTTCAGGTGCCGCAGGTCCGTGCCGATGCGGAAGTCGATGCCCGAGGCTTTCGTCGACGTCCCGAAAACACCCGGCACCGGCGGAGCGTCCGAGGCCGCGGCGACGATCGCGAGCGCCATGAGCGCCGCGGCGAGGAGCCTGCTGCGTCATCGGGAAGGCGCGGACGGCCGGCGCAACGCGTCCCGGAACTCGTCGGGGCCGCCCGGCCGGGTCAGGTAGTCCTCGCGAAAACGGCGGTGCGCCGCGTCGTCGGGATACTTCTGCTCCGGCGAGCCGTACCGCGCGTCGTCCATCCCGTGGAACGGGAGCGGCTCGACGGTCTGGCCGGCCACCGTGTTCTTGTCGGCGTCCTTCTCCCAGCCGTCCAGCACGAGCAGGTAGTCGCGCGTCCATCCCGCGGGAAGCGGCGGGAGCCTCGAGGCATCGAACTCGAGCCGCACGGCGTCGCCGCCCTTGAGCACGACGTAGCGGTCGTCGACCGCCGCGAGGAGCTCGCGGACGTCGCCGAATCGCGTGTAGAGACCGGCCATGTCGGCCCAGCGCGGCGCCGGGTCCACGTCGTCGTGGAGGAACACGTGCGGGGCAGTCCGGCGCCTTCGCGCACCGATCCGCGAGAACCCGCGGAAGAAGAGGCGCGCCGAGGCGAGCGGCGCGGGCGTCTGGACGGCCGGGGCCGGTGCCTCATCCACCGTGTAGGCGATCCGGTCCCAGTAGATCTCGAGGTTCGTGCGGATGCGCACGCGCGGGTCCGAGCGGTCGAGCACGTCGGAGAGATCGAGCGGCATCGTCTTGGTCTTGCCGGCGGGATATCCCATCGAAGGCAGCGCGGTCTTCCATCCGCCATGACCGTCGGGCACCTCGAGCACCGGCGGAGAAGGCCGCTCGGGCCGCTGCCCCTGCGAGAGCGAGACGTTGAGCGACGTGTCGCCATAGAAGATCCAGCCGGTCAGATAGAGCATGACGCGGCGGGCGGACCGCGCCTGCGAGAGCTCGAGAGCTCCAGCGTCGTGCGGCGCGACGACGCCCTGGAACCGCGTCGGCGCGAAGCCGCCGAGGAAGACGCCGTCCTCGCGCGCGATCTCCTCGGTTCGGTCGCGGCCCGTCTCGTCGGTCGCCGCCGGCACGAGCGGCCGCGAGACGGTGAAGAGTCTTTTCTCCGGGAACGGCGGCGGCACCATCTTCTCGTTCGAGACGATCGCGACGCCGGCCGGGTGGTCCACCGCGCGCAGCTCGGCGAAATCGAAGTACACGGTCTCCCAGAGCTCCTCCGTGAAGTCGAGGCGCAGGCGGCCGTTCTCGGCCGCGCGAGCAGCGATCCCGGCACGACCAGCCACTCGCGCGTGTCGGCGGCGGCCTGGTGCACGCCGTCGTAGAGAAGCCCGACGGGGCTCTTGCCGAGAACGTCTGTCACGAAACGCCAGCGTGCGCCGTCGAACGCGTAGAGGAACGGGCAGGAGCCCTTGAGCTGCTGCACCTCCCGCAGCACCGTCCGCGCGGGCGGGTCGAGCACGTTCTGCGGAATCCCGTTGGTCCAGACGATGCGCAGCACGTCCGCGCGGCGGCGGGACGCGAGACCGAGATGCGTGACCGGCCGCGAAGCCGTCGCGGAAGACGTAGAGGTCGCCGGCGCGCTTGCCTCGACCTCCGAACCGTAACCGAAGCGGTTGACCTTGGCCGAGCCGGTCGGGAGACCTTCGAGCGCGACGTCCATCCAGCCGTTGGCGTTGCCGCCGTCGTTGGCCCAAAGCTCGACGCCGCCCTTGTCGGCGTCACGAGCACGAGGTCGAGATCGCCGTCTCCGTCGGCGTCGACGGCCTCGGCGGCGATGGCCGGCGGGAAGGCCGCGTCCACGCGGGTGAACGCGCCCGCGCCGTCGTTGCGGTAGAGCGTCGAGCCGCGCGGGCTCGCCAGGAAGAGGTCGAACGCGCCGTCGTTGTCGAAGTCGAAGAGGAGCGGCACGCCCCCGGACGGCAACGGCGTCGCCGGCCGCGAACGTTCCGTCGCCGCGGTTCAACGCGACGAACGCACCGCCCTCCGTCGTCCAGACGAGGTCCGAGCCGGCCGTCGCCGTTGAGGTCTCCTGCGGCGACGCCGACGATCGCGCCGGACGACGGGAAGGCCCGACGCGCGCTCGGCGAAGCGGCCGCCGCGGAGGTTGTCGAGAAGCGACCAGCCCGCCGGAGGCGCGGACGAGAACGAGGTCGGGATCGCCGTCGCGATCGAAGTCCGCCGAGACCGCCGCGTGCGAGGCGGTCCCCGGCAGGGAGCGCCGCGGCCGTCACGTCGGTCCACGTGCCGTCGAGGTTGTTGCGCAGGAGGCGGTCGCCGGACGCCGACGAGACGTAGAGATCCAGGTCCCCGTCGGAGTCGGCGTCGAACGGCGAGGACGGCGTCGCCGCCGCCGGGCGCCAGCGGCGTCTTCTTCCAGCTTTCGCCGTCCGCGACGAAGAGCGCGCCCGGCGTCGACGACGTCCAGCCAGCCCGAGTTGGTCACGTCGGCCACCGCGAGCGAAGCGGCGCGGGCCGAGCCCGGAATCGGCAGTTCCCGCGCGGTAGGAGTCCGACGCCCGGCGCGAGGACGATGCCCGCGTTCCCGGCGAACGCGAGGTCCCGGCCATCCTTCCCGGCAACCCGGACGGTCGGCGACGCCCGAGAGCGCCGCGAGGCCTTCCTCGCGCCGCGGCGCGAAGCGGACCGGAATCGGCGCGCCGAACGGGCCCGGAGCCGCGCCGAGAGTGTCGGCGTCCAGTCCTCGAGCGGCAGGCCGACGACGCCGGGCTCGACGTCGTGCCGCGCCTGCTGGTAGCGCGCGGTCGTGCGAAGCAGGTTCTCGACGATTCGCGTACTTCAGCGCGGCCGAGGCGGCGTCCCCGGCGTCGAGCGCCGCCTTCGCCTCGGCCGTGTAGCGCTCGAGTTTCCCGTCGCCGGTGGTCGCGCCTTCGGCGGCCAGAAGCAGCCGGTCGAGCGCCTCGGAGGCGCCGGCCCGATCGCCCTCGCTCCGGCGCAGGTCCGAGAGCCGCAGAAGGAGGAACAGATTCGCCGGCGCCTGGTCGAGGGCCGACTCGATTGCGCGGATCGCACGCGCGCGGCCGCCGGGCTTCTCGGAGAGCAGACGCGCCGCGCACCATCGCGAGGCGAGGTCCTTCCGGTCGCGCCTGCGCGGCCTTGTCGCAGGCCTCGATGGCCGCGTCGGTCCTCGCCCTCGAGCTCGAAGAGGACCCCTCGAGAGCGCGGCGACGCGCGGGTCGGATGGCGCGAGACGCGCCGCCTCGGCGAGCAGCTTGCGCGCGGCCGGCAGATCCTTTTCGCGCATCGCGGCGACCGCGCCGTCGGCCCATCCGAGGGGTTCCGCGGGAGCGAGCTTGCGAACTTCCGCGAACCGCTTCTTCGACTTCGGCAAGGTTGCCCTCTTCGAGCGCCGCGAGGCCGACGTTCCGCGCCGTCTGCAGGCGGGGTAAGTCGCTGTCGGAGCGGAGACGCCGCGGCCGCCGGCGGCGCGAGCGACAGGAGGAGCGCGATCAGGCCGCCGACGAAGGACCCGCACGAAGCCCGTACCCCTCCGAGAAGGCGCGCTCGAACGCGGCGAGCGACGGCGTCGTCGAAGAGACAGAACACGATGCGCTGAACCGTACTTCGGCGTCGGCCGCGAAGGATCGGGCGGCGGCGATCGCGATCTCGGCGGCCCGCTTGAGCGGGAACCCGAAGACTCCCGCCGAGATCGCCGGCAGGGCGACGGACGCGGCCCCGACCTCCTCGGCCCGCTTCAGCGCCGGCGCGGACGGCCGAGGCGAGCAGCATCTCCTCCCCGTCGCTCGCCGCCGCGCCAGACCGGACCGACGGCGTGGATGACCCAGCGCGCGGGGAGGTCGCCGCCGCCCGTCACGACGGCCGACCGATCGGGCACGTGCCGATCTTGTCGCACTCTTCCTGGATCGTCGGGCCGCCGCGGCGCCGGATCGCGCCGGCGACGCCCGAGCCGAGCTGGAGCGCCTCGTTGGCCGCGTTGACGATCGGCGTCCACGTTGCAGCGCCGTGATGTCCGCCGTAGGCGAGCTCGATCGACGCCGGCATGCGTCCGCCTAAACGGGAGTGTCGGGAGAACGAAGCCTCACGGCGCGAGCTGGCGGACGACGGCGTCGGCGATCCGCATGTACGCCTCGGTGACCGCCGACTTCGGCTCGGCCGCCGACGATCGGCACGCCGGCGTCGCCGCCCGCGACGACCTTCGGATCGAGCGGGATCTCTCCGAGGAACGGGACGCGCGAGCTCCTCGGCCGTGCGCCGTCCGCCGCCGTGCTTGAAGATCTCCTCGCGGTGCCCGCACTTCGGGCAGATGTAGTACGACATGTTCTCGACGATCCCGAGCACCGGCACGTTGACCTTCTGGAACATGGCGAGGCCCTTGCGCGCGTCGATGAGCGAGACGTCCTGCGGCGTCGTGACGATGACGGCGCCGGAGAGGTGGATCTTCTGCGTCAGCGTCAGCTGCGCGTCGCCGGTGCCCGGGGGCAGGTCGATGACGAGGAAGTCGAGCTTGCCCCAGGCGACGTCCTGGAGAAACTGCTCGACCGCCTTCATGACCATCGGTCCGCGCCAGATGACCGGCTGGTCCACGTCCATGAGGAACCCGAGCGACATGACCTTCACGCCGTAGCGCTCGATCGGCACGATCTGGTTCGCCTCGTTGACGTAGGGCTTCTCGTCGATCCCCATCATCATCTGCTGCGAGGGGCCGTAGATGTCCGAGTCCATCAGGCCCACGCGGTGGCCGACGCGCTCGAGCGCGAGCGCGAGGTTCGCGGCGACCGTGGACTTGCCGACGCCGCCCTTTCCCGAGGCGACGGCGACCTTGAACCGCACTTCCGGCAGGATTTCGCCGGAGGCGGCGGGACTCCGGCGGCGCCCCGCGGCGGCGCGCGGCCGCCGGCGCCTTGACGTCGAGGCGGATCGTGACGGCGGCGACTCCCGGCAGGCGACCGCAGCTTCTCGGTCGCGTCGCGCGGATCTCCTCGGCTGCGCGCGGCGACTCGGTCGTGATCTCGAGGCGGAACGAGACGTTGCCGCCGCCGACCGCCAGGTCCTTCACGAAGCCGAAGGAGACGATGTCGCGGGAGAGTCCCGGGAAAGCGGACCGTCCGCAGGACCTCGAGGACCTTCTCTTCGGTCAGATCGGTGGTGGCGGACATTCGCTGGCTCCCGCGAGAAGATTATCACGCGGACAGAGCGTCCGCCGCCTCCTGCCGCAGTGCCGATCCACGGCGTCGCGCAGCCGCGCCGTCAGCGCGCGCCGTTCTCCCGCGCCGCCGGCCGATTCGCCGATCTCGATCGGCTCGCCGACCGACGAGGCACACCCGGCCAGGCGTCGATCGGGAGACGGCCCGCGAGGAAGGATGCGGACGCGTCCCCGCGAGGCCCAGCGGTCAGCAGCGGCAGGCCGGACTGCAGGGCGAGCAGCGCCGCGCCGGTCTTGAACGCGAGGAGCTCCCCCGTCCGCGTGCGCGTCTCCTCGGGAAAGACGACGACCGACCGGCCGCCGGAAAGAATCCGCCGAGCGCCGCCTCGATGGTCGCCGCGCCACGGGCCCGGTCGCCACGGTCGACGGGGATGAAGCCCGGCGGCGGCGATCGACCAGCCGAGGACCGGCACCCGAAAGAGGCTGCGCTTGGCGAGGAAGCGCAGCGGACATCGGGAGGTCGCGAGCAGGACGAGGATGTCGCAGAAGCTCTCGTGGTTGGCCGCGACGACGGCGCTGCGGCGATCCGCGAGGCGCTCCGCGTGCCGCACCTCGACGCGCACGCCCGACACGGCCAGGACGCAGTCGCGCCCAGCCGCGGGCGAACCGGAGGAACCAGTCGCCCCGCGGCGGCAGGAACGCGGCGAACATCGCGGGGACGCCGAAGGCCACCGTCAGCGTCGCCGATGGCGGTCCAGACGACGAGGGCGCGCAGAGCTCGCATCGGAAAACGCCGCGCATCGTAACCGCAAGTCGCGGCTGCTCCGACATTTACAGAAGGCCGCCGGGACGGATACAATCGCGCATCCTCATGGTCGGATCGCGCGCAAACAATCCGACGACCCCGCAGCCGTCGGCCACGGCGATCTTCTACCGGAACATCCGGTGGCTGCGCTTCGTGGACCGTTTCGGCCGCAAGGGCCAGCAGCATTCGTCGAGTACCTCGGCGGCCGTCCGCAGCTGGTCGGCGAGGCGATCGTCGGCGTGCTTCACGCGGCCCTTCTACCGCTCGAAGTGCTCCGACCAGATGGACGAGCTCGGCGTCAAGTCGGTCTCGATCACGGGCATCACGGCGCTCTTCACGGGCATGCGTGCTGGCGCTCCAGACGGCGTACTCGCTCGCGGCATTCGGCGGAAAGCTGTTCGTCGGCCGCGTCGTGTCGCTCTCGCTCGTGCGCGAGCTCGGGCCCGTGCTGACGGCCCTGATGGTCGGAGGCCGCGTCGGCTCGGGAATCACCGCCGAGCTCGGCTCGATGACGGTGACCGAGCAGGTGGACGCTCTGCGCGCGATGGCGATCTCGCCCGTCCGGCGGCTCGTCGTGCCCCGCGCATCCTGTCCACGGTTCGTCATGATGCCGGTCCTGACGGCGCTCGCCGACGTGCTCGGCATCCTCGGCGGGCTCGCGATCGCGGTGCTCGAGCTCCGCATGACGGCGCAGGACTACTTCGACGAGCATCTGGCAGCAGCTCCCGATCTCCGACATCGCCAGCGGCCTCGGCAAGACGTTCTTCTTCGGGCTCGAGATCGCCGCGATCGGCTGCTACAACGGCCTTCACGTCGAGGGCGGGGCGACGGCGGTCGGCACGGCGACGACGCGCACCGTCGTCATCGCCTCGATCTGCGTCCTCGTCTCCGACTTCTTCCTGACGAAGCTCTTCCTCGGCGCTGATGAGCGCACGCATGACGCACCGACCGATCCCGTCCGCCGCCTCAGAGCGAGGTCGTCGTCGAGTTCCGCGAGCGTCTGGAAGCGCTACTCGCGGCCGGGACATCCTCGCGGGCGTGAACCTCGACGATCCACCGCGGCGAGGTGCTCTGCATCCTCGGCCCGTCCGGAACGGGCAAGAGCGTCACGCTGCGCCACATCAACGGGCTGACGCAGCCGGACAGCGGCGACGTCAAAGTGTTCGGCGAGTCGGTCGTCGCCGCTCGACGAGGAGGAGCTCGCCCCGTCCGGCGACGCCTCGCGATGCTCTTCCAGGGCGGCGCGCTCTTCGACTCGATGAACGTCGAACAGAACATCGCCTTCCCGCTCGAGCGAGCACACGGAGAAGACGCCCGCCGAGATCGCCGCGGCGCGTGGCCGAGAAGCTCACAGATGGTCGGGCTGCCGGGCATCCAGAAGAAGATGCCCTCGGAGCTCTCCGGCGGCATGCGCAAGCGCGTCGCGCTCGCCCGCTCGATCGCGCTCGAGCCTGAGATCATCCTGTACGACGAGCCGACGACGGGGCTCGACCCGCTGACTTCCGAAAAGATCGCGCAGCTGATCGTGGACCTCAACGTGCGTCTCCAGACGACCTCGGTCGTCGTCACGCACGACATCGTGACGGCGCGCACCGTCTCGGACCGCGTCGCCTTCCTCTACCAGGGCCGTTTCCAGTTCCTCGGGACGTTCGAGGAGGCCGCCACGCAGCGGGCCATCCGATGCTTCTGGACTATTTCCGCTCGATGGGCTTCCCCTGCGGCACCGGGCCGGTCCCGGCCGCGACCGGAGGGAGTTTGAGTCGTGGTCACCGAACATCACGTCGGCCGGCGCTTCCGGGTCGGGCTCGTCGTTCTCGTCGCCCTCTTCGTCGATCGATGATCGGCATCTTTCATGGTCGGACAGCGCGCGAACCTCTTCAAGGCAAGTTGCCGTACGAGACCCACTTCGACTCGGCGGCCGGGCTCGTCGTCGGGCAACCCCGTCGGCTGAACGGCGTCGACGTCGGCAACGTCCTCGAGGTCAACCTCTCGCCCGAGCCGGGCGACCGCACCGTCCTCGTCGTCTACGACGTCGATCGCCGCGTCGCGCCGCGCCTGCGCAAGGGCACGCGGCCTCGATCAAGACGATCGGCCTGCTCGGCGACAAGTACATCGAGCTCGCGGGCGGCCGGCGGACGAGCCGCGAGATCCCGATCGGCGGCGACATCCAGGCCGCGCCGGGGGCAGGCATCGAGAAGCTGCTCGAGGGCAGCGGCGACCTCCTGACCGACCTCTCGGCGATCGCCCAGTCGCTCAAGAACATCCTCGGCCGCACCGAGAAGGGCGAGGGCTTCCTCGGCGCCATCACGTCGCAACAGCCCCGAGAGCGAGCAGCTCGGCAACAGCTTCAACGCGACGCTCGCGCTCGCTCAACGCGATCCTCAAGAAGGTCGACAACGGGCAGGGCCTCGTCGGGCGGCTCCTCATCGACGAGAAGTACGGCAAGGAGACGGCGGACTCGCTCGCGCGGAGCGCATCCGCTCCGTCCAGTCGCTCTTCGCGACAGATCGACGAGGGCGTGCGGACCGGCCAAGGGCGCGCATCCCGGCGCTGCTCACGGATCCGGAGGGCAAGAAGAAGATCTTCGCCCTCCTCGACAACCTGTCCGTCGCGGCGCGCTCGCTGGCGCGGATCACCGATCAATCTGGAGAAGGGCGACGGGGCGCTGCCGATCCTGCTGCACGACGAGAAATTCGGCCGGGCGTTCACGAAGAACCTGCTCGAATTCTCGGAGCGCCTGGACTCGATCGGCCGCAAGCTCGACGAGGGCACGGGGACCGCGGGCAAGCTCATCAACGATCCGGCGCTCTTCGACGCCGCCAACCGCCTCGTCGTCGGCGTCGACGAGTCGGCGCTCCTCCGATGGCTCATCAAGGACCGGCAGAAGTCGGGGATCAAGAAGGAGTACAACGAAGAGGTGCGCCGGCAGACGGCCGCCGCCCAGCCGCAGCCCGTCGCGGCGGGCGCGCGGACGCCGACGCCCCCGCCGCGATGAGCCTCCGCGCGGCCCGACGCCCCGCTTCCAGCCGGCCCAACCGGACGGAGCGGGCATGAACATCTGCATGGTCGGCACCGGCTACGTCGGCCTCGTGACGGGGGCCTGCCTGGCCGACTTCGGCATGAACGTCGTCTGCGTCGACAAGGACGAGGCGAAGATCGCGGCGCTCCAGAGCGGCGAGATCCCGATCTACGAGCCGGGCCTCGAGGAGCTCGTCGCCAAGAACGAGCGCGCCGGGCCGCCTGCGCTTCACGACGGACCTGAAGAGCGGCATCGAGGACGCGCTCGCGATCTTCATCGCCGTCGGCACGCCGCCGAAGCCCGACGGCTCGCCCGACCTGACGTTCGTCCGCCAGGTCGCCGAGGCGATCGCCGAGCACATGAACGGCTACAAGGTCGTCGTCACGAAGTCCACGGTCCCGACCGGCACCGGGAAGATGATCGAGGAGATCCTCGCGGAGAAGAACGGCGGCCACGAGTTCTCCGTCGTCTCGAACCCGGAGTTCCTGCGCGAGGGCTCGGCGGTCGCCGACTTCCTGCGCCCCGACCGCATCGTCATCGGCGCCTCGCGACGCCGCGCGCGATCGAGGTCATGAAGGAGATCTACAGCCCGCTCTATCTGATCGAGACGCCGTTCGTCGATCACGGACGTCGCATCGGCGGAGCTGATCAAGTACGCGTCCAACGGCTTCCTCGCCGTCAAGATCTCCTTCATCAACGAGATCGCGCGGCTCTGCGAGCTGATGGGCGCCGACGTCCACGACGTGGCCCGCGGGATGGGTCTGGACAAGCGCATCGGCGCCAAGTTCCTCCACCCGGGGCCCGGGCTTCGGCGGCTCCTGCTTCCCGAAGGACACGGCGGCCGCCGCCGACCTCGCCCGCCAGCAACGGCGACGCGCTTCGAGATCATCGAGGCGACGATCCGCGTCAACGCCGCGACGAAGGCGCGCATGATCGAGAAGATCGCGCGAGGCCGCCGGGCCGCTCGCCGGGCAAGACGGCCGCCGTGCTCGGCCTCTCCTTCAAGCCGGAGACCGACGACATCCGCGAATCGCCGGCCCTCGCCGTCGTCGCGCGACCTGCCAGCGCGCGGGCGCCGCCGTCCGCGCCTTCGACCCGGCCGCCGATGGAGAACGCGCGCGCCGTCCTGCCCGGACGTCACTTCGCGCAGGACGCCTACGACTGCGCCGCGGGCGCCGACTTCCTCGTGCTCGCGACCGAGTGGAACGAGTTCCGCGCGCTCGACCTCGAGGCGCTCGGCGGCGCTCCTGCAGTCGAAGACGATGGTCGACCTGCGCAACGTCTACGACCCGCGCGAGATGCGCGCCGCCGGCTGGAACTACGCCGGCGTCGGGCGAGGGTGACGGAAGGAGCGACATGCGAGTCTCGTCACCGGCGCGCGCCGGCTTCCTCGGGAGCCATCTCTGCGACCGCCTCCTCGCGCGAGGGCCACGAGGTCATCGCGCATGGACAACCTGCTGACCGGCAACCCCCGCAACATCGCGCACCTCGCCGGCGAGAAGCGCTTCCGCTTCGTGCGCCACGACGTCACGCACTTCATCTTCGTGGACGGCCCGTCGACGCCGTCCTGCACTTCGCCTCGCCGGCCTCGCCCATCGACTACCTGGAGCTGCCGATCCAGACGCTGAAGGTCGGCTCGCTCGGCACGCACAACGCGCTCGGCCTCGCCAAGGCGAAGAAGGCGCGCTTTCTCCTCGCCTCGACCTCCGAGGTCTACGGCGATCCGCTCGTCCACCCGCAGCCCGAGACCTACTGGGGCAACGTCAACCCGATCGGCCCGCGCGGCGTCTACGACGAGGCCAAGCGCTTCGCCGAGGCGATGACGATGGCCTACCGCCGCGCCCACGGCGTCGACACGCGCATCGTGCGGATCTTCAACACCTACGGCGAGCGCATGCGGCCGCGCGACGGCCGCGTCGTGCCGGCGCTCATCGGCCAGGCGCTCGCGGGCGAGCCGATGACGGTCTTCGGCGACGGCTCGCAGACGCGCTCCTTCTGCTACGTCTCGGACCTGATCGACGGGATCTACCGGCTGCTCCAGTCTCGGACGAGCGTCGAGCCGGTCAACATCGGCAATCCGGCCGAGCTGTCGGTCCTCGAGTTCGCGCGGACGATCCAGACGCTGACCGGAACGAAGAGCGAGATCGTCTTCCAGCCGCTGCCCGTGGACGACCCGAAGGTGCGCCAGCCCGACATCTCGAAGGCGCGCCAGATCCTGGGCTGGGAGCCGAAGGTGCCGCTCGAGGAGGGGCTGCGGCGGACGATCGCGTACTTCCGAGGACTGAAGCTGAGGACTGACGACTGTACGGCTCGAGCACTCGGCTCGTCCTAGGCTAGCCGTAGTATCCCCGTCCTCGCCGATCGCCTCGACGGGACAGCAGTCCATCGCCTCCTGGCACTGGGCGCTCTCTTCGGGATTCTCGGGCTGCCGGAAGACGTACGAGTAGCGCCCGGTCCTCGTTGCGCTGGAAGTTCCCGGGCGCGGTCACACGGCAGACGTCGCAGTCGATGCACTGGGAGTCCACGTAGAACTTGCCCGGCGACGTTTTCCGCTACGCGGTCCTTGCGGCTCGGCCACGAGGGCGCGACCTAGCAGCTATCAGCGATAAATGAGCGCCTTAGAACCGGAGCCGCACGAATCGCGCTTGCTAGACTCCCCGCCGTGCTCCGGCGCTCGGGCCTTCGCTCTCTTTCTCCTCGTGTGCGCCGCCTGCCGCGAGCGGGCGGCTGCCCGTCGGCGACGGATCCAACCGCGACCTGATGGCCGGCCGCATGATCTTCGAGCGCAAGTGCGCCTCCTGCCACAACGCCAACGGCGACGGAAAGACCGTCACCGCGGGCCGGTTTCCCTACGCGAACCTCATCGACGGCGTCTGGCGCTCCGACGGCAGCCCGGCCGCGATCGAGCGGCAGATCCGCTTCGGGCACGACCCCATGCCGCGGTTCGAAGGCAAGCTGACCGACGAGGAGATCCGCCAGACGGCCGCCTTCGTCCTCGAGATGGCGCGCGCCGCGCAGGCGGCCGCGCCGAAACCGTCGCCGACACCCACGGCCGCGTCGAGCGCCAGGCGATGACGCGGCGCCTGCCGCTCTTCGCCTTGCCCGGCGTCGTTCTGCTGCCGGGAACGCTCCTGCCGCTCCACATCTTCGAGCCGCGCTACCGGGCGATGGTGTCCGACGCGCTCGACCGGAGACCGGACGATCGGCATGGCGCTGATGAAGCCCGGCTGGGAGGAAGGCGGGAGGGACCCGGAGATCTTCGCGGTCGGCGGCGCCGGCGAGATCGTCGAGTCCGAGAAGCTCGAGGACGGGCGCTACAACGTCCTCCTCCAGGGCCTCTTTCGCTATCGAATCGTTCGAGGAAGCGGGGGTCGATCCCTACCGCCTGGCGAACGTCGAGCCGATCGCGTCGATTCCGTTTCCCGACGCCGGCGAGGAGGCGAAGGCCGCGCGCAGGCTGCGGCGTCTCTTCGAAGCGGTGCAGACGGAGCTGGACCTGCCTTCCCTGCCGGACGAGACGCTCGCAACGGAGCGGCTCGCCTCGGAGCTCGCGCTGCGGCTGCGTTACGAGCCGGCCGAGCTCCAGGCTCTCCTCGAGACCGACGCCCTGCCCGCGCGATGCGACGCCCTCGCGGCGCGGCTGCGGGATTGGAGCGGGCGGATGCGGCTTTTCGCGCCGTATCGAAGAGAGCGGATGGATCCGGGGAGGAATTGAAGAAGAGTTGTCAGTTATCAGTTATCAGTTTTCAGTTTTAGTCCGGAACCGATGACTGATGACTGACAACTGACGACTTCGCCTACGAAGCGTTCAGCGCCCGGTCGTGCGCCCAGCTCCGGATCGCCTTGATCTGCTCGTCCATCGTCACGGAGAGCGGCACGGTCGCCGAGATCATCCGGTGCAGGTCGTCCTCGGTCAGCGGCCGGCCCTCGGCATACGCGTCCACGACCGCCGACACGACCGCCTGCTCGATCTCGGCGCCGTTCCAGCCCTTGGTCGCCTTGGCCAGGAACACGAGGTCGAACTGCGCCGACGTCGCAGCGGTTGCGTCTTCAGGTGGATCGCGAAGATCTGCTTGCGCTCCTCCTCGTTCGGCAGGTCCACGAAGAACACCTGGTCGAAGCGGCCCTTGCGGATGATCTCGGCCGGCAGGAGGTGGATCCGGTTCGCCGTCGCGGCGACGAAGACGAGCGCGCTCTTCTCCTGCATCCAGGTCAGGAACCCCGAGAAGATGCGCGACATCGACGGCATCCTGCCCCTCGCGATAACCGCCCACGCCCATCTCGATCTCGTCGATCCACAGCACCGCCGGCGACACGGCCTCGACCGAGCGCAGCGCGCGCAGGAATGTGGATCTCGGGGTTGTCCGTCCCGAAGACCACGTTCATGTCGAGGCGGAAGAGCGGCAGGTTCCAGAGCGTCGAGATCGTCTTGACGCAGAGGCTCTTTCCGCAGCCCGAGATCCCCATGAGCAGGATACCCTTCGGGATCGGAATGCCCGCGTCGAGCGCCTCCTTCGAGAAGAGGGCTCGCCGCTTCTTCAGCCATTCCTTGAGGGTCTCGTAGCCCCCGACGTCGTCGAGCGAGAAGCGCGGGCGGCACGAACTCGAGCACGCCCTCCTTCTTGCGACATCTGCTCCTTCTCGGCGAGGATCTCCGTGAACGCTGCGTCGTCGAAGGTCTTGCGCTGCGCGAAGACCTTGGAGAGCACGTGGCCGATCTCGTCGGCGGTCAGGCCGCGCATGCGCGAGCGCGAGGCGCTTGCATGCCGCGGCTCGTCGATCTCCGCACCGAAGCGCTTGCGGGCATTCGCATCGATCAGGCGCACGATCTCCGTGTCGTCGGGAAGCTCGTACTCGACGACGTAGATCTCCTTCTTCACCTCTTCGGGCACCGCCAGGCGCGGCGAAACGAGGATCACGTGGCGGCCGCGGTCCTTGAGGGCGCGGTAGAGGTCGCGCAGGCGCCGCACGATCTCGGCGCCCATCGTTTGATCCGATGAAGTCCTTCAGGAGGTAGAAACCCTTGCCCTGCGCGGACAGGATGGCCTCGAGCGCCTTGACGGGATCGCGGGTCTCGGGCACCGGCGTTCCGTCCACGACGAGGCCATCGACGACGGACCAGATGCCGAGCGGCACCGGCGCGCCGTAGAACGTCTTGGCGAGGTGCTGGGCCAGCCGCTCGACCCGCACCTCTTCCCAGCTCTGAACGTAGATGAGTGGATGGCCGCCGATCAAGGCGCGGCGGACGCGGTCCATCGGCCCGCAGAGGCGCCGACACCGGCACGGTCGTGCTCATTTTCCGACATTGTAACCGCCCGGGCCGCCCACATCCTCTACAATGCCGTCGCGATGTCCAATCCCGAGCACGCGAGAATCCTGCTCACGACGGATTGGAACGCCTGGCGGGCCCGCAACCCCAACGTCACTCCCGACCTGACCGACGCCGATCTCCAGAAGGCGGACCTCTCGGGAAGGGATCTGAAACGGGCCGACCTCTCGCGCGCGAACCTGTCGGGCGCCATTCTCGCCGGAACGGACTTCTCTCGCGCGACGCTCGACGGCACGCGCTGGCAGGGCGCGACGGCCGCGGGCGCCGTCTTCGAGCACTGCAAGCTCGATTTCCTCGACCTTTCGGGCGTCTTCCTGGCCGGCGCGCGCTTCCGCTCCACCTCGATGCTCGGTTGCCCGCTCGTCGGAACGGATCTCGCGGGCGCGGACCTCTCCTTCGCGAAGCTCGAGGGCGCGGATCTCTCCAACGCGAACCTCGCCGGCTCGAATCTCTCGGAGGTCAATTTCCGCGGCGTCAAGACCGGGGGCGCGCACTTCGACGGGGCGAACCTCACGCGTGCGCTCTTCGAGGGCGTCTCGGCGATCCGCGGCTCCTTTCCCAACGCGGACTTCACTTCGGCGAGCCTGAAGGGCGCAGACTTCTCCGGCGCCGATTTGCGGCGCGCGAAGTTCGTCGGCACGATCCTCCGGCAAACGTCGTTGAACGCCGCGGACGCCGAGAAAGCGGAGTTCACCGACGCGGATCTCGAGCTCGCCTCCGCCGTCGAAGCGAACTTCACCGGGGCCTCCTTCGACCGCGCGAAGCTTCGCAAGACAGACCTCCGGCGGGCGGTCTTCCTGGATGCCGTCGGCCAGGACGTCAGCTTCGGCGAGGCCAAGCTGACGGAAGTGGATCTGCGCGGTGCCAAGTTCGAAAAGGCGAACTTTCAGGGGGCGGACTTCTCGAAGGCGATCCTCCGGCGCGCGAACCTGAAGCCGCACTCGTTCGCCGGTGCGCGCTTCGCCGGGGCGGACCTCTCGGAGGCGCAGGCGGAGGGCGTCAACTTCGCGAAGGCCGACCTCTCGCTCGGGAACTTTCGCCAGGGCAACTTCAAGCGCGCCGACTTCTCCGGCGCCCGCGGATTCGACGCCGACCTTTCGGGCACGCTCCTGATCGGCGCGAACTTCCGCGGCGCCGTTCTCCAGGAGGCGGACCTTCGCTTCGCGCGCGCCATGGGCGCCGACTTCTCCGGCGCGACGCTTTCGGGCGCGGACCTCGCCAACGCCGACTTCACCGAGGCCGTCTTCAAGAAGACCAAGGTCTGGGGCGCCACTGCCCGCCGGACCAAGCCGCCCAAGGGAAAGGGCGCGCTCCTCTCCCTGTCGACGATGTTCTCGAAGGCCAAAGAGAAGAAAGAAAAGACGACCGACGACAAGGAGCGGGCGCGCAAGAAGCGGATCGCCGAGCTCGAGGCGGCCGCCGAGAAGATGCCTCCCCACCGGACGGGGAAGCGCTAGTTACTTCTTCTTTGGAGAGGCCGTCGCGGCCGGCGGCGGCGCGGCGGCCTTTCGGAACGCCGCGAGGAGCGTGGCCGTCGGATCCGATGCGATCCGGAAGGCGCCCGGGCGCCTCGAGACGACGGCCGCCGGCTCTCCGTTTCCCGCATAGAGCTTGATATCCCAGGGCTCGCCGTCCGACACGGCGATCTTGATCTCGCCCGACGGCGCCCGGGAGGCGAGCGCGCGCGCTTCGCCCTCGTCCAGGAACGACTTGCTCTTCAGGTCGAGGACCGCGCTCATGGCGTCCTCCACCGAGCCGGCGAGCACCGGCTTTCCGGCTGCGCTCCATCCGCCGTCCTTCCCCCGCTCGAGCTTGACCGAATCCGCGCCGAACGTCCCCTCGAGCGCCGATGCCTTCGCGCGATCGAATCGGACCAGATGCGTCTCGCGGAAGGCCTCGGCTTCCTTCGAGAATTCCTCCACGATCGAGCTCGCGACCGTGAAAGCCTGCCCCTCGCGGCGTCCGTAGACCGAGTTGCCGTCGGACCTCGTCGACCCGAACTCCGCCGTCGTCGCCTTCCCCTTCGCGTCGGACAGCATGACCCGGTAGAGCGGCGGCGCGAGTCCCCACGTCGCGAGCGTGTCCTTGTCCGCGCTCAGGAAGTCGATCACGCGCAACGCCGTCAGATCGCCCGCCAGACGCGAAGCGGCGTCGGCGTCCGCGAGGTCCTTCAAGGGCTGCTCCATCCACCAGATCCCGTCGCGTTGCGTCAGAAGCAGATGCCCCCGGCCGCGTTCGAGGTCGAGCCGCGCGACGTCGGCCGTCGAGCCGCCGAAGACGTCCTTGCTCTGGTAGTCGGAGGCCGGCTTCTTCACGGAGGCGGCGACCGACGCCGGCACGAAGAGGACGCGCGTCTGCCCCGCCACGCGGGCCGCGGCGATGTCGGTGCCCGGGATGTCGATGCCGAACTCGATCGTGCGCGTGGACCTCTTCTTCTCGTCGCCGGCGTCCTTCCAGACGATCGTGGCCTTCGCCGTCGGCTTGGTCAGGCCGTAGTCCTCGGGCCGGGCCTCGGACGAATCGCCGCCGACCCGCCGCAACTGCGCGAGCTGCCGCGCGAGATCCGAGGCGGCGAACGAGTCCGCCGGATACGGCGCGGGGCGCGTGAGACGCCAGGCGTCTCCGTCGTGCACCAGCTCGACGATCGAGCCGCCGTGGTCGAGCTGGATCGAGACCACCCGGTCCTCCGGGAGATCCCAGTGCAGATCGCCCTTCGACTGGCGCTCGCCGGTCGTCGGCATCTTGCGCTCGAAGAAGACGATGAACGCGAAAAGCCCGAAGACGACGGCCGTCAGGAGCAGGAGCTTTCGTGCAGACATGGCGTTGCGGCGCCGAAAATCGGGCTAGTCGCGGCGCCGGTACCAGACCCAGACGCCGAAGATGACGGCGAGAAGCGGCATCCCCGCCACGGCGAAGAGCCCGATCCGGTTCACCTGCGGACGGGTGAGGTTCAGCGACGCCGCCTCGGACGCCTTCGGCGCGATGCCGACGAGCTTCTCCTCGCCGGCCAGCCAGTGGACGGCGTTGAGGAAGAGGTTGGCGTTGCCCGCGTTCTGGAGGGAGCCGTTCGCGACGAAGCGCGAGTTTCCGACGACGACGAGCCGCGGGGGCTTCTCCGCGGCCTTCTTGTCGTCCTTGTCGGCCGGCTTCTTCTCGTCGGCGCGGCCGACCGCCATCGCGATCGTGACCGGGCCCGGGACGTCCTTCGCGTCCTTCTGGACCGCGTCGAGCCGGTCGAGCCCCGTCTCGCCCCATCCCTCCGACGTCGTCTCGACGAGCATCGTCGTGGAGGTGGTGGGCGGCGTCTTCGCGTCCTGGACGTCCGCCTTCGCGAGCGAGCGCGCGACCGGGAAGAGCACGGGGATCCCCTGCTCGGACAGCGGCCGCACGATCGGGTGGTTGCCGAAGTGGTTTGCGATGACCGTCTCGGGACCGACGAGCGGAACGGCGTTGGCGGGATCGATCACGATGTCGTCGGCGAGCTTCACGCCGTAGGAGGCGAGAAGCGCTCCCAGGCCGAAGTCCGTCGGCGGGCCGCCCGGCGTCGGGCAGGACCGGATCGAGGAGCAACAGGACGCGGCCTCCGCCGGCCAGGTATTTCTGCAGCGCGGCGATCTCCGGATCGAGGAACGCCGTCCGCGGGCCCGCGACCACCACCGCCGTCGCGTCGGCCGGAACGTCGCCCTTGCCGAGCGAGTCCCACGACGCGACCGTCAGGTTGTCGCGCTCGAGAAGCTGCTTGGCTTCCGAGTACCCGCGGCCGCGCTCGACGCCGTCGAGCGTCGCCTCGCCGTGGCCCGTCGTGAAGTAGACCTTGGCCTGCCGGGTCTCGGTGACCTCGAGGATCGCGGACGTGAAGGCCTGCTCCCCTTTGAACGCCTTGATCTCCGGCGCGCCGCCCGTCTGGGCCGCCGAGAAGTCGAAGTCCGCGAGCTTGTCCTCCTCGACGTACTTCTTCTTGTCGCCGGAGCGGAAGACCACCGTGTTCTGGCGGATGCCGAACTCCTGGACGAGCGGCTCGGCGCGCGCGGGATTGCGCTCCGGATCGACGATACTCGACCTCGATCTTCCGCGGGGCCGCGGCCTTGTAGCGACTCGAGCAGCTCGAGCGAACCGGCGTCGGAGAGCGCGCGACTGGCGCGTCATGAAGACCGTGACGCGGATCGGGGACTTGAGGTCCGTCAGGACCTTCCGCGTCGTCTCCGAGAGCGAGTAGATGTGCGCCTTCGTCCAGTCGGCGCGCCACCAGTGCCGGGTGCCGAGCCAGTTGACGCCGGCCAGAAGCGCCGTCGCGAGCGCGATCGCCGCCGCGCCGGTGCCGACGCGCGTGCCGCGGACGCTCACGGCAGTCTCCTTCTTCGAGGTCAGGACGACGGTGGCGAGAAACAGGAAGAAGGCCGTCGGCGAGACGTAGTAGACGAGCCGGCGCGTGTCCACGATGCCGCGGGCGAACTCGTCCATGTGGTCCCAGATGTTGAAGTAGTTGATGAGGTCGGTCTTCGACGGGTCGGACAGCAGGACATCGAGCAGTCCGGCCGAGAAGATCGGGATGAGCATCGCGAAGGTGAGGATCGCCGCGACGATCTGGTTCTTCGTCAGCGCCGAGGCGAACGTACCGACCGAAAGGAAGTAGCGCCCCGAGCAGCGCGATCCGCCAGGTAGCCCGAGGCCACGGGGCCCAGGTCGATCGGCGTGCTGCGCGCGCAGGATAGATCACGTAGACGAGCGTCGGCGCCCACAGCGTCAGGAAGAATCCGAGCGCGCCGATGAACTTGCCGAGCACGACCGTGGCCTCCGAGACCGGCGAGGTCAGGAGCACCTCGATCGTGCCGCTCTTGCGCTCCTCCGGGAAGAGGCGCATCGCGATGATCGGCACGATGAAGAGCAGGTGAAGATCCAGAAGAAGGTGTTCGTGAAGAGGTAGAGGAGCGCCTGCCCCTTCGGGGCGCTCGGACGCGTACAGGAACGCGACGATGCGATCAGAAGACCCAGCCGTTCATGACCAGGAACGCCGCCAGGATCACGTAGGCGAGGGGCGAGAGGAAGTACGCGCGCCACTCGCGGCCGACGATCGCGAAGAAGCTCCTCATGACGCCGCCTCCGGCGGCTGCGGCGCGGCGGACTCCTCGGCCGGCGCGCGGCGCGGCCTCGTCGTGGCGCGTCAGGCGGACGAAGACGTCCTCGAGCGAGAGCGCCTCGCGCGAGAGCTCGCGCAGGACCCACCCCCGCTCGACGGCGAGGCGGAAGATGTCCTCGCGCGGGATCGGCGCCGGGCAGGCATTCGAGGCGCGCGCGCGTCTCGCCCGCGGCGCGCTCCTCGTCGACTCGCACGGACGCCGGGCAGCCCGGCGAGCGCCTCGCGGACGGCCACGTCGCCCTTGAAGACCGCACGGACGACCGGCGTGCCGGCGAGCTTCGGCGCAGCTCGCTGCGGCGTGCCCTCCGCCACGATGCGGCCGCGGTCGATGATGAGGACGCGGTCGCAGACGGCGTCGACCTCCGGCAGGATGTGCGTCGAGAGCAGCACCGCGCGCTCGCGTGCCGAGCGAGCGGATCATCTCGCGGATCTTGATGATCTGCATCGGGTCGAGCCCGACGGTCGGCTCGTCCAGGATCAGGACCGGCGGCTGGTGCACGAGCGCGCCGGCGAGCGCCGTGCGCTGCCGGAAGCCCTTCGAGAGGTTGTCGATCTTGCGGTCGCGCGACCTCGCCGAGCAGGCAGCGGTCCGATCGCCTCGGCGACCCGCGCTCCTGACCGTCGGCCCGGAGACGCCCTCGAGCCGCGCCCGGTACGCGAGGTACTCGCGCGACCCGCATCTCGGGGTAGAGGGCCGCGGACTCGGGCAGGTACCCGAGCGCCGCGCGGGCCTGCCTGCGATTGCGTCACGACGTCGTGGCCGGCGATCCGCGCCGTGCCGGACGTCGGCGGCAGGAAGCCGGTCAGCACCCGCATCGTCGTCGTCTTCCCCGCCCCGTTGGGGCCGAGGAACCCGACGATCTCCCCCTGCTTCACCGAGAAGGTGACGTCCGCCACGGCGGTCTGGGTGGAGTACCGTCTTCGTGAGGTTCTGAACTTCGATCATCGAGCCGACGTAAAAACGCGAAGAACGATCCCGAAGATAGCGATCGTGCATTCCCCGGATCTCGCTCGTAGACCCGACGTGATCGCCGTTCGAGAACGTCTCCAAGACCTACGGCCGCTTCGGGCGGCGCACGCGGGCCCTCGACGGGCGTCTCGCTCGAAGTCCGCCGCGGCGAGACGGTCGGGCTGATCGGCCCCAACGGCGCCGGGAAGACGACGCTCCTCTCCTGCCTGCTCGGGCTTCCTGCGCCCCGACCCCGGGACGGTCACGGTCGGCGGCCTGGCGCCCGACGACCTCGCGGTCCGCGCCCGGACGGGTTACATGCCGGAGCGGCTGGGCTTCGACCGCGACCTGACGCGGCGCGCGCTTCCTCGCGCATCACTGGCGCCTCGCCGGCGGCGACCCCCGCGACACGGCCGCGCGAAGTGGCCGCCGCGGCGGCCCGCGTGGGACTCGACGGCGGCGTCCTGCTGCGGAAGCTCTCCGGCTATTCGCGCGGGATGCTCCAGCGGATCGGCGTCGCCCAGGCGATGCTGCGCGACCCGGAGCTCCTCTTCCTCGACGAGCCCGCCTCGGGCACCGACCCGCTCGGCGTCGCCATCGTACGCGACCGGATCCTCGAGGCCAAAGCGCGCGGCGCGACGATCGTGCTGAACTCGCACCAGCTGCCCGAGGTCGAGCGGGTCTGCGACCGCGTCGTGTTCCTCGACGGGCGGCCGCGTGACGCAGACCGAGACGCTGCGCGGCGAGACGCCCGCGCCGCGGCGCGCCTCCGTGCGGGTGCCCGGCGACCGCGTCGAGGCGGCCGTCGCGGCGCTGGCGCAGGGCGGCATCCTGGCGCAGGCCCTGCCCGACGGCACGCTCGCCTTCCCGTCTCCGCGGAGGAGGACCTCGCCCGCGCCGTGAAGTCGCTGGCGCTCGCCGACGTCCCGGTGCTCGAGGCGCGGTCGTCGGCCGACCTCGAAGAGCTGTTCCGCACGGGAGGCCGCACGTGATCGAGATGGTGCGGCGCTTCCTGCGGCAGCGCTTCGGCTCCCCCGCGATGGCGACGGCGCTCGGCGTCCTGGCGCTCCTGACCGCCATCCAGGCCGCGCTGTCCGAGCCCGAGCGCGCGCTCGAGAGCGGTTTTCTCGCGATCGTTCTGATCGCGGCGGGCTCGGTCTCCCGGGACGCCTCGAGCGGCGCGCTCCAGATGATCCTGGCGCGGCCCATCCGCCGCACTTCCTACCTCTTCGGCCGGTATCTGGGCATCCTCGCGGCGTACGCGGCGTTTCTCGCGGGCACCTGCGGCCTCACGGTGCTCCTCTCGGTGGTGCTGCCCCGGGCCCTCGGCGCGGTGTCGTCATCCGCCGTGTCGCCGGAGTCGCTCGCCCGCGGCGTGGGGGCGGCGCTTCTGAACGCGAGCCTCTTCGCCTCGATCCTGCTCTTCTTCTCGACCTTCTTGCGCGGGTACGCCGACGTCCTCGCCTACATCCTGCTGTCGATCCTGCTGCAGGTCGTGCCGGGCCTCGGCCGGACGCTCCGCAAGACTTGGCTCACGACGGCCGGCGAGGAGGCACGGAGGAACGTCCTGCCCGAAGTGGACTGGAGCGAGGTCCTGCGCGGCCGGCACGCGCTCGGCGAGCCGACGGGGCAGTTCGTTCTCGCGGTCGTGGTATTTCTGACGCTGGCGGCGCTCATTTTCAGCCGGCGGGAGTTTTCGTATGGACAGCGACTGATCGGATCGGGTCGGAAGCGGCGCTCGCGCCGCGCGGATCGCAATCGAAGCTCTCGGGCGCGATCTTCTTCGTGCTGCTCGCGGCGCTGCTCTTTCGCGTCGTCTCGGCGCGTCATGGAGAAGTCGGACGCCGGAAAGAAGGCCGCGGCGCCCGCCGCGGACCCGCCGCTCGTGCGCTGGGTCGCGGCCGAAAAGGCCCCGCGCGACGCGGCGTCGGCGGGCCGTCCCGTCCTCTACGACTTCACGGCGGCCTGGTGCGGTCCCTGCCATCGACTCGACAAGGAAGGCTGGGGGGACGCGGAGCTCGCCGGCTACGCGAACGGGACGTTCGTGCCGGCGCGCGTCATCGACCGCGAGAGCGAGGAGGGCAAGAACCCGCCGCTCGTCGAGGAGCTTCAGCACAGATACGCCGTCAGCGCGTTCCCGACGCTCATCGTCGCGTCGCCCGACGGCAAGGAGATCGCCCGAATGGAGGGCTGGCCCGGGCGCGACGGGCTGAAGGAGTTCCTGGAGGCTCCAAAGCGAAGGCGGGAGCCGCGGCGCCGCGCTAACCCCGGCCTTCGCGCGCCTTTCGCTCTCCCGGCGGCAGGGGCGGCGCCGTCATCTCGGCGAGGAACCGTCCCGTCAGGCTCGCCGGGTTGCGCGCGCGATCTCCTCGGGCGGGCCCTCGGCCACGACGCGGCCGCCCTCCTCTCCGCCGCCCGGCCCGAGCTCGACGATCCAGTCGGAGGCCGCGAGGAACTCCGAGGTGGTGCTCGATCGGCGAGCGATCGAGTGGCCGCGCGCGAGCAGGCGCCGCAGGGTCGCGAGCAGCCGGTCGACGTCGCGCGGCGTGGAGGCCCGTCGTCGGCTCGTCGAAGAGGAAGAGCGCGCCGCGCGCGGCGGCCGGGCCGGATCCCGAGGAACGCGGCGAGCTTCAGCCGCTGCGCCTCGCCGCCCGAGAGCGTCGCCGTCGGCTGGCCGAGCCGCAGGTAGCCGAGGCCGGCCTCGAGCAGCGGCTGCGAGCCGCCGCACGATCTTCTCCTCCGCCGGCGAAGAACGCCGACCGCGTCCTCGACCGTCATCTCGAGCACGTCGTCGATGTTCTTGCCGCGCCAGCGCGCACGCCGAGCACGCGGCCCTGGAAGCGCCGCCCGTCGCAGACGTCGCAGCGCACCGTCACGTCGGCCAGAAACTGCATGTCGATCGTCTGCCAGCCCGTGCCCCGGCACGCCTCGCAGCGGCCGCCGGCCGAGTTGAAGGAGAAGTCGCGCGCCGTGATGCCGCGCGAGACCGCGCGCGCCGAGCGCGCGAAGACGCTGCCGGATCTCGTCCCAGGCCTTGATGTAGGTCACCGGGTTCGAGCGCGCCGAGCGGCCGAGCGGGCTCTGGTCCACGAGCAGCAGGTCCGCGATCGCCTCGAGCCCCTCGATCCGGTCGTGCGCCCCGACGTCGAACTGCGCGGCGCCCTTGACGCGCCGCGCGTAGGTGTTGTAGCAGGATGTCGCGCACGAGCGTGGACTTGCCCGAGCCCGAGACGCCCGACGACGGCGACGAGGCGCCCGAGCGGCAGCCGGACGGTCAGGTTCTTCAGGTTGTGCTGCGCGCGCGCCGACGATCGTGACGGCGCCCTCGGCGCGGCGGAACGGAACGAGGCGCGCCGGCCGGCCGCGCCGCCGCGCCGGCTCGGGAGCCGCGGCGTCGTCGGAGTTCGCGCCGCCGCGCGCAGCAGCTCGCCGGTCGCCGAGGCGCTTCACGCGCGCGAGCGCGCGCGGCGTGCCCTCGAAGAGCAGCTGGCCGCCGCGGCTGCCCGCGCCCGGGCCCGAGGTCGATCACGTGGTCGGCCGCCTCGATCGCCTCCGGATCGTGCTCGACGACGACGACGGTGTTGCCGCGGTCGGCCAGCCGCCGCAGGATCCCGAGCAGCCGCCGCGTGTCCGCGGCGTGCAGCCCGATCGTCGGCTCGTCGAGGACGTAGAGCGTGCCGGTCAGCGCGCCGCCGAGCGCCGACGGCGAGGCCGATCCGCTGCGCCTCGCCGCCCGAGAGCGTGCGCGCCGGCGCGCGAGAGCGTCAGGTAGTCGAGGCCGACGTCGTTCATGTAGCGCACCCGCGACCGGAGCTCCGCGACGACCGACGACAGCCGCTCCTCCTCGGCCGGCGAGAGCGTCAGGTCTCGACGAACCAGCTGTCGAGGTCCGCGAGCGGCAGGTCCGACGAGCTCGGCGATCGTGCGGCCGCGGAAGCGCACCCAGAGCGCCGCGCGGCGCCAGCCGCGCGCCGCGGCAGGCGGCGCACAGCGTGTAGGCGCGGTAGCGCGCGAGCAGCACGCGGACGTGGATCTTGTAGCGCTTGGTCTCGAGCCAGTCGAAGAAGCCGCGGACGCCGTAGAAATCGCCGCGCCCCTCGATCAGGACCTCGCGCTCGTGCGCCGAGAGGCGCGAGACCGGGACGTCCGTCCGCACCGAGTAGCGGCGGCAGGCGCGGAAGAGATCGTCGTAGGCGGACTCGTAGGCCGGCGTGTTCCAGGGCGCGACCGGCCGCTCCGCGAGCGTGAGGCTGCGGTCCGGGATCGACCTTCTCGAGATCCACGCCGATCACGCGGCCGAAGCCCTGGCAGGCCGGCAGGCGCCGAGCGGCGAGTTGAACGCGAAGAGCGGCGGCGTCGGGTCGCGGAACTCGCGGCCGCACCGCGGGCAGTGGAGGCCGCGCGCGGAACGTCCGGACGCGGCCGTCCTCGCGACGGCCTCGAGCGCGCCGGCCAGCGCGAACGCCGTCTCCGCCGCCGAGGCGATCTCGGGCCGCGCGGCCTCGCCGAACGACGAAGCGCCCGACGACGAGCGGCAGGCGCCCCTCCGCGTCCAGGAGCGCCTCGACCGTCTCGCCGATCTCGACGGTCTCGCCGTCGGGCGTCAGCGGCGCGGAAGAAGCCCGGCGCGCTTCAACTCCGCGAGCCGCAGGCGCTCCTCGCTCGCGCCCGGCGCTTCGCGGCGCGTCGCCGGCGCCGGCCGCGGTCCGCGCCAGGCGATCGGCGCGACGAGCGTCGGCGCGGCGCCGTCCTCCGGCGCGCGCACGAGCTCCTCGACGGCGCGGTCCACGCCGCCCGGAACGGCCGCCTCGCCGCAGTCCGGGCAGGACGTCGTGCCGCCGTGGGCGAAGAGCAGCCGCAGCGAGTCGTGGATCTCGGTCTGCGTCCCGACCGTCGAGCGGGCGTTGCGCACGCCGTTCTTCTGCTCGAGCGCGATGGCCGGCGGCACGGGCTCGATCGAGTCGACGTCGGGCCGGTCCAGCCGCTCGAGGAACTGCCGCGCGTAGGTCGAGAGCGACTCCGCGTAGCGCCGCTGCCCCTCGGCGTAGAGCGTGTCGAAGGCGAGCGACGACTTGCCCGAGCCCGAGACGCCCGTGATCGACCGTCAGCCGCCCGAGCGGGATCGTCGACGGAGACGTCCTTCAGGTTGTGGGTCCGGGCTCCCCGGATCCGGATGGGGGACGGACGGAGGGGGCTTCGGGCGGTCGTGTCATCGAAACGGCGAACTTATCAGGAAGTCGAGGGCACGTCCGAGTCCAGTCAGCGTCCGCAGGAAGCCGCGGTGGAGCGCGGCAGATCCGTCGTCGGCGCCGTTCCCTCGATGAAGACCTCCGTCATCCGCTGCGGGACAGCGCGGCGTCGCGAGGAACCCGGTCTCGGGATCGATCTCCGCGGTGACGATGTCGGAGGGCACCGGAAAGCCCTCCGCGAAGTACTGCGACGGCAGCGCCTTCGAGAAGTCCGCGAAGATCGGCACGGCGGCCTGCGTGCCCGAGAGGTTCAGCCCGCGGTTGTCGTCGTAGCCGACCCAGACCGCCGCCAGGAACCGCGGCGAGAAGCCCGACGAACCAGGCGTCGCGGCCGTCGTTGGTCGTGCCCGGTCTTGCCCGCCAGCACGCCCGTGAGGCCGCCCGCGCGCGCGCCCGCCGCCGGTGCCGCGGTCCACGGCGCCCTGCAGGATCGAGTTCGACGAGGAAGACCGCGTCGGCCGGCAGGGCCGGCTCCAGCGGCGTCTCCTTGCGGTCGAGCACGCGGCCGTCGCCGGTCATGACGCCGACGATCGCGTTCGGCGCGCACGCGGACGCCGCTGTTGGCGAGGACGGCGTAGGCCGCCGGCGATCTCCATCGGCGAGATCTCGAAGGCGCCGAGCGCGACCGACGGATAGCCCCGCAGGCGCGAGCCGATGCCGGCGTGCGCGCGCCGCGCCGACGACCGTGGGCAGGCCCGCCGTCAGCGACGACGCGCACGGTCGGGATGTTGATCGACCGCTCGAGCGCCTGGCGCGCCGACATCGGCCCGCGGATACTCCCCGTCGTAGTTGCGCGGCGTCCACGATCTCCTCGTCGGCTCTTCTCGCCCCACTCGACCGTGATCGGCGAGTCCACGAGGATCGTCGCCGGGCGTGATCGGGCGGGTCGAGGTCGCGGCGCGAGAAGCGCCGCCAGGTAGACGAACGGCTTGAAGAGGCTGCCCGGCTGGCGGTGCGCCTGCGTGACGCGGTTGAACTGCGAGAGGCGGTAGTCGCGCCCGCCGACGAGGGCGCGCACGCCGCCCGTCTCGGGCTCGAGCACGATGAGCGCGCCCTGCAGCGGCGCCTGCCTTCGACGGCGAGCGCCGAGACGCCGGTACGTCTTCTCGAGCGTCTCGAGCCCCTGCGTCACCGCGCGCTGCGCCGCCTGCTGGAGGTCGACGTCGAGCGTCGTGTAGATCTGCAGGCCCTCGGTCTTGAGCTTCTGCCCGTAGCGCTCCGCGAGCTCCGCCTTGACGAAGTCCACGAAGTGCGGCGCGCTCGTCCGCTCCGCGACGCGCGACCGCGGCGAGACGGGCTCCGCGAGCGCCGCGCGCGAGCTGCGCGCTCGTCGATCTTGCCCTCCTCGCGCATCAGGCGCAGGACGAGGTCGCGCCGCTGCCGCGCCGTCTCGGGATTGCGGAAGCCGGCGAGTACGCGTTGGGCGCCCGGATCATGCCGGCGAGCGTCGCCGACTCCGCGAGGTCGAGGTCCGCGACCTCGCTTGCCGAAGTAGTAGCGCGACGCCTCGCCGACGCCCGTGACCGCGATCGACCCGTGCTGCCCGAGGTAGATCTCGTTCAGGTACGCCTCGAGGATCTCGTCCTTCGAGTAGCGGGCGTCGAGGATCACGGCCATGATCGCCTCGACCGCCTTGCGCCGCAGCGTCCGCTCCGGCGAGAGATAGAGGTTCTTGACGAGCTGCTGCGTCAGCGTCGAGCCGCCCTGCGTCGGCGCCGCCCGTCATCGTTCGAGACGACCGCGCCGAGGCTGCCGGCGGACCGAGACGCCGGTGTGCCGGTAGAAGTCCCGGTCCTCGGTCACGAGGATCGGCGTCGATCAGCGTGCTGCGGCGCGTCCGAGAGGCGGACGAGCGGTGCGGTCCTCGAACTCCTCGCCGAAGACCGAGCCGAGCCGCTCCGGCTCGAGGACGAGCGCGGCCAGGCGTTCGCCGTCGAACGACGCGATCGACTTGACGGCGCTGCCGCCGATATTCGACGCGCACGGGCAGACCGCGGAAGAGTCGGCCGGGATAGCGGAAGCCGCGCGTCCAGACCTCGACCGCGTTCCCGCGCGCCGGTAGGTCCCCGGCCGCGGACGGCGCGTCCGACGTCTCCTGGTAGTAGAAGCCGCTCGAGCTTCCGCGCGAGTCGGTCCGGCGCTGCCGCCGTCGCCCGCGGCGCCAGACGGCCATGTCGGAATAGATGCGCGAGGGCAGGTTCCAGCGCCGGCCGTCGAAGCGCGTCACGACGACGCGCGTGAAATATCCGACCACGAGCGTCGCCGCGAGAAGGACACCGGCGAGGGACAGCGAGGATCGACAGCGCGCCGCCGGTACATCCAGAGATGGAGCGAGACGCGGCGGCGGGGACGGGACCCGGTTCTCATGGCGAGGGATCGAGCATAACCGTTTCGGGAAACGCCGTGCGCGGGGCGAAGGGCGTCGCCCATGACAACGCACGGCCGCCGTTCGAAAATCCAAAATCTGCTCTAATCCGCGCGTGTCCCGCCGCGGAAAAAGAGCGCCGACCGCCGCCCCGGGCCGCGGACCGTCCGGCGATGGTGGCGGCCGCGGCCCTCGCCGCCGCGCTCGCGGGCACGGCGCTTCTCGTCGATCCGGCGGCCGACGCCTCCTTCGACGCGCCCAAGCGCGCTCGCGGCGCTCGTCTTCGTCGCCGTCGCCGCCGCCGCGGCGTTCCTGTGGCCGTTCCGGCGCGTCGGAACTCCGTTTCGCTCCCTCTGGCGCGGCGCCCCGACGGCTCTCGCGAGCCGCGCTCGTGCTCGCCGTGGCGGCCCTCGCCGGCGCCGTGGTCTCCGCTCTCGCCTCCCCGCGCCGGGCGATGTCGCTCGACGCCCTGCGGGGTCTCCTCGTCTTCTCGCTCCTGCTGCCCCTCGGCGCCTCGCGCGTCACGGCGCGCTACGGCGCGGCCGCTCCTTCGGCTCTTCCTCGGCGCTCTGCGCCGTCAACGCTGACGGTCTCGCTCCTGCAGGGCTGGGGCATCTACCGGCCTCTGCCGATCGAAGTGACCGGCGCGCGCGGGGCGACGGGCGCCTTCGCCGGCAACGTCGGCTATCTCGCCCTCGCTCTCGCCCTCGCGGGTGTCGCGGCGCTCGGCGCTCGCGCTCGAGCGCCGCCGGCCGGCCACGCGCGTGCTCGCCACGCGTCGGTCTCGCGCTCTTCGTCGCCGACCTCGTCGTCAACCAGAACCTGACGTCCCTGACGGCGCTCGCCGCCGGCGCGGTCGCGCTCCTTCTCGCGCGGCGCGGACGCGAGCGCTCTTCTGCCGATCGTCGCCGTCGCGGCGCTGACCGCCGCCGCGTTCGCGCTCTACCGGCCCGCGCGGACGCGCGTCGCGGACGCCGTCTTGGCGGCGCGACGGGGCGACTGGGACGCGCTCGTGACCTATCGCGGCGGGCCGTGGGCCGCCGCCGCCGAGATGGCGCGCGAGCGCCCGGTGATCGGGATTCGGTCCGGGCACGTTTTCGGCGGAGTTCGTGCCGCCACCGGCTGAAGGCGGAGATCCGGGCGCGCCGGCGCTTCGTGAACCCCCTCGTCACCAGCTCCTACGGCGAGGCCCACTCCGAG
The DNA here is from genome assembly GCA_963708395.1 of uncultured Acidobacteriota bacterium. Taxonomy (GTDB): domain Bacteria; phylum Acidobacteriota; class Thermoanaerobaculia; order UBA5066; family Gp7-AA6; genus DATBFU01. The sequence goes on along the minus strand of CAVPSG010000002.1, from coordinate 2,152,182 downwards.
CCGCCTCCAGGCCGTCGCCGAAGGCGGCCTCGCCGGCGTCGCGGCGATCGGCGCCGTCGGTCGCGCTGCTCGCGGCGCTGGCCCGCGCGGCGCGCCGGGGCGGCCCCGCGTCGGCCGAAGCGTCGCTCCTCCTTTGCGATGCTCGTCGCGGGCGCGCGTCGGCGCGCTCACGTGGTTTCCGCTCCAGCGGCCGATCTCGGCGATCCCGCTGCTGCTCGCCGCGGGACGGGCCTGGCGCGTCTCCGCGGAACTCGGGTCGGAGGCGCGCGTGAAGACCTCCTGCGCCTCGCCGCCGCCGTCGCCCTGGTCGCGCTCCTGCCGGCCCGAGATCGCGCGCTACCGCGGCGAGCGCGAAGTCCGCCGCGGCAGCGATGCGCTGCGACGCGCCCTCGCGGAGCGCGTCCTCGGCGGAGGCGCGCCCGGAGATTTACCGCGCCGCCGTGCTCGCCGCCGCGCGCGACGCGCCGGCCTTCCCGGCGATCCGCGGCCGCGGCTTCTCGCCGGCTCCGCCCGGCTCGTCACCGGCCAGGGGCTCGAGGCTCTCGACTTCTACCGGGACGCGCTCGCGACGGGCGAGCGCGCGGAGATCGACCTGAACCTCGGCCGCGCCCACGCGCTCGCCGGAGAGCGACCCGAAGCGCAGACGGCGCTCCTGCGGGCCTGCTGGATCAGCCCGGCGCTCGCACCCGCTCTCCCCGCAGCGCGTCGAAGCGGTTGCTGGAAGACGTCGCGCCAAGCCGCGAGAACGATCTGCAGGCGGGACTGATGTCTGACGCCTCCGCCTCTCCCGGACTGAAGCGACACCCCGCACTACTTGCGAGGCGCGCGGAAGATCGGGCCGACCAGATTCCCCAGGCGTGGAGCTTGTAGAGCAGCATCGTCTTCAGGATCGCGAAGCCGTAGCGCACGGACGGGCCGAACGCGATCTGCGAGGCCTCGTCGAAATAGCGCGTCTCGATCGGGATCTCGCGGATGCGCAGGCCCTTCGCCATGCCCTGCGCGATGATCTCGGTGTCGAAGACGAACCCGTCGGAGTTCGCCTCGAGGTCGACCGCCTCGAGGTACCGCCGCGTGTAGGCGCGGAATCCGCTGTGGTATTCCGTCAGGTAGATCAGGAACGTCGCGTTCTCGATCGCCGTCAGGAAGATGTTGCCGAGGTACTTCCACTTCGGCATGCCGCCCTGGATCGGACTGCCGCCGAGCATGCGGCTGCCGAAGACGGCGTCGCACTGTCCCGTCGCAGCAGCGGCCCGATCAGGTGGGGGATGACCGTCGGGTCGTACTGGTGATCGGGGTGCACCATGACCACGATGTCGGCGCCGCGCTCGAGAGCCGTGCGGTAGCAGGTCTTCTGGTTCCCGCCGTAGCCGCGGTTCCTCGCGTGCGTCGACGACGTGGAGCCCCAGCCGGCGCGCCATCTCGACCGTGCGGTCCCGCGAGCGCGTCGTCCACGAGGATGATGTCGTCGACCGCATTCGCCGGAATGTCGGCGTAGGTGCGCTCGAGCGTCTTCTCGGCGTTGTAGGCGGGCATGACGACGGCGATGCGCGGCCGCCGCTCGCGAGCGTGCGGTCGCCGGAGGGCGGATCCTCGCGGCCACGTCAGATCCCCCGCCGCGTCAGGACGACGGGCAGCGTGCGCAGAAGGATCGCCAGATCGAGCCCGAAAGACCAGTTGTTCAATAGGCGAGATCGTAGCGCAGCTTGATCTCCGGCTCGCGAGGCGTAGTCCCCGGAGATCTGCGCGAGGCCCGTCAGCCCCGGACGCGCGGCGTGGCGCAGACGCGTATCCCGCGACGGTCTCCGCAGAAACGCTCGGTGAACTCCGGCCGCTCGGGCCGCGGCCCGACCAGGCTCATGTCGCCGCGACCACGTTCCAGAGCTGCGGGATCTCGTCGACCCGCGCGGCGCGCAGCAGGCGCCCGACCGACCGTCACGCGCGGGTCGTCCGGAGTCGCGAGCACGGCGCCCGTCTCGATCTCGGCGCCCGGGCCGCATCGTGCGGAGCTTCCAGAGCTCGAAGACGCCGTCCGTCCTTGCCGACCCGCTTCTGCCGGTAGAAGGCGCCTCCCGCGCGAGGTCACCGCGACGAAGAGCGCGGCGACGGCCAGCACCGGCCCGAGGAGCACGAGCAGCAGCGCCGCCAGGCCCACGTCGAAGCCGCGCTTGACGGCCGCGCCGAGGCCCTCGAGCGGGCGCACCTTCGCCTCGAGCAGCGGCAGATCCCCGACGATGCGGAAGCGCAGCCGGCCGATCATCGTCTCGAACGGCGAGGGCCAGACGAGCAGTCTCGCGATCGCAACTCGGGCGGCAGCGCCGACGCGAGTCGGTCCCGCCAGGACGGCCCCTCCGGCGTCAGGATGAGGTCGTCGATCCGTTCTCGCGACGCGATCTCGACGAGCGCTCCGATCTCTCCCAGGTGCGCGAGACCGGGCGTGTCTCCGGCCGGTCCGATCGCGCCCACGATCTCGGACACCGGTCCAGGGATGCCGCCGGATCGCGTCGGCGATGAGAGCCGCCGCCGGCCCGGCGCCCACGATTGCCGCACGGCGCCGCGGCTGTGGGAAGAGCCGGTCGAGCGCCGCGCGCCAGGGCGCGAGCAGCGCGAGGTCGAGCACGACGTAGAGGACGAGGACCGATCGCGGGAACGAGTAGGGCTGCGCGAGCGCGAGGAAGTAGATCGACGAGAGGATCACGAGCTCGAGCAGAACGGCCGGCACGAGCAGCCGCGCCAGCGGCTCGCGAAACCGCTCGTGCGCCCCGTAGAGACCGAAGAGCGAGAGCGAGATCCCCTGCAGCCGCGGCGACGAGCACGAGTTGCCGAGCGTGAACCGCACCTTCTCGAGGGGCAGCAGCGTCTCCGTGCCCGGGATCGACACGCGCGTCCGCAAGAGGAACGACGAGGTAGAGCGCCAGGGCGATCGCGACGTCGCCGGCGAGCGGCCACCGGGCGAAAGGCCGAGTGGCCGCGCGGCGCTCAAGTCCGCCGGGAGACCGGCTTCCAGGCCGGCCGCCGGTAGCCGAGAAAGCCGGCCAGAACGCCGGCCGAGAGCGCGAGATTGATCACGGCGAAATAATAGAGCCTGCCCCGGCGGCCCGGGCACCCCGGATCCGAGCGCAGACAGGGCCAGCGCCGCAGCGGCGGCGAGCGCTCCCGCGGCGTAGGGCCGGAGCGCGCGGCTTGCCGAGCGCCGCGACGGCGGCGAGGAGCGCGGCGACCGGCGCCAGCCAGCGCGCAGCCTTGCGCGAGAAGAAGACCAACGCGAGCAGCGGTCGCTTCCGGAAATCCCAGAGCCAGCGCTCGCGCCGCAGAACCTGCCCGGCGCCCGCTGCCGATGCGGAAGCGGCGCGACATCTCGGCCGCAGGCGGGCGGGGAGCGCCTCCCGCGCCACGGCCTCCGCCGCGAAGACCGAGGCGCGCCGTCCGCCCGCGGCGCGCGCGGGGATGAGAAGGTCGTCGATGAGTCGTGTCCCCGGCGGAAGCGGGAGCACCGCGCTCCGCCGCGCCGCGTAGATCGCGCCGTTGGCGCCGAGGCAGACGCCGAGCCTCCCTTCCGCCTGCTTCAGTCGCGGTCTCCCAGTCCCAGAAGGCGGTTTCCGGAGACGGCTTCCCGTCCGCGGCCTCGAGCGACAGCCGCCCGCACGCCGCGCCCACGGCCGGATCGGCGAAGGCTTCCGCGAGCCGGCGCACGGCCCGCGGCTCGAAGCGCGTGTTGGCGTCGGTGAAGACGAGAACGTCGGCCGTCGACGACGAGACGAGATCGTCGAGGACCGCGGCCTTGCCCCGGCGCTCCGGGTACTCGACGACGCGGCCGGCGCCGCCGAGTGTCCGCCGCGCCTCGCCGGCGGTTCCGTCCGCGCATCCGTCGCATCCGACGGCGATCGCAAGAGGTCCGCCGTAGGCCTGGGCCTTCAGGTCCTCGACGCGCGCTCCGATCACCCGCTCTTCGTCGGCCGCGGCCACGAGTACCTCGACGGATGGCGGCGGGCCCTGCGGCGTCGGAACCGGGAGCGGCGGAGCCCGGCGCGCGAGCCGACGGATCCACGGCGGGTAGAGCAGGTACGACCAGATGGCGAGCCACGCCGACACGAGCAGGAGGATGGCCGCGGCGGGGGTCATCGCGCCGGGCTTCGTTCGAGAACGGCGCGCGCGAACGCCGCGCCGATCCGTCCCACCCGTATCGCGCCGCGACCTTGCGCCGCGCCGCCTCGGCCTGACGCCGCGCGGCCGGCGCGTCGGCGAGGAGCCGTAAGACCTCGGAGGCGAACTCCGCGGCGTCGCCAGCGATCGCGATCTCCGATCCGGCCTCGAGATCCAGTCCCTCGGCCCCGACGCGAGTCGAGACGACGGGCACGCCGCACGCCGCAGCCTCGAGAATTTTCAGCCGCGTTCCGCCGCCCGAGAGGAGCGGCACGATTGCTACCGCGGCGCGCGCCCAGTAGGGTCGCGTGTCGTCCGAATACGCGAGACGGACGTCCGGACCCGCCGCTCGGACGAGGTCCGCCGGCCGCTCGCGCGCCAGGATCTCGACGCGCGCCTCGCGACGCCGGCGCCGGATCCGGGGCCAGACCCGGTCCAGGAACCATCGGATGCCGTCGGCGTTCGGCGCCCAGGCGAGATCGCCGACGAAGAAGAGAACCGGATCGGGAGACTCGACCTCGCGATATGCGTAGCGCGCCAGGTCCACGCCGTTGGGAACGACGGCCACGTCGCGGCCGGGCGCGCGCGCGGCGAGCGCGGCGGCATCTCGCCGCGAAACGCAGGACGCGCCCCCGGCCTCGCGCAGCACGGCCTCCTCGAACGCCCCGACGAGCGGCGCCTGCGCCCTCGCGAAGAGGCGTGCGGGCAACGACCGCGACGTCTCGCCGAGCCGGCGCCAGATCTCCGAGTCCACGTTCTGGAAGTCCACCCAGGAGGGCGCGCCGGATTCCGCGGCGGCCCGGCCGAGATGGTAGGAGAGCGCGACGACGCGCGCCGGCGGCTCGTCGGTGACGATCCGAGTGAGCTCGCGAGAGAGCTGCGGGGACCGGTACAGCAGCGCCGGATAGGCCTCTCGTGTTCCGAGGCTCTCGAGGATGGCGGGTGCCCGAACCGCCGCTCCGAGCGCATGCGCAACCTCGAGCGGCGCGACGCCGTCCGGATACTCGCCGGCCGGCCGGTCCGGAGGACGCAAGACGAGCGCGCGGACGCGGGCCTCCGACGCGAGACCGCGGAGGAGAAAGTACATCCGGATGGCTCCCCCGTCGCGGGTGGGATGCGGGGGGCGCGGCAGGAGACAGCAGATGAGTGGCTTCATCGGATTCGGGCGAGCGAGTATGGCAAATGAGGTCGCCGGACGGGGCCGCCGCGCCCCGCCTTGATACAATCAGACGTGGGCCCAGCGCGGCCATCCCCTCCAAGCCAGGCCATCCGGCGCCTCACGGCGATCGCGGCAGCGATGCTTTTCGCGGCCGGCGCCGCGACGGCCCTCGACCCGGCCAAAGCGATCACCCAGTACGCGCACCAGGTCTGGAAGACCGACCAGGGCCTGCCCCAGAACTCGATCCAGGCGATCCTCCAGACGCGCGACGGCTACCTCTGGCTCGGCACCGAGCGCGGCCTCGTCCGATTCGACGGCGTCCATTCACCGTCTTCGACAAGGGCAACGCGCCGGGGCTGCGCAACAGCAACGTCCAGGCGCTCTACCAGGACCACGAGGGAGCGCCTCTGGGTCGGGACCTGGGGCGGACTCCACCGCTTCCAGGACGGAAAGTTCACCGCCTACACGACCCGCGAGGGCCTGACGACGACCGCGTTCTGACGCTCTCCGAGGATCGGGACGGCGCGCTCTGGGTCGGCACGCAACGGGGGCGTGAACCGCCTCAAGGAGGGGAAGCTCACGCGCGTTCACGTCGAAGCAGGGCCTTCCCGCCGATCACGTCTGGTCGCTCGCCGCCGACGGCGACGGGAACCTCTGGATCGGCACCGACGGCGGCGGCCTCGCCGCCTCCGCGACGGGAAGTTCACGACCTACTCGAAGAAGGACGGCCTCCCGTCGGACATCGTCCAGGCGATTCTCGTCGACCGCCGCAGACGACCTCTGGATCGGCACGGACGGCGGCGGCCTCGCGCGCTTCCGCGACGGCGCGTTCAAGGTCTACGGGCGGCGGAGGGTCTCCCGAGCGACACGGTCGAGTCGCTGCAGCGAGACCGCGACGGCAATCTCTGGATCGGCACGCGCGGCGGCGGTCTCGCGCGGCTCGCCGACGAGAAGTTCTCGACGCTCACGCCCGCGGGCGGCCTGTCCGACGACACGGTGCTCTCGATCTGCGAGGACCGCGAGGGCAGCCTCTGGCTCGGCACCGTGACCGGCGGACTGAACCGCCTGAAGGACGGCAAATTCACCGCCTACACGCACAAGGAGGGCCTGTCGAGCGACCGCGTCCGCACGATCTTCGAGGATCAGCGAGGGAGCGATCTGGCTCGGAACGCGAGGCGCGGGCGCGACCCGGTTCGAGAAGGGACGCTTCACGACGTTCGCAGACGACGAAGAACGGCCTCTCGGGTGACTTCGTGCGGTCGTTCGCCGAGGACGGCGCCGGCCGCCTCTGGATCGGGACCTGGGGCGACGGCGTCGACCGGCTCGACGGCGGGCGGTTCCGCGCGTTCCACAAGAAGGACGGGCTGCCGAGCGAGATCGTGCGCGCGATGTACCGCGACCGCGCCGGCACGCTCTGGATCGGCACCGACGACGGCGGGCTCGTGGCCGTGCGGGGCGAGGCGTTCACCGTCTACGGCCCGCGCGAAGGCCTCTCGTCGCCGACCGTCCTGGCGATCCTCGAAGACCGGGCCGGCAACCTCTGGATCGGGACCGAGGGCGGCGGCCTCGACCGTTTCGCCGACGGCCGCTTCACGGCTACCGAACCGTGGACGGCCTCTCCGACGACACGGTGCTCTCGCTCTACGAGGACGCAGACGGCTGCCTCTGGATCGGAACGGACGGCGGCGGCCTGAACCGTTTCAAGGACGGCAAGTTCACGCGGTACACGCGCGGCGAGGGCCTCTTCGACGACGTCCAGTACGGGATCCTCGAGGACGGCCGCGGCAACCTGTGGATGAGCTGCAGCCGCGGCATCTATCGCGTCGCGCGCTCCGAGCTCGAGGCGCTCGCCGCGGCGAAGCGCACGTCGGTGACGTCCATCGCGTTCGGCCGGGCCGACGGCATGCGCTCGGCCGAGTGCAGCGGCTTCACGCAGCCCGCCGCCTGGAAGGCGCGCGACGGGCGCCTCTGGTTCCCGACGTCGAGGGCGCCGTCGTCATCGACCCCGACCGGATCCAGACCAATCCGATCCCGCCGCCCGTGGCGATCGAGCGCGTTCTCGTGGACCGCCGTGCCGTGGAGGCGCCCGAGGGCGCACGCATTCCGCCGGCGCACGGAGACCTCGAGTTCCACTACGCGGGGTTGTCCTTCGTCGATCCCGGCCGCGTGAATTTCCGCTACCGGCTCGAGGGGTTCGACCGCGAATGGATCGAGGCCGGAACGCGCCGCGTCGCGTTCTACACGAACATCCCGCCCGGGAGCTACCGTTTCCGCGTGCTCGCGTGCAACAACGACGGCGTCTGGAACGAGAAGGGTGCCTCGGTGTCCTTCGCGCTTCGCCCGCACTTCCACCAGACGCGGGGGTTTCTCGCGCTCACCGGTATCGCGGCCATCCTGACGGCGCTCGGCCTGGGCCGCTTCCGGGCCCTGCGGATCCGGGACCGCGAACGCGAGCTCGAGCAGCAGGTCGCCGAGCGCACGCTCGAGCTCGAGCAGCCTGAACGAGCGACTCCAGCAGCTCTCGGCGCTCGACCCGCTGACCGGGATCGCAAACCGTCGCCGCTTCGGCGAGACGCTCGACGCCGAGTGGCGCCGCGGCGTGCGGGATCGCCTGCCGCTCTCGCTCGTCATGATCGACATCGACCACTTCAAGGACTTCAACGACGCGTTCGGCCACCAGACGGGCGACGACTGCCTGCGCCGCGTCGCGGGCGAGATCCGTCACGCGCTGACGCGGCCCGGCGACCTCGTCTCGCGCTTCGGCGGCGAGGAGTTCGCCGCGGTCCTCCCCTCGACGCCGGCGCGCGGCGCGGCCGCCGTGGCCGAGGCGCTCCGCGCCCGCATCGAGGGCATGGGGACCCGGCACCCGCGCTCCCCGAAGGGGGTCGTCACGATCAGCCTCGGCGTCGCGACGGTCGTGCCGGACGCCGCCGCCTCGCCCGACACGCTGATCGCGGCCGCCGACCGCGCGCTCTATGCCGCCAAGCGCGGCGGGCGCAACCGCGTCGAGACGGCCGAGGCCGTGCCGATCGCCCTGCCGTAGGCGCTGCGCCGCTCCGTTCGCGGTATAAGGGCGCGATGAGGTGGCTCGGCCGCCGCGAGAGCGACCAGGTCGAAGACCAGCGCGGGTTCGGCGGCCGCGGCGTCACGCTCGGGTGCGGCACGGTCCTCGTCGCGCTCGCGATCGGCTGGCTGACCGGCAACGACCCGATCCGGATCCTGCAGCTCCTGACTTCCGGTTCGCCACCCGCCGCCGAGACCGGCGCTCCCCCGCCGGCGGGCCCGCCGGGCGCACCCGCGGCCGACGATCCGGGAAAGAAGTTCGTCGCCGTCGTGCTCGCCGACACCGAGGACACCTGGACGGAGATCTTCGCGAAGTCGGGACAGACCTACGAGCTCCCGAAGCTCGTCCTCTACTCCGGCCTGACGCAGACGTCCTGCGGCCGCGGGTCGGCGGCGCAGGGGCCGTTCTACTGCCCGAACGACCGCAAGGTCTATCTCGACCTTTCGTTCTTCGACGAGCTCGCGCAGCGCTTCGGAGCGCCCGGCGACTTCGCCCGCGCGTACGTCGTCGCGCATGAGATCGGCCACCACGTCCAGAACCTGATGGGCATCGAGCGCAAGGTCCGCAGCGTCCAGGAGCGCGCTTCGGAAGCGCAGGGCAACGAGCTGTCCGTGCGCCTCGAGCTCCAGGCGGACTGCCTCGCCGGCGTCTGGGGCCATCATGGGGCCCAGAAGGGACTGCTCGAGCCGGGCGACGCCGAGGCGGGGCTGCGCGCGGCCGCCGCGATCGGCGACGACCGGCTCCAGCGTCTGTCGACGGGGCGCGTGCAGCCCGAGTCCTTCACCCACGGCTCTTCCGCCCAGCGCGTCGGAATGGCTGCGGCGCGGCCTCGAGTCGGGAGACCCGGGGGCCTGCCAGACGTTCCAGGGCATCTTCTAGCGGGCCGCCGTGTAGGGGCGGCCCTCGCCGCCGCCCGGGCGGAGACGAGCCCCGCCCCCTACGGCTGTGCGGCCTCAAAACAAAAAGCCCCGGCTTTCGCCGGGGCTCGGAATTCCGAATCTCTGCGGAATCGGATCAGTACATCCCGCCCATGCCGCCGCCGCCCGCCGCCGCCCGCCGGAGCCTTCTCCTTCTCCTTGATCTCGGAGACGAGCGCCTCGGTCGTCAGCATCAGGCCGGCGATCGAAGCCGCGTTCTGGAGCGCGTTCTTGGTGACCTTGGTCGGGTCGATGATGCCCGGCCTTCACCATGTCCTCGACCTTCTCGGTGTTGGCGTTGAAGCCGAAGTTGCCGCCCTTGGCCTTGAGCTCGTTGATGACGACCGAGCCCTCGGCGCCGGCGTTGGCCACGATCTGGCGGGTCGGCTCCTCGAGCGCGCGGATCACGATCCGCGCCCCGATCTTCTCGTCGCCCGACAGCTCGTTGGCGCGCTTGTCGACGGCGTCGATCGCGCGCAGCAGCGCCACGCCGCCGCCGGGGACGATCCCCTCTTCGACGGCCGCCTTGGTCGCGTGCATCGCGTCCTCGACGCGGGCCTTCTTCTCCTTCATCTCGGTCTCGGTCGCCGCGCCGACCTTGATGACGGCGACGCCGCCGACGAGCTTGGCCAGCCGCTCCTGCAGCTTCTCGCGGTCGTAGTCCGAGGTCGTCTCCTCGATCTGCGTCCGGATCTGCTTGACGCGGCCCTGGATGGCCTCCTGCTTCTTCTTGGAGCGGTCATCCACGAGGACGGTCGTGTTGTCCTTGTCGACGGTGACCTTCTTGGCGTCGCCCAGGTCTTCCCACTTGACGTTCTCGAGCTTGATGCCGAGGTCCTCGGAGATGAGCTTGCCGCCGGTCAGGATCGCGATGTCCTCGAGCATGGCCTTGCGGCGGTCGCCGAAGCCCGGCGCCTTGACGGCGCAGACCTGCAGCGTGCCGCGCAGCTTGTTGACGACGAGCGTCGCGAGCGCCTCGCCCTCGACCTCTTCGGCGATGATCAGGAGGGGCTTGCCCTGCTTGGCGATCTGCTCGAGGATCGGGAGCAGGTCCTTCATGTTGGAGATCTTCTTCTCGAAGAGGAGGACCTTGGCGTTCTCGAGCACGCACTCCATCCGCTCGGCGTCGGTGATGAAGTAGGGCGAGAGGTAGCCGCGGTCGAACTGCATGCCCTCGACGACCTCGAGGGTCGTCTCGAGGCCCTTGGCCTCCTCGACCGTGATCACGCCGTCCTTGCCGACCTTGTCCATCGCCTCGGCGATGATCTTGCCGATCTCGCGCGTCGTTGTTGGCCGAGATCGTGCCGACGTGGGCGATGTCCTTGCCCTCGACCGGCTTGGAGAGCTTGTCGAGCGACTCGACGGCGGCCTTGACCGCCGCGTCGATGCCGCGCTTCAGCTCCATCGGGTTGGCGCCGGCGGTGACGTTCTTGATGCCCTCGCGGTAGATCGCCTGGGCGAGCACCGTCGCGGTCGTCGTGCCGTCGCCGGCGACGTCGGAGGTCTTCGAGGCGACCTCGCGCACCATCTGGGCGCCCATGTTCTCGAGCGAATCCTGGAGCTCGATCTCCTTGGCGACCGTGACGCCGTCCTTGGTGATCGTCGGGGAGCCGAACTTCTTCTCGATGACGACGTTGCGGCCCTTGGGGCCGAGCGTCACCTTGACCGCGTCGGCGAGCTTGTTGACGCCGTGGAGGACGCGCTGGCGCGCCTCCTCACCGTAAATGATCGTTTTCGCTGCCATGTTCTGTGTCTCCTTACTTACTTCTCGACGACCGCGAGCACTTCGTCCTCGCGCAGGATCAGGTGCTCTTCGTCGTCGATCTTGATCTCGGTGCCGGCGTACTTGCCGATGAGGATGCGGTCGCCCTTCTTGACGTCGAGCGGGAACTGCTTGCCTTCCTCGTTGACCTTGCCCTTGCCGACGGCGACGACCTCCGCCTCCATCGGCTTCTCCTTGGCGGTGTCCGGGATGATGATGCCGCCCTTCTTCATCTCCTCGGTCTCGAGGCGCTTGACCAGGATCCGGTCGTAGAGTGGACGAATCTTCATGCCTGCCTCCTCTTGGTTGCTTCTCTGACGTCCCCCGGGCCCGACCGGGCTCGGAGGGGATGTGAATATTAGCACTCATCGTCGACGAGTGCTAGTAGCCGCCTCCGAGACTCTGCGCATACCATCGAGCCTCTTGAAAACAATGGACTTAATACCAATATCCCTGCCATATACTCCGAGCTCTCATGAAGACCGCCCTCATCACCGGCATCAACGGACAGGACGGGTCGTACCTCGCCGAACATCTGCTCGAAGAGGGCTACAAGGTTTACGGCCTCGTCCGGCGCGCGAGCGCGCGCAGCTTCCAGCGCCTCTCGCACCTGCTCGAGAGAATCGAGCTCGTGGCCGGCGACCTCCTCGACCAGACGTCGCTCATCACCGCCCTGCGCGAAGTCGACCCCGCCGAGGTCTACAACCTCGCCGCCCAATCCTTCGTGCCCGCGTCGTTCTCCCAGCCGGTGCTCACGGGAGAGTTCAACGGCCTCGGGGTGACGCGCCTCCTCGACGCAATCCGCATGGTCAACCCGCACATCCGCTTCTACCAGGCTTCGTCCTCGGAGATGTTCGGCAACGTTGACACTTCGCCCCAGGACGAGCTGACCAAGTTCCAGCCGCGCAGTCCCTACGGCGTCGCGAAGCTCTACGGCCACTGGATCACCGTGAACTTCCGCGAGTCGTACGGGATGTACGCCGCATCCGGAATTCTCTTCAATCACGAATCGCCGCGGCGCGGTGCGGAGTTCGTCACGCGGAAGGTGACGCTCGGCGCCGCGCGCATCGCCGCGGGAGCGCAGAAGGAGCTGCGCCTGGGAAATCTCGAGGCGCGCCGCGACTGGGGCTTCACGGGCGACTACGTCCGCGCCATGCGGCTGATGCTGCAGCAGGAGACGCCGCAGGACTACGTCATCGGCACGGGGGAGACGCACAGCGTGCGCGAATTCGTGGAGCTCGCCTTCGAGCTGCTCGGACTCGACTGGAAGGACCACGTCGTCGTGGACCCGGCGCTTTCCCGGCCGGCCGACGTGGATCAGCTCTTTGCGAATCCCGCCCGTGCCCGCGCCGAGCTCGGCTGGACGCCGACCGTCAGTTTCCGGGAGCTCGTGAAGATGATGGTGGATTCCGACGTCGAGCTCGTGCGGCGCGACGCGCGACGCCATCCCGAAGACCGTCGCGTCACGCCCATCGAACCGATCTCGATCGTCCGCTAGCTGCCGCCCTGCCGGGCCCGCGCGATAGACTCCCGCGCAACGTCGCCGCACAAAAAGGAAAGGAGTCGCGGATGCTTCTCTCGAAGCCTCGGCACCTCGGGACCATTCTTCTCTTCGCGTCGATTCTCTGGGGAACGGCCGCCGCGGGCCGAGCGCAATTCGGCACCAAGGAGCTGACGACGGTCATTCCGACCTCGTCCTTTCAGCCGAGCTCTTCGGCCTTCGGCTACTTCAACGAGGGGTTCACGTACTACCAGGTGACCTCCGGGAATCCGGCCATCTTCATCGCGCCCGTGGATGTGCCGGTCGGGGGCCGCGTCAACCAGGTCTGCGCGCTCGTCCGCGACGACGACGCGGCCGGCGAGGTGCTCATCGACTTCTCGGCGGTCGAGCTCGGCGGCGCCGCGACCGGACCATCCGTCACGGCCCTCGGAAGTCTCGGCTCCGGCGGCAGCCAGACGCCCCACTACGAGTCGCTCTGCGTCGCGCCCCCGCTGAACACCACGGTCCGCGCCTTCGGCGACGCCGACGGCGACCACGTCAACCAGTACCTGTCTTACCGCATCGCGATCAGCCTCAAGGCGAGCAGCAACCTGGCGTTCGGCGGCGCCTTCGTCAAGTGGCAGAGGCAGCAGGCGCCGGCTCCGGTGACGAACACTTTCGCCGACGTGCCGACGGATTTCCTCTTCTTCCGGGCGATCGAGAACCTGGCCGCGGCGGGAATCACGGGCGGCTGCACTCCCGGGAACTTCTGTCCCAACGGGAACATCACCCGCGGCGAGGCGGCGGCGTTCTTCGCCAAGGCGCTCGGGCTCTACTTCCAGCAGTAGAAGAACTTCGGTCACGGGGCGCGGCTCGCCCGCTGCGGCGGGCCGCGTCCCGGCGCTGTAACGGGCCGAGGGGCCCGCGCGTTGTCTTCTCGGGAGACAAACGCGTGAAAAGAGCCACCACCCTGGCCCTGCGATGCCTCGTGATCGGTCTCGGGATTCTCCTGACGCGCTTCTCGGCCTTCTCCGGCGGGCTGCCGGACCTGTCCGGGACATGGAAGCTCAACACGACGCAGAGCGACGATCCGCAGCAGAAGTTCAAGGAAGGCGGCGCCTCGTCCAGCGGCTCCGGTGACTCGACCGACTCCGCGCCCCCATCCGGCGGCTCCGGCGGCTGGGGCGGCCATCATGGCGGGCACGGCGGCGGCCACCGGCGCGGGGGAGGCGGCGGCGACTCCAGTCAGGGGCCGTCGGCGATGGAAGGACGCGAGATGCTCGTCATCAAGCACGCCGATCCTCAGCTCACGATCACCGACGCATCGGGGCGGGAGCGCGTCCTCTACACCGACGGGCGCAAGCTCGAGGAGGAGCGGTCGTACGGCGGAACGACGAAGGTCCAGACGGTCTGGAAGGACGGGCACGTCGAGGTGACGTCGCAGTCCGAGAAGGGACCGAAGGTCGTTCAAAGCTACGCCGTCTCGGCCGACGGATCCCAACTGACCGTGACCACGCAGGTCGACGGACGCCGTAAAGTCACGATCCACACCGTGTACGACGCGGTGCACGAGCCGCCGCCGACGCCGGCGCCCGAGCCGCCGGGCGACGTCGAGGTCACGCCCGCGAGATGAGGTGGGCGGTGAAGCCGTCCGTGTCCGCCGCGGGGAAGAGACGAAAGAGCGAACCCGCGACGTAGGGCCGAAGGAACTCGGGCGCGTCGATCGGAGCGAGCGACAGCCGCGAGTCGCGCGAGAGCACCCTCCCAACGACGCGCTCGTTTTCCTCCTCCTCCAGGCTGCAGGTCGCGTAGAGAAGGAACCCGCCCGGCGCGAGCGAGCTTCGCGGCCGCGGCCAGCCACGCTTCCTGCGCCGCGGCGAGCCGCTCGATCGCTGCCGGCGTCACGCGGTAGCGGATCTCGGGACTCTTGCGGAGGGTGCCGGTGCCGCTGCAGGGCGCGTCGAGCAGGACGCGGTCGAAGCCGCCGGCGGGAAGCGGCGGCGCGGCCAAGTCCGCAGCGACGGGAACGACCTCCGGAATCCCGAGCCGCCGCCGGTTCTCCTCGAGGCGGCAGAGGCGCGGGAGCGACGCGTCGAGCGCCAGGCTCCGGCGCGCGCGGCCGGAGAGGAGCGCGGCGAATGATTTCCCTCCGGGCGCCGCCGCGACATCGACGAGCAGGTCGCCCGGCGGCAGCAGCAGCGGCAGCGCCTGCGAGCCGGCGTCCTGCACCAGGAAGGCGCCGTCTCCGAAGGACGGCGAGCGCAGCGGGTTTCCACGGAGGACCGTGAGGCCGTGCGGAGCGAGCGGCGACGGCCGCGTCTCGACGCCCGCGGCCGAGAGCTCCCGCGCGAGCGCGTCGCGATCCCGGCGCCGCGGGTTCGCGAGCAGATCCAGCGGCGAAGAGCGATTGTCGGCCTCGAGGATCGCGCGGGTCTGGTCCGGCCCGAATCGAGCGAGCCAGCGCTCGACGAGGAACTGAGGGTGGGAGAAGTGGCGGGCGAGAAGAGCCGCCAGCTTCTTCCCCTCGCCCCCGTCCGCGAGGGAGAGGTTCGGGGTGAGGGGGTCTTTCGGAGGCGGCAGGAGCAGGATCCCGCGCAGCACGCCGTTGACGAGCCCCGCTGCGCCCTCGCCGCCGCTCGCCCGCGCCTGAGCGACGGCCTCCGACACGGCCGCATACGCCGGGATCCGGTCGAGGTGGCGGATCTGGTAGAGCGCGACCTCGAGGATCTCGCGCAGCTTCGGCGCGAGCTTCTCGAGCGGCACGCGGCTCGTGCCGGCGATCTCGTCGTCGAGCGCCGCCTTCCACCGCAGGACGCCGAGGACGAGCTCGCGCAGCAGATCCTGGTCGCGCGGCTCGAGCCCGCGCTCCGCCTCGGCGAGCCGCGGCGTCACCCGTACCGCGCGCGAGGCGAGAGCCTCCCTCAGGACCTGCGACCGCGCGGTCGCGCGCCGTGCCCTTGAGCTTGCCGCGAGGGGCCATGAACGGAGCCTAATGTCCGAATCGCGCCGGAAGCTTCGGAAGCCCGCGGAGCGAACTCCGCGCCGGTGACCGGCGTCCGCCCCTCCCGCTGGACCCGCCGCAGCACCAGCGCGGTCCCGCCGCCGGCGCCGACGACCGCGAGTTCGCCGACGCGCGCGAGCGTCTCCCGGCGCGAGCGCCGCGGGAAACGGCTCCGCGGCGTCGGCCGCGAGGATCTTGACCCGCTCGCCGTCCAGAAACGTGTAGAGACCCGGCCACGGCGTGAAGGCGCGCAGCCGCCGCGCGATGTCCGCCGCGGGCGCGTCCCAGTCGACCTCGCCATCCTCGCGCCGGATCGGCCGGCAGAAGGTCGGCTCCCCTCGCTGCGGAACCGGCTCGAGCGCGCCGCGCCCCGAGCCCGCGCAGCGTCTCGACGAGGAGCTCTGCGCCGCTCGCGCGCCAGCCGCGTGCGAGAGCTCCCCGGCGTCCTCGCGCTCGGCCGGATCGCGACGCGCCGCTCGAGGTAGAGCGGGCCCGGCGTCGAGCTCCTCGACGATGCGCATCGTCACGACGCCCGTCTCGGCGTCGCCCGCGAGCATCGCCGCCTGGACCGGCGAGGCGCCGCGGTGGCGCGGCAGGAGCGACGCGTGGACGTTGACGCAGCCGAGTCGCGGAAGTCGCGAGCATGGCGGCCGGCAGGATCCGGCCGTAGGCGACGACGGCGATCGCGTCCGGCGCGACGCCGCGCAGGCGCGCGAGGAGCTCCGCGTTGCCCCGCAGCGCGCGCCGGCTTCTCGACCGGGAGCCCGGCCCGCTTCCGCCGCGCGGCGGGCCACGGCCGAGGGCCGCGGCTCGGCGTGCCGCCCGACCGGACGGTCCGGCTGCGTGACGACGAGCGGCACCTCGGCCCGGCGTCGAGCAGCGCCTCGAGCGAGGGCACGGCGAACTCGGGAGTGCCGAAGAAGACGGCCTTCGAGCATGGCGGCGATCTGACGGCGGAAGAGGGCTACAGCGGGTTCGCCCGGAGCGGGGCCGCGGCTCCGCCGGCGCCGTCGCCGCCGTCACCGGCGCCGCGGCGCCGGGATGACGCAGCCTCCAGAGCCGGCTGCGCCGCCACGACGCCGCTCGCGGCGAAGAAGACGAGCGCCAGCCCGTTGACGACGCCGAAGACGACCCAGACGCGCGGCCAGCGCCGCTCGCATAGCCGAAGAGAAAGACCGGGAGAAAGACGAGCGAGCGCGTAGAGCGCCGACGAGCGATCGTCCGCCGCTTCAACTCGTGCTCCGGTTCCAGCCGGCGGATCGAGAAAGCCGAGCCCCTTCGCCAGGCGATGGACGAGGAGCGCCAGCGACGGGCGAGGCCAGCGACCGCCGCCAGCAGGAGCATCGCCGGACGGGTCATCGCGGCTGCCGGTCCACTTCCTCGAAGTAGTCCTCCGCCACCAGCACCTCGCGGGGCTTGGAGCCGCGCGGCGGCCCGAGCAGCCCGTCGCGCGACATCATGTCGATGAGCTTGCCGGCGCGCGAGAAGCCGACGCCCATGCGCCGCTGCAGGAACGAGATCGAGGCCATCTTCTCGCGCACGACCAGGCGCGCGGCCTCGTCGTAGAGCGGATCCGTCTCGTCTCCCGGCGTCGTCGCGCGGCGACGGCCTCGTTCGCGGTCCTTCGTGATCTCCTCGTCGAACTGCGGCTTGGCCTGCTTCTTCAGAAACTTCATGAGCGCGGCCGTCTCCTGGACCGACACGAAGGCGCCGTGCACGCGCTTCAGGCGCGACGTGCCCGGGCGGCAGGTAGAGCATGTCGCCGCGGCCGAGCAGCCGCTCGGCGCCGTTGCCGTCGAGGATGACGCGCGAGTCGATCTTCGGACGAGACCTTGAACGCGACGCGCGAGGGCAGGTTCGCCTTGATGACGCCGGTCAGGACGTCCACCGAGGGCCGCTGCGTCGCGACGACGAGATGGATGCCGACCGCGCGCGCCTTCTGCGCGATGCGCACGATCGCCTCCTCGACCTCCTTCGGCGCGGTCATCATGAGGTCGGCGAGCTCGTCGATGACGATGACGATGAGCGGCATCGGCTCGAGCTTCAGGTCCGGATCGTCGGGATGCTGCGCCTTGCACGCGGGCGACCGCCTCCGGGTCCTCGATCGCCGCGTTGTACTGCTCGGCGTTGCGCACCTGGCCGAAGTCCGAGAGCGTCTGGAAGCGCTCCTCCATCGTGCGCGACCGCCCACTTCAGGGCGTTCGCCGCCTTCTTCGGATCCGTGATGATCGGCGTCGCCAGGTGCGGCAGGTTCTCGTAGATCTCGAGCTCGACCATCTTCGGGTCGATCAGGATCAGCTTCACCTGGTCCGGCCGCGCCTTGTAGAGGATCGACGTGATCAGCGCGTTGATGCCGACGCTCTTGCCCGAGCCGGTCGTGCCGGCGATCAGCAGGTGCGGCATCGCCGCGCAGGTCGTCCACGACCGGCTCCCCGTGGATGTCCTTGCCGAGCGCGAGCGTCAGCAGCGACGGCGAGCTCTGGAAGCGCTCCGACTCGATGACGTCGCGCATCGCGATGATCTCGCCGCCGCCCGGGTTGGGGACCTCGATGCCGACGCTCGCGCGCCCGGGCAGCCGCTCGACGCGGATCGACTCCGCCGAGAGCGCGAGCGCCAGGTCCTCGGACAGGCCCATGACCTGGTTGACCTTGATGCCCGCGGCCGGCCGGAACTCGTACGTCGTGACGACCGGGCCCGGGGTGGTACTCGGCCACCTCGCCCTCGACGCCGAACTCGGCGCACTTGGCGGCGATCAGCCGGCCCGTCTCGGCGAGCAGCTTGCGGTCGATCGCGCCGGCATCTGCGCCGCTTCTCGAGCAGCGAGACGCGGCGGATACGTGTAGCCCTCGACGACGAGCGGCAGGCTCTGCTGCGGGTCCGGCTTCTTCTTGGGCGCCGCGGCCGGAGAGCCGCCGCCTTCGGCGCGGGCGCCGCCGCCGCGACGTCTTCTTGATCGAGAACTTGCCCGGGCCCGGCACCTCGCGCGACGATCGGCGGCGCGTCCTCTCGCGCGCGAAGGGATCTCCTCGAGCGAGATCTCCCTCCTTGCGCGACCTTCTCGAGGTGCTTGGCCACGACCGTGCGGCGCAGGCGCTCCTTGGTGCGCCGGTCGCGGCGCCGCGCCCAGCCGACGGTCAGCCGCCCGAAGAGGCCGGCGAACCGGACGCGGAGCCGAGGAACACGTCCGCGAGCGAGACCTGCGTCGCGAGCGGCACCGCCAGCAGCACGAGCGCGCCGGCGAGGAGCAGCGCCCCCGTCGTGCCCGAGCCGGCGCGCGGAACGCGTCGGCGAGCGCGCGCCCGACGACGCCGCCCGTTTCCATCTCCTCGCCGAACAGGCGCCGCCGCCCGAGGACGAGCGCGAGCAGCATCGGCAGCGAGAAGAGGAGGAGCGCCGACGCCGGCCGCCTTCGAGCCCGGGTTCGGCGAGCGGCCTGGCCCAGAACGCCTCCAGCCCCAGGACGAGCAGCGAGCCGCGGGAACTCCCCAGGCCGCGAGGCCGAACAGCGCGTAGAGCGCCGCCGCAGCGAGGCGCCGAACCCTCCGATCCAGTTGTCGGGCGTCGCGGCCTCGCCCCCGGCCGTCAGCGAGAAGATGTTCGGATCGCGGCGGTCGTAGGACAGCAGCGCGAGGGCCGCCAGGATTCCCGACCAGGAGCAGAAAGATTCCGATCGCCTCGCCCGCGAGCCGGCTGCGAAAGAAGGAGCCTTCTTTCAAGCTCCGTTCATTATCGGACGGATTCGTCTCGAAACGTAAGATCGGCCGCGCGTGAACCGAAGCGCGTCCTCTTCCTCTGCACGGGAAACGCCGCGCGCAGCCAGATGGCCGAGGCGCTGGCGCGGCTCGACTGGCCCGAGCCGCTCGATCCGGTCTCGGCGGGATCGCGGCCGGCGGGATTGGTCCATCCCTTCGCGATCCGCGCCATCGAGGAGCTCGGGTCACCCGATGGACCGGGCCGAGTCGAAGTCGGCCGAGAGTTCTACCGCGACGCCGACTTCGACGCCGTCGTGACCGTCTGCGACTCGGCGGCGCCGGACTGTCCGAGCTGGCCCGGCGCGCGCCGCCTCGTGCACTGGTCGATCGAGGACCCCTCTTTCGGACCGGATGACCCGAAAACGCGGTACGAGCGGTTCCTCGAGACGCGCGACGATCTCCGGCGACGGATCGCGGCGCTCGTCGCGGAGCTCGCGGACTAGGAATTCCGCACAGAAGATTTCCTTCCGAAGAGCAGCGCGACCATCAAGGCGGCAACGCCCGCGACGGTGACGCCGGCCCGAAACGACGACGGCCGGTAGTCGAGCTCGACCTCGTGCGGTCCGGCGGGCAGCCGCGATCCTCATGGGCTCGCCGGGCAATGCGGCGAACGTCGATTCCGCGCGGTCCACGCGCGCCCGCCAGCCGGGGAAAAATGGGTCGGCCACGACCAGGGTCCCGTCCCCCTCGGCGCGCACCGCGATCCGCCAGAGCCCCGGCGCTCGCGCGAGCACACGGACCTCACCCGCGTCCCCTGCAGTCGGACGCGCGGCCGCACGCGGCGGTTCCGGAGGATCCGCCCGTCGGGGCCGGAATAGACTTCCTCGAGGTCGAGGCCCTTGCTTCGCGTTCAACGTCTCCGCGCCGAAGCCGTATTGCGGCGGCAGGAGCAGGTACTTCACGTTCCAGTCGTCGAGCGCCGCGCCTCCGGGAGCGAGATCCCAGGGCTCGATCGCGTCCTTCTGCGTCGGGAGATCCGCGAAGCGGCCGATCTCCGCCCGCGCCCGCCGCCAGCCCGCCGATCCGAGCGCGTCGTAGCCGCGCACGTCCTCGAGTCCGTAGTCGGTCGCGCTGTTCGGCGAGAGCATCGTGTGGAGCGGCAGGATCCGAAAAACGCCGCGGTCGGCGGCGAGCTGGTCGAGGAGCGGCGTCCGAGGGGCGAGGTCCACCGCGGGCGAGACGGCGTGCACGCCACGCGCGCGCGGACGCGAGCTCGACGAGGCAGATGGCGGCGGCCGCGGCGCCGATCGCGACGGACGCCGCGCGCCCGCTCCGAGCAAACCGCTCGCCGCAGCGCGTCGAGTCCCGCCGCGGCCACCGCGCCGAGCGCGAGCGGCAGGAGGAGCAGAAACCGCGTCCAGTAGACGGGAGTCGCGAGCGCGAGCGCGCGCGAGACCGGGTTGTCGTAGATCGCGAGCAGCATCGCGGCGGCGGTCAGGGCCCAGAAGCCGCGTCTCGCGATCCCGCCGCGCGGCCATGAGCCCGAACGGCAGGAGCAAGAGCACGACGATCGACACCGTCGCCGCCGCTTCGATCGCGTTCGAGCCCGCGAGACGCGGCCAGACGAATCGCAGGAGGTCGCGCTCGGACAGAACGAACGGGTGCCTTCCTTCCCCGATCCGCGCGGCCGAGTGGCGGAAGTACTCGGCGAAGGACAGGAGCGCCGGCGCGCAGAGACCGGCGCCGAGAGCGGCCCCGGCGGCAGGCCGCGCCCATCCGGCGGGCGCCGGCGCCGATGCGAGCACCACGGCCGCGGCGAGGATCGCGACGAGCAACGCCGCCTCCGGCTGTCCTCCGGACAGAACGAGAAACGTCGCCGCCGCGACGCCCGCGACGGCGCGCGGCGACCCGCGCCGCGCGCAACGCCGCGCGAAGAGAAGGAGCAGCGGCGCCGGCGCGACCGTCAGGACGAGCGGGAACTCGAGCCACGCGACGAAGGCGCCCGAGACGAGAAGGCGACGGCTCCGAGCGCCGCCGCGGCGCGCGAGCGCCCGAGGTCGCGCAGGAGCAGGTACGCGCCCGCCGCCGCGACGAGAAGACGCGCGAGGAGCGACAGGTTCCAGCCGCGCGCGGCGCCAAGGAGGAGCACCGGCCAGTCGAGCGGAGTCAGCAGCGCGGACTGCGCGTTGCCGAGGAGCGGCACGCCGCCGTCCTGATGGGGGTTCCAGAGCGGCAGCCGCCCCGCCGCGAGCTCGCGCCGCGCAGAGCTCGAGCCACGGCACGAACTGCCAGACCGGATCCGAGAGCGCGGGCGCCTGCAGAGTCGCGTGCGGGAGGAACGGCGCCCACGGAGACCGGACGGACTTGATGTCGGAGGAGAGGACCATCCCCCGGTGCATACCGAGGGTGAAGAAGAGAATGGCGCCGAAGGCGGCGAGCGCCGCCGCCCCGGTGAGTCGCCGGACCGGCCGCCCGCTATCGGCTCTCGTCGTACGCCGCTGCCGCGTTGTCCTTGAACCGATCCTTGTATCCGTTGAAGTCCTTGTACGCCGGCAGGTCGACGTCCTTCAGGAAGTCGTCCTTCGACTTGCCGGCGGCCTTCGCCTTGGCCGCCGCGTCGAGAAGGTCGGCGATGTACTGCCGGAAGGCCTTGAGCCCGGCGACGTCGGTCACCTCGCCGTGGCCGGGGATGACCCTGACGTCCGGCGGCACGCGGGCGAGCGACCTTGTCGAGCGCGGCGAGGTATCCGCGCGCCGAGCCGCCGCTCGGCGACGTCGATGAACGGGATGACCTTGTTGAAGAAGTCGTCGCCCATGTGGAGGACCTTCGCCTTCTCGAAGTAGACGACGCTGTCGCCGTCGGTGTGCGCGGGCGGCAGGTGCCAGACCTGGATGGTCTCGCCGCCGCCCGGATGGATGCGGAGCTCCGAGTCGAAGGTCAGGACCGGCGCGGGGATCTCCTCGACCTTCACCTTGCCGGCCCACGTCGATCTGCTCCTGGAGGAACTTCACCTTCTGGTCGTTGCCCGCCTTCTTCGCCTTCTCGAGGCGCGCGGGGTATTCCGTTCAGGATCGTCTGCGGGCGACGCGAGCATCCGCGTGCGGACGTTGTCCTGCGCGATGATCATCGCGAAGTTGCCGGAAGACCTCGTTCCCGCCCACGTGGTCGCCGTGGAAGTGCGTGTTGACGAGGAACTTGATCGGCTTGTCGGTGACCTTCTTGATCTCCGCCACGATCCCGGGCGCGAGATCCTTGAACTGCGAGTCGATGACGGTCACGGCGTCGGGGCCGACGAAGAAGCCGACGTTGCCGCCGCGCCCGTAGAGCGCGTAGACGTCGCCGCCGAGAGGCTGGACTTGGAAGACCGTATCGGGCGGGCGGTCGTGGTGGTCGGGAGTCGGAGTCGCCGGCGCCTGACCCGAAGCGGCGGCCGCGAGCGCCGCGGCAAGAAAGGCGAGACCGAGGGCTCTTCGCATGAGATGGGCTCCTTCGTCTGGCCGGCAACTCTACCCGTTCTCCCGCGGATCGCGAAGCGCGCCGCGCCGATAGAATGGCGCGCGCATGAAACGTCCCCGCATCCTCTCCGGCGTCCAGCCTTCGGGAAAGCTGCACCTCGGCAACTATTTCGGCGCGATCCGGCAGCACATCGCGCTGCAGGACGAGGGCGAGTGCTTCTTCTTCATCGCCGACTTCCACGCGCTGACGACGATGCAGGACGCCGCGCTCCTGCGCGAGAACGCGCGGGGCGTCGCGCTCGACTACCTGGCGCTCGGCCTCGATCCGGAGAAGACGGTCTTCTTCCGCCAGTCGGACGTCCCCGAAGTCACCGAGCTCGCCTGGATCCTCGCGACGGTGACGGGCATGGGCCTGCTCGAGCGGGCGCACTCCTACAAGGACAAGCTCGCAGCGGGCATCGCGGCGACCGTCGGCCTCTTCACCTACCCGGTGCTGATGGCGGCCGACATCCTGATCTACAAGTCGAACCTCGTGCCCGTCGGCCAGGACCAGGTCCAGCACATCGAGATGACCCGCGACATGGCGGGCTACTTCAACCAGACCTACCGCGAAGTGTCTTCCCGCTGCCCGAGGCGCGCCTCGACCGAGCGCCGGTCGTGCCCGGGCACCGACGGCAAGAAGATGAGCAAGTCCTACGGCAACACGATCGAGATCTTCGCCGAGGGCAAGGCGCTGCCGGCAACGTCATGCGGATCGTGACCGACTCGACGCCGGTCGAGGCGCCGAAGGACCCGGACAAGGACAACGTGTTCGCGCTGTACGCGCTCTTCGCGACCGACGGCGAGAAAGCCGCGCTCGCGGCGCGCTATCGCGCCGGCGGGATCGGCTACGGCGAAGCAAAGAAGCTGCTCGTCGGGAAGATCGAGGCGGCGTTCGGCCCGGCGCGCGAGAAGCGGCGGCAGCTCGCGGCCGATCCGAAGATCGTCGACGGCGTGCTCGCGGGCGGCGCCGTGCGCGCGCGGGCTGTCGCGGCCGAGACCCTGAGGGAGGTCCGGGAGGCGACGGGTTTGCGGTAGGACTTGCGCCCGATTTACGCTAGTATTCCGGTCCGTGGTCAAGCCGGTCTCCAACCCCCCCAATCCCTGGGAATCCGTTCACGCCGAGTGGCTCGGCGAGCCGCCGGAGGCAAAGCTCGAGGTCTTCGAGGAGCGCGCGCGCTCGATCCTCGTCGAAGAACGACAGCCCCGACATCGGCTTCGAGTACAGCCTCAATCCGTACCGGGGATGCTTTCATTCGTGCTCCTACTGCTACGCCCGCCCCACACACCAGTACCTCGGCTTCGGCGCCGGGACGGACTTCGAGCGCAAGATCGTCGTCAAGACGAACGCGCCGGAGCTCCTGCGCGGCGAGATCTCGAGCCGCTCGTGGAAGGGCGACGTCATCGTCTTCTCGGGCAACACGGACTGCTACCAGCCGCTCGAGGCGTCGTACGAGCTGACGCGGCGCTGCCTCGAGGTCTGCGCCGAGTTTCGCAACCCCGTCGCGATCATCACGAAGGGGACGCTGGTGCGGAGCGACGCGGAGCTCCTCGCGGCGCATGGCGCGCCATACGTCGGTCTCGGTGTCGCTCTCAATCGCGTTCGCGGACGACGCGATGAGCCGCGCGGTCGAGCCCGGCACGGCGCCGCCGTCTCAGCGATTCGAAACGCTGCGAATCCTCGCCGACGCCGGGCTCCGCGTCGGGATCTCGGTCTCGCCGATCATCCCGGGCTTGAACGACGGCGACGTCGGCGCTCTCCTGGAGCGGGGGCGCGCGGCCGGCGCGCGCTTCGCCTTCCAGACACTGCTCCGCCTGCCCGCGGAAGTCCTGCCGGTCTTCGAGGAGCGGCTCGCGCAGACGTTCCCCGGCCGCGTGCGCCGCGTCTTCCACGCCATCGAGGAAATGCGCGGCGGCAAGCGCAACGAGAGCGCCTTCGGCAAACGCATGCACGGCATGGGTCCGCGGTGGCAGGCGAGCGAGACCTTCTTCGAAGCGCAGTGCCGGCGGCTCGGCCTCAACGCCGAGGAGCCCGAGACCTTCTCGGGCTACCGGCGGCCGGCCTCCCAGGCCTCGCTCTTCGAGGAGTGACACTCTACTCTGTAAAGTACTTGACGCTGGCTCTAGCGAGGGATAGGCTTCCCTCCATGGGCGCCCGGCCGGACCCGCTGAAGGATTACGCGGACGGCAATCTCCGCTACATCCGGGAGACGATGGAGCGATCCGTCGCCTTCACGGCCGTTCCGGGATGGGGCGGCGTCGCGATGGGCGCCATCGCGCTCGCCGCCGCCGGCATCTCCTCGCGCGTGCGATCGCCTCAGGAGTGGGTCGGAATCTGGCTGCTCGCCGCATTCGGCGCCGTCGCGGCCGGGTCCTTCGCGATGGCGCGCAAGGCGCGGCGCATCGGCGTGTCGCTGAGGCATGGCGCGGGTCGGCGTTTCCTCCTTTCGTTCGCGACGCCGATCCTCGCCGCCGCAATCCTGACCGCCGCGCTCGTCCGCGCGGGCGCGTTCGACCTTCTCGCGCCCACGTGGCTGCTCCTCTACGGGGCGGCGGTGATGACCGGAGGCGCCTTCTCGGTGCCGGCGGTTCCGGCGATGGGCGCGGGATTCCTGCTCCTCGGCGCGATCGCGCTCCTGTGCCCCGCCGCCTGGGCAACCGCGCTCCTCGCGGCGGGGTTCGGCGGGCTCCAGATCCTCTTCGGCCTCCTCATCGCGCGGCGGCACGGCGGATGAAGAAGACCGCGGCGTCCGCCGACGCCCTCTCCCGACCGAAGCCGAGCCCGGCCCCGGTCCGCGGCCGCGCTCTCCCCGATCTCGACCGCCTCCTGCACGAACGCGTGCGACTCGGGATTGCGAGCGCCCTCGCCGCGAACGACTCCCTGTCGTTCAACGAGCTCAAGACGCTCCTCGCGACGACCGACGGGAACCTGTCCGTCCACGCGCGCAAGCTCGAAGAGGCGGGATACGTCGCCTGCACGAAATCGTTCGCGGGCCGGCTGCCGAGGACGGAATACCGGCTGACGGCCGCCGGACGCCGCGCCTTCGAGAAATATCTGGGCCACCTCGAGGCCCTGGTCCGGGCGGCGCGGGGGCGCTGAAAAAATTTTGGAGATGCACTTTATGTCGCAAAGTTACATGCCCGAGATGGCGCCGCTGATGTTCGTCACGTTCCTCGGCGCCGCCGCCGCGCTCGCTCTCCTGCTCCTTGGCGCTGCGGCCGCCGTCGCCTTCCGGAGGTGGACCCTGGCGAAGCTCGCCGCCGGCGCGGCAATCCTCGGAGCAAGTCTCTACGCGGCCGGCCTTCTCGCGCTGTCGCTCCACAGCGAGGACAGGACGCTCTCGCTCCGCGACCGGAAGTACTTCTGCGAGGTGGACTGCCACCTCGCATACTCCGTCGAGGACGTCCGGGTCGCGCCGGACGACTCCGGGAACCGCTGGCTCGTGACCCTCCGGGCGTGGTTCGACCGGAATACGATCTCGGCGTTTCGCGGCGACTCCCCTCTCGGGCCGAACCCGCGGATCGCGTGGGTGCTCGACGAGCGCGGGGCGCGCTACGAGATTCCGGCAGCCGCTCTCGCGCCTGTCGAGGTCCCCCTGCGCCCCGGCGAATCGGCGGAGATACGTCTCGCGGTCCGCCTTCCGGCCGCCGTACACCGGCCACGCCTCTTCGTGGGAGATCCGCCCGGCCTCGAGCGCCTCATTCCGGGCCACGAGAACAGCCCGGGGCACGGGAAGATCTATTTCGCGCTCACGTCGCCTTCGCTTGCTCGGGAATCTGGCGGTCGCGGTTCCAGCACACTGGGGTCGGGGTTCACCGGCGGCCGCCACCGGCTCGCGGCTCGCCAGCGGGCTCGACCGCTCGCCTGATTCCCTCGCTGCGCTCCGGCTCCCGCAACGCGAGTCGGTTTGCTCGTTAGCTCGCAAACCTTGGTCGCGTTGCGAACGAACTCGGTCTCGCCGGTCTCGAACGTCAGCCCGCGGCGGTAGGGGCGGGGCTTGTCCCCGCCCGCGGTCAAACCTTGCAGCTCGCCAGGCCGCGCTTCTCGAGGTAGCGCTGGTGGTAGTCCTCGGCGCGCCAGAAGGTCGAAGCCGGTGTGATCTCGGTCACGATCGGCCGCCGGAGCTTCCCGCTCTTCTCGAGGCGCTCCTTCGACGCAATGGCCGCGTCGCGCTGCGCCGGCGAGTGGAAGAAGATCGCCGATCGGTACTGGGTGCCGACGTCGGGACCCTGCCGGTTCTCTGCGTCGGGTCGTGGTTCGCCCAGAAGACGTCGAGGATCTGGTCGTAGGAGACGCGCGATGGATCGAACGTCACCTCGACGACCTCGGCGTGCCCGGTCTCGTCCGTGCAGACGTCGCGATAGGTCGGGTTCGGCATCGTCCCGCCCTCGTAGCCGACGGCCGCGTCCACGACGCCCGGCACCTGCCGAAACGCCGCTTCGACGCCCCAGAAACACCCCGCCCCGAACGTCGCCTTCTCCGTCGCTCCCGCCATCTTGGCCTCCTCGTTTGCGCCCCTGAAAACCGCGGCGCGGCCGGCTCTGTTCCCGGGACCGCAGGATAGACTGCCCGCCGATGACCGCGCGGCGGTGGATCGAGTATCTCGTCTCGATCCTGGTTGGCAACGGGCTCTATTTTCTGGTGCTCTACCCGGCCCTTCCGCCGATTCTCAAGCACTCTCCCTTTCGGTTCGACGCCGGGCTCGTCTTCGATTTCGTGCTGTGCGTCATGGTCTACGCCGTGATCTGCCTCGCCACGGTGCACGCACGCCGCTGGAACGAGCGCACGGCCAGTCGCCGCCGCCCGGGCTGAGACCCCGACGTCCGATGCCGGTCCCGACGTTTCCCGTGCGCGCCGCCGCCAGGCTCTTTCTGGAGCGCCAGCACCTCGATGCGCCGCGCTCCACGCCCCTGACGCCGTCGCGCCTCCGACGCTTCGCCGAGGACACCGGCGGCATCCAGCTCGACTCCGTGAACGTGGTGGACCGCGCGCACTACCTCGCGGTCTGGAGCCGCTTCGGGCCTTACGACCGCGCGGCCTTCGACCGGCTCGTCCACGGCCACCGGCATCTCTTCGAGTACTGGGCGCATGCGGCGTGTCTCGTGCCGGTCAGCGCGCTGCCGGCGTGGCGGCGCGCGATGCGCGACTACCGCATCAAGCACCAGGGCTGGGCGAAGTGGCTCCGGAAGAACACGCGCGTGCTGACGAGGGTCCGGGAAACGATCGCAGCCAACGGGCCGATGGGCAGCGCCGACTTCGACTCGAAGCGCCCGGACGGATCGAAGGGCTGGTGGAGCTGGAGCCCCGTCCATCACGCGCTGCACCACCTCTGGATGACGGGCGTCCTGACCGTCGAGTCGCGCCGCCACTTCCACAAGCGGTTCGATCTGATCGAGCGCGCGGTTCCCGCGGCGCGCGACGCCGAGCCCGTCTCCGCCGAGGAGTTCGCGCGCTGGCACATCGCGCAGTCGCTGCGCGCCATGGGTGCGGCGACGGAGAAGGACCTCGCCTGGTATCTGTCGTTTCCCCGGTCGTTCCGAAAGCAGCGTCTCGCGGCGCTCCGCGACCTGATCGGCCGAGGCGAGGTCGCCGAGATCGCGGTCGAGGGGCGGTCCGGGCGCTGGCTGGCGCTCACCCGGGACCTGCCGGCGCTCCGGCGCGCCGGCCGCGCCTCCGCCGCGCCGCCCCGTGGAACGACCGTGCTCACGCCGTTCGATTCGCTCCTCTGGCATCGCGAGCGCGTGCAGCGCCTCTTCGGCTTCGATTACAAGATCGAGCTGTACACGCCGGGCGACCAGCGCGTGCACGGCTACTACACCCTGCCGGTCCTCCACGACGGCGAGCTCATCGGGCGGATCGACGCGAAGACGCACCGGGAAGACCGCGTCCTCGAAGTCCGCCACGCGAGCTTCGAGCCGTGGTTCGCGAAAGGCGCGGCGTCGCCCTCCCGCGGCGTCCGGCTCGACGTCGAGGAGGCGATGGCCGGGCCTCGCCGACGCGTTCGCCTCGCTCGCGAAATTCGTGGGCGCGGACGAGGTGAAGCTCGACCGCGTCACGCCGGGGAGGCTCAAGCCGGCACTCGCGCGGAAGATCTCCGCGGCGGCCCGGAGCGCCTAGACCACCACCGGCACGATGACCGGCCGCACGCCGAAGACGCGGCGGCAGGCGCGCTTGGCCGCGAGGGCCACCTCGGCGCGCAGCCACTCGGGATCCGCTCCGCTCCTCCTCGCTCGCGCGCGTGAGCACCGCCCGCACGGCGCGACCCACCTCGCCCGCCAGCTCCGCCTCCGGCGCCGCGACGCCGCGCGAGACGACCGAGATCTCGCCGCGCGGATTCGCGGGAAGGAGCACGACGACGAAGCCCTCCTCCGCCAGTTGCCGCCGCTCCCTGACGACCTCGGCGCCGACCGCCTCGGGCCGCGAGTCGAGGTAGATGCGCCCCGCAGGCGACGGCCGCGCGCTCGACGCGGGCGGCCGCGCCGTCCAGGATCAGCCGGTCGCCGTTGTCGAGCAGGTGCACGCGGTCCGCCGGAATCCCCCGCTCGCCGGCGACCTCGGCCGCCGCCGCGAGCATGCGCCGGTCGCCGTGGACGGGCATCACGGCGCGCGGGCGCACGAGCGCGAGCCAGTCGCGCGATCTCTTCGCGGTGGGCGTGGCCGGAGACGTGGATCGGCGGCTCGGTCTCGCGCAGGACGCGCGCGCCGCGGCGCACGAGGTGGTCGCTCATCCGGTTGACCGAGCGCTCGTGCCCGGGAATCGTCCGCGCCGAGAAGATGCACGAGGTCGCCCGGCGAGAGCTTGAGGTCCGCATGCTCGTCGAGCGCGAGGCGGTAGAGCGCGGAGAACGGCTCGCCCTGGCTCCCGCCGACGTCAGGCAGAGCAGCCGGCCGGGCGGCTGCTGCGGCGCAGATCCGGAGGTCGCCGGCCGGGCGCCGGCCGGCAGGCGCAGACGCCCGAAGCGCTCGGCGATCTCGGCGACCGCGCGCATGCTGCGGCCGAGGATCGCCACGCCGCCGGCCGAAGCGCGACGGCCGCGGACGCCGCCTGCGCGATGCGCGCGACGTGGCTCGAGAACGTCGTCAGGACGATCCGCCCGCGGCGCCGCGCGAACGCCGCGCGCAGCCCCTGCCCCGCCGAGCGCTCGGACGGCGCGCGGCCCGGCCGCTCGGCGTTGGTCGAATCGACGAGCGCGAGGTCGACGCCCTCGCCGACCGCCGCCGCGATGCCCTCGCGGTCGGTCGTCTCGCCGTCGGGCGGATCGTCGTCGAGCTTGAAGTCGCCCGAGTGCAGGATCCGCCGTGCCGCCCGCCTCGATGAGGATCGCGGCGGAGTCGGGCACCGAGTGCGAGACGCGGAAGAACGTGACGGAGAACGCGCCCGCCGCGGATCGGCTCGCGGCCGGCGGCGCCTCGATCGAGCCGGTCGAGCGAGCGCCTCGCGCCTCCTCCAGCCGCCGGCGGGCGAGCGCGAGCGTGAACGGGAAGCCGTAGACCGGCGCGGCGCACCACTCGCGCAGGAAGGGGAGCGCGCCGATGTGGTCCTCGTGGCCGTGGGTCAGGAAGATCGCCGTCGATCCGCTCGCCGCGCAGCGACCGAGAGGTCCGGCGCGATGCGGTCGATGCCCGGGAAACGTCTCGTCCGGAAACGAGACGCCGACGTCCACGAGGATGCTCGAGCCGCCGCACCGCAGCCAGAGGACGTTCTTGCCGAACTCGCCGACGCCGCCGAGCGGCACGATCTCGAGCGCGCTCACGGCACGGCCGCCACTCTCGCGCGAGCGCGAGGAAGTCCTCGAGCGAGAGCTCCTCGGCGCGCGCCCGCGGGCTCTTGCCCAGATCCCTCGAGGGCTCGCTCCCACCGCGCGCGCGGGGCCGGCGGAGGCGAGCGCGTTGCCGAGCGTCTTGCGGCGCGCTGCGGAATCCGAGCGACGCGAGGCGCGAGCGGCGCGGCGTCGCGAGCTCCGGATCGAGCGGCGGCGTCCGCGGCGTGAGCTCGAGCACGCTCGAGACGACCTTCGGGCGCGGGCGGAAGGCGCCGGGCGGCAGATCGAAGAGGATGCGCGCGCGGCGCATGACGCCGCCGCGCGGACGGAGAGATAACCGTACTCCTCGTCGCCCGGCCGCGCGACGAACCGGCGCGCCACCTCGCGCTGCACCGTCGCGACCAGCGCGCGCGATCGTCTCCGGCTCCTCGATGGCCGCGCGTCAGGATGCGGCGTCGCGACGTTGTAAGGCAGGTTCGCGACGAGGACGGCCGGCGCCGCCGGCCTCCCGCCTGAGCGAGCCACTCGGCGAACGGCTTCTCCAGCACGTCGCCGGCAGAATCAGCACGCGGCCGTCGTCGGCGAGCTCCCGCGGCGAGCGCCGCGGCCCGCAGCGGATCGATCTCGACCGCGACGACCCGCGCGCCCGGTCGCGCGAAGCGGCCGGGTCAGAGCGCCGTCGCCCGGCCCGATTTCGAGGACCGTGTCGTCGGGACCGACCCGCGCGGCCTCGACGATCCGCTCGGCCGGCTTCGGGAGACACGCAGAAAGTGCTGCCCCCAGCGCTTCCGAGCGGGTGCGACCGGGGGACGTGCGCCCGCCCGGTCGGGGCGGCGGCGGCCGAATCCTGCTGCGCCGGCATGGCGGCGCGATGACTCCCGAGCCACGCCCGGCGAGGCTATCAGATGGTAAAATTTGGACATTCAAGGCGTTTCGTGCTGCAAGTCCTCACCCTCGAGAACCGAAGGCTCGAGAACTTTCTCGAGCGCCACAAGGCGTACTACGCCTATTCGGGCGAGATCGAGATCGACCGCTTCCTGCGCGAGATCCTCCAGAAGGCCAACGAGTTCGTCCCGTCGGAGGCCGGCTCGATCCTCCTCGACGACCCGCTGACGAAGAACTCCGACGACCGGCTGGAGAACGAGCTCGTCTTCATCGCGCACCTTCGGCGCGACACGGCGAGCGGCGCCTCGGCGAGCGCATGAACGCCCGGATCGGGCATCGTCGGGCACGTGTACGCGACCGGCGTCGCCTACATGACGGACGACGTCGTCGACGATCCGTTCTTCTACCCGACGCTCGACCTGACCGACGGCTTCGAGACGCAGTCCGTCCTCTGCGTTCCGATCCGCATCGAGTCGTCGGTCTGCGGCGTGCTCGAGCTCGTCAACCGGACCGGGCCCGGCGGGTTCCGCGAGAAGGACCGGCGGCTGCTCGAGATCTTCGCCGACTACGCCTCGATCTCGATCCAGAACCTGCTCGACGCGCGGCGCGCCTACGAGGTCGCCAAGCGCGACGGGCTCACGGGCCTCTACAACGAGCGGTACCTGCACCTGCGCCTGACGCAGGAGCTCTCGCGCATCTGCGCGCGACGGCGGCGACCTCTGCGTGATCTTCCTCGACCTCGACAACCTGAAGCCGTCAACGACCATCACGGACACCTCGCCGGCAGCCAGGTCCTGCGCGAGGTCGGCTACCTGCTGACGCCGCACGGTGACCGACGAGCGCGCGACGCTGACGCGCTACGGCGGCGACGAGTTCGTCCTGATCCTGCCCGGGCACTCGCTCGAGGAAGGCGTGCGAGGTCGCCGAGGCGCATCCGCGACGGCGATCCGCAGCGCGACGTTCCTCTTCCGCGCCCGTACGGCTTCAACGAGCCGGCGCTGAACCTGCACGGGCGTGATCACGGCGTCGCTCGGCGTTTCCTCGATCCGATCGCACGCGACGCCCGGCGCCTCCGTCGAGCAGCAGAAGAACGAGCTCCTGCGCGCCGCCGACGCCGCGCTCTATCGCGCCAAGTTGAGCACGGCAAGGACCGCTGCCGCCGCGGCCGAGCCTCGAGGACCGGCGGGTTCCCGCCGTTTCCCGTTTCGTAGCAGGCCACTTGAGCGGGCCGCACGCCCGACGCGCTGGCACTCACGCAGGCAATCTGGTAGCCTTCCGCGTCCGTTTTCGGGCCCGCCGGCCGCGAGGTTTCATATCGAGCACGATCACCACGGAGCAGCTTTCGCCCGAAGAACGTCCTCGACGTCCTCTCCCGCCACATCCTCGTCGACGGATACCACGTCGTCATGGACATGGAGCGGAGCCGGGGCTCGTACCTCTACGACGCCCGGAGCGACCGGCCGATCCTGGACTTCTTCTCGTGCTTCGCGACGCTGCCCGATCGGCTACAACCACCCGAAGATGGCCGACCCGGAGTTCCGCGAGGCGCTCCTGCGAGGCGGCCCTGACGAAGCCCTCGACGAGCGACATCTACACCGAGCATTTCGCGCGCTTCGTCGAGACGTTCTCGTCGCTGGCGATCCCGCCGTCGCACGCCGACCACATGTTCTTCGTCGAGGGCGGCTCGCTCGCGATCGAGAACGCCCTGAAGACGGCCTTCGACTGGAAGGTCCGCAAGAACCTCGCGAGGCGGCAAGGGCGAGAAGGGCAAGAAGGTCCTCCACTTCAAGAACGCCTTCCACGGCCGCTCCGGCTACTCGCTCTCGATGACGAACACGGCCGACCCGCGCAAGACCGCAGTACTTCCCGAAGTTCGACTGGCCGCGCCTCTCCTGCCCGCGGCTGCGCTTCCCGGTGACCGAGGAGGTCCTGAGAGAGGTCGCGGCCGGCGGAGGCGGAGGTCGAGCGCGAGATCCGCGCGGCCTGCGCGGCGAACCCGGACGACATCGCGGCGCTCATCATCGAGCCGATCCAGGGCGAGGGCGGCGACAACCACTTCCGCCCCGAGTTCTTCCGCCGCCTGCGCGACGCTCGCCGACGAGCTCGACTTCCTCCTCGATCTTCGACGAGGTCCAGACGGGCGTCGGCCTGACCGGCTCGATGTGGTGCTGGCAGCAGATGGGCGTCGAGCCCGACATCTTCTGCTTCGGCAAGAAGACCCAGGTCTGCGGCTTCGCCGCGAACCACCGTGTCGACGAGGTTCCGGACAACGTCTTCAAGGTCTCCTCGCGCATCAACTCGACCTGGGGCGGCAACCTCGTCGACATGGTCCGCTGCGCGCGCTATCTCGAGATCATCGCCGAGGACAAGCTGATCGAGAACGCCCGCGTCGTCGGCGAGCACCTCCAGGCGCGGCTGCGCGAGCTCGCCGACGAGTTCCCCGGCGTCATGACGAACGTCCGCGGCCGCGGCCTCTTCATCGCCTTCGACCTGCCCGACAAGGCGATGCGCGACCGCACGCTCGCCGCATGCCTCGAGCACGGCCTGATGGGCCTCGCCTCCGGCGTTTCCGCGATCCGGTTCCGCCCGCACCTGATCCTGACCCGGGACGAGGCGGATGAGGGAACGCGGAAGCTGCGCCGCGCGCTGATGGCCGCACGAAGCTAGAAGGGGCAAGTCCCTCGTCCCCTAGTCCGTAATTCCGACTAGGGACTACGGACGAGGGACTGATCAATGTTGCGTCGGATTCTGCTCGCGACGCT
Organism: uncultured Acidobacteriota bacterium; assembly: GCA_963708395.1. GTDB lineage: Bacteria > Acidobacteriota > Thermoanaerobaculia > UBA5066 > Gp7-AA6 > DATBFU01. The sequence goes on along the minus strand of CAVPSG010000002.1, from coordinate 2,118,061 downwards.
GATCGCGCTGGCAGGAACTGCCGCACTCTTCTACTTCACCCTCCCCGATGTGCGTCTGCTCGCGCGCGAATGGCCGAAGACGACGGCGTTCATGGAGCGGCGGAAGGCCGAGCTGGCGAGCCGCGGCGAGAGCGCGAAGCTCGAGTGGACGCCGGTGCCGCTCGCGCGCATCTCCCCGCGCCTCGCGCGCGCCGTCGTCGTCGCGGAGGACGCGCGATTCTGGGCGCACGACGGCATCGACTGGGAGGCGGTGCGGGACGCCGCGCAGAAGCGACTGGGAGGAGAAGGAGCTCGGGCACGGCGCCTCGACGATCACGCAGCAGCTCGCGAAAAATCTGTATCTGTCCCCGTCGCGCACTCCGCTGGCGGAAGCTGCGCGAGTGGGCGATCGCGCGTCGCCTCGAGGCGTCGCTCCCGAAGAAGCGGATCCTCGAGCTCTACCTCAACGTCATCGAGCTCGGCCGGCGGACCTACGGCGCCGAGGCGGCCGCGCGGCGATACTTCGGAAAGCCCGCCGCGGACCTGACGGACCTCGAGGCGGCGACCCTCGCGGCGATCATCCCGTCGCCGCGCATCTACGATCCGGTCCGGCATGCGCAGCGGGTGGAGCGCCGCGCCCGGAGAATTTTGCGGCGCATGTGAAGCGCCTGCTATCATTTCCGCACCGACAAAGGAGATCCTCTTCATGCGAAGCCGCCTCGCCGCGACTGCCCTCGGCGCCGCCTGCGCCTTCTCGCTCGCCTGCGGCCAGAAGCCCGCTTCGATCCAGGTCTCGCCGACGAAGGTCCGGCTGTACGGGATCGACCGGCCGCAGCGCCTGACCGCGCGCGTGCTCGACAAGAAAGGGCAGCCGGTGGAGGGCGGACCATCTCCCAACTGGTCGTCCTCGAAGCGGGAGGTCGTCGAGGTGGACTCCAGCGGCCGCCTCACGTCCAAGGGCGCCGGCAAGGCCTCGGTGACGGCTTCGCTCGACAATCTCTCGGCGCAGGCGACGGTGGAGGTGGTGGACGTGCGCTCCATCGAGATCTCGCCGGTCGCGGCGAGGCTCGTCGGACCGCCGGGCTCGCCGCTGCCGCTGGCCGCGACGGTCAAGAGCTCGAAGGATCAGAAGGTCTCGGAACCGATCGCCTGGAGCTCCTCGGACGAGCGCGTCGCGACGGTCTCCCCCGACGGCGTCGTGACGTCGGCCGGCGCCGGAAAGGCGACGATCATGGCGAAGGTCGGCGACATCCAGGCGGCCGCCGAAATCCTCGTCGATCCGCGGCCGATCGCGCGCCTGGTTCTCCTGCCGGCGACGGCGCTCGTGCGTGTCGGCGACTCGCAGCACTACACCGTCTCGGTCTATGGGCCGGACGGCAAGGAGATCGAGGGCGCGACGGCGCGCTACAGCTCGTCGGACCCCTCGGTCGCGCCGGTGGACGCGGCGGGAATCGCCTCGGGCGTGAAGGCGGGCGTCGCGACGATCAAGGCTCACGTGGGAGACAAGTCGGCGGAGGCGACGGTCATCGTCAATTAGCTGTCGCCGTCGCCGTCGCTTGCTCGGGGGTCGGGCGGTTTGGGTAGGGGCGGCCGTTAGCGCCGGGCGAACCCGGCGCTTGTCGCGCCCTTCGGGCGCTCGGAACGCGGCCGCCCGATCATGCCGGGCGGGGACAAGCCCGGCCCCTACGAGTCGCGCCGCGAACGACAGGGACATGGCGCGGAAATAAACTCCACTCATGCCTATCCGGCTGCCGGCCGTGGCGGGGACGTTCTACGAAGGGCGTCGCGACCGTCTCGAGGCGGAGCTCCGGGCACTCCTTCCGCGAACCGCCCGCACGGAGGCCGCTCTCGGCGCGATCGTTCCGCACGCCGGGTACGTCTACTCGGGGCCGGTCGCCGGCGCCGTGTACGCGCGGCTCGAGATCCCGCTCGTCGCAGTCATCCTGTGCCCGAACCACACGGGGCGCGGCGCGCCCGCCGCGCTCGACCCGTCGGACGCCTGGCGCACACCGATGGGCGACGTGCCAGTGGACCGGCGGCTCGGCGATCGGCTGCGCGCGTTTGCGCCCTCGCTCGAGGAGGACGCCGCCGCGCACGCGCGCGAGCACTCGCTCGAGGTCCAGCTCCCCTTCCTCCAGTTCCGGCGGCCGGACGTCCGCCTGGTCCCCATATCGATCGGTGCGCCGGATCTGGATCTCTGCCGCGAGATCGGCGAGGGCATCGCGGCGCTCGTCGCGGAAGAGGACGAGAAGCCCCTGATCCTCGCCTCCTCCGACATGAACCACTACGAGTCGCGCGCCGTGGGCGGGAAGAAGGACGAGGCCGCGCTCGCGCGGATCGAGGCGCTCGATCCCGAGGGCCTCTTCACGACCGTGTTCTCGGGGCGGATCTCGATGTGCGGCGTCCTCCCGGCGACGGCGCTCCTCTTCGCCGCGCGGAAGCTCGGCGCGAAGGGGGCCCGCGTCGTCGCACGGCGCGACAGCGGCGACGAGACGGGAGATCCGTCGAGCGTCGTGGGCTATGCCGGTGTAATCGTCTCCCGAGAATCGGGTTCGAGTTAGTCTGCCGCCATGGAGTTCCGCCGCCACGTCCTCTCCGAGAAAGCCACGACGCTGCCGCGCGAGTACTACGTCGCGAGTGAGATCTACGCGAAGGAGCAGGAGCGGATCTTCCGGAACCGCTGGATCGCCGCCGGCCGCGCCGACCGGCTCGCGCGCCCGGGCGACTACGCACTCGTGGAGATCGCGGGCGAGAGCCTCATCCTCGTCCGCGACGCCGACGGAAAGATGCGCGCCTTCTACAACGTCTGCCGCCACCGCGGCACGCGGCTCTGCGAAGCGGAGTCGGGCCGCCTCGGCAAGGCGATCGTCTGCCCGTATCACTCCTGGAGCTACGGATTCGACGGCGCGCTCATCGCCGCCCCGAACATGGAGGACGTGCCCTGGTTCGACCGCGCGGACCAGAGTCTTTTCGCCGCGGCCGCGGACGTATGGGAGGGGTTCCTCTTCCTCCACCTGGGCCGGCGTCCGCAGGCGCTCGGAGAGGTCCTGCGCCCGATCGGGGACCGTTTCGCGCCCTGGAATCTGCCGCGACTCGCGACGGTGCGCCGGATCGCTTACGACGTCGCGGCGAACTGGAAGCTCCTCTTCCAGAACTTCTCCGAGTGCCTGCACTGCCCGCCGGTGCATCCCACCCTCGCGCGCCTCTCGCACTACAAGAGCGGCGCGAACGACCTGCGCGAGGGTCCGGTCCTCGGCGGCTACATGACGATCGACGCGCCGGGAGGCAGCCTGACGATGAGCGGACAGATGTGCGGCGCGCCGCTCCGTCAGCTGTCGGCGGACGATGGCCGTCGCGTCTACTACTACTCCGTCTTTCCCGGCTTCTTCCTGACGATCCAGCCCGATTTCGTCATGTCCACGCGGATCTCGCCGCTCACGGTCGACCGGACCCGCGTCGAGTGCGAGTGGCATTTCGCGCCCGAGACGCTCGACGACCCCAAGTTCGATCCGACGGACGGCATCGCGCTCTGGGACACGACGAACCGGCAGGATTGGCACGTCTGCGAGCTCGCGCAGAAGGGCGTGTCGTCGCGCGCCTACGTGCCGGGGCTCTACTCGACGCAGGAGAGCCTGCTCGCGGCGTTCGACCGGGAGTACCTGGCCAGCCTGGAGGGGTGAGCTAGGCGCGGCCTCGGCGGCGCGCGAGAAAGCGCCGCCAGAGCGATCGCGGGAGATCCCTCTCCAACCACTTCCCGGTTTCTTTACGAACCCGCGTCTCCGCGCCGATCTCGTGGTCGACGAATTGCAGCAGCTCGAAAGCGAACCAATGGCTCTCCTTCCGCTCCTCGAAATAGACCTCGAGAGCGAAGTCATCTGCCGCGCCGCCGATCACCAGGACACCGGACGCAGACGGCTTCGTTTCGCCCGACACGTTGCCGACGAGCCCGGCCAGGCGCGCCCGCTCGGTCTCCGGAGTGGAGACGATCCGGACCGCATCGCCGAGCCTGGCCGGCACGCTACCCCGTACCCCGACGCTACCTCGGCGCCAGCACCGGCGCGGCGCCGGCGCGCGTCGCCGCCTGGTTGAACGCCGCGAGCTTCGATCCGGTCGCCTCCGCGAATCGCGCGAGCACGCGATCGAGTTGCCCGCGCAGATCTCGGAAACGCTCGATCTGCCCGTCGGTCGGCGCGGCGTCGGTCTCGCCGACGAGGCCGTAGACGTACGCGAGCTGGTTGTCGAGCTTCGTCGGGAAGTTCTCGACGTCCTGATCGGCCTCGTTCTTCGTCTGCATCAGGCCGTTCTCGATGGCCGTCAGGTCCGCCGCCAGCGCGTCGGCCGCACGGGTCACATCCCCGGCGTCGCGGCCCGCATCGGCAAGGCGCCGCGCCACGTCGCGCGCCTGCGCGCGGACGGACCGCGCCGTCCGGACGGCCGCGTACGTCTCGTCGAGCGCGCGGTGCATGTCGCGCATGAGGGCGAACTGACGCGCGTAGTCCTCGGACGTGAGCGTGAGGCGCGGGTCGGCGAGGATTCGAAAGGGCTTCGTCTCCGAGAAGTCGCCCACCCGGAGCGTCGCGCGATACTCGCCGGGCGGGGCCGCGGGACCTCCCGTGAAGCCCCAGACGATCGCGTCGGGCACGATGTCCACGGCCGGATACCGCAGGTCCCAGACGAACCGGTTCAAGCCCGCCTTCTTCCCGAGCCGCTTGTCTCCCTTCGGGCCGGCTCGTCATCACGAAGACCTCGGCCGGGTCGGGCTTCGCGTTGCCCTCGCTCGAGAACGTCTGCACCGGGTTCCCGGCGGCGTCCGAGATCTCCAGCCGGACTTCCGCCGAAGGCTCCGTCCCGAGCCAGTAGTAGAAGACCGCGCCGTAGGGCGGGTTGTCACCCAGCGGGCTCCCCGGCTTGCGGTTCGCCTGGTCGCGCGCGCTACGCGTCGCGCGGCGGCAAGAGCCGCGCCGGCTGCCGCCGGCCGCGCGAGCGGCGCCTCGCGCAGCGGCGTCAGGTCGTCCAGGATCCAGAAGCTCCGGCCCTGCGTCGAGACGACGAGGTCGCCGGCGTGCACGCGGAGGTCCGTGACCGGGACGAGCGGCAGGTTCTGCTGCATCGGCTGCCAGTGCGCGCCGTCGTCGAAGGAGACGAAGACGCCCCTCTCCGTGCCGGCGTAGAGGAGACCGCGCCGCTCCGGGTCTTCGCGCACGACCCGTGCGGGCACGTCGCCGGGGATCCCGTTCGCGCCGCCGGTCAGCAGTTTCCAGGTCCGGCCGAAATCTTCGGTCCGATAGATCATCGGGCGGAAGTCGTCCATTCGATGACGCACCGCCGCGAACGTTGCGCGCCCGGCGTTCGTCCGCGAGAGCTCGAGCGACACGACGCCCGCCCATTCCGGCAGTCCCGGCGGCGTGACGTTCTCCCAGTTCTTCCCGCCGTCGCGCGAGACGTGCACGAGCCCGTCGTCGCTGCCGGCCCACAGGACGCCGGCCGTGACGGGCGACTCCTCGAACGAAAGGATGTTCGAGTTCGTCTCGACGCCCGTGTTCTCGTAGGTGATCGGCTCGCCCGAGTAGCTCTGCTTGACCTTGTCGTTGCGCGAGAGGTCCGGCGAGATGACCTGCCAGCTCTGCCCCTCGTCGGTCGAGCGGTGCACGAACTGGGAGCAGTGGTAGAGCACGCGCGGATCGTGCGGGGAGAATCGGATCGGCGCGTTCCAGTTGAAGCGGTACTTGAGGTCGCGCGGCGCCTGCCCGACCTCCATCTCGGCGTACGCCATGACGTTGCGCCACTGTCCGGTGCGCAGGTTGCGCCGCGTGATCTCGCCGCCGTAGCCGCAGCCGGCGTACACGACGTCGGGATCCCTCGGGTCGACGGCGATCGAGCCGCTCTCGCAGCCTCCCATGTCCCGCCACGTCTCGTACGGCGTCAGCGACTTCGGCGCGCGGCTCGGCAGCCGGATCGTCGTGTTGTCCTGCTGCGCGCCGTAGACGTTGTAGGGGAACGCGCCGTCCACGGCCGCGTTGTAGATCTCCGCCGTCGGCTGGTTGAGCTCCGTCGACCAGGTCTTCCCGCGGTCGAGCGAGACCGTCCCGCCGCCGTCGTTGGCGTGGATCATCACGGCCGTGTCGTTCGGATTGATCCAGAGGTCGTGCGCGTCGCCATGCGGAAGGTCGTGGATCTCCTCGAACGACTTGCCGCCGTCCTCCGAGACGAACGAATCCACGTTCATGACGTAGACGCGGTTTCGGTCCCGCGGGTCCGCGACGATGTGCTGGTAGTACCACGTGCGCTGGTAGAGCCGGCGGCGCGCGTTCGTCTCGAGCCGCGTCCAGGTGCCGCCGCCGTCGTCGGAGCGGTAGAGGCCGCCGCCCTCGGCCGCCTCGACGAGCGCCCAGACGCGGTCCGGATCGGCGGGCGAGACGGCGACGCCGATGCGCCCAACGACGCCCTGCGGGAGGCCGCCCGAGAGTTTCGTCCAATGATCGCCGCCGTCGGAAGTCCGGTAGAGGCCGCTCTCGGCGCTGCCGGAGACGATCGTCCAGGGCTTGCGCTGCCCCGTCCATGCCGCGGCGTAGAGGATGCGGGGGTTCGCGGCGTCCATCGAGAGGTCCACCGCCCCGGTCTTCGCGCTGACGTACAGGACTTTCTCCCACGTGCGGCCGCCGTCCTTCGACCGGAAGACTCCGCGGTCGGGATTCGGGCCGAAGGCGCGTCCCACCGCCGCGACGTAGACGAGGTTCGCGTCCTTCGGATGGATCCGGATTTTCGCGATCTGTCCCACGTCCGCGAGGCCGCTCGCGCGCCACGTCCGCCCGCCATCCTCGGATTTGTACATGCCGACGCCCGCCGCGACGTTGCCGCGCAGGCAGGCCTGCCCGGTGCCGGCGTACACGACGTTCGGATCCGAGTCGGCGACCGCGACCGCGCCGATCGAGCCCGACGCGAAGAACCCGTCGGAGACGTTGGTCCAGCTCGCACCGGCGTCCTCCGTCTTCCAGAGGCCGCCCGACGTTCCCATGTAGAACGTGTACGCCCGCGAGGGCACGCCCGTGACCGCCGTGGAGCGCCCGCCGCGCGACGGCCCGAGGAGCCGGTACCGCACGGCCTGGTACGTCGCCGGATCGACGACGGTGCTGAAGGTCAGCGACGCCGCGAGGAGGGCGATCCGGACTCCGATCACGACAGGCTCTCCTCGGTCAGGATCGGCGCGGCGCAGGCGCGAATACCCGCCGCGACGCCGTGCGATCCGGCCACGATGTTGCCCCGCTCGAGAAACCGCCCCCCGCCTGCGAAGTCCGTCAGCTCGCCGCCGGCCTCCGCGATCAGGAGGGCGCCCGCCGCGACGTCCCACGGGGAGAGGCGGAACTCGAAGAATCCGTCGAAGACTCCGGCGGCGACCATCGCGAGGTCGAGAGCAGCCGACCCGGCGCGGCGGATGGCGCGCACCTTCAGAAAGAGCTCGCGGAAGAGCGCGAGGTACATGTCGATCTTGTCGCGCGAGCGGAAGGGAAATCCCGTCGCGAGGAACGCGCCCTCGACGCCTTCGCGGCCCGTGACCGCGAGGCGGGTGCCGTTCCGGAAGGCGCCGGCGCCGCGCTCGGCGGCGTAGAGCTCCCCGCGCAGCGGATCCCACACGACGCCCGCCGCGAGCTCGCCCTCCTCCGCCGCGGCGATCGAGACGCACCAGAAAGGGAACCCGGCGATGAAGTTCGACGTGCCGTCGAGCGGATCGATGATCCAGATCCGCTTGCTGCCGGCGCCGAGATCCTTTCCGCCCCCCTCCTCCGCCAGGAAGGCGTCCTCGGGAAAGCGCTCACGGATCGCCGCGATGATCGCCTGCTCGCTCTCCCGGTCGGCGAGGGTGACGTAGTCGTTCTGACGCTTTTCGGAGATCGATCCGCCGGGCAGCGCGCGCCAGCGCGCGAGGAGGCGCTCTCCCGCCGGCCCGCGCGGCGGCGATCGCGGTCTCGGCGAGGAGCGGAGGTCACCGGAAAGTTGCCTCAGGCCCTCCAGACGATCCGGCCGGCGACGATGGTCGCAGCGGGCGCGGCCGGTCAGCTCCCAGCCGGCGAACGGCGTGCTGCGCGCCCGCGAGACGGAACGCGGCCGGATCGACCTTCCAGCGCGCCTCGCGGATCGAAGAGCGTCACGTCCGCCGGGCGAGCCCGGCGCCAGCGTCCCGCCGGGCAGGCCGAACGCCCGCGCCGGACCCGGCCGAGAAGAGCGCGGCGAACCGCGTCGAGCGGAAGCTTCCCCGTCGCGCACGAGCCGGTCGTGGACGACGGACGCCGCCGTCTCGAGGCCGACGACCCCGAACGGCGCGCCGTCGAAGTCCACGGCCTTCTCGTCCGCGTGGTGCGGCGCGTGGTCGGTGGCGATCGCGTCGATCGTGCCGTCCGCGAGCCCGGCCGACGAGAGCCGTCGAGGTCCGAGGCCTCGCGCAGCGGCGGATTCATCTTCGTGCGCGTCGAGAACGCCGAGCGCGCGACCTCCTCGTCGGTCAGGAGGAGGTGGTGCGGCGTCACCTCGCAGGTCACCGCGAGGTCCTTCGGCCTTCGCCCGCCGCACGAGCTCGAGCGCCCGGGCCGTCGAGAGGTGCGCGACGTGGAGGCGCCCGCCGCGTCAGCTCCGCCACGAGCAGGTCGCGCGCCACGGCCGCGGCCTCGGCGATCGCCGGCTGGCCCGGCGAGGCCGAGGCGCGTCGAGACCGCGCCCTCGTGCATCGGCGCGCCGTCGCGAGAGCGTCGGGTCCTCGGCGTGCTGCACGACCGGCATCCCGAAGAGCGCCGCGTGCTCGAAGGCGCGGCGCAGGAGCGCTCCGTCGGCCAGCCAGCTGTCCGTCGTCGGAAACGGCCACGGCGCCGGCGTCGTGCATCTCGCCGAACTCCGCGAGCTCCTCGCCCTTCTGGCCCTCGCGTGATCGCGCCGATCGGATAGAGCCGCGCGCCGCTCGCCGACTCGCGCGCGCGAGCGCGATGAACTCGCATGACCGCGCGGTTGTCGTTGACGGGATCGGTGTTCGGCATCGCGCAGACCGCGGTGAAGCCGCCGGCCGCGGCCGCGGCGAGGCCCGTGTGGATCGTCTCGGCGTACTCGCGGCCGGGCTCGCGCAGGTGCGCGTGGAGGTCGATGAAACCCGGGAAGACGTAGAGGCCCGACGCGTCGAGGACCTCCGCGTCGCGCGGCCTCGAGGCCGGTCGCCCACCTCGGCGACGACGCCGTCCGTCGAGCAGGACGTCCGCGCCGCCGTCGCGCCCGGCGGCCGGGTCGACGACGCGTCCGCCGCGGATCCAGGAGCCTGCCGGCTCACGACTCGCCCTCCCAGGGGTGCCCGCCGAGCAGCAGGTAGAGCACCGCCATCCGCACGGCGACGCCGTTGGCGACCTGCTCGAGGATGACGGAGCGGGCGGAGTCCGCGACGTCGGAGGCGATCTCGACGCCCCGGTTCATCGGCCCCGGGTGCATCACGATCGCGCCCGGGCTTCGCGCGCGCCAGCCGCTCGCGCGTCAGGCCGTAGCGGCGGAAGTACTCGCGCGAGCGACGGGAAGAGCGGCACTGCCCTGCCGCTCGAGCTGGATGCGGAGCATCATGACGACGTCGGCGCCCTCGAGCGCCGCGTCGAAGTCCGTCGTCGCCTCGACGCCCATCGCCTCGATCCGCGGCGGGAAGCAGCGTCGGCGGCCCGCAGACGGTGACTCGCGCCCCCATCTTCGTCAGCAGCCAGATGTTCGACCGCACGACGCGCGAGTGCGCGATGTCGCCCGCGATCGACGACGCGCAGCCCCTCGAGCTGCCCGAGTCGCTGGCGGATCGTCAGCGCGTCGAGCAGCGCCTGCGTCGGATGCTCGTGCGCGCCGTCGCCGGCGTTGACGACGCCCGCCTTCAGGTGCCGCGCGAGGAAGTGCGGGACGCCGGGCGAGCCGTGGCGGATCACGATGAGGTCCGGCGACATGGCCTGGAGGTTCCGCGCCGTGTCGAGGAGCGACTCGCCCTTCTCGACCGAGCTGCCCTTCGCGGCGAAGTTCAGCGAGTCGGCCGACAGCCACTTCTCCGCGGTCTCGAAGGAGAACCGCGTCCGCGTCGACGCCTCGAAGAAGAGGTTGACGACCATGCGGCCGCGCAGCGCCGGCACCTTCTTGATCGAGCGGCGCCCGATCGCGCGCATCGATTCCGCCGTGTCGAGGAGAAGCGCGATCTCGTCGGGAGTCAGGGGCTCGATCCCGAGGAGGTCCTTGGAGCGCAGGCTCGCCTTCGTCACCCTGTTCCTCGAGAGGCCTCTCGAGGATCCAGACCTCGTCGGCGCCGTCGGTCTCCTGGAACATCACCTTGATGACCTCGCGGCTGCGCGGTCGGGACGCTCTTGCCGACGTAGTTCGCCTCGATCGGGAACTCGCGGTGCCCGCGGTCGATCAGGACCGCGAGGCGGATCGCGCGCGGCCGGCCGAGATCGATCACCCCGTCGAGCGCCGCCCGGATCGTCCGCCCCGTGTAGAGAACGTCGTCGCAAAGGAGCACGGCGCGGCCGTTCAGGTCGAAGTCGATCTCCGTCTTCTTCAGGAGCGGCTGGGGCGCGACGGTCGAGAGGTCGTCGCGGTAGAGCGTGATGTCGAGCGTCCCGACCGGGAAGGTGTGCGTGACACCAGGGCCGTCAGCCGCGCCGCCAGCCGCGTCGGCCAGCGGCACGCCGCGCGTGCGGATGCCGATCAGGGCCAGGTCCGGGAGGTCCTTCTGGCGCTCCGCGATCTCGTGCGCCATGCGATCGATCATGCGGCCGATGCGTTCGGCGTCGAGGATCCGGGCCTTCTTGATCAGCTCGTCGGTCAAAGTCCGCGCGAGTCTATGGGTCGGCCCGCCCCCGTCAAGAACGCGCGGAAAAGCGCTCCGGGGCCGAAACGGCCTAAAATGGACGTCACAAGGCGCCATGGTCATCTACAACGCAGCCACCCGCGAGCTGACGGCCAAGATCGTCTACTACGGTCCGGGCCTCTGCGGAAAGACCACGAACCTCAAGGTGCTGCACGACCGCCTCGAGCCGGGCACGGCCGGAAAGCTGCTTGAACCTCCAGACGCAGACCGACCGGACGATCTACTTCGACCTGCTCCCCGTCGAGCTCGGCGACATCAAGGGCTACAAGATCCGCTTCCAGCTCGCGACGGTCCCCGGCCAGACGGCGTTCAACGAGACGCGCCGCGTGGTGCTCAAGGGCGTCGACGGCATCGTCTTCGTCGCGGACTCGCAGTGGACGATGCTGCCGAAGAACCTCGAGACCTGGCAGAACCTCAAGGACAACCTCAAGTCGAACGAGCTCGTCCTTCGAGAGCATCCCGGTCGTGATCCAGTACAACAAGCGCGACCTCGCGGACATCCTCGCCGTCGACGCGATGCAGGAGGCGCTTGGACTCTCCTCGTATCCCGTTCGTCGAGGCGGTCGCCTCGGCGCGGGCCGCGGCGTGACCGAGACGTTCAAGCTGATCTCGAAGCTCACGTTCGTGGATCTGCTCCGCCGTCTCCAGGGACGCCGCGCCGAAGAAGCGGGCCTGCCGACCGGCAAGGAGCCGCAAGGACGACCTGCAGACGTGGAAGGAGTCGCTCTTCCAGCGCGCGGGGGCCGCAGCCCGAGAGGTCCGCGGCCGCTCGCCGCCGTGCCCTCGCCCTCGGAGGAAGCGCCCTTCGACAGACCGGCGATCCCGCGCGCGAGCCGAAGAACGCGTCCTCCTCGGTCGTCGAGGGTCCCTTCGGCGGAGCGCGCGAGGCCGTGAAAGAAGCCGGCGGCGCCTCCGCCCGCGGCACCCGAGCACCATCGAGGTCGTGGACGAGGCGGAGCCGTTGTCCGAACGTCCTCTGATCGAGGAACCGACGAGATCGCGCTCGGTGACTCCGCGGTCCTCCGGCCGGCCTCTGCGCCGCCGCCTCCCGCCGGTCGTCGCGCCGCCTCCCCCGGTCGGCGGCGTCCCGGCGGAGGCCCTGAGCGCCCTCGAAATGCGCTTCGAGGCGCGTCTCGCCGAGATCGCCGGCCGGTTCGATGAGGCGAAGGCGGACGTGGCGCGCGCCGACGCGGCCTGCGAGCGTCGCTCGCCTCGCGCCTCGAGGTCGCTCGAGAAACAGGCCGGCGAGCTCCGGCACGAGCTTTCCGACGCGCGGCAGACCCTGGAGGCGCGGACCGCCGGCATCGAGGAACGGGCGCGCAGCGACAGCCGCGAGATCGCGCGCATCGCCGAGCTGACCGAACGGATGCGAGACGGCCAGCGCGCGCCTGGACGTCCACGAGCAGCGTCTCTCGGACGGGTTCGAGCGGCTCAAGGAGCAGGACCAGAAGCTTCGAGACGCTGGAAAAGCGCCTGCGGGGAACCGAGGACGACATCGGCATGGCGCTCTCCGAGCTGAACGAGCGCGGCGAGAAGCTCGCGCAGCAGGTCGCCGCATTCGCGCCGGCGCTCGAGGCGCTCCAGAGCGCCGTCGAGGAAAAGAACCGACAGGGACGGCGCGAGGCCGAGGACATCCGTTCGCAGATCGCGCCGCTCCTCGAAGAGCACGTCCAGCGCGGCACGAGCCGAGGCGATGCTCCTCGCCGAGATCGATCGCCTTCGCGAGGGCCTGGCCGACTCCCTGGAGGACCTCGCCGAGCAGCTTCGCCGCGCCGTGCGCGGGCTCTAGGCTCTAGGCCGGTCTCCGCCTCAAGACCGCTTCCCTCCCGGGTCCTCCACGAGCTGCGACAGGAACCGCTCGTCGTCGCGCCAGTCGGCTCGCGCACCTTCACCGTCAGCTCGAGAAAGAACCTCCGGCCGAGCTCCGCCTCGAGCTCCTCGCGCGCCGCCTTGCCGATCTCGCGGATCATCGTCCCGCCCTTGCCGACCACGATGCCCTTCTGCCCCTCGCGCTCGACGACGATCGACGCCGTCACGACCGTCATGTTCTTCGCGTCGTCCTCCCGCACCGACTCGACGACGACCGCGGAGCGAAGGGCAGCTCGTCGCGGGTGCGCTCGAGCAGCTTCTCGCGGATGACCTCGCCGATCCACTCCGGTCTCGGTCGTCGCGGTCAGGAAGTCCTCCGGGTAGGCCGCCTCGCCCTCGGGCAGATTCGCCGCGAGCGCCGCCGTAGAGCCGGTCGACGCCGTCGCCGGTCAGCGCCGAGATCGGCACGATCGCGCGGAAGTCGAAACCCGTCGGCGAACTCCTGCGAGCATCGGCAGGAGCTTCGGCTTCGCGATCCGGTCGATCTTGTTGAGAGCGAGGATCGGCGGGCCGCCCCGACCTCGCGATCAAGTCGGCGGATGTACGCCTCCCCCGGCCGCCGCGCTTCTCCGACGCATCGACGACCAGAGCACCAGGTCGGCCGCCGCGAGCGCGTCGGTCGCGTCGCGCACCATCGCCGGCGTTCATGCGGTACTCGGGACGGTGGATCCCGGGCGTGTCCACGAGCGCGATCTCGTGGCCCGCGCCGCCGAGCCACGCCGAGGATGCGCTTGCGCGTCGTCTGCGGCTTGTCCGAGACGATCGCGACCTTCTCGCCGACGAGGCGGTTGACGAGCGTCGACTTGCCGGCGTTGGGCCGGCCGACGACCGCGACCTGCCCGACGCGCATGAGATTCCGCCGAGGACTAGGACTCGACGAGCAAGGACTCCCGATGTTCCAGCAGAATCAGTCCTTAGTCCTTAGTCCCTAGTCCTTGGTCTGCTGCCGTGATGCCACCGCCGACAGCTGGGACTCTTCCGGCGAGCTCTCGAGCATCTCGACGCGGACGCGGTGCACGCGCCGCCGGTCGGCCTCCTCGACCGTGAACCGCAGGTCGCGACTCGCGGAAGGTCTCGCCGGGCTTGGGGATGTGGCCGAGCCGGCGCGGCCAGGAAGCCGCCGACCGTCGTGAACTCCTCCTCCTCGGGCCCGCGCCCGAAGAGGTCGCGGATCGATCGCGATGTTGCGCCTTGCCCGAGACCGAGTAGGCGCCCTCGCCGGTCTGCGACACCGCCTCGCGCTCGTCCTCGTGCTCGTCGGAGATCTCGCCGACGATCTCCTCGAGCAGGTCCTCGACCGTGACGAGGCCCGAGACGCCGCCGTACTCGTCCACGACGATCGCCATCCAGAGGTGGCGGCGCTGGAACTCGCGCAGGAGCTCGGAGACCTTCTTCGTCTCCGGCACGAAGTACGCCTCGCGCATCGAGCGTCGGCGATCGAGCGGCTGACGCTCCGGCGCGGATCGCCTGCGAGCGTGTCCTTGACGTGGACGATGCCGACGACGCGTGTCGATCGAGCCGCGCACGACCGGGATGCGGGAGTACTTCGACTCGACGAAGAGGTCGACGAGGACCGTCGAGCGACGCCGCGCCACGTCGATCCAGACGATGTCGGTGCCGCGGCGTCATGACCTCGCGCACGCGCGTGTCGCCGAAGTCCACGATCGACAGCAGGAGCTTCTCCTCCTCCTTCTCGAGGATGCCCTCCTGGCGGCCGACGTCGATGTAGGCCCGGACTTCCTGCTCGGTCGCCTCGGCGGGCTTGCCCGGCGGCCGGCCGCTCCGGCCCGCGAAGATGCGGCGGATCGGGATCGCGATCGGCAGCAGCAGCCACGAGGCCGCCGTGACGACCGGCAGGAGGCGCGCCGACGATCTTCTCGGGGTCCGCGGTTGGCGTCGCGCCGCAGGAGGACCGATCTCGGTCAGGAGCCAGCCGGCCACGAAGAACGCCGCCGCCCCACAGCCAGGGCCGCGGCACGTCGAGCGCCTCGAGGCGCCGAGACGGTCGTCAGGAGGCCCGGTCAGGAGGAGCACCTGGACGAGCACCTTCGTCGTCGTCCGGACGATCTCGACCTTGCCCGGCCCCGCGAGAGCAGCCGCGCGCGCTCCGGGTGCTCCTCGAGCAGGCCCCGGACCTTGATCGGCGAGAGCCGGTCGAGGGCGAGCGCGAACGTCTCGAAGAGCAGGAACGCCAGCGTAGCAGAAGCCGGCGGCAGACGAGCAGCGATCATCGCGCCTCCGCTCGCGCGGCGGCCGCGAAGCCGAGCCGGCGCCGGACGCCGCCCTCGAGCGCGTCCATCTGGCCCTCGTCGGTCTCGTGGTCGTAGCCCATCAGGTGCAGGAAGCCGTGCACGAGGAGCCGGTCGATCTCCCGCGCCAGCGGCTCGCGCGCGGCGGCGGGCCTCGCGCGCGGCGTAGGGCACCGAGATCACGATGTCGCCGAGGAAGCCGCGCGCCGGCGTCGCCCGGCCGGAAACGCGAGGACGTCGGTCGTCCGGTCCTTGCCGCCGGTAGCGGCGGTTGAGGGTGCGCATCCGCGCGTCGGCGCAGAAGAGGACGGAGACCTCGCCGGGCCTTGCGCGAGCGCGCGCGGCCGCGGGCGGCGCGGCCGCAGGCAGCGCTGCCGGACCCGCGGCGGCCGTCGCGGCGCTCCCGACGACGCGCGCCTGGACCTCGACCCTCATCAGACGGCCCTCGGGCCCGGCGGCCTCGGCGACGCGGCCTCCGCCGTCCGGCGCGCTCGTGCGCTCGCGGTTGAAGTCGAAGCCCGGGATAGTCGATGCGGTGGTGGAACACCGTCGTGACCGTGCGGTCGAGCGAGTCCACGATGATCGCGAGGTCGCGCATCGTCAGGTCGCACTCGTCGAACTGGCCGTCGCGCAGGCAGTCGTCCACGATCGTCTGGACCATCGCGCGGATCTTGGCCGGCGTCGGCTCGATGAGCGTGCGCGAGGCCGCCTCGACCGCGTCCGCGATCATCAGGATGCCCGAGGATCGCGCGTCGACGGCTTCGGGCCCGGAGTAGCGGTAGTCGGTCTCGCGCACGGCGGCCTGCGCCGGCGCCGGCCTTGCGTCAGCGCCTTCTGGTAGAAGTAGCGGATCAGCTTGGTGCCGTGGTGCTCGCGGATCGCGGTCGACGATCGGCTCCGGCAGCCGCGCCTTGCTGCGCCATCTCCGACGCCTTCCTTGACGTGCGCGGCGATGATCAGCGCGCTCATCGAGGGCTCCAGCCGGTCGTGGCGGTTGAAGCCCTTGGGCTGGTTCTCGATGAAGTAGTCCGGCATCTTCGTCTTGCCGATGTCGTGGTAGTAGCCGGACACGCGCGCGAGCAGCGCGTCGGCGCCGATCGCCTCGGCGGCCGCCTCCGCGAGGTGCCCCAGCATCAGCGAGTGCTGGTAGGTGCCGGGCGCCTCGAGCGCGAGCGTCCGCAGCAGCGGCAGGTTCTGGTTCGAGAGCTCGAGCAGCCGGATGTCCGTCACGACGGGAAGAGGTGCTCGAAGATCGGGCAGGAGCAGCCCGACGACCATCGCGACGAACCAGGCCGCCCGCGATGCCCGCCGAGCGCGTCGTACGAGGAAGTCCCAGCCCCACGGCCCGGCGTTCAGGAAGTGGATCGCCGACGATCGGCGACCAGGTTGCCGGCGGCCACGATGCCGCCCATCGCGAGCAGCACGCTGCGCGCGCGCAGCTTGCCGAGGCCGTAGATGCCGGCGAGCGAGCCGACGAGCGCGAAGAGCGCGAACGGGAAGCGCAGCCCCATGAGCACGCCCGGCGCCGATCGCGTGGACCAGCGCGACGAGCAGCGCCGGACCCATGCCCGGCCACGAGGCTCGACGACGATCGGGCCGGCGGCGAACGGGATCGCGTAGTTGCACGCGCGCCCGACGCGCCCTCGAGGCTCGGCGAGAGCGCCTGCGCGAGCCCGAAGCCGCCCGCGCGTCACGAGCGCGAAGAGGATGCCCGTCGCGAGCACCGAGCCGTAGACGACCCCGGGCGTGCGCTCGCGCCGGCGGCGGCGCTGGCGCCGCGCGTCGAGCCAGAAGGCGCGGCGCGCGCCAGGATCTGCAGGATCAGGATCCCGGTGACCTTGACCCAGGACGACGGGTCCGAGGCCGAGGCGCGCACGGCCGCGATCCACTGGGCCGCGCGCGGCGTGATCTCGTCGCCGCGTGCGCACGATGACCTTGCCGCGCGGGATCCGCGTAAGCACGCTCTCGACCGACCGCGCGGCCGCGGCGCGCCGCTCCGCGGTCAGCGCGGCGTCGTAGGTCAGGTTCGGCCGCAGCGCGGCGGCGAGAAACGCCGCGACCTCGGCGCGCTCGCGCGCCGAGAGGGCCGAGCTCGGACAGCCGCGCTCGCCGACCGCGGCCTTCGTCTCGGTGCCGTACTCGACGACGTCGGCCAGCCTCGCGCCGCTGGCCTCGCGGCCCGTGAGCGGTCGCGGAGCGCGATGCCCGCGCGCCGCGGGCCTCGAGCAGACAGGTCGCGGTGTCCACGACCCCGCCGCGGTAGAGGTCGAGCCCGATCGGCGACGAACCGGTCCTCGATCGTCCTGCGAGAAGCCCAGCCGCGCGAGAGCCGCGAGCGCCTCGTCGCCGATCGGAAGATCGAACGCGTCGCGCACCGCGGCGTCACGCGCCCGCGGGCGGCTTCGCGGGCAGGCCGCGCGGGCCTTCTCGAAGGAGCGGCCGCAGCTCGCGCCTCGAAGCGGGCCGGCGCCTCGGCGTCCCAGTCGTAGACGGCGAGGACCTCGGCCGCGGCCTCCGCGCGCCGGCGCTCGGTCGCCGTCGGGGTCGGCGACGATCAGGTCGCGCGGCGCGACGACGTCGCGGGTCGCGATCGATGCCCGGCTTCTGCCGGGCGCGTCGCGGAACGAGAGCGTCGGCGAGAACGCGAGCGTCGTCACGAGGACGTAGGCGGCGGCCCAGAGCAAGGGCCGGACCCGCCGCTCGGCGGCGTGTCCTCGCCGGCGCGGCCGGAGAGGAGCGCCGCCGAAAAGCGGTCGTCGTGCGCCGGAGAGGCGCTCGGTCGGCATCGAAACCCTCAGCGGCCGTTCGGCGGCGCGGGCGCGAGGCCGGCCGCCTCGCGCTCCCGGTCGAGCGCTCTCGTAGGCCGTGATGATCGACTGCACGAGCGGGTGCCGCACGACGTCGCGCTCGTCGAAGAGCACGAAGCGGATCCCCTCGATCCGCGACAGGAGCTGCTGCGCCTCGCGCAGGCCCGACGTCTTGCCCTGCGGCAGGTCGATCTGCGTGATGTCGCCGGTCACGACCGCCTTCGAGCCGAAGCCGATGCGCGTCAGGAACATCTTCATCTGCTCGGACGTCGTGTTCTGCGCCTCGTCGAGGATGATGAACGCGTCGTTCAGCGTGCGGCCGCGCATGAACGCGATCGGCGCGACCTCGATGATCCCGCGCTCGAGGAGCTTCGCCGTCTTCTCGTAGCCGAGGATGTCGTAGAGCGCGTCGTAGAGCGGGCGCAGGTACGGGTTGACCTTCTCGACGAGGTCGCCCGGGAGGAAGCCGAGCCGCTCGCCCGCCTCGACCGCGGGACGCGCGAGCACGATGCGCTTGACCTTCTTCTCGAGCAGCGCCGCGGCCGCCATGGCGACGGCGAGGTAGGTCTTGCCGGTGCCCGCGGGACCGATCGCGAAGACCAGGTCGTGCCGGTCGATCGTCTGGACGTAGAGCCGCTGCTTGATGTTGCGGGCCGGACGACCGACTTGAGGGTCGGTCCGAAGGGCTGTCCGAGGAAGAACTCGGTCAGCGAGGCCTTCGGGTCCTCCTTGACGACGCGGATGGCGGTCGCGACGTCGCTCGCGCGGAGCGGATAGCCGGCGGCCAGGAGCTCCGAGAGGCCGGCGAGCAGGCGGCGGGCGGCGGTCCTCGGCCTCCCCCTCTCCGACGACGGAGATCTCGTTGCCCCGGGCCGGCCAGGCGCACGCCGAAGGCCTCCTCGATGGCCCGCAGGTTTTCGTCGGCGATTCCGAAGAGCGCGGTCAGTCCCGTTTCGGGGAGGACGACGGCCGGATTGGGTTCTGGAATGGCGGTACTCCTTTGAGACTCGGGGGCCCGGGGTGGGCGTCCAGAAGACTGCCCCGCCTGCAAACCGGTCATCCGGGAAAACGGTACCACGTCGACGGGGAGAGACGGCAGCGGGCCCCGGTTTCGGCGGGGCCCGCGACAGCAAATACCTGTTTTATGAATGAGTTAGGTCTTCCGGGCGACCTGGTCCTCAGCTGGCCCTTCGCGATCGACTTGGTCATGTCCTCGAGGCCGTTCTCGACGGCGTCGCGGAGGGTGGAGCCCTTCGACTTGTGCCGCATCTCGCCGACGACCTTGCCGCTCGAGTCCTTGGTGATGATCTCCAGCCCGACGCCCGGGTTGGCCGCCCAGCCGCCCCAGTACCGTGCGCCGCTCCGTGCGGCTCCCACGCGTTGAAGACGTTGCCCTCGATCGACGAGGTCGCGCGCCGCTCTTGACCACCTTGAAGCCCGCTCTTCTCGAGCCACTGCTCCATGTAGTCGCTTGCCGTCGCGGGCGGCGTCACGGCACTCGCGGCCGTGCCCGTTGTGGTCGAACTCCTTGACCGACACGGTCTTGTACGACTTCATGTTCCCGCCGCCCCCGGGGAAATATACCCAGTCGGCGTCGCTGCCCTTGACCAGCTTGTCGTAGTCCGGAAGGAACTTCTGGGGCTCGTCGTGCTCCTTGGCGTCGTCCGAATCGAGGAACTTTTTGTCGGCCCTGGCCGTCGAGAGGCCGACCAGCACGAGGAAGGCCGCCAGTGCCACGCCGAGACAGCGAGTCGTGTAGCGCACCATACTTTGTCAGTCTCCTTCAGGTCCAATTTTAGCAAACCGCGGGCGGCTCCGGAGGGGCCCTCGGCGTCAGAGCTCGAGGCGCTCCACGACGGCGTCGCCGGCCTGCGAGGTCGAGAGGGTCCCGCCGACGTCGGCGTGCAGCGCTCGGCCTCGACGCAGGCCTGGACCGCCCGCTCGATCGCCGCCGCCTCGGCCGGCCTGGCCGAGGTGCTCGAGCAGCAGGCCGACCGTCAGGATCGCGCCGAAGGGGTTCGCCTTGCCCGTGCCGGCGTACTTGGGCGCCGAGCCGTGCACCGGCTCGAACATCGAGACGTCGCCCGGGGTGGAGGTTGCCGGAGGCCGCCATGCCGAGGCCGCCCTGGAGCGCGGCGCCGAGGTCGGTGACGATGTCGCCGAACATGTTGTTGGTGACGATGACGTCGAACTGGCCGCGGGTCCTTGACCATCTGCATGCAGAGCGCGTCGATGTAGAGGTGGCGACGCCTCGATCGCGGGAACTCGCGCGCGACCTCCGCGAAGGCGCGCTGCCAGAGGTCGCCGACGAAGCGCATCGCGTTCGACTTGTCCGACATCACGACGCGCTTGCGGCCGCGGCGCGTGCGCGCGTACTCGAACGCGTGCGCGGAGGATGCGCTCGACGCCCTTGCGGGTCGAGACGTCCTCCTGGACGGCGACCTCGTCGGGCGTTCCCTTCTTGAAGTTGCCGCCCGATCCGACGTAGGAGCCCTCGGTGTTCTCGCGGAAGACGACGAAGTCGACGTCCTTCGCCGTGTAGCCCTTGAGCGGGCAGAGCCGGTCGTCGAGGCAGCGCACCGGCCGGAAGTTGACGTAGAGGTCGAGCTGGAACCGCGCGCCGAGCAGGATGTCCGCGGCGTGCTTCATGTCGGGCACGCGCGGGTCGCCGAACGCGCCCATGAAGATCGCGTCGAAGTCGCGCGAGAGCTCGTCGAAGGCGCCCGGCGGGACCGTCTCGCCGGTCGTCGAGGTAGTGGTCGGCGCTCCAGGGGAAGGACGTCAGCTCGAGACGAGAGCGCGCCGGCGGTCGACGCGCCTCGAGGACCTTGACCGCCTCGCGCCGTGACGTCGACCCCGATTCCGTCGCCGGCGACGACCGCGATGCGCATGCGGCGGCGCAATGATAGCACGCCGCGCGTCGGACCGGACGTAGAATTCCCGGCGCGATGAACCTCGCCGAAACCGTCCGGGAGATCCTCGTCGAGGCCGGCCGGCGAGCCCGAGCGCGCGACGCCCGGTTCCCTCGCCGGACGCCTGGCGCGGGAGACCGAGCGATATCTCGACCGCGTCCGGTTCTCGCCCGCAGCAGTACATGCGCCATCCGATCCTCCTCTGGGAGGACTGGGAGGTCATGCTGATCGCCTGGGAGTCGGGACAGGTCACGCCGATCCACGATCACCGCGGCGTGCTCGGCGGCATGGCCGTGCTCTCGGGCGCGCTCGCCGAGGAACGGTTCACGACGCCGAACAACGTCCCGAAGCTCGCCGACGACCGCGTGCGCCCCGAGGGAGACCTCTCCGAGATCGGCCCGACGGTCCTCCACCGCCTCGTACCCGACGACCGCCGCGCCGTGTCGCTGCACATCTATCGCCCGCCGCTGCGGACGATGGGCATCTGGGACGAGCGCGGCATGAACGAGATCCGGGCCTCGGCATTCGACGTCGAGGAAGAGATCCTCGCGCGGGCCGTCGCGGTCGGCACCGCGAGCCGCTGAAACGCTGCCCGGTTACTCCTTCCGTCGCCCGTAAACCACGGCGCGCTCGCGCCCCCATCCGTCGCGCACGCGCTCGACGGCGCGCTCCCCGCGAACGGGCGGCGCCGCCGGTTTCACGACGCGGAAGGCGCGGCGGTCGAAGTCGCCCGCGCGGAATCGCGCGTCGAGCGCCGGATCGAGCCGGTTGGCGCGGACCGCCGCGATCGTGACCGGCGAATGCGTGCGCGGATCGAAGCCCAGGGCGGGATCGACGCGCACCTCGCCGTAGCGATCCCAGCGCGCGGCGGCGCGGCCGACGAGCGTGTCCTGTCCGTGGAAGCCGTCGGATGTCTCGCGGCTCTCTCCCCAGACGAAGAGCGTGTCGCGCGCCGCCACGAGACCGCCCGCGGCGAGGAGACCGACCGCCGCGAGCGCCGCCGGTCTCCGCCAGCGCGACGCCGTCGAAGCGAGCAGCCAGAGCACGCCGCCGGCGGCGGCGACGGCCGCGACCGTCGTCAGATAGCCGTAACGGTAGCCGTTGGGATGGGTCGCCTGTCCCGCGGCCAGCGCCGCCGCGAAGGCGCACGCGGCATGCGCCAGGAGCCAACCCGAGAGCTCGTCCCGCGGGAAAACGAGCGCGCGCGCCAGGATCGCCGCGACGGGAATCCCCAGGATCCAGCCGAGGCGCGAGCGGCCCGGAATGTCGTGCCGCTCCGTCGGATCGGGGACGAGCCACGGCGCGGCCAGCGCGTCCGCGGCCGTCGAGACCAGGGGACGAAGGCCCGCGCGCCGCACCTCGATCGCCATGTTGTGGTCGGAGGTGCGCGCGAAGTACGGCGGCGCGCCGGGCGCGCGCACGAGAACGAGCGGCGCCGCCGCCGCCGCGAAGCCGGCCCCGAAGGCGGCCAGCCGGAGAAGTCGGCCGCGGTCGCCGCGGACGGGCCACGCCGCGAAGAGCGCCAGCGCCGCCCCGGCGATCCATGCCGAGAGATAGACGTGGGCTCCGAGCCCGGCCACGAGGCCCGCGGCGAAGGCGAGCGCCCATCCCGTCCTCCCGCGCCGCCGCGCGCCGATGAGGAGCAGCGTCGCGAGATCCACGACTGGAGCGAGGAGCACCGCCTGCCAGCCCCACCGCGACAGAATGAGGTTCCAGCGGAGGCCCGCGAGGATCAGCGCCGCGAGCGCGCCGCCGCCCCGCGGCAGGAGCGCGCGGCCGAGGAGCGCCGCGGTGGCGAGCGACAGGACTCCTCCGAGGAGCGACGGGAACCGGACCGAGAAGACCGTGACGCCGAGCTCGCGCAGTGCGATCCTCCAGAGCTCGAGATATGCCACGCCGACGGTGCCGAAGGACCGCGGCAGGCCGTACGGGGCCGCGCGCACCGGATCCGCGAAGTCGGCGAGCGTGCCGGTCAGAGCCCGAGTCGGCGCGATGAGCGAGACGTCGTCCACCCACATCGGCCACGGCACCGACTCGATCCACGCCGCGCGGACGGCGGCGCCGGCGACGACCGCCGCGAGCGTCAGCCCGACGAGGGCGCGCCGGGAGAACGGCAGCGGTTCGAGCCGGCCGTCGAAGGAGGGCCGGCCGCTCCACACGAGAATCGCCGCCGCCGCCGCGCCGCCCGCGGCGACGGGGACGGAGGCCGCGAAGAGGAGCAGGGCCATCCGTGCCGGCGCCCAGGAGGGCTCGGGATCGACGAGCAGCTCCGGACGGATCGCGCGCGCGATCCAGACCGCCGCCACGAAGAACGTCCCGCCGCCGGCCGCGAGAGCCGCCGCCGCGCGCGCGGCCGCCGAGGGTCTCACGCCGGCGGCCCGCGCCGGCCGAAGACGACCGCCCGGGGCCGGCCCCAGGGATCGTCCACGCGCTCGACGACGCGTTCGCCGCGCTCCGCCGCGGCGCCGGGGGGCGCGACGCGAAAGGCGCGCGGCCGATCGCGCCGCGGATTCGACGGCGGCTCCCCGATCCGGTGGCGAAAGACCGTGCCGACCGTGATCGGCGAGAAGCCGAGGCCGTCTTCGAGACGGACCGCGCCGAAGTCGTCCCAGCGCGCCGCGGCGCGGCCGATCAGGTAGTCCTGTCCCGCGAAGGCCTCGAACGTTTCCAGCCGCGCCGGCCACGCGACGAGCGCATCGCGCGCTCCGAGCGCGCCCGACAGGGCGAGGAGGCCGGTCGCGGCGATCGCCCCCGCGCGCCGGCGGCTCGCCGGCAGGGCCCCGAGGAGCGCGAGGACTCCTGCGGCGGCCGCGACCGCCGTCACGGTCGAGAGATACGCGAAGCGAAAGCCATGCGGCAGGAAGGCCTGGCCTCCCGCGACCGCCGCGGCGAGCGCGGCGCCGGCCTGCGACAGGAGGAAGGCCGAGACCTCGCGGCCGGGCCGCAACAGCGCGCGCAGGATCGCGAGACCGACAGCGACGCCGAGAATCGGGCCAAGGCGCGTGCGTCCCGGAAGATCGTGCCGTGGAATCGGATCCGAGAGGAACCAGGGCGCGACGAGGGCGTCGGCCGCCGCAGCGAACGGCGGCAACGGCGAGCCCGTCCGCCGGATCTCGAGCCAGGCGCTGTGATGCGCGGGCCGCTCGAAATACGCGACCGACCGCGCGTCGCGCAGGAGGAAGAGCGGCGCGGCCGCCGCGGCGAATCCGGCGGCGAAGAGCGCGACCCGGCGCAGGCGCCTCGCGGCCGAGCCCGCGAGCTCCCCCGGCCAGGCGGCGAACATCGCGAGGGCCGCCGCTCCGATCCAGGCCGAGAGGTACACGTGCGCCGCGACGCCTGCGGCGAAGCCGGACGCCGCCGCCCACCGTCCGCGGTCGCGCTGCCGGGACGCGATCATCGCGAGCGAAGCGACGTCGAGGACCGGTGTCACCGCGATGCCGTGGTAGCCCCACTGCGACAGGATGAGCGGCCAGCGCATGCCCGCGAGCGCGAGAATCGCGAGCGCGCCGCCGCCCCGCGGGAGGAGCCGCCGGCCGAGCGCCCCGGCCGTCGCGAGAGAGAGCGTCCCCGAGGCCGCCGAGAGGAACTGGATTCCGAAGACGGTGACGCCGAACCGGTGGAGCGACCAGCGGAAGGCCTCGAGATACAGCACGCCGATCACGCCGAACGGTTCCTTCACGCCGAACGGGACGGGCCGGATCGCGTCGGCGAAGTCGCGCCAGGTGCCGGAGAGCGCGAGCGTCGGCTCGACGAGCGAGATGTGGTCCTGGAAGAAGCCGCGCGTCGTCCAGTCGAGAAAGCAGAGGCGAAGCGCCGCGCCGGCAGCGAGCGCGGCCAGCGCGATCGCGGCGAGCGTCCCGCGCCGGAAGGGGACCGCCGCCTCCTCGACGGACGCGAGCGGGCCGCCGGCGAGAATCCGGAAGAGCGCCGCGGCGGCGATTCCCGCCGCGCCGGCCCCCGCCCCGACGCCCAGCCAGAGCAGGAGGCGCGGCAGCGTCCAGGAGGCGTCCACGTCGAGGAGCAGCGCCGGCCGCGCGAGCCGCACGAGATCGACGGCGGCGACGAAGGAGGCGGCGACTCCGACGAGGACGGCCGCGCGGGATTCCCCGGCCGGCCGGACCCGCCGCCCGGTCACTTCTGGAAGAAGAGGAAGAGGTTGACGGCCGAGGGCCCGAGCGAGAAGAAGTCTCCCGACCGGAGCGGCGCCGCGACGTCGTCTTCCCCGACGCCGGCGAGCTCGTCCGGCACGGGGATCGCTTCGCCGTTCAGGTACGTGCCGCAGGTCGAGTGCATGTCCACGAGCTTGTACTCGGGGCCGCCGAGATATTCGCGCCGCACCACCTTCGCGTGGACGCGGGAGACCTCGGTGTTCAGGAACGCGTCGGGCGAGGACACCCGAAATCCCGAGATCGGCATGCCGACGCCGATGAACTCCGGCACCTCCCGTCCGAGGAGGAGCTCCTCGAAGTCCAGCTGACCAGCCCGGCGTTGTAGGGGCCGAGGCCGAGAAGGTAGTGGCCCGAGGGCAGCCGGATCAGGGTCTTCTCGAGCCGCGTGGACATTCCGTTCATGCCGTTGTCCACGAACGACATCATGTCGCGCTGGCGGGACTCGAGCGCCTCGCGGCAGATGGCGGAGTAGAGGTCGTCTTTGGGCACGGCGCCGTCTTCGCGAATTGTCGCACATCGCGCTCCGGCCGCGCGCCACGAAGGTGGCCTGGCCGAGGGCACGGGCGCCGCGGCGGCCTAGTTGACGGTCTCGGGCGCGGGCGACGGCGACGCCGCCTCGGTCTCCGCCTCGCGCTCGCTTTCGATCATCCAGCGCTCGAAGACCCCGTCGGGCAGCTCCGAGAGGAAGCGCGACGGCTCGAGGATGACGTCGACGCCGTAGCGGTCGCGCGCGAGCATCGGATAGACGAGGGCGACCTCGTTCTTGGCGCGCGTCACGGCGACGTAGAAGAGCCGCCGCTCCTCCTCGAGTCCCTCGTCCGTCGACGCGGAGCGATAGTTCGGGAATCGTCCCTCCGAGAGCCCGATCACCGCGACGCGGCTCCACTCGAGCCCCTTGGCCTGATGGACGGCGAGAGCACGACGCGGTCGTCCTCGGAGCTCCCCCGCGACGACGTCCTCGCCGGAGAGCTCGTTGAAGAGCGTCACCTCCTCGAGGAACGCCGCGCAGCGAGTCGTACGCCTGCGCGAACTGCGCGAACTGCTCGAGGTCGTCCAGGCGCGCGTCGCCGTTCGGGAATTTCGCGCGCGCGAAGTCGCGGTAGACGTCCTCGACGACCGCCCGGATGGCGTCGGCCGGCGACGAGCGGAGAGCGCCGGCGCGTCGAGGCGTCGCGAGCAGCGCGCGGCAGGCCTCGATCGGCGCCGCCGCGCCGCGCGGGAGCTCGATCCCCCGGGCCCCGCGTTCGCGGAACGCCGCGAGCGGGTCGGGGCGGGTGCCGATCGCCTCCCAGACGGCCGCGGCCGAGCGCTCCCCGACGCGCGGAAAGACCTTGAGCGCCCGCTTCCAGGACAGCTCGTCCTTCGGGTTGACGACGATCCGCAGGAAGGCCAGCACGTCCTTGACGTGGCGCTGCTCGAAGAAGCGCATGCCGGAGCGGATCTCGTACGGGATGCCGCGCCGCGTCAGCTCGATCTGCAGCTCGAGCGCCTGGTAGTGCGCGCGATAGAGAACCGCGAGGTCCGAGAGCCTCTCCCCCTCGTCGTGCCACTCGAGCAGGCGCTGCGCCGCGAAGCGCGCCTGGTCGGGAATGTCGGGCAGCGCCACGACCGCGGGCAGCGGGCCGCCGGCTCGCGCGAGGCCTGCGAGCTCCTTGGGGAACTGCCGCGTCGTTGTGCGCGATCGAGGCGTTGGCGAGGCGCCAGGATCTCGCGGCGTCGAGCGGTAGTTGCGCGTCAGGCGGAAGGTCTTCGCCTCGGGATAGCGCTCGGGGAAGCCGAGGATGTTCTCGAAGGAGGCGCCGCGGAACGAGTAGATCGCCTGCGCGTCGTCGCCGACGACCGTCACGTTGCGGCTGGACCCGGGCCATGCCGTCCACGATGTCGCCCTGCAGGCGGTTCGTGTCCTGGTACTCGTCCACGAGGACGTCGTCGTAGGACGCCGCGAGCTGCCGCCGCCGCCTCCGGGCTCTCGTCGAGCAGGCGCTTCCAGGCGAGGAGCAGGTCGTCGTAGTCGCACGCGTTGGCGGCGCGCTTGCGCTCCCGGTAGCGGTCGAAGACCGAGACGATCTCCTCCTGGAGCGTCAGGAAGTGCGGGGCGCGCTCGGCGAGCACGTCGGAGAACGGGCGGCCGGTGTTGATCGTGAAAGAGTAGCAGGTCGAGCGAGCACGTCGCCGCTGCGGAAAGCGCTTCTCGGTCACCGGGATCTTCTGGTCGGAGATCGAGGCCTCCAGCATCTCGCGGGCGTCCTCCGGGTCCAGGATCGTGAAGTTCGCCCCGATGCCGATCCGCGTGCCGAAGCGCCGCAGCAGCCGGTTCCCGACCGAGTGGAACGTTCCGCCCATGAGCCGGCGCGTGTCCACCGTCAGGAGCGTCTCGACCCGCCGCAGCATCTCCCGGGCGGCCTTGTTCGTGAAGGTCAGCAGCAGGATCCGCGAGGGATCGACGCCCGACTCGATCAGGCGCGCGACCCGGTAGACGAGCGTCCGCGTCTTGCCCGAGCCGGCGCCGGCGATCACGAGAATCGGCCCGCTCGCCCGCCAGAACGACCTCCCGCTGCTCGTCGTTCAGCTCCCGGTCGTAGTCGACGCGGTAAGTGCGCGGCCCGGAAGGCTTTCGGAGGACGTAACGACGCTCCACGCGGGGAGTTTAGTCCCCCGGACGGCTGGTCCCCGGAGAGTAATGTTTAATCTCCTTTTAGCGTTTGAAGGGTGTACGAGAAGGGAAACCAACCCCATGAGCATCCAGCAGATTCGCCGCTCGGTCCTGGTTCTGGCCGCCGCCGCCGTCGTCGCCGCGGCCGGACTCTTCGCGGGCCGTCTCCTCGCCGGCGCCGTGCCGGCATCCGGACCCGCCGGGCGCTTCGGTCCGCCGCGCTTCGCGCGCATCGCCAAGGTCCTCGACCTGTCCGACGATCAGAAAGCGCAGGTCAAGACGATCCTCCGGGCGCACGCCGCCGAGATCCAGACGCAGCTCAAGACGGCCCAGGACGCCCGCCGGTCGCTCCACGACGCGATCCTGACGGACCCCATCGACGAGGGGACCATTCGCGCGCGTGCCGCGGACCTCTCGAAGGCCGAGGGCGACGGCGCGATCCTCTACGCGAAGGTCCGCGCCGAGATCTTTCCGCTGCTTCGCGACGACCAGAAGCAAAAGATCGTTGACTTCCGCGCGAAGATGCGCGCGAGGGGCGACCGCAACGTCCGCAGCGTCGAGGACTTCCTGAGCGAGGCGGGACAGCAAGTAGTGCCGGGTCCCGCCGCCGGGGACGCGCCGCGGGGCGCGGGCTCGGCCGCGAGCGCCGCCGAGGCGCTCCTCGTCGAACGCGCCTGCCGGGGTGACGAGGACGCCTTCCGCGAGCTCGCCCGGATCGCGGGCGCCGTCGGCGATCGCGGCGGCGCGGCGCATCACCCGGGATCCGGCGCTCGCGGAGGACGCGGCGCAGGAGGCGTTCCTCCGGGCCTTCCGCGCGCTGCCCCGCTACCGCCACCAGTCGTCGTTCACCGCGTGGGTTCGCACGATCGCGGTCAACGCGGCCATCGACCTGGTCCGGCGGCGGCGCCCCGAGGTGCCGATCGCGGAGCGCGCCGTCTCGGCGAGCGAGGAGAAGCGCATCGAAGACGTGGACCTGCTGCGCGCGCGCGCTCGCGACGCTCGCGCCGCTCGACCGGGAGATCCTGCTCGCGCGCGAGCTCGAAGGCATCGGCGACGAAGCGATCGCGAAGAGGACGGGGCTGACGGTCACGAGCGTTCGGGTCCGCGTCCACCGGGCACGAAAGAAACTGAGGGCAAGATTCCGGGAGGAAAAGCTCATGAACCGGACTCATCGGGAAGCGGGATGCCCCGAGCTTTCGGGAGAGGCGCTCGAGCGGCATCTGTTCGTTTGCGAGGCGTGCCGCGACGACGCGCGGATGGCGTCGGCCTGGAAAGCACTCGCCGAAAGCCCCGAAGGCGCCGAGGCGCCGCGTCAGCGAGGCCTTCCTGTCGCGGCTCTCCGCCGCGCGGCGCCGCGACGGGCCCGCCTGCGGCTGCGCCGGTATCTGCTCGCCGCGGCGGCGGTGCTGCTCTTCTTCTTCGCTGCCGGGACCAGCCAGTCCGCGCGTGGGACCGTCGACACCGATCGGCCGCCCGAGGAGGCCTTCTCGAGCCTCGCGAGCACTTCCGTTCTGGAGGGATTGCTGCCGGAGTAGCCGTCAGCTTTCAGCTCTCAGCTTTCAGCCGGAATGGGCTCTCCTCTGGCTGACGGCTGCTGGCTGACAGCTGATAGCTTCCTCTCCGTGCTGCGCCTCACGACGGCCGGGGAGTCGCACGGCCCCCGCCTGACCGCGATCCTCGAAGGCATCCCCGCGGGCCTGCGGGTCGATCCGCATCTTCGTCGGCCGCGAGCTCGCCCGGCGCCAGCACGGCTACGGCCGCGGCGGGCGCATGAAGATCGAGCAGGACGAGCCGATCTTCGAGGGCGGTCGTCCGCGGCGGCGCGACGCTCGGCTCCCCCATCGCCATCGGCATCCTCAACCGCGACTTCGCGAACTGGGAGGCGGTGATGGGGCCGCTCGCCGTCGACCCCGCGGCGGCACACGAGCGGCGCCTCACGCGGCCGCGTCCGGGGCACGCGGACCTCGCCGGCGGCATGAAGTACGGCGCGCGGGACCTGCGCGACGTCCTCGAGCGCGCCTCCGCGCGCGAGTCCGCGGCGCGCGTGGCGGCGGGCGCGATCTGCAAGCTCCTCCTCCGCGAGTGCGGCATCGAGGTCCGCAGCGGCGTCCTCGCCGTCGGCGACGCCGCCGACACCGCGTCTCCGCGGTCCTTCGCCGCGCTCGAGCGCGTCCGGGACGACTCGCCGCTGCGCGCGATCGATCCGACGGCTCGAGCCGAAGATGGTCGCGGCGGTCGACGCCGCGCGGCAGGCGGGCGAGACGCTCGGCGGCGCGATCCTCGTCGGCGCGCGCGGCGTGCCGGCGGGCCTCGGCTCCTACGTCTCGTGGGACCGCAAGCTCGACGGGCGCATCGGCCAGGCGCTCCTCTCGGTGCCCGCCGTCAAGGCGGTCGAGCTCGGGAGCGCGATCGAGGCCTCGCGGGGCCCCGGATCGCAGGCGCACGACGAGATCGAGCCCGGTCCGGAGGGCGCTGCGCCGGCGCACCAACCGCGCGGGAGGCCTCGAGGCGGGCGTGACCAACGGCGAGGACGTGATCGCCGTCGCGTACATGAAGCCGATCTCGACGCTCGCCCGCGGCCTCGATTCGGTGGACCTCGAGACGGGAGAGCCGGCGCGCTCCGCCTACGAGCGCAGCGACGTGAGCCGCCGTTCCGGCCTGCGGCGTGATCTGGAGGCGATGCTCGCGTTCGTGCTCGCCGACGCGCTCCTCGAGCTCACGGGGGGCGACCGCCTCGAGGACGTCCGGACCCGCCTCGCCGCCCACCGCGAACGCGTCGCCCGATACCCGCGCTGACCGCGACGGTCGAGCGGTCCCCGCCTCAGGGCAGTCCCGGCAGGGGGTCCCACGGCTCGGGCGCCGAGGTCGCCCGCATCTGCTCGAGCGAGCGGTGGCGATCGTCGAGCCGGCCCTCGAGGATCGCGAAGAGCGGGTCCGTCGGCCGCAGCCGCCCGCCCTCGAGCCGCCACAGCTCGTAGTGCACGCGCGGCGACTGGGCCCAGCCCGTCTTCCCGACGACGCCGAGCCGCTGCCCCCGCTTCACGACGTCGCCGCGTCGCGCCTCGGCGCGATCGAGATGGCCGAAGAGCGTCGCGAGTCCCGGCCCGTGCGAGATCACGACGACAGTCCCGAATTGCCAGAGGCGCGGCGCGAGATCCCGACGCGCGCGGCCGGTGAAGACGACGCGTCCGTCGGCGGGCGCGATGACCGCCGTTCCCTCGGGCGCCGCGAGGTCGAGCCCGCAGAAGAACTCCTCCTGTCCCGTCCACGGCGAGACGCGCGGCCCGAAGAGCGCCGCCGGCTCGTAAATGTCGCCGCCGATCGGCACGATCGACGGCGTTCGCGACGCGAGCGTCGGGTCGGACTTCTCGACACCCTCGAGCGTTCCGCGGCCGCGCTCGAGAGCGCGGAGATACACCTCGACTTCCGCCGGCAGACGCTCCGCGTCCGGCGGCCCGAACAGCAGACCCCGCGCCGGATCCAGGGCCCGCGGCCAGCGCGCCGGCTCGATGCCGTAGAGGAAGGCGATCTTCGAGAGCCGGTCGCCCCAGGCGAGGGCGCGGGCGGCGGCTCCGGACGCCTCCCGCTGAGCGGCCGCGTCGGCATGACGCGCCGCCTCGAGGTCGCGCTCGCGCGCGGGAAGCTCGGCGTCGCGCGAGAGGCGGGCGAGGACCGCGGGCACGGTTGCCCACAGCGAAACGAACGCGAGCGCGGCGAGCGCGGCGGCGACGACGAGAAGGCGCTCGCCCGCGGCCCCGAGCGGCCAGACGGCCACGGCGCGGCGGCCGGTCGACGGATGGTACTGGATCTCCACGGCCCGGGCGGACGACCTACTTCGCGTTCCGAAAGATGGCGCGCAGACCGAGCTCGCGCGCGTCGCCCCCCGGGATGCCGAGCGCCCGGGGAACGAAGGAGTGGGAGAGCGTGAAGACGACCGCCGCCGCGTCGGCCGCGGCGCGCCGCGGAGCGCCGGCGACGAGCAGGTTCACGGCGGCGCCGGGGGCGACGGTGCCGCGCCACAGGAGCGCGCCGGACGCCGTCGCCCGGACCTCGACGGGGCGGCCCAGAGGAGAGAAGTTCGCGAGCGCGAATCGGATCTCCTCGCCCGGCTCGGGCCGGAGCGCGAAGCGCCGCTGCGTCCAGCGGAACCCGCCGCCCGGCTCCGGCGGGTAGAGGCCGAGGTGCGGGGCGTAGCGAAAAGCCTCCGCCTCGCGCGCCGTGGACGCGGCCGAGACGAGGGCCGCGAGCCCGTACAGAACGACGGCGGCGGTGAGCCAGTGCCGGCCCCGAAATGCCGGGGCCGGCGCGGCCGCGGCCGACGGCGCCGCGACGGCGGCGGCGAGGAAGAACAGGAGTCCGGCGTCCGGAGCCAGCCAGTGCGAGCCCACCGCGAGCGCGCCGAGGAATGCGAGCGCCGCGAGCGCGCACGCCGACGCGACGCCGTCGTTCCGCTCACCTTCGACCCGCCGCAGCGCCTCGCGCGCGAGCGCCGCCGCGAAGACGAGCGTGACGCCGAGGCCGAGAAGACCCGTCTCGGCGAGTGCCTGAAAATAGGCGCTGCCCGGGTTGTCCCGCATCTTCCACCGCACGCCCTCCGCGCGCAGGAGGTCCGGAAGACGCCAGGTGAAGACGCCCATGCCGCCGCCCTCGAGGGGATGCTCCCGGAAGAGGCGCAGCGCCGCCCGCCACAGCACCGGACGCACCGAGGCGCGGGCCGCCACGGACTGCGACGCGTCGAACGTGTTCGCCAGCCGGCCGCCGAGCGTGCCGGGAGTTCCCGACGTCAGCAGCGCAGCGAGCGTGAGCACCGCGAGGGCCGCGGCGGCGAGCCCCAAGATCCGCGCCGACCGCGCGCGGCGGCGCAGGATCACGAGCAGCGCGAGGCTTCCCCCGGCCACGAGCAGGCCGCTGCGCGAGCCGGAGAGCAGAAGGCCGGCGCCGAAGAGCAGGACGCCGCCCGCGGCGAGCTTGCGCCGGCGCGCGTCGCTCCAGCGGCCGGCGGCGAGGACGAGCGCGATCCCGCAGAGCATTCCGAGCGCATTCGGGTCGACCGCGCCTCCCGAGAGCCGTCCCGTCATCCGCCAGAAGGGATGCGCTTCCGGCGGGAGGATCGCGAAGCGCTGGAGGACCGCCGCGGCCGCGGACACGGCGGTGCCGACGAGCGCGGCGTCGAGGGCCTGCGCGCCGGACGTCGCGGCCCGAGCGCCGCAGCATCAGGAAGAAGGTCGCGCCGGATGCGAGCGCCGCCGAAGGAGAGCAGGCTCTCGCGGATCGCGGTGGATTCCGGCAGCCCCTCGCCGTTGACCGCGCGCAGGGCCAGGCCGCGGACGACGGCCCAGAGCGTGCGCGCCTGCGCCGACGGCGAGGAGCGCCGCGAGCGCCCAGAGGCGAGGAGCGACTCGCAGGGCGCGGTCGGCGCCGGAGGGGTCCGGCCGCGTCTCGAAGTCGTAGAGGAACCGGAAGGTCCAGCCCGCGGCGAAGCCGGCGAAGAGCAGCGATCGGCCACGCCGACCGCGTCGGGGCCGCCGAAGCGCGGTCGCCGAGCAGCCCGGCCAGCGGGAAGAGCAAGGCGAAGCAGGCGAGCGCCGCGCGACCGAGCGCCAGGCCGCCGCGAGCGCGAGCGCGAGGGCGAGGCCGAGAAGCGGCAGCCGATCGCGCGCACGCCGGCGGGAAGCCGACGGAGAACGCGAGCCCGTAACCGGCGAGCGCGACGAAGAAGAGGAGGCCGCGGCGAACGTCCCCGGCGTCCGGCGGCCGGCGGCAGTCCTGCCTCGCTCATCGGCGCAGCGACTCATTCGGGCGGCGATCGATCCGTCTCCTCATCCGCGGTGGTACTCCTGCAGCGGCGCGACCCCGGTCGGCCTCCTCCTGGCAGCGCGCGGATGCCCTCGACCGCGGCCGTCGCGGCCGACAGCGTCGTCAGGCACGGGATCGAGAGGCGCAGCGCCGCCGCGCGGATCGCCGCCTCGTCGAAGCGCGAGTCGCTTGCCGAGCGGCGTGTTGATGACGAGCTGGATCTCGCCCGCCTCCATGCGGTCGACCGCGTTGGGACTGCCCTTCGTTGACCTTGAACACGCGCTCCGCCGCGACGCCCCGCCTCGCGCAGCGCCTCGCGCGTGCCCTCGGTCGCGCAGAGCGCGAATCCGAGATCCGCGAGCTCCCGCCCGATCGGGATCGACCGCCGCCTTGTCGTACGGATTGACGGTCAGAAACGCCCGGCCCGACAGCGGCAGGCGCGTGCCGACCGCCTCGCAGGCCTTGGCGAAGGCGTCGCCGAAGCGCGGCGAGATGCCCATGACCTCGCCGGTCGACTTCATCTCGGGTCCGAGCAGCGACGTCCTCGCCCGGGAACTTCGGAACGGAAAGACCGGCGCCTTGATGAAGAAGTCGACCGGATCGCGCTCGGCGGGCAGGTCGAGCGAGGCGAGCGGCGGCCCGCCGCGAGCAGCGCCGCGGCCCGCGCCATCGGCACGCCGATCGCCTTCGAGACGAAGGGCACGGTGCGCGAGGCGCGCGGGTTGACCTCGAGGACGTAGAGCTTGCCGTGCTGGATCGCGAACTGGATGTTGACGAGGCCGCGCACGCGAGCGCCCGCGGCGAGCCGCCGCGTCGCCTCGCGGATCTCGGCGAGCAGCGCCGGCGGGACCTTCCACGGCGGCAGCACCGAGAAGGAGTCGCCCGAGTGGATCCCCGCCTCCTCGATGTGCTGCTGGATGCCGCCGATCCAGGTCTCGTCGCCGTCGCAGAGCGCGTCCACGTCGAGCTCGACGGCGTCGTCGAGGAACCGGTCGATCAGGACCGGGTGCTCGCGGCGAGCTCGCGACGCGCCGCTCGACGTACGACGTCGAGGCGCGCCTCGTCGAAGACGACCGCCATCGCGCGGCCGCCGAGGACGTAGGACGGCCGCACGACGAGCGGATAGCCGATGCGCCGCGGCCGGCCTCGAGCGCCTCCGCCGCGGTCGCGCGCCTCGGCGTGCGGCGGCGCGGCGAGCGCCGAGCTCGCCGAGCAGCGCGCCCGAAGCGGCCGCGGTCCTCGGCGAGGTCGATCGACTCGGGCGAGGTGCCCCAGATCGGATAGCCCGCCGCCTCGAGCGGCCGCGCGAGCTTCGAGCGGCGTCTGGCCGCCGAACTGGACGAGGACGCCGTCGGGCCTCTCGTTGTCGAGCACCGCCGAGACGTCCTCGAAGGTCAGCGGCTCGAAGTAGAGGCGGTCGGACGTGTCGTAGTCGGTCGAGACCGTCTCGGGGTTGCAGTTGATCATGATGGTCTCGAAGCCCGGCCTCCGAGAGCGCGTAGCAGGCGTGCACGCAGCAGTAGTCGAACTCGATGCCCTGGCCGATCCGGTTCGGGCCCGCCGCCGAGGATCGACGACCTTGCGGCTCGTCGGTGCGGACCGACTCGTTCTCGTCCTCGTAGGTCGAGTAGAAGTACGGGCGTCTCGCGCCTCGAACTCGGCCGCGCAGGTGTCGATCGTCTTGAAGACGGGCACGACGCCGAGCTCCCGGCGGCGCGCGCGGACCGTCGTCCTCGCCGACGCCCATGCTTGCGCGCGAGCGCGCGGTCCGACAGGCCGAGCCGCTTGGCCTCGCGCAGCTCCTCGCGCGAGACGGTCGCCGAGCGCGCCGCCCGCGAAGCGCCTCCTCCGCCTCGACCATCCGCCGCACGCCGTCCAGGAACCACGGGTCGATCCGCGTGTGCGCGGCGACCTCGTCGACGTCATGCCCGGCGAGGAACGCGCGGCGCAGGTGGAAGAGGCGCTCCGCCGTCGGCTCCTCGAGCTTCGCGAGCGAGCTCCTCGCGCGGCAGCGGCCCCGCGGCCGTCGTCGAGGCCGTCGCGCCCGATCTCGAGCGAGCGGATCGCCTTGCCGAGCGCCTCGGCGAACGTGCGGCCGATCGCCATCGCCTCGCCGACCGACTTCATCTGGATCGTCAGGCGCGCGTCGGCGCGCGGGAACTTCTCGAAGGTCCAGCGCGGGATCTTGACGACGACGTAGTCGAGCGACGGCTCGAAGCGAGGCCGGCGTCTTCTTCGTGATGTCGTTCGGGATCTCGTCGAGGTGGTAGCCGACGGCGAGCAGCGCCGCGATCTTCGCGATCGGAAACCCCGTCGCCTTCGAGGCGAGCGCCGAGGAGCGCGAGACGCGCGGGTTCATCTCGATGACGACGCGGCGGCCGGTCTCCGGGTCGACGGCGAACTGGATGTTCGAGCCGCCGGTGTCGACGCCGACCTTGCGGATGACGGCCTTGGCCTCGTCGCGCATCGCCTGGTACTGCCGGTCCGAGAGCGTCATCTGGGGCGCCACCGTGATCGAGTCGCCCGTGTGGACGCCCATCGCGTCGAAGTTCTCGATCGAGCAGACGATGATGACGTTGTCCGCGGTGTCGCGCATGACCTCGAGCTCGAACTCCTTCCAGCCCTCGACCGACTCCTCGATCAGGACCTCGTGCGACGGGCGACTCGGAGAGCCCGTTCTGCGACGATCCGGCGGAACTCCTCCGGCGTCCGCGCCGACGCCGCCGCCGGAGCCCGCCGAGCGTGAAGGACGGCCGGATCGACGAGCGGCAGGCCGATCTCCTCGCCGATCGCCTCCGCCTCGGCGAGCGAGCGCGCGCGGCCCGAGCGCGGCACCTCGGCGCCGATCTCGAGCATCGCCTTCTTGAAGAGGTCCCGGTCCTCGGCCAGGCGCATCGGCGTGCTCGTTGGCGCCGATGAGCTGGACGTTGCGCTTCTCGAGGACGCCCCGCTCGGCGAGCGCGAGCGCGAGGTTGAGCGCCGTCTGGCCGCCGACGGTCGGCAGGATCGCGTCGGGCCGCTCCCGCTCGATGATCCGCTCGAGGAAGTCGGGCGTCAGCGGCTCGACGTAGGTCGCGTCGGCGAGCTCCGGGTCGGTCATGATCGTCGCCGGATTCGAGTTGACGAGGACGACCCGGTAGCCCTCGCGCTTGCAGCGCGCGGACGGCCTGCGTGCCGGAGTAGTCGAACTCGCAGGCCTGGCCGATGACGATCGGGCCCGACCCGATGACGAGGATCGATCTGGATGTCGTCGCGCCGGGGCATTTCCGGGCGCGAGATTAGCAGGTTGGACGATCGGCGCGCGACGCCGAACGCGCTACGGGCCGCTCAGCCGCGATTCACGACGCGCGTCGTCCTTCCGGTCTCGGTCTTCTCGTCGAGCCGCGCGGGCGCCACCGCGTCGCAGCCGCCCGTCAGGATCGTCCCCGACACGCCGAGCGCGAAGACCTGGCCGCCCGACCAGAAGACGCCCGAGAGATCGTTGGCCGTCCCCGAGTCGACGTTCTCCCAGGCCGCGCCGTCGGCGCTCTCGACACGCGCGCCGTTCTCCCCCACCGCGACGAGCCGCGTTCCGGTCCAGGCGACGCCGCTCAGCCGCTCCGGGACGCCGGCGGACGCCTCGCTCCAGACGAGGCCGTCCGGGCTCGTGAAGACCGAGCCGCCGTCGCCCACGGCAACGAAGGAGACGCCCGTCCACGTGACCGCGGAGATCGTGCCTCCCGTTTGAGTCAGGGCCCGCGTCCAGTGAATGGCGTCCGGGCTCGTGAAGATGAGGCGCGCCTCCTCGCCGCCCACGGCCACATAGAGGGAGCCGTTCCAGGCGATCTGGTTGAGGCGGTTCTGGATGACCGTGGCGATCCGATCCCATGTCGCTCCGCCCGCGCTCGCGAGCACCTGCCCGTCCGTGCCGACCGCGACGAATCGGCCGCCATCCCAGAGGACGTCGAAGAGCCAGCCGGGCCCTTCCGGAGTTCGCACGGTCCAGGTCGCGCCGTCGGGGGACGTCAGGACGCGGCCGCCCTCCCCGACGGCGACGAACTCCGAACCGCTCCAGGCGACGCCGAGGAGCCAGTCACCGACGCCGGAGTCCACCCGGCTCCAGGACTCGCCGTCGGGCGAGGCGAGGATCGTCCCGTACACGCCGACCGCGACGAAGGTGTGCCCGTCGTACGCCATGTCGGAGAGCGTCGTCCGGATGCCGGGGAAGCGGTTGGTCCACGTGGACGGATCCTCGCCCGCGAGGATCGTTCCCCGGGCCCCGACCGCGACGAGCATCGTGCCGTCCGAGGCGAGCCGCGTCAGATCGCTCGCGGTCGGCGACGGCACCGCGCTCCAGAAGACGCCGTCGCCGCTCCGGTAGATCGAGCCGCCCGCTCCGACGCCGACCCAGCCCGCGTCCGTCCACTGGAGGGACGCGACCTGGCTCTGGATGTTCGGAGAATCGCCGTCCCACGACACGCCGTCGGAGCTCGAGAGGATCAGCGCGTACCCGGGAAAGATCGTGCCCCAGGTCACGAAGGATGCGCCGTTCCAGGCCACGCTCGAGAAGGACCCGATCCAGCCTGCGGAGGCCTGCCACCGCGCGCCGTCGGCGCTCGAGAGGAGCACCCCGTTCCGGCCGACGACGACGAGGCGTCCCGCGCCGAAGGCCGCGTCGAAGAGATCCTCGGCGGTCCCGGAAGCGCGGGCCGTCCAGGTGCGCCCGTCCGGGGACGTGACGATCGTCCCCGAGTCCCCGACTGCGACGAGGCGCGAGCCCGTCCAGATCACTCGGCGGAGGTTCGCCGTGACGCCGGTCGGCTGCGGCGACCAGAGCGTCCCGTCCGTGCTCGTGAGGACGCTGCCGCCGCCGCCGACCGCGACGAACTCGGAGGCCGTCCAGACGACGTCAGACAGATCGTTCCGGGAGCGGGCGTTTCCGATCGCCCAGCCCTGCCCGTCGGCGCTCGTCAGCACCGAGCCCGCCGTCCCCACCGCGACGAAGCGCCCGGCGCCCCAGGCGACGCCGCCCAGGCGATTTCCCTGCGGCCGCGGATTGGCCCAGTCCCAGACGCCGCACTCCAGAGCGGAGGACCAGGCGGCACATCCCAGAAGTCCGGCGAAAAGAAGCGACGCGCGTGCCCACGCTTTGAACATGGCGGACCTCCGGAAGGACGGAAGAATTATATCGCCGGGCGCCGCGACGGGCCGCCGATCTTCAGGAGGCCTTGAGGACCGCGTCACTCGTAGCGCAGCGCCTCGGCGACGTTGACGCGGGCGGCGCGGCGGGCCGAGAGCCAGGAGGCGAGCAGGATCGCCACCGCGGCGAAGCCGACGATCGCGGCGAGGTCCTGCGCGCGCACGAGGAACGGGATGAACGACACGAAATAGATCTCGCGCCACGCCCGGCGGGAACGAGAGCAGCCGGAAGGTCGTCGCCGCCCAGCAGACGAGGCTTCCGAAGGCGATGCCCGCCGCGACGCCGGCCGCCGCCGAGCAGCGCGCCGAGCCCAGAGAACACCCGCGAGAAGAAGCGGGGCTCGGCGCCGAGCGAGGAGAGCACGCCGATGTCCCGCTTCTTCTCCTGGACTGTCATGACGAGGGTCGCCACGAGGTTGAACGTCGAGACCGCGACGATCAGGCCGATGACGAGGAAGAGCGTCGTCTGCTGGATCGCGCAGCGCCGCGAAGAGTCCGCCGTTCATCGAGCGCCTAGTCGGCCACGGAGAAACCCTCGCCCCGCGGCGACGCGGATCGCGGCGAGCGCCGCCGCGCGGTCTCTTCGGGTCGCGTCGAGCCCGATCTCGATGACGTTGGCGCTGCCGGCCATCCGCGAGAGCGCCGAAGCGCCTCGCGGTCGCAGAAGATCCACTCCGAGTCGTACTCGGCGAAGTTCGTGCGGAAGATCCGCGCCGACGCGGAAACGTGCCGGTCCGCGGCACGAAGCGGCCGCGGCCCCGAGCGTGCGCGTCGGGCACGGAGAGGGCGATCGGATCGCCGCCTTCGACGCCGAGCCCGCGCGCGAGCTCCGCGCCGATCGGCGGCGCCGGGCGAGCGCGCCGGGAGCCGCGCGCGAGCGCCGCGCCGCGCCGGCGAGGTAGGCGTCGAGTCTGCGCGAAACGCGGCCCTCGGTCTCCGGGTCGATTCCCTTGATCACCGCGTCGACGCCCGTCCGGCGTCGCGGCCGACGCCGCCAGGCCCGACTGGTAGATCGACCGCGCGCGGTCGCGCGCACCCGCGGGACCGCGGCCAGCCGCGCTCGCGCAGCGCCGCGATCTCGCTCGCCGCCGGCGGGAACGAGCGGGAACACGACCGACCTCGGCGTTGGCGCCGATCAGCTTGTCGCGGATCTCGGTGCGGTAGCCCGAGAGGAGCCCCATCGCCACGACGAGCGCCGCGACGCCCAGGCGCGATGCCGCCGATCGAGAGCAGCGAGACCGACGAGACCAGCCGCGACGGCCGCGACCGCAGGTAGCGCGAGCGCGACCTCGAGCGACAGAGGCATCAGGAACCCGCGGCGGCCATCCGGGAGGGGCTGCGGCGCATCGCGTCGATGAAGCTCTCGAAGAGGACGTTGGCGTCGTGCGGGCCGGGCGCCGCCTCGGGGTGGAACTGCGCGGCGAGAATCGGGCAGCGTCGCGGTGGCGGAATCCCTCGAGCGTGCCGTCGTTCAGGTTCCGGTGCGTGGGCTCGATCTCCGCGGGCAGCGTGCCGGCGTCCACCGCGAAGCCGTGGTTCTGCGACGTGATCGCGACGGCGCCCGTCTGGAGGTCCTGCCGACCGGATGGTTCGCGCCGCGGTGCCCGAACTTCAGCTTGAACGTCCGCGCGCCGAGCGCGAGCCCGAGGAGCTGGTGCCCGAGGCAGATGCCGAAGATCGGCTCGCTTGCCGATGAGCTTCTCGATCGTGCGCGATCGGGCCCGCGAGCGCCGCCGGATCGCCCGGACCGTTCGAGAGGAAGATCCCGTCGGGGTCGGCTGCCGAGGATCGTCGTCGGCGCGAGGCCGTCGCCGGAAAAACCGTCACGCGGCAGCCGAGCCGGCGTTGCAGCAGCCGCACGATGTTGCGCTTCATGCCGTAGTCGACCGCGGCGACGTCGGAACCGCTCGCGGCCGCCCGCGAAGACGCGTGCGTCTGCCGAGGGCGACACGGCGAGCGCGAGTCGCTGCCGACCATGGGCGGCGACGTCGAGCACGCGCCGGCGGAGCTCGCTCGGGTCCGTCGATCTCGGTCGAGAGGCCGGCGCGCATCGCGCCCTCGCGTCCGGATGCGCCGCACGAGCGCGCGCGTGTCGAGGCCGTGGAGGCCCGTGACGCCCGCCTCCTCGAGGTAGCTCGCGAGGCTCTCCTCTCCGCCGGTGCCGCTCCAGCGCGCCGGGAAAGTCGCGCGCGAGGAAGCCGGCCACGTGCACGCGGTCCGACTCGGCCTCGTCCGGCGCGCACGCCGTAGTTGCCGATGTGCGCCGCCGTCATCACGACGATCTGCCCGGCGTAGGACGGATCCGTCAGGACCTCCTGGTAGCCGCTCATCGCGGTGTTGAAGACGATCTCGCCGAAGGACGTGCCCGGCCGGCCGATCGGCCTCGGCCGCGGTACGCCGTGCCGTCCTCGAGGACGAGAAGGCCCTTCACGCCGATCCGTCCCGACCACGGGGGCGAGCACGGCGCGACCTGCCGCATCAGCTCCGCGAACATCTCCGGGAGGAGCGCCTGCGGGCCGTCCGAGAGCGCGCGCCTCGGGCTGGTGGTGCACTTCGATCAGCAGCCCGTCGGCCCCGACGGCGACCGCCGCGCGCGAGAGCGGCAGCACCTTCTGCGCGCTTGCCGGTGCCGTGCGACGGATCCACGAGGATCGGCAGATGCGAGATCCGCTGGACGTAGGGGACGGCCGAGAGGTCGAGCGTGTTGCGCGTGTGGTCGGCGAACGTCCGCACGCCGCGCTCGCAGAGGATCACCTCGTAGTTGCCCTCCGCGAGCAGGTACTCGGCGGAGAGCAGCAGCTCCTCGATCGTCGCCGACATGCCGCGCTTCAGGAGCACCGGCTTGCGCAGGCGCCCGAGCCGCTTCAGGAGCGAGAAGTTCTGCATGTTGCGCGCGCCGACCTGGAGGCAGTCGGCGTGCTCCGCGACGACGTCGACCGTCTCGGTGTCGAGCACCTCGGTCACGATGGGCAGCCCCGTCTCCGCGCGGACGCGCGACAGGATCTTCAGCCCCTCCTCGCCGAGCCCCTGGAACGAGTACGGCGAGGTGCGCGGCTTGAAGGCGCCGCCGCGGTAGAGCGTCGCGCCCGCGGCCTTCACGCGACTGCGGCCGATCTCGAGCGCCTGCTCCTCCGACTCGACCGCGCAGGGCCCGCCGACGACGACGAGGCGCTCGCCGCCCACCGGGACGCCGCCCGACCGACACGACCGTGTTCTCGCGCTTGGCCTCCCGCGAGACGAGCTTGTAGGGCGCCGAGACCGGAATGACCTCGAGGACGCCCGGGAGGTTCT
Organism: uncultured Acidobacteriota bacterium; assembly: GCA_963708395.1. Lineage (GTDB taxonomy): Bacteria > Acidobacteriota > Thermoanaerobaculia > UBA5066 > Gp7-AA6 > DATBFU01. The sequence continues at coordinate 2,076,294 of CAVPSG010000002.1, read as the reverse complement.
CGAAGGCCGCCGGCTCGACGGTGCCCGTGTTGCCGGTGATGCCGATCGCCGTCCGCTGCGCGCCCGGAATCGGATGCGCCTGCAGTCCCAGGCCCTGGACGGTTTCGACGACGCGCCGCACGTCCTCCGCGGAGGCGGCGGCGTCCATGACGATCAGCATCGGGGTGCTATCATCTGAGGCGGTCCGATGGCCTGTCAAACCGCTGTCGGATCGGAGGTTTGCGCGCATGAAGCGGCTCGCCGGACTGTTCCTCCTGCTTCTCTTCTCCGCCGCGGCGGCCTCCGCCTACGTCGTCAAGTTCAAAGACGGCTCGATGATCTTCGCCAAGATGAAGTACGAGGTCAAGGGGACCAAGGCGATCATCACGCTCGAGAACGGGACCGTCACCGCAGATCGACACGCGACAAGATCGATGTGCCGGGCACCGAGGAGTACAACAAGAAGTACAGCGGCAACGTCATCGCGATCGACACGCCGGAGCAAAAGATCCTGAATGCCCCCGGCGGGCCGCCGACGCCCGCGCCGCGTCTCCAGGATCTGGCGCGTCAGAGCAAGCTGCGGGGCGGCCCCGCAGGCCTGCTGGCGTCCGCCGGCGCGCCCGGCACCACCGAGTCGACCTCCAGCACCTGGCAGGCGCCCGAGTCGCTCGTCCAGGCGGCGTTCTCGAAGGTCTTCGATGGCGCCTCGATTCCCCAGTGGCGGCTGACCAATTTCCGCGGCAAGACGCGGCTCCTCGCGACCACCAACAGCGAGGAAGCCGTATTCACGGTGCTGTCGGCCACGGCGCGCGCCCTCCGCGAGCTGGCGGACAAGGGCCGGGAAACGACCGTCGAGGTCGTTCTGACGACCGGGACCAACGAGCCGGCCGGAACGTTCGAGATGACGCCCGACCAGGCCGGCCGCCTGGTCGCGGGCACTCTTCCCGTCGGAGACTACTTCGTCCACAACGTGATCTTCTGATCGCCGTGAGGCGCACGGCCCGTCGCCCGCGCGACGCGGAAGGTATCCGGGAGGAGTCATGAAGGATCATCCGCCCCAGAACTACGCCAACCACCGACGCTTCGTCCCGCTCTACCACTTCGTCCTCTTCGCCGTCTTCGTCGTCAACCTGCTGTGGGCCGTGGTGCACGCGGTGCGCGGGTTCTCCCTCGACACCGTGTGGAACGTCGTGATGGCGCTGGCGCTGCTCGTCGTGTTCTTCTACCTGCGAATCTTTCCGCTGACCGCCCAGGACCGCATCATCCAGCTCGAGATGCGGCTGCGCCTGAAGGACATCCTTCCGGGCGAGCTGCGCGGCCGGATTCTCGAGCTCACTCCCGATCAGCTGATCGGACTGCGCTTCGCGAGCGACGCCGAGATGCCGGACCTCGTGCGCGAGGTCCTGACCAACGGCATCCAGGAGCGCGAGGTCATCAAGCGCAAGATTCGCGACTGGCAGGGCGACTATCTGCGCGTCTGAAGACGGCGCGCGGACGCCATCGTCCAGCAGAGCCAGCCTCCGAACGCCATCGCCGCCGCCCACAGAGAAAACGCCAGCAGGCGCGTGAGCGCCGCGAGGCCGCGGTCCCACGACAGGATCCCGAGCTTGCCGAGCAGATAGTTCCAGTCGTGAATCGGATCCGGCACGAGCCCGACGAGCGGCAGCTCCCGGGCGCGCGCGTCACCGATGTAGGTCGCGAGGTTCCAGAGCGAAAAGGCCTCCCAGGCGCCCCCGACGGCCACACCGAACCAGTCGCCCTGGCGGCCGAGGAGCCACGCCGCGGCGGCCGGCGCCGCGACCTGCGCCAGGCTCCCGCCCGCGACGCCGACGAAGGTTCCGGCGAACCCGAGCAGCAGGTGTCCGAGCTCGTGGATGCCGAGCGTGATTCCGCCGAAGAGGCTCGAGTAGAGCGGATCGCGCAGATGGTGAACGCCGATCCACGCGAGGTAAGCCAGCAGCGCGGCGCGCCAGGGCCAGGAGCGCCCGGCGCACCACGCCTCGACGTCCGCGCGCGTCGCGGAAAGATCGAGGGTCACCGGACCGCCGGGGCCGACGCCGGGGCCCCGGCCGCCGCGGCGACCCTCTCGGTCACGTCGATCCAACGGTAGGGATGGGCGTACCGGGAGAAGTAACTCCGATCCTCCAGGAGACGGTACGACGTCCCCAGGTATCGGTTGAGGATGAGCCGGAACGAGTTGACCGGAGTGATCGACTCGTAGAGGCCGGCCGGCCCGCCCGGCAGGTGGTAAGCGTTCAAGATCCCCATCCGCTCGCGGAGCATGACGTCGAGCCCCGGCTCGTCTCCGGTCGGAGGCGGGCCAGCGTCGCCGTAGAGCCACTCGGGTCTGGTCGAGGCGGAGCCATGGTCGCCCTGCAGCACGATCACCGGCGGTGTGCGCGTTTCCGCCAGGATCCGGTCGACCGCCGCGAGGACGCAGCGGTTCAGGAAGATCACCTGGTCCACATAGCCTGGCCGGTTGCGCGATTGGAGAACGGCATCGTCTTTGGTCGGCGGCGGCGGCTCTCCGTTGCGACCGAAGAGGAGCGGCGGCTCGGGCGAGACGATGTGCGCGAAGACGTATCGGGGACCGGGGATTCGGTGCTGGACCTGCGGCAGCGTCGCGAGCTCGCAAAGCACGCGGTTGCGGGTCTGTACCTCGATCGCCTGAAAGAAGCCGAGGGATTCAAGGATCGTCGTGCGCGCCAGCACCCGCGTGAACTCGCTCCAGCCGCCGCAGTTAACGTCCCAGTCCGAGTTGCGATTGCGGGCCGTGACGGTCCACCCCGACTGGAACGTGACCGTCCGGTACCCGCGTTCCCGAAAGGTCCGCTGGACGCGGCTCTCCTCGATCAGGTCGTACAGCGGCTGAAGCAGCTTCGTCTCTCGGCCGGGGATCTCGACGGCGCGGCTCAAGTACTCCATGTTCGTGGAGGAGGCGAGCGAGAGCGGCGTCTGCGAGTAGTTGCTGTGGCTGCGGTCGGCCACGTAGAAGCCCCGAGCCCTCAAGGCATCGAGAAATTCACGATTGTCGAAGCCGTAGACCACGCGCAGCGTCTCGCCGCTCGCGTACCCGTCGAGGATGACGTAGTAGACGTCGGGCAAATTCGCCTCCGAGGTGCCCGGGCGCTCCCCCGCACGGGCGCGGACCGGGCCGGTCGCTTCCCGGCCCTCGAAGAAGGACCCGCGGCTGCGCACGAGGCGGACCGCGGAGAAGGCGACCAGAAGGACCGACACGAACGTCAGGACCCGGGCGAGCGCCGCCGGCTCATGACGCACCCGGCGCAAGGCCCAGAATGCCGCGAGGAGCCCGAGGCCGAGCAACGGCAGGGCATACCGATGCCTCAGGGATATCCAGTCCTGGCTCGCGGCGTGAAGCGGCGCGTAGGAGAAGAACGCCACCAGCGTGATCGACGTCATCACACCGGCCTTTTGCCAGCTTCCGAGCAGTGGTCGCAGGAGGCACCAGAGAACGCCTGCCGCCGCCACACAGGTCGCCGCCGCCGGCCAGACGTCCCGCATCGATACCGCCGCCGTGTTGGAGGCGGCCAGGGAGAGGGCCGGGAAGAGCGCGAAGAAGAGGGGATGCAGCTGCGACAGGCGCCGGATCACGGTCCGCTCGCCCTTCGCTCCATCCGATAGATCGTCCGGCCGCTCTCGCGGATGGAGGCCTTCGAAATCAGGCGAAAGTGCCGCGCGAAGGCCCGCTCGAAGGCCTCGGCCGTGTACTCGGCGAAGACGTCCTCGCGCGTCGCGAGCATGCGCTGCACCTGCGAGTCGTCCTTGGGGACGAACTCGATCACCAGCGTCCGCCCCGTCTCGGCGAGAAAGTCGGCGATTCTCTCGAAGGGCACGTTGTTGCCGATCGCGAGATGGTGGATCAGGGCCAGGGCGAGCGTCAGGTCGGCGGGTCCCCGCTCGGAAAGCGACGCCCGCTCGCGATTGGCCCAGCCGGTGCCACCGCTCGGATTGGACAAGTCGAGCACGAGCGGGAGGATCCGAGGCTCTTTTCGCGCGAGGCACCGTCGGTAATGGCGTTCCACTGCGGCGGCGTCATAATCGAACGCGATCGTGTACGCGCCCGTCTGCGCCGCTGCCTCGCTGTAGAGACCGGTGTTCGCGCCGAGGTCCCAGACGGTCCGGGGGGCGGCTTCGGAGAGAATTCCCCCGACGATCCGGATCTTCTCCTCGCGCGCCGCCTCCGAGTAGTTCGTATGTCCGTAGTAGTCGGCCCATCCGCCTTCGGAGCCCTCCCAGGAGAGGCCCGAAACGACGCTCTGGAGGCTGCCGAGAAGAGCCACCAGGCCGTACTTCCCCATCTGCCGCCGCGAGGGCGGGAGCGCCGCGTCGGACTCATGACGCTGCTGGCTCCGTGCGTGCATGTGGAGGTGCGTCAGAAGTCCGAAGGAGAGCCGCGTGCGCGCCGGCAGCAGCTCGCTGGCCAGGTCGAGCGGAAGTCCGTCGATGTAGACGCGCAGCAGCTGGCTGAGCCGCGCGTCGCGGTGGGCCATCACAGCGAGCGGAGCGAGAAAGTGCTGGCAGAACTGCCGGTAGGCGACCCATGGCTCTCCCGGCACGAGGCGGCGGAACGACAACGTGTCGATCAGGATCGGAAGAGCGCCTCGGAACTGGATGTTGTAGGCGTTCGCATCCTTGAGGCACATTCCGAAGCCGAGGGCTTTCCGCGCGATTTCCAGCGTGAGCTCCGCCGCCGCCTTCAACTGCCCGAAGCACCACTCGTACGGGTAGGAGACGAACGGAATCCGCTCCGGCCGGAGAATGCGGAAAGCGCCGGTCGCGGCGTCGCTGGAGGCTTCTTCATGCCGGACCAGATGGCCGTCCGCGACGAGCGACTCGTACAGGCCCGAGCGCATCAGGTGCTCGTAGTCTTCGCCGTAGGCGGGGTTCACCTGACGATAGAGAACCCCTTCTCGAACGAACAGGAAGCCGCTGGGGTCCCGAAAAGAGCCTGGGACGGCCTCGCTAGCCATCGGGCCGGGAGATCTTCTCGCCTCGACCGAAGAGGCCCTTGAAGAATCCGATCATCTTGTGCCAGAAGACCTTCAGCGCGAAGAGGGCCCCCAGGAAGCCCGCGATGAGCAGCTGCAGAACGTAGCTTCCCGTCCCCGGATCGACGTATGCCTCGGCACGTGCCGGAAAGAGAAGCAGCAACAGGAAAAAAACTGCAGCGACAGACCCTCGGCTTGCCATGGGTCGCCTCCCCCGTAAGCTTCAAAGGAGCTTAACTCAGGGCCGCCCCGCACGAGGGAGCCATCTTCCCGGAACGTAGGTGCCGTATTGGGCAGTCTTCGGGGCCGTCGCCTCGGGCCCGTCGCCGGACGGTCCGACGGAATCGCCTTACTCGGCGTCGGTGTCCGGGATCGGCGTCAGGTAGTAGCGGGCGTCCTCGCCGACCGCCTTTCGGAACCGGTCCGCGAACGACACGAAGCTCTCCCGCGGTCTCGTCCAGGAAGATCCGCTCGACGCGATGGAGCGGGAAGAAGACCGTCGCGGGCAGTACGGTCGACGGTCTCGCCGGCGCGCGACCTCGCGGAGCCACCCCTCGAAGCCCTCGAGCGACAGCCCGCGGACGGTGACGCCGGACGGCGTCGCGGTCCTTCAGGAGCCCCCAGAACTTCTCGCGGCGGGTTCGACCAGGTGGACGAGGACGAAGTCGCCGATCTTTCCATCGCGCGCGCTCGGCCGGTCTTCCGGATTATGAGGCCGGCGGGGGTCCTCGGAAAGCTCGATGAGCACGCCGTGGCCGGCCTCGGGTGGAGGAACGCCACGCCGCTTGCCGTCCGCGCCGGGCACGCGGCGTCCGGTGGATCAGCCGGAACCCGCGGGCGCGCGAGATCCGCGAGCGCCGCCTCGAGGTCGTCGCACCGCGAAGCAGACGTGATGGAGTCCCGGCGCCGCGTTTCGCGAGAAACTTCGCGACCGGCGACTCGGCCGAGGTCGGCTCGAGCAGCTCGAGGCGGCTCTCCCCCACCGGCAGGAACGCCGCGCGACGCCCTGGGTCGTCACCTCTTCCCGGTGCGCGACCTCGAGGCCGAGCGCGCGGTAGACGTCGAGCGCCTCGTCGATCGAGCGCACCGCGATGCCGAGGTGGTCCACGCGAAACGCGCTCACGCGCGTGCACCATCGCGGCCGTCGAGAGCCGGCCGGCCGCCGCGTACGGGTCCTCGCGCCGCGGCGAGCACGATCGCCGACTGCCTCCTCGAGGCCCCGCGGCTCGCGGGCCGCCGCCTCGACGTCGCGCGCGAACCGCGCCTCGAAGGATCTGCACGAGGCGCGCGCGCGCGCGCCGCGAACGAGCGCCGCGCGCCCTCGCGCGTCGTTCGCAGGAACTCGGCGTGCGCGGCGAGCGCGTCGACGGCCTCGGCCACGCCCTCGCCGCGCGGCGCCGACCGTCCGCACGATCGGCGGGCGCCACGCCGCGGTCCGGCGGAAGTCGAGCATCGTCGCGAGCTCCGCGACGGCGCGGTCCGCGCCCTCGCGATCCGCCTTGTTGACGACGAAGACGTCGGCGATCTCGAGGATGCCCGCCTTGATCGCCTGGATGTCGTCGCCCAGGCCGGGCACGAGCACGACGGCGATCGTGTCCGCGGCGCTGCACGATGTCCACCTCGTCCTGGCCCACGCCGACCGTCTCGATCAGGATCACGACGTCGAAGCCCGCGGCGTCGAGCACGTCCACGGCGTCGCCCGTCGCGCGCGCGAGCCCGCCGAGCGCGCCGCGCGTCGCCATGGAGCGGATGAAGACGCCGGGGTCGGTGTAGATCTCGGACATGCGGATCCGGTCGCCGAGGATCGCGCCGCCGGTGAACGGCGAGGACGGATCCACGGCGACGATCGCCGACGCGTCGGCCGCTGCCTCCGATAGGCCTGCGCGAGCCGCTGGACGAGCGTGGACTTGCCGGCGCCGGGCGGCCCCGTGATGCCGACGATCCGCGCGCGCCCGGTCCGCGGGAAGAGGCGCGCGCAGGATGCTCGGGCGCGCCGCCCGATCGCGCTCGACTTCCGAGATCGCCCGGCCGATCGCGCGCGCGCGGCCGCGCGAGCACGCCTCCGACGAGCGCCGCCGTCTCCGTGGCCGGGCCCGGCCGGTCATGCGCGGTCCGCGAGGAGGCTGCTTCGCGATGACGAGCTTCTGGATCTCGCTCGTCCCCTCGCCGATCGTGCAGAGCTTGACGTCGCGGTAGAACTTCTCGACCGGGAAGTCCTTGATGAAGCCGTAGCCGCCGTGGATCTGGAGCGCGCGGTCGGTCGCCTCGCACCGCGATCTCCGAGGCGAAGAGCTTGGCCTGGGCCGAGAGCCGCGGTCACGGCTCGCCCCGGCGTCCTTGGCGCCGCGGCGGCCCGCTCGGTCAGCAGGCGCGCCGCGTCGATGTCGGTCGCCATCTCGGCGAGGTAGAACTGGATCGCCTCGAACTCGCAGATCGGCTTTCCGAACTGCCGGCGCTCGCTTGCGAGTATGCGAGCGCCGCCTCGAAGGCGCCGCGCGCGATGCCGACCGAGAGCGCGGCGATCGAGATGCGGCCGCCGTCGAGGACCTTCATGGAATCCACGAAGCCGTCGCCCTCGCGCGCCGAGGAGCGCTGTCCGCCGGCACGCGGCAGTCCTCCATCACGAGCGTGCAGGTGTCCGAGGCGCGCATGCCGAGCTTGTTCTCCTTCTTGCCGACGCGGATGCCCGGGTTGTCGAGCTCCACGACGAAGGCCGAGATCCCGTGGTTGCCGCGCGTCCGGTCGGTCACCGCCATCAGGACGGCGATGTCGCCGACCGATGCGTTGGTGATGAAGTTCTTCGAGCCGTTCAGGACCCAGGAGTCGCCGTCGCGCACGGCCGTCGTCTTCGTGCCGCCGGAGTCGGAGCCGGCCTCGGCCTCCGTCAGGCCCCAGGCGGCGAGCCACTCGCCCGACGCCAGGCGCGGCACGTAGCGTCTGCCTCTGCGCCTCGGTCCCGAACTGGAAGATGTGGTTCGATGCCGAGCGACGTTGTGGGCGGCGAGCGACGAGCGCGACGGAGCCGTCCACGCTCGCGATCTCCTCGACGATCGCCGCGTAGTCCATCGTAGGAGAGCCCGGCGCCGCCGTACTCCTCCGGGAAGAGCATCCCGAGGAAACCGAGCTCCCCGAGCTTGCGGAACATCTCGCGCGGGAACTCCTGCTCCTCGTCCCACTCCAGGACGTGCGGGCGGATCTCCGCCTCGCAGAATTCCGTCAGCGTTTGGAGGATCGCCTCCCGTTCGGAGGAGACCGGGGTGCTCATGACCGCCATTTTAGCGCGGCCGCGCCGGGACGCGGGAGCGGCCTATCGGGTCGAGGGAGGCCGCCGCCGCGACGCGCCGAGGCCGGCACGATGTCGATGCCCGTGTAGTAGTGCCGAGGATCTGGTCGTAGGTCTGGCCCGAGAGCGCCATGCCGAAGGCGCCGTTCTGGCACAGGCCCACCCCGTGGCCCCAGCCGCGCCCGAGGAAGACGAACTCGATCTCGCCCTGCGCCCCCTCGACCCGCGCGACCGTGAAGAGCATCTCCGGCATCTCCAGCGCCTGGCGCAGGTCGAAGCGCCGGAACGTCGTCTCCGCGACGTCGGTCTCGACCCGCATCTCGACCGCGCGTCCCGCCGGGCTGCGCCGGGTCACGGTGACCTCGCGGACCTCGGTTCCGGCGACGCGGCCGGCCATCCGCCGCGCCAGCTCGCGTGGCCGGCACGCGGCGCACCCACTCCGTCCAGGCCGACTCGCGCTCGAAGGTCGGGCCGGCCGCGTCGAGCTCCACCCAGAGCGCAGAGGAGCCTCGGGCCGCGCTTCCACCAGCGGATCCGGTCGCCGGCCCGCAGGGTCAGCGACGGCGACGGGTAGTAGACGATCGCCGACGCGGCGCGCGAGCGGCAGATCCGGGATCCACCGGCAGGCCACGCGGCCCTCCGCCGTCTTGACCCAGAGGTTCGAGCCCTCGCGCGAGAGGAATCGGCCCGCCGCCTCCGGCGACGCCCGAGAGGCGCAGCGCCACCGAGAAGAGGAGGCCCGCGTACTCCTCCTCGGTAGAGCTTCCGGTCCGCCGGCGGCAGCGCCTCGCCCCGCCGAAGCGAAAGCGCAGCAGGAACTCGTAGGCGTCGCGCGCCGGAGCCGGTCAGCGCCGCCGACGGCCGCGGGCTGCTCGGCGTAGTAGGCCCGTCGCGCGGAATCGAGGTGCACGCGCGACGCCGCCGTCGAGGCCGAACGCCTCGATGAGCGACGGATACACCGCCGACGGCGTCGAGCGTCGCCGGAGCGCGCTCCCGCCGCGCGACACCCGCCAGACTCTGCGCCGTCTCGAGGCCGCGCCGCGCGGCGCCGCGGACTTCGCGCCGCGTGGCGCGCGAGGACGTAGCCGCGCCACTCGAGCGCCGCTCCGCGCCCGCGATCGCTCGCCCCGCGGCAGGCGCGCGCCCGTCGAGCTCGCGTCGGTGGCGAGCTCGCCGCAGGGGACCGACACGAGGTACGGCACCGGACCTCGCCGAAAGACGTTCTCGACGTTCTCGGTGACGCCGCCGCACGTCGAGACGAAGAGCGCGTCGGCGAACTGGCCGCCGGTAGGCGAGCACGAGGCCGCGCGTCGCGTCCACGGCGGCCGTGGACAGCGGGTCCTCGGCGGGCAGGCCCGCCGTACACCTGGCACTTCGGGCGTCGCGCAGAGGTCGTAGCCCTCGGCCTCGAACTGCCCGCGTGCGCGAGCGCGTAGGTCCGCGCCGCGACGGCCTGCGCCTTGAGCGCCTCGATCGCGTCGAACCGCTTGGGCCCCATCTCGGCGGGCACGACGCCGTACAGGTACTCCTCGAGGTCGACGCGATTGACGACGTTCAGCGTGCCCGCGCGGATTGACGAGCGACGCGCAGGCTTCCGCGGTACGCCGCGCCGTCGACGACGACCCGCAGCGTCCGGCGCGGCCGGGAAGACGTCGACGGGCGAGGCGAAGCGCCGCGCCGCTCCCGCCTCGTCGGTGACGAGCGACGCGTGGCCGCGGCGGCCGCCGGCGGCGCGCCTCGGGACGACGAACGCCGTCCTGGCCCGCGGCCTTGAGCTTCGTCGAGCGAGCGCCGTCGGCCTCGGCGCGCGAGGCGAAGTCGCCGAGCAGCACGCGATAGAGGCCGCGGTCGGCCGAGAAGGCGACCGCGGCGGGCAGCTTCCGCTCGCGGCCGAGAGCCGCGCCGCGACGGCCTTTCGCCGGCTCCTCCTGCGAGAACGCGCCGGCCTGGATCTGGAACGCGCGCGCCGGCGCGGCCGCTCCGCCTTCGGGCACGAACGTCGAGCGGGCCCGCGCACGGCGCTCGGCGCGCTCCGCCGAGACGACGACCCACGGCGTGCCGGGCGGCCCGAAGGCGAACTCGCGTCAGGTCGCTCTTCAGCCCGACGCGGAACAGGTGCCGCTCGGCGCCGCGGGCTGGGGACGGCGACGGCCGGACCGGCGGGTCCCGGCGTCGGCCGGACCGCTGGGCGGGGGTCGGCGTCCGGGCGTCGGGAGCCGCGGCCTGGCGGCGTCGGCGCCGGCGCCGGTGCTTCGACGTCGCGCAGCCGGCGAGCGCCAGGAGCGCGACGACGGTCGCGAACGCCGCCGCCGCGGTGCGGAGGTCGCGGGCCGGCGTCAAAACCGGGACCGGATCCGCGTGCCCAGGACCTCCTTGCGGAAGTCGCTCGCCGCGCAGCGGAACCAGCAGGCACATCTCGTAGAGGCGGCTGCGCAGGCGATAGCCGATGCCGGTCCTCGAGCCGCTCGCGCTCGCCCGAGCCCGGCTCGAGCTCGTCCTCGAAGTTGGACGTCGCGACCGTGATCCGCTTGCGGTTGTACCGCGTGTTGAGCAGGCTGTAGAGGACGTCGAGCACCCAGGGATGGGGCTTGGAGGCGCCGAGCTCGTCGAGGACGAGCAGCTCCGCCTCCGCGTACGGCGTCAGGACGCGACTCCTTCGAAGGTCGGCGTCGGGCCGGAAGCGACGTCTGGATCTTCATCAGCAGATCCGAGAAGTCCGCGTAGAGGCCCGTGACACGCCCTTGGTCGCGACGAGCTCCGACAGGATCGCGCACGCGAGGTGCGTCTTGCCGCGCCCCGACGGCCCGACGAGGAGCAGGCCCGCGTCGACCGCGCGGATAGGCGTCCACGAACTCGCGCGCCGCGTCCTTGGCGCTGCGCGAGGCTCGGCGTGTGTTGTCGGTGAAGTTCTCGAGCGTGCAGTCGCGATAGCGCTGCGGGATCCCCGCGGCCGTCGAGCCGCGCCGGCGCGATCGCCGCCGCCCGGCAGACGCACGGATGCGCGCCTGCTTGCGCCCGTCCGACCGATCGAGGACCCAGCCCGTGTCGCCGCAGAGCGGCGCAGGTTCCCGCGTCCGCGCGGCTGCTCCGACGCTCCACGCCCTCAATTCTCCGGCAGCCCCGCTTCGATCAGGATCCGGCGGCGGCGCGGCCCCTCGAGGTACTTCTTCAGGTCCGCGAGGCTCGCCTCCCAGCCCGACCCGACCTCGCCCGCGTAGGCTCGTAGGCCGGGCCCGGCGTCGGGCACCGTCCTGCTCGACCGTGACGACGCAGCCGCCTCGCCGTGCTCGTCGAAGCGTGAACTCGAGCGGAGGCCCGCGAGCGGCTCGCCTTCGCGCGGCTCGTAGGAGATGTCGCCGCACGACCAGCCGGCGGCCCCGCTCGAACTCCGCGATCTTGCCGAGCACGGTCGCCTCGGTCACGCCCGCGCGGTCCGTGAAGCCGACGGCCCAGTTGCCGCCCGGCCGCAGGCCCACGAGCGCGCCCTCGCACACCAGGAGAGCAGATCCGAGACGCGCGTGAAGGCGTCGAAGGCGTCCGAGGCGCTGCGCGGCGATCGGACACGGAGCGGATGACGGACACGTCCACGTCCGCATTCTACCGGCGGACGCGTCGCGGCGCGCCCGGCACCCGGGCGACCTCCGCGGACGGCTATACTCCGGCGCCCATGCTCGCGCCGACGCTCGACGCCTTCCGGACGCCGCTCGCCGATGCGGTGCGCGACGCCGTGCGCGAGCTCTCGGCGTCGCCGCTCGACCGCGTCGTCGCTCGAGCGCCCGCCGACGCTCGCGCTCGGCGACCTCGCCTGTCCCGTCGCGTTCGACCTCGCGAAGCCGCTGAAGAAGGCGCCGCGCGCGATCGCCGCGGAGCTCGCCGGCGCGGTGCGGCTGCCGCCGGGCGTGCGCGAGGTGCGGGTCGAGGGCGGCGGCTACCTCAACTTCTTCTCGACCGCGGCCGTTCGTCCGCGCGCTGCTCGGCGGGCGCCGGCGCCGGCGCCCGCGCGCGACGGAAAGATCATCGTCGAGCACACGAACATCAATCCCAACAAGGCGGCGCACATCGGCCACCTGCGCAACGCCGTCCTCGGCGACGTGCTCGTGCGGTCGCTGCGCCACCTCGGCCACGCCGTCGAGGTCCAGAACTACCTCGACGACACGGGCGTCCAGGTCGCCGACGTCGTGGCCGGCCTCGTCCACCTCGAGGGCGTCGGAACGCTCGAGGCGGCGCGGGCGCGCGATCCGCGAGAGCGCGCTTTCCGCGCGGGCGCGGCGAACCCGAAGGGTTTCGCCTACCTCTGCTGGGACCTCTACGCCGAGGTCGGGCGGACCTACGCCGCGCGGCCCGAGACGCAGGCCTGGCGCGCCGAGGTCGCTCCACGCGATCGAGGCGGGCGACAACGAGACGGCGCGCATCGCCGCCGCCGTCGTCCGAGGCCGTCTCCTCGGCGCACCTCGCGACGATGGGCCGGCTCGGCATCGCCTACGACCTGCTCCCGCGCGAGAGCGACATCCTCCACAAGCACTTCTGGGCGCGCGCCTTCGAGCTGCTCAAGGACTCCGGCGCGATGCACCTCGAGACCGAGGGCAAGCACGCCGGCTGCTGGGTGCTGCGCCTCGCCGGAGTCCGAGGAGTTCGCCGGCATGGAGGAGCCCGACAAGATCCTCGTGCGCTCGAACGGCACCGTGACCTACACCGGCAAGGACATCGCCTACCAGCTCTGGAAGTTCGGCCTGCTCGGCGTCGACTTCGACTACGAGCGCTTCCGCGCCCGACTGGAGCTCGGGCGCCGTGCCGCGCCGAGGAGATCCCGGCGGCCGTGCGCGCGCATCCGGTCTGGCGGACCGCCCACGCGGGCGGCGATCCGGCGTCGCCGTCCTTCGGCCGCGGCGACGCGCGTCTACAACGTCATCGACGTGCGCCAGTCCTACCCGCAGAAGGTCGTGCGCGAAGGCCTGCGCGCGCTCGGGTTACGCGGCCGAGGCGGACCGCTCGATCCACTTCTCCTACGAGATCGTCGCGCTCTCGCCGAAGGCGGCGCGCGAGCTCGCCGAGCGCTTCGGCGAGGAATACCGGCTCTCGCCGGAGGACGAGAAGAAGCCCTTCGTCGAGATGTCGGGGCGCAAGGGTCTGGGCGTCAAGGCCGACGACCTCGTCGAGCTCCTGCTCGAGCGCTCGCGGGCCGAGATCGCGCAGCGCCGCGACGGCGAGGGCCAGGGCGCGGCGGCGCTCAGGCCGCCGACCGGGACGCGCGCGCGATCGCCGTCGGCGCGCTGCGCTACTTCCTGCTGAAGGTCGGGCGCAACAAGGTCATCGCGTTCGACTTCGACGAGGCCGCTGAACTTCGAGGGCGACACGGGGCCGTACCTCCAGTACTCGCTCGTCCGCGCCGACAACATCTTCCGCAAGCTCGCGGAGAAGGGCCTGCCGGCCGAGCCGTCGCCCGACGGGCTCGCCGGCGCGGCATGGGAGGACGACCTCTGGGCGATCGCTCCTCGACGCCGCGTCGACCGCGCGACGTGGCCGAGCGCGCCATCGAGTCGCTCGAGCTCGTCGACGCTCGCGCGGCACGCCTTCGGCCTCGCGCAGGCCTTCAACCACTTCTACCACCGCCATCCGATCGCCGCGGAGCCGAACGCGACGTTCGGAACCGCCGGCTCGCCATCGCGCGTATTTTCCGGAGGGAGATGGCGCGCTTGCTGGAGCTGCTGGGAATTCCGGAGCCGGGGAGGATGTGAGTCGAGTGTCGCAGCGTACTCAGTTTTCAGCCATGAGTCCGGAACCCGAGATCCTGGACTCCTGAACTGAGAACCGAGAACTCCCATGGCTTCCCTCGCCCGCCGCTACGCCGACAACGCCCCCGGCGACTTCTACGTCGACTCGACCTGCATCGACTGCGACACCTGCCGGCGCATCGCCCCGGCGGTTTTCGCGGAGGCGCCGACCACTCCTTCGTCCGCGATCAGCCGGCGACCCGTCCGACGACGGCGCGCGCTCATGGCGCTCGTCGCCTGCCCGACCGCCTCGATCGGCACGGCTTCGCGCCGGGACGTCCGCCCCGGCCTCGATGCCTTTCCCGAGCCGCTCACGGACGCCGACACGTCTCCTTCTGCGGCTTCACGTCGCCGAGAGCTCCTTCGGCGCGTGGAGCTACTTCGTCGAGCGGCCCGGCGGGCAACGTGCTCGTCGACTCCCCGCAGGCGCTGCCGCGACTGCTCGACGCGCTCGCGCAGACGCGGCGGCGTCTCGACGCTGTTCCTGACGCACCGCGACGACGTCGCCGACCACGCGGCCTTCCGCAAGCGCTTCGGCTGCGAGCGCGTGCTCCACGAGGAGGACCGCACCGCGCGACGCGCGAGGTCGAGCGGCCGCTCTCGGGGCGCGAGCCCGTGGCGCTCGCGCCGGACCTCCTCGCGATCCCGACGCCCGGCCACACGCGAGGCCACAGCCGTGCTCCTCTACCGCGAGAAGTTCCTCTTCACGGGCGACCACCTGGCGTGGTCGCGCCGGCGCGGCGCGCTCGTCGCGTTCCGCGACGCCTGCTGGTATTCGTGGAAGGAGCAGATCCGGTCCATGGAACGCTTGCTCGACTTCCCTTTCGAGTGGGTCCTGCCGGGCCACGGCGGGACGCGGCATTTCGACTCGCCGGCCGCGGCGCGCCGCGCGCTCGAGGCGTGCGTCGCCTGGATGAAGACCGTGGCCTGATCCCGGTCCGGGAGAAGGCGGGACCCTAGGAGACTTCGAGCCCCCGTTCTCGACGCGCACGGGCAGCACCGCCCTTCCCCGAGCCCGCCCAGCGCGTCCCGCACGGCGGCCGTCCTCTCCGACGGCGACAGGATCACGACGCACCCGCCGCCGCCGGCGCCGCAGGCCTTGCCCGCCCAGGCGCCGGCCTGCCGCGCCGCCGCGATCGCCCCCTCGATGCGTCGGCGTCGAGACGACCGGCGCGAGACGCCGGCGCGCATCCCACTCCTCGGCGAGCGCCCGCCCCATCGCCGGGAAGTCCCGCGCCGCGACGGCCTCTGCCATGTCGGCCGCGCGCGCGCCGCACGCTCCTCGAGGCGCTCGGCCACGGCGCGTCGCCCTCGAGGCGCGCGCGGAAGATCTCCCAGTTGTTCATCCCCGAGGAGTGCGGCGGCGCCCGTGTCGAAGAGCGTGAGGTGGCGCTCCCAGGCTCGCGGGTCGACGTCTTCGCGCGTCGACGCTCGTCGCGCCCCGCCTCGAAGCAGATCCGTGGAGGCCGCCCTAGAGCGGCGGGTAGTAGTCCTGCACGCCGGCCGGCTTGCCCAGCACGCGCGTCTCGACGTCGCGCACGAAGTCGACGGCAGTAGACCCGGGCGGGCCGCGCCGCGCCGAGCGCTCGAGCGCGCCGGCCATCGCCACGGTCAGCGCCGAGGAGCCGCCGAGGCCCGAGCCGTAGGGCACGTCCGGAGAAGAGCTCGATGTCGAGCGGCTCCGCGATATCGCAGTGCCTCGAGCGAGCGCGCCGACGAGCGCCGTGCGCGGGTCGGCCAGCAGATCCGCGGACCGGCGCGCACGGCGCTCGAGCCCGCGCTCCGGAGACGCGCACGACGAAATCACCTCCCGGCGCGCGCCGGACGCGACAGCGCGCCCGCAGGTCGATCGCGAGGTTGACCGTGACCGAGCCCGGATGCAGGACGTGCAGGGGCCAGAGGTCGAGCGTACCGCCGGCGAGGTCGATGCGCGCGGGAGCGGAGGCCGAGATGAAGTTGTCAGTCATCAGTCTTCAGTTATCAGTTCCGGAACTGAGAACTGTCAACTGAAAACTGAGAACTGGATTGGGAAGGGAGAGCTGAGTAGCCGACCCGCGACACGCGCATGAACCCCGACTCGGGGAACGCGACGCCTTCGACGGTCGCGGTGCGGCCGAGCGAGGCCTGCACCGAATCCGCGTCGCGTCGCGCGAGATCAGGCGCCAAGCTCGCCGTTTTCGGCGCAGAAGCCGGTGGCGTGCTCGACGTGGGCGATCGGGCAGAGACCGGCTTCCGCGCGCGCCTCGCACTCGAGGCACACGAACGTGCCGGTCATGCCGCCGCGGCATCGAGGTCGGGCCGTCGCGCGCCCGACGGACGGCACCATCCCCGCGGCGGCGATCGCGGGACCGCCGGGAGGCGTCGTGTCGGAGACGAGCGGGAGGAGCATGAGCAGGAGCGCGGCCGCCGTCGCGAACGCCTGGAATCGCGGACCGGTGCGCGGGCTCCACGGGCACGCCGTGGAGGCGGGCGACGCAGCGGGCCGGCGCGGGCGTCCGATCGACCCGCGAATGCAGCAGATCTGCGCGAGGCCCCGCGCGGACGCCGCCCGGGCGGCGCAGGAGGGCAATCGGCGAGGTGGCGCGAAAGTGCCTCCGCCTCGAGGCCGGAGATCTCCCGGTCCAGGTAGGCGTAAATCAGGAATCGGGCGCGTGCGCAGTTCATCTTGGCCGTCGAGCCAAAACGATACTCGCCGAGGCGTTATTCCGCTATGCCCTTTTCTCGAAAGGGCCGGGAACGAGGGATTCCGGACGGCTCAGGCGGCCGGAGGCTTCGGGCGGGTCCGCATCTTGGTCGGCTCGCCCCCCCGGATGTAGCCGTGCTGGCGGGCGTACTGCAGGAGCGCCTTTTCGAGGAGCTTCCGGCCCCGGTAGAGCCGCGACATCACGGTCCCGACCGGGCAGTCCAGGATCTCGGCGATCTCCTTGTAGGAGAAGTCCTCGAGGTCCGCCAGGATCACGACCATCCGGTAGTCGTAGGGAAGCGACTCGAGCGCCTTCTTGACGTCGTCGTCGAGGACGCCGTGGAAGTACTCGGCCTCCGGATCGGCCGGCTGGCTCGGAGTTGTCCCGGCGGACGATCCGCTCGAAGGAGTCCTCGATCTCGGCGAAATCGACGCTGCGCGGCTCGAGCTTCTTCTTGCGGTAGTTGTTGATGAACGTGTTCTTGAGGATCTTGAAGAGCCAGGCCTTGAGGTTTGTGCCCTCCTCGAACTTGTCGTAGTACTTGTAGGCCTTGAAGATAGGTCTCCTGGACCAGATCCTCGGCGTCCTCGGCGCTCCGGGTCATCCGGTAGGCCGTGTTGTAGAGGGAGTCCACGATACGGCATGACCTGGGAGTCGAAATCCCAGGAAGTGACCGCCGTGCCGGCGTTCTCCAGCCTTCGCCGGAACGCTCGCCTTTTCCATGCCTTCCTTCATTTCGCAATTTCCTTGCCCACCGCCGCTTCCGGCGCCCGCCGGCCGGCTCGAAGCGGCTAAACCTCCGACTTTTCTACGGATTAGACTCCGCGGTCGATTCGGGTCGTTTCCATCAGGTAATACGGTCCGGAAGGCCGCCGAGGTTTCTCAGAAGGAGGTCAAAACGTCCCCGCCGGAGGACAACGAAGGCCCCGGCGGAACGCTCGCGAGGCCCGTGCCGGGGCCCGAACCGGCCTCGGCTACTTGCCGTAGATCAGGAAGCAGATCAGCAGGGCGTAGAGGACCAGGGACTCGATCAGGACCAGACCGAGCAGCGTCATGCCGCGGATGTCCTTGGCCGCGCCCGGGTTGCGCGACATTCCCTCGGACGCCGCCGACGTCGCCCGGCCCTGAGCCGTCGCGCCCGCCGCCGCCGCCAAGCCGAGCAGGAACGCCGCGCCGATGACGCCCCACTTGACCCCGCCGCCGCCCGCCGCCGCCGCGCGCGTCTCCTGGGCGAACGCCGGCATGGCCAGCACGAGGGCCAGGGCAAACAACAGAACCGTTTTCTTCAGCATCCGAAATTCTCCTTTTTCTTCACGCCGTCCGGCGCGAGAGTTGGCGAAACCTATCACAGAGCGCGAGAGTCAGTGCTCCTCGTGGGCCGTGGCGCGCGAATGTAGACCGCCGAGAGCAGGGCGAAGACGTAGGCCTGCAGGAAGGCCGTGAAGATGCCCGAGCGCCATCATCGGCCAGGGCACGACGATCGGGACGAGGCTCGCGAAGACGCCCGTCGTCGTGTGCTCGCCGTAGATGTTCATGAAGAGACGCAGGGACAGCGACAGGATCCGGGCGAACGTGCCGATGATCTCGATGACGAAGAAGAGCGGCGCGATCCAAGCATCGGGCCCATGAAGTGCTTGAGGTACCCGAAGAGGCCGTGCTCCCGGATGCCCTGCACGTTGAAGTAGACGAAGGAGACGACCGCGAGCGCGACCGTCGTCGAGAGCGATCCGGTCGGCGGCTGCAGGAAGAAGAAGAGGCCGAAGAGATTGGCGCAGCCGATGAAGACGAGCGAGGGCGCCGATGATCGGCAGGTACTGCGTGTGCTGCGCCGTCCCCGATCGCGTCGTCCACGAGGCCGCGCAGGCCCGAGACGAGCATCTCGAGGAAGCTCTGCAGCTTGCCCGGGCTTCTCGCGGTCGTACCGCCGCGCGGCCAGGGGAAGAAGATCGCGAAGATCAGGAGAAGCAGGAGCGCCATGATCGCCGGGTCCGGGATCCAGGCCTCCTTGCCGTCCGGGAAGAAGAACGAGGCCATTCCCGGCGACAGCTTCTCGACCGGCGGCTCGCCCGAGCAGGCGGATCAGCAGCGCGTTGATCGGCCCGTACAGAATCGAATGGTGCTCGCCCACGCTTTACCTTCGCCTACTCCTTCGTCCAGACCTCGGGAACGACGGCCAGAACCACGACCGAGAGCCCGACGGCCCCGGCCACGGCATCGAATCCCTTCCAGCGCCAAAGAACCAGGCCCAGGAGCACGAAACTACCGCCGGTCACCAGCAGGAGAGGCAGGAGAGCTCGCGAGACCGGGTTTCGCCTGCCGGGGGCCCGAGACGCTCGATCAGTTTCTCGAGAACGAGAAAGCTGAAAATAACGACGGCCGCGGCGATTGTCAAGGAAACGCCGGACCGCCAGCGACACGGCGAAACGCCGCGATGACTCCAAGGCCGCGAGGACGAAGGCGCGCCGCTTGACGCGCCGAACGACCGCGTCGATGCCCGACGCCGCGCCGCTCACCGCGACACGCGCGCCGACGAGCCGCACGAGATGGACGAAGGCCGCCGACGAGGCCGAGCGCCGCGCCGATCCAGCGAGGCGCGGTCGGCCAGATGCCGAGCGCCTGCGCAATCCACTTCCCGAGGAAGTATCCGGCCGCCGGCGCCGTCAGGAACATCAGGCCCGCCGCCGTCGCCTTCGGCGAGCGAGAGACTTCCGCCCGGAGTCCGCCGCGGTCCATCCGCGGCCGCGGTCAGTAGGCGCCGGGGACGCAGGCGCGCAGGACCTGCAGGACCGGCTCGGGCGCGATGCCGACGATGAGGGTCCCGGCCGCGCAGATCACGACGGCCGCGGTCAGCGCGTCGGACGCGCGGAACTTCGCGCCGGCCGCTTCGGAGAAGAACATCGCGGCCGCGATCCGGAAGTAGTAGAAGAGCGAGACCGCCGACGTCAGCAGGCGATGAACGCGAGCCACGGGTAGCCCGCCTTCATCGCCGCCGTGAAGAGGTAGTACTTGCCGATGAACCCGGCGGTCGGCGGGATCCCGGCGAGCGACAGCAGGAAGACGAGCATCACGACCGCGGCCGGCATGTTGCGCTGCGCGAGGCCGTTGAAGTCCGAGACCGACTCCGCCGCGTAGCCCTTGCGCTCGAGGAAGATGACGAGCGCGAACGCGCCGAAGTTCATGAAGGTGTAGGCGAGCAGGTACACCAGGATGCCCCAGAGCCCGAACGCCGTCCGGAACCCGAGGACGCCGAGCAGCGCGTAGCCCGCGTTGGCGATCGAGGAGTAGGCGAACATCCGCTTGACGTTCGTCTGCAGGAGCGCGGCGACGTTGCCCCAGATCATCGTGGCCGCGGAGACGAGCGCGACGATGAGCCCCCAGTCGGCGTGGAACTTCGGGAAGGCGACGTAGAAGATCGCGCGCGAGGATCGCGTAGGCCGCGACCTTCGGCCCGACCGAGAAGAACGCGGTCACCGGCGTCGGCGCGCCCTCGTAGACGTCGGGCGTCCAGACGTGGAACGGCACGGCGGCGATCTTGAAGAGCAGGCCCGCGAGGAGCAGCAGGATCCCGAGCATGAGCAGGTTCGATCCGCTCGGCGTCCCGGCGAGGAGCTTCGCGAGCTCCGGCAGGCCCAGCTGCCCGGCGACGCCGTAGACGAGCGACAGGCCGTAGAGCAGGACGCCCGAGGAGAAGGCGCCGAGCATGAAGTACTTGAGCGCCGCCTCGGTCGACTTCGCCTCGCCCTTGAAGTAGCCGGCGAGGACGTAGGAGGCGAGCGCCATCAGTCTCGAGCGCGACGTAGATCGAGATCAGGTTGTCGCCCGACGACCATGAACAGCATCCCGACGCCGGTGAAGAGCAGCAGCGCGTAGTACTCCCCTCCCGGATACGGCGCCGCGCGCCACGAAGCGCACCGAGGCGAGGATCGTCAGCGACGAGCGAGAGCAGGATCGAGAACCTTGAAGAAGAGCGCGAAGTTGTCCGCGACGAACATGCCGCCCGAGGATCGGGCCGCGTGGCGCGGCCGGCGCCGCCGCGACGAACGACGAGGAGCGCGCCCGTCACGCCGACGAAGAGGATCGAGAGGAAGCCCAGGAACTCCTCCTGCTCCTTCCCGAACGCCGCCGCGAGGCGCGAGCATCGAGCAGGCCCGCCGCCGTGAGGAAGAGCTCCGGCGAGAGGAGGAACCAGTCCGCGCGCCGACGGAAACGTCACGGACGCGCGGCCCCGGAGCGGCCGCGGCCGGCGCGGCGGCGTCGTCCGGAGCGCCAGCGCCGGCGCCGTCGATCGTCTGGCCCGCCGACGGCCGTGCACGATCTTCTCGGACGGCACGCCGGATGCACGTCGAAGATCGGCTTCGGATAGAGGCCGATCCAGAACGCCAGGATCACGAGCGGCGCGAGCGTCAGCTGCTCGCGCAGCGTCAGGTCCGGCAGCTTCTGCGTTGGCCGGGTTCGTGAGCTCGCCGAAGAAGACCCGCTGGTAGAGCCAGAGCAGGTAGGCCGCGCCGAGCACGATGCCCGTCGCCGCGAAGAAGGCCCACCAGAAGTTCTGCGCGAAGGCGCCCTGCAGGATCGTGAACTCGCCGATGAAGCCGTTCAGGAGCGGCAGGCCCATCGAGGACAGCGCGATGATCAGGAAGTAGTCGCGTAGAGCGGCATCTGCTTGCGCGAGGCCGCCGTACTCCGCGATCATCCGGGTGTGGCGGCGCTCGTAGATGATGCCGACGAGCAGGAAGAGCCCGCCGGTCGAGAGGCCGTGGTTGACCATCTGCAGGACGCCGCCCTGCATGCCCGCCATGTTCAGCGCGAAGATGCCGAGCATGCACGAAGCCGAGGTGGCGAGACCGAGGAGTACGCGATCAGCTTCTTCATGTCCTTCTGCACGAGCGTCACCATCGCGCCGTAGACGATGCCGATGATCGCGAGCGTCGACCATCGATCCCGAGACCCACGGCGTCTGCGCGCGCCTCCGGGAACATCGGCAGCGAGAAGCGCACGAAGCCGTAGGTCCCCATCTTCAGCAGGACGCCGCCAGGATCACCGAGCCCGCCGTCGGCGCCTCGATGTGGGCGTCGGGCAGCCAGGTGTGGAACGGGAACATCGGCACCTTGATCGCGAAGCCGAGGAAGAAGGCGAAGAAGAGCCAGATCTGCAGGTCCGCCGGCATCGCCGGCCGCGACCGCCGTCAGCTTCTCGATCGAGAAGGTCGCCGCGTTGCCGAGGCCCTTGTACCCGAGGAACCCGGTCGTGTTGTAGAAGTAGAGGGCGATGATGCCGAGCAGCATCAGCACCGAGCCCGCGAGCGTGTAGAGGAAGAACTTGATCGCCGCGTAGAGCCGGCGCTCGCCCGCCCCAGATGCCGATCAGGAAGTACATCGGGACGAGCATCACTTCCCAGAACACGTAGAAGAGGAAGAGGTCGAGGCAGCAGAACGTCCCGATCATGACGGTCTGGAGGAGCAGCAGCAGGAGTAGTACTCCTTCTGCCGCTCGGTGATCGCGCGAGTACGAGCAGACGACCGCGATGACGCCGAGGAGCGTCGTCAGCAGGATCAGGACGAGCGAGATCCCGTCGACGCCGAAGTGGTAGCTCGACGCCGATCGACGGGATCCAGGAGCGCCTTCTCGACGAACTGGTAGCCCGTCGCGCCGCGGTCGAAGGCCAGACCAGAGCGGCAGGGAGACCAGGAAGTCGAGCACGGCGACGCCGGTCGCGACGCCCTTGATCGCCTCGCCTTCTCCTTGCGGGACGAGGAAGACGATCGCGAGCGCCCCGACGAGCGGGATGTAGGTGACGATCGAGAGCAGGATCGCGGATGATAGTCCATGCATGCGGCTCCTACCTCATCGGAACAAGCAGATACACCGGCCACGATCGCAGAAGAGTCCCGCGCCCATGACGAGCGCGTAGTTCTGGACGCGGCCGGTCTGCGCCCGGCGGAAGAGCCGGAAGCGCGGCCTGGAGCGAGTTCGCCACGCCGTTGACGAGGCCGTCCACGACGTACTGGTCGAAGAGCCGAGGCGACCCACGAGAGCGCCCGCGTCGACGGCGGCCGCGCCGTTGGGGATCAGGTCCACGACCGTGGCGTCGACCTCCCAGAGCAGCGCGGCCGCCGCCCATGGCGAGGCCCCGCACGAAGACCGCCTCGTAGACCTCGTCCACGTAGTACTTGTTCGAGACGGTCCGGTAGACGCCCGGGAACCGCTGCGGCCAGGCGCGCCGGGACGCGGCCGTCGCCCTTGCGCGTACCAGGACCAGCGCGAGGAAGATGCCGACGGCCGCCACGGCGACCGACGCCGCCATCAGCGCGAGCTCGATCGAGAGCGGCGCGTGGTGCGCCGCTCCGTCGCGGCGCGCCGGCGAGCGGCAGGCGGATCGGGCGTCAGGAACTGCTCGATCCGGTTCGCCGCGCTCGACGATCGGAACGCCGACGTAGCCCGCCGACGACCGAGAGCGACGGCGAGGACGACGAGCGGCACCGTCATCGACGCGCGGCGACTCGTGGATGTGGTGCTCCTGCTCCGGCGTGCCGCGGAACGCCCCGTAGAAGGTCAGCGACACGAGCCGGAACATGTAGAAGGCCGTCAGGCCCGCCGTCAAGAGCGCCGACCGCCCAGAGCGCCTCGGCAGCCACGGCACGCCCTCGAACTCGCGCCTCGAAGACCGCCGCCAGGATCGCGTCCTTCGAGAAGAAGCCGGCGAGGAGCGGCACGCCCGCGATCGCGAGCGTCGCGACGAGGAACGTCCAGTACGTCGTCGGGATCTTCGTCGCGAGCCCGCCCATCTTGCGGATGTCCTGCTCGCCCGACATGCGCGTGGATCACCGAGCCCGAGCCGAGGAAGAGGCAGGCCTTGAAGAAGGCGTGCGTCATGACGTGGAAGATGCCCGCCGCGAAGGCGCCGACGCCGCAGGCCAGGAACATGTAGCCGAGCTGCGAGACCGTCGAGTACGCCAGCACCTTCTTGATGTCGTTCTGCACGAGGCCGATCGTGGCCGCGAAGAGCGCCGTGAAGCGCGCCGACGACCGCCACGACGATCATCGCCGTCGGGCGCGAGGCGGAAGAGCACGTTGCAGCGCGCGACCATGTAGACGCCGGCCGTGACCATCGTCGCGGCGTGGATCAGGGCCGAGACCGGCGTCGGGCCCGCCATCGCGTCGGGCAGCCAGACGTAGAGCGGGAACTGCGCGCGACTTGCCGCAGGCGCCGACGAAGAGGCAGCAGGCAGACGAGCGTGAGGTACGGCGCGTACGCGCGCCGGAGTCGGCCGCGGCCGTCGCGAAGACCTTGCCGGAAGTCGAGCGTGCCGAAGAGCGCGAAGACGCCGAAGATGCCCGAGGATGAAGCCGAAGTCGCCGATGCGGTTGACGACGAAGGCCTTCTTGCCGGCGTCGGCGGCGAACTTCTTCTCGTAGTAGTAGCCGATCAGCAGGTACGAGCAGAGCCCGACGCCCTCCCAGCCCACGAACAGCAGCAGGAAGTTGCGCGCCGAGGACGAGCACGAGCATCGCGAACATGAAGAGGTTCAGGTACGCGAAGTAGCGGCCGTAGCCCGCGTCGTGCCCCATGTAGCCGACCGAGTAGACGTGGATCAGGAAGCCGACGAACGTCACGAAGCGCGAGCATCAGCGCCGAGAGCGAGTCGAGCCGGAACGCCACGTCGACGAACCACTCGCCGACGCCGCCCGGGACGTGGCCGACGGCCTGGTTGACGCCGAGCGGGATCCAGCGCCAGAGCGTGACCGTGTGCGACGCGCCCCCGAGAAGGCCTTCAGGCCGACGTCGAAGATCGCGCCGAAGGCGAAGAGGCACGCGAGGCCGACGCGCCGATGCCGACGACCGTGTGGACGCCCTTGAACGGGATCTCGCTGCGTGCGCGCCGTGCGTCCGTGGCCGGCCGCCGTGCGCTGCCTGCCGCGCCGGTGCCGCGGCGCCGTGCGGCGCCGTCGGCGCCGTGGCCGTGCGCCGTGGCCCGGCTCGCCCTTCGTCCGGTGCGAGAGGAGGTAGAGGAGTCCGTTGACGAGGAACCCGACGAGCGGGAAGAGCGGGATCGCCCAGAGCAGCTCCTTCATCGCCGCTCATCCCCGCATCATGTCCGCCTCTTCGACGTTCAGCGTCTTGCGCTGCCGGAAGAAGCGAGATCGTGAGCGCCAGGCCGATGGCGGCCTCGCCGGCCGCGATCGTGATGACGAAGACCGAGAACACCTGGCCGTCAGGTCCGAGAGCCGGCGCGAGAACGCGATCAGGTTCAGGTTGACCGCGTTCAGCATCAGCTCGATCGACATCAGGACCGTCAGGAAGTTGCGCCGCACGAGGACGCCGAAGAAGCCGATCGCGAAGAGCAGGAAGCTGACGAGCAGGTAGTGGTTGATCGTGATCGTCATGGCGCGGGCGTCAGTCCATCTTCTCGAGTCGAGCCGCTTCCCGAGGACGACCGCGCCGATCATCGCGACGAGCAGGAACACCGACGCCACCTCGAACGGCACGAGGTAGTCGCGGAAGAGCACCCAGGCCACGGCCTCGGTGTTGCCGAGCGAGCTTGCCTCGCCGACCATCCGGAACGCGTCCGGCTTGACGGGCACGTCCGGCGAACTTCTCGGTGCCGAGGATGTAGAGGAACGGGAGCAGGAAGACCGGCAGGCAGCAACAGCGCGATGTCCCACTGGTTCTGGAACGCCTGTCGTGCCCGTCACCGTCCGCTGGTTGACCAGCATGATGACGAAGAGAAAGAGGACCATGATCCCGCCCGCGTAGACGAGGATCTGGACCGCGCCGACGAACTCCGCCTGCTGGAGGATGAAGATGCAGGCCACGAGCAGGAACGACGAGCAGCAGGAAGAGCGCCGAGTGGACCGGGTTCCTCGCGACGACGACGGCGACGCGCCGTCCCGAGCGCCAGGACCGCGAAGATCGACGAAGAGCCAGCCGGCCGCGCCGGTCAGCAGCACGCCCGTCCGTCATCGGTCCTATCCCTGCTCCACGACCGTGAACGGCTTCACGTTCTCGGCGCCTCGCTGCCAGTCGGTCAGCTTGCGGATGTCGAGGTAGAGCGCCTCGTTGCGCTCGTAGGCCGCCATCTCGTAGGTCTTCGTCGTCAGCCAGATCGACTTCGGCATCGTCGGGCAGGCCTCCTCGCAGAGCTGGCAGAACATGCAGCGCTTCAGGTCCACGTCGAAGCGGTCGAGGACCTTGACCGACTTGCCCGCCTCGTTCTTCTCGTTGTGCCAGTCGATGTAGATGATGTTGATCGGGCACTCGATCGCGCAGAGCGTGCACTTGATGCAGCGCTCCTCGTCGAGCCGGAACATCCCGCGGAACCGGTCCGACGGCATCTTCTTCTGCTCGGGGTACTGGATCGTCACCTTCTTCTTGAAGAGGTGCCGGCCGGTCACGGACAGCCCGTCGAAGAGGTCGAGCAGCGTCGATGCGGTCGAGCCACTTCTTCAGAGCCATGGCTACGCCGCTCCCCGGCGCCTGCGGCATCGGCCGCCAGCCGCTCGCGCCGGGCGAGCTTCTGCGCGCAGCTTCGCGAGCAGGCACATGACGACGAAGAGGCCGCCGTAGATCCACGCGAGCGCGACGAGGCCGTTCGTCCGGCCCGGGCGTCGCGAGGATCGCCGAGCGCGACGACGACGATGTTGGCGAGCGCCAGCGGGATCATCCACTTCCAGCCGAGCGCCATCAGCTGGTCGAACCGGTACCGCGGGAACGTCGAGCGGAACCAGATGTAGGCGAAGAGGAAGACGCCGACCTTCGCGCAGGAACCAGAGCGACCGGCGGCACGAGGTCGAGGAACGCGAGGGCCTTGACGCTCGGAAACGGCCGCAGCCAGCCGCCGAAGAAGACCGTCGACGGCGACGCAGGAGATGATGATCATCGCCGTGTACTCGCCGAGGAAGAAGAAGGCGAACTTCACGCCCGAGTACTCGGTGTTGAAGCCCGAGACGAGCTCCGATTCGGCCTCCGGCAGGTCGAACGGGTTGCGGTTGGTCTCGGCGACGCCCGGCGACGAAGTAGAGGAAGAACGCGACCAGGCCCGGGAAGACGAACCAGAGGTGGATGCGCTCCTGGCGCTGGACGATCTCGACGAGCGAGAGCGAGCGCGTCATCAGGAGCACCGACACGAGCGCGAGCCCCATCGGCACCTCGTACGACACGAGCTGCGCCGCCGAGCGCAGGCCGCCGAGCAGCGAGTACTTGTTGTTCGAGGACCAGCCGCCGAGGATGATCCCGTAGACGCCGATCGACGTGATCGCGAGCAGAAAGAGGAGCCCGACGTTCACGTCGGCGACGTAGAGCGGCGTCGAGACGTCTGCGCGCGATCCGGACGCGGCGGACCGAACGGGATGAGCGCCAGCGCCGTCAGCGCCGGGATCACGGCGAGGACCGGCGCGAGGAAGTGCACGGCCTTCTCGGCCCTCGCCGGGCGTGATGTCCTCCTTCGTGACGAGCTTGACGAGGTCGGCCAGGCCCTGGAGCGTCCCCTTCGGGCCCGACGCGGTTGGGCCCGAGGCGCGCCTGCATGAAGCCCATGAGCCGCCGCTCGGCGAGCACGATGACGAAGCCGACGATCGCCGGCACGAAGGCGACGAGCAGGACGACCTTCACGATACGTCAGGACCGTCGGCGTCAGGACCTTCACCGGTCCACCTCGCCGAGCACGATGTCGATCGTGCCGATCAGCGCGACGAGGTCCGAGACCAGGTGGCCCTTCGCCAGCCGCGGCAGCGCCTGCAGGTTGATGAACGAGGGCGGCCGGCACGTGCATCCGGTACGGCCGGTTCGTGCCGTTCGAGACGCAGTAGAAGCCGAGCTCGCCCTTCGGGGACTCGATCGAGGCGTAGACCTCCTCGGCCGGCGGCTTGATCACGCGCGGGACCTTGCCGCGGATCTCGCCCGGCTCGAGCTTCGTCGAGGCACTGCTGCAGGATCCGCGCGCTCTGGCGCATCTCCTGGACGCGCACGATGTAGCGGTCGTAGGTGTCGCCGTTCTGGCCGCGTCGGGACGACGAAGTCGAGCTCGTCGTAGCACTCGTAGGGCTGCGCGCGGCGCAGGTCCCACTCGAGGCCCGAGCCGCGGAGGATCGGCCCCGTCAGGCCCCACTCGATGCACTCCTCGGCGGAGATCACGCCGACGCCGACGGTGCGCTTCTTCCAGATCCGGTTGTCCGTCAGGAGCTGCTCGTAGTCGTCGATGCGCGCCGGCAGGTCGTCCATGAACTCCGACAGCCGCTCGGTCCAGCCCGGCGTCAGGTCGAACGGCAGGCCGCCGATCCGCATGCAGTTCAGCGTCAGGCGCGCGCCGCAGTACTCCTCGAAGAAGTCGAGGATCTGCTCGCGCTCGCGGAACGCGTACCAGAAGGGCGTCACCGCGCCCGAGGTCGATGCCCGAGGTGCCGAGCCAGACCAGGTGCGAGGAGAGCCGCTGCAGCTCGTCGAGGATGACGCGGATGAGCTGCGCGCGCCGCGGGATCTCGACGCCGAGCAGCTTCTCGACCGTCAGGCAGAAGGCGTGGTTGTTCGTCGCCGCCGCGACGTAGTCCATGCGGTCCGTGTGCGGGATCCCCATCGGGTACGTCTCGGTCTCGAAGAGCTTCTCGGTGCCGCGGTGGAGGTAGCCGACGTCGGGCTTCGCCTCGAGGATCTTCTCGCCGTCGACCTTGAGCACGAGGCGCAGCACGCCGTGCGTGGAGGGGTGCTGCGGCCCGAAGTTCAGCTCCATCTCCTGGACGTCGAAGAGCGTGTGGGCGTCGGCGGCGCATGCTCGGGCAGCGCCCGCCGCCGGGCGCGGACGCCCGGCCTTCGCCGCGCTCGGCGAAGTACGCGGCCTCGTCCTTCTCGGCCTGGGAGAGCTTTTCGTCGTTCAGGTCGCCCTCCCTCACGAGACCGCCTTCCGATTCGGGTCGTCCTGCGACGGGCCGCCGCCCTCGGGCCACTCCTCCGGATAGATCGCCGCGCCCGTGTCGATGCCCTCGAGCGGGAAGTCCTTGCGCAGCGGATGGCCGTGGAAGCCTTCCCAGGTCAGGATCCGGCGCAGGTCCGGGTGGCCGGAGAACCGGATGCCGAACATGTCCCAGGTCTCGCGCTCGCACCAGTTGGCCGCCAGAAAGACCGCCGCGATCGAGGGGACCTCCTCGCCGTCCGCGGCGCCGCACTTGACGCGGATCCGCGCGTTCTTCGAGAAGGAGTAGAAGTGGTAGACGACGTCGAAGCGGGGCTGCGCGGTCCTTCCAGTCCACCGCCGTGACGTCCACGCAGTACTTGAAGTCCTCGGCGTCCTTCAGGTGCCGCGCGACGCGCGCGATCGCCTCCGCGGGCGACGACGACCGTCACCTGGCCGGCGAACTCCTTGGCCGAGACGACCGTGTCCGGGCAGCGCCGCCCGCAGCGACTCGACCCAGGGATGGCCCGACGCGTCCGTGCGCCTCGAGCTTGGGCTTCGGCGCTTCCTTCGGCTTGCTCCTCGGGGCGATGCGCTCCGCCGACCATCAGGACGCCTTCCGGATGACCTTCATCCGGTCGATCTTCTTCTGGAGCGCCATGATCCCGTAGATCAGGGCCTCGGGCCGCGGCGGGCAGCCGGGCACGTAGACGTCCACCGGCACGATGCGGTCGACGCCCTGCGTCACGGCGTAGGTCCGGTACGGGCCGCCGCAGGTCGCGCACGAGCCCATCGCGATGACCCACTTGGGCTCGGGCATCTGGTCGTAGAGGCGCTTGACGATCGGGGCCATCTTCTCGACGACCGTGCCGGCGACGATCATCAGGTCCGACTGGCGCGGCGTGCCGCGGAAGACCTCGGCGCCGAAGCGGGCGAGGTCGTGCCGGGCGTCCATGACCGCCATCATCTCGATCGCGCAGCAGGCCAGGCCGAACTGCATCGGCCAGATCGAGGACCGGCGCGCCCAGTTGATGACCGAGTCGACCGTCGTCGTCAGGACGTTGTCCTCGAAGCGGTTGTCGACGAGGCCCATCGCGCTCCTTTCGCGGCGCTCAGGCCCAGTCCAGGGCGTCGCGCTTCCAGCAGTAGAAGTACCCGACGACCAGGATCACGAGGAAGACGACCATCTCGATCAAGCCGAACAAGCCGAGCCGGTGGAACATGACGGCCCACGGGAAGAGGAAGATCGTCTCGACGTCGAAGACGACGAAGAGGACGGCGATCAGGAAGTAGCGGACCGAGAAGCGCGTGTCGAAGGCGGTCGTCGTCGGCTCGATGCCCGCACTCGTACGGCTCGAGCTTGGCGGGGTTGGGCCGCCGGCTCTGGATCGCCCGCGCGACGATGATCGTCCCGAGCGGCAGAGCCGCCGCGAGCACGGCGAATACGAGAATCGGGAGGTAGGCTGACCAACGGCGCGGCCATTCTATCGGATGCGACGGGAGAGTCAAATGGCCGGCGCAGCTCTCGTCGCGAGCCGACGTCCTCCGCGGACTGCGACGAGGACCGAGAGCTCCTCGCCCATTCCCTCCGGATCGACGAGCCGGTAGATGCGCCACTTCTCGGCGTCGCTCGACGCGAAGTCGAAGATGCCGGCTTCCGCGAGGTAGCGCCCCTGGCGCACGATGCCGCGCGTCGCGAGGCCCTTCGGCCTCGCCGGCGCGCACCAGGACGTCCCAGTTGACGTGCGCCGTCAGATCCACGCTCGCCCGGCGCGCTCGAGCGGATCGCCGCCGCGGCGGCCGCGCGGCGTGACGGCGAGCGTCCCGCGCGGCCGCGCGAGCGGGTGATAGAGGACGCGCGCGCGGATGCCCGTAGTCGAAGGTGACGAGCGCAGCCCGCGGCGAGCGCGCGCGCGAGGCGCCGATGAGCGGCGCGGCGTCCGGCGCGATCTCGCCGTTCTGGCCGGGCTGCGAGACGCACGCCGAAGGACTCGAGTGCGCCGACAGCGCCGGCGGCGCCGGCGCCGCGACCCAGACGAAGCCCTCGCCCTCGACGCCGACGCGCAGCTCCCGCAGGCCCTCGCTCGAGCCCACGACGCGCACGACCGGCAGCGCATCGTAGAGCTCGTTCGAGAAGATCCAGCCGCGGACCGAGCCCTCGCGCGAGCTCCTCGGCCGAGGCGAGGACGCGCGGCGCCGCGGCGAACGCGCGGGCCGGAGTCGCCGCGCGGCCCGCGGCCGAGCGCTCGACCGCCGTCAGCCGGACCGCTCGCGGCGGCCGCGGGATCGATCCTCGCGGATCGCCGCGGCGAAGTCCTCGAGGAACGCGCCCGTCCCCGCGCCGACCTCGACGAAGTCGAGCGGGCCGTCGAGCCGCCGGCCGTGTCGCGGAGGAACCGCCGCGCGAGCACCGCGGCGAACGCCGGCGAGACCGTGCGGCGACGTCACGAAGTCGCCGCCCTCGCCGATCGCGCGCGCCGCGCGCGTAGTAGCCCTCCTCGCGGTCGTAGAGGGCCGCCTCCATGAAGTCGCGGAAGGAGATCGGTCCCTCGCGGGACGATGCGCTCGCGGAGACGCTCGATGAGCGGCGACACGCTGCTCGGATTATATTTTCGCGGTGCGCCCGACGCCGCCGTTCTCGTGCTCGCCGCCGCGGCGTCGCTCCTCGGCGCATCGTGCGCCTCGCACCGCGAGGGACAACCGCTTCCGACGCTCGAGGACTACTCGGACGGCGTCTCCGTCTTCGCCGCCACGCTCCTGGACGGACTGGAAGGCGGGCGCGGCCGACGCGGGTCTGTACGCCGCGGACTTCCGCTGGAGCGGCCCGCTGCCGGGCGACGGCGCTCGAGCAGGTCGCCGACGCGGCCGCCGCTCGAGCTCGCGGTCTACCGGAGCACCAGACGACGCTCGGCTGCCGACTTCCGACGCCGTCGGCCGTCCGCGCGACGGCTCGCGCAGATCCGGTCGCGCTTCGCATCGCTCGGCCGCACCGAGAACGCGATCTTCGACTTCCGCCGGCAGCGGAAAGCGTCGCGAGGTCGTCCTCGGCCTCCTCCTGACCGGGCCGCGGCGCCGGCGGCGAGCTTCGCCAGGAAGGCGGCAGGGTCCGCGCCGTCCTGGCTCCCGCGCCGGGCGCCGCGAAGCTGGCGCATCGAGTCGGCGGCGCTCGAGACCTGGCTCGCCGCCTCCGCGCAGGAGCCGCTCTTCGAGGAGACGCGCCGCGCGCGCCGGACTCGTCGCGCGCCCACCGCGCCTTCCTCCCCGAACGCCGCGCGCAACGTCCCCGATCCCGGGCGAGCACATGCCGCCCGGCGCCGCGGTCCTCGACTTCGACGGCGACGGGCGCGAGGACCTCTTCGTCGCCGGCGGCGACGGCAACCGCCTCTACCGAAACCGCGGCGACGGGACCTTCGAGGACGTCGACGGAGAGGGCCGGCGTCGGCGGGCAGGAGGGCGAGGCCGTCGGCGCGCTCGCGTTCGACTACGACAACGACGGGCAGCCCGACCTCTACGTCACCTACCTCGACCGGCCCGAACCTCCTGTACCGCAACCGCGGAGACGGGACCTTCGAGGAGGTCGGGGCGAAGGCCGGCGTCGCGCTGACCGAGTACTGCACCTCGGCCGCCGCGCTCGACTACGACCGCGACGGCTGGCCGGACCTCTACGTGCTCGTCTACGGCCAGCCCGACCACGGGCCCAACATCGAGGCCGACAACGCGCCGCCCAACCACCTCTTCCACAACAACGGCGACGGCACGTTCACCGACGTCTCGAAGGCGTCGCACGCCGACGACACGGGCTGGGGCCTCGCGCTCGAGGCGCGGACCTCGACGGCGACGGCTGGCCCGACATCTACGTCGCCAACGACTTCGGGAACAACACCTATCTCCACAACAACGGCGACGGCACGTTCACGAACCTCGCGAAGAAGGCCGGCGTGCTCGACCCGGGGTTCGGCATGGGCGTCGCGATCGACGACTACGACGGCGACGGGCGGCTCGACCTCTACGTCTCGAACTATTCGTTCCCGCTCAACTGGTTCCTGCGCGACTCCCGGTTCCCGATGCCGGAGTTCCCCTACGGCCTCGGCCGGCCGCTCGTCTGGCGGCGGCTGAAGGCGCTCTCGCGCGGCTCGTCGCTCTTCCGCGACGCTCGGCGACGGGACCGTTCGAGCGGACGTCCGACGAGGCCGGACGTCTGGGACACGTCCTGGTCGTGGGGCTGCGTCTTCGTGGACGCCGACCTGGACGGCCGGCCCGACCTCTTCGTCGTCAACGGCATGGTCACGGGCAAGAACGACGACGCGAGCGCGAGATCGACTTCTGGAACCTGATGAGCGCCGAGTACAGGAAGTTCGAGAAGGGCATCCCGACCGCCGACTTCGGCGACGACTCGCTCTGGGGCCGCCCGCCCAAGCGCTTCTACCGCAACCGCGACGGCAGGCATTTCGACGAGCTCGCGGCCGTCACCGGCCTCGAGTCGGACGGCCAACCAGCGCGGCCTCGTCGTCACCGACGTCGAACGGCGACGGCGCGCCGGACCTCTTCGCGACGGGATTCCTCCAGCCGCCGGCGCTCTGGATCAACCGCAATCCTTCGCGCGCGAAGACGCTCGTCGTCGACGCTCGAGGGCGACTCCGCGCGCGCGACGGCCGCTACCGCTCGACGCGCGAGGCCCTCGGCGCGATCGTCACGGTCGAGGCGGGCGGCATCCGGCGCGCGCAGGTCGTCGCCGCCGGCTACTCGTTCCTCTCCTCGGGCTCGCAGGTCGCTCTTCTTCGGCCTCGGCGACCGCGAGCGCGCCGACCGCGTCACCGTGCGGTGGCCTTCGGGGCGCGTGACCGAGCTCCGCGACGTGCCGGCGGGGAAGTCGCGCATCTCGGAAGCCGCGAACGAGCGCCCCGGAGGTTAGAATCGCCGCCGCCGGTCATGGAAAAGAAGCGCAAGTTCCTCTTCGTCTCCCTGACTCGGGCCTCGTCGGCGACATCGCGTGGCAGGTCCTGAAGGAAGGCCACGAGGTCCGCTACTTCATCGGCGACCCGGAGGAGAAGGACATCGCCGACGGCTTCGTCCCGAAGACCGACGACTGGGAGAAGGACGTCGACTGGGCCGACGTGATCGTCTTCGACGACACGCTCGGCCAGGGCGAGAAGGCCGTGGCGCTGCGGGCGCAGGGCAAGGCCGTCGTCGGCGGCACGCCCTACACGGACCGCCTCGAGGACGACCGCTCCTTCGGGCAGGAGGAGCTGAAGAAGGCCGGGCGTCACGATCATCCCCTACCGCGACTTCGACAACTTCGACGAGGCCGATCGCCTACGTCCAGGAGAACCCGACGCGCTACGTCATCAAGCCGTCCGGCGCCGCGGGCAACGTGAAGCGGCGCCTCTTCGTCGGCGACGAGGAAGACGGGCGCGACGTCGTCCGGATGCTCGAGGCCTACAAGAAGGCCTTCGCCGACGAGATCAAGGTCTTCCAGCTCCAGAAGCGCGTCGTCGGCGTCGAGGTCGCGGTCGGCGGGTTCTTCAACGGCAAGAGCTTCGTCTACCCGATCAACACCAACTTCGAGCACAAGAAGCTCTTCCCCGGCAACAGCGGGCCGCCGACGGGCGAGATGGGCACGTCGATGTTCTGGAGCGGAGCCGAACAAGATCTTCGAGCAGACGCTCCTGAAGATGGCGCCGCGCCTGGCCGAGGAAGGCTACGTCGGCTACATCGACGTCAACTGCATCGTCAACAACAACGGCATCTACCCGCTCGAGTTCACGTCGCGCTTCGGCTACCCGACGATCTTCATCCAGCAGGAGGGCATGATCACGCCGATCGGCCTCTTCCTCGACGACCTCGCGCACGGCCGCGATCCGAAGCTGAAGGTCAAGAGCG
Source organism: uncultured Acidobacteriota bacterium (assembly GCA_963708395.1). Lineage (GTDB taxonomy): Bacteria > Acidobacteriota > Thermoanaerobaculia > UBA5066 > Gp7-AA6 > DATBFU01. The sequence continues at coordinate 2,041,806 of CAVPSG010000002.1, read as the reverse complement.
GCTTCCAGGTCGGCGTGCGGATCGTCATGCCGCCGTTTCCCGTTCGACGACAACGCGACCTTCGAGTCGTTCACGAAGAACGCCGTGATCGTCTTCAAGAAGGGCACGCCGGAGGAAGTCCACATCGAGGACACCAAGATCGTCGAAGGCCAGTGGCTCGTCGCGGGGACCTCCGGCGTCGTCCTCACGGTCGTCGGCCTCGGCCAGACGATGAAGCAGGCCCGCGAGCAGGCCTACGCGCCGCGTGCGGAACATCCTCATCCCCAACATGTACTACCGCGACGACATCGGCGAGCGCTGGGCCGAGGACAGCGACAGCCTGCACAACTGGGGGTACCTGAGGTAGGGGTGACCTTCATCGGCCGATCCCTAGGAGCGAGCGGTAGTACCACAGGCCCCCGAGAACGACGAAGACCACGTTCGCGGCGGCGATCGCGAGAAACGTCTTCTACATCGGGCGGCCCGAACCCGCGGCGCGCAGGATCAAGAGCGAGCTCGCCGCCCAGAAGACGAAGATCACGGGAAGCGCGAAGGCCATGAAGAAGACAAAACCGTACTCGGTGTCTTGTGCCGCGCCAAGGAACAGGCGCGCGACGACAAGAGCGATCGCATGGGAGCTGGCCACCTCGAGGCCGAGCACGACGGAAGCAAGACGCACGAAAGGCGAGCGGCGCCCGGGCTCACGGCGTGCGAACGCTCAAGGCTTCCCGCCAGCGAATCGCGGCGGCCCTCGAGGTCCTCATCAGATGAAATACAGCTCTACGACACGAAAGAGAGACCGGCCGAGCATGGAATCAGGCGCGACCCGACGTGCCGCGAGCCCGCAGTGCGGCGAGCCCGGCCTGCAGGAGCCCGAGCAAGGCCGCCAGCGCGGCTGCCGCCATCCAAAGCCAGCGGACGGACTCCTCGGCCAGCCAGCGCCATAGCGCCATCGCGCCGGCTACGGAAATGACGACCTGGGCGCAGAGGACGCCGGCGGCAAGAATCATTCTCCTCATCTCGGGCTCAGTCGGGCATCCAGAGGTTGTATCCAACCGCCGACCCGATCCAGAGAAGACCGTTCGCGAGCCAGGCCTCGTTCAACGTCCGCTCGATGCCGTCCGGCCCCCGGCGGGCCTCCGCGACGAGTCGCGTGACCAGCAGGGTAACGAATGCGGCCGCGCCCGGGAGCACGACGAGCAGCCAGAAGGCCGGGAACACGCTACCCACGTCGCCGGGCTTTTTCATCAGAAAGCGCACGGCCCGAGTCAGCGGGAGAAAGAGAAAGACTTCGGCGACGACGGCCGCGAGAAGTGCGACGAGCTTGACGACCTTCGAGCTCACTCTCGGAACGGCAGCAACTGCGCAATCCGATCCGGCGCCGAGAGGTCTCCCAGGCCTTCAGTCTCCTCGCGGGTGATGCCCGTCATGGATGCTGACTTATTCTCCGACAAATACGCCAAGACCGTACAGACCTACCTGAATCACTCCTGCGCCGATCAGGGCGCCCAGCCAGCACGGCCCGCGCCATTTCCTCATCAGGCCTTGGAACAGAAACGCAAGACCCGTCGCCGCCGCCAATTCGACCGCCAGCCAGGTCACGGGCCCGGCGATCCGTGGGAGGCTGATCGGAAGAAGGTGATCGACGAGAACTGCCTGTCCGAACATGAGCTCGCGAAGGGGCGTCCACAACCAGGCGCCCCTCCCGGACTGGTTTAACAGGACGAGCAGCCACCAGATCGTGACCCAAGTGACGTAGAGCCCAACGCAGACGAGCCGGCGCCGCTGGTCGCTGACCGAATCATGGGCGCTCATTCTTCGTCCGTCGCCTTCCGCTTCTCCAATACCGCCTCGATGATGTCGTCAACGCCTCCGTGCGCCGCCACCCAATCGTCGATATCTGCATGGCCGACGCCGGTCACCTTTTGATTGTCGAGTTCCGTCTCGCTGGAGTCGGCCGTTATGTAGGTCCCCATAAGCGACAGCGACTTCGTCTCGTAGAAGTTCGTAGCCTTGCGTACGTTGGAGGGAACTGCCTGTCCGAGCACAGGGTCGATCAAGACAGGATCGATCGTCAGAACGAGGTCGACCGCGACGCCTTCTTTCTTGAGGTCGCGAGCGAGCTTCAGGGATTCCGCGGCTCCACGACTGTGGCCGAAGATCATTACCGGCTGGTCCGGATTCTGGGCAAGCTGGTCATGGATAAAGGCGAGCGCGTTCTTCCTGTCCCCCCAATCGAACACTTTCGTGGCGCCGACTCCGGGATGTGCGCCGAAGGTTCTCGCCAGGTCATGAATCGCCGACCGGGGGCTGTTTCCAAGTCCAGTAAAGCCGACGGCGAGCTGTCCATCGGGATCGACAAACCGAATCGGGTTGGACAGGGAGTACGAGTATCGGTTCCACCGCATCGGCTGTTCGGGAATTCCTCCGATCCTGTCAGGGCTCGCGAATCGCCTCAGTCCGGCGTCGTGCATCCGGGCATGATCGTAGTAATGGCCGTTCTCGGAATCGCGCTCCATCGCGCAGAACCGCAGCTTCTGCAGCGTCCCGGAGTTGCCGGGGACACCCGCGCCGTAGGGCCAGTACTTTCGACTGTCGATCACCTGGCCGGCGAGATTGGTGACCAGACGCGGCGTCGCCAGGTGGTCGGAAGCGTAGAACTCCCACCCCGGAGTCCCGGCGAGGCTCGAGCTGACGTAGCTGGCCACGAGAAGATTTCCTAGATACATATTGTCGCGAGCCAGGGTCGATCCGAAGTATTCCGTCGCGATCCGGTGGTTTTCGTCCCGGTAGGTGTACTGGGGGGTGCCGCCGGCCGGCAGCTTGGCGACACGTTCGGAGGCCCCGCTGTACAGGTACCTCCAGTCCGCTCCCGGCGCCTGGTGGCGGATCTGCCGCGACAGGTCGTCGTATGTGAGCGTCTCCGCGGCTGTGGCCTTCAGGTTCCCGCGCGTGTCGTAGGCATACGGGGCGCCGAGCCGGTTGCCGGCGCAGGTCGAGGAGCAATAGGCGGTCGCCCCGTCGGAGGTCAGGTTCCCGAAACGATCGTAGGCGTAGGCCTCGGCCCCGACCCCCGAGTAGGACGCCGACGTCAGGCGGGAGCGCGCGTCGTAGGCGAAGGCGTCGGAGCCGATCGCGACGACGTTTCCCGCCCCGTCGTACCGGAAGACCCCGGAGTCGAAGTTGCCTCCGGACGCCGTCGCGACGGCGCCCGAAGTCCGGATCTGCGCCGTTCTCGGCAGGAGCGTCGCGTCGGGCGTGATCGTCGTCACGACGCCGTTTCCCGCCGTCCACGAGGCGAGGGCACCGGATGGCGCATACGTCGCCGCGCTCACGACGGACTGACCGGGCGCACCGACGGAGGTGAGGTAGCCGAAGGAGCGGCCGTTGGTGAGCGTGAAGGTCCCGGACGCTCTCGGGAGCCCGTGGGTCTTGACGAGGCCCAGCGAATCGTAGGTCCAGCTTTGAGCGGCCGAGTGGCTGCTGGTGCCGGCGACGGTCGAGGTCGTCTGCTGGGACAGTTTCCCGGAGGGCGCCGAATACGCGAACTGTTCCGTGACGGTCGCCGTCGGCGTGAGCCCGCGGTTGGAGCCGATGCGCTGGGTCAGGCGCCCGCCCGGATAGGTCCCTCCCGCGAACCCCTGGCCGTCATAGAAGCTCCGGACGTAGAGCGAGAGGCCCGGCGAATCACAGGTCTGACCGGCCGTGAAGATGCCGGCAATCTCGCAGAGCGAGCGGCCCGCGGAGTCGTACCGATACGATCGCGTCACCGGCGCGACGCTGCCCCACGCGTCCACGCGGCCCCGCGGGTTCCCCAGGCTGCCGTAGAAGGAGAACGTCTTGCCGCCGGAGACGGCGGAGTAATCGACGATGCCCGCTTCGGGCGTCGTCTCGCGCATCAGGTACCCGAGCGCATCGTAGGCGAACGTCCGCGTCTGAGTCCCCTGCGCCACCGAGACGAGCTTGCCGGCGACGTCATACGCGTACGTCGTGATGTCGCCGCCCGGTTCCAGGACGGTCACGAGACGCCCGAAAGCGTCGTATCGGTACGCCGTGGTCGCCGACACGCCGCCCGCGCAAGCGCTGCCGTTCCAGACGCACCCGACGCTGGCGACGCTCACGGCCTTGCGTGTGTCGGAGTAGGGAGTAGCGCCGTCCGTGAAGGCGACCGTGGTGACGGACCCGTCGGCCTTCCGGATCGACTGGGCGCGGCCGAAGGGGTCGAAGCTCGAGAAGGTCGTGCCGGATCCCGCCGTACCGATCGTGCAATCGCCGGTCGCGGCGACGGAGGCGCAGGACTTCCACTCCGAAGCGAAGGACTCGTGTCCCGCGGGATCGAAGGCGTGCGTCCGGAAGGCATAGCCCGAAGGCATCTGCCGGATCTCCCGAATGAGGCGTCCGAGGCCGTCGTAGAGAGTGCGCTGCCACGACGCGTCGTCGGACCCGGAACGCACCGCGGTCGTCGTGCGCGGGTCGGAGTAGGTGATCGCGGTGGCCGCTTCTGCCGGCGCCGCGATCGACGTGACGCGTCCCTGGCTGTCATAGGAAAAGACGGTCGACAGGCCGGCCGTGTCATAGGAAGCATCGATCGCGCCCGTCGCCGCGTCGCGATCCACGCGGTACGAGTGCCATGAGAGCGGGGTCTGGTCCTTGAGCGAGCGGCGCGAAACGAGGCGCCCGCCCGAATACAGGGTGCGCTGGCCGAAGGCGTCGTCGTTGCCGCCGACGACGCCTGCCGGGAAGTCGACGAGACGCGCGTAGCAGGGATTCATGACCGGCTTGCCCGCCCCGCTCACGACGGTCGCCGTCACCGCGTCGGAAACGTTCCCCGCCGCGTCGCCGTAGCGGCACTCGGCCGCGTAGCGGCTGCTCGGCCCGTCCCAGACGAGACTGGCGCGGAGAAAGCCGGTCGCCGGGTCGAAGAAGAACGATCTCTCGACCGCATTGCGAGGTCCGAAGGCGTTCGCAGGCGTCGCGATGTCGGCGTCGGTCTCGATCCGGCTCGCGTAGAGGTTGAGGAGGTTGGGACCGGTCTGGGGCGTCCAGACGGTCGCGACCTCGTGGCGGTCGCCCCCGAGCGTTCCGTCGTGGGTCTCGCGATCGTAGTGGCGCCCGTTTCCCTGCCAGGTGTTCGCTCCGGCCAAAGAGGACGTCACGGAATGTCGCGGGCACGTCGGACACAGATCCGACGCCAGCGCATCGCCCGACGTGACGCGCCCGTACCAGGTCGTCGTCGACCGCAGTCGCCGCGTCAAGCCGTCGGCGTCCGGCGCCGGCAAGCTCGGACCGTCGAGATCGTATTGGAAGAGCTGCCGCGTAACGCGGATTGCGTGCGTGGCGCAGAGGCGATCTTCGTCGGCGCCGCCGCCGCAGACGGGCGGCGAAATGAGGGTCGCCGGCGCGGGATTGGGATCCGCCTCGAAGACGGCGTGGAGGATGTCGGCGCCGAGGCGATCCCCGGGCGTCGGCGGCGCGTTCGGATCGACGATCGGCTTGGCGGCCCAGAAGAGCGTGGACTCGGCGCGGCGGACGCCGTCGGCGTCGGGAGGCAGCAGCACGACCGTGAGCGTTTGCGCGTCGGTGTCGCCGTTTTCGCCGAACGGAAACGAGTACTGCGTGTAGTTGGTGACCGAATCCGCCATCCCCGGACCGGCGACGGCGCGCTGCAGCACGCCGATGGCGCGCTGCTCGTACTGTCGGCTGTCCGAGTAGGGCAGGCAGGGCGCCTGCGTCGGCGCATAGCGATCGAAGTCCTCGTCGCGTTCCTTCCGCCGCCCCGGGCCGCCGCTCGAAGTGACGATGGCCGAGCGGCGGACTCCCTGCGACGGCGGCGGCCCCGACGTGATGGGAGCGCAGGGATCGTTCTCGGGGAAGAGAGCGCGTCGCCCGTGGTAGAAGTGATAGCTCCCGTAGTCGTAGTAGATCGTCGCGCCGGTCGGCAGCGTCATCGTCTTCAGAAGCGCGGTGCCGACCGATCCGCCCGGGTGATACGTGAAGCCGTATCCCGAAGTCCCCGCGACGTCGGGCGGCAGTATGAGCCCGGTGAGCAACGGAACGGGCGCTGCGCAGTAGAGGGACGTCGAGCGCGTCGCGAACGAGATCGATCCGTACGAAAGATTCCACTCGGAGAACTGGCTCGCCCGGCCGGCGAAGGTGCGGAACCGAAGCGCGCGGATTCGCTCGAGCGACGGATCCGTCACGATCTGCCCGATCTCGGTCGCCGACGCCTCGCCCACCCGCTGCAAGTAGAAGGAGGCGGGAATCCACGACGCGGAGGTCGTCCCCGCGCAGCGCATCGACCCGACGGGCAGCGGCGCCGTCGTGCAGGCCGACGGACAGGGCGCGACGCCGTTGGCCGCGTAGGTCACGGTCAGGCGGTTGCCGAACGGGTCCTGGAGCGACGTCAGGTAGTAGCCGTCGCGCCCGCGTCCGAAGTCTCGCGCATAGCCGGGCGTCACCCGCGAGTCGTCGTCATAGCCCTGCACGGCGCGCGTGAAGTCGTACCGATTGCCGTCGCCGTCCCACATCGTGAACGTGACGTTGGGAGCGGCGCCGTTTCGAATCAGCTTGTACTGGCTGCCGTCCTCGGTGACCCAGCTCGAAGGACCGCCCGAAAAATCGATCTGCGCGCCATCGGGCCGCACATAGCACGGCGTCGCGGCGTAGATCCCGTTGGGCGGCGCCGTGGGCAGGGCCCCGCAGGCAATCTTCCCCGCGCTGAACGTCCAGCCGAGACCGATCGCCGGATCGCCCACGAGCGGAAAGTAGTTCGGATTGTTTTCGTCGGTCGGGTGGCCCGGCTCGGTGAGCCGCGTGTTGTAGGTCAGCGTCGCCTGGAACGCGAGATTCGGACCGATTTGGTACGCGGGCCCGATCGGGATCGGAATCGTGAGCTGCCCGTTGTAGAGATTGATCGAGTCGAACGACGTGTGATGGAAGTGGTTCTGCACGTACCCCTGCGCCTGCGCGGGATCGTTGTCGGGCCCCGATTGCGCCACGGCGGCCGCCCACGCGAGCATCCCGAGACCGAAGATTCCCAGAGCTCTCCCCTTCATGACGCACTCCTTCCGCGAGGGCCGCGCCTCGCGGCCCCAAACGCTCGACTTCTTTTCGTGTGCCGACCGGCGGTCAGGAAGTCGGGCCGTCGGAGCTCCGGGGCCCGCCCGCCGATGGAGACGAACTTCGACTAGCTAATTGTCGCGAGGGAGATCCGCGCGTCTCGAAACGGCGCGCCGCCGCGCCGTCGGTCCTGTGCGAGACTGTTCGGCACCATGTCCCCGTCGACCCTCGTCGAGCGGGCTCCGTTCGGACGCCTTGGCCGAAGGCCTTCCTTCACGACGTGGTCGCTCGCCGCGCTCGCGGCGGGACTGCTCCTCGGTCTCGTCGGTCACGGTTCCGACAGCCCCGCCATCCGCGCGCTCGCGGCCGCCGCCCGGCCGGTCGGCGACGTGTGGTTCGCGTCCCTCCAGATGGTGGTCGTGCCTCTGATGGTCGTGTTCACTCTCGCCGCGATCGTCTCGTCTCGCCGCGAGGGCGTCGGGGCGCTCACGGGACGCGCCGTCCTGCTCTTCACCGCGATGTTGGCCGCCGGGGCGCTCGTGGCGTTGGCCCTGACGCCACGGATCGTCCGCTACTACCCCGTCGATCCGGCGATCGTGGCGGCGCTCGAGGCAAGAACGTCGGTGCCGGCCGCGGTCCGCGAGATGGCGAAGGCGGGCCCGGTCTCCGTCGGGGAATGGATCTCGGCGCTCGTGCCGCGCAACCTGCTCGAGTCGATCGTACGCGGAGAGGTGCTCCCCTTGCTCCTCTTCACGGTCCTGCTGGGAGTGGCGATGACGAGGCTTCCAGTCGAGAAGCGCGAGCCGCTCTCCCGGGTTCTCGACGGGCTTTCGGAAGCAATGTTGATCGCCGTGCGCTGGATCCTCGCCCTGACGCCGATCGGGGTATTCGCCTTCGCGCTTCTCTTCGCGCTCGGAGCCGGACGCGCGGCGGTCGGCGTTCTGGGAGCCTGGGCGGTCATCGGATCCGGACTATCCCTTCTCTGCACGCTCCTGCTTTACCCGGTCACGGCGTTTTTCGGCCGCACGAGCTTTCGCGCATTTGCGCGCGCCGTCGCGCCCGCGCAACTCGTCGCCGCCACCACGCGCTCCTCCATCGCGTCCCTGCCGGCGCTCGTTCAGGGCGGCCGCGAGCATCTGCGGCTGCCCGACGCGGCCACGGGACTCGCTCTTCCGCTCGGAGTCTCTCTCTTCAAGCTGAATCGAACCGTCTCGAGCACGGCGAAATTCATCTTTCTCGCGCACGTCTGCGGCGTGACGCTGAGCCCCGGCCAGATGACGAGCTTCCTCCTGACGGTAGGGATCCTGAGCTTCTCGACCGTCGGACTACCGAGCCGCGGGACACTGCGAAGCCTGCCGGCCTATCTCGCGGCCGGCATCCCGATCGAAGCCGTCGTCCTCGTCGACACGGTCGAAGCGATCCCGGACATCTTCGGAACCATCCTCAACGTCACCGGAGACATGAGCGCCGCGACGATCCTATCGCGGCCGATCCGAGCTTCGCGGTTGCGAGGCGCCGCGGCGGGGTCGCCGGAAGCGGTTCCGTCCGCGGGAAGCGCGCGGGCCGAATGATCCACTATCTCGCTCCCGCGACCCTGGATTGGACGATCCGCGAGTACCTCTCGCGCTGGGGTCTGGCGGTCTCCGACCGCATGCGGATCGCGCACTACGAGACGCTGCTCCGGCAAGAGCGCCTCGAGCGCGGGACCTACGTCTTCTCCGCGCTCTGCAGCCTCTCGGCCGAGATGCGCGGCCTGCTGGCGGACCTGCGCACGAGTCTCGACGGCGAGCCGGACTTCCGTTTCCTGAATCACCCGACACAGACGTTGCGCCGTTTCGGGCTGCTCGACGAGCTCGCGCGGCTCGGCTGCAACGACTTTCGAGCGGTTCGCGCGACGGGCGACCTCGAGGGTCTTCGCTATCCCGTCTTCCTCCGCGCGGAGAGCACGCACGAGGGAGCGTTGTCGCCCCTGCTCCATTCGCGCCGCGAGATCGAGGCCGCGATCGGCCGCGCGATCGTGCGAGGCCGCCGTCTCGACAACCTGCTCGTCGTCGAGTTTTGCGATACCTCCGACGCCCGCGGCTACTACCGCAAGTTCGCCGCCTACGTGGTCGGCGACCGCATCCTTCCCCGGAGCGTGGAAGTCGGCCGGGCCTGGATGCTGAAACACTCGCGCAGCGACTTCACACGCGAGATCCTCGAGGAGGAGCGGGAATACGTGGTCGCCAACCCGCATCGCGAACAGCTCGCGCGCATCTTCTCGGTGGCCCGAGCCGAGTACGGGCGGATCGACTACGCCGTGCGCGACGGCCGCGTGCAGACCTGGGAGATCAACCTCCATCCGACGATCGGACGCGGGCCCGGTGAGTCGCACACGCTCGTTCCGCCCGAGCTTCTCCCCTTCCGCGAGGAAACGAAGGCGATCTTCTATCGCGCCTTTCAGGAGGCGTGGACGTCCGTGGACCTGCCGGCGACGGGACGGCCCCCCGCGCCCGTCGTCATCGGGCACAGGGGCGCGTCGGTGCGGGACTCCCGGATCCAAAGTCCTTCGCAGGCCACTCGGCTTCTGCGCCGGAGCCTGGGGCCTCTCCTTCGCCTCGGTGAGCGAATCGCGGCGCCAATTCTTCCGGTCGTCGCACGACTGGCCGTTCGCCGGGCGCGCTCGGATGATCGCTCGGCCAGCGCCTAGGCGGTTCGGGCCCTCGCCTTCTCCTGCGCGTCCACGACCGCGATCGCGGCCATGTTGACGATGTCGGCGACGTCCACGCCGCGCTGGAGGACGTGCACCGGGCGCTTCATGCCGAGCAGGATCGGGCCGATCGCCTCGGCGCCGGCCAGCCGCCAGACGAGCTTGTAGGCGGCGTTGGCCGACTGCGAGGTCCGGGAAGATCAGCACGTTCGGGCCGCTGCGACGCGTCGCCCACGGGATAGCTCCGCCTCGAGCATCTCGGGCACGACGGCGTAGTCGGCCTGCATCTCGCCGTCGATCGGCGAGATCCGGGCGCGCGGCCTTGCACGAGCTCGACCGCGCGCTTGACCTTGCAGCGCCGTTCGCGTGCGTGTTCGAGCCGAAGTTCGAGAACGAGATCATCGCGATGCGCGGCTCGATGTCGAAGCGCCGGACGGCGTCGGCGGTCAGCAGTCGCGATCTCGGCCAGCTCCTCGGCCGTCGGATCGATGTTGACGGTCGTGTCGGCGAAGAAGAACGTCCGGTCCTTCAGCATCAGGATGTAGAGGCCCGACACGCGCTTCGGACGCCCGGCGCCGTGCCGACGATCTGCAGCGCCGGCCGGATCGTGTCGGGATAGGACTGGGTCAGGCCCGAGATGACGCCGTCGGCGTCGCCGGCGTCGAGCATCAGCGGGCCGAAGTAGTTGCGCACGCGCGCCAGCCGGCCGCGCCGTCCTCGAGCGTCACGCCGTGCGCGGCGCCGCAGCTCCTCGAGGCGCTCGCGCGTATGCCGGCGAGCTTCGCGCGAGCGTCTCGGTGTGGACGAAGTCGATCTTGTCCATCGGCAGCTGGAGCTCCCGCGCGAGCTCGCTCGACCTTCTGCCTCGCGGGCGAGCAGGATCGGCCGGCAGATCCCCTCCTCGGCCAGGATCTTCGCGGCGCGCAGGATCTTCGGGTGCTCGCCCTCGGGAAAGACGATCCGCTTCGGGGTCGCGCCGCGCCTTCTCGAGCACGACGCTCATGACCTCGCGCGAGCGCGACAGCATCGCCTCGAGCCGCCGCAGGTACGCGCCCATGTCCGGTGATCGGCTCGCGCGCGACGCCGGAGCGTCATCGCCGCCTCGGCCACCGCCGGCGCGACCCAGAGGAGCACGCGGGAGTCGAAGGGCTTCGGGATCAGGTACTCGCGGCCGAAGCGGAACGTCTGGCCGCCGTAGGCCTTCGAGACCGAGTCGGGCACGTCCATCTTGGCGAGCGCGGCGAGCGCCTGCGAGGCCGCGCGCTTCATCGCCTCGTTGATCTCGGTCGCCGCGCACGTCGAGCGCGCCGCGGAAGATGAACGGGAAGCCGAGGACGTTGTTGACCTGGTTCGGATAGTCGCTGCGCCCGGTCGCCATGATGACGTCCGGCCGCGCGGCCTGCGCCTCCTCGGGCGTGATCTCCGGGTTCGGGTTGGCCAGCGCGAAGACGATCGGGTCGCGCGCCATCGCCTTGCAGCATGTCGCCCGTGACGATGCCCTTCGGTCGAGAGCCCGACGAAGACGTCCGCGCCCGACGAGCGCGTCGGCGAGCGTGCGCTCGGTCGTCTCGACCGCGAACTGCGCCTTGTACGGGTTCATGTCCTCGGTCGCGGCCCGCGTAGATCACGCCGGCCTTGTCCACCATCCGCAGGTTCTCGCGGCCGCACGCCGAGGAGAGGTAGAGCTTCGCGCAGGCGATCGCCGAGGCGCCGGCGCCGATGAAGACGACCTTCACGTCCGCCGATCTTCTTGCCGACGATCTCGAGCGCGTTCAGGAGCGCGGCCGCCGAGATGATCGCGGTGCCGTGCTGGTCGTCGTGGAAGACCGGGATCTTGAGGCGCTTCTTGAGCGCCTCCTCGATCTCGAAGCACTCGGGCGACTTGATGTCCTCGAGGTTGATGCCGCCGAAGGTCGGCGCGATGCGCGCGACCGTCTCGATGAACTCGTCCGGGTCCTCGCGCGTCCACCTCGATGTCGAAGACGTCGATGTCGGCGAAGCGCTTGAAGAGGACGCCCTTGCCCTCCATGACCGGCTTGGCCGGCGAGCGGCCCGATGTTGCCGAGGCCGAGCACGGCCGTGCCGTTGGAGATGACGGCGACGAGGTTGCCCTTGGCCGTGTACTCGTAGACCTTCTCCGGGATCCTTCGCGATCGCGAGGCAGGGCTCGGCGACGCCGGGGCTGTAGGCGAGCGAGAGGTCCTCCTGCGTGCGGCAGGGCTTGGTCGGGACGACCTCGATCTTGCCCTTGCCGGCCGCGGGAGTGGTACTCGAGCGCCTCCTCGGGCGTGATCTTTCTCATCGCGTCTCCGTGACCGCCCGCGAGCTCGCGCGCGGAGCGCCCTGCACGGCCTCGACCGCCTCCGCCGGCCGCGACCGCGCGCACGCTCTTGTCGCGGCGCAGACACGATCTCGACCTTGCCTTCCTTGAGCGCCCGGCCCGCCGACGTTGACGCGGATCGGGAAGCCCAGCAGGTCCGCGTCCTTGAATTTCACGCCCGGCCGCTCGTCGCGGTCGTCGTAGAAGACTTCGAGGCCGGCCGCGAGGAGCTTCGCGTACAGCGGCATCGGCCGCCTGCGCGCGTCGCCGTCGTCCGACGGGTTCAGCGACACCAGCTCGATCTCGAAGGGCGCGAGCGCGAGCGGCCAGACGATGCCGTCGGCGTCGTGGTGCTGCTCGACCGCGGCCGCCATCGTGCGCCCGATGCCGATGCCGTAGCGTGCCCATGACGATCGGGCCGCGTCTCGCCCTTCTCGTCGGTGAACTCGCAGCGGAGCGCCTTCGAGTACTTCGTCGCCGAGCTTGAAGATGTGCCCGACCTCGATGCCCGCGGGCGATCTCGAGCGGCTTGCCGCAGCGCGGGCAGGGTCGCCCGCGCGCGCCTGCGCGAAGACGCGCCCAGTGCGCCACCTTCGCGTCGCGCTCGCAGCGACGAAGCCGCGCGACGTGCCAGTCGCGCCGGCCCGGCGCCGGTCACGGCGTTGACGGCGCCGCGCACGACTCGTCGGCGACGAGCGCGGACCCGGCCGGATCGAGCTTGTGCGGCCCGACGTAGCCGACCGGCGCGCCCGTGGCGCGCTCGACCTTCTCCTCCGAGGCGAGCGCCAGGTGCTCGACGCCGAGCGCGTTCTTCAGCGCGATCTCGTTGACGTCGAGGTCTCCGCGCAGCAGCGGCCACGACGAAGCCCTGCTCGGTCTCGTAGACGAGGCACTTGATCATCCGCGACGCCGTGATCCCGAGGAACTCGACGACGTCGTCGATGCCGCCCTTGCCCGGGCGTCTGCGACCTCGACGAGCGGCGTCACCGTCTCGTCCTCCCACGGCGCGGGCCGGCGCGCCGTCTGCGCCCTCTCGAGGTTGGCGCCGTACCCGCAGGCGGCACAGCGCACGACGGCGTCCTCGCCCGTCTCGGCGAGCACCATGAACTCCTGCGACTGCGCTGCCGCCGATCGCGCCCGAGTCGGCCTCGACGACCGTGAAGTCGAGGCCGCAGCGCTGCGAAGACGCGCCGGTACGCGGCGTCCTGCGCGCTGGTAGGACACGTCGAGGCCGTCGGCGTCCGCGTCGAAGGAGTAGCCGTCGTACATCAGGAACTCGCGCCCCCGCATCAGCCCGAAGCGCGGGCGGATCTCGTCGCGGAACTTCGTCCGGATCTGGTAGAGCGTGAACGGGAGCTGCCGGTAGGACGTGACGCCCGACGCGCACCATCGTCGTCGAACGCCTCCTCGGCCGTCGGCGCGAGGCAGTACTCGCCGCCCTTGCGGTCCTTCGAGGTGGAAGAGGATCTCCTCGCTCGCGTAGCGGTCCCAGCGGCCGCTCTCCTCCCACAGCTCGCGCGGCTGGAGGATCGGCAGCTCGACCTCGTGGAAGCCGGCGCCGGTCCATCTCCTCGCGGACGATCGCCTCGGCCTTGCGGTGGAGCGCAGCCCGAGCGGCGTCAGCGAATAGATGCCGGCGGCGACGCGCCGCATCATGCCCGCGCGAGTCAGGAGGATGTGGGAGATCGCCTCGGCGTCGCCGGGGACCTCGCGGACGGTCTGGAGGAAGTACTTGGACCAGCGCATCGGGACGAGAAGATACCAGTCGAGTCCGTTGTCCGTAGTCCGTTGTCGACCAAGGACGAAGGACGAGGGACTCGGGACTGATTCTCTTCATCGCCTTCCGCGGCGCCGCGGCTTCCTTCTTCTTGCGCCCGACCTTCTCGACCAGGCGCAGGTTCGACCGCACCTGCTGCATCATCCGATCCTCGAGCGCCGCGCCGCGCGCGACGGTCTTGGCCCGCGTGAAGGCGGCCTTCGCCTCCTCGGCTTGCCCGCCGCCAGATACGCCATCCCGAGGTGATGGAGCGTCGTCGGCGCCGCGGCGCGCTCGCTCGAGCGGCGCAGGCAGTCGATCGCGCGGTCGAACTCCTGGCGCTTGTAGTGGACCCAGCCGAGCGCCGCGAGCGGATACGGCTTGAGCTCGTCCGGCGCGGCCGACGAGCGCGCGGCCCGCGTAGTCGAGCGCCGAGTCCAGATCCTCGCCCGACTCGGCGAGGCTCGTCGCGAGCTCGTAGTAGCCGACGGCCTGCGCCGTCTTGGACGGTGTGCTTCGTCGAGGAACTCGCGCACGAACTCGCGCGGCCTCGTCGCGGCCTGCCCTCCGCGCGGAGCGCCTCGGCGAGCGTCGAGCAGGCGGCGGCCGCAACGACGTCCTCGGGCTCCGCCGCGAGGACCTCGCGGCACGCCGCGATCGCCTCCTTCCAGAGCCCGAGCGAGGCGCAGAGCAGCGCGTAGGAGATGCGGATCGTCGGGTTGTCGCGGCTCGGCCTCGCAGCGCCTTGCGGTAGAGCTCCGTGTGCGCGGCGCGAGCGAGCCGCGCGCGGCGTTCTCCTCCGCCTCGCGGAACGCCTCGGCGCCCGGGCCCGTCCACGCGCGGCAGCGCGTAGCCGCCGCCGCCGCTCGAGCAGTCGCACGGCCTCCTGGAACTCGAGCCGCCGCGGGTTCTTCTCGAGCGCCTGCTGGAAGCACTCGAGCGCGCGCTTGGGCCAGTTCTTCTCGAGATAGCAGAGGCCGAGCTGGAACATCGCCTCCTCGGACTCGGGCTGCGAGTCGCGAGCGCCTCCTCGAACTCGCTCGATCGCCCGGGACAGCTCCCCCTTCTCGCGCAGGACCGTTGCCGAGCAGGACGTGCGCCGAGGGCACGCGGCGCGACGTCGAGCGCCCGCAGCAGCGCCCGCTCGGCCTCCGCCCAGCGCGAGCCGTGCGCGTAGAGCGCGCCGAGCGCGAAGTGCGGCAGGAAGGCGTCGGGCTTGCGCTCGATCGCGCGCCGGAGCAGCGCCCTCGGCCGCCGCGACGTCTCGCCGATCTCCGACGCCGCGATGCCGCTGAATAGACGAGCGACTCGAAGTGGTTCGGCTCGATCGCCAGGATCTTGCTTGAAGTAGCCCGAGGCCCTCTCGAGGTCGCCCGCGGAGAAGAACGTCTCGCCGAGGTAGAAGCCGAGCTCGACGTTGTCGCGGTCGAGCGCGGTACAGCTCCTCGAGCAGCGCGGACGCCGCGCTCGGCGTCGAGGGCGAGGATCGCGAACTCGGCCTCGCGCAGCCGCTGCAGGAAGGCCGTCGCGTCTGGTCGGCCGAGAACCGCGCGATGATCCGGTCGCGCCGTTCGAGGAAGCGGTCCTTCTTCTCGACGGCCTGCATCCGCTCGTCCATCTTGGTCTCCCAGAGATCGACGACTTCCTCCGGGCGGACGGCGCCGCGGCGCTCGAGCGTCTCCTGGAGGGCCAGGATGCCCGTGTGCGCGACGAAGAGGTTCTTCTCGAGGTTCCCCATGCGACTCGAAGAGCGTCTTGACGGCCTCGCCGGTCCGCTTGACCACGTCCTCGAGCGTCGAGATCCGCTCGAGCAGGTGCTCGTCGAACGGGATCTCCTCCTGGGTCTCGCCGCTCTCCTCGACGACGCCGACGCCGGAGAGGACGAGCAGCTTCGAGTGGCAGCGCGAGCAGAACTCCTCGTCGTCCGGATTCTTCAGCCCGCAGACCTGGCAGAACATCTGCGACGCTAGCCGCGTTCGCGGCCTCGTACTCGTAGAAGCCGCGGCCCGACTTCTTCCCGAGCCATCCCGCGTCGACCATCTTCACGAGGAGCGGGCTCGGGCGGTACTTCGGATCGCCGAACCCCTGCTGCAGCACGCGCAGGATCGCGAGGCACGTGTCGAGGCCGATGAAGTCGGCGAGCTGCAGCGGCCCCATCGGGTGGTTCATTCCGAGCTTCATGATGCCGTCGATCGCCTCCCGTGTGGCGACCCCCTCGCGGAGCGTCTCGATCGCCTCGTTGATCATCGGCATGAGCACCCGGTTCGAGACGAAGCCCGGGATAGTCGTTGCAGAAGATCGGCGTCTTGCCCATCCGCCGGGCGAGCGCGTCGACCGCGGCGGCCGTCGCGTCCGAGGTGGCGATGCCGCGGATGACCTCGACGAGCTCCATGACGGGCACCGGGTTCATGAAGTGCATCCCGATGAACCGGTCGGGCCGCTTCGTCGCCGCCGCGAGCCGCGTGATCGAGATCGACGACGTGTTCGAGGCGAGGATCGCCGCCGGCGGGCAGATCCCGTCGAGCCGGGCGAAGAGCTCCTTCTTGACGGCCTCGTTCTCGACGACCGCCTCGATCACGAGGTCGGCCGACGCCGAGCCGGCTCGAGGTCCGTCGTGGTCGCGATGCCGTCGAGGGCGCCGGCCTTCTCCTCCGCGGTGCGCTTGCCCTTGGCGACCTCGCGGTCGAGGTTCTTCTCGATCGTGGCGCGCGCCTTCTCGAGGAACCGCTCCTCGACGTCCGACGAGGACGACGCGGCAGTCCGGCGGCCGCCGCGACGTGGGCGATCCCGTTGCCCATCTGGCCGCCGCCGACGACGCCGACGTCCCGGATCTCCATGGCCGGGACTCTATTGCGCCGGCGGAGAGCGGAGCGCAACCGGGGCGGCTCGCCGATCAGGCGATCGCGACGCGGTAGCGCGGCGAGCCGAAGCGCGACGAGAAGCGCGACGCCGACGGCGAGGACCGAGGCGCGCGCTCCACACGAGCGGCCCGAGCGAGCGGCACGAGCGACACGCCTCCGAGCATCGCGAAGCCGGCGGCGAGCGCCGCGGGACGCTGCCGCGCGGCGACACGTCTTCGGAGAGCTTCTGTCCGAGCAGCAGGAAGAGCGTCGCCATGCCGAAGACCTTCGCCGCGACCGCGACGGCTGCCGACGAAGAGCGCGATCGGGACCGAGAGCGGCGGCGGCAGGAGCGCGAGCGCGGCCGCGGCGGCGAGAAACAGCGTCAGCGATCGCCGAGCGCGCCCGCGAGGAGCGGAGCGGTCCAGTCGTCTCTCGGCGCGCATCGCCGCGCGCGCGAGCGGCGAGGCGAAGAAGAAGAGCACGCGAGCGCCACGGCGAGCCACGCCGCGAGCGCGAGGAGCCGCAGGCCCCAGACCGTCGCCGACGCGCGGCGCCTTCCCACGGCGCGCGCGCATCTCCGCCAGGTAGAGACGCAGGAGCGAGCCCGGCGTCGAGACGCGCCCGTCGACCGGAGGCGTGCCGCCGACGGCGCGCGATCGTGCCGCCGAAGACGAGCAGATTGCCGCCGACCGAGCCGCCCGGAGCGAACGAGACGTCGCCGCCCCAGACGACGACGTCGCCCGACGACGCGGGCGTCGATGCGCACGTCGCGAACGACCGCGAGACCCGGCCGGAGACCGGCTGCGAGACGACGAGGTCGCGCCCGAAGGTCGTGACGGACGAAGGCGGAGAGACCGCGGGCGGCGGAGGCGAGGGCGGGCGACGCGGCGAGGAGCCAGAGCCGGCGCGAGGCGCTTCATCTGCGGGCGAACGCGCGGCGAGAGCACGCCGGCGCAGCCCGAGGGCGGCCGCCGGCAGGCAGCAGCAGCGCGGCCCAGCCGGCCGGCGTCGCGCGGAGCATCTCCGACAGCGCCTCGAGCACCGGCGGGCGCCGGCCTGCGAGAGATCCGACGAGCCACCG
Organism: uncultured Acidobacteriota bacterium; assembly: GCA_963708395.1. GTDB lineage: Bacteria > Acidobacteriota > Thermoanaerobaculia > UBA5066 > Gp7-AA6 > DATBFU01. Next base: position 2,024,079 of record CAVPSG010000002.1, on the reverse strand, counting down.
CCAGGACGCGCGCACGAGACCGGCCGCCGACGCGAGCAGCGCCGCGCCGAGCCCGACCTGCTCGCGCGGTCCCGCGGACACGCCGGCAATCAGAACGGTTCCGGCGCCGCCGAGGGCCGCGAGAAGCAGGACGGGCGCGCGCCAGACCGCCGAGGCTCCAGCGCTCCGCGCCGGGAGAACGGCCGGACGCGCAGCACCCGGTCGGCCAGGTCCGCCGGAGCGGCACCCGCATGGGCCACGGCGTCGATCAGGCCTTCGAGGCTGCGGGCCGCGCTCGACCGACGCGCCGCACGCCGCGCAGGAGGCGGCATGCCGCGCGGCATCCGCTGGACGAGGGGCTCCGCGCCCGAGGCAAGCGCCTCGATGTCCAGCGGATCCAGGGGGTTGGAGCATTCGCTCACGAAACTTCTCCTGCCAACCTTTCCTTCAATACGGCTCTGGCCCGAAAGAGTTTGTTCTTCACGGTCCCGAGCGGCATCTGTCTTGACCTCGGCGATCTCCTCGTAGGAAAGCCCGGCAAAGTGCCTCAGAGCGATCAATTCGCGAAATTCCACGGGAAGATCGGCGATCGCCGCGGAGATCGCCTGGCCCCGCTCGAGCGTTGCGGAGCATCCCATACGGGTCCAGATCGGCGCTACTGTACTCTCCGGAGGACACTCTCCCGGCTCCCTCCGGGTCCGGGACCTCCAGGGGCACGGTCCGGGGCCGCCGCTTTCGCAGGTGGTCGATGGCCGCGTTGCCGGCGATCCGGAAGAGCCAGGTCGAGAACTTGTACTCCGGGTTGAACCGGGAGAGGGCCTGGAAGACCTTCAGGAAGATCTCCTGCGTCAGGTCGAGGGCGTCCTCGCGGTGTCCGACCATCCGCGCGACGTGCGCGTGCACCCGGGTCTGATAGCGGCGGACGAGCAGTCCGAAAAGGTCCTCCTCGCCGGAAAGCACGGCGGCGACGATCGTCGGCCTCGTCGCTCTCCGCTTCTTCCCTCCGACTCTCGTCTCTCCTTCAAGCCGTCCGCGCCGGGACCGCCGTCGGTCCCTGAGATACAATCGCCCGCCATTCTAACCGCCGGCCGCCGGCAGGAGTGATCGCCCGTGGAGACGAAAGTCGCCGAGCCGCAGTTTCCGACGATCGGCTCGCACCCCCAGGGCACGGATTCCGCCAGCCCCTTCGAAGAGATGATGTCGCGGTTCGACCTGGCCGCGCAGAAGCTCGGCCTCGATCCCGGCCTCTACAAGGTGCTCCGCGAGCCCGTCCGCGAGACGAAGGTGTCGATCCCGATCGCGATGGACGACGGCCGCATCGAGGTCTTCATCGGCTATCGCGTCCTCCACAACATCGCGCGCGGCCCCGGCAAGGGCGGCATCCGCTACGACAAGAACGTCACGCTCGACGAGGTCCGGGCGCTCGCGGCCTGGATGACCTGGAAGTGCGCGGTCGTCAACATCCCGTTCGGCGGCGCCAAGGGCGGCGTCATCTGCGATCCGGCGTCGCTCTCCCGCGGCGAGCTCGAGCGGATCACGCGCCGCTACACCGCCGAGCTGATGGACCAGTTCGGCCCCGAGAAGGACGTGCCCGGCCCCCGACATGGGGACCAACCCGCAGACGATGGCCTGGATCATGGACACCTACTCGATGCACGCGCGCCACACGGTCACCTCGGTCGTGACCGGCAAGCCCCTCTCGCTCGGCGGCTCGCGCGGGCGCGTCGAGGCCACCGGCCGCGGCCTGATGCTGATCTGCCGCGAGGCCGCGCCGCTGAAGGGCTTCACGCTCGCGGGCAGCCGGATCGTCGTCCAGGGATTCGGCAACGTCGGCTCGATCGCGGCGCGCATGTGCCACGAGGCCGGCGCGAAGATCATCGCCGTCTCCGACATCCAGGGCGGCATCGTCAACGCCGAAGGGCATCGACATGCCGGCCGTGCTCGGCGCACTACGAGAAGGACCGCACCTTCGAGGGATTCGCCGGCGTCGAGACGATCTCCAACACGCGACCTCCTCGAGCTCGACTGCGACATCCTCATCCCGGCGGCCAACGAGAACCAGATCCGCGGCAAGAACGCCGCCAACATCAAGGCGAAGATCATCGTCGAGGGCGCCAACGGCCCGACGACGCAGCGCGCCGACGAGATCCTGCGACCAGAAGGACATCCTGGTCGTGCCGGACATCCTGGCCAACGCCGGCGGCGTGACCGTGTCCTACTTCGAGTGGGTCCAGGACCGCGCCGGGTTCTTCTGGCGCGAGCAGGAGGTCAACGAGCGGCTGGAGGACATCATGGTCCAGTCGTTCCGCGACGTCGCCACGATGGCCGAGAAGTACGGCGTCAGCTTCCGCATCGCGGCCTACATGCTCGGCATCTCGCGCGTCGCGCACGACACGATGGTGCGCGGGCTCTACGCATAAGCCGTCGCCGTCACTCGCTCGGGGCCTGCGGGCCTCCGAGATTGGCATAACGAACACAGGTCGATAGCGGCCCGCACCGGCCGGCCGCTCGTTCAAAGGAACTCGACGGCCGGCCTGGCCCCATCGCTCGCTCCGGCTCCCGCGGCGCGCGCCTCCTCCCTCGCTTCCGCTCGGGAGACTTCGCACGCCGCGAACAACAAGTCCCAGTGCCGCGAAAACGGTTAGCGCGTCAGCGGCGAACCGAGCGAGCTATGCGAACGACCCGAGTGACGCGAGGGGCGCCGAGTCCGCTGGACGCGCATGTTGCGCGGCCTCAGCTCCACTTCTTGCCGAGGTCCTCCAGCCCGGCCTTCTTGAGATCTTCCGGACTCATGACGATGCGGAATCGGCAGTTCGCCTGGAATTGGAGAAAGAAGGGCTCAGCGAACGAGGGGACGTCGGCAGCGTTCTGCACATTGATTACGAAGATGCCGCCCCGCATTCCGTCTTGCTCCGTGAAATAGGCCGCCTCGGGCTTGGTTGCATCGAGGATCTTCCCAAGAAGCTGCCCCGCCTTGCCGCTCTTGACGAGAGAGTTGAAAGGTTCGTGGGGAAACTCGACGTGCAGTAGCATTTTCATGGTGCACCTTCTCCTTTCTTGCAAAATCGGCTGTGGTAACTGGGTTATCTGCTCGTACGCAAAGACGCCCGCCTAACGGACCTGCGCTTCCGCAGCGTGGCCCGTGACGGCAGACTGTAACGCACTCCGGACCCGGCAGAGCAGCGGGCCACGTCCGCTGCAAGCGCCAGTTGGGCGACGTCTTAGACACTCTCGAAGTTGCGGTGGTACCGGACGCAACTCGAGATACCCTCGATGGACCGTCCCGGCAGTTGAAGAGCCATGAAGACAGCCGGCGGGACTTGGTATTCGCTCTGCAAACCGAAACGGTCAGCCGGAACGAAACCAAACCTCGGGTAGTACCGGGGGCGGCCGAGCACAACCACCGCATCAAAGTCGAGGACCGCACAGCGCCTCAGGCCCGCCTCGACGAGAAGAGCTCCGATTCCCCGGCGCTGGAAGCTCGATACAACCGCCATGGGTGCAAGTCCCGCGAAACGCTTACCTCGCGCGAGCGGAACTTCTACCGAGGAGAAAAGGATGTGGCCGATGACTCTTCCCGCAAGTTCGGCAACCAGAGCAACAACCGCGGCACCATCGCGGTGAAGTGACTCGACCAGATCGGCTTCGTTGTTCCGGCCGAACGCAAGTTCGTTGACCGCGCGTACAGCGGCGCGATCAGACGGCTGCTCATCGCGAACGATGGTGTCCAACGTGGTCACGGCGCCCAACTAGTTATTTGGCGGCCGCGGGGCGGGAGTTCCGCTGAGAACGACGCGGGGCCTGAGTTCCGGCAGCTCGCGCGCGAGCTTCGCCTCGAGCTCGTCGAGCGTCGCCGTGACGGCCTTGCGCCAGGCGGGATCGCGCAGGGCGAGCGTCAACCGGCGACCCGAAAGCTCGACCGGCTCGATCTTCCGCGAGAGCGGCTCCCCCACGATCCTTCCCCAGCGCGCCTGAAGCCAGGCGAGCGCCGTCTCGCCCTTCGCCGCGCGGCGCAGGAGGCCGTCGGCCGCCGCGTCGAGCCGCGTGAATCCCGCGTCCGCCTTCTTCACGGCTCGAGCTCCCCGCGCGTCCGCTCCCGGGGACCCGCCTCGGCCGGCACCGCGCGCAGCGGCTTCTCGCCGGAGAGCACGCGGCGCACGTCCTCGACGACCATCCGCGCCATCTCGCGGCGCGTCTCGAGCGTCGCGCTGCCGGCGTGGGGCATGAGGACCACCCGGTCGTCGTCGAGGAGGGCGGGCGTGATGCCCGGCTCGTTCTCGTAGACGTCGAGGCCCGCCCCGGCGAGGTGCCCTCCGGCGAGCGCCTCGGCCAGCGCGCTCTCGTCCACGATCGGGCCGCGCGCGGTGTTGAGCAGGTAGCTCCCCGGCTTCATTCGGGCCAACGTGTCCCGGCCGAAGAGACCGCCGCGTCTCGGTGGTCAACGGGGCGTGGATCGAGACCACGTCGCTCCGCCGCAGGAGGTCCTCGAAAGAGACGCGTGGCGGATCGTCCGGGTCGCCCTCGCCGCGGGGCGACCGGCCCGCCGCGATGACCGTCATCCCGAACGCCCGGGCCCGGCGCGCCACGGCTCTCCCGATGCGGCCGGGACCCACGATCCCGAAGACCTTGCCTTTGAGATCCGTCCCGAGGAGAAGCTCCGGCGCCCAGCCCGCGAATCTTCCCGACCGAACCATCCGGTCGCCCTCGATGACCCGCCGTGTCAGGGCGAGCAGCAGGGCCAGGGTCAGGTCCGCCGTTGCTTCGGTCAACGCTCCCGGCGTGTGCGTGATCGCGATACCCCGCGCCGCAGCCGCGGCGCGGTCGATGTTGTCGACGCCGACGCCGTAGTTGGCGACGACCTTGAGGTTCGGACCGCCTTCGAGCACGCGTCTCGGTGACCGGATCGGACACGAGCGTGATGAGAGCCGCCGCCTCGCCGACCTCGGCCGCCAGCTCGAGCTCGCTCGGCGTGTAGCCGAGCACTCGAACTTCGTGATCGGGCGCGAGGGTCGAGAGGGAGGGCTCCGGAAGCGCGTGCGTCGCCACAACAACCGATGGCACTGGCCGGAGTCTAGCAGGGCGCCGTCGGTGAATCGGCTGCTGCCGGGCGACTGGCTCTCGGTTCGGATACCGGCGGGACGCTCCGAAGTGCGGCTCCGCTACCGTCCGTGGGACGTTCCCGTCGGGCTTCTTCTCGCTCTCATCGGGCTCGTCATCGCCGCCCGCGCTTCACGATCCCCGCTTCTCGACCGCGCGGCCCGAGAAGAACACGGCCGCCCCGACGCCAAGGAGAGCCAGCTCCAGCCGCACGTTTCCGCCGAGCGCGCCGGCAAAGAACGCGAGCCCGGTCACGACGAGGCCGACGAACTGCAGGGCCCGCCCGGTGGCGCGCACCGAGGCTCCGCCTAGGGGCCGGCCGAGACCGTCACGCGCGTGATCCGGTCCCACTGCTCGATCCGCTCGACGACGTCCTGTCCCGCCGTGACCTGCGCAAACACCGTGTAGATGCCGTCGAGGTGCGGCTGCGGAGCGTGCGTGACGAACCATTGGCTGCCTCCGGTGTCCGCACCGGCGAGCGCCATTCCCACCGTCCCCGTCTCGTAAGGCACCCGGTTGTTTTCGTCGCGGATCTCGTAGCCGGGGCCGCCGTTTCCGGTGCCCGTCGGGTCGCCGTCCTGAACGACGAAGTCGGGCACGACCCGGTGGATCGCGACGCCGTCGAAGAAGCCCTTCCGTGCGAGCTCGAGGAAGTTCGCGACCGTCAGCGGCGCCGCGTCGCCGCGCATCGTCATCGTGAAGGTGCCCCTCGCGGTCTCGATGTCCGCCTTCCACGGCCGCGCGATCTCCGAGAGGATCGCCGCGTAGTCGGCCGCGGATCGCGAGATCTTGTACTCCGGAGCGGGAAACGCCGCCGGGTCGGCTCGAAAGTCCCGCATCAAAGCGCGGTGGGCCAATCGCTGAACGAGCGTCTTCGGGAGCTGGTAGGCCGCCTCCACGATCTCGCGGGCGCCGGGGACACTCCGCAGCTTCTCGGCGGCGGCGATCGCGGCGATCGAAACGTCGGGAGCGGAGTCGGCGGCTGCCTTGCGCACCGCCTCGCGAATGCCGGGCACGACGGAAGCGTCGCTCTCGAGGGCGAGCGCTTCGACCGCCGAAGCGCGTACGCCGGCGTCGGGATCGGAGGCGGCCGCCTCGATGAGCGCCCGGTTGTTGCGCGCGGACTCTTCGGTCTGGATGCTCGAGAGCACCGCAATCCGGACGAGCGGATCGCCGTCCGCGGCGAGCTTCGCGCGGTACGGGGCCGCGAACGCATCGGGGAGATACGCGAGGCTCTCGGCGGCCGCCGCGCGAAGCGGAGCCTCCGTCGACGCCGACGCCGCATCGAGCGCCGGCTTTGCGCGGTCCCGAAGCGCGGCCACGGCGGAGAGGAGCGCCACCTGCCGGCGGCGTCCCTGCCCCGTCGTCGCGACGGACCAGACCCGGGTCAGCGCGTCGCGATCCGCGGCCACGAACTGGCGCAGCAGGGCGAGGGCGGGGATCGCCAGATTCGGGCTCGCGTCCTGAGACAGCGCGAGCACGCGGGCACGCCGGTCCGCCTCGACCGTCACGCCGGGGTTCTTCTCGAGCACCGCCTCCAGAGCGGTCAGACTGCTCGTCACCAGATGCGCCTTCCCGCTGTCCAGAGCGGCCGCGAGCGGCGCGAGGGACTCCTTGTGGGCCAGGATCCCGAGGGCCCGAGCGGCTCCGGCGGCGATGTCGGCGTCCGCATCGGCGAGTGCCGCCGTCAAGGCAGGCCGCGACGTCTCGATGGGCTTGCGCGCCAGGCAGTAGAGAGCCGCCCGCCGCACGCGAGCGTCGGAATCGGACGCGTAGCCGAGCGCCGCTTTCGTGGAGGCGTCGTCGGCGAACCGCCAGAGCGATTGGAGCACTGCGGCGCGTGGATCCGGGGTCGCGACTTTCGAAACGGCGGCGATGAGGGCGTCCTCCCCGTCTCCCCGTCCGAGAGCGCCGATGGCTCGCGCGGCGCTCGACGCCGTTGCGGGGTCGGAATCCGAGAGGAGTCCGATCAGCGCCGGAGTCGCCCCGGTGTCCTCGAGCAGCTGACAGGCGAACGCCGCCGCGGAGCGCACGGCGGGCGCCGGGTCGGCCAGCAGACCCTCGGCGAACGCGCGCCCCCGATCGTCGCCGATCCGGCCCGCTGCGAGCGCCGCGTGTTCGCGGACCGAGGCGTCCGAGGATTTCGCGGCGGCCTCGAGGAGGCCGGCGTCCCAGGCGCGCCGATCCTCGATCTGCAGAAGGAGCGCGCGCGCCTCGTCGGCCGACGCGAAACGCGGCGCGGCGGCCGGGGGCGGGAGCGCGGGCGGCGGTGGGCGCCGCGGGGGGTGCCGAGCTCGCGCAGCCCAGCCATGCCGCCGTAGCGGCCGCCGAGGCGAGGAGAGTCCCGAAGCCGCGCTTCCCAAGCATCGCATCCTCCTTCGTTTCGCCGGCGGAGAAAACGGGCGCGATTATAGGAGAAGCGGTTCAGGCGCCGACGAGCAAGCGGTCGCCGAGCGCATCGGGCAGGCCGGCTCGCAGGATCTTCTCCCGCGCCGCGGGGATGTCGTAGGGCACCCGCTCGAAGAGGACTTCCGAGCGGTTCGCGTCGTAGATCGCGAAGGCCGCGGCGGTGTTGCGGTCGCGCGGCTGGCCGATCGAGCCCGGATTGATCAGATAGCGGCGGCCGGGCTCGAGCTTCCAGACCTCGCGCGGGCCGCGCACAACGTCCACGCGGATCCCGTCCGGCTCGAGCGTGAAGACCGACGGGATGTGGCTGTGGCCGAAGAAGCACAGGTCGAGCGCGATCGCCCGAAAGTTCCACGCGGCGTCGCAGTCGGAGAAGATGTAGGCGTCCTCGTCGAGCGGCGAGCCGTGGCAGATCACGAACGTCCCGTCCACTTCGACCGGCCCCACCGGCAGCTCACCGAGAAACGTACGGTTGGCGTCCGAGAGCTTCTCGGACGTCCAGCGCGCGGCGAAAAGCGCCACGGGATTGAACATGTCGGCCCGGATCGAGCCCGGCGGCGACACGGTCGTGGTTCCCCCGGACGAGCGCCTTGGGCCGGCGGAGCTTGCGCACGCGGTCGATGACGGCGTTGGGGTCGGCGCCGTAGCCGACGAAGTCGCCGAGCACGACGACGCGCTCGATACGAGCGGCCGCGACCCGCGCGAGGACGGCTGCCGAGCGCCTCGCCGTTGGCGTGGATGTCCGAGAGGATCAGGTAGCGCAAGAACAGCCCGGCGTCAGGCGCTCGCGGAGACCAGGGTGACCGCTGGCCCCTCGAGCGCGTGGAGCACGCGGTCGGCCGCCTCGTCGAGCGTCTCGGTTCCCTCGAGTGTCACGCGCAGGCTGCCCATTCTATAGAAAGGGTCCCGCTGAGCGAAGAGCCGCGCGGCCTGCTCGACCGACTGGAAGAGCGGCCGATCGGTCTTGCCGGCGAGCCGGCGTGAGAGCACGGGAAACGGAACGTCGAGGAACACCGACGCGCCCGAGGCGCCGCATCGCCCGGCGATTCTCCTCCGGAATGTAGGCGCCGCCGCCGGTGGCGACGACGGCGTCGGCGAGCGATTCCGTGCCGGCGAGAAACACCGCCTCCCGCTGGCGGAACGCCGGCTCGCCGGACTCCTCGAAGAGCGCGCGCACGGTCAGCCCGGAGGCGCGCTCGATCTCGGCGTCCAGGTCGACGAAGGGCACCGCGAGCCGCGCCGGCCAGCCGCCGCCCGATCGCGGTCTTGCCGCAACCCATGAAGCCGACGAGATAGATCCGCCCGAACGGCCGGCGGCGCGCGGATCCGGTCGAGCGCGCGTCGCGCGTTCCCTTCGATCGCGCCTCCGGAGAGAAGCCCGCCGACCATCGCCACGGAATCCGCGCCGGCGTCCAGGACCGCGTCGAGGTTCTCGGGCGTGATGCCGCCGATCGCGACGAGCGGCTTCGAGCGGCCCTGCGCGGCGCGCGCGAGCATCTCGAGCCCTCGCGCCGGACGCTGCCGGCTTCGTCGCGCTGGCGAAGACGGGGCCGAAGGCCACGTAGTCCGACGCCCGATCCCGGAACGCGGCCTGCGCGGCCTCGGGGTCGTGCGTCGAGACGCCGATGAGCGCCTCGCGGCAGAAGACGCCGCGCTTCGGCCACGGACAGGTCGTCCTCCCCGAGGTGAACCCCCACGCCCGCGGCCCGGGCGACGTCGACGCGGTCGTTGACGAAGAGCGAGCGCGCCGTCGATCCGCGCTCGCTCGCGCGACCGCGTCCACCGCTTCGAGGAGCTCGCGGTCCGGCATCGCCTTCTCGCGAACCTGGACGCAGCGAACGCCGACGCGAGAGCAGACGCCTCGCGATCTCCGGGACGCTGTCGATGCCCGCGACGGCGCGGTCGGTGATGCGCGTAGAGGGGCGGCAGGAGGTGCAAGGAAGTTCTCAGTTAACAGTTTTCAGTTATCAGTCTCAGAACTGATAACCGACAACTGAGAACTGACGACTCGTCAAGATGCCCGCGCGAACCGCTCCATGAAGCGGGTCGAGAGCCGGCCGTCCATGAAGTCGGCCTCGTCGAGGATGCGGCGGTGCATCGGGATCGTCGTCTTGACTCCCTCGATCGACGAAGAAGTCGAGCGCGCGACGCCCGCGGGAGATCGCCTCGGCGCGGTCGCGCCCGCTCACGATGAGCTTGGCGATCAGAGAGTCGTAGTGGGGCGGGATCACGTACCCCTGGTAGGCCGCGGTGTCCACGCGACACGCCGAGCCCGCCGGGCGGATGGAACGCGGCGATGCGCCCGGGCGACGGCGTGAAGCGCTACCGGGTCCTCGGCGTTGATCCGGAACTCGATCGCGTGGCCGCGCGGCGTCAGGGACTGCCCAGCGAACGAGAGCGGCTCGCCCGCCGCCACGGCGATCTGCTCCTTGACCAGGTCGATGCCCGTCACCTCCTCGGTGACCGGATGCTCCACCTGGAGCCGCGTGTTCATCTCCATGAAATAGAACCGGCCGTCGCGGTCGAGCAGGAATTCGACGGTTCCGGCGTTCGTGGTAGTCGACCGCCCGGGCCGCCCGCGACCGCCGCCTCCCCCATCCGCGCCCGCAGATCGTCGTCGAGCGCCGGCGACGGCGCCTCCTCGATCAGCTTCTGGTGCCGGCGCTGGATCGAGCACTCGCGCTCGCCCAGGTGCGCGAGGTTGCCGTGGCGGTCGCCGAAGACCTGGAACTCGATGTGCCGCGGGTCCTCGACGTACTTCTCGAGGTAGACCTCGGCGTTGCCGAAGGCCTTCTCCGCCTCGGCGCGCGCCGTCTCGAAGGCGCTCCGCGAGCTCCCGCTCGTCGCGGCGCGACCCGCATGCCGCGTCCGCCGCCGCCGGCCGACGCCTTCAGGATCACCGGGTAGCCGACCTTGCCGGCGAACGCGAGGGCCTCCTCGAGGCTCCCGACGGGCCCCGGCGAGCCGGGGACGGTCGGCACGCCGGCGGCGGCCACCGTTTGCCGCGCGACCGACTTGTCGCCCATCTTGCGGATCGCGTCGGGCGTCGGGCCGATGAAGGTGATGTGGCAGTCCTGCAGGATCTCGGCGAAATAGGCGTTCTCGGACAGGAACCCGTAGCCCGGGTGGATCGCGTCGGCCTCCGTGATCTCCGCCGCCGAAACGATCGCCGAGATGTTCAGGTACGAGGCGGCGGACGGCGTACGGGCCGATGCAGACGTCCTCGTCCGCGAAGCGGACGTGCAGGGCGTCGCGGTCGGCCTCGCTGTAGACGGCGACCGTCCGGATGCCGAGCTCCCGGCAGGCCGAGATGATCCGCAGCGCGATCTCGCCGCGGTTGGCGATGAGGATCTTCTTGAACATCGGGAGGACCGCCGCGCCCGCGGACTCAGGCGGCGAGGCGGATGGCGAAGAGCTTCTCGCCGTACTCGACGGGCTGGCCGTTGCGCGGATAGACCTCGACGATCTCGCCTTCGACGTCCGACTCGATCTCGTTCATCAGCTTCATCGACTCGATGATGCAGAGGATCTTGCCCTGGGCGATGCGCTGGCCGACCTCGGCGAACGGATCCGCCTCGGGAGAGGGCGAGCGGTAGAAGGTGCCGACGATCGGAGAGGTGATCACGTGGAGGCTCGCGTCCACCTCGGGCGCGGCCGCGGCGGCGGGCGGCGCCGACGCGGCCGCGGGTGGCGGCCGTCGGCGCGGGCGTACGACGTCGATGGCGAGGCCTCGCCGGCGCCGTTCGACGCCGCCTCGATGCGGACCCGGAACCCGGCCTGCTCGATCTCGAGCGCCGAGAGACCGCGCTCGCACGCGAGGTCGATCAGCTCCCTGATTTCCTTGTAGCGAGAGCATCGCTCTACAGCAGCTCCTTCTCCAGGGCCAGGGCGGCCTTGCGCAACTCGAACCGGCCCCGGCCGAAGTTGCCGTCTCTCGAGCAGCAGGAGCAGCAGATAATACTCCTCGGTCACCCGGCGAAAGGATCGCCTTGCCCGGCGTCGGTCACGAGGCACAGCTGCTGGACCTCGCCGCCGTCGCCCTCGCGCGGGGCGCGAGGACTTCACGAACGAGCCCATCTCGGCCGCCACCGACTCGATGGAAACTCCCTCCTTCGGGCCGAACGTGTCGATGGGGATGCCGTCGACGCCCACGAGCGAAACCGCTCGCGTGCCTTCGACGCGTTCGGCGATACGGCGCAGCGTGTCCTGAAAGACGTTCATCGGGATGATCTCACCCGAGGCGGCGGGCGAAGCTTATCCGGCCTGGAGGACGGAAAGCCACTGCCTCAGGGCGCGAATCTTCTTCCAGCGTCGGTCGAAGGCCGGGTCGCTGGACGTCGAGACGCCGATGCCCGACGGCAGGAGACGCGCCTCCGCGTCCCGGCGCAGGCGCCGGAGCTCCTCATCGAAGGGATTGGCCGCCACGAGCTCGTCGTAGATCCGCAGCGCCTCGGCGTAATGGCCCTGGGCGAAATAGAGGTCGGCGAGCGTGCGCCCCTGCGGCTCGAAATCGGACGAAGGCGCAGCCGGTGCTTCGGCCGCGGAGGCCGGCGCCGGGGGCTTTCCCAGGATCTCCGAGATGCGCAAGGCGCGCGTCGCAACGTCCTCCGGCGGAGCGGCCGCCGAGGCGTGCGGAACCGGGCCTGGGCCGCCGGGAGCCGCACCGGAGAAGTCGGGCGGCTCGAACGAGACCGGCGTGAAATCGAACGGCCCTTCCGGCACGCTCCCGACGGGCGAGGTCATCGGCTCGGTGCGGCGGATCGGCCCTCTGGGCTCCTCCTGAAACGTCGGAGGCGGCGGAACCGGTCCCGCGGTCGCCGCGGAGGACGGAGCGGGCGGCGGCGGTGCAAGGGACTTCTCCAGCCGCCCAATCACGTCCTCGACCGACCGGTCGCCCGACAGCGCGCGGTAGAGCTTGTACTTCTTGACGGCCTCGAGGTTCTCGCCGCGCGAGAGATGGATGTCCGCCGAGCGACTTCGCGGACACCAGATTGCCGGGGTCGGCCGCCAGGACCTTCGAGAAGGTCGCGATCGCCTCGGTGGCCTGGCCGGCCTCGAAGTGCGCCCGTCCAAGCGCCACCTGCGCGGAGAGATAGCCCGGATGGGACAGCAGGCCCTGCTGGAGCGTCGAGAGGGCTTCCGAGATGCGGCCGGCCTTGCGGTACTCCTCCGCGAGGGCCAGGAAGAGGCGCGAGCCCGGATCGAGCTCGATCCGACGCTCGAGATCCCGGATGCGGGCCTGCGCCCCCGCGTCAGCCAAGGCGCGAAAAAGGCAACCGCCCCCCGAGGGGGGCGGCGTCCATCCTCGATCGGGCCGAGACTACGGGCCGGTCGCGACGCACGGCAGCAGGTATGTGAAGGCCCCGGCGAAGGTTGCGCTGCAGGTCGTGGCGACGTTCGTCACCACGATGTCCTGCGCGCCGCCCGCGGGCAGGAGCGTTCCGTCCGTGGCTCCGCCGCAGGTGGGAGGCGCGAGCGTCGTCTCGGGGATGTGCACCGTGATCGACGTCCCCGACGGCGAGACCGCCGTGACCGGCACCTGCCGGCCGCCGAGCGCCACGCTGACACCGGCAATGCTCGTCGGGAAGTTGATTCCCGAGATCACCAGGTCGATGCCGGCCGCCGGGACCTGACCCTGTGAGGGCGCGACCCCCGTGACGACGGGACCGGACGACGACACGAGGTACGTGAACGTCTGCCCCTGCGCCGTCTCGCCCGTGTCGATATTCGTGACGGAGATCGGGCCGGACACGTCGCTGCATCCGGCGGCGACGATATTTCCGGGCAGCACGACGATCTCGGTGGCCGAGACCGACATGACGGTCGCGATCCAGCCGGCGAGCGACACTTTCACGGGCGCGCTGAATCCCTCGCCGAAGATCGTCAGCGGGGTGAACGGACCCGCCGCCGACTGCACGTTCGCCCCGCCGAACGAGATGATCCGCATCGCCGGGCCGTATTTGAACCCGCCGGCGAGCGTTCCGTCCTGGCCCGAATTCACTTCGTGCACGCGCACGTCGACCGTGGCGTTCTGGTTCGGGAGCCCGATGCCCGTGGCGGGCGGCGAGAGGGCGACGATCTGGTTGTAGGCGACCGAGAGGACCGTGGCCTCGACCGGACCGAAGAAGACCTGCACGCGGCGCGACGAAGCCGGATCCGACGATCGTCACCCGCGTGTTGCCGTCGTTGCTGCCCGAGGACGGCAGGACCGACGTCACCGTGGGCGTTCCGGACGGCGCCGTGCCGAAGACGAAGCAGTTCGGAGCGGTGAGCGTCTCCGGCGTGGACCCGTCCCGAAGCCCAGCGTGATCACCATCTGCACGGGAACCGCGAGGGACGCCGCCTCCGGGAAGGCCGGCGTCACGACGGAGATCTGCGTGCTCGTGACTCCCGTGACGAGGCCCTCGCGGGCCACACCGGCCGCGGTGAACGACGACTTGTCGTCGAGGACGCGCTCCCGAAGAAGCGGCCGCCGTTGATCGTCAGGCTGGTGCCGCCGCGTCGGGCTGCCGAAGCTCGGGCTGCAGGAGCTCACGAACGCCGCCGAGTTGGAGGGCTGGAAGGAGATCGGCAGGCGTGGCAGAGCCCTTCTTGCTTCCGACCGTGGCGCTCGCGCGCGACCGTGGCGACGCCCGAGCGCACCGAGCAGACTCCCGTCGTGACCTGGCCGCCCGTCGTCACGACATCGACCGAACCGCTGTCCGTTCTGCGCGAAGGTCCCGAGATCCGTCGAGAAAGTGACGCCCGTACCGTCGGGCACGCTGGCCCCGTTCAGCGTCACGACGGCCTGGACGAGCGAGCAGCCGCCCGCCGCCGGATTGGCGTCGTTCGTGTACAGCGCGATCTGCAGCGAGCCGTCGTTGGTGCCCCCGCCGCCGGGCCGCGGAGCGGTCGGCGCGTCCGCGGCGCAGCCGACGAGCTGCGCCGACCAGCGCGAGTGCGGTGATTCCCGATGGCAATCCGGCGCATGTGGGCCCCCGTCTACTTTCTGATGCGGGCGCCCGCCGTCGAGCCGCCATACTGAAAGATCAGGATTCCGCTGGCGGTCTCGCTCTGGACGCGTTGACCCGAGACCGTGTGGCCGAAGAACGTGATGTCGAACGCCGTGTCGATCTCGGACTTGCCCGGTCTCCCGGTCGATCGCCGCCGTTGAACGGCAGCAGCTGGTCGAAGGGCGGACCCTGAGAGCGTCGCGGCGTACAGGACCGGGAAGTTCGATGAGCGTCGCGGTGCCGCCGGACGGCACGACGATGCCGCCGCCGAAGGTCTGTACCGGCGGAACGATCGTGCCGCCGTCCGTGCGCCGGTAGGCGACCGTGTAGCTGTCGATCGTGACGTCCGCGAAGCCCTGCGGGTCCGTCGCGGTCGGGTCCTTCAGGTGGCTCGCGAGCGTCGATCGTGTCGATCTGCACCGGCGCGGGCACGGACACGTCCACGAACCCCGGCTGCAGCTGGATGTCGACGGTGATGAAGACCGGCGGCCTCGGTCTCGCCCTGCTTGTTCGTGCACGCCGCTCGCGCGAGCGCCGCGAGCAGGACCGCGAGCGCAATGCGATCGTTTCTCTTCATGTCGTTCTACCCCTATGACCTGAGAATCCGGGGCGTGATGAAGATCAGCAGCTCGTCGTGCTTCTCGGTCCGCGTCTTGTTCTTGAACAGGTTCCCGAGGATCGGGAATCTTCCAGAGGCCCGGGATCATGTTGTTCTGGTCCTGGTCGTTGATCTGGAAGATGCCGCCGATGACCGTCGTGCCGCCGTCCCGGACGAGCACCTGGCCGCGGTACTGGCGGATCGTCAGCGGGACGTTCTGGCCGAGCGCGAGGTTCAGGGCGACCGCCGGCTCGCGCTTCTGCACGTTGACGCGTCAGCAGGATCGTGCCCTCGGCCGTGATCTGCGGCGTCACCGTCGAGCTTGCAGCGTCGCGTCGACGTAGATGACCGTCGTCGTGTTGTTGACGTTGGTCTGGACGGGGATCTGGACGCCCGACTGGATCAGCGCCGGCGTGTTCGTCAGCGCCGCGACCTTCGGCGACGAGATGATCTTCAGGAGGCCCTGGTTCTCGGCCGCCGAGAGGGCGACGTCGAGGTTGAACGTGTTGAGGATGTTGCCGAGCCGCAGCGCGCCGACCGTCGTGCCCGTTGCCGAGGCGACGTTGAAGCCGCCCGCGCCGCTGTTCGGGAAGATCAGGTTCGTCGTGTTGCCGTGTGCCGCGTCCGCGACTGCCGTTGCACGCCCCAGTTGATGCCGAGGCTGCGGCCGAGGCTCTTCGTCGTTTCGACGATCCGCGACTCGATGATGACCTGCGGCGTCGCGGTGTCGAGGTTGTCGATCAGCTGGAGGACCGCCGGCATGTAGGTCGGGATCTCGCGGATGATCAGCGTGTTCGTCCGCTCGTCGACGACGATGTCGCCGCGCTTGGACATGACGCTCTTGAGCGACGGGCACGATCTCGCCCGCCTTCGCGTAGGAGAGCTTCTTGATGACCGTGCGCGTCGGCTCGGCGGCCTGCCGCGCTTCGGCCAGGCGCGCGCGGTCGGACTGCTCCGCCTGGAGCTTCGCGGTCGTCGCGATGCGCATGATGTTGTTCTCGAGGACGTAGCCGAGGCTGTTCTGCTTCAGGATCAGGTCGAGGGCCTGGTCCCACGGCACGTCTTCGAGCTGCACCGTCACGGTGCCGCGCACCTCGGGATCGATCGACGATGTTCAGACCGGTCAACTGCGAGATCGTGCGGAAGACGTCCTTGATGTCGGCGTCCTTGAGGTCGAGCGAGATCGGCTCGCCGGTGAACTGCGTCTGGGCCTCGGCGATCGTGCGCGAGCTGGTAGGTCTGGCCGACCTCGGGGCGCGCGGTCTCTCCTGATCGAGCACGGCCGCCGCGGCCTCGAAGAGGGCGTCGTCCTTGGCCGCCGTTTTCGGCGCTTGCCGTTACGGCGCGGCGAGGGCTTCGCCGGCGCGGGAGCCGCAGCCGGAGCGCGGGGCGGGGCCGGCGGCGGAGCCGCGGCCGCCACCTCGGCGTGGACCGGGGCCGGAGCGGGTGCGGCGGCCGGAGCCGGCTGCGACTCGGCTGCCGGCGGATCGCGGGCTTGTCGGCGACGCGGGGTTCCGGCATCGGCGCGGGAGCGGGCGCCGCTGCAATCGCGGCCGGCGTCTCCGGCGGCGTCGACGCGACGGGCTCCGGCGCCGGAGCGGGTTTCGTCTTCGGCCGCAGGCTTCGGAGCCGCAGGCTCGGCCTCGGCGACACGCGTCACGCTCGACGGCTCGGCGGACGCCGGCGCGACGGTCTCGGCGGGCCGCTCGGACGGAACGATCTTCTCGGCAGGGGCGG
This sequence comes from uncultured Acidobacteriota bacterium, assembly GCA_963708395.1. Lineage (GTDB taxonomy): Bacteria > Acidobacteriota > Thermoanaerobaculia > UBA5066 > Gp7-AA6 > DATBFU01. The sequence continues at coordinate 2,007,270 of CAVPSG010000002.1, read as the reverse complement.
TCGTCGGAGCCGGAGCGGGAGCCGCCGCTACCTCCGGCACGGGGGCGGGAGCGGGCGCCGGCGGCGGGACCGCGGCCGCGATCGCCGCCTCGCCGACGAGGACCGCCAGCCGCTCGCCGTCCGGCTGCAGAGCGGTACGGCGTCGGCGCCGCGAGGTCGACGACGACGCGCGTCACGGGCTCGGGCTGCGTCTGGAACTGCGAGATCGCGGACGCGCGAAACCATCGGCGCTCTGCACGGCACGATCGCGCGCTGCGCACCTCGTTCTTCACGCCGGGCAGGTCGACGACGATGCGCGGCGGATTGGCGAGGACGAAGTCCTTGGCCGCGAGAGCCCCGTCGCCGAGCAGCGCGACCGCGACGCCCTTGGCGGACGCGTCCGCCGTGACTTCCTCGAGGGCGTGGCCGATCTCTCCGCGGGCGGCGCCGGCGCGGGCGGCCGGAGCCGGCGCGGCGCGCGATCGCAGCGGTCGTCGACCGCGGGCCGGCCCGGGCGCGGTGCCGCGGCGCGGCGGCCGGTTCCGGCGCCGCCGCGGCGACCGCCGTGTCCGTCGAAGGCGACGGCGAGGCCCTGGCCGACCGAGCGGACGTCGTAGCGGACGCCGGGGCGGTGCGTCGATCGGAGATGCGCGTGAGCGCTCTTGCCGAGCTCGTCGATGCGGCTCGACCTTGACGGACGTTCGACCAGGTCGCCCGAAGCCGTCGGGGCGACGAACTTGTCCGCGACGCCGAAGCCCTGCAGATCGACGACGAGCAGGTCCGGCCGCGGCTCGTAGGAGGTGTAGAGGAGCGGCGCGTCGGCCGAGAGCACGAGGCGGGCGCCGTCGGCGTCTTCGTTGAAGGCGCGCCTGCTCGATCGCGCGCGGTCGGCTTCGGGGAGTCGGTGGCCGCCGGCGGAGGCCGTGCGAGGCCGGTGCGGTCGCGACCGCGGCGTCGTGCGCGCGGCCGCCGGACGCGCAGCCCGAACGCCGCGGCCAGCCCGAGCGGCCGCGCACGTCCATCGCGGTTGCTCTCAATGCCCTTCGCATCGTTCCTCCCGTCGCGCGGACTCCCTTTCTCACCGGGGTCACTGCTTGATCGTCGCATTCAGCTGCTTCGTCACGTCCCGGAACGGCTTCACGCTCTGCGGATCGTTGAGGTTCTGCCGGAACGTCACCTCGTTGGGACCGATCGCGCGTGACTTCGCCGTCCTAGAGGAGGTCGCCCGGCGCGGAGCAGGTAGCTCTTGTTGTCCGTGCCGCGGATCTGCGCCACGATACCCGGCCTGCGTCTTCCAGATCCCCTGGAGCACGATGTCGTCGACCGCGATGCCGGCGATGCCGGGCGGACGCGAGCCGCCGCGCGCTGCTCCGGACGCACGAGGAGCGACCGGAACGGATCGCGGCGGCCGGCCGGGTCGTAGGTGTACGAGCGGCCCGACAGCGCCGACTCCTCCTGCTCGAGCAGCGTCTCGCCCGTCTGGGGCGCCGGTGCGGCGATGCGACCTCGGGCGTCGCGGCCGCGGCGGGCGCCTCGGCGGCCGGCGCCTTGGACGCGGGCGCCTCGACGCGGGAGCCTGCGCGAAAGCGAGACTCGAGGCGCCGAGAAGAACGATCGCGAGGACCGCGCGCTTCATTCGACGCCCCTTCCCTCGGCGCGGGCCTTGAGGCCCTGGGCGTTCGCCGCAGCGCCGCGGCGCGGGGGACCCGCGGGCTGGCCCGGCTGGCCGGGCTTGGCGCCCGGGGCGCCTGCGCCCGTCTCGTCGCCGGTGTAGATGAAAGTCTTGGCGACGAAGTTCGCGGCGATCGACTTGCCGGGCACGTTGTCGAGCGAATTGATCTTCAGATCCTCGACGTTGATGATCCGCGAGAAGCGGCTCATCCGGTCGAAGAAGAGCGCGAGGTTGTGGTACGTCCCGTCGACCACGATCTCGATCGGCCACTCCGAGTAGAACTCCTTCGGCACGAACTCGCCCGGCGTGAACTTCTTCAGCGTGAAGTCGCCCTGCCGGGTCAGCGTCTCGATGCGCTTGATGAGCTCCTCGGTGTTGCGCTTGGAGGGCAGGATCTGGAGGAGCTTCGAGAGCTCGAGCTCCAGCCGCTTGACCTCTTCGCGGAACTGCGCGAGCTTGCGCTCGGCCGCGCGGCCCTTCTCGATCTCCTGCTGGAGCCGCTCGAGCTCGGCGCGTCTTGTTCGCGATGTCGGCGTTGATGCTGCGGAACCACGCGTAGTGCACGGCGCCGGCCAGCAGCGATGCCGATCGCCAGGCCCGACGCCGAGCGCGTAGCACCACTTCTTCTCTTCGAGCTTCAGTTCCGAGTAGCCATGGCCTAGGTCCCCGGAGCCTTCGCCGGCGCGGAGCGCCCGGCGCGGCCTGGCGCCGCGGCGGCTGCTCGGCGGCCCGGTCGAGCGCCGTCGCCGGAGTGAAGATGACGGTCATCTCCCACGTGTAGATGCCCTGCGGTTCCGCCTCGCGGCCGAGGTTCTTGAAGACCGGCTCGGCGAAGAACGGGCTCTTCTTCAGGTTCTCGAGGTACGTCGCGACGGCGTTGGGCGACAGGGTCGTGCCCTTCATCGTGATCTGGTTCCCCGTGACGTCGAGGCTCGGTCAGCCAGACGAGGTCCGGCAGCGCCTTGGAGATCTCGTCCATGAGGCGGACGGGGCCCTTCTGGTTGGTCTTGAGGTTGTTGATCAGCTTGATCTTTGCCTCGAGGCTCGCCTTCTTGTCCTCGTAGCCCTTGACCTCGTCGATGATCGACTTCAGCCGGTCCGACCTCTAGCCGCGCCTTGCCGATCTCCTCGTCGAGGTGGCGGCGCCGCGAGGTCAGGACGAGGCCCATGATCGCGATGTAGATCGAGGCCGAGCGACGATGCCCGCCGAAGAACAGCAGGTTGTTGAGCTTCGCGCCCGGTCGGAAGCGCCGGCGCCTTCTTCCTGGCGGCCGCCGCCCTGGCCTCGGTGAGGAGGTTGATCCTGATCAAGCGACTTCGTCCCCGATGTGCCGGATCGCGAGGCCCGACCGCGACCGCGAGGCTCGGCGCGTTGTCGGTGAGCCACTCGCGCCGAGACCGAGGCGCCGCCGCGATGTCGATCTGGCGGAAGGGGTTCATGATCTCGACGGGGATCCCGAACCGCTCCTTCAGCTGCGCGTCGAGGTTGACGACGCGCGAGGAGCCGCCGGAGATGAAGAGCTGGTCGATCTTCTCCGTCGAGGTCGTCGCGAGGAAGAAGTCGAAGGTCTTCTGGAGCTCCTGCGCGAGGTCGTCGGAGACCGAGCGCAGGATCGGGAGGATGTCCTGGAGCGACTGCGTCCGCCGTGGCTTCTCGCCCTTCTTCAGCGCCTCGGCCTGCTCGAAGGAGAGGGAGAGCTGCTTCTGGATCGCGTCGGTGTACTGGTTGCCGCCGAACGAGATGTCGCGCCAGAAGATCGTGTTCGAGCCCGGAGAGGATGTTGACGTTGGTGACCGAGGCGCCGATGTTGACCAGCGCCACGACGCGCCCGGGCTCGACCGGGTAGTTCGCCTCGAAGGCGTTCTGCAGGGCGAAGGCGTCCACGTCCACGAGGACCGGCGTCTTGCCCGGCCTGGGTGATGACGCTCGTGTAGTCGGCGATCTTGTCCTTCTTGACGGCGACGAGCAGGACGTCCATCGTCTCGCCGCCGCCGGCCTCCAGGACGACGTAGTCGAGGTTGACGTCGTTGATGTCGAAGGGGACGTACTGCTCGGCTTCCCAGCGGATCGACTCGGCCAGCTCCTCGGGCGACATGGCCGGCAGGGAGATCTTCTTGATGATGACCGAGTGGCCCGACAGCGAGGTGCCGAAGTCGCGGTTCCGGACGTTCAGGGAGGAAATGATCCGGTTGACGGTGTCGACGACCAGGGAGGCGTCCATGATGGCGCCGTCGACGATCGCCTCGGGAGACAGGGTCTCGAGGCCCGTCTTGACGAGCCTGTAGCCGCCGCCCTTGGCGTCCTTCAGCTCGACGAGCTTGACCGCCGAGGAGCCGATGTCCAGGCCAACCAGGTTCTTCGTTTTCCTGAACAGCACGTTCACCCCACCGAAAAAATTAAGACGGTTACGGGCTTTGACCTTGGGTTATTTCGGCTGGTTGCCAAGTTAACAGAAGGATTATTCCGCAGTCAAGAGCGTCGACATGCAAAAGGTTCCGCCGGCAAGCACTTGCGTACGTCTCGACCCCTGTCCATCGGAACAGGGATTCGCCCGGATTGCTCCGTTCGAAGACAGTCCGCGCGGCTCGCCATTCTTCGCGGCGCTTGCCGCGCCCGGCGGGTCTTGTGTAGGATGCCGCGCCTTTGTTCGCGGAGCGTCAGTCCGCGGGCGTCGAGACGAGGCGATCCCGATGGCCCAGCACTGTCAGTTCTGCGGAAAGACTCCCGTCACGGGCACGGCGCTCAGCCACGCGCACAACGTGACGAACCGGAAGTGGCACCTGAACCTCAAGACGGTGCGCGCGGTGGTCGGACGGCGTGACGCGCCGCGCGCGCGCCTGCACCCGCTGCATCCGGTCCGGCAAGGTCGTCAAGCCCGCGCCGAGGGCAAAGGCGGCGTAGGCGGGAGGTCGAAGTGCTAGGTTCCAGGTCTAGGTCTCCCGACTTCGACCCCCGCATTTCGACCCCCGCACTCCTACCTCTCTCCCCCGCCCTCGGCACGTTGTACTTCCGGATGACCTCGCGCACGCCGGCAACGCCGCGGATCCGCGTCGAGGATCTTCTCGCAGCTGCTTCATGTCCGAGCGCCTCGAGCGACACCGAGACGTAGCCCTTCCGGACCTCGTCCGACGCGGGCCTCGATCCGGCGGATGTTCGACCCCTCGCCGGCGATCGCCTGGGTCACGTCCGCGAGCAGGCCCGGCCGGTCCTCGACGACGACCTCGAGCTCGATCGCGTACGGCGGCCTTCTTCTCGCCCGCCCAGGCCACGTCGATCTGGCGCTCCGGGTCGTAGAGCAGGTTGCTGCACGTTCGGGCAGCTCTCCGAGTGCACGGAGACGCCGCGCCCGCGCGTGATGTAGCCGACGATCTTCTCGCCGGGCACCGGGCTGCAGCACTTGGCGAGCGTCGCCAGCAGGTCGTTGTGGCCGACGACGACGATGTCCGGAGCGCCGAACGGCAGGATCTTGCGGACGACGCGGGAGACCGCCGATTCCTTCGCCTCGGACTCGGGCCGCGCGCGAGCTCCTCGGCCGGGACGAACCGCTCGAGGGCCGCTCGCGGAGCGAGCTTCCCGTAGCCGACGCCGCGTAGAGGTCCTCGGGCTTCGAGAAGCCCCAGTGCGGCGAGCTCCTGTGCGAGGCGCCCCTGCGGACTCGAGCTTCTTGAGGGTCCGCCTGAACTTCTTGAGCTCCCGGTCGAGCAGGCGCCGCCCGAGCTCGACGGCCTGCCGCTTCTCCTCCGTGTGGATGAAGTGGCGGATCTTGTGGCGCGCGCGGCTGGTCGCGACGAAGGACAGCCAGTCGCGCGAGGGCGTCTGGTTGGGCGCCGTCAGGATCTCGACGATGTCGCCGCTCGCGAGCGGCGTGCGCAGCGGGACGAGCTTGCCGTTCACGCGCGCGCCCGACGCACCGGTGCCCGACGTCGGTGTGGACCCGGTAGGCGAAGTCGATCGGCGTCGCGCCGCGCGGGAACGCGAAGACCTCCCCCTTGGGCGTGAACGTGTAGACCTCGTCGGGATAGAGATCCACCTTGAGCGACGACAGGAACTGCCGCGGGTCCGAGACCTCGCTTCTGCCAGTCCACGAGCTGCCGCAGCCACTGGAACCGGGCGTCGTCGGCGTGGGGACCGAGCCGGCCCTCCTTGTACTTCCAGTGCGCCGCGATGCCGCGCTCGGCGATCAGGTCCATCTCGCGAGTCCGGATCTGGACCTCGAACGGCTGTGCCGCGTCTCGCCGATGACCGTCGTGTGGAGCGACTGGTAGAAGTTCGGCTTCGGCATCGCGATGTAGTCCTTGATGCGGCCCGGCACGGGACGCCAGAGCTGGTGGACGAGGCCCGAGGGCCGCGTAGCAGTCGCGCGTCTCGGGCACCACGATCCGGAAGGCGAGGATGTCGTAGAGCTGCGCCACGTCCACGCCGCGCCGCCGCATCTTCGACGACGATCGAGTAGTAGCGCTTGCGCCGGCCCGTCACCTCGGCCGCGATGGCGGCCTCGGCGAGACGCCGGCTCGAGGCGCCGCCGGATCTCCTCGATCATCCCCTCCGAGCCCTTCAGCCGCTCGCTCGACCTCGCGGGCCACGCGCGCGTACTCCTCGGGCTCGAGATACAGGAACGCCAGGTCCTCGAGCTCCCCCTTGACGCAGTCCCATGCCGAGCCGGTTGGCGATCGGCGCGTAGATGTCCATGCGTCTCGCGGGCGATCTCGCGGCGCTTGTCCTCGGGCGAGGAACTCGAGCGTGCGCATGTTGTGGAGGCGGTCGGCGAGCTTGACGAGCACGACCCGCAGGTCCGAGACCATCGCCAGGATCATCTTGCGGAAGGTCTCGGCCTGCTCCTCCTCGCGGGAGACGTAGGAGAACTTGCCGATCTTCGTCAGGCCGTCCACGAGCTCGGCGACCTCGGCGCCGAACTGCTGCGCGATCGCCTCCTTCGTCGTCAGCGTGTCCTCGAGCACGTCGTGCAGCAGCCCGACGACGATCGACACGTCGTCGGCCTTCATGTCGGCCAGGATCGCGGCGACGTTCAGCGGGTGGACGAGGTAGGGCTCCCCCGAGCGGCGGACCTGGCCCCGGTGCTCCCGCGCCGAGAAGACGTAGGCCCGCCGGAGCAGGTCCTGGTCGCTCTGCGGGTTGTAGGCCTCGACCTTCTCGAGGATGTCCTCGAAGCGGATCATCGCCACGAGAAGAGATTACGCCAATCGCCCCGGCGAGGCGAAGGCACGCAGGGCGCCCGCTACCGCCGGTTCTTCTTCTTCTTCTGCCGGGGCGCCGCTTCGGCGCGAGTCCGGCGCGGCGACCTTCGGGAGCGCCGGCTCGGCCGGCGGCGGCACGACCTTGACCGGGACGACGCTTGACGCGGCGCCTCTCGACGAAGTCCTTCCAGATCACGACGATCGGCGGCCGCGACGTAGATCGACGAGTACGTCCCGACGATGATCCCGATGATCAGCGTCAGGGCGAACGTGTTGAGCACCTCGCCGCCCAGGAAGAAGAGCGCGACGACGACGAGCATCGTGGCGCCCGAGGTCAGGACCGTCCGCGACAGCGTCTGGTTGATCGAGCGGTTGATGACCGTCTCGAGCGGCTCCTTCTTCGGCGTGCGCTGGTTCTCGCGGACCCGGTCGTACACGACGACCGTGTCGTTGACCGAATAGCCGACGAGCGTCAGGAGCGCCGCGACGACGACGAGATTGAACTCGCGGTCGAAGAGCGCGAGCAGGCCGACCGTGATCAGCGTGTCGTGGAGCGTGGCGACGACCGCGCCCACGCCGAAGGGCAGCGAGCGGAAGCGCAAGGCGATGTAGACGAGCATCCCGAGCGTCGAGAGCGCGACGGCCCAGAGCGCCTTCTTCTGGAGGTCCGCGCCGACCTGCGGGCCCGACGTTCTCGGCCGAGAGCAGCGACGAACGGGCCCGCGTCCGTGTTGGCCTTGACCAGTCCTTGACCGCCGGCGAGACGTCCGGCGATGCGCGTCGACGTCGGCCGGCGACCGGAAGAGCCCGACCTGCGAGCGGTGCGCGATGATCCGCTCGGCGGCGCGGGCGTAGTGGTCGCCGGGGTTCGCGTCCGAGCCGCCCGCGACGTGGTCGGGGTCCGCCGCGGCGAGCCGCGCCGGCGAGCGCGTCGCGCCCCTGGACGTTCAGGTCGATCTTGCGGGATCGGTCGGCTCGGTCCGCGAGCCCCTGGCGCAGCGCGCGTGAGGACGTCCTGCGTGATGTCGCGGCCTTCCTTCTCCTGCTGCTGGACGCGGATCAGGACCTCGTTCTTCTCGGCCTCCTCGTAGCGCTGGATGCCGTGTCGCCGAGGTTCGCCGCCGTCGAGGAGCTTGCGCAGACTGGTCGATGTCGGGCCGCTCGGCGAAACGCAGCGCGATCTGCGTGCCGCCGGCGAAGTCGATGCCGAACTTCAGGCCCTTCTGGACGAAGATCGCGAAGAAGCCCGACCAGGATCAGCGCCCAGGAGGCGCCGATCGCCCACCACTTCCAGCGGAGAAAATCGATGTTGGTCTGACGAAACAGTTCCATGCGCTTGCGCTCTCTTCCTTAGATCGACACGCGTGTCGATGTGCGGCCCGCCGGCCGTACTCGAGCTCGAAGATCGTGTGCGAGACGAAGACCGCGGTGAACACGGAGATCAGGAGGCCGATGATCAGCGTCACCGCGAAGCCCTTGACCGGGCCCGTTCCGAACTGGAACAGGAAGATCGCCGAGATGACGATCGTGATGTGCGTGTCGATGATCGTCGCGAAGGCCTTCGAGAAGCCGTTCTCGATCGCGGTCTTCGGCGCGCGGCCCGCCGCGCAGCTCCTCGCGGATGCGCTCGAAGATCAGCACGTTCGAGTCGACCGCCATGCCGATCGTCAGGATGAAGCCGGCGATGCCCGGCAGCGTCAGCGTGGCCTCGAAGAGCGCCATGGCGCCGGCGAGCAGGATCGCGTTCAGGAGCAGCGCGAGCACGGCGTTCCAGCCGGCGCGCCGGTAGTAGACGACCACCGCGACGAAGACGAGCAGAGCGCCCGACGACCGAGGCCGTGATGCCCTTGCGGATCGAGTCGAGCGCCGAGCGACGGGCCGACGGTCCGCTCCTCGAGGTACGTCAGGCCCGCCGGCAGCGCGCCCGCGCGCAGCACGAGCGCCAGGTCGTTGGCCTCCTCGGCCGTGAAGCTGCCCTGGATGACGCCCTGGTCGGTGATCCGCTCGTTGATCCGCGGCGCCGACTGGACGCGGTTGTCGAGGATGATCGCGAGCTGCTTGCCGACGTTGGCGCCCGTGGCCGACGCGAACTTCTCGGCGCCGGCCGCCGTCAGGAAGAACGTCACGCCGATCTGCGCCGAACTGGCCCGTGCGGCTCGGGCGCGCGTTCTTCAGGTCGCGCCCCGTGATCACGGCCGGCTTGCGCACGAGGTAGTAGAGCGTCCTGCCGCTGACCCGCCTCCGCCTTGGCCTCGACGAGCTCGAGCGTCGGCGGCACCTGGCCGCCCGTCGGCGCGAGGAGGGCCGTGCGGTCGGAGGGGCCCGACTCGACGAGCTTGAGCTCCAGGAACGCGGTGTTCTTGATCAGGTCCTTGACGCGCTTGGGATCGTCGACGCCGGGCAGCTGCACGAGGATGCGGTCCGTCGCCCTCCCGCGCGATCAGCGGCTCGGAGACGCCGAACTCGTCGACGCGGTTGCGGATCGTCTCGATCGCCTGCGAGACGGCGTTCTCCTCGGTCCGCGCGCCGGGCGGTCGTCCTTCAGCTGGAAGACCCACTTGCCGCCGACGACGTTGTAGGTCCAGTCGCCGAGGAAGCGCTTGACGGCCTCCTCGAGCTTCGTCGTGTCCGTCTGGGCGGAGGCGTTGACGGCGAACGCGTTGGGGGCGGTCATCTCGAAGTCCCCGAGCGTGAAGGACTTCTCGCGCGCCTGATTGCGCAGCGTCTCGATGGCGTCGTCGCGCTCCGCCTTCACGGCGTCGGCCGTGTTGACCTGCAGCACGAGGTGGATTCCGCCGCGCAGGTCGAGGCCCAGCTTGATGCCCTTCCGGAGCGCCATCGACAGCGGCGGGTTGCCGGCGCCGATCCATTCCTTCCTGGCGTGCTGGTATCCGGTGATGACGTAGCCGGCGACGGTGCCCGCGACCACGACCAGGATCAGCAGTACCCGCCAGCGAATCTTCTTCGACAAGACGCCTCCTCGGCCCGAAATGAAAACGCCGGAGTCTACTGGATTAGCTATCGGCTGTCAGCTATCAGCCGTCAGCCAGAGCGCTCGGTGAATGAATCTCCTAGAGCAAAAAAGACTTTCTCGGCCTCTGCCTCTGGCTGAGAGCCGAAAGCTGAGAGCTGACTCCTACGGCGCCGCGGCCGCCGGGTCGCCTTCGCCCGCCAGGCCCGCGATGGCGCTGCGGGCGACCTTGATCTTCACGTTGTCGGCAATCTGCAGGACCACGAAACCGCGTTCCTCGTCCAGCGCGGCGATCCGGCCGAAGATGCCGCCGTTCGTGATGATCTCGTCGCCCTTCTTGAGCTTCGAGAGCATCTCCTGCGCCCGCTTCTGCTTCTTCCGCATGGGGGCGATGAGGAGGAAGTAGAAGATCAGGAAGACGAGGGCGAACTGCCCGAAGATCCAAAGGGATGAGGCGCTGGGCGCCGCCGTCTGCAGCAGGTCGAACATGGCCCGCATCATATCGGAGCCGGCGGCCCCGATCGGCATCAGCGGTCGGCCGGGCCCGGCTGCGTGAACGGGAACGGGCTCTTCCGCGGAGGGACGGACGCCTTGGCCTTCTCCGCCCGCGCCCAGAACTTCAGGAAATTCTCGCCGAGAACGCCGCGCACGACCTGCGCCGAGTGGCCGCGCCGCAGGAGCTCCTCGGCGATGACCGGAAGCTTCGACACGTCCTCGAGCCCGGCCGGCGGATCCTCGATCCCGTCGAAGTCGGTCCCGAGCCCCGCCGCCTCGCGCCCGCCGATCTTGATGATCCGATCGATGTGGTCGACGGCGCTCTTCCACGACGCCGGCTCGTACTTCACCGTCTCGAGGAGCTTCGCGACCTCCGCCTCGCCCTTCTTCGGGTCGTCCTTGAACTTCGTCCGCAGCTCGGCGATCTGCGGCTTCAGAGCGTCGCGCTTCGAACGGAACTCGTCCACCGCGCGCTGCTCGAGGAAGAGCGACGAGATGTTGACCATCACGACGCCGCCCTTCTTCGCGATCGCTCGGATCTGATCGTCCGTGAGGTTGCGCGGCACGCCGGAGAGCGCGCGGCACGAGGAGTGGGACGCGAAGACCGGCGCCTTCGAGACCTCGAGCACGTCGGCGATGGTGGCGTCCGAGACGTGCGAGACATCCACGAGCATGCCGAGCCGGTTCATCTCGAGGACGACCTCGCGCCCGAAGTCCGTCAGTCCCCCGTGGACGGCGTAGGTCTTCGGGTCGAAGTCGATGCTCCAGAAGGAGCCGGACGAATCGGCCCAGGCGTTCGTGTTCGTGTGCGTCAGAGTCATGTAGCGCACGCCCAGGCGATAGAAGGCCCCGAGCGCGCCGAGCGAGTCCTCGATCGCGTGCCCGCCCTCGATGCCGATCAGGATCGCGATCTTCCCGCGCCGCTTCGCCTGCCGCACGCCGGCGACCGAGTCGGCGAACATCAGATCGTTCGGGTGGGTCTCGACGAGCTCGTGGATCGAGCTCCGCCAGCTCGAGCGCCTTGCGGGCGGCGCCGCCCTCCTTCGCGTAGTCCGAGGAGACGTAGTCGGCGAAGAACGCGGCCGTGACGCCGCCTTCCCGGAGCCGCGGGATGTCCACGTGGCCCGTCGTGTTGCGCACGCCGAGATCCACCCACTCCTTGCCGAGGCGCTCCGGGACGTCTTCGTGGGTGTCCACGACGATGGCGCTCTTGATGAGGTGGGCGGCCATCGCCTTGTAGTCCTTGGCCGGCGGATCCTTCAGGGCGGCGGCGGGCAGAGTCGCGGCGGCGAGCAGCGCGGCGAAAGCCGCGGCGGGCTTCTTCATGGCGGCGAAGGGTATGACAGGAGCGGGCCGCGGCTCAATCGACTTCCGCCTCCGGCGGCGCCGCGAGACCGGCCAGCGTCCCCGCCGCGATCGCCTCGCGGATCGTCCGCATCCAGTCCAGGTAGAAGAAGACGTTGTGGAGCGACAGCAGCATCGGCGCCGAAAAATCCTTCAAGACGAAGAGATTTCTCAGGTAGGCGCGCGAGTGGCGCCGGCAAACCGGGCACCGGCACTCGGGATCGAGCGGCGTCATATCCGCCTGGAAGCGCGCGTGCTTGATCGTGACCTCGCCGCGGCGCGTGTACGCGTGCCCCATCCGGCCGTGGCGCGTCGGGAGCACGCAGTCGAAGAGGTCGACGCCCGCCCGCACGGACTCGAGGAGGTCGGCCGGCGTCCCGACGCCCATGAGGTAGCGAATCTGAGGGTCCGGCAGGAGGCGGCGCAGAGAACCGCGTGATCGACCGGATCGCCTCCTTCGGCTCCCCCACCGCGACGCCGCCGATCGCGTAGCCGTCGAACCCGAGCTCCACCAGCGGCGCCGCCGCCGCGCGGCGCAGGTCCTCGTGCGTGCCGCCCTGCAGGATCCCGAAGAGGAGCCCCGGCCCCTGCCAGGCCCGGCGCGCGCGCGCCGCCCAGCGCTGCGAGATGTCCGCCGCCGCGCGGACCTCGTCGCGTTCCGCGGGAAACGGCGGGCAGACGTCGAGCGCCATCGCGATGTCCACGCCGAAGGCCGCCCTGAAGCTCCATTGCGAGCTCGGGCGTCAGGAAGTGCCGCGTGCCGTCCTCGGGCGTACGGAACTCGACGCCCTCTTCGGTGACCTTGCGGTGCGACGACGAGGCTCATGACCTGGAAGCCGCCCGAGTCGGTCAGGATCGCCGCGTCTCCAGCCGATGAATGCGTGCAGACCGCCGGCCTCGCGGATCCGCTCGACCCCCGGGCGCGCCATCAGGTGATAGGTGTTCGCGAGGACCGCGCGGCAGTCCCATTCCTCGAGCCGGTCGAACGGGACGCCCTTGACCGCGCCGCGCGTGCCGACCGGCAGGAAGCACGGCGTCTCCAGGGAAGAGTGATTGGTGGCGAGAAGCCCTCTTCGAGCGGAGGAGGCGGCGTCGCGGTTGAGGATCTGGAACGAGTTCACAGTTAACAGTTATCAGTTTTCAGTTCCGGAACCGATGACTGACAACTGAAAACTGACGACTCCTCAGAACCGAAACCTCGCATCCACCGCCCCCCCGAGATCGCGCTGGTTGGCCGACGACAGCGAAAGCCCCTGATAGGTGGAGAGCACGATGGAAGCGTTCACCGAAAGCTGCGGCAGGCCGAGGCCGAACCCGGCCGAGTAGGCCCAGTGCGGATCGACCGCGGCTTCGTCGCGGAAGGCGCCGGCGCGGATCGCGAAGAGCGGCAGCCGCACCTCGATCCCCGTCGAGATCTGCTGGCTCTTGGCCCCCGGCACGAGCGTGCTCGTGCGCACGAGATCTCCGTCCACCGCGATCGTGAGCGCGCCGATCGGCTCGAAGGCCGCGCCCGCGCGCAGCGTCCGCGGCAGCTTCAGTGATTCCGGCGCGCCCGCAAGCTCGGGGTTCGAGGGATCCTGCTTGACCGAAAAAGACGGCTCCGTAATCGAAGTCGAGACGAGCGCGACCCGCAGCTTGCCGAGCAGGTTCACCATCGCGCCGGCATCCATCGTGAAGCGGTCGGTCTCCTGCGCGTTCTGCTTCAAGGCATTGCGCGCCGCCGAGATGGGGTTGCCGAAGTCGATGTCGAAGACGCTCCGGTTCAGGTAGTACGTCTTCCCCATGACGTAGCGGAGCGTCACGCCGATGAGCAGGAACCGCTGGAAGAACGCGTGGGAGAGCCCGAGGCGCGCCTCCCGCGCCTCGAGGCCCGCGGAGCGCACGGACGTCTCGTTGCCGGCGATGTTGTCCGGCAGGACGTGCACGAGATCGACGTTCGGATAGACGCCGGCGTACGCCGTGTCGCCGATGCCGAGCGCCAGCCCGTTCCAGCCAAAGACGAGCCCCGCGGTTCCCGAGCCGACGATGCCGACGCCCGGCTGCGCGAGGCGCGCGAGGTCCGAGACGACGTCGAGCACCGCCGCCGGATCGCCCGCGATCGAGGGCAGATCGAGGCCCGAAAGCGCGCCCGCGAGCTCCCGGAAGTTTCCGCGATCCGTCGCCACGGCGCCGCCGAAGAGATCCAGATCCGTTCGGGGGTCGCGCGCGAGCCCGGCCGGATTCGTCCAGAGCGCCGTGCCGTCGTCGGCCACGGCGACCGAAGCGCCCGCCATGCCCGAGGCCCGAGGCCCGACGAACGGCGTCTGCGCGCGGGCGGCGGGTGCGAGAAGGAGCGCGGCCAGGACCGGGAAGAACGAAATCGCGCGCGCGAGGTGTCCGTTTCGCACCCGTTTGCATGTTAGCACCGGAGGGAGTCGGAACTCGTTGCCGCCCCGTCTCTTCGAGTCCGCCGACGCCGGCGGCACGATCCCATTGACCATCGAAAACCCGCGTGCTAGGGTGCGGGCCTTTCGAGGGAGCGAATGCCCGATCTCGGCAAGAAGTACGAGTGCTACAACTGCCGCACGAAGTTCTACAACCTCGGCAAGCCCGAGGCGCTCTGCCCCAAGTGCGGAGCGAACCAGAAAGACGCGAAGTCCGACGACGGGCCGCCTCCGCCGCCGCGCCCGCCGCGGCGCTCCTCGGTGTTGATGGAGCCGGTCCCCGAGGACAACGCGCCGGAGTTCGGTGAAGAGCCGGCAGCCGACGACGACCGCGGAGACGACGACGAAGACCTCGACGAGACGGAAGAGCTGGGCGAGAAAGAGAAGCCGGTCGAAGAAGAAGAAGAGTTCTAGGCCCTCGCGATCCGCCCGGATCGCCTACCTCGGACTCGGCTCGAATCTGGGAGATCGCCGCGGCAACCTGCGCGAGGCGGTCCGGCGAATCCGAAGCGCGACGCCGCGCGCGCGCGTCTCTTCCCTGTATCGCACGGAGCCCGTCGGATACGAGGCGCAGCCGCCGTTCTACAACGCCGTCGTCGAAGTCCTCTGGCCGGGCTCGGCCCGAGCGCTCCTCGCGCTGGCGCGGCGCATCGAGCGCGAGATCGGGCGCGTCCGGACCTTCCGCAACGGGCCCCGCACGATCGACGTGGACCTGCTCGACCTCGGAGGCATCGTGCGGCGGCGTCCCGATCCGATCCTGCCGCATCCGCGGCTGACGGGGCGCCGGTTCGTGCTCGCGCCTCTCGCCGAGATTGCGCCCGAATGGAGGCATCCGGTTCGCGGCCTCTCGGCCCGGCGGCTCCTCGCGTCTCTCCCGGCGCGGCCGCGCGCGCGGCGCATCGGAAGACTCTGATTCGCGGAGCTAGTTCCCCTTCGTCCAGGCCTCGAGATCCTTCCGTGCGTCCTCCTGCACGGAGAGGTTCTCGACGAGGCTCCCGGGCGACGGCGCGTCCACGACGAGGGCCTGCTCGATCTTGATCGCCTCGGCCTTCTCCTCCGCGTTCCCGCGCGCGAGGGCCTCGGCCAGGAAGTGCCGGTTCAGGAAGTTGCGAGGGCCGTTCGCGAGCGCGAGCCGCAGGTTCTTGACGGCCTCGTCGCGGGAGACCCATCCGGTCAGGAACGGGATCTCCGGCGCCTGGTCGTGGAGGCGGCCGAGAATGCGGTAGCCGCCGCCGTCCTCGAATTTCGGATCGATCGCAATCACCGTGGCCGCGTCGTCCCGAATCCGCTCGGCCGCCCCGGCGCGCGCCGCTTCCAGTTTTCCGACCGAGAGCGCCCACTGGCCGCGGCACACCGCGCTCCAGAAGAACGTCGGCGCCGCGTCCGGCTCTTTTGCGAGCGCCTCGGCGCGCATCGGCGGCGAGAGTTGCAGGAGCTCCGGTCCGCCCTCGCGTCCGGTCCGCCGCGCCAGGATGGCGATGGCATCGTCGCCGACGCGTCGCGCCTGATTGAAGACGGCCTTGCGCCCCTCCGCATCGAGCCCGGTGTAGATGCCCTTGAAGTAGAGGGCCCGCAGCAGCTTCCATCGCGCCTCGAGGTTGTCGGGCGCCTGCGACGCCGTCTGGTACGCCGCGATGGCCTGCGCGATCGGGCGCTGGCTGGCGACGGCGCCGACGCGCCCCTCCTGCCGCCGCGAGAAGGCGGCGTCCCCTTCGACGACGTAGGGATTGCGCTTGTCGGCCTGGTCGGGAAACTGGTGCGCGTCCTGCGCGAGACCGGTCGGGCCGGACAGAGAAGCGGCCGCGGCGAGCAGGAAGCCCCCGAGCGCGCGGCGCATGGTCTCCCTGCAACGCGGCCGGGCTCTCATACAATTCCCGGCCGGAGGGCGCCCATGAGCGATGCGAAGCCGGTTCCCGTGAAGGTCTCGATCGACGAAGCGACCGCCGAGGGGCAATACGTGAACTTCGCGAACATCCTCCACAACCCGACGGAGTTCGTCATCGATTTCGGACGCGTCGTCCCCGGCCGGCCGGACGTCAAGATCATGTCCCGCATCCTCACCACCCCGTATCATGCGAAGCAGATCGCGCAGGCGCTCGCGCAGAACATCCAGGTGTACGAGCGGAACTTCGGCGAGATCCGGTCGGACTTCCCCGCCCCCGCGGCCGTCACGGGAGGTGAGCCGACGAATTGAGAGATCGGGCCGGCGCGACGGGAACCGCCGCGAGCACCCCCCCTCCCAGGACCACGTCTCCTTCGTAGAACACGCAGGACTGCCCCGGTGTCACGGCGCGCACCGGGGCGTCGAAGACGACGCGCGCCGCGCCGTCCGGTTCCGGCGTCACCGTGCAGGCCGCCGCCGCCGCGCGATGGCGCACCCGCGCCGCCGCCCGGAACGAGCCGCCCGGCGGGCCGCCGTAGAGGCGCAGTCCCTCGACGCGTGCTTCCCGGGTCAGGAGCTGCCCCTCGCGACCGACGACGACGCGATTGCCGGCGGCGTCCACGCGCAGGACGTAGAGACGCTCGGTCGCCGCGATTCCGATGCCGCGTCTTTGCCCGATCGTGAAGCGATAGTGACCGGCGTGGGTGCCGAGGGATGCTCCCGCCGAGTCCTCGAGCGCCGGCGGAGCCGAGGGCAGCGGAAGCCCCAGGCTCCCGGCGTGCTTCGCGACGAAGTCGCCCGGGCGCGTCCCGGGCGGCACGAAACAGATCTCCTGGCTCTCCGCCTTGTCGGCCGTGGGGAGACCGGCGCGCCGGGCGTGCGCGCGGACCTCGGCCTTCGTGAGCCCTCCGACCGGAAAGCGCGCCGCGGCGAGCTGCTCGGGCGTCAGGTCCCAGAGGAAGTACGACTGATCCTTGTCGGGATCGGCGCCCCTCTTCAAACGGACCCGACCCGAAGCCGCGTCGCGTTCCGAGCGGACGTAATGCCCCGTAGCCACGGCCCCGCATCCCATCCGCCGGGCCCGGGTCCAGAGCGTCGCGAACTTCACTTTCGCGTTGCAGTCCGCGCAGGGAATCGGCGTCCGCCCCTCGAGATATGCGGCGACGAACGGGCGCACGACCTCGTCGCGGAACTCCTCTTCGAGGTTCAGGACGTAGTGCGGGATGTCGAGCGCCCACGCCACGCGGCGCGCGTCGGAGAGGTCCTCGAGCGCGCAGCACCGCCCCGAGCGTCCCGCCTCGCCCGAGTGGTCCCAGAGCTGCATCGAGAGCCCCACGACCTCGTGGCCCTCCTCCTTGAGGAGGAGCGCGGCGACGGACGAGTCGACCCCGCCCGACATGGCGACGGCGATGCGCATGGCGGGATCTTAAGGCCGGGTGACGATGAGCATGATCGTCGACCCGCCGATCGAGAACTCCTGCTGATGCCCGAGCGGCGCCTCGCGGATCGGCTGCTCGCCGATGAAGGTGCCGTTGGTGGACTCCAGATCGATCAGCGTCACGCGTTCGCCCGAGACCTCGATCGCGCTGTGATGCCGCGAGATCTCCGGGTCCTCGAGCACGAAGTCCGCCTCCTGCCGGCCGATCACGACCCGCGGCTTCTCGATCGCATAGATCGTCCCGGCCGCCGGTCCCGAGATCACCGCGAGCGACAGCTTGGCGTCGGACGGAAGGATCAGAGGCTCTCCCGCCGGCCGCCCCGCGCCGACGATCGTCCGCTTGCGCGCCGACTCCGGTGGCTTGCCGGCCCCCGTCTCGTCCGAGAGGCGGATGTACGTTTCCTCCACGGTCTCCCGGAGCGTCGCCGGGCCGGCCGGCGAGAAGGCGGGGTTCTCCACCTCGAACACCGTCAGGCACTTCGTGCACCGCACCTTCTTGACGCGTTTGCCGGCGAACCGCGTCTCGTCGTAGCGGTATCGGGCCAGGCAGGTATCGCAGGTGATGATCATGAGGCGCTCGTCGACTCCACGTCTCAGTTCGCCGACATCGCCGGGGCCGGCGACGGCTCTCTCATCGCGCCAACCGCCTCGCCGACGATGCGCACCGCGGCCGCGACCTCGGCCTCCGTCGTGAACCGCGACAGCGAAAACCGCACGACGCTTCGCGCCTCGGCGCGGGAGAGGCCGAGGGAGAGCAGCGCCGGAGACGGCGCGGTCGTTCCCGAGGAGCACGCGCTGCCGACGGAGACGGCAACGCCCGCGAGGTCGAGACGGATCGCGAGCGTTTCGCCCGAAATCTCCGGGAACAGGATCGCCGACGTGTTGGGCAGGCGCGGCATCGGGCGGCCCACGACCCGGGCGCCGGGAACGGCGGCGACGACCGCGCTTTCGAGCGAGTCCCGCAGGCGTGCGATCGATGCGGCGTCCTCGGTCAGACGCTCGCGCGCGAGCCGCGCCGCGACGCCGAAGCCGACGATGCCGGGCACGTTCTCGGTTCCGGCGCGCTGGCGCCGCTCCTGACCGCCGCCCGGCGTGTGGGGCGCGAGCCGCAGTCCCTTGCCGACCCAGAGGGCGCCGATCCCCTTGGGACCGTGCATCTTGTGGGCCGAGAGCGAGAGGAGATCAACACCGAGCGCGCGAACGTCGATCGGGACACGGCCGGCCGCCTGAACCGCGTCCGTATGGAACACGGCGCCGGCCGCGCGCGCCGGGGCGGCGAGGGCGGCGACGGGATAGAGGCCGCCGTACTCGTTGTTCGCGAGCATCGCGGAGAGGAGCCGCGCGCCGCCCGAAAGCTCCGCGGCGACGGCCTGGGGATCGAGGGCACCGGAGGCATCCGGGTTCACGACGCGCTCTTCGATTCCAAGCCCCTGCGCGGCGAGCCTCTCGAACGCCTCGCGAACCGAGGGATGCTCCGCGCCGGTTCGCACGATCTTGCGCGAGCCGGATCCGCCCGCGGCGCCTCCGGCCGCGCCGAAGATCGCCATCGCGTTCGACTCCGTTCCGCCCGAGGTGAAGAAGATTTCCTCGGTCCGCGCGCCGACGAGCCGCGCCACCTCGTCGCGCGCCTCCTCGACGGCCCGGCGCGCGAGGCGTCCGGCGGAATGGATCGAAGACGGATTTCCGTCGAGCGAGAGTGCCCGCTCGACCGCTGCACGAACCTCCGGGTCCACTTTTGTGGACGCGTTGTTGTCGAGAGAGATCATTTGTTCGTCGAAAGCCGCCCGCGTCGCACCGGATTATCGCTCCGATGGACTCCGGCGTAAAACTTGGATGAAGGAATATGCGTACGGATCGAGGGAGTTAGGATCAGAACCGGATGCGCGCGAGGGTCGCTTACCCGCTTCTCGTCGCGGCGTTCCTCGCCGCCCTGCCTCTCTGCGCCCGGGCGGAACCCGGCCCCTCCCCGAAGGAAGCGCTGGCGGCACTGCCCGAGGAAGACCGCCACTGGCTCGACTTCGTCACGCCGATCCTCCTGCCGGCGGAGAAGAAGGCTTTTCTCGAGCTGACGGAGGCCCGCGACCGCGAGCTCTTCAAGGAGGAGTTCTGGAAGCGGCGCGAGAAGGACGGCCAGGCGTTCCCGATGGGGCCCGGCTATCGCAACCGCTACCAGGACCTGCGCGACCTCGCCGAGTCCAAGTACGACCACTGGCCCAATGACGCGGCCCGCATGGTCATCCGTTACGGCGAGCCGGCGAACATCAACGAGCTGCAGGACTGCCGCCGCACGTTCCGGGACCTCGAGGTCTGGACCTATCAGAGCGCGAGCGGTCTCGGCTCCGGGCGCCACTACTTCTTCTACCGGCGCTCGCCCGGCGAGGCGCGGAGGATGTGGACCGTCGGCACGCCGGACAGCGACGTCTTCTCGCCGGGGTCCTGCCGGAAAAGCTTCGACGAGCTGAAAAACGAGTGCGGCGGGACCACGCCGGGACAGAACGACCCGTGCGCCGTCGGGACGCGGCCCGGCGTCGTGACTCCCTCGGGCACGGTCTGCGCCGAAGTCTGCGACATCCTGGCCCTCTGGACGGAGATCTCGAGCCGACAGGGCTCGCGGACCGGAGGCGCCGTCGAAGAAGGCGGCCTCCTCGCCCCGCCGGAGGTTTCGCTCGAGGGGCTCGACGGCATCAAGAACCGCTCCGCGAACGCGTCGGACCCGAACGCGGCGACGCTCCCCGTCGCGCCGTCCGCGCCGGAGGCGACCGCCGCGGACGTTCAGGCCGCTTCCGCCCCGCCGCTCCCCGCCGCCGTTCCGGTGACACTGCCCGACAAGACGCCGCTCTCCGACGACGACAGGAAGTGGCTCGACTTCGTCGCGCCGATCATCCTTCCCGAGGAGAAGAAGGCCTTCCTCGAGCTGACGCAGCCGCACGAGCGGGAGGCCTTCCAGACCGAGTTCTGGCGGCGGCGCGAGCAGCCCAACATGAAGCCGCCGCTCGGGCCGGGCTATCGCTATCGCTTCGAGGAGCTGCGGCGCCTCGCCGAAGATCAGTACGACCGGTGGCCCAACGACGCGGCGGCCATGGTCATTCGGAACGGCGAGCCGGCCTCCATCGAGAAGCTCGACGAGTGCAACGACATGGCCGGTGGCGGGCTCTTCCGCGGCCTCGAGATCTGGACCTACTCCGGCGGCGGTGGCCTCGGCACGTTCGCCTCGTCGGGCAAGAAGTACTTCTTCTACCGCCGTACGCCGCAGGAGCCGCGCCGGATGTGGACGGTCGGCACGCCCGACAGCGACATCTTCGTGCCCGGCGCGTGCTACACGAGCTTCCAGAGCCTCTCGCAATCGTGCACGCGAAATGCGAAACCCTGCACCTGCATGGCCGCTTGCGACATCTACAAGGCCTGGATGCAGATCAACTCGCGTCAGGGCTCGCGCGCCGGCGCGGAGATGGAGCGGGCGGAGCTGCAGAAACCGGAGACGGTTCCCCTCGAAGGGATCGAGTCCATCAAGAACCGCTCCGCCAACACCACCGACCCCAACGCCAAGAAGCTCGAGGTCCAGGGGCCGGCGTCCACGGCGTCCGCGGCCGCGACGGTCGCCGGAAACGCACCGGCTCCCGTGCACCGCAAGCTGTCGAAGAAGGAGATCAAGGAACTCACGGACCATCTCGCGCCCAAGTACCACGACTTCCTCGAGCTCGTGGACCTCATCATTACGGACCAGGAGCGCGAGGTCTTTCTGGAGATCACGGACAACTACCAGAAGGACCAGTTCATCGAGTCCTTCTGGCGGCGCCGCTCGCTCAACAATCAGGGGCTGCGCACGGACTACCGCGCGATGTACATCCAGCGGTGGCAGGTCGCCCACGAACAGTTCCAGAACATGCACAGCGAGCGCGCGAAGATCTTCATGATCAGCGGGCCGCCGGACGCGGTCTTGAACGTCGACTGCGTGGACATCTACGTCCCGATCCAGATCTGGTTCTACGAGCGGCTCGAGGTCCTGAAGAGCAAGGCGTACCTCCTCTTCTACCGGCAGTACGGCATCGGCGAGTACAAGCTCTGGCTGCCGCTCGACGGGGAGCAGGTCCTCCTCGGCAATGGCCAGTCGTTCGGCCCCGGCGCGCGGCAGATCGATGTCACGCAGTGCCCCGAGTACCGCACGGTCCGCCAGGCCGAGCAATACTCGGCGGCCACGCTCGGCACCGGCGCGATGTCCATGGCGGGCGCGTCCCTCCTGTTCCAGCCTCCGGTCGTCGAGACGGAGGGCGTGGATCAGATCCTGTACATGACGACCGACATGGCGGCCAACGCCGTCACCCTCGGCGTTACGAAGCTCATCCGGTTCCCGGATCAGAGGGCGAACAAGATCGGCGTGGACATGTCGCTCCTCCTGCCGCGCGCGGAGCTCAAGTCGAAGCAGCTCGGGGAAGAGGTCTTCTACAACGTGGACATCATCGGCGAGATCGTCAAAGACGACCGCTTGATGGACAACTTCAAGTATCGCTTCGACATCCCGACCGACGAGGTCGGCGGCGAGAAGATCCCCTTGACGGTCCGGCGCTACCTCTATCCCGGCGAATACAAGATGGTCCTCAAGGTCTCCGACGGCAACCAGAACGCCGAGGCGCGGATCACGGAGTTGATCAAGGTGCCGGAGCAGCCGGACGCTCCGCCGCCGATCGAAGCGGCGGCGCGCGCCGCCGGCAAGGCCGCCATCGAGAAGACCAAGGAGGCCGGGACTCCTGCCCTCGGCGATCTCGCTCCTCCCGGTCGCGCAAGCGAGATCGTCACCGGCCTGCAGCGCTTCGAGACGAAGGCCGCCGAGGGCGTCTAGGCCGTGGACTTCTACCTGAACGGGTCGAAGGTCATGACGAAGACGCGCGCGCCCTTCGACGCCGACCTGAACCTCGGTCCCCTGCCCCGCAAGCAGATGATCCGCGTCGTGGCCTACGGGCCGAACGGGCGCGCCGTCGGCGAGGACGAGTACATCGTCAACGAGGGACGCGAGGTCTTCCGCGTCCGGATCCTGTCGCCCGAGAAGGGCGCGAAGGCGACCGGCCCGACGCAGGTCGTCGCGGCGGTCGCGGTGCCCGAGGGCCGCACGCTCCAGAAGATCGAGTTCTACTCGAACGAGACGCGCGTCGCGACGCTCTACCAGGCGCCGTGGGAGCAGACCGTCAACATCAGCGCGACACGAAGTCGCTCGGCTACGTCCGGGTCGTCGGCACGCTCGAAGACGGGACCGTCGCCGAGGACCTGCGCTACGTCAACGCGCCGTCCTACATCTCCGAGGTCACGGTCGACGCGGTCGAGCTCTACACGACCGTGACCGACAAGAGCGGCCGGCCCGTGTCGGGGCCTCCAGCAGACGAACTTCAAGGTCTTCGAGGACGGCGTCATCCAGAAGATCGAGTCGTTCGAGTACGTCAAGAACCTGCCGCTGTCGCTCGGCGTCCTCGTCGACACCTCCGCCTCGATGCTCGAGTCGCTCCCCGAGGCGCAGCAGGCGGCGATCGGCTTCCTCGACTACTCGATCGGGCCGAAAGACCGCGGCTTCACGATCTCCTTCGACAACGAGCCCTACGTCCTCTCGAAGCTGACCAACCGCAAGGACAAGCTCTACCGGTCTCTCGCCGGCCTGCGCGCGGAAGGCTCGACGGCGCTCTACGACGCGATCGTCTACGGCCTCTACCAGTTCACGGGCGTGAAGGGGAAGAAGGCGCTCGTCATCCTCTCCGATGGCAAGGACACGGCGTCGAAGTTCGACTACGACACGCTCCTCGAGTACGTCAAGAAGTCGGGCATCGCGGTCTACGCGATCGGCCTGAAGATCCCGACGGCGGAGCTCGACGTCAAGTACAAGCTGAACAAGCTCGCGCAGGTCACTGGCGGGCAGACCTTCTATGATCGATTCGGTCAAGAACCTCGAGGCCGTCTACCAGCAGATCAACGAGGAGCTGCGGAGCCAGTACCTGCTGACCTACTACTCGACGAACCCGGAGGCCAAGGACAAGTGGCGCAAGGTCGAGGTGAAGGTCGAGCCGACGAACCTGGTGGCCAGGACGCTCTCGGGCTATTACCCGTAATCCGTCGCTGCGGCTTGCTCGGGATCCTGGAAGCCGCGCTCGATTACGGCTGAGCAGCATTCCGGAGGACGACGCGCGGCTTCCACCGGCGAGCGGTCGAGCCCCTTTGGGCGAGCCGCGAGCCGGTGGCGGCCGCCGGATTTGCAACCGCCACGCCGTGAGTGTCGCCCGATGCCGCCGCCAGATCCCCGAGCGAGCGAAGGCGACGGTCAGTCGTCCTCGTCGCCGCCGGTGTGAAGGGACAGCTCGTCGGCCTGACCGTCGTAGTGGAAGAGCTGCCCGTACCGTCCCCACGCTACGACGGTCTTGAAGAGGTCCGGGATCCCGTGGCCGGGCAGGCGCTCCGCGAGGAAGGTGCGGACCTCTTCTCCCGAGCGCGCCACCTCGGGGTCGGCGGCGAGATAGCGGACGAGCTCGGCGAAGATGCCGAGCGTCAGGACGACGCCGGCGGAAGAGCATCCGCTTCTCCGCCTGGGAGGCGCGAAAGATCTCCCAGCCCCCCGGCGTCATCCTCACGAGGTCGCCCGGCGTCTCCACCATTCCCAGCATCTCCGCCGCTTTGACGACGGCGATCGTGTGGCCGAAGTCGTACGCGGTGATGGCGTCGAGCTTGAAGAGGTCCTCCTCGCCGCCGTGGTCGCTCAGGATCTCGAGAAGGCCCAGGATCTCGCTCGGCCGGGCGTTCGGGATGGGCCGGAGGGGTCCCACGGCCGGCCGGGCACCGGCTGCCGCGGGCTTCTCCTCGGGCAGGTGGATGCCGGTGACGATGTCGTGGATCTCCTCCACCATCCGGAGAAATTCCGGGTGCCGGTACTCGCGGGGATGCGGCAGCGTGTTGACGATCTCCTGCTTGATCGTTCCGGGGTTCGCGCCGAGGATGACGATGCGGTCGCCGAGATACACCGCCTCGTCGATCAGGTGCGTGATCATCAGGATGGACGACAGCGTGCTCGTGCGGTCCGACCAGAGCCGGTAGACCTCGGCCCGCAGCAGCTCCGCCGTGAGGACGTCGAGCGCCGAGAACGGCTCGTCCATGCAGAGGAGCTCCGGGCCGCCGACGAGCGCCCGGGCGATCCCCACGCGCTGCTTCATCCCGCCCGAAAGCTCCTTCGGGAAGGCCCGCTCGACTCCCCCGAGCCCCACGCGCTCGATCGCCGCCTCGACGAGGGCGTGCTCCTCGGGCTCGGGCAGCGGCCGGCCGTTCAGCCCGATGCGCACGTTCTCCTCGACCGTCAACCACGGGAAGAGCGCGAAGTTCTGGAACACCACGGCGGCGCCCGGGTGGATGCCGGCGAGCGGCTGCCCGTGGACCTTCACGGTGCCCGACGTCGGCGGCACGAGCCCGATGAGGATCCGCAGAAGCGTCGATTTGCCGCAGCCCGACGGGCCGAGCATCGCCACGGTCTCGCCCTTGCGGACCGCGAAATCGACGTCGTGCAGGACGACGTGCTCGTGGCCCGCTTCGTCACGATAAGACTTGTTGACGCCGGATCACTTCGGCGATCGGCGCGTCGGAGGCGGACGCGCGGTGCGGAGCGCTCATGCTTCGGCCATCGCGTCGTTCAGCGGTTCAGAGAGTACTTCGTCTCGGCCAGCCGGTAGAGCGGCCGCCACACGGACCGGTTGAGCAGGATCAAGGCGAGCGACATCGTCAGAACGCCCGCCGCGAGAAGCGGGAAGTTCGCGGCGGCCGTCGCCTGCGTGATCATCGAGCCGAGCCCGAAGGTCTGGAGCGGCCGGCCTTTGTAGGTCAGGCTCTCCGCGACGATCGAGGCGTTCCATGCGCCGCCGGCGGCCGTGATCAGGCCGGTCACGAGATACGGAAACACCGCCGGGAGGAAGAGCTTCTTCCACCGGTCGATGCCGCTCAGCCGATAAGTGGCGGCCGCCTCCTCCAGGTCGTGCGGCACGGCGCTCGCCCCGGCGAGCACGTTGAAGAGGACGTACCACTGGGCGCCGAGCAGCATCAGCGCCGAGGCCACGATCGCGAACGGGACGCCCATCGCGAGCAGCGCGCCCGTCACCAGGGGAAAGATCATCGGCGCGGGAAAGGACGCCACGAGCTGCACGACGGGCTGCAGCCGCCGCGACCAGACCGGGGAACGGCCGATGAGGATGCCCGCCGGCACGGTCCAGAGCACCGCGAGCACGAGCGCCCCGAACGTCCGGAGGAACGTCGATCCGAGCGCCAGCGCCAGCACGATCCACTCGCGGCCGGGGACCGCCAGGAGGAGCTTCAGGAGCTCGAACGCTCCCCAGCCGGAGAGGACGAGCGCTCCGGCGGCGGCCGCCCCGATGAGGATCCGCACGAGGAAACGGCGCGACGTCGCGGCGCGCGCCTCGGGCGTCTTCGCGAGCGCGGCCAGCGAGACGGCAGCCACGGTTTCTGTCCTCGCGTCCTCGGCGTCGCGCCGCGCGCGGCGCAGGCGCCGTAGCAGCGGCGAGCGCCGGATGAGATCGAGCATCCAGGACCTCGGCTTCTCCGTCGAGGCGAGGTCCTCCATGCGGAAGCGCTCGGACCAGGCCACGAGCGGTTTCCAAAGGAGCTGATCCACCGCAATGATCATCAGCGCCATCGCGACGATGGCCCAGAGCATCGCCTTCGTGTCGCCCTTCTCGATCGCCACGGCCATGTAGGAGCCGATCCCGGGCAGGCGGAAGTCGCGATTGCCGAGCGTGAATGCTTCGTTCACCGTCAGGAAGAACCACCCGCCCGCCATGGACATCATCGAGTTCCAGACGAGACCGATCGTCGCCGCCGACACCTCGACCGTCCGGAACGTGCGGAACCACGTGAACCGGTGGATGCGGGCCACCTCCCGCAGCTCCGACGGCACCGCCCGGAGCGAGCCGTAGAACGAGAAGACCATGTTCCAGACCTGGCCGGTGAAGATCATCAGGATGCACGCGAGCTCCAGGCCGATGTTCGAGTGCGGGAACAGCGCGACCATGCCGAGGACGAGCCCGGGCAGGAAGCCGAGAACGGGAATGCCCTGCCCGATGTCGAGGAGCGGGATCATCACCTTCTCCGCGCGCTTCGAGTGCGCGGCGACGGTGCCGTACACGAGAGTGAAGACGAGCGACAGCAGGTACGCCGCGAAGCCGCGCGAGAGCGACAGGAGCGTGTAGCCGGGCAGCGCGCGCGGGCTCAGGTCGATCGGCGTCGTCGTCCGGATCGGCGCCTGCCAGCGGCGCGCGAGAACGACCACGCCGCCCACGAGGGCCGCGAGGACGAGGACGATCAGGGCATCCACGGCGAAACCGGCCGGGCCCTGGAGCGGCCGCTCATCGGGTCCTTCCCGCGAGGCGCGATCGAACGGCGGCACGGCTGCGAATTATTGGAGCGTTCGCACGAGGACGCAACGAAATTTGCGTCTTCACCGCGCCACCAAACGAGCTTCACGCGAACCTATAATCGCGCGCCGATGAACGCGGTCGTGACGATGCCGAGCGCCGCCCTCGTTCTCGCCTCGGGATCGCCCCGGCGGGCGGAGATCCTCACCGCCCTCGGCATCCCGTTCGAGACGGACGTGCCCGGCGTCGACGAGACGGTCGCCTCCGGCGAGACCGGAGAAGCCGCCGTCTCGCGCCTCGCGGCGGCGAAAGCGGCAGAGGTCGCCGCGAGGCGCCCCGGGCGGCCGATCCTGGCGGCGGACACGCTCGTGCTTCTCGACGGCGAGATCCTCGGAAAGCCCGCCGACGCCGAGGACGCCGGCCGGATGCTCTCCCGACTCGCCGGCCGGGAGCACCGCGTCGTGACGGCCGTCCGGCTGCGAGTGGGGCCCGATGCCGGACATGAGGTCATCGAGCAGAGCCGGGTGCGGATGTCCCCGATGACGCCGGAGGAGATCGGCTGGTACGTCCGGACGGGAGAGCCGCTCGACAAGGCCGGCGCCTACGCCGTGCAGGGTCTCGGCGCCCGGTTCATCGAGGGCGTGGTCGGCTCCTTCACCAACGTCATGGGCCTTCCAGCCCGCGGCGTCTACCGGCTCCTCAGAGAAGCCCGAGATCCCGCTCTCGCTCGGCTCGCTCTCGCTTCCCCCTGATCTTCATCTCGTACATCCGCTGATCGGCGAGCGCCAGGGTGGCCGGGAACTCCGCGTCCATGCGGTGGGTCGCCCAGCCCGCGGAGAGCGACGGCTGCAGGCCCTCGGTCCCCGGGATCTTCGGGAGCTTGCGCACGAGCTCGTCGCCCTTCTGCGCGGCCGATCCCTCGTCGGTGCGGGGCAGGAGGAGGAGGAACTCGTCGCCGCCCCAGCGGAAGACGAAGTCCGATTCGCGGATACAGGTCGTCAGGTAGTTCGCGACGAACCGCAGGACTTCGTCGCCGACGGCGTGCCCCTTGGCGTCGTTGATCTGCTTGAAGCGGTCCACGTCCACCACCAGCACTGACAGCTCGGTTCCGTACCGCCGCACGTTGGCGAGCTCCCGGCGGATCACGTCGTTGAAGTGATGCCGGTTGTAGAGGCCGGTCAGAGGATCCCGAACCCCCATTTCCTTCAGCTCCCGCTCGGAGTGCTGGAGCGCTTCCATCTCCGCCGCCAGGCGCGCCTGCGTCGCCTCGAAAAGAAGCACGATGATGCCGACCGCGATCATCATCTCGAGAAACATTCCGGCGAAGCCCAGGTACTGCAGCCATGCCGGCAGCTCCGCCATCGACCCGAACTTGAGCAGGCCGAGGCCGGAAACCGCACGCTCGGCGCCCCAGAGGAGAAACGAGATCGAGAGAAAGATCCGGCCGGCGGCCGAGCCGGGCGTGAGGGCGAACCAGATCGCCGTCAGGACGTACGCTGCCGAGCGCACGAGCGCCATCGGGGCCGTCGGCGCGTGGCCGGGCTCCGCGGTCGCGGCCCACCACGCGATCGCGGCCGCGGGCAGGATCCAGAGGAGGTCGAGCGCCGTCGTCCGGTCCGCGGGATTTCGGAAGCGGCGCGTGCCGCGGATGAGAAAGATCACGTGCGCGAGCAGCGCGCCGTTGGTCAAGAGCGAAACGATCGGGCCGGCGTCGGGGCGCGCGACGAGTTGCAGGAAGAGGCCGATGAACAGGAATGCCCACGAAGCGATCCAGTCGAGGAAGGCGCGCCGCCGGATCTTTCGGTAGAGGAGCAGAAAGAGCAGAAAAAGCAGCAGTGTTCCCGCAGCCTGGATGAGCTGGGCGAACTGCGCCGGCGACATCAGATCCTTGGGAAACAATGGGGTTCGGCGCGAATCTTAACCCGGATGATCCGGGGCGCCGGCGCGCCCGGGCGCCGCGATCGCCTCGTACACGCGGGCGCCGACGAAGAGGTCGAGCAGGTCCGCGTCGAGTCGTCCGCCGCGCGCCTGAGCGCGCAGGATGTCGAGCGCCTTCTCCGGCGGGACGGCCCGCTTGTAGGGCCGGTCGCGCGCCGCGAGCGCGTCGTAGATGTCGGCGATCGTGAGCATCCGAACGGGCGCCGGGAGGCGCGGCCCCGCCAGTCCGCGCGGATAGCCCGAGCCGTCCAGCTTCTCGTGGTGCGCGTAGGCCCAGTCCGCCACGCGCGAGAGATCCTCGGTCCAAGGAATGCGGGAAAGGAAGCGATAGGTCTGGGTCACGTGCGACTCGATCTCGCGGCGCTCGCGCTCCGAGAGGGTGCCCTGGGGGATGGCGAGCAGCCCGGCCTCCTCCGGCGTGAGGAGCGGCCGCTCGCGGCCGGCGGCGTCGCGATAGGACATCGTCGCGATCCGGCCCACGTCGGCGACCGCCTCCTGCGGCAGCACGGTCGGTTCGTCCGCCCGGACGACGATCTCCCACGCCCGCTCGAGCTCCGCCCAGCGCTCCGAGAGCCGCCGCGCGACCTGACCCTCGCGCAGCCCCTCGCGGAGCGCCTTCTCCCAGATCTCCGCCGACGCCGAGAGGATCGCCTGGTCGACGCGGGACCGCACGAGGTCGCGGACCCCGGGCGGGAGCTTGCGTGCCTTTCCGAGGACCTCCTCGCGAACGCCGACCTTCCCGAAGTCGTGAAGCACCGCCGCGTACCGCAGCTCCCGGAGCTCGTCCCGGCCGATGCGAAAGTCCGCGTACGGGCCGCCGTCGGCCCGATCGGCGGCCTCCGCGAGCGCCACGGCGAGCGTCGCGACGCGCTCGGAGTGGCCGGCGGTCGTCGGGTCGCGCTGCTCGATCGCGGTCACGCTCGCGCCGACGAAGTCCTCGAAGAGCGCGCGCACGCGTTCGGTCAGCCGGCGGTTCTCCACGGCCACTGCCGCCTGCGCGGCGAGCGAGCGCGCGAGATCCGTGCTCTTCTCGGTGAACGGCGCCATCTCGACGCGGATGACCGCGGTCACGCCGCCTTCCGGCGCCACGCGAACCTTGCGGTTCAAGAGCTGTAACACGCCGATCGTGCGGCCCTGCGGCGTCTGCATCGGCACCGCGAGCATCGTGCGCGTCCGATAGCCGTGCTTGCGATCGAAGTCCGGGTCGAAGCGATACGGCGCGTCCTCCGGCAGCCCGGTCACGTCGATCAGATTGACGACGAGCCCGGTCCTCGCGACGTGCGCCGCGACCGAGGGGCCGTCGAGCGGCAGGGTCGCCTCGCGAAACTCGAAACGGACCGAGTCGTTCTGCGCCGCGGCGAACCGCAGGCGCTCGCGGCCGTCCGACGACTCGACGAGATAGAGGCTGCCCGCGTCGGCCTGTGTGAGCGCCCGGGCCTGCGTCAGGATCAGCTCGAGCAGCTTCTGCGGATCGTGCTCGGCCGAGAGCGCGATCCCGACGTCCACGAGCGCGCGGATCTCCTGCGAGCGCTCGGTCAGAGCGCGCCGCGCCCGAACGGAGACCGCCCGGTCCTCGAGCACGCGAAAGATGGACCGCACGGCGCGGACCCGGTGCGTCTCCGGCGCGTCCTCGGGGAGAGAGAAGAGAGTACGCGCTGTCCAGAAGGCGTCCGCCGAGCCCGGCTCCTCCCCCGCCAGGAGCAGCCCGCAGCGTTCGGCGGCGAGACCCAGCTCCGGCGGCGGCGGCTCGGACAGCTCCCCCGCGAGCGACCGATCGAAAAGGACGACCGCGATCTCGTCCTCCGCCAGACGGAAGGAGTCGGCGCGAAAAGCCCGGGCCTCGACGCGATCGCCCGAGAGGCAGGCGAGGAGGGCCTCCGCCGGGCGGCCGTGAAAGAGGACCCGCCGAAATCCCGCGGATTCTGCCGGGGGCACGGCGGGATTATCGCCGAAGGGCGGCGGCGACGCCGGTCGTCAGCACGTGAGATCCGCGACGAGCTCCGCCACCACCTCGGACGAGAGCGGCGCGGCGGGCCCGGCGCCGCCGGACCCGCCACCGGTCATCGTCTAGGCGACGTCGTAGCGATCCAGGTTCATCACCTTCGTCCACGCGGCCACGAAGTCGCGGACGAACCGCTCCTGCGCGTCCGAGCTTCCGTAGACCTCGGCCAGGGCCCGGAGCTGGGAATTGGAGCCGAAGATCAGATCGACGCGGGTGCCGGTCCACTTGAGCTTGCCCGTCTTGCGGTCGCGGCCCTCGAACACGTCCTCCGATTGCGAGGCCGGCTTCCACTCCGTCCCCATGTCGAGCAGGTTCACGAAAAAGTCGTTCGTCAACTCGCCGGGCCGCTTCGTGAAGACGCCGTGCTTCGACTGGCCGAAATTGGCGTCCAACGCGCGCATGCCGCCGACGAGCACGGTCATCTCCGGCGCCGTCAGAGTCAGAAGCTGCGCCCTGTCGACGAGAAGCGCCTCCGACGGCACGGCGTATCGGGCCTTCGCGTAGTTGCGGAATCCGTCCGCGACCGGCTCCAGCACGGCGAAGGACTCCACATCGGTCTGCTGCTGCGAGGCGTCCATGCGTCCCGGCGTGAAGGGGACCTTCACGGAGATCCCGGCCTTCTTCGCAGCTTTCTCGATGGCCGTACCACCGGCGAGCACGATCAGGTCGGCGAGCGACACCTTCTTTCCGCCTTTGGCCTTCTTGTTGAAGGCGGCCTGGATGCCCTCGAGCGTCGTCAATACCTTGGCGAGCTGTTTCGGCTGGTTGACGTGCCAGGCCTTCTGGGGTGCAAGGCGAATGCGTGCGCCGTTCGCGCCGCCGCGCTTGTCGGAGCCGCGGAACGTGCATGCCGAGGCCCAGGCGGTCGTCACCAGCTCCGAGACGGACAGCTTCGAAGACAGGATCTTCGCCTTGAGAGCATCGATGTCCTTGCCGCCGATCAGCTTGTGATCGACCTTCGGGATCGGGTCCTGCCATAGGAGCGCTTCCTTGGGGACCTCCGGGCCGAGATAGCGCGCGCGCGGGCCCATGTCGCGGTGCGTGAGCTTGAACCAGGCGCGGGCGAAGGCGTCCGCGAACTCGTCCGGATGCTCCATGAAGCGCCGCGAGATCTTCTCGAAACCGGGGTCGAACCGCAGCGACAGGTCGGTCGTCAGCATGGTGGGCGCGATGCGCTTCGACTTGTCGTGGGCATGCGGAATCGTGCCGGCGCCGGCGCCCTTCTTGGCCTTCCACTGCTGCGCGCCGCCCGGGCTCTTCGTCAGCTCCCACTCGTAGCCGAAGAGATGCTCGAAGTAGTCGTTGCTCCACTTCGTCGGCGTTTTCGTCCAGGTGACCTCCAGGCCGCTGGTGATGGTGTCCCCGCCCTTGCCGGTGCCGAACTTGTTCGACCAGCCGAAGCCCTGCGCCTCGAGGCCGGCGGCCTCGGGCTCGACGTCGACGTTGGTGGCCGGGGCCGCCCCGTGGGCCTTGCCGAAAGTATGGCCGCCGGCGATCAGCGCGACGGTCTCCTCGTCGTTCATCGCCATGCGCCCGAACGTGTCGCGGATATCCTTCGCGGCGGCGATCGGATCCGGTTTGCCATCGGGGCCTTCCGGGTTCACGTAGATCAGGCCCATCTGAACCGCGGCGAGCGGATTCGCGAGGTCGCGGGTGTGGGGCTTCTCGCTGTCATCGTCGGAGACGAGCACGCCGTGGCCTTCGACCACGCCGGGCGAGCCCTTCGAGTAACGGATGTCGCCCCCCAGCCACGTGGTCTCGCGGCCCCAGTTCACGTCGAGATCCGGCTCCCAGACGTCCGCGCGGCCGCCGCCGAAGCCGAAGGTCTTGAAGCCCATCGTCTCCAGCGCCACGTTGCCCGCGAGGATCATGAGATCGGCCCACGAAATCTTCCGCCCGTGCTTCTGCTTGATCGGCCAGAGCAGGCGGCGCGCCTTGTCGAGGCTGACGTTGTCGGGCCAGCTGTTGAGAGGCGCGAAGCGCTGCTGACCGCGGCCGCCGCCGCCGCGCCCGTCGCCGATGCGGTACGTGCCGGCGCTGTGCCAGGCCATTCGGATGAAGAGCCCGCCATAGTGGCCGAAGTCCGCCGGCCACCAGTCCTGGGAATCGGTCATCAGCGCCGCGAGGTCCTTCTTCAGGGCCGCGTAGTTCAGGCTCCGGAATTCCCGGGCGTAGTCGAATTCTTCGCCCATCGGGTTCGACCTGGACGAGTGCTGGTGCAGGACGTCGAGACGCAACTGGTTCGGCCACCAGTCCCGATTCGACCGACCGCCGCCTGCGTGCGCTACCGGACACTTGCTCTCAGACATCGCCTCTTTCCTCCTGTGCCTCGAATCGTCCGTTCAATTGGGGAGTCGCTTTTTTCCAACCGCCTTTCGCCGGTGCCGGCAGTCCCGGCAGATCCCGACGAATTCCAGCACCCGGTCTTCGATCTCGTGTCCCCGCGCGCGCAGACGCCGCTCCTCCGCGAACGCGCGCGGCGCGCGCTCGAGATCGAGCAGCAGGCCGCACTCGCGGCAGGAGAAGTGGTCGTGGGCCGAGAGGTCCGCGTCGTATCGGGTCGTGCGGCCGCGCGTCCACGAGCGCAGCCGCCCCTCGGCGACGAGTAGTTGCAGGTTGCGATAGACGGTTCCGAGCGAGATACGCGGCAGGCGCCGGCGCACCCGCTCGTAGACCCACTCCGCCGTCGGATGCGCGTCGGTCGCCGCGACCGTCTCGAGCACGAGGCGCCGCTGGCGCGTCATCCGCCGCTGGAGGGGGAATTCCATAACAGGAATGAATCCTATTAGTGATACTCCGACGGCGTCAAGCCCCTTCCGCCGTTCGCTCCCGCGAGTCGGCGCGGTATCATGGGAATGGAATGTCGATGCCCTCGGCCGAGGCGGGAGAAGCGCCAACTCACGACGGGCCCGGGAGGGACTTCCCTCTCGGCGATTCCCGGGTTCACCTACCAGGACCTCCACCGCGACGAGCGGCTCGCGGACCTCGATCGCGCGTTTCTCGAGGGGCTCGCCCGCGAGGATGCGGACCTGGCGGCGCGGCTCGCGGCGTACCGCGCCGACCCCGCGTCGCTCGATCCCCTGGCCCGCTCACGCCTGCTCGTCGAGGCGGCGCGGCCGTCTCGCCGCTTCGTGGCCCGCCTCTTCGGAATCGAGGCCGAGTGGCAGGCGCAGGGAGCGAGCGCCGCGCCCGAAGGCCGTGCTCTTCCGATTCCGGCGCGACTTCCTGCAGCGCCGGGCCGTCCGGGCCAAGCTCGCCGAAGAGCTCGCCGCCGTCGACCTCGCTCCGCGCCGCGGCCCGCGCCATCGAGCGGGAGCTCTTCCCCGGAGCTGCCGTGGGCAAAAGACCCCGAGCTCGCCACCTCGCGGGCCGTCGTCGAGCTGCTCGAGCTCGAGAGCGCGTTTCTTGCCGCGCTCCGCCAGAAGAAGGTCCCCGAGGTCGACGCCGGGGCCCGCGCGCGGGCGCGCCGAGCTCGCCGGCCGAGCGGGGGCTTCGAAAACCGCGGGCCTGCCCCGCGCCGCCGGCCCGGCGGATCCGCGAGCTCCTGGCCTTCCTGGAATCCCTGCTCGAGCACGTACGCGCTCTGGTGCCGTCTCCGCATGGCGCGCGCCGACCTGCGCCGCGAGATCGCCGGACTGGGTCTCCTTCCATCTGCCGGAGACCCTCGACTACCACGCATCTGGTCGAGACCGAGCGGCCGAACGCGGAGCTGCCCGAGGAGCGCGTCGGTCCGCTCGTCCCGACGGCGCCGACGCGAGGGCTTCACGCTGACCGACCCGCGCATGACGCGCCGGGAGGTCCTCGGAGAGACGCACTACTGCCTCCTCTGCCACGAGCGCGAGAAGGACTCCTGCTCGAAGGGCTTCTTCGACGGCGAAGACCGGCGCCTTCCAGAAGAACCCGCTCGGCGTCGCCCTGCACGGGCTGCCCGCTCGACGAGAAGATCTCGGAGATGCACGCAGCTGCGCCGCGAGGGCGACTCGATCGGCGCGCTCGCCCTGGTCTGCGTCGACAACCCGATGTGCCCCGGCACGGGCCACCGCATCTGCAACGACTGCATGAAGGCCTGCATCTTCCAGAAGCAGGAGCCGGTCAACATCCCGCAGATCGAGACGGGCGTCGCTGACCGACGTGCTGGCGCTGCCGTGGGGCGTCGAGATCTACGGCCTGCTGACGCGCTGGAACCCGCTCCACGCCGACGCGGCCCTTCGCGCTCCCCTACAACGGGAAGAACGTGCTCGTCGTCGGCCTCGGCCCGGCGGGCTACACGCTGGCGCACTACCTGCTGAACGAGGGCTTCGGCGTCGTCGGCATCGACGGCCTGAAGATCGAGCCGCTGCCGGCCGACTGGACCGGCGCGCGACGGCGGCGGCATCCGCGCCGATCCGCGACTAGGCGGAGCTCGCGCGCCCGCTCGACCGGCGGCCGCTCGCCGGCTTCGGCGGCGTCTCCGAGTACGGCATCACGGTCCGCTGGGACAAGAACTTCCTGACGCTCATCCACCTGACGCTCGCGCGGCGGCCGCGCTTCGCGATCCTCGGCGGCGTGCGCTTCGGCGGGACGCTCGACGGCCGAGCAGGCCTTCGACGCCGGGCTTCGACCACGTCGCGATCGCCGCCGGCGCCGGACGGCCGACGATCATCCCGATGAAGAACAACATCATCCGCGGCGTCCGCAAGGCCTCCGACTTCCTGATGGCGCTGCAGCTCACCGGCGCCTTCAAGGAGGAGGCCCTCGCGAACCTCCAGGCCGAGCTGCCGGCCGTCGTCATCGGCGGCGGCCTGACGGCGATCGACACCGCGACCGAGCTCCTCGCCTACTACCCGATCCAGGCCGAGAAGACGCTCGCGCGCTACGAGACGCTCCTGGCCGAGCGCGGCGAGAAGGCCGTCCGCGACGCCGTTCGACGCCGAGGAGCGGGAGCATCCTCGACCGCCTCCTCGCGCACGGCGCCGCGGTCCGCCAGCGAGCGCGAGCGGGCCCGCGCCGCCGGCGAAGCGCCGGACCTCGCGCGACTCTGCCGCGAATGGGGCGGCGTCTCGATCGTCTACCGGCGCGCGATGGAGGAGTCGCCCGCCTACCGCCTGAACCACGAGGAGGTCATCAAGGCGCTCGAGGAGGGGATCTCGTTCGTCGAGGCGCTCGAGCCCGACGAGGCCGTGCCCGGACGAGCGACGGCCACCTCGCCGCGGTGCGCTTCCTGCGCGGCGGCTCGGGCGAAGTCGTCGAGCTGCCCGCGCGGTCCTGCCTCGTCGCGGCCGGGACGACGCCGAACATCACCTACGAGAAGGAGTTCCCGGGCACGTTTCCGCTCGACGAGAAGCGGCGCTTCTTCCAGCCCCACCGGGCCGTCGCGACGGCGCGGACGGCTGGATCCGCTCGAGCCCGCGCCCGGCCGACGACGAGGACGCCTTCTTCACGGGCTTCGCGCGCGACGGAAAGTTCGTGACGTTCTTCGGCGACAACCACCCCGCCTACAACGGCAACGTCGTCAAGGCGATGGCCTCGGCCAAGAACGGCTACCGCGCGATCGCGGCGGCGGTCGTTCCCGAGCCGCGGCGCCGCGCCCCGTCCGCGCCGGACGGCCGAATGGGACGCCTTCCGCGAACGGCTCGACGACGCCCTGACCGCACGCGTCGTCGCGGTCAACCGCCTCACGCCCACGATCGTCGAGGTCGTCGTGCGCGCGCCGGCCGCGGCGCGCGAACTTCCAGCCCGGGCAGTTCTTCCGGCTCCAGAACCTCGAGGCGCCGCGCGCCGGCGCTCGGCGGCATCGCCGCTCCTGATCGAGCCGCTGGCGCTGACGGGCGCCTGGGTCGACGCGCAGAAGGGCCTCCTCTCGATGATCGCCCTCGAGATCGGCGGCTCCTCGCGCCTCTGCGGCGTCCTGAAGCCCGGCGAGCCGGTGGTCGTCATGGGACCGACCGGCACGCGCGACCGAGCTGCCCGGAGAACGGACGGTCCTGCTCTGCGGCGGCGGGCTCGGCAACGCCGTGCTCTTCTCGATCGGCAAGAAGGCGCGCGCGCAGGGCAACCGCGTCATCTACTTCGCCGGCTACAAGAAGGCCGAGGACTTCTACAAGCGCGAGGAGCTCGAGGCGGCCGCCGACGCGCTGGTCCTCTCGGTCGACCGCGGCGAGCCGATCCCCGCCCGCCGCCCGTCGGACCGCAGCTTCGTCGGCAACATCGTCGAGGCGATGGTCGCCTACGCGACGGGACGCCTCGGCGACCCGGCGATCCCGCTCTCCGACGTCGAGCCGCATGATCGTCATCGGCTCGGACCGCATGATGGCGGCCGTGGCCCGCGCCCGGCACGGCGTCCTCGCGCCGCACCTGACGCCGCGACCACGTCGGCATCGGCTCGATCAACTCGCCGATGCAGTGCATGATGAAAGAGGTCTGCGCCCAGTGCCTCCAGAAGCACGTGGACCCGGCGACGGGCGAGGAAGGAGATCGTCTTCTCCTGCTTCAACCAGGACCAGAAGCTCGACGAGATGGACTGGGACAACCTCGCCGCGCGCCTGCGCCAGAACACCGTCTCGGAGAAGCTGACGAACCTCTGGCTGGAGCGGCCTGCTGGCCGCCGGAGGAAGTCGCGCGGGATCTCAGGCCTCGGACGTTCCCGCCTGCGGTCGGAAGCGGGCCGCTACGGGACCGCCGGCCAGGAACAGCAGGTACGGATTGATCGCGAGCCCTGCGCGGAAGTTGTCGTCGTCCTCGGGCACCCGCGTGATCGAGAAGTGCAGGTGCGGGCCGCCGATCACGTGGCCCGTCGAGCCGACGTAGCCGATCACGTCTCCCTTCTCGACCGTTCGGCCCAGCCGCGAGCCCGTCGGCGTACCTGGAGAGGTGGCAGTAGAAGAGGAGGTACTTGCCGGTGGCGTCCTTCTGGTAGATCGTGATGCCCGCCCCGCTTCTCGCGGCGAGCCGGACGATCTCGCCGTCGGCCGTGGCGAGCACCGGCGTGCCCCGGGGCGCCCCGATGTCGATCGCCAGGTGCTTGCGGTAGCGGCCCCGCGACGTCCAGGAACGAGTCGCTGCAGCTTCTCCGCGTCCACGCCCTCGACGGGGATCCGGAGTCCGGCCGACAGCAGCTCGCGCGAGGTCCACGTCCTCGGGCGTGACGCGTGGACTCGACGCCGACTTGGGCCGCAGAAGCGAGCCGAGCGACCGGGCCGACGCGATCGAGACGAGCCGCTCGGCTCGGCGGAGGCGTCGACGGCCTCCTCGCCGCTCCGCTTCCTCGGAAGCCGGCGTCGGCGGTTCGTCCTCGTGGAGGTGCGCCTCGACGACGACGTCGTTCGGGTGCGCAGGGCGGCGGCGGGTAGTCGTAGAGCTCGGACGGCGGCAGGAACGGGCCGTAGACTCGGGCGCGGGCGGGCCGACCTCGATCCACTCGAGCGACGACCGGTGCTCGGCGTCCTGATGGATCGCGCGGCGCGCGCGTCTTGCGGCGTGTCGAGCTCTGGCCGCCGCGGCGCTTCGGACTTGGCGGCGGCGTGGCGAGTGCTGCTTCGGCTCGCGGCCTTCGGCGCCGACTTGACGACGGCGCCGGCGTCGTCTTCGGCGTAGCACCTTTGTGCTGGGCTTCGCCTCCGGCGAGCCCGACCAAGGAGAACGCGGCGGCCAGGACAGCCGCCGGCATGACCGACGTCCTTCCGCACGCAACGGATTATCTGAAGGCGCGTGAAGGGGCGGTCAAGCGAAAAAGGCCAATCGGCTCAACGATTATGCTGATTCAGCATATCGGCTCCGCGCTGATGACCGGCGCGATCGCGGCCGCCGCGTCTAGCCGCGCTCGAGGTAGCTGTTGTCGCGCGTGTCGATCTTGATGCGCGTGCCCGCCTCGACGAACTGCGGCACCATCACCTGCAGGCCCGTCTCGAGCGTCGCCGGCTTGTAGGAGGCCGAAGCCGTCGCGCCCTTCATGCCGGGCTGCGTCTCGGTGACCTTGAGCGTGACGGTGTTGGGCAGCTCGATGCCGACCGGGTTGCCCTCGTAGAAGTCCACGTGGATCGACGGTGTTCGGCAGCAGGTACTTCATCTGCTCGCCGATCACCTCGTCGGAGAGCGTGACCTGGTCGTAGGTCGCTGGTCCATGAAGTGGTGGCCGGCGGCGTCGGAGTAGAGGTACTCCATCTCGCGCTCGTCGAGCGAGGCCTTCTCGACCCGGTCGGTCGAGCCGAACCGGTGCTCGTTCATGGAGCCGCGAGCGGAGGTTGCGCATCTTGGCCTGGACGAAGCCCCGCAGGTTGCCGGGCGTCTTGTGGACCATGTCGTGGACGCGGTGCAGCTCCCCGTTGTGGATGATGAGCATGCCGCTGCGAATCTGTGTCGCCGGAATCATCATGGGCCGCTCCACCCCTCGAAAAAGACGGCGAAATCTAGCAGAGACGGCGCCGGGCCGTCCACCGGGGCAAATTCTCGGAGGCCCCGGGACCGTCGCCGGGGCCTCCTCGTCTCCGGCCGCCGCTACCGCGAGACCGTGCGGGTCGACGGCGCGGGCGGCTCGTCGCTTCGACGAGCGGCAGTCGCGGCACCGGCGGCGGCGGAGCCACCGAGCAGGTACGGCAGCTGCAGCATCCAGGAATCCGGCACGAAGCCCGGCGGTCGTCACGGCCGCCCCGAAGCTCGGGACGTTCGGCGTGAAGAGCGCCGCCGCGAAGTTGGGTCGCGGGATGACGATGCCCGTGGCCTCGTTGAAGGCCTGGATGATCTCGTCGGCGACGATCGCGTAGCCGATGGCCGACGGGTGAACGCCGTCGCCCGAGAAGAGGCCGCCCGACAGGAACGCGGTGGTCAACGTGATGCCGCCGATCGTGTAGCCCTCCGTTGCCATGCCGGCGAAGATCGCGTTCATGTCGACGAGAACGGCCCCGTTCGCGGACGAGACGGTTGCGATGCTCGCGTTGATCTCTCCCGTGCGCTGCAGGAGCTGGGTCGACCTCGTCGGGATAGAGCAGCACGCCCGGCACGAGCGGACCGGCGGGAGGCGTGAAGGAACCGTCGGGCAGCGCCGTGTCGAGGTTGCCCGAGCCCTCCACCGCCAGCCCGCCGAGCGCCGCGGGGATCCCGACGCCCTGCTGCATCATCCGACCGGCCAGGATCGTGTTCAGAAGCGTCCCTGCCGGGATCGGGCACGGGGCCACCGGGCACTCCGGAGGCAGCGTCGCGCGAACCGAGCAGCGGAACGGTCTGGCCGCCGACGAGGACGGGCTGCTGCGTGCCCGGATTAATCACGATCGGCGGCAGTCGTGGTGAAGAGCGGGATGGACGTGACGTCGGGAATCGTGAACGTGACGATCGTGCGGCCGGACGCGCAGAATCGTCTGCAGGACCTCGGTGTACTTCGCCTCGAAGTCGGCCACCGGCGTCAGCGTCACGCCGTCCACGACGACGCCGCGGGTCGCCGCGCCGAGAACGTCGTTGTTGCCGACCCAGAGCGCATCAGGTCGGGGTTCAAGGAGGTCCGCCTGCTCGACCGCGTTCGTGCCGTCGAACGGGCTGCCCGGGACAGTTGCGCAGCACGAGCGCCGCGTAATTGTCCAGGTCCGAGCGGCCCGGCACCGAGACCCGCAGGTCCACGAAGTCCCGCACGCGGGGCCCGCCGTTGAAGGCCGAGATTGTCGTAGGGCCGCGGGAGGCTCGCGTTGAGCGGCCCGCCCTTCTGCGAAATGATCCCGACGGTGATCGCCGCTGGCGGTCGAGACCGCGCCCAGGCACGGATAGCTCGTCAGCGGGACCGGTGGGGCACCTCGTCGATCAGAGCGGCTGCTGGAAGTCCGTCTGCCGATGGCGTCGGCGAGCAGGATCGACGCGCACGAGCAGCTGGTTGCGCTGGACCAGGCAGTTGCCCTCGTGGCCGGCGCCGAGGCTGTCGCCCAGGGCGACGTACTTGTGGAACGCGGTCTGGGCGGAAGAGCGCGGCCGCCAGAAGGACGCCGGCGCGCGCGAGCGCCGCGGCGATGCGGAGCGATCTCTTCTTCATCATGTCTCTGCTCTCCTCCTCAGAACGAGAACCGGAAGCTCGCGATCGCGATGTTGACCGACTCGCTGTAGTACGTGCCGATAGAAGCTGTCGGTGTTCGGCGCCGAGTGATCGTCCGGTCCTTGACTTGCAGGTACAGGTCCGCGACGTCGAAGCCCCACTTCGGCGTGTTGTAGCCGAAGCCGGCCGTGTAACCCGTTGCGGTCGTTGTCCGCCAGGATCGGCCCGACGTCGGACGTCGGGCTGCGGCGTGTTGTCGCAGTAGTAGCCGCTGCGCACGGCCCAGTTGCCGAACTTCTTCTCGAGGCCGAAGCGGTAGGCCCAGGTGTCCTTCCAGTTCGTCGTCCGGTCGAGGCCCGGGATCGCCGCGTCGGGGAAGTCGATGTTCAGGCTGCGAGAACTTCGACCACTCCGTCCAGTCCGCCTCGAGCGAGAGCGTCGTGTTCTTGGCGATCACGAAGGCCATGCCGAGGTTCGAGGCTCCCGGGAACTCGATGGAGGTCGTCACCGGCTGCGGGCCCTGCGGCAGGCGCGAGGCCACGAGGGCGTCGATCAGCCGCGTTGCCGGTCAGGATGCTGCGTGAAGTTCGCCGTCGCCCGTCGTAGTCGACCCTGATCTTGCTCCGGTAGGACGGCGCCGATCGAGAAGGATCGCGCCGGCTTGAAGAGGACGCCGCGTTCCAGCCCCAGGCGCTGTTGTCCGCAGATCGAGCTGTTCAGCTTGACGTGGGCGAGTCCTCGACCGCGTTGGTGAGACGGTCGATCGTCCCGTTGTTGCGCTCGAGCTGCACCTTGCGAGAAGCGGTAGTCGGCGCCCGCCGGCGATCGAGAGCTCGGGTGTCAGGCTGCAGGAGAAGACCGGGTTGATGTCCACCGTCTGGATGACGGCGTTCTGCGAGATGAACCGGCCGGGCCACGGGTAGGTCGGGGCGGGTCGTCCCAGC
The DNA here is from genome assembly GCA_963708395.1 of uncultured Acidobacteriota bacterium. GTDB lineage: Bacteria > Acidobacteriota > Thermoanaerobaculia > UBA5066 > Gp7-AA6 > DATBFU01. Next base: position 1,965,615 of record CAVPSG010000002.1, on the reverse strand, counting down.
GGAATCCGAGGCCGTACGGCGAGAAGACGCCGAGGCCGAACTTGAACTCCGCGGTCAGCGGGACGACCGCGTAGAAGTTCGGGAGTCACGAACGTCGTCTTGTGCTGCTCACCGTTCGCGCCGACGCCGGGGAACGGGTTCGCCGCCGTCGAAATCCCCCGTCGAGCTTCGTGATGAAGCCCGCGCCGAGCTCGACGGAGAAGTGGTCCTGGAACCCGATGCCCGCCGGGTTGTAGAAGATGGCCGAGGGGTCGTCGGCCACCGCCGTGAAGGCGAGCCCCATGCCCGTGGCGCGGGCGCCCTGGGTCATGATCTGGAAACCGGAGGGAAAGGCGGGAGCGGCGGCCAGCAATCCCGCCGCGGCCAGGGACAACGCAGAGGCGTCGGGACCCGTCGAGGTGTCGTCACGGTTCCTCCTGCGCCAAAGCGGCTTGCCGTCCGCACGCTCGGAAGCCGCGAAGCGACTCAAGCTTACTCCTGCGCGCCGTCCGGCTCCTCAAGTTTCCGACCGCGGGCGCCGCCGCCTCTATAGAATCTCCGCCCATGCCCCGCGAGAGCGAGCGCCCCACCGCAGAACGGGACGAAGGCTCCCGGCTCCGACAAGCCGCTCAAAGCCGGCACGCTCCTCGGCGATCGATACCGGATCGACCGCGTGCTCGGTTTCGGCGGCATGGGCGTCGTGTACCGGGCGCGCGACCTGAAGCTCGACCACGACATCGCGCTGAAGCGCATCCGGCCCGACCGCATGTCGCCGGAGCGCCGCGAGACGCTGCGGCGCGAGATCATCCTGTCGCGCAGCGTCACGCACGAGAACGTCTGCCGCGTCTACGACCTCGTCGAGATCGACGGCGAAGAGTTCGTCTCGATGGAGTTCCTGCCGGGCCGGACGCTCAAGGAGATCGAGGACGACGAGAAGACGCTGCCGCTCGGGCGCGGCCTCGCGATCGCCAAGGGCATCTGCGGCGGGCTCGCGGCGGCGCACCGCATCGGCGTGCTGCACCGGGACCTGAAGCCCGAGAACGTCATCGTCGACGCAAGACGGCATGCCGCACCTGATGGACTTCGGCATCGCCATCGAGCAGGCCCTCTACCAGGGCGAGCAAGGAAGACACCGTCCCCGGCACGCCGCAGTTCCTCGCGCCGGAGCTGCTGCGGGGCGAAGACGCCCAGCATGGCGACCGACGTCTACGCCATGGGCGTCCTGCTCTACGAGATGTTCACGGGGCGGGTCCCCTTCGACGACAACGACACGGCGCGCCTCGTCCGCCGCGTCCTCGCCGAGGCGCCGCCCAAAGCGAGACGCTGCGTCCCGACCTGCCGCCGGAGCTCCTCGTCGATCCTCGACCGCGCCGATCGCCAAGGATCCCGCCGCGCGGTTCCCCGACGCGACGCCCTGTCGGACGCGATCGCGCGCTTCGAGGGCCAGGTCCTCGACCGCGTCCTCGCCGAGGTGTCGGTCACGCGGGCCAGGATGGTCAAGCTGATGGTGATCCTCGAGGCGAACAAGTCGCTCGCCGCGACGTTCGACCCGACCGAGACGCTCCGCATCATCCTGAAGACGGCGACCTCCGAGACCGACGCCGAGCGCGGCACGATCTTCCTGCGCGAGCCGGGCACCGACGAGCTCGTCAGCCAGATCCTCGAGGGCGGCGCCGTGCAGCCGATCCGCCTCAAGGTCGGGCACGGCATCGCCGGCACGGTGGCGCAGACCGGGCGCGACGATCAACACGGGCGACGCCTACGGCGACCCGCGGTTCGACAAGCGAACGTGGACGCCGCGTCCGGATTCCACACGCAGACGATCCTGGCCGTGCCGATGCGGACGCCGACCGGCGAGATCGTCGGCGTCGTCGAGATCCTGAACAAGCGACAGGGCGTCTTCACCAAGGAAGACGAGGAGTTCCTCGAGGAGGTCGGCACGCACGCCGCGCTCGCCGTCGAAGGCGTGCGCCAGCACGAGGCGGCGGTGGCGCGGGCGAGGCGGGAGGGCGCCGAAGCGGTCACGCGGGGCGCGGCGGCGCTGCTCGCGCCGGGCGCCTGGCCCGAGACGCCGGGATTCGAGTCGGCGCCGCTGCGCTGGCGGTCGGAGGACTGGAACCTCATCGGCTTCGGCGTCGAGGCGTCGCCGGGACGGCTCGCCTTCCTGCTCGTCGAGGACGCGCGGGATCCCGAGGAGTCGTTCGGCCCGCTGTTGAAGGCCGTGGCTGCGGCCCGGCCCGCGCTCGCTTCCTCGGCCCCCTCCGAGGTCGTGGGGCGCGTCCTGGAGAGCGAGCCGTCGGGCCTCGTGGCGGCGGCCGTCTGGTCGGGCGACAAGCTCGCGATCGCGGCGGCGGGAACGGAGCTGCCGCTCCTCCTCCGCGAGGGACGTCCCGTGCCGGGCCCGGCCTCCTCCGACGGCCGTGTCTCCTCGGCGGAATACCCGACGCTCCCGGGCGACCTGCTCGTCCTCGCGTCGCGCGGACTCTCGCAGGTGCGCTTCTCGGCCCGGCCGATTCCGCCGGAGGACCTCCTCGTCTGGCTCGCCCGCGAGTCGCAGGGCCATCCAATCACCGCCGGCTTCGCAAAGATCGTCGCCGACGGCAAGAAGATGGGCGCGGCGCCGGGACCGCGCGACGTGCTGCTGCTCGCCGCCAGGCGCCTGCCGTGACCGCGGCGCGCCGGTTCGTCCTCGTGGACGTCTTCGCGGACCGGCCGCTCTCCGGCAATCCCCTCGCCGTCTTTCCGGAGGCGGACGGCCTGTCCGACGCGGCCATGCAGTCCATCGCGCGCGAGATGGACCACGCCGCGACCGCTTTTCTCTTTCCCTCGAAGATGCCCGGAGCGGCGTTTCGCCTGCGGATCTTCTCGCGCGACCGCGAGGTCCCGTTCGCGGGCCATCCGGCCCTCGGCGCGCACTTCGTCCACGCGGCGGCGAGCGCCTCGGCGCCAGCCTCCTCGGTCGTCCGCGCGGCGCACGAGGTCGACGGAACGCTCGTGCCCGTCGAGCTCTCGATCGCGGACGGCCTGATCGCGATGCTGCGGCTGACGCAGAAGCCTCCCGTCACAGGCGCGCCGCTGGCGTCGGAGATGGTGTCCCGAGCGGCGGTGGCGCTCGGCCTCGAAGAGGCGGAGATCCAGGCGTCGAACCAGCCGCTTCAGATCGTCTCGACGGGACTGCCGGTCCTCATCGTACCGGTCGCGACGCTCGCGGCGCTTCAGAAGGCGCGGCCGCGCTACGACCTGCTGCGCGGGCTCCTCGAAGGCGGAGAGACCTCCCTCGTCTACGCCTTCACCAAGGAGACGATCGCCGCCCGCGCGGCGGCTCACACGCGGGCATTCGACACGGGCGGCTCGGTCGAGATCCCGGGCGCGGGCGCCGCTGCCGGAGCGCTCGCGGCCTACCTCGTCGCGAACGCCGCCGTGACGGTCACGCCGGTCGTCTCGCTCGTCTTCGAGCAGGGGCACGCGCTCGACCGCCCCTCGACGCTCTTCGCCGAAGTGCGGGTCAAAGGGCGCGCCATCGCGCAGGTCGTCGTGGGCGGGCGGGTGATCCGGGTGGGAGAGGGGTACTTGAAGTTTGACGAGGGACCGAGGACGAGGGACTAGGGACTGATTTCTCGTCAGGCGCAGAAGAATCAGTCCTCAGTCCTTAGTCCCTCGTCTCGTCGTAGATGACCCGCTTCCCCTCCACACGCGCGAACGCGGGCAGCGCGTGAGGACGGGCCGGCGCTTCCGAGATCACGTCCTCGACCTGCCAGCCCCGCGCGAGGAGCGCATCGGCGATCAGCGATCGGTGGCATCGCCACGGCACGGCCTCGGCGCACAGCATGGCGGATCGTTTCTCACCGGCCAGGCGCTCGACGTTCGCGAGCCCGGCGGCAAACTCCGGCGTGTCCATGAAGTCCGCATAACCACGAAACGCGTCCTGCCTCCACGCTGTGTGCGGCGAATCCGGACGGGGCTTGCGCCGCCCGCCGAGCTCCGGCAGGCCGACATAGTCGATGTCCGCCGCCGGAAGACTCCGCGCGAGCTCCGCCGCTCCGAACTGCGGCCACTTGCGCGAGGCCGGATAACGCCGCACGTCGAGGACGCGCGCGATGCCGTGCGCGCGGAGGATTCCGAGGAACGCCTCGAGCGGATGGTTCGAGTGGCCGACGGTGAGGATCCGCGGCAAGGACGGTCAGGCCAGCACCGCCACGGCCACGGCGCCCGGTCCGCCGTGCGCGCCCAGCGCCGGCCCGCACTCGACGATCATGACGTCGGACTCGGGATAGCGCTCGCGGATCTCGCGCGCGAGGCTCCTCGGCCGCGCTCCTCCGCGTCGCAGTGCGCCACGCCGAACCGCCGCGCGGCCGCCGCTCGCCCGCGTCCGCGGCCTCGGCGAAGAGCAGCCGCATCATCTTGCGGCGCGCCGCCTCGAAGCCGCGCGCCTTGGCCGGCGGCGTCGACCTTGCCCTCCGCGCGTGATCGTCAGGACCGGGAGCAGCCCGAGGATCCTCGCGAGACAGCCCCTTCAGCGGCGGAGACGCGGCCGCCCCGCACGAGGTGCTTCGAGCGTCGGCACGGCGACGAAGACGCGCGTGACTCGCGCCGCCGTCTTCGCGGGCGATCGGACGACCTCCTCGGCGGCCGTCTTGCCCGCCGCGCGCCGCCTCGGCCGCCGCGCGCACGACGAGCCCGAGCCCGACCGAGACGTTCCGGCTGTCCACGTGCTCGATGTGCGTCTTCTCGACCCGCCGCGCGCCCACGACCGCCGCCTGGTACGTCCCCGAGAGAGCGCGCCGACAGGTGGATCGACACGATCGATCCCGGCGTGGGTCGCGACGTTCTCGTAGACCTGCGTGAAGTCCGCCGGCGGCGGCTGCGAGGTCTTCGGTGCGACGTCCGGTCACCGCGAATCGCGCGTAGAACTCGGACGGCGTGATCGTGACCTTGTCGAGGTAGTTCTCCGAGCCGAAGTAGACGCGCACCGGCACGACGCCCGACGCCGAGCTCCTCGAGGAGCGATCGGCGGCAGGTCGCAGGTCGAGTCGGTCACGATCCCGACGCGCTCGGCGCGGTTCTGGTCGAAGCGCGACTCGTGCTGCGCGCGCATGTCCTCGACCTTCGTCTGCGCCACTTCGGCGAAGCGCGCGGCGGCCTCGAAGACCCTCTCGGGCTCGTTGGTGTGGACGTGGAGGCGCACGCGCGCCGCGCCACCGGCGATGACGATCGAGTCGCCGAGCAGCGCGACCTCCCGCCGCAGCGCGTCGCGGTCGATGCGCGTCGCCCTCGAGCAGCGCCTCGGTGCAGAACCGGAACAGGATCGCCTCGGGCGTCCGGTCGAAGATCGCCGCCCGGACTTCCTCCGGCGCGGTCGCCGCGGGCGCCGCGCCGCGGCCGCCTCGCGGAGGTACCGGACGATCCCCTCGAGCAGGTACACGAAGCCCTGCGCGCCCGCGTCCACGACGCCCGCCTTCTGCAAGCGCCTTCATCTGCTTGGGCGTGTTCTCGAGCGAGGTGCCTTCGCCCTCTCGAGCGACTCGGGCAGGAGCACGCCGAAGTCGCGGACTCTCGCTCGGCCCGGTCCGCGACGTGACGCGCCCAGTCGCGGATGACCGTCAGGATCGTCCCCTCGACGGGCCGCGCGATCGCCGCGTACGCCGACTCGGCGGCCTTGACGACCGCGGCGCCGAAGTCCGCGGTCGAGACCCGCGGCGCATCGGGCAGCCCCTCGGAGAACCCGCAGAAGAACTGCGCCAGGATCGCGCCGGAGTTGCCGCGGGCGCCGCCGACCGCCTCGTCCGCGAGCGTCGCGCGACATCTCGCGGACGTGGCGCTGGCGCATGCGCGAGATCCCGGCGGCGATCTTCTGGAGCGTCGAGGCGACGTTGGTGCCGGTGTCGCCGTCGGGCACCGGAAAGACGTTGATCTTGTTGAGGGCCTCGGCGCGCTCGGCGACGAAGTGCGCGCCCGCGATGACCGCGCGCGAGAGACGGCGGCCGTCCAGGTAGCCGATCGCGATCACGGCTTGATCGGCGCGGGTGATCCGTCGGGCGACGGCCGGACGGCTCGCGGGCTTCGCGGTACTCCTCGGCGACCGCGGGCAGGCGGTCGAGGTAGAAGAGGACGACGCCGCATCCCATGCACGCCCAGGGATAGACCTTCTCGGCTCCCCAGCGAAGAAGGCCCGCTTCCAGGGCTTCTTCCAGAAGTACGTCGTGTAGCCCGACGTATTGCTGCGCGAGCGCAGCATGTCGCCGCCGCAGAGCGGGCACTTTCGGTGGAAGGCGTCGCTCATGGTCGAGTCTGCCAAGATATCGCGAAGCGAGTGATCGCCGGCGTCGGCGAACGGCCGGATCGCCGAGGCGCCTGTTCAGGGCTTCCAGCGCAACACGAGGTTGCGCGCCGCGGCCGACCTCGTCGACGCGGCGGACCGGCGTCGTGTGCGGGCGCCGTTCGCACGATCTCCGGGTCTCTCCTCGCACTCGCGCGCGATCGTCGCGCATCGCGTCCACGAAGGCGTCGAGCCCCGGCTTCCCCTCGGTCTCGGTGGGCTCGATCATGAGCGCGCCCGTGCACGATCAGCGGGAAGGACACCGTCGGCGGATGGAAGCCGTAGTCCATCAGCCGCTTCGCGATGTCGACGTTGTGAGACGCCGTGCTCGGCCTGCCTCTTGTCGGAGAAGACGACCTCGTGCATCGTCGGGCGCGTCGTACTTCAGGTGGTAGACGCCGGCGAGCCCCGCGCGGATGTAGTTCGCGTTCAGGACCGCGCCCTGCGCGACTTCGCCGATCCGGTTGCCGTAGGCCGCGATGTAGGCGAGCGCGCGCACGAACATCCCGAAGTTGCCGAGGAACGTCCGCAGCCGGCCGATCGACTCGGGCCGGTCGAAGTCGAGCGTGAAGCGTCCCGTCGGCGCCGGCGCTCGACGGTCGGGCGCGGCAGGAACGGCACGAGCGTCTCGGTGACCGCCACCGGGCCCGAGCCCGGGCCCTCCGCCGCCGTGCGGCGTCGAGAAGGTCTTGTGGAGGTTCATGTGCATGACGTCGATGCCCATGAGCCCGGGCTTGGCGACGCCCGACGAACGAGTTGAAGTTCGCGCCGTCGCAGTAGAGGTAGCCCGCCCTTCGCGTGGACGATCTGCGGCGATGTCGAGGATCCGGTCCTCGAAGATGCCGAGCGTGTTCGGGACCGTCAGCATCAGCGCCGCGACGTCGTCGGTCATCGCCTCCTCGAGCACGTCGAGGTCGAGCGTGCCGCGCGCGTTGGACTTGAGCTCCTGGACCTTGTAGCCGGCGAAGTGCGCCGAGGCGGGATTCGTGCCGTGCGCCGAGTCGGGGATGAGGACGGTCTTGCGCGGGTTGCCGCGTCTTCTCGAGCGCCGCGCGGACCATGAGGATTCCCGGCGAGCTCGCCCTGCGCGCCGGCCGAGGGCTGCAGCGTCACGCGCGCGAGACCCGTCAGCTCCGATCAGGAGCCTGCTCGAGCCGCCACGCGAGCTCGAGCGTGCCCTGCGAGACCTCCTCGGGCGCGAGCGGATGCGCGGCGGCGAAGCCCGGCAGGCCGCGCCATCTCCTCGTTGATGCGCGGGTTGTGCTTCATCGTGCAGGAGCCGAGCGGATAGAGGCCCTGGTCGATCGAGAAGTTCAGCCGCGAGAGGCGCGTGAAGTGGCGCGCGACCTCGACCTCCGAGACCTCCGTCTCCCCCGCGATCTCCGCGCGGCGGAGCGTCTCGGGGATCGCGATGACCTCGGGCACGTCGAGCGGCGGCAGCGAGTAGCCGACCTTCCCCTCGCCCGAGCGCTCGAAGACGAGCGGCTCGTGGCGCGGCTCGGGACGGAGCGCGGTCGCCGCGGTCGGCGGCGCCGGCCTTCTCTTCGACCTCGACGCTCACGCAGCCTCTCCGCCAGCGCCGCGACGAGCCGATCCATCTCCTCGCGCGTGTTCATCTCCGTCGACCGCGACGAGGAATCGGCGCTCGGCTCCGCGCGTCGTAGCGCGAGAGCGGCACGCCGCCGAGGATCCCGCGCCGCGCCAGCCGCGCGAGCAGCGGCGCCGCGGCCTCGGGCGCCTCGACGACGAACTCGTTGAAGGTCGGGCCCGCGTACGGAAGCCGGTAGCCCGGGCAGCGTCGCGATCCGCCCTTCAGGTACTCCGCCTTCGCGTGGCTCTGGATGGCGACCTCGCGCAGGCCCTCCTTCCCGAGCAGCGACATGTGGATGTTCGAGGCGAGCGCCATCAGGCCCTGGTTCGTGCAGATGTTGGAGGTCGCCTTCTCGCGGCGGATGTGCTGCTCGCGGGTCGAGAGCGTCAGGCAGAAGGCGCGCCGGCCCTCGGCGTCGTGCGTCTGCCCGACGAGGCGGCCCGGGATCTGCCGCTGGTGCGCCGTCCGGCAGGCGAGGAAGCCGAGCAGCGGGCCGCCGTTGTGCATCGGCACGCCGAGCGACTGCGCCTCGCCGCAGGCGATGTCGGCGCCGCCCTCGCCCGGCGGCGCGAGCAGGGCGAGCGAGACCGCCTCGGCCACGACCGCGACCGAGAGCGCGCCCTTCGCGTGCGCGGCGGCCGAGCCGGCGTTCCAGTCCTCGACGACGCCGTAGAAGTTGGGCGACTGCACCGCGACGGCGAACGTCTTCTCGTCCACGGCGGCCGCGAGCGCCGCGCGCGTCCGTCGCGCCGTCGGGCCCGAGCGGGACCTCGACGACCTCGAGGTCGAGGTTGGCGAAGTACGTCCGGACCGTCTCGCGGTATTCGGGGTGGATGCCCGCCGACAGCACGGCGCGGCGTCCGCCCGCGCGAGAGCCGCTCGGCCATCAGCAGCGCCTCGACGAGCGCCGAGGCGCCCTCGTAGAGCGAGGCGTTGGCGACGTCGAGCCCCGTCAGCAGGCAGATGTGCGTCTGGAACTCGAAGATCGACTGGAGCGTGCCCTGGGAGACCTCCGGCTGATACGGCGTGTACGACGGTCAGCCACTCCGCGCGGTAGAGCATCTGGTCGGCGATCGCCGAGACGTAGTGGTTGTAGACAGCCCGGCGCCCAGGAAGAACGCCGTGTCGCGCGCGTTCGCGTTCTGCTGCGCGAGGCCGCCCAGGAACCGCCGGATCTCGATCTCCGACATCGGCGGCGGCAGGTTCGGGCGCGCCGGCGCACCGCGGCCGGGATCGACGCGAAGAGATCGTCGATCGAGCGCGACGCCGATCGCGGCGAGCATCGCGGCCCGCTCGGCGTCGGAGGTCGGAAGGAACTTCACTTCTCCTGCTCTTCCTCGCGGACGTACTCGGCGTACGCTCGGCCGACATGAGCTTGCCGACCTCCTCGTCGGTCGAGAGCTTCAGCTTGATGAGCCAGCCGTCGCCGAACGGGTCGTCGTTGACGATGCCGGGCTCCGCCACCGCGGCCTTGTTGACCTCGACGACCTCGCCGGAGACCGGCGATGAAGAGCTCCGAGACCGCCTTGACCGACTCGACGGTGCCGAACTCCTCGTCCGCGTTGAACACGTGGCCGACCTCGGGAAGCTCGAGGTAGACGATCTCGCCCAGCTCCTTCTGGGCGTGCTCGGTGATCCCGATCGTTCCGACGTCGCCGTCGATCGCGGACCCACTCGTGGCTCTCGCGCGTAGCGGCAGATCGTCGGGATTCACGCGGTCACCTCCTTCTTCCTCTTGTAGAACGGCGTCGCGACGACGCGGGCCTGCGCCGGCGCGCCCGCGGATGTCGACCTCGAACTCGGTCCCGACCGCGCGCCGCGGCCGCCGGCAGCAGCGCGAGGCCGATCGGGCTTGCCGAGCGTCGGCGAGTGGGTGCCCGGACGTCACGACGCCCGGGCCCGCCGCCGTCCGCGCGGGATAGCCGTGGCGCGCGATGCCGCGGTCGACCATCTCGAACCCGACGAGCTTGCGCGGCACGCCCGCCTGCCTTCTGCGCGCGCGAGCGCGTCGCGGCCGATGAAGTCTCCCTTGCCCATGCTTGCACGATCCAGCCGAGATCCGCCTCCAGGGCGTGACGGTGTCGTCGATGTCGTTGCCGTAGAGCGCCATCTTCGCTTCGAGCCGCAGCGTGTCGCGCGCGCCGAGGCCGCACGGCGCGACGCCGTCCGGTCTGCCCGCTTCGAGCAGCGCCCGGAAGATCGCTCGCGCGTCCGTCCGGGCGGCAGTAGACCTCGAAGCCGTCCTCGCCCGTGTAGCCGGTGCGCGAGACGAGCGCCGGCAGCGCCGAGCACGCGTCCGTTCGCGAAAGCCGTAGTACGTGCAGGTCCGACGGATCCGGATCGGCAGACGCGGCCGCGAGCAGCGCCGCGGCCTTCGGCCCCTGGACCGCGATGAGCGCGTAGTCGGTCGCGAGCGGTCCTCGACCGCGACGTCGGCCCGCGCGCGCGCGCTGGCCCAGGCGAAGTCCTTCGGCGTGTTGCCGGCGTTGACGACGAGCAGGTACGCGTCCGGCGCCTCGCCGGTAGACGAGCAGGTCGTCGACGAACGTGCCCGCGCTCCGTCAGGAAAGCCGAGTAGTGGATGCGGCCGTCGGCGAGCTTGCGCGACGTCGTTCGGCGTCAGGCGCTGGAGCGCCGCGAGCGCGCCCGGGCCCGTGACCTCGAACTCGCCCATGTGGGAGACGTCGAAGAGCCCGACGCGCTCGCGCACGGCGCGGTGCTCCTCGAGGATGCCGGCGTACTGGACGGGCATCTCCCAGCCGCCGAAGTCGATCAGCCTGCGCCGAGCTCGCGGTGAACGTCGTAGAGCGGCGTGCGCTTGAGGCGACGGCTTCGCTCGGCGGCGGCGGCACATGCGGAGGGGGAAATTAGCACAACCGGACGCGCGATTCCGGCGAGCGCGGCCGCGGCTCTGACCGTGTTCGCGCCTCCCGTAGAATCACGCGAGCCCGAGGATGCCGACCTCCGATGACGTCGGCCCGCGTCGCGGCCCGCCCTGCGAGACGCCGGCTGCTCGCCGGAGCGGACATGCTCTATCGTCTCGCGAGACCTGGAGCGCAGAACCGGAGGCCGCGCGGCTTCGCTCGCCCGCGTCCTGATCGCCGCGGGCGCGCCGACCAGGCTCGCCCCTACGCCCTCGACGGCAACGATCCCGTCCTCGTCGCGACTCCTGCTCGAGCCTACGAGTTCGCGAGGCGCGCCGCTCTCGACGAGGCCCGGCAGCGCAATCCCTTCGATCCCGCGCATCGCCTCGGCGCGCGGGACGGCTCGCCTTCCTCGAGCGGCGGTTTCGCCGACGCCGTCGGCGACCTCCTCGAGGCGGCGCTGCTGCGGCCCGACGGCCTGCCCGACGCCACCGACGCGCGCTTCCTCAAGGCGGCGCGGGCCCTCGCGCCCGAGCCGATCCCGGCTGGACGGATCCGCCGTCGGCCGCGGCGCGGACCGCCTCGCGAGGACGCCGCGCGGCGGCGCCGCCCGGGAGTCCGGCTCGCCCGACCGCTCCGCCGGCCTGTTCGCGTTCCTCGTCCGCCGCGGCGCCGTCGCGCCGAGGGCGTGCTCGAGCGCGCGCGGCGCCTCGCGGAGATGCCCGCCCTCGCGGGCCTCGGCGACCGCGCGCTCTTCGCGGCGGCGTCGGGCGGCGAGCTGCGGCGGCTCGCGGCCGGGAGCTTCCTCTACCGCGCCGGGCGAGCGCGTCCGGCGAGATCTCGCTCGTCGTGTCCGGGCCGCATCGAGCTCGTGCGCGCCGACGCCGGTCGGCGCCGCAGCCGCTGGGCGAGGCGCCCGCGGGCGACTTCGTCGGCGAGGAGGCCCTGCTCGGGTCGCCGCGCGGCGCCGACGCGCGCGCGGCCGGGCCCGCGACGCTGCTCGGCTTCACTGCCGACTTCTTCGCCGACGAGCCGGACCGCGCGGCGTGGCTGCGGCACCTGCGCGCTTGCCTGCTCGCGCCGCCTCGCGCGGCTGAACGACCTCTTCCGCGCAGTTCTTCCCGGACGCAGGCGCCCGCCGCCGAGCCTCCCGCAGGCCGCCGGAGGGCGGCGCGGCGTCGCTCTCGGCTCGAGGACCAGTCCCGCGTTCGCTTACGACCGGCGGCCTCGGCCGAATCCGACCGCTTCCTCTTCGCGGCCTTCGCCGAGGAGCGCCGCTACCCCGCCGGAGGCGCTCCTCTTCCGCGAGGGCGACCCCGGCGACGCGCTCTTCGTCGATCGCGCGCGGGCGCGTCCGCATCTCCCGGCGGACTCGCGGGCGGCGAGGAGGCGTTCGCGATCCTCGGACCCGGCGAGATCTTCGGCGAGATGGCGCTGCTCGATCCCGAGCTCGCCGGCCGCTCGGCCGACGCGCGCGCGCACGAGGAGGCCGTGCTCCTCGTCCTCGCGCGGCCGCGTTTCGAGACGCTCGAGCGTTCCGACCCGGAGGGCTGCGCGGAGCTCTCGCGTCCTCCTCTGCCGGCTCGCGGCGCGGCGATGCGTCGAGACCGCCGAGCGGCTCGCGCGCTGGAGGATGATGGCCGGGCCGGGTTAGGAGCCGACCCGCACCCTATTCGAGGCGGCCGGAAGCGGCTTCAACGCCAGCGTCACCACGGCCTGCGGCCGACCGCGTTCGAGGAGACGAGGATGCGGACGACGCGCGACTCGAATCCCGGCGCGGCGATCACCAGATCGTGCACCACCGGTCCGCTCAGCTTCAGCGGAGAGGCCGGGCCGAAGGCGGACGCGGCCCCGAGCGCGCGGCCATTCTCGGAAACGGTGGCGCTCGGCGGAACGACGCTGAAGATCGACCGGACCCTCGGTGCGACCCGCGGGGGCCTTCACCTTCGGATAGGCCACTCGGTGAGGCGCTTCAGCTCCTCGTCGATTTCCACGGTCTCGTCGTCGGCCTCGGGCGTCACGACCACGTCGAGGTGGAGAGAGCGGTAGCCGGGCAGCTCGAGGCGCACCCGGTGGCGCCCCTCCGTCCCGAAGGGCAGCGTCTGCCGCCGCCGCGGTCGTCCCAGTCGTCCACGATGCCCGTGTACCGCCCGTCAAGATACAGGCGCGCCTGGTCGGGGCTGACGGAGAACTTCGCGAAGCGGCGCGTGCGATACACCTTGTCCGCCACGGCGTCGTCGGCCTCGGGCGCGCGCTCGGCCGACGTGGCGGCACTCGTGCTCGCGGCGGCCGGCGCGGGGGTCGGCGGCGACGGAGGCGCGGCCGTCGGGACCGCGGGCCTCGGGCTCGGCCGTGCGCGGGTCGGCGCCGGAGCCGTCTCGACGAGCCGCGTGGCGCCGACGATCGCGTCGGCGGCTAAGGCGGACCCGGGAGTCGGTAGCGCCATCGGCGGGGTCTCGGCCGGAGCAATGGAGGCGGTCGGCTTCGGCGAAAGCACGGCGGCCGGGGCCGGCGTCGCGAGAATCCCGGCGGAATCCCCCTCGGGCCGGCCCGGTCGAGCGCCAGATCCAGAGCAGGAAGGCGATCGCGGCGAGGAAGGCCGCCGCGCCGAAGAGATCAGCGGGCCGGAGCTCCGGCGCGATCCTTCGGCGGAACGGCGAGACGCGGGCACCGGCGGAGACGGCGGGACCGCGGGAGGCGGGACAGGTGCCGGAGGGGCCGCAGGGACCGGCGGCTCGCGCCGCGCCGTGACTTCGAGCGGGGCCGTCAGGCGTTCGGCCGACAGCACCTGCGTCGGCGCGACGTCACGAAGCTCCGCCTCGATCCTTCGGATCTCCTTCAGAAAACCCGCCGCGTCCGCCGGACGCCGGTCGGGCGGCTTGGCGAGCAGCCGCGCGAAGACCTCGCCGCGCGACGGGCGGCAGGTCGCGCCGCAGCTCGAGCGGATCGCGCGGCTCGGTGTGGAGGATCTGGTAGACGAGCGTCGTGATCGACTCGCCGGGAAACGGGCGCGCGCCGGTCAACAGCTCGTAGAGTGACGACGCCCAGCGAGAAGAGGTCCGAGCGGCCGTCGAGCTTCTCTCCCTTGATCTGCTCGGGCGACATGTACGCCGGGCTTCCCGATCATCTGGCCCGTGCGCGTCAGGTCTCCGACGTGCCGCTCGCCAGTGAGCTTTCCGATCCCGAAGTCCGTGACCTTCACGCGCCCGTCGCGCGCGACGAGGATGTTGCCCGGCTTGATGTCGCGGTGGAGCACGCCGCGCTCGTGCGCGTGCTCGAGGGCCTGGCGACCTGCCGGACGATCTCGATCCGCGCCGCAGCGGCGAGGCTCCGGCGTCCGACGAGGCAGCGCGGTCGAGCGGCTCGCCGTCGACGTACTCCATGGCGATGAAGCGAGGCCTCGCCCTCGCGGCCGACCTCGTAGACGGTGACGATGTTGGGGTGCTGGAGCCGGCCGGCGAGCTTCGCCTCCTTGAGGAACCGCGCCTCGAGCTCGGCGCGCGCCGCGCCGCTCGCCTCCGCCATCGCGCGCAGCGTCTTGATCGCGACGGGCCGCTCGATCTCCGGGATCGTGCGGCGAGGTACACGACTCCCATCGCGCCCTCGCCGAGCACCGACGAGATCTGGAACCGGCCGAGCTTCGAGCCCGGCGCGCAGATTCCTCACTCGTCGGGCTCCTCGGAGTCCTCTCCCTCCCGGCCGCCCTGCGCTTCGAACTCGCGCTCGCGGCGAGCGAGCGCGGCCTGCGCCTCCTCGGCGCGGTCGGGGGGCACCATCACGCGGCTGGCCCCGAAGGCGCCGAGATCTCTCGGGCCACGGCGACTCGACGGGCCCTCGATCTCGCACGGAATGCCCTCGGACTCGAGGAGCCCGGCGATGAGCGCCGCCTCCTCGTCCTCGCCGACCGCGGCCACCTCGACCCACTCCTCGTCCTTCGTTCCTGCCATGACCGGCTCCTTCCTCGAGCTCGAGCGGCTCAGACGCGCAGCGCTTTCTCACCGCGCGCGATCACGCGGCCGACGACGGCGGCGCGATGCGCGCCGCGCGCGCGGCAGGCCGCCGCGTACGCTTCCGCCTCGGCCTCGGGCAACGCGACGAGCAGGCCGCCCGAGGTCTGCGCGTCGCAGAGCAGGAGAAAGTCCTCGTCGGTGACGCCCGCTCCGCGCGTCGGCGCGCGGCGCGAGGTTGCGCGCGTTGGCCCGCGAGCCGCCCGGGGCGACGCCCGACGCCGCGAGCCGCCGCGCCTGCGACAGAAGCGGGATCTTCGCGACCCGGAATTCCGCCGTCGTTCCGGACGCCTCCATCATCTCGTAGCGCGTGGCCGAGCAGGCCGAAGCCCGTCACGTCGGTCGCGGCGTGGACCGTCGAAGCCGTCCATCGCCTCCGCGGCCGGGCGGTTGAGCGCGCCATCGTCGCGGCACAGCCTCTCGCGCGCCGCCTCCGGGGACAGGAGGCGTTCCGCGCCGTCCGCGGCCGCGGTGTCGATGCGGCCGGCGCGGACCGTCACGCCGATGCCGAGCGGCTTGGTCAGCACGAGCGCGTCGCCCGGCCGCGCGCCGGCGTTGCGCGTGACGCGGCGCCTCCGTCGACGAGGCCGGTCACCGCGAGGCCGTAGAGGGGGATGTCGTGGTCGATCGAGTGGCCGCCGCCGACGACGGCGCCCGCCTCGGCGACTTTCTCGGCGCCGCCGCGCAGGATCTCCTCGAGCATCTCCCGCGGCAGCACCGACATCGGAAACGCCGCGAGCGCGAGCGCCAGGACCGGGCGCCCCCCCATCGCGTAGACGTCGGAGAGGGCGTTGGCCGCGGCGATCTGACCGAAGAGGTACGGATCGTCCACGACCGGCGTGAAGAAGTCGACGGTCTGCAGACGAGCGCCTGTCCGCCGCCGATCCGGTAGACGGCGGCGTCGTCGGACGTGGTCGTTGCCGACGAGGAGGTTCGGATCCTTCGGGACCGGGAGCTTCGCGAGAAGCGCCGAGAGGTCGAACTGCCGATCTTGCAGGCGCAGCCCGCGCTCGGAGGCGAACGTCGAGAGGGCCGGAGGGCGGGCCGTGCGCGGAGCGTCACGCGCGGATTATAGGAGGCTCGGCGCCGGGGCCGCATCGCCCCGGACGGGCGGGAGACTAGTCGTCGCCGCCGCGCAGCAGGAAGCCGAGGACGAAGCCGGCGCCGACCGCGATGCGCCAGCGCCGCGCCCGGGTTCTCCCGCACGTAGCCGCGCACGTCGTCCCAGAGCGTAGCCGTAGTCCTTCTGCAGCTTCTGCGCCGTCGTCTTGACGTTCTTGCGGACGTCCTCGCTGACGTCGTCGAACTGGTCGCGCGCCTTGGAGTAGGACTCGCCCAGCACCTCCTTGGTCTGGTCGATCTTCTCTTCGACGAAGTCCCGGGCGCGGTCGAACGGAGTCTCTTTCCCCATATGCACCTCCGGTCGGAAGCTCCGCATCATATACCCTAGCGATCGAACCGAGATGAAGCGGCCGGTCACGTGACCGTCGAGAAGACCCGCCAGCGCGCGCCCTGGGCTCCGACGAGCATCCTGCGCGCCGGCGTCGCGTTGCGCAACGTCGTCGTCGAGACCTTCCGCGGCTTCCGCGCCGACCGCGGGCTCGATCTCGCGGGCTCGCTCGCGTTCGCGACGCTCCTGCTCGCCGTGCCCCTGCTCGCCACCTTCTCGCTCCTCCTCGCGACGTTCTTCCAGGAGAACGTCGACGAGATCCTGGACCTCGCCAATCGTGCTCCTCCCTTTCCACGCCGCCGCGCCTGTCGGAGAACCTGCGCGACTTCATCGCGGAGTCGACCGCGATCTCCGGCATCGGGCTGGCGGTCCTGATCGATCCTCGGTCCGCATGATCTTCATCGTCGAGGGCGTCTTCAACGCCGTCTGGGGCGCGCCGCGCCGCCGGGCCTGGATGCCGCGCATCGCGATCTACTCGCTCATGCTGCTGGCCGGAGCCCTGCTCGCGGGCGCCCTCGCGCTCGGCTTCCGCCGACTCCGGAGCGCCGGCGTGGGCGCGACCGGTCCTCGGTTCGACGGACGCGGAGCACGCGCTGCGCTTCGCGATCGAGTGGGCCGCCCTGACGCTCCTCTACCGGTTCCTTCCCAACGCCTACGTGCGCTGGACCGCGGCCGGCGTCGCCGGCGCGGCCTCTGTCGCTCGCGCTCGAGCTCCTCGCGGTCTGTTCGGCCTCTACGTGCACGCGCTGTCGTCCATGAACCTGATCACGGGCTACCTCGCCCTCGTCCTCCTGTCGCTCCTCTCGCTCTATCTCGCCGTGGGTCCTGATCCTCCTCGGCGTCGAGCTGACGCGCGCGCTCCAGGTGCAGACGGGGCGCGCGGACGGCCGGGCGCCCTGCGCGCGGGCCGCGCGGAGAACGCGATCCGGATGCTGCTGCGTCTGTCGCGCGGCGAGACCGACGCTTCCGAGAGCTCTACGAACAGCAGGAGGCGGATGCGGCCGAGGCCGAGCAGATCCTGAAGGCGCTCCTCGAGAAGGGGCATCATCGAGGGCGATCCGGCGAGCGGATTCCGGCTCGCGCACAAGCCGGGCAGATCACGCATCGCCGAGGTGGTCGACGCGCTCTCGCCCGACCTCTTCCGCATCAGCCCCCACGAGCAGGATCGCGTCGCGCTCGTTCTCGAGCCGCTCTTCGCGCGTCTCGAGAAGGAGCGGCGCGCGCTCCTCGGCGCGACGCTCGCCGACCTGCAGGACTGATTCGGATCGTCAGGCCGCGGGCCGCGGCGGCGCGAGGGCTTTCAGCAGCGGCGGCGCAAGGAACGTCGTCGCGAATACCGCGATCACGAGGGCGACGAAAACAGCCGGTCGGGAGGGCGCCAGTCTGCTAGCCCGAGCGACGCGAAGATCAGACCGACCTCGCCGCGCGGCACCATGCCCGCCCCGATGAACGCGCGCCGCACGCCGCCCCAGGCGCAGAAGCCGGCCAGGAACTTGCCGAGGAAACCGATGATCGTCAGGACGAGGGCGAGGAGCAGCCCCGGCCGGTTCTCGCGACGGTGGGATCGAGGAAGCGGACGTCCACCTGCGCTCCAACGGAAACGAAGAAGACGGGCGCGAAGATGTCCACCGCGGGCTTCAGCGGCGGCATCGATGTCGTGGCGTCGGTTCGTCCGCGCGAGCGCCACCCCCGCAGCGAACGCGCCGACGATCGGGGCCGAGCCGGCGGCCTGCGCGGCCCAGGCCATGAGGAGCGCGAAGGCCACGGCCGCGGCGACGAGCACGCCCCGCACGCGGGCCCGCCCACGGCCTTGACCAGACGCTTCGCCGAGCGGGATCCCGACGGCGAGCGCGACGGCAAGAAATCCGATCGAGAAGACGGCGGCCCGGAGCGCCGCGCCCGTGTCCACGCCGCCCTTTTCGGCGATCTGGCTGACGACGGCGAGCACGACGAGACCGAGGACGTCGTCGACGACCGCGGCGCCGAGGATGATCTGGCCCTCGCGCGTCGCCAGCACCCCGAGCTCCGAGAGGACGCGGGCGGTGATGCCGATCGACGTCGCCGTCATCGCGGCGCCGACGAAGATCGCGGTGATCGGGGCCTGCCCCGCCGCGTGGGCCAGCGCCCAGCCGCCGACGAAGGGCAGGACCATGCCGGCGAGCGCCACGGCGAGCGCCGGCAGCGCCGACCCGCGCGAGCTCGTCGAGATCCGTCTCGAGGCCGACCTCGAAGAGGAGGAGGACCACGCCGATCTCGGCCACCAGCAGCACACCGTGCGAGAGCGGCACGAGTCCGAGCACCGAGGGACCGAGCACAATCGCCCACGAGGAGCTCCCCCAGAACCGCCGGCTGGCCGAGCCGCTCGGCGAGCTCGCCGAAGAGCTTCGCCCCCGCGAGCGCCGCCGCAAAGGCGACCAGGAACGAGGCGATGTCGCCGTGATGCACGGTCGCGATCCTACGGCAGGTCCCGGAGGCGCTTGTCCGCCGACCCACCGCATGCTATTCTGCGCGGCCCGCTGGCGGCGTGGGGCTGTAGCTCAGTTTGGGAGAGCGCGTGAATCGCACTCACGAGGTCGCCGGTTCGATCCCGGTCAGCTCCACCAGTTACCGACAGCGGCCGATTCCCCGCCGATCTCGTGTCGGGTCGAGGTGCGTCTGGATCGAACCGGCGACCTCACCGGGGGGTTCGGGGGGCGCAACGACGCCCCCCGCCTGAGTTGTTGCCGCGGAACACGGCCCGCCGAGCGAAGCGAGGCGCGGCCGGTTCGATCCCGGTCAGCTCCACCAGTTACGTCGCTCCCCCTTGCTCGGGCTCTGGCGGCCGCCGCTCGACGACACTCACGCTTCGGCTCGCCGGCCGCCACCGGCCCGCAGCTCGGCCAAAGGGCCTCGACCGCGGGCCTGATCCCTCGCCGCGGGCTCGCTCCCGCGGCGCGAGGCTCCTCCCTCGATTACCTCGGGAGACTCCTCGCGCCGCGAGCAGTGAGACCGAGACCAGCCTTGAACGCTCTCACCGCGCGACCCGTTCCCTTCGCGATGCGACCAAGTTTCGCGAAGTTCACCGAGCGAAACGACTCCCGTCGCGGAAGTCGGAGCGCAGCGAATCCCCTCAGCGAGCAGGGCGCGCCGCAGCCTGTCTGCGAGGACGCGCACTGCGAGCGTAAGTTCGTGCGCGCCGCGGACCACCTCCCCGACCAATTCAACGCCGCCCGATGGTTCATCGGGCGGCATGTGGCGGAGGGGCGCAGCGGGGACGTCGCCATCGTCACGGACTCGGAGCGGGTCTCCTATGGGAACCTCGACCGCCGGGTTCGGGCCTTGGCCGGGGCGCTCCGGGACGCCGGCATTCACGGCGGCGATCGCGTCGCCCTGATCCTCCCCGACGGACCGCTCTTCGCGGCGGCGTTCTGGGGCGCGATCGCCGCCGGCGCGGTCGCCGTGCCGCTCAACCCGCGTGCTCCTGCCCGAGAAGCTCCGCGCGATCCTCGCCGACTGCGACCCCCGCATCCTCGTGTTCGACCCGGACCTCGTGGACGGCGCGGCAGTCGCGAGCTCCGGTTGCGCGGCCTGGGACGCCGGCGAGACACGGGAACGCCTCGCCGCGACCGCCTCGATCTCCGACTATGCCTCCACCCACCGTGACGGATTCGCGTTCCTGCTCTACTCGAGCGGCACGACCGGGGAGCCGAAAGGCGTCGTCCACCTCCAGCACGACATGTGGGTCTGCGCGCGGACCTACGGCGAGACCGTCCTCGGAATCCGGCCCTCCGATCGCTGCTTCTCCGTCGCGAAGCTCTTTTTCGCCTACGGTCTCGGGAACGCGCACTACTTCCCGTTCGACGTCGGCGCCTCCGCGATCCTCTATCCCGGTCGGCCCGCGCCCGAAGCGGTCTTCGAGCAGGTGCGCCGCCACCGGCCGACGCTCTTCTTCGGCGTCCCGACGGCATACGGCCAGATGCTCGCGGCGATGGAGCGCGGGCTCGAGGCGGACTTCTCGAGCGTCCGCGCCTGCGCCTCGGCGGGCGAGGCCCTCCCCGCGAGTCTCTTCGAGCGGTGGCGCGAGCGCACGGGCCTCGAGATCTGGGACGGCATCGGATCGACCGAGGCGTGCCACATGTTCATCTCGAATCGCGCGGGCGCCGTGCGCCCCGGATCGAGCGGGCGGCCGGTCGAGGGCTACGCGGCGCGCATCGTCGACGAGTCGGGCGGAGCAGACGGAGCCCGAGGAGATCGGCGACCTGCTCGTGAGCGGCGACTCGGTCATGGCGCTTTACTGGAACAAGCACGAGGCCACGAAGGCGACGCTCGCGGGCGAGTGGCTCCGCACGGGAGACAAGTACCGCCGCGACGCCGACGGCTTCTACTGGCACGCCGGACGGAGCGACGACATGCTCAAGGTCGGCGGGATCTGGGTCTCCCCCGTCGAGGTGGAAGGGGCCCTCGTCTCGCATCCGTCGGTGCTCGAGTGCGCGGTCGTCGGGCGCCGGGACGCCGACGGCCTCGTGAAGCCGCACGCTTTCGTCGCGGCGCGGACCGGAGCTCCCGCCGAGGGACTTCCGGAGGCGCTCCGCGCCTTCGCGAAGGAGCGGCTCGAGCCGTACAAGTGCCCGCGCTGGATCACGATCGTCGCCGAGCTCCCGAAGACCGCGACCGGAAAGATCCAGCGCTTCCGCCTGCGCGAACCGGATCTCTAGCAGGTTGCTGAAAAAGGGTGTGGGATGGCGTTACGAGCGCCGCGGGGTCAGATCCGAGGAAGCGCGACGGAGTAAAGCGGCGATGCCCTCGCATCGGCGAGGAGCGGTGACGAAGGAGATGGCCCCGCGCCGCCGAAACCCGGAGCAGTGGACGGCACTTTGCCGGCGCTCTCCATGGGCGACGTCAGGAAGACTCCCGCGCGCCATCCCGCGGCAGGCGCCGGCGGCCGAAAGCCGCCGGACACGACGCCCGCATCCATTTTCCAGCAGTCTGCTAGAGCGAGGTCACTCCCTCGCGGCCGAGCGACAGGACCGTCAGCCCGAGCACCGCGAGCAGGATCCCGTTTCCGACGAGCACCGCCGGAGCCGAGAACGCCTTGGCGAGAGCGCCGGCCGCCAGGTTGCCGAGGGGGATCGCGCCGCGGAACGCGAGCGAATAAACCGAGACGACCCGGCCGCGGAGGCGGTCCTCGACGTTCGACTGGACGAGCGTCATGAACAGCGCGAACACGACCATGAGCGCGGCGCCCGCGAGCGCCAGAAGCACATACGAAAGGATCGGCGTCCGCGAGAGCGCGAAGCCCGCCATCAGTGCGCCGAAGGTCACCTGCATCGACACCGCGACGAGGCCCTTGCGCCGGACGTGCCCGAGGCCCGCAACGCCGATGGCACCCGCGATCGCGCCGATCCCGAATGCGGCGAGGAGCACGCTGTATCCGCTTGCGCGTCGCGGTGAAAGACGCTCCTTCGCGAAGACCGGCAGGAATGTCACGAGCGGGAAGGAGCAGAGGCTTCCGACGAACGCGAGGCCCGACGAGGCCGCGCAGCGACTTCTGATCGCGCACGGCGCGCAGGCCCGTCTTCAGGCTCTGCAGCACGTTCTCGGTCGGCTTTCCTGTCGATGCCGCCGCGCGTCAGGACGAGCAGCGCCGCGATCGGCGCGAGGAACGACAGGGCGTTCAGGCCGAAGCACGCCGCGGCGCCGAGCCTGTAGAACGCGACGCCGGCGAGCACCGGGCCGATCACGCGCGCGAGGTTGAACTGGATCGAGTTCAGCGCGACGGCGTTCGGCAGGTCCTCCTTGTCGACGAGCGTCGGCACGAGCGCCTGGTAGGCCGGCCCGCCGAAGGACTGCGCGAGGCCGACGACGAACGAGAGCGTCAGGATGATCCAGACGTGGAGCGCCGCCGCTGAGGATGAGCGCGGCGAGCGTCACGGCGCTCGCCATCTGGACGACCTGGGATCCGAGGAGGATCTTCCGGCGGTCGAAGCGGTCCGCGAAGACGCCGCCGAAGAGCGAGAAGAGCAGAAACGGCGCGTCGCCGAGGAAGGCGTCGAGGCCGAGGAGCGCGACGTTGATCCGGTCATCGTCAGGATCAGCCAGTTCTGCGCGACCTCCTGCATCCACGTGCCGACGCTCGACGTGAAGGCGCCCGCCCACATGAGGCGGAAATCGCGGTAGGTGAACGCCTTGAAGGTGCGTTTCAATTGGTCGGGGGAGCGATCAATTGTCCGGAAGCGTCGGGGTCTTCTCGACCTCTCCGGTCATCGGAACGAAGCGCACGGGCAGGATCGCCTGCTCGGTCACGACGCCCGCCGCGTCCTTCCGGTAGACCTTCAGCTCCTGGAAGAAGCCGCCCACCGGGATGACCAGGCGCCCGTTGGGCGCGAGCTGGTCGAGCAGCGGCTGGGGCATGCGCTCCGGCGCGGCGGTCACGATGATGCCGTCGAACGGCGCTTCCTCGGGCCAGCCGCGGTAGCCGTCCCCTTCGCGCACGATCACGTTGTCGTAGCCGAGCGACTTGAGACGCGCCGCCGCCGAGCGGGCCAGCTCCGGCACGATCTCGATCGAGTAGACCTGCTTGCAGACTTTCGAGAGAACGGCGCTCTGATATCCGGAACCGGTGCCGATCTCGAGCGCTTTCTCGTTCGGCGTCAAATCGAGGAGCTCCGTCATGAGCGCCACGATGTAAGGCTGCGAGATCGTCTGATGTCCGGCGATCGGCAGCGGCGTGTCGTCGTAGGCGCGCGCCAGCTGGGACGGCTCGACGAAGAGATGCCGCGGCACCTCCCGCAGCGCGGCGAGCACCCTCGGGTCGCGCACGCCGCGCGAGACGATCTGCGTCTCGACCATGCGCGTGCGCCGCGACGCCTCGGCGTCGGCGCCCGTCTTGGGGCGCGGGGCGGGCGGCTCCGATCGGCCGCAGCCGCCCGCGGCCGCGAGCGCCGCGACGAGCCAGGGCACGAGTCCGGTCTTCATTTCGCGGGCGCTCCCGCATCCCACACGATGCGGCCGCCGACGATCACCAGGGCCGGCCGGATCGAGGGGATCTCGAGCGGCGCCGCGGTCATGGGATCGGCCGCGAGAACGGTCAGGTCCGCGTCGTACCCGGGCGCGATCCTGCCTCGCCGCTCCTCCTCGAACGCCGCGTACGCCGCGTCGGTCGTGAAGAGCGCGAGCGCTTCGGGCCGCGTGAGCCGCTCCTCGGGCCGCCATCCGCCGCGAGGATTTCCGGAGGCGTCCTGCCGCGTCACGGCGGCGTAGAAGCCGAGGAGCGGATTCTCCGACTCGACCGGGAAGTCGCTGCCTCCGGCCAGGCGCGCGCCCGCCGCCTTGAGGCGTCGCCACGCGTACGCGCCTTCGATTCGCTTCGGGCCGACGCGCTTCTCGGCCCAGGGCATGTCGGACGTGGCGTGCGTCGGCTGGATCGAAGCGATGACGCCGTCCTTCGCGAATCGCGGGATATCGGAGAGCGCGACGACCTGCGCGTGCTCGATCCGCGGGCGATCGCCGCCGGGCGCCGCGCGCGGGACCGCTGCGGCGGCCTTCTCGAAGGCGTCGAGGGTCAGACGGTTCGCGCGGTCGCCGATCGCGTGGACCCAGAGCTGCCAGCCGTTGCGGCGCGCCTCGCGCGCGAGCACTTCGAGCCGCTCGGGAGGCGTCACGAGAAGGCCGCGCTGCCCCGGCTCGTCGGAGTAGTCCGCCTCGAGCGCCGCTCCCCGCGACCCGAGCGCACCGTCGGCGATCACCTTGATCGCCCGCTCGGTCAGGAAGTCGGAGCCGCGGCCGATCCGGACGCCGCGGCGGAAGGACGCCGGGAGCAGATCCTCGTCCGCGGAGACCGTCGCATAGACGCGGATCGGGAGCGCTCCGCGACCGGCCAGCCGCTCGAGGGCCGCGAGAGAGTCCGGTCCGTAACGCGAAGCGTCCTGGACTTCGGTGAGGCCCGCGAGCGCGCACGCACGCGCCGCCGCGAGGAGCCGGCGTTCGTGGTCGGCGGACGAGGCCGCCGGGACCGCGCGGCGCAGGAGGTCGACCGCCCCGTCCACGAGAACGCCCGAGGGCGTCCCGTCGGCGCGACGCATGATCCGGCCGCCGGGCGGGTCGGGCGTCTCCCGGACGAGACCGGCCGCCGCGAGCGCCTTCGAGTTGATCCAGACCGCGTGCCCGTCCACGCGCTCCGCCCAGGCCGGCCGATCGGAGATCGCGGCGTCCAGATCCCGCGCGTCGGGGAACTTTTGCCCCGGCCAGAGGTTCTGGTCCCAGGCGCGCCCGGCGGCCCAGGCGCCCGGCGGCAACGACGCGGCGGCGGCGGACATCCGGGCCGCCGCTTCGGCGGCCGAAGCCGCCCCGCGCAGGTCGGCGATCTCGAGCGCCTCCCCCAGTCCCTCGAGATGTCCGTGCGCGTCCGCCCAGCCGGCGAAAACGAACCGTCCCGAGAGATCGATCGCTCGGGCGCCGCCGGCCTGCGCCCGGGCGGCCGCCGCGTCGCCCACGAAGGCGATCACTCCGTCGCGGAGCAGGATGCTCGCCCGGCGCGCCGGCTCTTCGGGCGCCGCGTAGACCAGGCCGCCCTCGAGGAGCAGGGCCGGGGCCGGAGTCGCCGCCAGGGCGGAGAGAGCCAGAAGCGGCAGCAGCACGCGCCGATCTCTAGACGGTCAGACCCGCCGCGTGATCAGCAGCGTCTGGTCGTCGTACTGCGGCATGCCACGCGCGAAGTCGAAGACCGCCGCCAGAACCGCCTCGCAGATCTGCGCCACAGGCTGCGCCGCCTGTCGCCTGAGAAGCGCCGAGAGGCGGTCGAGGCCGAATTCCTCGTCACTCTCGTTGACCGCCTCGGTCACGCCGTCCGTGTAGACGCAGAGAAGGTCGCCCTGGCCGAGCGTCACCGTCTCCTCGCGCCACGACGCGCCGGGCAGCATGCCCACCGGAACGCCGGTCGACTCGAGCCGTTCGAGGCGTCCGTCGGCCCGCACCACGAGCGCCGGGTTGTGCCCGGCCGAGACGTAGCGGAAGAGCCCCGAGTCGGGCTCGAGCAGGCCGAAGAAGAGCGTCAGGAACTTTCGCGTCGCGGCGAAGCGCTGCAGGTGGCGGTCGATGCGCGAGACCAGCTCGGCGATCGTCTTCGCCTCGTCGATCTGGAGGTGCACCGCCGAGTGGACGGTCGAGACGAGGAGCGCGGCCGGCACGCCCTTCCCTGAGACGTCCGCCACGAGGAAGCCGAGCCGTCCCTTCGACAGCGGGAAGAAATCGTAGTAGTCGCCGCCGACCTGGCGCGTCGGCACGTTCGACGCCGCGAGCTCGACCCCCGGCACCACCGGCAGGAAGCGGGGCAAAATTTCCCGCTGGATCGCCGCGGCGAGCTCGAGCTCCCGCTCGATGCGCTCCTTCTCGATGGCCGCTTGGTGAAGCCGCGCGGTCTCGATCGCCGCCGCGGCCTGATTCGCGAAGAGCGAGAGAAGACGCGCATCGGTCGCGGTGAAGTCGAGCACTCCACTGTCGCGCGACTCCTTGTCCGCCACGGCGATCACGCCGAGGCGCCGCCCGGGAACGGAGATCGCGACGGCCAGGCATTTCTCGCACGAGGAAAGCCGCAGGCCCGCGGTGAGCTCGTCGGCGGCCGCGTTGTTGACGACCGCCTCCCCTTCCGGCAGCGCCCAGCGCGGGACCTCGCGCGGGGACACCAGCTCCCCGCCGATGTGCCGGGACAGCAGCGCCGACCCGTCCTCGGCGAGCAGGACGAGACTCCCCTTCCGCGCGTCCGTCAGAGAGATCGACCGGAAGAGCACCTCGTCGGCGAGCGCCGGCAGGTCGAGCTGGCCGGCGAGCGAGAGCCCCAGGTCGTAGAGCGACTCGAGCTCGAGGACGCGCGTGCGGACCTCGAAGTCGGCCTCTTTCACCAGGCGCGAGAAACGGTGAGCGCCGAGCGCCGGTCCGAGCAGCGCCGCGAGGATCGCCGCGAGCTCGGCGGCCTCTTCGGCCGGAACGCCTTCGAGACCGAGCAGTCCGTGGAGCTCTCCCTCCGCCTCGAGACGCACCCAGAGGCGCCCGTCGCGCACCCCGCTCTCGGAAGGGCACGGCTCCGGCATCGTCCAGACGGCGGCGCCGCCGCCGAACGTCGCCGCCTCGCTCCAGCGTCCCTTCTCCCGCAAGAAGAGCGCGGCGCGCGAGGCGCCCGAGACGATGGCGGCGGTTCCGGCCACGCGCGCGGGCGCGGGACGGTCCGGATCCTGGCGCAGGGAGACACCGACCTCTTTCCACGCATCGCGCAGGCGAGCGGCGGAAGGTTCCGGCGCGGGACTCATGGAGGTCACACGCGCGGCGAGACGGCCTGGAGCGCCTCCTCCTGCGTGCGGTAAATCGTGGCGTACTGCGCGAGTCCCATGATGCGGAACGTCTTGTCGATCGTCGGTGTCAGACCGCAGAAGGCCAGGACCCCTTTGCGGTCCATCACACGCTCGAGCACCTCGATCAGGATCGAGATGCCGATCGAGTTGACGATCCGTGTCTTTTCGAGATTCATGACGAGGGCGCGCGCTCCGGCCTCGAGCTGGGAGTAGGCCTCGCGGGCGATCTCCTCGCCTCCCTGGTTGTTGATGTATCCGTCCGTCCAGAGGACCGCCACGTCGCCGCGGCGCTCGGCCGTCACCTTGCAGGCGTCGCTCACTTGTACTTCCTCATGACGATCCGCGTTCCCCAGTCTCCCGAGCTGATCTGCACGCCGTCCATCAGGCTGCGAATGATCTGGAGCCCCCACCCCCGCTTGCGTTTGCCCTGGAACGTCTGCTCCGGAGTGGGCGGCTCGAGACGCAGGTGATCGAATCCCCGTCCCTGATCGAAGACCTCGACCTCCAGCCAGTCACCTCCGCCTTCGTCCCGACCCAAACGAAAGGTCAGGTGCAGCCGCTCGTCGCGCGTGTGCGCATGCTCGAAGGCGTTGATGCAGGCCTCCACGAGCGCCAGTTTGACCTCATCGATCTTATCGCGGGACATTCCGACGTGCTCGCCGAGAGCGGCCGCCTGGGCCGTCGCGACGATCTCCATCTCCGGCGCTACCGGGATGTCGAGAGAGATGTCTCGGGAGCCCCCGATCTGGGGCGTCGGAGGAGCCGTCTTCCGTTGAACCATCAGGTTTGCGGTCGGACCCTCTTGCGTCAGAAACGCAGAAAGAGCTGCAGCGATCGGAAGAGAATCGGCGGGAGTCTATCGGAGAGGAACAGAAGCGACCCGATCGCGAGCTCTCCCAGAAGGAGCGACCAGAGCACGCCGGGGGCGGCGACTTCGAAGAGGGGGACGGCGAGCTCTTTCTTCATGGGCGACTCGGCCATTACACAGGGCAAGGTCCCTGCCAACCGGCCGGGCCGCACAAATCAGGCCTAAGCCATTCAGAATAAGATATTTAGGTTAGTTGAGGTGTCGGACAAAGAAGTTATATAGATGTGCTATTTAGACTCATATTCGTGTGGAGTGGCTTCCGGTATTGCGCCTAAACGACTGACAACAAAGATCAATTATTGAACATGTGACAATATGCCACTGTATTCTATTGTCCCACTGACCTTCGCCGATAGAGTGTCCGCCGACTGATTCCGAGCAATCGGGCCGCACGGCTCTTGTTTCCGCCGGCGATCCGGAGCACGCGCTCGATGTGACGATCCTCGAGCGCCTTGAGGCTCGCCGGCTCCTCCGGGCTTCCCGAGGGCTCGAGTCCCACGGCGGACCGCGCCGCCGGCGGCAGCCACTGCAGGTCTTCGCGCCGCACGATCCCCCCCTGCGACAGCGCCGCCGCCCCCTCGAGCAGGTTCTCGAGCTCGCGGATGTTGCCGGAGAATTCGTGCGTCAGAAGCGCCGCGTACGCTTCGCGTTCGAGGATCGGCGCGTCGCGGCGCTCGCGCACCGCGAACCGCTCGAGGAAGTGGCGCACGAGCCGCGGAATGTCTTCGCGCCGCTCACGCAGGGGCGGGAGGGCGATCTCGACGACCCGGAGGCGATAGTAGAGATCCTCGCGGAACTCCCCCCGCGCGATTCGGGCCGGGAGGTTCGCGTGCGTCGCGGCGAGTACCCGGACGTCGATCGGGATGCGGCGCCGCCCGCCCACCCGCTCGATCTCCCGCTCCTGGAGCACGCGCAGGAGCTTCGCCTGGAGCGCGATCGGCATGTCGCCGATCTCGTCCAGGAAGAGCGTCCCGCCGTTGGCCCCTTCGAAGCGGCCCGACCGGGCTTCGACGCCCGTCGCCACGCCGCGCTCGATGCCGAAGAGCTCGGACTCGAGCAGTGTCTCCGGAAGCGCCGCGCAGTTGATCGCGACGAACGGCTGTTCGGCCCGGTCGCTGCGGGCATGGATCATCCGCGCCACGAGCTCCTTGCCCGTGCCGCTCTCGCCCGTGATCAGAACCGAGATGCGGGACGATGCGACCCGTCCGACGAGGTCGAGCACTCGCCGCGCCGCCGGAGACTCGCCGACGAAGAGCCGCCCTGCCGCCGCGCGGCCCGTCTCGTCGAGCAGGCGCCGGTTCTCTTCCTCGAGGCGCTCGCGCTCGCGGGTCAGGCGCTCGAGGTGGCGGCGGTTCTCGACCGCCATGCCGCACAGGCCCGCGAGAGATGAAAGGAATCGCGCGTCCTCGTCCGCGAACGCCGCCTTCTCGCCGCGCCGCAGCTCCTTGTCCGCCAGGACGAGCACGCCGACGGTCCGCGGGCCTCCGCGGATCGGGACGCCGATCGCCGCCGAGACGGGCGTGCGCAGGAGCCGGAACTTCTCCCGCCGGACCGCGGTATCGGCCGCGAGCACGTCGCGGAGGAACTCGTCCGCCGCCACGACGGATTCGGAGAGGTGGCGCGCGAGACCCACCCGAGCCTCCGCGCGGACCGCGCCGCCCTCGCCGTAGGTCGCGAGGTATCCGCGCGACGCGTCGAGGACGCCGACCGCGCGCCCGAGCACGTCCTCCACGAGGGCCTCCTCGCTCGGAAGCGAGCCGAGGGAAAGGCCCGCGTCGTAGAGCGTCTCGAGCAGAAGGAGTTTTCGCTGGGTCTCGAAATCGCGGCCGGCGGAGTCCATGCGCGGGGGGCTACTTCGACGCCGCGAGCACTTTCTCGCGCCGCAGCTGCGCCACGACTTCTTCGGACTGGCGCGCGGGAGCCCAGCTCGGATTCCACTTGCGGTTCTCGGCGAGCAGCTTTTCCGCGCGGTCGAGATCTCCCTGGCGCGCGACGAGCTCGGCGAGAAATGCCCGGCCCGAGAAGACCCAGTGCCGCTGCTCAAAGCTCCCGTACGTGTTCTGAGGGTTGTCGAGCTTCTCGCAGAGGGCGATGGCCTCGTCGGTCTTCCCCTGGCGCGCCAGGGCCTGGGCCATCAGATAGGTCCAGCCCGGGTCATCCACCATCTTCTGTTTCTTGTCGGTCATCTCTTCGGAATAGGCCGCGACGATCTTCGGCGCGACCTCCCGGAGGAGCCGCTCGGTCTCCGCTGGCCGGTTCTCGAGCAGCGCCTGAAGCGCGTCCATCACCATCTTCGTGATTTCGGGGTTCTTGTCGCCGGGAAGGGCGCGGTACTCCGCGATCAGCTGGCGCGCTTGCGCGGCGTCCTGTGTCACGAACGCGACGCGAATGGCCTCGCGCAGGTGCTGGCGTCGGACGTCGTCGTCGTTTGCTTCCCGGGCCCCGCGGCGGAACGCCTCGATCGCGCGGGCGTAGTCTCCCTTGCCCTCGTAGGCGATTCCCATGTGGAGATAGGCGAGGAAGAAGTCGGGCTTCATCTTCAGAACCTGATTCAGGTTCGCGATGGCCTCGTCGTAGTGCCCCGAGTACGCCTGCACCTCGGCGAGGCTGTCGTACGGGTTCGCCTGATCGGGCGCCATGAACTGGTACTTCCGCAGGTTCTCCATCGCCTGATCGTATTCGCCGCGGTAGGCATGGTAGTAGCCGAGGCTGTTGTAGGCGAGCGCGTTGTTCGGCTCGACCGCGAGGAGCTCCTTGAAGATCTCCTGAGCCCGTGCGGTGTCGCCCTTCTCGATCGCGTGGTTGGCGAGCATCATTGCCGCGCGGATGTCGTCGGGATATTTCTCGTGCGTCTCCTGCGCGAACTTCAGCGCCTCGTCCACGCGGCCCTCGCGAAACGCCAGCTGCGTGTCCACGTGGAGGCGCTCGCGCTCGGTCAGCCGGTCCCGCTCCTTCGCCGCGCGCCGCACGAGCACGAGCGACTGGTCGCCGGGCGTCATCCGCGCGAGGCCCAGCATCGCCTCGGCGAATTGGGGATCGAGCTCCAGAGCGCGCGCGAAGCCTTCCCGCGCCTCTTTCAGGTAGTAGCTGCGCTCGTTCTGGAGCGCCTGGCGGAAGACGCGCTCCGCCTCGGAGGAAGACGTCGTCAGCTCCTTTCCGCGGCCGAAATAGAGCGCCGCCGCGACGCCGACGACGGCGAGCAACAGGCCTCCGGCCCCGAGAGCGACCAGGCGCCTTCTCATGGTCTTCCGATTGATCATACGAGAGGAAACCCCCTGAGTTTCGACACCTTTACGGGCGCGGCGGGCATCCGGCGGCCCGGCCTCTCCATCCGGCTTCCGTCTACCCGTCCCGCCGGCACGTTATTCCACCCTCAGGAACAGGAACGTCATGTCATCGTACTGGTCCGCGCCCTGGACGTGCTCCCGGATGTCCCCGAGGAGGCCCCGGGCGATCTCGTCGAGCGGCTGGTCCCGCCGCGCGTCGACGGACTTCATGAGGCGCTCTTCTCCGAAGGGGTTCATCTCCTCGTCCATCGCCTCGGTGAACCCATCCGTGTAGAGGAAGATGAGATCGCCCCGGCGCAGAAAGAGCTCACACGTGTCGTAGGCGACCTCCCGGAACGCCCCGAGCGGCAGGCGATGCTCCGGGGCGTCCAGGAACCGCGGGCCGCCGTCCCCCGACCGCAGGAGGATCGGCAGCGGCTGGCCGCCGATCGCGTAGCGAAGGCTCATCGCCTCCGGGTCGAGCAGGAAGTAGCCGAGCGACACGAACATCCGCCGCTTGATCGAGTAGATCCGCCGGTTCGACTCCTGGAAGAGGGTTCCGGGATCGCGTGTGGTCTGGGCGCGCGAGTAGACGATCTCCTTCGACGCGACCATGAGGAGCGACGCGGGCACCGACTTGCCCGATACGTCTCCGATGACGATGCCGAGGCGCCGGTCATCGAAGGGAATGAAGTCGTAGAAGTCTCCTCCCACGACCTTCGCCGGCAGGCTGCCGCCGAGGAAAGAGAACCCGGGAAGGATTGGGACCGAGCGCGGCAGCAGGCTCGCCTGAATGTCGCGGGCGATCTCGAGGTCGCGGCGCCACTCGGCCTGCCGCGTCATCTCGTCGTGCAGCAAGGCCGTCTCGATCGCGAGCGCCGACTGATTGGCGAGCGTCGTCAGGAGCGCCTCGTCCTCCCGATCGAAACGCTCGCCGGAAAGCTTCTCCTTCAGGGCGAGCAGACCCATGAGCCGCTCGCGATAGACGAGCGGGACGAGCAGCTGGAAACCCTCCTGGAGGAGCCGCTCGCGGAACTCCTGGCTCTCCGAGTCGGCGAAGTGGAACGACAGCTCCTCGAGGAGGGCCGGCTTGCCCTCCTGCCGCAGAACCCGGCGCAGAGCGGCCTCCGGCGAGAGCCGGTCGTCGCGGCGCCCGCGGCGCTCGAGCCAGCCCTCCCGGTCGCGCAGCCAGAGCGACGCCTTCTCGAGCCGCATCGTGGCCGCGATGTTGGCCGTCAGGTAGTCGGCAATCTTGCCGAGATCGAGCTCGCCCGTGATCGTCTCGCTCATGGAGAGCAGAGCCGTCTGGTAGTTGAGCTTGTCGCGGAAGAACAGGCGATCGAGGGGCGTCTGGAGCCGCCGCCGCAGGAACTCGAAGAGCGGGATCGCCACGAGGAAGAACCCGAAGTTGAAGATCGGCGAGCCGGAGAGCCGCGATCCCGCGAAAATCTTGGCCGCCGTCGCAATGGCGAGCGTGTAGAAGCCGAACACGATCGCCGTCGTCGCGGCGTAGAGAAAGGTCCGCCGAACGACGAAGCGGATGTTCAGCATCTGGAACCGGACGATCGCGTAGGCGAACGTCAGAGGAATCAGGATCATCGGCACGATGCCCCAGAAGACGTAGTCGTCGATCTGGAACGCCGACGGAAGGACGATGCCGAGGAGCACGAAGGGCGCCGTCCCGAGGATCGTGCCGACGAAGACGTGGAAGGCTTGACGCCGTTCGCGCGCGTCCGGCAGCGTGAAGGCCGAATGCGCCAGGGCGATGAGGCCGAGCACCAGATAGTCGCCGAGCAGCACCCAGGACGAGAGCGGCGCGCCCGAGAGCACCGAGACCGGCTCGCCCCGCACCTGACGGAAGACGTCGTACAGGAAGACGAAGGGAGGGATCGCGTAGAGCAGGTAGAAGAGCCCCGGGCTCGCCGAGAGAAAGTCCTGCAGCAGGACCTTCCAGCGCGCCGGGGACTCGCCGGTCCACTCGTCCGCCCGCGCGAAGCGGAGCTGCTTGGGCCGCGGGAAGACGAGGAAGAAGTGGAGGAAGACCGCCGGCAACAGAAAGAGGCTCACCGTGCCGGTGTTCTGCACGAAGACGTCGATCCACCAGTAGGACGCCGGCCGCAGGCGGCAGACGAAGAAGAGCAGGAAGAGGACGCAGAGCAGGAAGAAGAGCCGCGCGGCGCGGTCGTCGGGCCGGTGGCGGAAGACGAAGAGACCGATCAGGAAGAACAGGAATCCGAGGCCGGCGGCATAGAGATAGGTCGAGCCGCCGAGGCGGACCGAAGACAGCTTGACCGGGACGGTCAGGAGAGCGCCCTGCCGCGAGACGAGGTAAGGGACGGTCTCGCCGATCCGGTGCTTGAGGAGCTCCTCCGACGCGTCCGAGGCGGTGTTGACGAGGCGGCGCCAGATCCCGACGACCCGGTCGCCGGGACGAATGCCCGAGATCTGAGCAGGACCGCCGGTCTCGACCGCCCGCACTTCGATGCCGCCCCGGCTGTAGGGCATCGGCATGATCCCGTCGTTCGGCCGCGGGGAGAACATGTCGGCGATCGAGATGATCGCGAGTGCCAGCCCGACCAGGCCCGCGGCGTAGAACCACGCGCGGCCCGACACCGCCGGAGCCGGCGGCGGCGCGGCCCCGGACGTGGCCCGCTCCTCTCCCATCCCCACCCTCACTCCTCTGGAATCGCCCATGTTAACCGCTCGAACCGGCCCGTCCTTCCGCACATCGGCCCTCGGGGCCGTCCGATATCCTTGCGGGCGAGGTCGCCGGAATGCCTTTCGTCACTTTCGAAGGGGTCGAGGGCTGCGGGAAGTCCACGCAGCTCGCTCGGGCCGCGGCCCGCCTGCGCGACGGGGGAAAGGCGGTCCTCGAGACCCGCGAGCCGGGAGGGACGCCGATCGGCGAACGCCTGCGCGCCATGCTCCTCGACGCCGCGCGCCGAGAGCTCGACGGCGTGACCGAGTGGCTCCTGATCGAGGCGGACCGCCGCCTGCACGTCCGGGAGGTGCTGCGGCCCGCCGTCGCCGCGGGGAGCTTCGTCCTCTGCGACCGCTATAGCGACTCGACCGAGGCCTACCAACAGGCCGGCCGCGGCATCGACCCGGCGGCGGTCGCCCTCGTCGACGGCCTCGCGCGCGATGGCCTGACTCCCGACCTGACGCTGCTCTACGACCTCGAGCCGGAGGCGGGGCTCGCGCGCACTCGCGGTCGAGACGGCCCCGACGTGGGACGTTTCGAGGCCGCGGACCTCTCGTTCCATCGCGCCGTCCGCGAGGCGTATCTGGAGATCGCCCGCCGCGAGCCGCGGCGCGTCGTCCTGATCCGGGCGGATGCGGAACCGGACGCGATCTTTCGCGAAACCTGGCGCCACCTCGCGGAGCGTTTCTCGCTGTGACGGCCCCCGAACGCACGACCCTCGCGTCGCGCCTCCTCCCCGCGCGGGGACTTCCGGGAGCGCTCCTCGTGACCGGACCGGGAGAGGCCCTGCTCGCGCGCGAGGCGATGGCGCTGGCCGCGGCGCTCCTGTGCCCGGGCGGCGATCCGGACGGCACCTGCGCGTCCTGCCGTCGGACGGCCGCGGGCCTGCATCCGGACCTCTTCGTCGTCGCTCCCGAAGGAGTGCAAATCCGAGTCGACCGCGTGCGCGAGGCCCTCGCGTTCGCCGCCGGCCGGCCCTACGAGGCGCCGCGCCGCGTCGCGATCGTCGCGCGCGCCGAGCTGCTCGGAGCGGAGGCGGGCAACGCGCTGCTCAAGAGTCTCGAAGAGCCCGGCGCCCGCATGCAGTGGATCCTGACGACGACGAGGCCGGAATCGCTCCTTCCGACGATCCGGTCGCGCTGCGCCGTCGCGCGCGTCTCCGCGCCACCCGTGGCCGAGCGCATCGCCCGCTGGCGCGCGCGCGGATTCTCCGATGAGGATGCCCCGGACCTGCTGCTTCTGGAGCGCGAGCGCGAGGAGGCGGCGCCGGAGGATCTCGAGGCCTTCCGGCAGTGGCGGACGGCGATCCTCGAGTCGCTCGAGGCGGGCCTGCGCGGCGGAAAGATCGCGGCAGTCGTCTTCCTGGCCGAGGCGCTCTCGCGCGAGGAACCGGCTGCGGCGCACCGTCTGGCGGAACTGCTGGCCGACGCGGCCGCCGTCGAAGCCGGCTTGGACCCTCCGCGCCACCGTTCGGTCGCGGGGAGCCTGCAGCGCATCGCGCGGGCCGTGCCGCGCGCCGCTCTGGACCGCGCCGCGCTCCGGTCGGCGGACGCCCCGCCCGACAGCCGTCGCGGCAACCGGCGGCTCCACTTCGAGTCGGTCCTGCTCGAGCTCTTCCTCGCGCGGCATCCGGCCGGCGCCTGACCTCGAGCGGCCGATAACGTCGAAGGAACCGACGGGAGCGGGTCCGGCCCGGGAAAGTGCGGGCGTGGGAGCTACCGGACGAGAGCGGAGGGCGTGAATCGGGTCCTGGACGCCGCGAGCCGGGCTCCCCCCGACGGTTCCTTCGACTCCCGGAACTATACGCCCGGTCCCGGCGCAAGAGGCAGGGACCGGGCGTTCGCGAATCCGCCGACGCCTACGTCAGTGCTCGAGCTCGAGGTCGATCGTCTCGGTCTTGCCCGGATCGACGTTCACCTCGACGGTTCGATCGCGGAATCCGGGGCGCGAGATCGTCACCACGTGACGGCCCGGCGAGACCCGAAGACCCTGGAGCTGCTGCGAGAGGTCATCGGCCGTCCCGAGGAATCGGTCGTCGAGATAAACGGCCGCGTCGGGCGGGCCCACCTGGATTCGCAGCCGCGACGGATGCACCGAGGAGCCCGGGACATCCCGAACCCGCCACGCGTCGACATCCGAGGGAGAAGGCGGCGGCGCCGCTGTCGGGGAGTGCTGCGGAGGCGGATTCTCCATCTGGACGTCGGGCGCGTGTTGCTGGTCGTAGCCCGGGGCCTCCTGGTAGGAGCCGTCGGGCTCGGCCACCGTCTGGTTGTTCTTCTTTCCGAAATAGCGGTGAATGCCGCCGGGTACCTCGGGTGTGTCGTACGAGCCGTACTGCTTCGAGCCCGGAATCTTCTTGAGCTTGTCGTCGAGCTTGAGCATCGTCCCGACCTTGGCGTCGATGTCGTACTCCTTCGTCTCGAAGCCCTCGAGCCGGAACTCGAGCTTGTACTGGCCGCGCTCCAGGTAGAGGTAGTCGGGGTTTCCGTCGAAGTCGTCGGCGGTCCCGATGTAGTTGCCGTCGAGGAAGACGCGCGCCTCCTCGGGCGAGATGTCGGTCTTCACGATTCCCCAGGCGCCGGGAACCGCGTTGGCGTACCCGTAGCCGTAGCCGTACGGGGAGCCATAGCCACCGTAGCCGTAGGGATAGCCGTACCAGCCGTAGTAGCCCCACCAGCCGTAAGGGGCGTACCATCCCCAGCCCCAGCGCGGGCCCCACCCGCCGCCGCCATGCCAACCGCCGCCATGCCAGCCGCCGCCGTGCCAGCCGCCGCCACCCCCGTGCCATCCGCCGCCGCCATGACCGCCGCCGCCGTGACCGCCCCCGCCGCCGTGGCCCTGCGCGAGCATCGGCGCGGCCGGAGCGAGAAGCAGGACCGCGAGGCCGATCAGGATGAGTTTCTTCATGGACATACTCCCGGGAAGAATATGAGCAATTCGAGAGCCAGTTTCGAGCCCGGACGGCGCCCTCGCAACCCGAGCAAATCGAGTCACTTGCAGTTCAGACCGGAAGCCGGCGGCGCGGCGGCGTGACCTCGGCGGGAGTCACCTCGTCCCCTGCGGAGGAAGGCGCCGTCGAGAGACCGCGACGGAGCCCGCGGAGATAATCGCGCCGCAGAACGCGATCCACGGCGCGCCGGCCGCCCGGCAACTCCCAGCTCTCCGCGAGCCCCGCCCAGAACGCGAGCAATCGCGCGCCCGCGCTCTCGCGCGACGGCAGCGCGCGCGCCTCGTGCACGCCGAGGAAGTCTTCGAGCTCCGGGTATTTGCCGAAGAACACGGCCGCCGACTCGCCCGAGCGCTCCTGCCGCCGCCGAAACGACGCGAACGAGATGTCATGGTGATGTCGCGTCACGGCCTCCGGGCGGTAGACGATGCGCATGCCGCAGCGCGTCAGGCGGTACGCGATCTCGATGTCCTCCCACGCCGCGAACGGGAACGTCGTGTCGAAGAGCCCGACGTCGAGGAGAAGCGCCCGCGGCAGCGAGATGTTCGACGTGTAGAAGAAATTGAACGGCACGCGCTCCGGATCCTCGATCAGGCCGTAGCCGAACTGCAGGCCGTACTCGTTGATGTGGTGCAGAAACGGCGAGACGCGCCGCTCACTCGGCCAGGTGGTATAGCCGAGAACGGCCACCGGATCGGGACGCGGCTCCCGGTGCGCGCGCGCGTGAACGGCGAGCAGATTCGGCTCGGGCACCGTGTCGTCGCCGAGAAAGAGGATGAGCTTGCCGGCCGCCTCACGGACACCCCGGTTGCGCGCCGCCGCGGGTCCCGCGTTCTCCTGCCCGAGATGACGGAAGGGATACCGCGGCGCGTACGCCGCGAGCCGCCCGGGGGTGTCGTCGCGGGATCCGTCATCCACCACGATGACCTCGAACGCCGGGGCATCGGCCTGCGCGGCGAGCGCGTCGAGAACGCGAAACAGAGTCTGCGGGCGCTGGTAGGTCGGGATGACGACGGAGAAAACGGGCGTCATGCGCCCGCCTCGAAGATCTCGGCGAGCGTCGTCCGCACGAGTCCGGGAGCGTCCGCCAGGAACTCCCCGAAGAACTCCGAATCGAACTGGCCGTCGCCCGGATACGTCGGAACGAGGCGCAGCGGGAAGCGCGCGAAGATCTCGGCGTCCGTCCGGCGGCGGCGCGCCTGGACGGCGCGGCGCTTGGCGGCGAGGGCGTCGCGGTGCCGCCGAATCCAGAGGAGCGCCCGCAGATGCGCGGCCGTCAGCGGGTCCTCGAGGCGGACCGCGGGAGTCTCGGGCAGCGAGATTCCGAAGAGGGCCGCAAGCGTGCCCCGCCGCCGAGAGGCCGGCGCGTAGGGATCGCGCTCGAGCTCCTGCGCTCCGGGGTTTCGCGTCGCGAGCATCTCCGCCACGCGCCCCAGAAACGCCGCGAGGATCGCCGGCATCAGCGCCCGAAAGTGCTCGCGGTCGAAGTTCTTGAACGCCGTCGCGAACGCGTTCTTCTCGTACAGAAACCCTCGGGAGAAGACGCCGAGCGCCTCGGCCGTCGCGCCGCCGCGGTGCCGCGCCACGGCCCGAGGCTCCGCGACGACGCGGTTCCCGAAGATCCATTGCCGCCAGCCGAAGTCCACGTCCTCGAGGTACGCGAAGTAGTCGTCGTCGAAGCCGCCCGTCGCGAGGAACGTCTCGCGGCGCACGGCCATGAGACCGCCCGAGGCGAAGAGTCGCTCCTGACCCGGCGGAGCCGGCGCGAGACGCTCGACGGGACGGCCGACCTCGGCGGCGAACGCGTGGCCGTCGAAGACGAGGAATCCGTCGGAAAAGTCGTTGCGACGGCCGTCGCGGTCCGTCAGCCGGCCGGCCACGGCGGCGACGTCGGCGGGCGCCGCGCCGAGCGCCGCCACGAGGTGCTCCAGCGCTCCCGGTTCGACGACGGCGTCGTCGTTGACGAAGACGAGCGCCGGCGCCTGCGCCGCCTCGCGCCGCGAGGCGGCAGCCGGCCGCGAAGCCGACGTTCCCGCCCGCGTCGATCCGCCGCGCGCCCGGCACGCGGCGCAGCGCCTCCGACAGATCGCTGCCCGATTCCGAAGTGTTGTCCACCAGGAGCGTCTCGCACGAGAGCCCGCGGGTCGCCGCGGCGATGCCGTCCATCGCCTCGAGCAGATGGTCGAGACCGCGGTGGTGGACCACCGCGACGGTCGAGTCGGGCCGCGTCATGCAGCGCGATCCTAGCCCGGCAGCAGGCGGGCCAGGAAGGAGCGCGGCTCCGCGTCGGGCGCGGGCCGCCGGCCCGGATCGACCGCGGCCGTGCGGCACCAGGCGCGAAGCGGCGCGGCGACGCGATCCCACGACCGTTCCCCCGCGAACCGCCGCGCCGCCGCGGCATGCCGCGGCGCCTCCGCGAGCGTCCCGGCGATCGCGCGCGCCAGGGCCGCGGAGTCCGGCCGGGAGATCCGTCCCGCGCCGGCCTCCTCGAGCTCGCGGGCGAGCGCGCCGCCTCCGACCGTCACGGAGGGCACGCCGCCCCACGCGGCGTCGAGGAGGCGCGTCCGGTACGCCAGGTCCGACTCGAGCCCCCGCGCCGCGATCGAGATCGCGACGTCCGCCGCCGCGTAGAGGTCGGCGCGCGACGCGTACGGCAGCCACGGGGAGAACACGATCGACTTCCCGGTCGGATCGAGCTCCCTCGCACGCGCCCGCGCGCGGGCGAGCACGCGCTGGGGCGTCGTCTCAGGGTTCGGGCTCTCGAAAAAAAGCAGACGGGCGTCCGGCGCCGCGGCGCGCACCAACGGCCAGGCCTCGAGGAGGACGCCGGGGTCGTACCAGTCGTAGATGCCTCCGAAGAGGACGAGCGGTCCCTCGAGAGGCACGCCGGCGGCGGCGCGCCCCCGGGCCCGGTCCCCGGCGGCCGGCGTGGCGGGGACTCCGAAGGGCACGACCGCCAGGAGGCGCGCGAGCTCCGGGTCTCCTGGAAAGTTCGACGCGCCGATCCGCCCGGCGGCGTAGAGCGCGCCCGCGTAGAAGAGCCGCTGCTCGGGTGAGGCGCAGAGAAAAAAGTCCCCCCGCGCGAGCGAGCGCGCGAGCGTCTCGCGGTCGTGGCGGGCCGTCTCCTCGCCGAGCGTCGCGGCGTAGTGGAGGTTCTCGATCGGGAAGGGATCGTAGAGATCCACGGCGACGGGAACCGCTGGCGCCGCGCCAAACCAGGCGTTGGCCGCGTGTCCCGAGACCACGGCCGCATCGGCTCGCACGGCCGCGGTGCCGAAGCCCGACGCCACGGTCTCGACGGGAACCTCGCCGGCCGCCTCGCGCGCCTCCTCCGCAGAGTTGGGCACGAGCAGGCACGCGTCGAAATCGGAGGACAGCGCCCGCGCGAGCTCGAGCGCGCGGATTCCCATTCCCGCCATCCGGGGCCGGATCGGCTCCGGCGCGAGGACGACGACCCGCTTCATCCGGCCGCGCCGCGCCCGCGCAGCCGGTCGAGCCAGAGGTGGAGCTTCCAGCTCCGCGACGCGTAGATCTGGTCGAGCAGTCCGTTCAACCGCTCGATCTCGCGATGCAGCGCCGCGACGTGGAGCCGGT
The DNA here is from genome assembly GCA_963708395.1 of uncultured Acidobacteriota bacterium. Lineage (GTDB taxonomy): Bacteria > Acidobacteriota > Thermoanaerobaculia > UBA5066 > Gp7-AA6 > DATBFU01. Next base: position 1,925,710 of record CAVPSG010000002.1, on the reverse strand, counting down.
ACTCCTCGTTCGACTGGAGGAGCTCGGTCGCGCGGGCCTGCGTTCGCGCCCGCTCGGACTCGAGCGCGGCGAGGCGCTCGGAGACCTGCGCGAACCGCGCGAGGCGCTCGTGGTTCTCGCCCTCGCGGTGATACCAGACCGAGACCTGCGCGCGCAGGCGGTCGATGATCCGGGCGAGCCCCGCCTCCGTTCGCCGCGCGCGATATCGCTCGTAGATCTCCTGGCGGGCGCTCCGGAAGGCCTCGGAGCCGGCCGGCGCGTGGCCCGGGTCCGCGTCCTCGAACACGCGGTACTCGCAGGTGACCGCCCGCACGTGGCGGAACGCCGTCTCGGCGGACACGCGGATCAGGAGGTCCCAATCCTCGGAGAACGCGAGGCCCTCGTCGAAGGCGCCGACCTTCCGCAGGAGCGCCGCCGGAGCGAGGAGCGTGTGAATCGGGATGTAGTTGGCGAGCAGCAGGTAGTCGGGGTCGAAATCGAGCGAGTACTGCAGCTCCCGCCGCGCCTCGCGCCACACCTCGCCGTCGCGCCGGTAGCGCACCGTGACGGCGTCCGAATAGACCGCGGCCTCCGGCCCGGAGCGGTGCGCGCGCACGAGGCGCTCGACGTGGTCGGGATAGAGCCGGTCGTCGTCGTCCAGGAAGCCCGCGAGCTCCTGCCCCGCGAGCGCGAGACCGCGGTTCGCGGCGGCCGAGCGGCCGCGGCTCTGCGGAAGCTCTTCGAGGACGACCGCGAACGCGTCGCGAAATCCCGCGACGGAGTCCGCGACCGACGCGCCGCCGTCGTTGACGACGACGACCTGCGCCGGCCGGCGCCGCTGCGCCGCCAGGCTCTCGATCGCCTCGCGCAGCAGCGCGGGACGGTTCTTCGTCCGGACGATGATCGTGACGGGCGCCGCGCCGCGCTCCCCCTCGTCGACGACTCCGGCCGCGGGCCCGATCGAGCGGCGGAACTCCTCGAGCGACCGCGTCGAGATCTCATCGTACACGGCCACGCGGAACGCCTCGGCGGGCCCGTCGCCCGGCAGAGTCAGCCGCCGGTAGGCGTTCAAGCCCGCGACGGCGCGCGCGTAGTCGCGCACCGCCTGCTGGCTCGTGAACGCGGCGAGCGCGCGAGCCTTGCGCTCTGCCGCCGGACCGATGTCCACGAGCGCGTTGGGCAGCAGCGGATGCGAGAGCTCGTAGAACGCCACGCGCACGTAGCGATAGAGGTCGTGGTCCGGGTCCTCGGCGCGCGAGCCCGCCACGCGGGCGTACACGGCTTCCGCGAGCGCCCGGTGGTCGGGATGGATCTCCACGGGCGACGGGCAGAAGACGAGGTCCGGCCGCGTCTCCGCGAAGAGCCGCTCGATCTCGCGCCGCAGATCGTCCGGACGCTCCGTGAGGCCGCGGTCCGGGAGGCCGCCGAACTCGGGCGCCGGAAGACCCAGGATCGCGGCCGCCGCGGCGGACTCCTGACGCCGGCCGAGGCCGTAGGCCGCCTCCGTGCCGGCCGGGACGCCCTCCTGACGGGTCCCGTCGGTGGCGATCCAGAGGCGCATCGCCTCCGCGCCCGGCGCGGCGAGGCAGAGCGCACCGCCGGGCCCGCCGACCTCGTCGTCGGGATGCGCGGCGAAGACGAGGATCCGGCGGCCGGAGAGGCCGGTCGCCGCGTAGGGGATCAGGGAATCTTCGCTCAACGCCTCGCCTCGCTCGCCAAAGAGAATCGGCCTCAGTCTAACCGCCTCAGCACTCGCACCGCGAGGGGCCTCCGTCAGACGAGGTCGTAGAGCGACGGAACGAGATGGAGGCTCTCCGGAACGCCGCGGTAGGCCGCCTCGTCGAGCACGCGGGCGACGATCGAGAATCCCGCGTTCTCACGCGGCCCGCGCAGCGCCTCGATGAACGCCCGCCCGGGCCCTCCCGGCGTCTCCCAGAAGACGAGGCGCCGGGCTCCCATGCGGCGCGCCTCCTGCGCCGCGGCGGCGAAGAGCGGCGTCAGGTCGCGTCCCTCGGGATCGCTGCCGAGGAAGTCGGCCACGAGCGCGTCGCCGCCGTCCACGGAAAGCACCGCCCAGCCGCGCGGCGCCCCGCTCTCCTTCCACCAGACCATGCGGTAGTAGCGGCCGGGACGCGCGTGGAAGCGCCAGTTCACGCGCGCGCGGTCCCGCACGGCCGCGTGGGTGAGGAACCGCGCGGCAGCCTCCCACAGCGGATCGAAGGACTCGTCGACGAAGTCGCCGGAACCGGCGGCCGGAGGCGGCGGACCGAAGTCGTCGAGGTCGGCGAAGACGCGCCGGATGGGGCGGATCGTCCGCGAGCCCACCAGCCGGTGGCTGATCGCGAGCGCGCGGTCGTTCGGAAAGCCGATGCAGAACGGCACGCGCTCGGCGATCGCGGCGTAGAAGGCGTCGGCGGTCGTCCGGTACGCGCCGCGGCCGACGCCGAGCGCACGAACGGAGGGATCGGTCGCGACGTCTCCGACGATGTAGACGAGCGCCGGAGCGCCGCCGACGAGAAACTGCGCCCCCCAGCCGGCGTAGTTGGCGACGATCCGGCCGGCCGACTCGGCGACGGTGCCGAAGCGCCCGTCGGGATTCGAATCGAATTTCCAGGACCACTCGGCGTCGGACATCTCGGAGCCGAAGACACGCGCGTGGAGGGCACGGATGCCCGGGGTGTCGGCGGCGGTCGCCGGCCGGACGCGAAATTCGCTCACGCGGTCTTCTCCCATCGCAGCGTCTCGAGCGCGCGGCCGTCGCGCTCGCGAAAGATCCGCAGGTACCAGGTCGCCGGCGGCAGGCGCCGGCGCACGTCGTCGGGGAGACGGAACGCCTGGTCGAGCGGGGCGCCCGCGAAGGGGATGACGGAGGGATTGGTCGAGAGGGCGATCCACGCGCCGGGACGCGCGGCGGCCTCGGGCTCCGCGATGGAGCGGGCCGGCACCGGCGCCTCGCGGATTCCGTCGGCCCACGCGAGAGCGCGGCCGAGGGCCCGGCCCCAGCGCCGCTCGCGGTAGACGCGCCTCGAGGCCTCGCGGCGCGCCTGAGACTCGGGATTGCGCCCGGCGCTCGCGGCCCATCGGTGAACGATCGCGCGCGTCCGGAACGCACCGCAGCGCGAGCCCCGATCGACGGACGCGGTCCTCCCACTCCGTCTCCTCGTATTCGAACGGGAACCGCTCGTCCAGACGCCCGACGCGGTCGAACACGTCACGTCGCGCGGCGAGCACCGCGCCGACCAGATGCCGCGCGCGGCCGCCCGCGGTCCAGAGGCGCACCGACTCCCGCGCGAACGCGGCGAAGCGGCGCCGCTCGAGCGAGGGCGAACCGGCTCGCGGCGACGCGGCCGAACGTCGTCGAAGAGTCCGGGGCGTCTCCCGGCGGGAGCCGGAGCCGCAGGCCCTCGTCCCAGAACGCGAGCGGAGCGGCGGCGCCGACCCCGGGCTCCCCCGCCGCCGCGACGAGCGCGGCGAGCGCTCCCGGGAGGAAGACGACGTCGGCGTTGCAGAGGAGCAGGATCCTGCCGCGCGCGCGCGCGAGCCCGGCGTTCAGGCCGCCGGAGTAGCCGCGATTCTCGGGCAGCGGGAGGAAGACGTCGGCCGCCAGTTCGGCGAGCCGGGCGACTTCGTCCGCTCCGGAGGCGCAGTCGACGAGCACGATCTCGCCCGCGATCGACTCGCGCGCGAACGCCTCCCTCACGGAGACGAGACAGGACGCGGACTCGCCGGCGCTCCGGTGGTTCACGACGATCACGGAAACGTCGGGCGTCATCGCCGGCTCCGCGCCGCCGCCCGGGCCGGGCTCTCTATGCGGACTCCTCGGCGGGTGTCGCGGCGCGGCGGAATTCCTCGAGGAGACGCTCGACGACGTCGTCGGTCCGGAAGCGCTTCGCCTCGGAGGGTCCGCGCTCGGAGAGCTCGCGCCGCCGCGCGGCGTCCGGAAGGATCCGCTCGACGGTCGCCGCCAGAGCGGCGGAATCTCCCGCCGGAAAGTACACCGCGGCGTCGCGCGCGACGTGGCGGTGAACCGGTGTGTCGGAGAGGAGGACCGGAAGCCCGGACGAGAGCGCCTCGAGCACCGGGAGCCCGAATCCCTCTTCCGGATGGCACGGACCGATGAGGAGATCGGCCGCCCGGTACGCGGCCGCCATCTCGCGCGGACGGAGCCCGACGTCGTGCGTCTCGGAGAGGCCGAGGCCCTTTCCTCCTCGGGCGGCGGCGTGAGGGAGACGCGCCGCAGCCGGAAAGACGCGCCCCGCGACCGCGCGCTCGCGAGCGCTTCGAGCGTTTCGCGCACGCCCTTCACGTCGGCCTCGAACGGCCCGCTCACGAGGACGACCGGCGCCGCGGCGTCGAAACGGCGGGCCGCCGTCGGCGGAAACTCCTCGGCGTCGAAGACCTGGCCGACGCCGGCGACCGGGCCGAAGCCCTCCGCCTCCAGCCGCTCCGCCAGAAAGGGCGTGATCGCGAGCTTGCGCGTCGGCAGCGCGTACGCGGCGCGGATCGCGTCGTGCTGCGGGGAGTTGAAGGAGTGATCGGCCTCATACCCCTGGCAGAGGTGGAACACGGGCCCGCGCGCACCGCGAAGCGCCGGCCCGACCGTCGTCCAGAACGTGGCGACCCGGACGTCCGCCGCCGCGAGCTCGCGCGATCGCGCGAACTCCGTTTGCTCCCAGCGGGCGCGCCGGAGCGGGAACCAGTCGGGCGGCGGCGCGGGGCTCACGATCGCGACGGAGAGCCCGCGGCGGGCGAGCCCCTCGGCCTGCTGGAAGATGACCCGCTGACCGCCCGCGATGCCGCTGTCCGGAGCGAGATAGGCGATCCTCACGGCGCGGTCTCCTCGAGAAACCGCGTGTCGTGCGGAGCCGACCGCTCCTCCTCGGGCCGTCCGTTGGTGTAGTAGTAGAGCGAGATCGATTTTCGCGTGCGATCGGCCGGGCACCCGAGCGGAAGCGGATGCCCGTGGAGCGAGGCGTCCGACGTCGCGAAGATGACCGTGCGGTTGAACAGGGGAAGAATCGATTTCGCCGCGCGCTTTCCTTCGGGAGCCCAAAGCTCGAGCGCGCCGCCGTACTCCTCGCTCCAGTCGCGATTCAGGTAGACGAGCATGTTCAGGCGCCGGTCGAGGCGCAGCTTCGGGTGCCAGTTGAAGTCGGCGTGGACTTTGAGGAAGCCGCCGCGGACGGTCTGGTGCAGCCCTCCCCCGGCGAAGTACGGATCGGGCACGAGCCCCTCGATGCCGGAGAGCCGCTCGAGGAACTCGAGCATCGGCGGCGCGCTGGCGGCGAGCAGGAACGAGGCGATCCGCTCGTCCTCCCAGCCGAGGCCCTCGCGGATTCCGAGCTTGCGCTCCCGCTCGTTGTCGAAACGGCGCCAGACGGCCGCCTCGGGGCTCGGAAAGGCGTCGAGAACGCGCTGGAGCGAGTCCTCGGCGAACAGACCGTCCAGAACGAGGTGGGGAAAGGGGTTCGCGCCGCGGAATTGCTCCCGCAGGCGGTCCGGATCGGCCTTCGCATCCACGACACTCTGCACGTTGTTCTACCGGCTCGCGAGGCGACGCTCCCAGAAAACACTCTCGGCAACGCGGGAATCCAGGGAGAGCTCCGGGGAATAGGTGACCCATCCCGCGGCCGATTCGTAGCGTACCATCAGAGAGATCGCGGGAGTCGAGAGGCGGTAGCCGCCGACCCGCCCGACCGGCGTGACGTCCGCGCCGCGGCCGCGAAGGATCGCGTAGGTTCCCGCCGTGTACGGACCGAGATCCCAGAAGAGCGCGCCGCGCGAGAACGCGAAGGTCGCCCGGAGCGGAGCGTTCCGCTTCCAGCCGCCGCAAAGCGCGCCCGCCCGGACGAGGGCCTCGGACGTGACGTCACGGACGCGTCCCTCGCCCCGGTCGTACTCGAAGATCCGTCCCCGCGGCTTCTCGCCGCAGAGATAGAAGTCGTCGTCGAACCATCCGGCGCCGGCCGGCCGCCGGAGGTACTCCTCCTTGAACCAGCGCATCTCCTGGCGCGCCGCTGGAGGAATGGACGGCGCCCGCAGGAGATGCCCCGGCGCCATCGTCAGGAAGAAGCGTCCCTCGGCGCTCATCTGCTGGACCTCCCGCCACTGCAGGCTCCAGCGGGCGCGGTTGGCCGCGAAGGCGGAGACAGCCGCGATCCCCGCGAGCAGCAGCGCGGCGATGCGTCCCCGGGCCGAGACTTCCCTCAGTCGCGAGCATCCCGAGATGAAGACCGCCGCGGCGAGCGCCCACGGCATCGCGGCGAATCGCACGCCGGCCGCTCGCGACACCGGAATCGCCGGAAGGACCATCAGGATCGCCGACCCGAGGATCGCCGCAAGCGCGCGGGGCGCGCGCCGGAAATGCGCCGCGGCCCCGAGGGCGATCGCCGCGAAGAGCACGACGTTCCATCCGCGGGACCCGGGGAGAAGAGACGCCGCAACGTTGCTCGGAAGCGCGCCGACGGCTTCCGGCAACTCCTCCGGCCGGATCGCCCAGCCGTAACCGCCGAGAAGGGTCCCGATCATCGCGTACCGCCACGCGAAATAGACCGCGGCCGCCGCCACATGCGGAATGAGCGCACGGAATCGCGTGCGCGTGGATCCCTCGGGCAGGAGCGCGAGCACTCCGGCGAGCGGGATGTAAACCTCCTTCGAGAGCATGGCGAGCAGATAGAAAGCGGCGGAGGCCATCGCCGCGCCGGGACGGCACCGGCGGACCGCTCCCGCGAAGAGCCACACGGAGACGGCGGCGAAGACGAACCCTTCGACGTAGTGGCGGTGCATGAGCTGCTGGGTCCACGTGACGTAGGGCGCGCCGAGGACGAAGATCAGGGTGCCGGTGGCCGAAGGAGCCGTCGCGAACCAGCGGCGGAGGACCGCGAAGAAAACGACGGCGGCGGCTCCGCAAGCGACGAGCTCGTGAACGTAGAAAAGGGGCGGCTGCGCGCCCGCGATCGCCCGGTCGAGGTCGTAAGAGGCCAGCAGCTCCGGCAGAAACATCCGGAACGGCAGCCCGCGCCAGAGCCCGGGCGAGAAGAAGAGCTCCCACGGCGACCGGCCCTGGAGCACGTGCAGGAGAAACAAGTCGTCGTACGTCCACCAGAGCCGCCGCACGGGGCCGTAGAGCGCCCAGACCGCGCCGAAGAGGGCCGCGCCGACGAGCAGGTCCGGGAGGAACCGGCGCCCCGCCGGCCCGTCCGGCGTCACGAGATCGCGGCGGCCGCTTTCTTCCGCTCGGCGGGGGGAGCGGCGGCGCCGTCGGGCAGGAGGCTCCAGACCGATCGCGGTCGGACGAGACCGACGGCATAGTCGGGCGCCACGACCGTGAAGCCCGGCCGCAGGATGCGCAGGTCATGCAGGTGGAGCGCGGTCTCGTCCCCGAGAAAGGCGTACACGCGGAAGTCTCCCTGCGTGATCGGAAGCTCCGGCAGCGTCAGGCGCACCCGGTAGCGGCGCCGTCCGGACAGCGGCGCCCACGCCTCCGAGCGCGTGTCCAGCGCGAAGGCCTGGACGCCGTCCTCGCGGTCGGCGCCCACGCGCAGCTGGAAGGCGAGCGACGGATCGTCCGACTCGAAAGCGAGGTCGAGCGCGACGGTCTCCCCCGAGGCGAACTCCGCCCGCGGATAGCCCGAGCCGTCGTGAAGGACGACGTCCGTGAAGCGGGCTGGCCGCCGGCCCTCGGCGGGCAGCTCGGGCAGCGACGTCTCCGGCCCGGCGGCGCGGCGCTCTCTCTCCTGGAGGAAGGCCTCGTAGGCGCGCACGACGGGGAGCGAAGGACCCGAGTCGGCGACGCGCCCCTCCCGCAGCCAGATCGCCCGGTCGCACAGGAGCGCGACGTAGTAGAGCGCGTGCGAGCAGAAGAGGAGCGTGCCGCCGCGCTTCTGAAAGTCGGTGATGCGGTCGATCGATTTCTTCTGGAAGTATCCGTCCCCGACCGCCAGCGCCTCGTCCACGATGAGCACGTCGGCGTCGACGTGCGTCGCCACCGCGAACGCGAGCCGCAGCGCCATGCCCGAGGAGTAGGTGCGCACCGGCCGCTCGAAGAACTCCCCGAGCTCGGCGAACGCCTCGATCTCGGGAAGCCGGTGCTTGAGCTCGGCGCCCGTCAAGCCGAGAAGCGCCGCGTTCATGCGCGCGTTCTCGCGGCCCGTGAATTCCGGATGGAACCCCATGCCCAGCTCGAGGATCGAGGCGATCGTCCCGCGGCGCGCGACGCCGCCGGAGGTCGGGTGCGCGGTCCCGGCGACGATCTTCAGAAGCGTCGACTTGCCCGCGCCGTTCTCGCCGATCAGGCCGAGGGAGGCGCCGGCCGGGAGCTCGAAGCTCACGTCGGAGAGCGCCGGAAAGTCGCGATGGCGGCGCCGCCGGAAGAGGAGCTCCCGCAGACGGTCCGAGGGCCGGTCGTAGAGACGGTAGATCTTGCTGACGCGGTCTGCGGAAACGGCGATGGGGCTCATCGAGTCGTCGGGCGCGCGGCCGGGACGTCCGGGGCGCGCCTCCGATTCTCGCTCAATCGCCGAGCGCGAACTCGCACCGCCGGCAGAGGAAGTCGTCCGGGGCTTCTTCGACGCCGTAGGTCCAGCGGCGCAGCCGCGCCATGGTCTCGCCGCCCAGGATCTCCGCCACCGTCTGGGTCTTGAGGTCCCCGATCGTGAGCTTCTCGTAGTAGTCCTGGCAGCAGAGCACCGCCTTCGCCGTGGCGGTCACGTGCAGGTGCTCGAAGGGACGCGAGCCCATCTGCTCGCAGCCGCGCAGCCTCTTCTTCGGCGGCGGCGAGGGCAGATACGTGCCGCTCGACGGCCGGCTCCGAAGCTTGAACGGGCGGATCTCCCAACCCTTCGGCTCGAACCGCTCCCGGATCTCCGCGACGTCCCGGCGGTGCGCCTCGTCTTCTTCGCCGAGGACCACGATGGCCGACTCTTCCGACAGGCGGTTCGACGCGAGGCCGTCCACGTTCTCGAGCACGCGCGCGAGGTCGCGGGTGCCGTGCATCTTCTCGTAGCGGTCGGGATCGAGCGTCGGCAGATTGATCCCGACGTACCGGAACTTTCCGTGGGGCTCGAGGCGCGCCGCGCGCTCCGGATCGAGGTGCGAGGCATTCGTCAGGAGGCTCGTCGGGATCCCCCGCGCGAAGAGGGCCCGCACGCGCTCCTCGAACAGCGGGTCGACGGTCGGTTCGTTGTAGTTCGACAGGAAGACGACGGTGCTCTTTCCGCCGGCCTCGACGACCTGGTCGAGGATCGACTCGAAGAGCTCCTGGCTCATGACCTCGCGGTCGCGCGGCGAGACCGAGACCGGGCAGAACGGGCATCGGTGATTGCAGGACGTGCAGGTCTCGAGGGACACGTAGAGCAGGCGCGTGCGCCGCGCCTCGGCCTCGACGTCTTCGATCAGGAACCGCGCGGCGCGCAGGTGATCGAGGACCGCCGGCGCCGCGTCGGCCGGCAGACCCGACGAGATCCGCGACAGCGCGCGAAATCCCTCGCCGTCCCGCGCGAGCGACTCTCCGGAGAGGGGGCTGTAGAGGGCGTCGCCGCGGTCGTGAATGAAGGGAGAGACGGACTCCGGCTCGAGCAACGCCGGCCGGTGCGTGGCCGGCGACGATTCCGGGCGGCTCCGCCCGCCGGGCGTGAACGAAGACAACGGCGCCATTCTACTTGCCTTTCCTGCGGAACCCCGGGCCAACGCGCCGGGGCGCCCCTTCCCGAAGGTGCAAGCTTCGGGCCGCGGGAACGCCCTCGTCCCCGCGGCCGCGGCTAGTTCGTGGCCCGGATGAAGGTCGTGTCCGAGCTCTGCTGATCGACGTTGATGGCGTACGCCGCCGCGTGCCCCTGCGTGATCTCGATCTCGAGGCTGAACGGATCGGCCGGAAGGCCCGAGAGGACCGAGATCGGGAACTGACTCCAGGGGCCCGGATGGTTGGCTCCATCGTTGAGCGCGATGCCGTCGACGATGCCGATGACGTTGCCATCCTTGTCGATCGCCGTCACTTTCGCGAGCGTCAGCGAGTCGTCGATGGCGAAGAGCCCCACGTTGGTCCGGAACCGATCGTCGAGCTCGATGCCGGAGATGACGAGCGGCGGGTCGCTCGGGCCGATCGCGTCGGCCGCCGCATAGACGGACAGCGCCGTGCCGGCCGTGCCGCCGGTCGTCGACGAGCGGTCATCGTAGGAGCGCGCGTTGACGTACAGGGGCCTCGAGGATTCCTCTCCGTCGGCCGCGTACGAAATGCGCAGCAGTCCCGAGGTCCCGGTGGCCGTCGCGATCTCCGGCACGTTCGGGTAGAGCTGCGAGATGTCGTCGAAGCTCGCGAGCTCGCCCGGATTGAGCGATTGCTGGAAGGTCGCGACCTTGCCCGGCCCGTAGACGTAGTCCACGGTGATCTCGCGCGCCGCGGAGCCCGAGTTCATGATCCCGATGCTCGTTCTCCAGTGCGCCGTCGCCGTGTCGAAGCGGCTCGCGCCCGGAACCCAGGACGTCACGACGCCGGCATTCGCCGCGGGACGCGTGGCGTCGTCGGCGAGACGCACCTGATCGTTGGTCGTGCGGTCGATCACGGAGACCGACGCGATCAGCATGCCGCCCTGGGTGATCGGCTCCGCCTGGATCACGTACCGGTGCGTCGGGTCGGCCAGGCCGAGATCCTGGTCGCCCGAGAACTCCGGCGCCTGATAGGCGTTGATGCCCACGTCCATGTACTGGCCGCCGTTCAGCGGCACGGCCGCTCCGGTCTCGTCGAACGCGGTGACGCGGAACGACGCCGCGCTGCCCGACGAGTTGTAGAGCTTCAGCTTGAAGCGCTGCTGGTCGTCCGACCGGACCCCGACGATGGTCTGCGGGTTCAGCGCGCGGATCGCCTCGACGCCCACCTGGCCGTTCACGCCGATCCGGAACGCGGAGACGGCGTTCCCAAAGGTGCCCAGCGTGGGATCGTTGGGCTCGAAGTACACGCGCGCCGCGACGTCGGGGAAGAGGCCGCCCTCGGTCTGGATGAAGAGGTTCCCCTTGCCCGTTCCCTGCAGGAAGTCGACGACGTTGGCCTGCGACCACGTCCCTCCGGGCGGAATCGTGTACTTGGGTTGGCTCGAGAAGCCGAGCGTCGTGACGTCGAGCGGTGACGGCTTGGCGTTCAGGGCCTCGTACGTGACGAAGATCGGCGTGATCGAGATCTCGGTCGAGCCTCCGTTGGTGACGCTCACGTCGGTCTTCCACGTCCCGTCGCTCGTGGCGATGTTCGCCGCGTCGGGCACGGCCACGGCGGAGAAGACCGGTCCGGAGATCGAGAAGTCCTTGTTCGAGCTGGCCGTGCCGGTCGTGTTCGTGCCGTCGCCGGTGACCGTGAGCTGGACGGTGAAGGTCCCTCCGGAGGCGTAGGTGTGCGTCACCGACGCTCCCGAGCCGTTGCTGCCGTCGCCGAAGTCCCACGCCCAGGTCGCGGCCTGCGCCTCGGTCGCCTGCAGCGTGATCGGCGTGCCCACCGAACCCGAATAGCTGCCGTTGAAGGGATTGACGTCCGCGCCGGACACGACCGTGAAGGTCCCGCTCGGCGCTCCCGGACCGCTCGAACCCGAGGTCGAGACCGACTGGGTGTCGGTCTCGACGTGGCTCGCCGAATCCGTGACCTGCACGGCGAGCGTGTGGCTTCCGGACGTCGAGTACGCGTGGCTGTTGGTCGCCGGGCCGGGGACGAAGGTCCCGCCCAGGCTGCAGGCGTCCCAGCACCAGGAGTACGTGTACGGCGCCGTGCCGCCGGAGGCGTTGGCGGTGAAGCTCAGGGATTGCCCCGTCTTGCCGGTCGTCGGGCCCGAGATCGAGACGGCCAGATTGCCGCCGCAGTTCGAGGTGCAGCCGCCGTTGGTGATGTTGATCGTCAGCGTGTCGGTGCCGGTCTTGCCTGCGGCGTCCCGGACCTGCACGCTGAGCGTCTTCGACCCGGTCGTCGTGTACGTATGGGAGTTCGACGCCGGACCGGACGCGAACGATCCGCCGAGGCTGCAGGCTTCCCAGCACCAGGAATACGTGTAGGGCGAAGTGCCGCCGCTCGCCGTAGCGGTGAACGCCACGCTCTGATTCACCGCGCCGGTCGTCGGGCCGCCCAGGTTGACGGTCGGGTTACCGCCACCGCCGGTGCCGCCCGTGATCGTCACGGTCGTCGAGCCGTAGGCCTGGACCACTCCGTCGGTGGCGCGGACGGTCGCGGTCTTCGTGCCCGAAGTCGTGTAGACGTGGCTCGTGCTCGCGTTTCCGGAGACGAACGAGCCGAATCCGCCGAGACAGTCCTGCCAGCACCACTCGAGCGTCGTGCTCGCCGAGCCGCCGGTCACCGTGGCCGTGAAGGAGATCGTCTGGCCGACGCGGCCCGAGCTCGGGCTCCCGCTGGCGCTGACGGCGAGATTGTTGAGCACCGCCGTGAACGGGCCGTGGGAGACCGAGACCTGCTTGCCGACGCTGCCGACGGAATAGTTGTAACGCAGGGTCAGCGTGTGGCCGGCGCCGGTCGGAGGCGCGGGAACCGACGCCTGGCCGTTCGACGCGTTGAAGGCCGAGGCGAGCGTCGTATAGGACGCGTCGGAGTCCCACTTGTACTCGACGGAGTTGACGGTGACTCCCGTTCCCTTCTGCATCTTGTTCGTGATGGTGAGGCTTCCGCCCACGAGGACCGAGCTCGACGTCGGCGTGAAGTCCGGGACGAGATCCACCTGGCTGATGTTGCCGGTCTGCGTGGCGGTGTATCCGCCCTTGTACGTGATGGTCAGCGCGAAGCTCGTCGCGTTGCCGGGCAGGCTCGTGACCTTGGCCGTCGAGAACTTCACGCCGCCCGGGTTGAACGTCCAGTCGAACGTCGCCTGCGCGAGGTTGCCCTGCGAGCCGCTCGCGTCGGCCACGCCCGAGCCGGTCAGCACCTGCAGCAGCGCGGGCGACACGGACGTGTTGAGGCCCGCGATGATGATCTGCGGGAAGGCCATCGCGATCGGAGACGAGGGCGCGGGCAGCGAGGATCCGACGCCGTTGACGGTCTGGACCGCGTAGCGGTAGTTCCCGCCGGTCGTCGGGTTGCCGACGCTCGCGGCGCAGCCGGCCCCGGTCTCGATGTTGCCGCCGCCCTTCGGATCGCACGGGAAGTACGCCGGCGAGATGTCCGAGTTGCCGCTGTAGGGGACCTGCGTCCAGCCCGTGTCGGGCGAGAAGGTGCCCGTGTAGTTCCAGTCCCAGCTGATCTGTGCGAGCCCGTTGGCCGGCGGACCGGGCGCCGAGGCGGACGTGTCGTCGATCTCGAAGGCGTCGCCGAAGTAGTTGATGGAGCGCTCGACGCCGACGCGCTGGAGGGCCGACACGTTCGTGGCGCTCGAGCTCGCGATCGGCGCGGAGTTCGGATCGATCGTGAGCGAGGAGAGATCCACCGGCGTCGTCTGCAGCACCGATTCCGTGACGCCGCCGAACGGCGTGATCCGGTAGATGTACGCGAGGCTGCCGACGAGCCGCGCGTCGTACGCGCCGAGGAACCTCTCGGGCGCGCCGATGTGGCGGATGTGGGCGCCGCGGCGGGCCGCGCTGGCGTTCCCGTTGCCGCGCGTGATCCAGTTGGTGTCCCAGGCCTCGATGTAGGTCTCGCCCGACCCCGCCAGCGACACCACGGAATTCAGGAACATGATCGGAAGCGAGCCGCCCCGCAGCACGACCTCGTTGAAGTTGCCGGGCAGCACGAAGGGGGGCTGGAGCGCCCCGTTGGCGTACTCGTACACACGAAGGCCGTTGGTGTTCTGCGCGACGAACACGAACGTGCGCCCTTCGACCATCCCGAGGGCGACCGACGCGAACGATCCGGGATCGCCCGCGATGCTGCTCTTTTCCGTCGGGATGCCCGTCGTCGGATCGATCTCGGCGATGCGGATCGTCTTGTCGCCGCGGACGGCGCCCGCGAGAAGGTACTTCCCTCCGAGATAGCCCGCCTTCAGGAGCACCGCCGAACCGTTGCCCCACGCCAGGCTCGCGAAGGGCTCGATGCCGTGCAGCCGCGAAGGGCTGCCCGACGGGCTCGTCACGTCCACGACGGAGACGCCGCCGCCCGAGCCGTTCGATTGCGTGGGGAAGTACGCCACGTACTTGCCCGAGGAAAGCGCGATCGCCGCCACCCGCGATCCGAGCGGCACCGTGTTCACGTCGATCTGCTGCCCGAAGCCGACGCCGTTGCCGTTCCCGGTCGCGACCTCGCCGTTCAATCCCTGATCGCCGGCGATCCAGTCGGAAATCATGCGGCTCGTTCCGTCGGCGGCTTCCGCCGTGTCCATCGTCGTGCCGCCCTGCCAGCAGTCGCAGCTCATGCCGACGACGCCGCCGTTCATCTGGCTGCCGACGAATTTCTGGCCGACCTGCGCGATCTGTCCGTTGCTCGGGTTGGACGGATCGGCGAGGCTCACGCGAACGAAGCCGTACTGCGTCTTGATGTAGAGATACGGGCCCGGAGTCGTCAGCGCCCCGAAGATGCCCGAGGGCGTTCCGGAGAACTTGGGCATCTCCATCGTCGCGTCGGCGCGAACGGAAGCGGCGAGAGACGCCGAGAGGGCCGCGGCGACCAGGAACGGGCGAAGGACCTTCATCGGGGCGACTCCTAGACTCCAGAATGAGGGGAACGGCCCTTCGGAAAAGCGACCCGTTCCTGACAGTTCAACCGATCCAAGCTCGGATTCCCTTGTGTGTTTCGAGGGTATTCGAAATCGGACCCGCTGTTTCCACCCTTAATTCGACAGAAAGAAAGTGGGCGGGACCCGAAGGTCCCGCCCACGAAGAGAACACCGCTATGGAGACGGAACGAAGTTGGGACCCGTACCCGCCGGAGGCTGCGCCGGAGCAACGGCGGAGCCGGCACCCGTGACACCACCCGGAATGACCGGAATGATCGGGTTGACGTCCGTGCCACCAACGAGGCCGAGCGGCTCGCAGGACGACGGATCCAGCTGAACGCCCGGCGTGTGAGCCGAGACGAACGCCAGGCTGCCATCGAACTCATAGGCCGCCCAGGCCTGGTCGAGCTCGGTGCCATCCGTCAGGTTGACGAAGTTCATCGTCACCCAGCCGACCTGGTTTCCACCCGGAGCGGGCGGAGCCGGCAGGTTGAAGCCCTGATCGCCACCCACGCGAACGCGGTTGGTCTCAAACGGGAAGTTGACCGTCGGGGTCGGGGGAACCGTGCAGGGGGACGGGCAGGGGCCGGGTCCCGTCTGCGTGACCGTGTTCTCGTCCTCGTCGAAGAAGCCGAGCTGAACGGTCGGTTCCACCGTGTCGCAGTCGCCGCCGTCCGCGAGGTCCGTCAGGCTTCCCGAGGAAGCGCGCCAGACATCGAAGAACGAGATGACCGCCGGGCCCTCGAAGTAACGCGCGGCCCAACGCAGGCCGAGCGGCTCGCGCTGGTCGCCAAAGAGGACGTTCCAGGGCGAGGAAACCGAGAGGTCCGTCCGATTGAAGCCGCTGCCGCAGTTCTGGCAGGTCTGGATCAGCGTGTCGAAGGGGCTCCAGTAGCGGGCGTAGAACGTCCGCGTGCGGAGATCCGTCTGCAGCGTGGTGGCGCCGGTGAAGGAGGGATCCTGCTCGATGGCGACCATGTTCATGCCATAGGTCCCGATGCCTTCGCCGCTGGTGAAGATGATGTCGCCGAACAGGTTGTTCTCGCCGCCCAGAGCGTTGAACTCGTGGTACGACTGGTCGTCGGGATTCGACAGCGTGCAGTAATTGGCGTGGTCGATCGTGACATAGCCGACCGCCGGGCCGTCCGTCACGCCGTCCACCGTGCCGTCTCCGCATCCGCGGGAGTCGTCGGTGTTATCGAGCGAGTCGGTGACCAGGAGGCCGAAGGTCGAGGCCGGGTCAAAGGCCGGGACCGCGTACGCCGCCGTCGCGAGCTTGTTGTCATTCGGGTCGGCCGTCAGGTTGTTCGGCGGGGAGATGCGCAGGAAGCCGTCGGCCGCCGGGTACACGGACGCAATCGTGTTGCGCTGGCAGACGTCATCGAGCGGGTCGATCGCGGTGTTCGGACCGGTGTGGTCGTTCCCGATCGGCGTGGAGGGAAGGACGCCCGAGATGACGTCCGACATTCTCCACGTCTGGATGTCGAAGCCCGTCAGCGCGACATTGAAGTCGAGGACGAGGATCGACCGCTTGTTGTACACCGAGACGTGCGCGATCATCGGCGCCGAAGAGGCGTTTCCGATCGCGAGCAGCGTGTCGAAGGAATCGGGTGTGCCGCGCAGGATCGAGCCGTCGGTGTTCATCGACACCGCGAAATACGGCACGAGCAGCGTCGCGGCGGGACGCGTGTCAACCGTGCACGTGATGGCGCTCGCGCTGCCCGCGATTGCGAACAGGGCGAGAACCGCCATGCACGTCAGAAAGGTCTTCTTCATTATTGAGATCTCCTCGTTACGATTAAACCGGGAAAATACACACGCTTGAGATTGCCTTCCCTCGCGCGATCGCATCACCTCCCGTAACTCAATTTTCCAAACTCGCAGTAAAGACGTGTTTCACAAGAGGCTTCTGGCCTTACGGTTAAGGGAATATTCCGCCTGCCCGCCGGTGCGAGTCAAGAAGAAATATGCTGGGCAATCATCAAGTCGCCGCAAGCGACTCCGGCTCAGCGAGTTACTTCTTATTGAGGAAGACCGACCAGCCGCCGCGCTCCCCGGTGCTGCCAGACCCGTAGGTCTTGGCGACGACGACGTCCAGCCGCCCGTCCCCGTCGAGGTCCGCCAGGCGGATGCACTGGCCGATCGAGCCGAGCGCCGGCTCCTGCTTCTCGTCGGCCTCGGCGAAGCTGCCGTCCGGCCTCTGGAGAAAGATCCGGAGCCGCCCGGCCTCCGAGTCGGCGAAGACGACGTCGTCCAACCCGTCGCCGTCCAGGTCGCCCATCGCGAGCCCGTACATGAAGGTCGTCCCTTCCTTCTTGCGCCAGATCCGGTGGCGCGTCCAGGTCCCGTTCTCGTACGAGTAGACGGTCACGCAGCGCGCCTGGCGGCGGACGGGCACGCTCGTCGCGCGGTTGAAGGCGTCGGCGAACGCGGCAACGTGGTTCGCGCCGAACGTGCCGGGCGCCATCGCGAAATGGTATCCGTGGATCTCGATGTCCGGTATGAAGCCGACGGAGAACTTGCCGTCGCCGCCGTTCTTCCAGAGGAGCTCCACCGCGCCGTAGATGTGCGCTCCCGTCAGGATGTCGAGCCGTCCATCGCGATCGTAATCCCAGGCCGTGAGCGTGTTCGAGTATGCGCCCCCGACGAGCGCATTCTTCGCGAACTGGAAGCCGCGATGCCCGTCGTTGAGGTACACGCGGACCTGGTCGGGCTCCCACGCGGTCGACTTTCCTTCGTAGATGTCTGTCGAGGCGACGATGTCGAGCTTGCCGTCGCCGTTGACGTCGGCGAGCGCGACGGCCTGCGTGGAGAATTCGCGCCCCGGGAGGCCTTTGTGGACGACGTCGTACTTGCCGTCGCCCCGGCCGAAGAGCACGACGAGGCCGGCGCTGTGGGATGCGGCGACGACGTCGAGCTTGCCGTCGCCGTCGAGATCGCCGACGGCGACGCCGCCGTACGCGAGGCTCGCGTAGGGCGCGGGCTTTCCGTCCTCGAAGAACTCGAGCTTCTGGCGCACGAATTTCCCGTGGCCGTCGCCGAGCCAGATGTGGAGTCTCGCTTCCGACCCGAGACGCGCGGGCGGCGACACGATGTCGGGAATCCCGTCGCCGTTGATGTCGGCCATCACGAAGGAGTGCCGCCACATGCCTTGATCGGGCAGTCCCGAGCTGGCGACCGGCTCGAGGCGAAAGGCGCCCGTGACACGCGGAGGATTGAGATCCTCGAAATCCGCGGCCGGCATGCCGTAGTCCGTCTCGACCTTCCCCTTGGGGGCCACGGCGGCCGCTCCGGGCGGCGGCGCCATTCCCTCCGTCGCCTCGCGCTCGGCTTCCTTCTCTCCGGGGATCGGCTTGGCGCGGTAGACGTAGTAGTACTCGTCGTCTTCCTTGAAGAACTCGACCTGCAGCGGAATGATCGGGCTGCGGATGTGGCGGTCGTCCACGCGGATGTACTCGGACTTCCTGTAGCGCGTGATGGTGTGCGACGGCGTGTCCTCGAGCACGTCGGAGTTGATGCGCTGGCTGTTCGTGGGCGTGGGCGTCGCCGCGGGCGCGGACGCCGAAGGTGCGGCGGCCTTCGTTGGGGCCGAGGACGAGCACGCCGCCGAAACGCCCGCGAGCAGGAAAAGGACGGAGAGCCTTCTTTTCACCTTGCCTCCTGAACGTTGGAAACCGGGCGAGTCAACAAACCCATCGCCAAAACATTTCGCCGGAAGGCCTAGATGAGATCCGCAAAGTAGGGCCGGGCGCGCCGGAAGAGCGACGCGCCCGCGGCCAGAACCGCGGCGGCGAGGAGTGTCGTGAAGACCATCGAGCCCGCCTCGGGCATCCGGTGCAGCGTGAAAGCGTCCCGATACCAGGCCGTCAGGTGCGCGAACGGATTGGCCTGCGACCAGGAAGCGAAGCCGCGCGGGCACGAAATCCGCCGGATAGACCACCGGCGTCGCATAAAAGAGGACCGTCAGCCCGATCCCGACGACCGGAACGGCGTCGCGCACGAACGTCGCCGCCGTGGCCACGAAGCAACCGAGGCCGAACGTGAGCGCGATCTGAACGGCGAGCGCCGGCAGGACGAGGAGCACCCAGGGCAGCGCGAGATGCCCGACGATCCCGAGATAGACCGCGAACACCGCGAACGCGACCAACTGGTTCGCGACCGCCGCGAGAATCGCGGACAGCACGAGCATCTCGATCGGGAAGACGGTCTTCTTGACCATCGCGGCGTTGTCGGTCAGCGCGGTCGCCGATCGCGAGATGCCTTCTGAAGACCGCCATCCACGGAAGCAGCCCCGCGAGGAGGAACTCGGGAAAGCTCGCGTAGCCCGCGGGACTCGGCACCCGGAGGATCCCCGAAAAGACCATGGTGTACACGAGCATCCACAAGATCGGGCTGGCGAAGGTCCAGAGGATCCCGAGCCCGGACCCCGCATAACGCGACCGGAGGTCCCGGACGACCATCTCCTTGAGAAGAAAAAACTTACGGGACGATTCGCTGTTCACGCTTGACTTCCGGCGCCGGCGGATCATTATATTGACATCCGTTTATGGTGCAATAGCATCCTTTAAAGCCATGTCGTCATCGTCATCGCCTCGCAAGGTCCACCTGGTCGGCTCGCGCATTCGCGAGCTGCGGAAGGGCCGCCATCTCACGCAGACGGAGCTCTCCGAGAAGATCGGCGTCGCGCAATCGGATCTCTCGCGGATGGAGCAGGGCGAGTACAAGGTCGGCCTCGACACGCTCTTCAAGATCCTCCAGGTCTTCGACCTGAAGATGAGCGAGTTCTTCGGCGAGACCGACCGGCCCGTCGACCCCGCTGCGCGCGAGCTCGTCGCCGACTTCGAGGACCTGTCGGAGGAGGCCCGCCGCGAAGTGCGCGACTTCGTGCGGTTCAAGCAGCCTGCAGGCAGGACGAGCCCGCGCCCGGCGCGCGACGAGATCGAGGAGCCCCCCCCGAAGGAAACCTCGTGAGCGGGCGCCGGACGGCCTTACAATGGACGGTTACGAAGCCCGCCCAGCCGTGAACGAGCGCCGCAAGCACCTCGAGTTTCTCCGAAAGACCGCCCGCGAGGCGATCTGGTCGGGAGACTACGAGCGCGCGCTGACGCTCTACGACGACGGCCTCGCGCTCGCGCGCTCCTGGAAGGACCGCGATCTCGAAGACCTCTTCACCTGCAACCGCGCGACGACGCTGATCGAGATGGACCGGCAGGACTTCGATCTCGCGCGGCTGAAGGAGATCGTGCTTCGCAACCCGGCGAGCTTCAACGGCGTGCTCGCGGCCTACGTCTCGGCCAACGCGCACGAGGCCCGCGGCGAATTTGCGCGCGCGCGCTTCTACGCGCAGTCCGCCCTCACCAAGAGCCGCGAGCTCGGCCTCGAGGAGCTGACCGGCACCTCGCTCAACCTGCTCGCCGAGCCTCGAGCTCCACGAGGGCCGCTTCGAGGCGGCGCGCGACCTCTTCGCCGAGGCCGTGAGCGCGCTTCGAGGCGGAGGGCGAGACCCTCTCGCGCCAGGCCGCCGTCGCCACCGACAACCTCGGCTACTGCCACATCGCGCTCGACGACGTCGCCACGGGCTTCCGCTCGTCGAGCGATCGCTCGCGCTGCTCGACGAGCCTCGGCGCGCGGCAGGCGATGGACTATCCCTCGCTCGATCTCTGCTTCGCGCACGTGAAGCTGCGCGCGCTTCGACGAGGCGGAGGAGCTGGGGACTCCAGGCGCTCGCGCTCGGCCAGGAGTTCGGCCGAGAGGACGTCGTCAAGAACTCGCACTACCTGCTCGCCGAGACCTACTCGGAGATGGGCCGCGAGGCCGAGGCGGAGGCGCAGTACGACGCGCTCTCCGGCTACTACCCCGATTTCCCGGCCCTCAAGCACTACCTGCGGCAGGTCAGCCTGATGGGCATGATCAATCTGAGGGCCTGACGTGAAGACGCTGTCCCGGCTCGCCCTCGCTCTGGCCTTCGCGCTCGTCGCTGCGGTCGGGACGGCGGACGTCCAGAAGAAGACGCTCCTCGCCTCCGACGGCACGCTCTACGTGGCGCAGACGGGTCTCGCTTCCGAGCTCGGCCTGACCGACCTCGGCCCGAACGAGTACGCGGTGATCTGGAGCTCGCTCGCGCAGGACGGAACGACGGCCGGCGGCGAGATCCCGCGCGCCGCGAACTCGAACCCCAAGACGAGCCTCGACCTGACGTTCGACGAGCCCACGGGAACGCTCGTGGTGCTCTGGCGCGAGGAGAGCTCCATCCTCAACTCGATCGAGCTCGCCTTCTCGCGCTCCGGCAACTGGACCCTCGCGAGCCTGCTTCCGAACATCGGGTTCCCGCACGCCTACAACCCGCAGATGCTCCTGACCCACGAGACCGTGCACTCGCTCGACAAAGACGGCGCGGACGTCTTCACGAATCGCGTCCGTGCTCTCGGTGATCTGGTGGGAGGAGGCGTCGGTCGCGCAGGCGCGTTACGCCTCGGTTTTCCTCGACGAGACGATCGACCCGTCGCAGATCGAGGTCTACGAACCTGCCCGACCTCGTCAACGCCGAGGGGCCCACGTCGCTCGCGGGGATTCCGCGCGGCTCGTATGCGTTCCCGGCGCTTCAGCCGGCCGGCCCGGGCGGGGCGGTCCTGGCGAGCTTCGCGACGATCTCGACCGGACAGCAGTACGTCGTCCGGATCGACTATCCGACCGACCTCGGGCAGCCGGCCCTCGACAACTCGACCTGGCTGCGCCGGCGGATCCCCGTCGTCGGCGTCGTGAGCGTCGGCCAGATTTCCGCGGTGCCCGCCATGGACACCGCCTCCGTGGGCACGGTGGTCGGATCGAGCTACCGTCCGACGCTGTACTGGAGCGACGGCACGGCGCTGCACTACATCCGCTTCGACGGCACCGCCTGGTCCGACGTCCGCTCCATCGCTCTCGGCGACAGCATGACCTACGATCAGGCGGTCGCGCTCGTCGAGTCGATGGCGCAGCGGAACTAGCTACAACCCCTTCGGCAGGTCCTTCCGGACCTCTTCTCCGTAGAGCGACTCGAGAAGGGTCGCGGCGTCGGCGCCCGCGGCGGTGCGCTCCTTCGGAATCATGATGCGCACGGTGTAGATGTGGTCTCCGGTCACGCCGCTGCGCGGGCTCTTCACGCCCTGGCCGCGGAGGCGAAACTTCTGCCGGCTCTGCGTGCCGGGCGGGATCCGCGCGCGCATCGTGCCGTGCATCGTCGGCACCTCGATCTCGGCGCCGCTGTAGGCTTCCTTGACCGTGATCGGGACCTCGCCGCGGATGTCGTCGCCCTGCCGCTCGAAGTACGGGTGCGGCGTCACGCGCACCGTGGCGTAGAGATCCCCGGGCGGCGCGCCGAGCACTCCCTCGCTTCCCTTGCCGGGCACGCGGATCGTTCCGCCGTCCTCCGTGCCTTCGGGAATCTTGATCTTCACGGTTTCCGCCTGCGCGACGCGGCCGCTGCCGCGGCAGACCGGGCACGTCGATCTTCCCGACGCGGCCGCTGCCTCCGCATCTCTCGCAGACGCGTTCTCGCGGCGGAGCGCGAGCGAGGCCATCCCGCCGAGGACCGCGTCGCGAAACGGAATCTCGATCGTCCCCGACGCGTCCTCGCCGCTTCTCCGGCTGGCTGCGCGCGCGCCGCGACCCGCCGAACACATTGCCGAAAAAATCCGAGAGGTCGCCCTGGAACTCGAACCCTTCGAATGGCGAGCCCGCCCGGCCGCCGCCGAACCCGCCGAAGCCGGGCCCGGCCCCCGGCGCTCCGCCCTCGAAGGCGCCCGGACCCGGCGTGGCCGAACCGGTCGTAGGCCCCCCGCTTCTCGGCGTCCTTGAGGACCTCGTAGGCCTCCTGGACCTCCTGGAAGCGCTTCTGGGACGTCTTGTCGCCCGGGTTCACGTCGGGATGGAGCTTCCGGGCCAGCCGCCGATAGGCCTTTTTGATCTCGGCCTCGGAAGCGGTCCGGGAGACGCCCAGGACCTCGTAGTAGTCCCGCTTTTTTCATGCTCTTACGGGATTATAGCGACGCGAAAATTGACTCTTGACGGCCCGGGGGCGGTCTAATAATATTAGACGTAAGCAAGTAACCTTCTAATCTTATAAGGGCCTCGGGATGACGATCGACGAAATCGATCTCCGGATTCTGGACATGCTCCAGCGAAACGGCAAGCTCTCCCAGGCGAAGATCGCCGGGGCGGTCGGGTTGACCACGCCCTCGGTCAACGAGCGGATCAAGAAGATGGAGCGCCACGGGATGATCAAGGGCTTCGTGGCGCTGCTCGATCACGAAAAAATGGGGTTCCCGCTGACGGCCTACGTGGACGTCGCGCTCGAGCATCCGCGGTTCGAGAAGGGATTCATCGACGATCTCGAGAAGATTCTCGGCGTGCAGGAGTGCCACTACATCGCCGGCGAGTATGCATACCGTCTCAAAGTGAAGGCCGCCGATCCCGCGACGCTCGCCGATTTCCTCCAGCGCCGCCTGCTCGCGCTCAAGGGCGTCTCGCGCGTGCGCACCCAGGTATCCCTCTCCTCGAAGAAGGAATCGACGCTCCTCCCTCTCGTCTCGGAGACCGACGAAAAGAAGTGATCGTCCGCGGCGAGGCGGACGATCCTCGCGAGCGAAGCGAGGGATCCCGGACTCTTCGAGAGCCCTCCTCTCGCCGGCGCGCGTCCCCTCAGAAGCGGTAGACCGCGCCGACCGAAGTGATGAGGATCGAGCGGTGCGTCGTCGCCAGGATCCCGTGGTAGGTCGCGCGGCCCACGAACGACAGGCCGCGATAGATCCGCACCGTGCCGTCGACCCCGGCGTTCCATCCGAAGACCTTCTCGCGCTGGTCGCGAAACGGGTCGAGCCCGGGAGAGACTTCCTCGGGCCGGATGGAATAGCCGCCGACGCCGCCGAAGATCCCGGTCGTGACCGGCCCGTCGATGAAGAGGTAGGACGCGCTGGCCGTCACGTAATCGACCCGGTCGAGGTAGAAGGGCATGGTCACCGGATTGCCGCCGATGCCGACCGGGAGGCCCACGTTGTCGCCGGCGATCTTCATCCGGCCATAAGTCGCGCGCAGAAGCGCGTCGTCGCCGAGGCGCATTTCGAGCCAGCCCTCCCACACGGGCGAGTGGAACCCGTCCAGCCGAAACGAGTGCTCGACATCGTTGGACCAGCCATAGGTCGCGCCGAGGCCGAACTGCTCCGCGCGCGAAGACGCCGCGAACGATAGGACGAGAATCGCCAGAATCCCCGCGTGCTTGAGAGTCCTCACCGCCACCTCCTCCGCCAGTCTAACGTCTCGCGCCCCGTTCGATCGCCTTAGAATCCCCCGGTCGTGTTTACGCACGCCAACGTCTCGGCGTCCGGGTTCTCGAGGGCCGCGGCGCTCGCCGCGCGATTCCTCTTCCCGTCGCGCTGCCTCGCGTGCCGCCGGCACGATGTCGAAGAGATTTGGCGGGGCGGCGTTTGCGCCGCCTGCTGGAACGGCCTGGAGCAACTCGCGCCGCGTCGCTGTGCGGTCTGCGACGAGCCCGTCGAAGACGAGGCGGCCTCCCCGTGCGGGCGCTGCCGGATTCGGCCGCCCGCTTTCGAGTCGCTGCGCGCGGCCGCGCCCTATCGCGGCACCGCGCGCCAGATCCTGCTGGCGTTCAAGTTTCGGGGCGCCGATTACCTGGCCCGCCATCTCGCCGCGCGCATGTGCGAGCGGCTGCCCGCGCCGGAAGGAATCGCGGAAGTCGCGTGCGTGCCGGCGGCCGGGCGCTGGCGCTCGGGAGACCACGCCGCGGAGCTGCTCGCGGCCGCCGTCGCGGCGCGCCTCGGCCGGCCCTTCGCCTCGCGGCGCCTCGTCAAGACGCGTGCGACCGAGCGCCAGAGCCGCCTCGCGCTCTCCGCGCGCGCAGGCAACGTGCGCGGCGCCTTCCGCGTGCGTACGCCGTGCCCCGAGGACGTGCTTCTGGTGGACGACGTCGCGACTTCGGGCGCGACCGCGCGGGAGTGCGCCCGCCGGCTCGTCCGGGCCGGGGCCCGGCGGGTCCTCGTCTGGTGCTTCGCGCGAGCCTCCCGCGAGGAGGCCGCTTTCGACGGCTGGCCGCGCCTCCGGGCCCGCCGGAAGACCCTCTTAAGGGCCCGGGACGAACGGCAACAAAGCCCGGCCAGGCACCCCCGGGCGATGGCATTTGACTTCCGGGAGTTCTATACTCGGTGCTGGACCGGTAGGTCCGCGGATGAAGAGGAGCCGTACCCTTTCGATCGCCGCCGCTTTGGTGCTCGCGGCTTGCGCCGCGTCCGCCGAGCCCCCGGCGCCGCCGATCCCGCTCGCCAGCGCCTTCGCCCCTCCCATCTCGGGCGTCGTGCGCTCGGTACAGACCCCCGTCGCGGGCGCGCTCGTCGTCCTCTACAACGTCGCCGAGACCTCGCTCGCGCGGATGCGCACGGCCTCCGACGGAACGTTCGTCCTGGCTTCGGCCCCCGTCGGCGTCTACGACCTCATCGCCTACAAGAAGGGCTATCAGCCGGCGCTGGTGCGGATCCTTCATCAGGCCGCGACGCGCGACGTCAGCTCGGTGCAGATTCAGCTCGCGAGCAAGACGGCTGCCGTCTCGGACGCGCCGGCGAAATCGACGATCTGGGAGCTCGCCGACCGCCTGCCGGCCGACGTCCTGCGCGAGCTCGACATGGACGCGCCGGATGGGTCGCACGCTCCCGACCGATTCGCGTCGGCGCACCCGGTCGGCGGACAAGTCTCGACCGTCGCCGGCAGCGCGAACGGCGACGCCTCGGTCGTGCACACGACGGCGGCGCTGAGCGGCGGCCTGCCGAACGGCTGGCTCTACAACGTCAACGGCGACTACAACGCGATCGGCACCGACCCGTCGTCCTCGACGACGAGCGGAAATAGCGCCGGCCTCGCGCTCGCGGTGGCGCCGTCCACCGACGAGCGCGTGCAGCTGATGGCGCGGCGCAACTCGGTCAACTTCGGCGACGACCCCGCGAGCCTTCAGACGAACATGGTGAGCTGGAGCCGCGGCAACGAGACGGGAACGGTTCAGTCGGTCGCGGCGCGATACATCGAGGAGACCAACCTTTACCGCGCCTCCGCGCCCGGCACGACCTTCTTCCCCGTGGCCTCGCGGACCTGGGAAGTGCAGGCCAACTACGCGCGGCCCGTTTCGGATACGCCCGGCGTGGCCGTGGGGATGACATACCGGCACATCGAGTCGGGCGTCGGGCCTTCCGGCGTCGGGTCGCAGGGCGCGTTCATCGCGTCTTCTCCGGACGCCGACCTGGCGGCCTCGGGCGCCGTGCGGCTCTCCTCGCGCGCGCAAATCGACAGCGGCGTCGTGGGGCGCTACGTCGCGGGCGGCTACGGCATCGCGCCGCGCGTCGTGGCGCGTTACGACGTGGGCGGCAAGACCTACCTCTTCGTCAGCGGGCTCTACCGCGTGGTCGAGTCGGGCATCGGCTCGGTCACCGCGATGCCGCGCATCGCGTCGATCGAGGACGACCTGTCGGCGGCGTCGCGGCAGGCCTACGCGGTCGGCCTCGAGCACGCGTCGAGCGAAGGCGCTTCCTTCCGCGTCGCGGCGTCGGAAGAACGTGTCGGCGAGGCCGTGCGCGCCTTCTTCGAGGGCGATTTCCTGAGCAACCTCGACAGCGTCTATCTGCTCGACGGCAACACCGTGCGGCAGTACCAGGCTTCCGCGCACCGCAAGATCTCTCCGTCGCTCGCCGCGACGGTTTCGGCGCGCTACGGGCAGATCGACGGCGCGGTGGCTCCGGGGACCTCCGCCACCTACGGCGTCACGGACTCCCACGGGCACTTCTGGGCGGCGCGGGCGGAGGTGGAGCTCCTTCCCACGCACACCGGAGTCGCGGTCCTCTTCCACGGCGTGCGCCAGTCGCTGACGACGTCGGCGACGATCGTTCCCAACGATTCGGACAAGGTGGCGCTCTCGGTCGCCCAGGACCTCTCGGTGCTCGGCCTGACTCCCTTCGGCTCCGGCTGCAAGCTCCTCGTCGCGGTCGAGTCGAACCGGGCCAACCTGACCGGCGACAGCGAAGAGACTCCGAAGAACAATCGGTTCATGGGAGGCGTCGCCCTCTCGTTCTGATTCGGCCGCCCTCGCCCGAGGGCGCCGCGACTCACGGTTCTCTCCTTTCTCTCCTTCAAAACTCCTGGACGTCATCCAAATTTCCGGACTACACTCGCGATCGAGATATCGCGCGGCGATCGCAAATGACTGTATTCAATAGATTTTAGCGATGGGTGCCCGACTCCGAGAGTGGCATTCGCTTTGCTGGATCGGGGGCATGCGCCGGTTGGGGCACGCCCTTCTTGTGACTCTGGCCGTGGCATTTTCCGCCGCCACGATCCTGCTCGCCTTCCTTTCCTTCACCCGGAAGATCGAGACGTTCACGCGCGCCGGATTCCTCTACGAGCGCGCCGGCAGCGAGCTCGTCGTTTCCTCCGTCCAGCCGGCCGGGGCGGCGGCCGTCGCCGGTCTCGCGCCCGGCGACCGGATCGTGCTCGCCGACGGACAGATGGCCGGCGCGCTCGAGCGGCCGGAGACGACGCTCTCGCGCAAGCCATTCCCCCACCGCCTGGTCGTGCGGCGTGGCGACCTCGACATCCACGAGGTCCGCCTCGGAAAGCCGAGCGTCGACATCGACAAGCTCTACCTCTTCCTCGCCTTCGTCGGATTCCTGTATTTGCTGATCGGGCTCTTCACCGTCGGCCGCAACCGCTCGCGGGCCGCCTGGGTCTTCCTCGCGCTCTGCCTCTCCTCCTTCGCCGTCTATGTCGTGACGCCGGCGGGCTCCGCGGATCTCATCTATCGCGCGTCCTGGATCGGCGACGCGTTCTTCCGCGCGCTCCTTCCGGCGCTGCTGCTCCACTTCTTCCTGATCTTTCCGAGGCCGGCGGCGCCCCGATGGCTGCTCGCGCTGCTGTATCTCCCTGCGGCCGCGTATCTCGCCGGCCACGTGAAGCTCCTGACCGGGGCGGGGACCCCGGCGGAGCTGCTCTCCGGCCTGGAGCGGCTGACCGAGCTCTGGTACGCCTACTTCGGCATCTACGCGATCGCGGTGCTCGTTCGGCTGGCGGTGCTGCTGTCGCGGCCCGCCGACGCGGAATCCGAGAAGCAGGTGCGCTGGATGGGCCTGGGCGTGGCGGTGGGCCTCATTCCTTTCCTGCTCCTCTCGGTCCTGCCGCGCGCCTTCGGCCTCGTCTCGCCGGTGCTCTCGACCGTCGCGGTCGTTTCGCTCATCTTCATCCCGCTCGCCTTCTGCTACGCGATCCTCAAGTGGCGGCTCTGGGACGTCGAGACGTTCGTCCGCGAAGCGCTCGGCACGACGGCGGCCGTGGTGCTCGGCGGCATGACGTTCGTTCTGCTCAACACGCTGCTCGACCGCACCTTCGGCGGCATGGCGGAAGGCGGCAAGAACGTCGTCGCGTTCGGCTCGGGACTCGTGCTCGCCTCATTGCTCGTGCCGGTCAAGAAGCGCCTGACGGGCGTGCTCGAGAAGATCCAGTACCACGAGACCTACCGTTCGCGCCGCGCCCTGTACGACATCGCGCGCGATTTTTCGACGCCCCGCACGCGGGCGGAGCTCTCGCGCGCCATCGTGCAAAGGGTCCAGGACGGGCTCCACGTCGTTCCCTGCACGCTCTTCCTGCTGGACGACCCCGAGGTCCTGCCGTCCGAGCGCGAGCTCCTCTCCGAGCGCCTCGCTTCCCAGGAGATCTGGCGCCTGCGCGGCGCGTCGCTCGGCCAGGAAGAGCCGCCGGCCGTCGCGCGCCTGCACTCGCTCGGCTATCGCTCCTTCTTCGCCCTGCGCGGGGCCAACGGACTCGCCGGCGCGCTCGGCGTCGGGCACAAGGACGGCCGCGTGCCGCTATCCTCGGAGGACGAAGGCCTGCTCGTGGCGGTCATGGCGCAGGCGGCTCTGGCTCACGAGAACGCGCGGCTCTACGGCGCCCTCGCCGAGCGTCTGGAGGAGATCCGGGGCCTCCAGCAGTACCAGGAGAGCGTCATCCGGTCATCGTCCTCCGGAATCCTCGTGCTCGATCGGGACGACCGCGTCCACTCGGCCAACCCGGCCTTCGCCGCCATGGTCGGTACGCCGGAGGCGGAGCTCATCGGCTTGCCGTTTTCGCGCGTGCTTCCGGGAGTCGCGGCGACGTCGCCGGAGGGCGCCGACGGCGATGAGACGGTCGAAGCGCGATGGACGAGCCCGGCCGGCGAGGAGCGCGACTTGCGCCTTTCGTTCTCGGCATTCCAGGGCGACCCGGACCGCCGGGTCGTCATCGTGGACGACGTCACCGACCGAATGCGCGCGGAGCGGGCCCTCGCGGAACGGGAGCGACTCGCCGCGCTCGGCGTGCTCGCGGCCGGCGTCGCGCACGAGGTCAACACGCCCATCGCCGGCCTCTCGTCGTACGCGCAGATGCTTCTCGCCGACACGGCGCCGGGCGACCCACGCTACGCGATCCTGAAGAAGATGGAGCGGCAGACGTTCCGCGCGGCGCACCTGGTCAACAACCTCCTCGAGTTCGCGCGGCCCCGCGCGCGGTCCACGGCGCGCACGGACCTGCGATCCGTCATGAACAACGCCTTCGAATCGGTCGAGACGTCGTTCCAGGCGCGGCGCCTGCTCCTCGACATCGGATCCCCCGCGGCGCCCGTGCTCGTCGACGGCGACGCGCGCGAGCTCGAGCAGGTCCTCGTGAACCTCCTGACGAACGCGCGCGACGCCTCGCCGGAGGGAGCGACCGTCGCCGTCCGCCTGGCGACCCGGGACGGGCACGCCCGCGTCACGGTGGCCGACCGGGGCGCCGGCATCTCGCCGGAGACGCAGCAGAAGATCTTCCAGCCGTTCTTCACGACGAAGAAGTCGGGCGGGACGGGGCTCGGCCTCGCCATTTCGCGCGAGATCGCGCGCCGCCACGGCGGCGATGTCGGCCTCGGGCCGCGCGACGGAGGCGGAACGGAAGCCTGGCTCGAGCTGCCGATCGTTCCCGGAGAGCGGCCGTGAGCCCCGGCCTGCGCGTCCTGGTCGTCGACGACGAGGAGGTCATCCGCGACGTCCTCGAGAGCCTCCTCGAGCGCGAGGGCTGGAGCGTCGGGGTCGCGGAGAACGCCGCCGAAGCGATCGAGCTCTTCGAGACCGATCCGTACGACGTCGTCCTGCTCGACCTCATGCTGCCCGACCGCCCGGGCCTCGAGGTCCTCCGCGAGATCCGGCGACGGGATCCGGACGCCGTGGTCGTGATCGTCACCGCGTACTCCTCGATCGAAGGCGCCATCCAGGCGATGCGGGAGGGCGCGTTCCACTACATCCCGAAGCCGTTCCAGAACCAGGAAGTGCTCCTCACGGTGCGCAAGGGCGCCGAGGCGCGCCGGCTGACCGAGGAGAACCGGCGCCTGAAGCAGGAGCTCTCCAAGCAGTACGGCCTCGGGAGGATCGTCGGCAAGTCCGAGCCGATGCGGAAGGTATTCGACCTGGTACGCCTGGCCGGGCCGTCGCGCTCGACCATCCTCGTCGAAGGCGAGAGCGGCACCGGCAAGGAGCTCGTCGCGCGCGCGATCCACACCCACTCGCCGCGCGCCGGCGCGCCCTTCGTGACAGTCAACTCCGGCTCGATGCCGACGGACCTGCTCGAGTCGAACCTCTTCGGCCACGTGCGCGGCGCGTTCACCGGCGCCGTCGCCAACAAGAAGGGTCTCTTCGAGGCCGCCGAGGGCGGATCGATCTTCTTCGACGAGATCGGAACCGTCAGCCTGGAGACCCAGGCGAAGCTCCTGCGCCTGATCCAGGAAAAGGAGTTCCTGCGCGTCGGCTCGGTCGAGACGCAGAAGGCCGACGTCCGGATCATCGCCGCGACGAACGTCGACCTGAAGAAGATGGTGACGGAGGGGCGGTTCCGGGATGACCTCTACTACCGCCTCTGCGTCATCACGGTCTCGATCCCGCCGCTGCGCGAGCGCCGGGAGGACGTCCCGATGCTCGCCGAGCATTTCGCGCGCCTCTATGCCAACGAGAACGACAAGGCGATCTCGGGCATCTCGCCCGAGGCGATGCGCGCGCTGCTCGACCACGACTGGCCGGGCAACGTGCGCGAGCTCGAGAACGCCCTCGAACGCGCGGTCGTGCTCTGCCCTGGCGGCATGATCGGGCTCGACCTCCTCCCCGAGAACGTGCTCTCGCCCGAGCGCTCCGACGTGGCCGTCCGGCTGCCGGAGAACGGCTCGACCTACAAAGAGATGGTCGAGGAGTACGAGCGGCGGCTCGTTCGGACGGCACTCCGGCGCACGGGCGGCGTGCAGAAGCGCGCCGCGGATCTCCTGCGCGTCAAGCCCACGACGCTCCACGAGATCATCAAGCGCCTCGAGATCCGCGAGCCTTAACCTCCGCGGGGGCGCTTCTCCTGCGAGCGCCCTGCCACTAAGGCGGCGCAGACGCTCGGCGCATCCGCCCGCGCAAAGCCGCGGCGGCGGCTCGGACCTCGGCCGGCGGAAGGCCGCAGGCCGCCGACGGACGGGTCGCTCGCCCGGTAGCGCAGGACGCCGTCCACGACGGTCGCGGAGACGTTCTCCGGCCCCATCGCGTGCACGATGGCGCCGTAGGGCTCGCCCGACCGGCTCTCGGGCAGCGCCCAGCCGGCCTCCGGGTCGAGGATTACGAAGTCCGCGCGGCCGCCGGGGGCGAGCCCCTCGAGGCCGGGCAGGTCGAGCGCGCGCCCGCCCTCCCACGTCGCGAGGCGGAGGGCCTCGAAGGCGCCGAGCTCGCCGGTCTCCCCGCGCGTGTCCGGGCGCGTGCGCGGGAGGAGCGCGGCCAGGCGCATCTCGCGGAAGGGATCCAACCGGTCGTTGCAGGAGGCCGCGTCCGAGCCGAGCGCCACGCGAACGCCGGCGCGACGCATGGGGACGCACCGGACAGACGCCGGAGCGCAGTCGGAGGTTCGAGCTCGGGCAGTGGACGGCCGCGGCTCCGCGCTCCGCGAGCACGCGCCAGGCCCGCGCGTCCGTGTGCACCGCATGGGCGATGCAGCTCTTCGGTCCGAGCAGGCCGACCGCGTCGAGATAGGCAATGTTGTCCCGGCCCGTGCGTTCGAGGACGAGGCCGCATTCCGCGACGCTCTCCGCGGCGTGCGTGTGGATCGTGAGGCCCTTCTCCGCGGCCATCGCGGCGGCGCGCCGCAGCAGATCGTCGGTGCACGAGACCGCGAAGCGCGGCTGCACCGCGACGCGCAGGCGCCCGCGCTCGCGCCCGTGCCACGCCGCGTGGAGGCGCTCCGTCTCTGCGAGCCCTTCGTCCGCGGGCGTGAGCAGCTCTTCGGGCGTCGTCGACGGATCGTCCATGAGGACGTTGCCGCCCGTGTAGCGGACGCCCGCGCGCGCCGCCGCGCGGAAGAGGGCGTCCGAATGGCGCACGGTCCCCATGTCGAGGACCGCCGTCACGCCGGACGCGAGGCACTCGGCGAGGCCCAGCCGCGCCGCGATCGCCAGCGTCTCCGGATCGTGCGCCGCCTCGCCCGGCCACACGTGGAACGCGAGCCAGGGAAGGAGCTCCAGATCCTCGGGCCCGTTTCGCAGCAGCGTCTGGCAGAGATGCAGGTGCGCCTGCACGAACCCCGGCAGCACCCACTTTCCATCGGCCTTCAGCCGCTCGACCGGCTCCCCCGGCCGCGCCGCCAGACGGATGGCCTCCGCGCCGATCGCGGCGATCGTGCCGTTCTCGGCGTAGAGGTGCGTCGCCGACTGGATGTCGAAGGGATCGGCCAGGCCCACGAGCGTTCCCCCCTCGAGCAGGAGTCGGCTCATGCGGCGCTTCCGTCCCGCGTCAGGCGGACAGGCGGCGGATCATGACGAGCGTGCGGTCGTCCGCGAACGACTCGCCCGAGGCGTGGGCTTCGAGCTCTTTGGAGAGGCGCGCGTCGATTTCCGCGACCTCCGCGTCGCCCTGGCCCGCGAGAAACTCCTTGAGACGCGGCATGCCGAACTCGTTGCCCTTGGGGTCGTTGGCCTCCGTCACGCCGTCGGTGTAGAGGCAGAGAATCTCCCCGGGCCCGAGGGTGAGGTGCGAGGAGCCGTAGGGCTTCCCTGGGAAGAGCGCGAGCGGAAGGCCGTGCGAGGCGAGCTCCTCGATGTTGCCGTCCTTGCGGCGCAGCAGTCCCGGATTGTGGCCCGCGTTGGTGTACTCGACTTCGCCGGTCGTCGGATCGAGGAGCAGGAGGAAGAACGTGATGAACCGGTCCGGACCGGTCCTCCGCGAGATCGCCTCCGAGAGCCGCCCGGTCATCTCCGCGACCGGAACCGTCTCGTCCGCCCAGGCGTGGAAGGATGCCTGGAGCGACGCCATGAGCAGCGCCGGGCCGACGCCCTTGCCGCAGACGTCGGCGATCGTCGCGTAGATCTTCCCGTCCGGCCTCGACCCGGAAGTCGAAATAGTCGCCGGACACCTGCCGCGACGGGATGTTGGAGCCGTAGAGCTCGTAGCCCGGGATCTCCGGCGGATTCTCGGGAAGGAGCCGCTGCTGGATCTCTCGCGCCAGCGCGAACTCCCGGTCCATCTGCTTCTTCTCGGCCGACTCCGCCATGAGCCGCGCGTTCTGGATCTTGGCCGCGGCCACGTTGGCGAGCGACGTGAGCAGGCGCAGGTCCGCCTCCTCGAAGGAGCGGTGGCCCATGCGGACGTCCACGTAGATCAGGCCGACGACCTGTCCCTGGTTCTCGAGCGGCGCCGCGAGCACCGACTTGATGCCCGAGAGACGGATGGAGTCCGCGAGCGAGACCTCGTTGCCGACATTCGTGTCCATCAGGAGCAGGCCATTGCGCTTCTCGACGACCGAGGCGACGAGCGTGCGCGAGAGGCGGATCTCTTCGGCGGAGATGCCCTCCGCCACGCGGATGATCGCGGGGATGAGCTCCTGCGAGACGCTGTGCCGCAGGAGCACGACGCAGCGGTCCGGCTTCAGTGTTTCGAAGACCTTGTCCATGAGGAACTTCAACAGCTCGTCCACCGAGACGTCGCGGAGGAGCTCGATCGTGAGCTCGTTCACGACGCGCAGCGACTCGACGAGCTTCGAGAGCTGCTCCGCCGGCAGCCGCGGGTCCGTCTCCGTGTGCTTGCGCAGCAGCTCGGCCGAGGCCTTCAGGATCGTGTTGTCGAGCCCTTCCTCCTCCGCCGCGTCGATGCGAACGCGCGTGGTGGACTCCGACTCGACCTTGAGCGTCACGCCGCCGACGGTGATGCGGTCGCCGGGCTTCAGGGCGATGATCGTGGAAAGCCGGTCGCCGTTGACGAAGGTGCCGTTCCGGGAGCCCAGGTCCTCGACGGACAGGCCGCCGTTGCTGTCCCGGACGATGCGCGCGTGCTGCCGCGACAGCATCTTGTCGGCAATCGGCAGGTCGTTCATCGAGGAACGGCCGATGGTCGTGACGGGGCGGTCCAGCAGAATCTTCTGGGCCGGCATTCCCGGGGCAGTGACGTAGAGGTAGAACACCCGGTTTTTCTCTCGGCTCGGGATTCTAATGCGGGTTCCTGAGGCCTTCCGCCGGGGGCTTGCGCCGCCGGGAGCAAGTCCCATAGAATGGGCGGTTCCATGAAACAGAATCTGCACCCCGAGTACCACGAAGTCATGGTCCACTGCGCCTGCGGCGAGACTTGGACCACCCGCTCCACCAAGAAAGAGCTGCGGCTCGAGATCTGCAGCAAGTGCCACCCCTTCTTCACGGGCAAGCAGAAGCTGGTCGACTCGGCCGGCCGCGTCGAGCGCTTCCGCAAGCGCTACGAGAAGAAGGCCGGCGCCGCCTCGGCTTAGCTGGCCGGCCGCGGGGATGCGCCCCACCGCGATCCTTCCCTTTCCCTCCGCCGCACTGTAGCGGCCATACGCAACGTCCGTCCGGCCGTCCGCGCGAGCTGACGGCGGAGAGCTTCCATGCTCGAAAAGCTCGAGGGGATCCGACAGAAGTACGAGGAGGTCCGCGCCCGGCTCGCGGACCCGGCCTTCGTGCAGGATCACCGCGCCGTGCGGGAGGCGCAGAAGACCCTCTCCGAGTTCGAGCCGATCATCGCCAAGACCGAGGAGCACCGGCGCCTCGCGCGCGAGCTCCAGGGCGCCCGGGAGCTCGCCGAGTCCCTGTCGCCCTCGGACGAGCTCCATGCGATGGCCGTCGCGGAGCGCGCCGAGCTCCAGTCGCGGCTGGCGGCCGTCGAAGAGGAACTGAAGCTCCTGCTCCTGCCGCGGGACCCGAACGACTCGCGCAACGTCTTCGTCGAGATCCGGGCGGGCACCGGCGGCGAGGAGGCGGCGCTCTTCGCGGCCGAGCTCTTCCGGATGTACCAGCGCTACGCCGAGCGGCGACGCTGGAAGGTCGAGGTCGTGGACCGCGACGACACGGGCATCGGCGGCCTCAAGGCCGTCACGGCGCTGATCGAGGGCGAGGGCGCGTATTCGCGGCTCAAGTATGAGGGGGGCGTCCATCGCGTCCAGCGCGTGCCGCAGACCGAATCCTCCGGCCGAATCCACACCTCCGCCGCGACGGTCGCCGTCCTGCCCGAGGCCGAGGACGTGGACGTCAAGGTGGACGACAAAGACATCCGCGTGGACCGCTTCTGCGCCTCGGGCCCGGGCGGGCAGGGCGTCAACACGACGTACTCCGCCGTGCGCCTGACCCACCTGCCGACGGGCCTCGTCGTGCAGTGCCAGGACGAGCGCAGCCAGATCAAGAACAAGGCCAAGGCGATGCGCGTGCTCAAGGCGCGCCTCCTCGACATCGAACGGGAGAAGCAGGAAGGCGCGATCGCGGCCGAGCGCAAGAAGATGGTCGGCTCGGGAGACCGCTCCGAGAAGATCCGCACCTACAACTTCCCGCAGAGCCGGATCACCGACCACCGCATCGGCTTCACGACCCACCGTCTCGTCGACGTGCTCGACGGGAATCTCGACGAGCTCGTCGAGCCGATCTCCGGCCATTTCCAGGCCGAGCGCCTGAAGGAAGAGCTGGCGAAGGCGTGAGGCCGCCCGCGGGCCGCTGAGCCCGTTCCCCGCATGACCGCCAAGGAGCTCCTCGACCGCGCGAACGCCGAAGCGAGGAGGCTCGGGGCCGACGCCACGACCTGGGACGCCCGGCTCCTTCTCGCACACGTCCTCGACCGCCGAAACCCGCTCGGGCTCGACCTCCGGGCGGCCGTCGAGCCGGAGTCCGAGGCGCGGTTCGAGCGGCTGTGGAGCCGCCGGCTGACCGGCGTTCCGGTCCAGCATCTCATCGGGGAGTGGGACTTCTACGGCCGGACCTTCCGCGTGGACGCGCGAGCGCTTGTGCCGCGACCCGAGACCGAGATTCTGATTACCGAGGCCTTGAAGGACGCTCCGGAGGCCCGCCGGGTGCTCGACGCCGGCACGGGCTGCGGCATCATCGGCATCACGTTCCTGCTCGAACGCCCTCAGGCTCGCGCCGTCGCCCTCGACATCTCGGTCGACGCGCTTGCCCTCGCGCACGAGAACGCCGCGCGGCACGGCGTGCGCGGGCGCCTGGACCTGCTCGCCTCGGACTGGCTCTCCGCGCTCCGGCCGCTGCCCTTCGACGCGCTTCTTTCGAACCCGCCCTACCTCGCGCTCGGCGAAGCGCCGCATCTGCCGCCCACGGTGCGCGAACACGATCCCCGGCGCGCGCTCTTCTCGGGCGACGACGGCCTCTTCGCCATCCGCCATCTGCTCGACACGGCGCCGGCGTACCTCGCGGCGGGAGGCGTCCTCGTCTTCGAGATCGGCTTCGGCCAGGGCACGGCCGTCGAGGCCGAGATCCGGCGGCGCCGCGCGTGGGAGTTCCGGCGCATCGAGCCGGACCTCGAGGGCATCCCGCGCATTGCGCTCGCCGTCCGAACGTCCGAGCCGCCGCCGGGCGCGTAGAATCGCGGCCGTTGGACGAGTTCCGCATCCAGGGCCCCGCGCGCCTCCAGGGCGAAGTCGCCGTCTCGGGCGCGAAGAATTCCGCGCTCCCCTGCCTCGCCGCGGCCCTCCTCACCGAGGAGCCGGTGCGCCTCGCGAACGTGCCGCTCGTGCGCGACGTGCGGACGATGCAGCGCCTGCTCCAGCACATCGGCGCCGGCACGCACGAAGAGCCGTCCGGCGCCGTCACCGTCGAGACGCGGCGGGTCGGCTCGGCGGACGCGCCCTACGACCTGGTCAAGACGATGCGAGCCTCGGTGCTCGTGCTGGGACCGCTGCTCGCCCGCGCGGGGTCCGTGCGCGTCTCGCTGCCCGGCGGCTGCGCCATCGGCGTGCGGCCGATCGACCTGCACCTCGCCGCCTTCCGGAAAATGGGAGCCGAGGTCGTCCTCGAGCACGGGTACGTCGAGGCGCGCGCCGCCCGGCTCTCGGGAGCCGAGATCGCGTTCGAGACGGTGACCGTGACTGGGACGGAGAACGCGATGCTCGCGGCCACGCTGGCCCGGGGAACGACGGTGCTCGTCAACGCGGCGCGGGAGCCGGAGGTGAGCGACCTCGCGGATCTCCTGCGCGCCATGGGCGCCCGCATCTCCGGGGACGGCACGCCCACGATCACCGTCGAGGGCGTGGAGCGTGTCCACGGCGCGTCTCACGAGGTCGTCCCCGACCGGATCGAGGCCGGGACCTTCGCGATCGCCGGCGCGCTGACGCGGGGCGACGTCACGCTGACGCGCTGCCGGCCGGAGCATCTCGTCGCGCTGACGACACGGCTCTCGGCGGCCGGCGTCTCGATCGAGACCGGCGAGGGGCGCCTGCGCGTTCGGGCCGCCGGGAGGCTCGCGGCGCACGACGTGGCGACCGCGCCGTATCCCGGCTTCCCCACCGACCTCCAGGCGCAGTGGATGGCGCTCGCGACGAGCCTCGAGGGCGTTTCGACGGTCACGGAGACGATCTTCGAGAACCGCTTTCAACACGTGGCCGAGCTCGTCCGAATGGGCGCCCGGATCCGGCTGGAGGGCCGCTGGGCGATCGTGGAGGGCCCCGCGCGCCTGACGGGCGCCCACGTCATGGCGAGCGACCTGAGGGCCTCCGCGGCGCTCGCGCTGGCGGGCCTCGCGGCCGAGGGCGAGACGACGGTCCACCGCGTCTATCACCTCGACCGGGGCTAC
This sequence comes from uncultured Acidobacteriota bacterium, assembly GCA_963708395.1. GTDB lineage: Bacteria > Acidobacteriota > Thermoanaerobaculia > UBA5066 > Gp7-AA6 > DATBFU01. Next base: position 1,887,990 of record CAVPSG010000002.1, on the reverse strand, counting down.
GATCGCATGGAGCAGAAGCTCCGCGGCCTGGGCGCGCGGGTGGACCGCGTCGCGGCTGCGGGAGGCTGAGATGAAGGACTGTCTCTTCTGCAAGATCGCCGCGCGCGAGATCCCGTCGCGGACCGTGCACGAGGACGCGCGCGTGTTCGCCTTCGAGGACATCGCGCCGAAGGCGCCCACGCACGTGCTCGTCGTGCCGAAGAAACACATCGGCCGCCTGGCCGAGGCGGGTTCCGACGACACCGCCGTTCTCGGAGAGCTCGCGGCGCGCGCCGCCGCCATCGCGCGCGAGCGGGGGCTCTCGGACTACCGGATCGTCATCAACAACGGGGAAGGCGCCGGGCAGTCCGTCTTCCACCTGCATCTGCACCTGCTCGGCGGGCGGCCGTTCTCCTGGCCGCCGGGCTGAGGACAGGGGACTGGCTTTAGGAGCGCGGCTCGCCCGCCGGCGGGACCGGCGTTGGCGTCGAAGCCGGAGGGGCCGTCGCGAGGACCACGGCCGGACCGAGGCCCGTCGCCGGCAGCGGCGTCGGGTAGATCGTGATTCGCGCCTTGTCCCGCAGCTCGCGCGTCCACTTGTCGACTTCCTCGTCGATTCCGCGCTGCTGGGCGCGGGCGCGCATCTCCGCGGCGACCTCGTCGAACGGCGGCACCGGACGGCCCGCCGCCTTCGTTTCGGGAACGAAGCGGTCCTCGTACTCGGCCCGCGCCCGCTCCTCGTCGGCCGTCGTCCCGGCCCGGAAGCGCTCCTTCAGATAGCGCTGCACGACGAGCTGCCGCTCGAGGGAGGCGCGCACGTCGTCGGCGGTCATCCCCGCCCGGGCGAACTCCTCGGCCGGGTCCTTCCCCCCTTCGCGGAGCCGCAGCGTGAGCTTCGCCATGGCCTCCTCGACGTCCGCGGCGTTCGGGGGCTCGGAGCCGAACCGCTGGGCGTCCTCGTATTGAAGGTGCTGGTCGATCAAGGCGTCGAGCACGCGGCCCCGGTAGGCGTCGGGCGTCTCGCCGGCGATGCGCTCGATCGGCGCGAGGATCATCGCGCGGCGCACCGAGCTCTCCGGAATCGCGACGTCGTTGACGCTCGCGGCCACGCGGTCCACGAGCACGGTCTCGGCGAGTGAAGCCGCCGCAACGAGGAGCGCCAGCGGGATCCGCCATCGCAACGTCGCCACCGCGCGGCATGATACCGTCCGCCGCGCCGCGGCATGCTATTTTGGCCGCCCCATGAACGCGGCCGGAAAGCGCGGCGAGATCCTCGTCGTCGGGACTCCGATCGGAAACCTCGAAGACCTGTCGCCGCGCGCGCAGCGCGCCCTGTCCGAGGCGGACGCGATCTTCTGCGAGGACACGCGCGTGACCGCGCAAGCTCGCGGCGCGGTTCGGAATCCGGACGCCCCGCATCTCCTGCCCCGCGCCGCGCGAGAAGGCGCGCGTCGCCGAGCTGCTCGAACGGCTCGGGCGCGGCGAGACGGTGGCCCTCGTCTCCGACGCCGGCATGCCTCTCCTTTCGGACCCCGGAGCGAGCCTCGTCGCGGCGGCCGCGGCGGCAGGCTTCCCGGTGCGCGTCGTCCCGGGCCCGTCCGCCCCGAGCGCGGCCCTGGCCGTCTCGGGTCTGCCCGCCGTGCCCCATCTCTTCGCGGGATTCCTGCCGGCCCGCGCCGGAGAGCGGCGGCGGTTCCTCGAGGAGATGGCCGGCCGCGCCGAGACGCTCGTGTGGTTCGAGGCGCCGCACCGGCTCGCGGAATCGCTCGCGGACGCCGCGAGCGTTCTCGGCCCGCGCCGCGCCTGCGTCGCGCGCGAGCTGACGAAGCTGCACGAGGAGGCGGCGCGCGGAACGCTGGCGGAGCTCGCCGGGCTCTTCGCCGCTCGCGGGCCCGCGCGGGGCGAAGCGACCGTCGTCGTGGAGGGCCGCGGAACGGACGCTCGGGCGCCGGCGGAAGATGTCGACGGCGACTCGCTCGACCGGCGGATCTCCGAGGCGCTCGCCCGGGGCCGGGACAAGCGCCAAATCGCCCGGGAGCTGGCGCGGGAGACGGGCCTGCCGTCGCGGCGGATCTACGCCCGCGCTGTAGAGCTCGACGAGCTCGACGCCGGCTCCCGCCGGCCCTGAAGGCGGCGGTTCAGCGGTTCAGCGCCCGGCGGCCGCCGCGTCCCAGCTCGGAGCGAGGCGCGACATCAGCGCCGCGTAGACCTCGATGCCGTCCCAGAGGTTCTGGAGACGCAGGTTCTCGTTGGCGGCGTGCTGGTCGTTGTCGTGGTTGGCGATCGGAACGCCCACGACGGGAGTCTTCAAAATGTCGCCGAAGAGATACATCGGGATGCTTCCGCCGAGCGTCGGAAGGAGGACCGTCGGCCCGGCGGCCTCCTCCACCGCCCGGATCACGGCGCGCGAGGAGGGAGCGTCGAGCGGCGTGCGGGCGGGCGGATAACCCGCGCCCCACACGAGCTTCACGAGCCGCGCGCTCGACCGGCGCTCCTCCGGCGTCGGGTCCGCGTGCACGATCGTGAAACCCTGCCGCCGCACGTGCTCTTCGATCTTCGCGCGGACTTTCTCGGGCGTCTGATCGGGGACGAGACGGAAGTCGATCGACGCGCGCGCCTCCGTGGGAATCGCGTTGGTGGCCGATGCGCCGACGCCGCCGCTCGCGATGCCGTGGATGTTGATCGCCGGCCGCAGGATCAGCTCGGCCAAAGGCGCTCCCCCGCCCTCCGTGCGGCCGAGCTGCAGCTCCCGCGCAAGATCCGACTCGACCGGAGGCACCGCGGCGACCGCGAGCTTCTCGGCTTCCGTCGGAGGGCGCACGTCGTCGCCGTATCCCGCGATGAGGATGCGGCCCTCGTCGTCGCGCATCGAGCCGAGCAGCCGCACGAGCTCGGCGATCGGGTTGACGGCCCAGTTCCCGTAATGGCCGCTGTGGAGCGGCCGGGACGGGCCGTACACGGTCATCTCGACGTCCGTGACGCCGCGCGCCCCGAAGAAGAGGGCCATGCGTCGCGTCTGGTGGACCGGGCCGTCGAGCAGCAGCCAGAGATCGCTGCGCAGCTTGTCCGCATGGTCGCGGAGAATCCGCTCGAGGTGCGGCGAACCGGCCTCCTCCTCGCCCTCGAAGAAGAACTTCAGGTTGGCGGTCGGGGCGCGCCCCGCCGCCGCCAGGGCGTCGAGCGCCGCGAGGAGGCCCACGATCGGCGCCTTGTCGTCGCTCGCGGAACGCGCATAGACGCGCCACTCGGGATCGAGCGGCGCCTGGATGCCGTCCCAGGCGATCTCGCGGCCGCCGTCGCGGAGCGATTTGTCCCGCAGCACCGGCTTCCAGGGCTCGCCGGTCCACTGCGCCGGCTCGACGGGCTGCCCGTCGTAGTGCGCGTAGAAGACGATCGTGCGCGTCGCGCCGGGCACGCGGCGCTCGCCGAAGACCGCCGGCGGCGCGCCGGGGGAACGGAGGAGATCCATCGCGACCCCGCGACGCGCGTACGCCGCGCGGATCGCCTCGGCGTTGCGCTCGATGTTGGCCGAGTCGGAGGCGACGTTCGGAATCGCGAGCAGGTCCGCGAGCTCGCGGACGATCTCGACCTCGTGCGCCCTGCGCCACGCGCGGACGTCGCCGCCGCCGGGACCGCCGGCGAGGAGCGTGAGGGCGAGAAGCGCGGCCGTCATCGGGTCAGACCGCGGCCGTTGGAGTCGGGGACGGCGGCTCGGGCGCCGGCATCGGCATGACGGCCGCCTCGCGCCGTCCCGCCACGAGCGCCGCGGCCGCGACGGCAAGCAGCGCCGCCGCGCCCCACCCCGCGATGCGGTCCGGGGCCGCGCCCTGCGCCAGCAGATCGCCGACCGCCGGGCCGCCGAGCGCGAGCGCGCCGAAGAAGACCCAGGCGGCGGCATGGTCGCCGAGGAGCACCAGGGCGCAGAACGCGAGCCAGGCGAGTGTCGCCACGTCGGGCAGATAGGCGGCCGCGAACTCGCCCGGCCGCGAGAGGTGCGACGGCAGGATCATGAGGAGCAGGGCGCCGGCGCCGAGAGCGCGGCCGATCGGGGTCCGGAAGAAGTCCCGCCGCAGCGCCAGGCCCGCGACCGCCGCGATTCCCGCGAGCGCCAGCGTGCCGCGCGCGGCGGACCAGAACGCCGCGATCGCCGGCACGGCGGCCGCAAGCGGCGCCGGCAGGAGCGGGTCCGGCTCGAAGAGGGCCGGATACTTCGTCGCCGCGAGGGCCGAGACGTGGGCGAGGCCCGCGAGGCCCGCGGCGGCCAGCGCCGCGCGGAAGAGCGCGTCGCCGAGCGAGCCGCCGCGCCGCAGGGCTGAGCGCCACCCCGGACGCGCGCTCGAAATGAGGACGAAACCCACGGCGAGCGCGAAGAGGCCCGCGAGCCAGGCGATCGCGGACCCGACGCCCACCTCGATCAGGAAGAGGCGCATCGGGACCTCGGTCGGGTAGCGCCTCAGGACGGCCGGCAACCCGTTCAAGAGGGCCGCTGCCGCGAGCGCCCCCGCAACGCCCGTCGGCACGAGGACCGAGCGCCACGGCACCTCGGCGGAGCGGACGAGCCGCAGGAACAGGATGAATCCCGTCCCGACGAGGCTGCCGACGGCGATCACCTTCACCGCGAGCAGTCCCCAGTCCAATGGCGTGCGGCGGCGATCCTCGCGCAGGAAAGACTCGGGCACCCGGATGCTCGGCAGGAACCCCGTCAAACGCGATCCCTGGAAGACCGCCGTCAGGCGCGGGCGCGCCTCTCCGAGGTCCGACGCCTTCGCCTCGAGGACGACCGTCGTATCGCGACGCTTCGGGCGCTGCTTCGTCCCGACGTCCGCGACCGTGTATTCGGCGGCGGGATAACCCAGGGACTCCGCGGCGGCGCGGGCGCGCGCGCTCGCACGCTCGGTGTCCGGCGGTGCGGCCGCCGGCGCCGCCTCCTCCATCGGATGGACGAACCCGACGACGCGCGCGCGGCGCGCGTCCACGAGGACCTTCCACTCCTCTTTCTTCTCCGGCTCGAAGAATCGCGTCACCCACAACGCGACGGGCAGCTGTCGTGCCGCGAGGCGATCGAAGGCGGCGACGCCGCCCTGCGACAGGACATAACGCGCGGCCGCGGCGGAGAATCCCGGAATGCCTCCGAAGTCCTCGGGGCGGGCCTCGCGCACCTCCTCGTCTTCGGCGAACCCGGTGCCCGGGTAGGTGACGGCCCGGGGCGGCGCGGGAATTTGGTTGGCCTGCAGGAAGCGCCGCGCGATCGCCTCGGCGCGCGCCCGTCCCGTGTCATCGCGCGCGACGTCCGAAGGGGGCGCCGCGGGCAACAGGAACGTCGCCGCGAGCGCGAGGCCGGCGACCAGGGCGAAGGTCCGAACGGGTCCCGAGAGCGGCCGCACGGGCGCGGCGCCTTCGAGACTCACGGGACCCGGCGGAGGCTCGGAGACGCTCCCCTCCTCCGCGTTGGTCAGGCCGGCCTCCGACGCGAATCCGCCCCGCCGCCAGTAGAACGCGAGCGAGAGCGCGAGCGGGACGAGCAGGATTCCCGCCGCGACCGCGCCCGACACGACGTAGTAAGCGTTCTTCGAACGCAGCAACAGGAGCGCGGTGTAGATCGCATCGACGGTGAAGTGCCAGACGAGCATCGGCCAGACACCGAAGCGAAGCATCAGCGAACCGATGACGATGCCGGCGAATCCGACTTCGACGCCGCGGATGTAAAAGGGCTGGTTGGGATACGCGGAGTGCCCGAAGCCCCAGATGAGCGCCGGCACGACGACCGTGAGAACGCGCCCCCAACCCAGCCGGTCGAAGAGCGAGATCGAGAACATCCGGCTGATGCCCTCTTCGGAGACCGCCGGAAGGAACCCGATGAAAAGCACCGTCGCCCACGGCAACGCCGTGTTCAGCATGTCGCTGTACGGAATGTCGGCCGGGGCCCAGGCGCCGAACCGGTCCGCCACGACGTAGAAGACGGCCTGATAGGCGAAGAAGAAGGCCACGAGCGCGTAGCCGAGCAGCACGCCCTTGAAGAAGCGCTTCGTCCCCACGCCGCGCTCCGAGAAGAGCCCCGAGAGCGAGAGCTGAGAGCGGAAGCGCTCGCGATAGATCGGTTCCGCCGCGGCGACCACGAAAGCGATCCCGGCGCCCACGGCGATCGCGCCGAGGATCCCCTTCACGATTTCCCCGGTCAGGTGGCTCGAGAGCGAGCTCGCGGTGTCGTACTCGAAGAGCGTCAGCGGAATGCCGTTGGCGGTCGAGAGAAGCGAAAGAACGAACGCGACGAGGCCGAAGCCCGCGACGAGGCGCCAGCGCACGTCCCTGAGGACGATCTTGCGGATGAGCACGACGATCATCGCGACGAACGTGAGGAAGAGGCCGAGCGTGGCGACGCTGCCGGCGGTTTCGTTCTTGGACCGGAGCCGCGCGTAGTCGCGCTGCCAGGCCTCGGGCACGTGCACGAATTCCCGGTAGCGGGAGACTTCTCCGAGCGAGACCGTGGTCTCGTAGCGAACGGTCGCCTCCGCCATCGCGAAGCCGGCCTTCTCGTCCACGAACGTCCAGTCCGTCCGGTTTGGCCGGGAGGTCGGTGTGGCCTCGATCGGCTTGATCGAGCTTTCCGGCAGGCCGCGGGAGGCGAGGAAGGCCAGCGCGAGAGCCCGCGCCTCCGCCTCCGGAGGTTTCGGACCGGCGGTGTCGTCGCGCCGCACGAACTCGAAGCCGGCGAGGTCGCCGAGCGGCGTGATCGAGACCCGGTGCTCCTCCTTCACTCCCGAGCGGAACCAGCGCATGTCCCAGCGCCAGACCTTCGCGGTCCGGCCGTAGAGCCCGCTCGCCTTCTCGAGGCCGAGCTCGCGCTCGAGATAGACCTTCGGCGTGTCGTCGACGTCGAACTGGCCCGCGAATCGCGCGCCGGCGAGGTCGCGTTTGCGCTCCGCGAGGAAGTGCTCGGCGAGCGCTCGCGCCTGGCCGCGGTTGACGCGGAACTCGATCGCGGCCTCCGGGAACGCGCGCCGGAAAAGGGCGGCCGTGATGCCGGCGCCGGCCGCGATGACCAGCAGGCAGGCCGCCACGAAACGCCGATCGCTCCGGTCGAATCGCTCCATCTCGCCTATCCGGCCAGCACGCTGCCGCCGTTGACGTTGACGATCTCGCCCTGAAGATGTCGCGCGAGATCCGATACGAGGAACAGAATCGGCCCGGCGGCGTCGTCGGCCGAGGCGATCCGCCCGATCGGGATGAGGCTCTCGATCGCGCGCCGCTCGGCGGGATCGGCGAGGGACGCCGCGCTCATATCCGTGTCCACCCAGCCCGGCGCGACGCAGTTGACGCGGATCCCGCGCGGGCCGAGCTCCGTCGCGAGAGACTTCGTGTAGGAGATGATCGCCCCTTTCGAGGCGGCGTAGGCCGAGTGGCGCGCCTCGCCGCGCTGGCCCGCGGTCGAGGAGACGAAAACGATCGCGCCACGCGTCTTCTCGAGGTGCGGGATGGCGGCATCCGTCGCGACGAAGACGCCCCGCGTGTTGACGGCGAACGCGAGATCCCATGCCGCGAGGTCTCCCGAGCCCGCCGGGTTCTCCGGCCAGACGCCGGCATTGTTGATCAGGAAGTCGAGGCGCCCCCACGCCGCGGCGGCCTCGGCGACGAGGCGCCGGGCCGCGGCCGGATCGGCCACGTCGGCTTCGAGCGCGACCGCCTCGCCGCCGGCGGCGCGGATCTCTTCGGCGGCCGACGCCGCGGCCCGCGCGTCGCGCGCATAGCCGATCGCGACCCGGGCGCCCGCCGCCGCGAGCAGACGCGCCGCGGCGCGGCCGATGCCGCGCGATCCCCCCGTCACGAGGGCGACGCGGGGTGACAGATCGATCGTGAAACGATTCGCCAAGGTTTCCCGTATATCAGATCAGACGTCGGTTCCCTCCCGAAACCGGGCGGCCCGCTGGAGCGTGCCGCCTCCTGTCTTGGGACGGGCGCTCACTCGCCTGCGATGAGGCGGCCCACGTACGCCGTGACCGCGTCGAGCGGCGGGATGGAAGTCTTCAGCGCGACGTCGACTTCGGCGGCTCGCGCGAGGGCCCGGGCGAGCTCGGACGTCTCGTATCGGGCGGCGCGCTGGGCGACGCGGTACCACATGTAGGGATGCCCTTCGAACGCTCCCTTGCCGAACGGCGGCACGGGCTCCTTGATCTGGGGCAGCACGTTCTGCTCGAAGCTCCGCGACGGCATCGACGGCTCCCACCGCGACACGCCGTCGAGGGCGGCGCGGATGAGCAGCATCCGCCGGATCTCCGAAGTCAGCATGCCGAGAAATTTCACCGGCCAGGAGTCGTCCGCCTCCACGGTCTTGTCCTTCCCCACGCGGATGTCGCGCCCGGAGAAGAGGCGATCGAGGCGGCGCAGCGCGTCGGCCGCGTCCCGCTGGCCGAGCGCGTCGAAGAAGGCATAGATATCCTCGGAGGCCTCGTCCTCGACGTTCGAGCGGACGTCGGCCGCGCGAATGCGGCCGCCCTTGCCGGCCCAGGCGAACAGCTTCGCCAGCTGCGCGGCGAAGACCTCCGGCCGCTCGTCGGTCTGAAACCGGAGGCGATCGATCGCATCCGGGTCGATCGTCACCTCGCGCTCCGCCGCGCGGGCGCGCGCCAGCCGTCCGAGCGCCGGCCCGATCTCTTCCTTGGCGATCGCGACCTCGAGCTGGAGACCCTTCTCCACGATCTCCTCGAGCAGCGCCGCACCCTTCGGCGGGTCGGTCGCCGTCAGGAGCGCCACGACGCCGTCGTTGCCGCGCTCGAGGATCCGCCGGAGCGCCGGCGCGAGGGCGTCGGGCGGCGTCCGCTCCTCGGGCATCTCGCGCAGCAGCTCCTCGAGCTCCGGTGCGCGATCGCGCTTGCGCGTGCGGCGCGCGAGATCCTCCGCGGTGCGGGCCGGATCGTCGCCGCGGGACATCCCGACGGCGGAGAGCAGCGCACGGACGAAACGGAATGCCTTCCGCCGGCCACCGGGCGTGCCCTCCTCCCAGGCCGCCAGGGCGCTGTCCAGGAGCGCGCCCGGCGACTCGCTCCCGAGAATCCGCGTGACGTCGAGGGAAACGACGCGGCGCGGGGAGAAGAGCGAGCGGTTGAGGAGCGCGTCCGAGACGGAGTCGGCGGAGGCCTCGTCGTCGAACACGATCCGCTCCGCCCCTCCCCGGGCGAGCGCTTCCCGGATCTGCTCCGCCGCTTCCTCGACGAAGAAGTCCGTCCCGCCGCTCACGAGGATGACGGCCGGCGCGTCTTCGAAGGAAGGCAGCCGGGCGGAGTCGAACGATCGGCGGGGCACGGCCGGAGTCTACCGGCTCGGGCCCAAAGAAAAAGCCCCGGCGGCGCCGGGGCCTTTCGAGGAGACCGGGCGGAATCAGCCCTCGAGGAGACCCTTCTCCGAGAGCTCCTGGCAGTCGATGCAGTAGGGCGCCCAGGGAACGGCGAGCAGACGCTTCTCCGACTTCGGCGTGCCGCAGTTCTGACAGGAACCATAGGTCCCGTCGTCGATCCGCGCCAGCGCCTCGTCAATGTGCAGGAGTGTCGTGCGGTCGCCGTCGGACAGCGAGTAGAGAAATTCCCGCGTATAAGACGAAACGGCCTTGTCGGCGATGTCCTGGGTCGCCTCCTCGGTCGTCTCCTCCTCGGCATCGCGCGCCTTCGCGAGATCCACCGAGAGGCTGCTCTTCTTCTCTTCCAGCAGGCGCCGGTATTTCTCCAGATCCTTCTTGCCAAGTTTCGCGGCACGCAGGGTGCTCGGAGTGGCCATGTGGTCGATTCCCCTCCTTCCACCCTCCGCATTCTTCCGGGAGGGTTGGATTTCGAACGCGAGATGATAACCGAGAATTCCGGTGACGGGCGGCTTAATTCCGGCGAGTGCCCGAAGGCTCCGTGCCCGACGGCGCGCGCCGCTTTTCGCGCTCCCACAGCGACTTGCGCGAGACCCCCAGGCGCCGGGCGGCGAGCGTCCGATTTCCGCCGGCGCGCCGCAGCGTCTCCTCGATGTAGGCGTCGGTGAGCTGCTTCAAAGTCCAGCGCTTCTCGACGGCCGTCTCGAGCAGCGCCTCGGGCGAGCCGAAGGAGCCCATCGGGAGCTCCCGCTCCGAGATGAGCGGCTCCTCGGCCACGAGCACCGCGCGCTCGACGACGTGCGCAAGCTCCCGGACGTTGCCCGGCCACGCGTGCCGCTGCAGCGCCTGCTCCGCCTCCGGCGTGAAGCGCCGGGCCGGCCGGCCGGCGGCGCGCGCCGCGCGGCGGAGGAACTCCCGGGCGAGGGGCAGGATGTCCTCGCGGCGCTCCGAGAGGCGCGGCAGGCGGATCGAGACGACGTCGATCCGATAGAAGAAGTCGTCGCGGAAGAGACCCTGAGCGACGAGAGCGGACAGATCGCGCCGAGACGAGACGATGAGCCGCGCGGCGAAGGAATGTGTCGCGACGCCGCCGAGGCGGCGGAACGTCCTTTCCTGAAGCACGCGCAGGAACTTGGCCTGCGCGGCGGGAGAGAGCGAGGAGACCTCGTCGAGATAGGCGGTGCCCTCGGCGGCCACCTCGAGGAGACCGGGCTTGGCGGCCACGGCGCCGGTGAACGCGCCGCGCTCGTGCCCGAAGAGCTCGCTTTCGAACAGCTCGTCGGAGAGGTTCGCCGCGTCGATGCGCACGAACGGCCGGCCGCGCCGCTGGGAAGCGTCGTGGATCGCGCGGGCGAGGCGGTCCTTCCCGGTACCGCTCTCGCCGTGGATCAGGACGGTCGACGGAAGATCCACGGCGCGGCCGAGCGCCTCGATCTCCAGGGCAAGATCGCGCTGCCGCGTTCGAAAGAGAGACGCGAGCGTCGACGTCGAAACCGCGGCGGCTTCGGAAGTCGCCGTGTCGCCCGGTTCGGCCGCGGACGGATCAGGAGGCGGCGAAGCGACCCGTCTCATTCTCGGCGTCGCCCCAGAGCCGCTCGAGCGCGTAGAAGCGCCGCGCCTCTTCCTGGAAGATGTGGAACACGACGTCACCGTAGTCCATGAGGATCCAGTGCGCCCGTTCGAAGCCTTCGGTCGAGGACGGGGCGCCGAGCTTCTCGACGATGGCGTCGGCGATCGCGCGGGCCTGCCGGTCCGAGCCAGCCGTCGAGAGCACGAAGTAGTCGGCCATCGTCGTGAGCTCGGTCAGATTGAAGACGAGGATCGCTGCGGCCTTGTGGTCCAGGGCGGCGGTCAGACCCTCTCGAACCTTTTCCTTCGCGGAGAGCTCGGCCATCAGCGCCGCGTCACCCCGGATCCGTACAGGCCTTGCTTCGTGATGTACTCCGCGACCGGCCCCGGAACCCTTCCCGCGGCTCCGACGCCGCGCTCCAGGTCTCTCCGGAGTTCCGTCGCGGAAATTTTAACCGAACCGGCGTCGAAAACCTCCAGGCGATTCGCGAGTCCGGGGACGGGAGGCACTTTCAGGCCGGGTCCCGCGAACGGCTGCCGCAGGAAGGCCGCCACGCGCGCGAGCCGCACGATCTCCTCCGGCTCCCGCCAGCGGTCGAAGCCCGCGAGCGTGTCGGTGCCGAGCAGCAGCCAGAGCTCGTCATCCGGGTTTTCGCGGGACAGCGCACGGAGCGTGTCCACCGTATACGAGGGTGCCTCGCGGTCGAGCTCCCCCAGCCAGATGGGCCAGTCGGGCCGGCCCGCGAGCGCGAGGGCGAGCATCGCGACGCGGTGCCGGGGGTCCGTCGCGGGCAGCGTCTTGAGCGGAGAGAGCCGCGCCGGTACATAGATCACGCGCCGCAGCCCGAACGTCGAGGCCGCGGCCTCGACCGTCCTGAGGTGGCCGAAGTGAACCGGGTCGAACGTGCCGCCGAAGACGCCGAGGCGCATTGCGACAATCTACTCCGGCGCCGGCGGCGCCTCCGCCGGAGCCCGGGCCGCCGCGTGGAAAAGAAAGCCCACGAGCTCCCGCAGCCCCGTGTGCGCCACGGCGGAGATCGCGAAATGCGGCAGGCCCCGGCGCGCCGCCGCCTCCCGGATGGACTCGAGACGCTGCGGGTCCGAGACGGCGTCGCACTTCGATGCGACGAGCACCCGCGGCCGCGACGCGACCTCCGGCGAGAAGGCGGCGAGCTCGGCCTCGATCACCGCCACGTCGCGCTCGGCGTCGCCGGTCGAGGAGGCGTCGACGAGATGGCAGAGCACGCGGCACCGCTCGACGTGCTTGAGAAAACGAAGGCCGAGCCCCGCGCCGCGGTGCGCTCCCTCGATGAGCCCCGGGATGTCCGCGACGACCAGCGAGCGGTGTCCGTCCCCCTCGACCACGCCGAGATGCGGCACGAGCGTCGTGAAAGGATAGTCGGCGATCTTGGGACGGGCCGCCGAGATCGCGGAGATGAGCGTGGACTTGCCCGCGTTCGGAAAGCCGACGATCGCGACGTCGGCGAGGAGCTTCAGCTCGATCCCGAGCCGGCGCTCGATGCCCGGCTGGCCCTTGCGCGCGAAGCGCGGCGCCTGGCGCGTGGGCGTCGCGAAGTGCTGATTTCCCCAGCCGCCGTTGCCGCCGGCGGCCAGCTGGACGCGCGCGTCGGGCCGAACGAGGTCCGCGAGCACCTCGCCCGAATCGGCGTCGGTCACGACGGAGCCGAGCGGCAGGGCGACCGTCACGTCGTCCCCCGAGGCGCCGTGGCGGTTCGACCCCATCCCGTGCTCGCCGCGCCCCGCGCGGTAGAAGGTCCGGTGCCGCAGGTGCGCGAGCGTGTTGAACGACGCGTCGGCCTTCGCCCAGACGGAGCCGCCGTTTCCGCCGTCGCCGCCCGAGGGTCCACCGCGCGCGACGAACTTCTCGCGCCGGAAGGCAACGCAGCCGTTTCCGCCGTCGCCGCCCTTGACGCGAATCTCCGCGGAGTCGATGAACATGAAGGCGGCGCCGCGAGCGGGCGCGGCCTCGCTAGGAAACCGGCTCGATCGAGATCGTGCGGCCCATCCGGCCGCGGTCGTGAAAGCGGACGACGCCCGCCACCTTGGCGAACAGCGTGTCGTCCTTGCCGCGTCCCACATTCGGGCCGGGGAAGAACTTCGTGCCCCGCTGGCGGACGAGGATCGATCCGCCCGAGACGACCTGTCCGGAGAACCGCTTCACCCCGAGGCGCTGCGAGTTGGAGTCGCGGCCGTTCCGGGAAGAGCCCTGTCCCTTTTTGTGTGCCATGGCGTCGGCCTACCCTTCGATCCCGTCGATGCGAATCTCGACGAGGTTCTGGCGGTGCCCCTTGGTGCGCCGGTACTGCTTGGTCCGCTTCTTCTTGAAGACGAGCACTTTCCGGGTCTTCACCTCGGAAAGGACGGTCGCCTGGACCTTCACGCCCGCGACGCCCTTGCTTCCAGTCTTGACGCCGGCGTCCCCCGAAACGAGCACGACGTCGGAAAGCTCGATCTTGTCTCCCTTGGCGGACTTCTTCCCGGACGTCCGCTCGATGCGCACGACGTCGCCCGGAGCGACCCGAATCTGTTTGCCTCCGGCGCGGAGGATGGCGTACATGAACCCTCCCTCAGACAGAACCGCGAATCATAGAGTTTTGAGGGAGAAAGTCAAGCCGGGCCGCTGATTCCGCCCGGGTCGAACAGTCGTTCGCGGCGCGACCAAGGTTTGCGAGCTCACGAGCAAACCGACTCGCGCTGCGGGAGCCGGAGCGCAGCGAGGGGATCAGGCGAGCGGTCGAGCCGGGTTTGGCGAGCCGCGAGCCGGTGAGCGGGCCGGCGAGATCACCGAAATGTTGCGTCGGGGGCATGTTGCCGGCTCGCTCAGATCCCCGAGCAAGCGAAGGCGACGGATTAGTCCTTCGTGACCGTGTTGGGCAGCTCGTCTTGGCCGGGCCCTTCGGGCGGGAAATGGCGGGCCAGCACCTCGCCAACGCGCTCGATGCCCTTGACCGTCCCCTCGGTGAAGTCGCCGCGGCGGAAGTGCTCCTCCATGACGGCGGCGACCTCCTTCCAGAAGTCGTCGCCACACCGGGCATGGATTCCGATGTCCCCCAGAATCCGGAATTGCCGTATCCGCGGTGCGATGTAGATGAGGACGCCATTGCGACGCTCCGTGCGGGTCATCCCGAGGCGTTCGAAGCGTCGCACCGCGCGCGCCTGGAGGTCGTCGGGCTTCTGCCGCGTGATGTGGACGCGGACCTGGCCGGTGGACGCCCGTTCCGCCTCCGCGATCGCGGCGACGATGCGCTCCGAGTCGAACCGCGAGAAGAGGCGCGCCATGGCCTACCAGCTCCCCGAGGCGCCGCCGCCGCCGAACCCGCCGCCGCCGCCCGAGAAACCGCCCCCGCCGCCGCCCCAGCCGCCCCCGCCTCCCCCGCCACCTCCAAAAATCATCGGGAATCCGCCGCCGCCCGACCACCAGCCCGACCCGGCGTGCGTGCGGAACGCGCGGCTCCGGCGCACGAACCACGGGATCACGACGAAGATGCCGAAGATGATGACCCACGGCAGGCACGAGGCCATCTGCCCGCCGCCGACGCCTCGGCCGTCGGCGTTCGTCCGGCCCGTCCCCTTGTACTCGCCCTTCGCGGCCGCCATCAGCGCCTCGGCGCCCGCCGTCACGCCGCCCGCGAAGTCGCCCTGGCGAAACCGCGGCACGATGGCGCCGTCGATGATCCGCCGCGCGATGGCGTCCGGGATCGCCCCTTCGAGGCCGTAGCCCACCTCGATGCGGACCTTCCGGTCTTCCGTGAAGACGAACAGGATCGCGCCGTTGTCCGTCTTCTTCTGCCCCGCGCCCCACTTCTGCGCGGCGCGGACCGTGAAGTCCTCGAGCGTAAAACCCTCGGGAACGCGTGTGTCGATCCAGACGAGGATCTGGTTCGACGTGTCCCGCTCGTACTGGGCGAGCTTCTCGTTGAGGCGCTCGGGCTCGCCCGGTCCGAGGACGCCGGCGCGGTCCGTGACGTACCGGGCCGGCTTCGCCGGGATCTGCTCATCGTAGCGGTCGGCGCCGAGGACGCGCGCGGAGGCCGACAGCATGAGGAGAACGGCGATCGCCCTCCCCGTCCGGCCTGCGGCGCATCTCACGGCGTCCGCCCGCGTCACCCGGTTCCGAACCTCAGTTTGCCGGGGCCGCCGTCGGCGCCGGCTGGCCGAAGTTGAAATTCACCTTGGGCGCCTGCTCCGAACCGGCCACCGCCTTGAAGTAGGGCTTCTCCTTGAAACCGAGCATCCGGGCCACGAAGTTCGTCGGGAACTTCAGGATCGCGGTGTTGTACGCCTGCGCCGACTCGTTGAACCGGCCTCGGGCCACCGCGATGCGGTTCTCGGTGCCCTCGAGCTGGGCCTGCAGGTCCCGGAAGCTCGCGTTGGCCTTGAGCTCGGGATAGTTCTCGGAGACGACCAACAGTCGCTGCAGGGCCGCGCCGAGCTGGTCCTGCGCCGCCTGGAACTTCGCGAGCTCGGCCGGGTCCGTAGGGGCCTTCCCGGGGTTGACGGTCGCGCGGCCGACGGAGGCGCGCGCGTTGGTGACCGCGGTCAGAGTCTCCTTCTCGAAGGTCGCCGCGCCCTGGACCGTCTGGACGAGGTTCGGGACAAGGTCCGCTCGGCGCTGGTACTGGTTTTCCACCTCGGCCCACTGCTTGTCGACGTCCTGTCCCAGCGTGACGAGGCGATTGTTCGTCGAGGCGAACGTGAGGCCGACGATCACGACGAGCCCGATGAGAAGCACGAGACACCCGAGTCCGAGCTTGCCCATGGCCACTCCTTCCCTTTTCCGCCGATCGAATCGCGCGCGATTCTACCGAATCTCCCCGCCCGTCACTCGTTCCCGCCGCCCAGGCGCTCCAGCACGCGGGCCGGCAGGTAGGCGCGCAGCTCCCCCGCCCCCGTTCCGTCCCACGTGACGCGCGCCGCGGCCGCTTTCTTGAGCGGAATCGTGAGCAGCGGCCGTCCCGCCAGGAGCCGGCCGAGGAGCGCCCCCAGATGAGGCTCGTGGCCGACCAGCAGGATGCCGCCCGCCTTCTCGGCGCGGACCTCCTCCAGGATCTCCTGGGGGTCGCGCCCGGGCTCGAGGGCGCGGGTCTCCCGGAGGTGCCGATCGAGGTCGAGCGCGCGCGCCGCAGGCTCCGCCGTCTGGCGCGCCCGGCGATACGGGGACGTCAGAACGAGCTCGACGGACGGATCGAGCGCCGCGAGGCCACGAGCGACCGCGCGCGCGCGCTTCTCCCCGTCGGCCGTCAGGGCCCGGTCGGCGTCCTTCCCCGACTCCGAGGAGTCCTCGGCCGCGGCGTGCCGCAACAACCAGAGATCCACGCCGGCAGTCTAACGTCTACCGCCCCCGCCGCGTCCACGGATATCATCGGGCGACATGCCCCTCTCCACCGGCGAGCTCGTCGGTCACTTTCAGATCGTGTCGCCCATCGGAAAGGGCGGCATGGGCGAGATCTATCGCGCGCGCGACACGCGCCTGAACCGTGAAGTCGCCGTGAAAATGCTCCCGGAGGGCGTCAACGACGACGACAGCCTGCGGCGATTCGACCGCGAGACGAAAGCGGTCGCCGCGCTCAATCACCCGAACATCCTCGCGATCCACGACACGGGCCTCTATCGCGACGTGCCCTACGCGGTCACGGAGCTCCTCCAGGGCGAAACGCTCGCCGAACGGCTGCACTCCGGCTCCCTCGCGCCGCCGCGGGCGGCGGAGATCGCGTGCCAGATCGCCGACGGGCTCGCGGCCACGCACGCGATGAGCGTGATCCACCGCGACATCAAGCCCGAGAACATCTTCCTGACCAACGACGGCCGCGCGAAGATCCTCGACTTCGGCATCGCGCGCATCGAGAATCCGGCGGTCCACGGCGGACGCATCACCCAGCCTTCGAGCGGCACGAGTGCGGCGTTCGTGATGGGCACGGCCGGCTACATTTCGCCCGAGCAGGTGCGCGGCAAGCGCGCCGATGGGCGGAGCGACATCTTCGCGCTCGGCGCCGTCTTCTTCGAGATGCTGACCGGCCGCCGGGCCTTCCAGCGGGACTCCCCGGTCGAGACGCTCGGCGCCGTGCTGCGCGACGATCCGCGAAAGCACCCCGAGGTCAGCAAGATCCCGGAAGCGCTGCGCCCCTTCGTCTTCCGGTGCCTCGAGAAAGATCCGGCCGACCGTTACCAGACGGCGCGGGACCTGGTGCTCGACCTGCGCTCGTGGCAGGCCGGCGCGGTGCAGGAAGCGGGCAAGCGCCTTCACAATTTCGTGACGGTCGCGCCGTGGCGCCAGCGCCGGACCCGTCTCGTACTGCGCGGCGCCCTCGGAGCTCTTCTGCTCATGCTCGGCTTCTGGGCCGGCTCGTGCTGGCAGCGGGAGCAGCGAGCGTCGGCCGCTCTGAGCGGAGCGCGTCCCTAAACCCCTGCCGAAAAGCGCGCGGAATGGCGGTGCGCCGCCGCCGGCTCGGATCCAGGGAAGCGCGACGAAAGTGATCGACAGGCAACTGTAACTCTCGGCTTCGGGGGGGCGAAAACGACCGGCAACAAAGAGATTCGACCCGGAGGGTCCGAGCCGCCGGGCCCGGCTAAGGACTCTCGGCCGCCGTTCGCGAAGCGAACGCCTGCAGCCGACAGTCTCGCGCCGCGCGTGCGCCCCAGCCGCTTCCCCGCGCCCTCCTTCGGTCTTGTGCTCGTCGCCGCGGCGTCGCTCGTACCGCGCCTGCTCGACGCGATGCGGCGCCCGATCGATTACAACGGCTACTGGCACGTCTTCATCGCCCGCAACCTCGCGCGCGAGTGGCGCAATCTTTCGCACCCGCCGCTCTTCCTCCTTCTGCTCCGCGCGAGCGACGCGGTTTCCCATTCCGTTCTGGCCTGGCGGTTCTGGCCTCTTCTCGCGGGAACGGTCTCCGTGTACCTCCTCGGCCGGCTTCTGCTCGCCCTCGGCTGCCGCGCCTCCGTCGCCGTGCTCGGCGCCGCCGTCCTGGCCTTGTCGACGAGCGCGATCCGCCTCTCGAACGAGGTCGAGTCCTACGCGCTCTGCGTGGCATTCCTCCTCGGGAGCCTGTTCTCCTATTTCGAGATCGTCGCGCCGGAGGGGCCGCGGAGGACTCGCTCCCGCGGCGCTTTTGCGGTCTGCGCGAGCCTCGCGCTCTCCTTCCACTACTTCGCGGGACTCCTCCTCGTGGCGGCGGTGCTCACGCCGATCGCCGTCGCCGCGTTCGACTCCGCATACCGCCGCGCGCTGTTCGCGGCCCTGCCGCGGCGCTGGCGGGCGGACGCGGCGACGCTGGCGCTTCCGGCGGCCGTGGGGCTCGCGCTGTACGAGCTGCAGGCGAAGGTCTGGGTCCGAGCCCTGAATTCTCTGCCCGGCTTCTACTTCGAGCCCGGCAAGGAGACGGCCGCGGGCTTTCTCGCCCGCAATCTGCGGGAAACCTTCAATCTCTTCTCGCCGCTCGCTCTGCCCCGCGCGCGCTTCGCGATCCCGGCGCTCGCGATCTTCGTTGCCGCCGTCCTCTGGCCTGTCGCGCGGGAACGCCGTAGCGGCGGGAGCGCACCGGTCCGACTCTTCTCCGCCGCGATCCTCCTCATCCTGCTCGTCCTCGGCATGGCGCTCGGCCTCCTCGGCCTCTATCCATTCGGCGGCCTGATGCGACACCAGTTCCTGATCTTCCTCTTCGCGTTGCTCGCGGGGATGGTGGCGGTGGACTCGGCCGGGAGATCGCTCCCGAAGGGGCGCGCCGCCGCTCTCCTCGGGACGCTCGCAGCGATCCTCGCGGTCTCGTTCGCCGCGCGTCTGCCGGGGCTCCTGCGGCCGGCGCCCGATCCGCTGCGGCCGATCGTCTCGGCCCGGGAGCCGGAGCTTCGGGCGACGGGGGGCGTCACCGTGGATCAGTTCGGCCTCATCGCTCTCTTCAGTCAACACGCCGGAAGCGACTGGCGTTTTCGCGGAGCCCTGCCCGACAACCCGCGCGGCGAGGTCTACGCGTTCGATCTCGCCGGCGGCGCGGTCGAGCTCGTCGCCCTCCGCGACTGGTGGATCTTCGATCTGTCGTCGCCGCGTCTCTTCGACGAGCTGGCCCGGGCCGGGGAGGCGCGAGGCGGCGGCTGCCACGGCCTCCTTCGATTCGGCGGGCAGGCGCTGCGGCCGGACCGAAAGCCCATTCCCGAGGAGCGGCGCGCGGCGTTCCGCGACCAGCTCTCCCGCGGCGCCGCGGCCCACGGACTGCGCGTCGAGAAGGCTTCGGTATCGCTGTACGGGGACGTGGACGCCGTCCTCTGCGCGGAAGCGCGCGGCCGTCCTTGACGCCGCCGCCGCACGCGGCGGCTAGGCGGAGACGACGGAGGAGTCGATTCCGGGGAGGACGGGCAGGCCGCGACCGGCGCCGGCTTTCGGCGGCGGAATCGGGCTCGTGCAGCAGAAGTCGGTGCAGGCGTCGTAGAGCGTCCGGCGTTGCGCGGGCTCGTAGCCGGCGTCGCGGATGATCCGGCAGAGCTCCTCGCGCGTCATGCGGTTGCGCGCGCCGGCGGCGAAGACGACGTTCTCTTCGATCAGGATCGACCCGAGGTCGTCCGCTCCGAAGGAGAGCGAGATCTGTCCGATCTTCGGCCCCTGCGTGACCCACGACCCCTGCACGTGGCGGATGTTGTCGAAGTAGAGGCGCGACACGGCGAGCGTCTTCAAATACTCGAACCCGCCGGCGAGCGGGACCTTGCCGTCGAGCGCGGTGTTCTCCTCCTGGAACGTCCACGGGATCCAGGCGGTGAAGCCGCCCGTGCGATCCTGCAGGTCGCGCAGCACGCGGAAGTGGTGCACGCGTTGCGCGTAGGTCTCGCCGACGCCGAACATCATGGTCGCCGTCGTGCGCAGGCCGAGGCCGTGGGCCACCTCGTGCACCTCGATCCACTTGTCGGTCGGGGACTTGGTGAGCGCCCAGATCCGCTCCCGCACCGAGTCCTCGAGGACTTCCGCGCCGCCGCCCGGGATCGACTGGAGGCCGGCGTCGCGCAGGCGGGAGATCACGTCGCGGAGCGGCCATTTCGTGATCTTCTGGAGGAAGTAGATCTCCGGAGACGACAGGGCGTGCAGATGGACCGTCGGAAAGGTCTTCCGGATGAACCGGAACATGTCCTCGTAGAAGGAGAACGGCAGGTCGCCGTTCACGCCGCCCTGGAGGAGGACGCCGGTGCCTCCCAGATCGAGCATCTCCTGGATCTTTTCGCCGATCTGGTCGAAGGAGAGGACGTAGGACTCGGGATGCTTCGAGCTCGGCCGGTAGAACGCGCAGAACTGGCAGCGATAGACGCAGACGTTCGTGTAGTTGATGTTGCGGTCCACGAGGTAGGTCGCGATGCCGGCATCGTTCATCCGGCGGCGGACCGCATCGGCCGCCTGCCCGAGCGCCAGCAGATTTCCCTCGGCGAGAAGCGTCTCGCAGTCCGCGTCCGACAGGCGCTCGCCCGCGAGCGTCCGATCGAGGATCTCCCGGGTCCGGTCTTCGGCCATCCGGTCGATTCTAGCCCGGACGGTCGAAGACCCGTCGGGAACATTCGGCGCCGTGCGGCGTATCGGCGGGTGACATGAAGGGACCTTCGAAAGCACTCGGCGTATTTTTCTGGCTCGCCGGCTATCTGGTCCTGGTCAAGCTCGTCCTGACGGTTGCGCCCGGCGTCTTCCGTTCCCCGTCGCAGGCGAAGGTCTTCGAGTGGCCGTTTCTCGGGCTGTGGACCGCGCTCGGTAGCCTCGGCGTCTTCCTGTCGGAGCGCACCGGCTTTCCGCCGCCGTGGGAGGCGGCCGGCGCGCGGCGGCGCCTCCTCGAGCCGGCGGTCTGGGGAATCGCGCTCGGCATCCTCGCCCTGATCACCGACGCGGCGACGGGCTGGTCCCATGCCGTCGCGGCGAAGATGGGGCTGCCATCCATCCACATCGAGTTCCCGGCGTCGGCGCTCGTCTATCCCGGCGGGGCGATCATCGTCGAGATCCTGTACCGCCTGTTCCCGATTCCCGTCCTCCTTTGGCTCCTGACGCGGATTCCCGCGTTCCGCCAGAGGGAAGGCGCGGTCTTCTGGACGCTCGCGGTCGCGACGTCGTTGCTCGAGCCGCTCGGCGACCTCGGGCTCCGGAGTCTCGGCTTCGCGACGATGGCCGCCGTCTTCGCGGAGGACTACGCATTGAATTTCGTGCAGGCGTGGACGTTCCGGAAAAGGGGATTCCTAGCCGCAATCGTCGTGCGCGTCGCGTTCTACGTCGTCTGGCATGTTTTGCCATCGGCGTTGCTAGCAAGGTGACGCGCCTGTCCGCTGACGATTCGGTGGCGGATGACGGGCGGCCGCGAGGGCCGCCCCTACGAAACCGATCGGATCTAATCCCTGCGAGATCGTAGGGGCGGGGCTTGTCCCCGCCCGCCGAGCGACGGCGACGGTTAGATGAACTCCAGCGGCCGCGCCGCCTCGATGAGCTTCTCCTCGGCCGCGAGGCGGTAGAAGAGCGACAGCCCCTCGAGATCTCCGGCGTCGAGCTCGTAGTGCAGGGCGTGGCGCAGGTAGTCCTCGACGACCGCCTCGGAGAGGCCCGACTCGGCCGCCTCCTCGCGCACGAGGCGCGGGAACTCGCGGCGGCCGGCGTCGTAGGAGGCTCGCAGGAGCCGCTCGACCTCCGGAGCGGCCGCGGATTCCCGCACGGCCCAGAACGCGAACACGAAGGGATGGCCGGAGAAGGCGCGCCACTCGGCCGCGAGATCGAGAACGACGTGGCCGTTCTGGCGGGTCTTGAGCGCCGGATCGCCGATGATGAGGCGCGCGTCGGAGGACTCGCTGCCGCCCTCCGCGTACGACGGCCCCAGGCCGTAGCGCCGCCCGAGCAGGATCCGCGTCAGCGCGGCCGAGGTGCGTGAGGCCGGGTCGAGCGCGACCGAGCCGATCTTCTCGCGCGAGACGTTCGAGACGAGGAGCACCGAGCGCACCTCCGACGGCCGCGGCGATGCCGAGCCCGCGGACGGCGCGAAGCCCTGGAATGCGCTGGTACTCGATCGAGGGGATGAGCCCGACGTCGGCCTGACCAGACGCCAGCTTCTCCGCGCAGACCGAAGGCGTGTCACGGGAGACGGAAACTCCTCGAGGCGGCTCACGAAGAAGTCCCCAGGTGAGGGGCCGCGCGTTGAGGAAATCGACGAGGGAGATGCGAAGACGAGTCATCAGTTGTCAGTCATCAGTCGTCAGTTCCGGAACTGAAAACTGAGAACTGACGACTGATTACTTCTCATCCCTGGCTCATCAGGTTCAGGAACTCCTCGTTCGTCTTCGTCTTCTCGAGCTTCTCGATCAGGAGCTCCATGGCCTCGACGGGCGAGAGCGGGTTCAGCACCTTGCGCAGGACCCAGACGCGGTTCAGCTCCTCCTTGGCCAGCAGCAGCTCTTCCTTGCGGGTGCCGGACTGGTTGATGTCGATGGCCGGGAAGATGCGCTTGTCGGCCAGCTTGCGGTCGAGGTGGATCTCCATGTTGCCGGTGCCCTTGAACTCCTCGAAGATCACGTCGTCCATGCGGCGAGCCGGTCTCGACGAGCGCGGTCGCGATGATCGTCAGCGAGCCGCCCTCCTCGATGTTGCGCGCGGCGCCGAAGAAGCGCTTGGGCCGCTGCAGCGCGTTGGCGTCGACGCCGCCCGAGAGCACCTTGCCCGAGGGCGGCACGATCGTGTTGTAGGCGCGCGCCAGGCGCGTGATCGAGTCGAGCAGGATCACCACGTCCTGCTTGTGCTCGACCAGGCGCTTGGCCTTCTCGATCACCATCTCGGCCACCTGCACGTGGCGGTCGGCCGGCTCGTCGAAGGTCGAGGAGATGACCTCGCCCTTGACCGAGCGCTGCATGTCGGTGACCTCCTCGGGCCGCTCGTCGATGAGCAGCACGATGAGCATGACCTCGGGGTGGTTCGTCGATGATCGCGTTGGCGATGCGCCTGCAGGATCATCGTCTTGCCGGTGCGCGGCGGCGGCCACGATCAGGCCGCGCTGGCCCTTGCCGAGCGGGCGCGACGAGGTCGAGCACGCGCGAGGACATGTTCGCCCGGCGTCTCGAGCTTGATGCGCTCCTGCGGGTAGAGCGGCGTCAGGTTGTCGAAGAAGATCTTGTCGCGCGCGACGTCGGGGTGCTCGAAGTTGACCGCCTCGACCTTGATGAGGGCGAAGTAGCGCTCGCCCTCCTTGGGCGGGCGGACCTGGCCGGAGATGGTGTCGCCGGTGCGCAGGTCGAACTTGCGGATCTGCGAGGGCGAGACGTAGATGTCGTCGGGGCCCGGCAGGTAGTTGTACTCGGGCGCGCGCAGGAAGCCGAAGCCGTCGGGCAGGCACTCGAGCACGCCCTCGGAGAAGATCAGGCCGCTTCTTCTCCGTCTGCGCCTGCAGGATCTTGAAGATCAGCTCCTGCTTGCGCATCGCCGGTCGCGCTCTCGACCTCCAGGTCCTTGGCGATCTTCAGGAGCTGCGGGATCTTGATCTCCTGCAGCGCCCGGATGTCGAGCGTGTCCGACGAGTGCTCGACCGCCTGCTTCTTCGCCGCTCGTGTCGGGAAGCCCCTCGGTCGGGAACTTCCAGAGTCTCGACGTCGGACCCGTTGGGGCTCTTTCTTCTCGCCATGGATCTATCCCTCGACTCCCTTCAGCTCTCCGGCGGATCTCCCGCCGCAGCTCTTCGATCCCCTCGCCGCTCTGCGCCGAGACGGGCAGCACCGCCCCGTGCTCTTCCTCGAGCCGGCGCCGCGCGGCGGCCCGCTCGCCGCGAGCCGCAGGCGGTCCCACTTGGTCGCCACGACGAGCGACGGCACGCCGAGCGCTCCGAGGTACTCGCGACATCTCGCGGTCCGGCGCCGCCGTCCGGCACGCGCGGATCCACCAGTCGCAGCGCGAGCGTCACCGCGGCCGCTCCGCAGAAGCGCGTCGCCAGCTCCGCGCCAGCGCTCGCGCTCCTCCCGCGAGACGCGGGCGAAACCCGCTCCGGGCAGGTCGGCGAACCGAAACCCATCTTCGGTTTCATAGAAGTAGATCCCTCTGGTCTTGCCCGGGTGTCTTTCCGACCCGCGCGGCCCCGCGGCCGAGCAGCCGGTTCAACAGGCTCGACTTCCCGACGTTCGACCGGCCCACCAAGGCGACCACGGGCGCCGGCGTCTCCGGCAAAGTCCTCCGCGCCGGTGGACCGGCGACGACGACCCGCCCGCGCCCGAGCCGCGCTCTCCCTCCCGGGCCTTCCTTTCAAACCGCGGCCGCGCGCGGACTCGGGACCCCGGCGGACCCGGTCACGGGCCGCTCGGGCCGCCGCGCTTGTCTAGTGCGCGACGGTGCCTCCCTCGGCCGCCGGCTTGCCATCCGCCGGCAGGCTCGGCGCGGCCGCGGGAACTCCTTCCAGGGCGACCCTGATCACCTCGTCCATGTTCGAGACGAGGTGGAACTCCATCTCGTTGCGGATCTCCTCGGGCAGATCGTCCAGGTCCTTGTCGTTCTCGGCCGGAGGATGATCGTGCGGATGCCCGCGCGGTAGGCCGCGAGCACCTTGTCCTTGATGCCGCCGACCGGCAGGACCTTGCCGCGCAGCGTGATCTCGCCCGTCATCGCGACGTCCTTCAGGACCGGGATCTTCGTCACGGCGGAGAAGAGCGACACCGCCATCGTGATGCCCGCGGACGGCCCGTCCTTGGGGATCGCGCCCTCGGGAACGTGGATGTGGATGTCGAACTTCTCGTGGAAGTTGGGGTCCGCGTCGTACATCTCCGCGCGGCTGCGGACGTAGGACACCGCGGCGCGCGCCGACTCCTGCATCACCTCGCCGAGCGAGCCCGTGAGCGTCAGGTTGCCCTTGCCCTTGCAGAAGCGACGTCTCCGTCATCAGGATCTCGCCGCCCGCCTCGGTCCAGGCGAGGCCCGTCGCGATGCCGACCTCGGACGTCTCGCCCTTGCGCTGGCTGCGGAACTTGGGCTTGCCGAGGAACTCGCGCAGGTTCTCCGGCGTGACCTTGACCGGCGTCTCGACGTTCTTCTGCACGATCCGCCGCGCGACCTTGCGGCAGACGCTGCCGATCTCGCGCTCGAGGTTCCGCACGCCCGCCTCGCGCGTGTAGTTGGTCGGCGATCGCCGTGATCGCGTCGTCGGCGAATCTCGATCTGGTCGGCGCGCAGGCCGTTCGCCTCGCGCTGCTTGCGGCACGAGGAACTGCCGCGCGATCGCGAGCTTCTCGTTCGGCGTGTAGCCGGAGAGCGCGATCAGCTCCATGCGGTCCTTCAGGGCCGGCGGGATCGGATCGGCGATGTTGGCCGTCGCGATGAACATGACCTTCGAGAGGTCGTACTCGACGTCGAGGTAGTGGTCGAGGAACGAGTGGTTCTGCTCCGGGTCGAGCACCTCGAGCAGCGCCGACGCCGGGTCGCCCCGGAAGTCCGACGACATCTTGTCCACTTCGTCCAGCAGGAAGACCGGGTTGACCGTCCCGGCCTTCTTCATCATCTGGATGATCTGGCCGGGAAACGCGCCGATGTAGGTCCGGCGGTGGCCGCGGATCTCCGCCTCGTCGCGCACGCCGCCGAGCGACAGGCGCACGAACGCGCCGGTTGAGCGAGCGCGCGATCGACTTGGCGAGCGACGTCTTGCCGACGCCGGGCGGCCCGACGAAGCAGATGATCGAGCCCTTCGTCTTCTGGACGAGCTGGCGCACGGCCAGGAACTCGAGGATCCGCTCCTTGACCTTCTCCAGGCCGTAGTGGTCCTCGTTCAGGATCTTCTCGGCGCGGGAGATGTCCTTCGACTCGCGCGAGGCCTGCTTCCAGGGCACGCCCACCAGCCATTCGATGTAGTTGCGCGAGACCGTGGCCTCGGCCGAGACCGGCGGCATCGCCTCCAGGCGCTTGAGCTCCGTCTCGGCCTTCTCCCGGACCTCCTTCGGCATCCCGGCCGAGGCGATCTTCTTCTTGAGCTCCTCGACCTCGTCGCCGCGGTCGTCCTTGCGCCCGAGCTCCTGATGGATGGCCTTGATCTTCTCGTTGAGGTAGTACTCCTTCTGGGCCTTCTCCATCTGCTTCTTGACCTTGTTGTTGATCCGGCGGTCGATGTTGACCTTCTCGACCTCGATCTCCAGCAGGTCCTGAAGCTTCTGCAGCTGCTCGTAGACGTTCTCCGACTCGAGCAGCGTCTGCTTCTCGGCCGTCGGCACCGCGAGGTGCGCCGAGAGCGTGTCGGCGAAGCGCTCCGGCTCCTCGATGCGCAGCGAGGCGGCGATCGCTCTCGAAGGCGAGGTGGTGCGAGAGCTTCGCGTACTGCTCGAAGAGCCCGAGCACCTTGCCCATGTACTCCTTGAGCTCCGCGGCGTCGGCCGGGCGCTCCTCGGACGGCCGCACGACGACGGCCATGTACTCCTCGTGCTCCTCGAATCCTTCGATCGTTCCCGCGCCGCTGCCCCTCGACCATCACCTTGATGTGCCCGTTGGGGAGCTTCAGCGACTGCGCCACCGTCGCGATGACGCCCGATGCGCGAAGATGTCGCCCGGTTTCGGCTCGTCGAGCTGCGGATCGCGTCTGCGCGGCGAGGAAGAGGCGCTTGGTCGGCGTCGCGAGGGCGGCCTCGAGCGCGCGGATGGAGGACTCCCGCCCGACGACGAACGGCGCCATCATGTGGGGAAAGACCACCATGTCCCGCAGGGGGACCAGCGGGAGCGTTTCCCCGAGCCGGCCCGCGGATTCGGTCGCTTTCATGATCTGGGTTCTTCCTTCCGTGTTCCCGGCGCGAGGCGCGCCGCCCGGGGCGAGCCGCCCCTTATCCCGCCTTGCGCAGGATCGTGATCGGGTTCGTGTGATGCTTGACCACGTCCCGCGTGATGACGCACTCCTCGATGTCGTCGTCGGAGGGGATCTGGTACATCACGTCGAGCATCAGGTCTTCGATGATGATCTTGAGGCCCCGGGCGCCGACGTTGCGGGCCAGCGCCTCTTCGGCGATGGCCTCGATCGCATCATCCGTGAAACGCAGCTGGACGTTCTCGAATTCCAGCATCGTCTGGTACTGCTTGACGAGCGAGTTCTTGGGCTCCTTCAGGATCTCGACGAGCGCCGACTGATCGAGCTCCGACAGCGTCGCCACGACCGGCAGACGGCCCGACGAACTCCGGGATCATCCCGTACTTGATCAGGTCCTCCGGGTGCACCTTCTCGAGCAGCACGCTCGGGCGCTTCTCCTTCTTCGTCGCGATCTTCGCCCCGAAGCCCATCGTCTTCTCGGTCATCCGGCGGCTGATGAGGTCCTCGAGACCGACGAACGCGCCGCCGCAGAGGAACAGGATGTTCGTCGTGTCGATCTGGATGAACTCCTGGTGGGGGTGCTTGCGGCCGCCCTGCGGGGGCACGTTGGCGACGGTGCCCTCGAGGATCTTGAGGAGCGCCTGCTGCACGCCCTCGCCCGAGACGTCGCGCGTGATCGACGGGTTCTCGCCCTTGCGCGCGATCTTGTCCACTTCGTCGATGTAGACGATTCCGCGCTCGGTCTTGTCCTTGTCGTTACCGGCCGCCTGGTAGAGCTTGAGAATGATGTTCTCGACGTCCTCGCCGACGTAGCCGGCCTCGGTCAGGGTCGTCGCGTCCACGATCGTGAACGGCACCGAGAGGAGCTTCGCCAGCGTCTGGGCGAGCAGGGTCTTGCCCGTTCCGGTCGGGCCGATCAGGAGGATGTTCGACTTCTGGAGCTCGACGTCCTGGAGCTTGCGGTTCTTCTCCAGGTAGTCGATTCGCTTGTAGTGGTTGTAGACGGCGACGGCGAGCTTCTTCTTCGCCTGCTCCTGGCCGATGACGTAGCTGTCCAGGAATTCCTTGATCTCTTTCGGCTTCGGGAGCTTGGTCTCCGGGGCCTGCGTCTCCAGCACCCGGTCTTCCGCGATGATGTCGAGACAGATGTCGACGCACTCGTCGCAGATGTAGACCGTCGGACCGGCGATCAGCTTCTTGACGTCCCTCTGGCTCTTGTTGCAGAAGGAGCAGCGAAGCACATCGCCGTTTCCGGTTTTCTTCGACATTCAGCCTCCGGGGGGGTCTCTCCGATTCTAGGGTAGCCCTCGGAACCCGTCAACGGGCCCGCGATCGATTCGTTCGGACTCTAGCACACCCATATGCGGGAAACGTGCCGTGCCAGCCCCTATTCCCGCATGACGATCGGCGTTTATGGGCACGAAAGTGGACGTCGCGCGCTCCAACTTTCTGCAGAGGGATGCGCGTGCTCGTTCTCCGAACACATCTACGCCTCGCGCCGCGTGTTGGATGCAGCCGGGAAAGAATCGCGAGCGGCCGGCTAGCCCGCCGCCTTCAGCGCGGCTTCGTCGCGGCGATGGTAGATGGCGTCGACGAGCCCGTACTTCTTGGCGTCCTCGGCCTCGAGGATGTAGTCGCGGTCGGTGTCCTTGGCGATCTTTTCGATCGCCTGGCCCGTATGCTCCGAGAGGATCGCATTGATGCGCTCGCGCAGCTTCAAGAGATCCCTGGCGTGGATCTCGATGTCGGTCGCCTGCCCCTGCAGGCCGTAACCGAGCGGCTGGTGGATCAGGAAGCGCGAGTTGGGCAGCGCGAACCGCTTGCCGCGCGTCCCGGCCGCCATGAGCACGGCCGCCATCGAGGCCGCCTGCCCGACGCAGATCGTCGAGACGTCGTTCTTGACGTACTGCATCGTGTCGTAGATCGCCATGCCGGCCGAGATCACCCCGCCCGGTGAGTTGATGTAGAAGGAGATGTCGCGTTCCGGCGTTCTCCGACTCCAGGAACAGCATCTGGGCGATGATCAGATTGGCGATGGTGTCGTCGATCGGCTGCCCGAGAAAGATGATGTTGTCCTTCAGCAGCCGCGAATAGATGTCGTAGGCCCGCTCGCCGCGGCTCGTCTGCTCGATGACCATGGGGACGAGAACCATGCCGCCTCCCTCTTCTTCGTCTTCCATAACAGACACGGGCCGCTCCGATTCCCCGCGGGGCCTACTCGACCTCGACGGGCTCCCCCGAGGGTAGCACCCGCGCGGCAGAGATCAAGAGATCCACGGTCTTGGACAGCCGCATCTCGTCCCGGAGCGCGTCGAAACCCCCGGCGCGGGCAAGCTGTTCTCGAAGGGCGGCCGGGTCCTCCCCGCGGCGCGCCGCGGTGCGCTTGAACTCCGCCTCGAGCTCCGTCTCCGTGACCTCGATGCCTTCCTTGCCCGCGATCGCGTCGAGGAGCAGATACTCGCGCACCCGCTTCTCCGCCCCCGGACGCGCCTCCTGGCGCAGGCGCTCCCAGTCGGCGTCCTTCGGGTCGGCGCCGCTCGCGGCCAGGTACCGCGCATAGTCGCGGAGCGCGCCCTCGGTCTCCGAGTCGACGAGGACTTCCGGAGCCGGGATCGCCCCGCGAGACAGGAGCGTATCGAGGATCGCGCGGCGGAACTTGCGGCGGCGCTCCGCTTCTTTCTCGAGCCGGAGGCTCTTCCGGATCTTTTCGCGCAGGCCCTCGACCGTCTCGCTGTCGCCGACCGCCTTCGCGAACGCCTCGTCCACGGCCGGCAGCCGCTTCTCTTTCAGCGCGACGAGCGTCAGCTCGTAGTCGACGGTCTTGCCCCGGAACTCGTCGTTCGGGAAGTCGTCGGCGAACGTCTTGCGAAACCGCTGCGTCTGTCCGGGCAGGAGCCCGCGGAGGGCCTCGTTGATCTCCGGCATGGAGTCGGCGTGGCCGACCTCGAGCGTGATCTTCTCGTCGCGGAAAGTCCGCGGGTTCTGCCCCGGCGCGAGGATCTCGACGAAAGTGCCGGCGATGTCCGCCACGGCGAAGTCGCCGGGCGCCGCGGGGCGGCCCTCGATCGGGTGAAACTCGGCGTGCCCTTCCCGCAGGCGGTCGAGGACGTGTTCGACCTCGTCCTCCGACGGCTCGATCGAAGAGTCCTCGACGGGAACCCCCCGCCACTCCCCCGGGTCGACCACCGGCTTCAAGTCCAGGTGTGCCGTGAAGCGGATCGCGCCGGGCGGGTCCCAGGTCAGCGCGTCGATGCGGGGACGGCCGAGCACGGCGAGGCGCTTCTCCTCGATCGCGGCCGAGAGCGCGTCGGGCAGGAGCGCCTCGAGCACGTCCTCCCGGATCTGCTCGCCAAAGCGCTGGCGGATGACCGATTCGGGCGCGTGCCCCTTTCGGAAGCCGGGAATCGCCGCGCGCTTGGCATACGAGCGCACGACGGCGTCGAACGCCTTCGCGACGTCCTCGGCGGGGACCTCGATCTCGAGCGCGGTGCGGGTGGGCGACTCTTCGGTCGCGTTCAGCAGGGCCATGGGGCGCCGAGTTTACTGGATCGAGCCGAGGGAGGGACGCGGGCCGAGCTTCTTCACCTTCGGGCGTGTCCGGCGCGGGAGCGAGATCCGCCGCGGGGACACCGGGTCCGCGAGCACCACGGCCTCGGACACGTCGAGCCGTCCGTAACCGAACACGGCGTTGGGCACCGTGTCGCCGGGAAACGGAGCGCAGTCCTGGGAAGAAAGCAGCGGCAAGGCCGATTGCCGAAAGAGGTCGGCCGTCCGATCCGGGTCGCCTCGGAGCGACGGGACGGCGGACCAGAGGAGCGCCGCCGCGCCGGCCACGTGCGGCGCCGAGGCGGAGGTCCCGGAGAACGCGGCCGTGTACTCGTCGGGCGGCGTGGCCGTTCGCACGAGAACGCCGGGCGCGACGATGTCGGGCTTCAGCCGATTCGACCCGTCCTGCGTGACCGGACCGCGGCTCGAGAACGCCGCGATCGCGTCGTGATCGTCCGTCGCGCCGATCGAGAACGAGGCGTCGTAGATCGCGGGCGCGTCCAGGACCGTCGCGCAGGCATCGCCGCCGTTGCCGGCCGAGACCACGACGAGGACCCCGGCGGCGCGGACGTTTTCAACGACCGCCCTCAGAATCTCCGGGTCCGTGCATCCCTCGACCGCCGGACAACCCCAGGAATTGTTGATGACGTCGGCGCCGAGATCGGGACGCGGGTTCCGTCCGTTCTCGTCGGTGGGCGCGAGGAGGAACTCGAAACACTCGGTGTACCGAGCGGGAGATCCCGTGCCCTGGTCCATGTTGCGGCACCCGATCAAGCTCGCCCCCGGCGCGACGCCGACCTGGTTCCCCGCGCCGTCGTCGCCGACCATCAGGGCCGCGGTCGAGGTGCCGTGCCCGTCGTCGTCGCAGGGGGCGGCGGAGTTCGAGCCGCAGATGTTGCTCGCGGCCGCGTCGTGCACCGCGTCGTGCCAGTTGTAGGCGTGCGAGACCGTGAAGCCGTCGAATCCGCGGTAGTGCGGCTTCAGCGCGGGATGCTCCCAGGCGAATCCCGTATCGGCGTCGCCGACGACGATGCCCTGGCCCGTGAAACCGCGGGCCCACAGCTCGGGCGCGCGGATCACGTCGAGGTTCGCGCCGACCGCCGCGGCGGCGAGGGGCGCGGCCGCCTCGGCCGACGCGCCGCCGACCGCCTCGGGCACCCGGCGCATCGCCGTCGGGCGGTTCGACGCCACACGAGAGACCTCGGGGCGCTCCGCGAGCCTCCGCGCAAGGCCGCCGTCACCCTCGACCTCGAGCATGTTGAGAAGGAAGTGCCGGCGTACGGTGGCGCCCTCGGCGCGCAGCTCGGCGGCGAGCGCTGCCTGAGTCCGATCCGCGACGTCGCTCAAGGCGTCGAAGACGAACCGACGACGCTCTGCCGGATCCCGGATCGCCGCGGCGCCCGACAGGTCCGCCTGCTCGCGAAGGACGACGAGAACGGAATGCCGCGGCTCCCGCGCCGCGCGTGGCGGACGTCGACCAGTCCACGACGAAGGAGCGGCGATCCGAAATCGCTTCACGGTTGGCGAAGGTCATCTCCACGCTTCCTGGTGCGAGAGGAGGGACTCGAACCCTCAAGGGTTTCCCCACGGGATCCTAAGTCCCGCGCGTCTGCCAGTTCCGCCACTCTCGCGGAGAGGAAATGATAACCGGGGTCAGTCCTTCGGCAGACCGACGCCCCAGTAGTTCTCGGTCGAAGAAGGGCGCGTAGTCCTTCTTGGTGAGCCACTGCAGGATGCCCTCGACCGTCTTCGTCGAGCCGAACTTCCAGCGGAACGACTTCTGGTACGACTTGAAGAACGTCAGAAACATCGAATCGCCGAGCTCCTTGTGGAGGGCCGCCGAGCAGGTAGGCGCCTTTGTCGTAGATCAGGTCGTTCCGGTAGAGGAACGCCGTTTCGGGATCGCTGGGGATCGAGATCCGGTTGGCGAGCGGGATGGGCGAGATCTTCGTCGCGTCCGACGCGTTGGAGCGCCAGTGGTTGAGGAGCGTCTTGTAGGTTCCCTGCCCCTTCATGGCTTTCAGGAAGATCGCGGCGCTGTACTCGGCGAACGACTCGGTGAGCCACTGCTCGTCGCGGCTGGGCATCTTCACGACGCTGGCCCCAGTACTGGTGCGCGATCTCGTGGGCGAAGCGCTCGTTGATGCCCTGGGAAAAGAGCTGGTTGGTCTCCCCCATGAGCGGATTGAACGCCTCCTTCGTGATGAACATGACGCCGGGCGGCGCCTGGCCGAACCCCCAGTGTTGATCTCCACGATGTCGTACTCGGGAAAGGGAAACGGCCCGAGGAAGCTCTGATAGTTCTCGATGATCCCGAAGGCGAGGCCCGCGAGCTGCTTCATCGCCCGCGAGTTCTTCATGGCGTAGGACGCGACGCGCACGGTGACGCCGTCGCGCGTCTCCTCCTCCCACTGGTAGGCGCCGGCGATGACGGCCGGGAAGGCGACCGGGTTCTCGGTCCGCGTCTCGAGGATGTTCTCGTCGCCGTCCTCCGCGCGCCGCAGCGTCCGGCCCGACGCGATCGGGAGGAACGGCTTCTTGACGCGCGCGACGCAGTGAAAGTCGAAGAGCTGCGCGTTCAGATCCGGCATCGGGAACCAGGCCCCGCCGCCGAGGCCGAGCTGCCAGTAGCTGTCGCCGCCGGGCCGCACGAGGAAGTCCCCGTCGATCTCGAAGCGCAAGGTGGCGTTCTGATCCGCGGGTACCGGCGCCGCGGTCTCGACGAGGATCTGGTCGCCCCGATGGAGAAAGGCGAGCGCGCGGCCCTCGCCGTCCTTCACGCTCCGAACGTTCCAGGTGCGCGAGCCGATTCCGGATCCGTAGTACCGCGCGTTGTACAGATCGAATCGAAAAACGCGCCGCGGCGACCCGATCGGGACGACGGTCTCGCCAACGGAGAGCGAGACGTCCTTGCCGTCGGAGGCGCGCAGTCCGAGGTCCACCTGCGTGAGCAGATAGAGGGGCGTCACGGGATCCCGTCGCTCGCGGCCCACCGGCTGCTCCGAGAGCACCGTTTCATACAGATCGTTCTTCGTCTCGGCGTCGGGGTAACGGGGCTTCCGCAGGGCGAGCAGACTCTCGGAATGGTCCTCCAGTCCGTCGAGAAGGTACAGGAGCGCTTCCTTGCCGCCGTCCGCCGCGACGAGCGCGCGCGGCGAGCCGGGCGCGTCGAGCTTCTGCTGCGTGAAGAAGAGCGCCGTGTCGAATCCCGCGACGTGCCGCAGGCGGTCGAGATGCTTCGCGAAGGAGGCCTCGAGCGGCGCGGCTCCGGCGCCTGCCGAAGAGACCGCCGAGACCGACGGAATTTCCTGGCCCGCGGCGAGCCACAGGATCCGCTGCGGTGTATCGCGAATGACGGCGCCGGCCTCCCCGCGCTCAACGTCCAATCCCGTCGCCTTCTTCGCGTTGAAGGTCAAGATGGGGAGCTCGACGGGGTCGGCCGACGTGTACACGAGCTCTCCCGCGCCGTCGAAGTAGATCCCGACGACCTCGTCGCCCGCCTTGACGGGCGCGGCCGCGCCCGACTTGAGCGTCAGCACCAGACGGCCGGACGCGATCCGGAGATTCGACACGGACGCCGACGCGCCGACCTGGAGATGGTCGAAGCGCGCCACCGTCGGCGCGAGGCCGCCGTCCGCGGCGTGCGCGGAAAACGCGAGACACGCCGTCCCGAGAACGGCCGCCGCGGCGATTCTTGCCGGGGTCTTCGTGGGACGATCATAGTCCGCGCCGGCGGGACCGAACCCATCGGCATTAGAATCCCGCTCCGGCGCTTCCAATGAGCCTCGATCCGGGAACGAGCCTCGGCTCCTATGAGGTCCTCGGACCGCTGGGAGCGGGCGGTATGGGCGAGGTGTACCGGGCCCACGACCGTAAGCTCGGCCGCGAAGTCGCGATCAAGATTCTTCCGGAGGCCTTCGCGCAGGACGCCGCGAAGCTCACGCGCTTCGACCGCGAAGCGCGAATGCTCGCGGCGATCAACCACCCGAACCTCGCGGCGATTTACGGGCTCGAGGAATCCGGCCCGATCCGCTACATCGTGATGGAGCTCGTCCCGGGCCAGACGCTGTCGCAGATCCTCGCGCGCGGCCCGATGCCGCTGCGCGAGGCGCTCGGCGCGGCGCGCCAGATCGCCGAGGGCCTCGAGGCGGCGCACGAGAAAGGAATCGTCCACCGCGATCTGAAGCCGGCGAACATCAAGATCACGCCCGAAGGGCGCGTCAAGGTCCTCGACCTCGGGCTCGCCAAGGCGATGGATCCGAAGGCGGAGGACTCTCGCGACTCCTCCGAGTCGCCGACGCTGCGGCTCGACGAGACGCGGCCCGGCGTCATCGTCGGCACCGTCGAGTTCATGAGCCCCGAACAGGCGCGCGGGCGCACGGTGGACAAGCGGACGGACGTCTGGTCCTTCGGCTGCGTTCTCTTCGAGATGCTCACCGGCCGCCGGGCGTTCACGGGCGAGAGCCCGCCGGACGTTCTCATCAACGTCGCGACGAAGGAGCCCGACTGGTCCGCGCTGCCGGCGGCGACGCCGGCGCGCGTGCGCGAGCTGCTCGAGCGCTGCCTCCAGAAGGACCCGAACCGCCGCCTGCGGGACATCGGCGATGCGCGGATCGCGCTCGAGGACGCGTACATCGCGAGCGGCGACCGGTCCGGCGGGACGGCTGCCCTGCCGAGCCCGCGCGAGCGGCGCCTCGTGCTCGCGATCCTCGCCGGCCTCGGCGTCGCGGCCGGCCTCTGGCTCGCGTATCGCCCCCGCGCCGCGGCGCCGGCTTCGCCGGGGGCGCCGCGGCTGCTCGCGGTCCTCCCCTTCCGCGACCTCTCGGGACGGCCCGACGGCCAGCGGATCGGCGAAGGCCTCGTCGAGACCGTCAGCGCCCGCCTCTCCAATCTCTCGGGCGTCCAGGTCGTCACGCCGTCGGTCGTCGTCGAAGCCGCGGACCGGCAGCGCGATCCGTTCCGCATCGCCCGCGACCTCGGAGCCGACTACGTGCTCGTCGGCGCGACACAGCAGGAGGGCGACCGGCTCCGCTTTACGTGGTCGGTCTGGCAGACGCACGAGCGCCGGCAGGTCGGCGGAGGCGAGGTGACGGGAACCGCCTCGAACATCTTCGCGATCCAGGATCAGCTGACCGACCGCGTCGCGCGCGACCTCCACGCGACCCCGGCCGGGCGGAGGACGCCGCTTCCGACGGGCCTCGTGACGACGAGCCAGCAGGAGCGCTACCTCGAGGCGCTCGGCTATCTCCAGAGATACGACCGGAAGGAGTCGGTCGAGGCCGCCCTCGCGATCCTGAACCCGCTCGCCTCGGAAGTCCCGGGCTCGGCGCTCGTGCAGTCCGCGCTCGCGCGCGCGTGCCTTCACGAATATACGATCACGCGGGAGAAGGACTGGGCGGACCGGGCCATCGAGGCCGCCGAACGCGCGACGCGTCTCGACCCCGGGATTCCCGAGGTCCACGTCGCGCGAGGGCTCGTCCTGTCGCGCACCGGGAAAGGCGCCGAGGCCGTGAGCGAATTCCAGATCGCTCTCTCGCAGGCGCCGGATTCACTCGAGGGCCTCCTGGGCCTCGCCGAGGCGTATCAGTCGGTGGGTCGCAACGACGAGGCGGAGGGCTGCCACAAGCGCGCGGTGGCCCTGCAGCCCGGGTCGTGGGTGCCGTACAACCACTACGGCGTGTTCGACTACTCGATCGGGCGATATCCTCAGGCTGCCGAGATGTTCCGGGAGGTCGTCGCGAAGACGCCCGACAACGTGCGCGCGTGGAACAACCTCGGTGCCGCCTACGAGCAGGCCGACCGCTTCGACGACGCGCTCGAGGCCTTCCAGAAGTCCGCCGCGATCGCGCCGAGCGACGGCGCCTACTCGAACCTCGGGACGCTGCAGTTCTTCCTCGGCCGCTACGCCGATTCCGCCGGCTCTTTCGAGAAGGCCACGGCGCTCACTCCCGGCAAGTCGCTCTACTGGGCCAACCTCGGCGACGCCTACCGCTGGGCGCCCGGCGAACGGCCGAGGGCGGCGGCCGCGTACGAAAAGGCGATCTCGCTCGCGCGGCAGGAGCTCGGGGTCGATCCGCGCGACGCCCGCGCGCTCTGCACGCTCGGACTCGCGCTCGCCAAGACCGGCAAGGCGGCGGATGGCCTCGCCGCCATCCGCAAGGCGCTCGAGATCGAGCCGGGAAATCCCGACTCGTTCTACGACGCCGCGGTCGTCTCGAATCTCCTCGGAAAGACCGATGACGCGGTCGGGTGGATCGAGCAGGCCGTGGAGGCGGGGCTGGGACTCGGCACGATCGAGCGCGAGCCGGAGTTCGCGGCGCTGCGAAAGACGCCGGCCTACAGGACTCGAATCACCGCGAAGAAGGATGCGGCCTGAGGGGATTCGTTCGCTTCGAGAGGAGAGGAGGGGTTATGCGAAAGGGCTCTGGGCCATCCCTGGGACTGCGCGTTCTGGCGCTTCTGACCGGAAGCCTGGTGTTGCTGGGAGACAGTTGTCCCGGAGGTGGGAACCCGCCGCCACCGCCGCACGACTTCTTCCTGTTGTTTCAAAAGAAGGTGGCGGATATTCAGGCGGCCCATCCCAACAATCGTGTCGCCGTGGCGGTCGCGATCGGCAACAACCAGGTCGTTCCCGAGACATTGACGGTGACGAGCGACACGCACTTTGTCGTCTGGCTGGTCTTGGGCACGAAGCCCAACCTTGTCTTCAAAGGGGCGGCTCCTTTCACTTTCACGTGCCAGGACTTCCTTTGCTACTCGGATGCCGCCGCCTCCTCAGGCGGCCAGGCCAAGGTGAACGTGGAGTACGACTTGACCTTCACCGCAATCGGCGGGGCGCCCGTCAAGGCCGACCCGCACCTGGAGGTCGTGAAGTAGCCGGGACGCCCGGCGTCAGGTCGTGCGCCGCACGAGGCCAACGACGAGGGCGACGACCGCGCCGAGCAGGAGCAGATGGATCAGGCCGCTCGCGATGTGAAACGCGAAGTGGGCGATCAGCCACAGCGCGAAGAGCGCCAGGAAGAGCGTCCAGACCATCGGCCGGCAGTTTAGCAGGACGCCGCGAAACGAAGAGACCGGCGCGCGGCCGGTCTCTTCGGAATGCAAT
The DNA here is from genome assembly GCA_963708395.1 of uncultured Acidobacteriota bacterium. Taxonomy (GTDB): domain Bacteria; phylum Acidobacteriota; class Thermoanaerobaculia; order UBA5066; family Gp7-AA6; genus DATBFU01. Next base: position 1,850,672 of record CAVPSG010000002.1, on the reverse strand, counting down.
GGAATCGGAAGCGCGCGATCAGGCGTGCGCGGTCGCGCGGTTCTCGGAAATGGCGTGCGGCCTGGCGTCGAGGAAGTCGGCCACCTTCAGAAGCGACCGGCAGATCGCCAGCGCGCGCGTCGGCGCACTCGCCTGGATCGGGTGCACGGACACGAAGAGCGGCTGCGATTCCTGGATCCATCCGAAGGCGGAGCCTCCGAAGACTTCCTTCTTCTCGAAGAACCACCAGCCGCGCGTCCGCGAGAACCGGTTGGCCAGAGCCACGGCCGCGGACTCGTCCGTCGAATATCGCGGCACGGCCTCGCCCGGCGGAACGCCGCAGACGCGCCGCTCGATCTCCCGATCGAGCGCCGGCCCCGCCTCCGGCTCCATCCCGACCCGCCGACCCGACAACCTCTCCGACGCGATCTTCACGACACCCTCCTGTGGTTCAGAGCGCTCGCGATCCCTGAAATCCGCCGCACTCGCACCAGGAGCCCTGCGCGCACCAGCCCGCGCCGTCGGTTCCCTCGGTGTGGAGGGCTCGCGGGTGCTCGCACATCACGCAGGGCTCTCCGGGCCCGGAGTCTCGGGTGAGGGGCGGAAGGGAAACCGCGATTCCCGGCGACGTCGCGCCACAACCTCTGTCGGGAGTCGTCAGACCTCCGACCGCCTCTCGCCCCAGACTCCGGGCCCGCACCGGGCGCGACGACGTGTCCACGCCTACGCCTCCCCCCGAAGGGGAGCGGCGGCGTGCGATGGGTTCGCGCAGCCTGTCCAGGTTCCCGTCAGTTCGGGTTGTCTTGCGGAGACACACCGAGCGGGAGAGCCGACAGGTTTCCACGACACCGACCGAGCGCCCAATTTGTCCTCCGCTGCGATGGCTTCGAGGATAGCCTCCGGGCCGCCGGAGCCAATGGCCCGCGGGTGCCCGCCGGAAGGCACTTAGGTGGCGTCTGCGAGGGAAATCGCCGCTTCCCTAAGGGGCAGGCAGGTGATGGTTGACCGCGAACATCGCGAGCTCGAGTCGGTTGGAAACGCCGAGCTTGTCGAAGATGTGGGTGAGATGGTGCTTCACGGTGTCCTCGGAGAGCGAGAACTTCTGGGCGATGTCGCGGTTGGTGCAGCCTTCGACGATCGCGGCCACGATTTCGAGCTCGCGCCGAGTCAGACCGAAGGAGCGCTGGCGCTCCTCGGCGCCGGTCGGCAGGAGCCCGCGCAGCGCGGCGACGAGGTCCGAGACCTCCTCGCGTCCGACCCAGTACTGACCGGAGACGACCGTTCGGATGCTCTTGAAGAGGAGCTCCGTCGCCGATTCCTTCGAGACGACGCCGCGCGCTCCGATCTGGAGCGCTTCGACGATCTGCTCCTTTTCGACGGCCGCCGTCAGCAGAATCGTCCGGACCTCGAGCGACGACGACGACAGCTCGCGCAGCACCTCGAGGCCCGGAAGGCGCGGCATGGCGAGGTCGAGCAGCAGCACGTCCGGCCGCAGCTGGCGCACGAGGCGGATCGCCTCGCGGCCGTCGGACGCCTGACCCACGACCTCGAAGTCCTTTTCGATCTCGAGCAGGCGGCGGAGGCCGTCGCGCACGATCGGGTGATCGTCCGCGATGACGATGCGGATCGGCTTGAGCACTTTATTCATTCGGAAACGTGATCTCGAGGCGCGCGCCCCGGCCCGGCGCCGACTCGATCGCCAGACTGCCTCCGATCGATCGCACGCGCTCCTTGATGATCACCGGCCCCTTGCGCGCCGCGTCGAGCTCCGCCTGCGAGAGCCTGCCCGAAAAGTCGAACCCCCGCCCGTCGTCGTCCACCACGAGCCGGCCCTCGTCACCGTCCAGGCTCAGCCGCACGATGACGTTCGAGGCCCCGCTGTGCTTGCGCACGTTGACGAGGGCCTCCTGCGCGATGCGCGCGATCTCCGCGCAGAGGCGCGGCGACAGCGAGAGCTCCCTCAGATCCGAGACGAAGCTCGCGGAGATGCCCGCCTCGCGGCGAAACTTGTCGACCGACTCCGCCAGGAAGTCGAGGAGCTGGCGCGGGTCGAGGTCGAGCGGCTTCATCTGCCGCATCAGCTCGCGCAGGTTGAGGACCTCGCGGCGCAGCATCGCCTGGATGCGCGACAGCTCCTCGGCCATCGCCGGCGTGTCCGTCGCGCTCCGACGCAGGACGTCGACCTGAACCTCCATTCCGATGAGCGACTGGATCGCCCCGTCGTGGAGCTCGCGCGCCACCAGAGCCCGGTCCATGGCCTTGGCCTTCAACGTCTCGTCCTGAAGCTCCTTCCCGCGACGGGTCACGTGGCTGAAGAGAAACGAGAGCAGGAAGAGCGTCGACATCCGGAAGAAGAACGCGTGCCCGTCGAAATCGGGCCGCGTCGAGGAGAGGATCAGCGTCGCGAGCTGGCCGATCAGGACGAGCCCGCTGATCGCCGCGGCCGTCACGATCGCCTCGATCCGCGACCACCGCGCCGCGGCCGCGTAGATTGCCAGCACGCCGACGAGCACGAGCACCTCGTCTCCCATGAGCGAGAGGACCGCCGCCGAAAAAATGTCGAAGGCCTGGAGCGCGCGTCGCAGCGCCGGCGTCGAGTCGTGGCGGCGCAACCTGGCCCAGACCGCGAGCCCCACCAGAGCGTAGATCCCCGAGAGCTCGATGCGCGTCCAGTTGCCGCGCGGCCACGAGAGCTGCACGACCGTCTCGACGAGGAGCAAGAGCCCGCCGAGACCCGCGCGCGCGACGGCGAGCGCGCGCTCGAGACGCTGGACCTCCTCGGTCGCGACGGCCAGCCGGATGCCGTCGGTGAGGCGGACGGCGACGGCGGGGACGAGCGTCTCGAGCGAAGGCGCGAGCCCGTCTCCCCGGACCTCTTCCCGGTCGGGGACTCGAATCTCCTGTGTGACCCGAACACGTTGCCCGGCGCCCATGACCGCTCCCGAGCTGCCTCCCGCGGCAGGTTCCAAACGTCGTCCTGACAGGATTTAGGCCGCCACAATGGTAACTCGTCGGAGGCTCTCCGGAGGGGCCGTTAAAGTGCCCTTTGGGGTGGGGAGGGGCCGTTTCGGTGGATTCCTGGTCGATTTCGGACGGTTCGAGGTTGGTGAGCCGTGTAAAACTCGAAAATACAACCCCTCGGCCATCCTGCCCGATTCACCCGATTTCGCATTGCCCTGAGGCCCGAAACTGGATCTCCGCGGCAGGCGGGAGATCACAGTTTGTGTACACGGCGGCCTCGAGAGAGGCGACCCGATGACGGACTCCCCTGCCAACCTGGTCGAGGAGTTCGTCGCCTTCCTAAGCAACGTTCTCGGCCGCTCGGAGTCGACGGTCGTCGCCTACCGCAAGTCCCTCGCCGACTTCCGGCGCCGTATGGAGATCGAGAACTTCGCGGCAGTCACGATCCGCGACGCCGACTCGTACATGGCCCGCTTGGCGCTCGCGCGGCGGTCCCCGAATACGCGGAGGCTCCGGATGTCCGCACTCAAAGCCTTCTACTCGTCCCTCGCGTCCCGCGGGCACATCCCGGAGAACCCGCTGCGACTCGCGCGGGCTCCCGAGGAAAAGCGGCGCGACGTCATCCCGGTGTTCTCGCGCGAGGAAATCGGTCGCATCGTCTTTTGGCAGCGCCCCCTGGTCCCGCAGCGCCGAAAGGATCCGGCCGTCCTGTTCAACCGGCGCTCGCGGATCCACGACCTCGTCGAGGGATGCAACTCCGCGATGGTCGCGGTCGTTTACCAATGCGCGCTCCGCGCGGGGAACCCGGTCGTCTCCGTCGGTCCGACCTCCAGATCCACTCCGGCCAGCCCTCCTCGTGATCCGCGAGAGCAAGTGTTCTCGAGAGCCGCAGGTGTTCGCGCTCGACGACACCGTCTGTCAACTCCTGCAGGCGCACCTCATGGCGCTCGAGTCTGCCGGTGTTCGCGATCCGGCTTTGTTCCCTCGCATTGGGACACCCCGCGGTCCCGAAGATCGGGGCGTGAGCTCCGCTCAGTTCGCTGCGATTCTGCAGGCGCGCGTCGAGGCGGCCGGCATCGAGCCTCGGGGGCGCCACCTCTCACCGCACGTTTTGCGTTACTCGCGCTGCACGCACCTCTACGAGCGGCAATTCCCGATCTTCGACCTCGCAGCATTCATGCGCCATCGGTCGGTCGCGACGACGTGGCGCTAGGTGAAGGTCGGCTCGATCCACCGAATCCAGAGGCGAGCGAACTGGCGCTCCCCTGGGTCCGAACGCCCTGGGACCGCCGTGAGATCCAGAAGGGCGCGCCCGAGATCCCCGTCGAACCGCTGCTCTTGCCGGCGACCACAAGGCCCGAGTCGGATCCGCCGATCACCGGCGGAATCCCTGAAGGTTCCGAAAGGGACAAGGAGAAATCCCGATGTCTCAGTGATCGCTTCGGGAATCGACGCCGACATGGTCTAGGCCAGGTCCGAGGAGCTATAAGCTATCCACAGTTGAATCGCTCAAATCTGGCTATCCTCGTCGCCCTGCTGGGCTGCGTCGGATGCTTCACCTATGCGGCGAGTCGCTACGCGGTCTCCGTCGACAACGTCAGCGCCCTGAGGGCGCTGGGGAAACCGCAGATCAACGTCGGACCGTTTACCGCGACTCCGCCAGGCCGCCGGGAGATCACCTGTCGCGCTGTCGGACCGATCAAGACTCCGGACGGCGATACCTTTGAGGACTACGTCCGCAAGGCGTTCGTTGATGACCTGAGGCTGGCCGAGTCGTTCTCCGCGACCGGCCCCGTGACTCTGACCGCAAATCTGGAGACCATCGATTTCACGTCGACATCGGGTGGCTCCTGGCCCTCACCGTGAAGTCCTCGAACGGTCAATCGCTTCGGATCTCGGAAGACTACGAGTACAAGAGCAGCTTTTACGGTGAGACTGCCTGCAATCAGACCGCACAGGCGCTCATGCCGGCGGTTCAAGATCTCTTGAGAAAGGTTGTGACGTCTCCTCACTTTCCCGACCTCGTAAAGGCGCCGTCCCCTGCGGTCGGAGGCTTCTGAAACGCGCACGCATCGAAGTCCCTCGCTGCCCGCTTCGCTTGGTCGGCTCGCCGCTGACGCGCTATCCATTAGGGAAGATGAGGCTGTGAAGGACGAGACGGCCCGCCGGATCTACAGCGGACCTGCCGCGCGACTGATTCTCGCTGTCGTCGGTCTGTGCCTCGGCGGAATCGCTCGCAGCCAAATGATCACCGAGTTCCCGATCCCGACAGCCGGGAGTTCCCCTTACGGGATCGCGGCCGGGCCCGACGGCGCCCTCTGGTTCACAGAGTATCTCGGCAATAAGATCGGGCGGATCACCACGGCCGGCACGATTACCGAGTTCACGATTCCCACGGGCGGCAGCGGACCTTGGGGTATCGCGGCGGGCCATGATGGCAATCTCTGGTTTGCGGAATTTGATCGCAACAAGATCGGGCGGATCACCACGGCCGGCACGATTACCGAGTTCGCGACTCCCACGGCCGGCGCGCCTTACCGTATCGCGGCGGGCCCTGATGGCAACCTCTGGTTTACCAAAGACCGGGTCAACAAAATCGGGCGGATCACGACCGCCGGCGCGTTTACCGAGTTCACGATCCCCACACCCGTCAGCGGACCTAACGGCATCGCGGCAGGTCCGGACGGCAACCTCTGGTTTACTGAAGACAATGTAAGCAAGATCGGGCGGATCACCACGGCCGGCACGATTACCGAGTTCGCGATCCCCACGGCCGGCAGCAGACCTTACGAGATCGCGGCCGGGCCCGACGGCGCCCTCTGGTTCACAGAGTATCTCGGCAACAAGATCGGGCGGATCACCACGGCCGGCACGATTACCGAGTTCGCGGCCGGCGGCGCACCTTACGGGATCGCGGCCGGGCCCGACGGCGCCATCTGGTTCACAGAGTACGCGGCTAACAAGATCGGCCGGATCACCCCCGCCGGCACGATCACTGAGTTCACGATCCCCACGGGCGACAGCGGACTTAACGGTATCGCGGCGGGTCCAGATGGCAACCTCTGGTTTACGCAATTCCGTAGCAACCAGATCGGTCGGCTGGACCCTGGAGAGTCCACATCTGCGACGCCCACACCATCGGTACCGTATCCGCGAATGCCTGTTGTGCTTTCGAAACGAGCTCGGGGGGCGGTTCGGATTGTTCGAGAAACCCCGACCCCGACCCCGACTCCGACGCCGTAGGACCCCGGTTGGGCGATGTTTCGACTCTGGGTCATCGCAATCGAGGTTGCAATCTTGAGGGCATCCGAGTGCGTCCGCCTAACATCCGCGTGCAGGGGACGTCGCGGAGATCAAGGCCCACGCGGGTGCAGCGTGGGCTCTCCGGGCCGGGTACAAGCTCGACCGCATCTGTGAACGCACCGGAATCGGCAGGCTCACTGCGTTCGTGGCCGAGGACACCATCAAGGCGTACCGGAACGCCCGGATCTCTGACGGCGTCGTCACGAAGACGATCAAGGGCGAAGTCTCCCTCCTGCTCTCCGTCCTCCGGGACGCGAAGCGGGGTCACGCGATCATCGCGGTCCCCGAGATCAAACGGCTCGGAAAGAAGTCCCAGAAGGCTCCGAAGAGGAAGAAGCTCGTCAAGAAATACGTCCCGTGGCCCGAGATCGAGAAGATCATCGAGAAGCTCCGGGAGACGTGGCCCGCGTTCGCTGACTTCGTCGAGGCGTTCGCCCTGTGCGCCCTGCGTCCCCGTGCCCTCGGGCTCGTGTTTGTCGACCACGGACCACGACCTCCTCGCCCGGAACGTCGGCAAGGCGATGGAGGCGGCCGCGCGCGAGGGGGCTGCCGAGAAGCGCGCGGGCCTCACCGTGATCTCGCGGGAGTCCGTCGACGAGGCGGAGGCGGCGACCGCATGTGGCGGGAGCGCACAAACCGGGGTCAGGAGCCCACAATCGCCCGATCTGCGAGGGTCTTGCTCACGGGAACGCTGGAAGACGTTTCGGGGCGATCACCGACAGTATTTTCTACTACGTGCACTCGGCAGACTACACGTGGAACCAGACTCATGGGAGTTTTGAGCCGGAGTACGTTGAGCGGAGATTCAACTATCGAGACGCGGACGGCCGAAACTGGCAGTCCGTGACGCTTCGGAATCCGGGAAAGCGACCAAACCTCCGCTATTCCTTCAAGGCTAGCAACGGCATCACCTATGAGCCACATCCGAATGGATGGTCATGCGACCGAGACCGCATGGAGAAGTACGATCGAGAGAACCGGCTTCATTTCCCTGCGAAGCCTGGCGGCCAATTGCGCCTAAAAATGTACCTCGACGAGTCAGCAGGTCCCGCGCTCCAAAACCTGTGGGACGACATTCCGCCAATCAACAGCCAGGCAGCCGAGTCGCTCGGCTACCCTACGCAGAAGCCTCTACCGTTGCTGGAACGAATCATTCAAGCAAGCAGAAACGAAAACGACATTGTTCTCGATGCGTTCTGCGGCTGCGGCACGGCTTTGCTAGCTGCCGAGAGGCATAAGCGTCAATGGATCGGGATCGACGTATCCCCAACGGCTTGCCGGGTCATGGCGAAGCGCCTACGGGGCGAGACAACGCTCCGGGAAGACGAGAAGCTCTGGAAGATTGGGCGGGGTTTCGTCGTGCGCGACCTCCCATGGTCCGTGGATCAGCTGCGGAAGATCCCTCCGTTCGAGTTCGAGAATTGGGCCGTGATCGCCATCGGCGGGATTCCAAACAAAGTGCAGGTCGGCGACATGGGGATCGACGGGCGAGTGTTTCCCGTGGGCGCCGCTCCCACGAGCGAGGTCAAGGAAGGCGAAACTGCTGGACTCGACTTCATGGATGAGTGGTACCCGGTCCAGGTAAAGCAAAAGGATCGGGTGGGACGTCCAGAAATTGACTCCTTCGAGGCTGCGATGACCCGGGAGAACCCCAAGAAGGGATTTTTCGTGGCCTTCGATTTCACGAGCGACGCACTCAAGGAGGTTGATGGGTTCTTCCGGAAATCCGGGAGGATCATCATTCCTCTCACCGTCCAGGAAATCCTCGAAGAACAACTCGCCAAGAAGCTCGCATGAGACCCATTCCCCTCAGCCCGTTTCCGGACAATCCAGCCGACTGATTCGTGGCTCGCCGGCCCGCCCAAAGCAGGAGATCGCATCAAGGCCGACGCCGGTGCCGCGGCCATGGACGTCTGGACTAAACTCGAGCGGGACTAAAGGCTCGGACACGAGGCGACCGGGTTACGTTTCTCCCCTCGTGCTCGCGTTCTGGGGTGAATTCCACGCCCCCAGCCGGACATAGAATTGCCCTACGTCGGCCGCCCTCAATGACGAGGAACCCCGCGCTCCTGGCTGTCGCGATGGCACCCTCCTAGCGTCGCTCAGCGCGGGGGCGCAGCAGTTCCCCAGACCGGTCTGGAGAAGGGGTGCCGAGAGGCCAGATTGCACGAATACACGGTATTCGTGTATTATGCCCATCCGTGATCACGTCTTTTGGTGACGCGGCGACGGAGGACGTCTGGAACGGGTTAGCTTCGGCGCGAGCTCGAAAGTTCGGTCCAGATGTCCTGAAAGGCGCGTTCCGGAAGCTCGACGCTATCCACGCCGCGGCCGAGCTGTCGGATCTGGCGGCGCTACCGGGCAACAGGCTCGAGGCTTTGAAGGGCGCCCTGGCGGGGTTTCACAGCGTCAGGGTGAACGATCAGTGGCGGATCGTTTTCCGATGGGATAAGTCCGGCGCCGCGGAAGTCAGGCTGACCGACTATCACTGAGTCAGCAGAAAGGGTGGTTGTCAAAATGCTGCCAACCGACCGGATCCCCACGCATCCGGGAGAGATGCTAGTCGAGGAGTTTCTGAAGCCGCGCGGAATCGCGCAGGTAACCTTTGCAGCGCACCTCGGCGTTCCCACTCAGCGGGTTAACGAGGTCGCCACTGGAAAGCGCGGAGTCACGCCCGAGACTGCAATCCTGTTTGGCGCCGCGCTCGGGACTACCCGGAGTTCTGGATGAACCTCCAGGCGATGCACGACCTGGCGATCGCCCGGGCACAGTTGCCGAGGGTCCCGGCTATTCTCGCTGCGGCCGGCGGCGGCGGCAGAATGCCAGCCCGTCGAACCTCTCGTTTCGCCAAACGGGGCGCCGTCGCTTTCAAGAAGCGGAAGTAAGAGGACGTCTGAGCGCGATGCTGCGAGCGCGGACGGGAAGACGGTTCACTGCCGCGGCTGAGGTCCTCGGTCTCGGCTTTGGTCTCTGTCTGGGCGGGTGCTCGACGACGCCGTCGCAGAGCCAGAAGCTCCAGGAGGAGCGTCGGGTCGAGAAGTGGCACAAGGATTACGAGGACTCGCAGAAGGCGAAAGCCCTCACGATGACGGTAAATCCGGAGATGGTGAAGGGATGCACGCGTGTCGGAATGGTGAACGCCTACGACGAGCCCCAAGCCTTCAGCCATCCGGAGGAGGACTGGACCCCCGAGTTGAAGCGTCGGACGGTCGCGCTCGGCGGGAACACGTCGCTGCTCGCTGCCGACAAGATGTCCGGAGAGGCCTAGCATATGCCCAGAACCGGCCAAGTGAGAGCACGCCCCGCCAAATCAGGAGTCGGAGAACCCGGCGGCGGGCCCACCAGAAGGCGGTAGCGAAAGTGGAACACAAGTTCGGGAAGGTCCTCGCCAGGCGAGTCAGGGCGATCCGGGCGAAAGCGTCGCGCCCGCAATCAGAGAGCCGAACTCGTAGAGGAGCTCTACCAACAAACCGTCCGAACGCCCAGATTTCGACCCTCCTCGCCCACTCCCGCGGCATGAACTCGGTCTATTCGATCGCGCTGCTCATCGGGCAGGCGATGGCCGCGGCCGCGCGTCAGGCAACGGTCGAACGCGGGCGCGGTCTGGTCGCGCGGACTCGATGGGGGCTCCGTCGTGAAGGAAGCGCGAATCCCGGGAGGTCACAATCTCGCCTCGGGAGGTCACAATTTGCTCGCCTGTCGAGGGAATTGTGGTGAGCCGTGTAGGACTCGAACCTACAACCTAGAGATTAAGAGTCTCTTGCTCTACCAATTGAGCTAACGGCCCACTCGGGACGCGGAGAATAGCCGATCGAATTCAACCGAGCAAGGAAAGCCTTCCGCTCGCGGCGCGAGGAGTCTCCGCGAAGCGGGTCCGCCCGGCGAGCGGAGGAGCCTCGGGCCGCGGGAGCGAGGCGCGGCGAGGGGTCCAGGCGAACGATCGAGGCCCTTTGGCCGAGTCGTTCGCCGGTGCGCGCAGGGCCCCGAGCAAGCCTCCGCGACGGCTAGCCTCCGCCGACCAGCTCCACGATCTCGAACACGTCGCCCTCGGCAAGCGGGGTGACAGGGTATTGCGCTTTGGGCAGGATCTCGCGGTTGCGCTCGACGGCCACGCGCGCCAGGGACACGCACAGGCGCTCGAGGAGCGCGGCCACGGACTCGCCCTGCGGGAGCCGCATCTCTTCCCCGTTGACGCGGACGCAGACCTCGGCGCTCATGCCTTCTTCACCGGATACTTGAACTCCGTCGAGCCCACCGACGACACAACGCGCACGACGGCGGCGGCGTTCCCTTCGCGCAGCGGCGGCACGGCGAACGAGACGGTGCAGGAGCCATCGGCCGCGGTCTTTCCCTGGAAGACGACGGCCGGCTTGGCCTGCGTCGAGAGGATCCGGACCTGGACCGACGCGCCCGCGACGGGCTGTCGCGAGGCGGAGGACAGGGCCTTCAGTTTCATCTGCGCCGCACGGCCGGCGACGAAGTCTCCGGGGGAGACCACTGCGACCTCGAGCTCCTCGCGCGCCGACTCGGCGGCCAGGTAGTCGAGGATGACCTGATCGAGCGTGCGGTCGCCGGCGGTCTGACCCGCCGGCGGCGGGCCGGCGAGCGCGGTCTCCTCGAGCGCGGCCTTGGCCGCCTTCGGAGCGGGCTTCGCGGGCTGCGCCTCCTCCGCGGCCGGGGCCCGGACACTGCCGTTGGGGCCGTCGAACTTCCCGCGCTGGATCGCCGCGATCATCGCGCGATGCTGTTGTTCCATCAGCTCCTGGATGGCGGAGTCGTCGCGGCCCTTGCTCGCGGTCTCCGCGTAGGAGATGCGGCGCGTCGCGAGGATCTCGCCTCCGACGTACACGAGCGACTCGACGCAGGGGTTCGACTCCCCCTTGTCCTCCGTCTGCACGTGGAAGACGCGGTTGCGGTGCTTGACGTCGGTGTTGTAGCCGGTGATCACGGACGAGGAAATTGTAGCCGGGAAAGGCCGCCTCACCGGAGAGCGATGCCGGAGTATTCTGATCGCGATGAGCGGCAGGACGGCGGCCCCGGCGCGCACCGCCTGGCTTCTCCTCCTCTTCACCGTCTCCGGCGCGTGCGGCCTCGTCTACGAGATCGTCTGGATGCGGCGCCTCGCGCTCGTCTTCGGCAGCACGACGCTCGCCGTCTCGACCGTCCTCGCCGCCTTCATGGGAGGCCTCGCCCTCGGCAGCCTCCGGTTCGGGCGCGTGGCCGACCGCGATCCGGCGCGCGCCCTGCGCGTCTACGGCCGGCTCGAGATCGGGATCGGGATTCTGGCGGTCGCCGTGCCGCTGCTGCTCCGGGCCGCCGCCGCCGTCTACCTCGGCCTCGAGCCGGCGCTCGAGGGCTCGCCGTTTCTCTTCTTCGCGCTGCAGTTCGCGCTCGCGGCCGGCGTCCTCGTTCTGCCGACGACGCTCATGGGCGGCACGCTGCCACTGCTCTCGCGCTACGCCGTGGCCTCGTCCTCCGAGGTGGCGCGGCGCGTGGGAGGCCTCTATGCGGCCAACACGCTCGGGGCCGCGGCCGGCGTGGGACTCGCGACCTACTTTCTGCTGCCCGACCTCGGAATCTCGTCTGCGGAGCGCCTGGCCGCGGCCGCGAATCTCGCCGTGGGCGGCCTCGCGCTGCGCCTCGCGCGGCCGTCCGAAGCGCCGGCGGAGGACGTGGAGGCTCCCGCAATGCCGCCGCCAGCCGTCGCGCGCGCGCCGGAGTCTCCGGGCGGCAGCCGCGCTCTCCTCTGGGGCGCCGCGGCATCGGGCCTTTGCGCGATGGTTTTCGAGGTCGCGTGGTCGCGCACGCTCGCCATGATCCTCGGCAGCTCCGTTTACGCCTTCGGGATGATGCTCGCGATCTTCCTGGCGGGCCTCTCGATCGGAAGCGCTGTTTTCGCGCGCACCCGCCTCGCGCGCGCGCCCGTCGAAGCCTTCGCGGCCGCGCAGACCGGCATCGCGGCGGCCGGGCTCTCGGGCATCTATCTCGTCGGACAGCTGCCGGCCGGCGTCGTCGCGCTGCACCCGCTCGCGCGCGAGTCCTTCTTCTTCCAGGAGCTCGTCCAGCTCGTGCTGACGGTGCCGCTCGTGCTGCCGGCGGCGATCCTCTTCGGCATCGCGTATCCGGCGGCGATCGCCGCGACGACGTCCTCGCCCGGGGGCGTCGGGCGCGGCGTCGCGCGTGTCACCGTCTGGAACACCGCGGGCACCGTCGCCGGCGCGTTCCTCGGAGGCTTCGTGCTCGTGCCGCGCCTCGGGCTGCGCGCGGCGATCCTCTTCGCGGCGGCGGCCTCGGGGGCGGCCGCTCTCGGCGCGCTCACGGCCCTGCGGCATCCGGCGAGACGGCCGCTCCTCGCCGGCGGACTGGCCGCCGCCGTCCTCGCGGCGTTGTTCGCGCCCGCCTGGCCTCGAAAAGAGCTCGCGACCGGCGTCGGATTCTTCGCGGGCAACTACAAGACCGCGTCGGACTGGCGCGCCGCGGCCAGCCAGATGGACCTGCTCTTCTACAAGGACGGCGTCTCGACGACGCTCTCGGTGGACCGCGAGGACGGGGACCTCTATTACCGCTCGAACGGAAAGACCGACGCGTCCACGCATCCCTCGGACATGGCCGTGCAGGTCCTCATTGGGCAGATCGGCATGATGCTGCACCCCGACCCGAAGGACGTCTTCGTCCTGGGCCTCGGGACCGGCGTCTCGGCGGCCGCCGTCGCGCGGCATCCCGTGCGTTCGATCGACATCGTGGACATCGAGCCGTCGGGCGTCGCCGCCGCGCGTCTCTTCGAGAAGGAGAACCGAAGGGTCCTCGCCGACCCGCGTGTGCGGTTCATCGCGGCGGACGGGCGGAACGTCCTGCTCGCCCGGCGCAAGACCTACGACGTCATCATCTCGGACCCGTCGGACATCTGGGTGGCGGGCGTCGGCAATCTCTTCACGAAGGAGTTCTACGAGACCGCGCGCGCTCGGCTGAACCCCGGCGGAGTGATGGTCCAGTGGTGGCACACGCATGCGCTCCGGCCCGAGCACCTGAAGATGATCGTCGCGACGTTCCGCAGCGTCTTTCCGCATGCAACGTACTGGCGGCCCAACTTCGGCGACGTGATCCTGGTGGGCACGGCGGACTCGGTTTCGTGGGACTTCAAGCGCATCCAGCGGAAGTTCGAGACCGTGCCCGGCCTCGCCGACGACCTGCGCGGCATCGGCATCTGGAGCCCTGCGGCCTTCTTCGGACCGTTCGTCCTCGCCGGCGGCGATCTGGAGCGCCTCCTCGCGGACGCGCCCGGCCTCCACACCGACGACCATCCCATCATCGAGTTCTTCGCGCCCCGCGCGCTGTACGAGGAGACATCGCCGCACAACGACGCGTTGATCGAGGCGGCGCAGACGCACCTCTTCCCCGACATGGAGAACTTCGATCCCGATCGCGACCTCGATCCGCACGAGACGTACCTGCTCGGTTTCGCTCGCGCGTCGATGAACCGTTTCGACTCGGCGATCTCGCTGATGGAAGACAGCGTGCGCCGCGACCCGACCAACCCGAAGGCGTGGATCGGCCTCGGCAACCAGTACGCGGGCCAGAGCCGGCCGGAGCGCGCGATCGCCGCCTACCGGAGCGCGCTCGCGGCAGCGCCGGGAGAGCCCGAGGCCTCGCTCGAGCTCGCGCGGATGCTCGCAGCGCAGAGCGACACCGACGGCGCGGCGAAGGTCGTGCGCGATGCGCTCGCGAAGAATCCCGGCGACCCGGCGCTCACCGCCGAGCTCCAGGTGCTCGGCGTCCCGTAGCGGCGGGCGAGGTCAGGGAGCCGGAGTCGGGGTCTTCGCCGCGGCGCGCGGCGGCGCGGTGCGCCGGCGGAAGACGAGCGTCGCCTCCGTCGTCTTGCCGTTCTGGATCGAGACGCTCTGGCGCACCCACACGCGGCGGTCCTTCGAGAGCTTCCAGACGCTGCGCTGCACGACCTTCCGCGGATCCTCGTCGGGCCCGGCGGTGACCTCGAGCCAGAGCGACTTCCCGTCCTTGCCCCAGTCCACCGTCAGGTAGCCCTTGCCCTTGTTGCCGAGCGTCTTCTCGTAGGTCTTGCCGTCCACGACGATCGATTCGGAGAGCAGGTGACTCTTCGCGGGATCCATGGGGGAGATCCAGATCTGGTTGCCCGTCTGGCGAACCGTAAGGACCTCGCCGCTCATCGCCGCGACGACGTTGCGGCTCGACTTCTCGTCGAGCTCCCAGACGCCGGTGAAATCGAGCGGGGGCTTCGCCGCCGGGGCCCGGGTCGGCGCCGGCGCGGCCTTTGCCGCGGGCGGCGTCGCCGTTTGCGCGAGACCGCGAGACGCCGCGGCGGCCGTCAGGAGGACCGCGAGGGCGCGTCTCACGCGCGCACCCGCTTTCGCTCGTCTCCGAGGACGCGCCGCAGAAACGCTCCCGTGTGCGATGCGCGCACGGACGCGACGGCTTCCGGGGTGCCTTCCGCGATGATGCGCCCTCCGGCGTCGCCGCCCTCGGGCCCGAGGTCGATGATCCAGTCCGCGGTCCGGATGACGTCCAGGTTGTGCTCGATCACGATCACGGTGTTCCCCTTCTCCGTCAGCGAGCGCAGCACCGACAGCAGCTTCTTGATGTCGTCGAAGTGCAGTCCGGTCGTCGGCTCGTCCAGCAGGTAGAGCGTCCGCCCCGTCGAGCGCCGCGCGAGCTCGCGCGCGAGCTTCACGCGCTGCGCCTCGCCTCCGGAAAGCGTCGTCGAGGGCTGGCCGAGCTGAATGTAGCCCAGGCCGACGTCCACGAGCGTCCGGCAGATCGTCGCGATCGCCGGGATGTTCTCGAAGACTTCGAGAGCCTGCTCCACCGTCAGCGCGAGGATGTCGGCGATCGACTTCCCCTTGTAGTGGATCTGCAGCGTCTCGCGGTTGTAGCGCTTGCCGCCGCAGACGTCGCACGTCACGTAGATGTCCGGCAGGAAGTGCATCTCGATCTTGATCTGCCCGTCGCCGCCGCACGCCTCGCACCGGCCGCCCTTCACGTTGAAGGAGAAGCGGCCGGGCGCATAGCCGCGCGCCCGCGCCTCCGGCGTGCGCGACATGAGCTCCCGGATCGGGTTGAAGACGTTCGTGTAGGTCGCCGGGTTCGATCGCGGCGTCCGGCCGATCGGCGACTGGTCGATGTTGATGACCTTGTCGAGCTCGAAGAGCCCCTCGATGCGCTCGTGCCTGCCCGGCCGCTCGCTGGCGCCGTGAGAGCGCGCGCGCCAGCGCGCGATAGAGGATGTCGTTGACGAGAGTCGATTTTCCGGACCCGGAAACGCCGGTCACCGCCGTCATGACGCCGAGCGGGAACCGCACGTCGAGCGTTCTTCAGGTTGTGCTCCGTCGCGCCGCGGACGACGACCGCCTTGCCGGATCCGGCGCGCCGCACCGGCGGCGTCGGGATCTCGAGCTCGCCCGACAGGTACTTCGCCGTGAGCGATTCCGGGAACTTGCGCGAGCTCCTCCGGGCGCCCCTCCGCGACGAGCTCGGCCGCCGTGCACGCCGGCGCCGGGGCCGAGGTCCAGAACCCAGTCGGCCGAGCGGATCGTCTCCTCGTCGTGCTCGACGACGAGCACGGTGTTGCCGAGATCGCGCATCGAGAGGAGCGTGTCGATCAGCTTCCGGTTGTCGCGCTGGTGGAGTCCGATCGACGGCTCGTCGAGCACGTAGAGCACGCCCGTCAGCTTCGAGCCGATCTGGGTCGCGAGCCGGATCCGCTGCGACTCGCCGCCGGAGAGCGAGGCCGCCGCCCGGGAGAGCGATGAGGTAGCCGATGCCCGACGTTGGCCAGGAAGCCGAGCCGGTCGCTGACCTCCTTGAGGATCTTCCCGGCGATCTCGCGCTCGCGCGCCGTCAGGCGCAGGCCCGCGAAGAACTCGGCCGATTCGGCGATCGTGTCCGAAGCCACCGCGTCGATGGCGCGGCCGCCGACGAGGACCGCGAGCGCCTCGGGTTTCAAGCCGCCGCCCCTTGCACTCCGGGCACGGTTCGGCCGACATGTACGCCTCGAGCTCCGCGCGATGCTCGGGGTTCTCGGTCTCGCGGTACCGCCGCTCGAGCATCGGCACCAGGCCCTCGAACGACGACCGCCAGTGGTACTCGCCGCGCTCCGCGACGTAGGAGAAGCGGATCTCGTCGTCGCCGGAGCCGTAGAGGATCACCTTCTGCGGCCGGCTTCGGCAGCTTCGCGAACGGCTGATCCAGGCGGAATTTGTAGTGCTTCGCGAGCGTCGCCATCTGGCGCGCGCGCCAGTTCGTCGAGCCGGGCTTCAGGATCGCGATTGCGCCGTCGGCGATCGACTTTTCCGGAGCCGACGACGAGGCGATCCGGGTCCGCCTTGAGAATCGTGCCGAGCCCTGAGCACGCGGTGCAGGCGCCGTACGGCGAGTTGAAGGAGAAGAGGCGCGGCGTGATCTCCGTCAGCGACGTCCCGCAGTCGGGGCAGGCGTAGTTCGCCGAGAGAACTTCCTCGGGGCCGTCGGCGACGGCGATCGTGACGAGGCCGCCCGAGACACGGATCGCCGTCTCGATCGAGTCCGCGAGGCGCTTGCCATAGTCCTCGTCGCCGGCGCTCTTCGAGACGAGCCGGTCCACGACGACCTCGATCGTGTGTTTCTTCTGCTTGTCGAGATCCGGCGGGTCATCGAGGTCGTAGAGCTCGCCGTCGATGCGCGCGCGCAGGAAGCCCTCCTTGCGCATCTCGGCCATCGGCTTCTTGTACTCGCCCTTCTTGCCCGAGACGTACGGCGCGAGCACCGTGAACCGGGTGCCGCGCGGCAGCCGGCAGCGCCCGGTCCACCATCTCCTGGACGGTCTGCGCCTGGATCGGGCGGCCGCACTTGGGGCAATGCGGCTTGCCGATGGAGGCATACAGCAGACGCAAATAGTCGTAGATCTCGGTGACCGTCCCCACCGTCGAACGGGGATTCTTGGAGGTCGTGCGCTGCTCGATCGAGATCGCCGGCGAGAGCCCCTCGATCGAATCCACGTCGGGCTTCTCCATCTGCTCGAGGAACTGGCGGGCGTAGGCCGACAGCGACTCGACGTAGCGGCGCTGGCCCTCCGCGAAGATGGTGTCGAAGGCAAGCGACGACTTGCCCGACCCGGAGACCCCCGTGATGACGACGAGGCGGTTGCGCGGGAGGTCGAGCGAGAGGTTCTGGAGATTGTGCTGCCGCGCGCCGCGGATCCGGAGGGCGTCCATGGAGGGGGCCGATTCTAACGGTTCGCCCGCCCGTTTCCGGCGGATGCCGATTCCGGAACGCGCCCGATTGGTATACAATGGAGACACTTTTTCAGGACAAAACAAAGTGAACTTCAAGAACCGGGGCGTTCTCTGCCCTCGTCGCGCGCGGTCTCTGCGGGATTCTGCCGCCGTCTCGTGGATCTTCACCGGCCTCCTCGTCGCCTCCGCGGCGCAGGGCCAGATCGCATTTCGCGCCGCGAGGTCCGCGGGCTCGGCTTCCGGCACGACGCTCGCGATCAATGTGCCTCCGGGCACGGTCGCGGGCGATCTCCTGATCGCCGCGATCGCCGTTCGGCCGAACACCGCCACGATCACGGCGCCCGGGGGCTGGACACTGCGGATTCAGACCGGCCAGGCGACCACTCCGGCCTCCACGCAGGCCATCTACACCCATGCGGTCGTCGGATCGGAGCCTGCGAGCTACAGCTGGACGCTCTCCACGTCCACCGGGTCGGCGGGCGGCATCCTCGCGTTCTCGGGCGTCGATCCCACGACGCCGATCGACGTCAGCGCCGGAACGGCGACACCTTCGTCCCTGACGCACACGGCACCGAGCGTCACGACGACGGTGGCCTCGGACATGCTCGTGACCGGCCACAACTACACCTCGTCGGGTACCTGGACGCCGCCGGCGGGAATGACCGAAGCCGTGGACGTGGCGTCGCGCTCGGTCCCGAACCCTCTCGGCATCTCTCTCGAGATGAACTACCAGACCCTGGGCGCCGCGGGCCCGACCGGAACCAAGACCGCGACGGCATCGAACAACGCCGGGCCCGGCGTGGCGAATTCGCTCGCTCTCCGTCCTGCGGCGCCGGCTCCGACGTCCACGCCCACGCCGACTCGCACCGCGACGCCCACGGCGACCCGGACCAATACGCCGACGAACACTCCGACCAACACACCGACCATGACCCCGACGGCGACTTCGACGCCGACTCTGACCCCATCTTTCACACCGACGCCGACCAGCACGCCGACGCTGACGCCTTCGTTCACGCCCACGCCGACGGACACGCCGACCTCCACCGCGACGCCGACTCACACACCGACGGCGACCCCCACCGCGACGGCAACCGATACGCCGACGTTCACACCGACGCCGACACTCACGCCGTCATTCACGCCCACTCCGACCGACACGCCGACCTCCACGCCGACCCAGACCCCCACGTCGACTCCGACCGCCACGCCTTCGGCGACGCCGACCTCGACGCCGACTCCGACCGCGACGCCTACGGCGACTCCAACTTCCACGCCGACCGAGACCCCGACTCCGACTCCCACGAGCACGCCGACTCCGACCGAGACGCCGACGCCCACGCCGACGCCGGTGCTCGCGCCGTTCGCTCTGACGGTCGACGCGACCGGGGGGTCCGGATCCGACGGCAACGGCGTGTTCGAGCCGGGCGAAACGGTCGCGGTGGCTCCGACGTGGAGCAATCAGGGCGCTTCCTCGGTCGATCTGCACGGGACCGGGTCGTCGTTCGACGGACCGGCCGGACCGACGTATTCCCTCGTGGACGCCCTGGCCGCCTACGGCATCATCGCGCCGGGCGCGAACGGCAGCTGCACCGCCGGATCGGACTGCTATGGAACATTCGTGACCGCGCCCGCGACGCGGCCTTCGAGCCACTGGGATTCCTCGTTCGTGGAGACGCTCGACACCGCGACGCCGCCCAAGACCTGGATCCTCCACATCGGCGACAGCTTCCTCGACGTGCCGCGCGGCAACCCCTTCTATCGAAAGATCGAGACGATCTTCCACAACCGGATCACGGTCGGCTGCACCACGACGCTCTACTGTCCCTCGAGCGCCGTCCCGCGCTCGCAGATGGCGATCTTCATCGCCCGCGGCCTGACGGGCGGGACCGCCCTTCCCGCGAGCGGTACGGTTGGCTCGCAACCGTACAGCTGCACGAACGGCGGCGTGTCGCTCTTCACCGACGTCGCACCGACGGACATCTTTTGCCGCGGCGTGCACTACATCGCGTCGCAACACGTGACGTCCGGATGCGGCGCCGCGATATTCTGCCCGTCGCTCGACGCAACGCGGGCCGAGATGGCGATTTTCATCGCCAAGGCGATGGTCGCGCCGGCGGGCGGGTCGGCGGTCCCGATCACGTATGGACCGGATCCGGACACGGGGCTCTCGTACTCGTGCGACGCGGGCAGCCCGAACCTCCACTTCACCGACGTCTTCCCAACCGACGAGTTCTGCCGCCACGCGCACTACCTGTGGGCGCGCGGGATCATCTCCGGCTGCTCCGCAAATCAGTACTGCCCGGACCTCAGCATCGGGCGCGACGAGATGTCGAAGTTCCTGACGAACGCGTTCAAGCTCCTGCTCTACGGTCCGTAGTCCCCGGTTGCGCGCCGGCGCGGGGCGTAGGATGAACCGCGATGTTCTCCTCGCCCGAGGGAAAGTTCGCTCTCCTCGCGTTCTCGACGCTCTTCTCGGTCATCAATCCGATCGAGGCGGCGCCGATCTTCGTGGCGCTGACATCTCACGAGCCCGACCGGCGGCGGGCCTTCGCGTTCAAGGCCTGCCTCGCCGCGGCCGTGATCCTCGCCGTCTTCGCCGCGACCGGCGGCGCGATCTTCGGCTTCTTCGGCATCACGCTGCCGGCCTTCCAGATCGCCGGCGGCATCCTCTTCACGATCATGGGCCTCAGGACGCTCCAGGAGGAGGAGCATGAGCGCGACGCCGGCGCGGTCTCGCGGTCCGACCCGTCGATCGTGCCCATCGGGATGCCCCTGATCGCGGGACCCGGCGCGATCTCCACCGTGATGGTCCTCGTCGGCCAGGCCCGCGACGGATTCCACCGGGCCGCGCTGGCGCTCGCGATCGCCGTGAACATCCTGCTGACGCTCGCGATCCTGCTCGCCGCGCCGTGGCTCGTCGCGCGCATCGGCGAGAACGGCCAGCGCATCGTCTCGAAGATCATGGGCCTCATCGCCGCGGTCATCGGCGTGCAGTTCGTTCTGAACGGCGTCGAGGCCGTCTCGCTCGCGATTCTGCGCGCTTCGCGCGCCTGAGCTCTCCGGGCGGACAGGTCCATCGGACCGTCGCGACACTGGCCATCGGAGCAGATGCGCCGGTGCCTCCGCATCTCTAGAATTCTCGAAAACCATCCGAAGAGATCGGAGGCGCTTCTGTTCCGATTGCCGACACTCCGCCGGCTTTCACCCGCCCTCGTAGCCGCGGCGCTTCCCGCGCGCCTGCTCTTCGGCGCGACTCCCGACGTGGCGGGGCTCTCACCGGACTCCGGCCCCGCCTCGGGAGGCGCGGCGATCACCGCGCTCGGCTATGGATTCCAACCGGGCGCGACGGTCAAGATCGGTTCGGGGTTCGCGTCGGGCGTCGCCGTCGCGGGGACGACACGGCTTTCGGCCTCGGCGCCGGCCGCGGCCCCCGGATCGCTCCTCGACGTCCAGGTGACGAACCCCGACAACTCGACGGCCGTTCTGGCGGGCGGCTGGTTCGCCGACTACGCCGACGTGCCATCGTCGGACCCCTTCCACTCTGCGGTCGTGAAGATCACCCGGAAGGGAATCACGACCGGTTGCGGCGGCGGCAACTACTGCCCCGGCATCTCCGTCACGCGCGGACAAATGGCGGTGTTCCTGTTGCGCGGCGAGCATGGTGGCGCGTACTCACCGCCTCCGGCGACGGGGACGGTTTTCACGGACGTCCCGGCCGGCGCGCCGTTCGCGCGCTGGATCGAGCGCCTGGCGGCCGAGGGCATCACGACGGGCTGCGGCGGGAAGAAATACTGCCCGGACCAGTCCGTGACGCGCGGCGAGATGGCCGTCTTCCTGATGCGCGCCGAGCACGGGGCCGCGTACCGGCCGCCGCCCGCGACGGGACTTCTGTTCACCGACGTTCCGTCGAACGCGCCATTCGCCGCCTGGATCGAGCAGCTCGCCGGCGAGCGCGTGACCTCGGGCTGCGGCCCCGGCGCGTTCTGCCCGGGCAGCACGAGCACGCGGGCCCAGATGGCCGCCTTCCTGTCGCGGACCTTCAACGCCGACATCGTCCGACTTCTCGAGCAGGCCACTTTCGGGCCGAACGACGCGGCCATCGCGCACGTGCGGCAGGTCGGCATCGAGGGTTACCTCGACGAGCAGTTCGCCGCTCCCGTGTCCGGCTTTCCCGACCTTCCGCTGCAGCCGGACGACGTGCCGCTCACATGCGACTCCGATTGCCAGCGCGACAACTACACGGCCTATCCCCTCCAGCTCCGCTTCTTCACCAACGCGCTGTATGCCGACGACCAGCTCCGCCAGCGCGTCGCGTGGGCGCTCCACCGGCTCATGCCGGTCTCGGGCTGGGACATCTCGATGCCTTCCTGGTACACGCCGTATCTCCAGGTTTTCCAGCACCACGCGTTCGGGCACTATCGGCAACTCCTTCAGGAGCTCACGCTCAATCCCGCGATGGGCGACTACCTGGACATGATGGACAGCACCAAGTACGACCCGAACGAGAATTACGCGCGCGAGATCCTGCAGCTCTTCTCGATCGGCGTCTTCCAGCTGAATCCCGACGGCACGCCGAAACTCGGAACCGACGGCCTCCCTTTGCCGACGTACGACCAGAGCGTCGTCACGAACTTCGCCAAGGTCTTCACCGGCTGGACCGCCGCGGACCCGCCGCAGGACGGCTACTCGAACTACCGCGATCCGATGGTGCTCGTCGCGAGCTACCACGACAACGGCTCGAAGACGCTGCTGAACGGGCAGAAGCTGTCCAAGAACCAGGGCGGCGCGAAGGACCTGTCCGACGCCCTCGACATGATCTTCCAGCACCCGAACGTCGGCCCGTTCATCTCGCGCCACCTCATCCGCAGCCTCGTCACGAGCAATCCGAGCCCCGGCTACGTCGCGCGCGTCTCCGCGGTCTTCGACGACGACGGCATCGGCGTGCGCGGCGACCTCAAGGCGGTCGTGCGCGCGATCCTCCTCGATCCCGAGGCACGCGGCGACGTCAAGACGGACGCCGACTACGGGCATCTTCGCGAGCCGGTCCTTTTCGTCACGAACATCCTGCGCGCGTTCAACGCGCACGCGTACTCCGACTCGTCGCCGAGCGACGGCTACCTCGATCCGTACACGTGGGACATGAGCCAGGACGTCTTCCGGCCCGACAGCGTCTTCAGCTACTACCCGGCGGATTTCACGGTGCCCGGCACGACCCTCGCCGGCCCCGAGTTCGGCATCCTCTCCGCCACGACCGCGCTCGCGCGGGCGAACTTCCTCCAGTTCCTGCTCTTCTGGGGAATCGACGAATCCGACAACGGCCCCAAGGGCACGGCCCTCGACCTCGCGCGGCTCCAGACGCTCGCCGCGGCGAGCCCCGACGCGCTCCTCTCCGAGCTCGACCGGCTCCTCCTCCACGGCACGATGTCCGACGACATGCGCTCGAGCATCCGCGCCGCCGTCGTCGCGATGGCGTCCGACGATCCGGACCTCGTCGTGCCGCAGGCCCTGTATCTCGTGACGACGTCCTCGCAGTTCCAGGTCGAGAGGTGAGCATGGACCCGACCCGCAGGGAATTCTTCGTCCGGACCGGCTGCGCCGCCCTCGGCATGGCGGCCTTCCAGGCCGGGCTCGACAAACTGGGCCTGATCAGCGCGTACGCGCGGCCCGCGGCGGCCGACTACCGGGCTCTCGTCTGCGTCTTCCTGGGCGGCGGCAACGACGGCAACTCGATGATCGTGCCGCTCGACGCGGCGGGCTTCCAGGCGTACAGCGACGCGCGCACCGGCTCCGGGCTCGCCCTGGACCAGGGCCAGTACCTGTCGGTCACTCCCGCGACGCTCGGCACGCCATTCGGCTTCCATCCGAACATGACGCAGATGCCGGCGCTCTTCTCCTCCGGAAAGCTCGCCGTCGTGGCCAACGTCGGACCGCTCGTTCAGCCGCTCACCCGCGCGCAGTTCCAGAATGGAGACCCGCAGCCGTACGCTCTCTTCTCCCACTCCGACCAGGTCACGCAGTGGCAGTCCGCGCGCGCCGACGTCGACACGCGGCTCGGCTGGGGAGGCCGCACGGGCGACTTCACCGCCGCGATGAACAGCGGCGCGATCTTCCCCATCGTGACCTCGGTGAACTGGGGCACCTCGCTCTTTGGCCTCGGGATGACGACGCGGCCGCTCGGCATCGCCCCGGCGCCGACGCCTCTCGACGAGGTCCTCGTGCTCTACGGCTTCTACGGCTCGCCCGGCGAGAACGCCAGGCTGACGTCCATGAATCATCTGCGTACGATCGACCGGTCGGCCACGCTGGTCGCCGCCACGAGCGACGCGACCCAGCAGGCCTACGACATCAGCCAGGCCCTCTCGACGGATCCGTCGATCACGACGTCATTCCCGGGCTCGGACCTCGGCGACCAGCTCCTGCAGGTCGCCAAGCTGATCAAGCTGAACCAGACGGCGCCGACGCCGCTCAAGCGGCAGATCTTCTACTGCGAGATGGGCGGGTTCGACACCCACACGGACCAGCTCACCGATCAGGCCGACCTGCTCGGCGAGCTGTCCGCCGCGCTGAAGGCCTTTTCCGACGCGACGGTCGAGCTCGGCGTCGAGTCCCAGGTCACGACGTTCACGCTCTCCGACTTCGGGCGCACGCTCCAGCCCTCGGGCGACGGCGGCAGCGTCGGCACCGACCACGGCTGGGGTAACCACCAGCTCGTGATGGGCGGCGCGGTCGCGGGCGGCGACTTCTACGGCGTGCCTCGCTCGACCGACTCGGTCTTCCCGACGCTCGCGCTCGGCGGCCCGGACGACACCGACGACCGGGGCCGCTGGATCCCGACGTGCGCCGTCGAGCAGTACGCGGCAACGCTCGCGAGCTGGTTCGGAGTCGGGGCCGCGGACATCCCGACGATCTTCCCGCTCATCGGGCGGTTCACGACACCGAACCTCGGCTTCTTGCCCTAGCAGGCTTCGTCATCGCTCCTCGCCGATGCGATGGCATCGACGTCGTCGCGCTTCCTCGGATCTGACCCCGCGGCGCTCGTAACGTCATCCCACACCCTTCTTCAGCAACCTGCTAGAGCGAGAGGCTTTCCCCTTCTCCATCTCGTACGCGTCCTTTCCGCCGCCGTAGTAGTCCGGAATCCGGCCGACGCGGCGAAAACCGAAGGACCGATAGAACGCGATGGCCCCGGAATTCCGCACGTCCACCTCGAGCTGCACGGTCCGCGCGCCCGCGGCCTCGAGCCGCGCGAGGAGCTCGCGGAAGAGCGCGCGGCCGATGCCTCCCCGGCGGCGCTGCGGATCGACGTCGAGCGTCAGGACGCCGCCGAGGCCGGGACGCCGCAGGTATCCGATCGCGAAGCCGATGAGCTCGCCGATCGGCCTCGGCCGCGACGGCTTCGAGGCTCTCGAGCCCGAGGAACGCCTGGATCTGCGCGCGCGTGAAGGCGATGCCTGGCTCGAAGCAGCGGTGGTCGAGACGATACATCGCCTCCCGGTCGGACTTTCGGATCTCCCGGAGGACGGGCCTCATGCGCGGGTTAGACGGCGGGCGACAAGGTGAACGAGATGATTCGATCACCGAAGGTCCATGCCACCAACGAGTCATTGAAAATGAACAGCTCTCGTATGCGCTGGAAGCTTTGGAGGACCTGCCTGGGTCTACCCGTCGACCAGTCGAGAACTGCCAGGCCATCTCCTCCGAAAAGATAGAGCGTCGCGCGGTCATGAAGGAACCCTGTGACGGGAAAAGGAATGTCCTGCGTCCAGATAGCGCTGCCGTTGGCCGGGTCGTTCCGTCGCATCCGATCGAAGTTGTCACCTGAGTCGACCGATTCGAGCTCCCAAGTCGCGCCTCCCCACTCTGACTCGACTGGTCCTCGCCGCGGCAAGGGCGGGCCTAGCTCGCCGGTCCGAAGATTGATTGGCATGTACTTCCCGCCCCTGTCGTGATTCGCGATCACGCTTAGGACCGAGACGCCATCGACTTCGTGAAGTTCGGGCCAGTCGGCTCGAAGGCTCCACAGCAAGTTGAGATCGGAAGCCCGAAATGCCCTCAGGATATGCATTTCCGGCGCTTTCTCTGAACTTGAACGATAGGCCATCACGAGAAGGATCCCGTCGCGGACCCAGATCCGCTCCACCAAGTTTGAACGTTGACGCGTTAGGACTCTGCCGCTATCCGGATCGATCCTCAGAATTACTGAACCAGCAAGGCGCCATTGGGTCTCTACCAGCAACGGCGGCCCGGCGATGATCCGTGCCGGTCCTCCGAGGATTTCTGTCCGGGACACTTGGGAGCCTGTTCGGCTGTCAAACACCAGGACCTCGTGTCCAACCCCAACAGCTATTCTGTCATCCAACACGACCATTGGGTCGGCAGGTCGTCTCGGGCTGTTCTCGTTTCCGAGCGATTGCTCCCACAGCTGCTCTCCTGAGTCTCCGTCCAATGCAACGAGTGATCCCTTCGTCTGAGCGAATACGGAACCGCCGCCAAATAGGACGTCTCTCGCAACAATCTCTCTAGACCACCGAACAACGGGCGCCGGCCCGTCGGGCCACGGGCTCTGCAGTTCAAGAGCCGCCCGAGGCAAGAGAATGAGGACGGAAAGGGCGAGGGCCCGGCGGATGATCTGTCGCATGTCGAAGGAGGTCTTCCGCCGCCGAACTCTTCTTCGGCAGCCGACTAACGCCGCCGCATCGCGCGATCCGCCTCGCGCTTGAGCTCGCGGTCGCGGATCGTCTGCCGCTTGTCGTGGAGCTTCTTTCCTTTCACGAGGGCGATCTCGGCCTTGACGTGCGAGCCCTTGAAGTAGAGCGAGAGGGGAATGCAGGTCACGCCGCGCGTGGCGACGGCGCCCGCCCAGCGGTCGAGCTCGCGGCGGTGCATCAGCAGCTTGCGGTCGCGTTCCGGCAGGTGGTTCGTCCACGAACCGGCGCCATAGGGAGAGATGTGCGCCGAGACGAGGAAAGCCTCGCCGTCCCGGAACTGGATGTAGGAGTCCTTCAGCTGCGCGCGCCCCTCGCGGAGGGACTTCACCTCCGTGCCGGTCAGGACGAGGCCGGCCTCCGCCCGGTCTTCGATGAAGTAGTCATGGTGGGCCTTCCGGTTGGTCGCCACCGGCTTGACCGGTGCGGCCTTCGGGCCGACTTTTTCCGCCCCGCTGCGCGCCATGGCCCGAGTCTATCGGGCGTCGGAAGGCCGTGGCGCAGACGCCACGGAACTGTCCCAAAAGTGCTACAAAAATGGCACCCCGTCCGCCCCCGGACCTCTCCTCTCGGCGAAATGAAGTGTCCTGAAATGAAAGACTTCTGGGATTCGTTCCTCCGACGTCCATCCCTGGCATTGAAGATGCGGAGTAGCGAGGTGAGCGAAGCATGATTCGGTCTCAAACCACACTGAAAACAGGGGTTTCGATCGAAGGGGTCGGCCTCCATTCCGGCCACCCTGTGGCGGCGCACTTCGTGCCGGCGCCGCCCGACACCGGCCTCGTCTTCGTCCGCGTGGACCGGCCCGAGAGACCGATTCCGGCGCGCGTCGGATCCGCTTCCACCTTCGACTACGCCACCACGCTTTCGTCCGACGGAATCTCGATCGGCACCGTGGAGCACCTGCTCTCGGCCGCCGCCGGCGAGGGGCTCGACAACTGCCGGATCGAAATCGCGGGGCCCGAGGTCCCGATCCTGGACGGCTCGGCGTTGCCGTTCGTCCGACTCTTCCACGCCGCGGGCTTCGAGCGCCAGGACGCCCCGGTGCGCCTGGCGGCGCTCGACCGCGAGCTCTCCATCGAGCGCGGCGACAAGTCGATCCTCTACATGCCCGACGGCGACGGCCTCACGATCACCTACGACATCGACTTCCCGCACCCGTACGTCGGGAAGCAGACCCTGACCTGGAGCGTGCGCCCGGAGGAGTACGCGGCGCGCATCGCGCCGGCGCGCACCTTCGGTTTCGTGAAGGAAGTCGAGCAGCTGCGGGCGCGCGGCCTCGCGCGCGGCGGATCGCTCCAGAACGCCGTCGTGCTCGACGACGCCGGCATCCTCTCGGGGCCGCTGCGCTTCCGCGACGAGTTCGTGCGGCACAAGATCCTGGACCTTCTCGGGGACCTCTCCCTGCTCGGGCGGCCCCTGACCGGCCGCATCCACGCGAGCAAAGCCGGACATGCCCTCCACGTGGAGTTCGTGAGCGCCCTCGAGGCGGCGCTGCAGTCGCCGCGCGCGGAGCCGGCGGCCGTGCCGCGCCGCGCCATCCGGACCTAGCCCCCGCCGCGCCCCGACCCCGGGCCGCCGCCTCGCCTAGAATCCGCTCGTGGGGCGGAAACGACGGGCCTTGGTGGCCCTTTTGGCTCTTTCTCTGAACGGGTCGCCGCCGGCTCGGGCGGCCGACGCCGGGGCCGGAGAGCCGGCGCGGCCAATGGTCACGCTCCTGCGGGTCACCAACCGGGGCGCGGACGTGTTCCTGAAGTTCGAGCTCTCCGGAGTCCTGAACCCGGAGCTCGCGCGCCGGATCGAGGCCGGCCTCGAGACCACGATCCGCTACGAGATCCGCCTCTACCGGCAGTACCGGTACTGGTTCGACACGTTCCTCGACTCGCGGCGGTACGACGTCTCCGTCACTTTCGACCCGGTCACGCGCGAGTACGTCGTGGTCGAGACTCTGGATGACAAGCCGCTCTCGCGCGCGACGACCGCGGATTTCGAAGACGTGAAGCGTCAGCTCGTTTCCCGAGAGAACCTGCTCGCCTTTCACGTCCGGCCGGAGTGGCCGAGCCACAACCTCGTGGTGCACATGCGCGCCGCCTTCGACTCGAGGTATCTCTTCGCCTTCATCCCCGTGGATTCGCGGACCTCGTGGAAGAAGTCTCAGAAGTTCGTCGTGCCGGCGCCGGCGGGTGCGCCGTGAGGCGGGCGTCGTGAAGATCGCGAGCGAGATCCTCCGCCGCCGGAAGGACAACCGGCTCATCGTGGGTCTGGTCCTGACGGTTCTCGTCGTGTGGGCCGCCGTCTCCGTCCTGGAGCAGCGCGCCGCCGAGCTCGATCCCGCGACGATCACGCGCGGCCTCCTCCTCTTCGTCCTCTCGTACCTGAACGTCACCCTCATGGCCGCGGTGCTCTTCGTGCTCGGCCGTACCCTGCTCAAGGCCTGGCTCGACCGGCGGCGCCCGGCCCTCGGCTCGCGGTTCCAGACGAAGCTCCTCGTCACCTACATCGGCCTGACCGCCATTCCCGTGGCGCTGGTCTTCTTCTCAGCGACCGGCCTGCTCCAGAGCACGATCGATCGGTGGTTCTCGACGCCCGTGCGCCAGGTCGTCGTCCAGGCTCGCGCCGTCCAGGATCGCGCCGAGCGGCGGGTCCTCGATCAGGCGCTCGACGAGGCGAAGTCCGTGTCCGCCGCCGCGCCCGAGCTTTCGGGAGACGCGGTGCCGCCCCTCGAGACCCGCCGGCGCGAACGGGGCCTCGACTCCCTCGAGATCTACCGCGGCGGAAGCCGCGTGGCCGTCGCCGCGGCCGACCCGCAGCCGCCGCCGCTCGCGGCCGGGACGCTCGGGGGCGACGGTGCCGAGGGCGAGCCCTTCAAGATCGAGGTGCTCAAGGACGGCAGCCATCGGTATCGAGCGGCCTTCCGCAGCGGCGACCGCGTCTTCGTCGCCGGAATCCGGCTGCCGGCCGCGGAGGCTCGGTCCCTCGACGAAATCGCCGCCGCTTGGAGCGAGTATCAGAAGCTCGAGGTGCAGAAGCCCGCGATCAAAGCGGCGAACATCTCGACCTTCCTCCTCCTGACGCTCGCGATCCTCTTCGCGTCGATCTGGACCGGCCTGACGCTCGCAAAACGCATCACCGAGCCGATCGGGGCGCTCGCCGCCTCGACGGGCCGGCTGCGCTCGGGCGACTTCTCCGCACGCGTGGACGTGCCGGCCACCGACGAGCTCGCGGTCCTCGTCGAGTCCTTCAACCGCATGGCGGCGGGACTCGAGGACGCGCGCGGCGCGCTCCTCCACACGAACGCCGAGCTCCAGGACTCCAACCGGCGGCTCGAGCTCGAGCGCCGCCTCTTCTCGACGGTGCTCGAGTCCGTGACGACCGGCGTCATCGCGCTGGACGCCGGCGGCCAGATCACGGTCTGCAATCCCGCCGCCCGGGCGCTGCTCGGCCTGACGGACGAAGTCACGTCCGTCTCGCTCGCCGCACGCCCGGACCTCGAGCCGCTCGTGGGCCTCCTCGAGGAGGCGCGGTCGGGCGCCCCGCCGGCGGCGCCGCGGGAGCTCGTGCTCTCGGACGAGTCGGGCGGGCGGCACATCGAGGTCTCGGTGCGTCCGCCTGCCCTCGTCCGGCGGCGGCGGGCGCGGCTGGGTGCTGGCGCTCGAGGACACGACGCACGTCGCGCGCGAGCAGAGGCTCGCCGCCTGGAGCGAGGTCGCGCGGCGCGTCGCGCACGAGATCAAGAACCCGCTGACGCCCATCCGCCTGTCGGCCGAGCGCATCCTGCGGCGCTTCCGCGCCGGGGAGCCGGACCTGCCGGAGACGATCGAGCGCGGCACGCGGATCATCGTCGAAGAAGTCGGGTTCCTGAAGTCGCTCGTCAACGAGTTCTCGCGCTTCGCGCGCCTGCCGCAGATGCGCCCGGAGCCGACGGACCTGACCGAGCTCGCGCGATCCGCCGTCCGGCTCTTCGAGGGCGAGCGCGAGGGCATCGCGGTGCGCGTCGACACGCGCCTGGCGCGCGACACCGTCGTCCTCGATCCGGACCAGATCAAGCGCGCGCTCGTGAACCTGATCGACAACGCGCTCGAGGCGTGCGGCGAGAAGGGGGAGATCGTCGTCACCCTCTCGGACCGCGAGGGCGGCTGCACGATCGAGGTGGCCGACACGGGGCGCGGCGTCCCGGCACGCGACCGGGAAAAGCTCTTCCTGCCCGACTTCACGACGAAGGGCCGCGGCACGGGACTCGGCCTCGCGATCGTCTACCGCATCGTCGCGGATCACCGCGGCACGATCCGCGTCGAGGACAACCGGCCACGCGGAGCCCGCTTCATCATCGAGCTGCCGGCCGCGTGAAGAAGAAGCGCATCCTCGTCATCGATGACGAACGCGCGGTGCGGGAGACGTTCTCGCAGATCCTGACGGACGAGGGCTACCTCGTCACCGCGGTCGAATCCGGCGAAGAAGGGCTGCGGCGGATCTCGGAAGACTCGCTCGATCTCGTCTTCCTCGACGTCTGGCTCCGCGATCGCGACGGCCTCTCGATCCTCGAGGCGGCGCGCGACCGGCTGGCCGAGCTTCCGGTCGTCATGATCTCCGGACATGCCAACGTCGAGACGGCCGTGCGCGCCGTGCGCCTCGGCGCCGAGGACTTCCTCGAGAAGCCGCTCTCGCTCGACCGGGTGCTCCTGACCGCGAAGAAGGCGATCGAGCGGCGGAGTCTTCTGGCCGAGCTCGCCTCCTTCCGAGGCCAGAGCGAGCCCGAAGAGCTGATCGGCGAGTCGGCGTCGATGCGGCGGCTGAAGGAGGAGATCGCACGCGTGGCGCCGACGGACGCCCGCGTCCTCATCACCGGAGAGAGCGGCACGGGCAAAGAGCTCATCGCGCGCGCGATCCATCGCCGCTCGGCGCGAGCGGACTCGCGCCTCATCGAGGTCAACTGCGCGGCGATCCCCGAGGAGCTGATCGAGTCGGAGCTCTTCGGGCACGTGCGCGGCTCGTTTACGGGCGCCTCGGAGGATCGGCGGGGGAAATTCGAGGAGGCCGACGGCGCGACGCTCTTCCTCGACGAGGTCGGCGACATGTCCGCGCGCACGCAGGCGAAGGTCCTTCGCGCGCTGCAGGAAGGGAGATTCACGCGCGTGGGGGGCACGCGGCCGATCGAGTCCGACGCCCGGATCCTCTCCGCGACGAACAAGAACCTCCCTTCGGAGATTCGCGCCGGCCGGTTCCGCGAGGACCTCTACTTCCGCCTCGCCGTCGTGCCGCTCGACGTCCCGCCGTTACGGGACCGCTTCGAAGACCTTTCAACGCTCTGCCGGCACTTTCTCGAAGTCGCCTCGCAGCGCCTCGGCCGCCGCCCCAAACCGCTGTCCCCCGCGGCCCTCGACGCGCTGCGCGCCTATCGTTGGCCCGGAAACGTCCGGGAGCTCAAGAACCTCATCGAGCGTCTCATGATCCTGTCGCCGCACCCCGAGATCGGGGTCGAGGATCTGCCGGCCGAGTTCCGGCCCGAGCACGGCGCGGTCGCGCCCGACGCGCCCCTGCGCGAGGCCCGCGACGACTTCGAGCGGCGCTACATCCTCGCCGCGCTGCGCCGGTTCCGCGGCAATGTCACGCGCGCCGCGGAGACACTCCAGATCGAGCGGTCAAACCTGTATCGGAAATTGAAGAGCTACGGCATCGAAGTCGAGCGGGAGTAGCCGCGCGGATCCGGCGGGCCTCCTCGACCTCCCGGCCGCGGCCGTCGCTTCGCAATCCTCAGACGTGATCTTCGCGGCCCGTCAAGAAGTGCATGAACTCGACGCCCTCGCGCAGCCGGCGCCGCATCATCTCGGGGCTCCGGATCATCTCGGAGGTCATCTCGACGATCTTCTTGGGTCGGAAGTAGAAGCGCCGATACATCTTGGCGACCGCCTGAAAGATCTCCTTCTTGGACAGGTGCGGATAGGAGATCGAGGAGACCTGCACGCCGTTCGAGCCGACGAGGCTCTGGCTGTCCAGGTCGAGCCATCCGTTGGCCGACGCCTGCTGGTACAGCTCGGTGCCGGGATACGGGGCGGCCAGCGATACCTGGATCGTGTGCGGGTTGATCTCGTTTGCGAATCGGATCGTGCTCTCGATCGTCTCCGGCGTCTCGCCCGGCAGCCCCACGATGAACGTGCCATGGATGACGACGCCGAGCTTGTGGCAGTCCGCGGTGAAGCGCCGCGCGACGTCCACGCGCGTCCCCTTGCGGATGTTGTTCAGGATCTGCTGGCTGCCCGTCTCGTAGCCCACCAGCAGCAGTCGCAGCCCATTGTCCTTGAGAATCTTCAGCGTCTCGTACGGAACGATCGCCTTCGCGTTGCAGGACCACGTGACCCCGAGCTCGCCGAGCCCCCGCGCAATCGCCTCCGCCCGCGGGAGATCGTCGGTGAACGTGTCGTCGTCGAAGAAGAATTCCCTGGCCTGCGGAAAGAACTCCTTCGCCCGCCGGATCTCCTCGATCACGTTCTCGGGACTGCGCGTGCGGTAGCGGTGGCCCCCGATCGTTTGCGGCCAGAGACAGAACGTGCACCGCGACCGGCAGCCGCGGCCCGTGTAGAGCGAGACGTAGGGGTGCAACAGGTACCCGATGAAGTAATCCTCGATGTGGAGATCTCGTTTGTAGACGTCGGTGACAAACGGCAGCGCGTCCATGTTCTCCAGCGTCGCGCGCTCCTTGTTGTGCACGACCCGGCCGTCCACTTTGAAGGAGATTCCATCCACGGCATCGAACGGCCTTCCCTCGGCAACCTCGAGTATCGAGTAGTCGAATTCGGCGCGCGCGACGAAGTCCACCGCCTCCGACGCCCCAAGCGACGCCTCCGGGGACACGGCCACGTGCGCACCTACGAACCCGATCTGAAGGTTCGGGTTGGCCCTCTTGAACTCCTCCGCCACGCGCACGTCCTCGGCAAAGGACGGCGTGCTCGTGTGAAACACCGCCAGCTCGTACTGCCCGGCCAGAGGCAGGACGTCGGCCACCGAGAGCCCGCGAGCCGGCGCGTCCACGAGCCGGCTACCCGGCACCAGAGCCGCCGGTTGGGCCAGCCAGGTCGGATACCAGAACGAGCGGATCTCTCGGCGCGCCTGGTACCTCGAGCCCGCTCCCCCGTCGAACCCCTCGTATGAGGGAGGATTCAAGAAGAGCGTCTTTTTCATGCCCGTCAGCCCCCGAGCGTATCAGGTCTCGGGAAGACCATCGACCGGGCGCGTGCGCTATCATCCGCCGTTCCCGCCCGACTTCCGGGCGCAGCAACGAGGAAGATCATTCCGTGCGTATCCGGAAGAGCGGTCTGCGCCGGGTGCGCCCGCCAAACAGCCTCCTGTCGCTCTGGGCGGCGGGGACGCTGCTCTTCGGGGGAGCCGCGGCGGCGGCTCCGGGGCGCGCGCTCGAGTTGTGCAGCGACGCGCCGCTCCGGCTGGAGAAGCAAAGCGGACCCGCAATCGAGCAACCCGGGTTCCGTCTTTTTCCGGACGAACGTGGGAGCTCCCTCTTCGATCCGCTCTCCCCGGCTGCCGAACCGCTGACCACGCCTCCGGATCTCTCCCTCGGGCTGCCCCTCCGGCTCGGCTCGGAAGGTCGAGCGGCACCGGCCGCGGCGCCGAAGAAGTACTTTTGGATGGCCGCCGGGGAAGTCTTCGGAGTGAACGTCGCCATGTGGCTCATCGAGCGGTACATCCTGGAAGATCCCTGGTCATTCATCTCGCTGGACTCCTGGAAAGCCAATCTGAAGACGGGCCTGGTCTACGACCACCACGACGACTTTCCGACCAACCAGACCCTCCACCCCTTCAACGGAACCATCTACTACAACGCCTCGCGCACGAACGGCTTCAACTTCTGGGAATCGACCCTCTTCGCGGCGGCCGGCAGCCTGATGTGGGAGTACTTCGGCGAGACCGAGGCGGCATCGCTCAACGACGTCCTCACCACCTCTCTCGGCGGCGCCGTGACGGGCGAGGTTTTGTACCGTCTTTCGACCATGCTCCTGGACAACAGGGCCAGCGGCGCCAGCCGGCTCTTCCGCGAGATCGGCGCGGCCGTGCTCAACCCCCCCGGCCTCTTCAACCGGCACGTTCGCGGAGAGCTGGCGAAAGACTTTCCGAACCCCGACGACCGCATGCCCGCGGCGTTCTCGGCCGAGGTGTATGCCGGATACCAGCGGCTGAACGACGGCCCTCCCTCCGTCGTGCTCTTCCCGAACCAGGGTCTTCTCGGCGTATTGATCCGCTACGGCGACGCCTTTTCCGGCGAGAACCACAAGCCCTTCGACTCCTTCGAGGCCTTGCTCGAAATCTACCCTTCGTCGAAAGACGTCGGCAGCCGGTGGCTGGAGCGTGGATTGCTCGCGTCCTGGGGGATCTCGTCGTCGGCGGCCGCCGAGCATCGCCTGGGTCTTTTCATGGGATACGAGTACACGAACAATCAGTCCGAGATCTTCTCGACGCAGACGTTTT
The DNA here is from genome assembly GCA_963708395.1 of uncultured Acidobacteriota bacterium. Classification (GTDB taxonomy): domain Bacteria; phylum Acidobacteriota; class Thermoanaerobaculia; order UBA5066; family Gp7-AA6; genus DATBFU01. The sequence goes on along the minus strand of CAVPSG010000002.1, from coordinate 1,816,003 downwards.
CGGTCGACTTGCTCTCGCGCTTCCCGCTGTCACGCGGATTGGAGCTGCGTACCGAGATCGCCGGCGTCGGCTTCCCCGTCACGGCCCTGCAGGCGAACGACATGCTGTATCAGTTCACCGCCGCCGGCCGGCCGTACGACTACGGCGTCGGCGGCGGCGTGCGCTCACTGGCGAGACTCGACCGGGCCGGCCTGGACCTCCTCCGGATCGGCTACGAAGCCCTGTGGACTCATACGACCAGCGGGGCATCGCTCCCGGTCGAGGCATCGCTCTCGAGCCGCCTCCAGTCGTTTCGGGTGGAAGGGCGCCTGCCGGTCTACGGCGCCCTGGCGGTCGGAGGAGCCTGGACCTGGAACGACCGCGTGACCGCCTACCCCGAACGGACCGCCGCGGTCCGGGGCACGCAGTGGCGTGTCTTCGCGTCGCTACTGTTGCGCTGACACGGAGTCCGGCGCGCATCGATTCCGCTCGGAAGGGCTCGCCTCCGTTTCGAGGTGCCCGGAGGAGACGACGAAGAAACGCTCCTTCTTCCACACGAGGCGACGGCCCACCAGGCTCGCGATCCGGACGGCGAATGTCAGGACATCCCGCACCGGAACCAGCCAGAGTGGATCCGGCCCGTCGATGCCGAACCGGCGTCGCACCATTTTGTGAAGGCCGAACCGAAGCCCGGCCGCCGCCGCGAAGAGGCCGACCGCCAGGGATTGGCCGCCGGAGACCAGGAGGAAAAGAAACGCCAGGACCGTCGTGTCGGTCAGCACCGAGAGAGTCCATCCGGCGGGCCGCACCGTTCGAAACGTGCGGCCCCAGCGCAGCTCGTGGGCGAAGAGCGACGACAGGCGGGGCTCCGAAATGACGGTCTCGACCACGTAGGAAGCCAGGCGGACGTCCAGGCCCCGGTCACTGACCCGTCGGCCGATCAGATAGTCATCGGCGAGGTACGTCGTCAACCCTCGAAATCCTCCGATCTCTTCGAGCACCTCCCGGCGCACAGCCATCGTGTTCCCGAAGAGAAAGCGCAGTTTGCCCAGCGCCAGGGCCATCAAGACCGAAGGAAGGATCACGTCGTTGATGAAATCCGCGCCGAGCGCCGACCACACGCCCCTCTGGGGCTTGCCGACGTACAGGCAGGTCAACGCGCCGACCCGGCTGCTGGCGAAAGGCGCGACAACGGATCGCAGGTAGTCGGGCCCGACGCTTCCGTCGGCGTCCGCCGAGACCAGGATGTCGTGGCGGGCGGCCTCATACATGTTCGTGAGGTTGGAGAGCTTGCGATTGGCGCCGTAGACACGGCCATCGACGATCAGCGAGGCGTCGGGATGGGTCGTGTCGCGTAACAGGCGCTCGATGACGGCAACGGCAGGATCGTCGGGCCGACGGACGCCGAAGATGATCTGGTAGCTCGGGTAATCCTGCTCGCAGAACGATCGCAGGCAGTCGTAGAGAACCGGCTCGGGCTCGAGGCCGCAGACCGGCTTCAGGAGAGTCGCCGGGGGCGTGAACGCGCGGTCGGACTTTGCGGGAAGGCGGAAGAACGCGACCCGCAGCAGAACGAGGACGGAATAGAGGATCGAAATCGAGAGCGTGACGAGAAGAACGAGAGAGACTCCACGCCACGCCATGGAAGCGAAAGCCGCCATCGACACCATCGCAGCCCTAACATAGCGGAAAGTTGTGCGAGCGGGTGGAACTCGATCGCGCTCGTCGAAAGTTTAGGATCTGTTTAGATGCTTCTCGCAGACCGCCGCTTGCACGCCTGGGAGCCATGACGCGCCCGACGACGCCCCCGCGAGTCGAGGCCAGGCGATGGCTCGGTTCTCCGTGGACGATGGCCGCAGCGGCCTTCCTGCTTCGCCTGGTGGTCATGAGCTTCACTTACAAGGATCGATTGGATCCCGCGCGGGATCACTGGACGTTCGGCTGGGAGACGGCGAGGGTCGCGCGGTCGATCGCTTCCGGCTACGGATTCAGCTCGCCCTACCCCGAGCCGACGGGGCCCACGGCCCTCGTGCCTCCCGTTTACACGTACCTCGTCGCCGGCGTCTTCCGGTTGTTCGGAACCTATACGACTTCGTCGGCCCTGGTCATGCTGACCTTCAACGACTTGTTTTCGGCGATGACGTGTCTGCCGGTTTTCTTCATCGCGCGCCGGGTCTTCGGGCTCCGCACCGCGGCCTGGGCGGGGTGGATCTGGGCTTTGTTCCCCTGGGCGATTGCGCTGGCGAATACCACCGTCTGGGATACGACGCTGACGACGCTGTTGCTCAGCCTCGCGGTCCTGGCGACGCTGCGCCTGGAACGATCGACGAGCTGGGGCGCCTGGCTCGGCTACGGCGCGTTGTGGGGAGTGGCCGCGCTCACGGACCCGGCCGTCCTTTCCACGTTGCCTTTTCTCGGCGCGTGGGTCTGGCTGCGGCATTGGCGACGCGGAGAGAATTGCACGGCCGTCGCGGCCGCCGCGTCTCTGGTCTTCCTCTGTGCGACGGGACCCTGGGTCTGGCGCTGCAGCCAGATCTACGGACGCTTCGTCGCCTTCCGCGGCGGTGTCGGTCTGGAGATCCTGGTCGGGAATACGGACCCGCGCGTTCCGTCCAACTTCACGGTGCTTCCCGGAGACGACCCCGTGGAGATGGAGAAGGTGAAGAGGCTCGGCGAGCCGGCGTACATGGCAGAAAGGCAGCGCGACGCCCGGGACGTGATCTCGCGCCGGCCCTTTCGCTTCGCCGTCCTGACTCTCCGGCGCGTTCTGTACACCTGGACGGGATTCTGGAATTTCCCTCTTCGCTGGAAGCTGGACGGTACGGGCCTGCCGAACCTTCTCACCTACAGTTTCGTGTCGCTGCTGGCGCTTATCGGACTCTATCGGGCGATCCGACGCCGTCGGGACGGCGTGACGGCTCTCGTGATCCCGTTGGTCTTATTTCCCATCGCCTACTACTTGACCCATTCGGACTCTCGTTATCGGCATCCGATCGACCCCGTCGTCGTCGTCTTCGCGGCATACGCTGTGACTTCTTCGCGTCCCGACCCCGCGCCGGTATCGGTCTAAGATCCGCGCGTGACGGGTGCCGCGGCGCGTCTGCGAGTGAGTGGGCCGTGGCTTCGCTCCCCGTGGACGATGGCCACAGTGGCCTTCCTGCTTCGCCTGGTGGTCATGAGCTTCACCTATACGAATCGACTGGATCCCGCGCGGGATCATTGGACGTTCGGCTGGGAGACGGCGAGGGTCGCGCGGTCGATCGCTTCCGGCTACGGATTCAGCTCGCCCTTTCCCGAGCCGACGGGACCCACGGCCCTCGTGCCTCCCGTGTACACGTACCTGGTCGCCGGCGTCTTCCGGCTGTTCGGAACCTACACGGCTTCGTCGGCCCTGGTCATGCTGACCTTGAACAACCTCTTTTCGGCCATGACGTGTCTGCCGGTTTTCTTCATCGCCCGCCGGGTCTTCGGGCTCCGCACCGCGGTTTGGGCCGGGTGGATCTGGGCTTTCTTCCCCTGGGCGATCGCCCTGGCGAACGCGACCGTCTGGGAAACGACCCTGACGACGCTGTTGTTCAGCCTCACGGTCCTGGCGACCCTGCGCCTGGAACGGTCGACGAGCTCGAGCGCGTGGCTCGGGTACGGCGCGTTGTGGGGAGTGGCGGTGCTCACGAACCCGGCCGTTCTCTCCACGTTGCCCTTCCTCGGCGCGTGGGTCTGGCTGCGGCATTGGCGGCGCGGAGAGAATTGCACGGCCGTCGCGGCCGCCGCGTCTCTGGTGTTCCTCTGTGCGACCGGACCCTGGGTCTGGCGCTGCAGCCGGGTCTACGGACGCTTCGTCGCTTTCCGCGGCAGCATCGGCCAGGAGTTCCTCGTCGGCAACAGCGACGACACGCGTCATGCCTCCAATTTTCAGGTGATCCCCGGAAACAACCCCGCGGAGATGGAGAAGGTGAAGACGCTCGGCGAGCCGGCGTACATGGCGGAAAAGCAGCGCGAAGCCTGGGAGGTGATCTCGCGCCGGCCCTCTCGCTTCGCGGTCCTCACTCTCCGGCGCGTTCTGTACACCTGGACCAACCTGTGGGATTTCCCTCCGCGCTGGACCCTGGACGAGGAGGGACTTCCGAACGCTTTCGCCTACAGTCTCGTCTCGGCGCTCGCCTTTGCGGGCCTCTATCGGGCGGTCCGGGACCGCCGGGACGGCGTCGTTCCTCTGGTGATCCCCCTGGTCTTCCTCCCGATCGCCTACTACCTGACGCACTCGGAAGTCCGCTACCGCCATCCGGTCGACCCGATCGTCGTCGTCTTCATGGCCTCGGCAGCGACGGCCCGGGGCGGACGGGACTTGGCTCGTTGACCCTCACCTCGGGCTCGAGGGAACCCGTGTGCCTCGGCGGCTGACTCGACTCATCCTGGTGGTCGTCTCGGTTTGCTCCGCCGAGTGCGTTGCATCCCGCGCCCAAACCGTGCCGGGAGAGTGCGAAGGCAACTGGTGGCAATGCGTCTATTCGCCGCAGCGGCTCGTCATTCAGGAGCCTTGCATCACCCTGCGCGGCATCGTCACCGACGCGCGCTACGTCCTCGACGGAGACGCGATCGTGTACCTGAGACTCGACCCGGAGTACGCGCACCTCGCGAATCAGAGGAACTATGAAGGGTTGGGCCAGGACATGTTGGAGCTCGAGATCGTCTGTCGGCACCCCGTTTTTCGATTCTTCGTGTTTCGTTGCTGGAAGTGCGGCAGCAAGATTCCGGTGCCGCGTGTCGGCGATCACATCGAAGCGGATGGCATCTACGTCCAGGACAAGCGTCACCGGCACATGGAGCTCCATCCCGTCACGAGAATCACGATGCTGCGGAGCGCGCAAGCGGACCAGACTCTCGGACCCGAGCGGAGCCGGCACTCCGGGCCGGAATGACTCTCTCTCTTACTCTTCCGCCTCGAGCAGTTTCGTCTCGAGCACCTGATCGCCGGAGAAGTTCTCGATTCGAAGGTAGTGCTCCGCGGCGGCAAAGAGCGCGTCGGCCGGGGTCAGGCCCACGATCTCGGAGCCCACGACGGGCACTCCGTGGCGCTCGGCCTCGGAGCGGACGCACTCGAAGACGCGGTGGAGCGGCGTCTTCCGGTAGTTCGTCATGTTGATCGAGACCTGCACCTGGCCACGGTCGGCGAGCTCGACGCCCATCGCCTTCACGTAGCGGAAGCCGCCCCCGACGTGGCGGATCGCCTTCGCAATGCGGTCGGCCACGGCGAGATCGCGCGTTCCGAGGTTGATGTTGTAGGCGATCAGCGGCGCGCGCGCGCCCACGGCGACGACGCCGGCCGTTGCGTGCGGGCGGTCGGGCCCGAAGTCGGGCTTCCATCCGGCGTCCTTCATCTTCTCGGCGAAGCCCTCGAACTCGCCCTTGCGGATGTCGGCCAGGTTGCGCCGGCGGTCCGAGGACGCCGAGTCCTCGTAGAGATACACCGGCACGCCGAACCGCTCGGCGATCTCGGCGCCGACCTCGGCGCGAGAGCGCGACGCACTGCTCGACCGTCGCGCCGCGGATCGGGATGAACGGGACGACGTCCACGGCGCCCATGCGCGGATGCTCGCCCGAGTGCTTCGTCAGATCGATGCGCGGAAGCGCCGCCTCGAAGAGGGCCCGAATCGCCGCCGCGACGCCGGCCGCGTCGCCCACGAGCGTCAGGACACTCCGGTTGTGCGAAGAGTCGGAGGATACGCCGAGGAGCCGCGTCCCCGGAACGGCGCGCACGGCGGCGGCGATTTCCTCCACGCGGACGCGGTCGCGCCCCTCGGAAATGTTCGGGACGCTTTCGATCACGGTCCGCATGCCGCCGAGAGTTTATAATCGGCACAACCGTGAATTGCCAATGGTCTCGGCCGAACCGGACGCCGGTCCGCGGAGCGTCCCGGTGAGCGGCAACTCCACCAATCCCGGCCTCTATCCGGGCAATCCGTCGCTGCCGCGGGAAGTGCGCGACAAGATTCTGACCACTTTCAAGCACACGCTTTCCCTGTTCCAGGAAGGCAAAACGGACGACTGTCTCATCGGCTGCGACTTCATCCTCAAGATGGACCCGCGGTTCTCGCCCGCGCGGCGACTGCTCGAGAAGGCCAAGAATCCCGCCGCAGACGTCGACCTGATCGAGCTCGAGGCCATCGTGGCCGGAGCTCCGGCGCGGGGGCGGCCCACCGCCGCCGACGCGGAGAAGATGCTCGTGCGCGCCGTCGAGAGCTACAACGCGCGTGATTTCGACGCGTGCATCAACGCCGCCGAGCAGGTCCTGACGGCTCTGCCCGGCAACGTTCACGCGACGGAGCTCATCGAGAAATCGCGAAAGCGCAAGGACGCCGCGGCCGACTTCGAGGGCGCGCGCGGCCGTGCGCTGGGTCTCCTCGAAGCGCGGCGATATCCGGACGCGTCCCGCGAGCTCGAGCGCATGCGCGCGCTCGATCCGGAGCATCCCGCGGTCTCCCTGCTCGAGCGCCGCATCTCCGAGGCGGGCTCGCGCCCCGCCGCAGCCGCGGAACCGGAGCTCGGCGGCATGATGGATCTCGGCGAGCCAGGCGGATCGGGATTCGGCCCCTCGGACGAGCCGCACATCTCCTTCGACCGCGGCGAATCTCCGGCGCCGGCAGCCGGCGGCCTCGACTCCCTGTCTCTCGACGGACTCTCCCTCGACGCGCCGACCGCGGTGACTCCCCCGCCGGACCTCCCGCCGACGCGTCGCGGACCGCTCGACCGTCCCGCGGGCTCTCCGGGTTCCCCGGGCGATCTCTGGAGCGAGTCTCCCGAGCCGGCGCCGGCCGCGGCGCCGCTCCCGCCCGCCGCCGCACGCCGGGCCGCTCCCGCGGAAGACGCCGGACGCTCCGAGCGCGAGGTCGCGAATCTCCTGCGCCAGGGCGACGAAGCCGCGGCGCGCGGGGATCACGAAGGCGCCATCGAGATCTGGTCGCGCATCTTCCTGATCGACATCAACAGCGTCGAAGCGGTCACGCGCATCGAGAAGACGCGCCAGGTCATGGCCGAGGGCGATCAGCGCCTCGGACACATCCTCAAGAAAGGCCAGACGGCGTTCGACGCGGGCGACCTCTCGGGCGCGCGGGCGTCGTATCTCGAGGCGCTCTCGATCGACAGTGGAAACGCGACGGCGCGCGAGGCCCTCGACCGCATCGAGAGAGAGCTCGCCGAGGTTCCGGCCGAGCCGCCGGCGGAGGGCGAGCCGCCGGCCGAAGAGGAGATGGGCCTGCCCGTCGAGGAACCCCAGGAAGCCGCGCCGGCCCCGAAGAAGCGCGGTGGCCTCGCGATCCGGGTCCCGCCGCGGGTGGCGTTGATCGGCGCCGTCTTCGTCGTGCTCGTGGGCGTCGGTGCGTGGCTCGTGCTGCGGCAACCCAAGCCGGGTCCGACCGCGGCCGTCCGGGAGGTGGCCGGGGCGCGCCCCGGCGGATCGCTCGAGAAGGCGACGGCTTTTTTCCAGGAAGGCAAGATCCCCGAGACCCTGGCGGAGTTGAAGCGAATTCGTCCCTCGGATCCCGACTACGCGAAGGCGAAGCAGCTGCTCGAGACGCTCTCGCGCCCGACCGGCGATACGCCGCCGCCTCCGGCGGGCGGTGCGGCGGCTGGAGCGCCGGCATCGAGCGACGCGACCGATCCCGCGCCGATCCGGACCCGCGCCGAGCGGGCGCTCGGCGAGAAGCGCTACATCGATGCGCTCAAGGACTTCAGCGCGGTCTCCTCGTCCTTCCAGGGCGACTCCGCCTTCGCGCAGTCGATGGCGGAGGCCTCCGAGCACGTCGCGGAGCTCACGCCCGCGGTGAAGCTCTACAACGAGGGCGAGTACGAAACGGCGATTCCGGTGCTCTGGAGGATCTATCAGTCCGACAAGGGCAATCAGGATGCGCGGTCGTACCTGCTGCGCTGCTACACGAACCAGGGGATCACACAGCTCCAGAACGGGCTCTATCCGAAAGCGAAACAGTCTTTCGACGAGGCGCTGGCGCTGGACCCCGAGGACACGGAGATCCAGAGGCACCGCAAGTTCGCGGACCGCTACCAGAAGGGCGACCTCGATCTGCTCGGCCGCATCTACGTGCGGCACCTCTCGCACCGGCCTTGAGCTCGAACTTTCCGGCCGCCCCCCGTCCGACGCGCTCGCCGAGTTTCCGCTCCACGAAGAGGCGCTCCGCGCCGGCGAGACGGGCGCGGCGGCCGAACCGGAGCGGGAGGCGTCCTCGGGTCCCGAGCCCGTCGCGACGCTCGGGCTCCGCGCGGCCGCGTTCGCCGCGGATCTTTCCGGTGCCTCGCTCGCGGTCACGATCGCGCTGATGACGGCCGTGGCCTGGGCGGGGCGCGGACCGAGGCTGTCGGGACTCGTCTGGGCGGCGGCGTTCGGACTCCTCTTCTCCTTCGTGTTCGTGGGCCTGCCGCTGACGCTTTTCGGCCGCACCGTGGGCATGAGCCTCGCCGGGCTCGCCGCGCGCCAGGGCCCGTCGGGACGCGTGCTCACGCCGTCGGAGGCGTCCCGGCGCTGGGCCGGCACCGCGCTCGCGGCGGTCTCGCTCGGGCTGCCGCTCTGGCTCGGCCGGCGCGATCCGGAGAGGCCGACCCTCGCCGACCGGCTGTCCGGCCGGCCGCTCGTCCGGGAAGTCGAATCCTGAGAACGCGATGACGACCGCCGGTCGATCCGCTCGACCGGGCCCCTTCTTGACTCCGCCCGCGCGACCCCGAAGACTCGAGGCCCCATGACCCGTTCCCTTCGCGTCGGCGTGGCCCAGATCGACACGACGATCGGCGACTTCGCCGGCAACGCCGCGAAGATCCTCTCGGCCGGCCGCCGGGCGGAGGCGGCGCACGCCGACGTCGTGCTGTTTCCGGAGCTCGCCGTCTGCGGCTACCCGCCGCGAGACCTGCTCGAGCGGCGCGCGTTCGTCGCGGCGTCCGAGGCGGCCGCGAAGCGCATCGCGCGTCAGAGCGGTCCCGCGCTCTGGCTGTACGGCTCGGTCGTGCGCAATCCCGCGAAGGCCGGGCGCGCGCTCTTCAACGTCGCCGTCGCCGCGCGGAGCGGCCGCGTCGTCGCGACGTACCGCAAGCGCCTGCTGCCGACTTACGATGTCTTCGACGAGGGCCGCTACTTCGAGCCGGGAACGAAGCCCCTCGTGCTCCGCGTCGCGGGCGCGCGCGTGGGCGTGACGATCTGCGAGGACATCTGGAACGACAAGACGTTCTGGAAGCAGCGGCGCTACGCGGCCGACCCGGTGTCGGACCTGCGCCCGCTGAAGCTCGACCTGCACGTCAACGTCTCCGCGTCGCCCTGGGAGCTCGGCAAGGCCCGCCTGCGCGAGCGCTTCATGTCCCGGATCGCGCGGTCGAGCCGCACGCCGCTCGTCTCCTGCAATCTCGTGGGCGGAAACGACAGCCTCGTCTTCGACGGCGGCTCGCTCGCGTTCGACGCACGGGGACGCCTCGTCGGCCGGGGGCGCTCCTTCGCCGAGGACTTCTGGACGGTCGACCTCCCCGGAGGGGGCGCCGCTCTGACCGAACGCGAGCCGGACGCCCGCCGGGTGCGCCAGGCGCTCGTCCTGGCGCTCGCCGACTACGCCGGAAAGTGCGGCTTTCGGACCGCCGTACTGGGGCTTTCGGGCGGCGTCGACTCGGCGGTCACGGCGGCGATCGCCGTCGAGGCGCTCGGGGCCGATCGGGTCGTCGGCGTCGCGATGCCGGGCCCGTATTCGTCTCCCGGGAGCGTGACCGACGCGCGCGAGCTCACCCGGCGCCTGAAGATCCGGCTCCTCGAGATCCCGATCGGCCCCGTGCTCGACGCCTATCGCGCAACGCTCGCGCCGGCGCTCGCCCCGATCGAGCGCACGAAGACGGAGGAAAACCTGCAGGCGCGGATCCGCGGCGCGCTGCTCATGGCGCTCTCGAACGCGGAGGGCCACCTGCTGCTTTCGACGGGCAACAAGTCGGAGGTCGCGGTCGGCTACTGCACGCTCTATGGCGACATGGCCGGCGGGTACGCCCTCCTGTCCGACGTTCCGAAGACGCTCGTGTACGCGGTCGCGGCCGACATCAACCGCGCGTCGGAGATCATCCCGGCCTCCTCGATCACCAAGCCGCCGTCGGCCGAGCTGGCGCCGAATCAGAAGGACTCGGACTCGCTGCCGCTCTACGACGTGCTCGACCCGCTCATCTCGGCGCTCGTGGATCGCTCGCTTCCCGCGGACGCGGCGGCCAAGCGGGCCGGCGTCCCCGCCGACGTCGCGCGCGAGATCTCCGGGCGCATCGACCGCAACGAGTACAAGCGGCGCCAGATGCCGCCGGGGCCCAAGATCACCGGGAAGGCGTTCGGCGAGGGGCGCCGCTACCCGATCGCGCAGAAATTCGGCGGCTGAGGCGCGGGGAAACGCGGTGTCCGAAAGATACGTCTGGAAGGAGATCCCGGCGTCCTCGCACGACGTGCTGAGGCGCCGGATCCGCGAGCTGCCCGCGGGCCTGCGCCTCCTCGACCTCGGCGCGGCGGGAGGCCACCTGGGGCGCGCGCTCCGCGACCGCTGCGCCTTCCTCGCCGCCGTGGAGCCCGATCCCGCGACGCCCGCGGACTCCCGCGCCGTGTACGACGACTGGCGCACCGCGGACGCGCTCGCCGCCGGGACCTGGGAGAAGTCCTTCGACGTGGTCGTGTGCGCCGACGTGCTCGAGCATCTCGTCCGGCCCCAGGACCTGCTCTCCCGGATCGCCGGCTGGCTCGCCCCCGGCGGCCGGCTCTTCGTCTCGCTGCCGAACGTGGCCAACGCGAGCGTGCGCGGCGCCCTTCTCCTCGGCCGCTTCCCGTACGCCGATCGCGGGATCCTCGACCGCACGCACCTGCGGTTCTTCACCCGCGCGACCGGCCGCGAGCTCCTGGAGGCCGCCGGCTTCCGAATCGACGCGATCCGGCCGACGGCAATGCCCTACGAGCTCGCCCTGCCGGCGCTCGGGAGGGCCCCCTGGCGCGCTCCGGTGCGCGCCCTTGCGTCCGGAACCGCCCGCGTCTGGCCGACCCTCTTCGCCTACCAGTTCGTCTACGAGGCGACGAAGGCGTGACGGCGCCGGCGGAGAAGGCGTCGCTCGTTCTGCCGGCCTACAACGAGCGAGGGCGAATCGAGGCGTGCCTGCGCGCGGTGGCCGAGTGGCGCCGGTCGCGGCCGGGCGGGTGGGACTGGGAGGTCCTTCTCGTGGACGACGGCTCGTCCGACGGGACGCGCGCGGCCGCGGCGCGCATCGCGGCCGAGGCGAACCTGCCGCTGTCCGTCCTCGCCCACGAGCGCAATCGGGGCAAAGGCGCCGCGATCCGGACGGGCGTCCTGGCGGCGGCGGGCGATCCGATCCTGATCTCCGACGTCGACCTCTCGACGCCGCTCACCGAGTGGGTCAAGCTCGCCGAGCGGCTCCCGACCCATCCCGTCGCGATCGGCTCGCGCGCCATCCAGCGCGATCTCGTGCGGCGGAGTCAGCCCTTCTATCGCGTCGCCCTCGGACGGGCGGGCAACGTGCTCGTGCAGCTTTTCGCCGTGCCGGGCATTCACGACACGCAGTGCGGATTCAAGCTCTTTCGCGGCGACGTCGCGCGCCGCCTCTTCGGACGGGCGCGCATCGACCGGTTCGCCTGGGACATGGAGGTCCTCTACCTCGCGCGTCGCGAAGGAATCGCGATCGCGGAAGTCCCGGTACTCTGGCTCAACTCGCCCGACTCGCGGGTCTCGTTCGTCCGCGACGCGATCGTCACGCTGCGGGATCTGCTGCGGATCCGGTGGATTCACCGGAACGATCCATTGAGAAGACCGGACTGAGGCGGAGCGCGAGCGCCGCAGCGAGCAACGGCGCGAGCGCCGCCGACGTGCGGGCGAACGCCGTGCGGACGAGCCAGTCCGGACCCCAGACGCAGAATGCGGGAAGCGCAGCGTAGGCGAAAAGCGGGAGCGCCGCGAGCGCGAGCAGCGCGCGGGCATCCACGGAGCGCCGTCCCGCCGCGGTGAGCAGGACGAGAGCGGCCAGCAGCGGCCACGCGGGGAGCAGGACCTCGGCGGCGATCGTCCGGAGACCGAGAGCAATCCGGCCTGCAAATCCCGGCTCGAGGAGGAAGCCCGCCCGGAAGTCGCGCAGCGGCAGCGGTCCCGTCCGAAGACGGTGCGCTCCCGCCGCCGCGAGCGCCGGCAGGATCGCCGCGAGCGCCGTGCCGGCGCGCCTGCGGAGCGGCCGGCCTCGCCAGAGAAGCGCGACGAGCGCCGCCGCGCCCGCAACGAACATCCCCTCGTTCTTCAGCGCCGCGGCTCCCAGCGCCGCGAGCGCCAGCCGTCTCTGGGCGCCCGGATCTCCTTCGACGGCGTCGACGAGGCTCATCCCGATCGCGAGGAGCAGGAAAGACAACGGCACCTCCGCCATGCCGGTCGTGAACGCACGATAGAGCGGCTCGAAGAGCGCCAGGGCCGCCGCGGCGGCGAGGGCGACGGACCGGCCGACGCCGCGTCGCTCGAGCCAGCAGACGAGCAGGAGGAGCGTCGCGACCTGTACGGCCGGGAACAAAAGGGCCAGCGCGTGGTCGTCCCAGCGCCTCAGCAGGAACGCGATGCCCGCGTCGAGGAGCGGCAGGCCGGCTGGATACTCCGGATGCGTGAACGCGAGCTCCGGCGTCGTCCAGGTCCACGGCGGGAGTCCGCGCGCGCCGAAGATCACCTTGCCCTTCCAGCCCCAGATCGCGAGGAAGTCCGCCGCCCACATCGGCTCGGTCAGCGCGCGCAGGAGATAGAGAAGCACGCCGCCGGCCACCGCCGCGCGCAAGACGATGACGATGCCCGCATGTCCGCGCGCCGCCCCTCGCGGCGGCGCTTCGGGGCCGGCCGGCCGCCGCGCCGCGCGCGAGGCCGCGAGCAGGAGAATCGAGGCCGCCGCAAAGGCGAGCCACCCCGGGCGGCCGCCGACGGCGAGCGCGATCGGGACGAACCCCGCGAGGAGCAAAAGCCCCAGAAGGAACCCCCACGCGACGCGCTCCCCCGGGCGTCCGGCGGGAGCGAGCATCCCCGCGGCGAAGAACCCGACAACTCCTGCGGCGAGCAGGATGCCCGCGACCGCCGCGAGCGACGGGAAAAGTCCCGTCATCGCGCGCGCTCGAAGAGCGCGCCTCCCGCGACGGACGCGAACGGCCGCCAGCCGTCCGGCGCCTCCGCGCCGTAGACCGCGAGAACCCAGCCTTCCGGAATCCGCTCCGGAGCCACGAGCGCGGGCCGCGGCGCGAACGCGTACAGCGCGAGGTTGCGATGCGCCTCCGTCACGGGGAGCTCCAAAACCGCGACGCCCGGCGTCCCCGGAGGCAGCCGACGGCGCGCCGACTCGAGAAAGAAGACGTACTTCCGGTCGAAGGCCGCTGAGGATCCGTCGAGGCGCCGCAGCGCGAGGTCTTTTCCGGAATCCCCAACGACGAGGCGCACGCGCCGCGCGAGCTCCGACGGGCGAACGGCGCCGGCGAGGGAGAAGAGGAGGAGCAGGTATCCGGCGAGAGCGACGAGGCGCCGCGACCTCATGCGACCAGCGGAAATCCCTCGCAGAGCTCCCGGACCTGGCGGCGCACTTCGGCTCGCACCGCGGCGTCGTCGGGCGCTTCGAGCGCGCGCGCGAACGCGTCCGCGATGCGCTCCATCTCGGCCGGGCCCATTCCCCGCGACGTGACCGCCGGCGTGCCGACCCGGATTCCCGAGGCCACCATCGGCGGCTTCGGGTCGAAGGGAATCGTGTTCTTGTTGACCGTGATGCCGACCGCGTCGAGCGCTTTCTCCGCGTCCTTGCCGGTGAGTCCCCTCGCCCCGACGTCCACGAGCATGAGGTGGTTGTCGGTGCCGCCGGAGACGAGGCGGAACCCGCGCGCCGTCAGGGCCGCCGCGAGCGCCTTCGCGTTCTCGACGATCCGGCGCTGATAGTCCGCGAACTCGGGCGTGGCCGCCTCGGCGAGCGCCACGGCCTTGGCCGCGATGACGTGCTCGAGCGGGCCCCCCTGGAGACCCGGGAACACGTTGCGGTCGAGGTCTTTCGCGTGGCCCGCGCGGCAGAACACGAGCCCCCCGCGCGGCCCGCGAAGCGTCTTGTGGGTCGTCGTCGTGACGAACGCGGCGTGCGGCACGGCGGACGGATGCAGACCGGCGATGATCAGGCCCGCGATGTGCGCCACATCGGCCATGAGCACCGCTCCGATCTCCGCGGCCACCGCCGCGAAGCGCGCGTAGTCGATCTCGCGGGCGTACGCCGAGGCGCCCGCGATGATGAGTTTCGGCCGGTGCTCTCGCGCGAGCGCGCGCGAGCTCGTCGTAGTCGATCCGTTCGTCCTCCCGGCGGACGCCGTACGCGACGACCTTGTACTCGCGGCCCGAGAAGGAGAGCGGGTGGCCGTGCGTGAGATGGCCGCCGTGCGAAAGATTCATCCCCAGGATCGTGTCGCCCGGCTGGAGCGCCGTCAGGTACACCGCCATGTTGGCCTGCGTGCCCGAGTGCGGCTGCACGTTGGCATGCTCCGCGCCGAAGAGCGCCTTCGCGCGGTCGATCGCGATCTGCTCGATCCGATCCACGAACTCGCAGCCGCCGTAGTACCGCTTGCCCGGATAACCCTCCGCATACTTGTTGGTGAGGACCGAACCCTGCGCCTCGCGCACCGCGCGCGAGACCCAGTTCTCCGAGGCGATGAGCTCCAGGTTGTGGTTCTGGCGCCGCTCCTCCTCCGCGATCCAGTGTGCGACGTCGGGATCCACGGCCTCGAGGTCGCGGTCGAGAAAGGCCTGGGGCGGCAGGAGGACGCCAGCACGGTTCATCTCGGGGCTCCCTTTCCCGCTCATCCTACGACGAGCTCGCGGTATTCCTTGTCGCAGAAGCTGTCCGTCATCCCCGCGATGTGGTCGGCGATCGCGCGAGAGAGCTCCGGCCTCGGCCGATAGCACGACGCGATCTCCGATTCGACGTCGCGCAGCGAGCACCTCGCGCAGGAAGCGCGTGCCGAGCGTCGCGGCGAGCCCCGCGAGGACGTCGTCCGGCAGGAGGCGCGGGTTCTCGGCGTAGGCGTGGAAGAGCCCCGCGATGACGCGCCGCGCGTGGCCGTCGTGCCGCGAGACCGGAAACGAATGGATGATGTGGCGATAGACGAAGTCCTTCAGCTCCCGATACCACGCCTTGCCGGTCTCGGAGAAGCCCACCAAGTCGCCGGGCAGCGCGTCGCGCCGGGCATAGAAGTCGTCGGCCGTCCGGACGCCGGCGGACTCCACCCATCGCTCGAGCCGCGTCCGCGAGTTCTCGATGAGATCGGACGTCAGCGCCGCGATCATGCCGCGGATCAGCGCCGCCCGCCGCGAAGCGCGGTCGCGCCCGGAGGGCCCGGCGGCGCGGATATGGCGCGCGATCGCCAGAGACTCGATCGCCTCTTCCTCGGTCAGAGGCAGGCCGTCCTCGAGGTCGTGCGTCTGCTGCGCGATTTCGTCGGACCAGTTCACGAGCTGCGCCTCGGGCGAGCCGCCCGACTCGGGCCGCAGGCCCTCGCGAAATTCGAGCGGGAAGGGAAACGAGACGCTCCACGCCGTGTGCTTCCAGACGCCCTCGCGGACGTCGTCGGTCAGGTTCAGGCCCGGCTCGTCGTAGCGCTTCTCGAGCCGGTCCACCACGCGCACGGACTGGAAGTTGTGCTTGAAGCCGCCGGCCTCCGGATGGCTCTCGCGGAGCAGCCGGTCGAGCACGTTCTCGCCGGAGTGACCGAACGGCGTGTGCCCGAGATCGTGCCCGAGCGCGATCGCTTCGGCGAGGTCCTCGTTCAGGCCGAGAGCGCGCGCGGCGCTGCGGGCGATCTGCGACACCTCGATCGTATGAGTCAGGCGCGTGCGGAAATGGTCGCCCTCGTACGGGATGAAGACCTGCGTCTTGTGTTTCAGCCGGCGAAACGCGCGCGAGTGGATGATGCGATCGCGGTCCCGGACGTAGGCCGTGCGCGCGTCCCCCGGCGCGGCGGCCACGGGACCGCGCGGACGGCGGGCCCGGCCGCTTCGCGCGGCGTAGACGGCGAGGCGCTCCTCTTCGAGGCGCTCGAAATGCTCGCGGGTGGCAGCGGGGGCGGCGGTCGTCATGCGCTCTGCGGCGCGCGTCCTTCGGCGGCGAGGAGCAGACACTCCGCCTCGCCGACCAGATAGAGCGAGCCCGCGACGATTATAGGGTCGCGGCCGGGCAGGCGCCGCGCGCGCGCGAGCGCGTCGGCGAGACTATCCGCCGGCTCGGCATCGGGGCGGACCGTTGCGACGCGGCGCGCGAGATCGGCGGCGCTCGCCGCCCGATCGGACGGGGCCGGCGTCAGGAAGACCGCCGCGGCGAGCGGGAAGAGCGCGGCCGCGATGCCCTCGACGTCCTTGTCGGCCATCGCGCCGAAGACGAGCGGGCACCTCCGCTCGAGCCCGGCGTCGGAAAGGAACCGCGCGAGCGCCTCGGCGCCCTCGACGTTGTGGCAGCCGTCGAGGAGGAGATCCCGGCCTTCGAGACGCCGGCGCTCGAGGCGTCCGGCCCACCGGACGCGCGCAACGCCGGCGGAGACCGCCGACCCCCGAGACAGGAGCGGACGCCCGCCGTCCAGGAGCTCCGCCGCGCGGACCGCGAGGGCCGCATTCCATGCCTGATGAGCGCCGGGCAGCGGCGTCGTGAGGGCTCGCGCGGCGCTCCCCTCGGGCGTCCGCAGGCAAAAGCGCGTTCCTTCGAGCGACACGCGCTCGACCTCGACGCCGAGCTCCTCGTGGGCGTCATGCCAGATCGCTCCGGCCGACCGCGCCGTCTCCCGAAGCGCTTCCCGCGCGTCCGCGTCGGCGGCCCGGGCGAGCGCCGGCCGCCCGCTCCGGAAGATGCCCGCCTTCTCGCGGGCGATGAGCGGGCGCGTGGCCCCGAGCTCGGCGGTGTGGTCGAGTCCGATCGACGTCACGACCGAGACCGCGGCCGGCGCGACGTTGGTTGCGTCGAAGCGGCCGCCGAGGCCGACTTCCAGCACCGCCAGGTCGAGGCGCCGCGACGCGAAGGCGACGAACGCCGCCGCCGTCATCGCCTCGAAGTAGGTCAGCGGGATCTCCGGCGCGGCGTCCGCGGCCGCGAACACGGGCGCGAGCGCCTCGTCGAGCTCCCCGCGCGGGACGTCCTCGTCGTCCACGCGGATCCGTTCCGTCACGTCCACGAGATGCGGCGACGTGTACAGCCCGGCGCGAACTCCGGCGGCGCGCGCGATCGCGGAGAGCGTCGCGGCCGTCGAGCCCTTGCCGTTGGTCCCGGCGATCAGGATCGAGCGCACCCGCCGCTCCGGCCGGCCGAGCCGCTCGCACACGGCGTCGATCGCCTCGAGACCGAGCCGCATGCCCCGCACCGAGAGCGACTCGAGTCGCCGGAGGGCGAGCCCGGAGCTCATCGGCGGCGGACCCGGAGAGCTACGCCGAGCGGCGCGCGTCCCAGAGGAAGCGCAGGCAGCGCGCGAGCGTCGCCTTCATCTCCGAGCGCTCCACGACGAAGTCGAGCATGCCGTGCTCGAGAAGGAACTCGGCCCTCTGGAAGCCGTCCGGCAGGGTCTGGCGGATCGTCTGCTCGATGACCCGCGGACCCGCGAAACAGATGAGCGCGCCGGGCTCCGCGACGTTCAGGTCGCCCAGCATCGCGTAGGACGCCGTGACGCCGCCCGTCGTCGGGTCGGTCATGACGGAGATGTAGGGGACGGCCGCCTCCGACAAGCGCGACAGGGCGGCGGCGATCTTGCCCATCTGCATGAGGGACAGGATGCCCTCCTGCATCCGCGCGCCGCCCGAGGTCGAGACGATGATGAGCGGCCGGCGCTCGGCGAGCGCCCGCTCGGCGGCGCGGGTCACCTTCTCGCCGACGACGGAGCCCATCGAGCCGCCGAGGAAGTAGAACTCCATCGCGCCGATGAGCACCGGGATGCCGTCGAGCGTCCCCGAGCCGATCATGATCGCGTCGGACGTGCCGATCGACTCCTCGTTCTCCGCGAGGCGGTCTCGGTAGCGCTTGGTGTCGCGGAAGCGCAGCGGGTCTGTCGAGCGAAGCTCCGCCTTCGAGCTCCGTGTACTGCTCGCCGTCGAAGAGCATGCGCAGGCGCTCGGCCGCCGAAAGCCGGAAGTGAAAGCCGCACTTGGGGCAGATCTTGTAGTTCCGCGCGAGCTCCTTGTTGTAGAGGATCTGCCGGCAGCTGTCGCACTTGACCCAGAGGCCCTCCGGCACCTTGCTCGAGCGGCGATCCCGCGGCTCGCGCGGTTCTTTCGGCTCGCGGACTTTTCGGAACCAAGCCATGGCGAAGGGCGAATGCTAACAGCCGTCGTAACCCGCTGAAAGAGAGAGGCTTACGGTTCCAGCGGCGGCCGATCGGAAAGGGCCGCGGCTTCGAGCTGTGGGGCGCCCGGCCGGAACTCGACGTCGAAGGCCCGGCGCAGGTTCCCCGCCGTCAGGACCTCGCCCGGCGGACCCGCCGCGATCGCGCGTCCGTGTCGGAGAAGCAGGATGCGGTCGGCGATCCGGGCGGCGAGATCCACTTCGTGGGTCACGAGGAGCACGGTCAGCCGCGACTCGCTTTGACGCCTCCGGAGGACGTCCAGGAACTCCAGGCGGTGCCGCGGGTCGAGCCCGGCCGTCGGCTCGTCGAGGAGCCAGATTTCCGCCTCCTGAGCCACCGCGCGCGCGAGAAACACGCGCCGCGTCTCGCCTCCGGAAAGGGCCGAGGCGTCCCGCTCGGCAAGATCCCGCACGTCGCAGGCCTCCATCGCGTCGAGGGCGCGGGCGCGGTCCGCGGCGGAATCGGCCGAGAAGCCGGGGGCATGGGGCGCGCGGCCCTGGAGCACCAGGTCGAGGGCGCGGATCGGGAAGACGAGATCCACGCTCTGCGGCACGTAGGCGATTCGGCGCGCGGTTTCCCGACGCGGGCGCGCGAGCAGCGGCGCGCCGTCGAGCAGGACGTCTCCCCCGGCGGGAGGCAAGATGCGCGCGAGGACCTTCAAAAGAGTGGACTTGCCGGAGCCGTTCTCCCCGAGGACCGCGACGATGCCTCCGGCCGGAATCGCGGCGTCGAGGCCCGACAGCGCCTCCGTGCGGCCGTAGAGCGCGCGGAGACCGCGCGTCTCGAGTCGGAGAGCCCCGGCGTTCGCGTCAGTTCTCACGGAGCAGCATCCAGGCGAAGAGGGGCGCGCCCACGGTGGCCGTGACGGCGCCGATCGGCAGCTCCGCCGGAGCGAAGACCGCGCGCGACAGCGCGTCCGCCGCGACGAGCAGGGCCGCGCCGCTCACGGCGCAGAGCGGCAGGAGGCGGCGCTGGTCGTTTCCGGCGACGGCGCGCACCGCGTGCGGCACGAGCAGTCCCACGAACCCGATGATGCCTGCGAAGGCCACGGCGGCCCCGGTCAGGAGCGACGAAGCCAGAAAGACGTGGCGCTTCGCGCGCTCGGTGTCGACGCCGAGCGCCGCGGCGCTGTCCTCGCCGACGGCGAGCAGGTTCAGGCGCGCCGCGTAGACGAGGAGCACGACGGCGCCCGCCGCGGCCCACGGCAGCAGCGAGGCGACCTTCCCGAACGAAGCGTCCGCGAGGCTCCCCATCATCCAGAAGAGCATCGTCCGGGCGGCGGAGGCCGAGGCGATCGAGAACACGCCGAGAAGGACCGCCGAGAAGAACGCATTGGCGATCAGGCCCGAGAGGAGCAGCCGCTGGAGGTCGAGACGGCCGCCGCGACGCGCCAGCGCCGCCACCGCGAGGGACGACGCCGCCGCGCCGACGAAGGCCGCGCCCGGGGAGAAGAGCGGCGAGATTCCGGCGAGCGAGGCGAGCGCCGCGCCCGCCGCCGCGCCTCCCGACGTGCCGAGGAGGAACGGGTCGGCGAGCGGATTCTTGAGCAGCGCCTGCATCGCCGCGCCGGAGAGGGCCAGCGCCGCGCCCACGAGGCCGGCGAGCGCCACGCGCGGCAGGCGGATCGACGCCACGAGCCGCGCCGCCTCCCCTTCCGCTCCCGAGCCCGACCAGAGCGCGGGGAGCGAGAGGCGGACGCCGCCGACGAGGATCCCCAGCACGCATGCTCCGGCAAGCAGCGCGAAGGCGATGGCGAACGGGTGGCGCGTGCGGCCGGCGGGGAGGAGGCTCACGGAGCCTTCTCCCAGGCCTCCGGATGGAGGCCGCGCGCGAGCGTCTCGAGCGCGCCGAAGACGCGCGGCCCCGGCCGCGACAGCTCATCGTCCGGGACGCGGAGGATGCGGGCGGTCGCCGCGGCGCCGCGAGAGAGAACCCCCGAGGCCCGCGCCTTCTCGAACGCGGGCCGCGCGTCCGGCGAGTCGGGCAGCACGAGGACGTCGACGGGTGCGGTCGCGAGGAACTCCGCGGACAGGACCGGCCAGCCGCCGCGCCCCAATGCGAGATTCCGCGCCCCGGCCTCCTCGAGCACGTCGGACAGGAACGTGCCCGCGCCCGCGGCCTGCGGCGGATCGGGCCAGACGAGCAGCAGCGCAGCCGGGCGCGGCCGTCCCGCCACCCGGCGCCGCACCTCCCCGCGGCGTCGCGAGAGCTCCTCGACGAGCCGGCGCGCCTGGTCGCCTTTCCCCAGGCGTTCGCCGACCTGCCGGATCCCCGCGAGGACCGCGTCGAGCGACTCGCCGGAGACCGCGAGCACCGGGACGCCGGCCGCCTCGAGCGCCTGCACCGCGCCGCGCGGATTCCCGTCACGGCTCGCGAGAACGAGATCCGGGTGGAGCGCGACGATCGCCTCGGCGCTCGCGTCGAGTCCGCCCACGCGCGGCAGCTTGCGGGCCTCGGGAGGAAAGTCGGAAAAGTCCGAGACGGCGACCAGGCGATCTCCCGCACCGACCGCGAAGGCGATCTCGGTGAGGTTGGGAGCGAGCGCCACCACGCGCCGGGGAACGTCACCCGACGGGCCCGCGCCGGGCGCGGCGCGGCAAGACAGAGCCGCGGCGGCGGCGAGGGCCGCTGCGGCGGCGAGCCGGCTAGCCCTGGGTCTCGGCTTCTTCGAGGTCGTTCGCGATTCCGAGTCGCATGCAGGCGGCGTCGTACATCTGGCGCGCCGCCTTCTGGGCGTTCTGAAGCTCGGCCAGCCGGTCCTTGACCTTCGCCAGCTCCTCCTGAATCAGGACTTCCAGATCGTTGATCTCCCGCTTGGTCACCGCGAGAGTGTTCTCGTAGAACTTTTTCTGCTCCGACGACAGGCTCATTTACCCTCCTGCAGGCGAGCCGAGGCTGGCCGCAATCCTACCGCGAGAATCAGGGTTTCACGTCCACGACGACCGGACGCCACATCTTCACGGGAACCCCGTTCTTCGTGGCCGGCCGGAATTTCGTTTTCTGCACCGCGTCGACGACCGCCTCGTTGACGCCGCTCTTCGGCGCCACGCCCTGCTGGAGCCTCGCCTCGGAGACGTGCCCGTCTTCATCCACGAGGACGAGCACTACGACGCGGCCCGCGCCGATCCCGGCCTGCTTCGCGATGGGCGGATACGTGATCTTCGGTTTGCCGAGGAGCTCCGGCTCGACGACTCCCGGACCCGGACCCACGAGGTCGCCGCGGTGGACCTCGTTGGTCTCGGCGACTGCCGGCGCGGCACGGGACGGCGCCGGAACCGCGGTCGGCGGGGCGGGCGGCTCGGTCGGCTCCTCGGTGGGAGCGACCGCGGCGGCGGGGGCGGCCGTCGGAACGACGGGCTCGGCCGTGGGCACGGGCGACGGAACCATCTCGCCTCGAGAAGGCGCGGGCGCCGGGGCGGCCGCCGTATCCGCCTGCTTCTTCTCGGCCGCAAGCGCCTTCTGCATCTCTCTCTTCTTCTGGGCCATCTGCCGCTGGACTTCTTCTTCGACCTTCTTCGCGTCGATCGTGGGCGCGGCGGTCGGCACGACGGCGGGCGCCGGAATCGGTGTGGCCGGCGCGGGCGTTGGCCGGGAGGCGACGGGAGGCGTCGACTTGCGCGTCGTCAACCAGAAGATGCCGGCGCCGAGCGCGAGAACGGCGACGGCGATCGTCGCGATCAGCACCGTGCGGCTCTTTGCCTCGGACTCGGTCGGCCGCGACGCGTAGGAGCCGAAGACGCCGGGGGCCGTGCCCTGACGGGGACGCGCCGCCGCGGCCGCGGGCTTCTCCGCGGGCGCCGGGGCCGGAGTCGCCGGTTCGGCCGCGGGAGCCTTCGAAACGGACCCCGTGCGGCGCGCGACCGGCGCCGCCTTGGCGCGCCGCGGCTTCTGCTCGACCTCGGCTTCGGGCACCGCGCGCGCGGCCTCGCGCGCCTTCGCCTCGGCCACGGCGGACTCTTCCGCCTGGAGCCGGTGCAGGAAAATCGCGAGGTCGGCGCTGCCCGGCGCGGGCGAGTACGAGTACAGGACCTGCTCGAGGTCGCGCAGCAGATCCGATGCGTTCGCATAGCGGTCCTCGGGCTCCTTCGCGAGCGCGCGGAGCACGACCGCATCGAGCGCCTTCGGCACGTCGGGATTGACAGCCGAGGGCGGCTCGGAGCTGGCCTTGCGGACGTTCTCGAGCACTGTCAGGTCCGAGTCGCCGTGAAAGAGTTTCTGCTCCGTCAGCAGCTCGTAGAGGACGCTGCCGAGGGAGAAGAGATCGCTGCGGCGGTCGATCGGCTTTCCCCACGCCTGCTCGGGGGACATGTACTGGATCTTCCCTTTGAGAGCGCCCGACTCCGTCTGAGAGACCTTGGACGCCGCCTTTGCGATTCCGAAGTCGCACAGCTTGATGTCGCCCTCGTAGGAAATCAGGATGTTCTGCGGCGACACGTCGCGGTGCACGATGTGCAGATCGCGTCCGTCCGCGTCGCGACGCCGGTGGGCATAGTCGAGCGCCGAGGCGACCTTGGACGCGATGTACACCGCGAGCGGCACCGGCAGGGGCGTGCCCAGCTCGTGCGCCGAATCGAGGATCCCGCGCAGGTCGCGCCCCTCGACGTGCTCCATCGCGATGAAGTAACCGCCGCCCTCGATCTTTCCGAGGTCGTAGATGTGGACGATGTTCGGGTGGTTCAGCTGCGCCGCGAGCTTGGCCTCGTCCGCGAACATCGTGATGAATCCTTCGTTGTCGGCGAGGTGCGGAAGGATCTTCTTGATCGCGACGATCTTCTGGAAGCCTTCGACGCCGCTGCGCCGCGCGCGATAGAGCTCGGCCATGCCGCCGGACGCGATCCGCTCCAGGATCTCGTACTGGCCGTAGTGGTCGGAGACCGCGGACCCCTCGGCCGCCGCGGGCGCGGACGGAGCGGAAGGCACGGCCGGGGCCGGCGGCGCGGGCGCGGGCCTGGGCGCGGCGGCTGGCGGCGGAGGCGCCGGCTTCGAGGCCGCGGGAGCGGGCGGAGGCGCCGCGGGCGGCTTGGCGGCCGGCAGCGGCGGCAGGGGCGTGCGATCGGCCGCCGGACGCGGCCGGGGCGGCGTCGGCAGGCCCGACAGCGTGTCGGAGATCATCCGGTCGATGTCGGCGTCGCCGGCGTACTTCTTCGGGGGCGGCGCCGGAGTCTTCTCGGTCGGCCGCCCGCCGAGCATTCCGGAGAGCGTCTCGCGCAGCCGCTGCTCGACGTCGCCCACCGGCGGTGTGGGCGCCTTCGCCGGGGCCGGAGTCGGAGTCACCGGGGGTTTCGGGGCCGGCGCCACGGGAGCCGGAGGCTTTGCAGTCTTCGCCGGCGCGTCGCCCGCGACGTCCTTCAGAACGTCGGCGAAGATGTCGGAGGCCGTCAGCTCGGGCCCGGACGGCGCCGAGGCCATCGGGATGCGAACGGTCTTCGCGCCGATGTCTGTCGCATCGATCGCGGAGTGCACGGCGCTTCGCAGCGCGTCGTCCGTGAACGGCTTGACGAGGAGGTCGAACGCCCCGACCTTCTGCGCGTCCGCCTTGGGGTTGCTGCCCTTGTAGCCCGTGACCATGAGGAGGATCGGCGGGGCCGTCGCGCCGCCCTTCCGGCGGATCTCGCGAATGACCTCTCCCGACGCGAGCCGGGGCAGCATGCCGCCGAGCAAGATCGCGTCATAGTGCGGCTGCGACGAGAAGGCCGCGAGCCCCTCCTCGCCGTCCCGCGCCACGGAGACCTGGTACTCCGGAGACAAAAGTCCCTGGAGCCGTTCCACGGAGCGCGGCTCATAGTCGATGAGAAGGACCCGTTTGGCCATCTGCGAAGTGTCGATTTGCTGGAAAGTTCGTTGTCATGATACAGGACAATCGCTCGACTGTCAGGTCCGGCGCTCTCTTTCCGCCCGAGGCGCCGCGCGATCGAACGGCCGCCCGCACATATAATCCCGCCGAAAAAGACGAACGGAGTCTCCGATGTCGGGTCACAGCAAGTGGGCAACGATCAAGCACAAGAAGGGCGCCGCCGACGCCAAGCGCGGGCGCCTCTTCACCAAGCTCATCAAGGAAATCACCATGGCCGCGCGACTCGGGGGCGGCGATCCGGGCGGCAATCCGCGCCTGCGCAAGGCGGTGGACGACGCGAAGGCCGTCAACATGCCGGCCGACAACATCAAGCGCGGGATTCAGCGCGGCACGGGCGAGCTGCCCGGAGTCACCTACGAGGAAATCACGTTCGAGGGATACGGCCCGGGCGGCACCGCCGTGCTCATCGAGGCCATGACCGACAACAAGAACCGCACGCTCCCAGAAATCCGGACCATTTTTTCGAAGAACGGCGGCAATCTCGGCGAGTCGGGCTCGGTCCGGTTCCTCTTCCAGAAGAAGGGCTACATCACGGTCGAAAAGGACAAGGCGACCGAGGATCAGGTCATGGAGGCGGCGATCGAGGCCGGCGCCGACGATGCGCGCGTCGCCGGCGAGATGCATGAGATTCTGTGCGCTCCGGAGGTCCTCGCCGAGGTCAAGGCGAAGCTCGAGGCGAAGGGCCTCCCGCTGACCGTCGCCGAAGTGGACATGCTGCCCACGACGGAGGTCGCCCTCGACCAGCGCAAGGCCGATCAGATGATGCGCCTCATGGAGGCGCTCGAAGACCACGAGGACGTCCAGCACGTCTGGGCGAATTTCGATTTCGACGAGTCGTCGTAGTCGGGACCCCGTGGCGGCGGCTGCCGCCCTCATCGGACGAGTCTCGTCCGGGTGCTCGTCGCGCACTCCGTTCCGGGCCGAAAACTCTCGGCCGCCGTTCGCGTAGCGAACACCCGCGGCCGAAGGTCAACTCATGCTCATCCTCGGCCTCGATCCCGGCACGGTGGCGACGGGGTACGGCGTGGTCCTCTTCGAGGCGGGAAGCCTGCATCTCGAGCGATGCGGCGTGTGGCGTCCTCCCGCGGGCGCCGGACTACCCGAGAAGCTCCAGATGCTCTTCGGCGCGGCCCGCGCGCTCATCGCCGAATGCCGTCCGGCGGCCGTCTCGGTCGAGACGGTCTTCGCGGCCAAGAACGTCGCCTCGACCGTCAAGCTCGCCCACGCCCGCGGCGTGCTCCTCGCGGCCGCCGCCGAGAACGGCCTTCCGGTCTTCGAGTACGAGCCCCGCCTGGTGAAAAAGGCCCTCGTCGGCTACGGGCAGGCCGAGAAAAGGCAGGTCCGGGCGATGGTCCTGTCGCTGCTCGCCCGGCAGAGATTGCGGATCCCGCTCGACGCGGCCGACGCTCTGGCCGTCGCCATCTGCCACGTGCACGCGGCGCCGGCCGGCCGCTGAAGGGCGACCGGCGCGAGCCGGCGGGAGCTTCCTTGCTATCATGAACGACAAGGCATGTCGTTTCAGGGATCCATCCAGGAGCTTCCGGTCCCGGACATCATTCAGCTCGTCTCGGTCTCGGGCAAGACCGGAATGTTCACGCTCGTGCGCGGCGCCGAGAGGGGATTCATCTATCTGAAGAACGGACAGATGATCCACGCCAAGGTCGGCGAGATGACGGGCGAGGAGGCGGTCTACGCCCTCGCCATCTGGTCCACCGGCGAGTTCCAGTTCACGCAGGGCGAGGAGCCCGACACCACCACGATCGACAAGCCCAACACGAGTCTCCTGATGGAGTCGGCCCGGCGCCTGGACGAGTGGAAGGTCCTTTCGCGCAAGATCCCCGGGCTCGATTACGTTCCTGTTCTGCAACCCCGCAATCTCGCCGAGCCGGTCACGCTCTCGCCCCCGGAGTGGAACCTCGTCATCCACATCGACGGCAAGCGGTCGCTCGAAGACCTGTCGCGCGCGATGGGCTCGTCTTCGTTCGACACCGCGAAGGTTCTGTACGGGCTCATCACCGCGGGACTCGCGGAGATGCGCTCGAAGGAGACCGCGCGCCCGACCGCGGCGGCGGCGCCCGCCGCGATGCTGGGCGACGAGAAGAAGATCCTGATGATTCTCTGCACGCGCGTGAAGCAGGAGGCGGAAGTGGCGCTCGGCGAATCGAACCTGCCGAACCTGGAGCGCCCCTACCGGCAGGCGCTGTCGGAGATCGACCAGGGACGCGGCGTCGAGGCCGTGCGGGACCTGATCCGGCAGACCGAGAAGGCGATCTCCGCTCTGCGCGGGCCCGCGCGGGTCAAGGCCTTCCAGGACAAGATGTCCCTGGTGATGCAGCCAAAAGTCTGAGTTCGCTTCGCGAACTGCCGGGCGCTCGAGCGGATGTCGCGGACGCCTCCGCTCAGCGCCCCGGGGCACGGGCCACCCTCCAGACCCCAAAAAACCGAGGAAAATCTACGGTCCTGCCTTTGGCCCGCCGCCTAATAGCTTGAGATAGATAAAGTTGTTTGGCGTTTGGCCATTTTTGACTTATTCTATTAGGCAGTCCCTGGTTCGTCCAATCGAAAGGAGATTTCATGAAGGCAAAGCGGACCGCGCTCCTCGTGGTGCTGGCGTGCCTGGTCGGCGCCGCGGCACCCGCGCAGGTCGCCGTGAACAATCAGGGCGACATCGGCCTGTTCACGATCCCGACGGCCGACCAGCCGCAGCCCGGCCACTTCACGCTGGGCGCCTACGGATGGCTCGATCAGATGGTCGCCGGAGACCTCCCGGGAAATGAAACGCTCTTCCGCGACCGCACCTACCGCCACGCGGCCGGCGCGTTCTCGCTCGGCTTCGGCTTCAACAAGTACTGGTCGATCTTCGCGAGCTTCGGCGGCGAGAACTACCACAGCCGCGGCGGCTGGCAGGGCGGCGCCATCAACGGCACGCTGCTTCCGGCGCCCTTCTCCTCAAACGAGGCCATGAAGGTCCGCGTCGGAACGAAGGTCACGCTGTATTCGGAGAATGACGCGAATTTCCGTGTCGGCCTCTGGCTCGCGGCCCACGCGCCGGTCAACAACGCGACGCTCGAGATCAACGGGGTTCCGTCCGACCAGCAGATCAACTCGCGCCGCACCGATTGGGAGTGGGGCGGCGTCATCACAAAGGGCATCTTCTCGGGCATGGTCTCGTACACGCTCGCAGGCCATCAGGATTTCGACGTGCGCCCGGCCAACCTGCTGCGGTTCGCCGCCGGCGTGGACCTGCCGCTGGCCGGACTGCCCATTCACATCATCAGCGAGATCGACCGCACGATCTACGACGGCGGCGACGTTCCCGAGCCCAACCAGTCGCTCCTGAACGCCGGCGCCCGATTCTGGCTGGGCCAGACCGGCGTCGCGGTGTCCGGGGCGTTCAACGTCAACATGGATCTCCTCTTCAAGCACGGCAACAACCCGACGCCCTTCGGCGGGATCGTCGGCATCACCTACGCCGCGTGGCCGCCTCCGCCGCCGCCGCCGGTCGTCGTGCCGCCCCCGGCCCCGGCGACTCCGGTGGTCGTCGAGGAGTCGAAGGCCGCGCCGGCCCCGGCGCCCGCGCCTCCCCCGCCGGCCGCCCCCAAGAAGACGACCGACGAGATCTTCTTCGACGCCGGCAGCGCCCGCCTGACCAACATCGCCAAGGCCATGCTCGACGGCATCGCCCTGCGCATGAAGAACGACCTCAACTCGACGGCCGTCATCACCGGCTACACGGACAACTCGGGAAAGAAGGAGGACGCCAACGTGGCCATCTCCGCCAAGCGGGCGGAGGCCGCCAAGGAGTACCTCGTCACCCGGCACGGGATCGACCCCAACCGGATCAGCACGGCCGCCAAGGGCTCCTCGGAGGCGGGTTACGACAATGCGACGCCGGAGGGACGGGCCAAGAACCGCCGGGCCGTAATTGTGGTAACACTCGTCTCCGGAGCGTGAGTAAACCCGACCCGTCGCATGACACCGAGCCCCCTCCCGCGGAGGGGGCTTTTTTGACTCCGGCGGCCAAGCTCGCCGGGAGCCCGGCCTCTGGCCCCCGGACGACCGGGATGGCGGTCGTCTCGGCTGTGGCGATCATCGCGCTGCTCTACTTCGGGCGAAACCTCTTCGTCGTCGTGGCTTTCGCCCTCTTTCTCGCCTTCGCCCTGCGGCCCTTCGTCTCCCTCCTCGAGCGGGCGCGCGTCCCACGCATCGCGGCGATCCTGATACTCCTGTTCGTGCTGATCGGCGCGATCGTGCTGCTCGTGATCAACGTCACGGCGCAGCTGAACCTCTTCTACAGCGACCTGCCCAAATACCAGTCGCGGATCCGCGAGCTCCTGACGAACGTCATGGCGTTCATCAACACGCTCCGCGAGCGCATGGGCAACATTCTGCCGGCCGACCAGCGCGGCGTGCGCGAGGTCAAGATCAGCGAGTCGTCCCTCGACACGACGCGCGCGCTGTTCGCGCAGATCGGGGACGTGATGCAGTTCGTCCTCTACGCCGCCGCCGTGCCCTTCCTGACGCTCTTCATGCTGAAGGACCGCGAAAAGTTCGCGCGCGTCATCGAAGGCCTCCTGACGCGCAGTCCGCGCTACGGACGTACGCACGTGACCGGCGCGATCTCGCGCGCGATGACCGCCTATGCCCTGGGGCTCTCGTTCGTGATGCTCATCATGGCGGCGGCCACGACGATCGCCCTCATGGTGCTGCAGATCAACTATTACTACATCCTCGGGCCGATCGCGGGAATGGCGATCCTGCTGCCCTACGTCGGCGTGATCTTCTCGACGGTTCCGGCGATCGCCATCGCGTACTTCCAGTTCGACGGCCGCAAGGCGCTCGCCGTCTTCGCGGTCTATTCGCTCCTGCAGTTCCTCGAGGGCAACGTCCTGACGCCGCTCATCGTGGGAGGCCGGGTGCGCCTCTTCCCGCTGACCGTCATGGTGGCGTTCATCTTCTGGGGCCTGCTCTGGGGGATCCCCGGCGCGATCCTGGCGGTCCCTCTGACCTCCGCCCTGAAGGTCGTCTGCGAGAACGTCGCGGGCTGGGAGGGGTTCGCCCGATTGCTGGGCGAGCCGGATCCGCCGCCCGAAGCCGTCTAGCTCTCTCTCGAGGGCTTCAGTCCCGGCGGCTGAGCGAGAGCACGCTGCCGATGAACCCCGCCACGAGGCCCGCGAGCGGCACGAGGAGCGCCGTCGGCGCGTCCAGGAAGCGCACCCAGAGTACCGACAGCACCGGATGCGGCTCGCGCGCAAGCCAGGACGCGGCCGCGCGGTACGTCGCGTAGAGGAGGAGCAGCGCGACCCCGCCGCCGGCGAGCCCTTCGGCCGAGGCGTACAGCCAGAAAGGCGCGCGGATCGCCGCCTCGGTCGCGCCCATGAGGCGCATGATCTCGATCTCCTCGCGATGCAAGTCGAGCGCGAGCCGGACCGCCGACGCGACCGAGAGGACCGCCGCGATCGAGAGAACGGACCCGAGGAAGATGCCGGCTCCCCGGAGCAGCTTCACGGCGTCGCGGAAGCGCCGGCCAAAGTCCTCCTCCGACTCGGCCGAATCCACGCCCGGCAGCGCGCGCGCCGCGGCGGCGATCGCGCGGCCCGAGCCGGCGGGGGCCGAGGCCGCGAGCATCACCTCGAGCGATGGCGGAAACGGGGCTTCCTCGAGCCCCGAGATGGCCGCGGCCAGATCCGGGTACGCGCTCCGGAAGCGCTCGAGGGCGGCGGCGCTCGACACGATGCGCACTTTCGCGATGCGGCGGTCGGTCACGAGGCGGTCGGCGACGGCATGCGCATCCGCCGTCGCCGCGAGCGTGACGACGACGCCCACGGGCTCCGCCTCCGAGGCCGCGAGGCGCGCGAGGTTCCGCGAGATGAGAACGAGCAGCCCCGGAACGTAGAGCGCCAGCGCGATCAGCAGGACGGCCATGGCCGTCTGCCGGCGGCCGCTCCGCGCGATGGAGAGCGCCTCTCCGACGACGTAGCGAGGCTTGATGAGCTACCCCAGGGGCAGGAAGGGAACTTCCCGCACCAGGCCGGGCGCCTCGCGCGCCATCTCGCGCTCTCGCAGGTGGCCGCGGTCGAGCGTCAGGACGCGTTTACCCATGCGGCGGATGAGCTCGACGTCGTGGGTCGCGACGAGCACCGTCGTGCCCCGGATGTTGATCTCCCCGAACAGCCGCATGATCTCCTCCGAGAGCGCCGGATCGAGGTTTCCGGTCGGCTCGTCCGCCAGCAGGAGCGTCGGCTCGTTCACGATGGCGCGCGCGATCGCGACGCGCTGCTGCTCGCCGCCGGAGAGCTCCTCGGGCAGCGCGTTCATCTGGTGGTGGAGGCCCACGCGCTTCAGAACCTGATACGCGCGGCGCTTCTGTTCGGCACGCGGAAGCCCGAGCACGTTCTGCACGAACGCGACATTCTCGAAGACGGTCTTGCGGCCGATGAGCTTGAAGTCCTGGAAGACGACACCGACGGTCCGCCGGAAGTACGGAATCTGCGAAGGCGGCAGGACGCCGATGTTCCGCCCGTTGACGACGATCTGGCCCGACGAAGGCGACTCCTCGCGGAAGAGGAGCTTCAGGAACGTGGACTTGCCGGCGCCCGAAGGCCCGGTCAGGAAGACGAACTCGCCGCGGTCGATCATGCACGAGACGTCCGCCAGGGCGTGACGGAAGCGCCCGTAGTCCTTGGAGACGCGGAAGAGCTGGATCACGCTTGCGTTTGCCCTCCGGAACCGAGCGCCCGCTCGAGCGCCCCGCGGACGGCGGCCGGATCGGCGCGCCCGCCGGTCTTCTTCATGACCTGGCCGACGAACCAGCCGAACGTCTGCGTCTTGCCCGACCGGTAGAGCGCGGCCTGAGAGGGATTGGAGGAGACGATCTCGGCGACGATCCCTTCGAGCGCGCCCGTGTCGGAGATCTTGCCGAGCCCGCGCCGGGCGACGATCTCCTCGGCGGACGCCGGCGAGTCCATCATCGCGGCGAGAACGTCCTTGGCGGACGCGGCGGAGATCGCGCCGCTCTCGAGCAAGACCAGAAGTCCGGCGAGCCGCTCGGGAGTCACAGCGAAGGAGAGCGCGTCCTCCGGAGAGTGCCTCCGCTCCCTCATCCATCGGAGGATCTCGCCGGTTGTCCAGTTGGCCGCGGCCCTCGGCGGCGCTCCCGCGGCCACGACTCTCTCGAAGTAGTCGGCGAGCTCGCGGGCCGACACGAGAGTCTCCGCGTCGGCCGCCGCGATGCCGTGGCTCGCGATGAACCTCGCCCGCCGCGTGCGCGGCAGCTCCGGCATGTCGCGTTTCGACTCCGCAAGCCATGCCTCGTCCACGACGAGCGCGCCGAGATCCGGCTCGGGGAAATAGCGGTAGTCGTGCGCCTCCTCCTTGCCCCGCATCGGCGCGGTGCGGCCGGCCGCAGCGTCCCAGAGCCGTGTCTCGAGGACGATCCGCTCGCCGTGCGCGATCGCCTCGGCCTGCCGCTCGATCTCGTACTCCACGGCCTTCGCCACGAAGCGGATCGAGTTGAGGTTCTTGATCTCGACGCGCGTGGCGAGTGGCGCGGTCTCCGAGGCCCGCACCGAGACGTTCGCGTCGCAGCGCAGATTCCCCTTCTCCATGTCGCCGTCGGAGACGTCGGTGTAGCGCAGGAGCCGGCGCAGCTCGGTCAGGTACGACGCGGCCTCCTCCGGCGCGCGGAGGTCCGGCTCGCTCACGATCTCGATCAGCGGAACGCCGGCGCGGTTCCAGTCCACGAGAGTCTCGGTCGGCGGCACGTCGGCGAACGGCGTGTCGTGGAGTGACTTGCCCGCGTCCTCTTCGAGGTGAATCCGCACGAGGCGGATCTTCCGCGGACCGTCCGGCCCGTCGATCTCGATCGCGCCGCCGGTCGCGAACGGCCGGTCGTACTGCGTGATCTGGTATCCCTTGGGGAGATCCGGATAGAAGTAGTGCTTGCGCGCGAAGCGCGAGTCGCGATGGATCTCGGCGCCGACGGCGGAGGCGAAGCGCAGCGCGAGCGTGACCGCGTGGCGATTCAGGACCGGGAGCGTGCCGGGAAAGCCGAGGCAGATCGGGCAGGTCGCCTCGTTGGCGGGAGCGGCGACCGTGACCGGACAGCCGCAGAAGATCTTCGAGCGCGTCTGGAGCTGGGCGTGGACCTCGAGCCCGATGACGGGGAAAACCCGCGTCTTTTCAGACGTTTCCACGGGTGACACTGTAGAATTCTAGCAGGTTGCTGACGAAGGGTGTGGGATGGCGTTACGAGCGCCGCGGGGTCAGATCCGAGGAAGCGCGACGACGACGATGCCGTCGCATCGGCGAGGAGCGATGACGATGGAGATGACCCCGCGCCGCCGTAACCCGAAGGGTGGAAGGCACTTTGCCGGCGCTGGCCAATGAGCTTGGAACAAGATCGATCGGACATTCTCCCGGGCGCCGAAAGCAAAGTGCCGGACACGACGCCCGCATCCATTCTTCAGCAGCCTGCGAGCACGATGATTTCGAGCAACTGGCGCGAGGAGACTCTCCGCGACGTCGTCACGTTTCGTCCGGAGGGCGCGCCAGAGAACCTCCTCGTCGCGTTCTCCGGACGCGGTGTCGCCCCCGAGGGCGAGCCGTCGCCGACGCGCCACCTCGCCCTGCGCCTCGCGCGCGCGCTCGCCCTCGACGGAACGCCGATCGTCCGCGCGACGCAGGTGCACGGCAATCGCGCGGTGGCCGTCCGTCGCGCGCCGTCCCCGGGCGAGGTGGAGGACGCCGGCGAGTGCGACGTGCTCGCGACGGCGCTGCCCGGCGTCGGGCTCGCCGTGCAGACGGCCGACTGCGTTCCGATCCTGCTGTGTTCCGGCGCGGCGGTCGCCACCGCGCACGCCGGGTGGCGCGGCACGGCGAAGAACGCGGCCGGATCGGCCGTGGCGGCGCTGCGGGATCTGGGCGCCGACCCCCGCACCGTGAGGGCCTGGCTCGGCCCGTCGATCGGGCCCTGCTGCTACGAGGTCGGCGGCGAGGTCGCGGCGCAGTTCGCCGGAGAGTTCCTGCGCGCCTCCTGCGGCGGGCGGTTCCACCTGAATCTTCCCGCCGTCAACCGGGCGCAGCTCGAAGCCGCGGGCGTGCCGGCCGAGAGCGTCTCCGTCCATCCCGCCTGCACGCGCTGCGGCGGCGAAAAGTACGCGAGCTATCGAAGGGACGGGGCGAAGGCCGGAAGGATGATAGGGCTCGTGCTCAGACGAGGGACCAGGGACTAGGGACTCGTGACTGGATGCCTCAGCAGAATCAGTCCTTAGTCCTTAGTCCTTAGTCCTTGGTCACGCCAAAGTCAGATCGGCATACCGCGCCACGAACTTCTTCTTGCCGGCGCGGTCGAAATAGACGGTCAGCCGCGTGTCGTCGCCCGAGCCCTCCTGCGCGAGGATCACGCCGACGCCATAACGCGGATGGCGCACCCGGCGGCCGCGCCGCAGGTCGCCCGACTCCTCGGGCTCGGCTTGCGAATCGAAGTCGTATGCGACCTCCGTCCGGCGGCCGCCGCGCGGCCCCGAATCCTCGCGGTCGAACAGCGTCGAGCGGAATGATGAGAACCTCGACGGCTTCCCCCGTTCCTCGATCGCGGCCGCCGGCAGCTCCTCGACGAACCGCGACGGCTGGCGGTACTGCACGCGGCCGTACACGAGGCGCCGGTCCGCGAGCGTCAGTGTGAGCTCGTCCTTCGCGCGCGTCATGCCGACGTAGAGCAGGCGGCGCTCCTCCTCGAGCTCCTCGGGGTCCTCGGCGGAGTTTCCGTGCGGGAGGAACCCCTCCTCGAGCCCCACGACGAACACCGCCGGGAACTCGAGCCCCTTGGCTGCGTGCAGGGTCGAGAGCGTCACGGCGCCCGCACGCGTGTCGGTGTCGGCATCCGTCGCGAGCGCCACGGCGTCGAGGTAGTCGGCGATCGTCGCGCCCTCCTCGTTCGACCGCTCGAATTCGCGGGCGGAAGACAGCAGCTCCTCCAGGTTCTCGCGGCGCGTCACGTCCTCCGGTTCCTCGGATCGCTCGTAGAGCGCCGCGTAACCGGTGGCCTGGAGCAGGTGCTCGAGCAGCGCGGACGGCGTCCACGCGGCGCCCTTCTCGTGGAGCTCCGTCACCACGGCTCGGAAGCGGCCGAGGGCCACGCGGGCGCGCTCCGTCAGACCCGGCAGCGGCTCGCCGGAAACCTCCCACCAGGACCGCCCCGCCTCCCGCGCGGCGCGCGCCACGATCTCGAGCGTCGCGGATCCGATCCCGCGGGCCGGAACGTTGACGACGCGCCGGAACGCGAGGTCATCCTCGGGCCGCAGCGCGAGGCGCAGGTACGCCAACGCGTCCTTCACTTCGGCGCGTTCGTAGAACTTCATGCCGCCGTAGACGACGTAGGGAATCCGCCGCCGCAGGAGCTCCTCCTCGAACGCCCGCGACTGCGCGTTGGTGCGGTAGAGGACGGCCACCTCCGACGGGGACCGGCCGCTCTCGGCGACGGCCCGGGCGATCTCACCCGCCTCCTGCCGGTCCTCCTCGAACCGCCAGAGGCGCACGCGCGCGCCCGCACCTCGGTCGGCGCGCAGCGCCTTCGGACGGCGGCGGCGGTTGTGCGAGACGAGAGCCGACGCCGCCTCGAGAATGCCGGCGGTCGAGCGGTAGTTGCGTTCGAGGGGCACGACGTGCGCTCCGGGAAAGTCGGCGTCGAAGCGAAGGATGTGCTCGACCTCGGCGCCTCGCCAGCGGTAGATCGCCTGGTCTTCGTCCCCGACGGCGCACAGCGAATCGACGCCTTCGCCGAGGAGCTTCACGAGCGCGTCCTGCGCGCCGTTGGTGTCCTGGTACTCGTCGATCAGCAAATGTCGCGTGCGTCGGCGCTCGGCGGCCAGCACGGCGGATTCCGACCGGAGGAGCCGCACCGGGCGAACGATGAGGTCGTCGAAGTCGAGGGCGCCGGAGGACGACAGGAGCTTCTCGTACAGCGCGTAGACCCGAGCGATGCGCTCGCTCGCGAAGTCATCGGCCGCCGCCTCGAAGCTCTCGGGGCTCCGCAGGGCGTTCTTGGCCTGCGAAATGCGCGCGCGCACGGCGCCGGGCGACAGGACCTGCTCGGAGATCCCCGCTTCCGCCATCGCCTGCTTGACGACGGAGAGCTGGTCGGCGCCGTCGGCGATACCGAAGCGCGGATCGAGTCGCGCCGCCGCGGCGTGACGCCGGAGAAACCGCACGCCCCAGGAATGGAAGGTTCCGACGAAGGACGCGAGCGCACGGCCGCCCAGCAGCCGCAGCGAGCGCTCGCGCATCTCGCGCGCCGCCTTGTTGGTGAAAGTGACGGCCACGATCGTGCGCGGGTCGACGCCCGACTCGATGAGCCGCGCCAGCCGGTGCGTGATGACCCGGGTCTTGCCGGAGCCGGCGCCGGCGAGGACGAGCAGCGGCCCCTTCTCGTGGAGGACCGCGGCGCGTTGCTCGGGATTGAGGCCGGTCAGTGAGGGAGATTCGTCGGGCACGGGGACAAAGCTATCAGCACCTCACTCGACCGTCACGCTCTTCGCGAGGTTCCGCGGCTGATCCACGTCGCAGCCGCGGCGAACGGCCACGTGGTACGCGAGCATCTGCAGCGGGATCACCGACAGGATCGGCTGCAGCTCGGGAATCGTCTCGGGAATCACGATGACGTGGTCCGCGATCGCCGAAACGGCATCATCGGGCCGCGTCGTGAAGACGATTGCGATGCCGTCGCGCGACTTGACCTCCTGGAGGTTGGAGAGCGTCTTCTCGCGCCAGCCGTCGTGCGGCGCGAGCACGACGACGGGCAGTTTCTCGTCCACGAGCGCGATCGGACCGTGCTTCATCTCGCCCGCCGGGTAGCCCTCGGCGTGGATGTAGGAGATCTCCTTGAGCTTCAGCGCTCCCTCGAGCGCGACCGGGTAGTGCGGGCCCCGTCCGAGGAAGAGGAAGTCGGTGGCGCCCTGGTAGCGCTTGGCGAGCTCCTCGAGCTCCGGCTCCGTCGAGAGCGTCCGGCCCGCGGCGGTGGGCAGATGCGAGAGCGCCGTGCGCTCCGTCTCTGTCAGGCCGCGCCCGAGGCCGCGCGACTCGCGAAGCTTCGCGGCGATCAGGAAGAGGACGGCGAGCTGCGTCGTGAAGGCCTTGGTCGAAGCGACGCCGATCTCGGGGCCCGCGTGGGTCGGGAACACGGCGTCCGCCATCCGGGCGATCTGGCTTCCGGGCACGTTCACGATGGCGCCGAAGGGCGAGCCCGCGCGCCGCGCCTCGGAGAGCGCCGCCACGGTGTCGGCGGTTTCGCCCGACTGCGAGATGCCGATCGTCAGCGTGCGCGGGCCGACCACGGGTCGCCGGTAGCGGAATTCGCTGCCGTAGTCCACCTCGACGGGGATCCGCGCCATGCCTTCGATCAGGAACTTCCCGATGAGGGCCGAATGCCAGGACGTGCCGCACGCGAGGAGGAGCACGCGGTCGAAATCCTTGACCCGCTCGGGCGAGAGCAGCGGATCCGCCAACAGGATCTCCCCCGTCCCGAGCGCGACTTTGCCGCCGAGCGTCTCGGCGATCGCCGTCGGCTGCTCGTGGATCTCCTTGGCCATGAAATGGCGATAGCCGCCCTTCTCCGCCGCCACGGCGTCCCACAGGATGCGGTGGCGCGGTCGCTCGAGCGCCTGCCCCGCCCCGTCCACGACGCGCACGCCGCGCGTGTCCACGCGGGCGATGTCGCCGTCCTCGAGGAAGATCACGTCGCGCGTCCAGGGCACGAGAGCCACGGGATCCGAGGCGACGAAGTTCTCGCCCTCGCCGAGACCGAGCACGATCGGGGGTCCCGAGCGCGCGGTCACGAGCACTCCCGGCTCCTCGCTCGTCGAAACGACGACCGCGTACGCGCCGCGCAGGACGGACGCCGCATGACGGACCGCCTCGAAAAGGTCGCCGCGATACGACGCCTCGACCTCGTGGGCGAAGACCTCGGTGTCCGTCTCGCTCGAGAACGTGTGGCCGGCCGCGAGGAGCGCCGCCTTGCGCTCCG
This sequence comes from uncultured Acidobacteriota bacterium, assembly GCA_963708395.1. Taxonomy (GTDB): domain Bacteria; phylum Acidobacteriota; class Thermoanaerobaculia; order UBA5066; family Gp7-AA6; genus DATBFU01. The sequence goes on along the minus strand of CAVPSG010000002.1, from coordinate 1,778,776 downwards.
CGAAGTTTTCGATGATGCCGTTGTGGATGACGACCACCTTGCCCGTGCAGTCGCGGTGCGGGTGCGCATTGGCCTCGGTCGGCCGTCCGTGCGTGGCCCAGCGCGTGTGGCCGATCCCCGTCGTGCCACCGCCTCCGTTCGCGGAGCCGTTGAGCTTCGCGACGAGATTCGAGAGCTTGCCCGGGCTGCGCGAGACGGTGAACCGGCCGTTCGCGAGGGTCGCGATGCCGGCCGAATCGTAGCCGCGATATTCGAGACGCTTGAGGCCCTCGAGAAGGATCGGAGCCGCTTCCCGGGGCCCGACGTAGCCGACGATTCCGCACATGGCCGATTACCCTCCGAGGCGAATCACGCCTTCTGCTTCGATCCGTGTTCCTTGCCGTGGCCGTGGCCGTCGCCGACCTTCGCCTTGCGCCTCTCGACCCATCCCTCGATGTTGGTCTGCGGTACGCGCGATAGCGCGAGGGCGCCTTCGGGCACGTCCTCCGTGATCGTCGCGCCCGCGCCGACGTACGCGCCGTTGCCGACCGTCACCGGCGCTACGAGCTGGGCGTCGCTGCCGACGAAAACGCCCTCGCCGATCGTCGTCCGGTGCTTCCGGGAGCCGTCGTAGTTGCAGGTGATGACGCCGGCCCCGATGTTGGACCGTGCTCCCACGTCCGCGTCTCCGAGGTACGCGAGGTGCTGCGCCTTCACGCCCTCGCGCAGGATCGTGTTCTTCGTCTCGACGAAGTTGCCGACCTTCACGTCGGCCTCGAGCACGGACCCGGGGCGCAGGCGCGCGAACGGACCCACGCGGGCGCGCGCGCCGATCTTCGCGCCGTCCAGCTCGCAGTGCGGACCGACGACCGCGCCGGGAGCGAGCGACGAGTCCACGACGTGCGTGAACGGCAGGACCTCGGCCCCCTCGGCCACGGTCGTCTCGCCGTCCAGCCAAACGAACGGGTGCAGGATGGCGTCCGCCTCGACGCGCACGCGCGGCCCGAGGCGCGCCGTGAGCGGGTCGAGGATCGTAGCTCCCGCCTCGAGCGCCCGCTCGACGCGCCGGCGCTGCTCGATCTCCTCGGCGGCCGCGAGGTCGCGCCGCGTGTTGACTCCCCAGGCCTCGCGCCAGTCCTCGGCGACCCGCGCGCCCACGCGCCCGCCCATGCCCGCGAGGATCTCGACGACGTCGGTCAGGTAGTACTCCTTCGAGATCGGATCGACGCGCAGCTTCGGAATCGCGCGCGCCAGAGCCTCGGGCGCGAAGCAATACACCCCGGCGTTGACCTCGTCGATCTTCCGCTCCTTCTCCGAAGCGTTCCGCGCCTCGACGATCCGGCGCACGCGGCCCCTCGAATCGCGCACGACCCGTCCGAAGTCGCCGCCGTCCGGCGGGCGAAAGGAGAGGAGCGCGAGGTCGAGGCTCTCCCCGCGGCGATGCTCGGCGAGAGCCGCGAGCGTCTCGGTTCGAAGAAGCGGTGTATCGCCGGCGAGGACGAAGACGGGGCCCGCGCCGCCGCCGAGCTCCGGCAGGGCCTGCGCGACCGCGTCGCCGGTTCCGCGCGGCGGATCCTGGACGACGAAACGCACCGCCCGGCCGTCCAGCGACGCCCGGACCTCCTCGCGTCCGGCGCCGAGCACGACGATGACGCGCGAGGGCGAAAGGCTCTCTGCGGCCTCGAGCACGGAGTCGAGGAGCGTCCGGCCGCCGACGCGATGGAGCACCTTCGGCCGCGTCGAGCGCATCCGGGATCCGACGCCCGCCGCGAGAATGATGACGCGGGGAGCACCCTCGGGCCGCGCCGGGGCCTTCCGGCTTCGCTTCGGAGCCGGAGAGACCCGGGGCCGTCGGGATTTCGTCACGAAGGAACCCGTTTTGTCGGTCGGCCGCCTCGCGGCGGCTCGCCGCCCCTTTACGATGCGAGCAGCTCCTGAAACTCCGGCGTGTCGCGGACCGGATCGAAGTCGCTGTCGTGGCGCGCCAGGATGCGGTTGCTCCGATCTTCTTCGATGGCGCGCTTCAGGTGCTCGATGGCCGTGTCCCGCTCGCCGTTCTGCGCGTAGCAGCATGCGAGAAGGAAATCCACCTTGCCGCCGCCGTTCTTCTTGGCCGCGCGCTTGAGGTGCTCGATCGCCTCGGAGACCTCGCCGCGATTCTTCGCGAGCAAGGCGGCGTAGTAGAAGTCCTCCGGCTCGGTCAGGGCCGGCGCCAGGGCGCGCTTCTGCCGCTCGCAGACGGCGAGATATACGCGGGCGCGGTCCACGAGCTCCTTCTCTTCCGGATACTTCTGCACGAGCTCCAGGAAGTGCCGCTCCGCCTCGTCGGTCTTCCTGCGCTGAAGAGCGGAAACGCCGCGGTCGAACTCCTTGCGGGCGCTCTCCGCGAGACGGGACAGCTCCTTGAGGGTCTGCGCCTTGCGCGCCGCCGGCGCCTCGGCGCCGCCGGTCAGGCCCAACTTCTCCATCTTCTTCTCGAGCTCGTCGATGCGCACCGAGACGACGTCCGCCAGGGCTTGAATGCTCATCTTCCCGGCGTTGTCCCTCAGAAACCGGAGTTCCGCTTCGGTCCAGCGTTTTGACATCGTACAAATCCTCCCGGGGGGGTTTGCCAGAAAAACGGCGTATTTTAGGAGCCGGCGGCGGTCCTGTCAAATGTGCGAGAGCCGCCGCGGAATGCCCGGCGGTGCGCCGGCGTTTTTCGGCACAGGAGACGCGGCAGATGAAGAAGACGATCCGGACGCTGGCGATTCTCGCCGTCCTCGCGGCCGCGTTCGCCGGCCCGGCGGCCGCCGCGGACCGCTCCCAGACGGTCAGCGGCACGATTTCCAGGCTCGACGCCGAACACCAGACGCTCGTCGTCAAGGTCGCTTCGGACGAGCTGACCCTGGTCTGGAACGACGAGACGCGCATCAACGGCGTCCTGACGCCCGGCGCGAAGGTCACCGTGCGCTACGGAACCCAGCCCGACGGCCGGAATCTCGCCTATCAGATCTCGGTGGGAAAGTAGCTTCTCAGCGCGGCCGCGCCAGGACCCGTCTCGCGCCGGCCCGGCGGCGGGGCCGCGAAGAGAGTTTCAAGGCATTCCGGTTAAAGGGCTCTTTGCTAGAATCCGTCTCCCTCGAATAGAGCGACAGGAGGATTCAATTCATGGGCATGTACATCATCGCGGAGCCGTGCATCGGGACGAAGGACACGGCGTGCGTCGATGTTTGTCCGGTCGACTGCATTCACCCGCGCAAGGACGAAGCCGACTTCGCAGCGGCGGAGATGCTCTACATCGATCCCGATGTCTGCATCCAGTGCGGCAACTGCGAGCCGGCGTGTCCCGTGACCGCCATCTTCACCGAGGAGACGATCCCGGAGAAGTGGAAGCACTTCCAGCAGATCAACGCGGACTGGTACAAGAACCGAAAGTAGCGCGCCCCCTCACTTCCCCTTGAGCGTCTTGCCGAGGAACGCCTCGGCGCGCGCATCGGCGTCCTTGGCGTCCGCTTCCCGAAACACCTTGGGATCCTTCGACGATGCGAAGGCATGCCCGGCATCGGGATAGATCTTGAAGTCGACGCTCCGCCCGGCGGTCTTCGCTTCCTTCTCGAACGCGCGGACGCTGTCCGGAGAAATCCCCTGGTCCTGTCCGCCAAAATTGCCGAGTAACGGCACCTTCAGGCCGGCGATCGTGGCCGGGTCCGTGACGAGTCTTCCGTAATAGACGACCGAGCCCGCGAGCGTCGGGTCGGCGAACGCGAGCGCGAGCGAGTACCCCCCACCCATGCACCACCCGATCGACGCGATGCGCGTCGAATCGACGTCCGGTCTCGCGCGCAGCGCGGCCACGGCCGCCTTCAGATCCCGCATCGCGCGGTCCTCCGGCATGCCGCGCATGAGCTGATGCGCCGTGTCACCGTCGGTCGCCACCTTGCCGCGATAGAGGTCGGGCGCGAGCGCGACGTACCCCTCGGAAGCGAAGTGATCGGCCTTCGCCTTCACCCAGTCGTTGACGCCCCACCACTCCTGAATCACGACGATGCCGGGTTTCTTGCCCGATCCCTGGGGAATGGCGAGATACCCCGAGATCGTCTCGGAGCCGCTCGGAAACGAGACCATCTTGCCGCCGGATTGCGCGCCGCCGATCGCGGCGGACAGGACGAGGACGGCGGCGAGCGAGAAGACCCTGCGTGTCATGACTCCTCCCTTTCGGACTAATCTTATCCGGTGGATCTGCTCTTCGAGCTCGCGGCTCCGGACGAGGGCGAGGATCTGCAGCGCCTCTACGATCGCCTCGCGGAGCGCTTCGGGTTCGGCCCCGCCGACGTGCGCCTCTCGCGGCGCAAGCTGACCGGCGGCGAGATCCGCTACGGCCGGCCGCACACAATCACGATCTCGGCGCACCTGCCCGAGGCGGAGCGGCGCGAGACGCTTCTTCACGAAGCGGCGCACGCCTGGGCCTTCGCGCGGCGCGGCCGCCGCGAGGGACACGGGCCGTTCTTCCGGAAGCTCGCGCGACAGCTCGGCGCGAAGGGACGGGCGGCGCCCGTCACGGAGGCGCTCACCGCGTGGCGCGCGCGCCGCCGGCAGATCGTCTACCGCTGCGAAGGCTGCGCGGCGCTCTTCCGCCGGTTCCGCGCCTTCCGCGGAGCGCGTTACTGCGTCGCGTGCGAAAGGGCCGGGCGGCCCTCGCGGATCCGGCGCGTCCGGGACGAGCCGTAGAGCCGTGCGCCGCCGCCGGATCATCGTCCTCGTCGCGACGAGCGCCGACGGATTCCTCGCGCGCAAGGACGGCGGCGTCGACTGGCTGGACCGCCCGCGGACCGCCGGCGACTACGGGATGGCGGCCTTCTATCGTTCGATCGACACGATCCTCTGGGGACGCAAGACGTACGAGCTCGCGCTCGAGTTCCAGAGGAAGGGCATCCCCGGCGCGGCGTTCGATCCCGGGAAGAAGAACTTCGTCTTCTCGCGTCGCCGCCGGCGATTGGCGTCGCCCGCGCTCGAGCTCGTCACGGAATCCGTGCCGCGGTTCGCGCGGCGGCTTCGCGCGACGCCCGGGAGGGACGTCTGGATCATGGGCGGCGCGGGCCTCATCGCGTCGTTTCTCGACGCCGGAGAGATCGACGAGCTCCGGATCCACGTCATCCCGACGTTGATCGGCGAAGGCATCCCGCTCGTAGCGCCCCGTCGCCGCACCGTGCCGCTCTCGCTGAAGTCCTGCCGGCGTTTCTCGGACGGCGTCGTGCGGCTTCGCTACGCCGTCGCGCGCCCCGCGCGGGCGAGTTAGCCCCATGCCCGCGTTCCCGCCGGGCTATCGCATCGGCCACCGCACGCTTCGGAAGGAGCGCACGGGCTGCACCGTGATCCTGCCTCCCCCCGGCACGATCGCCGCCGTGGACGTGCGCGGGGGAGCGCCCGGCACGCGGGAGACGGGCGTCTTCGTGCCCGGCAATCTCGTCTCGGAGATCCACGGCCTCCTCTTCACCGGCGGCAGCGCCTTCGGCCTCGCGGCCGCGGCCGGCGTCACGGCGTGGCTGCGGCGGCGCGGCGAAGGATTCCCCGTCGGGCCCGCGCGTGTGCCGATCGTTCCCGCAGCAGTGCTCTTCGATCTGGCGGTCGGAGACGCCGACGCCTTCCCCGGCGAGGCGGACGGATGGGCGGCCTGCGAGGCCGCGCGTGAGGGCGCGGTCGAGACGGGCCCGGTCGGCGCCGGCTGCGGCGCGACCGTCGGGAAGGTCCTCGGGATCGGGCGCTCCTCGCCGGGCGGCCTCGGATGCGCCGCGCTGGAGCTGCCGGGAGGCGAGCGCGTGGCGGCGCTCGCGGCCGTGAACGCGTTCGGCGACGTGGTCGATCCCGACACGGGCGCACGCATCGCCGGCGCGGCGCACGACGACGTTTCCTTCCGCGCGGCGCAGGCGATCTGGCGCGACGGCCTGACCGCCGATCCGGCGCCCGGCGGGAACACGACGCTCGTCTGCGTTGCGACGACGGTGCCGTTCGAGCCGGGCGCGCTCAAGCGCGTCGCGATCGAGGCGCACGACGGCATCGCGCGCGCCGTTCGCCCGTCGCACTCCGTCGTGGACGGCGACGCCGTCTTCGCGCTCGCGCCGGGGGGCGGCGCGCCGACCGTTTCGATGCGCCTCCGCGTCGGCGCGGCGGCGGCGGAGGCCGCGGCCCGCGCGATCGTGAGCGCCGTGACGGCCGCGCGGGGAGCGGGCGCCTCGACCTAAGGCGCCGGCTCGCCCTCGCCTTCGAAGAGCGGCTGCTGGACCGGGCCCAACAGCGGCAGGATCGCCTGGAGCGAATCCGCGGCCCAGTCCGGACGCCGCGCCGGCGCCGAGCCGCAGAACGGGCACGCTCCACTCCGCCAGGACCTCCTCGATCTTCTCGTCCACCGCGCGCTGGAAGGCGTCGTCCACGTCGCGCAGCCCGTCGAACTGCAGGGCGCCGACGATCGGCACCTTGATGAGCAGGCCGTAGGTCGAGGTCCACCAGCGCACGAGGGGCTCGAGAACCGGCAGACGGCCCGTCTGGAGCAGATAGCAGTAGTTGTCGAGCACGCTCCGGTCGCAGACGACGACCTCGGCCTTGTGCTCGGCGACGAGCTCCTCCGCGATCTCGGTGTGGAGGATCCAGGACTGCGCGGCGACCGTCGTGTCGCGGTTGATCGGGAGCGGGCAGAATCGCGCCACCTCGCGCACCATCTCGACGGTCTTGTCCCGCTTCTTGAGCAGGGCCGCGAGCTCGAAGCAGAGCGTCGTCTTGCCGACGCCGTGGGTCCCGATGAACGCGATCTTCACCGCGCGCCTCCCGGCTTCCCGCCGGGCAGCCCGAACTCCCGCCGTAAGGCGTCGCCCTGCGCGTCGAGCGCCGGCGGAAACGCGAGTGGCGCCTCGGCGCCTGCGACCCGGATCGGCGACGCGACGAACGCGACACCCGCGACCTCGCGCACGGCCTCGAGCGCCCGGGCCGTCTCCGACTGCAGCGCCTCGAGCGGCCCGCGCACCGGGCCCGCGGGAACGTCGGCCGCGCGGCAGCGGTCGAGCCAGGCGGCCCGAGGCTCGCTCCGGAAGATCTCTTCGAGCGCGGCCTCGAGCATCCCGCGGTTTCGCACGCGCCCATCGTTCGCCGCGAAACGCGGATCGCTCCGCCACTCGGGCCGCCCGACGATGTCGCACAGCCGCCCGAACTGCGGGTCGGTCCCCACCGCCAGGATGAACTCGCCGTCGGCCGCGTGGAACGGCCGGTACGGCACGATCTGCGGGTGCGCGTTGCCGTGGCGCTTCGCCTCCTCCCCCGTCACGAGCGCCGACTGCGCGACGTTGATCAGCGAGGCGAGGGTCGCGGAGAAGAGGTCGGTCTCGACGTGCGCCGCGGCGCCGGTGCGTTCGCGGCCCGCGAGCGCAGCGACGACGCCGACCGCCATGTAACAGCCGGCGAGAAGGTCCGACACCGCGATGCCGACTTTGGTCGGCTCTCCGGACGGCTCGCCCGTGATCGCCATCAGTCCCGCGCCGGCCTGCGCGAGCAGGTCGAAGCCCGGCGCCGACGCGTCGGGACCGCGCCGTCCGAATCCGGTGATCGAAGCGGTCACGAGCCGCGGGTTCTCGCGGCGCAGGCCTTCGACGGAGAGCCCGAATCGGCGCCACGCGCTGGCCGCGAAGTTCTCGACGAGCACGTCGGCTCGGCGAGCCAGGATCTCGATCGAGCGCCTTCCGTCCGGCGACGCCAGGTCGAGCGCGATCGACTCCTTGTTGCGGTTGACCGACAGGAAGTAAGCGGCAAGCCCGCTCTCCGCGTGGTACGGCGGCCCCCAGCCGCGCGTGACGTCGCCGCCCTCGGGCTGCTCGACTTTCACGACGCGCGCCCCGAGGTCGGCGAGCAGCATCGTGCAGAACGGCCCCGCGAGCACGCGCGAGAGATCGAGGACGAGGATGCCGGACAGCGGCCCCGGCACGAGAGTCCTATCGGGGCGCGCCGGCGGGCCGCCAGCCGAGCGGGCCGGGCAGGAAGTGGAAGAGGCCGAGGGGCGATACCTCGACGTTCTCGAGCCGCCGCGAGATCCCCCAGTACTGCTCGGCCGTCCAGAGGAAGTCGGCGGGCGGATCGGCCGCGAGGAGGCGATGGATCTGGCGATAGAGGTCGAGCCGCTGCGCGTCGTCGAGCGCCGCCTGCGCGGCTTCCATGAGTCGGTCGGCCTCGGAATTCTTATAGAAGCCGGAATTGAGCCCCTGCGGCGGGAACTGACTCGAGTGGTAGAAGGGATACGGGTCCAGGTTCGGCGGAATGAACTCGTTGTTGTACGGCGCGACCTCGAACTCCCCGTTCGCGAAGCGCTGGGAGTACGCGGCCCAGTCCAGGGAACGCAGGACGAGCTCGACTCCCACCTTCTCGTAGGACTGGCGCAGGATCTCGCCGATGTTCGGGTAAATCGGCTGCCCCGCCGGATAGAGGTATTCCAGAGTCACGCGGCGGCCGGCCTTGCGCCGGAAGCCGTCCTTGCCCGGGGTCAGACCCGCCTGGTCGAGGAGCTTCGCCGCGGCAACCGGATCGTAGGCCGGGAGCGCGACGTCCGGCGCGTCTTCCGGGAGCCCCGCCGGATACGGGCCGCTGTCGAGCTTCGGCGCGTCGGGCGCGTAGAGGCGCTCGGCGGTCTCGGTGCGCGGCCACGTCATCGCGAGGGCGCGCCGCACGCGCGGGTCGGAGAGAACGGGGTGCCGGCAGTTCCAGACGACCATGACGACGGAGAAGACCGGCACCTTCACGATGCGGTTGCGCGCCTGAAAGTCGGCCGACCGATCCGCCTCGGGGCGCTGGTCGCGGCTGATCCGGAACTCGTCGAGGTCACCGCGGATCCCCGACCGAAACCGCGTGGCGTTGTCCGGGATCACGCGAAACACGACGCGGCGAAACGGGTATGTCCTCGCGGGCCGATCCGCGCGCCGCACGAGCGTCAGCTTCTGGTTCGGCTCCCACGACTCGAGCCGGTACGGGCCGCTCGCGACCGGCTTCCGGTCGGTCTCGCCGCGGCCGAACGCAGCCCGCGACACGATCGGCAGGTTGAACGCGAGCAGGCGCTGCGCGTAGGGCTTGCGGAAGCGCACGACGACGCGGCCCGGCTCGGGCGTCTCGACGGCCGCGAGGTCCGTGAAACCCGGTTTCCAGTTCACGGCCGCCACCTTCGGGTCCCGCACGCGATCGAGCGTGAACGCCACATCCTCGGAGGTGACCGGCGTGCCGTCCTCCCAGCGCGCCTCCGGGTCGATGCGGAAATCGAACGACAGGCCGTCGGGGGAGACCGTCCAGGAGGTTGCGATTCCCGGCACGTAGCGGCGGTCCTTGTCGATGCCGACGAGAGGCAGGAAGAGCAGATGCTCGACGCGGGCGCCGACCTCCTCGGCCGTGATCGTGGGGTCGAGCGTCGGGGGATCGCCCTCGATGTGCCGCGAGAGCGTCTCGGAGAACGTGGGAGGCGCCTCGCGCCGCGCGCAGGCGGCGGGCCCGAGAGCGGCGAGCGCCACCAGGATCCGGACAATCGTTTTCATGAGCGGTCCGCATGGAGAATAGCGCTTCGTGCGCGGCGGCGTGCGAATGGCCGTCGAAATGCGGCCCTTCGCGGGACCGGAGCCGCGTTTCCGGGGACTCGGGGCCGCGCGGCCCGGGAGCGCCGGAATTGTCTACACCGAAATCCCTGGACGAAACTCGCCGAAATAGCGCTCGCGGGCGGTTGACACCGCCCCGAACGCTCCGGTTAAACTGCACTTCCAGATGAGGCGAAGCTCCGTTTGCCCTCCGAAGTGATGACCGACGACAAGAAGGCGCGCAAACCCGCGGAACAGCGTCTTTCCGATCGGGTCTGGATCGGCGCGCCGGCCAGTCTTCGGTTCGGAGAAGAGGAGCTGTCGGGCTTCGTCGAGGTCATCAACCTCGGCGGGATGTACGTGGCGAGCGGCCGCGTGCCGGACGTCGGCGACTACGTCGAGCTCGTCTTCTCGCTTCCCGGCGACCCGCGGGCGTTTCGCGTGCGCGGCAACGTCGTCTTCCAGAACCGGGCGGCCGAGCGCCAGGCCGGATTCGGCGCTCGCTTCGAACGGGCGCCCGTCGGTCTCCTCGAGGCCATCAAGGGACTGAACCGCGGCCACTGAACGGCCCGGAGGGCTCAACCGCGACCCGAGCCAAAAAGTCTTGGCCGCCGTTCGCGAAGGAAACGCTTCCGGCCGGACACGACGCCCGCATCAATTTTTCAGCAGCCCGCTAGTTGTTTCGCGCCTCGAGAAGTCGCAGCTGGTCGAAGGAGAACTCGAGCGTCGCGGTGACGTCGATGAAGTTGCCGGCCGCCGCCGAGGAGAGCGTGGTCGGAACGACGTTCGTGAGCTCCCACCGGACGAGAACCTGGTTCTTCTCGTCCTTCGCCGTGACCTGCACCGTGTGCGTCGCCGGCGTGCCGCCGCTCATGGTCTGATTGAGCCAGTCCTGCAGCTGCGCGAGACCCTTCTGAGTGACCGTGAGGGTGAGCAGGCGCTGGTCCGGCGAGTACGCGATCCCCAACCGGCGCGAGTCCGTGCGGAGCATGTCCTGGCGGGAAAAATCGATACGGTAGCCCGTCACGCCGTCGACCGCGGCGCCGTCCACGGCGATGGAGACGTTCGTGTTCGGGTCGGCGGCGAAGGCCGCAACGGCGATCCCGCAACCGAGCAGGCTCGCGAGGAGACGTTTCGAAAGCATGGATCCCTCCGATCCGCCGATTCTCCGCCGATTCTCGGAGAGTAGCACCGCCCCGCACGGAGGCGAAGGCCCTTGATTCCGAGGCAGGCCGGGCGTACAACTTTCCGAGCTTTTGCCTGCGGGCGGCGCCCGGCGCCGGCCCATCGCGTGAAAGGAGGAATGCATGAAGAAACCCCTGGCCCTCTTTCTCTTCGTTGCCGCCGCCGGAGCGCTTCTCGCGGCGGGCCCCGCCAAGCCGAGCGCTTCGACCTATGACGTGACGGTGGACACGATCGAGGGGTGCTCGTGCCCGCTCTTCTGCACCTGCTACTTCGGGCCCTCCGCGGACGAGCACTCCTGCAAGGCGAACAACGTTTACAAGTTCCGCAAGGGAAGCCACTACGGGGCCGTGGACCTGTCCGACCAGATCGTTTGGCTCGACCTCGATCTCGGAGGCGAGTGGCACCATCACCCGGGTCCGGGCATGCCGACCAAGTGGGCGGTCGTGACCTTCGACAAGAAGTCGTCCGAGCCGCAGCGCAAGGCCATCGGCGAGCTCTTGAACATCGTCTTCCCGGTCAAGTGGGAGAAGTTCTCGACCCGCGAGGACTCGATCGAGTGGCATGACGACGCGAAGATGTCGCATGCAAAGATGGCGAGCGGCATGGCCGAGATCTCTCTCGACAAGACAGCCACGATGCGGCCCGACAAGTCGCAGCCCGTCGTCATCAAGAACCTCCAGTACTGGTTCTCCAACGCCAACGACGGATTCGTCCTGGCGTACTCGAAGCACCATTGGAAGGGCGACAACGCTTTCGAGCAGGATCACAAGAACGGCTTCAACATCACCTGGACCGCCAAGGGCGACATCAAGCCCGCCGCCAAGGTGGCGATGAAGTAGACCGGGCTCGCCGCGATTCCCGGGGCGGGCTTCGGCCCGCCCTTTCTGTAGAATCCCGCCGCCATGACCCCCGAAGACATCGCGCCGGATTTCCGCTCCGCGCCCAAGTCCTACGTCCGCGCCGAGCCGATCCCGGGGGTGAAGACGCTTCGCCTCTCGCGGCACACGGACGATCGCGGCTTCTTTCTCGAAATCTTCCGGGCCCGCGGCGAGGGAGCCTCCGCCGCGCTCGCGAGCTTCTTCGACGGCGCGTCCCCCGCCCAGCTCAATTTTTCTACCGTGGACGCCGCCGGCCACATCAAGGGCCTGCACTACCACCTCGCGCAGGAGGACATCTGGTTTTTCCCGCCGCCCTCCCGGGCAAAAGTCATCCTGCTCGACATCCGCAAGGGCTCGCCGACGCTCGGGCGGACGCAGGTCGTCGTCGCCGGCGACGGCGCGGAGCAACTCGTGCGGATTCCGGCCGGCGTCGCGCACGGCTATCGGCCGCTGACGAATCCCTGCTCCCTCCTTTACATGGTGACGAAGGTTTTCGACCCTGCCGCGCCCGACGAGTACCGGATCGCGTGGGACCATCCGGCGGTCCGGGAGCTCTGGGAGATCCCCAACGGCTGAGGCCGCGCGGCCTATAATTTCGAAACTCCCATGAGCGCCGCGGCTCCGGTTCTGGACCTGTCTCTCGTGCCCCGCGTGGACGCCGTGGGCGTCGAGGAGCGCGCCACGGCGCTCGGCAAGCGCTCGATCAAGAAGGACGCGAAACGCTCGGGAATCCGCCTCGCCATCTCGATGCTCGACCTCACGACCCTCGAGGGCAAGGACTCCGAGGGGAAGGTCCGGCAGCTCTGCCGCAAGGCCGTTCAGCCCCTTCCGGGCGACACGACGGTGCCACACGTGGCCGCCGTCTGCGTCTACCCGAACCTCGTGCCCGTGGCGAAGGAGGCGCTGGCGGGGAGCGGCGTGAAGGTGGCCTCCGTCGCGACCGGCTTCCCCGCCGGCCTGGTCCCGCTTCCCGTCAAGATCGACGAGACGCGCCGCGCGGTCGCGATGGGCGCCGACGAAGTGGACATGGTCATCGACCGCGGCGCCTTCCTCTCGGGGGAGTACGCGGCCGTCTTCGAGGAGATCGCCGCGGTCAAGGAGGCCTGCGGTCCCGCGCACCTGAAAGTCATCCTCGAGACCGGGGAGCTCGAGACGTACGACAACGTCCGCAAGGCCTCGCATCTCGCAATGGCGGCCGGAGCGGACTTCATCAAGACCTCGACCGGGAAGGTCGTCCCGGCGGCCACGCCGGCCGTCGTCCTCGTGATGCTCGAGGCGATCCGCGATCATTTCTTCGAGACCGGCCGCCGCGTGGGCCTGAAGCCGGCCGGCGGCATCCGCACGTCGAAGCAGGCGCTCCATCTGCTGGTCCTCGTCAAGGAGACGCTCGGCGACGCCTGGTTGACGCCGGACCTCTTCCGCATCGGCGCCTCGACGGTGACCAACGACCTCCTGATGCAGCTCGCCAAGGAAGCGAGCGGTCGGTACCAGAGCGCCGACTACTTCACGAAGGACTGACTTGAGCACGACGGTTCGGGACGATCCCCGGCGCCGGGAAGCGGCCGAGAAGCTCGCGGCCGAACGCCCGAGCCTCGAGTTCGGCGGCGCCTGGAGCTACGCGCCGTCGCCCGAGGCCACCGATCACGTCGCCATCGCGCCGCGCTACGGGCTCTTCATCGGCGGCAAGTTCGTCTCGCCGCGCTCGAAGAAGCACTTCCGCACGATCAATCCGGCCACCGAGGCGGTGCTCTCCGAGGTCGCGGAGGCCGGCGCGGCCGACGTCGACGCCGCCGTGCGCGCCGCCGAGGAAGCGTATCGGAAACGCTGGTCGAAGCTCGCTCCGGCCGCGCGTGGCAAGTACATCTACCGGATCGCCCGCCTGATCCAGGAGAAGGCGCGCGCCCTCGCGGTGCTCGAGACGATGAATGGCGGCAAGCCGATCAAGGAGTCCCGCGACGTGGACGTCCCGCTCGCCGCCGCGCACTTCTTCTATTACGCGGGATGGGCGGACAAGCTCTCCTCGGCGTTCCGCGGGCGACGCGCGGAGCCGCTGGGCGTCTGCGGCCAGATCATTCCGTGGAACTTCCCGCTCCTCATGGCGGCGTGGAAGATCGCGCCGGCGCTCGCGTGCGGAAACACCGTCGTCCTGAAGCCCGCGGAGACGACGCCGCTGACGGCGCTCGCGCTCGCCGAGATCTGCCGCGAGGCGGATCTGCCGCCCGGCGTCGTCAACGTCGTCACGGGCGCGGGCGAGACGGGCGCGCACGTCGTCAACCATCCGCGCGTCGCAAAGATCGCCTTCACCGGGTCGACCGAGGTCGGCAAGGTCATCCAGCGCGCCGTCGCCGGGACCGGCAAGCGCCTCACGCTCGAGCTCGGCGGCAAGGCCGCCAACATCGTCTTCGAGGACGCGGCGATCGACCAGGCGATCGAGGGGATCGTCAACGGCATCTATTTCAACCAGGGCCACGTCTGCTGCGCCGGCTCCCGGCTGCTCGTCCAGGAGTCGATCGAGCCCGTCGTGCGCCGCAAGCTCGCCTACCGGATCGCGACGCTGCGGCTGGGCGATCCGCTCGACAAGAACACCGACGTCGGCGCGATCAATTCCGCGGCGCAGCTCGCGAAGATCCGCGAGCTCGTGCAGAGCGGCGTCGACGAGGGTGCCGAGCTCCACCAGTCGGCGTGCCAGATTCCCCTCAAAGGCTTCTGGTTTCCGCCGACCTTCTTCACCGGCGTCGCCCAGTCGCATCGCATCGCGAGCGAGGAGATCTTCGGCCCTGTGCTCGCCGTAATGACGTTCCGGACGCCGGAGGAAGCGATCGAGAAGGCGAACAACACGCCCTACGGCCTGTCGGCCGGCGTCTGGACCGACAAGGGGTCGAAGATCTTCAAGGTCTCTTCGAAGCTCCGCGCCGGCGTCGTGTGGGCGAACACGTTCAACAAGTTCGACCCGGCCTCGCCCTTCGGCGGCTACAAGGAGTCGGGGTTCGGGCGCGAGGGCGGCGTGCAGGGCTTGAAGGAATACGTGGAGCTCGCGTGACGTGCTCTTGCGGCTCACCTCGCCGAGCAAACTTGAAAACCCTCTTCCGCGGCCGGCCGGCCGGATGGCGACCGTGACAAACGGGCAACTCGGTCGGCCTCGCCTGGACGTCCGAAAGACCTACAAGATGTTCATCGGCGGCGAAATGGTGCGCACCGAGTCGGGCCGCTCGGACCCGATCCTTTCGCCGAAAAAGGCGCTCCTCGCCAACGTCTCGCGCGGGTCGCGCAAGGACGTGCGCGACGCCGTCGGAAAGGCGCGCGGCGCCCAGGACGGCTGGGCGAAGAAAACCGGATACCTGCGCGGGCAGATCCTCTACCGCATGGCGGAGATGCTCGAGGGACGAGCGGAGTCGTTCGAGAAGATCCTGCGTGAGAGCCGGGGCCTCTCCCCCGCCGCCGCGCGGCGCGAGGTGCGCGCGGCGATCGACCGGCTCGTCCACTACGCCGGATGGTCCGACAAGTACGGAGCGCTCCTCTCGACGGTCAATCCCGTCGCGTCGTCGTACTACGACTTTTCGGTGCCGGAGCCCACGGGCGTGGTCGGCGTCGTCGCGCCGGAGACGCCCGAGCTTCTCGGCCTCGTGACGTATCTGGCGCCGGTGATCGTCTCGGGCAACACGGCAGTCGTGCTGCTTTCGGAGCGGCATCCGCTGGCCGGGCTCGAGCTCGGCGAGGTGCTCGCGACCTCCGACCTGCCGGCCGGCGTCGCGAACCTGATCTCCGGCCGCAAGGAAGAGCTCGTGCCGCACCTCGCGCGTCACATGGACGTCAACGCGATCTGCGACGCCGGCGCTAATACGGCGCTTTCGAAGGCAATCGCGCAGGACGCCGCCGTCAACGTCAAGCGCGTGAAGCGCTATGCGCCGCCGGATCTCTTCGCCGAGAAGGCGCAGGGTCTCGACCTCATCGAAGCCTTCATCGAGACCAAGACCACCTGGCACCCGGTCGGCGTGTAGAGCCTACTCCGCACGACGGAGAGCCCTACTCCGCCGCCAGCCGCGCGAGCGCCTCGCCCTCCAGGATGTAGCGCAGCCACTCGGTCGGCGGGTAGCCGCCGAGTCGGCGATAGAACCGCAGCGCGCCTTCGTTCCAATCGAGCACGGACCACTCGATCCGCACGGCGCCGCGCGCGACGGCCTCTCGCGCCACCGCGGCGACGAGCGCCTCTCCGACGCCTCTCCCACGCGCCGCCTCCGTCACGACGAGATCCTCGAGGAAGAGGAACGGCCGCGCGCGGAATGAATTGATCCCCTCGTAGAAGATCGCATGGCCCTCGATCCGTCCGTCGAGCTCGGCCACGAAGGACTCCGCCCGGCCCGTGTCGAAGATCCAGGCGGCGAGGCGCGCCGCCTCGGCGTCGTCCGGCGGCGGCATCTTCTCGAAGTGCGCCAGCTCGCGCTCGAGCTCGAGCATGCGCGGCCAGTCCTCGCGGCGCGCGCGGCGCACGAGAGGCTTCACGGGATCACTGTGCCGCGGCGACCTTCGCGAAGTCGACCCGGGCGAGGAGCTTCAGCGCGTCCGGCTGCTCGACGTTGGCTCCCTGCCCGAGCACGAGGCGTCCGGGCGAGAGGACGACGGTCACGAGGGTCGTCGGCTGCCCCTGCGAGTGATCCGTGATCGCGTACGCGGGAAATCCCCCGACCTTCGTCTCCGCCGTCTCGACGCCGGCCGTCTTGCCCGCCTCGGCCATCGCCTTGCGGATCGCGCCCTCGAGGTCCGCGCCCTTCCCGTAGTCCTGCACGACGATCCGGAACTGGCGCGCCGCGGAGGGCTCGATCTTCTGGAAGAAGCGGGACACCTCGGTGTACGTGCCCATCTCGTTCTCGTCGGTGTCGGGCAGCGGGTCGCGCGGCGCCGGGTCCCAGCCGGGCAGGCTCTTGGGGATCCCGTCGCGCAGGGAAAGAGGCCAGCCCGCGGAGAGGAGCGCCGCGGGGGCCGCGAGGCAGAGCAGCAGAGCGGCCAAGCCGGCCTTGCGCGAAACCATCGCCGCGATCAGGATAACCCACGCGGGCCGGAGAGAATCGCCACAAAAAAAAGAGCGGCCCGAAGGCCGCCCTTTCTCACGCGAGTTTCGAGAGATCTACTTCTTCGGTCCCAGAATCGCGTCCTTCGCCTTCTTGGAGACGCGGAACTTCACGACGCGCTTGGCGGGAATCTTGATCTCTTCGCCCGTCGCGGGGTTGCGGCCCATGCGAGCCTTCCGGTTCACGAGCACGAGCTTCCCGATGCCCGGAATGGTGAAGCTGTTCTTCGCCTCTTTGTAGGAGAGGGCCGTGAGGTCGTCGAGAAACTGTGTCGCCTGCTTCTTGGTCGTGCCGGTGGACTTGGCCAGATGATCCGCGGTCTGGGACTTCGAGAGCGCCTTCCCGTCCTTTGCCATATTTCACTACCCCTTCTTCGAAAATTGGGATCGCCGCATGCGGCGTGTCGAAACGGTTGCGTATTCTAATGCGCCGGGCGCGCGGGTGCGCAAGAAAAAATCGCCCGCATCGAAGGAGAGTCGCTTCGCGCAAGGACCCGCCTTCGCGCGCTAAGATGCGCTCTCGACCTCGCATGCCACGGCCCCCCGCTCACCCCGGATTGCGACCTCGGCGGCGGCGCGTCGTCCCGCGAGGCGCCGGGCCGCAGGCTCCTTCGCCCCGGCCTCGGCGCGCCTCCTCGGCCGACTCGCGCGAGCCATTTCTAGGCGCCTCCAACCGCTGCCGGCCCTGCGGGTTAGGCGTCTTTCGTCTCGCGGCGCCTGCGGCGATTCTCGCGGTCGCGGCACTGCTCGCCGGCGCCTGCGGGCGCATTTCCGCGGGACGCATCGCGGACCGCCTGCTGAGGGACTATCGCGTGAAATCGGGCCTGCGCCCGCTCCCGGCCGCCGGGTCGATCCGCGTGCGCCTCTCGCCGGCCGGCGGCGAGGGGGTCGGGGCGGGCGCCTCGGGTCTCGTCGAGATCGAGTGGGAGGGCGCGCGCTACCGCGAAACCATCACCTCCGCCGGGGTCTCGACCGTGCGCGGCATCCAGGGCCGCAAGGCGTTCTACATCGACGAGGACGGCGTCACGCGGGTCGGATCCGAGCCGATGCTCGCGGAGCTGCTCACCCGATCCTATTTCTGGCGGCGCGCGTACCTCTTCGACGACCGCGAGCGCGCGAAGCTCGCGCTCGGTCCGGCGGACGCGTCGGGCCTGGCGATCTCGCTGCGACCTCTCGGCGGCAACGATCTCGGCCTCGGCTTCGACCGCGACGCGAAGACGCTGCGCCGCGCGACGTCGCCGCGCTTCCACCTCGAGTTCGAGAACGCGACGCGCTTCCGGGACCTCTCTCGACTTCCCGTCGCGGGAGAGATCGTGTGGACGGGGCTGCCGACGCGGCGTCTGCCCGATCCGACCGTCGGCGGCTGGCACGGCCAGTTCGCGGAGCCCTTCGCGGAGGCAGCGCTCGACCCGGAGCCGTCGCGCCTCGTCATACCGGCAACCGTCTCGGGCAAACCGGCGCGCCTCGCGCTCGACGCGGACGCTTCGGGACCCCTGCGCGTCACGCCGGAGCTCGCGCATCGCGCCGGCCTCTCGGGACGTCGGGACGTCTTCGGGCGGATCCTCGCCGACGGCGTCACGCTCGCGATCGGCTCGCTCGCGATGCCGGGCCTCCACGTCGAGATCGGCGAAACGCCCGAGGGTGTCGACGCGGTCGCCGGCGGCGTGCTCACGCGCGAGGCGATCCTCGAGATCGATCCGGGCGCCGGCCGCGTGCGCATCCACGACCCGGCCCGCTGGGTCGAGCCCGAGGGATTCGGCCGCAACGCCGTGGACGACGACGGGAACATCCCGGCGGCGATCCTCTTCCGGGCGGGACGACGCCTGCGGCTGCGGGCCGGCGTGACGACGAAGTCTCCACTGTGTCTCGCGTCACGAACGGCCGCGGAGCTCGGCCTCGCGCCGGACGCCGCGGAGCTCTCCGGGCTCGTCTGGGGGACGCTGCGCCTGCCTTCCATTCCGACACGGATTCAGAGCGCGGGCTTCGACGCCGACTGGGGCGACGACGGCGCGATCGGCGCGCCGCTGCTGCGCCGATTCCACGTGTACCTCGATCTGCCGCACCGCTGGATCTACGTGAAGCCGCTCGGCGGCTGAAGGGCGCGTCAGCGCGCCCAGAGCGCGCGATAGCTCTCGAGGAGGCCCGTGCCTGCGAGCGCGGCGAGGATCGCGCCCATCGCGAGGAAGACGCCGAACGGAATCTCGGTGCGCAGACTCCCGCGCTTGCGCGCGATGAGGGCGAGGCCGACGAGACTGCCGGAGACCGACGCGAAGAACGCGGTGAGCAGAACGCCCCACCCTCCGAGAAAGGCGCCGATCATCGCGAGCATCTTGACGTCTCCGAGCCCCATCGCGTCCACGCGGCGCAGACGGCTCCAGGTCCATCCGAGGAGATAGAGGCCTCCCCCGCCGACCGCGGCGCCGACGAACGCCTGCAGCGGCGTCCGCTCCCGCGTGAAAAACGAGAGGACCAGCCCGATGACGATGCCCGGGAGAGTGATCACGTCAGGCAGAAGCTGGACGTCGGCGTCGATGAAGGCGAGCGCGATGCACGCCGAGGAGAGGAGCGCGCCCGAGGCGAAGTCGGCGGCGGACGGCGAGCGCAGGAAGAAGACGGCCCACAGAACGCCGTTCACGAGCTCGACGAGCGGGTAGCGCGGCGAGATCCCGGCGCGGCAAGCGCGGCAGCGGCCGCGGAGCACGAGCCAGGAGAGGACCGGCACGTTGTCCCACGGCGCGATCGAAGCACCGCAGGATGGGCAGCGCGAGCCCGGGTGGACGACGGACTCCTCGCGCGGAAGCCGGTGGATGAGGACGTTCAGGAAGCTGCCCACGATCGAGCCCGCGACCCCCGCGATGACGAGACCGAAGACGCCGAGCGACTCGAACGGGGGCGACGCGAGAGCGCTCACGCCGCCCTCCCGGGGGTCTCGGGGCGCCGCCACCAGACGAGAAGCCCCAGGAGCGCGGCGGCCGAGATCGCCGCGCCGGCGTAGACCGAAATCGGCCGATACCGGAACTCCACGCGATGGGAGCCCGCCGAAACTGCCACGGCGCGGAACGAGCCGTCGGCGAGGAGAATCTCCGCGGGCGCTCCGTCGACACGCGCCGTCCAGCCCGGATAGGCGAGATCGGTCAGGACGAGCAGGCCGGCGCGATCGGCGGACACGTCGGCCGCGATCCGCTCCGGCTCCTCCGCCGAGATGCCGGCCACGACGTACTTTCCGCCGCCCGCCTCGGGCCGCGGCGAGGGCTCCCGCGACAGAAAGACCCGTCGGCCCTCATCGCCTTCGGAGCTCGCGGCGCGCGCCCACGCGTGGCCGGCGTCCGTCTCGACGCTGTAAGCGGACACGAAAGAAACTCTTGGCCGATAGGGATTGAGCGGCGCGCGGAAGAAGTCGCCAACTTTGCGCGAGCCGAGCGTCCCGGGGAGAAACGGAGTCCACAGCACGCGGCCGCTCGCGAGCCCCGCGGGCAGGGACGGGTCCGCGGCGGCGTCCACGGCGTCGGCGAGGCGGCGGGCGGCCTCGGTTGGGAGGGCGGCCGCCGAGCGAAGCGTGCGGACTCCCCCGAGCAGATTCGTATAGCCGATGAGCGCCTCGCGCTGGCGGCGCGCCATCGCGGCGTCGAAGCTCCAGTCGCGCGAGACCCACGGTGCGAGCGCGGTCATCGACGGCGTCAGGGTGCGGCCGGGTAGCTTCGCGAGGAACTCGATCGCGTCCGGACGTTTCCGGATCTCCTCCTCGGGCACGAACCGGAAGAGCGAGAGGTTGCCGAGGGTGTAGCCCGTGAGGAGAGCGAGCGCGGCCGCCGCCGCAAACACGGCGCCGACCGCCGGCCGCGACGCGCGTGCGAGCGCGAGGAGCGCCAGCGCTGCCGCTCCCGCGGCGGCGGCGGCGCGAACGGGCATCGGGCGTCCGGGCCACGCGAACGCCGCGGCGCCGAGCACCAGGCAGACGGCCGCGAGGATTCCGCGAACGCGCCGCGCGGGCAGAAATCGCAGCGCGTCGAAACCGAGGCCCGTGAGAACGGCGGCCGCGAAGAGCGTCGCCGCGAGCGCCTTCGCGGGATAGCGGATTCGGTCGAGGCCGGGCAACGCGCGGATCCACGCGCCGGGCGGACCGGCGGAAGCGAGCAGGATCCCGGCGAGGGCAATCGCCGCCAGAATCCCGACGAGGCGGCGCCGTTCGCGATCGGCGAGCGCAGCGGCGCAAGCGGCGAGCGCGACCGGGCCGAGATAGACCGACGCGAGGAAGAAGCTTCCGGCCCAGTCGTCCGGCGCGCCGAGGGCCGCGGCGGCCGCGCCCGCGTGCACCGCGCCGACCTCGCGCTCGGCAGCCGGGAACGCGGCGCGGCGCTCCGATCGCATCGCGAGCTCTCCCAGAGGAACGAGCACCCACGCCGCGAGCGCGAGCCCCGTCAGGACCGCGGCCCGCCGCCCGGCGCCGGGTCTGCGCCGCGGTCGTCTCCCGCCACCCCGTCGCAGGCTCCTCGCGCCGCGCGAAGGCGAAGACGGCCGAGAGGAGGATCGTGAGCGCCGAGAGCTCGGGGCTGCCCGCCATCGCCTGCAGGCCCACGAGCGCCGACATCCCCGCGGCCGCGCCGCGCGTCCGCAGCCCCGATCGCGCGAGCGCCAGGATCCCCGGCAGGTAGGCGAAGGCGCCGAAATGGTTCCAGTACGCCGACAGCGACGCCGCGGCCCCCGAGCCCGCGAAGACCAGGGCGCCGGCCAGCGCTCCCGCGTCGGTGACGCCCTCCTCCTTGCAGAACCGCCACGTGCCCCAAACGGCGACGCCGAAGTGGAAAAAGAGGAACAGGCCCGCCGCGAGGGCCGGTCCCGGCAGGAGGAAGAGGAAGGTCGGCGGATAGAAGACACCCGACTGCGCGTTGGCGAGCCAGGGCTCGCCGCAGCCTGAAAGCGGATTCCACAGCGGGATCCGCCCGGCGCGCAGGCGATCGGCCGTGAAGAGCTTCAGGGGGAAGAAGAAGTCCGCCTGGTCGCGGAAGCTCGGCGCCCGCTTCTGCAGGAGCGCCGGCGCGAGCCAGACCGCCGGAGGAATCAGCGCCGCGGCGGCGAGGACGCCCGAGGCAAACGCGCGGCGCACGTGGTCATTGTAAGTCGTCGCCTTCGCTTGCTCGGGAATCTGCGCCCGACGGCGCTCGTCCTCAGGTCACAGTGAACGTCCTTTCCTCGACGCGCCGTCCGGCGCACCGGCTCGCGGCTCGCCCAAAGGAGCTCGACCGCTCGCCTGATTCCCTCACTGCGCTCCGGCTCCCGCAGCGCGAGTCGGTTTGCTCGGTGCACTTCGCAAACCTTGGTCGCGCTGCGAACGGCTGCTCCAGCCGGACTCATCCAATGGCTCGCGGCGTGCGAAGTCTCCCGAGCGGAAGCGAGGGAGGAGGCGCACGCCGCGGGAGCGAAGGCGAAGCGAGGGATCCAGGCGGACGATCGAGGCCCTTTGGCCGAGTCGGCCGCCGGTGCGCGAGCGCAGGAGCCCGAGCAAGCCGCAGCGACGGCAGCGACGGCTTACTGTTGCGTCCCCTCCGGCCACTGCACGAACGTCCCGTTGGAGTAGACGATGTCATCGTTGAAATCGGTCGTCGTCCCGCACACGAAGGAACTGCTCGAGCCGTCGCGGCCGAAGCTGCGGACGTTGTACTTCGACAGCGCGTTGTCCACGGCGTACGCCAGGAACCGTCCCCAGCCGTCCTGCAGAGGCACGTGGGCGATGTAGGTCGGAGTCAGGTTTGTGAAGGACGTCAGAGCGAGCGACCCGCCCGCCACGGTGAAGACTCCGGGATTGCACGCGGCCGACGGGAAGAAATTGTTGTCCACGTTATACGACTCGATGGCGGTCGCAAGTGCCCGCATGTCGGCCATGGACCGCTTTTGCTTGCCGCGCTGCACCGCGTTGAGCAGGTTGGGGATGGCGATCGCGGCCAGGATGCCGATGATCGCAATCACGATCAGCAGCTCGATCAGGGTGAAGCCCCGGGTATTTCGTTTCATAAAAAAAGCGGCCCCGGATATACGCCGGGGCCGCTTCCTCGTCGAGTCCCGAACGCTCTCGACTGCGTTCCGTCGAGAGAGTTACTGCTGGGTACCCTCAGGCCACTGGATGAACGTTCCGTCGGCGTACACGATGTCGTCGTTGAAGTCGGTCGTCGTGCCGCAGACCAGGGAGCCCGCCGAACCGTCGCGACCGGCCGACTCGATCCGGTAGTCGTTGTTGTTGTTTCCCGTGGCATAGCGGAAGAACCGGCCCCAGCCGTCCTGACGCGGAACCTGGGCGATGTAGGTCGGCTGCAGGTTGGTGAACGACGTCAGAGCGAGGTTGCCGCCCGGGAAGCTCGTCGTGAAGAGACCCGGGTTGCAGTTCCCAGCCGCCGCGTTCGGGTAGTAGTTGTTGTCCACGGCATACGACTCGATCGCCGTGGCGAGCGCGCGCATGTCGGACATGGACCGCTTCTGCTTGCCGCGCTGCACCGCGTTGAGCAGGTTGGGGATCGCGATCGCGGCCAAGATGCCGATGATCGCGATGACGATCAACAGCTCGATCAGTGTGAAACCAGCTTCCCGCTTCTTCATTCTGCCTCCTAAGTGTCCCTCTGTTCCCATTCCCTCTATTTCCGTCGAACCCATTCTTCGCAAGGGTGAAGCCAGTTTGGCAAGCGGCCAAGTCGCTTGTTTTCTGTGATTTGGGTTTTGAGTGATGAATTCCAACCGCCGTGATTTGTCAAATCCCGCCGACTGACGGTGACAAATCTTGACGCCGGGTCTGAGCGCCCTATTTCGGAGGATTCACCGCGTAGTCGGCCACCACGTCGCCATAGAGCGCCACGCCACCGAGGTAGTCGCGCAGGAAGATGCGCTCGTCTTCGCGGTGGCGGCGCACGGAATCCGTGATGTTCATCGGGATCGGCAGGAAGCCGTAGGCCGGGATGCCGCGATTCCGAAACAGGATCGACGTGGTGTAGCCGCCGAAGGTCGGCACGGGCCCGAACGGAACGCCCGGCGAATGCGCCTCGATCGCCCGGCGCAGGAGCTCCGTGAACGGCGTCGGGTATGGGCTCGCCGTCGTGGGCCCGGTCGAGAAGGACCAGGCGGACGTGATCGCGGAGCGGGAGGCGTCCTGGAGGATCGGGTCCAGAAAGGAGCCGGGATCCACGCCCGGAGGCGTCGAGACGATCACGAAGGCGCGGCGCGTCTCTTTCGCGTCCGGCGGCTCGGGAACGACGGGAGTCCAGAAGATCCGCGCCTCGAGGAACGCGCCGTACCGGTCGGGCAGCGCGGCGAGCTCCGCCGGGTTGCGGCGCACGCGGTCGAGATGCCGCAGCGGATCGGTCAGCGGGTTGACGAGATGGTTTGCGAGCAGGTCGAAGCCCAGCACGACGTGGGGATGCGGCGCGACCGGCGTCGACGTGAGCTTCTTCCAGCGCCCGACGAGATCCTCGAGGGGCTTTCCCGTCGCGGCTCGCAGGTCCGCCGAGGCGAACCCCGCCTGCAGCGTCTCGAGACCCCAGAAGCGCACCTGGCGCAGAATCATCTCGGTCGTGCCGCCCTCGTTCAGAACCGCCGCCACGCCCGCGAACCATTCCGGGCGGTTGGCGAGGAGCCAGGCGGAGCCCCAGCGCTGCCCCGTCTCCTCGTCGGCCTCGCCGAGGAAGAGGATGTCGGTCTCCGGGACGACGCCCAGGCGCTTCAGAGAGACGAGCGCGAGCGCCTGGGCGACGCCGATGCATTTCATGTCGTAGGTGCCACGCCCGATGAGATAGCCGCCCTTGATGACGCCTTCGAACGGCGGCCCCTCCTTCCAGTACTGCGGGTCGGCTTCGGCGACGTCGAGATGGTTGAGAAGCAGCAAGGCGCCGTCGCGCCGCCGGCCCGGCAGGCGCGCGAGCACGTTGCAGCGCCCCGGGGCGGGACAGACGATCTCGCTCGAAATTCCCTCGCAGTCGAAGAAATGCTGGAAGAAGCGCGCCGCGGGCTCTTCGGGCTTGCCTTCCGACGTGTCGATGCGGACGGCATCCCGCAGGAGACGCACGGGTTCGAAGGCGAGCCATTCCGCCTGCGTGCGCGTCGTGTCGGCCTCGATGCGGGAGACCTCTTTCCGCGCGCAGGCACCGGCGGCGATCGCCAGCACGGCGGCCGCAGCCGTCAGAAAACTCCGGCGATTTTTCATGTTCGTCGGGATCCGGAAACGAGAAGGGCCGCCGCGGCCATTCCCGCCGCGATCGGCCCGAAACGCGAGGCGCCGCCGCCCGGCACCCGCTCGCGCCACAGGACGGCGTGTTTCCCCTCGGGCACGGGAACCGCCGTGAACGCGAGGTAGGCCGGGACCGTCTCGACCGGACCCCCGTCCACCGTCACGTCCCGATAGGGCCACCACGCGCGCAGCACGAAGAGCCACGCCGGCCGCTCAGACTCCGTCTCGAGCCGCAGGAGCTCCGGCGTCCGCTCGACGACGCGCACCCGGCCGGGCCCCCCTTCCCCGGCGCCGCGGCCGCCGGTCTCGATCACGAGATCGCCGAGGCGGGCCCGCGGGAGCGCGACCGCGGACTCGAGCGGCCCCGCGGTCTCCGTCCAGCGCGCCGCGAACCGGATGTCCGGAAGCGCCGCGTCGTTTCGGTCCCAGCTCTGCGCCGCGTTGCCGCCGAACGGCGCGAAGCCGGGGACGGGCGGCTGGCTCCGGGGACGCACGCCATAGCGCAGGGCGAGGTTCGCGAAGAACGGCCCGCCGTCCGCCGACGCCGCGGCGACGCCGGAGAGCTTCCGCAGACTCTCGACTCGCGCGAGGTCTCCCGCGTCGAAGTCGTAGTTGAAGACGGTGCCGCGATTCCAGAAGACCGCCGTGTCGTAGATCCAGCTGTCGGCCGGCGGCTCGGCGGGGACGGCGCGGGTGGCGGCGAGGAATGCCTCGGGCCGTGCGTAGATCGACTCGCCGAGCGTGCGGAAGGCGCCGTGCGGGTCGTCCTTCCGGATCTCGCGCGCGAGCCGCGTCGGCGCGAACGCGGCCCCCTCGCTCGCGGCCGCCGGGATGCGCCGCGTGGCCGCGACGGGAACGGCCGCCAGGAGGAGCACGGCCGCCGCGCGCGTCGCGCGCCCCTCGCGCCGGGCCAGCGCGATTCCGCCGAGCGTCGCCATCCAGAGGAGCGCCGCCTCGGAGAGCGCGGCCGGAATTTGCGTCGCGGCCGACTCGGGCGCCGGCGCGCGGCCCGCGAGCGCGCGCGTCGCCGCTCGCGTGGCCGAGGGAGCCAGCGTTCCCAAAGCGGCGAGAAGCGCGAGAAGTCCGGCGACCGCGAGCCCGCGGCGCGGCCCGCGGCCCCGCGCGCGATAGACGTCGAAGGCGAGCCCCGATAGGATCGCGAGCGCGAGCGTCGCCGCGAAGGCGAACTTCTCGGGATTCCGCAGGGCGATCGGCGAGGAGGCGTCCCCGAGAGCCTTCGCCGCGAGCCCCGGCAGAATCGCCGCCGCTGCGGAGAGAAGAAACAGCCACCAGGCGAAGCGCACGCCGCGGTCGCGCCGCCGCGCCGTCGTCGCGAGCGCCATCGGCGCGAGCGCTCCGGCGTAGAGCGTCGCGAAGAGACCCATCGAGGCCGGTGCGAACGCGGCCCAGCCCCAGACGCCGCGCGGGTCGAGCCCCCAGGTCTCGCCGAACGGATACGGCACGACGAGCTCGAGGGCCCGCCAGGGCGAGACGGAGAAATGCGCGGCCTCGCCGAGCGTCATGCCAAGAACCGCGCGGTTGGTCTCGGGAATCCACAGCGCCGTCGCCGCGATTTGCGGCAGCGCGGCGAGAACCGCCAGGCCAACCGCCACGGCGAGGTCCCTCGCGAGCCGGGATCGGCCGTCCGACGAGACCTCGAACGCGATCCAAAGCCCGAGCGCGGCGAGGGCGACGCCGGCCGTGAAGACGTCCGCGGCGAGGAAGTCGAGCGCGAGAAAGATCGCGAGAACGAGCGAGCGCCACGCCGGGCGGCGCCACGGCCGCGCGGCCGCCCACAGGAGCCAGGGGAGGAGCATCAGTCCCGGCTGGATGTGCGGGTAGAAGACCTCCGACACGGCCACGCCGGAGAACGCGTACGCGGCCGCCGCGACCATCCCCGCCGACGCCGAGGCGCCGATCGCGCGGAGCAGGAGCATGGCGCCGATGCCCGCGAGCGCCCAGTGCAGCACGGGGAAGATCCGCATCGCCGCCGCGAACGGAAGCGCCGAGAGCAGGATGCGCACGGGATAGAGCGCGCCGGCGTTGGGGTTGGGCAGCAGCGGCCGCCCGCCCGAGATCTCCGGAGACCAGACCGGAAGGCGGCCGCGCGCGTAGGCGTCGTGGATCGACTTCTCGAGAGGCAGGTTGTACGCGACGAGGTCGCGCCCGACGAAGACGCCGCGCGAGAAGAGCGTGTCGCCGTAGACGGCGATCACGAAGGCGGCGAAGAGAAACGCCGGCAGGAGCGTCCCGTGGCGGCTGCCTTCGGCCTTCTCGACCTCGCGCGTCACGAGGCGCGCGCCCGCACGCGCTCGCGCCGCAGAAGCCCGAGCGCGATGACGCCGAACGCGAGCGGCCCCAGCCAGGAGACCTCCCCGCCGGGCACGCGCTCGATCCAGTCGAGCCGGTGGTCGCCCGGCGGGATTGCGACGGCCGTGAACGCGATCTGCGCGGGAACCGTCGGCACCTCGCGCCCGTCGAGGGTCACCGTGCGATGGTTCCAGAAGCCGCGGAGCACGAAGAGCCAGCAAGCGTCCGGCGCCGAGACGTCGAGGCGCAGCCGTCCAGGCGATTTCTCGAGCACGCGGATCTTCCCCGGCCGCGCCGCGCCCGCCGCCGATCGCTCCGTCTCGAGCATCAGGTCGCCCGGCTCCATCTTCGGCATCGCGGCCAGCGCCGCGAGCGCGTCCGGCTCCTCGCGCCACCGTTCGAGCAGGCGAATGTCGGGCGCCGCGAGCCGGTTTTCGTCCCAGGACTGCAGGCCGTCGCCGCCGAACGCAGCGTATCCCGTCATCGCATCCTGATCCCGATAGCGAATCCCGAAACGCAGGGCGAAGCTGCCGAAAAACGCTCCGGCGTTCGGAAGCGTCGCGGCGGCCGACGAGTAGCGCCGCAAGCTGTCCACGCGCGAGAGATCGCCGACGTCGAGATCCGAGTTGAAGACCGTGCCGCGATGCCAGAGGCCCTGGGTGTGCAGGTACCAGACACGGCGCGAGTAGTCGAGAGCGCCGGGATCGGGCGCCAGCGCGGAGCTCTGGAGCGCGGAAGACGGACGGTAACTCGATTCGTCGAGCGTCCGGAAGAGTCCGCCGGGATCACGGCGCGCGACGGCCCGGGCGTACGCGGTCGGCGTGAAGATCGCGTCTTCGCTCTCGGTGCGGGCGATCCTCCGATTCGCGACGACCGGCAGGAGCGCCAGGACGCCGAACCCGAGCGCCCGCGCCGGCTTCGGACCGGCGAGCGCCGCGAGCGCCAGGGCGGCCGCCGCCCAGGCGAGCCCCGCCTCGGAGAGCGCTGCCGGCAGCTCGCGGCCCGCGCGCGCCGCCGCATCGCCCGTCGCCCCGATCGCGGCCGCGGCCGTCTCTCCCGCGCGCGCCGGCGAGGCTTTCGCGAAGAGCGTCAGCGCCGCGAGCAGGGCCGCCACGGCGAGCGCGCCGTGGGAAGCACCGGGGGCGCGCCAGCGCTCGGCCGCGATCCCGGCGGCGACCGCGAGCGCAAACACGAGCGCGATGCAGAACTTCTCCGGATAGCGCAGGGGAATGAAGGAAGGCCACGCGAGGACGGCCTTCGGGGCGAGGCTCGGCGGCACCGCGAGCAGAATCGCCGCCGCGGCGAGCGTCCGTGCGAAACGCGCGCCCGGAAGCCCGGCGGGACGGAGGGAGACTTCGACGATCCCGATCACGGCGGCCGCGCCGCAGTAGAGCGACGCGAACAGGAACTGGAAGGCCGAGACTCCCCAGATGTCGTGGGTCGAGTTGGACCATGTCGCGCCGAAGGGAAACGGCGCGAGGAGCTCGAAAAGGCGCCACGGCTTCACCGAGAACGCGAAGACTTCGGCGAGCTTCATTCCGATGACCGCGCGATGCGTCTCGGGGACCATGAGCCCGGTCGCGAGGATCTGCGGCGCGGCGAGGAGCGCTCCGAGCGCCGCGCCGGCCGCGAGACACACGAACGACCCGCGGCGCGTCCCGCGCGGCTCCTCCGTCCCGATCCAGATTGCGCCGGCACCCATCGCGATGACGATCGTGAAGACGTCGCCCGCGAGGAACATCAGCGCGTAGATGGCGGCGATCCCGAGGAGCCGCTTCGCGGGCGAGCGCGCCGGCCGGATCAGGGCCCACAGCGTCCACGGGATGAGCGTCACGCCCGGCAGGAAGTTCGTGAAGTAGACCTCGGAGACGACGGCGCCGGAAAAGACATAGGTCGCGGCGCCGAGAACCGCCGCACCGCGGGACGCGCCGAGCGCGGTTAGAAGCAGGATCATGCCGGCGCCCGCGGCGACCCAGTGAAGCACCGGATAGAGACGCATCGCGAGCGGAAACGGCAGGGGTGCGAGGAGAGGCCGCACCGGATAGAGGAATCCCGCGTTCGGGTTCGGCGCGAGCGGCCGGCCGCCCGAGACGTCCGGCGACCAGACCGGAACCGACCCGGCCGCCCACGCGTCGTGGACGGATTTCTCGACTGGAAGGTTGTAGACGATCAAATCCCGCCCGATGAAGTTGCGCCGGAGAAACAGCGGGTCGGCGTACGCGGTGAGAACGAGCAGCGCGAAGGCGGCGACGGGCAGAGCCCGGGTTCGCCGGGGTGCCGACGGAGGCGACTCGCGAGGAATGCTCAAGAGGTCGGTTTAGGATAGGGCATCGAGTCTCCAGCACCAAACCGGGCGCGTTGGAGCGCGGGCCTCGCGGTGGCGGCCGTGGCCCTCGCGATCGCCGCCCGCCTCGCCCTGCTCGCCGCGCGTCCGCTCTGGTCCGACGAGCTCTTCACGGTCTGGGTCGCGAGGATGGCGCCCGCGACGGGCGTGTCGGCCCTGCGCAACGACTCCGGGCCGCCCGGCTTCTACGCGGTCGCGAAACCGTTCGTCGCGTTGGGCGAGATCGCGGGCGACGATCGCGCGGTGCGGCTTCTCTCGTTTCTGGCCGCGCTGGCGTTGCTCTTCGCCGCGCGCGCCCTGCCGTCGCGCGGCGCGCGGCGCGCGGCCCTCGTCCTCTTCGGCACGTCGGCGCTCCTCGGCCTCTACGCAGGCGAGGCACGCGCGTACGCGCTTCTCGCGGTCCTGATCTTTCTCCTCTTTCGCGAGGCCCTCGAAGCGGCCGAACGCCCCCGGCAGCTCGCCGCCGTCGGCGCGCTCGGCGCGGCCGCCCTCTACACGCACTACCTGGCCCTCCCGGCGGTCGCGGTGCTTCTCGTTCTCGCGCTGGCGCGCCGCCGCATCCGGACCGCCGCCGCGCTGGCCGTGTCGGTCCTCCTCTTCGCGCCGTGGATCCCGATCCTCGCGGCGCAGCCCCCGGGCGCGGTCGCCTGGATGCGCGAGCCTCCGGCCGCTTCGGCCGTGGGGTTTCTTTCGGCCCTCGGAGGCGCGGGCCGCGTGCCGGCGCCCTTCGGCCCCTCGCCGCCGGACGCCGTCTTCGCTCTGGGGATCGCCGCCGCCCTTCTCCTGACGGTGGCCGTCGTGCGCGCGGCGGGCGCCGACGCCGCGATCCGCGACGCCGCGATCTTCGTCGCCGCCGTCCTCGTCCTCTCGCTCGCGGCGTCCCTCGTCGTGCCGTTCGCCTTCGCGGGGCGGACCGAGATGGCCGTGCTTCCCGTCTGGCTGTGGGCGGTCGCCCGCGCGGCCGGCTCGAGCCGCCTCGCGCGCGCCGGAGTCGCGGCGTCGGCCGTGCTCGGGATCCTCACGCTCGCCGCCGCGGCGGCCGGGCCCCATCCCCCTTCGGCGGCAGGACGCGCCGCGCGCGTGGTCGACCGGCTGGCCCGTCCCGCGGATACGCTCTTCGCGGGTCCCGGCCTCTACCTGCCCTTCCGCATCGCCGCGGACCGCGGCCGCCTCGCGCCGCGACTCGTCGCCTACCCGTCCGCCGTCGCACGCCACCCGGGCTGGTGGACGCCGGAGGCTCCTTCCGGCGCGGACGTGGCGGCGGTCGCGGCGGCGGTCGCCGGACGGGGCGCCGTCTGGATGCTCGTGCCGCCGGGATTCGTCACGCCGGAGATTCGCGCGGCGCTCGCGGCGGGCGGTCGCGTGCGCGAGCTCTCGCTGCGTCCCGAGGCGGTGCTCCTTCACCTCGCCGCGGCCGGAGAAGGGGCCCGACCCTAGCCGGCTTCGACCGCCGCAGCCGAAAGCTCAGCGCGGCTTGCGCGCGATCGCGAGCAGCGACATGCCGTAGGGCGGCGGGCTCGTCTCCTCGCGCCGCAGCAGCGGCAGCAAGCTGGAAGGCGGCGAGCTGGCCCGTCGGGAGGACCCGCCGGCGCAGGACGCGCCCGTTGACCACCAGCCGAGGACGCCCGGCCGGTTCACGAAGCGGCAGTCCTCGAGCGGAATCCGGCGGCCGCGAGCTTCTCTTCGAGCTCGGCCTTCTCGTAGCGGCGGAAATGGCGCAGGTGCTCGTCGAGCGTCCCGTAGAGCCGCGCGAGCGCCGGCACGAGGAGGATCGAGGCGCCCGCCCGGCGGAGCACGGCGAACATGTCGGCGAGCGTGGCGCGGTCGTCCTCGATGTGCTCGAGCACGTTGCAGGCAGACGACCGTGTCGAGCCGCCGGCCGACGAGCTCCGTCGCGCTGCGGCCGCGCGAGCGGGAACGCGTAGGACGCGACTTCGACCGACGGCGTCCTCGCGGAAGGCGCCCTTCAGATACTCGACCGCGACCGGATCGAGGTCCGACGCGACGACGAGCTCGCGGCCCGTCAGGTGGCGCGTCATGTTTCCGAAGCCCGCGCCGATCTCGAGGATCGCGGCGGCCGAGCGCGTGCGAGAAGCGGCCGACGAGCCAGCGGTTGTACGGCTCGAGCTTCGCCATGCGCGCGAGCGTCACGTGGCCGACGTTGCGCGGGTCCTCCGCCTCGCGCAAGCGAGTGCCGGACGATCGTCCAGAGCGCGGAGAACGCGTCCTTCAGGCCGATCTTCTTGCCTTCCTCGTACGTGCGGCCGTAGTAGGAGATCGGCACCTCGTAGATCCGGTAGCCGCGCCGCGCGACCTTCGCCGTGATCTCCGGCTCGATGCCGAAGCGCGGGCGACTCGATCGTCATCGACTGGACGACCTCGCGGCGGAACACCTTGTAGCAGGTCTCCATGTCCGTGAGGTTCAGGTTCGTGAACATGTTCGAGGCGAGCGTCAGGAAGCGGTTGCCGACGGTGTGCCAGAAGTAGAGGACGCGCCGCGGCCCGCCGCCGAGGAAGCGCGAGCCGTAGACGACGTCGGCGTGCCCGTCGCGCGATCGGGCCGAGCAGCTTCGGGTACTCGCTGCGGGTCGTACTCGAGGTCCGCGTCCTGGACGATGACGACGTCGCCCGGCGGCGTGGCGGAAGCCGACGGACACCGCCGCGCCCTTGCCCTGGTTGACCGGCTGGAGGAAGACGCGGACGCCGTCGCGTGCCGTCGAGCTCGCGCAGGATGTCGCGCGTGCCGTCGGTCGAGCCGTCGTCGACGATCAGGATCTCCTTCTCGATCGGGAACGGCGAGCACCCGCCGCACGATCTCGCGGATCGTCTTCGACTCGTTGTAGACCGGCATGACGACGGAGAGCTTCATGGCGTCGGCGCTCCCTCGGCGGCAGCTCGAACAGATACGATCGAGTATCCGACGCGGCCCGACCGGGCCGCCCGCGCGCCGCGAGGTCCGCGCAGCAGGCTCTCGCAGCGCCGCGGCCACGCTCCGTCGCGCCATGGTACGCGTAGTACTGCGGGCCCGACGGCCAGGATGAAACGCGGAGATCGCGACGAGCGGCCCCGCACGACGCGGGTCGGCCGAGAAGTCGGGCACGCCCGACGCGGTAGAGGACGTCGTCGCCGCCGAAGTAGACGACCGTCGGGTCCTGCGACGCCGCGCCGCCGGAGCTCCGCCGGCCAGCCGCCGCAGGTCGAGGCCCCAGTCGACGTTCGAGTCGGTCAGAGATCCGCGCGTCCGCCTCCGGGCCCGCCGGCGAGCGGGTTGAAGTACGACAGCTCGTAGCGGATGGATCGCGGAGCGTCTCGGCCGCCGCGGACAGCGGGAAGCGCCGACAGCAGCACGGCCGCGACGGCGGCCGCGCGGCGGACCCGCAGCCGCGCAGCGCGCGCGAGGACGGCCGCGGCGCCGAGCGCGAGGAACGGATAGACCGGCAGCAGGTGGCGGATGCCGATGTTGTAGCTCGACCCGACCGACGCGAGGAAGAGACCGCCGCCGGAAGGAGCCACAGCGCGGCCTCGCGCCCGAGCCGCGAAGGCCGCGGCTCCGCCGAGCGCAAGCGCCGTCGCCGCGAGGAAGGCGAGCGACGATCTTCACGAGGAAGGCGACGAAGAAATAGCTCGGGAAGCCCGCGATCGAGGTCTTGCCCGTCGAGGAAATTGATGCCGCCGCCCACCGCGTTCTGGCGCGCGACGGAGGCGAGGCCGCCGAGGTAGTGCGCCGAGCGGCGGCGAGATCGTCGGCGACCCTCTCGATCGCGCGCGGCGAGCCCCGGCGCGCCGCGCTCCGCCGACCATCTCCCAGATGATCTGCCGCTGGTCGGCGCGGTCCATGCGCGGTCGTGACGGCCGCGTAGACGGCGAAGACGACGACCAGCGCGCCCGCGGCGACGATCGCGAGCCGTCCGAGGTCGCGCGAGCGCGCCGCGGCCCGGCCTCTCCGACCGCCGCGCCGCGAGGAGCGCCTGCAGCAGCGAGGATCGGAAGAAGGTAGACGCCGGAGAATTTCGTCGCAAGCGCCAGCGCCGAGCGCGAGCGCCGCCAGCGGCCAGCCGGCCCGGCTCGTCGGCTCGCTCCTGCGCGCGGTCCCACGCGAGCACGGTCGCCAGGAACCCCAGCGCAGCGCGCCAGGTCCGTGTGGACGACGCCCGCGTGCGCGACGAAGTTCGGGTCGAACGCGACGAGGCGCCGCGGCGAAGAGCGCGGGGCCCGGCCCGTAGCGCGCGCTGCGCCGCGAAGAAGACGAGCACGAGCAGCGCGCCGCAGCAGCCAGCGAAACGGCGCGCCGCGCCGCGGCCGCGATCGCGTCGGGCGAGACCCGGTTCTCGAAGAGGAAGGCGTGGCCGAAGTCGGTGAAGCCGCTGCCCAGCGGAACCGTCGCGGGCGGCCGGCGGCAGCGGCAGCGTCGCGAGGCGACAGCCCGGCGAGGACCTTCATGAGCGGAGGATGCTCGATGTTGACGATCGCCGTGCGGCCCGACACCTCGAAGTAGCCCGACAGGATGTGGACCGGCTCGTCGGCCGACAGCGCGTCGAGCCGCGTGTGGTCCCGGACGAGCCAGATCGCGGCCAGGGCGAGGACGGCGGCGCCGGCCGTCGCGAGCGCCGCGGCGGCTCAACGACTTCGTGGGACGCCGCTCGAAGGTGTGCCGCACCAGCGCCGCCGAGCGCGGAGAAGCCGTCCTTGAGGCGGATCTTCTTGCCCTCGGCCCGCGACCGCGCGAAGTAGGAGACCGGCACCTCGAAGACGCGGAATCCGCCGCGCGCCACCTTGGCCGTGATCTCGGCGTCGACGCCGAAGCGCCGCGACTCGAGGTCGAGCGACGGCACGACGCGGCGGTGAAACGCCTTGTAGCAGGTCGCCATGTCCGTGAGGTTCAGGTCCGTGAAGACGTTCGAGATCAGCGTCAGGAGCCGGTTGCCCTGACCGTGTGCCAGAAGTTCTGGACGCGGTTCTCGGCGCTGCCGCGGAAGCGCGAGCCGAAGACGACGTCGGCGCGGCCGGACTCGATCGGGCGCAGGATCAGCCGCGGATAGTCGGCCGGGTCGTACTCGAGGTCGGCGTCCTGGATGATCAGGATCTCGCCGCGCGCCTGCCTCCATCGCGGTGCGCACGGCGCCGGCCCTTGCCGAGGTTCGTCGGATGGAGGATCACGCGCACGCCGTCGCGCCCGTTCCATGCGCGCGAGCGATCTCGCGCGTGCCGTCGGTCGATCCGTCGTCCACGACGACGATCTCCTTCTCGGTCGGACTCGCGCGCGACGAGGCGGAGGATCTCGTCGATCGTCCGCGCCTCGTTGTAGACGGGGATCAGGACGGAGAGCTTCACGGCTGGGAATGATACGCGATGATACGCGGGACGAGCGCTGCGCATAATGGATCGCGATGCCGGCGCGGCGCCGTCGTGTTTCTTCTCGGGCCTGGCGCGCCGCGCTCGCCGTCCGGGCGTCGCCGCTGCGCCTCGGCGACGCGTTCGCAGCTCGCGGCCAGGCGGGCCGCGACGCGCGTCCGCTCGACTCCGACTCGCGCCTACCACCTGCGTCGGGCGCGCTTCGCGGCCGCGCACTTTCCGCGCACGATCCTCTTCGACCCGCTGATGAACTTCCCCGAGGGCGGCGTGCCGATCTGGCCGCCGCTCTTCGACCTCGCGCTCGCCGCGCCGCGCGCGATCGCTCGCACGGCGCCGGCGCCGCGCCGGCGACGGTCGAGCGCGGAGCGCGCGCTGGGTCCCGGTCGCCCTCGCGGCGCGGCGCGATCCTGCTCGCGGGCCTCGTCGGCCGCGCCTGTACGGGCCCGGCCGGCGGCATCGCCGCGGCGTTCTTCGTGGCGGTCTGTCCCGGCCACATCCTCTGGACGCAGTACGGCCACACGGACCAGCACGTCGGCCGAGTCGTTCTGCGGCCTTCTCGTCCTCTGCTGCCTTCCTCGCGAGCCGCGAGGAGGCTTCGCGCGCGCGGACGACGCCGCGCGCGCGGCCGTCGCCGGCTCGCGCTCGCGCTCGCGGTCCTGACGTGGCAGGGGGCGATCTACTGGGGCGCGATCTTCGCGCTCGCGCTCGTTTCTCGAATGCGTCCTCGCTGCGGCGCGACGTCCTCCGGCCGACGCCTGCTCGTCCTCGGCGTGCCCGCCGCC
This sequence comes from uncultured Acidobacteriota bacterium, assembly GCA_963708395.1. Classification (GTDB taxonomy): domain Bacteria; phylum Acidobacteriota; class Thermoanaerobaculia; order UBA5066; family Gp7-AA6; genus DATBFU01. The sequence goes on along the minus strand of CAVPSG010000002.1, from coordinate 1,743,103 downwards.
GTCGCCGGCGCCGCGACCGCCGGCCTGGCTCGGGCGGCTCCGCCCGCCGATGACCTACGTCTCCTTCGGATTCTTCCAGCCGCTCTTCCTCGCCGCGCTCTGCGGCGGGCACGCGTCCTGCTCGCCACCGTCGCGGGCCGCGCGGCGCGAGCCTCGCGGCGCGGACGCTCGCCGCTCGGCCTCGCGGCTGCTCGCCGCCGCCGCCGCGGTCCACGCTCCCCTTCGCGCGGCGACCTCGCGCGCGGCCTCGCCAACGGCGTCGGATACGTCGCGCGGCCGGACGCAGCGAGGCGGCCGGCACGGGCGGCTACGTCTCCTATCCGAAGGCTGGCTCAAGGGCATCTTCGAGGCGCGGCCGCTCTTCGCCGACGGCCTCCGTCTCGCGTTCGAGCAGCTTTCGGCGCGCTTCTTCCTCGCGCCGTTCGCGGTCCTCGCTCTGGGCCGTCGCGCGGCGCGCGGGGATCGCGCGCCGGCGCTCCACCGCGCGCTCGCGGTCTGGGGCGCCGTCACGCTCTTCCTGGCGCTCTCGCAGCGGCTGAACGTCTACTACGCCGCGCCGCTCGCGGCCCTCGCGCTGATCGAAGCGGTCGGCGTCGTCGGACACGGGCCTCGGGAACGCGGGCGCGCGGCGTCCGGTTCTCGCCGCCGTCGTGTCGCGACCGGGCTCTCCTCCTGCCCATGGCGCCCGGTCTGCGCGAGCGAGCTGCGGCCGTCAGCGCCCCGGGCTCCGACCTCTTCGACACGCTCGACTGGATGCGCGAGGAGCTGCCGCACGCCGTCGGACGCCTACGATCCGGCGCCTGCTCGAGACGCCGCCCGCCGCCGCCCGGGCTCGCGCGCGCGCGTCGGTGATCGCGCCCTGGTCGCTCGGGCACCTGATCCTCTACGAAGCCGAGCAGCCGGTCGTCGCCAACAACTTCGGCTACGGGTTCCTCGACTCGATCCGCTTCTTTCTCGCCGAGACGAAGGACGAGGCCCTCGCGATCGCGCGGACGCGGCGCGTGCGGCTGGATCCTCGCGACGGACCTCGCGCCGCGGCTGAACGACTACGCGGCGTACCTCGGGCGCGCGCCCGTATCTCCGGCCCGGACCGGGCGGCCGTCTCGACCCGACGCCCGCGTATTTCGCGACGATGCAGTCGCGCCTCTACGATTTCGACGGCGCCGGCGTGAGGTCCCGGGCCGTCGAGTCGCGCCGCTCGCGCGCATCCGGCCTCTTCCACTCGTCGCAGCGCCGGCATCCTGCGCGGCGGCCGGTGGCTCGCGCGCTGGAAGGTCTTCGAGATCAGCCCCGACGACGCCTAGGGGTTCGGCCGCGCCGGGCGGCCCGTACAGCGCCAGCCCCGGCAGCGCCGGCGCTGTCCTCCGGCGTCGCGGCCTCGTGCGACGACGCGCGCGAGCTCCTCGCGTCCGGTCGCTGCCCGAGTACGCCCCGAAGATCGCCGCCCGCCAGAGCCGCGCGCAGTAGGGACGGCTCGGTCGCGCCGCGAGCGGACGACGAAGAGCAGCAGCGCCGCGCGAGGCCGACGGCGGACGGCGGAGCGAGCGGCGCCGCCGCGCGGAGGCAGAGACCGCCGCGGCGGCCGACCGCGGCCGCCGGCAGCAACAGGGACAGCAGCGCCCGCAGCCCGAGAGGAGGTTCGGCGCGACCCAGCCGCGCGCGAGGAACCAGAGCGATCCGGTGGCCGGCGGCCACGGCATGTCGAGCGGGAAGTGCGGCCAGGACGCCGTCAGCAGCACGTGCGCCGTCACCGCGAAGATCGCGGCGATCGCGAAGAGCCCGCGCGAGAGCGGCGTCGCGAGCGCGTGCGGCAGCGCGAGCCCGGCGAAGAAGAGCACGGGGAGCAGGTACCGGTTGCCGAGCGCCCAGCCGCCGTGCCAGTTCGGGTAGCCGCAGAGGCAGCACGAAGAAGCCCGACGACCGCCGACGAGGCAGACGAGGACCGCCCGCCGGTCGCCGCCCTGACGGCACCAGCGCGCGAAGCCCGGCGACGACCAGACGCCAGAAACGGCGAGAAGAGCAGCACGCCGCGCGCCGGATGACGAGATATCGGCCGCGACGGTCGGGCTCGGCGAGCCGAACCCGAAGAGGCCCTTCCCGCGCGAGCGCCGAATACTGGCCGTAGGCCTCGCGCGCCGACGAGAGCACCAACGGCGATCCGAAGCACGACCGCGTCGTAGGCGAGCGAGCAGCGCGAGCGGCACGGCGGCGCCCGCGGCGAAAGGCAGCGAGACGGCGCGCCGAGCGCGTCGCGAACGCGAGGACGCAGCAGCGAGCGGCGCGGCCGTGTACTCGGAGATGGCGGCCCAGCCGGCGAGCAACCCGGCGGCGGCGAGCAGCGCCCCGACGCGCCGCGTCCCTTCGCGCTCCTCGCGCCGCCGGCAGCAGGTCCCAGGCGAGGAAGAGCAGCGCCGCCGTCCCAGGCGTGGCGAAGAACGAACGCGCGTAGAAGAGAAACGGCGTCCCGAAGGCCACGGCGAACCCGACGAGCGGCGCCCGGCGGCGGACGTCGCGAGCGCGCGCGGAGGAACCGCGCCAGCGCGAGCGACGCAGAGCGAGCGAGACCGTCAGGAGGCGGAGCCAGACGAAGATCGGCGTCCGACGCCGGCGCGCGGCGCGGGAAGACGGCGCGCAGCAGCCTGTAGACCGGGATAGGCCGCGAACGCCAGGCCCGGGCGCCTTGTTCGAGTAGAAGCGGCCGCTCGAGACCGACTTGTCCTCGTGGTCGCCGAGCACCGGGATCGCGCCGTCGATCGACAACGTCCCGAGCTCGCCCGCGGCATAGACGGCCTCGAGACGCGACAGCTCGTTCGGGTTGGCGAAGGGCGGAAACTGTCCGGTGAAGAAGATCGCCGTGAAAGCGAAGGCGGCGAGGACGGCGCGGGAGGCGAGCTTCTCGTGCAACGGATCCAGTGTAAGGGCGGAAATCGGAGACGCGGCCGGATTTGAAGCTAAACTTTCCTCAATGTCGTCCCGCGGCCGGGCCGTGCTCGCGAGCCTGGCGATCGCCGTTCTCTTCGCGCTCCCGCTCCTGCCCGAGATCCTCGGTGCCCGGCGTCTCGTCTTCCGCGACGCGCACATCACGCACTGGCCCTGGCGTCGCGTCGCGATGCAGTCGCTCGCCGCCGGCCGGGCACCGTTCGTCAACGACGGCGGCCTCGGGGGGACAGCCGCTGCTCGCCAATCCGAACGCGGTGCTCCTCTATCCGACCGTGCTGCTCGAGAAGATCGTGCCGCCGGCCGCCGCGTTCAATCTCCACTATCTGCTCCACGTGCTCTGGGCATTCCTCGGCGCGCGGCTGCTGCGCGCGACGCCTCGGCCAGTCCGAGGGCGCGGCCTTCCTCTCTGGTGTCGCCTACGCCTTCTCGGGAGCGATGCTGTCGTACGCCTCGGCCTTCGCGAACTCCGGCCGCGGCCGCGTCGTGGCTGCCCTGGTGCGGAGCGGCGACGCTCGCGGTCGCGGGAGCCGGCTCCCGGCGGGACCTGCGTCCGCGGAGCCACCGCATTGGCGCTCGCGCTCGGACTGCAGCTCCTCGCTGGCGAGCCGGCCATCTCGCTTCTGACGCTCCTCTTCTGTCTCGCGGCGGGGCTCGCCGCAGCCCTCCGCGCACGCGGCGCGGTCCCGCTTCCCGCCCGGCTCGTCGCCGCCGCGGCCGCCGGCGCCGGGGCCGCCGCCCTCGCCGCGCCGCTGCTTCTGCCGCTCGCGCAGGTCCTGCCGCTGACCTACCGCGGCCAGCATCTCTATTCCGAGCGCGCCTTCGGCGCCTCCCCGTTCGCCGCGTGGCGGTTCCTCGAGTGGCTCTTCCCGCGCTTCTCGGGCGACCCGGGCGCGCTCGGCGCCGGCGGCCACTGGCAGTTCGCACTCCACCAAGGCGATCTCGTGTATCTCTGGTGCGTCACCTTCGGCGTGATCCCGCTGGCGCTCGTCCTGATGGCGGGATCCGAACGGGATTTCTGGCGCGCGCCGACGATCGGTCTCGCGGCGGGCGGGACCGCGGCGCTCCTCCTCTCGTTCGGGCCGGCCCTCCCCTTCTGGCGCGCCCTCGCCGGACTCGACGTCGCGCGGCGGCTGCGATATCCGATCAAGTTCTACCTGCTGACGACGCTCGCGCTGGCCCTCCTCGCGGGATTCGCGGTGGACCGCCTGTCCGGACGGCGGCCGCGGCGGCGCGAGGCCCTCGTGCTCGGCTTCGTCGTCCTGCTCTTCGTCTCGGGCCTCGTCGTCTCGAGCGAGGGCGGTCTCCTCGAGCGTCGCGTCCGCCCGCTGCTCGACGGCCTCGCGCTTCCCCCGACGGCCCTCCTCCCTTCGATCCGGCACACGTTCGCCCTCGACGCGCTTCTCGGCCTCGCGGCGGCCGGCGTCCTCGCCGCCGTCCTCTTCTCGAAGCGCCGCGCGACCGCATCCGGCTACGTCCTCGGCTTCGCCGCGCTCCTCTTCGCTCTGCCCGGCGGCCTGCCGCTCTTCGTCTCCGCCGCCGAGAGCGACCTCGAGCGGCCGCCGGCGCTCGCGGGGCACCTCGCGGGTCCCGGCCGGCTCTTCGTCTCCTCGCGCCTGCCGGAGTTCAACGTGCTCGCGACGGGCAGCATGCATCCGGATCTCGTGCCCCGCGTCTCGCGGCTCGCGCGCGTCCAGATCGAGGAGCTGATTCCCGGCACGGGCGAGCCCTTCGGCGTGCGGTACGTCTTCGACGCCGATCCCGACGGCTCGTACGGCTGGTTCAACCGGCTCGCGAGCGAGGCCGTCTCGGCGTCGACGCCCGAGGAACGCACGCGGCTCCTGCGCGCGTTCTCGGGCCGCTGGGTCCTCGCCGAAGAGGGCGAGCCTTATCCGGGCACGCGGTTCGTGACCGGCCTGACGGTCGCGGGCCGGCGCCTCGTCCTCTCGGAGATCGAGCGTCCGGTCGCGGAGCTCCGGTGGGCGGGCCGGGAGTTGCGGCGCCGGGCGCTGTCCGGCGTTCTCGACCTTCTCCGCCGCGAGGGCTTCGATCCGGAAACCGAAGTGATCCTGCCCGGACCCGTCGACCGCGAGGAGAACCGGCGACGGCCGAGCCCGCCTTGCGGACGCGCGCGCCGAGGCCGATCGCGCCGCGGTCCGCATCGAGGCGGACGCCCCGGGCCACGTCGTTTTCTCGCGGACGTGGTTCCCGGCCTGGAGGGCGCGGCTCGACGGGCGCGAGGTCCCGGTCCTGGTCGCGAACGGCCGCGACCTGGCCGTCGCCGTGCCCGGCGGAAGCCACCGCCTGGAGATTCGCTGGGACGACGCCCCGTTTCGCCGGGGCGTGATCCTTCAGGCGGCGGTCCTGTTGCTCCTGTTCGTTCTCGGAGTCCTTGCGGCGCGGGGTCGCGGAAACGCGGAGCGTCCCGCGTGAGTGCGTCGCCCGGGACCTCGGTGCCGGCCCGGCCCGTTCGCGAGCGCGCGTTCTGGCTTCTCACGGCGGGCGTGGCGGCCGTCTTCGCCTGGCCGATCGCCCTCGGCCGGACGTATTTCTTTCGCGACCTCTACTTCTGGATCTTCCCGCAACGCGCGCGATTGCCGGACCTCGTGCGGTCGGGAGCGCTGCCGCTCTGGGATGGGCTCGTCTACGGCGGCCAGCCTCTTCTCGGAAACATTCAGTACCTGCTTCTCTACCCGACGGCGCTCCTCTCGCTCTTGATGTCTCCGATCCTGGCCACCAACGTCGAGATCGCGTTGCACTTCGCGCTGTCGGCGGCGGCCGCCTACGCCCTCGCCCGCATCCTCGGCATGACTCCTCCGGCGAGCGCGTTGGCCGGCATCGTCTTCGCGATCTGCGGGATCACCCTCTCCTTCGGAAATCTCTTCGGCCGTCTGCTCGCGATGCCGCACACGGCGCTCCTGCTGCTCTTCTGGCACCTCTTCCTGCGCGACCGACGCCGGCTCTGGTTCGTGCTCGCGGCGGCCGCCGGCGCCCTTCCGATTCTCGCCGGCTCCGCCGAGCAGCTCGCCTTTGCGCTCCCTCTCGTTGCCGCCTGGGGTTTCGTCTTCCCGTACGACTCCCCGCGCTCCGGCTCGCCCGGCCGGCGCCTCGCGCTCTCCCTGCCGCTCGCCGCGGCGATCGCCGGGATTTCCGCGGTGGCGCTGCTGCCGATGGCCGAGCTCGTCCGCCACTCCGGGCGCGGAGCCGGGCTGCCGGCCGCGGAGCGCGGGAACTGGTCGGTCGATCCGCGCCGGCTGCCGGAGCTCGCGGTGCCGGGGTTTTTCGGCGAGACCGCGACGCTGCGCGAGAGCGACTACTGGGGAGCCGCCGTCGAAGACATGCGCTTCCCGGTCCTGCTCTCCTTCTATTTCGGAGCGACCGTCCTCACGCTGGCTCTCGGCTCCGGCCTCTCGCGGCGCGCCGGTCCGCTTGCGCGCGGGGTCCGGCGGCTGCTCGCCGCCGTCCTGTTCGGCTCCATCGTCCTTTCGCTCGGCCGTCACCTGCCGACCGGCGGGCTCTTCGATCCGACGCGGCTGCTCGGTCCGTTTCGGTATCCGAGCAAGTTCCTCTTCGCCGCGCCGCTGCCCGCGGCCCTGCTGGCCGGGACGATGGCCGACGGCCTCTGGCGGGACGAGGACTCTCCGGCCCGGATCCCCTGGCTCCCCGCCGCGGCGCTCGCGGCGGCCGCCCTCGCCCTGGCAGGCGCCGCCCTGGCGATCGCCCACGACGCCGAATTCCTGAAATCCTTCTCGCGCACCTTCTTCAGGCAGGAAGCGACACCGTTTCTTCGAGACAACCTCGGAGCAAGGCTCCGCCAGGCCGCGCTCAATGGAGGCGCCGGGGCTCTGCTCCTTTTCACGGGCTCTCGCGTCCGACGCCTCGCTCCCTGGCTCCTGTGCGGGATCGTCGCGGTCGACCTCGGCAGCGCCGGCGCGGGATTGAATCCGACCGCCCCGCGCGCGCTGCTGACGAGCGTCCCGAGCCTCGCGGTTTCGGTGCGTCGTCAAATCGGCGACGGCCGGTTCTTCCGAGACCCGAATCCGCCCGGCATCGCCCTGCGGGCCCCGTCCAACGAGATCCGTTGGCGCTACGAATGGAACCGCGAGACGCTCGCCAACTATTCGGCGTCTTCCTTCGGGATTCCATCGATCTTTCAGGAGTCCTTCGACGAGCTCGACCTCGACCGGCATGCGAGGATCCAGAGGGTCCTCGGCCGCATCCCCTGGGAGCGCCGCCTCCCGATCCTCTCGGCGGCGTCGGTGCGGCTCTTCGTGAGCGCGGACGACGTCCGCGCCGCGGGAGTCGAGTCCCTGGGGGAAGTTCCCAACGCCAGCGACCGGACCTTTCGGCTCTATCGGAACCTGCGAGCCGCCGGGAGGGCGGAGCTCGTCCACTACTGGCGGCTCGTCGGTTCTCCCGACGAGGCGATCCGCGCGATGGCTTCCCCGGGCTTCGATCCGCGGCGCCACGCGGTCGTGGAAGGAGTCGCCAACGCGCCGCCCGACGGCCCGTGTGCGCCGCCCGCCGTCGAGAACGTCGCGTTCCGTGAAAACGGTCAGACCTGGAAGACGCGCGCCGACTGCGCGGGCCTCCTCGTCCTGTCGGAACCCGACGCGCCGGGCTGGAAGGCGCTCCTCGACGGGATCCCGGCGCCCATCGTTCCGACCAACGGGATGTTCTCGGGCGTTCTGCTCCCGGCGGGAGCCCACATGGTCACGCGCTCCTACGAGCCCGTCTCGCTGGCGGTCGGCGCGCTGCTTTCTCTGCTGTCTCTCGCGATTCTGCTCGCCTGGAGCGCGCGCAGCTCCCACAAGAGCCAGAAGACCGCGGCCCACCAGGGTCCCGACCAGCCCGGCAGGTGAGCGAGCTCGACGCCGATGGCGTCGGGCGAGTGGATCAGGAAGAGCGTGACGACCGCCGTATAGACGGCGAGTCCCGCCGAGGGATACAGCGCGCCGAGCGCGATCGGCCACACGAAGTAGTAGGGCGTGATCCCCGGCAGGAAGATCAGGAGAACGAGGAAGAGCATCAGGCTCGCGCGTCCGAGCTCGACGCCGCGCCGCGCCAGCCAGACGGCGGCCGCGAGCGCCGCGGCCGCGCAGAGCGCCGGCAGTCCCCACGGCGGAATCCACGGTAGCCGGCGCAGCGCGTCCACGCCGTACGGCTCGCTCATCCCGCCGTAAAGGAAGACCTGCGCGACGATCCGGTCGCGCGAGCTCCAGAACGGCACGAAGGAGGCGAGGAAGACGGCGTAGGGCACGAGCGCCGCGGCGAGGCGGACGCGCGGCTGCCCGCGGCGGGCGAGGAGCAGTGGATGGAACCACGTCACGTGCTTGACGAGGACGGAGACGCTCATCGCCGCGACCGCGCCGCCCCGGCGCGCCGGCCGGCGCTCCATCAGCCGGACCGAGAGCACGAGGAACAGGATCGACAGCGCGTCGAACATCCCGCGCAGGCTCGAGACGACCACGGAAACGGGGTTCGCGAAGAGGAGCGCGGCGGCGAGCCCCGAACGCCCGCGCGTCTCGCCGCGCTCCCGGCAGATCCGATAGAGGATCCCCGCCGTCGCGGCGTCCGCCAGGAAAATGAGCGACGTGATCCCGCGCGCGAGAGAAACGCCGATCGCCCGGCCCATCGCATCGAGGCCGGCGACGATGTACCCCCAGACGGGGGAATAGTTGTAGCGCGCGACCTCCCGGTAGAGCGCCCCGCCCCGCCGAATGACGTCGGCGGCCATCCGAAAGGACGTCAGGTCGTAGTTCTCGCGGAGCGAGGCCAGGAACGCCACGCGCAGGGCGGCGCCCGCGAGGAGCGCCGCGACGGCAATCGCACCCTCGCGGCGCGAGCCCCGAGCGCTCACGACGTCCCGGGCCAGCCGGTCGCGACGGTTCCGCCGCGCCCCGGGACCTTCGTGCGGACGATCTCCCGGGTCGGAATCTCCCCGCGGCGTGCGCGGACCTCCTCCGCGAGGTCGCCGATCCGAACGAAGCTCGCGCCCGCCTTCTGCCAGTCGTCGAGAATCGCCTCGAAGAGCGGCGCCTTCGAGCGCCCCTCCACTTCTGCGTGGATCGTGTGGACGTGCGTGGCGCCGGGCGCGCCGACGGCGTCCCGGAAGAGCTCGCGCTGCGCCGCGTCGGACTCGAGCTGCGGCCACGCGAGCGTCTCGTCGAGCGTCGGGAGCGTCGTCGGAATCTCGAGCGTCGAAAGGGCCTGGCCCGCCGCCGACGGAAAGAACGGCCGGCCCGCCGCGCGTGTTCGAGGTGTAGAGCGAGCGTCGCGCTCCTCCTCGACCTCGAGCGAGCGCGCATTCACGGTCCAGCCCGGCGCGGCGCGCGGCGCGCGGCGGGCCGGCCGAGGATCTCGCGAGTACTCCTCGTGGGCGCGCCGTAGCTCTCGGCGCGGATCTCTTCGACGGTCATCCGGTCGAGGCGGTCGTGCCAGCCGACGTGGTCCCAGGCGTGCACGCCCGTCTCGTGGCCCGCGTCGGCGGCGGCGCGCAGGACGCGCAGCGCAGCGCTGCCCGATCTCCGGCGCGGGCAGGAGCGTCCCGTAGAGCACCGTCGGGAAGCCGTAGAGCGACGCGGCGCGGCTCCGCAGATCATCTTCGCGAGGAAGCCCGGGCTTCGTGAAGACGCGCCGGACGGCGACGCCGGAGCGGTCGGGGCCGAGCGTGAAGAAGAACGTGGCGCGGATCCCGCGGCGGCGAGAAGATTTCGAGGAGACGCGGGACGCCGTCGCGGGTCCCGACGTAGGTGTCGCAGTCGACCTTGAGGGCGATGCGGGTCAGGCCGCCCCGCCTCTCAGGAAAGCGCCCGCCGCTTCGAGAGGTAGAAGTCCACGGTCAGCCGGATCGCCTCGTCGAGCCCGACCTTCGGCTCCCAGCCGAGCGCGGTCGCGCGCGCGGCGGATCGAGGGCACGCGGGTCAGGATGTCCTGGTATCCCTCGCCGTAGTAGTCGCGCGACGACACGTCGATGAGCCGAGTCTCCCGCGCGCGCTCCTCGAAGCCCGGGTGCGCCGCGACCGCCGCGATCGAGCTTCTCCGCGAGCTCCCGGATCGAGATGTCGTTGGCGGGATTGCCGATGTTGAAGATGCCGCCGTCGGCCGCTCCCTCGCGGTTCTCGAGGATCCCCATCAGGCAGTCGATCCCGTCGGAGATGTAGGTGAAGGAGCGCCGCTGCGTGCCGCCGTCCACGAGCTTGATCGGCTCGCCGTAGAGGATGTTGTGCAGAAACTGCGTCAGCACGCGGCTCGAGCCCTCCTTCGGCGAGTCGATGTCGTCCAGGTGCGGCCCGAACCAGTTGAACGGGCGGAAGAGCGTGAAGCGCAGCCCCTCCGCCTCGCCGTAGGCCCAGATGACGCGGTCGAGAAGCTGCTTGCGAGCAGGAGTAGATCCAGCGCTGCTTCTGGATCGGGCCGTAGACGAGCGGCGAGGTGTCCTCGTCGAACTCGGCGTCCGGGCACATCCCGTAGACCTCGGAGGTCGAGGGAAAGACGACGCGCTTGCCGTAGCGCACGGCCTGCTTGACGATCCGGAGGTTCTCCTCGAAGTCGAGCTCGAAGACGGCCAGCGGCTGCCGCACGTACGCGGCCGGCGTCGCGATCGCGACGAGCGGCAGGACGACGTCGCACTTCTTGATCTGGTACTCGATCCACTCCTTGTTGATCGCGATGTCGCCCTCGAGGTACGTGAAGCGCGGGTGGCCGAGGAAGGGCGCGATCTTGTCGCTCGCCGATGTCGAGGCCCGAGACGTGCCAGTCGGTCGTCTGCAGGATGCGCTCGGTCAGCGCGTTGCCGATGAAGCCGTTGACCCCGAGGATGAGGACCCTCATCGACGCCACCGCCTGCGCCGTGAAGTGCCGGGCGTCGATCTCGTTCTGCCCCTCGCGCTGGATGCGGAGGATCTCGACGTAGCGGTCGTCGCCGCACGCCACGTAGAGGCGTCCCTGCTCCGCGCGGACCTGGCCGGGAAAGTTGTCGTGCGCGCCGAGGCGCGGCAGCCGCGTCCGCCAGACGAACGTCTTGCCGCCGAAGACGTCGGTGAAAGCGCCCGGATACGGACGCGTCACGGCGCGAACGAGGTCGTGGACCTGCTTCGCCGGACGGCGTCCAGTCGATGCGTCCGTCCTCCGGCCTGCGCCGCCCGAAGGTGCGTCGCCTGCGCACTCGTCCTGTGTGCGGCGCGGCGCCGTGCCCGCCGTCGAGCTCCGTCGAGGCGCCGCTCGAGAACCGCGACGCGCCGCCGCGGTCACGCGCTGCTGGACCTCGAAGGCCGTGTCGTCCGGTCCGATCGGGACGGGCTCCTGGTCCACGATGTCGCCCGCGTCGGCCTCTGCGCGTCATGACGTGGAGCGTCGCGCCGGTCTCGTTCTCGCCGTTCAGCGACCGCCCAGTTGACCGGCGCCCGGCCGCGGTACTTCGGGAGCAGCGAGCCGTGCAGGTTGTACGCGCCGCAGGCGCGGGATCGCGAGCATCTCGTCGGGAAGCAGGCGCCGGTAAGTAGAAGGAGAAGAGCAGGTCCGGCGCCGCGGCCCGGACCCGCGCGATCGAGCGCCGGGTCGAGCGGATTCGTCCAGCGACCACCGGCTCGATCCCGCGCGACGCGCGCGAGCTCCGCCACGCTCGGGAACCAGATCGCCTCTCCGGGCGCGTCGCGCGTGCGTCACGACGAGCACGACGTTCTCCCCGCGCTCGAGCAGGCACTTCAGGCACGCGTGCCCGGTCTCGGAGTAGGCGAAGACGGCGATGCGCGTCATCGCGCGACCGAGACCTCCCGGGCGCGCGGCGCCTCCGGACGCGGCGTCTCGGCGCGCCAAGCCGTAGACGCGCCGGACGCGGAAGCGCGGCCGGCCCGCGCACCTGCTGGTAGATGCGGCCGACGTACTCGCCGACGATGCCCGAGGCCCGCCATCGCGATGCCGAGGAGCGTGAAGAGGATCGCGAAGAGCGTGAAGACGCCCTCGACCTCCGCGCCGACGATGAGCCGCCGCACGAAGAGGAAGACGCCGAAGGCGATGCCGCCGAGAGCCACGAGCGTTCCGAAGAAGCCGAACGCCTGGAGCGGCACGATCGAGAAGCCGGTCATCAGATCGAAGTTCAGCCGGATGAGCCGGTAGAGCGAGTAGGCCGACCGGCCCGCCTGGCGCGGCGCGTGCGCCACCTCGACCTCCGTCGGGCGGCGCGCGAAGCTCTGGGCGAGCGCGGGGATGAAGGTCGAGGCCTCGTCGCAATCGTTGATCTCGTCGACGACCGTCGCGCGCGTAGGCGCGCAGCATGCAGCCGAAGTCGGTCAGCTGCATGCGCGTGATCGCGACCGTGACGCGGTTGACGATCGCCGAGGCGCAGCGCCGGAAGGCCGAGTCCTGCCGTCCCCTGCCGCACGCCGCCGACGACGTCGTAGCCCTCGGCGATCTTCGCCGAGCAGCTTCGGGATCTCCTCGGGAGGGTTCTGGAGGTCCGCGTCGAGCGTCACGACGACGTCCCCCGTCACGTCGCGGAACGCCGCGAGGATCGCCTGGTGCTGGCCGAAGTTGCGAGAGAGCTCGAGGACCCGGATGCGGTCCGGATGCCGCCGCGCCCACTCCTTGAGGATCGCGAGCGAGCCGTCGCGGCTGCCGTCGTCGACGAAGAGGATCTCGTAGGCGTCGCCCGTCTGCGTCGAGCACGGCGAAGAGCCGCGGCAACAACGCCGGCAGGTTGCCCTCCTCGTTGTAGACGGGCACGACGACCGAGACCTTCATCGCGCGAACTCCCCGAGCACGTCTCCGATCGCCGCAACGACGTCGTCCTGATCGGACTCCGTCATCCCCGGGAAGAGCGGCAGCGAGACGATGCGCTCCGAGACGTAAGTGCGCCTCGGGAAAATCCTCCGGCCGCCAGCCGAATCCCGATGCATAGTACGAGAATTCGTGCGCGGCCGTGTAGTGCAGGCCCGCGCCGATGTTGCGTTTCTTGAGCTCCGCCATGAACCCGTCCCGGTCGATCGTCAGACGATCCACGTCCACGAGCGGCGTGTAGAGGTGCCAGGCGTGGCGCACGGGATAGGGCACGCGCTGCGGCAGGATCAGCCCGGTGCGGCCGGCGAGCGCCGCGTCGTATCGCGCGGCCAGCCGCTCCCGCTCGGCGAGGAATCCTTCGAGGCGCCTCAGCTGGTGGAGGCCGAGCGCCGCCTGGATGTCCATCATGTTGTACTTGAATCCGGGAACCGCCACGTCGTAGCGCGGGCTTCCGGCCTTCGCGAAGCGCTTCCAGGACTCCCGGTCCATTCCGTGGAACTTCAGGAGCGAGGCCTTCTCGAAGACGGCTTCGTCCTCGGTCACGACCATGCCCCCTTCCCCGGTCGTCATGTTCTTGTTGGGGTGGAAGGAGAACACCGACGTCGTCGGGAAGGACCCGATCCGCCGGCCCTTGTACTCCGCGCCGACGGCATGCGCGGCGTCCTCGAGCACGGCGATCCCGCGGGCGGCGGCGAGCTCGAGGATCGGATCGAGGTCCGCCGGCTGGCCCACGAAGTGGACCGGCAGGATCACCTTCGTTCGCGGCGAGAGCCGCTTCTCGATCTCCTCGACCCGGATGTTCAGAGTGGCCGCGTCGATGTCCGCGAGGACGGGCCGGGCGCCGCAGTGGACGATCGTGTTGAGCGTCGCCACGAACGTCATGGGCGTCGTCACGACTTCGTCGCCCGGGCCGACTCCGAGCGCGAGGAGCGCGACGTGCAGGCCCGCGGTCGCCGAGGAGACCGGCACGGCATAGCGGCCGCCGACGTACTCGGAGAACGCGGCGGCGAAACGCTCGACCTTCGGCCCCGTCGTGATCCAGCCGGAGGCGAGCGTATCGAGCAGCTCCTGGATTTCCTCGGGGCCGATGGACGGACGGGCGAACGGAAGGAACGTCTCTCGCATCGGTAATGGCGGGCGGCAGGCTGAAGTTTACCGCCGCCGGCCGGCGGCGCTCCCCTCAGCGCTTCCAGCGCACGCCGCCCTCGGCGCTCCACCGGCGCGGCGGGCTCCAGACACCGAGCGTCGGCACGCCCCCGGTCACCTCGAAGCGGAGCACGTCGCGCCGGTAGTCGTACGGCGCGCCGTCCGCCGCGTGCACGGCTGCGTCGACACTGTAGAGGCCGGGCGCCAGCGCGACGGAAGGAATCTCCAGGCGCACGCGGGCCGTTCCGGACAGCGTCTCCGCGGCGATCCCGTCGGCGAGCGTATTGACGCCGAGCACCGGCGCGCCGGCGACAGTGGCGATCGCGACGCCGAAGACGAAATCCGACAAGGACTCTCTGGCCGCGACGTCGAGCTCCACCGACGCCGCCTCGCCCGACGTGAGGCGCCGCGTCTCGCGTCCCGCCGCGTCGAGAAGACGCACCGCCTCGAGCCGCGCCTGCCCCGATCCGATGCGGCCGTCGGAAGCGCGGGCGCGCACGCCGACGCTCTCGAGACGCTCCTCGGCCTCCGCGCGCGCCACGCTCTCCCGGTACCGCGCGACCGTTTCGGCGGCGGGGCCGTCGGCGGCGACCCGCCCGCGCTCGAGCCAGACGGCACGGCGGCAGCGCGCGGACACGAGCGCCAGGTCGTGCGACACGAACACGAGCGTCTTGCCGGCGCGCTCGAACTCCGAGAACTTTTCGAGGCACTTGTGCGCGAATGCCTCGTCGCCGACGGCGAGCACCTCGTCCACGAGCAGCACGTCCGGATCGCTGTGCGCCGCCACCGCGAAGCCGAGCCGTACCGCCATGCCCGACGAGTACGTCTTGACCGGCGCGTCCAGAAACTCCTCGACGCCGGCGAACCGCACGATCTCCGGCAGGCGCGCCGCGATTTCGCGCTTCGACAGTCCGAGAAGGAGACCCGCCACCTCGATGTTCTCGCGCCCGGAGATCTCGGGATGGAAACCGGCGCCGAGCTCGAGCAGCGCCGCGAGGCGGCCGGACACACGGACCTCCCCCGACGTCGGCCGGAGAATCCCGGCGAGGAGCTTCAGGAGAGTCGACTTGCCCGAGCCGTTCGCTCCGACGACGCCCACCGTCTCGCCCGGCGCGACCCGGAGGGTCACGTCCGTCAACGCCGCGACCGCGCCGTCGGCCGCTCGCGCTCCGGCGCCACGCGCCGAGACGACCGCCGACTTGAGGCTGCCGCCCGACGACCTGCGGCGGCGCCGGCGGAAAACCTTGGTGACGCGCTCGACGGCGATCGCGGGCGTATCCGCCATCAGGCCTCCTCCGCGATCGCGTCGCGCAGGCGCTCGAAGACCGCGCCGCCGACGAGGAGGGACACCGCCGTCACGGCCCCCATCGCGATCCAGTCTGCGCCGCGCACCGGGCGGAAGAAGAAGAGGCTGTCGTGGATGCCGTTGAAGAACGGCGCGAAGGGATTGAAGTAGAGAAATCCGCGGAACCGCTCCGGAACCGCCGCCGCGGGATAGAGGACGGGCGTGACGAAGAAAGCCAGAGTCAGGAGGTTGCCGACGACGTCGCGCACGTCGCCGAAGCGCACGGAGAGCGCCGACACGGCGAGCGCCATCCCGAAGACCGCGAGCACGAGCAGGAGCAGCACCGCGGGGAAGGCCAGTACGGCCGCGCCCGGCTTCACGCTCCCCCGCGCCGCGGCGAAGATCGTGGCCGCTGCCAGGACCGGCAGAGCGAGGAGCAGATGCGTGAACCGCGCGGACACGGCGACCGCGGGGAACACCTCGGGCGCGACCGTGGTCTTGCGCAGCAGGGGTCCGTTGTTGCGAAAGGTCTCCGCCGAGTCGGCG
Organism: uncultured Acidobacteriota bacterium; assembly: GCA_963708395.1. Classification (GTDB taxonomy): domain Bacteria; phylum Acidobacteriota; class Thermoanaerobaculia; order UBA5066; family Gp7-AA6; genus DATBFU01. Next base: position 1,727,412 of record CAVPSG010000002.1, on the reverse strand, counting down.
AGCGCCGACGAGACGAAACCCCAGACGAGCACTCCGGCGAACAGAAAAAGCGCGTATGGCCGCACGTCGGCGCGCGGCGCGAAGACGAATCGGAAGACGATCGCGTAGACGGCGAGGAGCAGCAGGGGGTTGACGAGCGACCAGAGAAACCCGAGCGCGCCGCCGCGATAGCGCGCCGAGAGCTCCCGCCGGGTCAGCGCCGCCACGAGGGCGCGCCGCGAGAACGCGCGGACGATGGGCTGCAGCATCGGCAATCGGACGCCCGCCGCCGGGCCGCGGGCGCGCGGTATTCTCGCATCGTGGCGGCCCGCGACCTCCCGAATCCTTCCGCCACGGCCGCCCCCCGCATCCGGTGCCGGGACGTGCGCAAGGTCTACGAAGGGCCGCTTCCGGTCGTCGCTCTCGACGGGATCGACCTCGAGGTCGCTTCCGGCGAGTTCGTCGCGGTCGTCGGCCCGTCCGGATGCGGCAAGTCGACTCTCCTCCACCTTCTCGCCGCGATCGATCGCCCGACGTCGGGAGAGATCCTCGTGGACGGCAGGGACCTCGCCGCGCTCCCGGAGTCGGAGCGCACGCTCTACCGCCGTCGCGACGTCGGGCTCGTTTTTCAGTTCTTCAATCTCCTTCCCCATCTCGACGTCGCCGAGAACGTCGCGCTCCCGCGCCGGCTCGACGGCCGGGCGGACGCGCCCGACCGCGCACGGGATCTCCTCGCCCGCGTCGGCCTCGCACACCGCGCCGCGGCGCACCCCTACGAGCTCTCCGGCGGCGAGATGCAGAGGGTCGCGATCGCGCGGGCGCTCGTCACGGGCGCGCGGCTGCTGCTCGCCGACGAGCCCACGGGAAATCTCGACAGCCGCAACGGCGAGCAGGTGCTCGAGCGCCTCGAGGAGGTCCGGCGGGAACGCGGCGTGACGCTTCTCCTCGCGACGCACTCCGACGCCGCGGCCCGCCGCGCGGATCGGGTGGTCGAGATGCGGGACGGCCGGCTCGGCGGCGGCGGAAGCTAGCGCGGCGCCGGGGCGTAGAAGGAGACGTTCCGGACGTTCTCGTTGATCGAGAGGCGATTCGCGATCGACGGGAATGCGCGCTGCCCGCACTCGAGCCGCTCGCAGAGCCGGCACGTCACGCCGATCGGCACCGTGGCTTCGGGGCTCTCGAGATCCACGCCGTCGGCGTAGACGAGCCGCCGGGCATGTTTCAGCTCGCAGCCGAGCTCGATCGCGAGCAACGTGTGCGGCGAGCCGTAGCCCGCGCGCGCCTTGCGGATCGTGCGCGCGACGGAGAAATAGGTCGTGCCGTTGGGCATCTGTGAGACCTGCGTGCGCACGGTCTGAGGCGTCATGAAGGCCTTGTGGACGTTCCAGCGCGGGCACGCGCCCGAGAACCGCGCGAAACGGATGCCCGACGCGGAGAAGCGCTTGGAGATGTTGCCGGCGATGTCCACACGGATCAGGTGGAACGGGACACCCTCGAGCCCCGGCCGCTGCAGCGTCGTCAGCCGGTGGCAGACCTGCTCGAAGCTCGTGCGGAAGCGGTGCCCGAGAAGCTCGACGTCGTAGCGTACGGCCTCGGCGGACTCCCGGAAGCGCTCGTACGGCATGAGCACCGCGCCGGCAAAGTAGTTCGCGAGCGCGACGCGGCAGAGGGTCACGGAGTCGGTCGTCGTCAGGTGCGAGGAACGCACGATCTCTTCGAAGACGGGCGCGAGCGTCAGGAGGCCGATCTGGTGCGCGAGCTGGAAGTTGCGGCTGCGCGGCGGCAGGACCTCCGAGACGAACAGCCGCCGGCCCTCCGGATCGAATCGCCGAACGGCCGTCGGATCGTTCTCCACGGTCGTGATGACGACCTCGATGCGGTGCGCGTCCTTGAGATGGGCGACGAGACCCGCGTAGAGGTCGGCCGGATCGAGGTGCGCGTCGCGCGTGAGCGACTCGGCAGCCTCCTCGAGCCCCGGGAAGTGGTTGTGGTTCCGCTGGATGACGTCGGAGACCTCCTCCGACGGCAGGTGCAGGCGGTCGAGCTCGGTGACGTCGATGCCTTCCTCGAGCCGCTCGGCGAGAGCGCGCGCCGAGTCGCGAGCGCTCTGGTAGGCGCGATAGAGAGCCAGCACGGCCCGCGCCGCGGCGGCATTCCCCGCCATGTCGCGCACGTCGGCCGCGAGCAGCTCGTGATCTTCGAAAAGCGGATCGCCGAAGGCCTCCTGGAGATCGGCGGCGAGGCGGCCCTCGTCGTCGCCGCCGAAAGAGTCGAGATCCAGGTGGAAGAGCTGGGCGAGCTTCAGGAGCAGCGGCGCGGTGAGCGGCCGCCGGTCGTGCTCGATCAGATTCAGATAGCTCGCGGAGATCTGCAGCTTTTCCGCGAGATCCGCCTGTGTCAGCTTCTCGCGCCGGCGGAGTGCGCGGACCTTGGCACCCAGCTTGACTGTGGCCGTCACTCAATCACCGTAATGCATTTCACAACTTTGCAAACCGATCTTTACAACCTGTTACATTATAACAGTTTGATTACATTATATTTATTGACTTCATATCCCGAAAGAAAGACATTGACAGTCCCCGATGAACACGTCGCTTCTCGCCCGCGCAGAAGCCGTCGCCGGATCCGCCGGCGTCGATGTTCTCGGTCCGGACACCGCCTCAGGCGACCGCGTCCTGACGCCGGGAGCCCTCGATCTCCTCGGACGGCTCGCGCGGGCCTTCGAGCCGCGCCGCCGGGAGCTTCTCGCGCGCCGCCGCGAGGTGCAGGCCCGGCTCGACTCCGGCGCGCTGCCGGATTTCCTGCCGGAAACCGCGGACGTCCGCGCATCCGACTGGTCCCTGGCGGCCCCGCCCGCGGACCTTCTCGACCGGCGCGTCGAGATCACCGGGCCCACCGACCGCAAGATGGTCATCAACGCGCTCAACTCCGGCGCGAACGTCTTCATGGCGGACTTCGAGGACTCGAACTCCCCCACGTGGGCGAACCTCGTCGACGGCCAGGCCAACCTGATCGACGCCGTCGAGGGCACGATCGCTTTCGTCGCGCCGGACACGGAACGCCGATACCGCCTCGAGGAGCGCGTCGCGACGCTGATGGTCCGGCCGCGCGGCTGGCACCTGCCCGAGAAGCACGTCCTCGTGGACGGGCAGCCCGTCTCCGCTTCGCTCTTCGATTTCGCGCTGTTCTTCTTCCACAACGCGCGCCGCCTCATCGCGAAAGGCACCGGCCCCTACTTCTACCTGCCCAAGATGGAGAGCCATCTCGAAGCGCGGCTCTGGAACGACGTGTTCGTCGCGGCGCAGGACGCGCTCGGAATTCCGCGCGGCACGATCCGCGCGACGGTGCTCATCGAGACGCTGCCGGCGGCCTTCGAGATGGACGAGATCCTCTGGGAGCTGCGCGAGCACTCGGCCGGACTCAACTGCGGGCGCTGGGACTACATCTTCAGCTTCATCAAGAAGCTCCGCGCGCGGCCGGAGTCGCTCCTGCCCGACCGCGGCCGCGTGACGATGGACCGGCATTTCCTGCGCTCGTACTCGGAGCTCCTCGTCCGGACCTGCCACCGCCGCGGCGTCCACGCCATGGGCGGCATGGCGGCGCAGATCCCGATCAAGGACGATCCGGGCGCAAATCGCGCGGCGATCGAGAAGGTCGCGGCCGACAAGCAGCGCGAGGCCGACGCCGGACACGACGGGACCTGGGTCGCGCATCCCGGCCTCGTCGCGACCGCGCGCGGCGTCTTCGACGCGGCGATGCCCGGACCGCACCAGATCGCGCGGCTCCGCGAGGACGTCGCCGTCGCGGCGGCGGATCTGCTGCAGGTTCCGGAAGGACCGATCACCGAGGCGGGCCTGCGACACAACGTCAACGTCGGCATTCGCTACCTCGCGGCCTGGCTCTCGGGCTCCGGCTGCGTGCCGCTCGACCACCTCATGGAAGACGCCGCGACGGCCGAGATCTCGCGCGCGCAGGTCTGGCAGTGGATCCGCCACGGCGCCCGCCTCGAGGACGGCGTACGCGTGACACGCGAGCTCTATCGCGAGATCCGACGCGACGAGACGAAGTCTCTCGAGAAGCGCCTGGGCCGGCCGGCCTGGGCCGCGGGCCACTACGACCTCGCGGCCGCACTGTTCGACCGCTTGATCGAGGCGCCCGAGCTCGAGGACTTCCTGACGCTTCCCGCCTACGACGAGCTCTTGAAACTCGAAACGTCCAACGACTGAAATCGAGAGGAGACGATCCATGCAGCCCAAGGACGCCCGCCGGATTCGCGAAGAGTGGAGCGAGAACGCGCGCTGGGAAGGGATCTGCCGTCCATACGCCGCCGAGGACGTCGCGCGGCTGCGCGGCTCGATCGAGATCCGCCACACGCTCGCCGAGCTGGGCGCGCACCGCCTCTGGGACCTCCTGCACACCGAGGAGTTCGTCGCCGCGCTCGGCGCGATGACGGGCAACCAGGCGATGCAGCAGGTCAAGGCGGGGCTGAAGGCGATCTATCTCTCCGGCTGGCAGGTCGCCGCGGACGCCAACCTGTCGGGTCACATGTATCCCGACCAGAGCCTCTACCCCGCGAACTCCGTGCCCGAGGTCGTGCGCCGCATCAACCGGGCGCTGCAGCGCGCCGACCAGATCCACCACGCCGAGGGAAAGAACGGCGTGTACTGGTTCGCGCCCATCGTGGCCGACGCGGAAGCGGGCTTCGGCGGGCCGTTGAACGCGTTCGAGCTGATGAAGGGCATGATCGAGGCCGGCGCGGCGGCCGTCCACTTCGAGGACCAGCTCGCCTCGGAGAAGAAGTGCGGACACATGGGCGGCAAGGTCCTCGTGCCGACGGGCGCCTTCATCCGCACCCTCGTCGCCGCGCGCCTCGCGGCGGACGTCTCGGACACGCCGACGCTCATCGTCGCGCGCACCGACGCGAACAGCGCGCAGCTCCTGACGAGCGACGTCGACGAGCGGGACCGGCCGTTCCTGAGCGGCGAGCGGACGGCGGAAGGCTTCTTCGGCATCCGCGGCGGCCTCGACATGGCGATCGCGCGCGGGCTCGCGTACGCGCCATACGCGGACCTCCTCTGGTGCGAGACCTCGACGCCCGACCTCGAGGAGGCCCGGCGCTTCGCGACGGCAATCCATGCGCGCTTCCCGGGCAAGCTCCTCGCGTACAACTGTTCGCCGTCCTTCAACTGGAAGAAGAAGCTCGACCCGGAGACGATCCGGCGATTCCAGCTCGAGCTCTCGCGGATGGGCTACAAGTTCCAGTTCGTGACGCTCGCCGGATTCCACGCGCTGAACCACGGCATGTTCGAGCTCGCCCGCGCTTACAAGGACGAGGGCATGGCGGCGTACTCGCGGCTCCAGGAGGCCGAGTTCGGAAGCGAGCCACACGGCTATTCGGCGACGCGGCATCAGCGCGAGGTCGGCACGGGATACTTCGACGACGTGGGTTCGGTCATCGCGGGCGGCCTGACGGCCACCGCGGCGCTTCGGGGGTCGACGGAGGAGGCGCAGTTCTAACGTCGCCGTAGCTTGCTCGCGGAGCTGGCAGCCGCCTCGCGCGGACTCCTCCCTCGGTTACTTCGGGAGCTTCCGCGCGAGGCGAGCCAAAGGGCCAGCGTGGTGACAGACTCCCTCTATGGGCGGACTGTCTTCCGTTTTTCGCGCGCTCGTCCTCGGGCCGGCGCGGCGGCACCCGCTGCGTGTGCTCCTGCCGGTGCTGGGCGTCGCCGTCGGAGTGGCCGCCGTGGCGGCGATCGGCCGCGCGAACGCGAGCGTCACCGAGTCGTTCCGCGACGCCGCCGCCTCGATCTCGGGAAGGAGCGATTTCGTCGTCACCGGCGCCGCCGGCGTTCCGGTCGCGGCGCTCGAGCGTCTCTCGTTTCTCTGGGACGTCGGCGCCTTCTCGCCCGCGGTGACCGGCTGGGCGGTCGTCGGCGACGACTCGGGAGAGCTCGTCGAAATCCTCGGCCTCGACGCCGGCGGCGACGCCGCCGTCCGAGACATCGCGATCGTCTCGGACCCCCGCGCATCGCGCGCGCGCCTCCTCTCGGGAGACGCCGTCTTTCTTCCGGAGCAGTTCGCGCGGCGCCACGGGCTCGCTCCGGGCGGCGCGCTCACGCTGCTCGCCGGCGGCCGGACGCACCGGCTTCGGGTCGCCGGCCTCCTCGCCCTGTCCGGCGTCGCGCGCGCCTCGGGCGGCGACGTCGCCGTGACCGACCTCTTCACCGCGCAGCGGATCCTCGGAAAGGCCGGGCTCGTGGACCGCGTGGACATCGTGCTCGCACCCGGCGCCGACCGCGACGTGATCCGCCGGCGCCTCGCCGCGGCGCTCGCCCCGGGACTCACGCTCGAGCCGCCGACCCGGGCCGCAGCCACCGCCGACCGCATGGTGCGCGCCTTCCGCTTCAACCTCAACGCGCTCGGATCCCTGACGCTTCTCGTCGGCATGTTCCTCGTCGCCAACGCCGTCTCGATCTCCGTTCTGCGCCGGCGGCCCGAGATTGCGACGCTCCGATCGATCGGGACGTCGCGTGCGATGCTCTTCGGCGTCTTCCTGCTCGAGGGGCTGGCCGTCGGAATCGCCGGCACCGCCCTGGGGCAGGCGGGCGGCGCGCTCCTTTCCCGTGCGGCCCTTCGGGCCGTTTCGGCGACGGTGACCGGCGTCTACCTGCCGACGGCGAAGATCGGCCCCTCGGCCTTCACCGGACCGGCGCTCCTCGCGGGCGCCGTGGGCCTTCTCGCGGCCGTGGCGGCGGCGGCGCTGCCCGCCGCGGAGGCGATTCGCGTCGAGCCCGCGGCGGCGCTGCGGGCCGGCTCGATCGAGAGCGTCCGGCAACGGCGGCTCCGCGGGCGGGCGATCGCTGCCGCCTTTCTCCTCGCCGCGGCCGGTGCCGCCGCGACGGCGCCCGCCGTGAACGATTTCCCCGTCTTCGGCTTCGCGGCCGTCGCGCTCGTCGTCGCGTCCCTGGCGCTCGTCTCTCCACTTCTCGTGCGCGCGGCGGATCGGGCGTTCGTAGGGCCGCTCGCGCGGCTCTTCGGGGAACCGGGCCGGCTCGCGAGCCGCTTCTTCGGCGGATCGCTCGCGCGCAACGCGATCGCCGTCACGGCCCTCGCCCTGGCGCTCGGCATGACGCTCGCGATGATCGTGACGGTCGCTTCGATCCGCGAGACCGTGCGCGTCTGGGTCGAGTCGACTCTCCGTTCGGACCTCTGGGTCAAGTCGCCGGCGGGAAAAGCCTCCGGCGTCATCGGCGATCTGCCGGAGGACGTGGTCGCGTTCCTGAGAGAGCAGCCGGGCGTCGCCGCGGTCGATCCCTTCCGCGCCCGCGACCAGGTGGACGCCCGGGGCCGGCCGTGCACGCTGGGCTCCGGCGACTTCCGCGTCCTGGCCCGCCTCGGCGGCCTCCCGCTCACCAACGGCTCCGATCCTCGCGCGGCGGCGGGGCGGGCGCGCGCCCTCGGTCAGGTCCTCGTCTCGGAACCCTACGCGCGCCGTTTCGGCGTCCGCGCCGGCGGAGCCGTCACGATCGCGACGCCCCGCGGGCAACGGCGCTTCTCGCGTCGCCGGCGTCTACCGCGACTACTCGAACGACCGCGGCACGGTGCTCCTCGACCGCGCGCTCTACCTCGCCCTCTTCGACGACCGGCGCGTCACGAGCGTCGCCGTGCTCGCGGCGACGGGCGTCGACGCATCCGACCTGCGCCGCCGGATCCTGACGGCGGCCAACGACCGCTATGCCCTCTCGATCTCGACGAACGTCGAGCTTCGCCGCCAGGTCCTCCGCATCTTCGACCGCACGTTCGCGGTCACCCACGCGCTCGAGGCGATCGCCGTGCTCGTCGCGATCCTTGGCGTCGCCAACGCGCTCGTTGCGTCCGCGATCGAGCGCCGCCGCTCCTTCGGGCTGCTGCGCGCCATCGGGGCCTCGGCGCCACAGATCCGCCGCGCCGTGCTCCTCGAGGCGGGGCTCACAGCGCTCACCGCGGCGGCCGCCGCTCTGCCCGCCGCGGCCGCCTTCGCCTTCCTGCTCCTCGCGGTCATCAATCCGCAATCCTTCGGCTGGACCGTCGTCCCCGCGATCCCGGTCGTGCGCCTCCTTACGGCGTCGGCGCTCGTCGCCGCCGCGTCGGTCCTGGCGGGCGTCTATCCGGGCCGGCTCGCGGCGGGCGTGGATCCGGCGGCCGCGCTCGCCGAGGAATGATGGTCCTCGCGGGGTTCGCCGCGCTCTTCCTTGCGGCCGCGCCGGGCCTCGAGTTCCCGCGCGACCACGGCGCCCACGCCGACGCCGCGGTCGAGTGGTGGTACTACACGGGACATCTCGCCGACGCGTCGGGGAATCCGTACGGGTTCGAGCTCACGTTCTTTCGCGCCGGATCGCTGCACCTCGCGCACTTCGCGTGGACCGACGTCGCCGGAAAGGCCTTCCGCTGGGAAGAAAAGACGCACCTGGAGCTGCCGGGTATCGCGTCGGCCGACGCGGGACGCCTCCGCGTCCGGAACGAGGACTGGTCGGCCGAAGAGTCGGACGGCGTGCATCGCCTGCGGGCGAGCGGCCCGGACGGCGCGCTCGAGCTGACTCTTCGCGCCGCCAAGGCCCCCGTCGCTCACGGCGCCGGCGGCGTCTCCAGGAAGGGCGCCGGGCGCCAACGAGTACTCGCATTACGTCTCGATCACGCGGCTCGACGCCTCGGGAACGCTCTCCCGCGGCGGCCGGCGCACGGCGCTGACGGGCTCCGCCTGGTTCGACCACGAGTGGGGCCCCGGCGCGCTTCCCGCCGGCGTGGCCGGCTGGGACTGGTTTGGCGTCCAGCTCTCCGACGGATCGGAGCTGATGCTCTACCGGCTGCGGGATGCCGCCGGCCGCGCCACGCCCTTCTCGTCGGGCACCTTCGTCCCGTCAACGGGCGCGCCCGTGCCCGTGGCATGGGACGGCGTGACGTTCGTGGAGACCGCGCGTTGGAGGTCGCCGCGCACGAAGGCGACCTACCCCGCGGCGTGGCGGATCGCCGTGGCGCCGCTCCGCCTCACGCTCGAGATTTCGCCGCTCCTTCCCGACCAGGAGCTCGTGACCGAGAAGTCCACCGGCGTGACCTACTGGGAGGGCGCCTGCCGCGTCTCCGGCACGCGCGCGGGCGTCGCCGTGACCGGCCGCGCCTACGCGGAGCTCACCGGCTACGCGGGGCGCGACGTGCCGGGCTTTGCGCCGCCGGCCGGATCGCCGCCGCGCTAGTCCTTGGGCCGGTCCGTCATCTCCATCGTGACGACGAAGGTTTTCGCCTTGTCCATGTGCCGGAAGACGTACGGAAACTCGATCCGGGCGGTGTCGCGCTCGCCGGCCTTGAGGTACCCGACGTGCGTCCCGCTCGATCCGGCGGCGACCACGTTGCCTTCGGCGTCGAAGATCACGACGGCGACGCCCACGACCTTGTCCACCGCGCCGTTGTTGTCGACGCGCACGTCGGCGGCCGCGTCGGACTTGCGGATTCCGACGCCGAGGGACTTTCCGGGCTTGAAAGTGATCTGGTTCAGGCTCACCTTGTCGAGCTCGAACTTCAGGTCCTGCATTCCGTTGACCGGAGCGTAGTCGAACTTCTTGGTGACCTGCTGCGCCGCGATCGGCGAGGCCAGGGCAGCGGCCAGCAGGACCAGTGGGAGCTTGCGGAGCATGGTCGTCCTCCTTCCAAAAGGAGAACCACACTATCAGCCGGGCCGCCCGCCTCGGCCTTCACCTTGGGGAAGTCGGAGCCGAATGCTAGGGAACCGGCGTCGGCGTGGGACCCGGAGCCTTGCGGCCCTTCTCCTTGGTCTCGAGCGTGATGATGAAGGTCTTCGCCCGGTCGAAATTCCGGTAAACGTAGGTGAAATCGATCGTGTAGTTCGTCCGGTCGCCCTTGTTCAGATAGCCCCACTGCGTTCCGCCGGAGCCGGTGGCGACGACGTTGCCTTCCTCGTCGAAGACGACGACGGCGACACCCACCTCCGTATCGATGAAGCCGTTGTTGTCGATCCGGACCTTCGCGTTGGCGCTCGACTTGCGCACCGGGGTGCCTTTCAGCGTCGAACCGAGGTCGAAGATGATCTGACCCACGACGACGTGCTGCACCTCGACGTTCACGTCCTGGATTCCGCCGACGGGCGACCAGTCGAACTTCTTGGTGATCTGGTCGGCCGCGGCAGGCGCGGCGATCGCGGCGGCGAGCAGAACGAGGGCCGTTCTCCGAAGACTCATGCGAAACACCTCCTCGCCGGGCCGAACAAGCCGGACCGGCCTTTCCTTCCAGCCGGTTGCAACTACCTTGCCGGGGGGGGCGACGCGCCGCCGCCGAGGGCGCCGAAGCGGCTGTGCCGGTAGCCGTAGGAGAAGTAGAGCACGAGGCCGATCGCGAGCCACACGCCGAACCGGATCCAGGTCGCGAGCGGCAGGTTCTTCATCAGATAGAGGCAGATCACGATCCCCGCGATCGGCACGAAGGGCACGAGCGGCGTCTTGAACGGCCGCGGCCGGTTCGGGTCCTTGCGGCGCAGGACCAGCACCCCCGCGCAGACGAGCACGAAGGCGAAGAGCGTGCCGATGTTCGTCAGCTCGACGAAGACGTCCAGGTTCGCCACGGCCGCCAGCACACCGACGACGACCCCCGTCCAGATCGTCGTGACGTGCGGCGTGCGGTATTTCGGGTGGATGCGGGCGAACGAATCGGGAAGCAGGCCGTCCCGCGCCATCGAGAAGAAGATCCGGGGCTGGCCATACTGGAAGACGAGGAGCACGGCCGTCGTCGCGATGACCGCGCCGAAGGCCACGACGCCGGCGGCCCAGTTCATGCCGAGGAGCGAGAAGGCCTTGGCGAGCGGCTCGCTCGAGCCCTGGATCTGCGAGAGCGGCACGATCCCGGTCAGCACAAGGGCCGTCGCCACGTACAGCACCGAGCAGATGCCGAGCGAGCCGAGCAGGCCGATCGGCATGTCGCGCTGGGGGTTGCGGCACTCCTCGGCCGCCGTCGAAACGGCGTCGAACCCGATGTACGCGAAGAAGATGAGCGCCGCGCCGGACCCGATCCCCGCCCAGCCCGTCGGCGCGAACGGGTGCCAGTTGGCCGGCTTGACGTAGAAGGCGCCCACGACGATGAAGAAGATCAGGATGGCGACCTTCGTCGAGCACCATGACGTCGTTGAACTTCGAGGACTCTTTCACGCCGATCACGAGCACCCAGGTCACCAGAGCCACGATCAGGACGGCCGGCAGGTTGAAGACGATCGGAATGCCGAAGACGTGCGGCGCGGCGGCGAGGAAGCCCGGCGTCTTGATGGCGGTCGTCAGATCGGTCTGCAGCCACGCCGGCACGTTGATGCCGAATCCTCGGAGCAGCTCGCAGAAATAACCCGACCACGAGACGGCGACGGCCACGTTGCCCATCGCGTACTCGATGATGAGGTCCCATCCGATGATCCAGGCCACGAGCTCTCCGAGCGTCGCGGCCGAGTAGGTGTAGGCGCTGCCCGAGATCGGCACCAGCGCCGCGAACTCCGCATAACAGAGCGCGCAGAAGCCGCAGCCGATGGCCGTGATCAGGATCGAGATGACGAGCGCGGGGCCCGCTCCGGGATGGTGCGCGCCGCCGGCGGCCGCCGTGCCGATGACCGCGAAGATCCCTGCGCCGACGATGGCCCCGATGCCGAGCGAGATCAGCTCGATCGGGCCGAGCACGCGCTTCAGCTGGTGCTCCTTCGCCTCGGCGTCGGCGAGGATCGCGTCGAGCGACTTGGTCCGGAAGAGCCTCTGGGTGGAGCTCAAACGCGCGGGAGGATAGCAGAAGAGCGGCCGGGCGCGGCCTCGCGATCGGCGAGACCCATCCGCGCCGGCACCTCGGCGAGGCTCGCGATCCGGTCCGGTGCGCCGCCGTGCCGCCCGGCCCGGTCGAGGAGCAGGGCCTGGAGCCCGGCGGACCGCGCCGCCTCGTAGTCCTCGCGCGGCGAGTCGCCGATGTGGAGGGCCTCGGAGGCCGGCACGCCGAGACGCTCGCACGCGCGGCGGAAGATCTCGGGGTCGGGCTTGCCGGTCTCCTCGATCGCCGAGACGAGGATCGCGTCGAAACGGGGCGCGAGCGACAGGTCCGCGAGCAGGCCGGGCAGCTGCGAGTCCCAGTTCGAGACGATGGCGAGCGGCAGCCCCTCCGCCGCGAGGCGGTCGAGCGTCGCGGCGACGTCGTCGTAGACGGCCCAGGAAGCCGGGTCGCGGAAGTGCGCGGCGAGCCGCGCGAAGGTCTCCTCGGAGACGCGGCCGCCGTCGAGCCGGCGGCGAACGCCGGCCAGGAAGCGCCTCCAGAACTCCGGCTCTCCGGTGACGCCGCCGTAACGGTCCGATACGGCGGTGCGCTGGACCTCGAGCCAGGAGTCGCCGAGGACCTCCGACACGGCCGACGCGGAGAACCGCGCCCCGTCGCGCGCGAGCTCGCGCGCGTAGACCTCCTCGACGGGAGGGTCGGGATGGAGGAGCGTCGCGCCGGCGTCGAACAGGACGGCGCGAATGCCGGTCAGGCTCGTCCGATCTCCCGCATCACGCCGTCGAGCGCGCGGTTCAGGGCGTCGAGGCAGCGGCCCGCGGCCGCGAGCGCGCGCTCCCGGTCGGCCGGCGTTTCAGCAATGCGCCCGAGCGCTTCCCGTTCCACCTGCCGGTGCCACACGTCGGCTTCCTCGTGGACCGTGAAGAACTTCGTGGCCGCCGCATCGGCGATGCCGTAGAACGACGCCAGCCCCTCCCGCTTGGTCTTCGCGATCTCCGGGATCTGAGATTCGTAGGCGTAGAGAGCCGCGAGCCCCTCGGCTACCGAGCCCGAGCGGGTCGCGGTCAGGAACTCCTGGACGGCGGCCGCGACCTCGGGCGTGCGGGGAGCGCTCGCGAGATCCGACGAGGCGGCGCCGAGCGAGGCCGCGAAACGGCGCCAGAGGGCCGGGTGGTTCTCCGGGCCGCGCTCCTCTTCGATGAGGTTCTCGAGGAGCTCCTGACGGAGCGCCGCGTCCTCGCAGGACGCGTGGACGCCGGAGACGTAGCGCGGAAAGTTCGCCACCTGCGGGTAGTAGGAGATCGCGTACTGGCGCAGGTCTTCACGCGAGAGCTTGCCCTCGTTCCACAGCACGTAGAACGCGTGCTTCAGGAGGTGCTTCTCGGCCACCAGAGCGTCGAGCTTCGCCAGGAATTCCTTCTGGTCCATTTCTTCTCCTCTCGCGTCAGGACGATTTTGCGGGCGATAACTTAGCATTTCGCCGCGTCCGCGTCACGAACAGCGCGAGACCGAGCACGCCGGCGAACATCAACCGCACTCCGTCCCGCAAACCGGGAGGCCGGTAAGAAAAGACGACGCGATGCCGTCCACCCGGGATCTTCACCGCACGAAACGCCGTGTCGGCGCGAACGACGTCGGCCGCGGACCCGTCGATGGACGCCGTCCATCCCTCCTCGAACGCGTCGAAGAGAACGAGCAGCCGCTCGGCCGGCGCCTCGGTCGAGAGCTCGACGCGCGCGGCGCGTCGCGAGACGAGAGACACCGCGCCCGCCGAATTCGTCGCGCCGTTTTCTGGCAACCTCGCGGCGTCGTCCTCGACGACCGCGGCCCGCCGCGGATCGAGCCGCGGATCGAGCGTCGCCGCGAGCGCCTGCTCCGGCCGGACGAGGACCGTGCGCGCGGCGAGCAGCGCGCGCGGAAGCGCCGGCCGGAACTGGACGACGAGGTCCGGCGGGCGCGGACCGACGGACACGAGGCCTGCGGCGCCGGCGAGCTCCGCGGCGCGGGGCCCGGGATTGGCGAAGAGCGCCTCCGTGCGCGCGAGGGCCGGTCCGCCGCCGCCGACACCCTCGAGGCCGAATCGCATCCCGAGCGCCTCCATGAGCGGATCGAACCGTCGCGCGGCGCCCGGCCGATCCGCGTCGGGAACTTCGAGCAGGGGAAAAAGGGCGAGCGACCAGAAGCGCTTCGGGAACCCCGACTCGTCCGTGCCGAGACCGAGGCGAAGCGCCGGCACGACGTCGGGCGTGACGCGTTCGAGCGCCTCCGTCGCGGTCGGCGCGGCGCGGCGGGCGTGAATGGTCAGGTCCGCCGCGAGGAGGAGGAGCGAGGCCACGGCGATGACCCGCCGCGCCGCGCGCCGTGGTGTCCCGAGCCGCCGGAGGAGCGCCGCGAGCGCGAGCGCCGAGCCGAGCGCCACGGCGAGCGACCAGGAGACGAGATAGCGCGCCGGCACGCGGAACCCGCGCACGAGCGGCAGGTCCGCGACGAACCGGTAGGGTCCCTGCTCGCCGAACGCGAAGACGAGCCCGACGAGACCGCCGGCGAGGAGCGCGAGGAACACCGGCCGCGGGAAGTCCGGCGTGCTCCGCCGGAAAACGAGGGCGACGCCCGCCAGAAAAAGCAGTCCCGCGAGCACGCCCGGATAGGCCGCCGCCTCCGGCCAACGCGCGCCGCCGTCCACCGGCAGGAAGACCATGTCGACGCCCTGGCCGATCCCGATCGGGTTCACGTCGCGCTCGGCGCGGGTCAGGCCCGCCGCGCGGGACATCTCGGGATAGAGCGCCGCGCTCGGTGCGAGCGACGGTCCCGCGAGGGCGAACGCGACGAGCGCGGCGAGCGTCAGATCGAGCGCCGCGCGGCGCTTCCGCCCCGGTTCGGCATTCCACAGAGCGGCCGCGGCGGCCGCGAGGAGAATCGGCGCCGCCCCGAGCAGCACGTGCGGCCGCGCCGCGAGGAGCGCCAGGGCTCCCGAGATGGCCGCGCATACGACGCCGGATCGCCGGCGGCCGCTTCCGATCCGGAAAATGCCGAGGAGCAGAAACGGCAGGAGCGCCGACACGGCGACCGCGTTGGGCCAGATCGCGCTCTGGACCATTCGCGCCGAGAGCATCCAGGCGACGCCGCCGAAGAGGGACGAGATCTCGTCGGCCGCGAGGTCGCGCAGCAGGAGATACGCGCCGAATCCCGCGAGCCAGAAGTGAAAGAGCGAGAAGAGGTCGGCGAGGCGGGCGACCGGAGCGCCGGTCGCGAGGAGCGGAGCGGTCAGGGGATAGAAGAGCGGCGCCTCCTGGTGGAACAGCAGCGGGTGCCCACAGTACTCGCCGTCGATCCAGAACGGCGACTGGCGCGCGGCGAGCGCCTTCTGCGTGACGTCCCAGACCGGCAGATGCTCGTACCGCAGGTCGTAGTGGAAGAAATTCTGCCTGCCCGAAGCCACGGGCCAGAACGCGATCAGCGCGAGCGCCGCGAGGCCCACTCCCGCGGCCGCGGGGAGGCGCCGGGCCACTGCCTGGAGCCCTACGGCATCACCTGGCCGCCGTCCACCACGATCGCCTGGCCGGTGATGTTGCGCGCCTCCTCCGAGGCGAGGTACGCCGCGGCGCCGGCGATCTCCTCCGGCGGAAGCACGCGGCCGAGCGGCGCCATTTTCGCCGCCGGCCTCGCGGCCCGCGTCCACCTCACCGCTGATCCGCTGGAACCCGTCGCGCGCCATGTCGGTCTCGACCCAGCCGGGGCACAGCGCGTTGACGGTGATCTTCCGCGGCGCGAGCTCGAGCGCGAGCGCGCGCGTCAGCCCGATGACGCCGTGCTTGGAGGCGCAGTAGGCCGCGTAGCCAGGGACGCCGAAGCGGCCGAGAACCGAGGAGAGATTGATCACGCGGCCGCCGCGCGGGATGAAGGGCGCCGTCTCCCGGGTGACGCGGAAGGCGGCGGTCAGGTTCGTGGCGACGATCGCGTTCCAGCGCGCGTCGTCCGGGTCGTCGAGCGGCGTGGGGCCGCCGAGCCCCGCGTTGTTGACGAGGACGTCGATCTTGCCCCACCGCGCCGCGATCGAGGCGATCGCGCCCGAGACCGAGACCGGAAGCGTCACGTCGCAGCCGACCGCCGCCGCCTCGCCGCCCGACTGCGCGATCTCGAGGGCGATCCGCTGGCAGGAGGCCTCGTCGCGCGCGGCGAGCGCCACCCGCGCTCCCTCGGCCGCGAACCGCCGCGAGATGGCCTCCCCGATCCCGCGGGACGCGCCCGTGACGAGCACGACGCGATCCACGAATCGGCGGCCGGCCAGGCGCGCCGCGTCGGTCTTGCGCCGGTGGGGCGAGGTGTCGTCCGGGTCGCGCGTCATGGAGGACAGGACGCGCCGATTCTATCCGGTCCGGACCTCCGTGCTCCGAGGCGCCTCGCGCTCCTCGCGGTGGAAGAGCGAGCGCTCGAGCGCGCAGTTCTCGCAGAGGCCGTCCTCCGCCGGCCGACCGCACCCTTCGTTGGCGCAGATTCGAAAAGTCCGCGCGGCCTCTTCCGGATTGCCGTCGTCGTTCATCGGTGTTTTCCCCCCTCCTCGCCGCGCGCGGCCGGTCCCTGGAGGTATCGCAGGATCTCGCGCTCGCAGCGCTCCCGATACTCGTCGAAGGCGGCGTCGGGGTCGGGCTCCGTCAGCCACCGTGTCATGAGGCCGTCGAAGATCGCGCGCATCGTGACACCCGCCTCGCCCGGGTCGCGCACGGCGAAGACGCCGCGCCGCATCCCCTCCGATGCGATCGCCGCGTCGATGTCGCGGCAGCCGTCGTAGAAGCGGCCGGCGACCTCGCGGAACGCTTCCCGCCGCGACGCGAGGCCGCAGAAGTCGAGATAGGCGCGGAAGAAGGCGCGGTTCTTCGACGGCGACGGGAAGATCACGCCGATCAGCGCCCGGACCTTCGCGAGCGGGTCGGGCGCCGCGGCGACGGCTTCGCGCATGCGTCCGTGGATCGAGTCGATGAGCCAGGCGAAGAGCTCGAGGAAGAGGTCTTCCTTCGATTCGAAGTGGTAGAGCGTGACGCCCTTGGAGACCCCGGCGCGGCTCGCGATGTCGTCGAGCGTGACCTCGGAGAAGCCCTTCTCGGCCACTTCGCGGAACGCCGCCTTGAGGAGCGCCAGCCGCCTCTCGGCGGGAGGGAGAACGGCGATTCGCGGCATGCCTAGTTTTAACTGACCAGTCGGTCAAATGTCAAGACCCGCTTTCCGCCCACGGCGATACACTGCCGGCGTGACGGTCAAGGTCCTCTATTTTGCGTCCTTCCGCGAGAAGACCGGCCGCGACGAGGAGCAGCGGCAGGTCGCCGAAGGCGCCCGGGTAAGGGACGTCTGGGCGGCCCTCGTCCGCGAAGTGCCTCATTTCGCGGCGTTTCCGAAGATGCCCCCCGCTGCCGTCAACCTCGAATACGCGGACCCGAACCGGCTCCTCCGCGAGGGCGACGAGCTGGCCTTCCTCCCCCCCGTCGCCGGCGGCTGAGCCGGTTCCACGAGCGCGCCGTGTACCTCACCCACGACTTCATCGACGCCGCCGCACTGCTCGGCCGGGCGCGCTCCTCCGACGGCGGCGTCTGTGTCTTCGTTGGCGTCGTGCGCGACGAGAACGAAGGACGGCCCACGACGGGGATCGAATACGAGGCGTATGGGTCGATGGCCGAGGCCGAGATCGGGCGACTCCTCGGCGCGCTCGCGCAACGCTGGCCGCAGGTCCGTGTCGAGATCGTCCACCGCCTGGGACGCCTCGCGATCGGCGACGCGTCGGTCGCCGTGCTCGCGACCGCACCGCATCGCGCCGAAGCGTTCGCCGCCTGCCGCGAGGCGATCGACCGGCTGAAGACGACGGTCCCGATCTGGAAGAAGGAGTTCTACCGGGACGGGACTTCGGACTGGGTGGACCCGACGCGCGCCCGACACTAGCTCCGCCTTTTTCGAGCGGATTTCCCGGCCGCTGAGCCAGAATGTCCGCAATGTCCCTGGCCAAGGTCATCGGTCCGGACATCGAAGAGCTGATTCGCGAGAACCCGCAGGAGCTGCCGGCGGCGATCGCGGAGCTGCACCCGGCCGACATCGCGGAGCTCATGGACGAGCTCTCCCGCGACGACCGGATCGTCCTCTTCGAGGTCCTGCCGCCCGATCGCGGGGCGGCGGTGCTGTCGGAGCTCAAGGGCGAGACGCTGCGCGTCGTTCTCCACCGCGCTTCGCCGGAGAAGCTCGGGACTTACCTCGACCGACTTCCCCCCGACGAGGTCACGTTCCTCCTCGAGCATCTGTCCCAGCGCCAGCGCGAGGCCGTGCTCGCGAAGATGTCGCCCCGCGACGCCGCCGAGGCGGAGCGGCTCCTCCGGTATCCCGCGCGCACCGCGGGACGTCTCATGACCGAGAAGGTCGCGCGGATCCGCCCGGAGTGGACCGTCGCGCAGACCCTCGGCGAGCTCAAGAAGATCGATCCGGAGGTCGAGACGATCCAAAGCCTCTACGCCGTGGACGAGGGCGGCCGGCTCGTCGGCTACGTCCCCCTGCGCCAGCTCTTCCCCGCGCCGCCGGAACGCCGGATCTCCGACATCATGGAACGCCGGCTGCTGACCGTGCGCGTGGACACGCCGCAGGAGGACGTGGCGCGGCTCGTCTCGAAGTACGACGTGCACGCGATCCCGGTCGTGGAGACGGACGGGCGGCTGCTCGGCATCGTCACGGTGGACGACGTCATCGACATCCTGATCGAAGAGCAGACGGTCGACATGCTGCAACTGGGCGGCGCGCCCGGCAAGGACGAGGTCGAGGGCTACTTCGCGGCGAAGCCGCTGCGCAACGTGCGGCTGCGGTTCAACTGGCTGCTCCTCCTCTTCGTCGCGGAGACGCTCACGGGCACGGTGCTCCGCCACTTCGAGAGCGAGCTCGCAAAGGTCGTGGCGCTCTCGTTCTTCATTCCGCTCCTGATCGGCACGGGCGGCAACTCCGGGTCCCAGACCGTCACGACGATCGTCCGCGGCCTCGCCGTCGGCGACATCCGGCTTCGGGATTTCGGCCGGGTCTTCCTCCGCGAGTCCGGCAGCGGCCTGCTCCTCGGGCTGATGCTCGGCGCCGTCGGCTTCGGGCGCGCCCTCCTGTGGGGCTCGACGATGCCGCTTGCCGCCACGGTCGGCATTTCGATCCTCGTCATCTGCACCTGGGCCAACGCCGTCGGGGCCACGATCCCGATGCTCGCGACCGCGGTCAAGATCGACCCGACCGTGATGTCGGCCCCGCTCATCGCGACGTTGGTCGACGCGACGGGGCTCGCGATCTACTTCGTCATCGCCAAGAGCATCATGGGCCTCTGACGGCGCGCTCTGGGCGCGCTCTGGTAGGATCTGCGTTCCCGATTCGAACCGCTACGGAGGCTTCATGAGCACCCCCGTCAAGACCCGCAACTGGACGAGCCCGGAAGCCGGCGCGGAGATCGTCCACTACCGCGCCGAGAACGGAATCGCCGTCATCGAGATGGACGATCCGCCGGCCAACACCTACACCTACGCGATGATGCGCCAGCTCGACGAGGCGTTCCTCAAGGCCCGCTTCGACGACGACGCGCACGTCATCGTGCTGCGCGGGAAGGGCGACCGCTTCTTCTCGGCCGGCGCGAACATCGGCATGCTGAACGCCGTCACGCCCGGCTTCAAGTACTTCTTCTGTCTGCACGCCAACGAGACTCTCCTGCGCCTCGAGCACACGCCGAAGCTCGTCATCGCCGCGCTGAACGGCCACACGGTCGGCGGCGGCCTCGAGATCGCGATGGCGTGCGACTTGCGCCTCGCGCGCAAGGACGCCGGCAAGATCGGGCTCCCCGAGGTGACGCTCGGCGTGCTCCCCGGAACGGGCGGCACGACGCGCCTCGGCAAGATGGTCGGCAAGTCGAAAGCGATCGAGCTCATGATCACCGGCAACACGTTCTCCTTCGAAGAGGCCCAGGAGATGGGCATCGTGAACCAGGTCATCGACGCGACGCCCGAGCAATGGTGGGAACAGGTGATGGACTACGCCCGGCAATTCGTGCCGCCGCAGAAGGCCTCCAAGGCCGTGGGACGCATTAAGCGCGCCGTCCAGTCGGGCTGGGACCTGCCCGTCGAGTCGGCGCTCGCGGTCGAGCGGGAGCTGCAGCAGCTGCTCTTCCAGAGCGACGACGCCAAGGAAGGCATCGCCGCGAACCAGGAGAAGCGGGTGCCGAAGTTCAAGGGGAAGTAGCCATCAGCTCCGCCCCGTCTTTCAAGACCGAGCTCTTCCTCGACGGCGCGTTCGTCCCTTCGGCCTCCGGCAAGCGCTTCCCGACCGTCAATCCGGCAACGGGAGAGACGCTCGCCGAGATCGCCGAGGCCGGCCGAGAGGACCTCGATCGCGCGGTCGCCGCGGCGCGGCGCGCGTTCGCCTCGGGACCGTGGGCGGAGATGAAGCCGCGGCAGCGCGGCAAGATCCTGATGCGGGCGGCCGAGCGCCTCCAGTCGCGCGCGGAGGAGTTCGGGCGCGTCGAGACGCTCGACAACGGGAAACCGATCTTCGAGTCGTCGAAGATCGACATGCCGGCGGCCGCCGAGTGCCTCTCCTACTTCGGCGAGTCGGCCGACAAGCTCTACGGCGAGACGCACATGGGGCGTCCCGACGCGATGCTCCTGACGCTGCGCGAGCCGGTAGGAATCGTCGGCGCGATCACGCCGTGGAACTTCCCTCTGCTGCAGGCGATGTGGAAGATCGCGCCCGCGCTCGCGCTCGGAAACGCGGTGATCCTGAAGCCGGCGTCCGCGACTCCCCTGACGGCGCTCCTCTTCGCGGAGCTTCTGGCAGAGGCCGGTCTGCCGCCCGGCGCCTTCCAGGTGCTGCCGGGGCCCGGCGCCGTCCTCGGACAGGCGATGGCGGAGCACCCCGGCCTCGACAAGATCTCCTTCACCGGCGAGACCGAGACGGGAAAGTCGATCCTTCGCGCCGCCGCGGGCACCGTCAAGCGCGTCTCCATGGAGCTTGGCGGGAAGTCGCCCAACGTCGTCTTCGCCGACGCGGACCTCGAGGCGGCCGCGCGCGGAGCGATCAACGCCATCTTCTACGGCAAAGGCGAGCTGTGCTCGGCCGGCTCGCGGCTCCTCGTCGAGGCGTCGGTCCACGATGCGCTCATGGAGAAGGTCGTCGCCCGAGCGCAGAAGATGTCCCCGGCCGACCCGCTCGACCCGAAGACGCGCCTCGGCTCTCTCGTCTCGGAGAAGCAGCGCGATGTCGTGGCTCGGTACGTCGAGAGCGGAAAGCGCGAAGGCGCGAAGCTCGTCGCGGGAGGCAACCGCGCGTCGGTCGCCGGGAAGGGCGCCTTCTTCGAGGCGACGGTCTTCGACGGCGTGACCCCCGAGATGACGATCGCGCGCGAGGAGATCTTCGGCCCCGTGCTCTCGACGCTGACCTTCCGCGACGAGGCCGACGCAGTCGCCGTCGGCAATTCCACGATCTACGGGCTCGCGGCCGCCGTGTGGTCGAAGGACATCAAGAAGGCGCTCCGTACGGCCCGGTCGCTCCAGGCCGGCACCGTCTGGATCAACGCCTACAACCTCTACGACCCCGCGCTGCCCTTCGGCGGTTACAAGCAGTCGGGCTTCGGGCGCGAGCGCGGGCGCTACGCGCTCGAGGAGTACACGCAGGTCAAGTCGATCTGGGTGGATCTGACCTAGACCTCTTCGCGCCCGGCGAGGCGCGCCGCCGCCCCGTCATAGACTCCGCGCCATGATCGAACGCCGCGCGTTTCTTCTTCCCGCAGCATTTCTCGCGATCGCCGCCGCCGCCCCGGCAGGCCGGCCCGATCTCGGGACCGTGCTCACGTCGCTCGACTCCGTCAAGCACTTCCACGACGTAGCGATCTCGCCCGACGGCGCGCGCGTCGCCTGGTCGGAGCGGGTCCGGGACGCCGAGGCGCGGGAGAGCTTCGGCGCGATCACCGTCGCCGACCTGCGATCCGGCGCTGCGCGGCGCCTGACCGCGGCGTCCGACGGCAAGCCGCACCGCGAGTGGGGAGCGGAGTTCTCGCCGGACGGGAAGACGATTGCGTTCCTGTCGGACGCGGAGAAGCCGCCGCAGCTCCAGATCTGGACGGCGCCGGCCGCGGGCGGGCCGGCGAAGCAGCTCACCCGGATCGAGGGTCAGCTCGCGCATCTCCGCTGGGCGCCGGACGGCCGCTCGATCGCGTGCCTCTTCGTGCGCGGTTCCATGCAGGAAACCGGGGCCCTGGTAGCGCACGCGCGCGACTCCGGGGTCGTCGGCGAGATCATCGAGGAGCAGCGGATCGCGGTGGCCGACCTCGCGTCGGGCGCCATCCGGGAGGTCTCGCCGCACGATCTTTACGTCTACGACTACGACTGGGCTCCCGACGGCCGAAGCTTCGCCGCCGAAGCGGCGAAGGGCTCGGGCACGAACAATTACTGGGTGGCCGAGCTGTACGTCGTGGAGGCCGGCACGGGGCACACGCGGTCGATCTGGAAGCCGGCGCTCCAGATCGCCTGCCCGCGCTTCGCGCCCGACGGCAGCTCGATCGCGGTGATCCACGGCATCATGAGCGACGAGGGATCGACGGGCGGCGACGTCTGGACGGTCCCGGTCGCGGGCGGCGCGCCGGCCAACCTCACGCCCGAGATGAAGGCTTCGGCGACGGCGCTCTTCTGGAAACCCTCGGGAGAGCTCGTCTTTTCCGAGGCCGTGGACGGCGAGCAGGGCGTCGCCGCGCTCGAGGCGGGCAAGCACTCGCTCAGGACGCTGTGGAAGGGCCCTTCCTGGCCCGAGAGGCTGGCGCTCGCGCGCGACGGCTCGTCCTCGGCAGTGATCCTCCAGTCGTATCGCGAGGCGCCGGAAGCGGCGGCGGGACCGATCGGCGCATGGAAGGCGCTCTCGCACTCCAACGCCGGGGCGAAGGCCTGGTGGGGCGAGGCGAAGAGCCTGCACTGGAAGAGCGACGGCGAAACGGTCCAGGGCTGGCTTCTCTATCCGCTCGACTTCGATTCTTCGAAGCGCTACCCGATGGTCGTCTCGGTCCACGGAGGCCCGTCCTCCGACCAGCGGCTCGCATGGCCCTCGCGCTGGACGGGCGCAATCCCATCGCAGGGCTATTTCCTCTTCCTGCCGAATCCGCGCGGCAGTTACGGCTTCGGCGAGAAGTTCACGCAGGGAAATGTCAAGGACTTCGGCGGCGGCGATTTGCGCGACATCCTCTCCGGCGTGGACGAAGCGCTGAAGGCGGCGCCCATCGACCCGGCGCGCCTCGGGATCATCGGCTGGAGCTACGGCGGATACATGACGATGTGGGCGGTGACGCAGACGAATCGATTCGCCGCCGCCGTGGCCGGCGCGGGGATCGTCGACTGGCGCAGCTACTACGGACAGAACAAGATCGACACCTGGATGCTGCCGTTCTTCGGCGCCTCGGTCTACGACGATCCGGCCGTGTACGCACGATCGTCGCCGATCGAGTTCATCAAGAAGGTCCAGACGCCGACGCTCGTCCTGCACGGCGAACGCGACTCCGAGGTCCCGACGCCGCAGGGGTACGAGTTCTGGCACGCTCTGAAGGCGCTCCACGTCGAAACGCAGCTCGTCATCTATCCGGACGAGGGGCACGACATCCGGAGACTCGATCACCAGCACGACATCGTCCGCCGGAGCGTCGGCTGGTTCGACCGGTACCTCGGCGGAAAGAAGTGACCTCGCAGGCCCTCTTCGATCCGCGGATCCTGGCCGCGCGCTCGATCCTGGTGACCGGCGGCGGCTCGGGGCTCGGCCTCGCGATGGCGAAAGCCTTCGCGGCGCACGGCGCGCACGTCACGATCGCCGGACGGCGGCGCGAGCGCCTCCAGGCGGCCGAGCGCGAGATTGCAGCGGGCGCGCGCGAGGGCGGAAAGGCGGCGCACCTGCCCGCCGACGTCCGCGAGCCCGACGAGGTGGCGGCGCTGATGCGCTTCGCCGTCTCACGCTTCGGCAAGGTGGACGGTCTCGTCAACAACGCGGCCGGAAACTTCCTGGCGCTCTCCGAGAAGCTGTCGCCGAACGGGTTCGACGCCGTCGTGCGCACCGTCCTCTACGGCTCCGTGAACTGCACGCTCGCCGTGGGACGGCATCTGATGGAGCGGCGCGCGCCGGGAACCGTCCTCTCGATCCTCGCGACATACGCTGAGACCGGAACGGCGTTCGCGCTGCCCTCGGCCTGCGGCAAGGCGGGCGTCCTCGCGATGACGCGCTCCCTTGCGGTCGAGTGGGCGCCGTTCGGAATCCGCCTGAATGCGATCGCGCCCGGACCGATCCCGACCGAGGGCGCCTTCTCGCGCCTCATGGCCAACGAAGAAGCGAAGAAGAACGCCCTCGGGCGCATCCCGGTCGGCCGGTTCGGGACGCCGGAGGAGATCGCGCGGCTCGCGACCTTCCTCATGTCGGACATCTGCCCGTTCCAGACCGGCGACTGCGTGACCATGGACGGCGCCGAATGGCTGGCCGGCGCCGGCGAGTTCTCCGACTACCGCCGCGTGCCGCGCGAGCAATTGTCCGCGGCGTTCGACGCGCTACGGCCGAAGAAGGGCGAGAAGAGCTAGCCCGGCAGCCGCCCGCCTCGCACGCGAACCGTCTTCTTCGGGCTCCCGCTCCCCGCAACGATCTCGACGTCGTCGGTTCCCAGCCACTCCCGCAGGAGCTCCACCACCTTCCGATTCGCGCGGCCGCCTTCGGGTGGCGCGGCGACGCGGACCTTGAGGCGGTCGCCCAGCGTCCCGACGACCTCGGAGCGGGCGGCGCCGGGCACGACCTTGAGATCGATCTCGATCGCGCCGCCGTCGATCTCGCGCGCGTACGGCGGCCGCGCGCCGCGGGTCACGCCGTCTTCTTGGCGAACCGCCCGGCCTCGACGTCCTTCAGGAAGCCGATCAGCGCGGCGAAGTAGCCCGGCTGATCGTCGTACATCGCGAGGTGGCTTCCCGTCTCGCTGATCCAGACGCGCGAATTGGGGAGGAGCTGCCCTTCGCGGCGGATGTCGTCCGGGTTCATCGTGTCGTGGCGCGCGCCGGTCACGAGCGTCGGCACGCGGATCTTCGGCAGGTCGTTCCAGCGGTCCCAGCTCTTGAAGTTCCCGGTGATGACGAACTCGTTGGGACCCTGCATCGTGGTGTAGACCGGCATCGCGAGGTGCTTGAGCGTGCGCTCGACCGGATCGGGCCAAGGGTCGAGGCGGCAGAGGTGCTCGCGGTAGACCTTCCCGATCATCGCCTCCTGGTACTCCGGCGCGTCGTACTCGCCCTTCGCCTCGTACTTGTCGAGCACCGCCACGACGTCCTTCGGCAACGCCGCGCGGAGCTTCGCCGCGTACTCCATGTACGACGGAATCGACGCCGTCATATCGGAGATGACGAGGCCTTTCAGGTGCTGCGGGTACTTGAGCGCGTACTCGATCGCGAGCATGCCGCCCCAGGAGTGGCCGAGGAGATAGAAGTTGTCGAGACCCAGCCCGCGCCGCACCTGTTCGACCTCCTCGCGGAAACGGTCCACGGTCCAGAGGCTCGTGTCGTCGGGCTGGTCGGAGTAGGCCGAGCCCAGCTGGTCGTAGTAGTAGAACTCGACGCCTTCCTGCGGCAGGAAATCCTCGAAACATTCGAAGTACTCGTGCGTGCAGCCCGGGCCGCCGTGGAGCGTCAGGAGCTTGATCGGGCCGCGTCCGACCTTCTTGGTCCACACGCGGTACTTCCCGTCGACCGGGAGCCTGCGGATGCCGCCGGTCTTGACCTCCGGTGCGGGCTCGGCCAGCAGCACGCCGCCGAAACGCGCCACCGCCGCCGCGATCGCCGCCGCACCGGTGCCGAGAAAGCCTCTCCGATCGAGCATCGCCCCACCCCCCGCCGGACGCCGGGCCCTCAGCGCAGCTTGACGGACGCCTTCTCCGAATCGACGAGGGTCTCCCCGTCGTGGACCTCGAGCGTGTACCGGGCCTCCTTGGCCTCGCCCTCGATCGAGACGGAGAGCAGATAGTCGCGGGCGCCCTTCTCGCCGCCGGAGCTCGCGACGTTCGACTTGCCGGCGAGCACCTGGAGCCGGGGCGAGAACACGACCTGGTTCGTCGCCAGGTCGGTCAGCTTCGCCTCGCAGACGAACTGCTTGTCGGCGCCGGGCACCGGCGCGATCTTGATCTCGAAGCCGTAGTTGACCGCCCGGGCCGGCGCCGCGCCGAAGAGCGCCGCCGCGACGACCACCGCCGAAATCGCCAGGAGTCGCTTCATTTCTTCTCCTCCTCCTTGACCGATTCGAGCTTCCAGCCGCCGCGCACCGTCGTGGCCTGGCAGTAGGTCTTGATGCAGGCGGTGTCGTTGAGGCAAGCCAGGATGTCGGCGCAAACCGCGCTGCCGGTGCCGTCTTTCGGAACGTCGGCCGTCTCGCGGCAATAACCGGAGTAGGCGGGATTGCTGAAGGAGCAGGTCACGCGCTTGCCCGCGTCCGGCGTCCGCGCGGCGACGAGGCGCGCGAGCGCGAAGAGCGACGCGGCCAGAACGACGGCGGCTGCGGGCCAGACGACTCGTCGGCGCCGAGTCATGCGAACGCCTCGGTCAGCAACGCCTCCAACTCCTTCTTGTGAACCGAGGCGTTCCCCGTCGCGGGAGACGCGGACGCGACGCGCCCGACGTAACGGAGCGTCCGCCCCGGCGCGACCCTCTCGGCAAATTGTTGCTCCACGAACGCGAAGGCGCCCATGTTGCGCGGCTCCTCCTGGACCCAGAGCGTCTCGCCGGCCGAAGGGAACCGCCCGAGGATCCGCGCGAGCTCCGACGCCGGGAACGGGTAGAGCTGCTCCACGCGCACGATCGCGGTGCGTACGTCGCGGCGCTTCTCGCGCTCGGCGCGCAGGTCGTAGTACACCTTCCCGCTGCAGAAGATCACGCGCCGAACGGCGCTGGCGGCGCTGTCGGGAACCTCGGGATCGTCGAGGCAGGCGCGGAATCCTCTCGACGTCAGCGCCTCGAGCGGCGACGCCGCGGCCGGCAACCGAAGAAGGCTCTTCGGGGTGAACAGAATCAGCGGCTTGGCCGGCGCCTGCCGCATCTGCCGGCGCAGGACGTGGAAGTACTGCGCGGGCGTCGTGACGTTGCAGACCTGCAGGTTGCCGTCGGCGCACAACTGCAGGTAGCGCTCGATGCGCGCGCTCGAGTGCTCCGGTCCCTGGCCCTCCGACCCGTGCGGCAGGAGCATCCCGAGGCGCGAGGTCTCGCGCCACTTGTCCTCGGCCGACGAGACGAACTGATCCACGATGACCTGGGCGCCGTTGGCGAAGTCGCCAAACTGCGCCTCCCAGAGAACGAGCGCCCGGGGCTCCTCGACGCTGTACCCGTACTCGAAGCCGAGCACGCCCATCTCCGACAGCGGGCTGTCGCACGCCGCGAAGGGTCCCTGTTTCGGATCGAGCTGCGAGAGCGGCGTCCACCGCTCGCCGGTGAACGCGTCGTGGAAGACGACGTGGCGCTGCGAGAACGTGCCGCGGCTCGAGTCCTGGCCCGAGACCCGGACACCGGTGCCCTCGAGAAGCAGCGAGCCGAACGCGAGGGCCTCCGCGGTTCCCCAGTCGAGCGGGAGCGCGCCCTCGGTCATGCGGGCACGCCGCGTGAGCTGCTGGACCATCTTCGGATTCAGGCGGAACCCGGCGGGCACGGTCGTCAGCACCCGGCCGATCCGCGCGAGCGTCTCCTTCGGAACGCCGGTCTCGAGCTCGACGATGCCAGGGCCGAGCTCGGTGCGGGGCGCCGGGGGCGCCGGGGGTTTCGCGCGGCGCGCGGCCTCCTTGGCCGCGGCGAGCGCCTGCTCGTAGGCGGCGACCTGCCGCGTTTCCATCGCCTCGAGCTCTTCCTTCGTGAGGATGCCCTCGCGCACGAGACGCCGCGCGTAGAGCGTCCGCACACCCGGATGCTCCGCGATCTTGCGGTACATGACCGGCTGCGTGTACGTCGGCTCGTCGCCTTCGTTGTGGCCGTGGCGGCGGAAGCCGATCAGGTCGATGACGACGTCCTTGTGGAACTCCTGGCGGTAGTCGAGCGCGATCTCGAGGACGCGGTAGGCGGCCTCGGGATCGTCGCCGTTGACGTGGAAGATCGGGATCTGGTTGATCTTCGCGACGTCCGTCGAGTAGACGGAGGACCGGCCGGCCGACGGCGGCGTCGTGAATCCGATCTGGTTGTTGATGACGACGTGGACCGTGCCACCCGTCCGGTAGCCGGAAAGCTGCGCCAGGTTGAAGACCTCGGCCACGATCCCCTGCCCCGCGAACGCCGCGTCGCCGTGGAGCAGCAGCGGCAGCACCCGCTTCCACGCTTCCTCGCCGTGGCCGATCCGTTCCTGCTTCGCGCGGACCATGCCTTCGACGACGGGGTCCACGGCCTCGAGGTGCGACGGATTCGACGGGACGGTGATCGCGATGCGGCGTCCGCTCTCGCTCGTGCGCTCCGTCCGCGCGCCCTGGTGGTACTTGACGTCGCCCTCGTCGGCCGGGAAATCGGGGTGCACCGTCCCCTCGAAGCCGGCGAAGATGCGCTCGGCCGAGTTGCCGACCACGTTCGCCATGATGTTCAGGCGGCCGCGGTGCGACATCCCGAGGACGATTTCTTCGATTCCGCGGCGCGCGGCGCCCTCGACGAGACGGTCCAGCAGCGGAATCGCGGTGTCGCAGCCCTCGACGGAGTACCGCCGCTGCCCGAGGAACTTCGTCCCCAGGAAGCGCTCGAAATCCTCCGCGGCGATGAGCTTCTCGAGGATCTGCCGGCGGACCTCCGGCGCGAGCGGCTGCGGCGGCGCGCCGACGCGGTGGCGGATCCACTCCTTCTCCTCGGGGCCCGGGATGTGGCGGTACTCGACCCCCACCTTGCCGCAGTAGGCGCGGCGCATCACCGCGATGATGTCGCGCAGCGGCATGTAGTCGCCGCCCTGAAGTCCTCCCGTCCAGAACTCGCGGTCGAGATCCCAGATCGTCAGGCCGTATGTCTCGAGATCGAGCTCGGGATGCGTCACGACCGGCCGGAAGCGCAGCGGGTCGATGTCGGCGATGAGATGACCGCGAACGCGGTAAGAGTTGATGAGCGCGAGGACCTGCGCCTCCTTGGCGATCTCGGCCGAGCGGCCGTCGGCGAGGAGGGCCGGATCCCGGTCCACCGACCAGCGGTAGGGCCGGTACGGAATCTGGAGCTCCGCGAAGACTTCCTCGTAGAACCCGTGCTCGCCGAGCAGGAGCTCCTCGACGCGCGCCAGGAAGCGGCCCGACTCGGCGCCCTGGACGATCCGGTGGTCGTACGTCGAGGTGAAGGTCGAGACCTTGCTGACGGCCAGGCGCGAGAGCGTCGCGGGCGCGGCCGCGCGGAACTGCGCCGGGAACTCGATCGCCCCGGTCGCGACGATGAGCGCCTGGCCCGGCATGAGACGCGGGACGGACGCGGTCGTGCCGAGCGTGCCCGGGTTCGTGAGCGAGACGGTCGTCCCTTCGAAGTCGGAGAGCTGAAGCTTGCCGGAGCGGGCGCGCGCCACGACGTCGTCCACTGCCGCGGCGAACGGCGCGAAGGGCATCGCCTCGGCTCCCTTGACGTTCGGCACGAGGAGCGACCGGGAGCCGTCCGACTTCTCGACGTCCACTGCGAGGCCGAACCGGACGACGTCGCGGCGCACGCGCGCCGGCGTTCCGGAAGAGCCGTCGAAGGCATCGTTCAGCCGCGGGAACGCCTTGATCGCCTGGACGATGGCCCAGGCCACGAGATGCGTGAAGGAGATCTTGCTCTGATCGCTGGCGGCGCGAAAGTCGTTGATGAGCCGGCGATTCTCCTCGAGGAGGCGCACCGGAACCTCGCGCTGCGACGTGGCCGTCGGGACCGAGAGCGAGGCCTCCATGTTCTCGGCGATGCGGAGCGCCGCCCCGCGGATCGGGGTCCGGTCGTCGCCGGGGAATGCGGCGGCCGCCGCGGCGGGCGCGGGCGGGGGGGCGGCCCCGGGAGCCGCGGCCGGTGCGCGGGGCGCCGGCTCCGGTTCCGGCTCGCCGAGCCGCTCGCGGAAGAACGCGCGCCACTCCTCGTCCACGCTGCCGGGGTCCGTTCGATAGCGGGAGAGGAGCTCGGCTACGTAGCTCGCATTCTCGCCGAACTCGGCGGCGAGATCGGCAGCGGAATCGACGTCGCGGACACGGGTCGCCATGGGAGGCCGATTCTATGCCGGCGCCCCGCGACGCCCTGGGCTAGGATGCCGGGCCGATGCGAGCCACCGCACTCCTCGCCGCAGCGCTCGGAGGAACGGCCCTTCTCGCCGCGCCGCCCGAACGGACATCGTCTCCCGAGATGGCGCGCGCAGCGACGGAGATCGTGAAGAAGGCGCTTGCGGGCACGAGGGCCGCCGAGATCGCGACGAGCCTGACCGATCGCGCCGGACCGCGTCTCGCGGGATCGCCCGGCGACAGGGCCGCAGTGGCGTGGGGCGTCGAGACGCTCCGCGCGCTCCATTTTGCCAACGTCCGCGCCGAGAAAGCGCCGGTGCGCGTCTGGAAGCGGCAGTCGGAATCGGGCGAGGTGGTCCTCCCTTGGCTACAGCCCCTCGCGCTCACGGCGCTCGGCGGCAGCGTCGCGACGCCCGAGGCGGGCCTCGAAGCCGACGTGCTCGAGGTCACCTCGCTCGAGGATCTGGACGCGCGCGCCGCCTCGGCGCGCGGAAAGATCGTCTTCTTCGACAGCGTGATGCGAAAGAGCACGGAGATGGGCGGGTACGGCGAGGCCGTGGGCGTGCGCGCGCACGGCGCGTCCCGGGCGGCGCGCTGCGGAGCTCTCGGCGTTCTCATCCGCTCGATCGGAACGGACCACGACCGGTTCCCCCACACCGGCGGCGTCGATTACGACGCGGGGACGCCGAAGATTCCCGCGGCGGCGCTCGCGGTTCCCGACGCCGAGATGCTCACGCGGCTCGGCCGACTCGGTCCGGTGCGCGTCCGTTTCCGACTCGCCTGCGGCGACGAAGGGATGGGCGAGTCGGCCAACGTGATCGGCGAGTTTCCCGGCGGAGACAAGCCGAACGAGATCGTGCTCCTCGGGGGGCACCTCGACTCTTGGGACCTCGGCCGCGGCGCGATCGACGACGCCGCGGGATGCGCCGCAGTGATCGAAGGCGCGCGCCTCGCGGCCGAGGCGTCGCCGCGGCCGGCGCGCACGATCCGCGTCATCCTCTTCGCCAACGAGGAGAACGGCGGGGGCGGCGCGAAGGCCTACGCGGTGGGGCACGCCGCGGAGCTTCCAGCGCACGTGGCGGCGCTCGAGGCGGACAGCGGATCTGGGCCGCCGACCGGGCTCTCCTGGCTCGCCGGTCCCTCCGCCGAGCCGGCGCTCCGCGCGCTCTCCGACGTCCTCGCGCCGACCGGCGCGGCGCGGCTCGAAGGCAACGGATCCGGCGGCGCCGACATCGCCGCTCTGCGCGCGGCGGGCGTGCCGCTCTTCTCCGTCCTGCAGGACATGTCGCACTACTTCGACGTGCATCACACGGCCAACGACACGGCAACGCAGCTCGAGCCCGCGAATCTGGACCGGCTGTCCGCGGCGATCGCCGCGTTCGCGTACGCCGCCGCTTCGGCTCCGGAACCGTTCGAGCGGATTCCCGAGAGCCAGCGGATCGCGCCGAAAAAGAGCTAGCGCGCGACCGCGCCCCGGCTCACTTCACCTCGAACGCGCTCGACGCCTCGGCGGACTTCTTCGACGTCGGATCGGTCACGGCGACCTTCAGGGCATAGCGGCCGGGGGCCAGTCCCTGGGGTTTGAAGTCGAGGACCACCTTCCGCCCGGCGCCGCGCTCGACGTCGGAGCGGCTCGCCACCGTCACGGCCGCCGGACGCGACTTCCCGTCGGCGCCGACGACCTCCGCGCGCACGTCGAGCGGCTCGGGCTTCGCCGCCGGAGCGCCCAGGTTGTAGGCGACGACCGCCACGCGGGCGGACTCGCCGGCGGACACGGAACCCAGCACCGACGGGATGAAGGAATCTCCGGCGACCGCGAACGGATAGTCCGCCGGCCGCGGCGGCGCGTCGGCCCGGGGCGCGCCCCGCACCATCAGCCAGCGGCCCGCCGGCTCCTCGAAGAACGGAGGGAGGACCGTGGGCGCATGGCCCGGGATCTCGGGCACCGTGACGCTCGTCGCGAAGACTCCGGATCGGCCGCTGCCGGCGCTGCGCACGAGGGCCCGTACGCCGTACTGTCCGGGCGGCAGGTAGAGCGTTCCGTAGTACTTGAGGCCCCCGGCCTCGAGCCCCGCGCGGACTTTGCCGAGGTCGAGCGTCATCTCCGACACCATGTAGTCGACGAGCGTGCCCGACGCGTCGTTGGCGTAGACGTAGATCTGCACCGTCGTCTGCGCTCCGGTCTCCCCGGCGAGCAGCCCGCTTCCCGGGATCTCGATCAGCACCGGGACCTGGGGCGTGTCCGCCTGCGAGGCGAAGGGCGCCGCGAGCAGGTTCGCCTTCAGCGTGTTCTCGCGGGCGCCGCCGGTCACGAGGTCGCCCGCCGCCAGGATCTTCTCGTACGGCGACAGACTCTCGTAGGGCCTCGGCTCGTAGTAGCCCGAGCGCGCGAGGACCCTGGCTCCCGGCGCGCGCACCTTGATCTTGAGAGCGTGGAACGCGCCCGGCTTCGAGAGGTTCCTGGGCTGGTAGACGAGGAGGTAGACGAGCGCGCTGCGCTCCTGGATCTTGCCGAGCTCCGGCGCGAGCGCGTTGGCGTTGCGCACGAGATCGCCGTCGGTCGCCTGCGCCATCGCGAAGAGCGCGTCGGTGCCGCTTCCGGCCTTGCCGCCGCTCGCGTCCCCGTCCGCGCGCAGGCCGCTGATGTCGATCGCGTCCAGAACCGCGTCCGACCGATTGAAGAGCGCGAGAGCGTCGAGCATCTGGGTTCGCGTGGCCGAGCTCCCGTAGCGCGCGTCGTTGTCGATTTTCCAGATCTCGCCGGAGAGCGCCGCATCGCCCATGCCCTGCGGCGTCGAGGTGTCCAGAGACGCAGTGCCCTGATTCTGCGAGAGCGAGTTGGTCTTGTCTCCATTGGCCATGTGCCCGGCGAGCAGGCGCGTCTCGAATCCCTCGGAGAAGTACAGGACGTGCTTGCGTCCGCGCGCCGAATCGAGCGTGCGGCCGATGCCGGCGAGCGTTCCGACGAGCTTGGTCACGCGGCCCCGGCTGAGGTCGTCGTTGGCCTGCTTCTGCAAGCGCTGCAGGTCTCGCAGATTCTCGAGGATGAGGGAGTCCATCTTGCCTCCGCCGGCCTGCGCCCCGAGGTCGCCGCCGGGTCCGGGAGGTGTGAACGCAAACGACAGCGGGTCCGTCGTCCGCTTGTCCCCCGGTTGCAGGCCCAGCGTGTCGATCGCGTAGGCGAGCTGCTTGCGGTCCCTCGTGAAGTTGACGAGCAGCTTCCACCCCGTGTCGACCGAGAGCGTTCCCGCGGCGGCGAGATCGGTCGGCTTCATCGCTTCGGTCACGAACTGGCGCGCGCCGTCCCGCGCGCGCACCAGGCCCGACGGGCTCGTGTAGGTGAGGTCGAAGACCAGGAGCCAGAGGCGCCGCGCCGCGGCCGGGACCGGCGCGGCCCCCGGAGCGGAGGTCGAGGCCTCGCTCTTCGACAGATCGATCACGTCCATTCCCGAGATCGGCTGCTTCTTGCCGTCGTCGGTGAGCTCGAAGTCGTCCAGCGTCAATCCGGCCACAGGTTTGCCGTCCTTGCCCACGACGTTGACCGGGATCTCGATCAGGGTGACGCCGGTCGACTCCTGAACGACGGAGCCGGCGGGCGGCGCGGGCGGCTTCTCCTGCGCGGATGCGCGGGTCGCGGCGACGCCGAATGCCGCCGCGACCGCAACGGAAGCAAGGGAAGCGAAAACGGCGATCCGGGGCAGACGGGGCACGGGGACCTCCCTGTTCGATCGAATCACTCTTCGTCCTCCGCGGCGGGCGGCGCCGGCGGCAGTTTCTTCGCGGTCCAGGTCTTCCCGCCGTCGGCGCTCCGGGCGATCGCGCCGTCGCCGCCGAGAAGCACGGAGCCCGACGGCCCGAACGCGACGGCGTTGAAGAAGGAGCCGGCGCCGGTCTCGGACGTCGACCAGTTGGTCCCGCTATTGGTGGTCCGGAACAGACCGGTCACGGTCCCGGCAAACGCGCGGCTCGGGGCGGCGGGATCAACGGCGAGGGCCAGAACCGACGTGCTCGTGAGGCCCGAGTTCACCGGCGTCCAGCCGTCGCCGCCGTTCGTGCTGCGAAAGAGGCCGGATTCCGTTCCGGCGTAGATCGTGCGGGGCTCGGCCGCGCAGATCGCCAGGCCGCGGACCGCTCCGCGCCCGAGACCGATCGCGGCGGCGGACCACTTGCCGGACGCGTCCCGCCGGTAGATGCCCGACTTCTTCGTCCCCACGAACGCCGCGCCGCCGCCCGGCGGCACCGCCAGCGCCGTCACGGTGCGCTCGGCCAGTCCGTCGGAGGCCTCCATCCAGGTCTGGCCGCCGTCGGCGCTGCGAAAGACGCCGCCGTCGGTGCCGGCGAGAACCCCGCGCGGCGGCCCGGGATCGAACGCGAGCGCCTCGACGAAGAGATTCGTGAGACCCGACTTCGACTCCGCCCACGTCCGGCCGCCGTCGGCGCTGCGAAAGACGCCCGCTCCGTTGGTGCCCGCGCAGAGGATCGAGGGCTCGGCGCCGTCGATCGCGACGGCGGAGACCGACAGGCCGGCGAGCGGGCCCTCGACGAGAGCCCAGGTCTCTCCGCCGTCGTCGCTACGGTAGAGGCCTCCGGCGGCGGTGCCGGCAAAGATGGTCGCGGAACCGGGTGCGACCGCGATCGTCAGCACGCTCCCCGCGCCGCGCTCCTGCGCGCGGGCTTCGGAAGCGAGAGCGGCGGCGAGCAGAACCAGGACGGCGGCCGTCGGGCGCCGAAGGGACGATCCGACGAAAGCCGCGTCACTCGTTCCCGGAGCTCGCACGACGCGCGTCATTATTCCTTTTCAGCTCGCTCCAGCTCAAACCGCCGCTCGTCGACTTGAAGAGACCGCCGTCGGTGCCAGCGTACAGCGTTTCCGGGCTCTGCGGGTCGATCGCAATCGAGGTCACGAACAGGTTGGTCAGACCCTCGCTCGCGGACATCCACGTCGCGCCGCCGTCGGAGCTCTTGAAGACGCCGCTCGCGGTCCCCGCGTAGAGCGTCGCGCACGACGTCGGATGGACGGCGAGCGTGAGCGTGAACCGGCTGGCCAGCCCCTTGTTGACCGGGCCCCAGCTCGCGCCGCCGTCGGACGTCTTGAAGACCCCCTCGACGGTCTGCGCGTAGAGCGTCGCGGGATGAATCGGGTCGATGGCCATCGCGAGGACGATCGCGCTCCGCAGTCCGGAGTTGACCGTCTTCCACGTTCCGCCGGCGTCCGCGCTCTTGAAGACTCCGCCGCCGTTGGTCGCCGCGTACAGCGTCTCCGGCGCCGACGGATCGATCAGGAGCGTCGTGACGAACTGATTGGTCAGGCCATGGGCGGCCTCGGCCCACGTCGCGCCGGCGTCGCGGCTCTTGAAGATCCCCGAGCCCGTTCCGGCGTAGATCGTCGCGGGCACCGACGGGTCGATCGCGAGCGCGCCCACGAAGAGGCCGCCCATCTCGGTCTCGAGCGCCATCCGGCGGACACCATCGGGAGTCTTCTTGAAGATCCCGCTGCCGGTGCCGACCCACACCGTCGTGGGAGCGGACCGGTCGACGGCGAGCGCGCCGACGGACATCCCGGAGAGATCGGGATCGAGCGCGACCCATGTCGCCCCGCCGTCGGCGCTGCGGAAGGCGCCTCCGCCCGTGCCGGCGTAGATCGTGCCGGACGCGCTCGGATCGACGGCCACCGCCATCACGGCACGGCCGTACGGGCCCACGGGCCGCTTGCGCGTCTTCGTCGCCGGCGCGGTCGCCGCGGCGACCATCGCCAGGGCCGTCGCGGCGACGGAGACGAGGCGGACAAAACGGGCACGGCGGGAGTTGGTCACCGGCGTCTCCTCTCGCGGAAAAGGATGTGCCGCGGGCGCCCGAGAGTCCTCAGGGATTTCTTCGTCTTTCATGAGTTTTCGAAGCAAGGCGATTCTATTGATCCGCCGTGAGAGAAGCGATTTCCGGGGACAAACGGCTTGTTTTCAGGGACGAATGGCCGCGAAGCGGTTTCAGGAACTCGGCTCGTCCGTCCCGGCGGACCCCTCGGCGCGGGCCGCCACCCGATCCTTCGCGGCCTGGACCTCCGGGTGCTGAAATCCGAGGAGCTCGGCGATCCGGCGCGCGAGTCGATTCTCGGCCTCGGTCAGCTCCCCGTCGGAGTAGACGACGCCCCAGACGGCTTCGACGAGTCGCAGCCGCTCGTCTCGCGAAAAGCTCTCCGCCACGCGGCGCGTGAACTGAAAGAGGTCGACGCTGTCACGCCGCTCGCGCCTCGGCGAGCCGAGCAACGTCTCCTCGACCTGCGACGCCCGCGACTCCCATTTCGCGCGCCGCGCGCGCGATGCGCTCGACGCTCCTCATCGGAGAAGTCGCCGTCGGCGTGCGCGAGCTCGAGCAGCAGCGCGCAGGCGGCGATGCGAACGCGATCCGGCGACGCCCCGGGCGGCGGCGCAGCGCCCGAGATGACGCGAGACGAAGTCGCGGAACGAATCGAGCATCCCGAGGGACCAGAGTGTACCGCCGCGCCGCGGCCAACTTCGGCCGGGCCATTCGGCCGGAAATCCGCCCGAATCCGGGAAACTTTCGCCGCGCGAAGTGCGTAGAGAAAGATGAGGAAATGCCATGAATCGCCGCAAGCTCGAGACCCTGCTGCTGACACTCGAATCGACGCCGGCCCTGCTCGCTGCAAGCCGCGCGAGCGTGTCCCGCGGACGAGGTCACGCGGCGCCCGGCGGCGGGCGGTTTTTCGCTCGTCGAGAACGTGTGGCACCTCGCGGATCTCGAGCGCGAGGCGTACGGGGTGCGCATCCGCCGCCTCCTGACGGAGGACGAGCCCGCGCTCTCGAACTTCGACGGCGATCGGATCGCGCGGGAGCGCGGCTACCAGGACCGCAGCCTCGCCGAGGGGCTCGCGGCGTTCGCGCTCGCGCGCGCGCCGCAACGTCGAGCGGCTGCGCTCGGTGCCCGCGCGCGGCCTGGAAGCGCGCGCGGCCATCAGGAGTCCGTCGGGCCGGTGACGCTCGCCGACCTCCCGCGCATGATGGCCGAGCACGACCGCTCGCACGCCGAGGAGTCCGCGCCCTGCTCTCGGATGCGCAGAGCTGTCGAGACGCCGCGGCCGACCTCGGCCGTCGCCTGAACCGCGATCGGCTTCCGGCCCGGCGGCCGGCTCGCGGAGCGAACCCTCCTTCGGCTCCGCGGCCGCGCCGCCGGCCCTTTTTATTTCTCTGCGGCGGGACGCTTCGCGACGCCGTGGCGGCGGCGCTCGCGCAGGACGGCGATGATCCCCGGCAGGATCGAGAGCAAGATGATCGCCGAGATCACGATCTCGAAGTGCCGCGGCACGAACGGGAGCCGGCCGAGGAAGTAGCCCGCGAGCGTCATCGACAGCGACCCAGCGCGATCCCGCCGAAGACGTTGAAGGAGAGGAAGCGGCGGTAGTTCATCCGCCCCATGCCGGCCACGACGGGCGCGAACGTCCGGATGATCGGCATGAACCGCGCGAGCATGATCGTCTTGCCGCCGTGCTTCTCGTAGAAGTCGTGCGCGCGGCGCAGGTGCTCGGGGTTGAAGAAGAGCGACTTCGGCCGCGTGAAGAGGGCCGGTCCGGCCCGCGCGGCCGATCCAGTAGCCGACCGTGTCGCCGACGATGGCCGCAAGCGAGAGCACGACGTTCAGCGCGACGATCGAGAGCTGCCCGTGCGCGGCGAACGCGCCCGCCGTGAACAGGAGCGAGTCGCCCGGCAGGAAGAAACCGACCATCAGGCCGGTCTCGGCGAAGACCATCGGCGGTAATCGCCGCGAGGCCGCCGACACGCACGAGCGTCTGCACGTCCGTCAGGCGGTGGAAGATCTCGCGCAGCCATCCATGGGGTCGCGGCATGGTAGCAGACGCTCTGGAATAGGATCCGACGGATGGCGGAGTACACCGAAGAGCACGCGCGGTCCGGGATCGGGACGGAGCTGCCGGCGATCGAGACCTGGCCGAACCAGTACCCGGACTACGAGATCACCGTCGAGATCCCCGAGTACAACGCGATCTGCCCGAAGACCGGGCTGCCCGACTTCGGGCACCTGACGATCCGTTACGTGCCCGACCGCGACTGCCTGGAGCTGAAGTCGCTCAAGCTCTACATCGTCGCGTATCGCGATCTCGGGATCTTCTACGAGAACGCCGTGAACCGGATTCTCGACGACTGCGTGGCCGCCTGCCGGCCGAAGAGCATGTCGGTGAGCGGGACATTCTCCTCGCGCGGCGGGATCTCGTCGGTCGTCGAGGCGCGGCACCCCCGCGCGGCCGCCGCCGCGGCGTCTATGGAGCCGGCGGCTCGGCGCGGCGGGACACGGAGATCGCGGGCGGCTGGCGCAGGGTCTGGTAGACGACGCAGTACCTCTCGGTGAGGCGCTGAAGCGTCGCGAGCTGCTCCTCGGCAGCCGAGGTCGCGAGGTCGAACTCCAGCCGGATCCGCGAGAAGCCGACGGGCACATCCTTCGAGACGCCGAGGGTGCCGCGGAAGTCGATGTCGCCTTCGGCGCGAACCGTCCCCTCGCGGATCTCGATCCCGAGCGCCGTCGCCACGGCGGACAGCGTCACCCCGGCGCATGCGGCGAGCGCCTCGAGGAGCATGTCCCCCGAGCACGCCTGAAGCCCCGAGCCGCCGGTGGCGGGATGGAGCCCGGCCTCGACGAGCGCCTTCCCCGTCTCGACGCGGCACGAGAGGCCCGCGCCCACGCGGCCCTGCGCGCGGAGCGTGACGAGCGCGGCCGATCCGTCGGCCCGATACTTTTCCTTGAGCGGCGATTGCAGCGACCGAAGCTCGTCGGCGTTCATGAGGACACCTCCGCCGCGGCGTGACCGAAAGTCCGGTCCGCGCGGATCCAGATCCAGAGCACGGCGGCCAGGAGCGCGAAGATCGCGCCGGTCGAGATCGCCGCCGGCCAGCCGAAGGCGCGCGCGACGAGGGGAACGAGCAGCGCGCCCACGCCCCCGACGACGTTGCCGCCCGTGTTCATCAGCCCGCTCGTCACGGCGCCGTGGGCGCCGCCGATCCGCATCGCGACGGCCCAGTAGGGACCGTCGACCAGCTGCGTGGCTCCGAAGCTGAGCGAGAGCAGAGCCACCGCGAGCGCGGCGTTCTTCACGAGCGCGCCCGCCACGAGCAGCGGCGCGCAGAGCAGCATGCCGCCGACGATCGTCACGCGGTACCCGTGGCGGGGTCCGAACCGCCGGGCGAGCCGGTCTCCCAGCCATCCCCCGAGCACCGCGGTCATCGCGCCGACGATCCACTGGGCGCCGCTGAAATATCCGCCGACCTGCTGCGTGAGGCCGCGCACGTCCACGAGGTAGTAATAGAACCAGTTGAAGAAGAGATAGAAGACGTAGTTCATGCAGAAGTAGCTCGCGGTGATCGCCAGAACGTCGCGATCGCGCGCCACGGCCTTCCAGACTCCGGCGACGGACGCCGCCTCCGAAGCCGGCGCTTCCGCGGCGATGAGCGCGCGCTCGCCCGCATTGACGCGAGGGTCTTCCGAGGGCGACTCGCGGTAGAAGCGCCACCAGAACCACGCGGTCAGGGCGCCGAGGGGCGCCGTCGCCAGAAAGGATCCGCGCCAGCCGGCCGCGCCGACGAGCCACGCCACGCCGGGTCCGGCGGCGGCGGCACCGAGCGTCAGCGCGGTCGATCCGAGGCCGTTGGCGAATCCCCACAGGCGCGGCGGAAACCAGCGTGCGATCGAGACGCCGCTCGTCACGGGATAGAGCGGCGCCTGCGCGACGCCCAGGCCGAAACGGAGGAGGAGGAGCAGCGCGAGCGACACGGCGGCCGGCGCCGCCGCCCGGCCGGGCACGAGGCCGGTCGCGAGGGTCAGAATCCCCCACGCGAGCGTGAGCCACGCCATCGATCGCCGGGCGCCCATCGCTTCGCCGAACACCCCGCCGGGCATTTGAAAGATGCCGTAGCCCCAGGCGTAGGCCGAAAGGACGGCGCCGAGCTGAAGCTCCGAGAGGCCGAGGTCCCGGATCATCGAAACGCCGGCCACCGACATCGTGCTCTTGAGCACGTAACAAACGAAGCTCATGAGGCAGATGAGCGCCAGCACGAGCCAGCGCACGCGGGTGGGCCGCGTGTCCCTCACGAAGCGAGGAACTCCGCGCGGAGGGCGTCCCGTAGCTTCCCGACGACGGGTCCCGGCCGTCCGCCGGCGATCGGCCGCCCGGCGATCTCGACGAGCGGGTAGGCCCAGAGCGTCGTCGAGGCGAGAAAGACCTCGGACGCCGCGAAGAGCTCCTCGACGGCGAGCACGCGCTCCTCGACGGAGAGACCAAGTTGCCGGGCCGCCGCGAGCGTCGCTCCCCGCGTGACGCCGGGGAGGATCGCCGGCCCGAGCGGCGCGGTGCGCACGCGGCCGTCCACGCAGGCGAAAAGGTTCGCCTTGGTTCCCTCGAGCGCCAAGCCGTCGCGCACGAGGATCGCGTCGGTCGCACCGGCCTCGCGCGCCGTCTGGAACGCGAGGACGTTGGCCAGGAGCATCACGGTCTTGATGTCGCAGCGCCCCCAGCGCTCGTCGGGCAGCAGGACGGCGCGGCCACCGCCTTCGGGCGGCGGCGGATCGCTCGCGCGCGCGAACGCGAAGATCGTCGGCGGCGTGCCCTTCGGCGGAAATCCGTGCGTGCGCGGCGCGGCGCCCCGGGAGACCTGCGCGTACACGATCGCGTCGCCGTCGGCGAGACCGTTCTCAGCGAGAAGACGCCGCGCGACCTCGGGGAAAAACGACGGGTCCGATTCGATGCGAATCGCATCGAGACCCTCGCGCATCCGCTCGAGATGCTCGGCGAGATGGTACGGCCGGCCCTTCCAGAACCGCACGACCTCGTAGATGGCATCCCCGAACAGAAAGCCGCGGTCCTCCGGCGAGATGACCGCCTGCTCCCGCGGGACGTAACGGCCGTTGACGTAGAAGATCACGGGCGCCGCGTCCCGCGCCCCGGAACTCCCGCACCGCGCGTGCGAGCTCCGCGTCGCCGGCGAGCGCCCGGTACGCCTCCTCCGCGCGCGGCAGGTCGGAAGCGAGCGCCCTCCTCCGGCCGGTGCGCACCAGCTCGCGCGCGGCGGACAGCGCCGCGGCGCCGCGCGACAGGAGCTGCGCGGAGAGCCGGTCCGTCTCCGAGGCGAGCGCGGCCGGATCGACGGCTCGGGTCGCGAATCCGGCCTCGGCCGCCTCGCGGCCGGAGACCGTACGGCCCGTCAGGATCCAGTCGGCGGCGCGCGCCTCCCCGATGCGGCCCGGCAGAAGCGCGGCCGCGCCCGGAGGAAAGCAGGCCAGGCGGATCTCGGGAAATCCGACGCGCGCGTCGCCCGCGCAGAGCACGAGGTCGCACGCCGCGGCGATCTCCGCGCCGCCGCCCAGGCATACCCCCGAGACCGCGGCGACCGTAACCGCCGGCGCGTCGAGCAGCGCCTCGAGCGCGCGGCGCATCGCCGAGAGCATGCGCTCGATCGGCGCCGACTCGGGAACGTGCTCAGCGACCGAGACGCCGGCCGAGAAGGCTCCCGGCAGGCCGGTCAGAACGAGCACGCGGGACGACGCGGCGCGCGGCACCGCGGCGGCGATCGCCTCGAGGTCCGCGACGGCGAGAACGTTGACGGGCGGGAGACGGATCTCGAGATCGGCGCGGCCCGTCTCGGAGACGCGGAGGGCGATCCCGCCCGCGGTCACTTCGGCGGAACCGTGGGGGAAGGCGTCGGCACCGGCGTCGCGGGAATTGCCGCGCGGCGGGCAATCTCGCGCTCGGCGATCGCTCGGATGTTCGCGATGTGATCGGGCGTCACCGGAACGTTCTCGATGAGGTTCTCCGGCGCGCGGATCTGCGCCTCCCACATCGCCGGCGGCAGTCCCGCCACCACGATCTTCGCGGCGATCTCGTTCACGCGCCGCAGGTAGGCGTCCGTGTCGGCGATCCCGTTCTTCGGTCCGATCGCGCCGTGGCCGGGCACGAGCTTGTCGACCTTCAGCGCCGCGAGCCGCGGCAGAATCCTCTCCCAGCCGATGGGATCCACGTCGTTCGACCGCACGAACGGAAGAACGCCGTTGACGGCAAGGTCGCCCGAGAAGACGACGCCGGCGTCGGGCACGACGATGACGAGGTCCCCCTGCGTGTGGCCGGGGCCGAGATAGTCGATCTCGGCGCGCCGCGAGCCTCTTCCGACGAGGAGCGACCGCTCGGAGACGGTCAGCACGAGCGGCGGCGCGGCGGCCTTGCCCGACGCGGCTGCGGCGGACCCGCCGAGCAGGAAGAGGACTCCGGACGCCGCCTTCTCGGCCGCCATGACCTGCACTCCGGCCGCCGCGAACGCCGCGGCGCCGCCGGCATGGTCCTTGTGCGCATGCGTCAGGACGAGATACCGCGGCTTGCTGGCCGGCTGTTTTCTGGATCTCGTCCAGGAGCGCGCGGCCCACGTCCTCGTTCGCGCCCGAGTCCACGGCGACGACGGTGTCGCCGATGGTGAACCAGCCGACGTTGGCGCCGCCCGGAGTCGGGGCGGCCCAGACGCCATCGGCGAGTTTCTCGGAGGCGATCCGGGTCTGCCCCGGGGCGGCCGAAGAGGCGAGGAGTCCTCCCGCGAGGGCGAGAGCAGGGGCGATCGAAAAGCAGCGAATCATCTCTTCTCCTGTCGCAAGCGTCGGTAAGTCCGGCCTCCCAGAACACCGGCTCCCCGCCGCCCGATTTCCGAAATCAGGGGCGCCCGTCCCCGGCGCTCCGCCGGACCGCCCGGGCGAACGCCTCGAAGATCCGGCGGGACGGCGCGTCGGCGCCCGAGAGGTTTTCCGGATGCCACTGCACGGCGAGCATCCACGGTTCGGCCGTTTCGACGGCCTCGATCACGCCGTCGGGCGCGACCGCGGAAACCGTCAGCCCCGGCGCGGGACGCGCGATCGCCTGATGATGGCGGCTGTTGACCTCGACCTCCGCCGCCGCGGCGATACCGGAAAGCAGCGTGTCCGGCGCGATGCGCACCGCGTGGTCCCGAAGGGTCTTGTCCTTCCGCTTCGACTCGTCCGTCTGGTGCGCCAACGCCTCGGGGCGCTGGCTCGGGAGGTCCTGCACGAGCGTTCCCCCGAGAGCGACGTTGACGACCTGGAGCCCCCGGCAGATCGCCAGAGTCGGAGTCCGGGCGCGACGAGCCTTCTCGAAGAGCTCGAAGTCGGTCTCGTCGCGCGCGGCATCGAGCTCGAGGTTGGCGCCGTCGCGCGCCGTCTCGCCGTAACGGGACGGGTCCACGTCGCAGCCGCCGCCGATCACGATCCCGTCGAATTCCGCGTCGGCGCGCGCTCCGGGGGGCAGCACGACGATCTCCTCGCGCCGGAACCCCGCGGCGACGAGCGAGGCGAGGTAGTCGTTCTCTTCGCGAGCGGTGGCGTCGCGGTCGAGCGTCAGGGCGATCCGCACGCCAGGAATTGTACGGGTTTGCTCGGGCGCGCGTCGCGGGCCGCTCACTCGGCCCTTTCGAAGAGCACGGCCATGCCCATTCCGCCGGAGACACAGAGTGTCGCGAGGCCCAGCCGCGAGCCGCGCCGGCGCCATCTCGTGGAGCAGCGTCGTCGAGATCCGCGCGCCCGTCGCGCCGATCGGGTGCCCGAGGGCGATGGCGCCGCCGTTGACGTTGACACGGCCGAGGTCGAGCGGCAGCTCCCGCGCGCACGCGATCACCTGGGCGGCGAACGCCTCGTTGAGCTCGACGAGATCCACGTCGGAGAGCTTTCGCCCCGCCTTCTCGAGAACCGCGCGGACCGCCGGCACGGGCCCGATGCCCATGCGCGCCGGATCGACGCCCGCCGACGTCCAGGCGAGGACGCGCGCAAGGGGCGCGACGCCGGACTTCGCGACCTCCTCCTCGGTCCCCAGCACGAGCGCCGCGGCCCCGTCCGTCACGCCCGACGAGTTGCCGGCGTGCACGGTTCCCTCCTTCGCGTCGAACACGGGCGGCAGCTTCGCGAGCGCCTCGAGCGTCGTGTCGGGACGCGGGTGCTCGTCCTTCTCCACCCGGACCGGGCCCTTCTTCCCGGCGACCTCGACCGGTGCGATCTCGCGGTCGAAATGTCCCGCCGCGGCGGCCGCGCCGGCCCGCCGCTGCGACTCGAGCGCGTAGGCGTCCTGCTCGGCGCGGAGGATCCCGTATTCGCGGGCGAGCGTCTCGGCCGTCTCGCCCATGAGCTTCCCGCAGAGCGGACAGAGGAACCCGTCGCGGTACATCGCGTCCACGACCTCCGCGTTTCCCATGCGGTAGCCGAAACGCGCCCGCGGGAGCAGGTACGGCGTGGCCGACATGCACTCGGTCCCGCCCACGAGCACGAGATCGTTCTCGCCGGCGGCGATCGAGAGCGCACCGAG
Source organism: uncultured Acidobacteriota bacterium (assembly GCA_963708395.1). Classification (GTDB taxonomy): domain Bacteria; phylum Acidobacteriota; class Thermoanaerobaculia; order UBA5066; family Gp7-AA6; genus DATBFU01. The sequence goes on along the minus strand of CAVPSG010000002.1, from coordinate 1,683,076 downwards.
CGTGAGCGCCTTGAGCGACGAGGCGCAGGCCTTGTTGACGGTGTACGCCGGCACGGCGTCGGGAACGCCGGCGCGGTGCGAGACCTGCCGCGCGGTGTTCGGCCCTCCCCCGGCCTGCCGCGCGTGCCCGAAAATCGTCTCGTCAAAAGCCGTCGCCGGAAGCCCCGAGCGCTCGATGGCGGCGCGGGCGGCGGCCTCTCCGAGGTCAGCCGGCGAGAGCGCCGCGAAGGCGCCGCCGAACTTGCCGATCGGCGTGCGGGCGGCGGAGAGGACGTAGACCGGGCGCATCGAAACGGCGATTCTAGACGCCCGCGGCCGTCAACGGATGAGGGGCAGCCGGACCGTGAAAGTGGACCCCTTGCCGGGAGCGCTCGCGACCGCGATCGTGCCCTTGTGCGCGTCCACGATCCATCGGACGATCGACAGCCCGAGGCCCGATCCGCCCGTGTAGGCCCGGCGCGCGCGGTCGCTCCGGAAGAACCGCTCGAAGATGAAGGGCTGATCCTGCGGCGGAATCCCGATTCCCGTATCGGACACGTCCATGCGGGCTTCGCCCGGCGCCTCCGACAGACTCACCCGGATCACGCCGCCGGCGGGCGTGTATCGCATCGCGTTCTCGAAGAGGTTGTGGAAGACCTGCCGGAAGCGATCGGCGTCCACGAAGGCCGTGATCGGCTTCTCCGGGATCTCGGACGCGACGGTGAGACCCCGGTCGCCGGCGGCGGACGCCAGATCGCGCACGAGATCGGAGAGGAGGCGGGTCAGGTCCAGGTTGGCGAAGGAGAGCGTGATGCGGCCGCTCTCCCCGCGCACGAGGAAGAGGAGATTTTGCGAGAGGCGCGAGAGGTGGCGCACCTCGAGCAGCGCGTTGCCGAGCGTCTCGCGGTACTCCTCGGGCTCGCGCTCCTCTTCGAGCGCCACCTCGAGCGAGCCGCGGAGCACCGTCAGCGGCGTGCGCAGCTCGTGCGACACGTCGGCGATGAACTGTTGCTGCTCCTTTTCCGCGCTCGCCACCGCGTCCAGCCGCGCGTTCAGGCTCTCGGCGATCTGCCGCGCGTCTCCCGAGAGGCCTTCGACCGGCACGCGCTTCAGCGGATGCGCTTCGGTGTCCGCCAGGCGCTTCTTGAGGAGATCCAGCTCGGCATCGGCGCGGTCGTCCCGCCGCCCGAAGAGCGCCACGCCTCAGTCCTCGGCCGGGCCGGGATCATCCCCCGCGGCCGGGCGGATGCGGTAGCCCACGCCGCGGACGGTCTGGATCAGCTTCTCGCGCGTTCCCGCGTCGAGCTTCTTGCGCAGCGCGTTGATGTAGACGTCGATGATGTTGGTCGAGAGGTCGAACGAGTCCTCCCAGATGCGCGCCTGGATCTCCGAGCGCGACACGACCTTCCCGCGCCGCCGCAGCAGGAGCTCGAAGAGCGCGCCCTCGCGCGCCGTCAGCCGAACCGTCTCGCCGCCGCGAGAGACCTCGCGCGAGTCGGGGTCGTAGTGGATCTCGCCCGAGACGATGGGGCCCGGCTCGGCCATCTCCGTGCGCCGCGCCAGCGCGCGCAGGCGCGCGAGGAGCTCGCGAAACGAGAAGGGCTTGACGAGGTAGTCGTCGGCGCCGGCGTCGAGGCCCTCGATCTTGTTCTCGACCGTATCGCGCGCCGTCAGCATGAGGATCTTCGCGCGCACGCCGCGGGTCCGCAGCTCGCGGCAGAGCTCGAGCCCGTCGCGCGAGCCCGGAAGGAGCAGGTCCAGGATCAGGAGGTCGAACGGAGACGACGAAGCGCGCTCGAGCGCCGCATCGGCGTCGCCGACCGTCTCGACGGCGTAGCCCTTCTCCGTGAGCCCCTTCTTCAGGAACTGCGCGATCTTCTGCTCGTCCTCGACGACTAGGACCCTCACGGCGTCTCCCGTCCCGGCGGCGGTTCGTCCGGACCGTCCCGCCGCGCGCGCAGGAAGGAGACCACGAACGCCGATCCGGCGCCCGCCGCGAACCCGCCCGCGAAGTTCGAAAGGCGGCCCTCCGAGGTGACGGAGACGACCGCGCCCGCCGCGACGAGCGCGGCGAGCAGGAGGCGCGAAACCTCGACGGGAGGCACCGTTTCGGAGAGTCGTCGCGTCATGGCGGCCTGCGGTGGGGGCACTCGAACAACATATCTTCTATCATCCCGGCTTTCGAGGAGGTGGACATCATGAGAAAGACGATGGTCATGACGGTGGTCCTCGGGGCGGCCTGGCTCGCCGGCTGTTCCTCCCGCGGCGCCGCTCCGGCCCAGGCCGGGGCCGCGCTCGAGCCCCGGAGCGGCTCGACGGTGACGGGGATGGCGACCTTCACGGAGCTGCCGGAGGGCGGCGTCAAAGTGGTCGTGCACATCGAAAAGGCCCCGCCGGGGATGCACGGGCTGCACATCCACGAAAAGGGCGACTGCTCGGCGCCGGACGCGACGTCGGCCGGCGGACACTTCAACCCGACGACGATGCCGCACGCCGGCCCGATGGACGCGCAGCATCACGCGGGAGACCTCGGCAACATCGAGATCAAGGCGGACGGCACCGGGGATCTGACGATCACTTCGAAGATGCTCACGGTCAAGCCGGGGCCGAACTCGGTCCTGGGGCGCGCCGTGATCTTCCACGAGAAGGCCGACGACCTGAAGACCCAGCCGACCGGCAACGCGGGCGGGCGTCTCGCGTGCGGCGTCGTTCGGTAGCCGGCGCCGCTTGAGCCGGCCTCCGTTCGACCGGCCGCCCGACGAGGTCCGCCGGATGGGCCGCGCGGCGGCCGACGCCGTGGCGGAGCACCGTGCGCGCCTGGAATCGCGGCCCGTGTTCGGCAAGGTCGCCGACCGGGCCGCGGTTTTCGCGGAGCCGGTGCCCGAGGACGGGCCTTCCCTTCGACGCGGTGCTCGACCTCGTGCGCGAGCACATCCTCCCGTTCCCGATGGGCAACTCGCACCCGCGCTTCTACGGCTTCATCAACGCGACCGCCGACCCGCGTCGGCATCACCGCCGACTACCTCGCCAGCGCGATGAACTCGAACTGCTGGGGAGGCGACCACGCCGCGATCCACGTCGAGGAGCGCGTCGTGCGCTGGCTGGCGGAGCTCCTCGGCTTCCCGGCCGACGCGGAAGGCATCCTCGTCTCCGGCGGATCGATGGCGAACTTCACCGCGCTCGCGGCCGCGCGACGCGCCGTCGTCGCCGGCAACGTCCGCGAGGACGGTCTCTTCGGCGGCGCGCCGATCGCCGTCTATGCCTCGGACCAGGTCCACTCCTGCGTCGACAAGGCGGTGGACCTTCTCGGGATCGGCACGCGGAGGCTGCGCAAGATCGAGACCGACGCGCGATTCCGGATCCGCATGGATCTCCTCGAGGAAGCGGTGGCGCGCGACCGGAAGGAGGGCCTGCGCCCGGCGATCGTCGTGGGCAACGCCGGGACCGTCAACACGGGTGCGATCGATCCGCTCGCGGAGCTCGCCGATTTCTGCCGCCGCGAGTCGCTCTGGTATCACGTGGACGGCGCGTACGGCGCGATGGCGGCGATTTCGAAGGAGCTGGCGCCGCTCTTCTCCGGGATGGAGCGCGCCGACTCGATCGCCGCCGATCCCCACAAGTGGCTCTACGTTCCCTATGAGGCGGGCGCGACCCTGGTGCGCGAGCCCGGCCGCCTCGGCGCCGCGTTCCGGAAGTTCCCGGAGTACCTGGCCGCCGATCCGGACTCGCCCTTCCCGGGCCCGGCCTGGTTCGCCGAACGCGGCGTCGAGCTCTCGCGGGGATTCAAAGCGTTGAAGGTCTGGATGGGATTGAAGACGCACGGACGGCGCGCCTACGCGGCGGCCATCGAGGAGGACGTCCGCCTCGCGCGATTTCTCTCCGAGGAGGTCGGCCGGCGGCCGGACTTCGAGGGCCTGGCCGAGTCTCCTCTCTCGATCGCCAACTTTCGCTATCGCCCGCGCGGCCGAGACCTTTCCGAGGAGGCGCTCGACCGTCTCAATCGCCGCATCGTCAACCGGCTGGTGGGCGACGGTTCCTTCTTCCTCGCGCCGACGATCCTCAAGGGGCGCTCCGCGCTGCGCGTCGCGATCGTCAACTTCCGGACGCGTGAGGAGGACCTGATCGCGCTCCTCGACGAGACGGCGCGGGTCGGCGAGGAGCTCGTCACAAAGTAAGCGTCGCCACGGCCTCGCGGGTGTAGCCTCCAAGGAGGAATCCCCCGGGGCCACCATGCGAAAGTCCCCCGTCCCGCTCGTCGCCGCATTTCTCGCCGGATCGCTCTTTCGGGCGGCAGCACCGGCCGGGGAGCTCCGGAGCCTGTACGACACGCTGCGATCGGCCCGGCCCGCCGGAGAAGCGCTCGACGCCTCCGGAGTGACGCTCGAGCGGGACGCGCTCCGATTCCGCTTCGCGTCGGGAACGCTGCAGTTCCTGCCCCCGGTCGACGGGCGAGTCGTGGGCGCGGTCTTCAACGGATCGGGAACTTTCGAGATCGATCCGGCGAACGAGATGGAGCGCGAGCACCTGGCGCTCGTGAGCGGCAAGGGAAGTCTCTCGACCCTCCGCGTTCCCATCGAGAGGTCGGTCCTCCTCTTCACCGACGCCACGGCGGCGGAGATCTCGCGCGCCTCCGCCCGGCGGACGGCGCCCTCGCGACGCGCGGAGGAGACGTATCGGGCGTTCCGCGACTGGGAGGCGCGGGAGCTGCGCATCAACCTTTCGCTCGAGCTGCTCGAGGGACTGTCGCGGGGTTTCTCCAAGGCGGAGCCGGGATTCTTCGCCGCCTGGATTCCAGCCGACAAGACGCCTGCCGGGCTCGCGGCGTTCGACCCGGCCGGCCTCGAAAGCGTCCTGGGGCGCGTCGATGGAGAAACGACGGCGTTCCTCGCGACCGGCGGCGCCGGCGGGCTCTGGTACTGCGCCGCCCCGCGCGGCAGCGGACCGGAGACCGTCTCGGAAGCCGCTCCGCCGCCGCCGTACGCCCGCGCGCTCTGGTACGGCGTCGACACGACGATCTTCCCCGACGCGCACATGGCGGTCGCGACGACGATTCAGATCACGCCGACGTTGGAGGGCCTCCGCGTGCTGCGGCTCAACCTTTCGGAGCGGCAGCGCGTCCGGAGCGCCGAGGTCCAGCGGTCCGGAAGCTCCGAATGGGCTCCCGTCGATTTCGTCCAGGAGGCGGAGTCCGACGAGCCCGACGCGGCCGTCCTGCTCGACCCCGCGCCGGCGCGAGGCGCGACCTTCCGTATCCGGATCTCGACCGAGGGCCGCGGGATCCTGCGCGACGCCGGCGACGGCAACTTCCTCGTCGGCGCCCGAGACAACTGGTACCCGAACCTCGGATGGTTCCACGACCTCTCGGCCTACGAGATGACGTACCGGCACCCCAGGGAGTACGAGGTCGTCTCGGTCGGAACGAGGGTCTCGGAGCGGCTCGACGGCGAGACGGCCGTCGCGGTCTGGAAGGCCGACCGGCCGATCCGCGTCGCCGGCTTCAACTACGGAAAGTTCCGCGAGATCGACCGATCGGACCCGTCGGTCGGCGTGGGGGTCCGCGTCTACACGAACCGCGGCACGCCCGACTACATCCATCGGCTGAATCTGAAGCTCGTCCAGATCGCTGCCGCGGCGCGCGTCACCCATCCCGACCTGGCCAACTTCGCGAACGTTCCCGTCGAGCAGATCGGCATTTCCGGCGGCTCCGCGGTCACGGGTCGCGAAATCCGGCCTCTCCGACTCGACCCCGACGTCCTCGCCGCGGCGGCGATCGCCGACGGCCTCGCAACGGCGCGGATCGGATCGTCGGCGTTCGGCCCCCTCCCGGACTCGCGGATCGCGATCACGCAGCAGACACAGGCGTTCTCCGGCCAGTCCTGGCCGGGCCTCCTCTACGTTCCGTATACCGCCGCCCTCGATTACGCCACGCGGCGACAGATCGGACTCGAGGGCGAAGCGAACTTTCTCGAGGGCGTCATCCCGCACGAGTTCGCGCACCAGTGGTGGGGACAGCTCGTCGGCTGGAAGGGATACCGCGATCGATGGCTCTCGGAGGGCTTCGCGGAGTTCACCGCCGCCATGGTCATCGAGGCGACCGGCGGAGCGAAGAAGGGCGAGGACTACTGGGAGCGCGGCCGCCGCCGCATCCTCGAGACGCCGCCGGGCAGCGCGGTCTCGAACGCCGCCGCGGGACCGATCATCATGGGACAGCGCCTCTTCACGGCGCGCAACCCCTGGGCCTACGACGTCATCGTGTACTCGAAGGGCGCGTACGTCCTCCGCATGCTGCGCGAGTGGATGCGCGACCGGGGCGCCGCCGACCCGGACCGCAGCTTCTTCGCCGCGATGAAGGACTTCGCGCAGTCCTGGGCCGGCGGGAACCCCTCGACGCGCGATTTCCAGGCCGCCCTCGAGCGGCACGTCACGCCACAGATCAACGGCGCCGAGGACGGGAGACTCGACTGGTTCTTCCGCCAATGGGTGTACGGCACCGACATCCCGCGACTCCGCGGAAAACTCCGCGTGATCGACGCTCCGGGAGGGAAGTGGCGCGCGACGGGCTCTGTCACGCAGGACGGCGTTCCGCCGGACTTCCGCACCGTCGTCCCGCTGTTCGCCGAGCTGTCGCGGGGCGAGCTCTCCTACGTCGCGTCCCTGACGCTCGTCGGCAATGTCGAGGCGTCGCTCGACCTGCCGCTCGAGACGGCCGAGCGCCCCCGCCGCGTCGTCGCCAACCCGCGCCACGAAGTGCTCTCCCGGGATTAGAGTCGTCCCCGTGACCGACCTCTCGAGGCGCCTCGCCGCCTTCCTCGCGGCTCTTCTGCTCGGCGCGTCGGTGGCGTTCGGGGCCGCGGTCGCGGCGCCGCCGCCGGATCCGGTATACGCGGCGCTGCGCGCGGCGCGTCCCGAGGGGCCGGCCCTCGCCGTAAACGGGCTGACGATCGAGCGCGACGCCTTCCGCTTCCGGCTCTCCGGCATCGTTCAGTTCCTGACGCCGGTCTCGGACCGGACGGTCGGCGCCGTCTTCGTCGGCGACGGACGCTTCGAGCTCTCTCCGGCCACCCCGTCCGAGCGGCGACACCTCGCCTTCGTCGCCGGGGACCCGAAGCTCGAGATCCTGACGGACTCGTTCGAGGCGGCGGTCTTCCTCTTCACGGACGCGACGGCCGACGAGATCCGCGCGAACGGCACACCGACGCCGCCCGCCGCTCCGGCGCTCGCCTCCGCCCGCGAGGCTTACGAAAAGTTCTTCAAACGTCAGCGAAAGGACCTGAAGAACAATCTCCAGATCCGCCTCCTGGAGGACGTGCTCGAGGCGCGGCCGACGTCCACGGGCCTGTTCCTCGCCGGATTCTCGGGAAAGAAGCTGCCGACGGCGCTCGCGATCGCGGACCCCGCGGGCCTGGCGGACTGGTTCTCGGACGAGCTCGGAGGGGAGTCCGTGGTGCTCTACGTCCTCCATGAGGAGCGCGGCGGCTACTGGTATGCGTGCCACAGGCGCGACGAGATCGCCGCGGGCCGTCTCTCCCCCGCCCGCCGCCGCGCCCGCGCCGAGCGGTACGCCATCGACACGACGATCGCCAAGAACACGCGCCTGCAGGGACGCACCGACATCTTCTTCAAGCCGACGATCGACGGGCTGCGCGTCCTTCCCGTGGCCTTGCTCTCGAAGCTCCGCGTGAAACAGGCGTCTCTGAGCAACGGCGAGAGCGAGGCCCTGACGCCGGTTCCGTTCGTGCAGGAGAACGAAGACGAAGACGCGGATCTGGCCGTCGTGATACCGAGGCCCCTGATCGCGGGCCAGCTCTATCGCGTGCGGCTCGAATACGAAGGCAAGGACGTGTTGCAGGACGCCGGCGACGGGAACTTCGTCGTCGGCGCACGGGACAGCTGGTACCCGAACCTCGGAACCTTCACGGAGCTCGCGCGCTACGACCTGACCTACCACTGTCCGAAAGCGCTGCAGATCGTGTCGGTCGGCGAGCTCGTCGAGGACCGCGTCGAGGGCGACCAGCGGATCTCGATCTGGAAGTCGGGTCGCCCGTTCCGCGTCGCCGGCTTCAACTACGGGAAGTTTCGGCGCCGCGGCCAGACGGATTCCGTCAGCGGCCTCACGGTCGAGGTGTACACGAACCCGGGCGAGCCCGACTTCCTGCGTCAGCTCAACTTCGCCCTCGAAAACCGAACAGACGCCGGTCTCCGGCACGTCTCCGCCGACCCGGAGACCCTCACGAGCTCCGCGATCGCGGACGGGATCAACACGGCGCGCGTCGGCACCATGTACTACGGCCAGCTGCCCGACCGCGTCGTCTCCATCACGCAGCAAACGCAGGCCTTCTTCGGACAATCCTGGCCCACGCTCGTCTATCTTCCCTACATCGCCGCCTTCGACGCCACGATCCGCCACGAGCTCGGCCTCCAGAACACCGGAGATTTCGTGGACCTCGTCGGCCCGCACGAATTCGCGCACCAGTGGTGGGGACACCGCGTCGGCTGGGCGAGCTATCGGGACCAGTGGCTCTCGGAGGGCTTCGCCGAGTTCACCGCGGCCCTCGTGCTCCAGTTCACCGAAGGCGTCGGACGAATGAACGGATTCTGGGAGAAGGCCCGGCGCCGCATCACCCAGAAGCCTCGCTACGCGACCGTGGCGAACGACGAGGCGGGCCCGATCACCGACGGCTACCGGCTCTCGACGTGGCGCAACCGTCTCGCGGCGCAGGCGATGATCTACTCCAAGGGCGCCTACATCCTCCATATGCTGCGTGCGCTCCTGCGCGATCCGGAGTCCGACCGTCCCGACGCGCGGTTCATCGCGATGATGCAGGACTTCGTCGCCTCGCAGGAGGACAAGAGCCCGACGACGCGCGACTTTCAAGACGCGGTCGAGCGTCACATGGCTCCGGAGCTCGACCTCGCGGGAGACGGCAAGATGGACTGGTTCTTCCGCCAGTGGGTGACCGGCACCGAGATTCCGCGGTTCGGGACCGACCTCGCGGTCACGCCGGCGGGAGGCGACCGGTATGCGATCACCGGAACGGTCACACAGAGCGGCGTCTCGCCGGATTTCCGCACGCGCGTGCCGGTCTATGCCGTCTCCAAGGGCGAGGCGCGGCGCATCGGCTTCGTCACGCTCGTCGGCAGCGCGACGGCCTCGGTCCGATTCGAGACCCAGCTGCCGAAGCCACCCGACCGCGCGGTCGTGAACGCGCTGCACGACGTGCTGTCGCGCGACTAAACGGCGGGCGGCCGCAAGGGCCGCCCCTACGCGACACGACCTTCGTAGGGGCGGGGCTTGCCCCCGCCCGCCCGATTGGAGCCTACTTCGCCGGCGGTGGCGTCATGCCGAGGCTCTGCATGATCTGCGTGGCCTGGTCCTTGACGCTGTTCCCTTTCGCGATCGCATCGGTCAGCTTGCCGGCCTTGGACAATTCCTGCGCCGCCGCCCAGTCCGAGGTCGCGGAGGCAAGTCCCGACTTGGCCGACTCGAGCTTCGCCTTGTCCATTCCCGCGGGAAGCTTCTTGGACGCCGAGAGGATGTCCACGCGGCTCTTGATCGCGTCCATCATCTTGGGCAACCCGCCCGACAGATCATTCCAGGCGTTCTCGAGCTCGGTCTTCTTCGCACTCGCCGCCGCCTGGGCCGCCTGAATCTTCGGCCCGATGTCCTGAAGGCTCGCGATCGCGGCCTTGTAGTCTTCCTTGGCGTACGACGCCTTGGCCGAGGCGACCGCGTCGATGATCGGCTGCCACTGGTCCGTGGCGTACTTGACGACGTCGTCTCCCGCGGAAGCCACCGCGGTGTCCGCCGTCTTGATGGCGGTGTCGGCGAGACGCTTGTACTTCCCGCAGCCGACGGCCAGGCCGCAGGCCAGGATCACCAGAGCAAACCGAGACGTCTTGCGGAGCATGGTCCCTCCTTCCTCTCTCCTCTTCGACCGCCCCGGCGCGGGCCCGAGGCCGGCTTTCTCTACGGAATCCGGAGCTTCTGTCCGATCCGGATCAGATTGGGATCCTTGATCGCGTCCCGGTTCGCCTCGAAGATCTTCGGGTACAGGCTCGCGTCGCCGTAATACTTCTGCGCGATCTTCGAGAGAGTCTCTCCCTTCTGCACCTCATGCCACTGCGTGGCGTCCCAGGCGTCGCCGCCCGGAGCTTTGGGCTTGTCGTCCGGCATGGGCGGATCCTCCCTGGCGCCGGATGCTATCAACCCCGCCGGCGGTAGGCGTCCGGGCGCCGGTCGCGCAGGGCGGGGAAAATCTCCCGCGCCTTCCCGGCCGCCGCCGGATCGACCTCGCAGAAGAGGACCTCCTCCGCCGCTCCGGCCTCGGCGAGGACCTCTCCCCAGGGCGAGAAGGCCGCCGATCCTCCCGCGTACCGGACGCCGTCGCCTTCGCCCGCTCGGTTGACCCCGACGACGAAGGCCAGGTTCTCGATCGCCCGCGCCTGAAGGAGCGCTCTCCAATGCGCTTGCCGCCGTTCGGGCCAGTTCGCGACGACGGCGTAGAGATCGGTGCCGTCCGCCGCCAGCCGGAACGGCTCGGGAAACCGCAGGTCGTAGCAGACGAACGGCGTGACGCGCACGCCCTCGACGGTCGCGGTCACGACGCCGTCGCCGCCCGCGTAGACGCGGTCCTCCCCCGCGAAAGAGAAGGGATGGATCTTCGCGTAGCGCGTCACCTCGCCATCCGGCGCGACGAGGAGCGCGACGTTCCGCGGCCGGCCGGCGTCCTTCTCCGGGATCGACGCGAGGATCCAGAGATCCAGGGCGCGCGCCCGTTCGCGAAGGAAAGACTCCGACGGGCCGCCCGGAGGCTGCGCCACGCGCTCGGGATGCATCGAGAACCCGGTGGAGAACATCTCCGGCAACACCGCCAGGCGCGCGCCCTCCTGCGCGGCGCGATCGAGAAGCCGTCCGGCGCCCTCGTGGCTCCGGGCGGCGTCTTCCCACGCGATGTCGAGCTGCAGGAGAGCGACTCTCACGGCCGTCGTGCGCTCACCAGATCGTCCCGTCGAGGGAGACGACCGTCCGCCGGCCGACGACCTCGGCGGCGTGGCGCGTGCCCTTCGGGAGGAAGAGCCGGTCTCCGGCCTCGAGGTCGTAGGCGACTCCGTCCGCGGTGATCCGCAGCACGCCCTCGAGGACCGCGTCGCACTTGTCCTGCGCGTGCGCGTGCTCGGGAAAGACAGTGCCCTCGCGGTAGGTGTAGACCGCCACCTCGTAGCCCTCGCGTTCCATGCGCGCCATCAGGCGCCTCTCGTTCAGCGGCCCGTCCTCCGCCGTCCAGCGCTCGAGGCGGATCCCGCTCATGCGCGAGGCCCGGTCAGACGCCCGGCTTCCTCGCGTCGAAGGTGGCGAGAAGGTTCTTCATGTCGTCGGCGTGCTCCTCTTCGACCGCGAGGATCGTCCTCCATCAGCCGCCGCGAGGTGATGTCGCGGTCGCCGAGGAAGCGCACGATCTCGCCGTACGACTCGATCGCGATGCGCTCGGCGACGAGATCCTCCCGGATCATGTCGACGAGCGTCTTGCCCTCCATGTACTCGGAGTGGCTGCGCGTGGCGAGGCCCTCCGGCGAGAAGTCGGGCTCGCCGCCGAGCTGCGTGATCCGCTCCGCGATCGATCCGCGTGGCCCTGCTCCTCGTTGGCGTGCTGGAGGAACTCCTGCGGCGACGGCCTTGGCGTGGATGCCGTTCGCCATGAAGTAGTGCCGCTTGTAGCGGAGCACGCACACGATCTCGGTGGCGAGCGCCTCGTTGAGCACGTCGATCACCTTCTTGCGGTCCGCGAGGTAGCCCTGCGTCACGGCGCCGTCGCCGATGTGCTTGCTGCGCGCGGCGGCGCAGCTCCTGGACGTCGCTCAGGAAATCGCCCCCGGCGGGAGCCGCTTCCATCGCCGGCTTCTCTTCCTTCTTCGGTTTCTTGCTCTTGGCCATTCGAGTCCCCCTCGGCCGATCAAATCAGAAGGCGCGGGCCGCGCGCAAAAAGAAAAGGGGGCCCGAAGGCCCCCGTCTTGGCGAAACCGACTGCGGTCAGTACTGCGGACGCCCGCCGTAGCCGCCGCGGCCGCCGCCGCCGCCTCCGCCACCCGTCTTGGGACGGGCCTCGTTGACGGTCAGCGCCCGGCCGCCGTACTCCTGCCCCGAGAGGCCGGAGATGGCGTTGCGCGCCTCGTTGTCGTCCGGGAACTCGACGAAACCGAAGCCGCGTGGAGCGGCCGGTATCCCGGTCGGTCATGACGGCAACGTACTCGACAGTTGCCGTACTGGGAGAACAAATTGCGAAGATCCTCCTCGGTGGTGTTGTAGGGAAGGTTACCGACGTACAGTTTCATCGAAACAGAGTCCTAATCCGGCGTTTCCGTTCCGGCCCCGCCGCGCCGATCGGCCTTGCCGGCTTCCCGTGAGACTTCGTCGGACTTCGGACGAGCGCGGAAAGCGTGCGGAAAGGCGAGCGATACGAGAAGGCGCTGCAGTCTAGGCGAGGCCGTGCCGAGAACGCAAGCGCGGCCTAAGCCGCTCTTAAGCGACTCCTGACCGGCCGCTCGAGGGCCGAGGCGACGAACCGGCGGGTCATCTCCTTTCGCCACAGGAAGGAAAAATCCGTGTTGTCCATCGGCCGGGCGTGGCCGGAAGCGGCCTCCGCCGCCTCGGCGATCGAGTCGGCGTCCAGCCGCCGGCCCCGGAGTACCTCCTCCGACGCGCGTCAGGCGAAGCGGCGCCGAGGCGACGCCCCCGAGGACGAGGCGCGCCTCGGCCACCACGTCGCCCTCGCGGCGGACGGCCGCGCCGACGGAGAGCACCGGGAAGTCGAAGGCGCCGCGGCGGCGCAGCTTCCTGTAACTCGCACGCCATCCGTCCGGGCGGCGGCAGCCGGATCTCGGTCAGGAGCTCCTCCGGGCGCTTCGTCAGGTAGTGGATTCCGTCGTTGCGGTACAGATCCTCGAGCGCGATGCTCCCGCTCGCCGTCCGGCGACACGAGCCGCGCCCGCGCGCCGAGGGCGATCAGCACCGGCACCGAGTCGGCCGACTGCACGGCCAGGCATTTCGGAGAACCCGGCGCCACCCAGCAGATCTCGCCGTCCTTCTTCATGCAGAAGTCGATCGCCTGCCGCCACTCGGAGTTCTGGTCGTAGTAGTTGCAGCGCGTGTCGAGGAGGACGTTGCCGCCGAGCGTCCCCATGTTGCGCAGCGGCGGCGTCGAGATCTCCTCGATCGCCGCGACGAGGCCGGGGAAGGCGCGGCGGATCCGCGGTGGCGCTCGATCGCCGACAGCGGCACCGCCGCGCCGATCGAGACGGCGTCGCGGCCGAACCGCAGCCGCGCGAGCGACGGGATGCGCGAGAGTCCGATGACCGTCGAGGGCGTCTGCTGGCGACGCTTCATGTTCGGATAGAGGTCGGTTCCTCCCGCGACGAAGGCGGCGTCCGGGCCCGCCTCGGCGCGGATGCGCAGGGCCTCGCGCACCGTCGCGGGCGCGAAGTACCGGAACTTCGGCAGGCGCATCATGGCTGAAGCCTCACCGCCTCACCGCACGCCTCCGGCGCCCGTCACGGCCGCGTCCGCCGCGCGCCCGTCGCCGCCTTCCGCGGGCGTCGGCACGTGGATCGGCTCGGGATACGGGACCGCGGGGAACTTCGTCGGGCCGTACCGCGGCTCCTTGCCCTGCGCCTTCGCCTTCAGCGCGCGGTGGATCTTCTCGGGCGTCACGGGAATCTCGTCGATCCGCACGCCGACCGCGTCGTAGACCGCGTTGGCGACGGCCGGCGGAATCGGCAGCAGCGGCCCCTGCCCCACTTCCTTTGCGCCGAAGGGCCCGTTGCGGTCCGGATCCTCCACGAGGAACGTCTCGACCTCGGACATCTCCTTCGTCGTCGGGCTCTTGTACTCGAGGAGCGACGGGAACTTGTGGACGACGTTGCGGTTCGCGTCCGTGCGGTAGGCCATCTCCTCCATCATGGCTCTCGCCGAGGCCCATGTAGACGGAGCCCTCGACCTGACCCATCACGAGCACGGGGTTGATGCACTTGCCGACGTCGTGCGCGATCCAGATCTTCGGCACCGTGAAGATGCCGGTCTCCGGATCCACTTCCACCTCGACGACCGCGGCGGAGTAGGAGTAGGCGGGCGACGGCCCGACGCCCGCGCCGCGGTAGCGGCCCGGCCGAGGGCGGCGGCGAGTAGGAGCCGACCGTGCCGAGCGTGCCGAAGCGCGACTCGGCGAGCACGACGGCCTCGGGAAACGTCATGCCCTTCTCCGGGCTCCGCGACATCGAAGACGCGGCCGTCGGCAAGCCCGACGCGCTCCTCGGGAATTCCGAGCTTCGCGGCGGCGGCCGTCGACGAGCATCTCCCGCGCACGCTCGGCGGCCTGGATCGCGGCGTTGCCCGTCATGAGCGTGACGCGCGAGGAGTAGGAGCCGAGGTCCACCGGCGTCAGATCGGTGTCGCCCGTGACGACGCGGATGTCGAACGGATCGACCCCGAGCACCTCCGCGACGATGGCCGCGAGGATCGTGTCGGACCCCTGCCCGATCTCGGTCGAGCCGCAGAAGACCGTCACGCCGCCGCCGCGGTCGAGCTTCAGCTGCACGCCGGACTGCGGCATCGAGTTCCAGTAGATCGGCAGGCCCGCGCCGCAGATGTAGGACGAGCAGGCGAGGCCGAGGCCCGCGGCCCTAGGGCAGCTTGCCGCGGCGCTTCTTCCAGCCGGACGCCGCGACGACCTTGTCGATGCACGCGCCGAGGCCCATCGAGCCGACGCGCAGGAAGTTCGCGGTCAGCGAGTCCGGCGGCTGGAGCTGGGACTTGCGCAGCTCGGCGGGATCGAGCCCGAGGTCGCAGGCGATCTTGTCGAGCTGCACCTCGAGCGCGAAGCGCGGCTGCGGCGTGCCGTGCCCGCGCTTGGGCCCGCAGGGCGGCTTGTTCGTGAAGACGCGCGCGCCTTCGAACCGGTAGGTGGGAATCTTGTAGGTCACCGTCTGCAGCGCGCCGGTGTAGTACGTCGAGGCGACGCCGTAGGAGCCGTAGCCGCCGCCGTCGAGGAGCGTCTGGAAGTGCATCGCGGTGATGGCGCCGTCCTTCTTCACCCCGGTCCGGACCTTCATGAGCGTCGGATGGCGCCCGCGATGGCAGTAGAAGACCTCCTCGCGGGTGAGGCAGATCTTCACGGGCCGGCCGGTCACGCGCGAGAGTGCGCGACGACGATCTCGTGAGCGAAGGGGTCGCACTTGCCGCCGAATCCGCCGCCGTTGGGCGTCGCGATCACGCGGATCCTCGCGGCCGGCATCTCCAGCACCTTCGCGAGCGCGCGGTGGACGTAGTGCGGCGTCTGCGTGGAGGACCAGAGCGTGAGCTTGCCGTCGGGCCCGAAGTCGGCGACCGCGGCGTGCTGCTCGAGCGGCAGGTGCGTGTTGCCCTCGTAGAAGAAGAGGTCCTCGTACATCGCGGTCGGCGCGCGCGAAGCCCTCGTCCGTGTCGCCGAACTCCATCGCGACGAGCTTGTGGATGTTGCCGGCGTCGCCGTAGTCGTGGATCGGCGGCGCCGCCGGCGCGAGGCCCTCCTCGATCGAGCCGATCGGCGGCAGCGGCTCGTACTCGACCTCGATCGCCGCGAGCGCCTCGGCCGCCGTGTCCTCGTCCACCGCGGCGACGGCCGCGACGGGATCGCCCACGAACCGGACGCGGTCGATCGCGAGCGCATGCTCGTCCTGGGACACCGGGAGGATGCCGAACGGGATCGGCAGCTCCGCGCCGGTCGCGACCGCGATGACGCCCGGTAGGGCCCGCGCCTGGGAGGCGTCGATCCGCAAGATGCGGGCGTGCGCGAGGCTGCGAGCGAAGGAGCTTGCAGTGGAGCATCCGCGGCAGGACGAGGTCGTCGGCGAAGCGCGTCTGCCCGGTGACCTTCGCGGCCGCGTCCACCTTCGCGTAGGGGCGGCCGACGACGCGGGTCCTAGTTCTCGACGTCATGGCGATTCCCGATCGTAGGGGCGGGTCTTGTCCCCGCCCGGTTCGGGAACCTTGGTCTCATCCCGGGCGGCCGCAAGGGCCGCCCCTACGGCCGCCGGCGGATGTACGGGCAGCAGTCCGCTCTCATCAAAGTCAAACCCGTAGATCGCCTCTTTGCGCGGTGCGGCGTCCTCGCCGCGCATCCACGCCGCGGCGAGCTCGACGGCCTCGAAGATCTTGATGTAGCCGGTGCAGCGGCAGAGGTTGCCGGCGAGCGCCTCGCGGATCTCGTCGCGCGACGGCCCGGGGGCGCTCCTCGAGGAGCGCCCTGGCGGTCAGGAGAAATCCCGGCGTGCAGTAGCCGCACTGCGCCGCGCCGAGCTCGGCGAACGCCTTCTGCAGCGGATGGAGCCCCGACGTGCCGGCCATCCCTTCGACGGTCTCGACGGCGCGTCCCTCGCACTCCAGGCCGAGCGCGAGGCAGGAGAGCACCGGCCGTCCCGTCCACGAGCACGGCGCAGGTTCCGCACTCGCCGAGCTCGCAGCCGTGCTTCGTGCCCGTCAGCGCAAGATCCTCGCGCAGCACCTCGAGGAGCGTCTTGTGCGGCTCGAAGGCCGCCTCGACCGGCTCGCCGTTCACGACGAAGCGGATCAGGCGCTTGCCGGCGACCGCTTCGGATTTCTTCGACCGTCTCGCCATCTTCAGAAGTGTAATCCCTTTGTTTTGATGAAGAAATGAGTCGTTTGCTGACCGATCAGTCAGTCAAAAATCGAACCACGCGAGAACCCTCGACGCAAGCTCTTCCTCGCCATAGGCTTGCCGCCGATGAAGCGCGAGACCCTGTTCGTCCGCGCCGGACACCGCGTGGATCCGGCGACCGGTGCGATCGCGCCCCCGCTGCACTTCTCGACGACGTTCGCGCGCGACGAGAAGAACGAGCTCCTCGGCCCGACCCAGTACATCCGCGAGGGGAATCCGACGCAGGCGCTCCTCGAGGAAGCGCTCGCGCCTCTCGAAGGCGGCGAGGCGGCGCTCGCGTTCTCCTCGGGCATGGCGGCGGGGACGGCGGTTCTCCAGACGCTCGTCTCGGGAGATCACGCTGATCCTCCCCGACGACGTCTACTACGGCTTTCGCGTTGCGGCATTCGATTTCCTTCGCCCCTGGAGCGTCCGTACGGACCTCGCGGCGATGGACGATCTGGCGGCGCTGCGCGCGGCGATCCGGCCGGAGACGCAGCTCGTCTGGCTCGAGACGCCTTCGAACCCGCTGATGAAGATCACCGATCTCGCGGCCGCCATCGCCATCGCGCGCGAGGCCGGCGCGCTCGTCCTCGTGGACAACACGTTCGCGACGCCGGCGCTCCAGCGCCCGCTCGCGCTCGGAGCCGACGTCGTCCTCCACTCGACGACGAAGTACATCGGCGGCCACAGCGACGTCCAGGGCGGCGCGCTCGTGTTCGCGCGGCGCGACGCGCTCTTCGCGAAGGTCGAGCACGCCCGCCACATCCTCGGCGGCGTCGCGTCGCCGTTCGCATCCTGGCTCGCGCTTCGGGGACTGCGCACGCTCGCGCTGCCGGATGGAGCGGCACAGCGCGAACGCGCTCGCCGTGGCGAACGCGCTTGCGCGGCATCCCGGAGTCTCCGCCGTGCACTACCCCGGGCTCGAATCGCATCCCGGCCACGACGCCGCGCGGCGGCAGATGTCCGCCTTCGGCGGCATGCTGTCCTTCCGCGTGCGCGCCGGGCGCGAGGCCGCGATCCGCGCCGTCACGCGCGCGAAGCTCTTCACCCGCGCCACGTCGCTCGGCGGATTCGAGAGCCTGATCGAGCATCGCGCCACGAGCGAAGGCCCGGCGTCGCGGACGCCGCCCGACCTGATCCGCCTGTCGATCGGCCTCGAGCACCCGGACGATCTCGTCGCGGACCTCGAGCAGGCGCTCGCGGGCTGATCCGGGCGGGGTCGCACCGAGCGCTCGCAGAGCGCGACAAGCGCCGGGTTCGCCCGGCGCTCACCCCCGCCCCTGCGGTTGGGGCTCGAGCAGGCGCTCGCGGGCTAGTCGGCCGTCGTTTTCCCGGCGAGAGGCCACTCCGGCAGCCGCCGCAGGGAGAGCGGATTGATTCGCGCGCCGGCGAGCCGGGCGCTCCAGTGCAGGTGCGGGCCCGTCACGCGCCCGGTCGCCCCGACCGCACCGAGGCGCCGGCCCGGCTCCACGACGTCTCCCTCGGCGACGTCGATCTTCGAGAGGTGGAAGTAGCTGGTGAAGAGGCCGCCGCCATGGTCCAGGATGACGGTGCCGCCCGAGAAGTAGAGGTCCTCGGCGAGCGCGACGCGCCCGGGCGCCGGCGCCTCCACCGGCGTTCCGACCGGCGCCGAAAAGTCGACGCCGTTGTGCGGCGCACGCTTCTGGCCGTTCAGGATCCGGCGCGCGCCGAAATTGTCGCGCGCGGCGGTCTTCTCGAGCGGCAGGCCGAAGGGACCCGTCCACCGCCGTTCCCGGTCCCCGGTTTTCCACACGCGGGCGACGCGGGCGCTCTCGGCCTCGATGCGCTCCGCGACGCTCGCCGGCGGCTCCACGAAGCCCGGGTCCACCCGCAGTGGCTCGACGGCGAAATGCCCGGCGGCGACCCGGATCGAATACGCGAACGTGAAGGGATGCCCGGCGGCGTCGAGTCCGCGAAGGGCCAGGCGATACGGACCGGCCTCCCGATCGAGGTCGATACCGATGAGTCCCCGATAGCGGGAGGCGTCGGGCCCCGGCTCGAGCCAGAAACCCTTCGGGCTCTCCGCGGCCGTCAGTGTCTGGAGGGGCCGGTCGCTCCCGATCTCGAGCACGACGACGACGCCGGGTTTGGGACGGTCGGGCGCGGGAAGGACCGTCAGCCGCGGGGCCTCTCCGGAGAGCGCGGCTGCCAGAATCGCCGCCACGAGCATTCCGAAGAGAC
The DNA here is from genome assembly GCA_963708395.1 of uncultured Acidobacteriota bacterium. GTDB lineage: Bacteria > Acidobacteriota > Thermoanaerobaculia > UBA5066 > Gp7-AA6 > DATBFU01. The sequence goes on along the minus strand of CAVPSG010000002.1, from coordinate 1,664,207 downwards.
TCTAACAGGCGGATGAAAAGCCTCCCGCGGTTCCTCCGCGGCGAGTAGTGTTGGTCCACAGACCGGAGGACGGCAGATGCGCGCGCGAATCCTCGCCCTTGCGGGCATTCTCTGTGCGGCGGCGGCCGCGGCGGACCAGACGATCACGGTCGGCCCTGGAATCTCCTTTTCTCCCTCGACCGTCTCGATTTCTCCCGGAGAAACGGTGACGTGGACGTGGGCCGCGGCATCGCTTCCGCATTCGACGACGAGCGACGCGACGACGGGGCCGGAGGTCTGGGACTCCGGAGTCCAGACGGCCGGATCGTTCGCGCACACCTTCAACACGCCGGGCGACTATGCCTTCCACTGCCAGGTGCACAGCTTTGCCGGCGGCACGGCGATGAACGGCGTCGTCCAGGTCGTCGCGACCGCGACGCCGACCGCAACGGCGACCGCGACACCGCCTCCGCCGCCCGTCACGCCGACGCCGGGCACGGGGAACACGATTCCGGCGCTCTCGGCGGCGGGCCGCATCGCCCTGGCCGCGGGGCTCGCGCTCGCGGCGCTGCTGTGGCTCGCGCTCGCGCGCCCGCGGTAGCGCTGCGACCTGCCGCGACGACCGGATCGTCCGTTGGCTTAGACTGCCGGCGTGACTGCGGCCGCCTCGTCCGCCCCGGCGCGCGTCCTCCTGGTGGCCGGCACGCGGCCGGAAGCCATCAAGCTCGCGCCGCTCGTCCGCCGGCTGCGCCGCGAGCCGGACCGCTTCGAGGCGATCCTCTGCGCGACGGCGCAACATCGGGAGATGCTCGATCAGGTCCTGGAGGTGTTCGACCTCGCGCCCGACGTGGATCTCGACCTGATGCGGCCGGGCCAATCTCCCAACGAGGTGGCCTCCCGCGTCTTCGCGGCGCTCGATCCGCTCCTCGCGGAGCGGTCCCCCGACTGGCTGATCGTGCAGGGCGACACGACGACCGCCATGTGCGCCGCGATCGCCGCGTTCCACCGGCGCGTACGGGTCGGTCACGTCGAGGCGGGGTTGCGCACCGGGGATTTCCAGCACCCCTTCCCGGAGGAGATGAATCGGCGCGTCGTCGACCTCGTCGCCGACGTCTATTTCGCGCCCACGCGGCGCGCGGCCGCGGCCCTGGAGGCCGAGAACGTGCCGCAGCGATCGGATCCATCTGACCGGAAACACGGTCGTGGACGCACTCCTCGAGATCGCCGCGCGCGACGGCGCGGAGCCGGAGACCGACACCGTCCTCATCACCGCGCACCGACGCGAGAGCTTCGGCGAGCCGCTCACCCGGATCGTGCGCGCGATCGCGCGCCTGGCGCAGGCGTTCCCGCAGACGCGTTTCCTGCACGTCGTGCACCCCAACCCCAACGTGCTCGCCGCCGTGCGCGCGAACGAAGGACTGCCCAACGTCGAGCTGCTCGAGCCGCTCGACTACCGGGCACTCGTCCGTCTCCTGCGCCGCTGCCGCTTCGCGCTGACGGACTCCGGCGGCATCCAGGAGGAGGCGCCGACGTTCGGAAAGCCCGTGCTCGTCCTGCGCGAGAAGACCGAGCGGCCGGAAGGCGTCGAGGCGGGGCTCGCGCGGCTCGTGGGCACCGACGAAGACCGGATCGTCGCCGAGGCGTCGCGGCTGCTCTCGGATCCCGCGGCGCGTCGCCGCATGGCCGAGGGAGGCAACCCGTACGGCGACGGACGCGCCTGCGATCGCATCGCCGACGTCCTGGCCGGCCGCCCGTACGATAGCTTCGCGCCGGTCGCGGATGCGGCAGCCGGAGCGGCCCGCCGCGCGCCGTGAGACCGGAGTGGGAGAAGGGGTTCCGCGGACGTCTCTACGCCTTCGGCCGCCGACTCCTGCCGCTGTCCTGGCGCCGCGCGCTCCGCCGGCGGGTCGCCCCGGAGCATCTCCTCGGAATCCACAAGCCCGAGGTGGACATCCCGCGCTTCGCCTTCGATCCGAACGAAGCGCTGCCCGGCCGCCCCGACGTCCTCTTCCTCCCGGTCATCGCGTGGTCGTATCGCCGCCAGCGGCCGCAGCAGCTCGCCGAGGCGCTCGCGCGCCGCGGACGGCGTGTCTTCTACGGAGCGCTCCGGGGACGCGGCGAGCCCGAGACGCCGACGGGCGCCGCTCCGGGAGTCCTTCTCCTGCCGATCGCCGGAGTCCGCCGCGAGGACCCCGCCGACCGGCGTCTCGAGGGCCGGCCGCTCGAAGAAGCGTTCGGCTCGCTTTCGGCGGCCCGCGACGCCTACGGCCTTTTCGAGACCGCGATCGTCGTGCAGACGCCCTTCTGGACGCCGCTCGCGACGCTTCTCGCCGATCGCTTCGGCTGGAAGATCGTGTACGACTGCCTCGACGAGCACGAGGCCTTCGGGGCGAACCGTCCCGGATTGCTGGGCCGGGCCGAGCCGGAGCTCGTCCGGCGCGCCGACCTCGTCACGGCGACGTCCGAGGTCCTTCGCACGCGGCTCGCGCGGGAGAGCACGAACGCGCTCCTCCTTCCCAACGCCGCCGACGCGGCGCTCGTCGAAGCGCCGGCGCGAAACCCCGCGGCGCGTGATACCCCCCTCACCGTCGGCTACGTCGGCGCCGTGGACGACTGGTTCGACGCGGAGCTCTTCGAGGAGCTCGCGAGGATGCGCCCCGACTGGCGCTTCGAGATCGTCGGCGGCCGCGAGGGCGGACGGGAGGATCTCGCGAAGGGGCTGCCAAACGTCACCTTCCACGGCGAGCGTCCGTACGCGGAGCTCCCGGCATTGCGCGCGCGATTCGACGTGGAGATCATCCCCTTCCGGCGCTCGCCGCTCACGCACGCGGTCGATCCCGTGAAGCTCTACGAGGCGGCCGCCGCCGGCCGGCCGGTGGTCGCGACGGCGCTCGACGCGCTGCGGCCTCACGCCGACGCCGGAATCGTCCGCCTGGGCTCCACCGCCGAGGAGCTGGCCGCGGCGATCGCCGACGAGGCGGCGCGCGCGCCGGAGAACGCCGCGCGCCGAAAGGCCTTCGCCGCCCGCAACACGTGGGACCATCGTGCCGAAGCGCTCGACACCGCCGTCGGCGCCCTCTACCCGCTCGTCTCGATCGTCGTCGTCACCCACGGCGGCCTGCCCCTGACGGAGCTCTGCCTCGCCTCTCTCGATCGCCGGACCGACTGGCCCCGCGTCGAGCTCGTCTTCGTCGACAACGGATCGACGGACGGCACGCGCGAGCTCCTCGAGGCCGAGGCGGCGCGGCGCGGCGACGGCTTCCGTCTCCTCGCGTTTCCCGACAACCGGGGATTCGCACCGGCGGCGAACGCCGGGGCGGCCGCCGGACGCGGCGACCTGCTCTGCTTTCTGAACAACGACACGGTCGTCACGCGCGGCTGGCTCTCCGCGCTCGTCGGCCATCTCGACCGCGATCCGTCGCTCGGCCTCGTCGGGCCGTCGACCAACGAGATCGCCAATGCGGCGAAGGTGCCAGTCGGCTATCGCGATCCCGAGGGCCTCGAGCCCTGGGCGCGGGCCTTCACGCGCGAGAACGCCGGGCGGGCCGAGCCGATCCCGATGCTCGCCTTCTTCTGCGTGCTGACCCGTCGCCGAGTCTTCGAGCGGGTCGGGCCGCTCGATGAACGGTTCGCGGTCGGGATGTTCGAGGACGACGACTGGTGCCGGCGCGCGCGGGAGAAGGGCTTCCGGCTCGCAGTCGCCCGCGACAGTTTCGTTCATCACTGGGGCCGCGGCAGCTTCCGCCGCCTGCCCGACGAGGAGTACCTCCGGATCTACCGCGAGAATCGCGAGCGGTACGCGCGGAAATGGGGATCGCCGCCGGCGGAGCCGGAGCTCGGCCCGGGCTTACGAAGATAAACTCGCGACGATAGACTCCTCCCCGCATGCGTCGTCTTCGAGAACGCGCGGCGTGAGCGCCGCGGCCCCGCCGGCCCGACCCGCGCTGCCCGTCTACGACTCCGCGCGCGGAGGCTCGGCGGCTCTCGAGGAGGCGCGCGCTCTCTGGGCGTACCGAGGCCTCGTGCACGAGCTCGTCGTGCGCGACATCAAGGTCCGTTACAAGCGGTCGATCCTCGGATTGACCTGGACGATGCTCGGACCGCTCCTGAACATGGCGACGTTGACGCTCGTCTTCTCGGCGCTCCTGAAGACGTCCATCGCCAACTATCCCGTCTACTTCATGACGGGATTCCTCTTCTGGAACTTCTTCTCCCAGAGCACATCGGCGGCCGCGTTCCAGACGCAGGAGGCCAACGCGATCGCCAAGCGGACGTTCGTGCCGCGCTCCGTCTTCGTCGCCGCGGCGATCGGCGGCGCGCTCGTGAACCTCGTCCTGTCGCTCGTGCCGCTGCTCGGCATTCTGGCCGTGACGCGCTTTCCGTTCCACGCGACCTGGATCTTCCTGCCCGTCTCGATCCTGATGGGCGCGCTCTTCGCGTCGGGAATCGGGTTCTTCCTCTTCACGCTGGCCTCGCGCTTCACCGACGTGCGCGAAATGTACACGGTATTCGTACAGGTCTGGTTCTACCTGACGCCGGTCGTGTACCACATCTCGATCGTGCCCGTTCGGTACCGCGTCCCGATCTGGCTGAACCCGATGTACTACCTCGTGCAGACCTTCCGGAAACCGATCTACGACGGCGAGCTGCCGCCGCTCGACGTCTTCCTCCCCTCGCTCGCGGTCGCCGTCGTCTGCTTCCTGGCCGGCTGGCTCTACTTCTGCAAACGGCGGGACGCGTTCGCTCTGATGGGCTGAGCGCCGGACATGAGCGTCGCGATCCGCCTCGAAAACGTTCACGTCGGGTACCTCGTCCCGCGCGAGCGCATCCGCTCGATCAAGGAATACGCGATCCGCAAGCTGAAGCGGCGGATCTTCTTCGATCAATTCGAGGCGCTCCGTGGCGTGTCGTTCGAGGTCGGAACCGGCGAGACCCTCGGTATCGTGGGCCGCAACGGCGCCGGCAAGAGCACGGCGCTGCGCGTGATCGGGCGCATCATCCCTCCCACGGGGGGGCGAGTGGTCGTCGCCGGCCGCGTCGCGCCGATCCTCGAGCTTGGCCTGGGCCTGCACGGCGAGCTGACCGGGCGCGAGAACGTGATGCTGCAGGGAGCGCTTCTCGGCTTCTCGCGCACGGAGATGAAGCGCCGGCTGGACCGCATCGTTGCGTTCGCGGAGCTCGAGGATTTCGTGGACGCTCCGCTGCGAACTTTCTCGACGGGCATGGCGGCGCGACTCGCGTTTTCGGTCGCGACGGACGTGGATCCGGACATCCTCCTCATCGACGAGGCGCTCTCCGTCGGCGACGAGCGATTTCAGCTCAAGTGCCAGGCGCGCATGGAGGAGTTTCGCCGGAAAGGCAAGACGATCGTGTTCGTCTCCCACTCGACGCGGCTGGTCCAGGAGACCTGCAACCGCGCGGTCTGGATTCACGAGGGGCTCGTCGTGCGGCAGGGCGCCGCCGCCGAGGTCGCCGAGGCGTATCACCAGTGGTCCGTAGGAGGCGTCGAGGCCCCGCCGATGGCAGGCTCCCCGGCTTGACCGCGATTCCCATGAGCGCGAACGCGACCGACGGCGGCCGAATCCGGGCGATCGCACGGCGGCGGGTGCCGTCGAGCTGGCTCCGGCGCGGCCGGTTCCTGCTTCGGGAGACGCCGGTGCGCCTTCGCGACCTCGTTCCGGACATCCTCGACCGATTCCACGAGAACCCGCTGCCCCCGCCCCGGCTCCGGTACCGCGTTTCCGGAACCAGCTCGCGCGCGACCTTTCTCTCGACCGGCCGGGAAGCGTCGGAAAACATCCGCGAGGTCTTCGAAGCGAGTTGGCAGCCGGGGAGCCGTTACGCGCGCTGGCTCGACTTCGGCTGCGGTTGCGGCCGCGTCGCGCGCCATCTGGAGCGGACCGTTCCGATCGGCGAGCTCTGGGGAATCGACGTCGACGAGGAGGCGCTCCGCTGGATTGCGTCGCACGTCCGAGGCCTGTACGAGCGCGTCGCGGCCGACCCGCCGACGCCGCTGCCGGCGGCGTACATGGACGTCGTCTACGCCGGGTCGGTCTTCACTCACCTTTCCGAGGAGCGCCAGCTGGCCTGGCTCGCCGAGCTCCACCGCGTCATGCGCCCGGGCGGCCTCCTCATCGCGTCCACCCACGCCCCCAGACTCTCGTGGAGCCGGCCCGACCTTTCGGAGGCAGACCGCCAGGCGCTCGCCGAGCGCGGTTTCGTCTTTGCCGCCGGAGGCGGCCGCTTCAACGACGATTCCGCGTTCCACTCGCGCGAGTACCTCGTCGCGACCTGGGGCCGCTGTTTCGGCCTGCGGCACTTTCGCGAAAACGGCCTCAACCACTATCAGGACCTGTCGGTCTGGGAGAAGTGGTAATCCGGGGCCCTGAAGGCCGGCCGGAGTTCAAGAGTTCACGCCTGACCCCTTTTCCGAGTTCAAGAGTTCACGTCTGACCCCTCTTCGGGGGCTAGGGGCCGTAGAGCGTCAGCCCCGCCGCGTTCGACAGGAATTTCGACATCTCGCCGCGCGTGACGGAGGACGTCGCGCAGTAGCCGGTCGGCGTGCAGCCGGCGATCACGCCGCGCGCCCAGAGGTAGTGGGCGAGCTTGCAGTACGGGTCGGTCGCCGGCACGTCGCTGAAATGGATGTTCGGCGCGGTCGTGCTGCAGCTGTAGGAGCGTCCTGTGACGGGATCCGGGCCGTAGGCCGCCGGGACCGCGGCGCCGCCGCCCGGCGCGACCATCTCGCGGGCGACGAAGCCGGCCATCTCGAGACGCGAGACGGCGGCGCTGGGGCAGAAATAATTCCCGGAGCATCCGAGCGTCACGTTCTGGACCGCCAGGTAGTGCGCGTGCTTGCAGAAGGCGTCCGTCGGCGCGACGTCCAGGAAGATCGAGACGCCTCCCGCCTTGCAGTTGTAGGGCTGCCCGTTCCACAGGCCCGACGCCGGCACGTTTGATCCGCCGCGGGCCAGCGTGTTCGCGAGGAAGATCGCCATCTGATACCGCACGACGGCGTCGTCGGGACAATAGAGGCCCGCGGCGCAGCCGGACGTCACGCCGTGGTGGAAGAGCGTCTCGATCTTCGCGTAGAAGGGGTTCGTGCGCGGCGCGTCGCCGAAGCTGTCGCCCACGTGGAGCGTCCGCTTCCAGACGCCGCTCGTCGACAGCGTCTCGGTGACCGTCGCGTCCCAGTGCGCCGCCGGCCGAACGGCGGGCGCCGAGACGGCGATGCGATAGCAGTTGCCGCCGGCGCCCGCGCAGGAGACCGTCGCGCCGTCTCCCGTCGCGACGGCCGGGACGCTCCCGTAGGACGCCGCCGCGTCGCCGAGCGTGTAGGAAGCTCCGGCCGGGCCCGCGAGCGCCGAGGCGGCGCCGGTCAGAGACCTCGACGAAGTCCCCTGGTAGGTCCACGAAGGCTCCATCAGCACGGTCTCGCCCGGCTCGAGCACGCCGTTGGCGTCGGACGCCGTTCCGGTCCCGGAGTGCGCGTCGACGGCGAGGCCCGCGGCGACCTGGGGCATGTACCCGAGCTTGACGACCTCGAAGTCCGACGGCGCGAGATCGCCGAAGGCGGGATTCAGGATGTCGTTGTCCCACCGCGTGTCCCAGGTCCCGCTCACGTAGAGGTCGGTCCCGTTGTCCGCCACGATCAGTCCGTACTTCTTCATCGCGCGGAAGATCTTCTGCACGGCCGGGTCGTAGCCCGAGATGTCTTTCGTGGACTTGAGCCGCAGCCGCGCACCCATCGGAAGCGCGCCCGACTGCGAGCCGGCGTCGTGCGAGGCGGGATAGACGTAGCCGTTCGAGTCACGAACCGTCACGCGGAAAGCGTGGCCGATCTCGCCGGGCCCGTACACCTCGTCGTAGCGGACGAGACCAGGAAGGATGGCGAGGCCCGCGGCGTCGGCGGAGGTCCAGGTGTCGGGACGGCGGCCATTCTTCCGGAGGTCGAACGCGGCGCCCGAGCCGGCCTTCCACCGCGAGTTCGCGGCGTCCCACTTGAGCGCGAACAGCTCGTAGAGCATCTTGTTGTCTTGGTCCAGGATCAGCATGTGGCGGTCGCCGCCAACGGTGGCGTTGCCGGGCTGGCCGCCTTCGATCCAGTGGTTCTGCGTGATCGCCTCGTCCGGGATCGGATAGAACGGCAGGCCGGCGTGCGTCCCGTAGTCGACGCCGTCGCTTTCGTCCCAGTACTGGAACGCGACGGCCTTCTTCGCCTGATTGCCCGGAACGACGCAGTAAGGGAACCCGTAGATCGAGACCGGGCCGTTGTTGCCGCCGAAATCGGGATGCGCGCCCGTGACCCCGCCGGCGCCCAGGAACGTGATGTACGACGTCGAGTCCGGGTCGAGCGGCGCGGCGGAGACGTCGAGGTTCCACCAGTTGGATTGCGGGAAGAGCGGCAGCGGCGGCGGCACGGGCCCGCCGAGCGTGGCCGCGGACGCGCGGAGCGCGATCAAAGAGGCGGCGGCGAGGAAGAAGAAGAGCCGGGCTCCGGCTCTCGTTGCTCCCCGCCGCGTGGCGGGCGATGCGAGTTTCATTCTGAGCCTTTCGAGGACCTCCTTCCTCAACTCCCCTACGCTAAGGCGGCAACGAAATGGAAAACGTCCGGGCGAGAAACGCGGCCATCTGGGCGCGCGTGACGGTCATGTCCGGGCAGAATCTGCCGCCGCCGCAGCCCGCCGTGATGCCCCGGGCGGACAACTCTTCGATCCACGCGGCGAACGGCGCCGACGCCGGCACGTCCGTGAAGACTCCGTGCGCCGGAGGCGGCTGGTAGGTCGGTCCGTCGTGCGCGCGCAGCAGGAATTTCGCCATCGGCGCGCGCGTCACGGGAATGACCGGACAGTAGTTTCCCATGCCGCAGCCGGTCGTGATGCCTTCCGCGGAGAGCCGCTCGATGAAGGCCGCGGCGAACGTGGTCTTCGAAACGTCCGAGAAGACCGTCCCGGTCGCCCCCGGCGGCGCATAGGACGAGCCGTGCTCGCCGCGCAGCAGCAGCACGGCCATCTGGTCGCGGGTCATCGGCGACTCGGGACAGAAGACGCGGTCGCCGCATCCCGTCGTGATCCCCGCCGCGGCGATCCCCTCGATCGGCCGCCGCAGCGGATACGCGAGCGGCACGTCGAGGAAGCGGTTCGTGATCTGAAAGGTCATGCCTGTCGAGGCGCCGCCGCCCGGCGCGGGGTTGGCGACGGCCACGACGGCGGTCCCGGGAGCCGCCACGTCGCCGGCCGGGATCGCCGCCTGGAGACGCGTGCGGGAGACATAGGTCGTCGCACGGTCGGCTCCGTTCCAGCGAACGACCGAGGAAGGAGTGAAAGCCGAGCCGTCCACCGCGAGGAGGATTCCCGGGGTGCCCTTGACCGCCGCGCCGGGCGCCAGCGCCGCGACCGACGGCTTGAGGTACGACGTCACGCTCGTGATCCTCTTCACCGAACCGCTGTGCTCGACGACGTAGAGCTCCCCCGCTTCGTCCTCGCCGAAGGAGCTGATGAACTGCGAGGTCGCGATCACGCGTTTCGACCAGACGCCCGCCGCATCGCGCACCGCCCCCCAGATCGTCCCGCTGCAGTAGTCGCCGTAGACGTAGACGCCGTTCAACTGCGGGTAGGCCGCGCCGCGGTAGACGTAGCCGCCGGTCACGGAACAGCCGAGCGAGTGGTCGTGCTCGAGGATCGGGTGCGTCAGCGTGCCGTCGTCGCAGTTGGCCGCGGGGTCGTAGCAGTGGAAACCTTCCATGCGGCGCCAGCCGTAGTTGCGGCCGCCGGGAGTGCCCGCAGGCTGCCAGTCGATCTCCTCGTAGAGGCCTTGCCCGACGTCCCCGATGAAGAGGTCGCCGTTCTCGCGGTCGAAGCTGAAGCGCCACGGATTGCGCAGGCCGTACGCCCAGACCTCCGCGCAGGCGCCGTCCGTTCCGACGAACGGGTTGTCGGCGGGAATCCCGTAGGGTGCGTAGGGAGGCCCCGGCGCCGTCTGGCCGCACGGCACCGTTCCCGACCCGTCGACATCGATCCGCAGGATCTTCCCGAGAAGCACTCCCTTGTTCTGCGCGCGATTGCCCGGGTCGCCGCCGGACCCCCCGTCGCCCATCGCGATGTAGAGGTACCCGTCGGGCCCGAACTGGAGCTGGCCGCCGTTGTGGTTGGGAAACGGGTCGGGAACGACGAGAAGGATCGTCGCGCTCGCCGGGTCGGCGACGTCCGGCTCGGAGGAGACCTTGTAGCGTGCGATCACCTCGTTGCCGTCGGTGTTCGTGTAGTCGATGAAGAAGAGGCCGTTCGTCGCGTAGTTCGGGTGGAACGCGAGGCCGAGCAGCCCCTGCTCGCCGCAGCCGCCCTTGCTCGGATCGCCGCAGGGAAGGAGCGCGCTCACGTCGAGAAACGTGCCGAGTCCCGTGTTTCCCTGATAGACGAAGATCTTTCCGAACTGCGTGACGACGAAGTTGCGGCCGCTGCCGTCGCCCGCGTTGACGAATCCCAGGGGGTAGATCAGCGAGCCGATGTCGGGCTGAAGCGTGAGGTCCGGGGCGGGCTGCGCGAGCGCGATGGCCCCTCCGGCGCCGAGCGCCAGGATGGCGAGGCACGCGCCGGCCTCGAAAGAGAGTCCTCTTCCCCGAGTCCTCAAATCTGTCCTTTGCTTGGGCGCTCCGGCCCGAGTAGAAAATTGTAACCCGCCGGATCCCCCCGGAAATCGGCTTTTAGGCGCCTCTGAGGGGCGACCGCCACAGTTTGCGCCAGTCTTCGGCCTGCTCGTCCCAGGTGGGCACGGAGGCCATCGCGTTGGCTCGGACCCCGGCAAAGGCCGCCGGATCGCGCAGATAGGCGCGCACGAGGCTCTGCGCCTCGAGCAGGTCCGGTCGACCTCCATCCGAGCGCACGAGAAGGCCGTTCCAGCCGTGCCTCAGGAACTCGGCGTTCGCGCCGTGCGCCGTGGCGATGACGAGGACTCCCGCCGCGAGCGCCTCGGCGGTCGAAAGCGAGAAGCCGTCCACCCACTCGGTCAGATAGAGCATCAACCCGTAGTCCGTCATGCGGCGCTCGATCTCGCTCTGCGGCGTCTCACCGGCGCGCCGCACCCACTCCGGCAGAACCCGCTCCGCGGACGCCGCGGCACCGTCGGCCCACAATCGCTCGGAGCCGTACACGTCGAGCCGCACGTCGGGAAACTCCGCGCGCAGATGCCCGAGCACCTCGACCGCCTCCCGCAGCCCCTTGAACGGGTGGCTCGCGTAGATCGCCGCGAGCGGATCGCGCGACGCGGCCTCGGAGGCCGCGCGCCGGCGGCGCACCGCTTCGCCGGGAATGACGACGACCTTCTCCGGAGGATGTCCCCACTCGTCCACGGCGCGCCGGGCGAGAAACTTCGCCGGCGCGACGTACCAGTCGACCCGTCCGGGCGGAAGCTCGGCCCGGCCCGGGCCGTTCTGCCAGAACAGCCGGCGCGCCGCGTGGATCGCATCGACACCCGGCGCCCGGAAATGGCCGAGCGATCCCGTCACGAAGATCGCGACGTCGTAGTCCCCCGCCGCCGCCTCGAGCTCGCGGACGGAGATGCCGTCGCGGTCCTCGGGGCGTGCCGCCGATGCCGCGATCGTGACGGGGTGACCGGTCTTCACCCAGGCGGCCGCGAGCTGGAGGATTGACGTCTTGCCTCCTCCCGTCGGCGCTTCGGAGGCCCGTGAGACCCAAAGGCGGACGTTCGTGTCGGGACAGACGACGACGATCGACTCGGCCGCCACAGCGGCGCGAGTCTACATGCTCCTAACCCCGCGCCAGCGACAGGCGGATCCGCGCGACCTCGACTCCCGACTCTTCGACCGACGTTTGCATGACGGCTCCATCGACCGTCATCGCCTCGAGCATGCACGTGACGCGAAAGTCCGCGCCGCCCCGCACGGGCCGAACCCACTGGAGCTCGAATCCCGCCGGCCGGATGCCGCGTCCGAGAACGCGCCGGGCGGCGTCGATCGCGATGCCCTCGGAATACCGCCCGTACGGATGGAGGCGCCGTCCGAGGGGATGCGCGTTGCCCGCGACGGGATGAACGAGCAAGTGGAAGAGGTCGCCCGGGTAGCGCCACTCCCAGCGGTCGCCCGGCTTCACGGCGTCGATGCCGCGGATCTCTCCCTGGAGGAGCTCCGGCGGATCGAGCCGCAGGAGGTCGGGCCTGGCGTCGCTCCCGTCGCCGGGTTCCTCGAAGAGAGGGCCGGGCGCGCCGGCCGGGACCGCCGCGCCGCAGAGCCGGTGATCGATCGGGCGCGATGTCTCGACGCGCAGCGCGTACCCTTCTCGCCGCACCGCCGTGAACTCCGCCGAGGCGAGCTCGCCCGGGCTCGACTTCCAGGAGCCATCCGGCATCGGCTCTCCGCCGTCGAGGATCGCGAGGGAACGGATCGCGTCCGCGTCCAGATGCGGCGGCGCCTGCACCGTCAGCCGCGCGGGAAGCGGGATCCCCTTGCCCAGGATCCGGACGGGATGGATCCACACGGTTCCGTCGGCGGAGCGGGCCCTCGCCTCGAGCGCCACGGCCCGGAGCACCGGCGTGTAGTAATCGAGGAATTCGAGCGCGGCCTCCGACGCCGTCGCGAACCGCACGTCGGGGTGCACGCGGGCCACGTGCTCCAGGTGATGGCCGATCTTGTCGAAGTCGCCTCCCGCCGTGTCCCGAAACGGATCCGGCGCGCCCTTCACGAACATCGCGTGGGTCATCGCGACGATCGCCCGCACGCCGGGGCCCCGGGATTCGAGGTACCGGCGATCGAACCAGGCGTTGAGGTCCTCGAGCGATCCCTGCTCCAGCTGGAAGTCGGGCGCGCGCAGCTCGACGAACGAGGCGGCGGAAAGCTCCTCGATCTCCGCGTCCAGGTCGTCCGGCCGGCAGAAGTAGGCCTGCCGTCTCCGCGGCAGCGGGCTCTTCGCCGCATAGACCCCGGCATCCGAGTTGGCCACGAGCCCGTTGGCCGCGGCAGCGCGTGCACTCGCACCGAGATCCGCCGGCGCCGCTCCGAAGTCGGCCGCTCCCGTCCGGGTGCATCGGGAGAGGCGTCCGCCGAAGGACAGATCCGCCAGATAGCGCACGGACTTCCGAAGGGAGCCCTTCTTCGAATCGAGGTCGGAGAGATCTCCTTCGCGGCGCACGTAGGCGATTCCCTTTCGGGCGCCGTCCCAGCCGTGGTACCGGTGATCGGGATTGGATACCGGGTCGTAGTACTCGGCCGGCAGGATCCCGTCCGTCTTCGCGTCGTACACGAGACGGGGCTGCGGCGGGAGGCTCGACTCGGGCTCGTAGTCGAAGTGGATGTGGGGCGCGTACTCGTGCGCGCGCGAGCCCCTCCGCACGGACTCGTCGAGCTCCCGGACCACCGCGTCCCACGCCCCCGTCTTGGACCGGCCGGCCGCCCACGCGGCCGCGAAGCGCTGCGACGCCGTCCAGAAATGCGTCCAGCGCGCTCCGTGCTTCTCGGCGATCGCGTTCAGCGCGTCGGGTTTCGCGATCATCTGGACGCGGTACTCCTCCGGATCCATGACGCCGTTGCGGTTTCCGAGCACTCCCGCCGCCCCGTACGCGCCCGTCGTCTCACCGCCGTCGAACGTCTCGCAGTCCTCGGTGAGCACGTAGAAGATCGATCCGGGGTCCGGGTCGGGGACGGCGAGCGCGATCGCATCGGTGCCGAGCACCGCGGCTCCGGCGCGCAATCGGCAAGTGAGGGTCCACGGCCTGCCGAGGTTGACCTCGTCCGGTCGGAGCGCCGTGACCCTCACGGACACGCCGGCCGACTGGCCCGGCGAGAGCCGCACCTTTTCGCTCCTCTTCCAGTCGAGGGCCAGTCCGAAGCCGTACGGCTCTTCGATCTCGATCTCGACGTCGATCGAGACGCCGGCCGGATTAGAGACCTCGATCGGGAGGTCGACGCTCTGGCCCTTTGCCATCGCGATGGGCCGCGCCGCGAATCGGATCGGCCCGGCTTGCCCGGACTCTCGCGGGGCGCGCCATGCCGCGCGGAACGCGTCCGCGGCAGCCGGCGGCAGGCAGACATCGAGGACTCGGTCCCGGAAGGACATGGGCGTCTCGGTGCCGCGCCCCTCGTCGGACCGCCACACGCTCCGGAGACCGGAAACGAACTCGAAGGGTGATGTCCGGCGGCCACCCTGGGACAGGATGTGCCAGTAGGCGAGACGCAGGCCGCGCGTCAGGGACCGCGGCAGGACGGCACCCGCAGCGCGCGCGCGCCAGGAGGGTCGGCCGATCGCGGTGGGAAGCGGAGCGCGGCCGGCCTCGACTTTCGCCGCTTCCGCCACGCCCCGGGGCACGAGCCGTGAATCGAAGCGCTTCGGCCCGTTCGGGCCGACGCAGACGAAGACGAACGCGCCCTCGGCGATGAGGTCGCGCGACGGCGTGCCGACGATCCGATACGGCAGCCGCACGGACGTCCCCTTGAGGCTCGCGACCTCGACGGTCGCCTCCACGGTCTCGCCGTCGCGGACGGCGCGGTGGAGGGTGACCGTGTTCGACGCGGCCGTCCAGGGATTGAACTCCTCACCGACAGCGGCGAAAGCGGCGGTCCCGGCTGCGGCGATCGGGATGACCCATTCCCCGGCGAAGCCGTCGCCCAGGCGCCGGCCGCTCGCGTCGGCGAGATTGAGGACTTGGAGCAGCCCCGGCCCGAAGTCGGCGATCGCCTGATCGCCGACCGAGAGACGGAAGGGATCGGCCCGGCGCACGCACAGAACGCGGGACCAGCTCACCCTCACAGGAGAGCAGTCTAATGCGGGGCTCGGGGCCCGGCCGCTCTAGAAGGGCCCGCCGGTGAGACCGTCCTGCCAGTAGAGGCCGAGCGCGCGCACGAGGAACTTGGCGATCTCCTGGCGCGTCACGGCGCCGTCCGGACAGAAGTTCCCGCCGCCGCAGCCGCTCGTGATCCCGGAAGCCGCGAGAGCTTCGATGACGCGAAAGAACGGATGGTTCGTCGGGACATCTCCGAAGGTGGCCGTCGCGGGCGCGGGCGAGATCTGCCGCGTCCACCAGATGTCCACGGCCTTGAAGCCGATCGACGTCGACGGGAGCGTGACCTGCACGATCAGCTGCGCGCCTCCGTTGTACTGCACGTCGTCGTTGACGGTGTAGGCGAAGATGGCGGACGCGGAATATCCCCTCCCGGAGCTGCCCGAGGAAGAGGCGACGTTCCCGATCGTGCTGAAACCCACGGAGCTGCTGCCGGTCGCGGCCAGGATCTTCGCCGTCGCATCGTTCGTGGCGTCCGTGTCGTCGTAGTAGAGGTCGACGTACTCGATGCTCGCGCCGCTCGGGAGCTCCAGGGGCGCCCAGGCATGTGCGATCAAGCTCGACGTCACCGGAAAGAAATATCCGTTGCTGTCGTGGGTCCAGGTCGTGTTGAACGGGACAAAGGCCGCCGCCGGAATCTGCAGGATGTTGATGTTGCCGGTGCCGTAATCGCGCGGCGAGATGTGCTTTCCGGCCGCCAAGTCTTTCTGGACGTCGGGCCCCGGGCGGGCCGGCGGAGGCGCGTCGAGAATCGGCAGAGCGGGAGCCTGGGCTCGGACGACGGCGGCTCCGAGTGTGGACGCCAGGACGAGGACGAGGACGCGGGATCCCTTCATGGCGGTGACCTCCTTGAGGCGCCGTGCAGCACGGCAGCCGGGCTCGTGCGGAAAATCGCGCGCGCGATCGACATTTCGAAGGAGAACTGTCGACATTGTAGACGCGAGGCGCCGCGGCGGCAAGGCCGCCACCGCGGCACGAAGCGTCTTCCGCCTCCATATACTTGCGCGCGAACGTGACCTCGCGCCGCATCCTGCTCGCCGGCTACTACGGCTTCGGCAACGCCGGAGACGAGGCGATCCTCGCCTCGATCCTCGCGCACCTGCGCGCGGCGGCGCCGGACGCCGCGGTCACGGTCGCCTCGGGCAATCCCGAGGCGACCGCGAAGGCCCACGGCGTCGAGACGGTCTTCTGGCGCGATCCGCTCGGCCTCGAGGACGCCGCGCGCGGCGCCGACCTCGTGGTCATCGGCGGCGGCGGGATCTTCCACGACTACTGGGGCTTCCCGGCCGACGCCATCCTCACCGACCGGCACTGGGGCCTCTCCTACTACGCCGCGCCGGCCGTCCTCGCGGTGCTGCACCGCAAGCCGCTCATGATCTACGCCGCCGGCGTCGGGCCGCTCGAGACGGCGCCCGGACGGGAGTTCACGAAGGCCGTCTGCGACGCGGCAGCGTGCATCACGGTGCGCGACGAGGAGTCCCGCGACGAGCTCGCCGCCCTGGGCGTTCCGTCCGAGCGCATCGAGGTCACGGCAGATCCCGCCTTCGCGTTCGAGCCGCGGACGGATGCCGCCGCGGAGCCGCTCCCGCCGCTTCCGGAGAGCCGGCCGCTCCTTGGCGTCGCGCTGCGCCACTGGGACGTCGGCGTCGAGCCCGCCAAATGGGAGGCGGAGGTCGCGGGCGCTCTCGATCGCTTCCTCGAAACGGCCGGCCGCGGCGGCGCCGTGCTCTTCCTGCCGTTCCAGCAGGAGTCCGTCGCCGAAGAGAACGACGCGGCCGTCGCGGCGCGCGTCCGCGAACGGATGCGCCACGGCGATGCCACCCGCATCCTGCCGGGAGGAAGCGATCCCGCGCGGCTCGCGGCGGCGATCGGCCAGTGCGACCTCGTGCTCGCCATGCGCCTCCACGCGGGGGTCTTCGCCGCCATCGGGGGCGTGCCCGTCGTCTGCCTCGAGTACGACCCCAAGGTCTCCCGCCTCATGCGTCAGCTCGGACAGCCCGACGACGCGCTCCCGCTCGCTGCGATGGACGGCGACGGGCTCGCGGACCGCCTCGCCGAAGCCTTCGAGGAGCGTGGCCGCTACGCACGGCATCTCGCCGAACGGGCCCGGACGCTCGCGCGCAGCGCACGCCGCACGGCCGAGATCGCCGCCGAGCGTCTCGAGGCGGGAGAGGCGCCGGCGCCGGATGCGACGCCGGGCCTGCTCGATCTGCTCCGGCGGACGGCGATCTCCCGATTCCAGGCGGAGCGCGGGCTGACGGTCCGGTTCGGAGAGACCGAGCGCGGGCTCACGCGCCGGCTCGAAGAAACCGAGCGGCGCGCGCAGGCGTTCTCCGGCCGGCTCTCGGAGAAGGAGCGCGAAGCGGCCTCGCTCGCCGTATCGCTGCGCGCCGCCGAGAAGCGCGCCGAGGACGAAGCGCGGCGCGGCCAGCGCGAGGCGGCGTTCCTCCAGAAGCAGATCTCCGAAGTGCGCAACGAAATCCTGTCGATCCAGACGTCGCGCTACTGGAAGCTCATGTCGATCTACTGGTCCCTCCGCCGCCGGCTGCGGCGCCTCTTCGGCAGCCGGGGGGCGGCGCCGTCGGTCCGACCCGAAGTCCTCGCGGCGCCCTCCGCCGCGCCGGCTTCCCGGAAACCGCGCGCGCCTCGCGCGCCATCGCCGGCGCCCGTCGCCGCCGAAAACCGGTACGACGTCGTCTGCCTGCCGATCATCGACTGGGACTTCCGCTTCCAGCGGCCGCAGCAGCTCATGTCGCGCTTCGCCGCCGCCGGGCACCGCGTCTTCTACGTCGCGCAGACGTTCCGCGAGAGCGGCGCGCCGTACGAGCTCCGAAGGAAGCGCGAGAACGTCTGGGAGGTGTCTCTCCGCGGCCCTTCGTTGAACGTCTACAAGGAATCCCTCGGCGACGGCGCCCGGGACGCGCTCTTCTCGGCCCTCGACGGGTTGCGGAGGGACCTCTCCCTCGGGGCGACGGCCCTCGTCGTGCAGCTGCCCTTCTGGTGGCCGCTCGCGAAGAAAGCGCGGGAGGAACTCTCCTGGCCGGTGATCTACGACTGCATGGACGACCACGCGGGCTTCACGACCAACCGTCCCGAGATGATCGCGGAGGAGCGCGACCTTCTGGCTTCGGCCGACCTCGTCGCGGCCTCCTCGGGGATCCTCGAAGCGCGCGCGCGCGAGGCGAATCCGAACGTCCTGCTCCTGCCGAACGCGTGCGAGCCCGGCCACTTCGAGATGGGACCCTGCGCACGGCAGGCCCGCCCGGTCGTCGGGTACTACGGCGCGATCGCCGACTGGTTCGACTCCGACCTCGTGGCCGACGTCGCCGCGAAGCGGCCCGACTGGGACTTCCTGCTCGTGGGTTCGACCTACACGGCGGACACGCGGCGGCTCGCGAAGCTGCCGAACGTCTCCCTGCCCGGCGAGAAGCCCTACGCGGAGATCCCGTCCTGGCTCGCGCGGATGGACGTGGCGATCCTCCCCTTCAAGCGCCTTCCGCTGACCGAAGCGACGAGCCCGGTCAAGGCCTTCGAGATCCTGGCCGCCGGGCGGCCGATCGTCTCCGTGCCGATCCCGGAAGTCGCGCCGATGGCTCCTCTCGTGCGGCTCGCGGACCGGGCGGAAGAGTTCGAGCGCGAAATCGCGGCGGCGCTCGCCGAGGACGACCCGGCGCTCGTCGCGCGGCGGCGCACCTTCGGGAAGCAGAACTCCTGGGAGCGGCGTTTCGATGCGCTCGCGCCGGCCGTCGCCGCGACGTTCCCGAAGGCGTCGATCGTCGTCGTGACGTACAACAACCTGTCTCTCAACCGGCTCTGCCTCGAGAGCCTCTACGGCCGCACCGATTGGCCGAACTTCGAGGTCATCGTCGTGGACAACGCGTCGCAGGACGGCACTCCCGAGTACCTGCGCGAGGCCGAGTCGCAATATCCGAATCTGCGCCTCATCCAAAACGAGGACAACCGCGGCTTCGCCGCCGCCAACAACCAGGGCCTCGCGGTCGCGACGGGGGATTACTTCGTCCTCCTCAACAACGACACCGTCGTCACGCGGGGCTGGCTCACGGCGCTCATCCGCCACCTCGGGGCGGAGCCGAAGCTCGGCCTCGTCGGCCCGGTCACCAACGCGATCTCGAACGAGGCGAAGGTGGAGGTCGGATACGCCGGCGTCGAGGACCTGCCCTCCTGGGCGGAGGATTTCGTCCGCGAGAACGACGGGCACGTCTTCGCGATCCCGATGCTCGCGATGTTCTGCCTGGCGATGAAGCGCGAGGTCTACGAGTCGGTCGGCGCCCTCGACGAGCGCTTCGGAACCGGCATGTTCGAGGACGACGACTTCAACCGGCGCGCGCGCGCGAAGGGCTGGGAAATCCGCTGCGCGCGCGACGCCTTCGTGCACCACTGGCAGAAGGCGTCGTTTCGCCTGCTCGGCGAGAAGAAGTACCTGGCGCTCTTCGAGGAGAACCGCAAGAAGTACGAGGAGAAGTGGGGCGAGGCCTGGAAGGCCGAAGGAGTGGACGTCTGGAAACGCGCCGACCTCGGATTCTACCAGGAGCAGCTCGAGGCGGTCCGCGCGAGGATCGCGGCGAGCGAAGGGGCCGTCGTGTTCCTCCCGTCGGTGGGCTGGGGCATCGCGCTCTTCCAGCGCCCGCATCACCTCGCCCGCACTTTCGCGCGGCGCGGCTGGATCGCGATCTTCGACTGCTCGAACGCGCACGACGACGTGAACGGGTTCAAGGAGATCCAGCCCAACCTCTTTCTTTTCCGCGGCCCGGAGGGCCTGCTCCAGCAGCTCCCGGAGCCGCTGCTGTGGGCCTTCACCTACAACTGGCACAAGGTGGACGCCTACCCGTCCGGATGTTCGACGGTGTACGACTGGATCGACGACCTCGATGTCTTCCCCTACGACCGACAGCTCCTCGAGAAAAACCACGCGCGGGGCCTCGCCGAGGCGACGGTCGTCGCGAGCGTCGCGAAGAAGCTGCACGAAAAGGCGCTGGCGGTCCGGCCGGACGCCGTCAGCGTTCCGAACGGCGTCGAGTTCGAGCGCTTCGCCGACGACGAGGCGCCGCTGCCGGAGGACAAGGAGCTGCGCGCCTTCCGCGAATCGGGCAAGCCGATCGCCGGCTATTACGGCGCGCTCGCCGAGTGGTTCGACTACGACCTGCTCGAAAAGGTCGCGCGCGCGCGGCCGGACTGGAACTTCCTCCTGATCGGCCCGATGTACGACCAGAGCCTGCGCGGGCAGCCGGTCCTGAAGTGCCCCAACGTCCTCTGGCTCGGCCCGCGCGACTACCACTCGCTGCCGGGGTATCTCAGACTCTTCGACGTCGCGACGATTCCGTTCAAGATCAACGACATCACGAAGGCGACGTCGCCGCTCAAGCTCTACGAGTACTTCGCGGGGGGAAAGCCACGATCACGACGCCGATGCCCGAGTGCGAGGCGTACCCGGAGGTCGCGATCGTCCGGACGGCCGAGGAGTTCGCGGCGGCGCTCGACCCGGCGCGGGAGCGAGGAAAGGACGCGACCTATCGGGAGCGGGTGCGCCAGGTCGGCCGCGAGAACTCCTGGTCGGCGCGTGTGGACGCGACGCTCGCGGCCCTCCAAAAAAAGGAAGCCGGGTCCTCGCCGCGTCCTCTCCCTCGCCCGCCCGCCGCCACGCCCGCTGCCGCGACGGTCCCAGCCCCGGCAACCGACCCTCGCTTCCGCGGCATGTCCTCGCTCGCCGGCACCTGCAACGTTTGCGGCGAGAAGACCCGCTTCTACTACACCGATCCGCTGCTCTTCCGCGAGTCGCTGACCTGCGCGCGCTGCTTGACGACTTCCCGCTACCGCTCGATCGCGCGCGGACTCCTCCGGGCCGCCGAGGAGCTGGCCGGCGCGCACGCCGACAGCCTCTCCGCCCTCGCGGACGCGTCCTCGAATCGAAAACTCGCCGTGTACGACACGCAGGTCGCCTTCTACGGCGAGGGCAACGCCTACCCGATCCCGGACCTTCTCGCGCGCTGCTCCTGGATCGACGTGTCGACCTCGCGCTTCGATCCGAAGCAGAGGCGCGGCAAGCGGCTCGGGGGCGGCGCGACGAATCAGAACCTCGAGGCGCTGACGTTCCCCGACGCGTCCTTCGACGTCGTCGTGACGAGCGACGTCCTCGAGCACGTTCGCCTGGACGAGCGCGCGCACTCGGAGATCCGCCGGGTGCTCAAGCCGGGCGGCCTCCACGTCTTCACCGTGCCGCACTTCCGCGACCGCCTGACGGTCGATCGCGTCGAAGTCGTGGATCCGGCGGACCCGTCCTCCGACCGGTTTCCGATGGAAAAGGAGTACCACGGCGACGCCAACTCGGAAGAGGGTCGCGCGCTCGCCTACCGCTCGTACGGCACGGACCTCGACGACAAGCTCGCGACGCTCGGGTTCACGGTCGACTACACGAAGGACGACTTCCCGGAGATGGGCATCCGAAACACGGAGCTCTTCTACTGCCGGCTGCCGACCTCGCCGGCCTGAGGCCGGGCGCCCCCGGCTCCCGCCGCGACGTCCGGAGGCTCCTCCTGGCGGTCACCGCGGTGTCGCTGGTTCCCCGCCTCTGGCTCGCGACGCATCGGACGCTGTCGCACAACGGCGCCTGGCATCTCTTCGCGGCCCGCTTCTTCCGTCAGGAGCTCGGGACGATCGCGCATCCGCCGCTCTTTCTTCTGCTTCTCAAGGCCTGCGATCTGGTCAGCCGGTCGCTTCTCTCCTACCGGTTCGTTCCGCTCGCCGCGGGCGCGGGCTCGGTGTACCTCGTCGGGCGCCTGCTCGACCGGCTCGGATGCCATCCCCTGACGAGCGCGCTCGGTGCGCTCGCGATCGCCCTCTCGACGACCGCCATCGCACTCTCCTGTCAGGTCGAGGGGTACACGCTCGCCGTGTTCTTCGTGCTCGCGGCTCTCTTCTTCGCGCTCGATCTCTTCCGCATGGACGCGCTCCCGCCGCGCGGCCGCCGGGTCGGGTTCGCGGTCTTCGCGTCCCTCGCGTTGCTCACGGAGTACCTCTCCGGCCTCTTCCTCATCGCGTGCGTCCTCGCGCCGTTTCTCGCGGCGGCCCTGCGGCCCGACTACCGGCGGCGCCTCGCCGCCGCGCTGCCCCGGCGATTGCCCGCGGACGTCCTGACGTTTCTGCCTCCGGCGCTCGTGGGGTGGGCGCTCTTCCGATTTCTCGCGAGCGGCTGGGTCCGGATGCTCAGTGGGCCTGCGAGCGGCCTTCCCCGTTTCTACTTCCGTCCCGGCGCCGAAAGCGCCGCGGCCTTCGTGGCCCGAAGCCTCGCCGCGTCGGTGAACCTCTACGCGCCGGCGGCGCTCGCGGGAACCGCGGCCCTCGCGGTGCTCGCCATCTTCCTGCTCCTCGCAATCCTCGCGCCGGCGACGGAACGCCCGGAGGAACGGCCGCGCGACGACCGCCTCTTTCCGGCTCTTCTTCTGACGCTGCTTCTCGCCGCCGGCGCCGCGCTCGGACTCTCGGGCCGGTATCCGTTCGGCGGAACGCATCGCCATCAGGTTCTGCTCCTCTATTTTGCGGTGCTCGCCGGCGCCGTCGCCTTCGATCGCCTCGCCCGGTGGCTGAGCCCTGCGGCCCGCGGCGCGCTCGCCGCCCTCGGCGCGGCCGCGATCGTTGCGAGCGCGTACCAGAACCGCGATGCGCGGATCTTCCGTGACGAGCCGATGTCCTCACGCGCCGGAATCTTTGCGAAGAATCTGGGCGGCCCGGGAACCGTGCATTTCGACCAGCTGAACTTCATCGGCCTCTTCATGGACTTCTACGCCTGGGACTGCCGCTTCGCTGGCCTCGTTTCGGAATCGCCGCGGGCCGAGCGGTACGAGTTCTCCCGGGGGGACCGGAAATTCACCGCCGTCTACCACCGCTTTCTCTTCCTCATGGACTTCCGGAACCCCACGCTGTACTCCGAGCTCCGGTCGGCCTTCCGGGCCGTCGGGCCCGCGTGCCAGATCGCGTTCTGCGTGGATCGCAATCTCTTCACCGGCCCCCACACCCTCCGCCCGGAGGCCGAGCGCGAGGAGCTGCAGCGAAAGGTTCCCGAGCTCGCGTCGGCCGCCGGCCTCGCGCTCCGGGCGATCACGATCGACGACGATTTCGTCGAAGTCGCGCTCTGCCCGCGACCCTGAAGCCGAAGCCGCCGATCAGCGGACGCGGAAGGCGCGAATCGCGCCGCCGCGGTAGATCTCCTCGAAGTGAGCCGCGAAGACGTCGTCCCGCGGCAGCGCCGTCCGGAAGTACGAGTCGTTGACGAGCAAATGGTCCGCGCCGAGCTTCTGGAGACTTCGAAGGAGAGCGGTCCCGCTCGACAGATCCATGCGGCCGTAGGACGCCGGCCCGAACCAGTCGCCGAGGTGACGCCCCTCGCAAAAGTACTTCATCGTCTCGTCGTGATATGCGTAGATCGTGTAGCGGCCGCCGTGCTCGGCGTTCAATCGCCGGTAGAGCGCATAGGACGGCAGGCGCGCCGCGAAGTAGTCCGCGCGGGAGGCCTCGTTCACCGGCGGGATCTCGCGCCGCAGGATCTTCCCGGCGATGTCGCGCGGCACGAGGGCGATGCCGAGAACGACGGCCGCCGACGTCAGGACCGCCGTCGCGGTAGCGCGCGGGAGCGGAAGGAATCGGTCGGCGAGCCGCGAAATCGCGCCGGCCGTGAGGAGGCAGACCGCCGGGATCGCCGGAATGAGAAAGCGAACCTGCTGGGTCGTGGCGAACCAGAAGACGACGGAGCCGGCCGCCACGAGAACGAGCCAGCGCCGCGAGCGCGACGCCAGGCCCCAGACGACGCCGATCGGAAAGAGCGCGAAGAGGCCCGGAACGAGGCTGCGGATGCCCGGCAATCGGGCCGTGGCCAGATTCCACGGCAGCGCGAGCAGCGCCTGCAGGGTCTGCGGGCCGCCCTCGTGGCGGAGACTCCAGGTCGCCGACGCCACGTCGATCGGGCTCCAGAAGCGGTAGCCGAAGAGGCCGCCGAGAAAAGGCCACACGGGGTTGCCCGAGACCAGCACGTTGCGCAGGTACCAGGGGCCTCCCGCCGCGAGCGCACCAAGGGCGAAGGCTGCCGCCCCGCGGACGCGGGCCCCGCGCGGAGAAAAAACGATCGCCGCGAGACCCAGCGCGGCGACGAAGTAGAGGCCCGTGTACTTGGTCCCGGCCGCCCAGCCCGCGAGCGCACCCGACGCGGCGAGCCATGCGGGACCGCCGCCGTCCAACGAAGCCTGCATCGCGACCAGAGCCGCCGTCGCGAAGGCCGCGGTCGCCGGCTCGACGTTGCCCGACCGCGCGAGCAGCAGAACGAACGGCGAGCCGAGCCAGAGCGCAGCGCTCCAGGCGCCGGCCCGCGGATCCCCCAGACGCCGGCCCCACGCCACGAGGAGCGCCGCCACGAGGAGGCAGAAGAGCAGGCTCGTGAGCGGCGTCAGGACGTCGCCGTCCACCAGCAACTCCGAAGCGTCGAGGAGCTCCACGAGCTGCGGGAAGACCGGATAGCGCAGGTCGGGCAACGCCGGCATCGCACCGGATGCCGCGAAGGCCCTCGCCACCGGCAGGTGGTACATCGTCGCGTCCGGGTCGAGCGGCGGAAAGAGCGAGAAGTAGACGAGCGGCACGAGAACGATCGCCACGACAATCTTCGGCCCGATCCGGCGGAGGGCGTCGAGCACGGCGTGCCGCGCGCGCCATGCGAGGACGCACCCGGCGGCAAGAACCGCGGCGACCGTCGCCGTCCGCAGGAGCCGCACGCTGGCCAGGGCGAAGAAGACCGTGCTCAAAACGCCAAATCCCAGAACCGTCGACATCGCGGCGCTCTCGACCCGGGAGGCGAACGGAAGCCGGCGCGCAGTCAGGGCGCGGCCCGCGCCCCAGGCGGCGGCGGCGAACACGCCGAGCAGCGCGAGATGGACGGCGGCGAATCCCGCGAGGCGAATCATCGCCTCATCTCCGGAGCGCGAACTCGAACGCCGATCGGCCCGCCACGCCCCAGCGCCAGCCGCGCTCCGGCTCGATCGCCTGCACCTCGAACGTCACACGACGTCCGGCGGCGGAAGCCCCTTCGGCGACGGGCGCCTCGATCCAGCCGGCGAACGCCTCGCCCGCCACGTCGTGCCGGAGCGTCTCCCGCCCGTCGATCGCGACGATCTGCACCATGCGCCCGGGCCGTCCTCCCGCGCCATAGGCGTCCTCGAAGCGCAGGACGAGCCGGCCGCCCGCCGGGATCTCCGGCAGCGTGCACACGGCCCGCGCGCGGTCGCCGGGCGCGGGATCCGGAGAGAAGGTCTCGATCACCGCATGACGGGGATCGAGCTCCGAGAGGCGCCCCGCGTCCACCGTGCAATCGACGCGGCCCGGCCCCCCTGCGATCGCGAGCGAGAAACGGTACGTCCGCGGGAAGTCGACGTCGGCTCGCCGGAGACGGCGCTCGAGGCGCGGGACCGCGACAAGGAGCGCCGCCGTCAGACCGAGGCCGACCGCCGCGAGGGCGCGGCGCGCCCCGCGTCCGAGGGCCGGGAGCTCCGCCGCGGCGAGCGGAATCGCAAGCAACTCCAGCGCCGTCGCCGGCACGAGCAGCCGCGACATCGGGGACGCCACCGCGTGAATCCCCACCTTCAGCGCCACGGTGGCGGCGAGGACGAGGATCGCGCGATTCTTCCGCAGGAAGCCGACGAGGACGGCCGCGAGGAAGAGACCCTGGATGAGGGCGAGCTCGCCCGTCAGGAAGGGACCCGCTCTTCGCGCGAAGTTCGTGGCGCGCGATTGGAGATCGGCCGGGAGAACGCCGGGTCCCAGGAGGCTCCAATAAAGGTTTTCCCGGTCGCCGTGGACGGCCATCGCCGCCGTCTCCGTGCCGATGCGAAAGAGATGGAACCGGGGACGGCGCGAGGCCTCCGAGAGCGCCAGCCGCGTCGAGGCCGCGCGCAGGCGGGCGTCGTCCTCGAGGAGCGCGGGATCGACGCTCGCGACCCACGGCCTCGGATCGATCCAGCCGGCGGCGGACGCCCCCGGCACGAACGCTCCGAGAAGCGTCACGCCCGTGTGCTCGGTCGTGAGAGCGAACCGTCCGGTGGCGGCCTTCCGCTGTGCCGCGAGCGCGAGGAGCGGCAGGCCGGCGGCGAGGAAGAGGACGACCGCGTTCTTCGCGAGTCGGCGAGGTGGCCTGGGCCACGCCGCGGCGAACGCGAGCGGCAGGAGCGCAACGAGCATCTCCTGCCGAACCGCGACGGCGGCGGCGTAGAGGAGGCCCGCCGCGACAGGATGGCCGCGAGTCTCCGCGGAGAGGAGAACGCGCACGCCGAGGCAAGCGAGCGCCACGGCCGGCAGGAGGACCCAGTTGTCCTGCGCCACGACGCCGGAGAAGGCGATCTGTCCGGGCCACATGGCGAGGAGCAGTCCGGCGGCGAAGCGCGTCCGGAACGCCGCGACGCCGCGCCACATCGCGAACGGCAGCACGCCCAGAAGGCCCGTCGCGGCGGCCGTCAGGAGCCGCGCGGCGGCGGGGCCTCCCGCGGGCGCCACGCGGTAAAGGACCGACAGGATCATCGGGAGCCCCGGGTTGAACTGCGTCCAGAACCAGGAGGACGCCTCCCAGCCCGCATCGCGCAGGCGCAGACCGAAGCCGATGAGCGCCTGGAAGTCGGAGAACGGCTGGGTCGGAAAGAGCGAGACGAACGCGAGTCGCGAACCCGATCCGGCCGCCGCGAGCAGGAGGGCCCCGAGCCACTCGATTCCGGGGACGCCGTCCTCTCGCGTGTCCCGCGCCACGGGGCCATTCTTCACGGCGCGCGGGAAAGCGCAACGGGCATGCGACGGCCGCGCGGCTAGAATCGCGAAGGTTGAGCGGCAGGTCGGACACGCCGGGTACGTCGGGGGCGTTCTGGAGACGGATCGCCGGGATTGCCGTCGCGGGTTTCGTGCTTCGCCTCGCGGTGGTGCACTGGGTCCCGACGCAGCCGGCCTCCGACTTCTGGGGCTACTACCATCGCGCGCTCAATCTCGTCGCCACGGGAAAGTACGACGCCATTCGCGGCCGGGCCGATGCAACGCATCCGCCCCTCTATGCCCTCGCGATCGCTCCTTCCTTTCTCGCGTTCCCGCGGCACACTCTCGGGGCCGCGAAGATCGTGAACTGCGGGCTCGGCGCCCTGGCGATCGTCCTCGTCGGAATTCTCGGCCGCCGGCTGGGGGGCGACCGGGCCGGGATCGTGGCCGCGTGGACCCTCGCCCTTCTGCCCCGGGCGCTGCTCATGGCGTGTCTGCTCGCGTCCGAGAATCTGTATTCGCCGATCCTTTTCGGACTCGTCTGGGTCCTCGTCGAGTCGGGGCGCGCCCGGAACACCAGCCGACTCGCGGCGCTCGCCGGGCTCCTCCTGGGCCTCGCGGCCCTGACGCGCACCGTCGCGTACTACATGTTCCCGATCTGGATCCTTCCGGCCCTCGCTGCACGGCGGAAATGGCGCCGGATTCTCGGAGAGCTCGCGCTGCTGCTCCTCGTTCAGCACGCGATCATGCTGCCCTGGGCTCTCCGCAACCGCGCCGTTCTCGGGCGTTTCCTCTTCACGAACACGGCGGGGGGATACGGGCTGTACCTCGGCAACAACCCGAAGGCGACGGGCGACTGGTACGACGGGTCTGCGGACCTGAACAAGGTCGAGCCGAACGTGTTCGCTCACGGCGCCCTCGCGATCGACGACCTCTCGCGGCGCGTCGCGTGGCAGTGGATGCGCGAGAACCCCCGCGAGGCTCTCCGCCTCTACTTCGTCAAGTTCGGGATCATCTTCCGTCAGACGTTCATCATGGCGAGCTTCACCGTCAGCGCGACGAACGTCACGCCGCCCGTGCCCGGCATCGACGTGCTCCCCGGACCGCACTTCCTGAAACGACACCCCTACGCGCTCAACGGGATCCTCTTCGCCACGGGCTGGGCGCTCGTCTACGCCGGCGTCGGCGGCTGGATCGTGCTCTTCGCGCGGGCGCGACGCACCCGCTCGCCGGACGACTGGACACCGGCTCTCGTCCTGCCCGCCGCGACCCTCTTCGTTCCGGTGATCTCGGCTCTGATCGCCGTCAACGGCCGCTACCGCTGGCCGGTCGAAGACCTGCTCGTGCCCGCCGCCGCGCTTCTCGTCGCCGTGGCGCTCGACGCCTGGCGACGGCCGCGGGCACCGGCCGCTACGGCAGGCTGAAGGTTCGGACCAGGAACACCGCCATTTCGCCGCGTGTGTTGGAGCGCGTCGGGCAGTAGATCCCCGCGCCGCATCCGGTGGTGATGCCCTCCGCCGCGAGGCGCTCGATGAACCCCGCCATCGGGTCGTCGACCGGCACGTCGGAGAAGATGCCCGTCGGGGTTGGCGGCGCATAGGAGCTGCCGTGCTGGGCCCGCAGGAGCAGCTCCGCCATCTCGGCGCGGCTGACGGGGCTCGACGGGCAGTACGTGAGCGGCGACGTGTTGCAGGGGTCGATGATGCCTTCGGCGTAGAACCGCTCCATCCACGGCGCGAACATCGTGTTCGTCGAAACGTCGACGAAGACGGTTCCCGTGGCTGCGGGCGGCGCGTAAGCGGATCCGTGCTCCCCGCGCAGCACGAAGACCGACATCTGGTCTCGGTTGACGGCGACGTCCGGACAGTAGTTGTTGCCGCCGCAGCCGGTCGTGATCCCGCTCTTGAAGATCCGGACGATGGCGCCGTGGAAGATGTAGGAAACGGGAACGTCGAGGAAGTCGAAGAAGTATGCGCCCGACAGCGTGACGTTCTTGCCGTCCGGGTTCGTCACGAGAACGTCCGCCGTCCCGACGGCGTGCGCCGGCGTCTTGCCGGTGATCGTCGTCGGCGTGACGTTCGTGACAGTCGCGCCCGTTCCGCCCATCTTGACCGTGGCGCCCGCCTGGAAATTCGTTCCCGTCAGCGTGAACGTCGTGCCGCCGGCCGCGGAGCCCGTCGCGGGCGAGAACGTCGCGGCGGTCGGCGCCGGCAGGTCGGCGCAGGAGGTCAGGCCGTCGCCGTAGATCCAGCGGATCGCGTCCTGGTCGTCGGTGCCGAGCGTCGTGCGGCTCTGGGCGACCGAGCGCATGATCGCGGCGCCCTCGTCGCCGCGGCAGGTGTCGTGCGGAGAGACGTTCTGGTCCGAGTGCCCGAGGCCGAGCGTATGGCCGAGCTCGTGCGTCAGGACCGACTGGGTCGTCGTCGTGCCGAACGCGTTCGTCGTCGCATAGCAGCGCAGCCAGACCTCGCCGCCGCTGATCGTCAGGTACGAATCGCCGCGCCACTGGTTCGAGCCGCTGATGCCGTTGGGACCGCCGCAGCCGATGACGCCGCCGCTCGAGGTGATGCAGGTGCTCCAGCCGCAGCCCGACGAGGTCGGTGCGTTCAGATGGATCTTGTTCGCTCCCGAGGCGCTCGCCGTGTAGTTGATGTTCGAGTTGGGATCGTTGGTCCAGCTCGCGAGCGCTCCCGCGGCCTGCGCGGTCCCACCGCCCGTCATGTTCGCCGTGCCGTCGTAAGACCACGCCTCCGTCGCGCCGTTGGTATAGCGCAGCACCGTGTCGTTGATGAATCCCCAGTGGGGCACCATCCCCTTGCGGGGCTCTTTGTGGACGACCGGCGTCAGCTCGCCCACGGAGTTCTCCGCGCGCGCGATCGGCGCCGAGGCTCCGGAATCCAGGAAGTCGAGAAACGACGCGAGCGCCCGGGGCGCGGGATCGAAGTCGGCGTCGGCGTCGCCGCCGGACGAGGGGCTCTCCATGCGGGGCCCTCCGGCCGGCGACTCCGGATCCTGGACGCTCGGCACGCGCGGCGCCGCCGGCGCGCGAAGGACCTGGACGCCTTCGGGATCCTCGATGGTCAGAGCCGGCACGGCGAAGAGCCGGCCACTGGCGTCCTGCGAGACCGCGAACTTGCCGAGAAGCATCTCGGCCGTCTGGAAGTCGCCGTCGGGAAGCGCGATCGCGAAGACGACGACCTCGTCGCCCGCCGCGTACTCGGGCCGGCCGAAGAGCTTGAAGAACCGGCCTTCGTGTAGCGTCCCGCCCGCCTGGCGGAGCACGAGATTGCCCGGCAGCGCGCCCTTCCAGACCCGGAGCGGCTGGATCGTCGAGACGGTCTCGGGCTGGCCGTCGGCGCCTTCGATCGTGTCGGAGGAGAGGACGACGCCGTGCACGACGACGTCGGAGCGCAGGAAGAGCTCGCGGTCGGAGATGGGAACGTACGTCGCCGCGGCGAGCGTTCCCGCGAGCGCCAACGCGGCGGCGGCCGAGAGCAGCGTCCGCAGAGACCCACCGATCCGGCGCCCGGAAATGTGCGTCATGAAAACACTCCTCCCGTGGGTTCGCCGGAGAAAGAGGCAAGTTCCGTACCCCCGCGGAAGGCGCTTAAGTCGTTGAGCCGAAACGCCGGCTCAGGCCGCGGCGCAGCGAAAACTGGCGTGCGGCAAGCCGCGAGGCTGACAATCCCGGTCACGCCTGTCCGCAGGGACAGCGGACAGGTCGCGAGGCACGAAGGTGACGCGAGCATGCGAGCGAGTCCTCACGCTCGACGCTTCTCTTCGGCCGCCTCTCCGGCGGCACTCTCTCCGGCCGCCTCTTCGGCGGT
This sequence comes from uncultured Acidobacteriota bacterium, assembly GCA_963708395.1. Lineage (GTDB taxonomy): Bacteria > Acidobacteriota > Thermoanaerobaculia > UBA5066 > Gp7-AA6 > DATBFU01. The sequence goes on along the minus strand of CAVPSG010000002.1, from coordinate 1,633,827 downwards.
GCGACAGGCGAGGCCGAAGAGAAGGGTCGGCCCCGCGACAATACCGGACGCGCCGGTGAAAGCGAAGGGCTAAAGCCCGAAGGTTGCTCGGATGAACTTCGCCATCTCGCCCCGCGTCACCGTCCCCTGAGGACAGTAGGACGGCAGGGGCACTCCGGCCTGGCAGCCGCCCGTGATCGCTTCCGCCTTCAGTTCCTCCATCCACTTTGCGAGGAATGTCGTCGTCTGCACGTCGGCGAAGACCGTTCCCGTCGCCGCGGCCGGACTGAAGCCCGATCCATGCTTGCCGAGAAGCAGAAACTTCGCCATCGCATCGCGCGTCACGTTTGCCGTCGGGCAGTACGGCGGCGGGCTGCCGCCGGCGCAACCCGTCGAGATGCCCTCCGCCGCGAACCGCTCCATCCACTTCGCGAACGGCGTGTTGATCGTCACGTCCGAGAACACCGTCCCGGTCGCCGCGGGCGGGTTGTAGGCGCCCCCGTGCTCGCCCCGCAGGATGAACACCGCCATCTGGTCCCGCGTCACGAGCTGGTCCGGACAGTAGTTGCCTCCGCCGCACCCCGAGGTGATCGCCGCGCGCAGCACCTTCTCGATCGCCGCGTGGTAGAGGTACGCCTGCGGCACGTCGAGGAAATCCGCGAACCAGCCTTTCGTGAGAACGGCGGTCCCGGTGCCCGAGGTCGTGACCTGGACGTCGTAGAGAGCCCCCGGAGCGAGCGCCGGCGCGTTGCACGTGATCGACGTCAGGCCGCCGGTGACCACGTTCGTCGCGGCGAACCCGCCGATCGTGACGCTCGTGACGGCGAAAAAGCCGGACCCCGTGATCGTGATGGACGTGCCGCCCGAAGCCGGCCCGGAGGTCGCCGCGATGCTGCTGATGTGCGCGACCGGACCGCCCGTCGGCGTGAAAGACGGCGTCAACGTGCGCGTGGGGGTCGGGGTCGCCGTGCTCGTCGGTCCCGGAGCGGTCTTGGTGCGCGTCGGCGTGTTCGACGGCGTCGGCGTGCGTGTGAAGGTCGGCGTCCGCGTCGCCGTGCGCGTCGGCGTCGGGGTGAGCGTCTTCGTCGGCGTCCGCGTGCGCGTCGGCGTGACCGTGGGCGTCCCCGCCGCGCAGTGGTTGCCTCCGTCTCCGTAATACCAGCGAATCGCGTCCTGGTCGTCGGTGCCGAGCGAGGTGCTCGGACTGCTGCCCTCCGTCGTCGAGTTCATGATCGCGGTCGATTCGTCCCCCGGACACAGGTCGTGCGGGGACATGAACTGATCCGGGTGCAGGAGGCCGAGCGTGTGGCCGAGCTCGTGCGTCAGGACGGCCTGGGTTGTGGCCGACGAGAGCACGTTCGGCTGCGTCCAGCAGCGAAGCCAGACTTCCGGAAAGGAGGTCGGGTCGTTGAAGGGTGGACCTCGAAAGTCCATGATCTCCCCGTAGCAGTCGCCGCGAAACTGGTTCGGCCCCGGGCAAGGATCGGAAGGAACGGTGTAAGGCGACCCGCCGCACCCGACGACCCCCGCCGAGGCCGGCGGAAAACAGGTGCTCCAGCCGCAGCCCGTGGACGTCGGCGCGCTCATGTGAATCGGGAACTTCGACGTATCGGTCGTCTTCGTGTAGTTGATCGTCGAGTTGGGATCGCTGGTCCATGCCGCCAGTGCGCCCGTCGCCTCGGCGTCGCCGCCGCCCGTGAGCTGCGCGGTCCCGTCCTCGTACCAGGACGCCGTGGCGTTGTTGAACCATCGAGCGTAGGGCGGCGACTGGTCGCCGTAGTTCGCAAACTCGGGCACCATCCCCCGCCGGGCTTCCTCGTGCATCACGGGGGTGAGCGAGCCGATGGGAGCCGACGAAACCCGCGCCGGCGCATGCGCGCCGCTGCTCAGGAAGTCGAGAAACGCGTCGAGCTCGCGCGGCGCATCGAGAGAGTCCGGCCCGTCCACGAGCCCGAAACGCCGCGGGGCGACTCGAACCGAGGGAGACGCATCGAAGTCCGGACGGAGCTGCGAATCTTCGAACCCGGCCGGGCGCGGGAGCACGGTGATCCGTCCGGCGCGGCTGCCGGCGAGCGCCGGCGCGACGAAGAGACGGCCGCTCTCGTCCTGCGCGACCGAGAACTTTCCGAGGAGCATCTCCGCGGTCTGAAAGCTCCCATCGTCCCGCGCGATCGCGAAGACGACGACCTCCTCGCCGGGCGAATAGACCGGGCGGCCGGGGAGGAGATATCCGCGCCCTTCCGGGAGCTGCCCGCCGACCTGACGCAAGACGAGCGCGCCCGAGAGGTCGCCTTTGAGAACGCGCAGCGGCCGGATCAGGGTCACCGTCTCGACGAAGCGCTCGCCGGCCACGACGTCGCTCGAGACCACGACGCCGTGCACGACGACGTCGGCGCGTCGGTAGAGCTCGCCGTCCCGGATCGGGATGAACGTCGAGGCGAAAAGCGAGGCGGCGCCGGCCGCCCACAGAATCGCCGCGCCGGCCAGGACGCCGAAGATCCGCCGATGGATCGTCATGTTCTGTTCTCCCACTGCAAACCGGGTTACGATGCCGACGCTTGATCGAGAAACGATTTTGTCTGGTTCTCGTCCTGGTGCTGGCGGGCCTGCCGCTCGCCGCCCGCGCGCAGGGAGTCGTCGGGCGCTGGGAGTCGGTCGATCGCAGCCCCGGCGGCGTCGGCGAGGCCATCGAGTTTCGCGCCGACGGCACGGCCTACCAGGTTTCCGCCGCGATGGGCGACGCGACCTACGAGGTCAAGGACGACTGGCTCATCACCTCGTGGAAGGACCGGGAGAGCGGCAAGGTGTCCCTGCTCGCGAACCACGTCGAGCTCGAAGGGAACGAGATGCTCCAGAAGGACGAGCAGGGCAACCTCGTCTCGCGCCTCGAGCGCCAGAGCGCGGCCGGCTCCGGCCCCGCCATCGCCGGAGTCTGGTGCGGCGAGGACGGGCCGGGCCTGACGACGCTGACGGAGTTCACGCCCGCGGGAGAGATGTTCATCCGCCTCCCGATTCGCGCGCTCTCGGGCCGCTACTGGCTGTCCGGCACGGACCAGCTCGCCGTCGAGCTCGAGGGCTCGACGCGGCGCGAGTTTCAGTTCCAGGTCGCGGGCGATGTCCTGACGGTCACCCCCAAGGGCGGCCCGGCCAAGGAGTTTCGCCGCGCAAGGAACTCGCTGCTGAAGTCGGGCGGCTAAAGCCCGCTCCCGTTCGCGCACCGCGGCCGAGGACGCGCGGCGCGCCCGAATCCCCTGCCGCAGCCGGCCCGCGGGTTGCACGTGTCGAACCTTGCGCGGAGCCTATCTTCCGAATTCCGGAAGCCGCAAGCCCCCACGAAGGTGCCCGGACACGCGGCGCGCCTACGGCCCGTAGAGGAACAGCTGGAAGGCGTTCGAGAGGAACTTCGCCATCTGGTCCCGCGTGACGGACTGGCCGGGGCAGTAGACGTTCGGCGCGCAGCCGGCGACGACGCCGCGCGCCCAGAGGTAATGGACCGGACGGCAGAAGGCGTTGGACGGCGGCACGTCTCCGAAATAGATGGAGGGCGCGGCCGCGTCGCAGCTGTAGGAGAGGCCGGTGACCGGGTCGGGCCCGTAGGAGACCGGGATCGAGGAGCCGCCGCCCGGCACGAGGATCGCACGGGCGAGGAAGGCGGCCATCTCGCCGCGCCCGACGCTGCCCGACGGGCAGAACGTGGAGGCCGCGCAGCCCTGCGTCACGTTCTCGAGCGCCAGGAAGTGCACGTGCTTGCAGAACGAGTCCGTCGGCGCGACGTCGGTGAAGAGCGACACGCCGCCGGCGCCGCAGAAGTATCGATTTCCGCCGAGACTGCCGCCCGTCGGAATGAGGCTCCCGTTGCCCGCGATGCCGCGCGCCAGGAAGATCGCCATCGTGGCGCGGGTGACGGTGTCGGACGGACAGTAAAGCGTGCCGCCGCATCCCGCCGTGATCCCGCTGTGGAGGAGAGTCTCGATCTTCGCGGAGAACGGATTGGATCGGGGCACGTCCGTGAAGCTGTCGCCGACGTGGACCGTCCACGTCTTCGCCGGTCCCGCCGAGAGCGTCTCGAGGAAGGTCGTGTCCCAGTGGAGGACCGGCCGTGAGGCGGGCGCGGACAGCCCGAGGCGGAAGCAATTCCCGGACGCCGCGAAACAGTCCGCCGACGCGCCGGCCGCGACCGTTCCGTAGTCGGCAATGGCGTCGGCAATCGTGTACGTCACGCCCGCGCCCGCCGGTCCCGTGAATCCCGATGCGATTCCGGTCAGCGGAACCGAGGCGGCGCCACCGTTCTTCCAGGTCGGCGCCGTGATCGCCGACTCCCCCGGCTCGAGGATGTGATCCTGATTCGAGGAGCCGCCCGGATGCGCATCGACGCTCAGACTCTGCGCGACGAAGGTCGGGAGCACGCAGCAGGAAAATCCGTCCGCGAGCGCGATCGAGTCGATCCACCATCCGGTCCCGCTCACGCTCGAGTCGGTTCCCAGCCTCCAGCGGAGCTGGATCGTGTGCCCGGCGACGTTCGGTCCGAGGTCCACGATCGTCGTCACGTATCCGAAGGACGACCCGGTCCAGGCCGCGCGTCCGCCGAGAGGGTTGCCGAAGCCGGTGGAGAGCGTCGTGCCATACCCTCCCGCGACGAAGCTCCCCCCGACCGCCGGGTCGGTCACGTCCGTGAACGCGCCGGCGCTGATGTTCGGCGAGGAGACCTCGAGGACGCCGCCGTCGAAGAATTCATCGAGGTCGAAACGGCTGCGGAAGGTCAGGCGCGCCGAGGTCGACTGGACGGCGAAGGCTGGCGTCGTGAGACGCTTGTCGGTGACCGTGCCCTGGTCGTTGACGAATGCCGCGTTGGGCAGCGAGTCGGGATTCGACGTCACCGTGTGCCACAGCGCCGTGCCGGACTGGTTGAATGCCGTCCACCCGGCCGGAAGCGCCGGCACCGAGACGCCGTCGAAGCTCTCCGAAAGCGGCGTGACCGGCGCGCCGAGCGGGATGTCGAAGGTCACCGATCCGGCGGGAGAGCCGTCGTTCGTGAGCGACAGGGTCGCCTCGGCCGTCGCGCCGCACGCGCCCGCGGCGCGCAGGCGGAATGGGCGGCACACCGGTCCCCCGCCCGCCGGGAGCTTTCCGAAATCCTGCGCGTCGGACAGATCGATGCCGCCCGTCAGACCGACCGTCCCCTCGACCTCGCCCGAGCCGGCGGCGCCCGTATTCGCGATGCAGAGGTTCAGGACGACCGTTTCTCCGGGGTCGACGGCATGGTTGACCGGCAAACACTCCTCCTGCCGGAGAGACTCTCCCGCGGCGGTGAAGACCGGCACCGGCGCGAGGCAGAAATCCGCCGTCAGCGTCTGTCCCGCGGCGATCGTGATCGGCTTCGTTCCCGTGGCATAGCCCGCGCGGGTCGCGGTCACCGTATAGGTCCCCGGCGCGACGCGCATCGCGTACGCGCCCGCGGCATCGCTCTGGCGCATGTAGCCGTCGGGCGCCGTGACGAGGGCGCCCGGCAGCGCCGCGCTCGAGGAGCAGGCGGTCACGACGCCCTGGATCGTGGCCTTCGACTCGGGCGTGCACGACGGGAACTTGAAGGCGCCGATCTGCGTGAGCCACTTCGACGAGCTGGACATCTCGTAATACTCGTTCGTGTACCAGAACGTGCACTCGTCCGCCGGGTCGACGCTCATCGCGCTGTAGTCTCCCCAGCGGTCGGCAGAGCTCTGCTGCGACCCGCTGCCCGACTGGAGAGTCGCCTCGCCCTGCGCGAGCTGTCCGGCCGGGTCGCCGGCGAGCCGCCCGGCGTAGAGGATCGAGGGAAAGAGCGTCGTGGACGAGGCCGAGAAGCCGAGCGCGATGTTTCCGGCGCGGTCCTGCGCCACCGACCCCATCCAGACGTCGCGGCCGGTCGCCCCCGAGCCCGAGCCGGGGGCGTAGGTGCCCTGGTTGTTGACCGAGACGGCGCCGGAGGAAGCGTTCCGGCGCAGCTCGACCCATCGAATCCCGGCCTGGAACTTCGAGGGGTCCCCCGTCGGGTCCTGACCGCTCACGTTGACCATGAAGTTCAGGACGTAGGACTCGACGCCGCCCGACGAGCGTCCGATAGGCGATGCGGTGCATCACCTGGCCGGCGAGCGAATCCAGGAAGTCGCTCTGGTCCGCGGGCGGCGGCTGCGCGACCGCGTTGCGGTCCCCCGTGTCTCGGGGGTCGAACGCGGCGAGCGGCACGTCGGTCCGGGGCGTGAAGGTCGAGTCGGCGGGGTTCGCGAAGTCCGCGTGAAACTCGTAGATGCGCAGCGCATCAGCCGGATCGCCGAACTCGTCCGCCCGGAAGTCGATGAAGAGGTTCGGAGCACCGGCCGCCGGCAGCGTCACGCCGTCGAGATCCGTCGGAAGCTGTCCCGACACGTCGGGGTTGATCACGCCTTCGTCGAAGTAGATGTACGACGCCGTCGGGTCGCCGACGAGCATCTTCGTGCGATCGAACGCGAACGCACCCCCGCCGGCGAACGTGTTCGTGTCCCCGAAGAACTGGTTGTTCGTCATGTAGTAGGCGTCGGGCCAGACGCCGAATTTCGGATAGTCGTTGGCTTTGTCGTTGGGCAGGATGAAGTCGTAGACGTAATACGTGCCCGTCGGATCCGACGTCGTCGAGATCGCAACGAGCTCGTGCTCCCGGCCGGCCGTCGTCTCAACGCAGAGCTGCGAGAGCAGCCAGCGGTCCGCGAGCGGGTCGTACAGGACGATGGGATCGCCGTCGTCGGTTCCGGAGCAGGGGGAGCCGACGGAGGCGAAGAGATCGCTGATGGCGAAGAACGGAGTCAGCGGGGTCCCCGTCTTCGAATAGACGCGGACCAGGGTGTTCACCATCTGCACGTAGTGGTTGGGGCCGACGTCGCCGTTCGGGTCCGGAGGGATGGGCGAGCCGCCGCCGAAGATCGCCGTGTTGTTGCTGGCGCTCATCCCCGCGAAATTGACGGAGGGCGCGGGCATGGCCGTCGTGGCCGGCGCGGCCAGCTGCAGCGCCGCGTCCGTCGACCGTCCCGGCCGGCGGCGCTCGCCCTTCGGGTTGCGCTCGTTGACCCGCTCCCACACGCTCGGATGCGGCGAGGGCACGAAGGCCGGCGCCCGTGCCGCCACCTCGCGGAGCGGCAGGGACACGCCGAGCGACGACGCCTGCCGAACGAGGGTCGGGCCGGGCCCCGCAGCCGACGCCGCGCCGGCGAGCGCCGCGAATGCGGCGGCGGCCGTCAGCATCGTCCGAAATCGCTTCAAGAGTCTCCTCGGGTCCCCTGCGGAAAGTGACGGCCGGGCGCGTGGCCCGGCCGGGTGTCGTCGGACGTCGCCTCCGCTAGGGACCGTAGAGCTGCAGGTTGAAGGACGCCACGAGGAACTTCGCCATCGCGTCGCGGGTCACGGAATCGTTCGGACAGTAGAGCGTTCCTCCGCAGCCGGTGATGAAGCCCTTCGCCCAGAGAAAGTGGACGTGCTTGCAGAAGGTATTCGAGGCGGGCACATCGGTGAAGAAGGTGTTCGGAGAACCGGTGTCGCAGGAGTAAGAGAGCCCCGTGACCGGGTCCGGCCCGTAGGTCAGCGGCACGCCCGGCCCGCCCTGCGGCGCGACGACCGCCTTGGCCATGAAGCTCGCCATCTCGAGCCGGGTGACGTTGTTGGCCCCGCAATACATCGTCGGCGAGCAACCGGCCGTGACGTTCTGCGACGCGATGTAGTGGACGCCGCGGCATGTCGAGTCGGTCGGCGGCACATCGATGAAGAGGGAGGTCCCGCCCGTACCGCAGACGTAGGGGTTGACGCCCACCTTCCCGCGCGGAGGAATCGCGGCGCCGTTGCCGGCGATGGCGCGCCCGATGAACAGAGCCATCTGCCCGCGCGACACGTTGTCGCCCGGGCAATACTGCGTCCCCGTGCAGCCGGCCGTAATTCCCGAGTGCAGGAGCGTCTCGATGCGTTTGTAGAACGGCTGGGTGAGGGGGACGTCTGTGAAGCTGCCGCCGACGTGGAGGTTCCAGGTCTTCGGCGCCGCGGCCGACAGCGTCTCCTGGAGCTGCACGTCCCAATGGGTCGCGGGACGCGCACCGGGATTCGAGACGGACACTTCGTAGCAGTCGCCCGTGGCGGTGTGGCAGTCCCGCGTCGCTCCGGCCCCGATGGACCCGTAGTCCGCCGCGGCATCCGTCAGCGTGTACGTCGCGCCGGCTGGACCCGAGAAATCGGGGGACGTGCCGGTGATGACGTGCGGCGCGCCGCCCGAGTTGTGCCAGGCGGTCTCGACCGTCACCGTCTCCCCCGGCTCGAGCACGCCGTTTACGTTGGAGCTTCCGGAGCTCGCGTGCGCATCGACCACGATCGAGGGAGCCGCGGCCATCGCCGCCCGCCGCCCGAAGACGCCGTAGTTCGAGCCGTCCTGGTCCTTGCTGCTCCACTCCACGACGAAGTCCCCGCGCCGGGACGTCGAGGCCCGTGGGAGTCTCTGCGCCCCTGTCGTGTAGCTGTTGATCTGGAACTCCGACGCCCACGAGATTTCCGAAGCGGTCGAATCGCTGGCCGAAGACGCCGGAACTGTCGCCGTCCTGACTCTGGCTCTCCCAGGCCACGAGAAAATTGCCCGGACGGGTCCGATGTCACGTCGACGGAATCCTGGATGCCGGCGGTGTAGGTGTTCACGCGGAACTCGGGACCAAGGGCGGTGCCCGTGGAGTCGTACCGGCGCGCCACGATGTCGAGAGCCGAGCCGCCCGGCGCCGCCCCCTCCCACGCCACGACGAAGTTACCGCCGTGGTCCATGGCCACCGCGGGATAGTTGGTCGCGGTCCCCGTGTTGACCTGGAACTCCGTACCCTGCGCCGCGCCGGTGGAGTCGAAGCGGCGCGCGAAGATGCCGTGGGGCGCGGTCGGCCCCTGGCCCACCCAGACGACGACGAAATCGCCGCCGCCGTCCATCGCGACGACCGGGTATTGCTGATCTCCTGTCGTGTACGAGTTCACCTTGAACTCCGACCCGACCGGCGTTGCCGAGTTGTCGAACCGCTGCGCAAACACTCCAGCGCCGTCGCCGTCCTGGCCGGTGCTGTTCCAGACGACGACGAAATTCCCGCCGCCGTCCGCGGCCACGTCGGCCTGAGACTGATACCCCGTCGTATAAGTGTTGACGCGCAACTCGTTCCCGGTCGGGGCGCCGAAGTGATCGAAGCGGCGGGCGAAGATACCGGACCCATCACCGTCCTGCCCGTAGCTCTGCCAGGCGACGACGAAGTTGCCGAAGGGATCGCCTGTGATACGCGGATAACCCTGGTCGTCGGTCGTGTACTGATTGACCTGGAACTCGGCCGTGGCAGCCGTCCCATCGGCGTTGAACCGTCGCCCGAACGCGCCGTAGGAGCTCCCGTCCTGAGCGAAACTCTCCCACGAAACGACGAAGTTGCCGTTCTGGTCCATCACGACGCCGTAGCCGTACTGGTCGTCCGTCGTCGTCGTGTTGACCTGGAACTCCGCCGGCATCGGAGGCGTCTGCGCTGAGGCGGTCAATGCCAGAACACTGAAGGTCAGAAGGGACAGGGCTGCGATCCGGTGCCGCATCGACGCCTCCTCAGAATTTCCAGCGCGGTTTGCATCCCGCCGGTTTCGGCGAGTCAGGAAATCACACCCGTACCAGGATGCGGCACGGAGTCTAGCCGGACGGGCGGGACCGCGCAAGCGCACGGACGGGCCATGCCTCCGTCGCAAAGTCCTGAAATGTCGAGGGAAAGCGTCACCGGGAGCCGCCCGGCTCCGCCTCTTCCGCAAGAAGGAGGTGCCCCCGGGCCGCAACGGTCTCGCCCTGTCCGGCCAGAAGGGCCGCCCGCCGCCGGTGATCGGCGGCGGATCCCGCCGCCGGCGGGACGCCCGCCGAGCCCGCGACGAGGCGCTCTTCGAGTTTCTCCAGCCGGTCGAGCTCCCCCGCGACCTCCTGCACGCGGTCGGCGGCGCGGGGCTTCGAGAGGCTCGCGATTTCCCGCGGATTGATCTCCGCCGACCGGCGGAACGCCGCGAGCGCGTCGGCGTAGAGGCCGTCGCGCGAGAAGATCAGCCCGAGGTTGTAGAAGAGCACGTCGTTGTCCGGCGACGCCTCGGCGGCGAGCGTGAACTCGCGACGCGCCGCGGGCCAGTCGCCGCGCTCGAACGTCACGCCGCGCATGTAGTGAAAGTTTCCGATCAGGTTCTGTGTCAGGTAGTCCCGGGGCACCCGCGGATCGTCCTCTCCGGCGAGCCGCTCCGGCACGGGCAACGGCGGCGGCCACGCGCGTCCGGCGCGCACGGGCCGGAAGAGCAGTCCCACCGGCGCCATCTCGAGACCCGCAACCTTCCAGTTCGGATAGTGGGTCACGAAGACCGGATCGTGGTCCGGATTGAATGCGAGCGAACCCAGGCGCGCCCCGCCGACGCCCTCGAGGATCAGGTCCACGTCCGGGCGCACGCCCGCACCCAGGTTGAGATACATGAGCCCGAAAAGAATGTTGTCGTCGGCGGCGATGAGATGGCTTCCCGGAGGCAACGTTCGCAGGATGATCTGCGAGTAGTCCTCCGCGACGCGATAGCGGCTCCGGTCGAACCGCGCGAAGCCCGCGACGACCAGGGCGGCCGGCGGAAGCAGCGCGACGGCGTGGACGAGAATCCGCGGCGGCAAACGCTCGAGCGCGGCAGCGCATCCCCAGCCGGCCATCAACGCGACCATCAGATAGGACGGGACGTAATACCGGTGCCAGATGAAGAGGTCCGAGCGCGATCCGTGCAGCGCCATCGAGGCGAAATTACCGGCCATGGCGAGGCCCGGCAGGAGCCATGGCCATTTCCGCCGCCGCGCGAAGACGAGCGCGAGCACGGCGAGCGGCGGTCCGACCCAGGCCGTTTCCGTCATCAGGCTCCGGGCGTAGTCGCCCAGGATGATCCCGAGATCCGCCGGCCCTTCGAGGAAGCGGCGTCCCCAGAAGTCCTGCCGAAGGATCACCCGCGCGAGGTTTCCGGGCGACCGCGGGTCGCCCCAGGCGAGAAGCGGGTTCGCGCGCGCGCGCAGCGGCAGGTAGACGTACGGCGCGAGACCGGCGACGGCGGCGCTCGCGCACGCCAGGAGCCGGAGCGGGCGGCGCAGGAGCGCGGGCTCCGTTGCGACCGCGAACACCGCGAGCGCGATGCCGAAGACCGCCATGTAGAGGTGGTTCGCCGCTCCGAGGCCGCACAGAAACGACGCCGCGACGAGGTCCGGGAGACGCCGGCCCCGCCGCCATCGGAAGGCGAAGAGCGTCGTCGCCGCGACGAAGAGCGCATTCAGCGCGTAGACACGTTGAACGTTCGCCTCGCCCCAGAGACTCGGGCCGAACGCGAAGAGCAGCGCCGAAAAGAGCGCGGGCGTTCTCCCGAGCCCCTCCTCGCGGGCGGTGCGGTAGAGGAGACCGCAGGCGCCGGCCGCCGCCGCCGCGGAGAAGAGCGAAAGCGCCAGCGGGAGCGACACGAAGAAGAGGGCGCGGCTCCAGAGCCATCCGGCGATGACGTATAGCGGGTAACCCGACGGGTGCGGGATCCCGAGCACCGCGACGGCCGTCGCCAGGTCGCCGCTGTCCCCGACGTAGACCGTCCGGCAGGCACCCCAGGCGTAGACCGCGAACACCGAGGCGACGAGCGCGGCCGCGGCCAGCCGCTCCCGGCGGCCCTCCGCCGAAAGCGCCGCCGAGGCCGGCGTCACTTCGCGGCCTTCGCCGTGAGACGCTCCAGGTTCTTCTTGAAGAGGGCGTTGTCCGGCTCGATCTCGAGACCCTTCTTCAAGGCCGCGATGGCCGCCTTCTTGTCCCCGGCGAGATAAGCGACGTTGGCGCGGTACTGATACACGAGCGAATATCGCGGCGCCTTGCGCTGCGCTTCATCGAGGAGCCCGTTGGCGCCCGCGTAGTCGCCGCGGCGCGCGGCCTCGGCGGCCCGTCCCGCGAGGACGAGCGCCTCCTTCTCCGCGTCATCGTGCGGCGCGTTCGGGGACGGCGCGTGGAGGCGCGTGAGCGCCTGCTGCGACGGCTCGTATTGCGGGTTGTAGCGCAGAGCCGTCTGGTAGTCGCGGATCGCCAGGTCCCGCTCGCCGCGCCGCTCGCGGATCACGGCGCGGTTGTGGTACGCCTCGACGTTCACGGGATCGAGCTCGATCGCCTTCGTCAGCTCGGCGAGCGCCGCGTCGTAGCGGCCGAGGGCTCCGAGCGCGCCGGCGAGGCTCGCGCGCAGCCCGCTGTCGCTCGGATTGCCTTCCACCAGCTTCGCGTACTCCGCGGCCGCCTCGGCGTATTTGCCCGCCTGGAAATGCATCGCCGCGAGGTTGCGGTCTCCGGTCGGAGACTTCGCCGAGAGATAGCCGAGGCTCTGCAGCTTCTTGACGACCTCGGGATCCACGCGGGAGTCGGCCGCGACGCCGCCGGGGACGGGGGTCGCGCCGGGGCTCTCCCAGGTCGGCACGGCCGGTGGCACGGGCAGATCGAGGGCCTCCGAGAGAACGCGGCCCGGCATGTCGGAGCCCTTGCCGAGGCCGTTCAGCGCGAGCACGGTCGGCGCGATGTCGAGGATCGAGGGCGCCTCGAGACGCGTGCGCGGCCGGACGCCGCGGCCGAAGAGATAAAGGATTCCCTCGATGCGGTGGTAGCGCTCGCTGACCCGCCGCATGTCACGCGTCTTGCTCGGATCGTCGGGCAGGCGGCCGAGCTCGAAGCCGTGGTCCGAGAGGACGACGAGCGTCGTGCGCGCGTCCATCGCCGCGAGGAACTCGCCGACGAGGCGGTCCGCGTAGAGGTACATCTGCTCGACGGCGTGGCCATACTTCTTCTGCTGCTCGAGGAGCTCGCCCGAGAGGCCGGTCGCGCGGAAGAGGTGGCCGAACAGGTGCGACGCCGAATCGACGCCCTCCACGTACACGAAGAGGTCGTCCGGCTTCTCGGTCTTCCAGAGGTGCAGGCCGATTCGCGTGTACGAGTCGGCGGTCGCGTAGGCCCACTTGAAGTGGGAGAGGTCGTCCTCGAAACGGAACGGCGCCGCCCACTCCTCCGGCGACACGTCCACGAACGGCGCGAGCTCCTCGCGCGTGACGTCCTGCGGCCGCCGCCGGAATGGCTGGAGTTTCGCCTCGAGCTCGGGCGGCGAGGTCGTGCCGGGCGCGTTCGCGTCCTTGAGGCCGTCCTCGAGCAGGAAGTGGTATGCGAAGTGATCGCTGACGACCGCGCCGCGGATCTTCTCCGCGGGCCAGGTCGCCCACCAGCCGACGACGTCCGTCGTGCGGCCGCCGGCGGACAGGATGTTCCAGAGCGCCTTGACCTTGCGCATCTGGCTCGTGACGGGGAGCTGCTCTCCCGTCGAGGGATTGACGGCGACGAAGTGGCCGATGTGATGCTCCGCCGGCGTCTTGCCGGTGGCGATCGTCGTCCAGATCACCGGCGACAGGAGCGGCTCCTGCGACTTGAGGCGCCCATAGGCCCCCTCCCGCCGCAGGCGCGCGAAGTTCGGGAGCTTGCCCTCCGACATCAGGAGGTCGATCGTCTCCGGGTCGGCGCCGTCGATGCCGAGGACCATCACGCGGCCGGCCTCTCCGCGGCGCGCGCAGCCCGAAAGGAGCAGCGTGCCCGCCAGGAGAAAGCCGGCGGCCGTGCGGGCCGTCACTTCCCGTCGTTTCGCCAGACCTTGCCCCCCTTCATGACGAAGAACACTTTCTCCGTGGCGTGAATGTCCACGAGGGGATTCCCGGGGACGGCGACGATGTCGGCCTCCTTCCCCGCCTCGAGCGATCCGATCGTCGCGGCCAGGCCGAGGAGCTCGGCCGCCGTGGCGCTCGTCCTCAGCGCGGCCGCCGGCGTCATGCCGAGCCCGACCATGAGTCCGAACTCGCGCCCGTTCATCCCGTGCGGAAACACGCCCGCGTCGGTTCCGAAGGCCACGCGCACCCCGGCCTTGAGCGCGCGGCGGAACATGTCGGAGCGGACCGCGATCGCCGCCTTGGCCTTCGCCGCGATGGCCGGCGGGTAGTCCGCTCCGGGCCGCGTCACCCACTCGCCCGCCATGAGCGTCGGGACGAGGTACGTGCCCTTCGTCTTCATGAGCGCGAGCGTCTCGTCCGTCATGAAGGAGCCGTGCTCGATCGAGTCGATGCCCGCCTTGATCGCGGATCGCGCCGCAAGATCGCCGTGCGCATGCGCGGCCGTCTTCCGGCCGAGACGGTGCGCCTCGTCGACCGCGGCCGCGATCTCCTCGTCGGTCATCTGTGGCGCGCCCACGTCGTCGCCGAGCGACAGGACGCCTCCGGACACGCACATCTTGATGACGTCGGCGCCGTACTTGACCTGCAGCCGGACGGCCTGGCGTGCTTGATCCGTGCCGACGAGCTTGCCCTTCTCCGGGCCGTACTCGCCCGGGCCGAACGTCCCCTCCGGAAATCCCGTCTGGTCGCAGTGTCCGCCGATCGCGCCGAGCGGGTAGCGCGACACGAGCATCCGCGGCCCGGGGACCCAGCCCTTCGCGATGGCGTTGCGCAGGCCGACGTCGATGTCATCGGAGGCGCCGACGTTGCGGACCGTCGTGAAACCCGCGTCGAGCGTTTTCCGGGCGAAAGTCTCGGCGAGATACGCGCTCTCCGCGACGGTGCGCCGCAGGCCGTCGAAGAAACCCTGAAGGTAGTTGCCGCCGCCCTCGGACGTGAGGTGCGTGTGGGCGTCGATGAACCCGGGCAGGAGCGTCGCGTCGCCCAGATCGACGACGGTCGCGCCGGCCGGCACGGCGATTCCCGCGCCGACCGCCTTGATCTTGGACCCCTCGACCACGACGACCGCGTTCTCGAGGACGCGCTCCCCCGTCCCGTCGAAGAGGCGCGCGGCGCGCAGCACCGTCACGGCCGGCAGTGTCGGCGACGGCGCGGGCGGCGTCTGGCCGAAGGCGGCGGCGGCGAGGAATACGAGGGCGGATCCCGGGAATCGGTTCATCGAGGCTCTCCTCTTCTTCTTCACGAAACGGCTTCCGGCGGCAGCATTGCGCCCCGGCGGGACAGGTAGATCGCGGCGCCGACGGCGAGCGCGATCGCTCCGGTTCGATCAGGTTCTTCGCCGGTGGCCGAGAAGATGAACATCAGGCAGATCGCCAGCGCCGCGAGGGGAATGAGCGGTCCGCCGGGGAGACGGATCGCTGCGCTCCGTCGCGGGCATCTTGCGGCGGAGGATCGGAACCGCCGCCGCCGTCCCGATGTAGGACGCGAGCCTCGCGATCACCGACAGCTCGGCGAGCTGCTCGGCGGTGCCCGTCAGCATCAGCGCCGCCGCGAGTCCGGACTGCGTCAGGATCGCAACGTAGGGCGTGTGGTACTTCGGATGGACTCGCGCGAAGACCCCAGGCAGGGCGCCGGTCTCGGCGAGCGCATAGAGATACCGCGGCCCCGAGAGGATCGTGTTGTTGTTCGTTCCGAGCACCGAGAGCGCGGCCCCGAGCGTCAGGACGAAGCCGCCGATTGGCCCCATCATCCGGCGCGCGGCGTCGGCGAGCGGCGTCGGCGAGGCGCCGAGGCTGTCGATCGTCCCGATCGCCACGAGCTGAACCGCCGTGTAGATCACGGTGACGAGAACGATCATCACGATGAGCGCGAACGGGACATCTCGCTTGGGATTTCGGAACTCCGCCGCCGGGGCGGCCGTGTTCTCGAAACCGGCGTACGCGAAGAGGACGAGCAGCGCCGCCTTCAAGAAGTTCTCGCGCGCCGGCGCGGGCACCGGGAAGACCCGGCCCCACTGGACGGCGAAAATCCCGACGGCGACGAAGAGCGCGAGCGGCAGCACCTTGCCCCACGTCAGGACGACCGCGGCGCGCGCACCGGACTTCACGCCGCGGACGTTGATCCAGGTCAGGAACGCGAGCCCCAGCAGGATCGTCGCCCACTTGCCGGCGCCGTCCCGCGCTCCTTCCCAGAGGAATCCCACGGCGCGCGCGAAGAAGACCGACAGCCCCGCCACCGAGGCGACGCGCGCGATCCACGTCATCCAGCCGACCTCGAACCCCGCGAGGTCGCCGAACGCCGCCCGGGTGTAGACGTATGCGCCGCCCGCGCGATCGAAGAGGCTCCCGGCCTCCGCGAAGCACAGCACGAGCAGCAGCACCGCGAACCCCGCCGCCAGGATCGCCCAGACGCTCGCCGCGCCCAGCAGCTGCGCCGCCGCGACCGGGAGGATCAAGTAGACGCCGCTGCCGATGACGTCGTTGACCGAGAGCGCGACGATCTCCCAGCGTGAGACGACGCGCAGCAGTCTCGGACCGGACGACGCGGGATTGGCGCTCAAGTCCCGGGGATTCTAACGGCGTTTCGCCCCGCCCCGACGGATGACGGTAAACTGCGCCGCTCATGCTGCGCGCCGGAATCGTCGGGCTTCCGAACGTCGGCAAGTCGACCCTCTTCAACGCCCTCACCCGCACGCGAAAGGCCGAGGCGGCCAACTATCCCTTCTGCACGATCGACCCGAACGTCGGTGTCGTGACCGTGCCGGACGGCCGCCTGGCGCCGCTCGCGAAGATCGCGAAAACCACGACGATCGTGCCCGCGGCGATCGAATTCGTGGACATCGCGGGCCTCGTCAAGGGCGCGTCGAAGGGCGAGGGCCTCGGCAACAAGTTCCTCCAGCACATCCGCGAGGTGGACGCCATCGTCGAGGTCGTGCGGTGCTTCGAGGACAAGGACATCGTCCACGTCGCCGGCGCGCTCGATCCCGTCGCGGACATCGAGACGATCAAGACCGAGCTCGTGCTCGCGGACCTCGAGACCGTCGCTCGCATCCGCGACCGGGCGGAGAAGGCGGCCCGCGGCGGAGACAAGGAAGCCCGCGCGACGCTCGCGGTGGCCGACCGGCTGACGACCCATCTCGATTCCGGCCGCCGCGCGATCACGCTCGAGCTCGCGGACGAGGAACGGGAGATTGCGCGCCGGTTCTTCCTTCTGACTTCGAAGCCAATTCTCTTCGCGACGAACGTGTCCGAAGAGATGCTCGCGCGCGCCGCCGCGTCGCCGCAGGTCGCGGCCGTGGCCGAGTACGCCCGGACGCACCTCGGCAGCGAGGCCGTGGCCGTCTCCGCGCAGATCGAGTCGGAGCTCGCCGAGCTGCCCGACGCCGAAGCACGCGAGTACCTGGCGCACCTCGGAGTCGAGGAATCCGGCGTCGGCGCGCTCATCCGCGCGGCCTACCACCTCCTCGGACTGCGCACGTTCTTCACGGCCGGCGAGAAGGAGGCGCGCGCCTGGACGATCCACGCCGGGGACACCGCGCCCCGGGCGGCGGGCGTGATCCACTCGGACTTCGAGAAGGGCTTCATCAAGGCGGAGACCGTCTCCTATGACGACCTCGTCGGCTCGGGCTCGATGGCGGCCGCCCGCGAGAAGGGGCTCGTGCGCCAGGAAGGCCGGGACTACGTCGTCGCCGACGGCGACGTGATGCTCTTCAAGTTCAACGTGTGAACGTCCGGCAGGCTGCTGAAAAATTGATGCGGGCGCCGTGTCCGGCTGTTGGTCGCAGGCGTTCGCTCCGCGAACGGCGGCCGCGAGTTCCAGCTCGGATCGCGGGTGAGCCCTCCGGACCGAAACTCTCGGCTGCCGGTCGTCTTCGACCGCCGCAGCCGAAAGTCACCGGCGCGGTCGCCTCCGGACGGCGCCCGATCGGGCCCGGGATCGACGTCCTCGCGCTCGTCCTGCTCGCCCTCCACCTCGTCCTCGTTCTGCGCCTGCGGGTCGTCGCGTGGCCCGAGGTCACGACGCCGGGCTACCTCTGGTCGCGCGGCCTCGAGATGTACCGCGACATCAAACGCGAGCACACTCCGGGCGCGACGGGGCTCCTCGCGATCGCATTCCTCCTCTTCGGAGTCCGCGGATTCACGCTCGATCTCTTCGCGATCGCGGGGCCGTTCGCCGCCCACGTCGCCATCCTTCGGGAGACCCGCCGGTTCTCGCCTGGCGTGCGCATGCTCGCCTCCGCCTTCTTCGTCGCGCTCTTCTACGCCGCCGACGGCAACGCCGTCTGGCCCACCGTCCTGATGTCCGCGCTCGCGATTCCGATCGCCTCGGCCCTCTCGCGCGGGCGCGCCGCGCGGGCGGGGCTCCTCCTGGGCCTCGCGATCCTCCTCAAGCAGACGGCCGCCTACGCGCTCGTCCTCGCCGCGATCGCGCTCCTCGTCCGCCGCCGTCCGCGCGACGCCGCCGCGCTCTTCCTCGGCGGCTCCGCGCCGTATCTCGCCGCGCTCGCGCTCTTCGCCGCCGCCGGCGCCGGGAGAGACATGCTGCGCTGGACGCTCGTCGTGCCGTTCACGGTCGCCGTGCCCGTCGCGCGCTTCGCCCCGTCCCTCGGGACCCTCGCCGCGGTCGTCCTCCCCTTCCTGCCGCTCGCCGCCGAGGCGGTCCGGGAGCGGCCGGGCGAATTCGAGATCTCGTCCCGCGACCTCCTCCTCGTCGCAGCGGGCCTGACCCTCATCTGTTATCCGCGGTTCGACATGCTGCAGACCGTGGCGGGGCTTCCATGCCTCGCCGTCGGGGCGGCGCGCCTCATGAACCGCGAGCCGCGCCGGCGGGCACTCTGGGCCCGGGCGTTTGTCGCGACGATGGCGGTCTCGCGCGCCGCGGTGCTGGCGTCCGGAGGAACCTTCGACGGCCGGATCCTCTTCTGGAACGACGAGCCCGCATTCAACGCGCTCGTGGACCGGCTGCGCGCGATGCCGCCCGCGCCCGTGCACTCGGAGCTCTGGGGCAACGTTCTCCCGCGAGCCGAGCGCCTGCCCCCCGGACGGCTCTGGGTCCATCCCTGGTTCGGCTGGTTTTTCGCGGTGGATCGCATCGGGGCGCGGATCGCCGAGGCGTCGGCGCGGCCGGGAACGATCCTCGTGGGTTATCGCGGCCCGCACTCCCAGGCGGCGGCCGGCCCGTACGAGATCCGCGTCGTCGGCGGCGCTCCTTCCGCGACTCCCTGAACGTCCCCCGCGGCTCGCGACAATCAGAGTTCGGCGATGGAAACCGGATCGGCCGGCGGCGGCCGCGAGCTCGGGGCGATGTTCGGCGTGACGGTGGCCACGTGGCAGTCGCGGCCGGTCTTCGACGACGTGGCGTTCGGGATGGAGTGCGTGGAGCTCCTCGGCCCGGCCCTCGATCGCGCCGGCGCGGCGCTCCACGCCTACTGCCTCATGGCGGACCACGGATGCCTCCTGCTTGCCGTCCCGCGGCGCGACCGGCTCCCGGCCGCCGTCACGCTCTGGAAGTCTCTTTGCGGCCAGGCCTGGCGGCGGCGCGGAGGGCAAGCGCTCTGGCAGCGCGGATACGCCGAGCGGCTCCTGCCGGATGCGCGCGCGCTGCGCGAGGCGGCCGCTTACGTTCTCGCCAAGCCCGTCCGCGCCGGCCTCGTGCGCGATCCGGCCGACTATCCCCTCTGCGGTCCCGCCGAGGCGCGCTGACCCGCGCCGGCCGAGCCGCCCCCGAGACGGGCCCGCTCCTCGAGGCGTCGCGCGCTCTCGGGGTCCCCGAGGATCCGCAGAGTCTCGGCCGCGGCGGCGTACCCGCGCGGCGTCGGCACGGTGCGCAGGAGATCCTCGAGGTCGCGTCGCGTCGCCTCCGGCTGTCCGAGGCTCGCGTGCAGCAGAGCGAGCCCGGTCCACGCCGCAGTGTTGTCGGGAAAGATCGACAGCTCCTTGCGGAACTCGGCCTCGGCTTCCGCCGTTCGGTCCATCCGCGCGAGGATGTCCGCGCGGAAGTAGTGGAGATTCGACATCTCGCCCTGCCCCGAGCTCTGGAGCTTCGCCTGCACCTCGTCGAGCATCTGGAGGGCGCCCGGAAGATCGCCGCGGGCCCTGCGCACCTGCGCCAGCACGATGTAGGGGAGCTTGCGGCCCTGATGCCCTTCCAGCGCGAGGTTGGCCTGGCGCTCCGCTTCGGGCCAGTCGCGCCGCGCGAGCGCGATGCGCGCGAGCACCTCGTTCGCCTCCGGCGGGGCGTTGGCGGCCAGCGCCCGCTCGGCGTACAGCCGCGCGCGATCGAGATCCTGCAGCTCCAGGTACTGGTTGGCGAACGACAGGAGGATGTGCGGCGAGCCCGGCGTGAGACGGTCCTGGCGCTCCAGGGCCGCCAGCGAGGCCTCGTGCCGCCCGAGCTTGTGCTCGGCCTCGGCGAGGGATCCCCATGCGTCGGCCATCGCGGGATTCTTCGCGAGCAGGACGCGGAACGCGGCGGCCGCCTCCGCGTAGCGGCGCTGCGAATACAGAGCGAGGGCGTCGCGCATCTCCTCGAGCTCGGCGACGTGATCGCGGGGATCGGGGAGATTCTCGGCGGTCTCCGACGGCGACGCCTGGCCGATGTAGCCGAGCGACGCGAGCTTGCGGATCTGCTCGGGATCGGAGGCGCCCGGTGCCTGCCGCGGGCGCGGCATCGCAAGCAGCTCCGCGCGCAGCGACCGGTACGCGGGCGGCAGGCCGGCCGAGAGGTCCCGCTTCTGCCGCGGATCCGCCACGATGTCGTAGAGCTCCGCCCGCGGACCGTGGATGTAGGAGTACCGGTCGTCGGTGAGAGCCGCCAGATCGCTCCATCCGAAGTGATAGCGCGGGAAGAGCGTCTCGCTGTAGATCGCGCGCGTTTTGTCCCGCGGACTGGCGGGCGCGAGGAGGGGCGCGCCCGCGATGCCCCGAGGCACGTCGAGACCGACGAGCTCCAGAACGGTCGGGAAGACGTCCACGAGGCCCACGGGCCGCGCGATGCTCTCCCCCGCGCGCCGCCGTCCCGGCAGCTTGACGAGCAGCGGCACGTGCAGGGACTCGCGGTACAGCAGGAGGCCGTGCTCCTCCTCTCCGTGATCGCCCAGCCCCTCGCCGTGGTCGGACATCAGGATCACGACCGCGCCGTCGTAGAGGCCCCTGGCTTTCAGGAAAGCGAGAAACTTCCCGACGATCGCGTCCGCCGTCGCGATCTCGCCGTCGTACGGCCGGTCCCGGTACGTGCTCGCGAAAGGCTCCGGCGGCGCGTACGGCGTGTGGGGCTCGTAGAGGTGGAGAAAGAAGAAGAAGGGTCGATCGGCATGCCCGCCGACCCAGCCCTCCGCGATCCGCTCGCTCTCGAAGCCCGATCGCTGGATGGCGCCGAGCGGCAGTCCCGGCGCCGCGGCCTCGACGTTGTCGTCGTAGAAGTCGAACCCCCGGTCGATCCGGGAGGTCTTCGCGAGAACGACGGCGGAGACGGCTGCGCCGCACGCGTATCCGGAGCCGCGCAGGCGTTCGGCGAGCGTCGGGTGGTCCGGCGAAAGGACGTATCCCGTGTTGTCGCGCACGCCGGCCTGCGGCGGAAGCTGGCCCGTCAGCATCGTCACGTGCGACGGGAGCGTGAGGGGCACGTGGCTGTAGGCGTTCTCGAAGAGGACCGCGTCGCGGCGAAGGGCGTCGAGCGCCGGCGTCGCAACATCGTGATAGCCGTAGGCCGGCAGGTGGTCGGCGCGCAGGGTGTCGATCGAGATGACGAGGACCGGCGCCTTCGGAAAGGTCGCGCGGCCGCGGCAGGCGGCGGCGCCGAGCGCGGTCCCGAGCAGGAGCGCGGCGACCCTCACCTTCCCCGTTCGCATTCCGGCGTCCACAACAAGGCCCCCGGCGCGATCTTCCACCAAAAAAAAGCCCCGCCGGACTCCCGGCGGGGCTCGGGGAAGAGAAATCCGCTGTGGGAAGTCTAGAAGCTCACCCTGGCGCCGAACCGCCAGATGCGCGGGCTCTGGATCTCCTTGATCAGGCCCGTGTTCGACCGGTTCAGCCGGTTGAAACGCTGGAGCACCGTGTCCTGGTTCGTCACGTTGAAGAGGTCCGCCGAGAGCGTCACGTTGGCCGTCTGCGTGATCGGGATGAGCTTCTCGGCGCGCAAGTCGAGCTCGAAGACGTTGTCGTACCGCAGGCTGTCCGCCGTCGCGGCCACCACATCGCGCTGGAAGCCGTCATCCCCGAAGACGCGCTGGAACGGAAGGATCGGGTATCCCTGGCGCCCGTAGATGCTCGCCGCCACGTTGAAGTTCATGGGCAGCTGGTACATCCCGTTGACGTTGAATTGCCACTTGGAGTTCAGGAAGACGCTGTCCTTCGAGCCGCTCCCCGTGGAGCGTGACGCCACGAAGGCGCCGTCCGCGCAGCTCTCGCCGGTGTAGGCCGTCGCCGGGTTGCTGGTGTCGCCCGACTGGCCCGGCACGATGTTCGTCGGATCGACGCAGCCGTTGGCCCCGGAGTGCTGCTTGTTGACGTTGTACGTGAAGCTGCCGCGCATCATCCAGCGGTTGGACAGGCGCTTCGTGAGGACCAGATCCACGCCGTCGTAGGTCTGATGAAAATCAGTCCGGTTGGTCCACGTGTAGCCCGGGGGAGGCACGCAGGTGTCCGGATTGTTGAAGCACGATGTCAGCTCATAGACCGGCGCCGAGTAGGCGCCACCGCCGAACTGCGACGGGAGAGACCCGTTGATCGTCATGTATTGCGTGTAATCCGCCTGAGTGGTACCCGCCGGGAAACGGTAGAGCTGGCTGCCGAAATCGCGGTGGGTATAGGCAACGCCGACCGCGAAGGCCGGGAGGAGCTCGTGATCCACTCCCGCCACGATCTCCCAGGTCCGCGGTGCATGAAAGCCCGCCGCGAAATTGTTGGGAGAGACCGCGGCGCCCGGGTTGGCCGGGTCGTAGTTGCGGCTGTGGTCGAACGCGTTGAGGTCGACCTCGTTCGGCTCGACGAGGTTATCGTGGTTGGCGTCGTTCCAGCCGTAGTACGCGTACGAAACCGCGTTGGTCGGATTGACTTGTCCCGTCGTACCGGTGCCGAGGGCCTCGGCGTAACGGGAGTAGCTCGCCTTGAGCACCGTCGAGCGGTTGGTGCCGAGCGCGTAGGTCAGGCCCGCGCGGGGCTGCCAGTCGGTCCACTTGAACGGCTCGTTGGCGCCCGGGTAGACGACCGTCGGAAGAACGTCCGGGAACGTCGGGTTGCCGAAGATCGTCGTCGGGTTGTTGTTGCCGAACTGCTGATCCCAGCGCACGCCGACGTTGACCGTCAGGCGGTCGAACGTGATCGCGTCCTGCAGGTAGGCGCTGTAATACTTGTTGTCGATCGAAAGATTCGACTGCCGCGTGATCGTCGCGCAGGGACCGCCGCAGTCGAAGAGGTCGCCGTAGGTCTGTCCCGCGAGAGGTCCCGACCCGTTGAACTGGAAGCCGGCGGTTCCGGGCCACTGGGAAGTCGACCGGGCGCCGGACTTGAGGTAGCCGAATCCGGCCTTCAGCTCGTTGCCGACCGAGCCGGCGTTGAAGAAGTACGACGCGTCGGCCTTCACCTGCCGCTGCGGACGCGGACCGGCGAAGAACTCGTACGTGTTGTGCCACACGCCGCCTTCGTCGATGAACGTCTGCCGGTTCGGATCGCCCTGCGGGTCGAGCGTGAAGTTGCCGTTCAGCCCGTTGTACTGGGCCGTCAGGAACAGGCTCGAGCCCACGATCTGCGAGTCGGACACCTTCCAGGTGTTCTGCGGGAGCGTCTGGTTCCAGCTCGTCTCCTGCGGCCGTGTCAGCCCCGCGTTGCGGCCGAACTTCAGCTTGTCGCTCCGGAGATACCAGACGTCCATGGTGTTCGACGGCACGATCTGCCAGTTGAACTTCGCGTTGAAGTCTTCCAGCGTCGTGTTGTCCGTCGCGCCGCCGGCCGTGATCAGGTTGATCTGATCCCGTCCGTACGATCCCCACAGCCACATGTGGTCCTTCCACACGGGCCCGCCGACCTCGGCGCCGTAGTCCTGCACGCTGTTGATCGAGTTGCCCGCCGCCAGCGGCGCCGGGTTCCCGTTCGAATCGACCTGCGTCTTCGCCTCGTCGGGCAGGTTGTCGGACTGGAAGTGATGGTCGACGGCGAAGAGGCGGGCACTGCCGTGGACCTCGTTGGTCCCGCGCTTGGTCACCATGTTCAGGTGCGTGCCCGAGCCCGAGATCGAGGCGTCGGCGCCGCCGGTGATGACCTGCATCTCCTGGAACGAGTCGAAGTCGAAGTACCCCGCCGACGCCCCCAGAGCCGACATGTCGGTCAGGTTCACGCCGTCCACCGCGAAGGTGCCGGCCGTCGATCCCTTGCCGGCGAAGTTGGACTGCTGCCCCGACTCCGAGCCGGCCACGTTGATGCGGTCGATCTGCACGCCCGGAGCGGACTGCAGCACGACCCACGGATCGCGGGCATTCGGGATCGACCTCAACTCCTCCTGAGTGATCGCGGCGCCGGTCTCGACCTTCTTCGTCGAGATGACAGGCGTTTCGCCCGAGACCGTCACCGTGGCCGCGACCGCCGAGAGCTTCATCGGGATCGTCAGCTCCGTGTTGCGGCCCAGGGCCACCGTCACGTTCTCGCGGTTGACCGTCGAGAAGCCCTGAAGCGCCACCGTCACGGTGTAGACGCCGGGCGCCAGGTTGACGACGTGGAAATCGCCGCGCGCATCCGAATAGACCGTCTGCGGCGCGCCGACGCCGGTCACCGTCACCGACACGCCCGGGAGCACCGCCCCCTGCTCGTCGACAACCTTGCCGTCGATGCCGCCCGTGTTTCCGCCGAACTGCGCGAAGACCGGCGGCGCCGCCACGGCGAGCGCCAGCATCGCGAGCCCGGCGACCGTACAAATAAGCCGTTGTCGCATTGTTCCTCCCTCTGCTCGAGTTGAAAGCCGCGCCGCACGCCGGCGCGCCACCTGGAAAGAGCAATGCCGTTGCCATTCTCGTTCATCACGTGACGAATGACCGACGCGCCGAAAGCGGGGACGAAAAATCAATCACGCGTGATGAATGCCCGGACACCTCGCGCCTCGCCGCAGTGCGATTCAGGAATACGGATGCGATGACGGAAATCCGAATACCTGGGTCACGCAAAGGCGCGACATCCTCCGCGCTTCTCGAGGCGGTTTTCGGGGACTACGAAGCGAGACGGTGGTGCGCGTGGCGGCGCGCGGCCGGTTGGGGACGCGATGCCGCCCGGCGGCTGCGGCGCACGGGATGGCGTCGCGCGAGCTTCCGCAGCGCGAGGAAGGCGTGGAACTCCGACGCGGCGGCGGGGATCTCGAAGCCCTCCGCGCGCGCCTGCCGGACGGCGTCATCGATCGCGTGCGTGCGGCCGGGCGCCTCGGCCCGTCCGACCGCCCAGGCCGCGTCGCCTTCGGTGCAGCCGGTGCGCTCGACGACGCGGGCGACGCGCTCCGCACGTTCGCCGCGCAGCCGTTCCGCCACTCGCGCCGCGCGCGCGAGCTCGCGCACGCGCTCGAGCGCGAGGGAGAGATGCACGGCGAGGGCCTGATCCCGCGAACGGGACGTGCTCGAACCGCGGCCGCACAGGTCGTCCACGGCCTCACGAACGCAGCGCACGGCCGCGCCGGATCGCGTCAGACGGGCCTCCCGGATGCGGTCGGCCAGCCGTTCGCGCACGCGCCACGAATCGAGTGCCGTCGCCGGCAGCGCCGAGAGAAACTTCCAGAGCGGCTGATCTTCCGCGGCCTCTCCCACGAAACCGCGAAGCGTGCGCTCGGCCGCGATCTCGGCGGCGAGGAGCCGCTCCCACGGGATGCCGAGCGCCTCCGCGACGGCGATCAGATCCTCGGGACGCGCCGGTGAGGGGCTCTCCGCCGCGCCCGCGCGAGCGAAGGCGATGGCCGGAATTTCCGGAAGCGCCGGCCGGGGGCTCCATTGGGGCCACGATGCGGGCCGGCCCCGGCACCCGCAACGCCTGAGGGACGGACAGCCGTCCGGAGACGACGAGCGCGCTCTCCGCGGGGACGGGCCGCGCGACGGCGCCCGCCGCGCCCGGACCCCGGTCCTTCACACCTCTTCGCCCGTGAGCACGCGCAGCCGGTCGCGATAGCCGCGCGACAGCGTGAGCCGCGTCCCATCCTTCAACAGGACGCCGTAGGCGCCGTTGAAGAGCGGCTGGATTTCCTTGATGCGCTCGGTATTGACGATCGTCGACCGGTGGATCCGCAGGAACCGCGACGGATCGAGCCGCGACTCGAGCTGGTTCATCGTCTCGCGGATCAGATGAGACTGCTTCGAAACGTGGAGCCGCGCATAGTTGCCCTCGCCCTCGATCCAGTCGATCTCATCCGCGCGCAGGAACGACACGCGGCCGCCGGTCTTCAGGGCGAGGCGGTCGACGTGCCCCGGCTGCGGCTTCCGCAGGTCTTCGAGGAGACTCAGGATCCGCTGGTTGAGGACTCCCGGGGTCGCGAACTGCAGGTGATCCTTGATGCGGGCGAGCGCCTGCCAGAACCGCTCGCGGTCGAACGGCTTCAGAAGAAAGTCGAGGGCATGCACCTCGAAGGCCTTCAGCGCATGCTGGTCGAAGGCCGTCACGAAGATGACGGCCGGGATCCGCTCCCCGCCGACTTCGTCGAGGACCGAGAAGCCGTCCATCTCGGCCATCTGGACGTCCAGGAAGACGAGATCGGGAGCGAGCCGCCGGATGGCCTCCACCGCCTCCCGGCCGTCCGAGCACTCCCCGACCACTTCCACTTCCGCGTCCTCCGCGAGGAGGCCGCGGATTCGCTCGCGCGCGAGCGGCTCGTCATCCACGATCAAGGCACGGATCTTCAATGTTGCTCTTTGTGTAGCCGTAGGATGCCTCCTGAACGCTGATACGAAAGGCGGTTGACAAGGTTACGGACGTCCCGCCGCCGTGTTCGTCCGTCCCGGCGCCGGCTTCGTCCCGAACGTGTGCTGGAAAGTCTCACTGTGCCGTCCCCGAAGCACGCAGGAAAGCGGGGCCCCGGCGAACCGGAGCCCCGCGAGAGGAGAGGAAGCTAGAACTTCACGACCGCGCTGAACTGGTAGTTGCGCGGCGGATTGAGCGAACCGTTGCTTTGCGGCGTGCCGAACGCCGCGTTCGGAAGCAGGCTGACTCCGTTGGTGACCGGCTGCTGGTTGGTCAGGTTGAAGACCGCTCCTTTGATGCCGAACTCGACGGGGTTGAAGATCCGGAAGTCCGCCTCGAGCGCGAAGTTCAACTGGTACCAGTTGGGCAGACGCGAGGAGCCCTTCTGCGTGTAGTAGTAGACGTCGGTGTCGCCGTGAATGTTGAAGGTCTGCTGCTCCTGATACGGCAGGCCCGAGGTAAACGTGAACGACGGCGCCGCCGTGAGGCTCATGAACGAGAACGGATACGTGTACGCCGCGAAAATCTTCACGAGGTGCGTCGCGTCGTAGGAGAGCAGGCCGCGCCGGTTGTTCGCCAGGATGCTGGCGCAGTCGCCGCTCACGGCCGGCGCGTCCACGACGAGGTTGCCGTTCGAGTCATGGTGCGTCACCGCCGGAACGTTGCAGGTGTCGCCGGAATAGTCGAAGAGCTGGGAAGCGAACACGGCCTCGTGGTTGCCTTCGGCGCGCGAGAGCGTGTAGCTCGCCAGGATCTGCCAGTTGTTCGAGAAGCGCTTCTCGGCCGTCAGCTCGATCGCCTTGTAGTACCGCTTCAGCTGGCCGTCCGTGAAGTTCTCGGGGGTCGTGATCTTCTGCCCGGCCGCATCGATGACGCGCGCGTCATCGATGAGGTTGTCCCACTTCCGGTAGATGCCGCGGATGCCGACCGCCATCGTGTTGCCGAGCTGCTGCTGCAGCGCGATGTTGAATTCGTTGACCTTCGAGGGGGTCAGATCGTTGTTGACCGGAGCGTCGTTGCCGCCGGAGCGGATGGCCTGCGTGAACTGCCATGCCGAGCCGTCCCAGGTATACAAATCGAAGTTCGTGAGCTGCGGCACGCCGCTGTAGATCGAATCGATGATGCTCTGGACGAGGAAGTCGCGGTACTGACCGTAGGCGGCGGAGGCGATCGTCTTCCCGTTGCCGAAGATGTCGTAGGACGCCGAGAGGCGCGGCGAAACCGTGGTCGCCGAGACGACGGCCTGCTTCAGGTCGCTCTTTCCGTCCTGGACGTCCACGCGAAGGCCGAGGTTGAACGAGAGCCGGTCGGTGGCGTCGAAGCGGTCGAGGCCGTAGATGCCGTAGATCGTGCCCGTCGAGACCGAGGGCGCCGGCGTCGTGCCCTTGAACCACTGGTCGCCCGGCTGGAGGAGCATCGTGCGCGTCGCGGCGTCGAAACCGGACACGAAGAAGCTCTGGTTGCCAGGGTAGGTATAGGACGACTCGGACTTGATCTTCTGGTAGTCGACGCCGACCTTGAACTGATGCGAGTGGCCGAAGAGCTGCTGGTAGAGGCTCATGGCCACGTTGCCCTGGTCGCGCGGCCGCTCGACGAGCCCGTTGAAGGGGTTGCCGTTGTAGAAGAGCCCTTCCGCCAGATTGAAAATCGGCGAGCCATCGAAGGTGCCGCTGTCGAACTTGTTGTTGACCGTGAGACCGCCGCGCTGCTGCGCGTAGGAAGCCTCGGCCGAGACGCTGGCGCCGAACACGCCCGTGTACCGGGCCTGCCAGATGCAAGCCCAGGGGCAGTCGTCCGACTGGTTCTGAGCCGTCAAAGCGAACAGTTCCGCGGCCGGCAGACCGAACTCGTTCCAGTAGTTGCGGATGATGCCCGTGAACGGATCGGCCTGCGCGGAGAACGTCACCGCGTGCGACGGCGTGATCTGGCCCGAGATCTTGCCCTGCCAGGCCACGAACTCGCGGTTGGACGAATAGCTCTGCCCCGACAGCGGCGGCGGGTTGAGCTCCGAGATCGCCACCTGCGTCGGCGGCGTGAACTGCGGGTTGCGCTCGTAGCCGCCGAAGAACCAGACGTGGTCCTTCCACGCCGGCCCGCCGAGCGTGAAGAGGTAGTCGTAGACATTGTGGTTGAGCTTGTCGCGGTGGAAGTCGTCGCCGCCCTTGAATTGCTCGTTCCAGTTGTCGTTGGTGACGAGCGTCCGGGCGGATCCATGGAAGATGTTCGTGCCCGACTTGCTGATGACGTTGACGACGGCGCCCTGGGCGCGGCCGTACTCGGCGGAGATCGCGGAGTTGGATACCACGACCTCCTGAATCGTGTCGAAGTTGTTGTTGGCGCCGAAGGTGCCCGTCGTCGGGTCCGTCGAGTCGACGCCGTCGAAGAGATACAGATTCGAGCTGTCGACGGCGCCGTGCGAGTTCGTGTTCCCGTCGGCGTCCGCGTCATTCAATCCCGGCGTGAGCTCGATGACACTCTGATAGCCGCGCACGACGGCGAGCGAGTCCGTCAGCGAGGAATCGATGTGCGTCGTATCGGAGACGTTCGTCTTGTCCACCAGCGGCGCGGAGCCGGAGACCGTGATCGTCTCGGCGGTCGCCGCGAGCTTCAGGCTGACGTCGACGACCGTCGTCTTCTCGGCGGTCACCAGGTTGTTGTTCGACTCGAATGTCTCGAAGCTCGACGAGTGTCGCCCGAACGTTGTACCGTCCCGGAGGCAGCACCGCGAACGTGAAGGCGCCGGACGCGTCCGTCGTCTCCGTCCGGGTGAATCCCTTGTCGGCGCTCGTCAGCTCGACGGTGACGCCCGGAAGCGCGCCGCCCGACTCGTCGCGCACGCGTCCCTTCAACGTACCGACTTGCGATCCGTCGGCCAGCAACGGCCCGGCCGCCGCGAGACCGAGGACGAGCAATACCCCCCACAGCCCGAATCGATTTCGTCTCGCCATAAGCTCCTCTCTCATCGGACGCGACCCTTTGCGTCCGCGTTTCGAGAGAGCAACACCACTGCCATCAATGCGGCCACACCTCTTTGTGACGAACGGCAAGTGGACTGGGACGAATGGTTCGATGCTCGGGACCGCCCCGATTCATCCCATCGTTGCGATTCGGAATCTTGGCGGCCGACTCAAAATTACGAATCGCGCTAGCATCGCCCACCGATGTCCTCGGATCGTCCGGCTTCCGCCGGGACGGACGTTGCCGCGCTCGCGAGCGCCCTCGCCCGCGAGGTCCGCGGCGCGGTCCGTTTCGACGCCGGAAGCCGGGCCCTCTACGCGACCGACGCGTCGAACTACCGCCAGGTCCCGATCGGCGTCGTCGTTCCCGAGTCCATCGACGACGTCGCCGCGGCGGTCGCGGTGTGCCGCCGAGTCGGCGCGCCGGTCCTGACCCGGGGCGCAGGAACGTCTCTCGCGGGCCAGTGCTGCAACGCGGCCGTGGTGCTCGACTTCTCGCGCCATCTCCGCCGCGTTCTCGAAGTCGACCCCGCGCGGCGGCTCGCGCGCGTCGAGCCGGGCGCGGTGCTCGACGATCTGCGGCGGGAAGCGGAGCGGCACGGCCTCACGTTCGGGCCCGATCCGGCGACGCACGCGTACTGCACGCTCGGCGGCATGATCGGCAACGACTCCTGCGGCGTGCACTCCGTGCTCGCGCGCTTCGAGGGCGAGGGCGGGCGCACCGCCGACAACGTCGCGGCGCTCGATGTCCTGACCTCCGACGGCGCGCGCCTGCGCGTCGGGGCGACGAGCGAAGGCGAGCTCCGGGAGATCGTCGCGGGCGGCGGACGGCGGGGAGAGATCTACGCGTGCGCTCGCCTCGCTCCGCGACCGGCACGCCGCGGCGATCCGCGCGAGGTTTCCGGCGATCCCGCGGCGCGTCTCGGGCTACAACCTGCCCGCACTCCTCCCCGAAAACGGCTTCCACGTCGCCCGCGCGCTCGTCGGCTCCGAAGGGACGTGCGCCACCGTGCTCGAGGCGACGCTGCATCTGATCCCGAGCCCGCGCGCGCGCGTCCTGCTCGTCGCGGCCTATCCCGACGTCTTCGCGGCGGCCGACGTGGTCCCGCAGGTGCTCGCCCACCGGCCCGCCGGTCTCGAGGGCCTGGACGACGGCCTCGTCGCCGACGCGCGGTCGGCGGGCCTGAGCCTCGAGGGGCTCGCACTGCTTCCCGAGGGCGGCGGCTGGCTGCTCGTCGAGCTCGGCGCGGAGAGCACCGAGGCCGCCGCGGCGAAAGCCCGGATGCTCGAGGAGGACCTGCTCCGCGGAAGACCGGCTCCGCGCACGCGCGTCTTCACGGAGCTTGCGCAGCAGCGCCGCGTGTGGGCCGTGCGGGAGGCCGGCCTGCCCGCCACGGCGCATCCCGCCGGCCGCCCGTTGACGTGGGAGGGCTGGGAGGATTCCGCCGTCGCGCCGGAGAAGCTCGGCGCCTACCTGCGCGACCTGCGCCGCCTCTGGGAGAGCCACGGCTATCGCGGCGATCTTTACGGGCACTTCGGCGACGGGTGCGTCCACACGCGTCTCGATTTCGATCTCGAATCGAAGACGGGCATCGCGCGGTTCCGCGCGTTCGTCGGCGAGGCCGCGGACCTCGTCCTCTCCTACGGCGGCTCGCTCTCCGGCGAGCACGGCGACGGCCAGGCGCGGGCGGAGCTCCTGCCGAAGATGTTCGGGCCGGAGCTCGTCGAGGCGTTTTGCGAGTTCAAGCGCATCTGGGACCCCGACGGGCTCATGAATCCGGGAAAGGTCGTGGACCCGAATCCCATCGTCGCGAACCTGCGCCTCGAGGGCGGGTTGCCGGGCCCGCCGGGCGGCGCGACGGTCTTCCGATTCCCGCAGGACGGCGGCAGCCTCGCGCGCGCGACGCTCCGCTGCGTCGGCGTGGGCAAGTGCCGGCGCGACGACGGCGACACGATGTGCCCGAGCTTCCGCGCGACCGGCGAGGAGCGGCATTCGACGCGCGGCCGCGCGCGTCTCCTCTTCGAGATGCTGCGGGGCGAGGTCGTGCGCGGCGGCTGGGAGAGCGCGGAGGTCAAGGAGGCGCTCGACCTGTGCCTCTCGTGCAAGGCCTGCCGTTCGGAGTGCCCGGTCGGCGTGGACATGGCGGCCTACAAGGCCGAATTCCTGCACCACTACTACGCCGCCCGGCGCCGGCCGCGGTCGGCCCGGATCTTCGGATCGATCCACTTCTGGGCGCGCGCCGGCTCCCGCGCTCCCCGGCTCGCCAATTTCCTCACCGGAACGCCCGGGCTCTCGCGGATCGCGAAGGCGTTTGCCGGGATGGCGCCCGAGCGCGAGATCCCGCGCCTCGCGCGGGGCACGTTCCGGGACTGGTTTCGGAGCCGGGCCGCTCCGATGCCCGTTGCCGGGAGCCCAATCCGGCGGGTCCTTCTCTTTCCCGACACGTTCACCGACGCTTTCGCTCCGGAGATCGCCAGCGACTCGGTGCAAGTGCTGGAGGCGGCGGGGTTTACCGTCGAAATCCCCGAAGGGGACCTCTGCTGCGGCCGGCCCCTCTACGATTCGGGCCGGCTCCCCGAGGCGCAACATCTATTAGGGGGCGTCCTGGATGCCCTCCGGGAGCCCCTCCGTCAGGGGGTCCCCGTCGTCGTGCTCGAGCCCTCCTGCGCCGCGGTCTTCCGCGACGAGCTCGCCCAGCTCTTTCCCGAAGACGCCGACGCCGGGCGGCTGGCTCGGCAGACGCATCTCCTAGCGGGTTTCCTCCGGCGCGAAGCGCCAGGACTCCTCACCGGCCGCCTCTCCGGCCGCGCCCTTGCGCAGCCGCACTGCCACCAGCGGGCTCTCTTCGGGATGTCCGACGACGAGGCCCTGCTCGCCGGATCGGGCCTCGAGGTCGAGATCCTCGACGCCGGCTGCTGCGGCATGGCCGGTGCCTTCGGCTTCGAGCGCGGCGAGCACTACGAGATCTCCCGGCGGTGCGCCGAGCGCCGCCTGCTGCCCGAGATCCTCGCCGCTTCGAACGAGACGCGCATCATCGCCGACGGGTTCTCCTGCCGCGAGCAGATCCGGCAGCTCTCCGGCCGGCGGCCTCTTCATATGGCGCAAATACTGCGGCAGGGCCTTTCTTGAAATAGACTCCCGCCGAATCCCCGGAGGCGAGCTCGCTCCGATGCAAGTCTTTCATCGCAGCACGAATACGATCTCGCGGGTCTCCGTCTTCGGCGCGGTCTTCTTCCTCGCGCTGCTCCTCTGGCTCTTCGACGCCCTGAACCGTTCCCCCTACACGACGCTCCAGGGCGTTGCGCGTGTCCAGCCGGTTCAGTTCTCCCACAAGCACCACGTCGGGGCGATGGGGCTCGACTGCCGCTACTGCCACACCACGGTGGAGCGCGCCGCCTTCGCGAACATCCCGCCGACGAAGACCTGCATGAACTGCCACTCCCAGATCTGGGACCAGAGCCCGGAGCTCGAGCCCGTCCGGGCGAGCTTCCGGACGGACCGCTCGATCGACTGGGTCAAGGTCTACGACCTGCCGGACTACGTGTACTTCAACCACTCGATCCACGTGGCCAAGGGAGTCGGCTGCGAGACCTGCCACGGCCGCGTCGACCAGATGCCGCTGATCTCCCAGCACCCGACCCTCCAGATGTCCTGGTGCCTTGAGTGCCACCGCAACACGGAGAAGTATCTTCGTCCCAGGGACCAGGTCTTCACGATGGGGTACGTGCCCGCCGCGCGCCAGGAGGAGATCGGGGAGCGGCTGAAATCCGAGTACCACGTCCGGACGGTCCGCGAGCTGACGGACTGCACGACGTGCCACCGATGAGCGACTTCTCGAAACTCCGCGAGGCCGCGGGGACGGCGGGCCCCTGGAGATCGCTCGACGAGCTCGGCGCGAGCGCGGACTTCCGCGAGCACCTGCACCGCGAGTTCCGCGTCCCGATCGACTCGGGCGTGGACCGCCGGGAGCTGCTGACGCTCGGCGCGGCATCGCTCGCGATGGCGGGCCTGACGGCCTGCACGCGCCAGCCGACCGAGCACATCTACCCGTACGTCAAGGCGCCCGAGGACGTCGTGCCCGGCGAGCCGCTCTTCTACGCGACCGCGCACGTGCACGGCGGCTACGCCCGCGGCGTCCTCGCCGAGAGCAACGAAGGCCGGCCCACGAAGATCGAGGGCAACGCGCTCCATCCCGCGAGCCTCGGCGGGACCGACATCTTCGCGCAGGCCTTCGTCCTCGGCCTGTACGATCCCGACCGCTCGCAGACGCTCTCCGAGCGCGGCGAGATCCGCCCCTGGAGCGCTTTCCTCGCGGCGGCCCGGCTGGCCGTCGAGAAGGAGCGTCCGGGCCGTGGCGCGGGACTGCGCTTCCTGACCGGCGCGACGAGCTCCCCGACCTTCGCCGCACAGATGGCGCAGAAGCTGGCGGAGCTGCCCGAGGCGCGCTGGGTCGTCTGGGAGCCGGCCGGCCGCGAGAACGTGTACGCCGGGACCCAGGCCGCCTTCGGCGAACGCCTCGAGCCGCGTTACGCCTTCGACCGCGCGGACGTCATCCTGTCGCTCGAGGCGGACTTCCTCGCGGAAGGACCCGCGCCGGCGCGCGCGGCACGCGACTTTGCCTCGCGCCGCCGCGGCGAGAACCCCAATCGGCTCTACGTCGCGGAATCCACGCCGACGCTGACCGGCGCCCGCGCGGACCACCGCCGCCCGCTGACGCCAGCCGGGATCGAGGCTCTGGCGCGCGCCGTCGCGGCGGCCGCCGGCGCAACGACGGGCGGCGCCTCCTCGGACCCCTTCACCGCGGCCGTGGCGAAGGACCTCCTGGCGCACAAGGGGTCCGGCCTCGTCCTCGCCGGCGAGGGCCAGCCCGCAGCGGTGCACGCGCTCGCGCACGCGATCAACGAGCGGCTCGGCAATGCCGGCAAGACCGTCGTCTACACCGAGCCCGTGCTCGCCGGGCCGCCGGGCGGCGCGGCGGCGCTCGCGCAGCTCGCCGACGAAATGCGCGCCGGCAAGGTCTCGACCCTCGTCGTCGTGGGAGGCAATCCCGTCTACACCGCGCCCGCGGACCTCCGATTCGCCGAGGCGATGGAGAAGGTGCCGCTGCGCCTGCGGCTCGGCCTCTACGAGGACGAAACGTCGCGCCTCTGCCACTGGCACGTCGCGGAGACGCATTCGCTCGAGGCGTGGAGCGACGCGCGCGCCTACGACGGCACGGTCACGATCCTCCAGCCGCTCATCCTGCCGCTCTTCGGCGGCAAGTCGGCGCACGAGTTCCTCGCGGCGTTTTCCGAGCAGTCGGACAAGACGGGCCACGATCTCGTGAAGGATTTCTGGCGCGCGCGGCTCGCCGGCGACTTCGATACGGCCTGGCGCAAAGCCGTCCACGACGGCGTCGTCGAGGGCACGGCCCTCCCGCCGCGCTCGCCGTCGTTGCGTCCGCCCGATTCGAAGGCCGCCGCCTCGGAGACCGCCGGCGAGCTCACCGCGATCTTCCGCCCGGATTCGACGGTCGGCGACGGCGCGTACGCGAACAACGCGTGGCTGCAGGAACTGCCCAAGCCGCTGACGAAGCTCACCTGGGACAACGCGGCTCTGATCTCTCCCGCCACGGCGGAAAAGCTCGGCGTCGCCAACGAGGACCTGCTCGATCTGCTCCTCGCGGGCCGCCGGATGACGATGCCGGCCTGGATCCAGCCGGGTCAGGCCGAAGGATGCGTCACGCTGCCGCTCGGCTACGGGCGCACCCGCGGCGGCCGCGTGGCGAACGGCAAGGGATTCGACGCCTACAGGCTCCGCGGGTCCGACGGGCTCTGGTCGCACGCGGGACTCGAGATCCGGAAGACCGGCGGCCATTACCTTCTCGCGACGACCCAGCACCATCACGCGATGGAGGGCCGCGACATCGTCCGGACCGTGACCGCCGCCGCGCTCGCGCGCGATCCCGACGCGGTGCGAAAGATGGGCGCGCCGCCTCCGGGTCCCGACGACACGCTCTACCCGAAACTGCCCTCCGCGGCCTACGCCTGGGGGCTCTCGATCGACCTCGCCGCGTGCGTCGGCTGCAACGCCTGCGTCGTGGCGTGCCAGGCGGAGAACAACATCCCGGTCGTCGGGAAGCACGAGGTCACCCGCGGGCGCGCGATGCACTGGATCCGCGTGGACCGCTACTACGAGGGCGGCCTCGACGACCCGCAGACGGTGCACCAGCCGGTCACGTGCATGCACTGCGAGGACGCGCCCTGCGAGACCGTATGCCCCGTGGCCGCGACCGTGCACAGCGCCGAGGGACTGAACCAGATGGTCTACAACCGGTGCGTCGGCACGCGCTACTGCTCCAACAACTGCCCGTACAAGGTGCGCCGCTTCAATTTCTTCCTGTATTCGGATTTTCACACCGAGCTCGCCAAGATGGTGCGCAATCCCGAGGTCACCGTGCGCAGCCGCGGCGTCATGGAGAAGTGCAGCTACTGTGTGCAGCGCATCAACCGCGCGCGCATCGCCGCCGAGCGCGAGAACCGTCCGATCGCCGACGGGGAGATCGTGACGGCCTGCCAGCAGGTCTGTCCCGCGCGCGCCATCGTGTTCGGCAACATCGCGGACCCGGAAAGCGCGGTCTCGAAGGCCCGCGGGCAGCGGCGGCAATACGGTCTCCTGACCGAGCTCGGCACGCGCCCGCGGACGACCTACCTCGCGTCGATCACCAACCCGAACGACGCGCTGCCGGGCGCCGCGAAGACCGGCGGGGAGCACGCATGAGCGACGCGCTCCGGCCCTCCGGTCCGTCGTCGGGCCCCGAGTCGTCCTCCCGGGCGATCCTCGCTCCCGGCTATTCGTTCACCACCGTCACCGACAAGATCGCCTCGATCGCTTTGTCGCGCCGGACGCCGTGGCAGTGGTTCCTCGGCGCCTTCACGGGTTTCGCCCTGACCATGGTCCTTCTCGCCTCGCTCTCGTATCTCTTCGTCAAGGGCGTCGGCATCTGGGGCATCAACCAGCCCGTCGGCTGGGGGATGGCGATCCTCAACTTCGTCTGGTGGATCGGGATCGGGCATGCGGGCACGCTCATCTCGGCCATCCTGCTCCTCCTGCGCCAGCCGTGGCGCAATTCCATCAACCGATTCGCCGAAGCGATGACGATTTTCGCGGTCGCTTGCGCGGGGATCTATCCCCTGATTCACGTCGGCCGGCCGTGGCTCGCCTACTGGCTGATCCCCTACCCCAACTCGATGAGCGTCTGGCCGAACTTCCGGAGCCCGCTCATCTGGGACGTCTTCGCGGTCTCGACCTACGCGACCGTGTCGCTCCTGTTCTGGTACGTCGGCATGATCCCGGACCTCGCGACCCTGCGCGACCGCGCGAAGAAACTCTGGGCGAAGATCCTCTACGGCGCGCTCGCGATGGGCTGGCGCGGCTCCGCCCGCCACTGGGCGCGCTACGAGCAGGCGTCGCTCCTGCTCGCCGGCCTCGCGACGCCCCTCGTCGTTTCCGTCCACACCGTTGTGTCCTTCGACTTCGCGGCGGGCATCGTGCCGGGTTGGCACGCGACGATCTTCCCGCCCTATTTCGTCGCCGGCGCGATCTACGCCGGCTTCGCGATGGTGCTGACTCTGGCGATCCCGCTCCGCAAGCTCTACGGCCTCGAGGACTTCATCACCACCCGCCATCTCGAGAACATGGCCAAGATCCTGCTCGCGACCGGGCTCATCGTCGGCTACGGCTACGTGATGGAAGCCTTCATGGCCTTCTACAGCGGGAACGTCTACGAGCGGTATGCGATCGCCAACCGCATGGCGGGGCCATACCGCTTCATCTACTGGTCGTTGATCTTCTGCAACATCGTCTCGCCGCAGATTCTCTGGTTCCGCAAGGCTCGCCGCTCCGTCCCGATCCTCTTCGCCATGGCGATGATCGTCAACGTCGGCATGTGGCTCGAACGGTTCGTCATCGTCGTCGTTTCCCTGCACCGTGACTTCCTGCCCTCCTCCTGGGGGATGTACTACCCGACGTTCTGGGACTGGTCCACGTTTGCGGGGACGCTCGGTCTCTTCCTGGCGCTGATGTTCCTCTTCATCCGCGTGCTGCCGATGATCTCCATCTTCGAGATGCGTCAGATCCTGCCCGAGGCCAAGGCGGCGGAAGGCGAATGAGACCGCTCGGCCTCTACGGCCTGATGGCCGAGTTCGAGAACCCCGGCGATCTCGTGGCCGCGACCCGCGAGGCGCGGGAGGCGGGCTATCGGAAGCTCGACGCCTATACTCCGTATCCGATCGAGGCGCTGACCGAGGCGCTCGACATCCACGACCGAAAGCTGCCCGCCCTGGTGCTCGGCGGCGGCATCCTCGGCGGGCTGCTCGGATACGCGCTGTGCTACTGGACCTCGGTCATCTCCTATCCGCTGATCATCGGCGGCAAGCCTCTCCACAGCGCGCCGGCGTTCATCGTGCCGACCTTCGAGACGACCATCCTCGTGGCGGCGTTCGCGGCAGTGCTCGGCATGCTCGGGCTGAACGGACTGCCGATGCCCTATCACCCGGTCTTCAACACGCCGCGCTTCGCGCTCGCCTCGCGCGACCGCTTCTTCCTCTGCATCGAGGCGCGCGACCCGAAGTTCGACCGCGAGAAGACGCGGGCTTTCCTCGAAACGCTTCGTCCGAGCATCGTCATGGACGTGGAGCCATGAGGATCAAGGGAGTCCTTTGTCCGGAGTCCCCAGTCCCTGGTCGGAATCCGACGAAGGACCAAGGACCAAGGACTCGGAACTTCCTCCTCCTCGTCCTCTTCGCCATCTCCACGGCTTGTCGTCGAGACATGCAGGACCAGCCGAAGTACAAGGACCTCCGCGGCAGCACCTTCTTCGCCGATGGACGCTCGGCGCGGCCGCTGCCCGAAGATACGGTGGCGCGCGGCTTCCTGAACGCGGACCGCCGCTTCGCGACGGGAAAGGTGAACGGCCAGCCCATCGCGGAGCTTCCGGTGCCACTGACGAAGGAGCTCCTCGCCCGCGGCCGCGAGCGTTACGGCATCTACTGCTCTCCCTGCCATGGCCTGACGGGCGACGGCCTCGGGATCGTCGTGCAGCGGGGACTCCGCCGCCCGAACTCCTTCCAGATCGACCGACTCCGCGCCGCGCCGGTCGGGTACTTCTTCGACGTGCAGACCGTCGGCTTCGGCGCGATGCTCGACTACTCTGCACAGATCCCTCCGAAGGACCGCTGGGCGATCGCCGCCTACATCCGCGCGCTGCAGCTCTCGCAGGGCGCGACGATCTCCGACGTGCCGGCCGACGCCCGCCCCGCCCTCGAGTCGCCGCAGGCTGCGCCGCGGGCCGTCCCGCTGGTCCCCAACGAGGAGGACTGGCGCGAGCACCCGATCGCCCCGACGGCCGTGCCCGGGGAGCACGTGCCGTGAAGGCCTCCCGCACCCCTCTGTTCGTGGGCCTCGCGGCGCTCGTCGTCTGCGGCCTCGGCGCGGTCGCGAACCCCGACCAGTTCTTCCGGTCGTATCTGCTCGCCTTCGTCTTCTGGAACGGACTCGCCACCGGCTCGATGGCGGTGCTGATGCTCCAGTACCTGACGGGCGGTGCCTGGGGCATTGCGATCCGTCGCGAGCTCGAGGCGGCCATGCGGACGCTTCCCCTGATGGCGCTCGCTTTCCTGCCGGTCCTCGCGGGGCTTCCCCGCCTCTACGAGTGGGCGCACGCGGACGCCGTCGCGGCCGACGAGATCCTCCGCAAGAAGGTCCTCTACCTGAACACGCCGTTCTTCCTCTTCCGCGCGGTGCTGGCCTTCGCCCTCTGGCTTGGCTTCGCCTATTTCCTCGACAAGTGGTCGCGCGCACAGGATGCGCACGCCGACCCGGGACTCGACCGGCGCCTACAGCTCCTGTCGGGCGGCGGCCTCGTCGCGTACGGCCTCACGACGACGTTCACCTCGGTCGACTGGGTGATGTCGCTCGAGCCGCACTGGTACTCGACGATGTATGGCGTGCTCTTCATCATCGGCCAGGCGCTGGGCGGGCTCGCGCTCGCGACGGCGACCGTCCTGCGGCTCTCGGGAGAACAGACGGTCGCGGCCCTCGTCGGCGGACGCACGCGCAACGACCTCGGCAAGATGCTCTTCGCCTTCGTGATGCTCTGGGCCTACGTCTCGTTCTCGCAGTACCTGATCACCTGGTCGGGCAACCTGCCGGAGGAGATTTCCTGGTACCTGGCGCGCCTGCGCGGCGGCTGGGGCGCGGTCGGCGCGGCGGTCCTCGTCTTTCACTTCGTCCTGCCTTTCCTGCTTCTTCTCTCGCGGCAGGCCAACCGGAACCCCCGGATCCTCTTCGGCGCCGCGGCGCTGCTCCTCTTCATGCGTTTCGTGGACGTGGCCTGGCTCGTCCTCCCCGCCTTCTCGAAGGGCACGCTCCGCATCCACTGGATGGATCTCGCCGCGCCGCTCGGGCTCGGCGGCGTGTGGATCGCCCTGTACGTGCGCAATCTCGCGGGCCGGCCTCTTCTGCCCGTGCACGACCCCGGCTACCCGGAGGCGCTGGCGCATGGACGCGACTAGCGGCGGCTCGCACAAGATCGAGGTCGAGCCCGACCGGGTCTCGACCGGAACCGTCGTGGGTTTCGGCGTCCTGCTCGCGGCGCTCGCCGTCGTGGCGATGATCGCCGTCGTCGCGCTGTTCAAGCTCCTCGACCGCGGTGCCGAGAAGACGGACGCCGTGACCGTCGCGGGCGCGGGCCTTCAGAACCAGCCGGACCGCCTCCCGCCGGCGCCGCGGCTCCAGATCAGCGGAACGGTCCACTGGGAGGAGTACCGCGCCGCGGAAGAACAGCGCCTCACGACCTACGGCTGGATGGACCGGCCGAGCGGCGCCCTGCACATCCCGATCGACCGGGCCATGGCGCTCGTCCTCGAGCGCGGCGTCGCACCGCTGCCGCCGGGGCCCGCCGGGGCGGCGCCTCCTCCCACGCCCGCGGCGGAGTCACACCGGTGAGGCGCTCCGCCCTCGCGGCGATCCTCCTCGCCGCCGCTGGCGCCGCGCTCGGCCAGCCAATGGCCGCCCCCGAAGCCGGGCCGCGCGCCGACGTCCAGCCGGCGATGCTCTCGGGAATCGCGATCGAGCAGCGCCTGAACGAGGCGATCCCGGGCGACCTCTCCTTCCGCGACGAGGTCGGCCGGCCCGTGGTCCTCTCCGACTACTTCGGATCGCGGCCGATCGTGCTCGCCCTCGTCTACTACAACTGCCCGATGCTCTGCACCGAGGTGCTGAACGGGCTCGTCTCGGCGCTGCGGGTCGTGTCGCTCACGGCGGGCCGGGACTTCGACGTCGTCGTCGTGAGCTTCGATCCGCGGGAGAAGCCGGCGGACGCCGCAGCGAAGAAGATCGCCTACGTCGGGCGCTACGGACGGCCGGGCTCGGACCGCGGCTGGCATTTCCTGACGGGGGCCCCCGAGGCGATCGGTGCGCTCGCGCGCTCCGTCGGATTCCACTACCGGTTCGACGCGGATCAGAACCAGTTCGCGCACGCGAGTGCCATATACGTCCTGACGCCGGCCGGACGCCTTTCGCGTTATTTCCTCGGCATCGAGTACGCGCC
This sequence comes from uncultured Acidobacteriota bacterium, assembly GCA_963708395.1. Lineage (GTDB taxonomy): Bacteria > Acidobacteriota > Thermoanaerobaculia > UBA5066 > Gp7-AA6 > DATBFU01. Next base: position 1,592,612 of record CAVPSG010000002.1, on the reverse strand, counting down.
GCGCGACCTGCGCCTCGCGCTCGTCGAGGCGTCCGAAGGCGCCATCGGAACGCCGGTGGACCGCCTCCTGCTCTACTGCTTCCACTACGACCCGAAGGCCGGCAAGTACAGCGCCGCCATCGTGAAGATCGTCCGGGCCACGGGGATCGCGACGCTCGCCGCCATCGTCTTCGCGGTCGTCCGCATGTCGCGGCGCCGGAGCGCGCGGCTCCGCCTGGTTCGCGAAGGCGCGCGCTGATGGAGATCTTTCCGCAGCAGGCCTCGAGCTTCGCGGGCCACGTGGACGCCCTGTACGGCTTCCTCATCGCCGTCACGGCGTTCTTCTCGCTCCTCATCGGAACGCTCGTCGTCGTCTTCGCGATCCGCTACCGGCGCCGCTCGCCGGAGCAGGTGGCGGTGGACGTCCACGAGTCCATGGTCCTCGAGATCGTGTGGACGGCCGTCCCGCTCGCGCTCACGCTCGTCATGTTCTTCTGGGGCGCCTCGGTCTACTTCCGCATCGCGCGGCCGCCGGCGAACACGCTCGACATCTACGTGACCGGCAAGCAGTGGATGTGGAAGCTCCAGCACACGGACGGGCACCGCGAGATGAACGAGCTCCACGTGCCCGTGGGCCAGGCGGTGCGGCTCGTCATGGCGTCCGAGGACGTCATCCACAGCTTCTACGTGCCGGCCTTCCGCTTCAAGCGCGATGTCGTTCCGGGCCGCATCTCGATGGCCTGGTTCGAGGCCACGCGGCCGGGCAAGTACCACCTCTTCTGCGCCGAGTACTGCGGCACCCGCCACTCCGGCATGATCGGCTGGATCTACGCGATGTCGCCGGCGGACTATCAGGCCTGGCTCGCGGGCGGCGCGGCGGGCGAGACGCTCGCGGCCGCGGGGGCCAGGCGATTCCAGGAGCAGGCCTGCAACACGTGTCACGGCGACCAGCCGGGCGCCCGCGGGCCTTCGCTCGTCGGCCTCTTCGGAAGAAGGGTGCGCCTCCAGTCCGGCCAGGAGATCGTCGCGGACGAGGCGTACATCCGCGAATCGATCGTGAACCCGCAGGCGCGACTCGTCGCCGGGTATCCGCCGATCATGCCGACGTTCCAGGGCCTGATCAGCGAGGACGGGCTCCTGCAGCTGATCGCCTACATCAAATCCCTCTCGCCCCCGGCGCCCGCCGGCGCCCCCGCCGTCGCGGCGTCCACGGAAAGGAATCCGGCCAAACCATGAGCACGAACGCCGTATCGGTCCCGGGCGCACGCGACGCGCGGCGGGTGCACTATCTGAACGCGCGCTACGGCGTGAGGTCGTGGCTGCTGACGGTGGACCACAAGCGGATCGCGATCCTGTATCTCATCGGCGTCACGTTCTTCTTCGCGGTCGGCGGTCTCTACGCGTCGCTCATCCGACTCGAGCTGCTGACGCCCGCGGGCGACGTCTTTCTCTCGGAAACGTACAACAAGCTCTTCACCGGCCACGGCGTCATGATGGTGTTCTTCTTCATGATCCCGGGCATCCCGGGTGTGCTCGGAAATTTCCTGATTCCCCTGATGATCGGCGCCCGCGACGTCGCGTTCCCGAAACTGAACCTGCTGTCCTGGTACCTCTTCGCCATCGGCGGGCTGACGGCGCTCTGGGCCGTCGTGCACGGCGGCCTCGACACGGGCTGGACGTTCTACACGCCTTACAGCACCGTCTACTCGAACGGCTGGGTCGTGGTGACTGCGGTCGGAGTCTTCATCTCGGGATTCTCCTCGATCCTGACGGGCGTGAACTTCCTCGTGACGATCCACACGATGCGCGCTCCGGGCATGACCTGGACGCGGATGCCCCTCTTCTGCTGGAGCATGTATGCGACGGCGATCATCCAGATCCTGGGTACGCCGGTCATCGCGATCACGCTGCTGCTCGTGGCCGCGGAGCGGCTGTTCCACCTGGGCGTCTTCGACCCCGCGCAGGGTGGCGACCCCGTGCTCTTCCAGCACCTCTTCTGGTTCTACTCGCACCCCGCCGTCTACATCATGATCCTGCCCGCGATGGGAGTGATCAGCGAGCTCGTCACGGCCTTCGCCCGCAAGCCGATCTTCGGCTACAAGTTCATCGCGGCCTCCTCCGTCGCGATCGCCGCGCTCTCGTTCCTCGTCTGGGGACATCACATGTTCGTGTCGGGCCAGTCCGTGTACGCCGGCCTCGTCTTCTCGATCCTGTCGTTCATGGTCGCGATTCCGTCGGCGATCAAGGTCTTCAACTGGACGGCGACGCTCTACAAGGGCGCCGTCTCGTATCAGACGCCGCTGCTTTACGCGATCGGGTTCATCGGCCTCTTCACGTTCGGCGGGCTGACCGGTCTGATGCTGGCGTCGCTCGGCCTCGACATCCACGTGCACGACACGTACTTCATCGTCGCGCACTTTCACTACATCATGGTGGGCGGGACGATCATGGCGTACCTCGGCGGCCTCCACTACTGGTGGCCGAAGATCTCCGGCAAGCTCTATCCCGAGATGTGGTCCCGCGTCTCCGCGTGGGTCATCTTCATCGGTTTCAACCTGACGTTCTTCCCGCAGTTCATCCTGGGCTACCTCGGCATGCCGCGGCGCTACCACGCTTATCCGGACGAGTTCCAGGTTTTGAACGTGATGTCCACGGCCGGCGCCTCGATCCTCGGCATCGGCTACCTCATCCCGCTCGTGTATTTCTTCTGGTCGATGCGCTACGGGAAGGACGCCGCGGACAACCCCTGGGGCGCGACCGGTCTCGAGTGGCAGACGCCGTCCCCTCCGCCGACCGAGAACTTCACCGAGACGCCGGTCGTGACCGGGCGGCCCTACGACTACACGACGATCCCCGAGGAGGTGCGGGTTGGCTGACACCGCGCACGCGGTCGCGGCCGGCGCTCCGCCCGAGCTCCAGCATCACTTCCCGGATCTGGAGCACCAGCGCGAGGCGTCCACGCTCGGGATGTGGGTCTTCCTCGTCACCGAGGTCCTCTTCTTCGGCGGAATGTTCACGGCCTACACCGTCTATCGCTCGACGTATCGCGCGGCGTTCGAGGGGGCCTCGAACCTCCTCGACATCCGGCTCGGCACCGCCAACACCGCGGTGCTACTCCTCTCCTCGCTCACGATGGCGCTCGCCGTCCGGGCGGCCGCGCAGGGAAAGAAGAAGCTCATCATCTCCTTCCTCTGCGCCACGATCCTCCTCGGTGCGGTCTTCCTCGGCATCAAGTTCGTCGAGTACTCCCAGAAGTTCGCTCATCACGAGGTGCCAGGCCCCCATTACGTCGTGCCCGAGGGGCTTCCGCGCCAGTCCGAGATGTTCTTCACGCTCTACTTCTGCATGACGGGACTCCACGCGGCCCACATGATCATCGGCGTCGGGCTCCTCTCGTGGCTCATCGCGCGGGCGCGCCGGGGCGACTTCTCGGTCCGCTACTCGACGCCGGTGGACCTCGTCGGCCTGTACTGGCACTTCGTGGACATCGTCTGGATCTTCCTGTTCCCGCTGCTCTATCTGCTCGGGAGACACACGCTATGAGCGCCACCGAGCACCGGCAGCCCTCCCTCGGCGCCTATCTCGCCGTCTTCGCCGCGCTGATCGGCCTCACCGGACTCACGGTCTTCGCGGCGTTCCAGCACCTGGGGGTCTGGAACACGCCCGTGGCGCTCGCGATCGCGGTGACGAAGGCGCTCCTCGTCGCGCTGATCTTCATGCACCTGCGCTACTCGCCGAAGCTGACGCTCCTCGTCGTCACGTCGTCGGTCGTCTGGCTCGCGTTCCTCCTCGTCATCACCGTCTCCGACTACGTGACGCGGGCCTGGCTGCCGATTTATCCGCGATAAGAACGTCGCCGGAGCTTGCTCGAAAATCTGCGCCCCTTGGGCGCACCGGCCCGCGGCTCGCCAGCCCCTGCTCGACCGCGGGCCTGATTTCCTCGCTGCGCTCCGGCTCCCGCAACGCGAGTCGCTTCGCTCGGTCGACTTCGCGAAGCTTGGTCGCGTTGCGAGCGAATCGATCGGTTCCCGATAACCGGCTCACGGAGACATGGTTCGACGCCGAAGAACGTCGCCGGAGCTTGCTCGGAGATCTGGCGGCCGCGGCTCAGAGAGCTGACAGAACACCTTTCGAGGCCCACGCCGCCGGCGCACCGGCTCGCGGCTCGCCATGCCCGGCTCGACCGCTCGCCTGATCCCCTCGCCGCGCTCCGGCTCCCGCAACGCCGTAGGGGCGGGGCTCGTCCCCGCCCCGCAAGTGGGCGGCCGCAAGGGCCGTCCCTACCCTACGCGCCCGACCCGCGCGTTTGCGGCGCACGCCGGACCACGAAGACGACTCCCACCAGGATCAGCACGCCGCCGGCGAGAACGCGCGCCGGCAGCCGCTCGTGGAGGACCACGGCGCCGAGCGCCACGGCCACGAGCGTGTCCACGAGCGGGATCGTTCCGATGACGGCGACGGGCACGCGCGGGATCAGCCAGAAGAGACCGACGAAGGTCATCGCGGTCCCGAAGATCGAGAGATAGGCCATCGCGAGAACCGACGATTCCGTCCACCGCAGCGGCGCGCTGCGCTCGAAAACGAGGGCGAGGCCGGCGAGGAACGCGGCGCCGACGAGCGTCTGTCCCCAGACGTTCTGGTACGGTGACACGTCGGCGAAATGTTTCTTGTTGAGCACGTTCGCGGCGCCGGACGCGATGGCCGATCCCAGCACGCAGAGGCCGCCGGCGAGCAGCGGCCCTGGCCGCGACCGCATGGCTTCCAGAATCTCGGGCCCCTGGATCACCGCCACGCCCGCGAGACCGAGCGCCGAAGCGGCGAGCGTCCGCCCCGTCAGCGGTTCGTCCGGCAACAGCCAGTGCCCCAGAAGGCCGACCCAGATGGGGAACGTGCAGAAGAGGAGCGCGGCAAGGCTCGATGGGATCCACTGCGACGCCGCAAAAATGAAGGCGTATGCCACGCCGATCTGGAGAAGCCCGCAAACAGCGATCCAGAAGCGCTCGTCCCGCCCGGGCGTTTTCCCGCCCCGCCCGAACGCCAGCGGCGCCATCAGGAGGCACGCGATCCCCATGCGGATCGCTCCGAAGTGAAACGGCGGGAGATCGCGCAGGCCGATCTTGATCACGAGCCAGGTGGAGCCCCACACCGCACAGCAGAACGCATAGACGGCGAGCAGTCGGCCCCGCGAGGCGCGCACGGCGGACATGGCGGACATGGCGAGGCATCGTAGCCGAGGGACGGCGGCCCGCGGAACCCGGAATCGCGCCCCGAATCTCGAGACTAGAATGATCCTGCGTGATCGGCTTTTCGGCCCTGCTCCTCGCCGCGGTCACCGCCGTCTCGGGAGTCGTGTTCGACGACGCGAACGGGAACGGCCGGCGCGATCCCGGCGAGAAGGGGCTGGCGGGCATCGTGGTCTCCGACGGCGCGGACGTCGTCGTCACCGGGCCCGACGGGACCTACCGCCTCTCCGCCTCGACCCGAAACGTCTTCGTCGTCACGCCGGGAGACCGGCGCTCCACCTCGCCGTGGCACCGCCGGACCGCGGCCGCCGTCGACTTCGCCCTCGCGCCGAACCCCGTCTCCGCCACGTGGCGATTCGCGCACCTCTCGGACACGCACGTGCAACCCGAGAACGTCGACCGCACCCGCCGCGCGTTCGCACAGGCGGAGCAGCGGGGCGCCGACTTCGCGATCGTCACCGGCGACCTCAACAAGGACTCCCTGCGCGTCCCCGAGGCCACGGCGCGCGCCCGCATGACGCTCTACGCGGACACGGCAGCGGCCGCGGCGTTCCCGGTCCGCTCGGCCCCAGGCAACCACGACATCTTCGGCATCGAGCGCCATCTCTCGCTCGTTCCGCCGACCAATCCCTCCTACGGAAAGGCGCTCTACGAGGAGCTGATCGGCCCGCGCTATTACGCATTCGATCGCGGACCGATCCACTTCGTCGTGCTCGACACGCTCGGCATCAACGACCTCTGGTACTACGGGCTGCTCGAGGAGAACGAGCTCGCGTGGCTTCGAAAGGATCTCGCGCACGTCGCTCCCGGGACGACCGTCGTGACCGCCGGCCACGTTCCCCTGCGCACGGGGGCGTTCAGCGACGAGTTCTTCGCGGACGGCCCGGAGCGCACCCTGGAGACCGTCCACGGCCAGACGTTCTACCGACACGTCGTGCGCAACGCGGCCGCGCTCGCGGAGATCCTGAAGGGCTATCGCTGGACGCTGGCGCTCCAGGGCCACACGCACACCGGCGAGCGCCTCCGGCTCTGGGAGGGCGGGCAGACCGGCGAGACGCGCTTCCACACGGCGCCCGCGGTGGATCATCCCGAGCCCACGCCGCCCTCCGGCTTCTTCGTCTACACGGTGCGGGGCGCCGAGATCGACGACGGGGAGATCGTCTGGCTCGATTCCCCCTGACGCCGCCCGGATAGAATCCGGCCGTGCACCCGACGCCGACGGCGCTCGACCGGTCGCGGGGAAAGGCCGTCCTCTACCGGGATCTCTCCGCCTCGCTCGCCGCGCTCCTCGAAGGCGAGACCGACGCGCTCGCGAACCTGTCGAACGCTTCGGCGCTTCTCTCGGAGGCGCTCGACCGGATCAACTGGTGCGGGTTCTACCTGCTGCGGGGCGAGGATCTCGTACTCGGACCCTTCCAGGGAAAGGCGGCCTGCGTCCGCATCGGGCTCGGCAAGGGCGTCTGCGGGACTTCCGCCGCGCGCCGCGAGACGGTCGTCGTGCCGGACGTGCTTGCGTTCCCGGGGCACATCGCCTGCGACGCGGCCTCGCGGTCGGAGATCGTCGTGCCGATCCTCGACGGCGGCCGGCTGCGCGGCGTGCTCGACGTGGACGCGCCCGAGCCCGCGCGCTTCGACGCGGAAGATCGCGCGGGACTCGAGAGCTTCGTCGAGACGCTCGTTCCCCGCATCGCGTGGGACACGCTCTGATGGCGGCGGCGAAGGGCCGCGGCACGCCCCGGCGTGCGGCGGCGAGGCCGCCGTTCGGCGGAAGGGTCACCTGGCTTGGCCACGCGGCGTTTCTCCTCGAGTCGCCCCGCGGCGCTCGCATCGCGGTCGACCCGTGGATCGGCAACAATCCCAAGTTCCCGAAGGGGTTCGACTACGGGAGGCTCGACGTCGTTGCGGCGACGCACGGCCATTTCGATCACTTCGGAGACGACGGCGTGGCGCTCGCGCGGGCGAGCGGCGGGACGGTCGTGGGCATCTTCGAGCTCTCGCTCCACAGCGAGGCCGCGGGCGCACCGAAGGTCTCCGGCATGAACAAGGGCGGCACGCAGACGATCGCCGGCGTCGGGATCCACATGACGCACGCGGTGCATTCCTCCGGCACGTCGGGCGCCGGCCGCGAGCACAACTACCCGGGCGACCCGTGCGGTTACGTCTTCACGTTCGAGGACGGCTTTCGCGTTTATCATGCGGGAGACACCGCGGTCTTTTCGGACATGGCGCTGATCGGCGAGCTCGAGAAGCCGGACCTCGCCCTCCTCCCGATCGGCGGCTTCTACACGATGGACCCGCGGGCGGCGGCGAAGGCCTGCGAGCTGCTGCGGGTACCGCGCGTCCTCCCGATGCACTGGGGCACCTTCCCGGCGCTCGCCGGAACTCCCGAAGCGCTGCGCCGAGAGCTCGGCCGCCGGCGTGTGAAGACGGAGGTCATCGCGGTCGCGCCCGGAGAGAGCTGGCCGTCGTAGCCGCCGGTTACTGAAGGCGAAGGCGCCCCGCGAAGCCCTCTTCGTATCCGTGGAAGTGCTCGAGCGACGGCTCCGGGTGCTTCCAGCAGTAGTAGCCGGCGCCCGAGTCGAAGTCCACCAGCCACGGCCCCTTGATCTCGACGCCGAGAGCCGCCATCTCGCGCGCCCACGCCGAGAGGATTTCCTCGCGCTCCCGCCGCGTCTCTTCGCCACCGTCACCGAATCGGGCGAACCGCGCCGCCGCCTCCGCCGTCTTCTCGCGGATCGCGGGCAGGAGCGCCCGCGCCTCGTCGAGCGTGAAAATCTTTCGCGCGGCCGCCGCCCCGCCGCCGGCCGTCTCGAGGACGCGGAACGCCTTCTCCGGTTCGCCCGTCTCGAGCAAGAGCCGCGCGCGCTCCCGCGGGAGCGAGGGATCGTCCGGCTCCAGCGCCTCGGCGCAATCGAGCGCGACGAGGGCTTCCTCGTAGCGGTGCCGCCGCTCCCATGAGCGGCGCAGGTTCGCGAGCATCCGGCGCAGGATCGCCCCGGGCGGGTCCGGCGAGAAGACCTCCGGCGACAGCGCGATCTCGGTGCCGAAAATGCCGGCGACGCGCTGGGCGAGCGCCTCGGCGTCGTGCAGGGCGCCGCCGTCGAACGGATCCAGGAACCGGCCCTCGGGCAGGTCGGCGCCGCCGAGCACGAAGTGGCCCGGCAGGCCGACGCCTTCGACGCGCACGCCGGCGCGCCGGCCGACCTCGGCGGCGAGGACCACGAGCGTGATCGGCAGTCCGCGGCGCGCTTCGAGCGCATGGACGACGGAGCAATTCGGCGGCTCGTCGTAAGACTCGGCGTCGCCGGCGAATCCCTCCTCGTCGAAGAGCACCGCGCGCAGGGCATCGAGCGGCGTTCTTCCCTCGCGGCGCCGGGCCTCGACTCGCGACGCCAGCTCCCCGACGCGGGACCGCGCGGTGTCCAGATCCGATCCCGGATCGACCAGCCGCGCCACGAGGAGCGCCCCTTCGAAGAGGTCGAGCGGCTCCTGATGGCCCAGGCGCCGAAAGGCCTCGATGACGTTCGCGCTGGCTCTCGGCTCTTCCATCGCTTCCATCATATGGGGAGCGGCGCCCCGCGGCGTCCCGTGTATTCTCCCGCCGGATGCGCACGCGCGAGGAGACGGTGGCCGGAGTCGTCGGCGGCCTTCCGAGTCCGGAGTGGGACTCCCTCGTCGCGACGCGGCGCGACCTGCACCGGCATCCCGAGCTCGCTTTCGAGGAGCACCGGACCGCGGGCGTCGTCGCCGACCGCCTGCGGCGGCTCGGCCTCGCGCCGCGCGAGGGCGTGGGCTCGACCGGCGTGACGGCGGACCCCCCGGCGGCGCCGCGTCCGGGCGGGCGCCTCGCATCCTGCTGCGCGCCGACATGGACGCGCTCCCGCTGACCGAAGCCTCCGGCGCCGCCTTCGCCTCGGCCGAGCCCGGGCGCATGCACGCCTGCGGGCATGACGGGCACGTCGCGATCGCGCTCTCCCTGGCCGAGCGCCTCGCACGGAGCCCCGAGGCGTCGCGGTTTCGATTCCTGTTCCAGCCGGCGGAAGAGGGCGCGGGAGGCGCCGAGGCCTGCGCGGCGGACGGCGCTCTCGAGGGCGTCGGCGCCGCGATCGGTCTCCACCTCTGGAACCAGCTCCCCGTCGGGAAGATCGGCGTGAATCGTGGCGCGCTCATGGCGGCCGTGGACGAGTTCGAGATCCGCGTCGAGGGTCCGGGCGGCCACGGGGCGGCGCCGCACGAGACGGCCGATCCGATCGTCGCGGCGGCGCGCATCGTGGAGGCGCTCCAGACAGTGGTCTCGCGGGAGATCTCGCCGCTCGAGCCGGCCGTCGTGACGATCGGAACGATCCACGGCGGGTCCGCCTTCAACGTGATCCCGACGGAGGTCACGCTGACGGGAACGACCCGCTCGTTCTCGGACGCCGTCGGCAAGGCGCTGCCGGAGAAGATCGCCCGGATCGTGGAAGGCACCGCGGCGGCCGCCGGCGTCCGCGCGCGCCTCGACTACCGGCGCGTCAACCGCGCGACCGTAAACGACCCGGCATACGCCGATCTCGTGATCGCCGAGGCGGCGCGCCTCGTCGGCGAGGAGAACGTCGAGACGGACACGCGCACGCTGGGCGGCGAGGACATGTCCGTCTATCTTGCCAGAGTGCCCGGCTGCTTCTTCTTCGTCGGCTCGGCGCCGGAGGGCGCCCACCGGCCGCATCACTCGCCCATTTTCGACATCGACGAGCGTGCGCTCGCGATCGGCCTGCTCCTCTTCGAGCGGGTGGCGCTAGCGGCGGCGAAATCGTCGCCTTCGCTTGTTCGGTGATCTGCGCCTCCGGCGCACCGGCTCCCGCAACGCGAGTCGTTTCGCTCGGTGAACTTCGCGAAGCTTGGTCGCGTTGCGAACGGATGGGATTGGGTGGCGTAGGGGCGGGGCTTGTCCCCGCCCTCGTGATCGCGTGCGTCGGCGCTTCAGGGACCCGGATCGTACGAATTCCCCGCGTCCGGCCCGTGCCACCTGTGATGGTTCAGGTCGTAGCGCACGCCGATCTGGGTGTACGGGATCCGGAAGAAGTTGAAGAAGAAATACAGAGCGCGCCCCCACCACCGGTCCTCCGGCACGCGGGCTGCGGCCAGGACCTCCGGGAAGTTGATGCCGACCTCGAGACCGACCTGCCGCTGCCGGAACTCCGGCGGCGAGTACCGGTAGCCCTTGCTGCCGTAGCTCATCGAGACGAGCAGGAATCGCGCGGCCCCGGGCCGCACATTCAGGCGCCGCGCGAAACCCGAGATCTTGAGGTCGGCGGTGTAGACCTCCGTCGAATAGTCCTTCCCGATCCCGGTCGCCCGGCAACACTCCGGCGGCTCCTCGGATGGCATTTTCCCGAATCGGAATCCCACCGTATCGTCCAGCCCGAGACGCGTGACGACCGCGGCCGTCCCCGCCCCGAGCGTGTCCATCACGAAGTCCTCCCACGAGAAGCCGAAGACCGTCAGCCCGTCGCCGACCTCGACGATGAGCCCGGCGGCGGCCGCCGTCGCGAAGGCCATCAGCGTCGCCTGATCCTTGCCGTAGCCCCAGATCCGGTACTGCGAGGCGAGCTCGCGCGAGAGCCCGTTGTAGAAGACGAAGTGCGAGGCTTTGTCGCCGCCACCGGCATAGGTGTCCTCCTGGAACCAGCGCTCGTTGGCCCAGTGGAAGGGTTCCCGGTCGTGGCCCGTGCCGAGGGCCGACGCGACCGATCCCCCGAGGACGCCGAGCGTGACGAGCGTCACGGGCGTCTTTCGCGGCGCCCGCGGAACGAGCGCGCCGGCACCCCGGATCTCCGTCTCGCGAGCGTTCCAGTCGCCTTCGCCGAAAGGATGGGAGAGGTCGAGCGAGCGGGCCGCGTCGGGAATCTCCTGAAAGTAATGCTGCGGCGGCGGCGGAAAGAGACGGAACGAGTCGGCGGCGTGGAGCCGGGAGGCGAAGAGCGAGAGGAGGAGAGATCTCGCGAGGCCGCGGAGGATCCACGGCGAGCAGGCCCTCACGCGAACGGTCTCACCGCCGGATTCCGCGTCTTCTTTTGCGATTCAAGCGGCGCAACCTTAACCGGGCGGGCGAGCGCCTGTCAAAGTCATCGGGCGGCGAACCGCATCAAACGGATTTCAAGCGTCGCTACGGGTAGATGACCTCGCCGGGATCGAACTTGTCTCCGGTCGAGGGGCCGTGCCACTTATGGTGATTCAAGTCGTACTGCCATCCGAAGGCGGTGTACGGAAATCGGAAGAACTCGAAGATCGTGATCAGGGCCTCGCCCCACCACTTGTTCTTCGGCACCCCGACCGCGAGGAGGATCTCCGGCATGTTGAGCCCGAGGTCCACGCCGATGTTTCGCTCGCGCACGTCCACGGGCGAGAAGCGGTATCCCTTCGATCCGTACGTCATCGAAACGAGGAAGAATCGCGCGGGGCCCGGGCGGACGCCCGCCCGGCGCAGGACACCTTCGAGCTTCAGGTCGGCCGAGTAGACGTCCTCGGAGTAGTCGTGGCCGTATCCGTACGCGCGGCAGCAGGGCGGCGGAATGTCCGCGCTGACGACGCCGAAGCGGAAGCCCACCACGTCGGAAATCCCGGCCGCCTCGATTCCCCAGGCCGCGAGCGCGCCGGTCGCGTTGGCCGCGACGTCCTGCCACGAGTACCCGTAGATGTCCGTGAAACCGTCGCCCAGCTCGACGAGCGCTCCGCCGAGGACCGAGACGGCGGCCGCGAGCGCGCGGGACTCCCCGGGCGCGTTCCCGAAGCGCTCGTACCACTTCGTGAGCTCGCGCGTGAACATGTAGCCGAAGAAGAAGTGCGAGGCCTTGTCCGCGCCGCCGGCGTAGGTGTCGTGCTGAAACCACTCCTCGTTGGTGAAGTGAAACTTGCCCCGCTCGTTTCCCTTCCACCAGACGAGCTCGCCCATGATCGGGATGGACCCGAAGACCCCGAGCGTCATGTAGAGCGTGTTGCCGGACAGCAGGGCACGGTGCGGGGGGATCGGGGCCGGGGCCGGAGCGGGGGACGACGCCCCGTCGTCGCCGTTTTCCGCGTCGTCGGCCGCACCCGAGCCGAATTCCTCCTGCCAGGAGGAGGGCGTTGCGAGGGTGAAGCCGCGATCGCGCGACTCCAACATTCGGGCGAAGACGTCCCCCCCGGCGCCTTCGAAGAGGTCAAGCGTCGCCGGCGCCGCGGACGCGGGCGCCGCCGGAAGAAGCGCCAGGCCAAAAGCCAGACCGAGGGCCGCGCAAAAGCCGACCCGAGCTCTGTCGCCGACGATCGCCTTCGCGCGAATGGCGAATTATGTCTTCGGAGCGCGGCGCCGTCAAAGCCTCTTGGCGATAATCGCGCCCCGTGGCGATCACCTGGATCCTCCTCGCGGCGTACCTCGGGACGGTCGCGGCGATCGGCTGGCTCTCGCGCCGCCGCGCCGGCCGGAGCGAGGCGGCCTACTTCGTCGCCGACCGTTCCTTCTCGCCGGTCTGGGGCTTCCTCGGTCTCGCCTCGCTGACGACAGGCGGCTCGACGACGGTCGCGCTCGCGGCCTACGTGGCGCAACACGGTCTCGCGGGAATCTGGCTCGACCTCGCGGGAGCGATCGGCCTGCTGCTCCTCGGGTTGCTGCTCGCCGGGCGCGTGCGTCGCGAGGGCGCCGTGACGCTGCCCGAGATCGTCGGGCGCTACTACGGCGGCGGCGCGCGCCGCGTGGCCGGAGGCCTCGTCCTCGTTTCGGAGATCGTGTGGTTCGCGCTGCTGATCGAGGCGACGCAGGTCGTCCTCTCCGCCGCGACCGGCCTGCCGCCGACGGCCGCGATCGTCGGATCGACCGCGGTCTTCGTTCTGTATACCGCCCTCGGAGGCCAGTTCGCTGTCGTCCGGACCGACGCGGTGCAATACGGTCTCATGGTCGTGACGATCCCCGGCATCGCCCTCGCCTTCACGCTCGCGCGCCCGCACGCATTCGCCGGCCTTCCCGCGGGAGCGCTCGACTTCCCGACGTCCGCCACGCTCTCGGCGACCGACGTCCTCGGCCTCCTCGTCCTGATCGGCCTGCCGCACCTCGTCGGCAGCGACGTCTACGCCAAGCTCCTCTCCTGCCGCGACGGGAAGACCGCCCGGCGCGCCGCCCTCGCCGCCGCGCTCTCCAAGGTCGTCTTCGGGGCCGCCGTCGCCGCGATCGCCCTCGCGGCGCGCGCCGCCCTCCCGGCGGGACCCGCGATCACGACGCTTCCCCGGGCCGTCCTCGCGTTCGTTCCGCATCCCCTCGACGCGCTCGTGCTCGTGGGCCTCGTCGCGACGATGCACTCCTCGGCCGACGCCGTGCTCCTCTCCGCGGCCGCCGTGACCGTCCGCGACCTGGCCCCGCGGTCCCGCCCGGCGGCGCCCGCGGCGGCCGGCGTCTCCGCGGCAAGAATGCTCACGCCCCTCTATGCCGCGCTCGGGCTCCTCCTCGCCCTGGCGCTCAATCGCGACGTGCTCGAAACGCTGAAGCTCGGCTACTCGATCTTCGCGGCCGGCCTCATCCTTCCGGTCCTCGCCGCCCTTCTGGCGCCCGGCCGCGTGCCCACGGCCGGCGCGATCGGTGCCATGATCGCCGGAGGCGGGCTCGCAGCGATCGGCCGGCTCTGGCCGGCAGCCGTCGCAGGCGCGGATCCCGTGCTCGCGGGCACGGGCATCAGTCTCGCGATTCTGGCTGTTGCGGCGATCGCGGGCGCGGCGCGGCGGCCCGTTCCTTCATAATCTCCCGCCGATCCGTGCGCATCTTCGACGCCCACATCCACGTCCAGCCCTGGGAGGAGTTCCTGCCCGAGGCCCGCGAGCTCATGGCGCGCGGCCGCCCCGACGCAGCACGCGTGGCCGGTGCGCTCGCCGACCCCGAAGCGCTCCTGCGCGTAATGGACGAGGAGGGCGTCGAGCGCGCGGCGCTCATCAACTACGTCGCTCCCGAGGTCATGGGCTTCCGCGAGACCGTCAACGGCTGGATCTCGGTGTTCACGCGCAATCACCGCGACCGGCTCGTCGCCGTCGGATCGGTGAACCCGCGGCATACGCGTGACGCCGGCGGCGAGACGCGCCGGCTCTTCGACGCGCTCGGCATCCGCATGCTCAAGATCCATCCGCCGCACCAGCTCTTCGCCGCCAACGCCTACGTCTCGGATCTCCCGGCGCTCGCCGAGATCTATGCCGCCGCGCAGGACGCCGGCCGTCCCGTCCTCATCCACACCGGGACCTCGATCTTCCCCGGCGCGCGCAACCGCTTTGCCGACCCGATGGCGGCAGACGACGTCGCGATCGATTTCCCGAAGCTCCGGATCGTGCTCGCGCACGCCGGGCGTCCGCTCTACACGGAGACGGCGGCGTTCCTGGCGCGGCGGCACCCGAACCTCTTCCTGGATCTCTCGGGCATTCCGCCGAAGAAGCTCCCGGAGTACCTGCCGCGGCTCGAGGAGCTCTCGGGCAAGTGCCTCTGGGGGACGGACTGGCCGAGTCCCGGCGTGCTCTCGATGCGCCGGAACGTCGAAGACTTTCTCGCGCTCCCGCTCTCCGACGCGGCGAAGGAGCGGATCCTCTGGAGCAACGCCGCCGCCGTGATCGGATAGGCTCGCGGCCGGCATGGAACGCGAGCGGGTCCTCGTCGTCGGCGGCGGCACGATGGGCGCCGGCATCGCCGGCCTCTGCGCGCTCGCGGGCTACCCCACCGCGCTCTTCGAGGCGGACTCCCTACGGCGCGCGGCGCTCTCCGACCGCATCACGGGTTCCTGGGGGCGCGCCGTCGAGCGTGGAAAGCTCCCGGCGGAGCAGGCGGAGAAGGCGCGCGGGCTCCTCGGTTTCCCGGCCGAGCTCGCCGCGGCCGGTCCGGCGGCGGTCGCGATCGAGGCCGTGCCCGAGGATCTGGACCTCAAGCGCCGCGTCTTCTCGGAGCTCGACCGGCTGCTGCCCGGCGCCGCGATCCTCGCGACGAACACGTCCGCGCTCTCGGTGACCGGGATCGCGGCGGCCACCGCCGTCCCGGAGCGCGTCGTCGGCCTCCACTTCTTCAACCCCGTGGCCGCGATGCCGCTCGTCGAGGTGGTCCGCGGCCGCGACACGTCGCCGGCGGCGCTCGCGCGGGCCACGGCGTTCGCCGTGTCGCTCGGCAAGCAGCCGGTCGTCGTCGCCGATGCGCCCGGGTTCGCGACCTCGCGCCTCGGCGTCGCGATCGGGCTCGAGGCGATGCGCATGGTCGAGGAGGGCGTCGCGTCGGCGGCCGACATCGACAAGGCGATGGAGCTCGGCTACGGCCATCGGATGGGTCCGCTCAAGACGAGCGACCTCGTCGGCCTCGACGTCCGCCTGGCGATCGCCGAGACGCTCGCGGGCGGGATCGATGGGCGCCGCTTCGAGCCTCCGGCGATCCTGCGGCGGCTCGTGGCGGAAGGCCGCACCGGCAAGAAGTCCGGCCGCGGCTTCTACCGCTGGGAAGGCGAGGAGGCGCTGCCCGCCGATCCCGCGGGAGACTGATGGACCGGCGCGGCATCGGCCTCGGCATCGTCCTGGTGGGCGTCGGGCTCTACGCCTTCGGCGCGCGCGCCTGGGGCTGGCGCGGCGCGGGGCCGGTTCTGCTGGGCCTCGGCGCGATCTTCTTCGCGATGTCGGCGGCGCGGCGATTCCGCGGGCCGCTCCTCCCCGCGGGCGTGCTCCTCGGCCTCGGCGTGGGATTCCTCCTGCGGGACGCGGTCGCGCCGTCGTGGCCGCGCTGGGCGGCAATCCTCCTCGGCCTCGGCGGCGGCTTCCTCCTCGTCGCGGCGATCGACCGCGCCCTCGGCCGGAAGCGCGAGCCTCCGCCTCTGTGGCCGGGGCTTGCGCTCTGCGCCATCGGCGGCGCGGCGGCCGCGACGCGCGCCATCTCGATGAGGAACCTCTTCGAGGTTCTCGAGCCGCTCTGGCCCTTCGCCCTCATCGCGGCGGGGCTCTTCGTCCTCGCGACGGCGATGAAGCGATCCGCCTAGATCCCCGACAGATCGAGCAGCTTCGGAACCGGGGGCCGCGCGGCTGCGGGAGGCCCGGGCGCGCCGCGCCGCCGCGAAAGCTCCCGCGCGGTGACGAAGAGGACGAGCAGCGCCGCCGCGATCTCGACCGCGAAGAAGGCGGTCGACAGGCGGTGGTAGCGCGCGAGGAGGAGCCGTCCCGGGTCGGCCGCCGGGAGGTTGTCGATCAGGCCCGGCGCCTCCGCCCGGATGCGGTCGATCGGCGGAATCAGCAGCCTTTCGATCACGACCGCGCCGATGATGCCGAGGATCGGCGCGCGGGTCAGGAGCGCCGCCGCGGCCTTCGGCGTCTGCCACTGCCGGCCGAGGTACCAGCACGTCGCGAGGAGCGCGACGAAACCTCCCTCGAGTCCCCAGCAGAGGCGCGTCAGGATCGGCGCCTGCAGCGCGCCGGCCAGGTCCCGGGTCGGCAGCACCCGGAACGCCGCGGGCGCCACGACGGCGCCGAAGAAGAGGGGCGCGCCGACGGTCACCGCGAGCGCCAGCAGGTGGACGGCGAGGACGGGCGTGTCGAACCGGTCGGAGGGCTTCATCGCGTCGCCGCCGTCTCAGGACTCGGGTGCGTATTCCGCCTGGACCCTCGGGAGGAGTCCCGCCGCGTGCCCGCGGTCGAGCAGGAGCTGCACGGCCCGGCGCCCTTCGGGGCCATAGCCGCGGGTCCAGCGGTTCACGTACATTCCCACGAAGCGGTCGGCGTCGGCCCGGTCGAGACCGCGCGCGTAGGCCAGGGCGTGGGTGAGCGCCTCTTCTCGGTGGTCGAGCCCGTAGGCGATCGAGCGCGAGAGCGCCCGCGAGATCCGGCCGATGCGGTCGGGCCCGAGGTCGCGGCGCACGACGTTGCCGCCGAGCGGCAGGGGCAGGCCGTTCTCCTCCTTCCACCAGCGGCCGAGATCCGCGACCTCGGTCAGCCCCTCGCGGGCGAAGGTCAGCTGGCCCTCGTGGATCAGGACGCCGGCCTCCAGGCTCCCGTCGCGGACGCCCTCGAGGATCTCGTCGAAGCGACGGATCAGCGTCCGGACGCCCGGCGCCCAGAGCGAGAGGGCCAGGTGCGCCGTCGTGCGCGGCCCCGGCGAGGCCACGACGACCTCTCCGCGGACGATCCGCTCCCGCGGGACGGGCGACCGGGCGACGACGACGGGACCGTAGCCGTCGCCGAAGGACGCGCCGTGCGGCAGGAGGAGATAACGGTCCGCAAGGAAGGCGTAGGCGTGGAAAGAGACGGCGGAGACGGCGAGCTCGCCGGACTCCGCGCGGCGGTTCAGGGTTTCGATGTCGGAGAGCTCGTGTGCGAAAACGAGCCCTTCGGTGTCCACGCGGCCCTTCGCGAGGCCGAAGAACATGAACGCGTCGTCGGAGTCGGGGCTGTGCGCGACGCGGACGGTTTCGGCGCCTTCGATCATGCGCGGCATTCTATTCGGGAGGCCTTGTCGAGGTCGGAACGTCGCCGCGGCGCCTCCGCCGAGCGCCGGCCGCCGCCGTCGCGGGAGCAAATCGGCTTCGCGCGCTTGACATCCGCCGCGGGGAACGGGAGAATCAACGCAACGGCAATTGCAAGAGATATTTCTATTGTGTCCCCACGAGATCCTGAAATGAAATCGCCGGATGGGTTGGACGCCCCACCCGGCGATGACCGGAACGCATGACCAATCGAATTTTCGGCAGCGACAGACGAAAGGCGACACGCTCCTTCCAGGGGGCGGCAAAATTAGCATCTCGCCCTGAGGCTGTCAATCAGCTGTCGGGAGGGAGGTGACACGATGGCCACGAAGAAGAAGGCCGCCAAGAAGGCAAAGAAGGCGACCAAGAAAAAGAAGTAAATCAATAGGTTACGAGTTTCTCAGGATCTTCGGGGGCCCAGGCGGGCCCCCAATTTTTTTGTTCGCTCTTCGCGCGGCGCGCGCGAGAGAGTCGCGATCGAGACGCCACTATATCTGGATTGATATAGTCGGCCCGTGCCGCTCGATCACGTGCTTCTCGGGCTCCTCTCGGAATCTCCGGCGACCGGCTACGACCTCGCGCGCGCTCTCGACGCCGGACTCGAGCCGCTCTGGCGGGCGGAGATCTCCCAGATCTACCCGACCCTCGCGCGCCTCCGCCGGACGGGTCTCGTGCGCGTCAAGGTCCTCGCCTCGGCGCGCGGCCCCCGGCGGCACATGTACCGGGTGACGGCCGCCGGGCGGCGGGAGCTCCGGCGATGGGTCGGCTCTCCGGCGCCGGCCCCCCGCACCCGGGACGAGGGCCTCGCACGGCTCGCCTTCCTCGACGCCCTGACCCTCGACGAGCGCCGGCGCGCAATCCTCCAGTACGACCGCGTCGTGGCCGAGGAGATCCGGCGCCTCAAGTCCGGCGGGCCCCTGCCCCACTTCCGGCGCGAGGTGCGCCGGGTCGCCGTCGAGCGGCTCGAGGCGACGCGCCGGGCGCTCCGGATCCTGCTCGCGTCGGCCGGAACGCCGCCGACGCTGCCGCCCGAGCCCGGCGAGAAGAAGAAGTAGCGGCGCCCTCCGCCCTCTTCCCCGATCGGCGCTATCATCGGGACTCGTCGGGGAGGTGGTCTCATGAGCGACGATCCGAGATCCGGTTTCACCCGTCGGGATCTCGTGCGAGGCGCGCTCGTCGGCGCGGTGGCGGCGAAGGTCGCTCCCGCGGCGGTGCCGAAGGGGCCGGCGGCCCTCGGTCCGGGAGTGGAGCGGCTCACGCTCGACATCAACGGGCAAACCCACGAGCTGTTCGTGGAGCCCCGCGTCGTTCTCGTGGACGCGCTGCGGGAGGGCCTCGGCCTGACGGGAACCAAGGTGGTCTGCGGCCGCGGGGCCTGCGGCGCCTGCACCGTGCTCGTGGACGGCGCGACCGCGTGTTCCTGCCTGATGCTCGCCCATGAGGCGCGCGGAAAGAAGATCACGACGATCGAAGGTCTGGCGGCCGACGGCCGGCTCTCGCCCGTCCAGGAGGCCTTCGTCGCCGCCGATGCGCTCCAGTGCGGCTTCTGCACGTCGGGAATGGTCATGTCCTGCCACGCGCTCCTCGAGCGCCCCGGGCGCCCGACGCGCGACGAGATCCGGGAGGCCGTGGCCGGCAACCTCTGCCGCTGCGGCACCTACCCGCACGTCTTCGACGCGGTCGAGCGTGCGGCCGGCCTCCGGGCCGCGCACGAGGAGCTCCCGGAGTCGCGGGCGGCGCTGGCGCGGACGACGCCGGGGGACCTCCTCGTGGCCGACGACCGGGTGGACGAGGCTCTCGCGCTCCTGCCCGGTTCCGAAGGAGGCTTGGCATGAGCACCGAAGACGTCCGGCTCGGCTTCAACGGAAGCTTCGAGACCAAGAAGATCGACATCGCTCCGGGCGACCCCGCGCCCTGGGACCCGTCGCAGAAGTTCCGCCTGCTCGGCACGCGGATCCCGCGCCTGGACGGGCGCGCCAAGGCGAGCGGCGAGGCGCGGTATTCGATCGACGTACGCCTTCCGGGAATGCTCTACGGACGGATCCTCCGCTGCCCGCATCCGGCGGCGACCGTCGAGGAAGTAGACCTGTCGGCCGCGCGGAAGATGCCGGGCGTGAAGGCGACGCTCGTGCTCCTCGACCGCGGCGGCGTCGCGCGCTTCGCGGGGCAGGAGGTCGCGGCGCTCGCGGCCGACTCGCCCGAGCACGCCGAGGACGCGCTGCGCGCCATCCGCGTCCGGTACCAGACGCGGCCGTTCGTCGTGGATTCCGAGGCCGCGCGGAAGGCGGGCGCGCCGCTCGTCTTCGAGGGTGAGACGAAGACCAAATCCTCCGCCGGCGACATGCCCGGCGCGCGCAAGCCGCTTCCGCGGGAGGGCAACGTCCAGGGACCGCGCGCCTTCGAGAAGGGGAACATCGAGGAAGGCTTCCGCCGGGCGGACGCCGTCGTCGAGGGGACGTACGTGACCCAGGTGCAGACGCACACGGCGCTCGAGACCCACGGTCTCGTGGCGCAATGGGAAGGCGACGAGCTGACGGTCTGGGCCTCGACCCAGGGCATCTCGGGCGTGCGCGACGAGCTCGCGCGCGAGCTCGGGGTCCCGGCATCGAAGATCCGCGTCCACTGCCAGTACATGGGCGGCGGCTTCGGCGCGAAGTTCGGAGCGCGCGTCGAGGGCATCGCGGCGGCGAGGCTCGCCCGCGAGGCGTCCGCGCCGGTCAAGCTCTTCCTCGACCGCAAGGAAGAGCAGCTCGCAACCGGTAATCGCCCGGCGTCGCGCCAGTGGATCAAGGCCGGCGCCACGAAGGACGGCAAGCTGACGGCCCTCCACCTCGTCGTCCACGGGAACGGAGGCACGAACGGAAACACGGGGACTTCCGCCCCGCTCAAGAACGTCTACGCCTGCGACAACGTGAAGACCGAGGAGTTCGACGTCTTCACCAACGCCGGGCCCTCGACCGCGATGCGCGCGCCGGGACATCCTCAGGGGGCGTTCGCGCTCGAGGCGACGATGGACGAGCTCGCGGCGAAGATCAGCATGGACCCGCTCGAGTTCCGCATGAAGAACGATCCGTCGGCGATCCGGCGCGAAGAGTTCCGCGTCGGCGCCGAGAAGATCGGATGGAAGGACCGCGACGCCCGGCGCGCCGCGAAGGACCCGGCCATCCGCCGCGGCGTCGGCGTGGGCGCGGCGGTCTGGTACAACACGGGCGGCACCGGCTACCGCGCGAGCGTGGCGATCCACCGCGACGGGTCGGCGGAAGTCGAGCACGGCCTCCAGGACCTGGGCACCGGTTCGCGGACGATGGTCGCGATCGTCGCCGCCGAAGAGCTCCGGCTGCCGCTCGATCGCGTTTCGGTCCGCATCGGCGACACGGCCCTCCCGACCGGCCCCGAGTCCGGCGGCTCGACGACGACGCCTTCGAGCGCTCCGACGATCCGGGCTGCGGCCTTCCAGGCCCGCGCCCGCGTCGCCGACGCCGTCTCGAAGAGCTGGAAGGTCGCTCCCGAAGACGTCGTCGCGGCGGCCGACGGATCTGACGGTTTCGCGGCGAAGTCCGATGCGTCGAAGACGATCTCCTGGAAGGACGCCTGCGCGCTGCTGCCCGAGGAAGGCATCACGGCCATGGCCGAGCGGGCGCCCAATCATGAGGACGCCTGGAAGCGCTTCACGGCAGGCGCGCAGTTCGCCGAGGTGGAGGTCGACACGGAGACCGGCCAGGTGCGCGTGAAGAAGGTCGTCGCGGTCCACGACTGCGGCCTCGTGGTGAACGCGCTGACCGCGGAGAGCCAGATTCATGGCGGGGTTCTCCAGGGCATTTCCTACGCGCTCTACGAGAACCGCGTGCTCGACCGGCCGACCGGCAAGATGGTCAACCCGAACGTCGAGCAGTACAAGATCCTCGGCTCCAAGGACACGCCCGAGATCGAGGTGATCGTTCTGCCGGTCTACGACGGAGTCAACAACACGCACTCGGTGGGCATCGGCGAGCCCTCGACCGTCCCGGCGGCCGCCGCGGTCGCCAATGCCGTCTCGCATGCGGTCGGCGCACGCATCTCGAGTCTTCCAATCACACCGGAGGTCGGTTCTCGAGGCCGTGGATCGGGCCCGGGGAGGTCGCGCATGAAAGCCTTCGCTCTGATTCCGGTCCAGACGCTCGCCGAAGCCACGCGGGAGAGCGCCCGTCCGAACACCGCGATCAAAGCGGGCGGCGTCGATCTCGTCGACCGCATGAAGGAGGGCCTCGACCAACCCGAGCGCGTCGTCTCGATCGCCGGGATCCCGGGGCTCGACCACATCTCGGCGGGACCCCCCGCGCACATCGGCGCGCTCGCGACCCTCGCGCGGATCGCGGCCGACGCCGGCGTCCGCCGCATCTACCCGGCACTCGCGGCCGCGGCGGCGGAAGCCGCGACGCCGCAGATCCGCAACATGGCGACCCTCGGCGGCAACCTGTGCCAGAGGCCGCGCTGCTGGTATTACCGGCTGAGCGATTTCGACTGCCGCAAGAAGGGCGGCAACGACTGCTTCGCCCAGGAAGGCGAGAACCGCTTCCACGCGATCTTCGACACGGACGAGATCTGCGTGTGCGTCCATCCCTCCGCCACCGGCGCGGCGCTGCTCGCCTACGGCGCGACCCTGCAGACGGTCACGCCGGCGGGAAAGCGGTCCCTTCCGATCGAGAAGTTCTTCACGGGCCCGAATCCCGACCCGACGCGCGAGAACCATCTGGGCCGGGGAGAGATCGTCACCGAGGTCACCATCCCGGCTCCGGGGTCCGGCGCGCGCTCGGCCTACAAGAAGCTCAAGGAGAAGGAGAGCTTCGACTGGCCGCTCGTCGAGGCCTGCGTCGCCCTGCGGCTCGAGGCCGGCGCGATCCGCGATCCCCGCGTCGTCCTGGGCCACGTGGCGCAAGTTCCGTGGCGCTCGGCGGAAGCCGAGAAGGTCCTCGCGGGCGGGGCGCCGTCGGAAGCGCTCTTCGCGCGGGCGGCCGAGGCGGCGCTCGCGGGCGCGAAGCCCCTCTCGCAGAACGCGTACAAGGTGCGTCTGGCGAAGGTGTCGCTCGTGCGCGCGCTCCGCGAGGCCACGGCCTGACCGCCGGCCGGGGCCCCAAATCTCCCCCGGGCGATCCGCTCGAGCCCATGCGGCGCTTCACGCGCTCGCCCCGCGAGGGGCGCGGCGAATCGGACCCCGCCTTCTGCCGGCACCTGCGCGCGCGGTCCGGGTCCGCGGCGTCGGGTGGCTCCTACGGCTGTCTCAAGACGCTGCTCGGGGACGGACCGGACGGATCTCCCGCGAGCCCCTCGAATTGCACCGACGAGCGGGCGTGTTTCGAGGCGGGGATGGTTGAAGGAAGAGGTAACTAGAGGCGAGCCTCGGGGCGAGCTCTGGAAGCGAAGCGAGTCCGCTGGAACGCCGGCTATCTCTTCTTCAGCTCCATCAGCACGAGCCGCGCGACCGCCTTCAGCGTGTCGAAGACGCCCACGCCCGTCGTCGCCGTGGCCTCGAAGGTCGGCTCGCCCTTGATGTTGAGCTGGCGGTACATCTCATCGGTCGCGACCGCCGTCGGCAGGTCGCGCTTGTTGAACTGGAGGACGTAGGGCACCGTCGCGATGTCGTAGCCCTGCTCCTTCAGGTTCTTGTCGCAGGTTCCGGATCGACTCGACGTTGGCCTCCATGCGGGCTTCCTGCGAGTCGGCCACGAAGACGACGCCGTCCACGCCCTTCAGGATGAGCTTTCGCGAGGCGTCGTAGAAGACCTGTCCCGGAACCGTGTAGAGGTGGAAGCGCGTCTTGAAGCCGCGGACGTTGCCGAGGTCGAGCGGCAGAAAGTCGAAGAAGAGGGTCCGGTCGGTCTCCGTCGCGAGCGAGATGAGCTTGCCCTTGGCGGACGGGTTCGTCCGGTCGTAGATGTACTGCAGATTCGTCGTCTTTCCGCACAGGCCGGGGCCGTAATAGACGATCTTGCAGTTGATCTCTCGGGCCGCGTAGTTGATGAAGGTCATGCGTCCGTCCGAACCGGCGAGATGCCCGGGAGGCTCACTCCGAGAAGAGGCGGTCGATGTCCTCGTCCGTGATCTCGGCGAACGGGGACTCGAACTCCGCCTGCAGCGTTTCCTTCTCCTTTTCAGCCTTCCGGGCGATGTCCTCGAAGATCTTGTCGAGCTCCGCCGTGGCACGGCGGACGCGCAGACGCACGAGCCCGAGGGAGGAGCGCTCGTCGAAGATGACGACCAGGATCACCCGCTGCGCCACGATGGAGATGTGGATGTTGTCCTTCTCCCCCTCGTGGAACAGGATCGAGAACTCCTTCTCGCCGATGAGGCGTGCGAGGCCGTCCGTTGCGGCGACGTTGCCGGCCGTCAGCGAGGCGAGCGACGTCGTGTCGAGCGCCTGGAGATCCCCGACCGCGGCGATCTGCTGCCCGTTCTTGTCCACGAGGAACACGACGTTCGCGTTGGCGTCGTGCCGCAGGCGCTGCAGGGACTCCCGGATCCGCTGGAATTCCTCGTCATACAGGACGAGGTCGGGCACTGTCATGAATTAAGTCTTTCTCCGGTTGAGGGTTATTCTAGCACGAGCGGCGGCCCTTCCTTACAGCTCTCGTCGGCCCTCGAGCGATCGCGCCATGGTCACCTCGTCGGCGTACTCGATGTCTCCGCCGACCGGCAGACCGAACGCGATGCGGCGTGACCCGCACGCCGGTCGCCTTCAGGCGCTTCGCGATGTAGAGGGCCGTCGCCTCGCCTTCGACGTTGGGGTTCGTCGCGAGGATGACCTCCCGGACGTCGCCGGTCACGCGACGCAGCAGACCCGCCGCGTCGATCTCGTCGGGCCCGATGCCCTTGAGCGGCGAAAGCGCGCCCCACAGGACGTGGTACCGGCCGCGGTACTCGCGGGTCTTCTCGATGACGGCCACGTTGCCCGGATCCTCGACGACGCAGAGAAGCGACGCGTCGCGCTCCGGATCGGAGCAGACGTCGCACGGATCGCCCTCCGTCAGCGTGTTGCAGACGGAGCAGCGGCGCACGGCCTCGCGCGCCTCGGCGATTGCGCGGGCGAGGCGCTCGGCCTCCTCGCGCGGCGACCGGAGCAGGTAGTAGGCCAGGCGCGAGGCGCTCTTGGCCCGATGCCCGGAAGTCGCTGGAGCTCCGCGGCGAGGCGATCGAAGGACTTGGGGGTCGAGGGCATCGAGGCGGGAAGTCCTTCTACCGCATGCCGGGCATCATGCCGCCGAGCATCGCCGAGGTCTTCTTCTGGACCGCCTCGTCCACCTGCCGCGAGGCTTCGCGGAAGGCGGCGAGCACGAGATCCTGAAGCGTCTCGACGTCCTTCGGATCCACGCCGGACGGGATCGATCCGGACCGAGAGGAGCTCCTTGTGGCCCGACATCTCGACGATCACCATGCCGCCGCCGGCCGAGCCTCGATCCTCAGCGCCTCGAGCTCGGCCTGCACCTTGTTCTGCATCGCCTGCGCCTGAGCCATCATCTTCTGAATGTTCATGGCCTCGGGCTACTCCTCCTCCTTCACTTCCGTCAGCTCGCCGCGAAAGAGCTCGAGCGCCGAGCGGACGACGGGATCGGTCTCGGCCCGCGAGGAGGCGCGCTCGCGCGCGAGCGTCGCCCGGGGCACCTCCCGCGCGGCCTTGCCGAGATCGCCGTCCGCGGGCGGTCCGGTCGTCAGCACGACCCGCAGCGGACGCCCGAAGGCCTCCCTCGCGACCTCCGCCAGCATCTTCTTCGACGACGGCTCCTCGAGCGCCTCCTTGGCCGCCGCCTTGTCGATGCCGAAGCGAGAGCACAAGATCTCCCTCCGAGGCGCCGAGATCGACTCGCGCGAGGCTCGACCTGGGCTGCGGTGACGCGCCGCCGCGCGTCCAGGATCTCGTGGAACCGCTCGATCGCCCGAGTCGCTCTCGGGGAGCGGTGCGGGCGGCGCCGCGGTCTCCGCCTCGACCGGCACGAGGGAGAGGATTCGCGGGCCCTCGGACGCCGGCGAGGATGCGGCGCGGGCGGCGGCGACGCGCGCGGCCGACGGGAACGCCGCCGGAGAGCAGCTCCTCGATCTGCCGCAGGCGCGGCAGCTCCGCGAGCCGCAGGACGAGGAGCTGGAGGACGAGCGCCGCATCGTCGGTCCGCCGCGAGAGCGCGTCCGCCTCGACGCGCGAGCGAGACCGCGCGCAGAAGGTTCTCGTAGGGCATCGCGCGCGCGAGCGCGCCGAGACGCGGCTTCTCGGTCGGCCGCCGGACGTCGGGCTCCGCGCCCGCCGACGCGAGCAGAAGCGTCCGCAAGAGCGTCAGGAACTCCTTGAGGACGTGGCGCGGGTCGCTCCCCTTCTCGGCCGAGCCGCGCCGAGCGTCGAGACGGCGGCGCCCCGGTCCCCCGAGGCGATGGCCGAGTAGACGGCCTCGAGCAGCTCCCGGTCCACGAGCGCCAGGATCTCGGCGCACGCGCGCCTCGTCCACCGCGTCGGCCGAGAGCGTCGCCGCCTGGTCGAGCAGCGAGAGCCCGTCACGCAGGCTCCCCTCGGCGGCCGTGGCGAGAATCCGCAGCGCGCCCGGCGTCACGCGGATCTTCTCCGCCGCGGCGACCTTCGAGAGCTGCTCCGCGATCTCCGCCGTCGTGAGCGCGCGGAAAGCGAAGCGCTGGCAGCGCGACACGATCGTGGGCGGGATCTTGTGCAGCTCGGTCGAGGCCAGGATGAAGCGGGCGTGCGGCGGCGGCTCCTCGAGCGTCTTCAGGAGCGCGTTGAACGCCTCGGTCGTCAGCATGTGGACTTCGTCGATGATCGGCGATCCGGAAGCGGTCGCGCTGCGGCGCGTAGCGGACCGTCTCGATCAGCTCGCGCGCGTTCTCGATCTTGCGGTTGGAGGCGCCGTCGATCTCGTGGACGTCGAGGGACTCGCCGCGCGCGAGGATCTCCCGGCACGAGGCGCATTCGCCGCAGGGCTCCGGCGTCGGGCCCTTCTCGCAGTTGAGCGCCCGCGCGAGGAGGCGCGCCGTCGAGGTCTTGCCGACTCCTCGCGGCCCCGTCAGGAGGTACGCGGGCGCCACGCGGTTCTCGGCGATCGCGTTGGTGAGGGTGCGCGCGACCGCCTCCTGGCCGACCAGGTCGTCGAACCGGCGCGGGCGCCATTTTCGGGGTAGAGCGACGTGCATGCGGAGCTTACTCCGGCGGCCGAAGATGAGTTCAGGTTGACCTGCGGCGCCCGGGGACGCCTCCTGATCGCTGCTTCCTTCCGGACCTGACGAGGTTCGGAGACTTCCGTCGCACAGGGCCCGAACCCATCCTCGGCCGCCGGCCGCGCGATTCTATCAGGACGGCCTGCGGGAGAAAGCGACCGCGGCGACGATCGCGGCCACGGTGATGGCGCCCACGGCGAGGTCGAGATTGCGGAAGGCGCCCTCGGGAGGCTGCGGCCAGATCCCGAAGAGCTCGCCGGCGGTGTAGAGAGCGGAAAAGAGAGCGAACCAAACGAACGCAAGCGCCACGCGGCCGACCCGCGGCGCCGGCCTCACTTCTTTTCGCAGCGGGCCTTGACGAACTCGAAGACCGTCCGGGCGAGCGAGGCGGGGATCTCCCGGGGCTTCAAGGCCCGCAGCGTCCGCCCGGTCGCGCGGTAGGAGTCGAGGAACCGAACGCAGGGCGGGCACGCGGACAGGTGGCGCTCGAGGGCCGCGCGCTCGGCCTCGGGCATCGTGCCCGCCTCGAAGTCGTACAGGGCCTCCATCACGAGTCGCTCGCACGTGACTCCATGGCTGTGGCAGCTCTCGCCCGCGCCGGGCGATTCCTTCTTCTTCTTTTCCTTCATGAGGCCGCCGCCTTGCGGGCCGTGGGGCGGGAGATCTCCGCCAGCCGCTGGCGCACGTGAAGCCGCGCCCGGTGGAGGCGCGACTTGAAGGCCGGGATCGAGATCCCCAGCACCTCGGAAACCTCGGCGGCGGGCATCTGCTCGACGTCGGCCATCCAGATGACGTCGCGATATGGTCGCGGGAGCTCCTCGATGAACTCGCCTGCGCGGCGCGCGAGCTCGCGGGCGGAGGCCTCGTCCTCGACCGCGACGGTCGCGTCCGGCCAGTCGAGCGGCGCGAACTTCCCGTCGTCGCCGAAGCGCGGCAGGTGATCCGAGATCGAGAGGCGCGCTTGCGGCTTGCGCCGCCGGAGACGGCTGTAAGCCTGGTTCAGCGCGACCCGATAGAACCACGAGAAGAACTTCTTCGACTCGTCGAAGGTGCCGATCTTCCGGTAGAGCGTCAGAAAGGCGTCCTGCGTAGACTCCTCGGCGTCCTCGGCGTTGCGCAGGACGCCGTAGGAGAGCGAATACACGCGCGCGTGATAGCGCTCGATCATCTGGGCCAGCGCCGACTCGTCCCCGGCCTTGATCCGGCGGACGAGATCGAGGTCGGACGGGGCGGCGGGCTCATCCGCTTTATTTACGCGAGTTCGGCCACGGCGATTCCATCTTATAGGGAGGGTCGGGCAAAAAATGTCCTGGCGGAGAGGGGGGGATTCGAACCCCCGGTACGTTTTGCGTACACACGCTTTCCAAGCGTGCTCCTTAAGCCACTCGGACACCTCTCCGGGGAGGCGAATCGTACAACACCTAGACGGAAGCGAGCTCGCGCAGCGTGTCCCAGGAAAAGAGCCCGTCGTTGTGGCCGTCGGCCCAGTCGATCTGGAGCGCGTAGCCGCCGACGCGACGGTGCGCGACGGCCTGGAACGAGCGCTCGGTCAGTGGACGGTTCGGGCCGCGGTGCACGTTGCCGAGGATGTCGCGCTCGCCCTTGCACATCGCGCAAGGGCATCCGCGACGGAGCTTCTCGAGCGGGATGTAGTCTTCGCGCCCGTCATCCCACACGATCGCGAGCTCGGCGCCCACGATCATCACCTGCTTCGGAACCCCCGAGGTCACTTCAGGCCGTCGACGACGTAGAGATCCGAGAGAACGCGCGTGAAGCTGTAGACGTACGACGACTGGTCGGCCGTCATGCAGACTCGGCCGATGTTGCTGACGCCCGCCGAGTCGGAGGGCATCAACGACCGGACGACTTCCGCCTTGCGTGTCGCGAGATCCATCCGATAGAGCTTGACGGGCAGCTCTCCCACGCGGAAGTAAAAGAGGGCCTTTCCATCGGCGCTCCACATCGCGAGACGTTCCGTCGAAAGGAGCTCGAGGCGCGAGGGCTCACCGCCCTCGAGAGGGTAGATCACGAGCCGGAGGTCGGGCCCGATGAAGATGCCCGAGCGGCCGTCCGGCGAGATGCCGTGCTGCTGCAGACGATAGCCCTCGGGGGTGAGCGCGCGGTACTTGCCCGACTCGACGTCCATCACGTAGATCCTCACGCCGCGGCCCGGCTCCTTCGCCTCGAACAGGATCTGCCTGCCGTCGGGCAGCCAGTCGGCAAACTGCACGCGGAGATCCTGGATCGGGAGCGGGCGGGGCTCGCCCGGTCCCGTCGGAAAGAGAAAGAGCTTCGGTTCCTTGATCCAGTTCGTGATGCCCAGGACCCACTTGCCGTCCGGAGAGAGGGTCTGGGCAATGCCCTCCGCGACGCGGACGGCTGGCGACCCGTCGGTCTTTCGCAGATAGATCGAATAGCCCTCGCCTCCCCCCGAACCGGATTCCGAGAACAGCACCGTCCGGCCGTCGCGCGAAAGGTCGGTGACGCCGGACCAGTCGAGCCACGACAGCTCCCGCTCCTTCGTCTCGCCCGGGGGGAGCCCCATGATTCCCTGGCGCTCGACGGCCTGCGTCATCAGGAGGCGCCCATCGCGGAAGACGTCCTCGAGCGTGAGATTTCCCGTCACGCGGGCACGAAGCCGCAGCCGGCCGGAGGTCGTGACGCTATACAGCGCGCGATTGTTTCCGACCGGCGCCGCCGTGAACCAGATCTCACCTTTCTGCGCCCAAGCGAGCCCCGCGGCGGTGGCGAAGAGGCTCGTCAGCGTCGACTTCTTGCCCGACCGATCCACGAGGAGCACCATGCCGCCGTCGTCCCCCTGCACGGGGTGGTCGAGGAAGGCCACGGCGTCTCCCGACGGCGAGACCCGGAGGTGGCTGACCCAGCCCGTCGTTTCGTAGACGACCTTTCCGATGGGGAACTCGATGCGGTATCCCTTGCCCGTCTGGCGAATGATGGCGAGACCCGCCCCGCCGGAAACCCAGTCGGCCGACAAAACGTCCTCGAGAATCTCTCGCGTGGCGCCCCCTCCCGCGAGGCCGGTCTGAGCGAGCGTGCCAATGCGCTGGAAGCCGCCGATGTTGTGCCGGTTGATCGAAATCGCCATCTCTCCGGACGGCGCAATCGACAGCACCTCGGCTCCCGGAATGCCGAAGGGGCGCGACTCGGCGCTCTCGGTGCGGGTCGAGAAAATCTCCATTGGGCGGCCGTCCCAGGCGGCGGAGTAGAGAATCGTCTGGCCGTCGGGCGAGAACCGGGCCCCGCCGACCTCGCCGCGCCGGAATGTGAGCTGGTGGAAGTTGGGAAGGGGCGTCAGCCAAAATCGCCGGCCGGCGAGGAGGCCGGCGGCGAGGCCCGCCGCGAGGAGCGCGACGCCCGCCAGCGCGACGGCGAGGCGGCGCCGCGGCGCGCGCACGGCCGCGATCTCCTTCGAGAGATCCTCGGTCGAAGTCCCCGGCGCCTCCGAGAGATGGTCGCGCACGTCCGCGAGGTCGCGCGCGAGATCCTTGGTCGTTCCGAACCGGTCCTCGGGATCCTTCGAGAGGCATCGCTCCACGAGCCAGCGGATCGGCGCCGGCGTCTTCGGGCTCAGCTGCCCGACGGGCTGCGGCTCCTCCCGGATGATCGCCGTGAGGGTCTCGGCGGTCGTGTTTCGCTCGAAGGCCCGCTTGCCCGTCGCCATCTCGTAAACGATCGAGCCGAAGGAGAACTGGTCGGAACGGAAGTCGAGCGGCCGGCCGGAGGCCTGTTCGGGCGACATGTAGCCGATCGTTCCCATGACCATGCCGGGGCGGGTCGCGTCGGCCGCCGTCTGCTGGCCCGAGAGCTCGTCGGACTCCTGCGTGACGAGCTTTGCGAGACCGAAGTCGAGGATCTTCGCGAAGCCGTGCTTGGAG
Source organism: uncultured Acidobacteriota bacterium (assembly GCA_963708395.1). GTDB lineage: Bacteria > Acidobacteriota > Thermoanaerobaculia > UBA5066 > Gp7-AA6 > DATBFU01. The sequence continues at coordinate 1,561,838 of CAVPSG010000002.1, read as the reverse complement.
ACCATGACGTTCTGGGGCTTCAGGTCCCGGTGCACGATCCCCGCCGCGTGCGCCGCTGCGAGGCCGTCGGCGATCTGAACCGAGAGGTCGAGGAGCTTACGCGTCGGCATCGGGCCGTCGGCGATCAGGTCCTTCAGGGTCTGCCCCTCGACGAGCTCCATCGCGATGTAGACGGTCGAATCCGAGGAGCCGATGTCGTAGATCGTCAGAATGTTCGGGTGCGAGAGACCCGAGGCCGCGCGCGCCTCGCGTTCGAATCGGGCGCGGCGGTCGGCGTCCGCGGCGAGATCGGGAGGCAGGACCTTGACCGCGACGTCGCGCTTCAACCGCTCGTCGCGCGCCCGATAAACCTCCCCCATCCCTCCTGCCCCGATCGGGGAAACGATCGAATACGGTCCGAGTCGGGTTCCGGCAGCGAGCGTCACCGTTTCAACCCGTCCACGAGATAGAGATCGGACAGCGTCCGCTGGAATCCGTAGACGTAGGACTCGCCGTCGGGCGTCTCGAAGATCGGCGCGATGTCGACGACGCCGGCTCCGTCGGCCGGCATGACTTCCCGGCTGACCGTCCGCTTCCCCGTCGCGAGATCGAGCCGATACAGCCTTCCCGGGATGTCGCGCCGGCGATATACGAAGAGCGCCTTGCCGTCCGCGCTCCACCCTCCCATCGTCTCGTCCTGCTCCAATCCGGTGACCGGGGTCGGCTCTCCGCCCGTCAATGGATAGAGGTATACACGCCGATCGGGGCCGGTGACGGCAACGCTCTTCTCGTCGGGCGATACCCCGCGCGAGAACGAGCGGTATCCCTCGGGCGTCAAGGCCCGCGGTTTTCCGCCCGAGAGCTCGATCACGAAGATGCGGGGGCCCCGGCCCGGCTCGTTCGCCGTTGTGAGGATCCTCCGGCCGTCCGGCGTGAACGACGTTCCTCCCTGCAGCTCGAGGTCACCCGTGTCGATCACGCGCTTGTCGCCGGCGCCGGTGGGATAGAGCGTCAGGACACGCCGTTCGTGGCCGACGAGGACAGCGGCCCACTGCCCGTCGCGCGACATCGCCTGCGCCCCGCCGTCCCCGAGGCGGATCGGCGCCGAGCCGTCGGTCCCGCGGACGAACGTGGAGTACTCGGGGCCGGTTCCCTCTCCCGTTTCCGAGAAGAGGATCGTCTTGCCGTCGGGCGAGATGTCGAAGAGCGAAGACCAGTCGAGCCACGCGAGCTCGCGCTCCTTCGGCAACTTCTGACTGCCGCCCATGATCCCGATGCGGATCGTGTCATGAGCGACCAGGATGCGTCCGTCGCGCGCCACGTCCTGGAGCGTGAGGCTCTGCGTGACCCGCGCGAGCAACCGGGCCTTGCCGGCGAGCGTGACCTCGTGCAGCGCACGGTTGCCGCCGACTCTCGTCGCCGTGATCCAGACCGAGGAACCGTCCGGCGACCACGCCAGGCCGAACTCCGACGAGTACGTCTCCGAGAGCGTTCGCTTCTTTCCCGCGCGGTCCACGACGCCGACGGTTCCCCCGTCGTCGCGACGCTGCGGATGCTCCAGAAAGGCGACGAAGCGCCCGTCCGTCGAGATCCGGGGATGGCTGATCCATCCGGCGGTCTGGTAGAGGACGTGGCCGAGGGGGAATTCGAGCTGGCTCTTCAGTTGCAAGTCGCGCACGACGGCGAGGTCCTTGCCGTTCGGCTCCCAGTCGGCCCACTGCACGTCCTTGAGGATCTCTCGCGGCGCGACGCCGCCGGAGATCCCGACTTCCGCGAGCGTTCCGGTCCGGATGAAGGGCTCGGACACGTGGCGATCGAGCGAGACGAGCACTTCGCCGGACTTGGATACGGCCAGGACGTCGGCGCCTGTCAGGCCGAAGGCGCGCGACTCGGGACGGTCGGTGCGCGTCGAGAAGAGCTCGACCGGCCTTCCGTCCCACGCGGCGGCGTACACGACGCTCTGCCCGTCCGGCGCGAACCGGGCGGAATACACCTCGCCTCGGCGAAAGGAGAGCTGCTGGTAGTTGGGAGGGGGAACGTATCCGACCTTCTTTCCGTAGCGGTAGCCCGCGGCGAGGCCCGCTGCGAGCGCCAGCACGCCCGCCAGCGCCGCCGGCGCCATCCAGCCGCGCCGGAGGGCGGCTGCCGGCGCGACCGGGAGCGCGCCCGTCGGGGACGATACGGTCGACAGCGATTCGAGGTCGAAGGCGAGATCTCTCGCCGACTCGAACCGCTCCTCCGGGTTTTTCTCCAGACAGTGCCGCACGATGCGGTCGAGACCCGGATGGATGTCCTTGTTCGTCGTCGAGAGATCCGGCGGCTCCTTGCTCAGAATCGCCGTGATCGTGTCCGCCGCCGTGTCGCCTCGAAATGCCCGCTGCCCCGACAACATCTCGTAGAGGATCGTGCCGAAGGAGAAGAGGTCGCGCGCCGGTCGGCCGCCTTGCCCCGCACCTGCTCCGGCGACATGTAGCCCATCGTCCCGAGGACGACGCCGGGCTCGGTCCCCGAGACCGTCTTCAGGTCCGTCTGCTGCTCGCCGTCCTTCTCGCTCTTCAGCTTGGCCAGCCCGAAGTCCAGGATCTTGACCCGCCCGTCCTTCGTCACGAACAGGTTCTCCGGCTTCAGGTCCCGATGCACGATCCCCTTCTCGTGCGCCGCGGCGAGCCCCTTGGCGATCTGGATCGCGTAGTCCGATCGCCTTCCGCACCGGCAGCGCGCCGGCGGACAGCCGCGAGCGGAGCGTCTCCCCTTCCAGCAGCTCCGTCACGATGTACGGCGCCCCGTCGTGCGACCCCGAGGTCGTACACCGCCGTGATGTTCGGGTGATTCAAGACACCGGCCGCCCGGGCCTCCTGCTCGAATCGCTTCAGGCGATCCGGATCCTGCGAGAACGACGCCGGCAGCACCTTGATCGCGACGTCGCGCTTCAAGCCGCTGATCGCGCGCGCGATAGACCTCTCCCATGCCCCCGGCGCCCAGAGCGGCGCGAGGATCTCGTATGGCCCGAGCCTCGTTTCGCGGGAAGCGTCACTTCAGACCCTCGACGAGATAGAGGTCCGAGAGCGTCCGGTTGTAGTTGTAGATGTAGGAGTCGCCACTCGGCGCCGGAAGGGGACTCGGATCTCGGAGACGCCCCCGGCGTCGGCCGGAGCCAGCGATCGCCACGGCTGCCTATGGCCCGTGGTCACGTCGAGCCGACTGACGTTGGTCGGAATCTCTCCGCGGCGGTAGACATAGATCGAACGGGAATCCGAGGCCGCGCCCGCAACGACCTCGTTGACCTCGACACCCGAAACGACCGTCGGCTCGCCTCCCGCGAGGGGATAGAGATAGGTCTTGCGATCCGGCCCAGTCACCACCGCCCACTTGCCATCCGGGGACACGACCCGCAGCCCTCTGTAACCTTCCGGCGTCAGGGCGCGCGGCTTTCCGCCCTCGAAGTCTCGTTCGTAGAGTCTCGGCCCTCTTCCCGGCTCGTTCGCCGTGAAGAGGAGCTTCTTGCCGTCCGGGAACCAGCAGGCGTTCAAGACGGAGAGCCCTTCCTTCGGGAAGACCCTCGCTTCGCCGGCTCCGGTCGGGTAGGCCACCAGCTGCGGGTCCGTGGCGGGGCGCTGGATCGCGATCGCCCATTTCCTGTCCGGCGACAGGGCCTGGCCGAAGCCTTCTCCGAGGCGAACCGCCGGAGAGCCGTCGGTCTCTCGAACGTAGACGGAATAGCCCGGTCCCCCTCCCTCGCCTCCTTCCGTAAACAGCACGGTCCGGCCGTCCGCGGAGATCGCGGTCGGCAAGGAGTAGTCCAGCCAGGTGAGATCCCGCTCCTTCGACTCGCCCGGGGCAAGGCCGCGCATCTCCTCGCGAAACGTGTCCCTCGTGACGAGCAGGCGGCCCGCAGCCGAGATGTCGCGCAGGGTGAGGTTCCCCGCGACCCGGGAGCGCAGCCGGACGTCGCCGGAGAGGGAGGCCGAATAGAGCGCGCGAAGCGAGACCTCCGCGGCCGTAAACCAGACCTCCGCTCCGTCCGGTCCCCAGGCGAGTCCCTGCACCGAGGAAAACGGCTTGGAGAGTGCCGTCTTTCGCCCGGCCCGGTCCACGACCGCGACCGATCCGCCGTCGTCGGTCCGCGACGGGATGGTCGACGAAGGCGACGCGGTCTCCCGCGGGCGAGACGCGCGGATTGCCGATCCATCCGCTCGTCTTCCACAACACCTTCCCGATGGGATACTCGAGCCGGATTTCGCCATGGTCCGACCGAACGACGGCGAGATCCTTGCCGTCCGGCGCCCAGTCCGCCCACTCGACATCCTCCAGGACGTCCCGGGGCGGCGCCCCCGGCAATGGAAATCCGGGCGAGCGTCCCGCTTCGCCGGAACCCTCCGGCGGCGTGGCGGTTGAGCGACACGGCAGCCTCGCCGAGCCTCGAGATCGCGAGGACCTCGGCGCCCGGCGAGACCGAAGGGACGCGACTCCGGGCTCTCGAGCCGGCCGACGAAGATCTCTACGGGCTTGCCGTCCCAGGCCGCCGAGTACACGACGGTCGTTCCGTCCGGGGCAAAGTGCGCCGAAAGGATCTCGCCGCGGCGGAACGTGAGCTGGCGGAAGGAAGGCGGCGGCTGGTCCCCCGCCTTCCGGCCTGCGAGGTAGGCCGGCACGCCGACGGCGAGAGCCGTCGCGAGGACCGCGCCGGCGACGAGGGGCCAGACGCGGCGTCTCTTGGCCGCCGCGAACGGCGCGGCGACCGCGCCGGCGGGCGCGGAGAGGCTCGAGAGCGACTCGAGGTCGAAGGCGACGTCGCGCGCCGACTCGAACCGCTCCTCCGGGTTCTTCTCCAGACAGTGGCGCACGATCCGGTCGAGGCCCGGGATGGATGTCCTTGTTCGTCTGTCGAGAGATCCGGCGGCTCCTTGCGTCAGGATCGCCGTGATCGTGTCCGCCGCCGTGTCGCCGCGAAACGCCCGCTGCCCCGACAGCATCTCGTAGAGGATCGTCCCGAAGGAGAAGAGGTCGCTGCGCCGGTCGGCCGCCTTGCCCCGCACCTGCTCCGGCGACATGTAGCCCATCGTCCCGAGCACGACGCCGGGCTCGGTCCCCGAGACCGTCTTCAGGTCCGTCTGCTGCTCGCCGTCCTTCTCGGTCTTCAGCTTCGCCAGCCCGAAGTCCAGGATCTTGACCCGCCCGTCCTTCGTCAGGAACAGGTTCTCCGGCTTCAGGTCCCGGTGCACGATCCCCTTCTCGTGCGCGGCGGCGAGCCCCTTGGCGATCTGGATCGCGTAGTCCGATCGCCTTCCGCACCGACAGCGCGCCGCCGGATAGCCGCGAGCGGAGCGTCTCCCCTTCCAGCAGCTCCGTCACGATGTACGGCGCGCCGTCGTGCGTCCCGAGGTCGTACACGGCCGTGATGTTCGGATGGTTCAGGACTCCCGCCGCGCGCGCCTCCTGCTCGAAGCGCTTCAGACGGTCCGCGTCCTGCGAGAGCGACGCCGGCAGCACCTTGATCGCCACGTCGCGGCCGAGGCGCGGGTCCTTCGCCCGGTAAACCTCTCCCATGCCCCCGGCCCCGAGGGGCGAAACGATCTCGTATGGCCCGAGACGAGCCCCGGAAGCGAGCGTCACAGCCCAACCTTCCCGGTCGCGGCGCGAGGAGTCTCCCGAGGTAATCGAGGGAGGAGCCTCGCGCCGCGGGAGCGAACGCGCAGCGCCGGGATCAGGCGTCCGGTCGAAGGCCGTTCGCCGAGCCGGACGCCGGCCGCGTGAGCGAGATCCCGGCGCCAGCGAGCGCGACGGCCCTGAGGTGCAGCGATCTCGTATGGACCGAGTCGGGCTCCGGCGGAAAGTGTCATCCGGTCGCGGGATTCTATTCGAGCCCCTCGACGACGTAGAGATCGGCGAGGCTGCGCTGGTAGGAGTAGGCGTAGGCCTTACCGTCCGGGTGACTCGAGATCGAGCCGATGGCCGTCACGCCGGCGGAGTCGTCCGGGCATGAGAGAACGCCACGGCGAGAGCGACTCCGGTCTTCAAGTCCAAGCGATCGACTGGTGCCGGGAACGTGTCCCCTCTGTCGAACGAACAGCGATCGTGCCGTCGTCGCTCCAGCCGATCGGGAACCACTTCGGAGTCCACCGGGAGCGCGGCGGGCTCGCCGCCTTCGATCGGGTAGAGGTAGGGCTTCCGGTCCGGACCGAACACGGTCACGACCGTCTTCCGGTCGGGGGAGACGCCGGCGCTCGTCGAGGCGATGCGGTAGCCCTCGGGCGTCAGCGCGCGGCTCTTCTGGGACGCCGATCTCGTAGAGATAGATCCGAATTCCGCGACCCGGCTCGTTGGCGGCGAGGAGGAGTCGGTTTCCGTCGGGCAGCCATGCCGCCGCCTGAACGGTCAGGCCCGGCGTGTCGAGGACCTTCGGGTCGCCGGAGCCGATCGGATAGATCACGACCTTCGGATTCGATGACGGGTGGACGATCGCGAGAGCCAGCTTGCCGTCCGGCGAGAGCGACTGCGCCGAGCCTTCGCCCAGGCGAATCGCGGGAGACCCGTCCAGCTTTCGCGCATAGACCGAGTAACCCGGTCCACCTCCCTCGCCGCTCTCGTCGAAGAGGATGGTGCTCCCGTCTGCTGGAGATGCCGGCCGCCAGAGACCAGTCGAGCCACGAGAGATCGTGTCTCCTTGTCGAGGCCGGGGCCGAAGGCGACGAGACCCTGGCGCGCTTTGTCCTGCGAAAGAAGCACCTTGCCCGTCTCGCGAAACGTCCTCCATCGTCATGCCGCCGGTCGCCACGGCCAGAACGCGGACGTTCCCGGAGCGAGACGCCGCATGCACGAAGCGGTTGAACCCGACGCGGGACGCCGGTGAACCAGACCTCGTTCCCCTTGCGCGACCAGCAGAGGCCGAGGATGCTCGCGAAGTCGGCGGAGATCTTCTTCGCCTTGCCCGCAGCGGTCGACGAGCAGAACGTAGCCTCCGTCGTCGTCCGACGGTCGGGTGCTCGATGACGGCGACTTCGTCGCCGGAACGAGAAACCCGAGGATGGCTCAACCAGCCCGCAGAGGCGTAGAGGACCTTGCCGATCGGAAACTCGAGCTGGCTCTTTCCCCCGGCATCGCGCACGATCGCGAGATCCTTGCCGTCGGGCGACCAGTCGGCGTAGATGACGTCATCCCGGATGTCCTTCGGCGCGCCGCCTCCGGTCATGCCGATGACGCGAGAGCGTTCCGATCCGGGTGAAGCCGGTGTGCGACGTGGCGGGACGAGCGAAACCGCCATCTCGCCCGTCGAGGAGATCGAGCAGGACCTCGGCCCCGTCAGGCCGAACGGCCGCGACTCCGGGCTGTCGAGGCGCGTCGTGAAGAGCTCCATCGGTCGGCCATCCCAGGCCGCGGTGTAGATGATCGTCTCGCCGTCCGGGCGCGAACCGCGCCGACTGGATCGGGCCGCGGCGGAACGTGAGCTGGCGGAAAGACACCGGCGGGCGCTCCGTGAGACGCCGCCCGGCGAGGAGGCCGCCACCCACACCCGCCGCGAGCGCAAGGAGGATCGACGCGAGGACCGCGCCGGTCCAACGGGTGCGCGGACGGCTTTCCGTCGAAACCGCCCTCATCGCCCCGGTCGTCGTCGAGCCCGACACTCCCGAGAGCGCCTCGAGGTCGAAGGCGAGATCGCGCGCCGACTCGAACCGCTCTTCCGGGTTCTTTTCGAGACAGTGCCGCACGATGCGGTCGATCCCCGGATGGATGTCCTTGTTCGTCGTCGAGAGATCCGGCGGCTCCTTCGTCAGGATCGCCGTGATCGTGTCCGCCGCCGTCTCGCCGCGGAACGCCCGCTGGCCCGACAGCATCTCGTAGAGGATCGTGCCAAAGGAGAAGAGGTCGCTACGGCGGTCCGCCGGCTTGCCCGCGGACCTGCTCCGGCGACATGTAGCCCATTGTTCCGAGGACGACGCCCGGCTCGGTGCCCGAGATCGTCCTCAAGTCCGTCTGCTGCTCGCCGTCCTTCTCGGATTTCAGCTTCGCGAGGCCGAAGTCCAGGATCTTGACGCGTCCGTCATTCGTGACGAACAGGTTCTCGGGCTTCAGATCCCGGTGCACGATCCCCTTTTCGTGGGCGGCGGCGAGCCCCTTGACGATCTGGATCGCGTAGTCCGTCGCCTTCCTCACCGACAGGGCTCCGGTGGACAGGCGCGACCGAAGCGTCTCGCCTTCCAGGAGCTCCGTCACGATGTACGGCGCGCCGTCGTGCGTCCCGAGGTCGTAGACCGCGGTGATGTTCGGGTGGTTGAGGACGCCCGCCGCCCGTGCCTCCTGCTCGAAGCGCTTCAGACGGTCCGCGTCCTGCGAGAGCGATGCCGGCAGCACCTTGACGCCACGTCGCGGCCGAGGCGCGGGTCCTTCGCGCGATACACCTCACCCATGCCCCCGGCGCCGAGCAGGCCGGTGACCTCGTAGGGGCCGAGCTTCGCGCCAGCGGCAAGCGTCACTTCACTCCCTCCACCAGGAACAGGTCGGACAGTGTGCGGATGTAAGAGTAGACGTAAGCGGACCCGTCCGGCGTGGGCAGGGGACCCAGGTTCCAGACGCCGGCGGCGTCGCCGGGCATCAACGTCCGCCACAGTTCCTTGCGCCCCGTCGCGATCTCGAGGCGATAGACCTTTACCGGTACTTCCGAGCGCCGCCGAACGTAGAGAAAGCGTCCGTCCTGGGTGACCTGAGTCACGCCGTCCTGCGGATCGAGGCCCGGAATCGGCGTCGGCTCGCCGCCCGAGAGAGGATAGAGATAGCGTCGGCGGTCGGGGCCCTCGGCGAGGGCCCATTTCCCGTTCGGGTCCACCGACCCGACGGCCGAATAACCCTCTGGCGAAATGGCGCGAGGTTTTCCGCCCGCGAAGTCCCGAAGATAGAGGCGCTGGCCACGCCCGGGCTCGGTGCCCGTGAGCAGCATCTGCTTGCCGTCGGGAAGGAAGTTGGCGGTGAAGACGGCAATTCCATCTTTGGAGAAAGTCTTCGGTTCGCCAGCGCCCGTCGGGTACGCCGCGAGCTGCGGGTCGGACGCCGGGTGGATGATGGAGAGCGCCCATTCCCCGTCGAGCGAGAGATCCTGAGCTTCTCCTTCGCCGAGGCGCACGGCCGGAGAGCCGTCCGATCTTGCGAAAGTACACGGAGTAGCCGGCCCCACCCCCCTCGCCCGATTCGGAGAAGAGCACGCTCTTCCCATCGCGCGAAATCGCAGCGGGCAGGGACCAGTCGAGCCATGTCAGGTCCCTTTCCGTGGATTCGCCGGCCGGAAGGGCCTGAATCTCGGTTCGGTTGTTGTCGCGCGCGACGAGCATCCGCCCATCCCGCGACACGTCTTGCAGCGTCAGGTTGCCCGGAACGCGCACGCGCAGGCTCTCCCCGCCGGACGTCTTCATGACGTAGAGGGCGCGGTTACCTCCGATTTCCGTCGCGGTGAACCACACCTGCGATCCGTCGGGCGACCACGCGAGGCCCTGCGCAGACGCGAACGGCTTCGAGACGCTCCGCTTCTTGCCGGACAGATCCACGACCGCAATCGATCCGCCGTCGTCGCCCGGCGTCGGATGGTCGATGAACGCCACGAGATCGCCGCGGGGGGACACCCGGAGGTGTCCGACCCAGGCGCCGGTTTCGTACAGGACCTTTCCGATCGGATACTCGACCCGCATCCGCCCCGGGACCGTTCGAACAATCGCAAGGCTCTTCCCGTCCGGCCCCCAGTCGGCCCACTCGACGTCCTTCAGGATGTCCCTCGGCGCCGCGCCGCCGGCGACCGAGAGCTGGGCGAGCGTCCCGGTTCTCCGGAAGGACCCGCCCACGCGGCGATCGAGCGACACCGCCATGTCGCCCGCCTTCGAGATCGACAGGACTTCGGCGCCGAGGAGTCCGAAGGCCCGCGACTCGGGGCTCTCCGGCCGGCCGACGAAGATCTCCATGGGCCTGCCGTCCCAGCCCGCCGAATACATGACGGTTTGCCCATCGGGGGCAAACCGCGCCGCGAAGATCTGACCGCGTCGGAACGTCAGCTGGCGGAACGAGGGCGGCGGACGATCGCCGGCCTTGTGGATCGCAAGCCACGCCGCCGCGCCGATTGCGAGCGCCGTCGCTGCGACCGCCGCCGCGAGGAGGGTCCAGGACGGACGCGTTCGGAGCGCTCCGCCCGTGTGCGGAGACGTCGTCGGCGCCGACGCCGTCGAGAGCGCTTCGAGGTCGAAGGCGACGTCGCGCGCGGAGTAGAAGCGCTCCTCGGGATTCTTCTCCAGGCAGTGACGCACGATCCGCTCGAGGCCCGGCTGGATGTTGTGGTTCGTCGCCGAGAGGTCCGGCGGCTCCTCCCGCAGGATCGCGGACATCGTTTCGGCGGCGGAGTCCCGGTGGAACGCGCGCCGACCGGAGAGCATCTCGTAGAGGATCGCGCCGAAGGAGAAGAGGTCCGAGCGCTGGTCGGCCGCCTTTGCCCTTGACCTGCTCCGGAGCCATGTAGCCGAGCGTTCCGAGGACGACGCCCGGCTCCGTGCCGCGCCGTCGGCAGGTTGGTCTGCGGGCCCGTCGCCGTGTCCTTCTGCGTCAGCTTCGCGAGACCGAAGTCGAGGATCTTCACGCGGCCGTCGTTCGTGACGAACAGGTTCTCGGGCTTGAGGTCCCGGTGAACGATCCCCTTCTCGTGCGCCGCGGCGAGGCCCTTCGCGATCTGGATCGCGTAGTCGATGGCCTTTCGGACCGGAAGCGCCCCGCCCGAAAGGCGCGCCCGCAGCGTCTCGCCCTTCGAGCAGCTCCGTCACGATGTATGGAGCCCCGTCGTGCGCGCCGAGGTCGTAGACCGCCGTGATGTTCGGGTGATTGAGGCCGCCCGCCGTCTGCGCCTCCTGCTCGAAGCGCCGAAGCCGTTCGGCGTCCGCGGAGAAGGACGCCGGCAGCACCTTGATCGCCACCTCGCGCTTCAATCGCTCGTCGCGCGCCCGGTACACCTCGCCCATTCCGCCGGCGCCGAGCAGGCCGATGACCTCGTAGGGCCCGAGCTTCGAACCCGCGACGAGGCTCACTTCAGGTTCCGGATCCGGTACAGCGTCGAGAGAATTCGCGCCAATCCGATCGTCATCGTCTTTCCGTCCGGTGTGACGCGGGCCGGGCCGAACGACGTGATCCCCGCGGCGTCGGGGCCCGCGAGATCGCGCACGTGCGTCCGGCGGCCGGACGCGACGTCGATGAGATCCACGGAGCAGGGGAATCCACTTCGCGAGACGTAAAGGCCCTTGCCGTCCGCCGTCCAGCCGGCCGGGAAGTCGTTGGCCCTGGACTCGGACAAATCGCGGACCGGGCCGCCCCCGTCTGTCGGATAAAGATGGATGCGGAAATCCGGTCCGACCGCCGCGATCCAGTTGCCGTCGGGAGAGACGAAGATGCGCGTCGGATTCAACCCCTCCTCGCTGACGGCGCGCGGAGCGCCTCCCGAGACTGCCTGAACGTAGAGCCGCGTTCCGCGTCCCGGGGCGTTCGACTCGAAGACAAACCTCGTTCCGTCGGGAAAGAACGCGCCGTACGTCGGATGGCCCAGGCCGTCGGGAGAGAGCTCGCGCGGCTGTCCGGCGCGTACGGGAACGAGCAGGAATCGCGAGGGCTCGCGAAGGCTCCGGGTCAGCACCCACGCGGAATCCGGCGAGAGCGCGACTCCGAGCCCCTCGGACAGACGAACCGCCGGCGCGCCGTCGGTCGAACGGAGATAGACGCCGCCGTTCGCCCCGCCGCCTTCTCCCGACTCGTCGAAGAGAAGCAGCTTGCCGTCCGTAGAGAGGGCGCGGTCGCTTCCACCAGTCGAACCAGGAGAGGTCCCTGCCCAGAGGCTGCCCGGGGAGAAAGGACGATGACGCTCGAGCGGTAGTCGTCTTCGGTCAGCAGGGCGCTGCCATCGGGGCGGAGGTCGAGGAGCGCCGGCGTGCCCTGCATCGTCCGGACGAGTCGGACCTTTCCCGACGTCGTGACGCCGAAGATCTCGCGCTCGATTCCGTCGCGCGCCGCGGTGAACCAGACCTCGCGGCCGCCCGGGCCCCAGGCGAGGCCCTGGACCGTCGACCATCCGGCCGCCAGCTCCGTCTTCTTCCCCGTCGCCGCGTCGACGATCGCGATTGCCCCGTCGTCGCCGTTCGCTGGATGGTCAATGAAGGCGATCTGCGTTCCGCCCGGCGAGAAGCGCGGCCCCTGGATCCAGCCCGCAGTCTCGTAGAGCACCTTGCCGATGGGGTACTCGAGGCGCTCTTTGCCCGCGACGCGGTGGACGACGGCGAGATCCGACTGATTGGGAGCCCATTCCGCATACGTCACGTCGGCCAGGATCTCTTTGGGTGCGCCGCCCGAGAGCGATACCCGAGCCAGCGTTCCGATCGGCGCGAAGCTCGTCACGGAGGTCTTCGGCGAGAGCTGCACGGCCATCTCGCCGCTCGCGGCGATCGCGAGGAGATTCGCCTCCGGGATGGCGATCGCGGAGGATTCGGGAGTGCCGGGCCGCAGCGAAAAAACGCGCCCGGCCATCCCTTCCCAGACCGCGCCGTAGTACACGGTCTGGCCATCCGGCCCGAAGCGAGCCGACCAGACGGTCCCGCGCTGGAATGTCAGCCGCTGAAAGGTGGGCTGCGAGACCGTGCCGAGCCGCCGCGCGGCGAAGAAGCCGAGTGCCGCCGCGAGCGCCACCGCCGCCGCGATCCACGCCCGGCGCATCCTCGACGGCGCGCGCCGGGCCGCCTCGGCCGCCTGCGCCTGCGACGGCGTCGTCGTCTCGGAAAGGTGGTCCCGAATCGACTTCAGGTCGCGCGCCAGATCCCGCGTCGAGGCGTAGCGGTCTTCAGGGTCCTTCGCGTGGCAGCGCTCGACGATCCATCGCAGCGGCGCCGGGGCGCGCGGATTGAGCCGCTCGAACGATTCGGGCTCGTCGCGGATGATCGCGGAGAGCGTCTCCGCGCCGGTCGGCTTCTGGAAGGCGCGCTGGCCCGTCGCCATCTCGTACAGGATCGATCCCAGCGCGAACTGGTCCGATCGGAAATCCACGGCGCGCCCGGCCGCCTGCTCCGGCGACATGTACCCGACGGTCCCGAGGACGGTTCCCGGCTGCGTCTCCTGCGGCGCGAAGGTCGCCGCGCCGGACGTCTGCTCCGTCGGCGCAATGAACAGCTTCGCGAGACCGAAGTCGAGAATCTTCACGAAGCCGTCCTTCGAGACCATGACGTTCTCGGGTTTCAGGTCCCGGTGGACGATCCCGGCCGCGTGCGCCTTGGCGAGGCCGTCGGCGATCTGCGCGCCGATGTCGAGCATCTTGCGCGTCGGCATGGCGCCGGAGGCCATCGCGGCGCGCAGGCTCTGCCCTTCGACGAGCTCCATCGCGATGTAGGAGTCGGCGCCCGAGGAGCCGATCTCGTAGATCGTGACGATGTTGGGGTGGTTGAGGGCGGAGGCCGAGCGCGCTTCCTGCTCGAAGCGCTTCAGGCGATCTGCGTCTCCCGCGAGAGAGGCCGGCAGCACCTTGATCGCGACCTCCCGTCCCAGGCGCGCGTCCTTCGCGCGATAGACCTCGCCCATCCCTCCAGCGCCCAGAGGGCCGACGATCTCGTAGGGTCCGAGCTTGGTTCCGGGGGAAAGCGTCATCGAGTCGGCGAATTCTACTTCGCGCCGGCCACGAGCTTCTGGAAGCGCGGATTGCTGCGGAGCGAATCGAAGTTCGGGTCGATCTTGAGCCAGCCGGGTGACAGCAAGTACGGAATCTTCAGCAACTGCTCGAGCCCATCGATCGCCTTCTCGTTCTCGCCGACGAGAACGTACGTGCGCGCAAGAAGGTGCTGGGTGTAGGCACCGCCATAGGCGTCTTTCGAGATCGGAAGCAGCTCGACGGCATGCTGCCCCTCCCGGATGGCCTCCTCTTTGCGGCCGAGGTAGGCGAGGGCGAGCCCGAATAGCGCGCGACTCTGACTGTCGTTCGGAGTCGATCGCAACGTCTCGTCGAACGCTGTCCGTGCGACCTCCGCGTACTTCCGAACGTTGGCGGCGTCCGCCTGCAGAGCGTAGGCCTGGGCGAGACAGATCCCCCACGTGGCGGGGTCGTCGAACACGCTTTCCGGGAGACGGACCAGAAGACTTCTCTGGGCCTCGTCGAGAAGCCAAGCGGCGTCCCATGTCTTCGCGACGAAGCTCACCAGCGCCGTCGGTTCGACATCGGCGGGTGCCGTCGCGAGAGCCTCACGGGCCCGAGGAAGATTACCTTCGCCGACATAGGTCAGGGCTCTGCCCTCGATCACGCTAAGGACCCCCGGCGAGATCTCCCCCGCGCGATCGTAGGCCTCGCGCGATTCCGGGTAACGGCGCAGCCAGAGCAGCGCCAGCCCTAACCGCCGGGCGGTCAACACCGACCGTGGATCCAGATTGGCGGCGCGTCTCAGGTGCCCGACCGCCGCCTCCCACCGACCGAGAGACTCCTCCGCCAGCGCTGTGGCAGTCAACAGCTCCGCGTTGTCCGGTGCGTACCTTTGTCCTTCGGCAAATTGCCCGAGGGCCCTTCCGAAATCCCCGAGGACGTTCGCCAGATACTGGCCCGAGGCCAGATATCCCTCCGGACGATTTGGAGTCAGGGCAACCGCCTTTTCCGCCGCGGCTCGAGCGCGCTCCTTGAGCTGGGGGGTCGGCCCCGTGTTGATGTACAGACTCGAGTTTGCGTTCGACAACCGCGCCCAGGCCTGGGCGAAGTTCGGGTCGAGCGCCACCGCCTGTTCGTAAAACACGAGTGCCTTCTTGATGGACGGCGAATCGGAAGCTCCCATGGCTTTCGAGACCTCTTCCCCCTTGCGGAAGGCGTCGTAGGCCGCGAGGTTCTCGGTTGGCCTCTCGGAAAGCCGCTTCTCCTCCCCTGCCCCGAGGGCCACACCAAGAGCTTGCGCCACCTTCGACGCGATGTCCGACTGCACCTGGAAGACGTCCGTCAGTGCCGCGTCGAACGGCTGCTGCCACCTCGATGTCGGAGCATCCGGACGCGTCACGTCCACCAGCTCAGGACTCACATGGACTCGACTCGTGCCTCCGCTCTTCTCCCAGCGCACCGTGGCTGACAGCAGGTAAGTGACGTTCAACTCTTCGGCGATCTGCTTCGGCGTTTTCGTGGTCTTCTTGTAAGGCGTCGAGCTGCTTCGTGCGATGACTTGGAGCCCCGGAATCGACGTCAGCTTGCCGCGCACCTCGTCCGCGATGCCGTCGGCGAAGTAATCGTCCTCGGCAGCGCCGAGGTTTTCGAACGGCAGCACCGCGACTCGCTTGGTGCCGGCCGCGGTGCCCGAGCTCGTCCTCGGACGCTTCCACAGCAGCAGTCCGGCAACCGCAACAACGACGACCACTGCCGCGATGATCCCGACGGTCGTCCTGCGGCTCGGCGCCGCCGCGATCGCCTGCGCACCGCTCGTCACCGCGGTCGTCGTCGCGCCCGACGCCTCCGACAGGGCGAACGCGACGTCCTTCGCCGACTGGAACCGGCTGTCGCGGTCCTTCTCCAGACAGTGCCTGACGATGTGGTCGAGCGCGACCGGGATGCTCCGCCCGGACTCCGACAGCTCCGGCGGCTCATCCCGCATGATCGCGGCCATCGTGTCGCTGGCCGTGTCCTTCTTGAACGCCTTCCGCCCCGACAGCAGCTCGTACAGGATCGCCCCGAAGGAAAAGATGTCCGAGCGGTGGTCCACGGGCAGGCCGCGCACCTGCTCCGGCGACATGTAGCCGACCGTTCCCATCACCGTGCCGGGCGCCGTGCCGCCGCTTCCCGTCGGCGCGTTCGTCTGCTCGCGCGGCTCGTCCACGCGTTTGGCCAGACCGAAGTCGAGGATCTTGACGTGGCCGTCCTTCGTGACGAAGACGTTCTCCGGCTTCAGGTCCCGGTGGACGACTCCTTTGCCGTGCGCGGCGGAGAGCCCTCTCGCGATCTGCAACGCCCAGTCGACGGCCTGCTTCTGCGACACCGATCCGGAGTCGAGCTTCCCGCGAAGTGTGTCGCCTTCGAGCAGCTCCATGACCGCGTACGCCGTGCCGTCCTGCGTCCCGAAGTCGTGGATCGCGAGAATGTTCGGGTGCGACAGCGCCGCGACGGCCTTCGCCTCGCGCTCGAAGCGCGCCAGAGCGTCGGGATCCGTCGCGACCGATTCGGGCAGGACCTTGACCGCGACGTCGCGGTCGAGCTTGCGATCCCGCGCCTTGTACACCTCTCCCATCCCGCCGGAACCCAGAGATCCAGTGATCTCGTAAGGTCCGAGCCGGGTACCCGCGGCGAGTGTCATGGAATGCGGGACGGATTGTATCGAAACGGGGACGGACGCGGGCGGGTCAAACTTGCATCGCGAGGAGCTTCACGAGCCCGGGCCGCTCCGCGCAAGCGCCTGTCCGCGGCGGGCGAACTCCTCCGACCGCGCCGCGTCGCCGAGCCGATCGTACAGGTCCGCGAGCAGCAGGTATCCGAACGCCGCCTCGCGATCGTTGATCGCTAGCTCGAGGCCGGATTCCGCGAGGTGGACGGCGGAGTCGAAGTTCTGCCCGCGGTCGAGGAGATTGCGCGCGGCGTAGAGCTTCGGCAGAGGCGCCTTCGGGTGCCGGCGCGCCGATTCCTCGAGGAGCGCCGTCTCGTCCTCCAGGCGCGGCAGCCGGCGAGCGAGCGTCATCAGGCCCTGGAAGCTTCGCTCGCCGACCGCGTTGTTCGCGATCTCGCGGCCGTACTCGTCGAAGGCCTCCGCCGCGCGGCCGCGCCGCTCCGCGACCGCCGCGAGGCAGTAGTGAGCGCCCTCGACGCGCGGGTCGAGCGCGATCGCCTGCCGCGCCTCGCGCTCGGCGCCGTCCAGATCGCCCCGCCGCAGGAGGACCTCGGACAGCGCGCTGCGGGATCCCGCCGAGGACGGCTCGTCGGCAATCGCCTTCGCGAACCAGGCGTCCGCGGCGGTGCGGTCCCCGCGGTCCTCGGCGCTCGTTCCGAGGAGGAATTCGATCCGGGCGTCTTTCATGCCATTGGCAAGCCGGTTCTCGAGCAGCTTGTCGGAGTCGGACGCACGGCCATCCAGGCGCAGCGCCATCGCGAGCCCGTAGACGAGCGTGGGGTCGGCTGGCCGGCCGCGCACCGACTCCTCGAGCGCCGGAATCGCCTCCTTGTAGCGACGCTGCTTCAGGTAGACGTTCGCGAGCGCGACACGGGCGTCGACCATTGCGGGATCCTCGCGCAGCACGTCCTTCAGCACCGCCTCGGCCTTCCCCGGGTCCGCGGCCGTGTCCGCGAGCGCGGCGTTGAGCTTGTTGTACAGGCCGATTTTTTCGAGCGGCGCCGCCCGCGAGCCGCCGGAGGCCGCCGCCGTGTCGGCGGATCCTCCGCTGAGATATCCGAGCGACGCGAGCTTGCGGACGGCCTCGGGGTCCGACACCGCCGGGCGCGCGTTCAGGGCGTTCCGGCTCGCGGCGTCCTTGAGGCTCGTGAGCTGCCGCTTCAGCGCGAGGTATCTCTCCTTCTCGCGCGTCACGAGATTCACCTTCTCGCCGGGATCCGCGGCGAGGTCGTAGAGCTCCGGTGCGCTGGACTCGATGAGCTTGTAGCGGCCGTCCTGCAGCGCCGCGAGATCGCTCCAGCCGAAGTGGAATCGGGGATACCAGGTCTCGGAGTATGCGGGCCTCTCCACGAGGCGGCCGGAACCGGACAGGAGAGGGATGAGGCTGCGCCCCTGAACGCCGCCCGGAATCGGAAGCCCCGCGAGATCGGCGACCGTTGGCATGACGTCGACGAGGGAAACGATCTCGCCGCGGCGTGCGGAGCGGCCGCTCCGGGGCGGCGCGAAGACGAGCGGCACGTGGAGCGTCGCTTCGTACACGAAGAACCCATGACCGTCCTCGCCGTGCTCGCCCAACGACTCGCCGTGATCTCCCGCGAAAACGACGGCGGTGCGGTCCGCAACGCCCTCGTCCCCGAGCGCCCGCAGCAAGCGGCCGAGCTCGGAATCCACGTAGGCGATCTCGCCGAGGTAGGGGCGATCCTTGTATTCCTCGGCGAACGGCGGCGGCGGCGCGTACGGCGCGTGCGGGTCGAAGAAATGCACCCAGAGGAAGAAGGGTCTGGCGCGGTCGCGGCGCTTGACCCAGTCGAGGACGGCGTCCACGGTCTCGCCCGCCGGACGCTCGATGTCGCCGATCGAGAGGATGTTCGCCTGCCGCGTGTCGAACTGATCGAAGTAGGTGTCGAAGCCGCGGTTGAGCTTCCAGCGGGAGTCGAGGACGAACGCGGACACGAAGGCGGCCGTCGTGTAGCCGCCCGCGTGAAAGAGCTCCGCGAGGAGCGGCAACTCGGGCGGCACGGTGAACGCGCCGTTGTCGCGCACGCCATGGTGGAGCGGCAGGGTGCCCGAGAAGATCGTCGTGTGCGACGGCAGCGTCAGCGGGGTCGCCGTCTCGCAGCGCTCGAAGAGGACGCCGCGCGCCACGAGCGCGTCGATCGTGGGCGTGCGGACGTCGGTACGTCCGTAGGCCGGCAGGCGATCCGCCCGGAGCGTATCGACGGTCACGAAGAGGACGTTTTGGCCCTTCCAGCCCCCGCGCCGCATCCCGCCGCCCGCGCGGCGGAGAAGAAAAGCCGCGCCGATCGCGACCGTGACGGCGAAGGACGCGATGAGGACCGGGAGGACCGGGCGGCGGCGGCGTTCGGGTTTTTCGGGGCGTTTCACCGACCCGGATTATTCACGGTTTCGACGCCGCCGGCTGCAGGTGGCCGTCCACCCAGGCCACGATGCGCGTCGTGAGATCGCGCACGTTCTCCGGTTTGAAGACGACGTGCCCCTCCTGCTTGTAGCGCAGCATCTGCGTTTCCACGCCCTGCTGCTTCAGCGCCGAATACATGTACTCGTAGGGGCTCGCGTACGAGCCGCCATAGTCGGCGCCGTCCCCGACGATGAAGAGCGTCGGGATCGTGATCCCCTTGACCATGTAGAGCGCCGAGTTCTTGAAGTAGTTCTCGGGGACCTCCCACGGCCGTCCCCGGAACTGCCACGTCAACGTCGTGTTGCCGCCGACGCTGTACAGGTCCCCGTAGGCGCGATACCAGTCGGGGCCGCCCTCGTAGGCGACCGCGGCCTTGTAGCGATGCGAGTGCGTGATGATCCATTCCGTCTCGACCGCGCCGTAGCTGTGCCCGCCGACGACGATGCGGTCGGGGTCCGCGATTCCGCCTTTCACCATCGCATTCACGCCGCTGTCGATGTCGGCGAAGTCCATCTCCATGAAGTTCTGCTTATCCCGGCCGGCGAGGATCTGGTCCCAGCCGTAGACGCCGCTCGTGCGGTAGTCGGGCGCGAGGACCGCGTAGCCCTTCGCCGCCCAGATCTGGCGCTCGAGGGCGCCGACGCAGATCAGCTGGCCCGTGACCGACTCACCGCCGATCGGGCCGCCGTGCAGCTCCACGACCATCGGCAGCGGCTTTCCCGGAGCCGCGCCGGGCGGCAGGACGAGGATTCCCGCGATCTCCAGGCCGTCGAAGCTTCGCCAACGCACTTCCTTCGCTTCACCGAGTCGAAGGGAATCGTACTGAGGCGTCAGGTTCACGACGGTCCGTGGGTTGGATCCGTCGACCTCCGCGAAGACCGCGCGCGCCTTCCCGTCGGCCGCTTCCTCGTACCACGCGAGCCGCTTGCCGTCCGGCGAGAGCGCCGCGTTGCGATGCATCGCCGCCGACGTCGTGATCGCCTTCGGGGCGCCGCCGTCCGGAGAGATCGCGAAGATCTGCGTGAAGGCGCCGGCATGGGCGATGTAATAGATGGTCCGGCCGTCCGGCGACCAGACCGGACGTCCGCTCGAGACGAGCTTCGGGGTCAGGCTCCGCACGGTTCCGCCGTCGGCGGACACGACCGCGACGGTGTACATGTCGGGATAGCGCACGTCGTCGGCGTCGTAGAAGAAGGCGATCCGGCGGCCGTCCGGCGAGACGCGTCCGACCAGGCCCTCGCCGCCGGCGGACACGAGATTGCGGCGCGCGCCGGTCGCGGCGTCGATCACGATGACGTCGCTCTCGTCCTTACTCTCGCGATACGACGTTCCATGCCGGAATCCGTAGACGAGGAGCCGCTTGCTGTCGGGAAACCACGAAAGCTCGAAGAGCATCGTCTGGTACGAGCCGATCTTCTTCTCCACGCCGTTCGCGACCTCCACCGTCCAGATCTCCGAGTCGAGCGGAAGGTCCGCCTGCGAGCCGTACACAACGACGCTGCTCTTCGGCTCCTCGGGTTTCCCGTCCTTGACTCCCGTCTGCTCTTTGCGCGCCTTCGTCGCGGCAATGTCGGGCGCGTAGCTGAACGCGATCCGTTTTGCGTCCGGAGACCATGCGACGTTGAAGGCCCATCCCCCGAGCCCTCCCGCGTAGTGCGTGAGGGGCCGGAGATCCTTTCCGTCCGCGGACATCAGCCAGATCTGCCTCTCGGCTCCCTTCCCGCGCATGAAGGCGATCGCCTTGCCGTCGGGGCTCGGCCGGGGATCGGAGCCCTCTTCGAGCCGCGTCGTCCGTCCCGTCTCCGTATCGAAAGACTCGATCCAGAACCGGCCGGGCGTCGCGGGATCCGGCCGGGAAAAGACGAGGCGCCTCGAGTCCGGCATCCACTCGGGCGACACGTTGGCCGCGGAGAAGTACGCGTTCAGATCGCCGGTCTGAAACGCCACCACGAGCTCCGGAGTGACCGCATCGCCGCCCTCGGCCGCGGCGGCGGCGGAACCGGCCGCGAGCAGCGCCAGGACGACCGCCGACGCGGCGCGGGAAAGAGCCTTCATTCGGTCCTCCTCAGGGCGTTGCGGTCTTGGGCTTGTGCGACTTCACGCGATCGCCCTCGAAGACGAGGCCGCCGGAGGCATTGCGCGTGATGTCGCCGAACTCGTCGAGCCATTCGTAGATCTGGCGCCACATGTCGCGGATGTTGGCCGGGCTCTCGAGGACGTGGCCCTCGCCCCAGTAGCGCACGAAGCGCGCGCGCTTGGCCTGGCGGTAGAGCGAGACGAAGAACTCCTCGCCCTGCTGGACGGCCACGTAGTCGAGGTCGCCCTGGATGATGAGGAGCGGCGTCTTGACGCGATCCACGGTGAAGATCGGGCTGTTCCTCAGGTACCGGCCGAGATCCTTCCAGGGCGGGCTCCCCATCCCGGTCTGCGCCGACTCCATGAGCGCGGCCATGAAGAGGTTCTCCTGCGGCGAGTCGGTGTACCGGCTGCGCGCGTCGAACTGCGCGTAGAGGCTGATGAAGTCCGACAGGCCCGCGAGCGATACGGCGGCCTTGAACCGGGTCGTCTGCGTCACGAGACCGTACGTGGAGAACCCGCCGAAGCTCTGCCCCATCACGAAGAGCCGGTCCGGATCGGCGATGCCGAGCTCCACGGCCTTGTCGACGGCCGGCAGAACACCTTCGGTCAGGCGGAGCATCGGATCCTCGACCTCGCCCTCGGGTTTCAAGGGCATGCTCGGCAGCAGGATCGCGAAGCCGTGCGCCGCCGGGATCTGCATTGACAGTGGGGACGCGTCGGCGACGTTCGCGATCCAGGGACGCTGCGGCCGGTACATGTACCCGGCGTAGACCCACGTGATGACGGGATAGCGCTTGCCCGCCTCGTACCCTACCGGCAGGAGGATCCAGCCGTTCAGCTTCTCGCCGTTCAGGCTCACGTACTCGATCGGCTTCGCCTCGGCCTCCTCGAGGTCGCGGAGGAACGTGTTCGTCGCGACGAGCGTCTCGGCCTTGGCCGCCGCGCCATTCGAACGCCACACGAACGTTCCGGACTTGCCTCCTGCCGCGAAGATCGCCGATCCGCGGGGTTCATAGACCTTGAGGTCGGAGTCCTCGGACGGCTTCGCGAGCGGGCGGATGTCGCCCGAGACGAGGTCGAGGACGTAGAAGTCCTGTGCCTGACCCTTGGCAACCGCGAACGCGATCTTGGAGTACGTGCGCCCGGTGTACGGATATTCATCGTCGCCGCTGTTGGTCAGGCGCGGCCATGCGATCGACGCGACGGCCGGCTCGAACTTCGCGGTGAGGTTCTCCGGCGGGCCGTCCACGCGGATGCGCCACACGTCGTCGGCGCCGGCCGCGCGCGCCGGCTTCCCGTAGGTCGCCTGCGGTCCGCCGGCAAGCCCCACGAACGCCGCCCGGCCGTCCTGAGGCCAGAGCTCCGTCGGCGGAGCGTCCATGCCTTGCGTCAGGGAGCGCGTCTTGCCGTCCCGGGAGGCGATCCACCAATCGCGGCGCGCCGTCACGCCAGGCCGCTCGCCCTTCTCGCGCCGGGCGGCGAGAAAGAGGAGATCGCCGGACGCCATCCATTCGAGCTGCGGCAGCTCGCGGATCACGGGCTCCGCGTCGAGATCGCCGAGGTCGATTTCCGAGACGCGCCCGGTCTCGGACGCGACGCGGTAGAGGCGCGGCGCGTTGCCGCGGTTCTCGCCGAACGCGAAGAACGCCACCTCGCTCCCGTCGGGCGACCAGCGGAGCGAGTCCTTGAGGACGTCTCTGGGCAGCGGCCGGTCCGTCTTGAGAAGGCCTCCGCCGATCCGAAGGATCTCGACCGAGTAAGTCCCGGCCGTCGCGAACCGCAGCGGCTCGTCGGCGCGCGGCGTGTAGATGCCGACCTGCCGGCAGTAGGCGATCGTCCGCCCGCCCGGCGCGAGCTGCCACGCGTCAGTGTTGTAGTCGGCGACGACCTCGGACGCGCCGGCGGCGACGTCGATCGCAAGGAGCCGGCCCTGCTTTCGCTTCGAAAGATCGACCGGCACGCCGCTGTCGAGGACGCTCGCCGTCGTCTCCTCGCCGGCCGGCGTCTTCGCCCATTCACGCGTTGCGATCTGCGGCGTCTCGAGCTCGATCTTCATGGAGAGCGGCTGCTCGCCCTCGGGCAGGACCGGGCAGAGGATGCGCCGCGTGTCGATCCAGAGGTACGGCCGCTCGCGGACGTTGACGAGATCCACGCCGCGATCGGTCAGCTTGCGGAGTCCCTTGCCCGACGACTCCCAGACCCAGAGCCCGACGTTGCCGCCGCGCGTCGAGAGCATCGCGAGGTAGCGCCCGTCGGGGGACCACTGCGGCGAGAACCAGCCCGAACCGTCGGATACGCCGTTCGTGAGATTGACGGGCGTCTGCCCGGGCGTCCGCTGGAGCCAGATGTCGCCCGCCGCGTTGCCCCAGAGGTACTCCCATTTGTGGTTCTTCAGCGTCTTCTTCGCGCGCTTGCGCGTGAAGGCCAGGGCCTTTCCGTCGGGAGAGAAGGCGTAGGGGCCGCCGTAGTACATCCCGAGACCTTCGATCTCGAAGATGTCGTCGACCTTCAGCGGGCGGGGCGCGCGCGCGCCGGACGCCGGAGAGGCGACGGAAGACGCCGCGGCGATTAGGGCCGCGGCCAGGAAGATCGCGAGGCCGCGCCGGGTCATGGCCGCGCCCCCATGTGGCCGTCCACCCAGTCGAGCGCCGCCTGCATGACGTAGCGGCGGTTGGCGATCTTCGTCGTGCCGTGGCCTTCGTCCTGGAAGAGGATCAGCTTCGTGTCGATGCCCTTCCGCCGGAGCATCGTGTAGATGTACTCGTTGGTCATGCCGCCGATGCCGCCAAGCTCCTTGCTGCCGGCGATCAGAAGCGTCGGCGTCGAGATCTCGTGGAGCCGCTGCATCGGGTCCTCGTCGAACCAGGCCTGCGGGTTCTCTGCGCGTTGCCCCTTGAAGAACCAGACGTTGATCGGCCACTCCCAGTGGCCGGTGTTCTCGCCGGTCGAGTCGAGGATCCAGGAGTTGGCCCACCCTTCGTTCGAGATCGCGACGCGGAAGCGCGTCGTCGTCGGGAGGAGCACGTTCGCGCGATGGGCACCGGCGCTCTGGCCGAGGAGCGCGATGCGGTCCGGGTCGATGTAGCCGCGCGACACCATCCAGTCGACGCCCGCCATGACGTCCTGGCAGTCGACGACCGAGAAGCTCTTGCCGCGCATCTTCTCGATGACGCCCGGCCCGTAGGGAGCGGCAGTCCGATAGTCGGGCACGAGAACGACGTAGCCGCGCGTCGCCCAGAGCTGCCGCTCGATCAGGCTGCCGATCACGCCGCCCATGAGATAGAGCCGGCTGCCGGGCCCGCCGCCGTGCACGTCCACGAGCATCGGATACTTTTTCTTCGGGTCGAAACCGGGAGGACGCACCTCGTAGCCGCCGATCTCGAGCCCGTCGAAGCTCGGCCAGGAGACGACGCGGAAGTCTCCCATCGCGTACTCGGCCGTCGGGTCGTCGATCGTGTCGAGCGTCCGGCCGTTCGATCCGTCCGCGTTCGCGAGGCGGAGGAGCGACGCGGCCGTAGCCGTCCGACGTGAGGGAGGCGTACTTCTTCCCGTCGGGTGACAGCGCGAAGGAATCGATGTAACGGTCGCCGGCCTCGATCTGCCTGACCGAGCCGTCGAGCCCGAGGCGGAAGATGCCGTTGAAGCCGCGGATCAGCCCGCGCGCGTAGATCGCGGTCGAGTCCGGCGTCCACTGCAGGTCATCGCCCACGTGCATCGTCGGCGCGAGAAACGTCTGCTTCCCGGTCCGCGGATCGAGGATCACGGCGTGCTGGCGGAAGTCGTAAATCACGTTTTCCGTGTCATACGACGTCGCGATCCAGCGGCCGTCGGGGGAGAAATTGCTCCGAAGCGCCTGGCTGCCGCCAGCCGTGCGGAGGACCTCGCGCGTTTTCCCGGTCTTCGGATCGAGCGCGAGAATCGCCGACCAGAGCTCCTTCTCGTTGTAGCCCCACGCGTGGACGGCCAGGATGTGCAGCTCCGAGGCCCGGGGGTCCCAGACGAGATTGCGGATGTCGGCGTCCACCTTTCCGACGAGCCGGCTCTGCCCCGTCGCGACGTCGAGGCGATCGATCTCGAGAGGCAACGGGCGCTCGGCGTCCGGGTCGAAGTCGATGGCAGTCGGCTCGCCCTCGGCCGGCTTCGGCTTCTCGGGACGCTTCGGCCGCTGCGAGAAGTAGATCGCCTTGCCGTCCTCGGCGAGGCAGAAGACCCGGCGGTCGTCGTACGCCTTGCCGAGCGAGAGGTCGAGCGCCGCGACTTTCGTCGGCGGAGCGGACCCGTCGAGCGGCTGGGTCCAGACCGCGCCGTCCTTGAGGTAGGCGAGCTTCGTCTTGTCGGGCGAAAGCTGCGCCGAGCCGCCGAAGTTGAGCTGCAGCCCCGTGATCTCCCGCTTCTCGCCCGTCTTCGTCGAGAGGATGATCGTCTTCTGCGGCTCGTAGTAGTGGCCGAGCGTGAAGAGCAGCCGGTCCGAATCCGGCAGCCAGGTCAGCTGCGGCAGATCCGCGCCCGGCCGGTCGCTCACCGCGGCGACGGTCAGAGGTTTCTTCGCGTTCTGCCGCCGGCGCCTGCGCCGCCGCGAGATTCGCGACGAGGGACAGCGCGGCAAAGACGGCGAGAAACGAGAGCTTCCGCAGGCGCGAGCGAGAGTCATCTCCCATGGGTCATCCCCTTTCGATCCGCGGCATCGAGCTCGCGGAGCTTGCGCCACCGCTCGTATTGCTCCTTCTTGGCGGCGCTCGGATCTTCCTCGCCCTTCAACCAGAATCGGAACCAGTCGAGATTGCGCTCGTAGACGCTGTACCGGTGCTTGGGCTGAATCTTCTCGTGGTACTCGTTCGGGTAGATCCACATCTCGACCGGCTTGCGGCGGTCGCGCATCGACGCGTACAGCGGAAGCGAAATGATGTACTCGTCGTCGGGTGCGTGAATCAGGAGCGGCGCGTGGATGTGGTCGACGTTCTCGGTGGCCGAAAGCCGCGCGAAGCGCTCGGGAACCGGCTTCCCGTCCGGACCGATCAGTCCCCACTGCTCGAACCAGTGGCGGAAGCTCTTCGCCATCATCTGCTCGGACAACATGTCCCACGATCCGGCGCCGCTCATCGCGACCGCGCGAAAGAGGTCCGCATGGCTCATCGCGTACGCGCCGATCTCCGAACCGTGCGACAGCCCGGTGTAGCCGACGCGCGAGAGGTCCGCGACGCCCATCTCGGCCGCGATGCGGAGCGACTCCTTGAGCCCGTCGAGCGGGCCCTGCCAGATCTCGAGAGACCCCTCGAAGTCCCCGGGCTTCGTGTTCTTGTCCGCGCCGCAGTCGAACGCGAGAACCGCGAAGCCGTTCGCCGCGAAGACGTGAATCGGGTACTCGTCCCCGACGCCGCCGCGCAGGAAGCCCGTCCCCGCCCGATAGGTCGTGACGACGACGGGATACCGCTTCCCGGCCTCGTACCCCTCGGGCTTGACGAGGTACGCGAACATGTTCATGTCGTTCTTCCAGTCGATCCGGGTCCCCGATGAGAGGCGCAGCGATCGGAACTCCGGGTTGACATCGGCCACGACGCGCAGCGTGCGCGACGCCACGTCCACGAAGGCGACTTGCGGCGGCGTCACGTTGTTCTCGACGGTGCAGGCCGCGTGCTCCTTGCGTACGTCCCAGGTGCAATCGCCGAGGTGCGCCGTGTTCGGCACGAGGATCCGGAGCGGGCCGCCGACGGCCGGCACCTCGGCGAGGCTCGAGCCGCGCCCGTCGCCGTCGTACTTCTCGAAGAGAATCCGCGACGCGTCGGAGCTCCACTGCGGGCTCTTCGCGTAATAGAGACCGGGCGTCAGGAGCCTCTCATTGCCTCCGTCGGCGTCGGACACGAAGAGCGGATAGCAGCTGTTGGGGCATTTGGCCGGGTCGTCGACGTATTTGTTGTAGGCGAGCCGCTTGTGGTCGGGCGACCAGGAGGCCTCGACGATGTTCAGATCGTTCCAACCGCGGACCCACAGCGACTCGCGCTTCACCTCGTCGGGAGTCGCCGCCCGCTCCTCGCCGGTCGCGAGGACGTGGATCCACGTCTCGGTGGGCTGCTCCTGCATGGCGAGCTTGGCGTCGACGATGCCGGTGTTGATGTCCCACGGCGCGTGGATGTCCTGGTCGTAGAGGACGCCGTCCTCCTGCATCTTCCGAATCGCTTCCGCGTCGTGATCGCGGTACGTCTCGAACACGAGGCGCGCGCCGTCGGCGGACCAGCGGAAGCTCTGGACGTCCCTGGGACAGCGCGTGATCGCGACGGGCTCGCCGCCCTCCGGGCTCCAACGCCAGATCTGCCAGCCGCCGCCGCGGTTCATTCTCGTCGCGATCGCGCGGCCGTCGGGCGACCACTGGGGCGGCTCCGGAAACCACTGCCCGGCAAGCTTCCAGAACGGGGGTCCGAGATTGCCGAGGTTTCTCGGCCGGCTGCCCGGCTTCGTCTCGACGACGAAAAGCGCGCTCCGGTAGCGATTCGTCGCGTGGACGGCCTGGCCCACGACGAAGGCGATCCGGCTCCCGTCGGGCGAGATCGCGACGCCGTAGAGGTCGCGGATCGAGAGGAGGTCCATGCTCGTGATCGAGCGGGGTTCCGAAGCGAACGCGGCCGGAATCTCGATCGGCGTCGGGTCGAGGCCCGGGCCCTTCTCCTCCTTGTAGAGCTGCGCGAAGGCCGGTGCCGCGGCGAGAAAGAGGAGAAGAGCGAGGCGCCTCACTTCTTCTCCGCTGCGGGCGCGGGCGGCGCCTCGCCGAGGATCACCAGGTTCGCGTCGAGAAGCGGCGCGTGCATGGCTTTCCAGACGTCCTCGGACACGATGCGAATCGGCCGGACGTCATGGAGCTGGAATCGGATCGTCTTCGAGGACGTGGAGGCGTCGGGCTTGAGTCCTCCCTCGGGGACGAGCGCCGTGAGATCGAAGGTCGCCCCGGCGCCCGCGACGCCGTTGTCCGCGTTCGCCACGGCCACGACGCCGGCCTCGGAGGACACCGACAGCAAGCGGGCGACCAGGCGCCCGCGAATCGTCTCCTTCGAAGTGTTCCGCAGCGTGACCTCGGCGGTCGCGGTCTGAGACTTCGCGTCCCAGGAGAGGTCCTTGAGATCCATGGCGACCTTTCCCGAGACGTCGACGAGCGCCGCGAGCGCCGGGCTGCCGTTCTTCGAGACGGTGCCCGCCACGGCGACGGGCGCCGTGTAGATCTCGCCCCGTCCCGACCGGTTGTCGATCCAGAGCGCGTGGAAGACGCCGTCGGCGTCCGCGGCGAGCCCGGCCGTGTCTCCGGCGCCCGCGAATCCGACGCGCGCCACCTGCAGCGTGAGCGGACCGTTCCCACCGCCCGGCGCGATGTACCCGGCGATCCCCTCGCCGCCCGGCCGGAACTGCGCCGGCTGCTCGGCGACGCGGACGCTCGGCAGCCACGTGTCCCCCCCGTCGAGCGACGCCGTGAAGCGTGTGACGTAACCGATGTTGTCGGGGCTCTCGCGGCGGTCGTTCCACGTCAAACCGACGACCCCGTCCCGGTTGACGGCGAGCGTCACCATGAAGCTGTCCGGGACGTGGCCGAGGCCGGGTGGGACATCGTCCACGGCGCGCGGCTTGCCCCACGTCTCGCCCCGGTCGCTCGAGGAGGCGAAGAGGATGCGCGCGTGCCCGGACCGGGCGTCGGTCCAGGCGATATAGATTCGGTCCTTGAAGGTCTCGGAGCGGCCGTCCACCGCGAGCGCGTCCACGGTGCGGTTCGTGGGCGATTCGGCGCAATACTTGTCGGCGGCTTTGCGCGTCTTCGGCCGCTTCCAGCCGTCGGGATCGACGAGCACGACCGAGATCTCGCACGTGGGCGGTCCGGTCATCCCGGGATACGGCGCGGCCGGCCCGTCCTCGTCGGCGACGGCGCGCTTTTTCAGGTTCTGCCAGTTGGAAATCACGACCGTGCCGTCGGAGAGCGTCGCCATCATCGTCGGCAGCGAGTGCGAGAGCCGCTGCGCGTTGATGACGCCGTACGCCTTGGGCAGGCTCCACGTCGCGCCGCGGTCGGAAGAATGCGTCAGGTCGAGGGAGACCGTCGCCTGCTTCTCCGCGGAGTCGAGGACTCCGGCGCGCGACTGATAGGTCAGATACAGCCAGCCGTGGTTCGGCCCTTGCGTCGCGTCGAAGGCGAGCCAGGGCCGGTCGCCCGTGACGATGTCGGACTTCTGCTCCCAGCGCGCCCCGCCGTCGTCGGAACGGAAGAGCTTGAAGTGCCAGTCGATGGCCGGGTCGAGGTTGGGCGAGTCGCCAATCGCCCCGAAGTAGACGGCACCGTCGGGGCCGAAGCCGCAGACCGGATCGCCGGATTCCGGAATCGTCGGACCGATCGTCCACGACTTCCCGCCGTCGTTCGAGACGTAGGACGCGGTGTGCATCTTGCGCTGCGAGAGCGCTCCGACGTCGACCATCGAGCAGGCCACGAGCCGTTTCGCGTCCGTCGGAGATGCGCCGAGCTGGACCTCCTGGTGCTCGTGGCTCTCGTCCTCGCGGCTCACGAGAACGTTCGGCCCGACCTGGATGCGGGCGGCGCCGGCCGTCTGCGCGGGAAGCGCGCGGGCGGCGGTGAGGAGGAAAACTCCGATGGGAACGGCGAGCGTCTTTCGGGTCATGGTGCTCCCTTCGCGGTCGGTTCGACGGCGATCGTCGCGGAATAGACCTGGCCGATCCCGCTCCGCTGGTCCGCCCAGACCGCGTGGAAGACGCCGTTTGCGTCCGCCGCGAGGCCGGAGGTGTCGCCGCCCTTGAAGTACTTCTCGGAGCGGCTGGCGGGGTTCGTCCCGTCGTCGCGGGGTCCGAGCGTCGCGCGCGCGAGGCCTCCCGCGACCGGACCACGCGGCGAGGAGACGAGACCCGGCTCGCTCCAGGTCTGCCCGCCGTCGGCGGAGAAGGCGAACCAGACGTCCGCGTCCTCGTCGTTGCGCGTCCGACGGCGCCACGTCGCGCCGACGATCCCGTCACGATTGACGGCGACGGTCGCTCCGTAGTCGTCCCGCGTGGGCGGTGCTCCGGCGGTGTCGCCGCTCTCGTTGATCGCCCGGGGCGGGGTCCAGCTCAGGCCGCCATCGGACGAGGAGCTGACGAGAATCCGCGATCGCGGCGTCGTCGTGTCTGCCCAGACCGTGTACAGCCGATCGCGATGAGGGCCGCGCGACGCGTCGCCGGCGAGCGAGAGGAACGTCGCCGAGTAATCGTTTCCCGCCGTGACGTCGGCGACCTTGACCGTCCGTCCGAAGATCTCCGCCCCCGCTTCGAGCCGAGTCAGGTTCAGCTCCTGGTGGGCTTCCTGCCCGACGTCCTCTCCCGCCGCGTTCTTCTTCGTGAAACGCTTGACCCACAGCGTCGCGAGCGCGCCGTCGGACAGGACCACGGCGCCGCTCGCCGTCGGAAACGCGGAACCGATGGCCACGCCGACGGCCGTCTTGTTCCACGTCTTCCAGCCGTCGGCCGAACGGAGGACTTCGAGAACGGGAAGCGAATCGTCGCGAACGGTCTTCGCCGGCCCCGGCTTGTCGAGCGCCCGCGCACGGATCGCGTAGACCAGGTACCCGAGCCCCGGCGAGCCGCTGCGGCCCTCGCCGAACGCCAGATAGGGACGATCGCCTGCCGGACCCTGCACGCCCGGGCCCCAGGTTCGTCCGCCGTCCGGGGAGCGGAAGAGCTCCATCCACCACACCGCGTTCTTCCAGTGTTCCTCGTCGGTGTTGATGCCCAGGAAGTAGGCGCTCCCGTCCGGGCCGTAAGCGCACATCGGGTCGCCCAGCGGAATCGAGGACTCGACCGCGCGGCCCCAGGTCGCGCCGCCGTCCTCGCTGGTGTACCCGACGACGTGCATGCCTTGCTCCGCGTACCGGTTGCGGTCCACGATCGAGCAACCGATCAGACGCCGCGGATCGGTCGGATGCGCCGCGAGAAACACTTCCTCGTGCGCGCGCTCCGCGCCCGACCGGCTGACCTGAACGGTCGGGCCGACGACGATCGCGGCCGCGGCGAAAACGGCGAACATGCGGAATCCCGGGCGGCCGGCGATCCTAGGGCGTTCCAGCCGCGCCGCCCGTCTTCGTCACGGCGGGCGCCCCGGCGGCGGGCTTTGCGCTCTTCGCGCGATCCCCTTCGAAGACGACGCTGCCCTTGGCGTCGCGCGTCAGGTCGAGGTTCTTCGCCAGGAAATCGAGCCGCCGCTCCCAGAAGTCGAGCACGTTCGGCCGCTGCGTGATGACGTGGCCTTCGCCTTCGTACAGCCGATACTCCGCGGGCTTGCCCAGGCGCTCGAGCGCCCGGAAGATCACGTCCGACGCAGCCAGGTTGCCGTCGTTCTGTCCCTGGCCGATCATGAGCGGCGTCTCGATCCTGTCGAACAGGAAGATCGGCGAGTTCTCGTAGTAGCGGTCGCGCTGCTCCCAGATGCTGCCGTGCATGTTCCCCTGGCCTTTCTCGTAGTAGCCGATCGAGCCTTCGGAGGCCAGGTAGTCGGCGAAGAGGTCGGGATTCAGCACGGCGGCCGTGATGATCGCCGCCTTGAAGCGCGTCGTCTGCGTGATGAGCGCGAGCGTGCAGTACGAGCCGTAGCTCTGCCCCATCACGGCGAGCCGGTCGGGATCCGCGTAACCCTGATCGACCGCCGCGTTGACGGCGGGCATCACGTCGCCCATCAGATCTTCCATGGGCTTGCCGTCGCGGATCGGCACGTCGGGCGCGAGCACCGCGTAGCCCCGCGTCGCCAGGATGTGGCAGTTCAACGCCGCGAGGCTCCAGAACCCGAAGCGGTTCAGATACCGCGAGCCGTAGTCGCCGCCGTAGACGAAGACGACGAGCGGCAGACGCTTGCCGGGCTTGTAGTCCGCCGGCAGCAGCAAGGCGCCCTTCAGTGCCTGACCCGTCACGCTGCGCCACTCGATCAGGCGCGCCTGGCCGAGCTCGTACTTCTCCATGTCGGGATTCAGGTGCGTGACCTGCCGGGTCTTTCCGTCCTTCGCGCTCACGGCCCAGAGGTCGTACAGATGCTGCTGGTCCGTCGCCGCGAAAACGATGTCGCCGGTCTTCGGGCTCCCGTCGACGTTGAAGATCGCCATGTAGCCCTTCGGCTCCTGGAGGATCGGCCGCGAGCCGCCGCCCGCGAGATCCACCGCGAAGATTCCGGACTTGCCGCCGTCCTGCAGGGACGCGAAGGCGCCTCCGCTCGTCGGCGTGACCGAGGCCGCGAGCCGCGCGAGGACCCAGGCGGTCTTCCCGTCCGGCGACAGCAGCGTGCCGCGGCCGAACGGCTGAACGAGCGCGACGACCTTCCATCCGGGGATCTTGCCGATGGCCTCGCCCTTGCCGGTCGCGACGTCCACGCGCCAGAGCGCGCCGTCGCCGACGGCGTAGAAGTTCTCGCCCTTCGCATCGGTGACCGGCGCGTACTCGCCTTCGCCCGGGTCGAAGCTCGGGACGCCTTCCGACTTGAGGGTCCGCGGCGCGCCGCCCGAAACGGGAACGACGACGATCGGCCCCTGCTTCCCGGTGCCCGCGATCCCGCTCGGGATGTACGCGATGCTCTTGCCGTCCGGCAGCCAGTTCCACTCGATGCCGTATCCCAGCGTGACCTCCGTCGCGACCGTCTTGTGTGCGCCGGTCGCGAGATCGACAACGTCGAAGTCGTAGGTCGGTTGCTGACTGTTCGCCTGCCAGCCCTTCAGCACGGCCGCCGCGACGCTCTTCTCATCCGGAGAAAAGGCGTAGAAGCGAATCGACTGGCGCTCGATGAGGCGCGTCACCTTCTTCGTCTTCAGGTCGAGGATCGCGAGGTCCGACATTCCCCAGGCGACGTCGCCGACCGTCTTCGGCTTCGCTTCGGCGGCCGGCTTGTTCTTGTCGGGCGGCTCCGACGTCTTGACGATCACCGACGCCTTCCCCGTCTCCACCTTCGGAAACTTGCGCCCTTCCTCGAGGCTCGTGCCCATGGCCGTGATTTCCGCGAGCGACATGCCCGCCGGGATGATCTTGCAGAGCAGGCGGTTCCCGTCGGAGCTCCAGCGGACGATCTCGTAGCCGAAGAAGGGCCGCGCCATCACTCCCGGAAACCGCTCGGCCTTGCGCGTCGCCATCGACCAGACCCAGACACCGGGCTCGCCGCCCTCGTCCGAATAGAACGCGACCCGGGATCCGTCGGGAGACCAGACGCCGGCCCAGCTCGAGCTCTTCGGGAAGCCCAGCGCGATCGATTCGCCGGTCTTCGTGTTCGTGACGGTCGCCTGCATGCGCGAATCGCCCTCGGCGAACGGAAAGCCGGTCTTCGAGTACTGATGGGTAGCTCGCGGAACGGTGTCGGTCGTTCCGATCGTGTGCGCCACCCATTGCCCGTCGGGAGACAAGGCGATCGGCGACCGGCCGTTGTGGTCCCGCGTATCGGCGGCTACCTCGATTGGCAGCGGCTCGCGGACGCGGGCCGGAGTCTGAGCAAACGCGAGAGCGGACGCGCCGCCCAGAAGCAGCGCGAGACCGACGAGGCGCGGATGAAGCGATGTGCGGGTTTCCACGGTTCTCCTCCTCAATTCGAAACGGTCGCGCCGCTCGAAACGACCTGGAACATCATGAACGGGTACTCGGGTTTTTCCGGGATGCCGGTGAATCGCCAGCGGAACGGCCGCGCGGCCGTCTTCGCTCCGGGAGCGAGGTCCTTCGAGCCCGCCGGCGCCTCGAAAACCCAGCGTGCACCCTCGCCCGGACGCTTGTTGTCGGCGTTCTCGACGCGGAAATCCGTCAGGTTGACCATCATGTTCTGGAGCTCCACCGCGAAGGGCCCGGCGACCGGCAGCGGCGACTTGTTCTCGAGGTGCATGTCGCAGGCGAACGCGTTCTCCTTCCAGTCGAAGGCGCAGTTCTCGGCGACGAGCTTGACCTGCGTGCTGACGTCGCGCTCGTTCTTCATCGGGGCGGCGGCCGAGCCGGGCACGGTGAAGGGCGTCGTCGCCAGGCGCATGACGCCGGAGGAACCGTCGATCCACGCGGCGTGAAAGACGCCGTCGCCGTCGCTGTCGAGACCCTGAGTGTCGCCGCCGCCCGGAAAACGCGTCGAGATCATGAGGACGTTGAAACCCTGTCCCTCGATCGACTGCCCGTCCTCGGTCTTCGGGTAGGCCGACACTTCGGCGTTCGGCGACCAGTTGCCGGTCGCCATCGAGCAGGTCGGCTTGCCGCCCGGCGTGACGTTCGGCAGGAAACGTGTCGCCGCCGTCGAGCGACGCAGCGAAGTAGAGGTCGTAGCACTCGTTCTTGTGGGCGCGGCGGTCGTTCCAGACGACGCCGACGGCACCGCGGTTGTTCACGGCGAGCGTCGGGTTGGCGTTGTCGCCCGGAGTCTTGTTGTCGTTGACCGTGACGGGCTTCGACCAGGTCTTGCCGCCGTCGGAGGAGTGCACGACGCGGACGTCGTACCGATCTCCGGTGTTGTCGAGCCCCACCATGTAGATCCGGCCGCGGAAAGGCCCGTCGGACAGATCGATCGCGGAGTTGCCGTTGCCCTGCGCCTTCTCGGCGCGGAATCGGTCACCCGACAGCCGGAACGTCGCGACGCGAGGGGAGATCGAGTAGCTCTTTCCCCCGTCGTCCGAGGCCGCGACCCGCAGCGACATCGAATAATCCGGCAGGGACTTGATCTCCTCGTGCGGATCCCAGAGCGTCCAGTCGGGCATGACGCGCTCCGGCATGGTCAGGAACGGCAGGATGACCTTCCCGTCCGGCGTCACGACCATGTTCACGAAGGTGAAGATCCGCTCGTCGGGAGTGCTCGTGAAGAGATAGGGCTGCCCGAACGTCTTTCCCCCGTCGTCCGAGAAGGCGATGGCGAGCGCCGACCGGGACTTGCCGTCGAGACCCAGCGACTCGACGGACGCGCCCGCGTAGATCCGGCCGGCGTGGCGGCCCGTGCGGTCGAATCCCATGTACTGCCGGTCGAATCCCTCGGCGCCGAGAAGCAGTGTCGCGTCACTCCAGGTCCGGCCCTCGTCGCTCGAGCGGGTGATCCAGAGCCCGGCGCCGTCGTTGGCGCCATAGAACGCATTTCCCTTCCCGTCGAAGTATGCGATCGCGTCCCATCCCGTCGAGACCTTCGCCGCGCCCTCCGGCAGGACGACGCGCGTCCAGCTGAGTCCGCCGTCCCGGCTGACGTAGCCGGACGTTCCCATCTTTCCCTTCGAGATGCGGCAGACGGCCGCGAGCATGTTCTTCGGATTCATCGGATTGACGGCGAGAAAGGACTCGCCGTGGGGATCCGACGGCGCGTCGGCCGAGATCGTGACGGTCTTGCCGACCTCGATCTTCTGCGCGGCCGCCGGAGGCGCGAGCAGCGCGATCGCCGCCGCTCCGAACGCCGGCCAACGGCCGTGGCGCACCGATCGATCCCTCACCGAGCCGCCGGTTTCGGAGAGCCGCCGGAGGGCGCCATGTACTTCTCGAACCAGTGCACCATGCGATCCGTCGCGTCCACGGCGTTGACGAGCGACCAGTCGCCGGGGACGTGGCCTTCCCCGTCGTAGATCGCGAGCTCCGAGGTGCGCCCGAGCCGTTTCAGCGCGTTGTACATCCGCTCGGCTCCTTCCACCGGACAGGTCTCGTCTTTCTTCCCATGGATCAGCAGAAGCGGCGTGTGGACCTTGTCGGCCTGGTAGTACGGCGAGTTGGCGAGGTAGCGCCGAAGGTCCGCCCACGGATGCGTGCCCATCCGGCCCTGACCCGTTTCCGACCAGACGAAATTGAAGGTGCCGCCCTTCGCATCCATGTGGGCATACGAGCCCGCCAGATCGAAGAGGCCGTCGAGCGAAATTGCCGCCCGGAAGAGATTCGTCTGCGTCACCATCGCCGCGGTCGAATAGCCCCCGTACGACTGGCCCATGATCGCGACGCGTTCGATGTCCGTGTATCCGCGGTCCGCGGCGCGATAGACCTGCGCGAGGATGACGTCGCCCATCTCCTGAATCGGGTTGCCGCCCTTCCCCTCCGGCCCGAGCGGCACGTCCACCATCAGCACGGCGTATCCGCGCGTGGCGAAGACCTGCACGGGAATCGAGTTCGGCGCGCCGCCGCCCCACTGCTGCGCCGTGTTGGACATCTTGGAGCCCGAGTAGAAATAGACGATCGACGGAAGCAAGTCCCCGCGTTTCTTGCCGGGCGGCAGGAAGACCGCCGTGAGCACGCTCTGCATCCGACCGTCGAAGCCGGGAACCGGCGACGAGTACATCTCGGTCGGACCGACCGCCACGCCGTCGAGGCGCGGCTCGACGTGCGTCAGCCGCTTCTTGGACGCGAATGAGGAATCGAAGAGATAGAAGTCGGGCGGCACGTCGAGCGATTCGAAGCGGGCCACGACGCCTCCCGAAGTCGCGCCGGCCGCGTCGAGACGGCCCCGCCCCTTCCAGAGCGTCGTCGCGGCGCCGCTTCCGACGTCGATCGCCGTGACCGAGCGCTCGCCGGTCACGTCGTCGTTGGCCACGACCGCGAATCGGCTGGCGTTAGGCTGCCAGAGCGTGTCCCGGTCGGCTTCGATGGGCGTGCCGACGGTCTTGTAGGTCTTTGCCGGCGAGCCGTCGAGCGGCACGAGCGCGAGCGCCTTCGGCGGGAGCGAGTAATACGTCTTCTCGCCCTCGTCGAGCTGGCCCACGAGAAGGGCCTTGCCGTCCGCCGACAGGAGGAACGGATCCTCGTCGATCTTTCCGAGCTCCGCGCCGAGGGGCTTCGGATTCCCGGGCGCCGCCGCGTCGACGAGCCAGACTTTCTTGTCCTTCCAGAACGCGATCCGGCTCGATCCCGGGATCCAGCGATACGTGGCCTCGAAGTAGTTGTTCTGGGGGACTTCGAGATCGGCGGCCAGCACGACCGGTGTTCCTCCGGCGGCGGGCACGACGGCGAGGTCGTAGTACGTCTCCGACGCGGTGTCGCCCTTCATCTTGAAGACGGTCAGGAACGACACCCACTTTCCGTCGGGCGAGAGACGCGCGCAGCTCGGCTTGAGGCTCCCTTCCGCGGACGCCACGACCCGCGACTTTCCCGATGCGACGTCGATCGCCGCAATTGTCGCGGCGTTCTCGCGGACGAAGTGCTCCATCATGGCCGCCGGCGTCGCCCCGGACGGCGCCGCGCCCTCGGAGGACGACGTTTGATAGACGGTCACCGTGGCCTTCGTCAGCGGCGCGCCGGGAGGCGCGGCGGGCTTCGCCTCCGAAGGCGACTCGCCGAAGGAAGGTTGATCCTTCGGCCGCAGCGGCACGAAGACCTCGCGGCCGTCGGGGCTCCACGCGGCTTCGTCTCCCGGCCAGTGCTTCGCCTTGATGATCAGCTCCGAGACCCGGTGCGGCGCGCCGCCGGCGACGTCGGCGACCCAGAGCTGCGGCGAGCCGCCCGCGTCCGAGATGAAGGCCACGCGTTTGCCGTCCGGCGAAAGCGACGGTCTCCAGCAATTCCCCTTCTCGGGGCAGACCGGCCGCGCGTCACCGCCCTTCGTCGAGATCACCCAGACGCGCGTCCCGACCTGGGCGCCCGGCGTGCCGCCCGGGGTGAATCGCACGCCCTCGGCCATCTCGCTCTCGGGGCTGCGCGCGGGAGGCGAGTAGACCTCGTACGCCAGCACCGATCCGTCCTTGCTCATCGACGGGCGGTCGCTCCACGTGCGGAGCGTTCTCTTCGAAAACGCGAGGTCGAGCGGAAGCGGCGCCGGCGGCGCGGTGCTCTGCGCGGCGGCGAACGCGGCGATTCCCAGCAGGAGGGCGGCGAGCGCTGCGATGCTCTTCATTGCTCGATTTCCTCGTCGCGGTCGTGCTCGAGCGGGCTCCTTCGCCCCGCGCCGCCCGAGGCGCGATCCTTCGGCGAAGCCGGCCCCGAGGGCACCATGCCGGTGGCCTTCAGGCGAATATTCGGCGTCATCGTCGGATCGACGAGCTGGAGTCGGATGACGAAGGGATTGGTCAGCGCGCCGGGTTGCAGCGCGTCGGTTCCCGCCAGCGCCTGTCCGAGATCGAACGTTGCGCCCTCTTTCGGCTTCCCGTTGGAGGGGTTCAGGACCGTCGGAGCGTTCTCGGCGTTTCGCTTCTTGTCGTCCTCGCTCGCGTACTCCGGGAAGCCGAAGCCGAGAACCTCGAGGCGAATCGGCGCGTAGATGGGCTCCGAGGACTTGTTGCGGATCCGCACCGGGATCTCGATCTGTTTCTTCGCCTCGTCGTAGCGCGTCGGGTCGAAGATGAAGTCGACGCGATCGGTCAGGCTCGCTTCCGCGAGGGCGGGCTTGACCGGCGCGGCGGCGGGCGCCGTTTTCTTTCCGGGCTCCGGCGCCTTCGGCACTTCGACACGAACGTCCGCGGTGTAGATCTGGAACGTTCCGCTGCGGGCGTCCGCCCAGAAGGGATGGAACACGCCCGCCTTGTCGGCCGCCAGCCCCATGTAGTCGCCGCCCGAGCCCCAGCGGGAGCCGGCCGAGATGAGCGACAGGCTGATCTGCCCTTCGTGAATCCATACCATCGGGGAAAGCTGGGAGTTGCCCGGCCCGTTCGGATGCGACGGCGCCGACGAAACGGTCACGGGAGCCGTGAAGCTCTCCCCGCCGTCCACGGACACGGCGAGGTACTGCTGATACTCGTGCCGGTCCGAGGGATTGCGGCCGTCGAACCAGGTCACGGCGACGACGCCCTCCTTGTTGACCGCGATCGCCGGCTGCCACTGGCTCGCCGCGGCGGGCGACGAAGGATCGACCGGCTTCGGCGCCGACCAGGTCTTCCCGCGGTCGGCCGAGTAGGAGAAGAGGATCTTGTACTTCCCACCTCGTGCGTCCTCCCAGGCGGCGTACATCCGGTCGCGGAACTTCGGCCCTTCGACGTCCGCCGCGAACTTCCCGAAGCCGGCGAGTTTCGTCTCCTTGTCGTCGCGGTTCCAGGTCTGGGAGACGGCCTTGCGCGGCTCAGAGAACGTGACGCCGCCGTCGGTCGAGGCGACGGTCCAGAAGTTCGACGTGCCGAGCCCCGTGCTCTTCCGCTTCTCCGGAAGGAAATCGAAGTCCCCATAGGGCACGACGAGCGTGCCGTCGGAGAGCACCATCGGCGTGACGTCGTTGATGCCGAGCGTTCCGCCGCCGTTGGCCGCCTCCGACGGCCCGATCCACGTGCGTCCGTCGTCGTCGGAGCGGAACACCCCGACGCGGTAGACCGGATAGTCGTAGAGCACACCGATGTAGATCCGGCCGGCGTAGCGGCCCTTGGTCGTGTCCACGATGATCTGCTCGTGGTCCCAGGAGGGGTTGCAGGGAATCTCGCTCGCGGGCTGCCACGTCACGCCGCCGTTTTCCGAGCGCCAGACGTGCATGCTCGCGCAGTCCTTGCCGACGTCGCTCTTGTTCATCGTGAGCGCGACCATGAGCGCCGTGCCCTGGATCGTGAAGGCCGTCTGCGGATCGCCGCCGCCCCACTCGACCTGCTCGGGGAACTCGGAGGCCTTCCAGGTCGCGCCGCCGTCCGTGGACGAATACGCGCGGCAGGCCCAGCCGCCGGACGGCTTGGTGGCCGTGATCGCCGCCCCGACGAGGTTCTTCACCGTCCGCGGGCTCGTCGCCACGATCAGCTCGACGTGCGGGACGTCGCCGTCGCGAGAGACGAGAATGTTGGGCCCGACCGTGATCTTCGGCGCCGACGTCTCGGCGCCCGCTGCGGCCCGACCCGAAACCAGACCGAGAGCCGCGACCGCCGCCGCCCCCACAAACCGCCGTCCGAGACCCCTCGTTCCCCTCATTCTCATGTTCGACTCCCCCTCCTTGCGATGAACGAATCGTGTTCTCTCGAAGCCGCTTCGGCGGCTCGCGTCACTTCTCCCCCTCGACCATCCCTTCGACGCGGTATCGGATCGCTGGCACTTCGCTCGGATCCGTGAACTGGAACCGGATGACGACCGGGCCCGTCTGCCCACCCGGCGCCAGCGAATCGAGGCTCCCGAGCGCCGACGAGAAATCGAAGACCGCGCCCTCGCCGCGCTTCCCGTTGGGCGCGTTGACGACGTAGATCGGCGGGTACGGGTACTTGAAGATCTCGGGATCGTCGAGGTCGAACCCCAGCACCTCGAGCGTGATCGGTGGATAGATCGGCTGCTTCGACACGTTCGAGATTCGAACCGGGACCTCGGCCTCCTTCGTCGCCTCGTCGTAGCGCGTCGGATCGAAAACGAATTCGATCCGCGAGCCGACGTCGGCCTTGATGCGCGGAGCGGGCTTCGCGGCGGGCGCCGCAGCGGCGGCACCGGGCTTCTCGGGAGCCGGCGGCCGGACCACCGACACCGAGGCCGTGTAGATCTGGAACGTGCCGGTGCGCGAGTCCGACCAGAAGGGATGGAACGCGCCGTCCTTGTCGGCCGCGAGGCCCATGTAGTCCCCGCCGCTCACCCAGCGGCTCGCGGCCGAGACGAGCTGGAGATAGCGCGTCTCCTTGTACTGTCCCGCCATCGCGCCGAAGGTCAGGTTGCCCGCGCCTTTCGGCCGCGAAGGCGCCGACGAAATTCGCGCCGGCGCGAGGAAGGTCTTGCCGCCGTCGAGCGAGGCGGTGAAGTACTCGTCGTACTGCGAGGCGTCGGTCGTGCCGCGCGTGTCGAACCAGGTGACGCCGAGGACGCCGTCCTTGTTGACCGCGACGACAGGCTGGTATTGGTACGCTTCCTTCGGAGCGCTCGGATCCAGGACCATCGGCTCGGACCAGTGGAGGCCTCGGTCCTCGGAGTGCGAAAAGAGGATGCGGCTGCGGCCCGCCCGGGTGTCCGCCCACGCCGTGTAGATCCGGTCGCGGAATTCCTTCGATCCCGCGTCGGCGGCGAAGGAGGGAAAGCCTCCGAGCTGCTTCCCGGTCTTGTCGTCGAGGTCGTACCACAGCGTCTGCAC
This sequence comes from uncultured Acidobacteriota bacterium, assembly GCA_963708395.1. Lineage (GTDB taxonomy): Bacteria > Acidobacteriota > Thermoanaerobaculia > UBA5066 > Gp7-AA6 > DATBFU01. Next base: position 1,521,121 of record CAVPSG010000002.1, on the reverse strand, counting down.
CTTCCGCGGCGGGCCGAAGGTGACGCCGCCGTCGGAGGAGAGGACGAACCACGACGTGCTCGACACCTTGCCGGTCAGCTTGACTTTGTCGGGCAGGAACTCGAAGTCTCCGTACGGCACGATCAGCGTCCCGTCGGAGAGGACCATCGGCATGACGTCGTTGATCCCGATCTTTCCGCCGCCGTTGGCCGCGTCGACGGGTCCGGTCCACGTCCGCCCGTCGTCTTCCGATCGGAAGATCCCGACGACGTATTGCGGATAGGGGCCGTACAGCACACCGATGTAGATCCGCCCGGCGTACTTGCCGGTCGAGTGGTCCACGACGATCTGCTCGTGGTCGTAGGAGTAGCCGAGGTCTGCCCCCTTGCCCCAGGTCAAGCCCCCGTCTTCGGACCGATAGACATAGAGACCCGCGTGCGTGCGCCCCGCATCGTCCGTGAGGAAGGCGAGGCCGGAAAAGATGGCCGTGCCCTGGGGCGTGAACGCGACGTACGGGTCGCCGCTGCCCCACTTCATCTGCTCCGGGAAGTCGCTCGCTTTCCAGCTCGCGCCGCCGTCCACGGTCGCGTAGGCGCGGTTGGCCGTCCCGCCCTCGGGTCGCGTGTACGTGATCGCGCCGCCCACGAGGTTCTTCGCGTTCTTCGGGCTCGCGGCGACGACGAGCTCGACGTGCGGGAAGTCGCCGTCGCGCGACGCCAGCATGTTGGGACCGACGACGATCCTGGCGGCGTCGGCGGCGGCCGCCGCGGAAGGCGGGCACAGCCATCCGGCGGCGGTGAGAGCCGCCGCGAGGCCGAGAGAGAGGAAGCGCCTCCGTGTGCCGATCACCGCCCACCTCCTCCGGCCGGCGCGGGCCTGCCGAACCAGATGTCGTACTCGCCGAGGGTGAGCCGTGAGTTGTCGGCGGTCCCGAACCCGACGATCCGCATCGCATCGGGCGACGTCGCGATCACGCGCGCCGCCGGCTCGCGAGGAGAGTCGGGCAGCTTCGCCGACCAGGCGTTTGCCGCCGCGGTCCAGTGCGCCGCAGCGGCGCGGTCATCGGGCAGATCCGCCACGCTGATCGAACCGAACGACGGATGCGCGAAGAAGTCCGCGTAGTCGTACTCGACGGTCCCGCCGCTTCGCACCTGGAAGGCGTCGACGACGGCGACCCACCGCCCCGGTTTCGGGTCGGAGACCTCGAGCTGGCCTCCGACGCCGCGCGACGCCGCCTTGCCGGCCGGAGCACACGGTGCCGGCGGCCGCATCGGCGATTTGTTCCCCTTCTCCTGCTCCTCCTTGGGAGCCTCCGGCTTTTCGGGCTTCGTGCAGTTGAGCAGATAGAGGTCGAGGTCCGCTTCGGGGCCACCCTTCGCGCCGGCGACGCGCACCATGAGCGAAGTCGCTCCCTTCGGGACGTCGATCTCGTAGGCCTGCTGTTCGCCCTGGGCGATCGTCGCGTGGCGCCGGACGGCGCTCCCGAGGTCGGCGCTCGAGACCGACGCGGACGGCGCCTTGCCCAGCCGGTTGCTGAGGGTGAGCGAGAGCGGCTCGGAGCGGCCCGCGCCGAGGGCCGCCGGAGTCGCGGACGACCCGACGTCCACTCCGAGCGCGGTGGCCGACACCGTCACCGGCGACGCCTTCATCGGCGTCGGATTCTCGGGATCGAAGTTCCGGGCGACGAAGCTGTTCGAGACGTTCAGCTCCCACACCCCGGGCTGCGGATTAGCGATCGCGCACCGCGCGGGCTTCTCCCAGTGCTGGTCGAACGAGCAGACGTATTGCGCGTCCTTGTCGGGACCGATCGCCGTCCCGCCGAAGATCGGATTGGAGAGGTTGAAGGCGAGGACGGGGACGTCCGGCGGGATCTCGACGAAGAACCCGGCGTCTCCCGGAAGGGCCGGCGTCAGGTCGCCTTTGACCGTATATCCGTTGTCCGCGGTCAGACGGTAGGGAACGACGATCGCGTCGAGCATTCGGTACGCGTGTCCGGGAACGTCGGGGTTGTCGAGCGTCATGAGGGCCGTGTGCGCGCCCTCCTTCTTCGCGGAGATGGAAACCCGCAGATCGACGGGAGTCTTGAGCGGCAGGACGACCGAGCCGGGCGACTCGAACGTCCCGTCGTTGCCCGCCCAGGAGATCGCGAAAGTCATCGGCGCCGCGGGGCCGGTCTCGCGCGTGAGCGTGATCGTGCGTTCCGCGCGGTCGCCCACCTTCCAGCCCTCGCGCTCGTAGATCCCGAGGCCCTGATTCGGCGGGACCAGAAGATCCGCGAGGACCGTCCGGACGGGGGCCCGGCCCGTGATCACGAGCGGCGGCGTCGTCTGGAGCTTCTGGAGCAGCGCGTAAGCGGGTCCGACCTGGATCAGCCCGTTGCCCTGCTCATGGGCGCCGAGGTTGTCGATGTGCCGCGCGCTGCCGGTCAGGGCGGCCTTGAGACGCACCGCGTCGTAGGGAACATTCGTCTGCTTGGCGGCGCTCACCACGAGAGCCGTCGCGCCCGCCGCCATCGGCGTCGCGGTCGAGGTGCCGCCGTCGACGGAATAACCGGGCGGCAGCGAGTAGAGACCCTTCTGTCCGGCGCCTTTTCGGTAGCCGACCTCGGTCCCCATCTGTCCGCTCGGGGCCAGGATGTCGGGCTTGAGGCCGCCGTTTCCGCTCGGGCCGTGCGAGAGCGCGCCCCAGTGCAGGTTGTCGTCGTGCTCGGGGATGAGGCCGTTGTTGACGCGGTAACTCTCTTTACTCTGATATCCGCCGACGCTCATCGCGCCCGGCGCGAGGCCGTCTTCGGCCACGTAGCCGAACGCCGGCGAGTTGTCGCCCGGCACGAACATCAGCTTCTTGTAGCGGTCGGTCAGCCGCTGCGCGACGACGCTCATCGGGTGCGTCGCGTCCGCGAGCAAGTATGGGATCGATGCGATCGCCACGGATTGCTCGAGGACGATGATGTCCACCTTCGGATGCTTGAAGGCGGCGATGAGCCCCTCGATCAGCCCGTGCGCGTTGCTGACGCCGTAGAAGAGCGAGACGAGCTGCGCCCCGGGCGCCACGCCCTGGAGCCGCCCGTTCGGCTCCTTGTTCCCGACGACCGATCCCATGATCGTCGTGCAGTGCTGATAGATGCCGACGTTGATCGAGACGAACTTGTTCTTCGCGTCGGTCTGGACCGCGAACCCGATCGTGTCGCGCCACGGCGTGGACGGATCCTCCTTGCCGAAGACGCCGAATTCCGGTCGGCGGATGTAGTCGGTCATCGCCTTTTCGTCTCCGAAGCTCCCGTCGCGGTTCGTGTCGACCCAGACGTCGTTGCTCTTCTCGTTCCAGAGCACGCCGAAGAGCCCGTCGTCCCCCTTGGGATTGCCATTGCGGTCGATGTCCTGATCGATGTAGGACGCGTTGGAGTCCATGTCCCACTTGCGCTCCGAGAAGAGGCCGATCCGATAGGTCCCGTCCTCCGGAACCCGAAACGTCTTGCCCTGAAACGAGACCGTTCCCCCGCTCGAGGTCACGACCTGCTTCATGTCGACCCATTGGGGATTGATGTCCGCGTCGTCGCGCGGGTCCGTGACGTTCAGGTAGTCGGCGAACTTCGGAATCTTCTTTCCGTCGATGGAATAGGCCGTCTGGAATTCCGGCAGGAGCATGTCGAGGTTTCCGTCAAGCACCCCGATGGTGACGCCCCGCCCGTCCCAGGTCGGATGCTGCGCGAGAAAATCGGCGGCGGCCAGATCCTTGATCGGCGAGTACGGATGGACGAGCGGATACTCGGAGAGCGTCGGCGGCCACGGCGCCTCCGGACCATCCGCGGCCGGCAGCGGAAGCACGTCGCGGCCGGCCCCGAGCCGGTTGGGGTAGTTGTCGTCGTAGTCGAGCGAGGCGGCCTGGACTCCCGTGAATTCGGCGAGTCGGGTCGCCTGGTCGATCGGCACCTTCACGCGGAGATATCCGATCTCGTCGTCGCGATACCGGACGTCGCCGCCGAGCTTCGCCGCTTCCTTCGCGACGGAGGCCGCCGCGCCCGGCTTCGCGGCGAGCAGGATCGAGACCTCTTTTCGGCCCTGGGCGCGCGCGATGGCCAGGGTCTGCCGGCTGTCTTTGAACAGCGCGGGACGGCTGCGGCCCTCGGGCGCCGGTGCGGCGGACGCCACTCCCGCGATCCACAGGAGAATCAGCGTTTGCTTCTTCACTTCCCGCCCCCTTTCGCGACGAAGCCGGTGATCTCGGCGCCGATGTAGAAGTCGGTCTTGACGGAGGACTCCGCCTGGAATCGCCACGGGACCGCGTCGGTGACGGCGTTCGGCGCGAGCGACGTCAGACCGCCGAGCGCCTTCGAGTAGTCGAACGTCGCGCCGACGCCGCTCTTGCCGTTGGCGGAATTGAGGAATTTCGGGGCGTTGATCGGCTCGCCCGACTTCACCGTGTAGGGGTGCGCGACCTCCTTGACCTCGACGGTGAACGGCGGATAGAGCGCCTCCTTGGAGTCGTTCTTGAGACGGACCGACAGCACGATCTCCCGGGTCTGCGCGTCGTAGCGAACCGGGTCGAAGACGAGCGTGACGCGGTCGGACAGGACGGCCTTCTCCACCGGAGGTGCCGCTTTCGCCGGTTGCGTTTCGACGCGAATGGCGGCGCTGTAGAGCTGATAGGTCCCGCTGCGGGCATCCGCCCAGAAGGGGTGGAACGCGCCGTCGCCGTCGGCCGTGAACCCGATGTAGTCGCCCCCGTCGGGCCAGCGCGACAGTCCCGAGAGCGTGTAGATGATCGCCAGCCCGCGTTCCTTCTGCGCGATCGGCCCCGGCCGCAGATTGCCCGAACCGAACGGCGAAGACGTCTCGCTCGACACCCGAACCTTGGGCAGGAAGGTGTTGCCACCGTCGAGCGAGGCGGTGAAGTACACGTCGAACTTCTTGCGGTCCGCGAAGCCCTCGGTGCTGTAGAAGAAGACGCCGAGGACGCCGTCCGGATTGACGGCGATCATCGGCTGGAATTGCGACGCCGTGGCGGGAGCCGCCGCATCGACCGGCCGGGGCTTGCTCCAGGTCGTCCCCCGGTCGTTCGAGTACGAGAGCCTCAACTGGAACCGGTCGCCGTCGAGCTCGATCCACCCGGCGTAGATGCGGTCACGAAACTTCGGACCGAGGTCCGCGGCGAAGACGGGACCGCCAATCTGATCGATACGGCCGCTCTTCTGCTGCTCCCGGAGCTTCTTGAGGCCGCCGAAGTTGATCTCGGCGACCGGCTTGCGGGGCGAGAACGTGACGCCGCCGTCCGTCGAGAGCGACAGCACGGCGCGCCAGGTCGAGGCCTCCTTCTCGATCGCGTAGTTGGGATACTCCGACATCGGGACGACGAGCGTGCCGTCGGACAGCACGAGCAGGTTGTAGGCGGCGAGGCCCTTGCCCTCCCCGAGCCCGACGTCCACGGGCCCGGTGAAGGAGCGCCCGTCGTCGGCGGAGCGGAAGAGGACGACGCGCCGCTTCATGATCATGTCCTCGAGCTCGTTCGATCCCTTCTGATCGGTCTCGTCGGCGAGGTACACGCGCCCGGCGAACGGCCCCGTGGTGTGATCGGTGATCAGCACTTCGTGATCGTGGTGCCTCCCGAGGTTGAGCGCCTTGCTCCACGTCTTGCCGTGGTCCTCCGATCGGTAGAAATTCATCCCGTTCGAGAGCCCCACGAAGAACATCGTGCCGTTCGCGCCGAAGCCGACCTGCGGATCGCCGCCTCCGTGCTCGATCTCTTCGGGAAAGGAGACGTCGGTCCAGGTGGCGCCGCCGTCCTCGGAGACGTAGGCCTTATTGGCGGCTCCTCCGTCGGGGCGCGTCATCGTGATCGAGGCGCCGATCAGATTCTTCGGGTCCGTCGGGTCGGCGGCGATCATCGTCTCGCAGTGGGCGACGTCGCCGTCGCGTGAAACGAGGATGTTCGGACCGACGACGATGCGCGGCGGCGGCCCGGCGTCGGGGCTCGCGAGGGCCGCCGGGACGAGCGTCGCGGCGAGGAGGATCGAAGCGCTGCGGAGATTCACGTTCATGGGTTCCCCTGTTTCGAAATCGTCGTTTCGTAGAGCTCGCGGGAGTCCTTGTCGATGAAGCGCACCGCGAGAGAGTCCCCGGCGATCTCCATCACGGCGAATCCGTTCTCCTGCTTCGCGAAGACCTTGCGCGGGCTCTTCTCGTCCACCTCGTAGGTCCCCGCGCCGCCGCCGCCAGAGATGAAGAGATGCACGCCGTCCACGTCGCGGACGTGCTGCAGGCTGTGGTGGTGGCCGGCGAAATAGACGTCCGCGCGGTCCTTCAGGATCGGCATGATGACGCTCGAGAATTCCTTGAACTCGCCGTTCTCGTAGTCGGCCGCGAGGTACGGCGGGAAGTGGCCGTAAACGATCTTCCATCGCGCCCGGCTCGCGTCGAGCGCGTCGCGCAGCCACCTCTGTTGCACTTCCGACATGTCGTTGCAGTCGATCGCGAAGAACTGCGCCGGGCCCGCGGTGTACGTGTAGAACTGCGCCGGCATCCGCCACGAGTCGCTCCGCGACGAGCGAAGGATCTCGGCCGCGGGGCTGTCCGGGTCGTACTCGTCGTGGTTGCCGAAGCAGGCGAAGATCTCGATGCCCATCGGCCCATAGAGCTCCTCGAACTGCTCCTTCCAGCGCGGATGGTCGGGGCTCGGGAGCCCTTCGCCGTAGAAGTTGTCGCCGAGCGTCAGGCCGAAGTCGAACGGATGGCTCTCGTGGTACCGGCGCATCGCGGCGGCCGTCGCCTTCTGCTCGTCCGAGCCGGTCCCGTAGTCGCCGAACGCGAGAACGCGCACGGGAACGCCGCGGACCTTCTTCTCGAACACGGCCGGCGACCGGCGCAGGAACGTCGGGAGCATCAGGCCGCGGTCGAGATTGATGGCCCGGTCCTCGGCCGGCGCCAGCGCGGCGACGAGCTCGCCGCGGCCGGCTGCTCTCTCCCGAGCCATCCGGTCGGACACTACCGCGCGCAGCTCGTGCATCGAGAGCGCGCGGAGCTGCTCGAGCGCCACCTCGACGGCGACGGGCTCGGGGCTCGTCGCGACGACGTAGCGCAGCACCTCGCGGATCCGGGGCTCCTTGTAGAAGTGCGGGATCGCGTAGATGTTCATCATCGTGTACCGCAGGACCTTCGGATCCTTTTCGCGAACCAGCAGTGCGAGCACGAAATCCGTCGCGTCGGAGCGGTCGACGATGTTGTTGCCCGCCTCTGCGCGCTTCTCGGAGTCGCTCGACGTCCGGAGCGTTTCGGCCCACGCGCGCTCCTCGGCAGGCAGCTTCGCGGCGAGCGCCTCGAGCGACGCCCGGCGCAGCTGCCGGATTGTCTGTGATTCCGTCGGCGTCGCGGAGACGACGGGCTTCGCGGCGGCCGCCGCTTGCGCGCCCGCGCCCTGCGCCTCGAGGGCCGCCGCCAGAAGCCCGAGCACGAGCATCTTCCTTCTCATTTGACGGCCGCCTTCGGCGGTCCCGCTCTCAGGTGCTCGTCGAACCAGGCGATGACGCGCTTGAGATAGTCGAGGCGGTTCGAATAGCTCCAATACAACTCGCTGTGATCCTCCCCGTCATAACGGGCGTACACGACCTCCTTGCCCAGACGCCTGAGGCCGACGAAGACCTCGTCGGCGTTGTGGGCAGGAACGCGCGTGTCCTGAGACCCGTGGATGATGAGGAGCGGCGTCTCGACGCGGTCGAGATAGAACCAGGGAGAGTTCTCGATGTAGCGAGAGCGAAACTCCCAGAGCGGGCCGCCCATGTTGCCCTGCCCCCCCTCCGCCCACTGGATGTTCATCGCCGTGCCGTTGGAAAGCAGATCGCCGTACGCACCCGTCAGATCCGCAAGCCCCGCGCGCGAAACGGCGGCGCGGAAGATCTTCGTCTGCGTGATGAGAGACAGCGTGCTGTATCCGCCGTAGCTGTGCCCCATGATCCCGAGCCGGTCCGGATCGGCGATCCCAAGATCCACCAGCTTCGCGACGCCGGAGAGGACGCAGTCCGCGATGTCGCGCATGGGCGATCCGACGTGCGTCTTACTGTCCGGCAGGAAGACCGCGTAGCCTCGGCTCGCGAAGACCTGCATGTTCTCGGTTCCGGTTCCCGACAGACCGAACTGGAAGATGGTGTTCGAGCGGCTCGAGCCGCCGTACGGGTACACGATGACGGGATACCGTTTCCCTTCCGCGTAGTTCGCCGGCAGCAGCAGAGCGCCGCGAAGCACGTCGCCGTCGAGGCCGCGCCATTCGACGAGCCGGGCCGCGCCCATCGGCGCGCGGTCGAACTGGGGATTCAGATGGGTCAGGCGCTTCGGGTCCGCAACGGCGGGCCCCGCGACGTAGATGTCGGGCGCGTGGCGTGCGTCCTCGGAGACGAACGCGATCTTCTGGCCGTCTGCCGAGGCGTCGAAGGACAGGCTCGGCGCGTAGCCGTCGATGTAGCGCTCGTCGAAGAAAAGCATCGCGACCTTGCCCGAGGGAAGATCCACCCGGTACGCGCCGATCTTCTTCGTCGCGTCCTCGCGCGCGAAGACAGTCAGGGATTTCCCCCCGTCGGCAGCCCAGAAACGCCCGCTCTGGCCGCCGGGTGCGAGGATTTGCAGAATCTTCGATCCGGCGATTTTCGCGAGGATGGCGGGCCGCGCCTCCGGTCCCGTCGACACCTTCCAAAGCTCCTCATCGTGGAAGAGATACAGATTGCCGGCGGCGTCCCACAGGGGCTCGCGGTACTCGTGGCCGGAGAGGTTGGGGTGCGCGCCGGGTGTGACGAGGCGCGGCGATCCTCCCGACGGGGAGACGACATAGGCGTCTCCCTTCTTTCCCTCCTCGGAATCGCCTCCGGTGACGTAGGCGAGCCACTTCCCATCGGGCGACCAGCTCGTCGAGTTCCCGGCTTCCTGGGGAATGTCGGAGGCGAGAACGCGCGTGGCGCCGGTCGCGAGATCGATCACGACGAGATCGAACTGGGGCTGGAAGAACTTTCCGACCTTGTAGTCCTTCATGCCCGAAACGGCGACGCTCCGGCCGTCGGGAGAGAACTGGTACCAGTAGGGGCGCAGGCCGCCCGCGAGGACGCGGCTCGAACCCTTCGCGGCGTCGACGAGGACGAGGTCGCTCACCATGGCGGCCGTCGACAGCGCCGTGGCCTTCTCCGCCTCCTTGCGCGAGTCGAACACCGTCACCGTCGGCCCCCGCGACGCGGACGCCGGCTGCGCCGGCGGAGCGCCGGTCCCGAGCAGATCGGCGGCCTGCTCGATCGTCATGCCCACGGGAAGTGCGGGAAAGAGGACCTGCTTGCCGTCGGGTGTCCAGCGCGCGACCTGGCCGCCGATTCCCCGGACGATCCGGTCCGAGAGGCGGCGCAGTTTGCCGTCCGGCGCGCGCAGCCAGAGATTCGCCTTTCCGCCGCGGTCCGAATAGAAAACGAGCGAGCGGCCGTCCGGCGACCAGACCGGGTCGTAGCTGTTTCCCTGGCCGCCGGTCAGGTTGTGCGCCTCCCCGGTTTCGGTGTCGGCGATCCAGACGTCGCAGCCGAGACCGAAGATCGAGGTGCCCTGCCGGCTGTAGGAGTGGAACCGCGGATCCGGGTCGGTCACGACACGGCGCGGATCGACGATCGTGTACGCGATCCACTTCCCCGAAGGCGTGAGATCGATCGGCGCGTACTGCGCGAACTCGAGCGCGTCGAGTGCGCCTTCGGGAGACAGAGGCTCCGGGGACGACTGGGCTCCGAGGACTACCGCCAGGCCGAGCGCGGCCGCGGCGCCGATGGCGTTCCGGCGGGCGTGCGGCCGCTTCATGGCTTCTGCTCCTGGCCGAGCGCCTTCGTCTCGACCGAGATCAGGTTGCCGAGGCTGCTCCGCGCATCGAGCGGGAAGGTCGCAGTGAGCTCCTTCAATCGGAACCGGACACGTCGGGCGTGCGAGAATTGGCCGGGCGCGAGTCGTCCGTCCAGGAGTTGAGGGGTGAAGTCCCAAACGGCGCCCGCGCCCGATAGACCATTGTCCGCCGCGAGGATCTCGGGCACGGCGCTCGAGGACCTCAGCGCGAGGACCCGAAGCTTGAGCGGCGCGACGATCGTCTTCTGCGACGTGTTGATCAGCGCCACGTCCAGAGAGACCGTCCGCTCCTTCGGGTCGTAGTCGGTGTTGGAAAACTGCACGGCGATGCTCTGGGTGAGGTCGGAGAGCGCCGCGAGCTCCGGCGAGCCATTCAGGGCCGCTTTTCCATCCACGCGCACGGCGGCGGTCCAGAGCTGCGGGATGCCCGTGCGGTGGTCGACCCAGAGCGTATGGAAGATCCCGTCGGCTCCGGCCGCCATGCCGGCCGTGTCGGCGGCGCAGAGATAGTCGATCCACTGCGGACCGATCTCCATCTGGATGTTGCCGCCGCGCGCGCGCGGACGGACCTGGCCGCCGCCCGAGCTGTACGCCATGATCGGCAGGTATTCGCCCGGCCGGACGAGCGACGCCGGGTCCGAGACGCGCGTGTTCGCGGAGAAGGTCTCGCCGCCGTCGAGCGAGAACGAAAACCGCGCCGCCCACTGTCTCGACTCCTCCGTCGCCTCGCGCCGGTCGTACCAGGACACTCCCACGACCCCCGCCGGGTTCACGGCGACGGCCGGCAGCATGTGGTGGCGGCCGCGCGCGCGGTCCGCTGGAGACTGGTCGTCGTTGACGACGATCGGCGCCGACCAGGAGAGCCCCTTGTCCGCCGAATGCGACACGAGGATCTCGCAGCGTCCCGAGCGGCGGTCCGGCCAGACGAGGTAGAGACGGTCGCGAAACGGCCCGTCGGAGGCGTCCGCGGCGATCACCGGGAGCCCCGGCGTCCAGCCCTCGCACCCGTGCCACTCGGAGACGACGGCGGCCTTCGAGAACGTGTCGCCGCCGTCCTCGGAGCGGACGACCTTGATCGACCCCCCGGCCTTCTCGAAGTCCTTTTCCCGAAGATTCTTTCGATCGTTCCACTCGAAGAAGGACGCGACGAAGCTCCCGTCGGAGAGCACGGCTCCCGTTCCCGTGCCGAACGGCATGTGGTCGCCGTCGGAGAAGAGCTTCTTCGGCGCCGAGAACGTCCGCCCTCCGTCCCTCGAGCGGAAGAGCGTGAAGACGATCCGCTCGTCTCCGTCCACGCTCTGGTCGCGCACCGCGTTGCCGTGGAGGTAGAGCAGCCCCTTGCGCGGCCCCGAGGTCCGGTCGAACGTGAGCCACTGGCGATCGATGAACGGGAGCACTGTCGGCTCGGACCACGTGCGGCCGCCGTCGGCGGACCGATAGACCAGCATCTCGTGATCGGCCGCGGACTCGTAGTGGAGCGCCAGGGCGGACAGGTAGGCCGCGCCCTCGGCGTCGAAGGCGCAGGTCGGATCGCCGACGAAGGTCGTGCGCTTGACCTCGAGGGCCGCGACCCAGGTCTTCCCGCCGTCGAAGGAGCTGTAGGCCACGACGTGGCGCGACGCATCCCTGGCGTCGAAGATCATCGAGCAGGCAAGGACCTTGCCCGGGTCCACCGGGCTCGCGGCCATCGTGATCTCGTGGTGGAGGCGCGCCGCGTTGTCTGCGGAGACGCGCACGTTCGGCCCGACGGCGAGGCTCTCGGCGCCGGCCGCGCCGGCGAGCGCGGGCACGGCGATGAGGAGCGCGGCGGCGATCCGCGGCCGCATCACGACTTCGGCGTCTCCTTCGCCGGAACGCGCTTGCCGAGCACGCGCGCCTGGAAGCTCGCGAAGAGATACCGGATCGTCTTCTCGTCGCGGAACGGACGCAGATCCGAGATCCGGAACGAGAGCTCCTGTTCGCTCGACTCCTGTCCCGGCTCGAGGGCGGCCCCGCGAATCGTCCAAACGGCGCCCGGCCCGGAGATCCCGTTGTCGGTGTTTTCGGCGAGCGCCTGGCCGAGCTGCGAGCTCAGGTCGATCAGTCGGAGCTTGAGCGGCCCCTGAACCGCCTGGCTCGACGTGTTTTTCAGCTTCACGCGAATGGAGAGCCGGTTGCTCTTCCGGTCGTAGTCGGTGCTCAACGTCTGCAGCTCGATCGCGTCCGACACGTCGTCGAGAAGCGCGAGCTCCGGCGACCCGTTCTTCACTGCGGCGCCGGGGACCGTCACCGCCGCCGTCCAGAGCTGCGCGGTGCCAGTCCGGTTGTCCACCCAGAAGGGATGGAATCGGCCGTCCGCCGTGGCCGCCATGCCGCCCGTGTGTCCGCCGTTGAACTGGAATCCGTTCAGCCCGAGCGTCACGGAGATGGGGCCGCCCGGCGCCTTTGCGTCGGGGCCCGAAGCGGGCGGCTTCTTTCCGCCGCCCGACGCGTTCGCGAGGACCGTCCACTGCTCGGACGCCCCGTACGCGGACGGCGCCTCCGAGACCCGCACGCTCGGCAGGAACGTTTCGCCGCCGTCGCGCGAGGCGCGCAGCCGCACCCACCATCCGAGGTCATCCGGGTTGTCGCGCCGGTCGTACCACGCGACGGCGACGATCCCGTCCTTGTTCACGGCGACAGTGGGCATCAGGTGATCGCGGGCCGGCGTCGCACCCGGAGCGTCGTCGTTGACGACGATCGGTTTCGACCAGCTCTTGCCCTTGTCCTCCGAGTGCGCCAGCAGGATCTCCTGGCGCCCGGAACGCTGGTCCGGCCAGACGGCGTAGAGGCGATCCTTGAACGCCGTGCTTCCGGGATCCGCGGCCAGCGACGCGATCATGCTCGTCGCGAGCGGCGGCCACAGCATGTGGAAGTCGCTCACGGTGGAAGCCGTCTCGAGCGACTCGCCGCCGTCGGTCGAGGTCAGGACCTCGAGCGTTCCGTTGGCCTTGTCGGGCGTGCTCGGAGGGACGTCGCCGTCCTCGCCCTCCTCGTCCCAGTAGCGGTTGACCTCGCCGAAGATCATGACGACGGTGCCGTCCGAGAGGACGACGCTGTTACCGACGCCGAGGACGTAGCGCTTTCCGACGGACGTGCGCTTGACGGGACCGAGAAACGAGACGCCGCCGTCGCGCGAGACGAAGAGGCTGATGTCGGCCGCCTGGCGCTTGCCCTCGAGCGGGCGCACCCATCCGGTCGCGTGCGCGTAGACGCGGCCGTCGAACTTGCCGCCCGTGTTGTCGACCGACAGGTACTCGCGATCGAGACCGTGAAAGGAGTGAAGAAGGAGCGGCGCGCTCCACGTCGCTCCCGAGTCCTCGGAGCGATAGATCGGATCGACGACCTTCCCGCCCTCCTCCCAGCCGAGCGCCATGTAGTACGCGCGCCGGTTCCGGCCGAGCGCGCAGGCAGGATCGCCGCTGAATCCGAGGTCCGCGGTTTCGAGTGTCGGCGACCAGCTCTCGCCGCCGTCGGAGGACGCGTAGACGATCGTGTAGGTCTTGTTGCGTTGCGGGTCGAACGCCATCGAGCAGCCGAGCAGCCGGCCCGGATCGGCCGGATCGGCGGCCAGCAGCACTTCGTTGTGAGCAATCCGGTCGCGCGCCCGGCTGACCTGGACGTTGCGCCCGACCTGGATCCCTTGATCCGAGGCGAGAGCGCAGACGGCCGGCCAGAGAGCCATCGCCGCCGCGGCAAACGCGCGTCGCTGGAGGAGCATGATGGCTCCTCGAAACGGGCCGCCCGGCCCCGGGAGGCTGCGGGACCGGGCGCCCGCCTCGAGTTCGGAGCTAGAACACCAGCCTGAGGCCCAGGCGCGTCTGCCGCGGATTCGAGACGGAGTACGGCTTGCCGAATGCGCTGACCGGCTGACCGCTGAGCGTCGATTGCTGTGCGTACAGTTGGTAGATGTTGTTCTGAATGTTCGTATTGAAGTCGATTGCCGCGTTCGTGGCATTGAGGACGTCCACGATCAACGACGCCGTGACGTTCCCGATCAGGAAATCTTTCTGCGCGCGCAGGTTCAGAAGAACCGAATTCGGCTCGGTGCGCGTGTCCTTGGGCTCGAGCATGACCGCGGAAGCGTACGGGTCGTTGAAACCAAGCGCCCCCGTCGGGTCCAGCTGGTACGTGTAGGCGATGGCCCCGTAGTGCCGGCCCGCGAACCAGCGGAAGTCCGCCGACGTCGTGATGTGCCACGGGAGCTGGTAGGAACCCAGAATCTTGAAGTTGAAGGGCCGGCTCTGCGAGAGAACACCCTGCGTGTAGAAGGGGTTGTTGAAGAAGTTCGGGTCCTGGTCCACGCCGTTGGTGCAGAGCGAGAGAACGCCGCACTCGTTGTTGTCGCGCGTGCCGGTCGTGTGCTCCCAGGTGACCGAGGCGTTGAGGAACGCCCGGGGCGTCGGATGGCTGCGCATCTCGAGGATCAGCTCGTTGCCTCGCTGGTACCAGAAGTCCATGTTCCCGATCCCGAACGTCCGCCTGCTCGGAGGCGTGATCGAGTAGTACGTGATCGTCTGTCCCGTGAAAGGCGACGTGTACTGGAACGGCGTGTAGGTGTCCGGATTGCCCAATTGCGTGAGCGTGACGTAGTCCTTCGTGTACCGGTAGAGGTACGAGAGAGACACGGCGAACGACGGCCCGAACTGATGTTCGACGCGCCCGGAGATGAGGTCGCTGTGCGGGCCCTTGGTCCCGTCTGCGACCGGCAGCGCCTGCGAGTCGAAGATGGTCGTGATGTTCTGCGGCTGGACGGCGAAGTCATAGATGGCCTGGAAGTCCTGTGGCGCGAAGGCCGGCCCGGTGTTGAAGGCGCCGTAGTACGTGATCGGCGTAAAGCCAGTGCCCGCATAGGTTCCGGGGCCGTAGGTCGGCACCTTGTCGTAGTAACGGCCATAGGAGGCGCCGAGGATCGTCGTGCCTTTGCCGGACAGGTCGTAGGTCAGGCCCACGCGCGGCGACCACTGGTGGAAATTCAGCATGTCAATTCCGGTGGCCGCGTCGGTCGTGATCGGGTTGTCGTACCGGAGACCCAGGTTCACCGTGAAGTTCTTCCAGCTCGCCTTGTCCTGAAAGTAGCCGGCGGGACGCTTGAGCGTCGTCTGCTGATGGTAGGAGTAGCCCACGCCCGCCTCGACGTATTGCGTTCCCGGAGCGACCGTCAGGATGTAGAGGAAGGTGTTCTGGTTGTACTGCAGATCCTGCTTGCTCTTCTGCCACTCGTACTCGATGCCGCCCTTGAGCTCGTGGGTCGCGCCGAGGAAATTGTCGAGGTAGTGCGTCAGGTTTCCGCGGCCTTCGTGCTTCCAGTTCCGCTGATCGCGGAAGAATCCCGTCGAGTTGTACTGATAGCCCGTATCGCCGTCGTAGACGTTGATGTCGGTCGTGTTGTTGGGCGTGCGCTCGAGGAATCCCTCGCCGCCTCCGTACTTGAGCTCGGACACCGTCTGGGGGCTCCAGGTCGAGATCCAGCTCAGGTATCCGTAATTGGTGTGCTGGGCGCGGAAATAACCGACCTCGGGCCCCGTCACCGGCTGCAGACCCTGGTCCTGCAGGTTGATGTGCTCGTAGTCGTACATCGCGCTCAACGTGTTCGAGTTGTTTGCCAGGTAGTCCAGGCGCAGCTGGGCGGACGGCCGCGTATCGCTGTCGAAGAACTCGGTCTGCGGCGGCGCGCTCGACGCCTTGTTGTAGGCGCCGCTGACGAAGAAGAGGAGCTTCTCCTTGACGATCGGACCGCCGAGGAACGCATTGCCCTCGATGCGGTACTTCGTGTTCGGCTGGGCCAGGTCGATGATCCCGCCGCTGTTGTTCGCCTGGAACGTGTCGGCGGTGCCGTATGCGGTGAAACCGCCGTGGAAGTCGTTGGTTCCGGTCTTCGTGATGACGTTGATCGTGGCTCCGGTGAAATTGGAGTACTCCGCCGAAGCTCCGGGACCGAGGATCTGGACTTCCGCCACGGTGTCGTAGTTCGGATTGACCCAGGTGTTGCCGAACTGGAGGTTGGACGTCGTGACGCCGTTGATCGTGTACTGGTTGGTCGCCGCACCGAACCCGAACTTGTCGTAGCCGTCCACGTTGCCGCCGGCCCCGAAGGCCATGCGGTTATCGAGGCCGGGCGCGGTATCGACGACGTCGATGTACTGCCGGCTCGAAGGAATCGCCTTCAGCTCTTCGGCCGAATAGCTGGTCTGGAACTGCGGCGACGCCTTGTCGACGAGCGGCGCCTGCGCGCTGACGATGACCTGCTCCGCAGCTTTCTGCAGCGGCAGATCCACGTCGATCGTGCTCGTGCGCCCGACGTTGACGTTGACCGTCACTTTCTTCGTGGCGAAGCCCTGAAGGCTGATGGTCAGCGTGTACGTGCCGGGGTTCACGTTCAGGAAGCGATAAGTCCCCCGGCTGTCGGTCGCCTGGGTGATCTCCTTCTGGATGAGCGTCTCCCCGGCGAGCGTCACGGTCGCGCCGGGCAGCGCGCTCCCGTCCTCGCCCTTCACGGCGCCGACCACCTCGCCCGACCGCGTGATGTCCGCGGCCGCCCAAGTGCCCCAGAGCAGCCCGATCAATAGAAGCGTTCCGAACCGACCCCGTATGCGCATCTCCCCCTCCTTATGAAATTCGAGCGAAGCCGTCCCCGCTTATGGCGCCAGCCCTCCGGGATGTCGCCGAGCTCTTCAGATTCCCGCTCGCGTTGCCGCGTGCCTTCCGCGCCGATTCCGCCGATGCCGTCGACCCCTGGGCCGCCTCGGAGATCTCCCGACGGAGCAGGCGCAGCGACGCACTCGGCAGAACGTCCACGTACTCGAGAAGGCGCCGTTTCGACGGCCAGACGCCCTTGTATTCGGCGAGGATCCGGCGCGAAACGACGATCTCGTCCGCCTGACGGAACGCGTTGCGCACCTCGCTCGGCGAGTCGATCGGCACCGCGGAGAATCGCAGGTGGGTCAGGCCGACCCGCTGCAGCGCGTTCTGGATCTTCCGGGCGTTGCGCCGGGTCGAGCACACGATCGCGACGCGGGATCCGCGGGCGAGCGGCCGCAACCGCGCCACGATCTCCGAGGGGGACGGCTCCACGAGGAGTCCATGCACGCGCCGCCGCGCGCCGAGCACCTTCTGCGTCTCGGTGATGTGGAAGAGCGTCGTCGTGATGACGGGGAAGCGATCGAAGTATTCGGGCTTCATCTTCGGCAGGTCCTGGACGAGCGCGGTCGTCGGCCGCACGCCCGTCGCCTCGAAGATCTCCCGCGCGTGGAAATCCGCTTCCGCGGGACTGCATTCCAGGAAGAGGACCGGGACGTGCGAGGCGCCTTGGCGAAACATCTTCGCCCGCAGGTAGGACAGACGCGCGAACTGCTCCGCGGTGACGCCGAGCCGGTCGGCCTCGAACAGCACGCCGTCGATCAGCGCCTCGACGCGATGCCGCTGATCCGGGCGCTTCGGCGGCTGCGGCGCGACGTACGTCCCCGAGCCCTGCTGCGTCACGACGTAACCCTCGCGCTCGAGGTCGCCGTAGACAGCGCGGACCGTGTTGTAGTTCACGCCGAGAGACCCCGCGAGAAAGCGCACGGTTGGCAACCGGTAGCCCGGCTCCCACGCACCCACCTCGATGTGGTAGCGGATCTGCTCCGAGAGCTGCGCGTGAATCGGCAGCGACTCGTTGCGGTCGACGTGAAGTTCGATGGCCACGATTGATTGAAATAATTCAATAATTCAATTGAGGACCGTGTCAAGCCCGATCTTCTGCGGGCTCTCGCGAGCCATCGCACGGGCTGCCGGATCCGATCTTCATGACTCATCATCAATGAGTAGTCGTAGGCGCAGACTACTGCCGCTCATCACCGGTTGTCAACGCCTTGGCCTCGATATTTATAAAGTGCTCTGTATCAAGGCTTTACGAATTAAAATGTCTTCTTGACACTCATCACGCGACTTGCACTTGCCTCATCACCGGAGAGTAGTGATAACGTTCCGCGCGATGGCGGAAACGTCGGCGGGCAACGAGCTCGAGCTTTACATCCTCGAGAGGCTCGAAAACAGCGACGACGGAATTGGCTCGGGAAATCTCTATTTGCATCTCCGCGACCAGAAGGTCAAAGCGAGCCAGGCGACGGTCGGCCGCGTCCTGCGCCTGCTCGATCATCGACGGCTCACGGCGAAGCGGAGCAACAAGGGACGCGTCCTGACGGCGGCGGGGCGGAGGCACCTCGAGGAGCTGCGCCACAAGGAGGGGCTGCGGGACTGGGCCGAAGGCGTCCTCAAGGAGACCAAGCCCGCCACGCAGATGGAGTATCTCCAGGCGCTCGGTGCGCTGCGCCTGATCGAGGGACAGCTCGCCCGCCTCGCTGCGGAGCACGCCAACAAGGAAGACCTCGTCCGCATGCGCCGCGTGCTCGAGGAACACGAGAGAGAGATCGAGTCGCGCACCCGCGGGAAGGATCGCGGCCTCGACTTCCACGATCTCCTCGCGTTGGCGGCCGGGAATCGGTTCCTCCAGGCGGCGCTGTCCATGATTTGGAGCTGGAACAAGACGATCCAGGATCTCTGGGCCGACGCCGACGTCCTGACCGGCCGGTCGTCGTACCCGGACCACATGAGGGTCTTCAAGGCGATCGCCGCCCATGACGGCCCCGCCGCCGAGCGCGCCATGCACGCGCACTACGATCTCTTCATCGAGAACGTGCGCCACCACTTCGAACAGCACGCCCGCGTAAGCTTCGCCCCGCGAACCGTCACCGCCGACGCCGACGACGCCTAGTCCGGCCCCGAGAAGGCCGCTCGGCTAGAATCCGGGACTTGACCTCCCCCGCCTCGCCTGCTCCGGGGTTCCTGCGCGCGGTCTCCCGTCTGGAGGTCCTCGCTCTCTCCGTCAACAGCGTCATCGGGAGCGGCGTTTACCTCGTCCTGCCGGTGGCGGCGGCGCAGCTTCTGGGACCCGCCAGCATCTGGGCGATCCTCGCCGGAGGCTTCGCCGTTCTCCTGATCGTCCTCTGCTTCGCCGAGGCGTCGAGCCTCTTCGACCGTCCGGGCGGCGCCTACGTCTACGCGCGGGAGGCCTTCGGCGAATTCGTGGGATTCGAGGTCGGCTGGATGACCTGGGTGGCGAGGGTGGCCGCCGTCGCGAGCCTCTCGGTCTTCTTCTCGCGGGTGCTCGGTTACGTCTGGGACGGGGCCAACCAGGGCCTGGGCCACGTGGCGACGGTCGTCCTCTCGCTCTCCCTGCTGACCTGGCTGAACGTCCTCGGCGTCAAGACGGGAGCGCGGACGACGCTCTTTCTCACCTCCGCAAAGATCCTGCCGCTCATCCTCCTCGTGGCCGTCGGAATCTTCACCGTCGACTGGAGCCGCGTCTTTCCGGTCCCCGCGCCCGATTCGAGCAAGCTTCCGCAGGCCGCCCTGCTCGTCCTGTTCGCCTACTCGGGGTTCGAGGGGACGCCCGGGCCGGCCGGCGAATTCCGAAATCCGAAGCGGGACCTGCCGTTCGCCCTCGTCACTCAGCTCGTCATCGTGACCGTGCTCTACACGCTCGTGCAGCTCGTCGCAATCGGTACGGTGCCCGACCTCGGCGTCTCGAAGACCCCGCTTGCCGACGCCGGCTCCCGGCTGCTCGGCCCGGCCGGAGGGCTGCTCCTGACGCTCGGCGCCGCCGTGTCGGTGCTTGGAACCAACAACGGGAGCATCCTCATCGGCCCGCGGTATCTATACGTTCTCGCGGAGAGCGGCCGACTCCCGCGGGTTTTCACGAAGATCCACCCCCGCTACCGCACGCCATACGTCGCCATCCTGACGCAGTCGGGGCTGGCGTTCGCCCTCATCGCCACCGACTCCGTGCTCCACCGCGTCGAGCCGGGCACTCTCGGCGTGGCCGAGGAGCTGGCGTTGCTGTCGGTGATCGCTCGGCTGGCGACCTACATGGGAACGTGCCTGGCGGTTCCCGTTCTGCGGCGCAAGCTTCCGGGCAGCGAGCGGACGGTTCGGCTGCCCGGCGGCGTCGCGATCCCCGCGGCAGCCATGCTCGTTTGTCTGATGCTCCTCGCGGCGGTCGAGAAGAAGGTTTTCGTCGCCGGCGGAATCGGGCTCGCGGCGGGCGCGCTCGTCTACTTGTGGCCGAAGCGCCCGATGGCGTAGCCTCCCCCGCGGGACCGGCCCGCAGCGCTATTCGTGCCGCAGCGCTTCGATCGGGTCGAGCCGCGAGGCCTTCACGGCCGGGTAGAGGCCGAAGAAGATGCCGATGGAGATCGAGACGACGAGGCCGACGACGACCGACCACATCGGCGTCTCGGCGGGGAGCGCGTCGAAGGCTTTCTTGATCGCCGCCGGGACCGCGATCCCGACGGCCACGCCGATCGCGCCGCCGAGCAGCGACAGCGACGTCGCCTCGGTCAGGAACTGCATCACGATGTCGCGCCGAAAGGCGCCGACCGCCTTGCGCACTCCGATCTCGCGCGTCCGTTCCGTCACCGAGACGAGCATGATGTTCATCACGCCCACGCCGCCGATCAGCAGCGAGATGAACGCGATGAACACCATCGCGAGCGTCACGCCCCGCGTGATCCCCTGGAAGCTCTCGATTATGCGGTCGGGCGTCACGATCGCGAAGTCGTCCGGCTGATCGAACCGGACGCGGCGGCGTGCCCGCAGGATGGTGCGGGCCTTGTCGATCAGGATCGGCACCTGATCCGGACGGTAGGGCACCGTCGTGATCCTCAGAGCGTCGCCGTTGGCTCCCCCGACGCGAATCCACGGAAAGCGGCGGTCGAAGGTCGTCAGAGGGATCGCCAGGAAGTTGTCCTGCGACTCCCCGAACATCTTGCCCTTCTTCTCGAAGACGCCGATGACGGTGTAAATGTCGTGGCCGAGGAGGACGCGCTTGTTGATCGGGTCCTCGCGGGGGAAGACCTTCTCGCGGATTTCGTCGCCGATCACGATCACGTCCGCCGCGTGCTCGACGTCGAGGTCCGTGATGAATCGGCCCTGCGCGATGGATCGGCTCGTCGTGGTCGTGTACTCGGGGACGACGCCGTTGATGCGCGGCGACTTTGCCTCCGCCTCCCGATATTTGAGGTGGTAGTCGGTGTTGTCCCAGAGATAACGCTGCGGCGACACGGCGCGGGCTTCGGGGATGCCTGCTTTGAGGGCCGCGGCGTCTTCCAGCGTGAGGTCCTTGCGCCGCAGCTCGCCTTCCGCATGGCCGCCGGGACCGAAGCGCGGCTCGTACTTCTGAACCACCACGAGGGAGGCGCCGTAGCTCTGGAAACTGCGGACCATGTTGTTGTTGAAGCCCGTCACGATCGAAACCATGGCGATCACCGTCGCGACGCCGACGACGATCCCGAGGATCGTCAGCGTCGCGCGCAGCTTGTGGGCGCGCACCGCGAGGAGCGCGAACCGCATGTTCTCGCCGAAGCCGCGGCGCAGGTGGGTCAGAAAGCCCGTCATCGCGTCCGCGTCACTCGTATCGCAGCGCTTCGATCGGGTCCAGCCGCGAAGCCTTCACCGCCGGATACAGCCCGAAGAAGATGCCGACGGAGATCGACACCGCGAGTCCCACGACGATCGCCCAGATTGGCGTCTCCGCCGGCAGTGCCTCGAACACTCGTTTGATCACGGCGGGTACCGCGATGCCGAGCACCACGCCGATCGCGCCGCCGAGGAGCGAGAGCGTGGTCGCCTCCGTCAGAAACTGCAGGACGATGTCGCGCCGGAACGCGCCCACCGCCTTGCGGAGGCCGATCTCGCGGGTGCGCTCTGTCACCGACACGAGCATGATGTTCATCACGCCGACGCCCCCGATCGAGCAGCGATACACCGGCGATGAAGACCATCGCGAGCATCACGCCGTTGGTGATCGCCTTGAAGTTCTCGATCATCCGGTCGGGTGTGAAGATCGCGAAGTCGTCCGGCTTGTCGAAGGGGACGTGCCGACGCGCGCGCAGGAGCTCCCGGCCCTTCTCGAGGATGATCGGCACCTGCTCCGGCGTGTAAGGGACCGTGGCGATGTGGATCGTGTCCCGATGGCTGTTCTTGATCCAGGGGAACTGCCGGTCGAACGCCGTGAAGGGGATGAGGAGAAAGTTGTCGTTGGAGCCGCCGAACATCCTCCCCTTCTTCTCGAGCACCCCGATGACCGTGTACTGCATGCCGTTGAAGTCGATGGGCTTGCCGAGCGGATCCTCCCGGGGGAAGAGCACCGAGCGCACGTCCTCCCCGATAACGGCGACGGTCGTCGCGTGCTCGAAGTCCGCCTCGGTGATGAATCGCCCGTACGACACGAAGTGGTTGTTGGCCATCGGATAGTCGGGCCCGACGCCGGCCACCACGGGCGTCGTGGTCTCCGCGTCGCGATATTTCACGTGGATGTCGGTGTCCCAGAGGTACCGCTCGGGCGACACGGCGCGCATCTCGGGGATCGAAGCCTTCAGCGCCAGCGCGTCCTCGAGCTGGAGATCTTTGCGGCGCAACTCGGCCTCCGGAGGGCCGTGCGGCCCGAACCGTTGCTCGAACTTCTGGAACTGCACGAGCGTCGCGCCGAAGCTCTGGAAGCTGCGGATCATGTTGTTCTTGAACCCGGTGACGATCGAGACCATCGCGATCACCGTCGAGACTCCGACGACGATCCCGAGCACCGTCAGGACGGCGCGCAGCTTGTGCGCGCGGACGGCGAGAAAGGCGAAACGGAAATTCTCTCCGAGACCGCGGCGGAGGTGGGACAGGAGCGTGGACATCGGAAGTTGTCGGTTCTCAGTTTTCAGTTTTCAGTTCCGGAACCGAGAACTGAGGACTGACAACTGAAGACTCCTACTCGTACCTCAACGCCTCGACCGGCGGGAGCTTGCCCGCCTTGGCGGCGGGAATCAGGCCGGCGGCGAGGCCGGTCAGGGTGGCCACGCCGATCCCGATCAGGATGAAGGACAGCTTGACCTGCGCGGGGAACACCTGGCTCACGAGAAGCGCGATGCCCGAACCGAGGGCCACGCCGATGGCGCCCCCGATCGCCGAGAGCATCGCCGCCTCGAGCAGGAACTGCCGCCGGATGTCTCGTTGGCGGGCGCCGAGCGCCCGGCGCACGCCGATCTCCTTGGTGCGCTCCACGACCGAGACGAACATGATGTTCGCGATGACGATCGCGCCGACCACGAGCGAGATGCCCGAGATCAGGATCATGAGGAGGAAGGCTCCGGCGGAGATCCCCTTCCAGAGCGACTGCAGCATGTCGGCCGTGACGAGGGAGAAGGGGTCGTCCTTGTTGAATTTCGTCTTGCGCAGCGCCCGCAGAATGGTCCGGACCTCATCGATCATCGGGTTGACGGCCTCGAGGCCGCCGTGCGGCTTCACGAAGATGCCGATGTCCTCGACCGGCGCGACGTGCTTGGCGAAGAGCGTCAGCGGCATGTAGAGCACGCTGTCCTGATTCTGCCCGAGCACGTTGCCCTGCTTGGCGAGCGTCCCGATGACCTTCACCGGATATCCCTGCACCTTGATCACGCGCCCGATCGGGTCCTGGTTGGGGAACAGCTGGTCCTGCACGTCCCAGCCGATGACGACGACGGCCGCCGCGTGGTCGTACTCGCTCTGAGTGAAATAGCGCCCGGTCGCGATGTCGATGTTCATCGCCTCGCCCATGTTGGGCGTCTGGCCGATGGCGTCCACGTCCGAGAGCTTCTTGTCGCCGTACTTGACGGGTCGCCGGCGGTCCGCCTGCCCGCCGACCTGCGAGCAGAGCCGGCACTCCCGGCGCACGAACTCCATGTCGGAGAGCGTCAGGTTCGGCCGCTTCATCGCGAGCAGCCACTCGTCGCGGCTGGTAATGATGCCGTACTTGGTGAAGATGACGGTGTCGGGGTTGAGGCCGAAGACCTTGTCCTTGACGTACGAGTTCAGCCCCGAGATCACCGAGACGACGGCCACGACGGTCGCGACGCCGATGATCACGCCGAGCAACGTCAGGAACGCGCGCAGCTTGTGCCGCGTGAGCGCGGAGGACGAGACGCGGAAGAGCTCGCGAACCGTCACCCCTTCGTTTCCTCCTTCTTCTTCTTGTCGCTCTCCTTCTCGATCGCGACCTTGTCGCCTTCCTTCACCTGGCGGAGCATCTTGAACGGGCCGGTCACGATCTCGGCCCCGATAGCCGGCCCCTTCTTGACCTCGATCATCAGCTCGCCGGCGAGCCCGCTCTCGACCTTGACGAACTGCAGCTTGCCGTCCTTGACGACATAGACGCCTTCCTCGGTTTGCGGGCGTCCCGAAGCCATCGAAGTCACCTTGCCGTCCTTCTTCGGGACGTCGCGGACGACGAGCGCCTGGATCGGGATTGCGGTTGCGCCGGCCTGTTTGCCCGTCACGATCTCGGCCGTCACGGAGAAGCCCGGCCGGATCGTGTCCGGCGGATCCTGCACGCGGATCTTCACCTTGAAGTTGATCGCCTCGGAGCCCTGCACGAGCGAGAGCAGATCCGGATCGTTCTTCGGGATCGGCGAGGAGCCGACCTCGGTGACGACGCCCTGAAACGTCTTGCCCGGATAGGCGTCGATCGAGAGGCTCGCGGTCTGCCCGAGCTTGACCTGCGGCACGGACGTCTCGTCAACCATCATCACCGCCTCGACCTCGGCCATGTCCGAGATCGTCAGCAGCTCCGTCCCCGGGTTGTTCATCGTGCCGATGACGGTGACCTCTCCCTCCTTGACGGGAAGCGCGGTCACCACGCCGTCGAGCGGTGACGTGACGGTCGTCTTCGAGAGCGAGTCGCGGCTGCCGGCGAGCGTCGCCATCGCCTGGTGCATCCGCTGCTCGGTCGCGGCGAGCGTCGCGTTGGCGGCGTCGAGCGTCGACTTGGCCTTTTGATAGTCGGCCTCCGCGAGGATGTGCGCGTCGAAGTTCCCCTTGGCACGCACGTAATCGAACTTCGCCTGCTCGGCGTTGGCGCGGGCCGCGTCCAGGTCGTGCTGCATCGCGGCGAGGCTCGCTTCGCTGCCCTGCGCGGCCGCCGCGAGCTGGGCCTTGTCGATCTGGAGGAGGAGCTGGCCCTTCTTGACGTGATCGCCCTCCTGGACCGCGAGGTTGACGATCTGGCCCATGACGAGCGCCGACAGGTCCACCTTGCGCCGCGCCTGGATCTTCCCGTTCGCCGTGACCTTGGCGACGAGGTCCACCTTCTCGACTTTCGCGGTGGTCACCTTCGGCAGGTTGCGGTCGCGGCCGCCGAGCGAGAAGGCGAGAATTGCCCCCAGCCCCAGCACCACGGCGACCCCGATGATGATCTTGGTCTTCCTGGACATCCTGCCTCCCGAAATCGGCGCAACTTACGAGGTTACTGCTGTTTCTACGGACGACGAGGCCGAAAGTTAAGGTCCCGAATCAAGGCGTTCCAGCGGACTCGCGTTGCTCGCCAGCCTCGCATCGGCTCGCCGCTGAACGCCAAGTAAGTGGTGCGCCCAGGAGGACTTGAACCCCCAACCTCCTGATCCGTAGTCAGACGCTCTATCCAGTTGAGCTATGGGCGCAGGGGGGTCGAAGGGTAATGAAAACGCCGGCCCTTTTCAAGCGACACCGCGGGAGCTGATACGTTTTCCGGGTGCCGTTTTCGAACGACGACGAGCGCTTCATGAACGAGGCCCTGGCCTTCGCCCGCATCGCCTTTGGCGAGCAGGAGGTGCCAGTCGGGGCCGTCGTCGTGCGCGCCGGAAAGATGATCGGCCGCGGTCGCAACCGCCGAGAGGCCGCGTCCGACCCGACCGCGCACGCGGAGATCGAGGCGCTGCGCGAGGCGGCCCGGGCCGCTGGCACCTGGCGGCTCGAAGACGCGACGCTCTACGCGACACTCGAGCCTTGCGCGATGTGCGCTGGCGCCGCCGTCAACGCCCGAATCGCCCGCATCGTCTTCGGTGGCGCGGACCCCAAGGCAGGTTACTGCGGGACCCTCGGCAACATTCCGCGAGGACCGGCGCCTGAACCACCGCTGCCAGGTTTCCGGCGGCCTCCTCGCCGATGCCTCGGCCGAGCTGCTGCGCCTCTTCTTCCAGGCCCGGCGGGACAAGGCCTCCGGTGGCGGCCGCTGACCCGCCGTCCCGGTCCGACTCCTGCTACCATTCGCGCCCCAGACCCGGAGAGGTGCTGGAGTGGTTGATCAGGCCGGTCTCGAAAACCGGTAAGCCCGAAAGGGTTTCGAGGGTTCGAATCCCTCCCTCTCCGCCAGAATCCGCTACGATCCGCCCGTCCCCGATAAACTCCCGTTCGGCCCGGACGTAAGACATAAGCGAGACCCATGGACCATACGATCGAGCTTCAGGACGTCTCCAAGGCGTTCGGGAAATTCCAGGCGGTGGACCGGCTGTCGTTCCGCGTCCCCCGAGGCGTCATCTTCGGCTTGCTCGGGCCCAACGGCGCGGGCAAGACGACCTCGATTCGCATGATCATGAACATCACGGCCCCGGACTCGGGCCAGATCCGGGTGCTCGGCCGGCCGCTCGACCGCGAGACCCAGAACCGCATCGGGTATCTGCCCGAGGAGCGCGGCCTCTACCGGAAGATGAAGGTCATCGATCACCTCCTCTTCCTCGCCGACATCAAGAACGTCAGCCGCGACAGCGCGAAGGCGCGCATCGCGGAGTGGCTCGACAAGATGGAGCTGCGTCCCTGGCTGCAAAAGAAAGTGGACGAGCTCTCCAAGGGGATGCAGCAGAAAGTTCAATTCATCGCGACGATCGTCCATGACCCCGAGGTGCTCATCCTCGACGAGGTTTTCTCGGGGCTGGATCCGATCAACGCGGCGCTCGTGAAGGAGTACCTTCTCGACTTCCGCGCGCGCGGCAAGACGATCCTCTTCTCGACGCACGTGCTCGAGCAGGCGGAGAAGCTCTGCGACGAGATCGTCCTCCTCGCGAAGTCCAAGAAGATCCTCGAGGGCAACCTCAAGGAGCTCAAGCGCCGCCGCGCCGCAGGCGAGCTGCGGCTCGCGATCTCGGCCTCGGCCGCCGAAGTCGCCTCGATGCCGGGCGTGGCCTCCTCGACGGCCGTCAACGGCGAGTACGTGGTCTCGCTATCGCCTGGCACGGACCGGCGGGAGTTCCTTCGCAGGGCGCTCGACCGCTATGACGTGGCGGCCTTCTCGCAGCGCGAGCCGGAGCTCGAAGAGATCTATCTCTCCGCCGTGCGGGAAGCGGGCATGGAAGAAACGCGGACGATCGAGTGAGGGAGTCATGAACTGGAAAAAGGTCTTCGCCATCGTCCGCCGCGAGTACATCGAACGCGTCCGCACGAAAGCGTTCTGGATCGGGACGGCGCTCATTCCGATCTTCTTCTTCGGCTACATCGGCATCCAGATCGTCTCGTCCCGCAAGGCCGGCGGCGATCGCCGCCTCGCGGTCGTCGACGTCACGGGCGGGCTCTACGATCCGCTCGTCTCGGACCTGAAGGATCGGGAGCAGAAGAACGCATCGGAGCCGGGCCGCGACCGCGGCGTGCACTGGGTGCCGCAGCAGGTGCCGGTCACGGGCAGCCTCGACGCCACCAAGGAGACCCTGCGCCAGGAGGTGCTCGCCAAGAAGATCGATGGCTATCTGATCCTCGACCTCGACCAGCTCGAGAAGGATCGCGTCGAGTACTACACGACGGCCGTGTCGGAATTCGTCGCCATGAACCAGCTCGAGCGCTCCGTGAACCATGTCCTCCTCAAGGAGCGCATCGCGAAGCGCGGGCTTCCGCCGGAGCTCGCGGCGCAGCTCGAGCGCCGCGTGGACCTGAAACCTTTCAAAGTCACGAAGGAGGGCGCGACGGAAGAGAAGGGCGCGTCGTTCTTCGCGGTCCTGATCTTCACCGTCATCCTGTATTCGACGTTCCTCATGTACGGAATGCAGAACATGAAGGGCGTCATCGACGAGAAGACCAACCGCATCGTGGAGGTCGTCATCGCCTCCGTGCGGCCGACGGAGCTGATGCTCGGCAAGATCGTCGGGATCGGGCTCGTCGGCCTGACGCAGTACCTGATCTGGTCCCTCGTGGCGATGAACCTGTCGCTCCCCGCGATCGCGGGCATGATGTCGACGACCGCCATGGGAGTGCCGAAGATCCCGATGTCCATGATTCTGTACTTCGTGCTCTTCTTCCTTTTCGGGTATTTCCTCTACGCGAGCATCTATACGGCCATCGGCGCGCCGTTCAATACGGACCAGGAGGCGCAGCAGCTCGCGATGATCCCGATGATGTTCATCATCTCCGTCTGGGCGTTCTTCCCCGTTCTGTTGAACAACGCGAACGGCGGTCTCGCGGTGTTCGTCTCGCTCTTCCCGTTCACGGCGCCGCTCGCGATGTTCATGCGAACCGCCATGGGCCAGCCGCCGGTGTGGCAGATTGCGCTCTCGCTCGTCATCATCGCGCTCACGACGTTCGGGATCGCCTGGCTCGCGGGACGAATCTACCGAGTCGGCATCCTCATGTACGGCAAGAAGCCGACGATCCCGGAGATCGTGCGATGGATTCGCTACAAGCCCGGCCAGGCGCCGCAGCCCGCGGCGGGAGAGGCCACGTAGGGGACGAAGGTCGGGGCGAGTTGCCGCGAAATCCGCCCCCGTGCTAACTTCCGCTTCCCCGTTTGGCCCATTCGTCTAACGGTTAGGACGCGGCCCTCTCAAGGCCGAAATACGGGTTCGATTCCCGTATGGGCTACCAAAAACGTCGCTCGTGTTCGCTCGGGATCTGCGCCCTTCGGGCACACCGGCCTGCGGCTCGGCCAAAGGGCCTCGACCGCAGGCCTGATCCCTCGCTCGCACTCGCTCCCGCGGCGCGAGGCTCCTCCCTCGACTACCTCGGGAGACTCCGAACGCCGCGAACAAGATGGCATCTCACTGCACCTTGATCCGCGTCGACCAGAGCTGCATCTCACTCTTGCCCTGTCGGATCCAGGCGATCTGAAAGCCGCCGTCGGGCAGCCCCACGAGCCCCATCGTGTCTCCCCCGTTCTTGAAACGGTACTCCGAGGAGACCGGATCGGCGGCGTCCTTCGATCCGAGGAGGGGGCACGTCGGCGTCTCGTCGACGGCCGCTTCCGGCGAGAAGGTCGCGCCGCCGTCGGACGACGAGGCGAAGAAGAGTTGATAGCAGCCGTCGCTCGGATCGGCGCGCCGGTCGTACCAGGCGACGCCAACCGTTCCACGGCCGTCGACGGCCACGGTCGGGACGCTCGCGTCGGTCGCGCCGGCGTCCGGATCCAGGCGAACGGCGGGCGACCAGGTCATTCCCGCGTCGGAAGAGCTCGCCGCCATCACGCGATAGAAGCCGTCGATCGCGTCGACCCAGGTGAGATAGAAGCGTCCCGCGCGCGGGCCGCCCGAGGCGTCGGCCGCCGCGCGGGAGCCCGCCAGACCGAAGAGCGATTTCCCTTCGTTCGCGTGTCCGAATGTTCGAAAGGAGGGTCCCCGTCGCGGCGGCGCGAAGCTCTTCCCGAGGTCGAGCGACGAGAGCGTCGCGTAGTACCCGCGCAGCGGTGACTCGGCGAGCGCCGCCGGGGGAAAGAGCTGGAGCGTCAGGAGGATTCTCCCGTCCGGCAGGACGACCAGATCGTTGACGACGTTGACGAGCTCCTTCTCCGGGTCCGGCAGGAAGAGCCGCGGAGGCGGGAAGGAAGTGCCGCCGTCGGACGAGATGCTGAAGCCGACGATGTCCTGCGCGCGGTGGCCGAAGACCGTCACCGGCATTTTCCCCGTGACGTAGAGACGGCGTTCCGACGCGCCTCCGCCGAGGCCACCGGCGATCCACGGCCGGTCCCAGGAACGGCCGGGAACGACGGCGCCGGTGCTCCAGGTGAATCCGCCGTCCGCGGACTTGAACGCCATCAGGGATTCGCCATCGGCGAGCAGGTGCGCGGCGCCGTCCGGTGCGAACGCCACGGCGGGATCGAGGCCCTCGGATCGCGGCTTGCGCCCCGCCGCATCGATGCCGCGCGACCAGGTTCGGCCTCCGTCCCGCGATGCGTACGCCGCGACCCCGCCCGCGTCGCCGAAAACTATCGACGCGGCCACGAGATTATTCGGATCGCGCGGATTGATCGCCAGGACCGACTCGACGTGCCGCGCGAGCGGCTCGTCGGCGGAGATCTCGACCGAGGAAACGACGTCGAAGGGACGAGTGGGCGCGGGCGATGGCGCTCGCGACGAAACCGCTCCGATCGCGGCGGCGCCGAGAAACACCGCGGAAACGGCTCTCACGATGGGAAGTCTACGGATCGCGCCGCGGCCACGTCAGGGTTTCTTGGGGCCGAGCGACTGCAGCTCGTCGAGATCCTTCTCGATGCCGTCGAGATCGCGCTGAACCCGATCCACCTCGGCCTGTTCGCGCGACAGTGTCACGTTGAGCTCGTTCTCCCGGACCTTCGCCTGATCGATGTGATCCTTGGCCCGGTCGCGCGCCCGCGAAAGCTGCTGCAACTCGGACTCGTATGCGGCGCGCTTGCCCGAATCCGTTTCCGTGGGCGATGCCTTCTCGAGGTCGGAAGAACGGTCCTCGAGCGCCGAAATCTGATTCTGGACGTCCGCCTCCTCGGTGCGCAGGGCGGCGAGCTGGCGCTCGATCTGGACCGTTCGCTCGTTGTGCAGCTGCCGCTGTGTGAGGAGAATCTGCGCCCGCACCGACCCGACGCTCGTGGCCTGGAGGACCTGCCTGAGGAGCCGGACCTCGTTCAGGAGCTCGCGCAGCGTGCGGTCGACGTCCGGCTCGGCAGGCTTCTGCGCAAGAGCGCCGGCGGCTACGAAGAGCCCCAGGAGACACCCGATGCTGAGCCGAAAGGGTGGTCGAACCATCCGTCACCTCCGCACCTCGAGGATACGCCGCTCAAGTTTTCCCGTTCGGCAGGCGGCAGTAGCAGTAGACGAACTCCTGCTCCGTTCCCCAGGGCGTCACGTGAGTCTCCGTGGTATCGCCGAGCTTCGAGAACTCCGGCCCGAACTGGGCATGGAGGGCCTCGGGGGTGAAGCGCAGAACGTCCAGGCCGCTGCACTTCTCCGGTCCATGCGGACCGAACGTCGCGACCACGATGTGCCCGGCGGGCCGCACCGATCGGCGGACGGCGTCGACGTATCGGGCTCGCGCGTCGGCGTCCAGGAGAAAATGAAAGACCGCGCGGTCGTGCCAGAAGTCGTAAGCGTTGTCGGGGAGACGCGCATCCGTGATGTCCGCGCAGATCCACTGCACGTCCACTCCACGCTTCCCGAGACGCGACCGCGCGGTGTCCAGAGCCGCCTGAGAGAGGTCGAGGACGGTCAGGTTGCGGTAGCCGCGATCGAGGAGGTCGTCGACGAACGTCGAGGCGCCGCCCCCCACGTCGATCACGCCGGCCGAACGATCCAGGCGCGCGGCATCGAGAAAGGCCAGCGAGCGATCGAGATGCGGGCGAAACCAGCTGACGCGCTCGGGTCCCCTGGTTTCGTAGACATCGTCCCAGTGTGTCTTACCGCTCATGGCGGACCCTCGAGCGAGCGGGACGAGCATAGCAGCCATGGGCTACGATCGCGGCTCCATGTCGAAGGCCACGGCTTCGCGCGGCCGGGCGGCGCCGCCCCGGCGTCGACGTCGGCGCGGACCCCGCAGCAAGGCCTGGAACCTGGCCCTCGGAATCTTCTTCTTCATTCTCGGCGTCATCGGCGTGCTCATCCCCGTGATGCCCCAGGTCCCGTTCTTCATCATGAGCCTGCTCTTCTTCTCCCTGGTCTTTCCCTCGATCCGCCGCCGCATCCGACGCTTCCTGCACCGCCATCCGAAGCTCGCACACGCCTACAAGCGGTGGCGCGACAAGACGCGCAAGAAGCGGCAGGACCTGATCCGGAAGGAGAAGGAGTTCGCCGCGAAGCTGCGGGGAGAGGCCCCATAGCTATGTCAGGGCGGATATAGCTGTTGCGAACCGCCGGGGCGCGAGGAGCGCCGCCGCCCAAGGGGCCTCTCGGCCGGCATACAAGGACAGCCCGAGTCGCGCCACGAATTGACTGAGCCGGCCGAGCGGAGTGGCGGCCTCTCCGGTCTGGTGCCTCCGAGGCCGCCACGTCCCCGCAGGGAGACGGCGATCCGAGCGCTAGTCCATCTGTCGGCGCAGAACCGTCGGGATGTCGAAATCGTCCCGCGACGACGCGTTGGGCCCGAAGCCGCCCGAATCGTCGCCGCGAAGAAACGGCGCGCGGCCCGCCCGCGGCGCGACCGCGGGCCGGGGCTCCTCCTCGAAGGTCGCCTCGGCGAGGTCCTCGGCCCGGTCGAAGCCCGTCGCGATCACCGTCACCTTGACGATGCCAGACATCCGCTCGTCGTGCACACAGCCGAAGAGGATTTCGGCCTCGGGGTCGGCAGCCTGCTGGATGATCTCGGCGGCCTCGTTGACCTCGAAGAGCGTCAGATCCGCACCGCCCGTGATGTTCATCAGCACGCCGCGCGCGCCTTCGATCGACGCGTCCTCGAGCAGCGGCGAGCTGATCGCCGCCTGCGCCGCGTGGACGGCGCGATTCTCACCCTCGGCGACCGCCGTGCCCATGAGCGCGCGGCCCATGTCCGACATGATCTTCTTGACGTCGGCGAAGTCGAGGTTGATCTCGCCCGGGCAGTTGATGAGATCCGAGATGCCCTGGATCGCCTGGCGGAGCACGTCGTCGGCCGTCTTGAAGGCCTCGTTCAGCGGGGTGTTCTTCTCGACGAACGAGAGCAGGCGCTGGTTCGGGATCGTGATGAGCGTGTCCACGTGGTCGCGCAGCTCGCGCGCGGCGCGCTCGGCCTGCCGCATCCGCTTCTTGCCCTCGAAGTCGAACGGCTTCGTCACGACGGCGACGGTCAGCGCGCCGGCCTCGGCCGCAACCTTCGCGAGGATCGGTCCGGCGCCGGAGCCCGTCCCGCCGCCGAGCCCCATGGCGAGGAACACCATGTCGGCGCCCTTGACGACGTGCGCGAGCTTCTCCTGATCCTCGAGCGCCGCATTGCGGCCGACCTCGGGATCCGCGCCGGCGCCGAGGCCCTTCGTCAGGCGCGATCCGATCTGCATCTTGAGCGGCGCCGACGCCAGGCGCAGCGCCTGGAGATCGGTGTTGCACGCGATGTACTCGACGCCGCGAAGCCCCGCCGAGATCATGCGGTTCACGGCGTTGGTTCCGCCGCCTCCGACCCCGATGACCTTGATCGTCGCGGGCGATGCGTCGCCCCCTTCCAGCTCGATCGAGAGCCGATGCGGTTTCTCCTCCGCCACGAACTCGATCATCGACCGGTCCCTCCCTCGCGCCATGCCCCCTCCGCTCTAGAAGAAGTCTCGAAACGCCCGCGCCACCGAGCTCGTGATTCGTGAAAAACCCTCCGCCCGCCGCTTCTTCGGCTTATGGCGGTGGCCGTAGAGGAGAAGACCCGTCGCCGTCGCCCACTCGGGGCGCGAGACGACGTCCACCAGTCCGCCGACGCCGGAGGGCACGCCGCGCCGCACCGGTCCCTCGAAGATGCCCTCGGCGACTTCGACGAGCCCTTCGAGCTCGGCGCCGCCGCCGGTCAGGACCACGCCCGACCGGATCTCCTTCTCGAGGCCGAGCCGCTGGAGGTCCTCGCGGACCAGGCCGAGCAGCTCCTCCGCCCGCGGCTGCAGGATCTCCGCGAGCGTCGTGCGCGGGCAGAGCTTCGGCGCGCGGCCCCCGACCATGGGAACCTCGACCATCTCGTCCTCGCCGACCGCCGACCGGAGCGCGCAGCCGAACTTCTTCTTGATGCGCTCGGCGTCGGTGATCGGGGCGCGCAGGACGACCGCGAGGTCGTTCGTGAAGTGGTCGCCGCCGATCGGAATGACGGCCGTGTGGGCGATCGAGCCGCGGTGATAGACCGCGAGCTCCGTCGTGCCGCCGCCGATGTCCACGAGCGCGATGCCGAGCTCCTTCTCGTCGGGCGTCAGCACGGCCTCCGCGGCGGCGAACTGCTCCAGAACGAGCTGCACGACCTCGATGCCCGCCTTGTTCATGCACGTCACGACGTTCTGCGTCACCGCGACCGGCGCGGTCACGACGTGCACGTCCGCCTCGAGCCGCTGGCCCATCATGCCGACCGGATCGCCGACGCCGTCCTGGCCGTCCACCGTGAAATCGCGGGGCACGACGTGGACGACCTCGTGGTCCTGGGGGATCTGCACTCCCCGCGCGGCGTCGATGACCCGCGCCACGTCATCCTTGTTGATCTCCCGGTCCTTTCCGGCCACGGCCACGACGCCCCGGCTGTTGAAGGACCGGACGTTGGAGCCCGAGACCCCGACCCAGGCCCGGGAGATCTGGACCCCGGCCATGATCTCGGCCTCTTCGGCGGCCCGTTTGATGGCCTCGATGGTCGTGTCGACGTTGACGATGTTGCCCTTGCGGGTGCCCCGGTTGACGGCGGCCCCCTTGCCGATCACATCGAGGGATCCGTGCGCGTTTTGCTCCCCGATCAACACGCAGATCTTCGAGGAACCGATGTCGCAGGCGACGAGGAAGCTTTCGGGCTTGGCCATCGTCAGGAAACCTCGGGCGGGAAGACGGGGAGGCGAAGTCGGAATGCGCGCCTGGACCTGCGACAACGCTTTCGCTCCCCCTCTCGCCTTGCTTCCTCGCCGCCCGTCACAACGAGTGTCCCGATCCCCAGGCGCCCATGAGCACGATTTGATCCGCGAAACGAAGGTCGATGACGCGCGCCTCCCAACCCCGCCGCTCCATGAGACCCCGCGCCGCCAGAAGCGCCGCGATCT
Source organism: uncultured Acidobacteriota bacterium (assembly GCA_963708395.1). Taxonomy (GTDB): domain Bacteria; phylum Acidobacteriota; class Thermoanaerobaculia; order UBA5066; family Gp7-AA6; genus DATBFU01. The sequence continues at coordinate 1,486,567 of CAVPSG010000002.1, read as the reverse complement.
TCTCGGAAGCGTCCCGACGAAGGACACGCACCGGCTTCCGGAAGATGGAGTCCATCATACCGAATCCTCCGTCGGGCAACGCATCGATTTGCGAGAGCGCGGCGAAGTAGTCGGGAACTCGAGCGCGCAACTCTTCGGCGAGGGCCACGAGCTCGGGAAGCTGGCGCCGATCGCCGCCGACGAGAACGTAGTCGGCCGAATCGGTGCGCGGATCGTAGGGAGCGATGGGCCGGCCGTCCGTTCCGAGAAAATAGAGCCGCGCGTCGGCGTCGCGCCACAACGCGACGGGGCGCCGCTCGGCGATCCGGATCTCCAGCCCATCGGGGAATCGCTTGGAAAGGGTCACGCGCTCGACCCAGGGAAGAGTCGTGATCTGGGAAGCGGCTGCGGCGAGATCGAGCGTCAACAGGTTCTTCATTCGGTACGGCGCGAGCACCGCCAGAATTTCTTCGGTCCGTTGCCGGCGGTTGCCAGAAATCTCGAACCGCTCGACGCGCATCAGGCGTCCGACCGGCAGCCGCGCCGCCGCGATCAGGACCGCGATCGCCGCGGCCGACGCGAAGGCGATGCGCCACGGGAGGGTTGCGCGCCGGCGCCTCGTGGCGACGCGGCCGCGCCGGAGGAAGGACGTCTCAGCCATGGGACGCCCCGAGAAACGTCTCGCCGAAGCGGACGACGTCGCCGGCTCCCATCGTCAGGAGCAGGTCGCCCGGCTGCAGGAGGGCCTCCAGCTCTGTAACAACTCTCGATTTATCAGACACATAGACGACACGGCCGAGGCCAGCCTGCCGGGCGGCCGACGCGACGAGCTCGCCGCTGACACCTTCGATGGGCTTCTCGCGAGAGGGATAGACGTCGGTCACCACGGCCACATCGCTGCCGGCCAGCGCGCGGCCGAAATCGGCCGCGAAATCGCGCGTGCGGGAGTAGAGGTGCGGCTGGAAGAGGGCCACGAGGCGGCGTTCGGGATAGACCTGCCGCGCCGACGAGAGAGTCGCCGCGATCTCGGTCGGGTGGTGCGCGTAGTCGTCGACGACGAGGACGCCGCCACGCTCGCCCTTGGTTTCGAAGCGCCGGACGACGCCCGAGAAGGTCGCGAGGGCGCCGGCGATTTTGGGAAACGGAATCGACAGCTCGCGCCCGACGGCGACGGCGGCGAGGGCGTTGGCGACGTTGTGGCGGCCAGGGATCGGGAGGCGGATCGAACCGATCAGCCACCTCTCGCCCTCCCAGACCTCGAAGGTCGTCCCCGCCGGGTCCGGGCGGATGTCGTGCGCGCGAAGGTGCGCCTCGGGCGACTCGCCGTACGTCACGACGCGGCGCTTGACGCCCGGAAGCACGCGCCGCACTCCCGCGTCGTCGGCGCAGCCGATCACGGCGCCGTAGAACGGCACGCGATTCGCGAACGCAGTGAACGCTTCCACGATCTCGTCCAGGTCGCGGTATGTGTCGAGGTGATCCGCCTCGACGTTCGTGATCACGGCGACGACGGGCGTCAGCTCGAGAAATGACCGATCGTATTCGTCCGCCTCGGCGACGAGGTACTCGCCCGAGCCGAGACGCGCGTTCGTTCCCAGGATCCGGACCCGGCCGCCCACGACGATCGTCGGATCGAAGCCCGCCTCGGTGAGAACGAGGCCGGTCATGGAGGTCGTCGTGGTCTTGCCGTGCGTGCCGGCGACGGCGATGCCCTGCTTGATCCGCATGATCTCGCCGAGCATCTCGGCGCGGCGAATGACCGGGATGCCGGCCGCCCGGGCGGCGAGGACCTCGGGGTTCGAGTCGGCGACCGCCGAGGAGATGACGACGAGGTCGGCCTCCCGGACGTGCGCCGCGTCGTGGCCCGTGGCGATCCGCGCGCCGAGCTTCGCCAGACGGTCGGTGTTCTCGCTCCGCTCGCGGTCGCAGCCGGAGATCTCGAGCGGCGTCGACAGGAGCAGGATCTCGGCGAGGCCGCTCATCCCGACGCCGCCGGCGCCGACGAAGTGGATGCGCCGCAAGCGGAGGAATCTCACGCCGCCGGCCTCTCGATCGAAAAGAGCAGATCCGCCAGCCGCCCCGCGGCATCGGGACGCGCCCGCCGCCGGGCCTCCTGCCCCATGCGGCGCAGCCGGTCGGAGTCTGCCAGGAGCCGGCAAACGGCCCCGGCGAGCGACGCTCCCGTCAGGTCCTTCTCCTCGAGCACGACCGCGGCGCCTGCGCGCTCGACCTCTCGCGCATTCTCGAGCTGGTGGCCGCGCGTCGAGATCGCGAGCGGCACGAGGAGCGCCGGCCGGCCCGCGGCCGCGAGCTCCGCGACCGTCAGCGCGCCCGCGCGGCAGACCGCCAGGTCGCACCACGCCATCGCCTCGAAGGGTTTCTCCACAAATGCCTCGAGCCGCCAGCCGGCCGGAAGGCGCCCGTACGCCTGTCGCACCGTCTCGAGCCATTTCTCTCCCGTTTGATGGAGGACCTCGACGCCTTCGCCTTCGAGCGCCGGCGCCGCCTCGGTCATGGCACGATTGATGGCCGCGGCGCCCTGGCTCCCCCCCAGGACGAAGACGCGCCGAGGCGGCCGCGCGGGATCCTGCGGCGGCGCCTCCCAGAACTCGGGGCGCAAAGGATTGCCGGTGACGACCGGACGCCCCGGCAGCCGCCCGGCCGCCACCTCGCTGCCGGCGGTCACGCGGGTCGCCAGACGCGCCAGAAACCGGTTGGCGATCCCGGGGCGCGCGTCCAGCTCGTGCACCAGCGTGGGAATGCCGAGAGACCTGGCGGCGAGCACGACCGGCACGCTCGGATATCCGCCCACGCCCGCGACCGCGCGCGGCGCGAGCCGCTTCAGCAGGCGCCGCGCCTGCCGCACGCCGCGGGGCACCGTGACGAGCGATGCGATCCGCGCGCCGAGTCGCTTTCCCGCGAAGCCGGTCGCCGCGACGGTCTCGACCGGGAATCCGGCCGCCGGTATGAGCCGCGTCTCGAGGCCCACTGCCGCACCGATGAACACGACGCGCGCGCCCGGGCGCCGCGAGAGAATCTCCCGCGCGAGCGCGATCCCGGGAAAGATGTGCCCGCCCGTTCCGCCGGCCGCGATCACGTAGGTCCCCTCCTCCACTCCGACACCCTACCGCAGCGGTCGGCTCACGCCTCCGCCCGCTCGACCTCGTGCGCCGAGACGTTCAGGATGAGTCCCGCGGCGAGCCACGAGGCGACGAGCGAGGAGCCGCCGTACGACACGAATGGGAGCGGCAGGCCCTTGGTCGGCATGAGCGCGAGCACGACGCTCATGTTGATCGCCGCCTGCACGACGATCATGGCTGTCGCGCCGGCGGCGAGGAAAGCGCCGAACGCGTCGGGGGCGCGACGCGCCGCGCGCAGCCCTCGCCATGCGATCACGCCGAACGCCGCGACGAGGCCGGCGGATCCGAGGAATCCCAGCTCCTCGCCCACGATCGCGAAGATGAAGTCGGTGTGCGGATACGGAAGGAAGAAGAGCTTCTGCCGGCCGCCGCCGAGCCCGTTGCCGAACCAGCCTCCGGCACCGACGGCGATGAGCGACTGGATCGCCTGAAATCCGGCGCCGAGCGGATCCGCCTCGGGGCGCAGGAACGAGAGGAGGCGGGCTTTCCGGTAGCTGGCCGAGAAGGCGAGGATCGCGAGGATCGGCAGCGCCGCCGCGGCGCCGATGAGAAACACGCGGGCGCGGGCGCCGGCGAGCCAGAGCACGACCGCGCAGAGCATCAGATAGCACACGGCCGTTCCCATGTCGGGCTCGAGCAGCACGATCCCCGACGCGAGCGCCGCGAGCACGGCGCACGGAATGACCGCGCGATCGACGCCGCCACGCTTGCCGTCCCGCCCCGCGACCTGCGAGGCGAGAACGAGGACGAGCGCGATCTTCAGCAGCTCCGACGGCTGGATGGCGGCGGGGCCGAAGGCGAGCCAGCGGCGCGCGGCGTTGATCGGCGGGCGGAAGAGCACCGCGACGCAGAGCACGAAGGCGAGGCCGTACGCGCCGTAGACGACGGCGGGGCTCGCGAGGCGCCGGTAGTCCGCGCGCGAGATGCCGTAGGCCGCGAGCCCGCCCACGATGAGCGCCGCGACCTGCTTCAGCAGATAGCGGTAGGGGCTGCCCGCGGTCTCCGCCGCCGAGACGGCCGAGGCGCTGTAGATCATCACGCAGCCGAAGAGAGACAGCGCGACCAGGGCCACGAACAGGACCTTGTCGCTCGCGAGCTTCCGCGCCATGGGATTCCTCTATTCCTCGCCCGCGGCCCGGGCCGCGACGGCCCGCGCGAGCGTCGCAAAATGATTGCCGCGCTCCTCATAGTTGGCGTACGCGTCGAAGGACGCGCATGCCGGCGACAGCAGCACCGTGTCGCCGCGGCGCGCCACCTCTCCCGCGCGCAGGACGGCGTTCTCCATCGTGCCGGCCCGCTCGAAGGGAACGGCTCCGCCGAGCGCGCGCTCGATCGTCTCGGCGGCTTCCCCGATCGTGAGCACGAGGCGCGCGGCGCGCGAGACCGTCGGCACGAGCGACGGAAAGTCGCCGTGCTTGTCCCGGCCGCCCAGGATCAGGATCACCCGGCCGTCCGCGAAGCCCTCCAGGCACTTCTGCGTCGCGTCCACGTTGGTTCCCTTCGAGTCGTTGACCCAGCGCACGCCGCGCGCCTCCGCGACGACCTGGCTCCGGTGCGGTAGTCCCGCGAAGCGCGTCAGCGCCTCCGCAATCGCGTCGGGCGGCGCCGCGAGGCAGTCCGCTGCCGCGACGACGGCGAGCGCGTTCTCGAGGTTGTGCGTGCCGGGGAGCGCGAGCGCGCCGGCCTCGAGCACCTCCCGTTCGGGTCCTGCGACCGCCGACCGGATGACGCCGTCCCGAGCCCAGACGCCGCCCTCGACCGGGCCTGTCCGCGAGAACGGAACCCGCCGCGCCGGAGTCCGCGCCGCCGCCGCCCGCGGATTGTCGGCGTTCACGACCGACGCGTCGCCCGGGCGCTGGCGCGCGAAGACGCGTTCCTTCGCGCGCGCATAGGCCTCGAAGTCGGGATACCGGTCCATGTGGTCCGGCGTGACGTTGGTCAGCACCGCAACCTGCGGCGCGAAGTGGTCCACCGTCTCGAGCTGGAACGAGGACAGCTCGCACACGAAGTCGCGCGGCGAGCGCTCCGAGAGGAACGCCGAAAGCGGCACCCCGATGTTGCCCGCGAGGGCGACCGGCCGTCCGGCGCGTCGCAGGACGTCCGCGATCCAGGCGGTGGTCGTCGACTTGCCGTTGGTGCCGGTCACGGCCACCCAGCGGTTCTCGCCTTCCACCTCGCTCTCGGCGATGCGCCAGGCGATCTCGAACTCCGCGAGCACGGGTATCTTCCGCCGGCGCGCGGCGGCCACGATCGGAGCGTCGAGCGGGACGCCGGGGGACAACGCGAGCCAGTCGGCTCCCCCGAGGGCGAGCGCGCCCTCGCCGCCCCGGCCGAAGAAGAACTCGACGCCGCGATCCGCCAGCTCGGCGGAATCCGGGAACGCGCTCGCGGGCTTGTCGTCGGCCACCGACACGACGACGCCGCGGTCGCGCAGCGCCGCGGCCAGCGCGCGGCCGCTCCGCGCGAAGCCGGCGATGGCCACCTTCGCGGGCAGGACGTCGGGCGAAGGTCCGTCAATCATGGCACTCATCGCAGCTTCAGGGTCGAGAGCGCGCCGACGGCGAAGAAGAGCGCCAGAATCCAGAAGCGGATGATGACGCGCGACTCGGCCCAACCCAGGAGCTCGAAGTGGTGGTGGAGCGGCGCCATCCGGAACACGCGGCGGCCCGTGGACTTGAAGGATACGACCTGGATGATCACCGACATCGCCTCGAGCAGGAAGAGCCCGCCGACGATCGCGAGGAGCATCTCCTGCTTGGTCATGACCGCGACGGCGGCGATCGCCCCGCCGAGCGGCAGCGAGCCGACGTCTCCCATGAAGATGTCGGCGGGGTGACAGTTGAACCAGAGGAAGCCCAGGGAGGCGCCCACGAGGGCGCCGCAGAAGATGGCGAGCTCGCCCGACTGGGCGACGAGGGGGATCTGGAGATAGCGCGCGGCGACCGCGTTTCCCGTGACGTACGCGAGGATTGCGTACGTGCCCGCGGCGATCCCCACGGCGCCGATCGCGAGGCCGTCGAGACCGTCGGTCAGGTTCACGGCGTTCGAGGAGCCGACGAGCACGACGGCCACGAAGGGCACGTAGAAGAGCCCGAGATCGAGGATCACCTTCTTGAGGAACGGGAAGGTGACGACCGAGGAGAAGGCGCCGTGCGCGGCCCACTGCTCGATCGCCCAGGCCGCGGCGAAGGCGACGAGAAACTGCGGCACGAGCTTGCCGCGGCCCGTCAGCCCGAGGCTCCGCTTGCGGGCGACCTTCGTGTAGTCGTCGGCGAAGCCGACGGCGCCGAGCGCCAGAAGCGTGCCGAGGGCGATCCACACGAACCGGTTGGACAGATCCATCCAGAGCAGCGTCGCGACCGTGACGGCGAGGAGAATGAGCAGTCCGCCCATGGTCGGCGTGCCCGCCTTGGAAAGATGCGAGCGCGGCCCCTCCTCGCGGATCGCCTGGCCGATCTGCCGCCGTTTGAGCGCCCGGATCATGCCGGGGCCCAGCAGGAGCAGCAGGACGAGCGCCGTCAGCGCGGCCATCGCCGTCCGGAACGTGATGTAGCGGAAGACGTTGAACACCGGGTACTGCTTCGCGAGCGGGTAGAGCCAGTAGTACAGCATCAGGCCCCCGCCCGCAGGTTTCCGAGGGCCGCGAGGCGCGCGACGGCCTTCTCGAGACCGACGCCGCGCGACGCTTTGAAGAGCACGGTGTCTCCGGCGTCGAGCATGGAGTCGAGGAGGTTCGAAACCTGCTCGGAGCTCTCGAGCGTTCGCACCTCGGCGCGCGCGAAGCCGGCCTCGACCGCACCTTCGCCGAGGAAGCGCCCGAGCGGTCCGACGCAGATCAGCCGGTCGGCGCGGCCCACGACGTAGCGCCCCGTCTCGCGATGCCACCACTCCGACTCGGGCCCGAGCTCGCGCATGTCGCCGAGGACGGCGATCTTGCGCTTGCCCGGCAGGAGTTTCAGCGTGTCGAGCGCCGCGCGCATCGAGGGCGGGCTCGCGTTGTACGCGTCGTCGAAAAGGAGCGCCCCCGACACGTGCCGCAGCGTCTCGCCGCGATGTGGCGACGGCGCGAGACGGCCCGCCGCCTCGGCGCAGTTCTCGACCGAGGCGCCACACGCGAGGGCGACGGCGGAGGCCGCCAGGAAGTTCGAGACCTGGTGGCTGCCCGGCAGGGGCAGCGAGACGACGACTTCGCCCGCGGGCGCCCTCAGGTGGAAGCGCGAGCCGCGGTCCCCCATTACGATCTGCTCGACCCGCACGTCGGCGGCGGCCTCGCGGCCGAAGCGGAGCTTGCGTCCGGAATGGCCCGCCGCGATCGTCCCGATCCGGGGATCATCGGCGTTGACGACGAAGACGCCCTCCGGTTTCAGGCCCTCGAGGATCTCGGCGTTCGACTTCGCGATCCCGTCGAGTGAGCCCAGAAACTCCAGGTGCTCGAGCGCGATCAGGGTGATCGCGGCCACGTCCGGCGTGAACTCACGAGACAGTCGCGAAATCTCTCCCGGCGCGCTCATCCCCATCTCTCCGACCATCCAGTCCGGCGCGAGCGACAGGTTCAGGACGGAGAGTGGGAAACCGATCGCGCTGTTCTGGTTCCCCGGAGTCTTTCCGACGGTCGCGTGGCGCGCGAGGATCGCCGCCGCGAACTCCTTCGTGGTCGTCTTGCCCGCGGAGCCGCCGATCGCCGCGAGACGGAAGCCCGCGCGCCGCTTGATCCAGCCGGCGAAGCGCATGAGAGCCTCGCCCGTGTCCGGCACGCGCAGGACCGGCGCGCGCCCCGCGACCGCGGCGATCTCCCGCGACGCGAGGACGGCCGCGGCGCCGCGATTCACGGCCTCGGCCGCGAAGTCGTGCCCGTCCACGCGCGCCCCGGGCAGCGCGATGAAGAGGTCCCCAGGCCGTACCGCGCGGGAGTCCACGGCGGCACCCGAAAGCCGGACCTCGCCGGGAGAAGCCAGCCCGAGGGCCGCCGCGAGATCGGACGTCGTGAAGTTCATCGGGTCGCCGCGAGCTCCGCCGCGACGGCGCGATCGTCGAAGGGCTCCTCGCGGTCGCCGATGACCTGCGTCGTCTCGTGCCCCTTCCCGGCGATCACGACGACCGTGCCCGGGTTGGCGAGATCGATCGCCGCGCGGATCGCCTCGCGCCGGTCGGCGAGCCGGAGATACTTCGTCGCCCCCGAGGCGATGAGTCCGCGCTCGACTTCGTCGAGAATCTTCTCCGGGTCCTCCGTGCGCGGATTGTCGGACGTCACGATCGCGATGTGGGCGAACGACCCCGCCAGCCGACCCATCGGCTCACGCTTGCCGCGATCGCGATCGCCGCCGCACCCGAAGACGAGGATGATCTTCTTGTCGGTCAGCTCCCGGACGGCCGCGAGCAGCCGCGCGAGGGCATCCTCCGTGTGCGCGTAGTCGACGAGGATTCGATAGGACTGTCCGGCCTCGACCGGCTCGAGCCGTCCGGGCACACGACGCACCGCGGCGAGCGCGGCGACGATCTCCGCGGGCGGCATTCCCAGGGCGAGGCCCCCCGCGGACGCGGCCAGCAGGTTGTCCACGTTGAACCGCCCGAGCAGGGGCGACTCCACGCGAAACCGGCCCGCCGGAGAGATCGCCTCGAAGGAAGTTCCCGAGAGATCGCACCGCACGGACGCCGCCGTCACGTCGGCACCGCCCTCCACCTCCACCGCGGCGTAGGTCACGACGCGGCCGGGAATCCGCGCGGCGAGCCGACGCCCGAACGGATCCGCCGCGTTGACGACCGCGGCGGCGCCCGGTTTCCGGAGCTCGAAGAGCCGCGCCTTGGCCTCGAAGTACTCCTCCATGTCGCGATGGAAATCGAGGTGATCGCGGGTGAGGTTCGTGAAGACCGCCAGGTCGAAGCGGCAGCCGTCCACGCGCGCGAGCGAAAGGGCGTGCGAGGAGACTTCCATCGAGGCCGCGGGCACGCCCTCGCGCACGAGCTCGGCGAGCAACTCCTGCAGGAGCGCCGCGTCCGGCGTCGTGCGGTCGGCCGGGATCTCCCGGTTGCCGATGCGGTAGCCGATGGTGCCGAGGAATCCCGCGCTTCCGTAGCGCCGCGCGAGGAGGGCCTGGAGGAGGGTCGCGGTCGTCGTCTTGCCGTTGGTTCCCGTGACCCCCGCGAGCACCAGCTTCTCCGCCGGATCGCCCGCGAGGCGCGCCGCGAGGAGCGCCAGCGCGCGGCGCGCGTCCGGCACACGCACCCACGGAACCGGCACTCCCGGAACCGGGGCCTCCTGCGAGACCACCGCCGCCGCGCCGCGTGCGAGCGCTTCGGGGACGTGCGCGAGGCCGTCGGACTTCCCGCCGCGGATTGCGACGAACAGGTCTCCGGGCGCGACGCGCCGCGAGTCGTGCACGATGTGTCGGACGTCGACGTCGGCGCCGCGCGGCGCCGTCTCGGCTCCCGGGACGGCCGAGGAGAGATCCATGAGCCTCACGGACCGGGTGTCGCGGAGAGCGTCTCCTCGCGTCCGCGGCCGGGTCGGGAGACGGCCGCGGCGTCTTCCGAAAGCGAGAGGGTCACCGGGGCCCCCGGCGTCCACGCCGCGCCGGCCGCCGGACGCTGCGAGACGACGAAGCCACTGCCTTCGAGCCGCACCGGAATGCCGCGCTTCGCGAACAGGGCGAGCGCCTGTCGGGCCGAGAGGCCGGAAGCATCGGGAAGGCCATCGGCCGAGGGCGCCGCCGAAAATCCTCCGTCCACTGGCATCCGGCGCGCCGAGGCCGGGACCATGCCGGCGGCGAAAAAAGGGCCCGAGGAGGCGAGCACCGTTGCCGGCACTCGCTGCTCCTCGGGCGCAATTCGGAGGATCGAGAGGGCCTGGGAGAGGATCCGGGAAAAGACCGGAGCCGCGACGTCGCGTGCGTAGTACTTGCCGTGCGGCTCTTCCAGGATGACGACGCCGACGAGGCGCGGGGCCTCGGCCGGCACGAATCCGACGAAGTTGGGGACGTAGCGGCCCGGCTGGTAGCCGCCGGGGCCGGCCTTCTGCGCGGTGCCCGTCTTGCCCGCCACGACGAAGCCCGGGATCGCGGCGAAGGTACCGGTGCCGCGCTCGACGACGCCGACGAGGATCTGCCGCAGCGATTCGGCCGTCTCGGGAGACATCACGCGCACGGGAGGCGGCACCTCGAGCGACTGCGCCGTGCCGTCGGGCAGGATGATCCGGCGCACGACGCGCGGTGAGACGAGCCGGCCGCCGTTGGCGACCGCGGCCGTGATGCGCGCGAGCTGCAGGGCCGTCACCGAAACTTCCTGTCCCATCGATATCGAGGCGTTCGAGAGAGCCGACCAGCGCGGCAGATCGCGGAAGAGCCCGACGCTCTCGCCCGGAAGGTCGATTCCCGTCGAACGGCCGACGCCGAAGGCCGTCGCGCCATCGTAGAGACGTCGCGGCCCGACCCGCAGGCCGACGCGGATGATGCCGACGTTGGAGGAGTGCTCGAAGATCCCCGCGAGCGTCAACGGCCCGTAGCGATGATGGTCCGCTTCGGCGATCGTCGTGTTCGCGACGCGGATCGTGCCATCGCCCGTGTCGATGACTTCGTCGAGCGCGATCAGATGCTTCTCGAGCGCGATCGATCCCGTCACGATCTTGAAGGTCGATCCCGGCTCGTAGGCGTCCGCGATGGCGCGGTTGCGCCGCGCGTCGGCCGGGTAGTGGTTGAAACGGTTCGGGTCGAAGCCGGGAGCGCTCGCCATCGCCACGATCTCGCCGTCGCGCGGATCGAGCAGAACGGCGGTTCCCGAACGCGCGCCGTGCTCGGCGACGGCGGCGACGAGCTCGCGCTCGACGGCGGCCTGGACGCCCGAATCGATCGAGAGCTCGAGCGTCGCACCCTCCTGCGGCGGCCGGCCCGGCGTCTCCGTCTCGCCGTAGCGCGACTGCCGCGCGTCGGTCAGGGCCACGATCTCGCCGGGCTTGCCTCGGATCGTGCGGTCGTAGGAGTACTCGAGGCCGCCGAGCCCGCGGTCGTCCGTGCCGACGTAGCCGAGGAGCGCGGCGGCCAGCGCGCCGCGCGGATAGAAGCGTTTCGTCTCGGTCACGAAGTGAATGCCGGGCAGTTTGCGCTGCCGGATCTCCTCCGCGATCTCCGGATCCACTTTGCGCTTCAGCCAGACGAATCCGGTGTCCCGCGAGAGCTTCGCCGCGATCTCCGGCGGCGTCATCTCGAGGGGTCCCGCCAGCGCGCGCGCCACCGCGGTCGGGTCCTGCACCTCGTCGGGAATGGCGTAGATCGACGGACACTCGACCGAGACCGCGAGCTCGCGGCCGCTGCGGTCGAGGATCGAGCCGCGGCGGGGCGAGACCTCGACACGGCGCTCCTGCTGGCGCTGGGCCCGGGCACGGTACTTGGAGCCCTGCGCCACCTGCACCCAGAGCAGGCGCGTCACGACCGCGGCCGCCCAGAACGCCAGGAAAAGGGCGAACCATCGGACGCGGCGAAGCAAGAGCGCGTTCACGACCCCGGCTTCCGCGGCGCTTCGAAGTACTGGATCTGGCCCGGGACGGGCGGATGGAGCTTCTTGCGCGCCGCGAGCGCCGACACGCGATCGGGCGACGAGGCGCGAGCGAGCTCCGCCCGCAGACGCCGTCCCTCCTCGTCGAGCTCGAGCACACGGTGCACCCGCGCCTCACGCGCGTAGCCGACGCGAACCGTCTCGATGTGGAGCGCGGCATACGCGAGCAGCATCAACGCCACCGGCAGCCCGACGAGCAGGAACGTCGCGAGCTCGCGGCCGCGACGCCGGTCGCGCTCGCGCGTCAGGTGGAGGTTCTCGACGCGCTTGGCCTGCGCGTAGGCGGCGGAGGTCATGGAAAAGTCTTCAGTTCACAGTTCTCGGTCTTCAAAGGGCGAGCTTCTCGGCCACGCGCAGCCGCGCGCTCCGCGCCCGGGGATTCACGCGCCGCTCGTCCTCCGAGGGAACGATGGGGCGCCGCGTCAGCACGCGCAGGGCCGTCCGGGCGCCGCAAACGCATTGCGGGATCCGCGGCGGGCACAGGCAGGTGCCCGACTCGCGCCGGAACGTCTCCTTGACCACCCGATCCTCCAGCGAGTGATAAGAGATCACCGCGAGCCGCCCGCGCTCGCGGGCGCGAGAGACCGCGGCGGCGAGGAAGCGCGACAGTGCGACGAGCTCATGGTTGACCTCGATCCGCAGCGCCTGGAAGACCCTGGTGGCGGGATCGATCCTCTCGCGCGACCCCTTGGCGCTCGCCACGATGCGGGCGAGCTGCCGGGTCGTCGTGATGGGTCCTCGACTCCGCTCCGCCACGATCCCGCGCGCGATCTTTGCCGCCATCCGTTCCTCCCCGTATTCGCGGAAAATCCGCGTCAATTCCTCGACCGATGCCGCGGCCACGATGTCCGCGGCGCTTCGGCCACTCCTGCCCATCCGCATGTCCAGAGGACCCTCTCGCCGGAAGGAAAATCCGCGGCCCGCCGTGTCGAGCTGCATCGAAGAAACGCCGAGGTCGGCCAGCACGCCGTCGAGCGCGGGCCGCCCCTCGAGGACCGAATCCAGATCGGCGAAATCGGCCGCGACGAGCTCGGCGCGCGCGCCGAAGGGCTCGAGGCGCTTCCCCGCGAGCGCGAGCGCGTCGGGATCGCGGTCGAGCCCGAGAAGACGAATCTCCGGCCCGTTCTCGAGGAGCGCCGCCGCGTGGCCGCCCGCGCCAACCGTCGCGTCCACGAAGAAGCCGCCGCGCTCCGGGCGCAGCCACTCCACGACTTCCCGAAGGAGCGCCGGCGTGTGCGCGGGCTTCTCAATGGCGTCCGTCTCCAAACTCCGTGCTTCTCCTCGAAATGCGCTCTCCCGTCACGACAGCAGCTTCGAGAGCTCGTCGTAGTCCTCGGCGGTGAAGTCCTCGCCCTGGAGGCGCGAGGCGAGCGCGCCGCGATCGGACACGACCAGGTGATCGATGTTGCCCGTGACGACGACGTCGGCCGGGAGCTTGGCCGCGTCGCGCAGAATCTGCGGGATGAGCACGCGCCCCTGTCCGTCGAGCGCGCCGCCCTGTCCGTAGTAGTTGACGCGCTCGAGAAACTTTCGCTTCGCGCGGTGGATCGCCGGCAGCGACGCGAGCTTCTCCTCGAGCGCCTGCCAGACGGGGAGCGGATACAGAAGGATCTCGCGGCCGTGAAGCGACGTGACGAAGAGATCCGGACCGAAGGCCTCTTCGATCTGCTGCCGGAAGAGGGTCGGCACCTTCAGCCGCCCCTTCTCGTCGAGCCGGGCCGGGGCACTGCCCCGAAAGCGATCCATGCTTCTTTTCGTGTCCCGATTTACAAATCAGGACCACTTTCCCCCACTTTTTTCCAGATTAGGCCACTGCGCGCGATGTTAGGAGCGCCGTGGTTTGTTAGTCAAGAGAAAGCGTTTGCCTAAAAAAATTAGGGGCGCTAATCAGGCGTAATGCCCGACACCGTCCCCAAGTCGCTGATGGCGCGAAATCTAGTGGTGGGGAACGACCCGCCTACGACGGGAGGGGGCCGAGCGTCCGCGAAGGCGTTTAACCCTTCGTCGCCTGCTCTTCCGCCTTTGCCAGAGCGGGGTCGTAGATGCGCACGAAGGCCTCGCGGCGCAGCTTCTCGACGTACTCGTTGAAGTGCTTGTCGTAGATGCCCTCGGACATTCGCTTCTCGAGATCCCCGCGGACCTCGGCGAAGGGTTTGTAGCCCGCGGGCTTTCGGTCGACCACGCGGAAGAGGTGGGCGGAGCCCGGCAGGAGGACCGGCGCCGGATACTCCTGCGGCGGATCGGCGAACACGGCGGCGTCGAGAGCCGGCAGGAGCTCCCCTTTCGACACGGTGCCGAGATCTCCGCCGCGGTCGCGCGCATTGCCCTCGGAGTATTCCTTCGCGAGGTCGGCGAACGGGGCGCCTCCCGCGATCTTCGCGCGCGCCTCTTCGATCTTCGCGGCGGCGGCCTTCTGCGCCTCGCCGTCCTGCGAAGGAAAGCGCAACACGATCTCGGACACGTGCGCCTGCTCGGGGACGCGGTAGAGCTCGTCCTTGCGCCGCTCGTACTCGAGACGCAGCACGTCGTCGCTCATGTTGATCTTTCCGGTGACCTCGCGGCCGACGACTTTTTGCATCGTGATCGTCTGGCGCAACTGTTTCTTGAGGTCGTCGCGTGTCATGTGCGTCTGGGCGAGCGCGGCGTCGAACTCGGCGTCGGTCGCGAGGTTGTACTGGCGTTTGACGCGCTCCACGGCCTCCTCGACCTCGGCGTCGGTCGCCTGGACATCGAGGGACTTCGCGCGCTCCTCGAGAAGCTTCTCCTGGATCATCTCGTCGAGAACCTTCTTGCGGCCGGCCAGGTCGGGCGTGCCGCGCAGCTCCATACCGCACCGGCTCTCGAACTCGCTGTGCGTGATCGGCTGGTCGTTGACGCGGGCGACGACGGACTCGATGAGCTCTCCCGCGGTGAGAGTCGCAGAGATCCCGAGGGCGGACACGAGGCCGGTGATGAGAATGGGTCGCATGATGGCCCTACATAACACGGGTCGGAGGCTGGAATTTCCCCGGAAAAGGGCCTCAGGCGGCCGGGCGGCCCGAGAGGCGGTCGAGCCACGACAGGAGGACGGCCGGGAGCTCGTCCCCGCGCGGCGCCGGAAGGGATAGCACGCGAGCCGGGGTGAGCGAGGCGCCCGGAGTCGACTGCACGAGCCCGAGCAGACGGCCCGGATCCACGGCGGTGTCCTCCGCGAGCCGCAGGTGGACCCTCCCCGCCTGGGCCGTCACGGCGTGGATTCCGAGGGACTCCGCCCGGTGGCGGATCCGCGCGTACGAAGCGAGCCGCTCGACGGCCGGCGGGGGCGGCCCGAACCGATCGGCGATCTCGGCGAGCGTCTCGGAGAGGGCCCGCTCGTCGGCCGAGCGCGCGATCTTCTTGTAGATCATCATCCGCCAGTTCTCGTCCTCGACGTACCCCGACGGGATCGTCAGGTCGAGACCCAGCGAAAGAGTGACTGTCCTTTCCGGGGCCGCCTCCTCGCCGCGGATCTCGCGGATCGTCTCCTCGAGCAGCTGCAGGTACGTCTCGAAGCCGACCGCCGCGATGTGGCCCGACTGCTCGCCGCCGAGGATGTTTCCCGAGCCCCGGATCTCGAGGTCCTTCGCCGCGATGCGGAAGCCGGCGCCGAGGTCGCAGAACTCCTGGATCGACGCGAGGCGGCGCCTCGCGATCTCCGAGAGCGACGCGCTCTCCGGAATGAGTAGGTAGGCAAACGCCGGACGGTCGCTCCGCCCCACGCGCCCGCGCAGCTGATAGAGCTGCGCGAGCCCGTACGTCTCGGCCCGGTCGATCAGGATCGTGTTCGCCGAAGGGATGTCGAGCCCGTTCTCGATGATCGTCGTCGCGAGAAGAAGATCCGCTTCCCGCGTGACGAACCGCCGCATCGCCTTCTCGAGCTCGTCCTCGCGCATCGCGCCGTGCGCGACGGCGATCCGGGCGGAGGGCACGAGCTCCTCCAGGGTCTGTTTTACGCGGCCGATCGACTCGACGCGGTTGTGCACGAAGAAGACCTGCCCGCCGCGCGCGATCTCCGCCTCGATCGCCTCGCGAATCACCGCCGGCTTCGAGGGCACGACCTGCGTCTCGATCGCCAGCCGGTCCCGCGGCGGCGTCTCGATGATCGAGAGGTCGCGCAGGCCGGAGAGCGAGAGATGGAGCGAACGCGGGATCGGCGTCGCGGACATCGCCAGCACGTCGATCGAGGCCCGCCACTCCTTCAGCCTTTCCTTCTGCGCCACGCCGAAGCGCTGCTCTTCGTCCACGATGAGGAGACCCAGGTCTCGGAACGCGAGATCCTTCGACAGCATCCGGTGCGTCGCGATCAGGATGTCGACGCTCCCCTCGGCGATCTTCGCGACGACCTCCTTCTGCTCGACGCGCGACCGGAACCGGGAGAGGAGCTCGATCGTGACCGGGAACGCCGCGAAACGGCGGCCGAAGGTCCGGAAGTGCTGGTCGGCCAGCACGGTCGTCGGCGCGAGCACCGCCACCTGTTTTCCGTCGAGCACGGCCTTGAAGGCCGCGCGCATCGCGACCTCCGTCTTGCCGTACCCGACGTCGCCGCAGAGGAGCCGATCCATCGGCTCGTCCGATTGCATGTCGCGCTTGACGTCGGCGATCGCCTGAGCCTGATCCGGCGTCTCCGTGTATTCGAAGGCGTCCTCGAACTCCTTCTGCCACGGCGAGTCCTTCGAGAACGAGAATCCCTTCGCGACGCGGCGCCGCGCGTACAGCTTCAGGAGTTGGTCCGTCATATCGCGCATCGCGCGCCGGACCGACGCCTTGCGGCGGCCCCATCCGGCGCCGCCCAGCCGGTCGAGCACCGGCGTCACGCCTTCGACTCCCGAGTACTTCTGGACGAGATCGAATCGCTCGACGGGGAGGAGCAGGGTCTTGTCGTCCGCGTAGCCGATCTCCATGAACTCGCGCTCCGTCCCCTCGACCGGCACGCGCTTCAAGCCCTTGAAGAGGCCGATGCCGTAGTCGCGGTGGACGACGCCGTCCCCGAGCTTCAGGTCGCGAAGATCGGACAGAAATGCCTCGGAGGGCCGCTGGCGCCGCGTGACGGGGGCCCGCTCCTCGCCGAAGATCTCGGCCTCGGCGTAAACCGAGATGCGCGGCGCCCTCAGCCGGAAGCCGGCAGAGATCTCCGCCGCCGCGACACGCAGCGCGCCGGGCTCGCCGGACGTCGAAACCGGGATCTCGTACTCGCGCGCGAACCGGCGCACCTTCTCCTCGCCTCCGGCCGCCCGCGCCGCGACGAGAACCTCTTCGCCGGTTTCGAGCGCTCGCCAGATCTCGGCGGCGGCCTCCTTCGTGCGGCCGGCGTGCCCCGGGATCTCCTCGGCGGCGAGGCGGAGCGCCTCGCCCTCGGAGGCGCCGAGGCGGTCGAAGCGGAGGAGGATTCCCGCGATCGCCTCGCGAACGCGGTCCGCCGGATGGAGGAGCTCTTCGGGAGCGAGGACGTCGCGGTCCGGATCGCGGTCGGAGGCGACGCGCTCGGTGTACGCCGCGACGGCCTCTTCGACCGCGGCCGGTTCGAGCACGGCGAACAGCGCGTCCCCCGCGTGCGTGAGCCAGGAGCCGGGCATCGGGGTGGCGGCGGGAGCGAAGACGATGCGCTCCGCCTCCGAGGGCGGCCGTCCGAGGCGATCCTCGAGGAGAGCTCGTTCCTCTCCCGACTCCCGCGCCGCCGAGAACGCCGGCACGTGGATCGCCTTCAGGCGCTCGCTCGAACGCTGTGTGTCGGGGTCGAAGACACGGATCGACACGATCCGGTCGCCGTCGAGCTCGACGCGGAGCGGCAGCTCCCGGTCCGGCGGAAAGACGTCGAGGAGCCCGCCCCGCACCGCGAGATCGCCCGTCTCGATGACGAGATCTCCGCGACGGTAGCCGAGCTCGGTCAGCCGGGCCGTCAGGCGCGCGAGCGAGACGTCCTCCGCGCCTTCGGTGAGGGCGACGGACAGCCGCGCGAAGTCCTCGGGGGAAGGCAGGCGCGTGAAGAGGGCCGTCGCGGGCAGGATCGCGACGAGCGACGGCGACGGCTCCTCGAGCGCCGCGAGGAGGCGAAACTCGTCGCGCCGCGCCTTGAGCGACGGGGGGATCCGCTGGTACGGCGTCAGTTGCGGGGCTGGCGCCCGGAGGACCGGCCCCGCGCCGCCGGCCGCGAGGTCCTGGGCAAGCCGTTCGGCCTGCTTCTCGTCGGCGACGACGATGGCCAGGCGTCGCCCGAGATCGGCCGCGATGGCCGCGAGCAGCAATCCCGGCAGCGCACCGACGGCGCCGGCCACCGCCGAATGGACCTCTCCCCGCCGGACCCGATCGCGCAGGTCCTCGTACGCGGGCAGCGCCCGGACGGTCTCGGCGAGAAGCGTCAGTTGCGGCCCACTCCTCCGGAGCTCCCGCCCGCCGCCGAAGGGTCCTCGAGGACGGGCAGCACGATGCGGGAGGGATGCTCCGCGTCGTGATGGACGCGGAGGACGGCCTTGCGCGCGGCGGACGACGTCGCCTCGGATTCGCCCGTCTGCAGATTGCGCGAAAAGTGCGGCAGGAAGCTGCCGCAGAGGACGACACGGATCCGGTGTCCCTTCGCGAAGAGGTTGCCGGTGCGCAGGTTCGGGAGGCGCATCACGACGGGCCGGCCGGGCTCGAGCAGCCGCCGTTCGATCCCCGGTTCCCGCTCGCTCGCGCGCAGGACGTCGGTGCCCGGGCTCGAGAGATTCCAGGCCGTGCCGTCCGGCGCGACGTCCTGCACCTTGACCCAGAGGTCGGCGTCGGGTGCGTTGGAAGAGAGATGGATCTCGGTTTCGATCGCTCCGAGGACGCGCACGCCGCGCTCGAGCGGCGGCGTCTCGAAGACGAGCGTGTCGGGGCGGGCCGCCAACGCGCGCTCGTCGTGGGCGCCGGCGTCGGAGCCGTGCGGATCCACGACGGGATTCTCGGGATCCGAAACGAACTCGCTCGCCGAGACCGAGACCGCGGGCGCCTCACGCGCGAGCCTTCCGCCCGGCGCGAGATAGAGCGAGACGGTCGCGGTCCCCGGCAGCGGCCAGGAGCCGCCGGAGAGCCAGCGGTTCTGTCCCATGACGAATGCGCGCACGCGGGGCGCCGGACGCGCCGGCGCTTTCTCGCGGACGTAGCGGTCGAGGAAATCGAGGACGAGCACGGCCTCGTCCATCTTCGCCTGCGGCCCGAACACACGCTCCCCCGCGCGGTCCGAGTCGAGCCCGCCGTGCACCCAGGGGCCGAGGACGAGCTCGGTGCGCGGATCGGCCTGTCCCGCGCGCGACGCGATCAGACCGAGGAAGTTCGTGATCGCGCCCTCGGGCCCGTAGGTCTCGTCGTGCCAGCCCGAGACGTTCAGGACGGCCGCGCCCACGCGCCCGTATCGCCCGCGCAGGTCCGCCCAGTCCCAGTACGGATCGTTCGGACGATGCGCCAGCCACTCGAAGTAGTACGGCGCGACGTCGCGCAGCTCCGTCGCGGCGGAAAGCGGCATCCGGAACGGAAGATCGTTCTCGAGATCCTTCCAGGCGACGCGCGCCTGGTGGCCCGTGCGGGGGCCGTCGACGTTCTTGTGGACGCGCGCGTCCGGCGCGATGTTGTTCCAGATCCAGGCGATCCACGAGAGGTCCCACGCGCCGCCGGCGTAGAAGAAGTTGCGGGGAGACGAGAACGTCATTTCCGGCGCCATCGCCTTGAGGTGCGGCGGCGACTCGACGGCCGCGAGCCACTGGACGGCGCCCGGATACGAAAGACCGAAGGTCCCGACGCGGCCGTCGGACCAGGGCTGCGCGGCGGCCCACTCGATCGTGTCGTAGCCGTCGCGGCCCTCGTTCAGGTACGGGACGTATTCGCCGGCCGAGTCGTAGCGGCCGCGGACGTCCTGAAGCACCACGGCATAGCCGCGCCGGAGCGCCTCCTGGAGGATCTCGCGGTCTTCGAGACGCTTCCGGTCGTATGGCGTGCGCTCGATCAGCGTCGGGAATCTTCCGGCGCGCGCGGGACGGAAGACGTCGGCGGCCAGAAGCACGCCGTCGCGCATCGGGACGGCGACCCCGCGCTCGATGTCGGGTGTCACGTGAGCGGGAGCCGCGCCCGCGGCGGCCGACACCCAGAGCAGAAGCGCGCAGACGTTCACGGGTCGGGTCTCGTTCAGCCGCGACGCGGCGCCATTTCACGCAGGCGGTGCACGGCCGTATTCACGGAAGAGGCAGCGAAGTCCACTTCCTCCTCGGTCGTGAAGCGCCCGAGGCCGAAACGGATCGACGCGTGCGCGAGCGCGTCGGGTACCCCGATCGCCTGCAGGACGTGCGACGGCTCGATCGACGCCGAGGTGCACGCCGAGCCCGAGGAGACGGCCAGGTCCTTGAGATCCATGAGGAGGGCCTCGCCGTCCACGCCGGCGAAGGACAGGTTGAGATTGCCCGGCAGGCGGCGTTCGCGCTCTCCGGGAAGGAGCGCTCCGCCGGCGTCCACTTCGGGAAGCGCGGCGCCGTTCAACGTCGCGTCGTCGACGCGCTCGCGAATCGCGCCGTTCAGCCGCCGGCGCAGGAGCCGCAGGCGGCGCGCCTCGGTCTCCCGCTCCGCCATCGCGATCTCGACGGCCTTTCCGAAGCCCACGATGCCCGGGACGTTCAAGGTGCCCGATCGGAGACCGCGCTCGTGGCCGCCGCCGTGAAGTATCGGCGCCAGACGCACGCGCGGGTTGCGGCCCCGCACGTAGAGCGCGCCCGTTCCCTTCGGGCCATAGAGCTTGTGCGCCGTGACCGAGGCGAGATCGGTGGATGCCGACGTGACGTCGAACGGGATCTTCGTGAATCCCTGAACCGCGTCGGTGTGGAAGAGGATGCCGCGCTCGCGGCAGACGGCGCCGATCTCGGGAATCGGATGGATCGTGCCGATCTCGTTGTTGGCGAGCATGAGCGACACGAGGATCGTCCCGTCGGTCAGAGCGTCGTGCACCTGCTCCGGGAAGATCGCCCCGGTCCGGTCCGGAGCGAGCCGCGTCACCTCGAAGCCCTCGCGTTCCAGCGCCTGGCAGGCGTCGAGAACCGCGCGATGCTCGGTCTGCCCCGTGACCACGTGCCGCCCCTTCTCACGGAGGAGCCGCGCCACGCCGAGCACCGCGAGGTTGTCCGACTCGGTCGCGCCGCTCGTGAACACGATCTCCTTGTCGCCGGCGCCGAGCGCCGCGGCGACCTGGTGGCGCGCCTCCTCCACCGCCGCCTCCGCCTCCCAGCCGAACACGTGGGTCCGCGAGGCCGCATTGCCGAAGATCTCCGAGAAATACGGCCGCATCGCCTCGAAGACGCGCGGATCGACCGGCGTCGTGGCCTGAGAGTCCATGTACACGGGGCGCTTCACACCTCGAACTATGGACCGCCGGGGCCGGCCGTTTCAAACGGACTTTCGGCTGCGGCGGTCGAGGACGACCGGCAGCCGAGAGTTTCGGCCGGAGCAACTTGGGGTCGGTCCGAGCGAGAACTTTCTTCCGCCGTTTGCGAGGCGAATGCCTGCGGCCGCCGGTCGGACACGACGCCTCCATTTCTCCAGCCGCCTGCTAGACTCTCGCCTCTTCGAAGGAGGGATGGCCATGGCCAACGCCGCCCCGATCCTGTCTGACGAGATCCTCCGGAAATTCCACGAGCGGGCGCCCGTCTACGACCGCGAGAACCGCTTCTTCACCGAGGATTTCGAGGATCTCCGAAAGACCGACTACCTCAAGATGGCGGTGCCGCGCGAGCTCGGTGGCCGCGGGATGACGCTCGCCGAGTGCTGTCTCGAGACGCGCCGCCTCGCCTACTGGGCGCCGGCCACGGCGCTTGCGGTCAACATGCACACGTACTGGTGCGGGGTGGCGCGCGAGGTGAGGGCCAGCGGGGATGCCTCCTGCGACTGGATCCTCCAGGCCGCCGGCAAGGGCGAGATCTTCGCGGCCGGCCATGCGGAGTCGGGTCACGACCTGCCGGTGCTCCTCTCGACGACGAAGGCGGAAAAAGCTCCGGGCGGCTACCGCTACACGGGTCGGAAGTCCTTCGGGAGCCTCTCTCCGGTCTGGACGTATCTCGGCCTTCATGGCATGGACACGAACGACCCGAAGGCGCCGAAGATCGTGCACGGCTTTCTGACGCGCGACACGAAGGGCTACCGGATCGAGCCGACGTGGGACGTGCTCGGCATGCGGGCCACCCAGAGCGACGACACGATTCTCGAAGGGGCCTTCGTGCCGGACGCCCGGATCGCGCGGATCGTCGCTCCAGGAACCGCGGGCGTGGACGTCTTCGTCCTGTCGATCTTCGCGTGGGCGCTGCTCGGCTTTGCCAACGTCTACTACGCGCTCGCGCGCCGGGCGTTCGACCTGACGCTGGAGTCTCTGCCCAAACGGAAATCGCTCGCGGTTTCGACCTCGATGGCGCACCACCCCGCAATGCAATGGGGCGTCGCCGAGATGGCGATGGAGCTCGAGGCCATCGAGCCGCTGATCGAACGGACGGCCTCCGACTGGTCGAATGGCGTCGCGCACGGCGGCGCGTGGCCGGCCAAGATCGTGACCGCGAAGTACAAGGCGGTCGAAGGCGCCTGGAAGATCGCGGACACGGCGCTCGAGCTCTCGGGCGGCTTCGGCATGTTCAAAAAGAGCGAGCTCGAGCGCCTCTTCCGCGATGCTCGGGCCGGACGATTCCATCCGGCGAACTCGGCGCTGACGCACGAGCTCGTCGCAAAGACGATGCTCGGCATCAATCCGGACGACCCGCCGCGCTGGGGCTAGGAGTTACGAGATAATCGCGGGAGTCGATGTCCTCCCTGCCCCGAACCGAGCGCGTCTTCGATTTCACATCGCCGGCTCCGCGCGTGCGTCTCGTGCACGCGTTCGAGCGCCCCTTCGAGAACGTCGTCGCGACGGCACGCACGTGCTACTCGTCGCGCGGCATCGTCACCGAGGATCAGGCGTCGGCACGGCCGGACCGGCGCGACGCACTCGCCCGCTCGATCTACGAGGCCGGCCACCACACGACCTTCCAGCACGCGCACTTCCAGTTCGCGCTGGAGAACGTCTCGCGGCAGTTCCTCTGGACGTTCCTCCACAGCCATCCGTTCTACAACTCCGAGCAGGTCTCGCAGCGCTACGTGGAGGTCAAGCCGGGCAACTACGCGGTGCCGCCGATGGGGGGCGCGGAACGCGAGATCTTCGAGCGCGCGGCGCGCCGCCAGCAGGAGGCCTACCGCCGCCTGACGGAGCTGCTGACGCCGCTGGCGGCCGAACGCTACTTCGGGCTCTTCCCGGGCCGCACCCGCGGCGACGGCCGGGAGCGCTTCGCGGGTGCGGTCCAGAAACGCGCGCAGGAGATCGCGCGCTACGTGCTGCCGGTCGCGACGTTCGCGTACCTGTACCACACCGTTTCCGGCGTGACGCTCTTCCGCTACTGGCGCCTCTGCGAGTCCTTCGACGCGCCGGTGGAGCAACGCGAGGTCGTCGGGCAGATGGTCGCCGAGGTTCTCCGGCACGACCCGCTCTACGCGGCCGTGCTCCAGGATCCGATCCCGCTCGAGGAGACGCCGGAGCACGCGTTCTTCCAGGCGCTCGCGACGACGCCCGCCGCCGACGCCGCGTTCCGCCGCGAGTTCGACGCCGAGCTCTCGGGCCGCGTCTCGCGGCTCGTGGACTGGAAGGCGAACAACGAAGAAATCCTCGCCTCGGCGGTGCGCGAGATCCTGGGCCTGCCGCGCGCGGCGCTCTCCGACGACGAGGCGATCCGCCTCGTCCTCGATCCTTCGCGCAACCGGCTCCTCGGCGAGACTCTGACGCTGACGACGCATGGCAAGCTCTCGCGCGCGCTTTTCCATCCGTCGTACACGTTCCGCAAGAAGCTCTCGCACACGGCCGACAGCCAGGACCAGCGCCACCGCATGACGCCGGGCTCGCGGCCGGCTTTGCCCGCGTACCTCTCGGAGGAGCCGGACTACATCGTGCCGATGCTCGTGCCCGAGGTGCCCGAGGCCGACGATCTCTATCGCCGGACGATGGAGGAGACCTGGGAGGCGATCGGCGATCTGCGCGCGCGGGGTGTACCGGACGAGCACGCCGCATACCTTCTGCCGAACGCGGTCGCGCTGCGCTTCACCGAGTCGGCGGACCTGTTGAACCTTCACCACAAGTTCGCGATGCGCCTCTGCTACAACGCGCAGGAGGAAATCTGGCGCGCGTCGCTCGACGAGACCCTGCAGATCCGCGAAGTCAACCCGCGCATCGGACCGTGGCTGCTTCCGCCCTGCACGCTGCGCCATCGTGCGGAGGTCCGGCCCGTCTGCCCCGAGGGCGAGCGGTTTTGCGGCGTCGTCGTCTGGCGCCAGGATGCTCCGGAGTACACGCGGTCGCTGTAGTAATTCTTTGATCGAAAAAGAGTTATGCGAGACCCGACTCCCCGGGCAACCCGGTACCCGAAATCGGCAGACCAACGACAAAAAATGACTTGACTCCGCGCGGGCGGGCGTATGATCTGCGCAGTTTCCGTTCGAAGGGTTCCGATTTTTTTCACTGCCCCGGGGTAGGTGGGGATTCGTTTCTTTGGGCGAAAGGAGATTCCAGTCATGGGTTTCAATTCCGCGCAGACCGCTCCCGTCCGGCAGCCTCAGCCCGAGCCGCGACCGCTTCCGAAGCCCGCGGAAAAGCCGTTCACGATCAAACTTCAAGGCCACATTCCCTTCTGATCGAACGACTCTTGCGCAGCCTTCGGATCGCCGGGTGCGCCCGGCAGTTCTGCATTTACGAATCGCCGGGGAGCGGTTGAGCTCGGCGATGTCATCGACTTTCTCCGGAAACAAGGAGGCCGCATCGGTCTTCGGGAGAATCCTCCCGCTGATCGATCGCGCCCTCGTCTCCAACTACCGCCTCGCCCCGAAGGAAGCGACACAGGTCGAGCAGAGACTCTACGAGTGGTTCGAGCGCTTCTGCCGCCGGCCCGGCAGCACGCGCTCGCCCGAGAGCCTCCGGTCCGAGCTCCTGCTCATGGCCTGCCGCGCCGGGCACGTCTATTTGCTTTCCCGACTCGAGGACCCGCTCGCGACCGACGAGCGCCTGAAGCGCTCTCTCACACTCGGCCCCGAGGTGATCGCCATCGAGATCGAGAACGGGCTCGAGAAGCCGAAGCGGCCGGAGCCGCCGGAGGACGAAAAGTGAGGGGCGAGGTCCTGCGTTTCCCCGCCGCCCCCGAGAGCCTGTCGCCCCAGGAGGGCCGCACCGCAGCCGAACGCGCCCTGGACGTCCCTCTGTCCGAGCGCGCGGCGCGCGCCGACGAGCTGCGGCTCGAGCACGCCGAGGTCCTGCTCGCGATCTGCGAGATCCTGACGCGTCGCATCGAAACCTCGCCGGCCTCCGTGGCCGAAGACGCCGACTTCCTCTATCGCTTCCTCGAAACGCCGCTGAGAAAGATCGGCGAGTTCGACGAACGTGAGTACTACCTCGGAGAGCTTGCGCTCGTGGCCGGCGGCGCCAACCGCATCCTGTTCCGGCGCGAAGACGCCCGCCGCTGGTTCGACCGCGCCGAATCCAACTTCGTCCGGGTTGCGAACGCCGGCGTCCACTTCACCCGGCTGGCCTATCAACGACTGGCGCTCGCAACGGAGGAACGGCGATTCGACGAGGTCCTCGAGCTCGCCCCCGTGTGGTCCGACAACTCGCGCCGCCTGGGGCTTCCCGACGAAGCGCTGAAATGCCGCTTCCTCGAGGCGCTCTCCCGCCGCGAGACGGGAGACATCGAGGGCGCGACCGACGTCTTTCGCGCGATCTACCGGGAAGCGCAGACCGCGCACTCCACGAAGCTGCTCGCCTCGGCGGCGAACAACCTGGCGCAGCTCTACCGGCTTCGAAACGAGCCGCAGGAAGCGCTCGACTACGCTCGGCAGGCCCTGGATCTCCTCCAGCGCGCCGAGAGTCAGGTCGGACTGGTCAAGCTCCGTTGGTGCGTCGGAGACATCCTCCGGGAGCAGGGCAAGCTTCGCGAAGCGATCGAAGCCTATCGGGAGGCGGTTCGCGACGCGGAAAACGTGGGCATGCGAGGCGACGCGGCGGCCATCCACCTGGTCGTCGCCGATGCGCTTCTCCAGACCGGCCAGGAGGCACAGGCCGAATGGGAAGTCCGCGCCGCCCTGCCCATCATCGAGGAAGAGAAGATGGTTCCCGAGGGATTCGCGGCCCTCACGCTCCTCCGCGAATCGCTCCGCCGGCGCAAGCTCGACCCCCAGGCGCTGCGCAACCTACACGGCTACTTCCGCGAATAGCGCGCGATTGCGGGCGCGCGCGCCACCCGCGATATGCTCTTTCCGCCCATCATGAAGAGGACGTCGGTCGCTGCCCTTCTTCTGTCGGTCCTCGGGCTCTTCGGCTGCCATCCCACTCAAGTCATCGTCGCGCGTCTCGCGACGCCGACGCCGGGCGGTCCCGTGACCAAAGTACCGCCGACGCCCACGCCGAAAAAGAAGCGCGCCACCCCGACTCCTGCTCCAACGGAGATTCCGGCGTCCGTCGCGACGATGGCGCCGACGCCGCTTCCGACCCCGAAGCCCGCCGCGACGGCGCCTCCCGCAGCGCCCGCGGCAGCTCCAGCGCCCGCCACGGCGACTCCCGCTCCCACGATGCGTCCGGCAGCGGTGGTCGCTCCGCCGACGCCGACCCGGCCCGCACCGACCATGGCTCCTCCGCCGACGAGCGCGCCGCCGACCCGCGTTCCGCCGACATCCGCCCCGGCTGTCGCGCCTCCCACGGCCGCGCCGCCGACGCCCATTCCGCCGACGGTAATTCCGCCGACGCTGATCCCGGTGGTCGCCGCACCCGGCGCACCCACCGCGGTGCCGACGGCGATTCCCTCGCCCGCGGCCGCGGCGCCCGTCGTGCCCTCGCGGACGCCGACGCGCAAGATTGCCGTCATCTATGGCGAGCGCGTCGTTCCCTCACCGACGCTTTCGCGCAAGGAAATGTCCCTGACGGCCAAGGCACCCACGTGGACACGCTCTGCGACGGCGACGATCACACCCACGCCGACCGAGACGCCCACGCCGACGACGACACCCACCGCGACCTCGACGCCGGAGCCCGAACGGCCGACCCCGCCTCCGCCGCCGACGGCGACACTCCGTCCGACGCGGGCGGCGCGGCCGACGTCGGAACCGAAGGCCGGGCCTCCGACGCCGACGCGCAAGCCCGGCGCGTACTACGAGGAGAACACGCCCACTCCGTCGGCGCCCGCGCGCGGCTGAGGACGCCGCGCCGTGAGCGAGCCCTCGCGGCTCCTCGATCATTTCCGCGCCGCGCTCCAACACGATCCGGCGGCCGCGCTGCGCGACTGGTTCCGGGCGCAGGAGGAGTTGCGGGCACGGGGCGACGACGTGACGGCGCGTGCGCTCGCCGAGGACTTCTGGATCCTCCTGCCGGGACTGTCCTTTCCGTCGCCGGAATCCCGCGCCCGCTTCTTTCACGGCGCGGCAGTCTTCTTCGGAAGTCCCGGTCCGGCGGCGGACCTCGCACGCGCGCGCTCGGCCTTCGCCGCCACGCTCGCGCATTTCTCCTCGCACGCGGAAGACGGCTGGCGCGCCCGCGCACTCCACAACCTCGCCACCGCGATTGCGAACCTCGGCGCCAGTGCCGCAGAGCTCGAAGAGGCGACGGCGCTGTTCGCCGAGGCTCTCGATTGGCGGACCTCCGAGCGGGAGATCGCCCGGGCCGTTACATTGCACAACCGAGGCCGCGCCTGGAGGCGCCTCGCCGAGCTCGACCCCGCCGCCGCTCCGGATCATCTCGCCCGGAGCGCCGACGATTTGCGTGAGGCGATTGCCATTCGTGAGCGAAATGCCTTGAAACAAAGCCTCTTGGCGTCTCGTCAGGAGCTATCGGAGACGCTTTCCCGGCTGGGGAATCGAGGGTAGAATCTGCGACTCGCCCCCGGGTGACCATTTCAAGTCTTGGACAAAATTCGGCACCGGCGAGGGTTGGCATCTCTGGTGCTTTCGATAGAACCCCGGGTCGGAAGATCATTGGGTAGGAGATGAAGCTGCGCGGCAAAATCCTCGCGGCGGTTTTCCTGATCGCCTCCTTCGAGGCGGTCATGAAAGGCGCCGCCACCCTTCCGACCGGCTTTCAGCAGACGATCGTCTTTTCCGGGCTCACGCAGCCCACGGCGGTCCGATTCGCCAAGGATGGGCGGATCTTCGTCGCGGAAAAGAGCGGCGTCATCAAGGTCTTCGACACGCTCCTGTCCACGACACCGACGATCTTCGCCGACCTCAGCACCGAAGTGGACGACTACTGGGACCGCGGCCTCCTGGGGCTCGAGCTCCATCCGAACTTCCCCGATACGCCCTACGTGTACGTCCTCTACAGCTACGACTTCGACCCGGTCACGGGCGACTTTCCGGCTTGGAACGACAATTGCCCCAACCCTCCCGGAGCGACAACGAACGGCTGCACGATTCTCGGTCGCCTCTCGCGCCTGACCGCCAGCGGCAACCACATGACGGGGACCGAGCAAGTGCTGTTGGAATCCTGGGGACAGCAGTTCCAGAGCCATTCGATCGGGGACCTGCACTTCGGAGCCGACGGCGCTCTGTACGTCAGTGGCGGCGACGGGGCCAGCACCACGAACGTCGACTACGGTCAGTACGGCAGCCCGAAAAATCCCCTCGCCGATCCCCCCGTCCCGAAGGGCGCGCTCCAGACGCCTCCGACGGCCGAGGGCGGCGCGCTGCGCGCGCAGAGTCTCTTGCGCGTGGAGGGCGGCCCGGCGCTCCCGAGCGGCGCCGTACTCCGGGTGGACGACGACGGCAACGCGCTGCCGGACAACCCGCTCGCCGGATCGAGCGACCAGATCGCGCGCCGCATCATCGCCTACGGCCTGCGCAATCCGTTCCGCTTCACGATCCAGCCCGGGCACGGGAGCGGTCTGGATCGGCGACGTGGGTTGGAGCGACTGGGAGGAGATCAACAAGCTGGCGGATCCCCTCGCGACTGCCCCAGAATTTCGGCTGGCCCTGCTACGAGGGCAATGACCCGCAGCCAGCCTACGCGGGAAGCGGCCTCACCATCTGCTCCAACCTCTACGCGGCCGGGAACGCGACGCCTCCCTTCTACACCTACGAGCACGCCGACCCGGTCGTCGCCGGAGAGACCTGCCCGCCGGGGAGCTCGTCGATCACCGGCCTCGCCTTCTACGGCGGCGGCGGCATATCCCGCGAGCTACAACGGAGCCCTCTTCTTCGCGGACTACTCGCGCCGCTGCATCTGGGTCATGCTGCCCGACGCCAGCGGTCAACCCGATCCCGCTCAGCGGCTCAGCCTTCGTCGCGGGCGCCGCGACGCCGGTGGACCTCGAGATCGGGCCGGGCGGCGACCTCTACTATGCCGACCTCGGAGGCGGAACGATCCGGCGGGTCCAGTACTTCGCTCCCGACGCCGTCGCCGTCCGCGGCGCCGACGTCCGGCGCGGCTCCGCTCCACGTCCAGTTCGACGGCAGCGGGTCGCTCCCCGCGCGGCCGGGAGACACGCTCACCTACGCGTGGGACCTCGACGGCGACGGCAACTTCAACGATTCCACGGCCGTCAAGCCGACCTTCACGTATTCGACGAACGGCAGCTATCAGGCGCGTCTTCAGGTCACCGACAACCACGGCATCTCGAGCGTGAGCGATCCGATCACGATTGCGGTGGGCGACACCTTCCCGACGGCATTCATCGACACGCCGAGCTCGACGCTGACCTGGAAGGTCGGCGACACGATCACGTTCTCCGGCCACGCCACGGATCCCCAGGAGGGAACGCTGCCCGCCTCGGCGCTGACCTGGAACGTGATCCAGCACCACTGCCCGTCGAACTGCCACATCCATCCGGTGCAGACGATCGCCGGCGTCGCGAGCGGATCGTTCGCCGCGCCGGACCACGAATACCCCTCGTGGCTGGAGTTGCAGCTCACGGCGACGGATTCGGCGGGGCTCGCGAGCTCCCAGAGCGTGATCCTCAATCCGCAGACCACCATCCTCACGTATCAGTCGAGCCCGACCGGCCTCGTGCTCGTTTCGGGAACGCGGATCGCGTCGACGCCGTTCACCGACACCGTGATCGTGGGATCGCAGAAAACGATCGTCGCGGCGTCGCCGCAGACGCTGGGCGGCATTCCTTACGGTTTCCGATCGTGGTCCGACGGCGGCGCCGCGAGTCACTCGATCGTCGCGGGATCGTCGCCGGCGACGTACGTTGCGACATTCACGGCGGCCGACCTCTCGCTGGCCGCCGACGCCACTCCCTCGAAGGTCTGTCCGGGCGACACGATTACCTGGACGCTCACGGCTTCGAACGCCGGTCCGAGCGCCGCGACGACGGTCGCGGTCGCGGCGACGCTGCCGACGGGCGGCACCCTCCAGTCCTGGTCCGGGGACGGATGGTCGTGCTCGGGGACGGCGCCGGTGACGTGCACGCGGGCCCGCATCGACGTCGGGCCGGCTCCGCTGCTCACGCTCTCCGTCCTGGCCGGAGTCGCGCCCGGCGACCTGACCCTCGCCGCGACGGTTTCCGCCGTGACGAGCGACCCCAACACGGCGAACAATTCGAAGTCCGTTTCGGTCGATCTCGGATGTGTGCTGCAGGTCCAGGCCGTCACCCCGGCCTCGGGGCCGTCCGGCGGCACGACCTCTCTGACCGTCTCCGGGGAGAACTTCCAGCCCGGCGCGACCGTGACGATCGGCGGCGTGGCGGCGACGGGCGTCGTGGTCAACGGCCCGACCTCGCTGACGGCCCATGCTCCGGCTCTGCCGGCCGGCACCCTCAACGACCTCCAGGCGGAGAATCCGGGCGGCGAGAGCGGAATGCTCGCGCGCGCATATCTCGCGGATTTCTTCGACGTGCCGGGCACGTACACTTACCACGGCGCCGTCTCGAGGATCTTCCGCGCCGGGATCACGACCGGCTGCGGAGCGGGCAACTACTGTCCCGAGCAGCCCGTGACCCGCGGCGAGATGGCGGTCTTCCTGCTGCGCGGCATGAAGGGCGGCGACCACCACCCTCCCCCGGCGACGGGAACCGTCTTCCAGGACGTGCCCCTCGGGACGCCCTTCGGCGCCTGGATCGAGGAGCTCTCCGCCGAGGGCATCACGACGGGCTGCGGCGGCGGCAACTATTGCCCCGAAGACTCGGTTACGCGGGACGCGATGGCGAAGTTCCTCCTGCTCGCGAAGCACGGCGCGAGCTATCAGCCGCCCGCGCCGACGGGAAACGTCTTCGACGACGTACCCCTCGGGACCCTGCTCGGGAAATGGATCGAGCAGCTCGCGGCCGAGGGCATCACTTCCGGGTGCGGCACGAGACTCTACTGCCCGAGTGCCGTCGTCTCCCGCGGCGAGATGGCGGCGTTCCTGTCGCGAACGTTCTCGCTGCCCTGACCCGTCAAAAGAACTTCTCCAGCCGCACGCGGCCCTTCGCCGCGAGGAGGGGCTTCCACAGGTCGCCGATCTTCGGCGAGCGCGCTCGGGCACGTTGTCGATGCGGAAGTCCTCGATCGCCACGCCGCGCTCGACTTCCTTCCACGTGACGGGCGCCGAGACCGAGGCCCGCGGGCTTCGGGCGGACGGAATAGATCGAGGCGAGGGTGCTGCCCCCAGGCGTTCTGGTTGTAGTCGACGAGCACGCGCCCGCGCGGCCGCGCCGCCACGCGGTACTCGGCGGTCAGGAGCTTCGGATGGCGGCCCTCGCAGGCGAGGGCGAACTGCTTCGCGAACTCCCAGACCTGCTTCTGCGTCGGTCCGCGCACGATCGGAACGTATACGTGGATCCCGCGCGAGCCGGTCGTCTTGGCGTAGCGCCGGCATCCCGAGCGCTTCGAGGGCCTCGTGCACCACGAGCGCGGCCTCGCGCACCGTCGCGAACGTCGCGCCCGGCACGGGGTCGAGGTCGAAGTGGACGTAGTCCGGGCGGTCCACGTCGTCGCAGCGCGCGTACCACTGGTTCAGGTCGATGCAGCCCAGGTTCACGACCCAGAGCAGCGACGGCGAGGTCCTGGACCATCGGGAAGTCGATGACGTTGCCCGAGGCGTGCTCGATCGAGCAGATCTCGATCCAGTCGGGGCGCGGCGACGGGCGCCGCTTCATGAAGAAGAATTCGCCCGCCGCGCCGTTCGGGTAGCGCTTCATCACCATGGCCCGGTCCTTCAGATGCGGGAGCAGGTCGGGCGCGACTCTCGCGTAGTAGCGCAGGAGGTCGCCCTTGGTGATGCCGGCTCTGGCCAGAAGACCTTGCCGAGATTCGTCAGCCGCACGACCCGGCCGGCGGCATCGACGTCGATGGTCTCGGCCTCCGGAAAGAACGGGTTTCCTCGCACGGCGCCAGCCTATCGAAGGCCGTGCGCCCCAGGCTTGACATCCGGAGTGCGCCGCTATAATAGTTAACTAAATGGTTAACTATTCGGCTGCCGCGCTCGACCGAACGTTCCGCGCCCTTGCCGATCCGACGCGCCGGACGATGCTCGAGCGGCTCGCCTCCGCTCCGGACACATCGGTCGCCGAGCTCGCTCGGCCCTTTCGGATGTCGAAGCCCGCAATCTCGAAGCACCTGAGGGTCCTCGAAGAGGCGGGGCTCCTCGCGCGCCGCCGGCAGGGGCGCGTCCACCATCTGCGCCTCGTGCCGGCCGCCCTGGAGTCCGCCGACGACTGGCTCGGCCGCTACCGCGCGTTCTGGGAGGAGAAGCTCGACGCGCTCGAGCGGTATCTGCGCGAGCCGGCAGCCGCCTCATCGCGGGACTCGGGACATTCGAGGTCCCGCCGCCGCCCGAGAGGCTGAGGAGGACCGATCATGGCCGACATCCTGCATCGCATCACCGTCGCGGCGACACCCGAAGAGATCTGGCCTCTGGTCACGACGGCGAACGGCTTTCGGACGTGGTGGACGGACGACTGCGAGGCGGTCCCGAAGCTCGGGAGCATCTCGATCTTCCGCTTCGACGGCGGCGCCGTCGAGTTCCACTTTCGAATGGACGAGCTCACGCCCAAGCGAGCGGCATTCACCTGCATTCCGGCCCCGAAGGTCCCGGCAGAATGGGTCGGCACCCGGCTCACGTTCGATCTCGCGCCGGCGAAGAGCAGCGGCACGGTCGTGCGATTCGGCCACCTCGGCTGGCGCTCGATCGACGGAGAATATCCGGCCTGCAACACCGTCTGGGGCGAGCTGATGCATCGCTTGAAGGATTCGGCGGAAGGCCGGCCGCGCGGGCCGTACTTCACGTCCGGTTCATCGGGGTCACGCTACTGAAGAGGAGGATTGGATGAAGCTCAGGGTCAAAGGATTCCTTTTCGCGCTCACCGCCGCGCTCGCTGCCACCGCTGCCCTCGCGATGGAGGGACACTCCCCCGCCGCCACGAACCCGGGCTTCGAAAAGATGAAGGCGCTCGTCGGCGAGTGGGAAGGGACGGCCAACGAGGGTGGCCAGAAGCTGCCCGTCACGGCATCCTACCGGCTCGTTTCGAACGGCACCGCCCTCGAAGAGATCCTGAAGACGCCCGAGGACATGGACATGATCACGATGTACGTCGCCGACGGGAAGAACATCGCGATGACGCACTACTGCGCCGAAGGCAATCAGCCGCGGATGCGCGCGGCGGTCCCGGCGGCCGCCTCGAACAAGCTCGATTTCCAGTACGTCGACGCGACCAACCTCTCCGGCGCGGGCGCGAGCCACATGCACTCGCTCGTGGTGACGTTCCAGGACGCGGACCACTTCACGCAGACGTGGACGCACCGCGTGAACGGCAAGGATCAGACCGGCGTGTTCGAGTTCACGCGGAAGAAGTGAGCCGTCCGCGCCTCATCCCGGGGAGTCCTCTGACGCCGAGCGTCGGGAACGATTCCGTGTGGTCAGCCGGCGAGACGATCACGGTCACCTTCGTCTTCGGGCTTCAGAAGAGCGTCAAGGTCTCTTTCACCGCGGACGTCATGGGATACCCGGAGTAATCCTAATCGCTCAAGCTTGAACACAGGGAAGGAAGCGCTACGCGCACGGTTCCGCGCGGAGCGCCTCCTTCCGCACACCTTCGAGGAGCGCCACGCGCGTCAGCGCCGAGAAGGGCGCGATGGCCGTCCAGTAGAGCAGGAACTTCCGTCGCGCGGCGGGACCGAAGCAGAGGACCCGTGTCTCCGTCGAGAGCTCGGTCACGCACGGGCCGCGCGGCGAGAACTGGATGTTCCAGACGGCCTTCGCCGCACCGTCCTCCTCGAACGCGGGGAACGCCTCCCGCGAGAGCTTGCGGAGCCCGCCGTCGGGCCGCCAGAAACGGCCCGCGAGGCCGAGCACGAGCTCGCGCTCCGGGACGCGCTCGAGCTCGACGAATCCGAAGCGCGCGGCGCTCTCCGAGAACGACGGCGAGTTGCCGGACGCGGCGCGCCAGCCGTAGCCGCGCAGCGCCATGAGGAATCGCGCAACTCCCGAACGGGCAAATCCGTGACGTTCGAGCACATCCCAGACGACCGCCGCGGGAGCGGGCACGTCCAGCGCGTGGCGCCGCGCGACGTCCCATCGCGGCAGCCACCGGTCGAGCGTGATGGCCGGCCCTACGACACTTCGAGCGCGCCGACGGGGACCTCGGCCGATCGAACCTGCGACGCCTCGTGCTCGGCGAGATACGCCTCGGCCTTCATCATGCGCTGCGTCCGGCGCAAGACGCCCGTCAGGTACGGGATCTGCGCCGGGCGGATCTGGCGCATCCAGTCGATCCAGCGCTTCTGGCCGCGCGTGTTCAGGATCGAGCGGCGCCACGTCTCGGCGTAGAGCTCGAAGAACCGTTTCGCGCCGAGCCGCGGCTCCCAGAGCACGTGATGCATGTCGTATTTGTACCAGGGCTGCGCGGCGAGCCGCGGCGCAAGCTTCTGGAAGAGCTCGGTGCCCGGCAGCGGCGTGAGGATCGTGTACCCGGCCTTCTCGAACCCGTAGGTCTTCACGAATCCCCAGAGCTCGCGGAACTGCCACTCCTCCCAGTCAGGATCGACGAGGAAGTTCCCGGTCACGCCGTACCCGAGCTCGCGGCTGATGCGCCCGGCCTCGATCGAGGCCTTCACTCCCGCGTCCTTTACGACCGAGGCGAGGGCCTCATCGGACGCGGCCTCGAGTCCGAAGAAGATGTCGAAGTCCTTCGCGATCGGCCGCCACTCCTCGAGCAGATCCGCGTGCCGGCAGACGAGGTCCGTGCGCGTCTGCACGAGGATCCAGCGCTTTCGGATTCCGCGGGCCTTCAACGCGCGCGCGAGCTCGCGGCTCCGCTCGGGATGGTTCCAGAAGAGGTCGTCGGCGACGAAGATGCTGTCGCCGACGGACGCGAAATCGTCCACGACTGCGCCGATCGACCGCTCGCGGAACGAGCGGTCGTAGAGCTGCCACACCGAACAGAAGTTGCAGCGGAACGGGCATCCGCGCGCCGTCTCGATCAGCCAGACCGGCTTGAAGAGGAGGCAGTGGTAGCGATTGCGGTAGCGATCCACGAGGTCGCGCGCCGGAATTGGAATCCGGTCGAGACCCGTGCGCTCGGAGAGCGGCGGCGTCGAGATCCATCCTTCGGGCGTCCGCAGACGCAAAGCCGGGACGGACGCGAGCGGCCGCCCGTCCTCGAGCGCCGCGGCGAGCGCCGGGACGACCTCCTCGCCATCATCCACGCAGATCGCGTCCACTTCGTCGCTCTCGAGCGGTTTCGGGTACGACGCGGCCGCGTGGCCGCCGACGAGGATGAACGTGTCCGGCGAGAGCCGCCGAATCTCGCGGGCGGTCTCGAGGAGCCGGTCGTACTCGAGCGCGTGCATCCCGGAGAGGCCCACGACCCGCGGACGCGTCTCCCGGATCGCCCGAGCGAGCCGCCGCCCGAAGCGCAGATCCACGATCGCTGCCTCGTGCCCGGCGCGCCGGAGCGCCGCCCCGATGTATTCGAGGCCGAGGGGCTCCACTCGGAAGAACGGCCCCAGCCCGAACCGCTCGTTGCCCGGGTCGGGCCGGACGAGGAGAACGTTCATTCCAACGCGAATTGTATAGTCCGCGGGCAATGCTGGAAAAGCAGGCGCTGCGGGCGCGGACGAAGTGGGTCAGCCACGGGCTCTCGAACCGCGTCGTCTACGGCGGGCTCCACTACGGAGGCCGCTGGCTCCCGATGGCGGTCTTGAACGGCGTCAATCTGGTCGGCAATTCGCTCGCGGTCACGCTCCTCTCGCGGACCAAGGCCGGCATGCGGGACAACTTCCGGCGGGCGCTCGGCGTCTCGGAGGATGAAGCCTCCGTTCTCGTGCGGCGCGTGTTTTTCGAGTACGGGCGGCACACGATCGACACGTGGAGGCTCCGCGGCGAGGCGTTCGTCCCGCGGATCGAAGCATTCGAGGACGACGGGCGAGTCCTCTCCTCCGCGCGGCGCAACGGACGGGGGTTCCTCCTCGTGACCGGCCACGTCGGGAACTGGGAGCTCGGCGCCGTGACGCTCCGGCGCCACGCGTTGACGCCGGCCGTCGTCGGCCAGCCGGAGCTGTCCCCGCGCGTGCAGGAAATGCGGCAGCACCTGCGCGGCCGCGTCGGCGTCGAGTCGATCGACATCGGCACCTCGATGGCGACGGCGTTCAAGGTGCGCGCGGCCGTGGACGCGGGACGAGCCGTCGCGCTGCTCGTGGACCGCGCCTATCCCGAGGATCGCGTGCTCGTCCCGTTCTTCGGAAGGCCGACGCCGTTCCTGCGCTCGCCCGCCCTCCTCGCGCGCTTCTGCGGCTGCCCGATCCTTCCCGGCTTCTTCCTGCGCCGACCGAACGGCGCCTACTACAACGTCTGGGGCGAGCCCCTCGACGCCGATCCGAACCTCTCGCCGGAAGAAGACGCCGTCCGCCTCATGTCGCGCGTCGCCGCCGACCTCGAGCGCGTCGTGCGCGACCACCCGGCGCAGTGGTTCAACTTCTACCGGTACTGGGGGGACTGACCGCTACGGTTGCCCGAACGCTCGCGCCAGGAATACCGCCATCTCGCCTCTTGTGACGATCTGATTCGGGCAGAAGATGCCGGCGCCGCAGCCGCTTGTGATCCCCTCGGCTGCCAGCTGCTCGATCCAGTCGATGAGGAAGGTGCCCAGAGGCACGTCCCGGAAGACATCGCCCCGGGCGTGCGGCGGACGGTAGGCCGCTCCGTGACGCGCCCTCAGCAGGAAGACCGCCATCGACGCCCGGGTAACGGCCTCCGACGGGCAATAGTAACGGCCGCCGCAGCCGGTCGTGATTTTCTCCTTGGCCAACGCTTCGATCCACTTCGCGAGATACGTATCGGCCTTCACGTCGCTGAAGATCGAACCCGTTGCCGGACCCGGCTGGAACGTCGCGCCGTGCTCCCCGCGGAGAAGAAAGACGGCCATCGAAGCGCGAGTGACCGGATCCTCGGGGCAGTAACGGCCGCCGCCGCACCCGGTGGCGATCCCGGAGCGGACCACCTTCTCCACGCCGCCATGGAAGAGATAGTCGCCGGGCACGTCGAGAAAGTCCGAGAACCAGGCGTTCGGAAGGACGGCGAACGAAGAGTCGGGATTTCGGACGACGATTCCATTGAGCGTTCCGGGAGTCAGGTCGGGGGTCGTCCCGAAAATCTCGTTCAGGCTCGCGGTATCGACGCCGCCGATGGAACCGCGGCCCGAGAAGAAAACCAGCGTGTCCGTGCGGAAGCCGGAGCCGAATAGTGTGAACGGCGTGCCGCCGGCCGAAGATCCGGAGCCCGGCGCGATCCCCTGCACTCCGAGCGTCTGATCGAAGACGCCGAGCGTAACGTTCCAGTCCGTCCAACTGGCGTTGTTGCCGACGTTACCGTCGCTGTCCCGGTAGTTCAAGGCGACGTAGTAGATGCCCTGCGGGGTCCCTGTGGGAATCGACACAGGGCCCGGGTTCAACGGCTGCACCGTGAAAGGCGGGATCTGGGCGTAGTAGTTCCACGTACCGACAGGGATCGCACCCGTGTAGTCCATCCGGCGCGGCGTCAGAAAGACGTCAACGATCGGATCGACGATGGCATCGGTTCCGAGATTCTCCAGCTTGAACGGGCGGACGAGCGAGAACGCCGATCCGGGCATGATCGTAACGGGTCGGACGCCATTTCCGTAGTAGACAGGGTTGTTGCCGACGGTGCCGAGCGCGCAGCCGGCGCAATCGCCGGTCGTGTACGTCGTGAGGAAGCCGTCGTGGATCGCGATGCCCGGATACGCATTGCGGACGGCGTTGACGTCGTCCGCCGTCAGAATCGGGAATCGGTAGCGCTTCGGAGAGTAGTCCATGACGGAGTCCCACCACGGGTCCTGGTCGTTGAAGGGGTGGTGGAGGCCCCAGCTGTGGCCGAGCTCATGAAGAAGGGTCTGATGGAAGCCCCAGACGCCGTTGTCATCCCGCGTCCCGTATTCGTCGTCGAGAGTCCAGCCGAAGGCGGGATTCAGCGCGATGTCCGCCTCGATGATGGGACCGCTCTGCCAGCGAGCGAAGGTGATGCCGAGCGTCGTCGCGTCCCAGCCCTGCCCGAACGCGCTGATCATGTCGGCATTGGACGGCCAACCCGCCAGATCGAAGATTCCATTTCCCCACGACCACGTGCCGGTCGGGCTGGCGTAGACGCGGAACACGTCCCCATAAATGTTCCAGCGGCTCATCATGTACTGATCCTCCGGAGACCAGGGCGCGAAACTCGGCGGAAAGTCGTTGAACGCCACGGGGAAGTCCGCACGGTGCGCGTACGAATAGTCGGGGCGCGAAACGCGGGCACCGGAGCCGTCGTCCCTCGCAACTTCCGAACGCCCCGACGAAGTCGAATCGGTGGCCGGAAGCGAGTCCGCCGACCCCATCGGTCCACCACGGGTCGTCAGGTAGGATTTCGAGGGCAACATTTGATTGGGTGTCGAAGGGATGCTCTCCGATTCGGCGAAATCGGCGATTCCGCAGGCCATTCCCCGTACCCGCTCGACAAGCGCGGAAAATTCGACGTGCGCCGAAGGACGATCCCGTTTCTGTCCGGCGCCGATCCCGAAGTCCATTGCGTCGACGCTCACCGCCGCCCCTTCCATCTCGCGAACGATGCCCTCGACTCCTCCGACGAAGGGCGTCAGCGCCCGCTCGCTCGAACCCTGGAGGAGCAACAGATAACGACCGCCGACCTCGAGAGGAGCCGAGAGGCATGTTGTCTGGGTCTCGCCGTCGAGGGTTCCTCCGATCACAGTGATCGAGAACGCCGAGGGCGATTCGCCTTTGAGCCGATCCTCGATTCGTAGCGAGTAGTCCGTAAGAATCAGGTTGTGGCGGTCGTTCCACCGAACCGCGGACCCATCGACGACCGCCACGACGATCCGAGAGGAACGGCGAACCATCTCGGAGGCCGACATCGGTATCGAGTGAGCCCCCAGTCGGGACCCCGCTCCAAAGATCGCGAGGGCGGCCACGAGCCGCAGGAACGTCGAGTTTGGCCCGGTCCATTCGAGTGAATCGCGCCGGAGTCTCATCGAAGCCTCCTTCAGATTGCCGAATCTGAAGGAGAGTTCCCTCGGGCCAGGATTCGTTACGAGTTGCCTTCGTGGCAGGCGGACGAGTCGACGCGATCTCGCGCCAGTCTAGGGACGATCAACCGATCTCGGATGGACGTTTCCCCGGCCGGGCCGGATCTGGAGGCGCGCCGGCGGCGGCGCGACGATTGTGCTCGCGGCGTTGGAGTTTCCGCTGATCCCGATCGCATTCGAGGCGGTGACGCGGTACCAGTACGTCTCGCCGATCACCACGGAGGAATCGACGTAGGACGGGGCCGCCAGGCCGTCGGCGATGAGGACCGGCGAGTCGAATTCCGCCGCTCCGCGCCAGATGGCGTAGCCGGTGGCGTCCGCGGACGGAGGCCACTGGAGGTCGACCACGTTGCCGAGCGCTACCGCCGTCAGGCCCTCCGGACGCTCCGGCGGGCATCCATCGGAGCACGCGAAGTCGAGCGGCGGCGGCGTGAAGTCGACGAAGAACTGCCTCGTCTCGACGCTGTGGAGAAGGCTGTCCTCGTCCGACGGCAGAAGATAGGCATTCGGAAACGCTCCGTATCCCGTCCACATCAAGGCATGGGAGCAGGAGGAATCCGGGTCCGGGCATGTCCCTGGTGTCGGATGCGGCAGGTTGAAGGAATGCCCGAGCTCATGCCCGAGACCGCCCACCCACCTGCAGGGACCCGCCAGGTCCGACGGACCCTTGACACAGTCGTCGTAGTTGCCGTCGCAGATCTGCCCCCGCATGTCGTTCGCGGATAAGAGGGCGACCCCGCTCGTGCCCCCCTCGTACTGACCACACAGAGGATCCGCGTCGATGAAGAAGATCCAGCGATTCATCGGGTCGTTGAAGCGGCCGCCGGTCCGATGAAAGCCGTCGTCCAGAATGCTCTCCCAGTAGCGTCCCGCGTCCGAGGATCCGGGCGCGTCCGTCTGAAACCAAGTCAGTGGATGCTGCGTCCGGACGATCTCGACGACGGGATCGTGCAGGAGAAAGGTTTTCCCGCCGAGCTGACTCCCGTAGAAAGCCTGCATTTCCCGAATCGTCTTCTCCAGCGCGAGCCGGTATCCCTCCTGCGGGACACGGTCCGACGGAACGAGATAGATGATTCGCACGACGGGAATGCCGTTGGAGGCCGACGGCCGGGTGTCGCCGGCCGCGCCCGTCAGCACCGCGACGAGACCCAGGCCGAGGGCGATCGCTCGATCGCTTTTCATGCGAGGAAGTTCCCGGTCGAGGTCGGGCGTTACCGAAAGCTCGTCAGGCGCTCCCTTTCGACACGGACGGCCGATCCCACTTCCCGTACACGTAGTTGCCGCAGCAGCGCGCGCAGATCGGAAGCGGCTCCTTCGCGAGCTTCTCGCGAAAGAGCCATGCCTTCTCACCGCTCCAGATCTCGCGAAACGCCTGTTTTCGCACGTTGCCGATGAAGTAGTCGGGAAAGTCGCCGCAGAAGCAGACCTCGCCGTCGGGCTCGACCTGGGCGAAGTACCAGGCCACGGGACAAAGATTGTGGCCGAACGTCTGCGAGAAGTCGGAGAAATATTCGGGCACCTTCTCGGCCGGCACGTCGGGGACGAAGGAGACCCAGGGCTTCCCGGCCGCCGAATCCAGATAGCGGCGGCGCTTCAGGCCCTTGAGCAGCCGCACGAGATCCGTCATCTGGCGGGTCTTCGACGCGCCGGCCTTCGCCCAGTCGAAGTCGAACCCCTTCCAGGAATCGCCCGCGACGCCGAAGGTCTCGCGCATGACCGTCTCGTACTGCGCCCCCGCCTCCTTCGGAACGAACCACCGCAGGCCCACGTTGATCGTGTCGAGCGGCAACTCGCGCAACGCCTCGACGGCCGGCGCGATGGCGTCGAGGTTCAATTCCGTGATCGGCAGGATTGCGATCTGCATCGGCGCGGCGCGGCCGAGCTTCCGCCGCCATTC
This sequence comes from uncultured Acidobacteriota bacterium, assembly GCA_963708395.1. Classification (GTDB taxonomy): domain Bacteria; phylum Acidobacteriota; class Thermoanaerobaculia; order UBA5066; family Gp7-AA6; genus DATBFU01. The sequence continues at coordinate 1,445,444 of CAVPSG010000002.1, read as the reverse complement.
CGCGACCGCGCGGACACCGGCGGCCGCCTTCTCGTAGCTGTCCGCCTTGCCGCGGATGCGATTGTGCGTCTCCGGCGGGCCGTCGATCGAGATGGCGATCGAGTCGATCCCCGCCTCGACGAGCTCGCGCGCGTACGGCTCGAGACGGCCGCCGTTGGTGATGACCGTGCAAGTCAGCCCGCGCTTCTTGATCTCGCGCACGAGCGGCAGGATGTCCGGGTACAGCAACGGCTCGCCGCCGAAGAGGGAGACGATCGGCCGCCAGGCGGCGATCTCGTCCAACAGCTTCACGTAGTCCGACAGCGCGAGCTGCCGGCTCAACCCGATGAGCTCGCGGATGTGGTCGCGCTCCCTCTCGCCGTCCGTGGCGGACGCCGAGAAGCCGTCGGCGCGGTATATCCCCGTGTCGCCCCACTGCCCGCACATCTTGCAGCGCAGGTTGCAGAGATTCGTCACGCGCAGCTGGACGAACGTCGGCATCGGCAGGTTGTCCGGGCGAGGCGCGGCGAGGTGCGCCATGACGCCGCGGCGGCCCTCCGCCATGCGGCCGAGATGACGGCGGGCGAAACCGGCGAGCTGCAGGCCGCGGCGAAAGCTCATCGGAAGGTCCCCGCGCCGATTCTACGCGGCGCCCGTGGAATCGTCCTCAGGGGCGGCTGTACAGGTCCATGACGGCCTGGATCCCGCGGCGGCAGACGGCGCAGAAGCCCACGTCGTCCCTCGTGAACATGATGCAGTCGATCTGCGGCCGGTAGTAGCCCTTCGCCTCGTACATCGCGCCCTCGAACGCGCCCACCTTGCCGGACTGCGGATCTCCTCCGAGAAGCTTCGTCTCTTCGGTCTTCTCCTCCGAGAAGAGCGCGTCCATCTGGTCTTCGGGGGCGTTCGCCGCCCGGATCTTGCGACGCCGCGCCTGGAAGTCGCGCGACATCGCCTCGAACCGTTCCTTGGGCCAGAGCGTCGGGATCGGTGTGCCGGCCGTGACGAGATCTTTCCACTTGAGGTTGGCCGGATCGAGGAGCGCCGTGACGTTGGGCTCCCAGGGCTCGATGCGCTCCGTCGCCGGCCCGTAGGCCACGGCCGAGGTGTAGTACTCGTCGGCGAGGGCCGCGAAGTGGTGGCCGAACTCGTGCACGAAGACGTACGGCGCCCAGAGACTGTCGGCGGCGACCGTCGAGTATTGCCCGAAGATCCCGCCGCCGCCGTAGGTCCGCGCGTTGGCGAGGATCTCGACGAACTCGTAGGGCGCAAACGAGGCCACGTCGCGCCAGGATTTGTTGTCGAACGTCAGCATGTACCGCTCGGAACCGAAGGCGTCGTAGGTCGCGCCGATGCGCGAGCGGCGATGGATTCCCGTCGAAGGACGCGAGACGCCGGACTCCTCCGCGGGCGGACAGAGCCCCCACACGTTGAAGTCGCTGCGCCGCTCCTTGTAGGGCGAGACGGCGAAGAGGATCTCCGTCAGCCGCCGCGCGTCCTTCTCGAACTTGCCGCGCTCGGCCGCCGTGTAGCCGTCGCCCAAAATCAGAAAGTCGATCTTCTGCGCGGGCGGCCCGTGCTTCTCGATCTCGAGGAGCGGCCCGGGCGACGGCGGCTTCGAGGTGTCCACGAACATGTCGGCGGGATCCACGAGCGTCGACCAGATCTCCCGAAATGCGTTCGCCTTGTCCCGCTTCTTGACGACGATCTGCACCGGCCCGGCCGGCGCCGGGAACCGCAGCGACTCGGAGAAAGTCCGATACCGTTCCGCGGCCTCGGGCGTCGTCTCCCACTCGCCGTAGACCGACGCGTAGCCGCGCGAGTAGAGGACGCGGTTCGACTTCCGATCGATGACCTCGAAGAAGTACTTGCCGAGATTCGTGTCGTCGAGCGGCCGGGCGGGATTCCCCGGCCACTCGAGCGGCTCGAGCACCACGCGGTCGAGGGCGAAACGCTCTTCGGTGGCGTTGCCCGTGTGGTCGTAGTCCACCCGCATCGTGCGCGGGGCAGCGGACGCGGTCGCGGCGGCCATGAGGAAGCTCAAGGAAATGAAAAGAAAAGCTGCTTTCATCGGGATCGCATATCCTAACGCTCTTCGATGCGGCGAAAGGAAAGAACACCGTGATTCACGAAAGCATCCTCGGCACGATCGGCAACACCCCGGTGGTCAAGATCAACAAGCTCGCCCCGTCCGGCGTCACGATGTACGTGAAATGCGAGGCTTTCAACCCGCTCTCCTCGGTGAAGGATCGGCTCGCGATCGGAATCATCGAGGACGCCGAACGGCGCGGGACGCTGAAGCCCGGGCAGACGGTCATCGAGGCAACGTCGGGCAACACCGGCATTGCGCTTGCCATGGTCTGCGCGGTCAAGGGGTACCCGTTCGTGGCGGTCATGTCCGACAGCTTCTCTGTCGAGCGCCGCAAGCTGATGAAGTTCCTCGGCGCGAAGGTCGTCCTGTGGCCCGCCGCGGAGCGCGGATCGGGCATGGTCAAGAAGACCGAGGAGATTGCGAAGAAGAACGGCTGGTTCCTCGCCCGGCAGTTCGAGAACGAGGCCAATCCCGAGTACCACCGCAACACCACGGGGCCCGAGATCCTGCGCGACTTCGTCGGGAAGCGGCTCGACTGGTGGGTGACGGGTTACGGAACCGGCGGCACGCTCACGGGCGCGGGCGACATGATCCGGAAGGCGCGTCCCGACACGAAGATCGCCGTCGTCGAGCCCGAGGGCGCGGCGCTCCTGCAGGGCCACGAGTGGAAGCCGCACAAGATCCAGGGCTGGACGCCCGACTTCATTCCGGCGGTCCTCAACCGCAAGGGCTTCGACGAGCTCGTGACCGTGACGGACATCGAGGCGCGCGACGCGGCCCGCGACCTCGCAGCCAGGGAAGGGATCTTCTGCGGCATCTCCTCGGGCGGCACCTTCGCCGGCGCCAAGAAGATCGCCGAGAAGGCCGGCAAGGGAGCGACGATCCTCGCGATGCTGCCCGATACCGGCGAGCGCTACCTCTCGACGATCCTGTTCGAGGGGATCAGTGAGGCGAGCGACGAGGTGCCGGGGCTGTAGTCGGCGCGCCGCGACGCGAAGCTAGACGGTCGCGAGCTCGGATTCGGTCTTGGCAGCCCCGGCGGCGAACCGCTCGAGCGCCTCCGCGGCGGGAACGAGGCCCGACTCGAGCCAGACGTGCTCGCCCTCGAGCACGCGGCGCGCAATCCGGTAGTTCCGGACGTCGTCGTTCGAGCGCAGGCCTCGGAAGAGGCTCTCGACACGGCGCCGCGTCGTCCGGCAGAAGGCGTCCGCCAATTCGACCGCCTTCGCGCCGTCCGGCTTCCCCGCCTTCCGCATTCCCTGGGCGCGGCTGACCGTCGCCGACATCGCGAAGAGGTCGGCGCCGATGTCCACCGCTCGGAAGAGGAGAGCCTGCCGCTTCTCGAGCTTCGGTCCGTGGCGCGCCATCATGTGGAAGAGCGCGCGGGAGAGCCGGCGCGTCGTGCGCTCGAGGTAGCGCACGTGGCCCGCGAGCGGCCCGAACTCCGAGAATCGCGGCGCGCGGCCCCAGCCGAGCCAGCGTGTCGGGTACCACTTCGCGTAGAAGCCGACGAATCGCGGGAGGACCTTGCTGATCTTCTGCGACGACGGGACTTTCGGGTTGAAGAGATCGCCGGCGACGGCCAGGTGACGGTCGAGCGCCTCGCGCGCGATGAAGAGGCGCATGATCTCGGAGGACCCCTCGAAGATGAGGTTGATGCGAAAGTCGCGCATCATCCGCTCGACCGGGATCGGCTTCTCACCGCGCGCGCGAAGGGAATCCGCCGTCTCGTATCCGCGGCCGCCGCGGATCTGGAGCGTGCGGTCCACGAGCTTCCAGCCTTCTTCCGAGTTCCACATCTTGGCGACGGCCGCCTCGAGGCGGATGTCACGGTCGCCCATGTCCGCCATCGCCGATGCGAGGTCCGAAACTGCCTCCATCGCGAAGGCCGTCGCCGCCATCTCGGCGATGAGCTGAGCGATCGCGTCGTGGCGTCCGATCGGCTGTCCCCACTGAACGCGCTCATTGGCCCAGACGCGGCAGATCTCGAGGCATCGCTTCGCACACGCGGCGCCGGAGGCGGGCAGCGTGAGGCGGCCCGTGTTGAGCGTCACGAGCGCGAGCTTCAGGCCGCGCCCCTCCGCGAGCAGGAGGTTCTCCTTCGGGACGCGGACCTTGTCGAAGCGGATGATCCCGTTCTCGATCGCCTTGAGTCCCATGAAGTGACAGCGGATGACGACCTCGACGCCGGGCCAGTCCTTCTCGACGATGAACGCGGAGATCTTCTTCGAGTCGGGATGCCGCGCCATCACGACGAAGAGATCGGCGATCGTCCCGTTGGTGCACCAGAGCTTCTCGCCGTCGAGGATGTAGTCGCCCTCCGGCGTCCTTGTCGCGGTCGTCGAGAGGTTCGCCGGGTCCGACCCGACCTGCGGCTCCGTCAGCGCGAAGGCCGAGACCGCGCCCTTCGCGAGGCGCGGAAAGTACTTCTTCTTCTGCTCCTTCGTGCCGAAGAGCTTGAGCGGCTGCGGCACGCCGATCGACTGGTGGGCGGAGAGGAGCGTGACGAGATTCCCGTCCCAGCTCGAGATCAGCTTCATGATCTCGCCGTACTCGCGCTGCGTCAGGCCGAGGCCGCCGTACTCCTTGGGGACCTTCATCCCGAAGGCGCCGAGCTCGGCCAGCCGGCGAACGACCTCCGGCGGGATCTTCCCTTCGCGGTCGATGCCGTCGGCGTCCACTTCCTCCGCCAGGAACCTGCGCATGGCGTCGTAAAACGCCCGAAATTCGGGCCGCTCCGGGGGCGCCTCCGGAAAGGGGTGCACGAGGTCGAGGCGGAAGTTCCCGAGGAAGAGCTCCTTCAGGAAGCTCGGCGCCGTCCAGTCCGCCTCGCGAGCCTCCTCGGCGACGCGGCGGGCCTCGTCGGCGGTGACCGGCTTCTTGAGGTCCTCGCTCATGGAAATGAAAACTTTACAACAGGCCTGCGCATTTCGCGGGACCCGCTCGATCCTCACGCCGTAATAGACTTCTCTGCAATCGGATCGATTCCAAGAGCGGGGTTTGCCGACGCGTCGAGCGACGCCGGCGAAAAGGGGGCCCCGGGATGGAGGCGTTCCTCGTCGACCGGGCGGAGAGCCTCTCGCGGCCCGGCCTTGCGCCGGAAGGCAGCGGCGTCGTTCGCGAGATCGTTGTTCGACTTCTCCTGTTCGCGCTCGGCAAATCCCCGGTCGATCGGGAGCGCGGCGACGAATCGACGGCTCGCGGCGGCGCGTCGCCGCAAACCGACGTGCCGCCCGACGACGTCGTCGCCGATCTGACCGCACGATTCTGGGAGAGACTCCGCCTCTTTGCCGCGCGGCGGCTGCGCGACGCGGCGCTGGCCGAGGACGTCGCTCAGGAGACCCTCCGCCGCGCCCTCGAGGCCTTGCGTCAGGGACGCGTCGAGAATCCGGAGGCGCTCCCGGCCTTTCTCTTCCAGACGGCCCGGCACGTCTGCATGCAGCGCGCCCGGTCCATGGGCCGCGAGGCGCGCGCGATGCAGAGGATGGGCGCCGAGGACGAGACTTCGGGTGATCCGGACCCGCTGATCGCCCTGATCTCCCGGGAGCGAGGCGAGGCCGTCCGCGCCGCCCTTTCGCGCCTCGATGACGAAGACCGGGACCTGCTCACGATGTCGTATGGCCTGGCGCTCGACTCGGACGAGATCGCCCGCCGGCTCGGGATCACGGCGGGGGCCGTCCGGGTTCGGAAGCACCGCGCGCTGGCCCGGCTGACCGCGATGCTCGGCGTAACGAAGCGGCGCAAGCGGGAACTCTCCATATGAATGACGTGCGCGAGCTCGCCTGCGCGGAGATCGAGGCCCGCGACTTGATGAGTGGATATCTCGCCGGGCGGCTGTCCGAAGAGGACGCCGAGGCCTTCGAGAAGCACTACTTCGGATGCGAGAAGTGCTGGGCGGAGCTGAAGGCCGGAACGGAGATTCGAGCGGCGCTGGCGGGACAGTCCGGCGCGGACGCGACGAAGCGCCGGCGCGTCTGGACCGACTGGAGGCTGCTCGCGGCGGCCGCAGCGGTAGTTCTGGCGATCGGCGGAGGGCTGCTGCTTCGCCGCGAGAGCTCCGGCATCGACGCTCTCGCGCGGGCAGCCGGCACACGCCGTACAAGCGAGGGGCGCCTGACGGGTGCGTTCGAGTATGCCCCCGTCGCGCCGATCTTCCGCGGCGCAACTTCGCAGCCGGAGGCGCCGCTCAGGCTGCGCCGAACGGCGCTCGAGGCTCTGGAGAAGGTCAGAGGAGAAGGCCTTCCGCCCGCGACGATCCATGCGGCCGGCGTCGCGACATCTTCTTCTCGACGAATGGGACGAGGCCGTTGCGACCCTCGAAAAGGCGAGCCAGGAGGCGCCAAAGGACGCCGCGGTCTGGAGCGACCTCGCGGCGGCCTATCTGACGCGAGCGACACACCGCGGCCGTGCGGCGGATCTCCCGCCGGCACACGAGGCGGCTCGCAAGGCCGTGGATCTCGATCCCCGATCGGCACCGGCGCAGTTCAACCTTGCTCTCGCGCTCGACAACATCGGATTGAAGGACGCGGCGCGAGAGGCGTGGAAGAAATACCTCGAGATGGACCCGAGGTCCGGCTGGGCTGAGGAAGCGCGCCAGCGCGAAAAAGTGCTCGAGGCTCCGCCGCAGTCGGAGCAATGGAGGAACGAGCGCGGCAACCTCGACGCGGCGGCGGAAGCGGGTCGCGGAGAGGAAGTCCTCGCGATCGTCGGCCGCTTCCCGCAGCAGGCGCGGCAGTATGTCGAGGACGAGCTGCTGTCCGAGTGGGCGGACGGTTCGGAGGCGGCGTTCGTGCGCGCCCGCTCGATCGCGGAGGCCCTGAAGAATCTCCACGGCGAAGGCCTGGCGGCGGATGCCGTCGCGGCGATCGCTGCGGCCGCGGGTTCGCCTGATGACGTCACGAGACTTCGGGAGGGGCACAAGGCCTTCGGGGCAGCGCGTAAGGCCTACAAAGCCGCGGACATCGCCACGGCGACCACCGGCTTCGGGGCTGCGGAAGGACACTTCGCGGGAACCGCCAGCCCCTTTCTACATTTGGCGCGGCTCGGACGCGCCAGCTGCATGCTCTACGGATCGCGAGACCAAGAGGCGTCGTCTCTCGTAGCCGCTCTGGTGGCGGAGAGCCAGACAAAGCCCAACGACCGAGCACTCGCCGGCCAGGCTCTTTGGGTCCAGGGCCTCGTGGAGGGCGGTGTCGGACACCCGTACGAGAGCCTGCACGACTACCAACTTGCATTGACGATCTTCGAGCGGCTCGACGAGTCTGAAAACGTGGCCGGAATACACGATCTCTTGGAAGACCGTTATGAGGCGCTCGGAGAACCGGAAGAAGCCTGGAACCAGCGCGTTGCGGCGCTCCGACGTTACGACTCTGGTTCAGCGCCCGCTCGTCTCACGAACTGCCTTGGCACAATCGTACGAACTTCTCTCCGGGACGGCTACCACCGGACGGCGCTCGTTGCCGATGAGGCCGAGGTCCGCGCCTCCGAACGGAGTGGGGTGCCGCTCTTCCGATCCTACTCGCGAATGTGGCGCGCCCAGGCGGAGGGGAAACTCGAAAGAGCCGACGATGCTCGCAATGATCTCGCGGCGGCCTCGTCTCTGAGTAGTCAGATCACCGACTCGGGAACACGAGAGAGAGCTGGCGCCGCGATCGAACTCGCCTCGATCCGTCTGGACTCCGAAGTCGACGCGGAGCGGGCTCTTCAACACGCAACACGCGCTCTCGAGTTCGGTGTGCGCGTTGGCGAGCGGGAACAATTGCCCGAGCTCTACCTCGTTCGGGGACGCCTCTTCGCTGGGCGAGGCGACGATGTTCGGGCCGAGCAGGACTTCGCCGCAGGGATCGAAGGCCTCGAGGCCGCCGCCGCAACTGTAGCCGACGAAGATCTCCAGATCTCTTTTCGGGAGACCGCGCGGCAACTCTTCGACGAGGCGATTGCGATCGCCGCTCGGACAGACTCAAGCGCTTCCTTTCAGCTCGCAGAAAGAGGAAGGGCGAGGGTTCTCATGCAAGCGGTCTCCCGCTCCTCCAATGGCGCCTTCGCGGGCTTGATGACTCCGGCGGCAATCTCGTCGGCTATACCTGAGGACGCCGCTCTCGTCGCATACTGGATTCTCGACGATCGCACGCTGATCTGGTCCGTCCGAAGGGGCGGCGTGAAGCTGGTGTCCGTACCGATCGCGAAGGATCGCTTGCGACATCTCGTGGCGACGGCCACAGCCCATGTCGCCGAAGCAAAAGCCGACCCCAAGCCGGAGTTGCGTCAGCTATACGACACCCTCATCGCGCCGATCCGCGACGACATCCGCGGAGCATCGACGCTCATCGTCGTGCCGGACCGATGGCTGCACCACCTGCCCTTTTCGGCCCTACTCGAGGATAGGTCCGGAAAGTATCTGATTCAGTCCGTCTCTGTCGTCGTGTCGCCTAGCGCATCCCTGGCCGTAGTCGCTCGACATCGGTCATCTGCTCGCCCGCCGAACGAATCGGTCCTCCTAGTTGCAAACCCGACGTTCTCGCGTGTCACGTTTCCTCATTTGGCGGCCCTGGCTGCAGCGGAGGAGGAGTGCAGCGAAATCGCGCGCATTTTCCCGAAGACGCGCGTGTTGGCAGGCGTTCAAGCCACGCGCCGCAATCTTCTCGAGCTGGCACCCGCTTTCTCGATCCTCCACTTCGCGGGACACGCGCTGACTCCATCTGGCAAGGCGGAGGGCGCGGCCCTTCTCTTGGCTGAGACTGCCGGCGACCGAGGAATTCTCTACGCTTCCGACATCTCTCGCTGGAACCTTCCGCGGACACGCCTCGTAGTACTCGCTGCATGCAACAGCGCGGGGGGACCGCTAAAGGAATCTGAGGGACCACTCAGCCTTGTTCGGCGCTCTGTTCGAGGCCGAGCGTTCCATCCGTCGTTGCATCACTCTGGCTCCGTACCGGACACGACGACACGCGGCTGATGCGAGAGTTCTATCGAAACCTGTCGCGAGGTGTGTGAGAGCGCCGTCAGCCCTGCGAGGCGGCATCAAATCGCGATTCTACGATGACAAGGTTGAGGCTCGCTATACTCCTGGAGCTCACTCGAGATGTCTTGGTTCCGGACTGTAGCCCGACGACGATTCAGCGTCGCTCGGCATCAAGGAAAGGAGAATTGGGTGAACTACCGCAGAATGCCCTTGCCTCCTGTCGTAGCATCTCCTTTGTTTAATCGCGAAGATCACTCTGGCGTCGGGGCCGCCGAAACCATCCAAGACCAGACCTACCGTTGACCTTCCTAACTGCACGAAAGTTCCCTGCCTCGATCTCCGCTTTACCGGCCTTGAGGTCTTTTCCCTCCCGCGAAGGGTTCAACCGGTCCCCTGACAGTCAAAATCGTGGATGCGGTGGAGCCGAAATCCAAGGATGCCAACCCGCACTTCGCCTTTGTGCTGTACCCGTCGACATCCGTGAAGGGCACCAGGCCCGCAGGGTGTTGCCAATAGGCCAGACCACGGCTGACTCGGAGTGATGCCCCTGAAGAAGTACTCAAACATCAAAGTTCTGACGAACACGGCTGGCAAGGGAATCAAAGTGGATGATTGCTTTCGAGATCATGTCGTCAGTCTCACCGGAGCCACAGGCAAGAAGTCGCTCGACATCGATCTACCCTTCAAATTTTTGGGGGAGGTGTCTATCAGCCGCCGGATCCTTGATCGCTGACTCTGCCGACCATTGCTGGTATTACAACGGGGGTTACAGCCCGAAGCCGGCCGAGCTGGCAAGTTTGTCATCTCGCGACTTGTCCGGAAGCTCCGAGATTGACATCGAGGTAAACGATACAATATTGCTCTCGTTAAGGGTTCCGGTTAGCGGCTTTGTCGAAATGTGGGTGGTTTCGGAACGGCAGGAAAAGCATAGCGAACAGACGATGTCGGCAATGCCCGGAACTCAGTGATCCAGACTTCCAACTATTCGAAACTGTTCTAGTGAATCAATCTTCCCGGTGCCGATTAGGTGGATACTGTCGAATCCTGAGTTCCGATTGTGCCCCAATGCGCCATCTTGAACGCTTCATGGCCACAATTGCCCACCGACGCAATATATAGCGTCGCGCCCGGGCCCGGGCCTGGCGAGATGAGCCGGCCGGCGTCGGTATCCGCCCTTGTCGCAATCTTCCGATGGCCCGCGCCCAACACACTCGGCCGACTGGCTCGCAGACCGAGCGCGTCTCGCGCATCCGTGTCGCGGGGGCCTCACAACGCACTCGCCATTGCTCCCCCGTAACACTCCTCCTCCCCCGGTGACTCAGTGGGCAGGAGGAAGTCATGAGAATGCCCACGCGGTTTCTCGCCGTGCTCCTGGCGGCTCTTCTGCTCACGCAGCCCCTTTCGACGGGCTGCGCCTCGTCCGGTCCCGACACCGCAGCGCCCAAGGCTTCGCAGGCCTCGACCGCCTCGGCGGGACCCGTGACCGCGGGGCCTCCCCCGCCTCTGCTCCCGGCCTGCTACCTCGGCAACGTCAACAAGGCCGACCGCTTCGCGGACGCGGACTATTCGACCTGGATGCTCGGCAACGGCCTCCGCCAGGCGCCTCCCGAAAAGCTCTTCGAGCGCATGAAGGCGGCCGCCGACTCCAAAGAGCAGTACAAGGCGCTCTACTTCTCGCGCCTGATCACAGACGCCGCGCCGAACCTCCCCGGAGCCTGGACAAACCGGGCCGCCTTTGCCGACGCGCTGGGACTCGGGGGCGAGGCGAACCTTTCGCGAGCTAACTCCGATTCCGGCAACTCTCGAGTCATCGTCCACGGCGGGATGCTGCCGGGCACGACGCTCAGTCACCGCCCGACGACCCTCTCGGACTGGGCCGCCGCCATGAGCCTCCTGGCCGACGACACGGCGGCCCGCGAGGGATCGGCCGTCGTGGCCGTTCGCGACGACGTGACGGGAGTCGAAGAGGTCCAGGGCGAGAACCCCCAGGTCAACGGCCGGCCGATCTCCCTCGACGACCTGCTGGCGAACGCGTTCGTCCTCAAGAACGCCGACCCGATGAAGGAGCACAACACCCGCGGCGGCATGCTGGCGCTCGGGATCGCGATGGCGGCTCTGGGCGGGGTCAGCGCGGGACTCGGCGACGCTGCGAGCGCCGCCGCCGCCTCGACGGCCGCTACGAATGCCATTTCGGATTCGAGCCAGGTCATGAGCCACTGGAAGGACGGCTCCTACACGGCGAGGACGTACTCGGCCGGGCAGCCGACGGAACATGCATTCACGCCGAAGGCCTCAGGCTCTCGGACGGCGCTCGGGCTCCCACAGCCGGTCCTCTGGGCCTCGGCCGGATCGCTCGAACAGGCGGCCTCCCTTCGCCTCGTGAAACCCGGCGGAAGCAACGCCAAGGTCTTTTCCGTCCGTTTCGTCGAGCAGCCTCCGCAGCGGGGTCGCGAGATGACGCTTCCCGATCTCTCCTACCCGCGGCTCGCATCGATCTGCCTCCAGGACGGCAGCTCGTGCACGATCCCCGTCTCCCTGGGAGAGCTCCTTCTTCAGGGCGACGATCTGACGGCGCTTGCTCCCAACGCTGGCGTCGCGAGCGCCCTCACGAAGGGAGCCTTCGACTTCGGCGACTGGAACCAGGCCTATGAAAAGCAGCCCGGCGCCCTCGTGCTCAAGAGCGAAACTTTCCGGACCAGCATCCTGGGCTTCGATCACGCCGGCGCGTGCTATACCGCTTCGGCCGACCCGGGCCACTGGTTCGTCGCGGCCTCGTCCGCGGCGCACGCTCCCGGAGGCTCGCGATGACTCCGCGGGCCTCCCGCTTCTGGCTGCCGGTCCTTCTGCTCATCGGTGCTGCCGGACGGCTCTCGGGCCAGGTCGGAATCCGGGACGTCACCTCGGGCGATCCCTTCGAGACCGGCAACGGATGTGACTCCTCGAGCTTCAACGGGTCGATTCCCGAGAGCCTCCAATCGATGCAGTGGGCGCAGCGCGTGAATTTTCGCGTCGTGAACCCGACGTCCGACGACGTGACCGTGGCCGTCGAGGCGCACGCGAGCCAGTACACGAAGAGCACGACGGTCGACATCGAGGCCGGAGGGTCCCGGGCCGTTTCGCTCGATGTCCTCATCGGGTGCGTCGCGTACTCGCAACGTCAGGTCAACGTCGGCGCCCGGGTCCTCTCGGTGCAGGCCCGGCCGAAGCAGCTCTCCCCGCAGGTACTCGACTCAATCAATGGCGAGGCGAAGCGCCTCGGACAGGAGGTTCGAGCCGGCCGGATGTCAGCCGCGTCGGCGATCGCAGCGCTCGACGCAAAGGCCCGGTCGCTCGGGATCCCGGCGGACTCGACCTGGGCGTCCTTTCGGTCGAGCCAGGCCGACAACTACAGCCGCGTGGAGAACCAGCGACGCTCGGAACAGGCCAACCAGCAGCAGCAACAACAGCAACAGCAGACGCAGACCCGGCAGGCGCAGGCGGCGAGTCAGGACGCCGTCGCGCGCGCGCAGGCGGATCAGCTTCGAAGGCAGCAGGAGATCAAGGACATGCAGGACAAGGCGGCCGCGGCCCGGGCGGAGCTCCAGCGCCAGGGTGAGGAAATGGCGCGCCGTCAGCAGGAGGAAACCGCGCGAATGATCCAGCAGATGCAGGACCGGCAGCGCGCGAGCCAGGATGCGCTCCAGGCGAGCCAGGAAGCGGCGGCCGCCGCCGCGGCCGCTCCGCATCTCTCGGAGGACGACCGCTATCACGGCGATCGTTCGCAGCTCGCCTCGCGACTGGTCGAGGACTGGAAGCCCGGAAAGCACATCGGCGGCGGGACGGCGCAGGAGGTGGCCCTCGTGAATCCCTTCGCCACCCCCGTGCCCAAGGCGAAGTCTCCGGTCCGCGTCGATCCGGCGTCGCCGATCGAAATGAAGTGCCGTCAGGGACGGTCGGGATCCCACGAGGTTTTCCTGTACTCGGACTCGCCCGCCTTTCAGCCGACGGTCGTCCGCCTCGAAGGGCTTCCGGCGGTCCAGGCGACGATCGAAAAAATGGACTCGGCAGCCGGCGTCAGCGCCTTCCGGCTCCGGATCTGGACGCTGGCGACGGCGAAAGCCGGCGGATCGAGCGGGCGCGTCCAGATCGCGACGTCCCTGTCCGATCCGACGGAGATCTCCGTTCCGGTCGCCGTCCGAATCGAGAAGTAGTGGCCGGCGCGGCGATAATCGTCGCGCCGAGCCCATGCCCAACAAGTACCTTGCCTCGGACTCGACGCGCGGGCCGCGGGTGCGCGAGATGTTCTCGCGGATTGCGGCCCGTTACGACTTCGTCAACGACCTGATGAGCTTCGGGCTCCACCGCCGCTGGAAGGCGGAGACCGTTCGCATCGCGCTCGATGGCGCGCGAACGCCGGCGCGCGTCCTCGACCTCTGCTGCGGAAGCGGGGACCTGGCCTTCCGGGCCGAGGCGGCCGGCGCGCGCGAGGTGATCGGCGCCGACTTCACGCTTCCGATGCTCGCGATCGCGCGGCGGCGAAGGACCGCGTCCGGCAGCGCCAGCCGCTTCGTCCAGGCGGACGCGCTCGCCCTTCCCTTCCGGGACGCCGCCTTCGACGCCGTGACCGTCGCGTACGGCCTCCGCAACGTGGCCGACCTACCCGCGGCTCTCACGGAAATGCGGCGCATCCTCGCTCCCGGCGGCCGCATCGCGATCCTCGACTTCGGCAAGCCGGACAACGCGGCCGTCCGCTCTCTCTACGGCGCCTGGCTGCGCGCCGCGATGCCGCTCGTCGGCCGGCTCTTCCACGGCGACGCCGACACTTATCGCTACATTCCGGAATCCCTCGAGCGCTACCCGGCGCAGCGCGGCGTCGAGCGCCTCATGCGCGAGGCCGGCTTCGTCCACACGCGCTGGCAGAACCGGATGCTCGGCGCGATGGGCATCAACCTCGGCGAGGCGCCCGTGTAGTTTTCGGATACACTCCCCCGCTCTTATGGCGCACCAATTCATCTACACCATGGTCAAGCTGCGGAAAGTGGTTCCGCCGCAGCGGGAGATTCTGAAGGGCATCTCCCTGTCGTTCTTCCCCGGCGCGAAGATCGGCGTGCTCGGCCTCAACGGCGCGGGCAAGTCCACGGTGCTCCGCATCATGGCGGGCGTCGAGAAGGATTTCGCGGGCGAAGCCTTCCCGGCCGACGGCATCCGCGTGGGCTTTCTCCCGCAGGATCCGAAGCTCAACCTCAAGAAGGACGTGCTCGGGAACGTCGAGGAGGCGGTCGCGCCGACGCGCGCGCTGCTCAAGCGCTTCGACGAGCTGAACGAGAAGATGGCCGGCGAGCTCTCCGAGGCGGAGAGCGAGAAGCTCATGGCCGAATATCAGAAGGTCCAGGACGCGATCGAGGCGGCGAACGCCTGGGAGCTCGATCATCAGCTCGAGATCGCGATGGACGCCCTGCGGTGCCCGCCGCCCGACGCCGACGTCTCGAAGATTTCCGGCGGCGAGCGGCGCCGCGTCGCCCTCTGCAAGGTGCTCCTCGAGCGGCCGGACCTGCTGCTCCTCGACGAGCCGACGAACCACCTCGACGCCGAGTCGGTCGCCTGGCTGGAGCGGCATCTCGCGGAGTATCCGGGCACGGTCGTCGCGGTCACGCACGACCGCTACTTCCTCGACAACGTCGCCGGCTGGATCCTGGAGCTCGACCGCGGCTTCGGCATTCCCTGGGAGGGCAACTATTCGAGCTGGCTCGAGCAGAAGGAGAAGCGCCTCGAGCTCGAAGAGAAGGCCGAGACCGCCAAGCGCAAGACCCTGCAGCGCGAGCTCGAGTGGGTGAAGATGTCGCCGCGGGCGCGTCACGCGAAGAGCAAGGCACGGCTGGAGCACTACGAGGCGCTGCTCGCCGACAAGGGGCCCGAGGAGCGCGGGGAGACGCAGGAGCTCTTCATTCCGGCCGGACCCGCGGCTGGGAGACGTCGTCGTTCGCGCCGAGGGCGTGCGCAAGGCCTACGGCGACCGCCTGCTGATGGAGGACCTCTCTTTCGACCTGCCGCGCGGCGGCATCGTGGGCGTCATCGGCCCCAACGGCGCCGGCAAGACGACGCTCTTCAAGATGATCGTGGGCCTCGAGAAGCCCGACGCCGGCAAGCTCACCGTCGGTGAGACCGTCGTCGCCTCCTACGTCGATCAGGACCGCGAACGCCCGGATCCCGCGAAGACCGTTCACGACGAGATCGCCGGCGGCCAGGAGCGGATCGTCCTCGGAAAGCGGGAAATCCCCTCGCGCGCCTACTGCGCGATGTTCAACTTCAAGGGCGCCGACCAGCAGAAGCGCGTCGGCGACCTGTCGGGCGGCGAGATGAACCGGCTGCATCTCGCGCGCACCCTCAAGAAGAGCGGCAACGTCCTGCTGCTCGACGAGCCGACGAACGACCTCGACGTGGACACGCTGCGGTCGCTCGAAGACGCGCTCCTCGATTTCGGCGGCTGCGCGGTCGTCATCAGCCACGACCGCTGGTTCCTCGACCGCATCGCGACGCACATCCTCGCCTTCGAGGGCGAGAGCCGGACGGTCTGGTTCGAGGGGAACTACCAGGAGTACGAAGAGGACCGGAAGCGGCGCCTCGGCATCGAGGCCGACCAGCCGCACCGGATCCGGTACAAGAAGCTGGCGCTCGGGTGAGCGGGGGGGGACGTAGGGCGGGGGTGAGCGCCGGCGAACCCGGCGGTTAGCGACGGGCGAACCCGTCGCTTGTCGCGGCTCAGAAGCCGCTCGGGTACGTCGCGCTCTTCGAGCGCTCGGTGCGTCCCCGCCCGGTCGGGCGGCCGCGAGGGCCGCCCCTACGATTCCCGGCCTCAGTCGCGCGTCGCGAGCACCACGCCGACCCCGACCACCGCGAGCACGCCGAGCAGGATCCCCCACCGAACCCCGCGGCGGCGCCGGCGTGGCCGAATCTCCCCGAGCCAGTCCTCGGCGAGCCGCGAGCCCTTCTCGGACAGAAGCTCGACGAGCTCCTCACCCTGCTTGCGCGCCTCGTCGTAGATCTTGGCGCCGCGCTCGGCCGCCCGGTCCTTGACGTCCTCGAGGTCCGGTTTCGCCTTCTCGAAGCCTTTCTTCAGGCTCTCGCTCGCCTCCTGAAAATAGGCGTCGCTGTCGAAGGGACGCCGCTTGCGCAGCGTCTCGATGAAGATCGGCAGGGCGACTTTGGTGACCAGCGGAATGACGACGGGCGCCAAGGCCCGGGCAGTGTCTCGAGGAAGCGAGCGGCGCGCCATAATGACCTCCGGAGGCTCTATTTAATCATGGGGCTCGGGATGCGGCCGGCTGCGGCGCTGGCCTTGCTCCTTTCGGTGACGATGCCTCCTTCCGCGCCGCCCGCCGGACCCGAAGGCGTCGTCCTCGGCATGGCGCAGGACGGCGGCGTACCGCACCTCGGCTGCCGGCAGGCGCTCTGTGTCGAAGCGCGGCGGGATCCGACGAAACGCCGCATGGTCGCCTCGCTCGGCCTCGTCGACGCCGCCGCCGGCAAACGCTTCCTCATCGACGCGACGCCGGACTTCGCCGCGCAGGTCGAGCTCCTCGGCGGCCTGCCGGACGCGATCCTCCTCACGCACGCGCATATCGGACACTACCTGGGCCTCGCGCAGCTCGGACGCGAGGTCGTCAACGCGAAGAATCTCCCCGTCTACTGCACGGCGTCGATGGCGCGGTTCCTCCGGGCGAACAAGCCCTGGAGCCGCCTCGTCGAGCGCGGGAACATCGCGATCCGCGAGATCGAGGCCGGAAGGGAATTCCCTCTCACCGAAAACCTCCGCGTCACGGCGATCCGCGTGCCGCACCGCGACGAGGACTCGGACACCGTGGCGTATCTCGTGCGCGGCCCGCGGCGACGCTTGCTCTGGCTGCCCGACATCGACCGCTGGGAGAAGTGGGACCGAGACCTGGCGGCCTTTGCCGCCGACGCGGACCTCACGATGTTCCTCGACGGCACCTTTTTCTCGGCCGACGAGATCCCCGGCCGCGCGATCGAGGACATTCCCCATCCCCTCGTGCCGGACACGATGGATCTCCTCTCGCGCGGCGGGACGCCGGCGGCTTCGGTCCGTTTCGTGCATTTGAACCACACGAACAAGCTCTATTGGGACGCGGACGCCCTGCGCCGCCTCGAGGCGCGCGGATTCGGGGTCGCCCGCGAGGGGGAGAAGCTTCCGCTCTGAACCGGGGACGGCCGGCAGGCAAACTGCTAGCATTCGGACGTGAGCGCCGCGTCGGAACCTCAAACGCCCCAGCAGCCGGTCCTGCCCTGGCGGGCGACCGCGCGCCACGCGACGACGTTTCCCGAGGGGTACTGGAGGACGGTCGTCGGGCGCGGCCTGCGACTCAAGTGCCCGGTCTGCGGCCAGGGCAAGCTCTTCGGCACCTACTTCCGGATGAACGACCGCTGCGCCTGCTGCGGCGTCGGGTTCTCGCGCGAGCACGGACAGTGGGTCGGGTCGCTCGACATCAACACGCTGCTGACGGCCGTCGTCCTCATGATCGGGATCATCGCTTCCCCGAACTGGTCCGTCCGGACCAGCCTCTGGGTGTGGTGCACCGCGGCCGTCGTGTTCCCGATCCTCTCGTTCCGCTTCGTGCGCGGCGTCTGGACGGCGATCGTCCACCTGACGGGAGGCGTCTACTGACCCGCCGGAAAGCCCAAGGGCCCCGCGCGCACGCACACCCGGAGCGGCGCACCGCGAACGATCGGCGAGCCGAGGAACGCCGCCGCGCGCACCGCCGGTCGGCGCCGCGATTCTCGGTCGCAGAGAGCGCTTCCAGGGACCGCCGCCGGCGAGAGCGCCGCGGAAAGCGCTAGCCTAGCCGACCGGCGATCCCAGTCCCGCCTTCAGGTCCCGGGCCAGCAGGCGGTGGAAGAGGTGCTCGCCCGCCTCGCGCCGCACGGACAGGCGTCCGGCGACGTACGCGCGCGACGTCAGCCCCTTCTGGACCGAGTCGCAGATCGCGAGGTCCTCGTCCTGCACCTCTGTTCCCGACGTCGATCGAGGCGCGGTTGCGCGCGATCGCCTCGGGAGTCGAGACGTCGGTGAAGTAGAAGTCGAAGATGACGCGCGATTTTCCGGTCGAGAGCGGGAGCACGAGGTTCGTGTCCATGACGCCCTCGTACCAGTTGATCATGAAGTTCGGATAGATCCAGTAGTAGTAGGCCTTGTCTCCCTGGCGCACGGCCCCGACGTCCGGCGCGGCGCCCTCCTGCGTCATCGGGCTGTGCTGGAGGCACCAGTTCGGCCCGATGTCGATGCGGTATTGGCTGTAGTCGAGGACCGACGACAGCCCCTTGTGCATGTGCGGCACGTGGTATCCGCCGTCGAGATAGTTGTCCACGAAGACCTTCCAGTTGCACTCGAAGGTCCACTCGCGCCGCTCGAAGAAGTGGAATCGCGGGAGGTCGAGCGGCCGGAACTGCGCCACGAGGTCGCCGAGCGACTCGGTGAGCGACGGGCCGCCCTTCTCGAGGCGGACGAACACGAACTTCTCCCACTCGGCGACCTCGACCGGCATGAGGCCGCTCGCGGATCTCTCGAAACCGCAGACGCCGCCGAACTCGGGCGTGCCCTTGAGCTCGCCCGCGAGCGAGTACGTCCAGCCGTGGTACGGGCAGCGCAGGAGGTGCGTCTGGCCCGCCGGCCGCGGCTCGACGGCCGCCGCGTGATGGCGGCAGACGTTGAAAAACGCGCGCAGGACCCGGTCCTCGCCGCGCACGACGATCACGGGCTCGCCCGCGAGCTCCGCCGTCACGAACTGGCCCGCGCCGGCGACCTGATCGGCACGCGCGACCATCTGCCAGGTCTTCGAGAACACCGCCTTCCGCTCGAGGTCCGTGACGCGGTCGTCCACGTACCAGGGCGCCGGGATCGTCCACGCGTTCTCGAGCGTCGCCTGGCAGTCGTACCGTTCGAGGACCTTCGAAAGCGGCGATTCCATGGCGTCCTCCCGGATCAGACCGGCGTCGCGGTCTTGCGCTTCGGATTGAAGAAGGGCGTCTTGACGACGGCCGCGGGAACGCGATGCCGAACGGCTTCGACCGTCAGCTCCATCTCGAGCTTCGTCCCGACCTTCGCATACTCGGAGCGAGACCGTCGCGAGGCGCGATGAGCTTCTTGAGGGTCGGAGACCACGTCGTCGAAGTCGCCTTGCCCACCTGACCGAGCCGCCCGTAGACCGGCACCGCCACGCGCGAGGCGGCGGCCGGAACCTGCGGCGCGCAGGCCCACGGCGTCGAAGAGCTGCTCGACGCGCGTCCAGTCCACCTCGAACCCGACGATTTCGCGCGGCGAGCCGCGCGCGCTTCTCTTCGCGCAGCGCCGCCTGGCCCACGAACCGCGCCTTGTCGAGATCCACGAGCCGGCCGAGCCCCATCTCGTACGGCGAGTACTTCTGCGATTCGATCAGGGCCTTCTTGCTGCCCTGGAAGTCCACGTCGATCAGGAGCAGCCCCGCCTCGATGCGCGCCACGTCGAGCGCGAGCATCCCGGCGGGATGGATGTCGAACGCCTTGCCGCGGTCCATGAGCGCGTCGAAGACGAGCGGCGCGTCCTTCCACGGCATCCAGATCTCGTAGCCGAGGTCGCCCGTGTATCCCGTGCGCGAAACGTCGACCGGGATGCCCGCGATGCGTCCCTTCGTGACGCGGAAATACTTCAGGTTCTCGATCGGCGCCTCGGCCACCGCCTTGAGCAGCCGGCCCGAAGTCGGGCCCTGCAGCGCGAGCGAGGCGACCTGCTCGGAGATGTCCTCGATCGCGACGTTCAAGCCGCCGGCGTTCTGCTCGAACCAGCGCAGCGACGGGTCCGCCGCCGTCCAGCGGTATACGTTCTCTTCGAGCCGCGAGACCGTGCCGTCGTCGATCGCCTTGCCCCGCTCGTCGCACCACGGCGTGTAGATGACCTGACCCACGGCCACCTTCCGCATGTCGCGCGTGACGATGCGGTCCACGAGACGCGTCGCGTCGGGACCCGAGACCCGGTACTTGTAGAGCGGCGAAACGTCGATCAGCGCGGCCGCGTTGCGGATCGCGTTGTACTCGTGCTCGTGGTGCGCCTCGTACGCCGACACGGCGTAGTAGCCGGACCAGTCGCGATAGTTCAGGCTCTCGCAGAGCGCCAGAGTCTTCTCGTGAAACGCGGTTCCGATCGGCACGATCGACCTCGACTTCCTCTTCTTCGCCGTTGTCGCGGGCGCCGATTATAAGTATGCTCCGACGCCCGAGCAATGAGCGGACAGGCGAACAACTCCTACGACGCCATCGTCATCGGCGGCGGACACAACGGCCTCGTGACGGCCGCCTACCTGGCGCGCGCCGGAAAGAAGGTCCTGGTGCTCGAGCGCCGCCACGTGCTGGGCGGCGCGGCCGTGACCGAGGAGGTCTTCCCCGGCTTCCAGTTCTCCGTCTGCTCCTACGTCGTCTCGCTGCTGCGGCCGGAGATCATCCGGGAGCTCGACCTGCCGCGCCACGGCCTGGAGATCCTGCCGCTCGACGGCACGTTCACGCCGATGCCGAACGGCGACTACCTGTGGCGCGTCAACGACCACGACAAGACGCGCCGCGAGATCGCGCGGCACTCGCGGCTCGACGCCGAGGCCTACGACGAGTACGGCAAGGCGATGGTCGAGATGGGCCGGTTCGTCAAGCCGATCCTCTCCATGACGCCGCCCGACCCGACGTCGCGCGACCTGGAAGGGCTTCGCTCGACCTGCTGCGCCTCGGCAGCGCTTCCGCACCTCTCGCCCGGCGACCAGCTACAACCAGGTCCAGCTCATGACGCATGAGCGCCGTCGACTTCCTCGACCAGTGGTTCGAGACCGACGTGCTCAAGGCGACGATGTCGGCCTCCGGCATCATCGGCACGTTCCTCGGCGTGCGCTCGCCGGGCACGGCCTACGTGCTCCTCCACCACTACATGGGCGAGATCGACGGCGCGTTCCGCTCGTGGGGCTTCGCGCGCGGCGGCACCGGCGCGATCTCGAACGCCATCGCCGACGCGGCCCGGGAGGCCGGCGTCGAGATCCGCACGAAGGCGCCGATCGCGAAGATCCTCACGAAGAACGGCAAGGCCACGGGCGTCGTGCTCGCGAGCGGCGAGGAGATCTCGGCCCGCGTCGTCTGCTCGAGCGTCGACCCGCGGCTGACCTTCCTCAAGATGATGGACTCGAAGGAGCTGCCCGGCGACTTCGTCGAGGACATCGAGCGCTACAAGTTCCGCGGCTCCTCGGGCAAGGTGAACCTCGCGCTCGACGGCCTGCCGGACTTCAAGAGCCTGCCGGGGACCGGCGCGCACCTGCGCGGCGCCATCTCGATCTCGCCGTCGGTCGAGTACATGGAGCGCGCCTACGACGACGCCAAGTACGGCCACTTCTCGCGGCGCCCCTACATCGACATGGTCATCCCCAGCCTGACCGACCCGTCGGTCGCGCCGCCGGGCAAGCACGTCATGTCGTGCTTCGTCCAGTACGCGCCCTACAACCTGCAGAGGGCAACTGGGACGAGCAGCGCGAGGCGTTCGGCGACACCGTCGTCGACACGATCGCCGAGCACGCGCCGAACCTGAAGAGCCTCATCCTCCACCGGCAGGTGCTGACGCCGCTCGACCTCGAGCGCGAGTTCGGGCTCTCCGAGGGCAACATCTTCCAGGGCGAGCTGACGCTCGAGCAGCTCTTCTTCCTGCGGCCCGCTCCCGGCTGGGCGCAGTACCGCACGCCGGTGCGCAACCTCTACATGTGCGGCTCGGCGACGCACCCGGGCGGCGGCATCATGGGCGCCCCGGGACGCAACGCCGCCCTGAAGCTCCTCGCCGACTGGAAGCAAGGGAAGGTGCGCGCGTGAACGGGACGCCCGACGTCTGATCATCGGCGGCGGGCACAACGGCCTCGTCGCGGCCGGTTATCTCGCGAAGGCGGGCCTGAAGCCCCTCGTCCTCGAGCGCCGCAACGTCGTGGGCGGCGCGGCGGTCACCGAGGAGATCCATCCCGGGCTTCCGCTGCTCGACGCTCGCCCACTCGGCGGGGCCGCTGCTCCCGAGGATCGCCGCGGACCTCGATCTCGCGGAGCACGGCCTCAAGACGCTCCGCCCGGAAGTCCGCGTCCTCGCGCTGTCTCCGGAGGGCAAGCACCTGCCGCTCTACGACGACCCGGCGCGCACCGCCGCGGCGCTCGGCGGCCACTCGGAGAAGGACGCGCGCAAGCTACGGCGAGTTCCACGAGAGCCTCGGGCGCATCGGCCGGATGGCCGCGCCGCTTCTCTCGATCACGCCGCCCGATCTCGACCGGACCGGGGCCGGCGAGGTCTGGCAGCTGCTCAAGCTCGGCAAGGACTTCCGGGGCCTCCCGCGCCGCGACGCGTACCGCCTCCTGCGCTGGGGGCCGATGGCCGTCGCCGACTTCGTCGCGGAGTGGTTCGAGACGGATCTCCTGCGGTCGGCGATCGCGGCGCGCGGCATCTACGGAATGTTCGGCGGGCCCTGGTCGGCCGGCACGGGAGCGAACCTGCTCATCCAGGCGGCGCTCGAGCCCCATTCCGCCGGCCCCGCGGCTTTCGTCGTGGGCGGCATGGGCGCGCTGACCTCGGCCCTGGCCGACGCGGCGCGCGAATTCGGCGCCGAGATCCGCACCGGCGTCGAGGTCTCGCGCATCGACATCCGCGACGGAAGGGCCGTCGGCGTCGTGCTCGCGAGCGGCGAGAGAGTTCCGGCGCGCGCGGTGGTCGTCGAACGCCGACCCGCGCCGCACGCTCCTGAATCTCGTCGAGCCGACCGAGCTCGACCCGGACTTCTCGAACCGGATGCGCAACTACCGGAGCTCCGGCGCCGTCGGCAAGGTGAACCTCGCGCTCTCGAAGCTCCCGAAATTCCGCGGCCTCGACGGCGACGCGCCGCAGCTCCTCGCGGGACGGATCCACGTCGGGCCCGAGATCGACTATCTCGAGCGCGCCTTCGACGCCGCCAAGTACGGCGACTTCTCGCCGAACCCCTGGTGCGACATCACGATCCCGACGGTGCTCGACCCGTCGCTCGCCCCTGCGGGCGCGCACGTCATGTCGATCACGGCCCAGTACGCTCCCGTGCGACTGCGCGAGGGCGACTGGACGAGCCGGCGCGACGCGTTCGGCGACGCGGTGGTCAAGACGCTCGCGGCGTACGCGCCGGATCTCGAGTCGGCGATCGTCGCGCGTCAGGTGCTGACGCCGCAGGACCTCGAGGAGACGTACGGCCTGACGGGCGGCCACATCTTCCACGGCGAGCAGGCGCTCGACCAGATCTTCACGATGCGCCCGCTGCTCGGCTGGGCGCGCTACCGCACGCCGATCGCCGGCCTCTACCTCTGCGGCGCCGGGACGCATCCCGGCGGGCGCGTGACCGGCGGCCCCGGCGCGAACGCCGCCCGCGAGATCGCCGCGGACCTGCGGCGCAAGGCCTAGACCTGATGGGCGGCCGCGAGGGCCGCCCCTACGACTCCAGGAACCGGTGGAGCAGGCCGTGGAAGTGGTGGACGCCGTTCTCCCGGAGGACCGAGTAGCGCCCGCGGTCGTACGTCCGTGACCGCAGCCCCTTCTGCACCGCCTCACAGATCGCCACGTCCTCCCGCTGGATCCGGTCGGCGAACGCGAATGCGCGTTCGAACTCCTCGGCCGCGCCGGGACGCTCGGGGTCCAGCGCGTACCAATCGAATCGCGTCAAGGTCCGCTCGGGCGAGAGCGGGATGACGGCCTTCGTCTGCAGGTTGTCCGGATAGAGGTTGAGCATCACGTTCGGGAAGAGCCAGTAGTAGAGCGCCTCGGAAGCTTTCCCCTCCGACTCTTCCCGGTACGGCGCGTGCTGCTTCGAAAGACCCTCTCCGGTCTCGACGCGGTATGCGCGATAGTCGAGGCGGCGGAAGAGCTCTGGATGGACGATCGGGATGTGGTAGCCCTCGAGATAGTTGTCGACGTAGACCTTCCAGTTGCACGCGATCTCGTAGTCCATCGTCCGAAATCGGCGCATGCGCTCGAGCGGCAGCGCGCGGCTCTCCTCGGCGATCGCGGCGACCGTCTCCGCCAGCGGCGCCGCCTTCGGATCGAGGTTGACGAACAGCATCCCGCGCCATTCTTCGATGCGAAACTCCGGCAGCCGGTACGCGGCGCGGTCGAAGTTCCGCACGCCGTCCCATTCGGGCGTCGCGCGCAGAGCCCCGTCGAGCCCGTAGGTCCAGCCGTGATACCCGCATCGCAGGGCCATCGCCCGGCCCGTGGCGCGCGCCACGGGTCCGGCCCGATGGCGGCAGACGTTCGAAAGCGCCCGACAGACGCTGTCCTCGCCCCGCGTCACGACGACCGGCTCTCCCCCGACGTCGCACGTGAAGTAGTCGCCGGGCACCGACGCCGAAGCGGCCGGACCGACGAGCTGCCAGGTGCGCGAGAAGATCCGCTCCTGCTCGCTTCGGAACGTCTCGGGCTCGAAATACGACGCCGAAGGCGGCGTCTCGGCGGCCGAGAGGTCCGACTCGAAGCCGCCGTTCACGCCGGACCCGGGGGGCCCGCCGCACCCGCCGTCTGCCGCGCGTGGCGGGCTTCCAGGCCGCCGCGCAGGATGTCGAGGAACTGATCGATGCGCGCGCGTGCGCGCTCGGGACGGCCCCGCGCGCGGCGGAAGAGCCCCGGGTCGAGCTCGTCGGTCAGGAGCGCGTCCTGGAACCGCTCGACGTTCCACTCGAGGACGGACGCGAGCAGCTCCGGCGCGACGTCGTCGCGGACTTCGCCGCGCGCGATGCCCATCTGGATGAACGGCACCGCGCCGTAAGGATCCTCCTCGACGAGGAACCGGTTGATCTCGCGCCGCAGCCCCAGATCGCTCGCGTAGTTGCCGATGAGCGAGAGGCGGTAGGGCACCCAGTTCTCTCTCAGGCGTCCCTCGGTCCGCTCGAGCCAGTAGCGCACCGTGGCGAAGAACCCCTCGGCGATGACTTCCGCAGGCGCGTCGAGGTACCGCGCGAGCGAGCGGACCGCCTGGCGATAGGCCGCGAGGAAGAGCGCCTCCTTGCTGCCGAAGTGCTGGAAGACGGAGCCTTTGGCGATCCCGAGCTCCGCGGCGATGTCCTCGACGCGCGCCGCGTGATAGCCGGACCGAGCGCGAACTGGCGCATGGCCGTCTCAAGGATTCGGCGGGACTTCTCCGCCGCCCGGGCCGACCGCGGCCGCCCCTCCTGACCGTCAGTCACAAATTCTTGTCCTGGAGGAATCATTGCTGTGCTAGTGTTCGCCGGCAATTTACCACAGAATTATGACCAATAGTCATACAGGACCAGTGCGCGGTGTTTACGACGCGATCGTCGTCGGTGCGGGCCACAACGGCCTGACCGCGGCGGCCTACCTCGCGCACGCGGGACTCTCGACCCTGGTCCTCGAGCGGCGGGACATCGTGGGCGGCTGCTGCGTGACGGAAGAGATCGCCCCCGGCTGCTTCGCTTCCACGACGTCCTACATCGCCAGCATGCTGCGCCCCGAGGTCATCCGCGACCTCGATCTCGGATCCCACGGACTGCGCATGGTGCCCTGCGATCCGGCGCTCCTCGTCCCATTCCTCGACGGAACGGTCCTCCCCTGGTGGTCCGACGGGAGCCGCACCGGGGACGAGATCGCGCGCCTCTCGCCGGCGGACGCGAAGACCTTCGCACGCAGCAACGAGAAGCTGCGGCGCCTCGCCCGCTATCTCCAGCCATTCTTCCTCGAGCCGCCCCCCGATCTCGGAGCCCGCGGCGTGGGCCGGGTCCGGGAGCTCCTGCGGATCGCGCGGCGCTTCCGGGGAATCACCGAAGCCGAAGTCGCCGAGATGGTCTCCTTCCTGACCGGAAGCCTCGGGGACTTTCTCGACCGCAACTACGAGTCGGAAAAGGTCAAGACGCTCCTGCTCGCGAACAGTCTCTACGGCAAGCACGGCGGCCCGTATCAGTCGGGCACCGCGCTCGGGCTGCTCTTCCATCTGCTCTCGGGCGGGGAGCATCAGGTGCAGGGCTTCTACGGACACGTGCTCGGCGGCATGGGGGCGATCACGAAGGCGATGGCGTCGGCAGCCCACGCGTTCGGCGCCGAAATTCGCACGGGAGCGCCGGTCGCCCGGATATTGGCCCGCGGCGGGCGCGTGCGCGGCGTGGCGCTCGAAAACGGCGACGAGATCGCCGCGCCGATCGTCCTCTCCAATGCCGATCCGAAACGCACATTCCTGTCGCTCGTGGAAGAGTCCGCGCTTCCCGAGGACTACCGCGAGAAGATCCGCGGGATCAAGATGGACGGGCCCTGCGCCAAGGTCAACCTCGTCCTGTCGGAGGAGCCGCGCGTCTCCGGGATGCCCCGGGACTGGACGCCGCCGCAGCGTTCACTCTTCACGCTCGTCCCGTCGCTCGAGTTCGCGCAGGCGAGCGCCGAGGCCGCGCGCCGCGGCGAGATCCCCGAGGAGCTGTGGATCGACTGCGTCGTGGCGTCGAACGTCGATCCGTCGCTCGCGCCCGACGGCCGCCACGTGATGACGTGCTTCGTCCAGTACGTCCCGTACCGGCTGGCCCGGTCGACCTGGGACGCGGAGCGCGAGGGCCTCGGCGACCGCGTGGTCGCGCGGATCGGCGACTACGCGGGGAACGTCCCGGGCGCCGTCGTCGCACGGCAGGTCCTGACGCCGCTCGACCTGGAGCGGACCTACGGCCTCACCGAAGGCAACATCTTCCACGGCGATCTGAATCTCGAGCAGCTCTTCTTCCTGCGCCCGGTTCCGGGTTGGTCCGCCTACCGGACGCCAGTCGAGGGGCTCTATCTCTGCGGCGCGGGCGCGCATCCCGGCGGCGGCGTCACGGGCGCGCCCGGCCACAACGCGGCAAAACAAGTCTTGCGGGATCGCCGGCGGCCGAAGTCGCCTGCGCGCGCCGCCTGATGACATGACACAAGGGAAAGGGGACTTTTCAGGGATGATCAAGAAGGGGATTCTGGAGAGGCTCGCCGACGGCATCGTGCTCGGCGACGGCGGTTATCTCCTCGAGTTGGAGAAGCGCGGATGGGTGCGGGGCGGGCCCTTCACGCCGGAAGTCGTTCTGAATCGCCCGCAGGCCGTGCGCGAGCTGCACACGGAGTTTCGGGAAGCGGGCGCGGAGGTGTTGCAGGCGCTGACGTTCTACGCGAGCCGCGACAAGCTCGCGACGGTCGGTCTCGAGAGCTCGCTCGAGGACTTGAACCGCGCCGCGGTCCGCATCGCGCGCGAAGTTGCCGGCAGCCGGTGCCTCGTCGCCGGCAACGTCTCGCTGACCTGGATGTACGAGCCCGACAGCGCCGCGGCGCGGGACCGCGTCCGCAAGACGTTCGAAGAGCAGCTGGAGGTCCAGGCCGAGGAGGGCATCGACTTCGTCATCGGCGAGACGTTCTCGTGGCTCGGCGAGGCGCTGATCGCGGCGGAGTGCGGGAAGAAGACGGGCCTGCCGACGATGATCACCGTCTGCTTCGAGCAAAACCCGGTCACGCCCGACGGCAAGACGCCGGCCGAGTGCGCGAAGGCCCTGGCCGACGCCGGCGCGGACATCGTGGGCGTCAACTGCCTGCGCGGCCCGGAGCTGACGCTCCCGATCGTGGAAGAGATGCGGCGCGCGGTGAAGGGGTACGTGGCCTGCCAGCCGGTCGCCTATCGGACGACGGCCGAGTCGCCCGACTTCACCTCGATGCCGCAGTTCCCGTTCCAGCTCGATCCGCTGCAGCTCTCCCGCGGCGAGATGGCCGATTACGCGAAACGCGCCCGGGACATCGGCGTGAACTACATCGGATCGTGCTGCGGCGCGACGGCGACGCACGTCCGCGAGATGGCGCGGGCGCTCGGCAAGGCGAACGCCGACTCGCGGCCCTGGAGTGTCGACTACGGAAAGCCGATGTCCGCCTTCGAGTACTACCGCCACGGGAAATGAATTGGCTGTCAGCCGTCAGCTCTCAGCTCTCAGCCAATCCGCTCTGACAGACAGCTGATAGCTGATAGCTGACAGCCCGGGTCAGAGCGTCCGGTAAGCCGACTCGAGCGCCGCGGCGACCTGGTCCGCCGTGCGCCCTTCGATCTCGTGGCGCTGGAGCAGGAAGAGGAGCTTCCCGTCTTCGAGGATCGCGACCTGCGGAGACGACGGGGGCATCCCGCCGAAATAGCTCCGGGCCCGCGCCGTCGCCTCGACGTCCTGCCCCGCGAAGACCGTCGTGAGGCGCTTGGGCGCCCCCGGAGCCTGGAGCGACCGCGCCACGCCCGGACGGGCGACGCCGGCCGCGCAGCCGCAGATCGAGTTCACGACGAGGAGCATCCGCCCGGGCTGCGCCACCGCCCGGTCGACGTCCTCCGGACGGCGCAGCTCCTCGAAGCCGACCCGCGTCAGCTCCTCACGCATCGGCTGCACGAACATGGGGTCGTACGGCATGGGGACTCCTTTCCCGGGAACCGGTATCCTACCGCCGCCTTCGGAGGAGTCATCGAATGCCCCTGACCCGACGCGCTCTCATCGTCTCGGCCGGCGCCGCGGCCGCCGTCCTTCCCGCGGCAAGGGCCGCCGCACCGAGCGAGGCCGTTCCGCCGCTGCCTCCGCCACTGCCCGCGACGGCGTTCCGCGATCGGCAGTCCCGCCTGCGCGCGGCCGCGAAAGCGCAGGGGCTCGACGCGGTCTTCGTGACGCCCTCGACGAACCTCGCCTACGCCGCGAATCTTGCGATCTTCAAGAGCGAACGCCTCACCGCGCTCGTCCTCTTCACGGATGGCCCGGCGGTTCTCGTGACGCCCAATTTCGAAGAAGCCAACCACAAGAAGAACGCCGTCGTGGACGACGTGAAGACCTGGAAGGAGGACGAGAACCCCATCGCTCTCGTCGGCACGCTGCTTCAAGGCAAGGGTGCGCTGGGTATCGAGGGCGCGACTTCGTACGAGACCGTCGCCCGCCTGGGCGCCGTCTACTCCGGGCGGGTCGAGGACGCGACCCCGCTCTTCGACGCGATGCGCCGCGTGAAGACTCCGGAAGAGCAGATCTTCCAGCGCGCGGCCGGCGAGCGCACCGCGAAGGCCATCGCCGCGACGCACAAGCGAATCCGCCGGGGAATGACGGAGAAGCAGGTCTCCGCGATCCTCGCGGAGGAGTACGTGCGCGTCGGTGTCACGGGCGACGGGCTGGTTCAGTTCGGCCCGAATTCGGCTTTTCCGCACGGCGCGCCCGAGGAGCGCACGCTCGCGACGGGAGACGTGATCCTCATCGATACCGGCTGCCGCGTCCGAGGCTACACGTCCGACGTCACGCGGACCGTCTCGTTCGGGAGCCCACCGGACGAGCTGCGCAAGGTGTACGACATCGTCGAGAAGGCGCAGTCCGCGGGCATCGCGGCGCTCAAGGCCGGCGCAATCCCGGAGGAGGTCGATGCCGCCGCGCGGCGCGTGATCGAGCAGGCGGGCTACGGCCAGTTCTTCACACACCGCCTCGGCCACGGCCTCGGGATGGACGGCCACGAGTCGCCTTATCTCGTCCATGGCAACCGCACGCCGCTCGTCGAGGGAAACACGGTGACGGTCGAGCCGGGCATCTACATGCCGGGCAAGTTCGGTGTCCGCATCGAAGACGACTACGCCGTGCGCGCGGCGGCCGCCGAGGGACTCTCCGACCGGTCGCTCTCGCTCCAGATCCTCAGGGACTGACCGCCCGCGCCTCGAGCGCGATCTCCTCGGTCACCACGCGCCCGGCGCGCTGGAACTGGAGCCAGCCGCGATAGAGGCCGGGCTTCGGCAGACGCACGAGAAAGGGAATCCTTCCGCCGCGGCCGACACCCGGCTCCCGCTCGTCGGGATGCGCGTGGGCGAAGGTCTCCGCGTCGCGGTGGACGAGCAGCAGATGGCCGAGGGCCCCGAGCCACGGCTGGAGATCCTCGACCGGCCGGCCCCGGGCGTCGGAGAGCTTCGCGACGACCGTCACCGTCCTTCCCGCGGGAATCCCTCCCTCGGGGACCTCCAGGTCGGCGCGGATTCCACCGGCCGCCGCGGCGGTCAGAACGGGGCCATCGGGCATCGGAGACGGCGGCGGCGGATCTCCCTCCCCCGGCCGGACGGTGAGCGACGCCGCGAGGACCTGATCGCCCGCGTCGCGCGGCGCGACGTCGGCGAAGAGACGCCAGTCCCCCGGCGCGAGAAAGCGGTGGCGCAGCCGGAACACTCCCGGCGCCACGAGCTCGG
This sequence comes from uncultured Acidobacteriota bacterium, assembly GCA_963708395.1. Lineage (GTDB taxonomy): Bacteria > Acidobacteriota > Thermoanaerobaculia > UBA5066 > Gp7-AA6 > DATBFU01. The sequence goes on along the minus strand of CAVPSG010000002.1, from coordinate 1,415,191 downwards.
GATGCTCGTGCGCGAAGTAGCCGAGGTCCCGGCGTACGAGAAAGAGATGCATCGGCCGCTCGTGCACGAGGTCGAAATCGGTCACCTCGCGCAGGTCCGGGCTGTTCTCGAGCCGCACGCGCAGCTCGAGCTCGGTCTCGCCGCCCGAGACCGGCGGGCTCGGCGACGCGAGAACCTCGAGTCGGTAGGGTCGGACCTCGGAGAACGGACGGCGGCCGCTCGACGCGTCGGCGACCTCGAGAGGAAACTCCACGGTGAACGGTCCGTCGGGCTTCGGCATCATCGCCATCTGCTCGACCGGCGGCAGGAGCGTGATGCAGAGCCGGTAGTCGCCGCCGTGCGGGAACGTCGGGTGCACGCCATAGACGCCCGGGACGCCCTCGCGATGCGCGATCTCGTCGAACCGCGGCATGCTCGGCATGGACGGCATGTCGACCTCGCACCGCAGGCGCGCGAAGAGGGCGGGAGACGGCCCCGAAGACGCGGCGTCGGCGGAACCGAAATCGAGGACCTGGAACTCGATCTCCATCTCGGCGCCGGCGCGCAGCCCCCCGGCGGGCGGATGGAGCGTCACCTCGTACCGCCCCGCGCGCTGCCGCGGCAGGGACGACTCCGAGGGAACCTGCCCAAGGAGCGCCGCGAAAAGCAGGACGGATGGCCTCAAGGAGAGCATTGTAGGCGACGCGCTGCGGTACAGTTTCGATCCGGAGAATCTCCATGCGCGCAGCGATCGCCGCCTTCTTCCTCCTTCTTTCCGGCGCCGCCGCGGCCGCTCCCGCTCCCGCGTCGTCCGGGCGCCTCGTGATCCTCAACAAGTCCGACGACACGGCCACGATCGTCGAGGCCGAGACCGGAAAATTCGTCGCGACGATTCCGGTCGGCCACGGACCGCACGAAGCCGCCATGCTCTCGGACGGGCGAACGTGCGCCGTCTCGGACTACGGCGACCGTGAAAAGCCCGGCCGCACGATCACGCTCCTCGACGTCGAAAAGGGAACGAAGATCGGCGCGATCGAGCTTCCGTCCGGAGCGCGGCCGCACGGCTTCGCCCCACTGCCGGACGGCCGCCTGCTCGTCACCGCCGAAGGCCTGAAGGAGCTTCTCGTCGTCGATCCGAAGGCGCGGCGCGTCGAGCAGCGCATCCCGACGTTCCAGGACGTCTCGCACATGGTGGTCTCGACGCCGGACGGCGCGCGGGCGTTCGTCGCGAACATCGGCTCCGGCAGCGTCACGGTGATCGAAGGCCGCAAGGCGATCCGGCAGATCCCGACCGGCAAGGGCGCCGAGGGCATCGCGATCACGCCGGACGGCCGCCAGGTCTGGGTGGCCAACCGCGAGTCGGACACAGTGACCGTGATCGACGCGCGCAGCCTGGACGTGATCGGCGAAATCGCCGCCGCGGTCTTACCGATCCGCGTCAAGATCACCCCCGACGGCAAGCGCGCCCTCGTCTCGTGCGCGAGCTCGGGAGAAGTCGCGATCTTCGACACGGCGACGCGCCAGCCGATCGGGCGGATCGCCGTCGCCGCGGCGCCCGAAGCCGGCGCCTCCTCGAGCCCCGGCGCGAGGCCGGAGGTCGTCGGCCTTCTCGCCGCCCCGGACAACCGGAGGGCCTGGGTGGCTGTAGGCGGCGCGGACTTCGTCGCCGCGCTCGACCTCGAGAAGCTCGCCGTCATCGGCCGGATCGTCGCGGGTCACGGGCCGGACGGCATGGCCGGCGCCTTCCGTTGAGCATCGCCGCGGCTGCGGCGACGGGCGCGCCTGCCGCGAACCGTCTCGATGCGCTCGACGTCCTGCGCGGCCTGACGGTCGCCGGAATGCTCGTCGTGAACACGCCGGGCACCTGGGAGCACGCCTACCCGCAGCTTCTCCACGCCGATTGGAACGGCTGGACCTACACCGACACGATCTTTCCGTTCTTTCTCTTCATCGTCGGAGTCTCGATGGAGATCTCCTTCACCCGCCGGAGCGGCTCCGGAACGCCGCGCGCGGACCTTCTCCGGCATACGGCGTCGCGCGGCGCGGCGATCTTCGGGATCGGCCTCGCGCTGAACGCGCTCTCGTTCGTCCTCTTCCACAAGGAGCACCTGCGGATCCCCGGCGTCCTGCAGCGGATCGGCGTCTGCTTTCTCGCGGCGGGACTGATTCGCCTGCTCTTCGGCCGGCGCGGCGTCTTTCCGGCGGCCGTGACGCTCCTTCTCCTCTACTGGGGGCTCATGACGCTCGTGCCGGTGCCGGGATACGGCACGGGCCGCCTCGACGTCGAGAGAAACCTCGCCGCCTACGTCGACCGGCTCATTCTCGGCGCGCACACGTGGAAACCCGGATGGGACCCCGAGGGCCCGCTCTCGACGCTGCCCGCGATCGCGACGACGCTTTTCGGCGCGATGGCCGGCGCGCTGCTCTCCGCGCGGATGGAGCTGCGGCGGAAGATCCCGGTACTTCTGGCCGCCGGATCGGCCGGCGCCGCGGTCGGGGCACTCTGGGGAACGGTCTTCCCGATCAACAAGAACCTCTGGACGTCGTCCTATGCCGTTTTCATGTCGGGCCTCGCCGCCATCGCGCTCGCAGCCTGCCTGTGGATCGTGGACGCGCGTGGCTGGAAGGCCTGGGCGGGGCCGTTCCGATGGCTCGGAAGGAACGCGCTCGCGATCTTCACGCTGTCGCTCCTCGCGGTCCTGATGCTCCTGTGGATCAAGATCCCCGACGCGGCCGGGAAGCCGCGCTCGCTCTACGCGACGATCTATCGGACGGTCTTCGACCGTTTCGCCGACCCGCGGCTCGGCTCCCTCCTTTTCGCACTCGCGTTCCTGTCGGTCTTCGTCGCGCTCGCCGGATGGATGTCCCGCCGCCGGATCTTCATCAAGATCTGACCCGGCGGCGGCACGCCCACCTAGTGGCCCGCCTGCTTGTAGATCGAGAACGCCGCGCCCTGAGGATCCTGGAGCACCGCGAACCGGCCGGTGTTCGGGATGTCCCGCGGCTCGACGAGGGTCTTGGCGCCGAGGGACTTCGCCTTCGAGGCCGAGCCGTCCACGTCCGTGACCTGCCAGTAGACGCCCCAGACCGACGGCATCTTCTCCATCCCGGGCATCGGCGGCATCATGCCCCCGATCGGCTTGCCGTCGAGGACGATCTCCGAGTACTGCATGCCGGGGCTCGTCGAGTCCTTGTAGCTCCAGCCGAAGAGACCCGCGTAGAACGACTTGGCCTTGCCGAGGTCCGGCGTCAGCAGCTCCATCCAGCAGAACGCTCCGGGCTCGTTCACGCGCTGCGCGCCGATGTGCTCGCGCGCCTGCCAGATCGCGAAGATCGCGCCGAAGGGATCCTGGATCACCGCCATGCGGCCGAACGTCATGACCTCGAAGGGCTCGGCGATCATCTTGCCCCCGAGAGACTTGGCCTTCGCGGCCGTCTCGTCGGCGGATTTCACCGCCACATAGGTCGTCCAGTGGGGCGGGACGCCCTGCTGCTTCTGGTCGGCGGGCATCGGGAAGAGGGCGCCCACGTCCTTTCCGGACACCTGCAGGGTCGAATAGACGTCCTGCGGGCCCGGGCCCATGGGATTGTCCTTGGCGGACCAGCCGAAGAGCTTCTCGTAGAAGCTCTTGGCGGCGGCCGGGTCGCTCGTCGCGAGCTCGGCCCAGGAGAACGAACCGTGGTCGTGCTTGGTCACGTCGGGCATGGAAACACCTCCGGTAAGCGAGCCTAACGCGGGCCCGCAAAGAGAGGTTACGCGCCGGGTTCGGGTTTGTTGAGGAACCGGGAGACTTTCTTCGAATCTTCAAGGCAGCCGGCCCGTCGAGGTCGACGACGTGCGCGAGGAGCCCTCGATATCCGGGCAGCGCATCCGGCGCTAGTTATCGACTCCCTTCGTTCCGAAGTAGTCGTCGGTCACCGGGGCCTTCGGCGGCGGTGTCGACGTCACCGCGGACACCGCCGCAGGCAGCACGATTACGGAAAGAGTTTCGTCGCTCAACTCCCGAGCTAATCGTCCCGGCGCGAACACAGAATGGCGGAATAGTTCCCGGTCGCTTGACCGGTCGCGAGATCGAGATTGCCGGCCGCAATGAAACCGCCGAGCTTCGCGTCGCGAATCTTGGTCTTATGAACAAGAGCTTTGGTGACGAAGTCGCCGGTCGCGAAGTTGATCACGCTGACGTCGTCGGTGTGAATCACACCTGAGGCAGTTGTGACGATGCTCTTTCCAGTCAGGGTGACGATATTCGGATCGCCAGGATCGGCCGTCTGCGTCAGGGCCGTGAAATCATAGGTGGCCGGGAATTCGCCGACCAACGTGCCATGGGTGCATAGTCCCACCGGCGACGTGCAGTCGGGCGGCGGCACGACGACCGAGGTAAACGGACCGTAGAAGGCATGACACTGCGATTTGTCATCGTCATCGGCTTTTGCGGGAAGGATCGACAAGAGCAGGACGATGGGAAGTAACAGAATCAAACGTTGTGTCTTGTTCTGCTGAGGCGTCCCGGTGTCACTGTGGTTATTCATCATGCTTTCCTTTCCTTTGATGTCGCTCGTTGTCGGCCGGTCGTTGCTACTCCCGGTCGAAAAGCCTCATTCTCGCGGGTCCGCGTTCAGGGTTGTTTCCCCGCGGACGTCGCCATCCCCGGTACGAGCGCGATCTGAGTCTTACGCTCGTGCCCGTAGATCATGATGCTGCCGGCGGGACAGGCGTACTTGACTCCCGGGTCCGCGGTCGATCGCGCGCACGATCCGGGAACGTGAGACCTGTACCAGGCGTCGACCGTCGCCACCGAGTCGCCCGTCTCGAGCAGCATCGGCACTCCCTGAGCGATCGCCGATTCCGGCATGTCGTTCAGGTTGCGGCCTCGCGGGTACATCGGCAGCTTGCCGTCGCTCTTCGGCGTCGAGGCGGCGCCCGCGGCGGCCCGAGCGGGTTCCGCCGCGGTCCATCGATACGCAATGTGACCCTTGCCTTTGCCGAAGACGTCGCCATCCTGCTCCTCGCGGAGCACCAATCCGGAGGTCTTGGAAATCCAGATCGTCGCGTCGGTTCTGCCGGTCTTCGATTGGTACTGCTCGCGATAGACGGCAGCGGCCTGACCGTCCCACGCCTCGTCGCGCAGGTGGCTGCAGGTGTGAACGCCGGGACCGTAGATGTCCGGCGTGTCGGCTGCAAAGTTGTATCCCGTCACCTTCATCTGCCCGTGGGTGCTGCCGGTCTTCAGGTTGGCCTGTCGGATCCGATCGCAGGCGTCTTGATCCGCGCGAATGACGGCGCTCGCCAGCGTGAAGGCCACGATGATCCCGACAGGTAATCTCATGGCGCGTTCCCCCCTTTTTGTCTTGCGCATCGACTCGTCATTCCTCCGAGACTCCGTCATGGCAGCCTCGCGATCGCGGTCCGCGCGATGCCCGCGAGCTCGGCATCGAGCGCCGCCTCTCCCGGATCGGGCGAGATCGTTCCGCCGACCGTCAGGTGCCAGGGGCCCTTGCGGGTTTCGAGGATGCGCCCCCGCGACGAGAAGCCGAAGCCCATGTTGACCGCGGTGACGTTGGTCGAGAACGCCCAGTCCCCGACGTTCGGAATGTCGTTGGCCACGACGAGCGTGCCTTGCAGACCCTTCGAATCCGGGTCGAGGGCCTTCCGCACGGTCTTGCCCGTCTGCGCGTAAATCCCTTTGACCTGGGCCTCGGTCATGTCGTCCCGCGCGAGCCCGACCTTCACGTCCGTCAGCGACGCGATGTCCACGGCGTCCGGCGCGTTGCCATACTCGCAGTCCGAGCCCGACGAGGACGAAACGAGCTTTCGCTTCAGGATCGCGCCGACCTCCGACGCCGTCGCGAGCGCGCAGGGATCCGGGAGGCGCGACGCCGTGGGCGGAGCGGTCGCCGGCGCCTCCGCAAGGGCGGTGCCGGCGGGCGGCGCCGCACCGGTCCCCTTCGAACAGGACGAAGCCAGAACGGCGAAGGCCAAAATCCCTGCAAACGAGTTTCTGGAAATCATGATGGGTCTCTCTTCACGTCAGCGGAGAGGACACTGATTGATGCTCCCACCTCCACCCAAGATGAAATTGTTGCCTGACGAACAGACCTGGGACGTCGAAGACTGGAGAATGCCTCCATTGCTCTGTAAGCTCGCAATCACGGAGCTCGTGAGGTAGATGAGCGGGCCGTCCCCGGTCGCCTCGAGATCGGTATTGGAATTGTTGGAGATCTCACACCGATTCAACTGGAGGCGCACTACGTCGTGGGCGAAGATTCCAATGCTTCCGCCTCGGATGGTGCAGTCAGCCAAGGCGACGTAAATGGGATTCTCGGACGATGCCACGAAGAGGCCGGCCGTCAGGCTTCCTGCGAAGTGAGAGCGATCGATCGTGGCGGTCGACGGCCCGGGGTTGAGGAGCGTCGAGGCCGCAAGCTTCACTCCGACATTGCACTCCGAGACGTCGGTGTCCGCAACGTAGAGGTACTGGAAGACATACTGTGTGGCAAAAATGCCGTTGCCCGCAGCGAATCCCCGGATCGTGCAGTGCTCGACGTGGACCGTGCCGGCCGAAGCGATCGTGACCCCGTTCCCGCTCGTTCCCGCTCCGACGACCGTCAGCCCTCGCAGAACGATTACGTCGGACGCACCTGCCGCAACCGTGATTCCGTCTCCCGCGGACACCGTCATCCCGGCGTAGACACCGTCGGGCGCCTCGAGGGTCACTGCTTGACTGATCGTCACGGCGCCGTAGCCGCCCGAGTCGAGCGCGACCACCTCGCCGCCGGGAGACGTCAGCGCGATCGCCCGATTGAACGTCCGGCAGGGCGACGTCCGGCCGCAATTGGCCGAATCGCTCCCCTTCTTGGCCGACACGAACGTCCTGGCCTGCGGCTGCGGCGCCGCCTGAGTCAGGACCGGAGTCAGGAAGAGCAACGCGGCCGAGATCCTCCGAATCCATCGAAAAGCCATTGGGCCCTCCTTTTCGGGGGGCAGGATGACTGCGTGGAATAATTCCGTCCTTGGGCGAGCGCTGGCTTCCCCATGGATTTCTTCTGGATAAGGAATGGATAGAGCGCCCAGCGGTCCGAATTCCGGCGAGCGCTACCGCTTCGGGCCGTTCCGGCTCGACGTCGCGGAGCGGCGTCTCACGCGTGATGGCAAGCCGACGAGCCTTCAGCCCCGCGTCTTCGACACCCTGGCGCTCCTCGTCCGCAACGCCGGCCACCTCCTGACCAAGGAGCAGCTCATGGCGGCCCTCTGGCCCGACACGGTCGTCGAGGAGAGCAATCTCACCAAGAACATCTGGACGATCCGGAAAGCGCTCGAGGACCAGGACGGGAGCGACTACATCGAGACGGTCCCTCGCGTCGGGTATCGATTCGTCGCGCCCGTGCGGATCGAGGAGGCGTCGGGAAGCGTCGCTCCGCCGGACCGCGACACGCTCGAAGCGGCGCTCCCGCAACCGACCTCGACCAAGGCGTCGCCCTCCGACCCGCCCGCAGGCGAATTCCCGGGCCGGCTCGGCCCCTACACGATCGTTGGCCGGCTGGGCTCGGGCGCGATGGGACACGTCTATCGCGCCCGCGACGAAAGGCTCAAACGCGACGTCGCGATCAAGATTCTTTCCCCGTCGCTCGCGGACGATCGGGATCGGCTGCGGCGCTTCGAGCGGGAAGCGCAGTCGGCCGGGTCCCTGAATCACCCCAACATCACCGCCGTCTACGACGTGGGTTCGCACGACGGGCGCCCGTACATCGTCACCGAGCTCCTCGAGGGCGAGACACTCCAGTCGAGGCTGGAGGTCGGGCCGATCGCGCCGCGTCAGGCCGCCGAGCTCGCGGCGCAGGTCGCCGACGGTCTCGCCGCGGCGCACGACAAGGGGATCGTGCACCGGGACCTCAAACCGGCGAACCTGTTCCTGACCCGCGACGGCCGCGTGAAGATCCTGGACTTCGGCCTCGCCAAGCTCGGCCCGGGGTATTCCGTGGAAACCGGCGCGTCCTCCGAAGCGGTCACGGAGCCGGGGCTCGTCCTGGGAACGATCAACTACATGTCTCCCGAACAGGTGCGGGGAGCGCCGGTCGACGGCCGGGCCGACGTTTTTTCGCTCGGCGCCGTGCTCTACGAGATGCTTTCCGGGCGGTGCGCCTTCGAGCGTTCGTCCGCCGCGGAGACGATGATCGCCGTTCTCCAGGACGAGCCGCCCGGGCTCGCGCCGGGCAGCGGGCAGGTTCCCGGCGCCGATTCGCGGATCCTCCGGCGGTGCCTCGCGAAAAATCCGGAGGACCGATATTCCTCCGCGCGGGAGCTCGCGATCGACCTGAGGAAGGCCGCCTCGCCTTCGGACGCAGCGCCCGCGAAGGAAGAGGAACCGGCGCCTATCGCGTCTCCGCCACCGCCGGACCCATCGAGGCCGGAGCGGCGCCGCTACGCGCGGTGGCTGGTCACGGCGGCCGGCGCGGCCGCGGCCGCCGTCCTCATCGCTCTCGCGGTTCGCTCGAAAGGCCGCGCCGGGGCGGCGCCGTCGAACGGAGTGCCGAATCGGATCCGGCCCTCGCTGGCCGTCCTCGGCCTGAGAAATCTCTCGGGCCGGACCGAGACCGACTGGCTCGGCACCGCTTTCTCCGCGATGGTCACGGCGGAGCTCGCCGCCGGCGAAAGAGTCCGCATCGTGCCGGCCGAGAATGTGGCGCGCCGCCGCGTCACTCCCCCGGCCGGTCCGCTGTCGGCCGAGACGCTGGCGAACCTGCGCTCCGATCTGAACGCCGACGAGATCGTCCTCGGCTCCTACGTCACGCTGGCCGCGCCGGGAGGCGAAAGGATTCGCGTCGATCTCCTGGTCCAGGACGCGCGGAGCGGCGACACGGTGGCGTCCGTTTCGGAGACGGGCTCGGAAGCGGACCTCTTCACCCTCGTGTCCTCGGCCGGCCAGCAGCTGCGCGGCAAGCTCGGTCTCGCCGGACGCACCGCGGCCGAGGCGGCCGTAGTGAAGGCCTCCCTTCCCGCGAACCCCGACGCGACGCGCCTCTACGCCGAAGGGCTCGACCGGTTGCGCCGAGGGGACGCGCCGGAGGCTCGCGACCTCCTCGTCCGGGCCACCGAGACGGAGCCGGGCTTCTCCCTCGCCCACGCGGCGCTCTCGGAGGCGTGGTCGGCCCTGGGCTACGACCGCCGGGCCGAAGAGGAGGCGCAAAAGGCGGTCGAGCACTCGGAAGGACTCTCGAACGAGGAGCGTCTTTTGAGCCGCGCCCGCCTGGCGCAGTCCCGAAAGAAATGGGACGAGGCCATCGGACTCTACCGATCGCTGTGGACGGCATACCCCGACGACGCGGAACACGGCCTTCGCCTCGCCCGGGCGCAGCTCTCGGGAGGCCACCTCAAGGACTCGCTCGCCACGGTCGTTCTCCTTCAGAAGCTGCCGGCGCCGCAGGGGGACGATCCGCGGATCGACCTCGCGGAGGCGGCGGCCGCCGGAGCACTGTCCGACCTCGCGCGGCAGAACGCCGCGGCCGGCCGGGCCGCGGCGAAAGCCGCGCGGCTCGACGAGAAGCGGATCCTCGCTCGCGCGCGCCTCGAGGAGGCGTCTGCTCTGGACTCTCAGGGGAGTTATCCGGCCGCGCGGGCCAAGTATGAGGAGGCGCGCGATCTCTACGAGCAGGCCGGCGATCGCGACGGCGCCGCGGACGCAATCCGGAACCTCGGCGGCATCCTCGCCAGTCTGGGCGACCTGTCCGGAGGACGCGCGCTCTATCGACAGGCGCTCGCAACGTTCCACGGCCTCGGCGACCGGCGGGGCGAAGCGGCCGCACTGACCGATCTCATCAACCTCGACTGGATCCAGGCCGGGGATCTCGCCCTCGTCCGGCGCGAGCTCGAGGAGCTTCACGCGATCGACCTGGAGGTTGGCGACCGCGCCGGCATCGCCTGGGCTCTGAACGGCATCGCGACCGTCGCTTGGGATCAGGGAGACCTCTCGCGATCGATGGACCTGCACCGGGAGGCCCTCGCGATCTCCCGGGAAATCCAAAAGCCCTCGTGGGAGGCGTGGACGCTCGAGTGCATCGGAGACGTGTTTCATTCCATGGGGGACCTGTCTTCCGCGAAGAAGAACTACGAGGACGCGCTTTCGATCGAGAAGAGCCTCAAGAACGAGAGCGCCGAGGCGCGCCAGATCAACCTTCTCTCGGGCGTGCTGTTCGACATGGGCGATCTCGGGGAGGCTGGAAAGTACGCGAAGGAAGCCATGGCGATCCAGGAAAGGCTCGGCGAGAGCGAGACGCGGGCCGAGAGCGCTCTCTCGCAGGTCGACGTCCTGATCGCATCGGGGCGCGCCGAGGAAGCCGCCGGCCTGTCGCGGGAGGCGGACACACAGTTTCAGAAGAGCGGAACGAGGGGCAATCAGGCGCTGGCGGAGGGCTCCCTCATCCAAGCGCTGCTTCTCCTGGGACGCACGCGCGAAGCGGAGGAGACCGCCGGACGCGTTCGCGCGTTACTGCGCGCCTCGGCTCAGGTCAACGAAACGATCCCGGCGCTCATCGCCTGCGCCCGCGCGGACGCCGCCGCCGGACGCGTCGCGCAGGCCCGCAAGGAAGTCGAAGACGTCCTCCGGAAGGCCGGCCGAATCGGATGGGTCAACTTCCAGCTCGATGCGCGCCTCGCCCTCGCGCGGATCGATCTGGAATCCGGCGACCGGCAGCGCGCGACGGCGGAGCTCGATTCGCTGTCACGGGACGCCCGGGCGCGTGGCTTCGGTCGGGTCGTCGAAGAGACGCGCCGGCTCCGGGAGGGCGGCCCCGACGGCAAAGTCTCGGGCTAGACCTTCCGGTAGATCTCCGCCCCTTCGCGGCGGAACTCCTCCGACTTCTCTTCCATCCCGCGCGCCAGCGCCTCCCCCTCGGCGACGCCCAGGCTTGCCGCATAGTCGCGCACGTCCTGCGTGATCTTCATCGAGCAGAAGTGCGGGCCGCACATCGAGCAGAAGTGCGCGACCTTCGCGCCCTCGGCCGGCAGCGTCTCGTCGTGGAACTCGCGCGCCGTCTCGGGGTCCAGTGAAAGGTGGAATTGATCCTCCCAGCGAAACTCGAACCGCGCCTTCGACAGCGCGTCGTCCCAGAGGCGCGCGCCGGGATGGCCCTTGGCGAGGTCCGCCGCGTGCGCGGCGATCTTGTAGGCGATGACGCCGTCCTTCACGTCCTTCTTGTTGGGCAGGCCGAGGTGCTCCTTGGGAGTCACGTAACAGAGCATCGCCGTGCCGAACCAGCCGATCATGGCGGCCCCGATCGCCGACGTGATGTGGTCGTAGCCCGGCGCGACGTCCGTCACGAGCGGGCCGAGCGTGTAGAAGGGCGCCTCGTGGCAGATCGCGAGCTCCTTCTCCACGTTTTCCCGGATCCGGTCCATCGGGATGTGGCCCGGTCCTTCGATCATGACCTGGCAGTCCTGCGCCCAGGCCTTCGTCGTCAGCTCGCCCAGCGTCTCGAGCTCCGCGAACTGCGCCGCGTCGTTGGCGTCGGCGGTCGAGCCGGGGCGCAGCCCGTCGCCGAGCGAAAAGGAGACGTCGTAGGTCTTCAGGATCTCGCAGATTTCGTCGAACCGAGTGTAAAGGAAACTTTCCAGGTGATGCGCGAGGCACCACTTGGCCATGATCGAGCCGCCGCGCGAGACGATCCCGGTCACGCGACCCGCGGTCAGCGGGATGTAGGCGAGCCGGACGCCGGCATGCACCGTGAAGTAGTCGACGCCCTGCTCCGCCTGCTCGATCAGCGTGTCGCGATAGACCTCCCAGGTCAGCTCCTCGGCCTTCCCGCCGACCTTCTCGAGCGCCTGATAGATCGGGACGGTTCCGATCGGGACCGGAGAGTTCCGAAGGATCCACTCCCGGGTCTCGTGGATGTTGCGGCCGGTCGAGAGGTCCATGACCGTATCGGCGCCCCATCGCGTCGCCCAGGTCATCTTCTCGACCTCCTCTTCGATCGAGGAGCCCACGGCGGAGTTGCCGATGTTGGCATTGATCTTCACGAGGAAATTGCGTCCGATGATCATCGGCTCGGACTCGGGGTGATTGATGTTGGCCGGCAGGATCGCGCGGCCGCGCGCGATCTCGCTCCGCACCTTTTCGGGCGCGCACGCCTCGCGCACCGCCACGAATTCCATCTCGGGCGTCACCTCGCCTCGCCGCGCGTAGAACATCTGGGTGACCGGGCCGCTCGCCCGACGGGCGCGTGGCGGCCGCGTCAGCGCGAGCTCCGGCGCCCCGCGCCGGACGGGATCGCCCTCGGTGTACGGCCCCCGCGCGTCGATCCACTCGCGCCGGAGCTCCGGAAGGCCGCGACGCAGGTCGATGTCCACGTCCGGGTCGGTGTAGGGCCCGGACGTGTCGTAGACGCGCAGCGGCGCGTGGAGCTCCGTTTCGCCCCGCATCCCCCGCGTCGGTTGGAGCGTAATTTCCCGGAAGGGGACGCGCAGGCCGCGCGGCCCGGAGGCGTAGATCTTGCGCGAGCCCGGAAGCGGCTCGCGATTGGCCACCCGGTTGGTGGGAAGGGAATCCCGACGAACGCTCATCTCGACCTCCCTACGGCGGCATTACCCGCATCAGGTTCACGGGGTCTCTCCGGCGGCCGGATCGGCCGTCCGGAGACTCTCAGCCGTCCGCCGCGCCTTCGAGAAGCGGCGGAGTGGGCTCCCCCGACAGATCCGAGTCTACCGCTTTCCGTAGAATCAGACAGGCAATCCTCATGACGCTGCGCATTCGAAAGAAAAGCTCGCCCGGCAGCGGCGCTCCCGCGGGAGGCTCGACAGCCTCGACGGGGAACCTGCGGCCGGACCTCCTCGCGGCGGGCGCCCGCCGTCTCGCCACGATCGCGCTCATCGGCGCCGCGGCTTCCGTGCTGTTCGCCGTCGTGGACCGCATCGTCACGCCGTTCGACCCCCGGTCCGGCGTGTCGGTCCTGTGGTTGCTCGCCGTGCTCGGGAGCCTTGGCCTCTCGCTCTCGGTGGCCTGGATCGCGTATCGGGAAATGCTCTCGCCCGAAAAGCTGCTCGACCTGGGTCTCCTCTACGAGGTGGTCGAGGCCCTCTTCCTCGGAATCATGTTCCACTCGATGACGATCCGCCCCGACGTCATGCCCCGCGGCTGGTCGGCGGTCGCCGTGTGGATCCTCGCATATCCCCTGATCGTGCCGAACACGCGCGGCAAGACGACCGTCGCGACGATCGCCGCGGCCCTCATGGACCCGGCCGCGCTGGCGCTGAACGTCGCCGTGGGCGGAACGTCGCCGACCATGTCCCTGACGGCGATCATGTTCCTTCCCACGGCGGTCGCGTGCGCCGTGGCGCTCGTCGTCTCCCGCATCGTCTTCGACCTCGCCATGGCCGCCGGCAAGGGCCAGGAGATGGGCAGCTATCGCCTGGAGGAGCTCCTCGGCCGCGGCGGCATGGGCGAGGTCTGGCGCGCCAGCCATCGCCTTCTCGCGCGGCAGGCGGCGGTCAAGCTGATCCGCCTCGGGGCGGGCTCCGACTCCCGCGAGCTCTTCGGCCGCTTCGAGCGCGAGGCGCAGGCCACGGCGGGACTGCGATCGCCGCACACCGTGGACGTCTACGACTTCGGGACGACGGAAGACGGAACCTTCTACTACGTGATGGAGCTGCTCGAAGGCTTCGACCTCGAGACGCTCGTCCATCGCTTCGGCCGCGTTCCGCCGGAAAGGGCGCTGTACCTTCTCGAGCAGGCCTGTCATTCGCTCGCGGAGGCCCACGAGGGCGGCCTCATCCACCGCGACGTCAAGCCGGCGAACATCTACGTCTGCCGCTACGGCCTCGACTGGGACTTCGTGAAGCTGCTCGATTTCGGCCTCGTCAAGAATCCGGTCGCCGACGCGCGCGCTCCGGTGACGATGACGGGCGTGATCGCGGGCACGCCCGGCTATATGTCGCCGGAGATGGGGCTCGGCTCGCCGGACGTCGACTGGAGGAGCGACATCTACTCGCTCGGGTGCGTGGCCTACTGGCTCCTGACCGGGCGCCGCGTCTTCGAGGAAGGCACGTCCATGCAGATTCTGATGGACCACGTCCAGAAGCAGCCCACTCCCCCGTCGGAGTGGGTCGAGGGCGGCCTGCCGCCCGAGCTCGATCGGACCATTCTTTCCTGCCTCGAGAAGGACCCGGCCAACCGACCCCAGACGGCGCACGAGCTGGCCGACCGCCTGCGCGCGATTCGCACGGCCGACCGATGGACCGAGGAGCGCGCGCGGCACTGGTGGCTCGCCAACGGCGGCTCGCCGCGGGCCGCCGTCTCCGACCACTCGACGGCGGCGTCCGATCTGCGGGTCCGGGACCGGGCCGAGGCCCGCCCGTAAACGCCTTTAGAGGCCGGCCCAGGACCTCCACGCCGAGACGAGGCCGGCGCCCGTCAGTCCCGTCTCGAGCTTGAGCGCATCCTCCATCGACGCGCCTTCGGCGAGGTCGTGGAGCAGGCAGATCAAGGCGCCTTCCCCGCGGTGCTGGACGAGGTACTCGACGAGCCCTAACGCTTCCGCGTAGAGCGCGCGCGCCGCGGCGCGATCGGACTTCCGGGCGAGATTGCCCTCCATCTCGGCCAGCGCCGCGGGCCTTCGCCCTCCGGCGAAAATCTCGCGCAGGTCGCGCGGCAGAAGACGTTTGCCTTCCGCCCACTGCGCGAGCCCCTCATGGAGCCATCCCGGCGCGCGATCGTTCGAGATCCTCCGGATGAGCGCGTGGGCGAGCTCGTGCGTGAGAACTCCCTCGAGCGCCGGCGTGACGCCCTGGTCCGGATCCATCGAGATGCGGATCTTGCCGTCGAAGACGCCACCCACCCACTCCGGGACGGAGACGAGCGAGAAGTACGCGCGGCCCGCGTAGAGGATGACGACCTGCCCCGAGGGCAGCGTCGCGCCGAAGAAGCCCGATAGTTCCTTGTAGTCCACGGTCAGGCGGTCGGCGACTTTCTCGACGACGTCCGGAGGGATGGCCTCGTCCGATGAGATCGAGAAGCCGGGAATCTCGAGAAGCCGTTGCCCGTGCGAGAGCGAGAGCTCCTGCCGCGCGCGCGCGAGGCGCCGCAGCACCGCCGGATCATTTCCCTCGAGCCGTTCGAACTGCTCCCAGGCGAGCACGGCGTCCTCGATCCGGTTCAGGGAGTAGTACACCTCGCCGAGCGTGGCGTACGCCTCGGGCGGCGCCTGCGTGGCCCGCTGCTCGGCGAGCTCGAGATAGAAGCGCGCGAACGCGAAGTCCTCGGCCCGCACGTACGCGAGCGTCAGCTCCGAAAGGACGAGTCCGTTCTGCTCGTCCCAGCCGTAGGCCTCCTCGAGCAGCTCGATGGCGCGGCCGTTGTCCCCGGCCTCGAGGTAGCCCGCGCCGATCCTGCCGAGCTCGCTCGCGAGCTTGCGCGCCGCGGGAGTTCCGGGCGCGACGGACGCGCTCCGGCGGCGCAGCGCGTCGAGCTCCCGCCCGAGCTGCGGCGCCGGGTCGCGGGGCGCGTCCTGCGCGGGCGAAGAGAGGAGACCGCCGAGGACGAGAAGCGCCGCCGGGAGAATCACGCGGCGCTTGGCGGGCTGCTACCGAACCAGGAAGGGGGCCGAGGCGTGGCCGCCCTTGCCCGTGGCGGCGTCGCGGAGGATGAGGCGCAGAGAATAGCGCCCCGGAGAGAGGCGCTCCGGCGTGAACGCCACCATCAGAACCTGACGCCCGTCCGAATCGGAGGGCGACCTCTCCAGGACCCGAACGTCGCCCTCCTCGAGCGGCCGCCCGTCCTCCGTCAGCACCTGCGCGCCGATCTTCAACGCGTCGTTCTGCGGCTCGCCGAAGTAGTAGGCCACGAGCGAGACGTGCGCCGGACTGCCGGAGCGCATCTCGGGAAGCGCCGCCGGAAGAAGGTCCGCCCCCGGGGTCGGGAGCAGGGTCACCCGATCGGCGGCGCTCTTGGCCGCCTCGCCCATCTTGCCGCGAACGAAGATTCCCGGGGAGGAGCTGTCGAGAAAGAGGAGCGGCGCGATGTAGGGCTCTTTGCCGGAGAAGTCGGGGACGCGCACGTCCTCGACGACCAGCCCCATGCGTCCGTTCTGGCCGTTGCGCACGAGGGCGCGGACCCGGTAGTTGCCCGGCGCCAGCGCGAGCTGTCCGAAATAGCGAAGGCCGCCGCGGGTGAGGCGGTCGCGGTGGAGGCCGAGGTCGACCTGGACCGTCTGCGTGAAGTAGTCGCGCAGCGCCCCCGAGGCGTCGTGCGCGTAGACGTAGATCTCGACCGGCAATCGGTCGCCCACCTGGTGCGCCAGCAGCGCCGTTCCCGGGATCTCGATCAGCACCGGCACGCGCGCCAGGCCGGAGGCATCGGGCTGCGGCGAGATCCGCATCCGCGTCGGGATGTCGGAGACCGGAGTCTCGTTGGCGATCACGTCGGCGGCGACGAGATTCCGCTCGAGCGGCGAGAGCTGCCGGAAAGGCGGCCGCTCGTAGTAGCCGGCCCGCGAGACGACGCGCGCCCCGGAGACCTTCACCTTCACCCGGAGCGCGTGGTACTTCCCCTCCTGGCCGCTGCGGGTGGGCCGGAACGACAGCACGTACACGAGGCTCGTGTTGGCGACGAGCCGGTCGAGCTGCCCGCGGAAATCGTTGCTGCTGCGGAGGACCTCGCCTCCCGTCGGCTGCACGAGCTCGAAGAGCGAATTCTCGGCCGGGTTGTCGACGGTCGTGTTCTCCGGATCGAGCCGCAGGCCGCCGATGTCGACCGCGTGCAGCACGCAGTCGGAGCGGCGGAAGAGGTCGCCGACCTGGCGGATGTCGTCCTGCAGCGTGGTGTTGCCGAAGCGCTTGTCGCCGTCCACTTTCCACTGCTCGCCGCTGATGATCCACTCGCGCTCGAGCTCGGTGTCCCGCGTTCCCGTGACGAGGCGGCTCTCGAAGCCCTCGGACATGTAGATGATGTCCTTGCGTCCGCTCACGGAGTCGAGCGCGCTCGCCAGATCGCCGAGCGACTCGGTCAGCCGCCGGATCCGCAGGCGTGCGTACTGGTCGTATCGGGCGCGGGAAATCTGCTGCAGCGTCTGAAGCGTCTCGGTGATCGCCGCCGCCTGGGACTCCTTTTGCCCGATGCGCGAGCTCGTCGGCAGCGTCTCTGGCCGTGTCGAAGGCGAAGGAGAGCGGATCCTTGGCGAGGTCCTCCGTCGGAACGAGGCCGAGGGTGTCGATGGCGTGGGAGAGCTGCACGCGATCCGACGAGAACGTCATGAGCAGCTTCAGGCCGTGCTCGACGGAGTACGTCGCGACGGCCGCGAAGTCCGCGTCGGAAAGTCCCGACAGCACGAACTCGCGCGCCGCGCGCTGCGCCTGGAGGATCGCCTTCGGATGCGCGAAGGAGAAGTCGAAGAGGATCAGGAAGTGGCGCCGGGCGGCCGGGTTGAGCGGCTCCGCCGGAGCGCCGGGCTTCCGCGTCTTTCGGGCGAGATCGATCGAATCGACCGCGAGGATCTCCTGCTTCTTTCCGTCATCGAAGACCTCGAAGTCCTTCGCCTCGAGGCCGCGGATCGGGTTCCCGTTGCGATCGGAGATGCGCACGGGCACCTCGACGAGGACGGCTTCCGCGGATTCGGTGAACGGCGTCTCGGGCTCGGGCGCGGAGGGATGCACCGCCCCAAGCAGGGTCACGGAGGCGATCGCGATCGAGATCAACCGGAACATGGAGCCGCCTCGGGCAAGCGTAACTCAAATCCGCCGCGCCGGCGGCGCCGTCACCGGCCCGAGGCCGGGAGGGATTTCAGGAGCCGCTGCGCTTGCGCGATTTGCGCCGCATATTGAGGGCGGGGAGCCGTCTTCACGAACTGCTCGAGGGGCTTTCGCGCCTCGTCGAGCTTCCCCATTCGTCCCAGGAGCATCCCGAGATTCAAAAGACTGTCGTACTGCGTGGGATCGAGCCGCACGGCCTTGGACCAGGACTCGGACGCGCCCGACGAGTTCCCCTGCTGGACCTGGGCAAGCCCGAGCGCCGACAGCGTGCCGGGCGCCTCGGGCCGACTCGCAAGCGATTTCTGGAACCAGCTCTCCGCGTCGGCGAACTTCCGCTCGCGGAGAGAAAGCATGCCCATGTGGAGGAGCACAGTGGCATTGCCCGGCTCCTGCGCGAGCGCCGCCTCGAAGGCTTGGCGCGCGTCGTCGATCCGGCCGGACTCCGCGGCGGCCACTCCGCGCGCGTCGGAGAGCGCCGCAGAGTCGGAGGCCGACGCGGGCGGCAGGATCTTCGCGGCCTCCTCGGAACGCCCGGTCTCGGCGAGGATCCGGGCGAGCGCCACGCGCATTCCGTCGGTCGCGAGCGGGCCCGCGAGGCCCGCACGAAGGATCTCCTCGGCCTTCGCGCGGTCTCCGAGACGCGCGCGCACGTTCGCGAGCTCCTCGATGACCTCGCTCTTCTGCTCCGCGGTCGCGTCCGGGCACCGCGCGAGCGCGCTCTCGAGGTCCCGCGCCGCGCCGTCGAGGTCGCCCAGGCGCTCGCGGCTCGAGGATCGCATCCGCCAGACCGAGATCATTCCGGGCTCCGCCGCCAGGATCTCTCCCGCGAGCGGCACGACCCGGGCGTCGTCCTTCGCATAGTAGAGCTCGAAGAGCTTCTTGTACTTCGCGAGCGATCCGATCCGGTCCTTCGGGTCCGGGAGCGCCGCGCCGGGCGCGCCGCGCGTCATGGAAATGTAACCGAGCGATCCGAGTTTCTCGATCTCCTCGCGGCTCGCCTTCTCCGGCGCCGCTTCCGCGCGGGGCACCTTCTCGAGCTCCGCGCGCATCGCGCGAAAGGGATCGGGCATGCCCGAGGCGAGGTCGTGCCGCTCGCCCGGATCGGCGGCGACGTCGTAGAGCTCGGGCCGCGGCGCCTCGATATACTGATAGCGGGCGTCGGTCAGCGAGAAGAGCTCGCTCCAGCCGAGCGCGAGACGCGGATAGAGCGTCTCGGAATAGATGCGCCGCGGCGGGCCGCCCGGCGTCTCGCGCGCCAGAAGATCCCGACCCTCGGTCGCCGCCGGGCGATCGATCCGCGCCGCCGCCGCGACCGTCGCGAAGACATCCCCGAGCGCCGCCGGCCGCGCGATCCGCTCGCCCGCGCGACGCCTGCCCGGAAGCTTCACCATCAGCGGGACGTGGATCGCTTCGCGATAGAGGAAGACCCCGTGCTCGTCTTCGCCGTGATCGCCGAGGCCCTCGCCGTGATCCGACAGAAGCACGACGAGCGCGCCCTCGTAGAGCCCGCGGCGCTTCAGGTCGTCGAGGAACCGTCCCACCGCCGCGTCGGCCGCGGCGATCTCCCCGTCGTATGGATGCGCCGCGTAACGGCTGCGGAAGGGCTCGGGCGGCGTGTACGGCGCGTGCGGCTCGTAGAGGTGGAGGAAGAGGAACGGCGGGCGGCCCGAGACGGTGTCGAGCCAGTGGAGGAGCACGGCGGCGCTCGCCGTTCCGGCGCGCTCGTCGGGCGACTCCTTCGGGAAGCGGTCGTCGTAGAAGTCGAAGCCGGAGTCGAGACCGCGATCCGCGCGCAGCGCGAGCGACGAGACCGCCGCGCCGGTCGCGTAGCCTTCGCCGCGCAGCTGCGAGGCGAGCGTCGGGATCGAGGGAGCGAGGCGAAACCCGAGGTTGTCGCGCACGCCGTTGCGATAGCGGCGGCAGCCCGGTCAGGAGGACGGCGTGCGAGGGCAGCGTGAGCGGAACCTGACAGTACGCGTTCTCGAAAAGCACGGCGTCGCGCGCGAGGGCGTCGAGGGCCGGCGTCTCGACGCCGCGATATCCGTAGGCCGGCAGGTGGTCGGCCCGCAGCGTGTCGATCGAGATGAGCACGACCGGCGGGGGCGTGCCGCGTCCGCAGGCCGCCGCGAGCACGGCGAAGAGCGCGGCCGCCGCCGCGGCGCACCGACGCCGGCTCAACGGACGCGGAACGGCGCCGACGCGGTCCCCGACTTGCCCGTCGCCGCGTCGTGGAGGAACACGCGCAGCGCGTAGAGGCCCGGTGAGAGTTGCTCCGGGGTGAACGAGACCATGAGCACCCGCTTGCCGTCGGAGTCCGCGGAAGACTGGCCGATGACGCGAATCGCACCCTCGCCGAGCGGCCGGCCGGTCTCCGATAGCACCTGCGCCCCGATCTTCAGGGCCTCCGGATCGCCGAAGTAGTACGCCACGACGGAGAGCTGCGTCGGGCTCCCCGAGCGCACTTCGGGATTCGCCGCCGGGACGAGGTCGGGCGGAGCCACGGGCAGCGAGGGCGTCTCGACCGCGCCGGCGGCGGCTCCCGAACGTCCCCGAACGAAGATGCCGTCGGCGGAGCTCTCCATGAAGAGCGGGTGCGCGAGATAGGGCGTCTTCTCCGAGAAGTCCGGAACGTGGATCGTCTCGGCCGAGAGCCCCATGCGGCCGGTCGAGCTGTTTCGGACGAGCGCTCGGACGCGATAGTCGCCGGGCAGGAGCGTCAGCTGGCCCTCGTAACGGAGGCCGCCCTTTTCCAGCCGCTCGCGGTTGATGCCGAGGTCGATGTGGACGATCTGGGCGAAGTAATCGCGGAGCGTCCCCTGGCCGTCGTACGCATACACGTACATCTCCGCCGCGGCCTCGGACCCGCGCTCCCCGATCAGGAGCTCGGGTCCCGAAACGTCGATGAGCACCGGTACCCGCGCCGGACCCGCCCCGCCCGGCATCGGCGCTCCGAGCAGGCGCACCGGGATCTGCGCGATCGGAGTCTCGTTCGCGATGACGTCGGCCGCGAGGAGGTTGCGCTCGAGCGGCGAGAGCAAATGATAGGCGGGCCGCTCGTAGTACCCCGCGCGCGCGATCGGGCGCGCTCCGGACACCTTCACCTTCACCTTCAGCTCGTGGTAGCGGTTGCTCTCGCCCGTAGCCGCCGGACGGAACGTGAGGACGTAGACCAGGTTCGTCCGCGAGATCAGGCGGCCGAGCTGCCTCTGGAAGTCGTTGTCGTTCTTCAGGACCTCGCCCCCCGTCGCGTCCGCGAGCTCGAAGAGCGCGTTGTCGCCGCGCGCCACCTGGGAGCCCTGGGAATCGGGAGCGGAGTCGGTCGTCAGGCCGGAGATGTCGACGGCGTGGATGACGCAATCGGACCGGCGGAACAGGCTCGCCATGGACTTGAGCTGCTCCTGCAGGTTCGTGTTGCCGTAGGCCTTCTCGGGATCCACCTTCCAGTGCTCGCCGTTCAACTTCCAGTCGTGCTCCTGACTGGTCTCGGTCGCGCCCGTGAGCAGCCGGCTCTGGAAGCCTTCCGACAGGTAGATGATGTCCTTGCGCCCCTGGATCGCGTCGAGGGCCGTGGCGACCTCGGCGAGGGAGCCCGTCAGGCGCGCGACCCGGCCGCGCTCGTACTGATCGAGCGAGGCGCGCCCGAGGGATGTGAACGTCTGCAGCGCCTCGAGGATCGCGGCCGCCGACGCCTCGCGGTTCGCGCCGCCGCGCTCCGAGCTCGCCGCGCTCCCGGCGCCGTACAACCGCATGACCTCGTAGACGAACGCGAGCGGGTCGTCTCCCAGGCTGTTCACGTCGGTCAGTCCGAGCGTGTCGATCGCCTGGGCGAGCTGAACCCGGTCTCCCGAGAACGTGACGAGGAGCCGGACGCCCTTCTCGACCGAGAACGTGGCGACCGATGCGAAATCGTTCGGCGGCAGCCCGAGCACGAACTCCTTTGCGGCGCGCCGCGCCGCGACCACCGCCTTGGGCTTGGCGAAGGAGAGATCGAACAACAGGAGGAAATGCCTTCGCGCCGCCGGCTGGATGACCGCCGGAGCGCCCGTCTCCACGGCCTTCTGCGCGAGATCGATGCGGTCGAACGCGACGATCTCCTGACGCTTGCCATCGTCGAAGACTTCGAAATCCTTTTCGGTGAGATCCCGCAGGGGATTGCCATGGCGGTCGAGTACGCGGACCGGCACCTCGACCAGGCTGACTTCGGCGCTTTCCTGGACGCTCTGCGGCTGCGGCGCGGCCTGCGGTTGAGCCGCCTCTGCGGCGGGCGCGGAGGCCAGAAGAGGCAGCACGGACAGCGCGAAACCGACCAGGCCGAGCATCACGACACCGCCTGCCCAAGCGTAACCCAAAACGCGCGCGCCGGCGCGTCTGGACGGGCGTTCTGAGGCTTCCTTAAGCTCCCGGCGGACCGGCTCACGAGCCCGCCTCGCGCAGCTCCCGGAGCATGTTGCGCGCTTTGGCGATGTCCGGGCCGTACTGTCCCGGAGGGGCCTCGGCCACGAACCGCTCGAGCGCCTCCCGCGACTCCTTCCGCAGGCCGTTTTTGCCGGCCACGAGGCCCAGATTGAAGAGCGCGTCGTAGAGCTGCGGATCGAACTCCACGGCCTTCTTCCAGGCGTCGACGGCCGCGCGCTCCTGCCCGAGCCGCAGCCGCGCGACGCCGAGGCCGTTCCAGGCCCGCGCGGCCTGCGCGTCGAACGAGAGCGCCTTCTCGAAGGAGTCGCGCGCCGCGCGCGAATCCTCGGCCCGGAGCTGAACGATGCCGAGATTCTCGTAGGCCTCGATGTTCTTCGGGTCGATCGAGAGCACGCGCCGGAACGTCTTCTCCGCGGCCGCCCCCTGTCCCGCGTCGGACTGCGCGATGCCGAGCGCGTTCAAGGTGTCCGGATCGGTGCTCCCGGAGAGCCGCGCGAGCTGCTGGAGCGCCTCGGGGGCGCGTCCCGACTCCGAGAGCGCCAGCGCGTACTGGCGCACGAGCTCCTCGCCGGCGATCCCGGTATCCACGGCCTTGCGGTAGACGGCGAGCGCCTCGTCGGTCGCGCCCGCGCGGCGCAGGACGAACGCCAGGTTCTCGTAGCCCATGGGCATCGCGGGCTGATCGCGCACGACGTCGCGCGCCACGGCGATCGCCTCGGGAAGCTTCCCCCGCTGATAGAGGTCCACACAATCGTGCATGCGCCGGTCGACGCCGATGAGCGTCTTGGGGTCGTCCGCCTCGGTGTATTTGTCCTTCCGCACTGCGCTGCCCGCGAGATAGCCGAGGCTCCGAAGCTGTTGGACTTCTTCGGATCCCGGGGTCGCCCGATCCGCGGATCGGAAATCCGAACCCGCCGGAACGAGTCGCGCGAGCCGCCGCAGCTCCTCCGGCTTCTTCGAGGCGAGATTGTTGGCCTCCGCTGCGTCCTGCCGCAGATCGTAGAGCTCGGGGATCGGCAGATCGATGTACTTCTCGCCGTCCACGAGCATGCCGCGCAGCGGCGCCCAGCCGCGGTTGAACGCCGTCGAGTACGACTCGAAATATGCGGGACGCGGAGGCGCGACGCCTTCCGGTGGGAACAGGGACGCGCCCGGCCATGCGGCGGGCTTCTCGGCCCCGAGCGCCGCGAGGATCGTCGGCGCGATGTCCACGTGGCGGACGTATTCGGAACTGCGGCCCGGCGGCAGAACACCGCGGCACCACACGACGAGCGGGATGTGAAGCGTCGCCTCGTAGGTGAAGAGGCCGTGGGTCTCCTCGCCGTGATCGCCGCGCGCTTCGCCGTGGTCCGACGTCACGATCACGAGCGCCGGCCCGGCGCCGCCCGAGAGGAAGGACCCGAGGAACGGAGCGAGCGCGGCGTCCACGCCGGCGACTTCCCCGAGATACGGATCGTCCGCGTAGCGCTCGGCGAACGGCGCCGGCGGCCGGTACGGCGCGTGGCAATCGTAGAGGTGCATCCAGAGGAATCGGGGCCGGCCGGCCTGTTTCTCCCACCACCCGCGCGCCGCCGCGACGACCTCCGCGCCCGGCCGCTCGGCCATCTCGAAATCCAGGGTCGATTTCCCGCGGCGATACCGGTCGTCGTAGACGTCGAATCCCCGCGTCAGGCCAAAGCGCGAGTCGAGCGGGAAGGCGCCGACGAAGGCGCCGGTCGCGTAGCCGCGGTCGTGAAGGAGGGTGGCGATCGTCGGCACCGACGGATCGAGCTTGAACCCGCTGTTGTCCCGGACGCCGTGCTGGAACGGGTAGAGCCCGGTCAGGATGTTGGTGTGCGACGGCAGCGTCACGACGTTCTGCGCGTGCGCTTCGTCGAAGACGACTCCCTGGGAGGCGAGCTTGTCGAGCGCCGGAGTCTCGACGCGCCGGTTGCCGTCGAATCCCACCGCGTCGGCCCGCAGCGTGTCGATCGTCACGAGCACGACGTCGAGGTTCTTCGGCCACGGCGCGGAAGGCCGTGGCGGAGCCGTCTCGGCGGTCTTCGCGGTCGGCGCTTCGGCCGCCCGGCGGCAGGCGGGGAGCGCTGCGGCCGCTACCAGGAGCGCCGGGACCGAAGCCCGAAGCCGCCGGAACAGGGACATTATTCAGACCAAAAGAAAGCCGCCGGGAAGATCATTCCCGGCGGCGAGAAATCCGAGGACGAATCGCTTAGAACGCGACGCGAACGCCGAACCGGAAGATCCGCGGGCTGATGATCTCGCGAATCGTGTTGGCGCTGGCGAGCGGTGTAAAGGCGCCGGTCGTGGCGCTGTAGGCGCCCAGCTTGTTCTGGACCTGAAGGGTCGTGTTCGTGTTGGTGACGTTGAAGCAGTCGGCCGAAAGCGTGAGCGTCGAGGTCTGCGTGATGTTCATCACCTTCTCGAGCCGCAGGTCCATGTCGAAGACGCTGCTGTAACGGTCGCCATCGGCAGGGGACACGACGACGTTGCGGCTCAAGCCGTCGCCGCCGTTCGCCTTGGCATCGACCGACGTAATGTACCAGTTGATCGGATAACCCTGGCGGCCGTAGACGTTCGTCGCGAGGTTAAAGCCGAGCGGCAGCTGATACATCCCGGTCACGTTGAACTGCCAGCGGGAGTTGAGGAACACCGAGCCCTTGCTGCCGCTGCCCGTCGACATGATGGCGACGAGATCGTTGTCGCGACAGGACTGGGCGTTGACCGTGGTCGTCGTCAGCAGGTTCGTCGGGTCGATGCAGCCGTTGGCGCCGACGTGCTGGCGGTTCGTGTTGTACGTGAAGTTGCCGCGCAGCATCCAGTGGTTCGCCAGACGCTTGGTCGCCGTGAACTCGAAGCCGCTGTACGTCTGGTCGTAGTCCTGACGATTCACGGAGAGGTAGCCGGCGGGGACGCCGATCGCGGCGAGCGTCGCCGGATCGATCGTGTAGACCGGCTCGCTAAAGGAGCTGCCGTTCGGCGTCGTGCCCGTCAGCAGCGCGTACTGGGAATAGTTCGCCGACGTCAGGACGGCGCCGGTGTTGGGATCGTAGGTGTGGCCGTTGAGCGACGAGGCGCCGTAGAGGATGCCGGTGAACTTCCGGTACGTGTAGTTGAACCCGAGCGCGAAGGCGGGAAGCAGCTCGTGCTCGACGCCCGCGATGATCTCCCAGGTCTTGGGCGCCTGGAGGCCGGGGGAGACGTTGTTCGACGGCGTCCCCGGATCTCCCGGGTTGTCCGGATTGTAGTTGCGCGTGTACTGCAGGCCCGCAGCGCTCGTGTCCACCTCACCCGGCTGCACGAGGTTGTCGTGGTTGGCGTCGTTCCACGCGAAATAACCGTAAGCGGCGCCGGCCGAGTTGTTGGGAATCGTGACGGTGCCGGTGCCGAGGGCCTCGGCGTACTGCGCGTAGCTCGCCTTGAGGATCGTCGAACGGGTGTCGCCGAGCGCGTACGTGAGGCCGAATCGCGGCTCCCAGTTCTTCCAGGTGAACGGCTTGCCGCTGCCCGGATAGTTGAACGCCGGGAGCACGTCGGGGAAGCTCGGGTTGCCCGGGACGACGCTCGGGTGGTTCGTGCCGTACTGCTCGTCCCAGCGGAGCCCTGCGTTGACCGTCAACCGGTCAAACGTGAGGGTGTCGCCGATATACGCGCCCCAGTACCTGGCCTCCGCGCCGAACGCGCCGTTGCGCGTGATGACGGCGCAGGGAATGCCGCAGTCGTACAGGTCGCCGTAGGTCGCGGCCGCGAGGCCCGGGCCGACGCCCGACTGGAAGGGCGGCCAGGCCGTGGACGACGTGACGCCGGCCTTCTGATAGCTGAACCCGGCCTTGATCTCATGGCCCAGGGAACCGGTGTTGAAGAACCAGGACATGTCGCCCTTGACCGTGCGGGCCGGGCGCGGCGCCGAATAGAGCTGATACGTGTTCTGCCAGACGCCGTCCGCATCCAGGAAGGTCTGCGTGTTGAAGCCGCCTTCCGGCGACAGAACGAAGTTGCCGTTCAGGCCGCTGTAGGTGGCCGACGCGAAGAAGCTCGACGAGAAGACCTGCGAGTCCTGGATCTTCCAGGTGTTCTGCGGGAGCACCTGGTCCCACGTCGTGGGCTGCGGGTGCGTGGCGCCGGCGCCGCGGCCGAAGACCTGCTTGTCGCTGCGCAGGTACCAGACTTCGGCCGAGTTCGACGGGACGATCTGCCAGTTGAACTTCGCGTTGAAGTCGAGCAGCGTCGTCTTGGACTGCGCTCCTCCGACGGAGACCAGATTGATCTGGTCCTGCCCGAAGGAGCCCCAGAGCCACATGTGATCCTTCCAGAGCGCGCCGCCGGCATCCGCGCCGTAGTCCTGGATGCCCTGGATGTGGTTTCCGGAGCTGAGGGCCACACCCTCCGGGGTGTTGTCCGACTGGAAATGATGGTCGGTGATGAAGACGCGGGCATTGCCGTGCAGCTCGTTGGTGCCGCGCTTGGTGATCATGTTCAAGTGCGCGTTCGAGCCCTGCACCGACGGGTCGCTGCCGCCCGTGATGACCTGCATTTCCTGGAACGAGTCGAAGTCGTAGTAGGCGGCCGAGGAGCCGAGGGCCGACATGTCGGTCAGGTTCACGCCGTCCACCTGGAAGGTGGCGCCCTGCGTGCCCTTGGTCATCATGTTCGACTGCTGGCCCGACTCGGAGCCGGCCACGTTGACACGGTCGATCTGGACGCCCGGGACCGTCTGCATGACGACCCAGGGGTCGCGCGCCGACGGGATCGACCTCAGTTCTTCGTTGACGACGGCCGCACCCGTCTGGACCTTGCGGGTGTCGATGACCGGTGTCTCACCCGAGACCGTCACGGTCGCCGCGACGGAGGAGAGCTTCATCGGGATCGACAGCTCGGTATCGCGGCCGAGGACGACGTCAACGCTCTCGCGGTTGACCGTCGCGAAACCCTGCAGCGCGAGCGTGATCGTGTACAGGCCCGGGCTGAGGTTGATCACGTGAAATTCGCCGCGGGCGTCCGTGTAGGCGGTCTGCGGAGCGCCGGGCCCCGTGACCGTCACCGCCACGCCGGGGAGCACGCCCCCCTGCTCGTCGACGACCTTTCCGTGAATTCCACCCGTGGTGCCTCCGAACTGGGCTACGGCGGGCACGGCGATGAGGCACATCGCCAGAACTGCGATGGCCCCCACCAAATAGGGAAGCCGTTTCGGCATAGATCCCTCCTTTAAGAAGCCTGCTTTCCCGGAAATAACATTTTTAGACATCGGTTCCTGGCGCTTGTAAAGCAAATCGGGAGCCATCACGGCGCAGTTCGGGACGAGTCGCAGATTGCGAGATTTCATCCGTGTTTTCAGAGGTTTGAATGCGAGTGGCGAGAGTGATGTAGTGAGTCTCGACGTCGCTTTTATCCAAAAATCCGGAGATAGGTCCAACGCGCTGAAATTGTCACAGTCGACAGGTCTCGCAGCTCAAGCCACTTAGCAGAGCATCCGGGGACCGGACGTCAGATCTTCAGGACGAACGGTAGGGCTCGCCGCACGGGACCGGTACGAGCTGCTGCGGGCGCGGGACGATCGCCCGGGCAACCGTCCCACCAGCCTCTGGCGCAAAAAAAATGAGCCGCCGGGCCATCCCGGCGGCTCGCAGCTGAGGGAAGAGTCGCTAGAAGGAAACTCGGGCGCCGAACCTCCAGACGCGCGGGCTCTGAATCTCCTTGATGAGCCCGGTGTTCGACCGGTTGACGCGGTTGAACCGCTGGAGCACGGTGTCCTGGTTGGTGACGTTGAAGAGATCCGCCGACAACGTCACGTTGGCCGTCGGCGTGATCGGGATCAGCTTCTCGACTCGCATGTCGAACTCGAACACGTTGGAGTACCGCAGATCATCGGTCGATACGAGGACGACGTCCCGCACATAGCCGTCCGCTCCGGTCAGGCGCTGGTACGGGACGATCGGGTAACCCTGGCGTCCGAAGACGCTCGCCGCGACGTTGAAGTTGAGCGGCAGCTGGTACATCCCGTTGACGTTGAACTGCCACCGCGAGTTCAGGAAGACGCTGTCCTTCGAGCCCGAGCCCGTGGACCGCGTGGCCACGAAGGCCCCGTCCGCGCAGCTCTCACCCGTGTAACCCGTGGCCGGGTTGCCGGTGTCGCTCGACTGTCCCGGCACGACGTTCGTCGGATCGACGCAGCCGGTGCCGTCGTTGTGCTGCTTGTTCACGTTGTACGTGAAGCTGCCGCGCATCATCCACCGGTTGGAGAGACGCTTGGTCAGCACGAGATCCACGCCGTCGTAGGTCTGGTTGTAGCCGCTCCCGCGGTTGGTCCAGACGTAGCCGGGAGGCACGGAGCAGGTGTCGGGATCGTTGAAGCATGACGTGAGCTCGTAGACCGGAGCCGAGAACGCGCCGCCTCCCAAAGCGGCCGGCAGCGTGCCATTCAAGGTCTGGTAGAGCGTGTAGTCCGCGCTCGTGACGCCGGTCGGGTAGCGATAGAGCTGGCCGCCGAACTCCCGGTGCGTGTACGTGACGCCCAGGGCGAACGCGGGAAGGAGCTCATGGTCCACGCCCGCGACGATCTCCCAGGTCCGGGGCGCGTGGAAACCCGGCGCGAAAGTGTTCGGGGAGACCGTGCTGTTCTGAGCGGCCGGGTCGACGCCGCGCCACGCGATCGGGTTCGACGGGTCGGAAATGTTGACCTCGCCGGGCTGGACGACCCCGTCGTGGTTCGCGTCGTTCCAGGGATAGTAGAGATAGGCCACGGAGTTGGTGGGGTTGATCTGACCCGTCGTGTTCGTCCCGAGGGCCTCGGCGTAACGGGAGTAGCTCGCCTTGAAGACCGTCGTGCGGTTCGAGCCGAACGCATACGTCAGACCCACGCGCGGCTGCCAGTCGGTCCACGTGAATGGCTTGTCGGCGCCCGGGTAAGCGACCGTCGGCGCGATGCCCGCCGCCGCGAATTCCGGCGTCGGGTTGCCCAGGATCGTGGTCGGGTTGTTGTTCCCGTACTGCTGGTCCCAGCGAACGCCGACGTTGACCGTCAGCCGGTCGAACGTGATCGCGTCCTGCAGGTAGGCGCTGGTGTACTTGTTGTCGATCGAAAGGTTCGACTGGCGCGTGACCGTCGCGCAGGGAATCGGATTCCCGTCCGCGTCCGTGCAGTCGAAGAGATCCGCGTAGGTCTGGGCCGCCTGGCCGTTACCGGGGACGAAGGCGCCGCTGTTCAGACAGCCCGCGCAGTCGAGCGAGCCCGGCCACTGCGAGGAGGACCGGGCGCCGGACTTCAGGTAGCCGAACCCGGCCTTGAGCTCGTTGCCGACCGAGCCGGCGCTGAAGAAATATGACGCGTCGGCCTTCACCTGCCGCTGCGGACGCGGACCGGCGAAGAACTCGTACGTGTTGTGCCACACGCCGCCCTCGTCGATGAACGTCTGCCGGTTTGGATCGCCCTGCGGGTCGAGCGTGAAGTTGCCGTTCAACCCGTTGTACTGGGCCGTCAGGAACAGGCTCGAGCCCACGATCTGCGAGTCGGCCACCTTCCAGGTGTTCTGCGGGAGCGTCTGGTTCCAGCTCGTCTCCTGCGGCCGCGTCAGCCCCGCGTTGCGGCCGAACTTCAGCTTGTCGCTCCGGAGATACCAGACGTCGACCGAGTTCGACGGCACGATCTGCCAGTTGAACTTCGCGTTGAAGTCTTCCAGCGTCGTGTTGTCCGTCGCGCCCCCGGCCGTGATCAGGTTGATCTGATCCCGTCCGTATGATCCCCACAGCCACATGTGGTCCTTCCACACGGGCCCGCCGACCTCGGCGCCGTAGTCCTGCACGCTGTTGATCGAGTTGCCCGCCGCCAGCGGCGCCGGGTTCCCGTTCGAATCGACCTGCGTCTTCGCCTCGTCGGGCAGGTTGTCGGACTGGAAGTGATGGTCGACGGCGAAGAGGCGGGCGCTGCCGTGGACCTCGTTGGTCCCGCGCTTGGTCACCATGTTCAGGTGCGTGCCCGAGCCCGAGATCGAGGCGTCGGCGCCGCCGGTGATGACCTGCATCTCCTGGAACGAGTCGAAGTCGTAGTACCCCGCCGACGCCCCCAGAGCCGACATGTCGGTCAGGTTCACGCCGTCCACCGAGAACGTTCCGGTCATCGAGCCCTTGCCGCCGAGCGTCGACTGCTGGCCCGACTCCGAGCCCGCCACGTTGACGCGATCGACGAGGACTCCCGGCACCGACTGCAGGACGACCCACGGGTCGCGCGCCGTCGGAATGGTCTTGAGCTCGTCCTGCGTGATCGCCGCGCCGACCTGCACGCTCTTGGTGTTGATCACGGGCACCTCGCCCGAGACCGTCACCGTGGCCGCGACCGCCGAGAGCTTCATCGGGATCGTCAGCTCCGTGTTGCGGCCGAGGGCCACCGTCACGTTCTCGCGCTCGACCGTCGCGAAACCCTGCAGTGCCACAGACACCTTGTAGACGCCGGGCGCCAGGTTGACGACGTGGAAATCGCCGCGCGCATCCGAATAGACCGTCTGCGGCGCGCCGACGCCGGTCACCGTCACCGACACGCCCGGGAGCACGGCCCCCTGCTCGTCGACAACCTTGCCGTCGATGCCGCCGGTGTTGCTGCCATATTGCGCACCGGCCGGAGCCGCGAGCGCGAAGAGAACGGCCGTCACGGCGGCCGCCAGCCCGAGAAACCGTTTCGACATGGAACCCCCCTTCGAAAAATCCGATGGCGTTCGTTGCCGCATTCGCTTTCCTCCCCGCCGTCCGCTGCCGGGCGGCGATGCCATGCGGAGAGAGCAACGCGACCGCCAAACGCGGAGGGACGCCGAGAGGCCTCGCGGAATCAGTTATTTGCCAGCCTGCACGATTTGGATTAAGACGCGCGATCCGGACGTCCCATTGGAGAGAACGCCGGGAATTCTGGATTTCGAGAGCGGCCGCGTTACCGGACTTCGACCGGGAGCGCGACGCGGCGCGGCTTTCCGACGGAATCCTGGGGCCACGTGCGCGATGGGCGCTGGCGGCGGACGTGGGGAGAGGTCAGCGCGATCCGCCGCAGCTCGGCGAGCGACCGGGCCTCGGTCGACGCGCGCGGGACGAGAAATCCCTCCTCGCGGACCTTGCGCACCGCGGACTCGAGCCGCTGCCCGCGGCGCGGGGAGTCCTCCTGCAAGAGCGCCCAGGCAGCGTCGTCGAAGCTGCAGAGCGCGCGCGAGCACACCTCGGCCAGGCGCTCCGCCGTGGTGCCGCGGCTCCGGGCGGCGGCGCGGCGCACGCGCTGCAGGAGGAGCACGCGCTGGTAAGCGAACCAGAAGTGCTGCCCGAGCGCGACGGGATCGCGCTTCTCCTTCCCGATGAGGTGCCGGAAGACGAGTCGCAGCCGCCGCTCGGCGCCGCGAACGGCGCTCCGCGCCTGGCAGGCGAGCGTCTCGATCTCGTCGCGCACACGCCACGACCGCAGGACGGAAAAGGAGAGCACGGTCGAGGCGGCGGGCAGCGGGCCCTCCCGGGCGACGTCGCCGACGTATCGCCGCAGCCGCTGCTCCGCTTCGATCTCGCCGAGCAGGACGCGCCTCCACGGGAATTCCCAGCGCTTCGGCGCACGCGAGGATCTCCGCGGGCGCGGCAGAGACCGACGGAACCTGAGGCGCCGGCTCCGGCGGATCGCCGTCGCGCGCTCCGGGAATGGCGCGCGGGACGATCCCGTAGATTCCAGGGGAAGCCACGTCAGCTCCCCTTCTTGTCCGATCGCGCGCGGCGTGCTCGGCCTCGAGAATCCATCACGAGGAGGAGTGTCGGCTTCCAAGTGGTCGCTGAAAATATCCACTCGGGACGAGTGTCGTATAGCCACTCCACGGGACGGCGACACGCCCGCACCGATCGAACCGCCGGTTGAAGAAGCGCCCGGGCTGGCTATTCGTCGAAGGCCGTCAGGCCCGCGACGATTCGGCCGGCGTCGGTTCCCAGGGGCGAGACTCCTCCGCTGCTCCCGCCGAAGACCGGCCGGCCGCCCGCGCGGCGAACGCCGCCGGCAGGCCCACGAGGAGCGCGTGCCCGATCAACCCGTTCAGCATGACCGGCAGGGGCATCGGCGGCGTCCGGTGAATCGCCGAAAGCGGGATGACGACGTAGGTCATGAACAGATGCACGAGGGGGCCGTACACGAGCCCGCCGAGGACGGGCCGCGCGACGAGGATCGGCATCGCCCGCGAGAGCAGGAAGTAGGCGAGCACGATGAGAAAGCCGTTGAACAGCTGGAGAACGACGCCGAGAAGCACAACCGCCGCTCCGCCGCCGATCGCCGCGTCGCGCCCCAGGAGTCCGGCGGCGATCGACTGGAAGATCCGCGCGGGCGACGCCCCGCGCGCGCCGAAGAAGACGATGGCGTCGATCGCGTCGAGGCCGCCCACGACGAGTCCGCCGGCCAGCAGCTTGGGCAGCGCCGTCCGAAAACGTCCGAACACGCTAGCCTCCGTCGCGCGGAGCAACGGGACGCGCGCTTGCGCCGCAGATCTCGAGCGAGGACGGATCCTGGAGAAACGCCGCCACGCCGAGACGCCCGCGGTCCCAGCCCTTCTCGATCGAGATCTCCTCGCGGAATTCCTTGTGCGAGTCTCCCGAGGACAGGCGCCCCGCGCGCCGCAGGACCCGCACGACGTAGTCGTTGTGCAGCGTGCTGCCGCCGTTTTCGCCCTTCCCGACCGCCGTGACGAGGCCCGTCTCGTAGAGCGCGACCATCAGATCGAGCTTGCGGGTGCGGAGCGCCTCGGGCAGTTCGACATTCGCGCGGACGAGCACCTGCGACGCCGACGGTTCGAGCTCGAGGGAGATCCGCCCCGCGGGGCGCGCGGCGGCCGACGCGATTGCCGAGCGCAGCTTGCCCGCGTCGGAGCCCACCATCTCGACCCGGCCGTCCACGATCGCCTGCGGCGTGTACACGTTCTGCGACCGGAAAGCGCGCGCGTAATCCGCCTGCCGCTCCGTCCAGGTGTGCCGCGAGAACGGGTCCTTCCACCCGAGCGGAGTCCCAGAAGTCCACGTGAAACGCGAGCGGCACGACGCGGCCGGCGCTCTCGGCGCCGAGACTCTCGAGCAGCCGGTCCGCGGGCGGGCAGCTCGAGCATCCCTGCGACGTGAAGAGCTCGACGACGACGGCGTGCTCCGCGCGGCCGTGAAGCGTCGGCGGCGTCCGGCTCCGGAATCATTCCGGCGCCCTCCCGCAGGAGCGCGGCGGACAACACGAGCGCGGCGAGCGCGAGAATCCGGCCCACGGCGCCGAATTGTGACGAACAAAGCGGTCGCCGGCAATATCCACTTGAAACCGGATCTCTATGACCACTATCTTCGCGCCATGAGCGCCGCGCCTCCCGGAATCCTTCCCGTCATCGCGGTCGACCGCACTCGCGTCGAAGCCGCTCTACCGGCAGCTCTACGAAGGCTACCGCGACGCGATCGTCGAGCGGCGGCTGCGCGCCGGGACAGCGCCTGCCATCGACGCGCAGCCTCGCGACCGAGCTCCGAGATCTCGCGCATCCCGGTTCTGAACGCCTTCGAGCAGCTCCTCGCCGAGGGCTACTTCGAGAGCCGCACCGGATCGGGCACGTTCGTCGCGAGCGCGCTTCCGGAGAGGCCTCGCTCCCGCCCGCCGCGCGCGCGGTCCGGGCCGCGCCGGCGAAACCGGCGCCGCGAACGATCGCGCCGCATGGCCGCGGAGCTCCGGCGCGCTGGAGCCGGCCCCTGGTTTCGCGGCCGGGGCGCGTTCAGCGTCGGCGAGCCCGCGCTCGACCGGTTTCCGCTTTCGCGTCTGGTCGAGCCTCGTCGCTCGCCACGCCCGGCGAGCGGATCCGGCACTGCCTCCACTACGGCGATCCGATGGGCCTGGCGGCCGCTTCGCGAGGCCGTCGCCGAGTACCTGCGCACGGCGCGCGCCGTGCGGTGCGAGGCCGACCAGATCATGATCGTGAACGGGTCGCAGCAGGCGCTCGAGCTCGCCGCCCGGGTGCTGCTCGACCTGGACAGCCCCGTCTGGATCGAGGAGCCCGGCTACTTCGGGCTGCACCGCGTCGCTGTCCCTGGCGGGCGCGCGCCTCGTGCCCGTGCCGGTCGACGCCCACGGCCTCGACGTCGCCGCCGGCATCGCGCGAAGCCCGACGCGCGCGCGCGGTCTTCGTCACGCCGTCGCACCAGTTCCCGCTCGGCGTCACGATGAGCGCCTCTCGCCGGCTGCAGCTGCTCGACTTCGCGCGCGACGAGCGGCTGCCTGGATCGTCGAGGACGACTACGACAGCGAGTACCGCTACGGCAACCTGCCGATCGCGGCGCTGCAGGGACTCGACCGCGACGCGCGCGTCATCTACGTCGGGACGTTCACGAAGATCCTGTTTCCGGCCCTGCGCCTGGCTACCTCGTCCTCCCTCCGACCTCGTGTCCGCCTTCACACGGGTCCGGCGCGCCATGGACATCTTCTCGCCCACTTTCTCCCAGGCCGTGCTCGCCGACTTCATCCGCGAGGGGCACTTCGCGCGCCACATCCGGCGGATGCGGGTCCTCTGCCGCGAGCGGCGCGAGGCGCTCGTCGAGGCGCTCGCGCGCGAGCTGCCGGACGACGCTCCACGTTCTCGGCGACGCCGCCGGAATGTACCTGACGGCGACGCTGCCACGCGGCCGACGCGACCTCGAGATCTCGCTGCGGGCGGCCGAGCGCAATCTCTGGGCGGCGCCTCTCTCGGACGCTTATGCCGGGCGCCCGGCGCGGCAGGGCCTGATCCTCGGCTACGGGAGCACGCCCGCGGAGCGGATCGAGGAAGGCGTCGTGCGCCTGCGCGAAGTCATCCGGTCCACCGGGCGGAGCGAGAAGCCGGCCGCCCTCAGGCCGCGGGCCGCCGCCGCGCGTCTTCCGCGTGGCGAAACCGGCTCGCGCCCTCGCGATCTCCGACGATCTCGCAGACTTTCGCCGCAACCTCGAAGCTCCTCGAGGTCGGGACCCGGCGCGTCATCTCGTCGAGGAGCGCCTTGAACTCCGCCCCGCGGCCGCCGGCGGCGTAGAGCAGCGCGAGCCGCGACCACGCGTCGAGACCCTCGGGGAAATCCCGGATCTCGCGCCGGAAATCCTCTTCGGCCTCCTGCTCGCGGCCGAGATGCGCGAGCGCGTCGGCGCGGGCGCGCCCGGATGCCCTGCATCGGCGCCGCGTGCGTGTCCGCCTCGATCTGCAGCGCGTGGTCGAAGTGCCCGATCGCCCCGGCGAAGTCGCCCCGCCGCGTCGCCACGCGCCCCAGCAGCAGCAGCGGCAGACGGGCATCGGGACTCTTCGCCTGCGCGGCCTCGGCATACTTTCCCGCCGCCGCGACGTCGCCCTCCGCGAGCGCGATCGCCGCGAGCTCCTCGTCGACGCCCGAGGACCCGAGGGCGCGGGCCGCCTCCGCGAGGGACCGCGCCTTCGCGTACTGCCCGTCTTCGAGGTGCAGGTCCGCGAGGCCCATGACGACCTGCGGCGTTCCGGGCTGGAGCCGGTCGGCCTGCTCGAGCGCCGCGATCGCTTCCTTCGACTTTCCCGCCCGCCGCAGCACGCGCGCGAGCGACTCCCAGCCGTCGAGCATCCGCGGATTCTCGGCGGTGAACTTTCGGAGGAGCGCGGCCGCCTCGTCATCGCGATGCTGGTCGGTCAGGCGGCCCGCGTCCTTGAGGATCTGGAGCGAGGCGATGCGGTCCTTCGGATCCGGCAGGTCCTTCGCATCGGCGCCCGGAGAGGCCTGCCCGATGTAACCGAGCGACGCGAGCTTCTTGATCGTCTCCGGGTCCGCGGCGCCGGGCGCCTGCAGGGGACGGTTCATGGCCGAGAGCTCGACGCGCAGCCGGCGGAACTCCGGCGGCAGATCCGCCGCGAGATTCTTCCGCTCGCCCGGATCCGCGCGGAAGTCGTAGAGCTCCGGCCGCGGCGCCTCGATGTACTGGTGGCCGCCGTCGGTCAGGGACGCGAGGTCGCTCCAGCCGAAGTGATACCGCGGGTAGAGCGTCTCGCTGTAGATGCGTGCGCGGCGCCGCCGGTTCCCGGACGCAATCGCGAGGAGCGAGCGCGCCCGGGAGCCCGGACGGCGGCGTCTGCCCCGAGAGCGGCGGCGATCGTCGGGAAGACGTCCACGAGCCCGGCGGGCGCCGCGACGCGCGTGCCGGCGAGCGCCGACCTCGGGAGCTTCAGGAACAGCGGCACGCGGACGGCCTCGCGGTAGAGGAGCACGCCGTGCTCGTCCTCGCCGTGATCGCCGAGGCCCTCGCCGTGGTCGGAGAGAAAGACGACGAGCGCGCCGTCGTAGAGGCCGCGCGTCCTTCAGAAACGCGACGAAGCGCCCCACGATCTCGTCGGCGGCCGCGATCTCGCCGTCGTAGGGGCTCTTCGCGTAGCGGCTCTTGAAGGGCTCCGGGCGGCTCGTACGGCGTGTGCGGCTCGTAGAGATGGAGGAAGGCGAAGAACGGGCTGGCCGGCGGGTGGCCCGGAGATCCAGGCCTCCAGCCGGCGCTCCGTCTCGCCTCCCGCCGCGCTGCACCTGCCCGATCGCCTGGCCGGCCGACGTCGACTCGATCGCGTCGTCCCAGAAGTCGAAGCCCGCGCGCGACGCCCGTCGCATGATCGAGCACGATCGCGGAGACCGCCCCGCCCGCCGCGTAGCCGCGCGCGGACAGAAACTCGGCGAGCGTCGCGTGCGACGGCGTCGAGCGCGGTAGCCGACGTTGTCGCGCACGCCGTTCTGGAACGGAAGCAGGCCCGTCAACAGCGCGACGTGCGACGGCAGAGTCAGCGGCACGTGCGAAACCGCGTTCTCGAACACCAGAGAGTCCTTCGCGAGCGCGTCGAGCGCGGGCGTCTCGACGCCGCGGTAGCCGTAGGCCGGGAGATGATCCGCGCGAAGCGTGTCCACCGAGATCAGGAAGACGGGCGCCCGGGGGAAAACGAGGGCTCTTCGGGAACAGCCGGACGGGGCGAGCAGGGCCGCCGCGGCCGCCGCGAGGGCGGCCAGGAGGAGGCGCCCGACCCGGGCCGGGCCGGGCGTCCCGCCGTTCACTGCAACGACTTCAAGAGCTCCTTGACCGTGTCGGCGTCGCCTCCGCTCGGCGCGAGCTCCAGGTATTTCTTCAGATCCGCCTTGGCCTCGGCGTTCTTCTTGAGCTGCATGCGGGCGAGGCCGCGGTAGTAGTACGCGTCGGCCGAGATCCGGCGTCAGCTCGAGGGCCTTGCCGAACGACTCCTCCGCGGCGGCGTTCTGCTTCTTGTTGTAGAGGAGGATCCCGAGGTTCAGGTAGGACGTGTCGGAAGCCTGTCCCGCCGGCACCTTCGAGAGCGCCTCGCGGCCCGCGTCGAGATTGCCCGCGCGAGAGCTCGAGCTCCGCGATCGTCTTCCAGGCGGTCGCCGTCGTTGGGATCCTTCTCCGCCGCCTTATGCGCGCCAGTTGATCGCCTCGGTCGTGTTCTCCTCGCCGGCGTACGTCTTCGCGACGCTCATGTAGAGCGGCGCGTATTCGGGCATCTCCTGGAGCGCCTTCTGGTAGTTCTCGCGCGCCGCCGCCCAGTCCTTCGCCGTCAAAGCCGTGTTGCCGGCCTCGATCGCTGCGGCGGTCTCCTTGGAGATCTTCTGACCGGCGACCTGCAGCTCCTCGTGCGACGCGCCCGCGGTCTCTTTGGGCGGCTCCACGGGCTCGAGCTGGACGTCGATCGGCGGATTCCGCGAGAGCTCCTGCACCGGCACGGAGATCTGCTTGGCCTGAAAGCCGGCCGCCTCGAAGTCGACGTCCCACGTGCCGCCGGCGAGCCCGAAATAGGCGAACTTTCCGTTCTTGTCCGTGGTCAGGTCGGTGCCGCCCTTGCCGGACTGCGTCCAGCGGAGCGAGATCTTCGCGCCGGCAATCGGCTGTCCCTTGGTGCTCTTGACGCTGCCTTCGATGCGTCCGCGGCCGCGCCACTCCTGGGCGTTCATCACGCCCGTCCCGAGGCACAGAACGGCGACGCAGGCGATGAGGACGTTTCTCCGCATGACTCCCTCCCCCGACGAAAAATGCGAACCGGGGCCGAGTATATTTCCTCCGGCGCGCGCCGGCTAAGGCGCCCGTTCTTCGACGGTCTGGTAACGGCCGGGCCTCGCGTCGGTCACGGCCTGCACGGTACCCGAGGGCCACCGGATCTCGAGGCGTCGGATCTCCTTCGCCTTGCCGAGCCCGAAGTGAACGCGGGGATCGCTCGAGGAAAGGTAGCTGTCGCCGGCCTTCACCTCCCGTACCTGCTTCCCGAGCTCCGTCTCGAGCATGACCTTCGCGCCGACGCCCTGGCGGTTCGACTTGCGCCCCTTCAGGACGAGGCCGATCCAGCCGCCGTGAACGCCGTCGTTGCGCAGGAGCTCGAGCGGCCCGCCCGAGTTCGAGACGGCGATGTCGAGGTCCCCGTCGTTGTCGAAGTCGGCGGTCGCCGACCCCCGGCCCACGAGCGCGCGCCGGAACGGGTCGCCGCAGCCGCGCTCGGTGAACTTGCCCTTCCCGTCGTTCCACATCAGAAACGGCCGCTCGGCATACGTGACGCCCTGCATCCTCGGCGTTTCGAGCACGTGCCCGTTCGCGATGAAGACGTCGAGCCGCCCGGCGTTGGCCGCGTCGAAGGGGTTCAGGCCGAAGCCCGAGAAGTTGAAGGCCGGCGGTCCGAAGCCGCTCGATCCCGAGACGTCCTCGAAGACGCCTGCGCCGACGTTGCGGTAGAAGCTGTTGGGCTCGGCCTCGAAGTTGGCGACGAGGAGATCCGGCAATCCGTCGCCGTCCACGTCGGCCGACGAGACGCCCATGCCTCCGAAGGCCCGCCCCGCGGAGTTCACGCCGGCGCCGGAGATCAGGGAGGCGTCCTCGAACTTCATCCCGCCGAGGTTGTGGAGGAGAAGGTTCATCGTCGTGTCGCTCGCGACGTAGATGTCGGGCTTCCCGTCGCCGTCGAGGTCCGCCACGACGACGCCGAGGCCCTTGCCGAGCGCCGCGCCGACGCCCGAGGACTCGGTCACGTCCGTGAACGTCCCGTCGCCGTTGTTGCGGTAGAGCAGGTTGCCGATCGGCGGATAGAGGCTCGGGTGGCAGTACTCGCGCTTGCCGGTGACGGCGTCGCCGCAGAAGTAATTCTTCTCGACCGAGTAGTCGAGGTAGCGAACGACGAAGAGGTCGAGATAGCCGTCGCCGTCGAAGTCCGCGAACGCGGCGGAGGTGGACCAGCCCGAGCCCGCGACGCCGGCCTTGTCCGTGACGTCCGTGAAGGTGCCGTCGCCGTTGTTGTGGTACAGGATGTTGCGTCCGAAGTTCGTGACGAAGAGGTCGGCGAAGCCGTCGTTGTCGTAGTCGGCGGCGATCGCGCCCATGCCGTAACGCCGTGTCCGTGAGCCCGGCCTTCTCGGTCACGTCCGTGAAGACGCCGTCGCCGCTGTTGCGGTAGAGGCGGTCGCGGCGCGCCGCGGCTCCCGAGCCGCGGGGAAAGGCCCCGACTGCACGACGTAGAGGTCCATCCAGCCGTCGTTGTCGTAGTCGAGCCAGGCGACGCCCGAGCCCATCGTCTCGGGAAGCTGGTGCTCGGCCGTGCCGCCGCGCTCGTGCCGGAACTCGAGCCCGCACGGAAGCCGCGACGTCGGTGAAGACCACCGGACAGGCCGCGTCCTTCGCCGCAGATCGCGGCGCGGCCTTGCGCGGCGCCGGCGCGGCCAGGGCGGCGACGGCCGCGAGCGCCGGCAGGAGGAGGAGGACGAGGAGAGCGCGCCGGCCTCACGGCGTCCGCTCCCTCTGCCGCTCGCGGTCGAGCTCCCAGGCGATGGCGCGATTCTCCGGGTCGAGAAGCGGCCGCGCGCTCGAGCGCACCGACCGCCTCGTCATGGCGGCCGAGCTTCGACAGCGCCTCGCCGCGGCCGCGGAGGGCCTCGGGATCGTCGGGATGCCGGCCGAAGACCTCGAGCGCGCCGCTCGGCGCGGCCGGCGCGGAGCTCGGTCCAGCCGAGATTGAGCTCCGCCTGCCGCGAGGCGCTCTCGTAGCGGCGTTTCTGCTCCTTCTGGAAGAAGTCCTGATAGATCGCGATCTCCCGCTTCGCCTCCTCGCGCCGGCCGGTCCGCGCGAGGAGCGTGCCGAGGGCGTAGTGCGTCACGGCGAGATCGGGCTGCAGCGCGACCGCGCGCCGGAGCGACGTCTCCGCGGCCACGGCGTTTCCCGCCGCCTCGTACGCCCTCCCGAGATCGAGCGCCGTCTCGGCCGACTTCGGATCGAGCTTCGCCGCCCGCTCGAGCTCGGGAACCGCCTCCGGCGCCCGGCCGCGAAAGAGAAGCAGGCGGCCCAGCCGGTGGTGCGCCTCGGGGGACTCCGGCGCCGCCGCGACCGCCTCGCGAAGAACCGTCGTCGCCTCCTCCAGCCGGCCGACCTCGAAGAGCGAGGTCCCGAGATAGAACAGGACCCCGCTCGAGGAGTCGCCGCGCCGGCGCACCTCCTCGAACTGCGCGGCGGCGTCGCCGAAACGGCTCTGCTCGCCGAGGTTGAGCCCGTAGTGGACCCGCAGCTTGCTGTTGTCCGGCACGCGCTTCAGGACCTTCTCCATCTCGGCGTTGCCCTGTGCGTACTTGCGCTGCCGCCAGAGCGACTCGGCGAACTCGGCCGCGAGCGGCAGGTTCTTCGGATCGGCGGCGAGCGCCTTCCGGTACGTCTCCTCGGCGCGCGGGTCCGAGACGGCATCGTAGGCGGACGCGAGACCGCCGAGCGCGCCGGCGTCGCCCGGATGCGCCGCGAGCACCGCCTCGAAGTCGGGAATCGCCTTCTCCGGATCGCCCGTCGCGACGGTCGCCTTGCCGCGAAGAACGAGGCCCTCCGCGTTTCCCGGGTCGAGCGCGACGGCGCGCGTCGCTTCCGCGAGCGCCTCC
Organism: uncultured Acidobacteriota bacterium; assembly: GCA_963708395.1. GTDB lineage: Bacteria > Acidobacteriota > Thermoanaerobaculia > UBA5066 > Gp7-AA6 > DATBFU01. The sequence goes on along the minus strand of CAVPSG010000002.1, from coordinate 1,374,185 downwards.
TTCGGCTGCCCGCCGCGCAGATACGCGCGCGCGAGCGCCCGGCGCGGCTCCGGACGGTCGGGCATCGCCTGGATCACCGGAGCGAGGAGCTTCGCGGCGCTCGTGGGATCGCCCTGGTCGGAGAGCGTCTCGGCGAGGCCGACGGCCGCGCGGGCGTCGGAAGGATGCGCCGCGAGCGCCTCCTCGTAGAGACGCCGGGCTGTCTCGAGATCTCCGCGCCGGCGCGCGTCGGCTGCGCGCTCGACCGGCCCGGCGGCCGGCGCGGCGGCGCCGGAGGCGGATGCGGGCGCTGGCGTCGTCGGGACCGGAAAGGCCGCGACCACGGCGAGCACGATCCCGAGAGGCGACAAGCTTACGAGGAAGGCTCGGTCACGGTGAGCCGGCGACCGATCGGGACGTCGTGATCGAGCACGCTCTTGCGGCCGGACGGCCACAGCACCTCGACGCGATTCGACCGCCGTCGCGTCGCCCAGACCGAAGTAGAGCGGCAGCGCGCTCTGCGAGAGGTAGCCGGACTTGCCGTCGTTCCACTTGGTGAAGGTGCGGCCTCCGGCCGACACGCGTCACGCGCGCGCCGAGCCCGTTGCGGTTCGAGATCGTTCCGACGAGCGCGACCTCCAGCCAGTGCACCGGCTGCCGCTGCGCCAGGTCGCTGACCAGCACCTGCGGCGCGGAGTTGAACTCGTTGGTCACGATGTCGAGATCGCCGTCGCCGTCCAGGTCGAAGATGACGGCGGAGCGCGTGCTGCGCGCGCCGAGAACGGTGATCTTGCCCGTCCGGCCCTTGCAGGCCGGCCGGCCCTGGCCCTCCTTGTCGCAGTCGAGCTCGAACCACGGCACGTGCGGTTCCGTCGCGCGCGCGGCTCGACGCCGAGCAGGAACTCGGCGTCGAGGAAACGCTCGCCGCGGTTGTTCAGGAGCAGGGAGTTGATGCCGTAGCGGAACGGGAAGTTCATGCCGGAGGCGATGAAGACGTCCTCGAAGCCGTCGGCGTTGAGGTCGCCGACGCTCGGGCCCCAGGGCCAGTAGTTCTCGACGCCCGACCCGATCCGAGATCTCCTCGAACCGGCCGTCGCCGAGGTTCTGGTAGAACGCGTTGCCGAAGATGTTGTTGGCGCCTCCCTGGAGGAAGGCGTCGTTCCACTTCATCTCCGACTTCTCCTTCTCCTTGCTCGGGCCCGATCTCCTGGCTCATGTCGGAGTGCATGTCGGTGAGCAGAGGTCCAGCGCGCCCGTCGTTGTCGAAGTCGAAGAACTTGATGCCCATCGCGCCCCACGGCGTCTTCGGAAAGTACTCGGCGGTCCTGTCGACGAACCGCTTCCCCCCTCGTTCTCGTAGTAGTGGTCGTCGCCCTGCATGTTGAGGACGTAGAGGTCCGGGAAGCCGTCGCCGTTCAAGTCGGCGACGCTCGCGTCGCCGCTCCAGCGACGTCGTCTTGAGCCCGACGCGCTCGGTCACGTCCTCGAAGCGGTTGCTGCCGAGGTTCCGGTAGAGGCGGCACGCTCCGTGCGGTCGGGATGGAGGTGGCCGGAGAAGGCGTCCGGCGAGCCGACGAAGTAGCCGCCCCGGCCCCTTCTCGTCGGTCGTGTACCTGCCGACGTTGACGAGGAAGAGGTCGAGCAGGCCGTCGTTGTCGTAGTCGAAGAACACGGCGCCCGAGGAGTGCCCGACGTAGTCGACGCCGGCCGCCTTCGTGATGTCCTTGAAGTGGCCGTTGCCGTCGTTCTCGAACAGCACGTTGCCGCCGCGCACCGTCGTGACGAAGAGGTCCTGGTCGCCGTCGTTGTCGATGTCGGCGAAGGAGGCGGTCACGCCGATGCGGCCCGGCACCGCGACGCCCGCCTCCTTCGTGATGTTGCGAAACTTGCCGCCGCCGAGGTTCTTCCAGAGCTCGTTGCCGCCGAGCTGGTTGACGAAGTAGAGGTCCGGCAGGCCGTCGCCGTCCACGTCGCCCGCGATGACCCCGTTGCCGTGGTCGTAGTGGACGGCCTTGTAGTACTTGCCGGCGTCGTCCGTCGGATGCTGGACGAAAGTGATGCCGCTCTCGGCGACGCGGTCCTGGAAGTGGAAGTCGTGGACGACGCGGATGCTCGCGGCGTCCTTCTGCTGCGCCGCCGCGCGGGCGGGGAGCGTGTCCGTGCCTTCGTCGACGACGGGAATCTTCACTTGCGGCGCCGGGCCGCCCAGGGCCCACCGCCCCGCCGCCGCCGCGCACGAGGCGGCGAGAACGAGACCGGCGATGCGCGCCCCGCGGCGCCCGGGCGTCATGGAAACCGATTCTATCCGGCCCGTCGCCCCTAGCGGAGCTTGATGTGGACCGTGGAGGTGTTGTTCGTCAGATGCGGATCGAAGGTCAGGGTGGCGACCGTGGCCGTGTCGTCGGCCCCGCCGTTCCGCTTCGTCTCGTTCGTCTTCACGGTGACCGTCGCCTTCTCGCCCGGGACGAGCACACCGATCGAACAGGTGAGCGTCCGGCTGAGGGCCGTCCAGGCGCACGTGCCCTTCGTCGTCGAAGAGGAGACGTAAGCCAGCTGGTTCGGCAGCGTGTCGACGACGGTCACGGCCTGGGCCGCGAGGGGACCGGCGTTCGACGCCTGCAGCGTCAACGTGACCGACCCGCCGGGACCGGTTTTCGCCGAAGCGTGGATCGCGACGTCGGCGCCCGGCGGCACCGGCGTCCGCGTGGCCGTCCGGGTCGGCGTCCGCGTCGGTGTGCGGGTCGGCGTGGGGGTGGCCGTTCGCGTCCGCGTCGGTGTCGAAGGCACCAGGGGAGTCGACGTCCGGGTCGCCGTGCGCGTCGGCGTCCACGTCGGCGTGCGCGTCGCCGTGGGGGTGGCCGTTCTCGTCCCCGTCGTGGTCGGTGTCCGCGTCGCGGTGGGAATCGAGGTCCGGGTCGGCGTCGGTGTCGCCGTGCGCAGAGCGGTCGGAGTTCCCGTTCGCGTCGGCGTCCACGTCGGGGTCGGGGGCGACGTCGGCGTTCGTGTCGGCGTCGACGCCACGACCTGGAACGACGCCGTGTAGGTCGCGGGCGTGGCCGGCGCGACGAGGTTGTGGCTCTGCGCCCCTCCGTCGGACCAGGTCGTGAACTGATAGCTCGAACCCGAGAGGCTCTGCGGCGAGACCGCGGTGACCGAGTTCGTGGATCCGATGATCACGGTCCGCGCAAAGGGCGCCGCCTGCGTCGCGCTGCCGACCGCGATCTGCAGTCCGGGCGGGCCCGACGCGAACGAGAGCGACACGGTCTTGGGATAGAGGTTCAGCGTCGTCGAGGCCTGCAGCCCCTTCGAGTCCGTGGCGGTCAGCGTGAGCTCCAGGTAGGACGGGTACTCGTGGTCCTGGCCGGAGAACGATCCGCTCGAAACGCCGGTCCAGCTTTGTACGGGATGGGTGTGGCAATTGGACGGACAGTGCTGGATGACGAGCGACCAGGACAGCTTCGACGCGGGCAGGACGCCGTCCTCCGGGTCGGTCGCCGATCCGGAAAAGGAGATGACGTCGCCGACCTTCCAGGTCAGGGTCGAGGCGGGCGAGACGATCTTGGGAACCGGCGGCAGATTCGAGACGTCGATCCGCTGCGTGACGCCGTCCATGCCGCCGTGAGAATCGGTCACGCGGAGTCCGACCGTGTAGCTTCCTTTGACGGTGTACGTCCAGCTCGTCTGGGCCGTCGTCGCATCGCCGTAGACACCGTCGCCGTCGAGATCCCAGGAGTACGTCAGCGGTTCGCCCGGCACGGGATGCGTCGAGCCCGTCGCGTCGAATGCCACCGTGAGCGGCGCGTTGCCGGACGTGGGAACGGCCTTGAGGAGTGCGGTCGGAGCCATGTACTGGACGCGGTGGATCTTGCCGCCCGACAGATCGACGAAAAAGAGATCGCCTCCCGGGCCCGAAACGAGCTGCACGGGATCCACGGTCCCCGAGACGAAATTCTGGCGCTGGTTCGGGTCGGGATCGCCGTTTGCGCCGGCCAGCATCGCCCAGATGCACTTTCGCGAGTGATCGCCGAAAAAGAGGGCGCCCTTGTAGCTCGCCGGATAGTTGCTTCCCGTGTAGAACGAGAGACCGGTGATCGAAGAGCTGCCCGTCGTGCAGGTCTCGTTGGCGACGATGTGCGCCGAATGGTTGTAGGTGAAGTAGGGCGAGGTGACCGCCGTCCCTTTCAGGTAGAGGCTCTCGCAGAGGTTCAGGTTCAGGGCGTCGAAGCTCGGCTGCGAGCCGACACCCTCGTAGCAGGGCCAGCCGAAGTTGGAGAGGGGCGCGATGGTGCCGATGCGGTCGATCTCCTCCCAGGTGCTCCAGCCGACGTCGCCGACCCAGATCTCGCTCGTGCCGGGCCGAACCGTGAAGCGAAAGGGATTGCGAAAGCCCTCGGCGATGATCCGGCGGGCGTTGGGATCCGAGCTCGAGAAGAGAGGGTTGCCCGAGAGCCCCGCCCCCGTCGCCGGGTCGACGCGGATCACCGAGCCGTTCAGGCCCGTCGGGTCGTCGAGCGAGCCCAGGTCCTGCGCCCGGAGCGCTCCGCCCTCGGCGGTCGGCGGCGTCTGGATTCCTCCGACTCCCACCGGCGGATCGCCGCCGGGGTTCTTCGGGTTGCCGCCCTGCCCGTAGTCGGCCCAGTCGAAGTTCGCGCCTTCGCCGCCGCTCGCGTAGAGGGCTCCGTCGGCGCCGAAGACGACGCTGCCGATCGAATGGCTCGGGTACTGCTGGAACCAGTCGTGTACGAGGACGAGCTCCGAGTTCGCGGCCATCACCGATCCGGACGCGGTCAGCCGCGAGAGACGTCCGCTCGCGGTACACCCGTCGGCCGTCCCGCCGGGCGGGCTCGGACAGGGATCGGAAAGAACTCCCTTCGTGCCCCACTTGGGCGCGGGACCGCCGATGTCCCCATCGTAGGTGTAGAGGACATAGACATAGGGTTTGGTCGGAAACGCCGGGTCGAGCGCGAGACCGAGGAGTCCCCGGTCCCAGTAGTTGTAGACCTCCGTCGAGAGATCGGCGAAGAGCGTCGGCGTCGTCGCGGTCAGGCTCGCGAAGACCTTGATGAGGCCGCTCTTCTCCGCGACGAAGACGCGGCCGTCGGGCGCGAAAGCGACGGCCGTCGGCAGGGTCAAGCCCGGAGAACACCACCGAGTCGCGGAATCCCGGCGGGAGCGTCTGGGCGACCAGGCAGGGAGAGGCCGCGGTTATGAGAAGGGAAACCCCTGCCGCAAACCGCAGCCTTCTCGACATCCTCTCGCCCCCCGGCGGCGGACCGCCACCGGCCTCATGAAGTGAATCGCAACAAGCATACGCCGGCGGCGGAGCGGGTCAACCCCGGACCAAAGGGAAGCCCCGGAGCGGACCGCCGCCGCCCGGCTAGTCCTGGGCGGGCCGGATGTCGCGCAGCTGCTCGTCCAGGATGACCAGGGTCACGCGGCTTCCCTCCGAATACCGCGAGTACTGCTGCTGCGTGACCGGGAAGCGGTAGTGGACCGTCTTGTCGCCGTCCTCGGCCTCGAAGGAGAGGTAGTACGTCCCGTTTGTCCGGTAGCCGGAGGTCCCCGCGTCGTACTGCCGCTCGGTGACGACGGCGTGGAGCGTCTTCGAGCCCGGGTCGTGGGCGGTCGGGCCCTTTCCCGCGCTCGCACAGGCCGAAGAGAGGAGTGAAAGCGCGAGAACGGGGATCGCGGCGAGGACGATGCGCCTCATCGCCACCGAGAACCCGTCCCCGGGGGCCTTCTATTTCGCGCGACCGAGCGGCCGAAGGCGTCTACCGGACCCGCACGCCGTTCTTGACGACCACGTCGACCCGCTGGAGCAGGTCGATGTGGGTCAGGACGTCCCCGCGCACGGCGATGACGTCGGCGTAACGCCCCGGCGCGAGCGTGCCGAAATCCTTCTCCTTCTTGAGCCAAGCCGCGGGCCACCGCGTCGCGCCGGCGATCGCCTGCATGGGCGTCACGCCGAGCCGGACCCAGGCGTCGAGCTCGCGCCACGTCGAGTCCGTGTGGAAGTTGCCGGGCACTCCCGAGTCGGTGCCGACGAGCATCGTCACGCCCGTATCGCGGAGCTGCTGGAACTTGTGCGCGAGCGTCGGGATCCGGCGCCGCACGAGCGCGAAGTACGGCAGGCCGGGCAGGTCCTGCAGCGATTCGCGGATGTCCTTGACGATGTCGGGCGCGAGGTCCTTCTGCCAGCGCGGGATCGTTGAGCCGCTCGGGGAACTTGTCCGCCGTGTACTCGGCGAGGAAGAGGCCCTCGATCGTGGGGCACCAGGCGAGCGACTGGTTCCGCTTGCGGATGCCGGCCAGGATGTCCTCGGGATAGCCCGGCTCCGTGGCGAGGCCGGTGTGCTCGAAGCAGTCGACGCCGTACTTCAGGCCGATCCGGATCTCGTCCTCGCGGTGCGCGTGCGCGACGACGGGCTTTCCGCCCTTGTGCGCCGTCTCGACGACCGCGCGGACCTCGTCCTCCGTCATCTGGTCCTGGTCGATCAGCTTGACGACGTCCACGCCGGCGTCCACGATCTTCTGCACCTTGGCGCGCGCGTCCGCCTGGCCGTTGACGCCCCAGCGGTACTCCTTTTCCCACTCGGTGTACGGGGCGTGCTGGATGAAGGGGCCCGAGACGAAGAGCCGCGGCCCGGGAATCTCGCCCTTCGCGATCCGGTCGCGCACCTCGAGGATGTCGTTCGAGCTCGGCGCCCGAGGTCCCGGGCGAACGTGACGCCGCTCTCGAGGAGCTGCTTCGCCGCGGCCGGCATGATCTCGCGCCGGAAGCGGGAGCGGTACGTCTTGTCCCAGTGCTCGTAGTCGCCGTGGCCGACGATCATGAGATGGACGTGCATGTCGGCGAGGCCGGGCAGAACGCTCATCCCGCGCGTGTCGATCGTCGGCGTCCCGGCCGGGACCACGACGCGGGAGCGCGGGCCGACGGCGACGATCCGCTCGCCGGCGATCAGGACGACGCCGTCCTCGATCGGCGTGCCCTCGTAGCCGTCGATGATCCTTCCGCCCATGAGCGCGAGCGTCGGTTTCGCCGGCGGGTCCGCCGCCCGCGCGAGCGCCGCGACACCGAGTCCCAGAGCGAGAGAGAGAACGAAGCGTCGCATGACCCCTCCCGTTGAAAGCGCCCGTATCCTAGCGTGCCGGACGCCTCCTCCCCATTGAACTCGGACGGCAACCGGAATACTGTTGGCGCTCTTTTTTGAGCAGGTATCCATCAGCATCCTGCTCACTCGCTCGAGGAGGGCATCGTGCACAAGTGGTCAGGCGCGCGGGTGGCGCTCGTCGGTCTGGGACCGATCGGCGTGGAAGTGGGGAAGGCGCTCGTCGGGCGCCCGGGAATCGAGTTCCTGGGCGCGGCCGATCCGGCGCCCGCCATCGCGGGCAAGTCGCTCGCGGAGGTCCTCGGAGCGCCGGCGGGGCCGGCGATCATTGTCGACGGCGACGCCGCCGCGCTGTATGCCCGCTCCGCGAAGGACCGGCAGAAGCGCGACGTCGTGCTCCTCTGCACGGGCTCGCGCCTGGAGAACGTCGTGTCGCAAATCGAGCAGGCGGTGGACGCCGGGTTCCACGTCGTCTCGACCTGCGAGGAGCTCTCCTATCCCGAGCTCAAGCACGCCGCGCTCGCCCGGCGCGTGGACCAGAAAGCCTCCGCCCGAGGTGTCGCCGCCCTCGGCACGGGCGTCAACCCCGGCCTCGTCATGGACCGGCTGGCCCTGGCCGCCGCGGCGGCCTGCGTGCGCGTCGACCGCGTCAAGGTCACCCGCGTCGTGGACGCGGCGAAACGCCGCGGACCGCTCCGCGCGAAGGTCGGAGCCGGGCTCTCCCGGGAGGAGTTCGCCGCCGGCGTCGCGTCGCGCAAGCTCGGGCACGTCGGCCTGTCGGAGTCCGCGGCGATCATCGCGATGGGACTGGGTCTGCCGATCCACGAGATCACCGAGACGATCGAGCCCGTCCTCGCCGAAAAGGAGACCGACGGTGTCGCAGCGGGACGCGTGCTGGGGCTCCACCAGATCGCGCTCGTGCAGGCCGGCGACGAGGTCAAGGTGGCGCTCGATCTCACGATGGCCGTCGGAGTCACCGACCCGGCGGACACGATCGAGATTGCGGGAGATCCTCCGGTGAACCTGCGCGTCTCGGGGGGCTTCCACGGCGACCGCGCGACGGTGGGATGCGTGGTCAATGCGATCCCGTTCATCGTCGAGGCCACGCCCGGCCTGCACACGGTCGTGACGCTGCCGCTCTTCGGGCTCTTCCCCAACAGCGGCGCCTGAGACCGGGGCCGGCGGGAAGCGGCCGGGAGACCGCCCAATGACTCCCCTTCTCGCGCCCTTCCTCGAGCGCCGCGCGGAGGGTCTCCTCGTCCCGGCCTTCGATGCGTTTCTCGACCCGCCGGCGCCGGCGCCGCGCGCGATCCTGTCGCACGCGCACGCGGACCACGCCGTTCCCGGCCACGGCGAGGTCTGGGCGACGCCGGAGACCATCTCGATCTACCGGCGCCGGAATCCCGATTGGGCCGGTACCTCGCGGCCGCTGATCTACGGCGAGGAGATCTCGCAGCGCGGCGTGGCGCTGCGGCTCCATCCGGCGGGCCATGTCCTCGGCTCGGCGCAGGTCTGGCTCGGGAACGCGGACGGCGACTCCCTCCTCTACACCGGCGACTTCAAGCGCCGGCTCTCGCGCACCGCGGCGCCGGCGGAAACTCCGCGCGCGCGCACCCTGGTCACCGAGACGACCTTCGGCCTTCCCGTCTTCCGGTTCCCCGGAAAGGAGACGCTCGAAGAGCGCCTCGTCGCCGGATGCCGCGCGGCCCGGGCGGAGGGAGAAACTCCCGTGCTCCTGGCCTACGCGCTCGGCAAGGCGCAGGAGACGGCGGCGGTGCTGGCCGCGGCCGGTATTCCGACCGTTCTGCACGGCGCCGCCTGGAAGCTGGTGCCGGAGTACGAAGCGGCCGGGCACGGCCTCCCGCTCTCGCGGGCCTACGAGACGGGCCCGGTCTCCGAGGGCGAAGTTCTCGTCGTGCCGCCGAGCTGCGCGCGCACCCCGGTCGTGCAGAAGCTCCGCCGGCGACGCGTCTTCTATCTCTCCGGCTGGGCGATCCGCGAGGCGGCGCGCGCCGAGACCGACGCCGACGTGCTCCTCCCTTTCTCCGATCACGCGGATTTCCCGGACCTGCTCCGGCACGTGGAGGAGACCGGCGCCGCGCGCGTCGTCGCGACGCACGGTTACGCCGCGCGACTTCGCGCGGATCCTCGCGGCGCGCGGGATCGAGGCCGAGGCGCTGGCGGAGAGCGCCGAACGTGCGCCGGAGGACTGACGTCGCGTGACGGCCTACCGATTGCTCGCGGCGGCGCTCGACGAGGTCGCGTCCTCGCGGGGAAAGCTCGCGAAGATCGAGAGCCTCGCCGCGGCGCTCCGCGCGATCGGGGGCGAGGAGCTCGTCGTCGGCGCGCGCCTGCTCGCCGGATCCCCGTTCGCCGAGTGGGAGGAGACGGTCACGTCGGCGGGTTGGGCCACGGTCACGCGCGCGGCCTCGGCCGTCACGGCCTGGGACCTGGAGACCATCGGCGCCTGCGCCGCGCGCGATCGGCGACCTCGGCGAGGCCGTGGGGCTCCTCCTGCCCGGCGAGCCGTCCGGAGCGCCGCTCGGAATCGGGGACGTGGACGCGGCCTTCCGCCGCCTCGCCGGCCTGCGCAAGGCCGCGGAGAAGCAGGCGCTCCTCGAGGAGCTCCTCCGCCGCGCCTCCCCGGTCGAGGCCAAGTACCTGCTGAAGACGCTCTCCGGCGGGCTGCGCGTCGGCGCGGACGTCACGACGGTCGAGGAGGCCATCGCCGCGGCCTTCGGCGCGGAGCGCGAGGCCGTCGCCCGTGCGCACCGCGACTGCGGCGACATCGGCGAGACGGCCGCGCGCCGCGCGCGAGGACCGCCTCGCCGACATCCGCTTCCGGCTCTTCCATCCCGATCGGCTTCATGCTCGCTTCGCCGATCGAGGACGCGGCGGAGGTCGCCGGGGAGCTCGTCGGTCCTCGCCGTCGAAGACAAGTTCGACGGCATTCGGGCGCACGCGCACAAGTCCGGCGTCGCGCGTCGCGCTCTTCTCGCGGACGCTCGACGAGGTCACCGGGCAGTTTCCGGAGGTCGCCGCCGCGCTCGCGGCCGTGCCCGGCGAGTTCCTGCTCGACGGCGAGATCGTGGCGTGGCGCAAGACCGAGCGGCGCCCGGACTCCTTCTTCCGCCTCCAGCGGCGTCTCGGACGGAAGGCTCCGGCGGCGGAGCTGCTCGCCGAGATCCCGGCGGCCTTCATCGCTTACGACTGCCTGGCGATCGGCAGCGCAGCCGCTCTTCGAAGAGCCGTGGACGACTCCGGCGCGAGCGCCTCGAAGCGATCGCGACGGCATCGTCGGGAGACTGCTCCTGTCTCGACGTCGTCCGCGCCGCCACCGTCGGAGGAGCTCGAGCGCGCCTTCGGCGCCGCCCGCGCGCGCGGAAACGAGGGCCTGATGCTGAAGCGCATGGACTCCGTCTTATCAGGCCGGCAAGCGGGGCAAGCTCTGGCGCAAGTGGAAGAAGGCGGCGGCGACCCTCGACGTCGTCGTGACCGCCGTCGAGCAGGGACACGGCAAGCGCGCCGGGATGCTCTCGGACTACACCTTCGCCGTGCGTGACGGGGACCGCTTCGTCAACATCGGCAAGGCCTACTCGGGGCTGACCGACGAAGAGATCCGGGAGCTCGGCGCCCGTTTCCGGAGGATCACGACGGCAGCGCTTCGGCCCCGTGCGCGCGGTCTCGCCGGAGGTCGTCATCGAGGTCTCTTTCGACTCGATCCAGAAGAGCGCCCGGCACAAGTCCGGGTTCGCGCTGAGATTTCCGCGGATCGTTCGCCTGCGGCCCGACAAGCGCCCGGAGGAGGCGACGACGCTCGGAGAGGTGCGCGAGCTCTACGCGAGACTCACGGGAGGCGACCTCCGCGAGTCTTGAGAAAGGTCATCGACCCCGACGGGAGTCGGGATTTCTCGACGGAGCGATCGCATCCGGCGTGTTCATGAATCTTTCAGCTTCCGCGGCGGACGGGCTGGGAGCCACCTTTGGTGGCTCCAGAAAAAGGCGGCCCCGACTTATTCGCGTCGGGGCCGGGAAGGAAGGTATCGCGTGCTGCCCTGTCTAACGGGACAGGAGGCCGTAACATTTCCGTCCCATCTAAGCTTTTGGAAAAGAAAGGCTTTCAGCCCGGGACGATCTGGAAATCGCCCGGCGCCAGGGTGTCGTCAGGCACGAGCTCGAGCCGGATCCCCAGGGTCGTCCGCAGCTCCTCGAGAATCCGGCCATCCTCGCGGAAGTACTCGACGAGCGAGGACGGGGCGCGCACGGAGACGGCGTCCCCGCTCGCGTACAGCACGGGCGGCCGCAGGAGCGCCCGGCGCAGGTCGAGCGCGGCCGTCAGGTCGGTCTTGACGCGTCCCGTGCCCGAGCAGTCCGGGCAGGAGCGCGTCAGCACGCGCTCGAGGTTGTTGCGGCTCCGCTGCCGCGTGATCTCGACGAGGCCGAACTCGGAGATCTGAAGCACGCGCGTCCGCGCGCGGTCGCGCGCGAGCTCGCGCCTCGAACCGCTCGAAGACCTCGCGCCGGTGCTCCGCGTCCTGCATGTCGATGAAGTCCACGACGAGGAGTCCGCCGAGGTCGCGCAGCCGGATCTGCCGCGCGACCTCCGGCACCGCCTCGAGGTTCGTCGCGAAGACGGTGTCCTCGAGGTCCCCCTTGCCCGTGAAGCGGCCCGTGTTGACGTCGATCGCGACGAGCGCCTCGGTCTGGTGGATGACGCAGGAGCCGCCCGACGGCAGCGCGACGCGGCTCGACAGCGCCGCCTCGATCTCGCGCTCGACGCCGAAGCGCTCGAAGATCGGCTCCGCCTCCCCGTACGAGCTCGATCCGTGGGACGAGCGCCGGCGCGACCTGCGCCGCGAACTCGCACAGGCGCGCGGCGGCCGCCTCGTCGTCCACCCGGATTGCTCCGAAGTCCGACGCCGACGAGGTCGCGGAGGACGCGCAGAGGCAAGGTCGAGCTCGCGGTGCAGGAGCGTCGGCGCCCGCCGCATTCTCAGCCTGTCCCGCGATCTTCGCCGCGAGCGCCGCAAGATACGCGCGGTCCGCCTCGAGCTCCGCCGCGGACGCGCCCTGCGCCGCCGTGCGCGCGATGAAGCCTCCCGCGCCCGAGAACCCCTCGAGGATCTGCCGCAGCCGCTCGCGCTCGGTTTCGTCGGTGATGCGGCGCGAGATGCCGACCTCGCCGACGGAAGGCAGGTAGACGAGCGTGCGCCCGGGCAGCGAGACGTCCGCCGTGACGCGCGGACCCTTTCCGGCGATCGGGTCCTTGGTCACCTGGACGACGAGTTGCTGGCCTTCCTTGACGAGGTCGTCGATGCGCGGCCGGTCGTCGCGCGCCGGCGGCGCCGTTCCGGTCGTCCTCCTCCGCGCCCTCGAAGTCGACCGGGTGCGGCGACGCGTCCTCGACGTAGAGGAAAGCGTCGCGCTCGAACCCGATCGCGACGAACGCCGCCTGCATGCCGGGCAGCACGCGGTGAACGCGGCCCAGATAGACGTTCCCGACGAGGCTCTCGCGCCCGCGGCGCTCGTGAAAGACCTCGACGGTGCGGCCGTCCTCCCGAAGCGCGACGCGCGTCTCGGGAGGCGTCGCGTTGACGAACAGCTCCTTGCTCACGCGTTGGCGAACCGGCGGTATTCGACGCCGAGGATCAGGCCGATCGCGAGAAAGGTCGTGGCGACGGAAGACCCGCCGTAGGAGACGAGCGGCAACGGAATGCCGGTCGTCGGGAGCAGGCCGATCATCATCGAGGCGTTGATGACGACCGAGAAGAAGATCATGCCGGCGAGCGCCAGCATCGAGGAAGACGCCGCCGCGATCGCGCGCGGCCTGCGCGAGCGTCAGCGCCCGCAGGAGCAGCGCGGCGAAGAGGCCGAGCACGAGGATGACGCCGAGAAATCCCCACTCCTCGGCGATGACGGCCAGGATGAAGTCCGTGTGCTGGACCGGGAGGAACCGCAGCTGGCTCTGCGTTCCGGATCGGAAGCCCTTCCCGAAAAATCCTCCCGAGCCGACGGCGATCTTCGACTGGCGCACCTGGTAGCCGGCGCCGAGAACGTCCTGCTCCGGATTCAGGAACGTCCCGATCCGCTGCTTCTGGTAGTCCTTCAGCAGGAACCACGCGGCGCCGCACACGACCGCCACGAGGAGGATCAGCACGATCCAGCCGCGCGCCGGAAGGCCGCCGAAATAGAGGCCGACGCCGAGGAGCGGCAGGAACGTCAGCGCGAGCCCGAGGTCCGGCTGAAGGAAAACGAGCAGGAACGGTACGCCGACGATCGCGCCGAGCTTGAAGAAAGCCGTGCCACGGAGGCGCCCGTCGTCCTCGTTCTCGAAGAGGTAGGCGAGAAGCAGCGCCGTCGCGATCTTCGCGAGCTCCGCCGGCTGGAACTGGAATCCGCCGATTCGAATCCACGACCGCACGTTGGCGATCCGCTCGCCGAAAAAGAGCAGATAGAGCAGCGGCACGAGGGTCGCGCAATAGATCGGAAACGACACTTTCAGCAGCGTGCGGTAGTCGAAGAGGATGGCGGCGAGCATCAGGCCGAGACCCACGGCGACCCAGAGGCCCTGCCGCGCGGCGAGACCGGCGAGCTTCCCTCCCGCCGTCGCCGACGCGACGAAGAGGATCCCGAGCGCCGAAAGGAGGAGCGCGCTGCCGAGAACGATCGGATCGAAGCGGCTGCGGGCGGACAGGACGCGCGAGATCATCGCGGGCTTCCCGGTCTGCGCGTTCGAGGCCCGCACGAGGCCCGGGGCCGCGGTCACGGCCGGAGGCGGAGCCCCGAAGCGCTTCTCGAAGAGCGCCTTCGCCAGGGGCGCGGCGGCGAGGTTGCCGTGGCCGCCGTTCTCGACGAAGACCGCGATCACCATCTGGGGGTCATCGACCGGAGCAAAGCCGATGAACCAGGCGTGGTCCGCGTACGCGCCTTTCGCGGCGAGGCCCGACTCCTTCCCGACGACCTGCGCGGTGCCGGTCTTCCCGCCGGCCTCGACGCCCCGGACGCGGGACCCGAAGGCCGTGCCGCCCGGCTCGTTCATGACCGCCCACATGCCGTTCTTCACGATCGCGAGCTTGTCGGCCGCGAGCGGCGTGCCCGCCTTCGTCTCGACCTTGTAGCGCAGCCGGTTGCCCGAGCGGGCCTCCTGCGACGCGAGGAAGAGATGCGGCGTCGGGAGGCGGCCGTCCTTCGAGGAGCCCGGAGAGGGCCCGCGCGAGCTGCATCGTCGTCACGAGAACGGGGCCCTGCCCGATCGCGACCGAGATCGTCTCGCTCGGATACCAGCGCGCTCGCCGCTTCGTCAGAGCCCATTCTTCCGACGGCACGAGCCCGGCCTTCTCGAACTGAAGGTCGACGCCGGTCGGCTCGCCGAAGCCGAAGCTCTTGGAGATCTCGGCGATGCGGTCGATTCCGAGGCGGCGGCCGAGGTTGTAGAAGTAGACGTCGCACGACACCTTGATCGCGTCGCGAAGGTTCACCCAGCCGTGGCCGTTCTTGTTATGGCAGTGAAAGACGCGGCCGTAGAACTCGGCGTAGCCGGGACAGAAGACGCGGGCGTCCGGATCCACGAGCCCCGCCGCGAGCGCCCCATACGCGAGGAAGGGCTTGAATGTCGAACCGGGCGAGAAGGCATTCTGGATCGCCCGGTTCTGCAGCGGATGGTGCGGGTCGGTGGTGAGCTGGGCCCACTCCTCCTCCGTCACGCGCCGCGTGAACCAGTTGGGGTCGTAGGACGGCGACGAGACCAGGGCCAGGATCTCGCCGGTCTTCGGATCCATCGCGACGACGCTTCCGACGCGCTCCTTGAAGTAGTCCTCGGCGATCCGCTGGAGATCGAGGTCGAGCGTCGTGAACAGGTTCTGACCGGGCTGCGCGGCCGTGCGCCCCTGCTCGGCGATTTCACGGCCGTGTGAGTCCACGACGACGCGCCGCTCGCCGTTGACGCCGGCCAGGAGCGGCTCGTACGTCGCCTCGATCCCCTTCTGCCCGATCCAGTCGCCCGGTGCGTAGCCGCTCTGGGGCGCCCGGATCTGATCGGCGGTCGCCTCGGCGAGGTAACCGAGCGCATGCGACGCGACGACGCCATGCGAGTAGAGACGGCGCTGGGAGATCGAGATGGCGAACTCGGGATGCTCCGGCGATCGCGCTTCGATCGACGCGACTTCCTCGATCCCGAGGTTCTCGGCGATCGGCACCGCGACGAACTCGGGATTCTTCAGCGCGCGCTCGAGGCGGGCGCGGACCTGCTCCGGCGGCAAGCGCAGCACGCCGACGGCGAACGACTGCGAGTCTTCGAGATCGCGCGTCTCCCGGCGGTAGAGCTGCAGGTTGTAGGCCGGCTCATTCTCGACGAGCGCCACGCCGTTGCGGTCGAAGATGTAGCCGCGCGGCGCCGTGATCTTCACCGAGCGGAGGCGGTTGTTCTCCGACAGCGTGAAGTAGTACTCGCCGCGGACGATCTGCACGTACCAGTACGCGATCGCGAGGAGCGCGAAGACCGCTCCGACGACGATGCGGCCGATCTCGATCCGCCGTGAGAGATCGCGCCGGTTCTCGCGGACTTTCAGCATCGGACCGTCCGCGTCATCGCAGCCGCCTCAACCGCCGCTTCTCCCACCATTCCCGCCAGCCGAACCGGCCCGCCGCCTCGAGCATTCCCGCCGTGATCCCGGTGGTCGCGGCGCGCCAGAACGCGTCCCGCGTGCCGAGGACGATCGGCGCCTGCGCGAGGAGCGAGGCGAGCGCCGCCACGATCGCGTCGTTGACGAACGAGGCCACGGCGAGGGTCGCGCCGGCCGCGACCGCGCCCCCGAGGATCACGCGCACGGAGACGAGGGCGAGCCCGTACCCGATCACCGCCTTCGCGAAGGCGTTGAAGCCGAGCATTTGAGGGACCATCGCGTCCTCGAGCAGGCCCGCTCCCGCGCCGGCGAGGACGGCCTGAACGAAGTTGCCCTGCCGCGCCACGGCCGCCACGGCGATCAGGAACCAATCGGCCGGCCAGACCCCGCGGTGCCGGGACGCGCCGAAGAGAACCGTCAGCGCGGCCGCGGCCGCCAGAAGGACCAGGATGCGGCGAACCTTCACGGGCCGACACCCTTGGAGCTTCCCAACGGCTCGGTGATCGCCGGCGACGGCGCGAGGACGAGGACGTCGGTCAGGTGCGCGAAGTCGGCGGACGGCTTGATCCGAATCTCGAGGAACAGATTGTTGCCTCGGGCGACCGACTCGACCCGCCCGATCGGGATGCCGCGGGGATAGATGCCGTCGATTCCCGCCGATTCGACCACGTCGCCCGCGCGAATCGACGACGTGATCGGCACGTTGTTCAGGCGAAGCCCTCCCGCCCCGTCGCCGCGCACGACGCCCAGCTCTCCGGTGCGGGCGACGCGGCCGCCGGCCGCGGCCGACGCGTCCGTCAGGAGTTGCGCGCGCGACATGCCGCGGCCCACCGTGACGATGCGGCCGACGAGACCTTCCGGCACGGCGAGCGGCGAGCCCGAGACGGCGCCTTCGCGCGACCCCGCTCCGACGAGCGCGCTCTGGACGCCGGCGCGGCGCTCGACGAGAAGCACCGGCGCGCTCGTGAGGACGCCCGGAAGCGCCGGCGCCGCCGCGGTCAGAAGCCGTTCGCGCTCGGCCTGCGCGACCATCGCGCGCAGCTGAAAGAGCTCGCGGTCGCGCGCGGCCAGATCCTGCCGCAGCCGCGCGTTATCGGAGGTGGCGTGCAGCATCTCCCCCGCCGAGTCCACGACGCTCGTGGCCGCGCGCGAGACGGCCCCGACCGCGCGGGCCGCCGGCGCGAGCGCCGACAGGATCCACGACTGCAGGACGGTGCCCGAGCGGTTGCGCGCCGGCGCCTGCGCCGAGAGCAGCAGGACGCACCCGACGAGGACCGTGAGCAGCACGGCCCCGCCCCGGCGGGACCGGGTCCCGGCGATCTCGACGGCGGGGTTGGTGGCTCTCATGGAACGCCTTCCGGAGGCGCCGGCTCAGGTGATCGAGATCTTCCGAAGCAGATCCATGTCCGTCAGCATGGCGCCCGTGCCGAGCACGACCGAGGCGAGCGGGTCTTCGGCGTAGGAGATCGGCAGCCCCGTCTCCTCGCGGAGACGCCGGTCGAGGTTGCGCAGGAGGGAGCCGCCGCCCGTGATGATGATGCCCTTGTCCATGATGTCTGCGGAGAGCTCCGGCGGCGTGCGCTCGAGCGCCACGCGCACGCTTTCGACGATCGCGGCCACGACCTCCGACAGCGCGTCGCGCACTTCCTCGTCGGTCAGGACGAGGGTCTTCGGCACCCCTTCGACGAGGTCGCGGCCCTTGACCTCCATCGTGAGCGGCTCGTCGAGCGGATGCGCGGAGCCGATCTCGATCTTGACCTGCTCCGCCGTGCGCTCGCCGATCAGCAGGTTGTACTTGCGCTTGACGTACTGAATGATCGCCTCATCCATCTCGTTCGACGCGATGCGGACCGAGCGGCTGTAGACGATGCCGGCGAGCGAGATGACCGCGACGTCGGTCGTGCCGCCGCCGATGTCGACGATCATGTTGCCCGCGGGCTCGGTGATCGGCAGACCGGCGCCGATCGCGGCCGCCATCGCCTGCTCGATGATGAAGACCTCGGACGCTCCGGCGCGCAGGGCCGAGTCCTGCACCGCGCGCTTCTCGACCTGCGTGATGCCGGACGGAACGGAGATCACGATGCGGGGCCGGACGAAGAGCGACCGGCCGTGCGCCTTCTTGATGAAGTGATCGAGCATCTTCTCGGTCACCTCGAAGTCCGCGATGACGCCGTCCTTCATCGGCCGGATGGCGACGATGTTGCCGGGCGTGCGCCCGAGCATCTCCTTGGCCTCGGTGCCGACCGCCTCGACGCGATTGGTCGCGTTGTTCACCGCGACGATCGAGGGCTCGCGCACCACGATTCCCTTGCCCCGCGCGAAGACGAGCGTGTTCGCCGTTCCGAGATCCACCGCCAGGTCGTTGGAAAAGATCGAAAAAACGGATTTGACTGCCAATAGTTCCTCCGGAAGTTTTCAGTTTTCAGTTTTCAGTTTTCAGTTTCCGGAACTGACAACTGACAACTGATGACTGACGACTCGTCCTCACAGACTCTCCACGAACACCCGCACCCTTTTCACCGTCTCGTTGCCCGACGCATCGGCCGCTTTCACGATGAGCATCGCATAGCCGTCCCGCTCGATCGTGACGGTTTTTCGGAACGAGCCGTCGGCGTCCACGTCGGCCGTCTCCCCGTTGACGGTGACGGTCGCCCCCGGATCCGTCTTTCCGAAGACAGGAAGAGATTTCCCATCTGCTGCGGCGGCGAGACCGGAGCGGCGGCGGCGGCGCGTTGGCGCCCGCCTTGCGGCAGCTCGGCGAGCATCTTGAAGCGCCGCACGGCGCTCCAGTCCGAGGAGATGCCGGCCTTGTTGATCGTCGCGACGCGCCAGAAGTACGCGCCCTCCCGCGACACCTTGACGACCGCGTAGGTCTCGGTGCGGTGATCGAGGTCCACTTCGATCGCGTCCGGCACGAAGAGCCGCGAGCGCGAGATCTGGAGCCGGTAGCGCGCGGCCGCCGACACCGCGGCCCAGCGCAGGTCCATCTGGTCGCCGGTCTTCAGATCGTAGATCCGGTTGTCCGCCGGCAGCAGCGGCTGCGGCGCCTCCGGCAGCGCGATCTTCGCGGAGATCTCGCCCGTCTTCGCGCCCGCCGCGACTCGCTCGCGCTCGGACAGGACGACGGTCTGGCGGCCGGTCGAGACCGTCGTCTTGCCCCGGAAGTTCGTGACTTCCGTCTTCTCGCCCTTTTCGACGTCGAGGGCGGCGCGCGAGTCGCGATCCACGTCCGCCGTCGCGGCGTCCGTGGCGACCTTCGACGTCGAGCCGGCCGTGTACACGTTGATGACGCCCGACACGATCTTGACCTGGCTGCCCGCCGATTCCGTCAGCGACGGCCGGTGCACCTCGAAGAGCGAACCGGGCCGCAGCGTGTAGAGCGTTCCGTCGGCGAACATGATCTCGGCCGAGCCGTTGCGCCCGGTCTTCACGAAATCGCCGTCGAAGAGCGACTGCCGCTGCCGCGCCGGCTCGAAGGTCGAGCGCCCCGCGCTCTGGAGCGAGACGTCGCCCTCGATCGAGATGAAGGACGCGTCGCCGGTCTCCTCGGTGCCCGCACCTCCGAGCGCGCGCCGCGAGTAGGACTGCGACTCGACCGCGATCGCGGAACGCCTGGTCGAAGCGCCGGGCGGCGAACGCCGCTTCGGCGGACTGGAGCGAGTCCCGCGCCTGAGCCACGCTCGAGCCCGGCCGCGGCGTCCCCGACGCCGCCGTCGCCCGCGTGAGGAGCTGCGTGGCGTTGGCGATCTCGGCGCTCGCCTTGTCCTCGGGAGAGCGCCGCGAGCGGGTGTACAGGAAGTAGCCGACTCCGCCCGCAACCAGCGCGATGGCGAAAACGATCGCCGCCTGCCGGATCCGGTGGATCGGAATGACGAACCAGTCGATGTCCGATCCCACGAGCTGGCCGGACTTCCGCTTGGGCAATAAACCTCCGGTTTTACAGAGACTTATAGCATACGACAGGTTCGGCCGCATGGCTCGGCGGAAGCGCTTCCCGGACGGCGATCTTCGCCCCGGGGACGGCCCCGCCGGCCCTCGCGCGGCCCGCTCTCCTCGACCCTCTCCCCGAACCTTCGGCTATATTCGCCCCGTTTCGATTTCGACGGACGGAGGTTCGATTTCCGAATGCTCAAAACGATGCGCGACAGCTTCCACCAGCTCAAGTGGACGCTGTGGGCCGTGGTCATCGTCTTCGTTCTGGGATTCGTCTACTTCAGCGGTTCGAGCGCCAACCCGGACGACCGCGCGAGCGCAGATCATCGCCCGGGTCGGCGGAACCCCGATCCTCGCCGCGGAGTTCGACCGCGAGCTACCAGGTCGCAGCCTCGATCAACTACCGCGAGCAGTACCGGGGCGGCCTGACGCCCGAGATGCTGCGGTTCCTGGATCTGCCCCGCCAGGTCCTCGACGGCATGATCAATCGCAAGCTCGAGCTCGACGAGGCGCGCCGGCTGAAGCTCGCGGTCTCGGCAACGACGAAGTCGCGCGCGCCGTCATGGCCTATCCCGCCTTCCAGCTGAACGGCCAGTTCATCGGGCGCGAGAAGTACGAGCAGGCTGCTCTTCCGTTACGGATACACGCCGGAGCGCTTCGAAGAGGAGCTGCGCGAGGACCTGCTCGCCCGCAAGTACGCCGACGCTCGTGCGCGCCTCGATCCTCGTGCCCGAAGCGAGCTCGCAGCGTGAGTTTTCGGCGCGGAACGACAAGGCCACGATCGAGTACGTCCTGATTCCCTCGAGCCGTCTCGAATCGCGGCGTCCAGCCGACCGACGCGGACCTGAAGGGCTACTACGAAAAGCACCGCGATCGCTACCGCAAGCCCGAGCAGCGACGCATCAAGTACCTGCTCATCGATCAAGCGCAAGCGTGCGCGCGCAGGTCGGTCCCGACCGACGCGGAGCTGCGCGCCGAGTACGCGCTGCGCAGCGACGCCCTGAAGGTTCCCGAGCAGGTGGTGGCCGCGCACATCCTGATCAAGAGCGACGCCGCCGCAGGCGCCGGAAGCCGACGCCGCCGCCAAGGCGAAAGCCGAGAAGGTCGCCGCGCGCGCGCCGAAGGCGGGCGAAGATTTCGCCAAGCTCGCCAAGGAAGCGAGCGACGACACGTCGAACAAGGACACCGGCGGCCAGCTGCCGCCGTTCGCGCGCGGCCAGATGGTGCCCGAATTCGAGCAGGCGGCGTTCGCGCTGCCGCCCGGGGAGATCGCCGGACCAGTGAAAACGCAGTTCGGCTATCACGTCATCAAGCTGAACTCGAAGACTCCGGAGCACACGCAGACGTTCGAGGAAGCCCGCGCGGCGCTCGGGGCGGACCTCGCGCAGCGCAAGACCGAGGCGGAAACGAGCCGCCTCGCCCGGGATCTCGCCGAGAAGGTGCGCAAGCTGCCCAACGACGTCCGACGAAGAGCTGCGGAAGCTCGCGGACAGCCGACGATCTACTACAACACGACGCCCTGGGTGGCGCGCGGCGAGGCGATCCCCGGCGTCGGTGCCAACGCCCAATTCGCGCAGGACGGCATTCACACTGAAGCTCGGCAAAGTCTCCAAGACGGCCGTCCCGACCTCCCGCGGCCCGGCGATCGTCAAGCCCGCCGAGGAGCGGCCGGCCGGCGTGCCGCCGTTCGACGAGCTGCAGGAGCGCGTCGACCGACGATTGGAAGGCGGATCGCCGCGAGAAGGAGGCCCTCGAGAAGCTCGAGCCGGCCGCCAAGGAGATCGGCTCGGGAACGCCGCTGCCTCAGGTCGCGGCGCGCTACGACACCGAGGTCAAGACGACGCCCGAGTTCGCGCCCGGCGGCCCGATTCCCGAGATCGGCAACGCTCCCGAGCTTCCGCCGCCGTCTTCCGCACGCGCGTCCGGGCCAGGCGGGACCGCCGGCGCCGGTGCCGGGAGGATTCGTGCTCTTCCGCGTGATCGACCGCAAGACGGCCGACCCGAAGGCCTTTCGACACAGAAGGAAGAGCTCGCGCGAAACGATCCGGGCGCGCGAAGGCGAGAAGCTCCTGCGCTCCTCGCTCCAGCAGCTCCGCGCCGACCGAAGGTCGAAATCAACGAGGATCTTCTCAAGTCCTTCCTGCCCGAGGAGGGGAAGAGGAGTTGAGAATCGGTTGTCAGTCGTCAGTTCTCAGTTCTCGGTTCCGGAACTGACAACTGAGAACTGAGAACCGAGCGACTCCTCAATGATCGGCCGTCTCTCGGGCCGCCTCGCGTCGAAGGCGCCGGACCAGGTCCTCCTCGACGTCGGCGGAGTCGGGTACCTCGTGCACATCCCGCTCTCGACCTTCTATGAGCTTCCGGAGGCGGAAAGCGCGGCCTCCCTCGTCGATCCACACGCACGTGCGCGAGGACACGCTCGCCCTCTACGGCTTCCTGACCGAGCGCGAGCGGGCGCTCTTTCAGCTGCTGATCAGCGTCGCGGGGATCGGGCCTCGCGTCGCGCTGACAGTGCTTTCGGGGATTCCTCCGGCGGAGCTCATCGAGGCGCTCCGCCACAGAGACGTGCGGCGCCTCGTCGCGATCCCTGGCGTCGGCAAGAAGACGGCTGAGCGGATGATCCTCGAGCTCGCCGAAAAGGCCGCCGCATTCGCAGGCGGAAGCGCCGGCGGGAGCCGCTGCAGCCGTCTCGACCGAGGACGTCGTCTCGGCGCTCGTGAACCTCGGCTACCGCCGGGCGGAGGCGGAGCGGTCCGTCGACGCCATCGCGCGGACCGGCGCGCCGACCGAATTCGGCGACTTCCTCAAGGCCGCTCTGAAGAGGCTGACCGGCGGGTGAGGGTCGGGAGTCTGTCCTCAGTCCTAGTCCCTGGTCGATCGACTCGGGACCAAGGACCAGGGACTAGGGACTAGGGACTCCAGAGACTTTCGCCATAAACTGACTTCACTCAATGTCCGACGACTCCACCCTTCTGACCGGCGCCGCTCTCGAGGAGGACGCCGCGGTCGAGCCGAGGCTCCGGCCGCAAACGCTCTCGGAATACATCGGTCAGCCGAAGATCCGCGAGAACCTCGCGGTGTTCCTCGCCGCCGCGCGCGGCCGCGGGGAGCCGCTCGACCACGTCCTCCTGACCGGGCCGCCGGGACTCGGCAAGACCACGCTCGCGCACATCGTGGCGCGAGAGATGGCCGCGGGCCTGCGCCTCACCTCGGGCCCCATGATCGCGCGCGCCGGAGATCTCGCGGGGATCCTGACGAACCTCCAGCCGCGCGACGTCCTCTTCGTGGACGAGATCCACCGCCTGTCCCCCGCCGTCGAAGAGATCCTGTACCCGGCGATGGAGGATTACCGGCTGGACGTGCTCATCGGCGAGGGGCCGATGGCGCGGACGATGAGGGTGGACTTGCCGCCCTTCACGCTCATCGGCGCGACGACGCGGCCGGGGCTCCTGTCGCAGCCGCTCCACGCCCGCTTCGGCATCACCCTGCGCCTGGATTTCTACGACGTCGATGCCCTCGCGCGGATCGTCCGGCGCTCGGCCGACATCCTCGCCGTACGCATTGACGAGGACGCCGCCCGCGAGATCGGCGGCCGCAGCCGCGGGACGCCGCGCATCGCGAACCGGCTGCTGCGCCGCCTGCGCGACTTCGCCGAGGTCGCCGGCAAGAAGTCGATCGACCGCGCCACGGCGCGCGAGGCCCTCGGACGCCTGGAGGTGGACGAGCACGGCTTCGACGAGCTCGACCGCCGGATCCTGACGACCATCATCGAAAAATTCGGCGGCGGCCCCGTCGGCGTCGCGTCGATCGCCGCGTCGCTCGGCGAGGACCGCGGCACGCTCGAGGATCTTTACGAACCCTATCTGATCCAGGCGGGCTTCCTGCAGCGCACGCCGCGCGGCCGCATCGCCTCGGCGGCGGCCTATCGCCACCTCGGGATCACGCCCCCGCCCCGAGAGGGCCTGCTTTTCTGATGGACCGCGCGCGACTCCGGCCCGCCGAGGCCGCCACGGCCGTGCGCCAGACGCGGCCCGTTGCGTCCCCCATCCGCAAGGGAGTTCTCATCTACAACCCCACCGCCGGGCAGCGCGACCGGCGGCCGGCGATGGACGCGCTCATCGGTCGGATGCGCGCACGCGGCGTCACGCTCGTCAACGCGCCCACCATCGGCCCCGGGCACGCGACGGAGATCGTGCGGGCCTTCCTGCCCTTGAAGCCCGACGTCGTGGCCGCCTGCGGAGGCGACGGAACGATCTCGGAGGTCGCCCGCGGCCTGTCGGGCTCCGGCGTCCCGCTCGCCGTCCTGCCCGGAGGCACGTCGAACGTTCTCGCGCGGGAGCTCGGGATCCCGCTCGACCCCGAAAAAGCCGCCGAGCTGCTCTTCGACGGACAGCTGCGCTCGGTGCGCGTTCTGACGGCGAACGACCGCGCCTTCCTGCTCTGGGCCGGCGCGGGCCTCGACGCGCGCGTCATGGGCCACATGAGCCTGCGGTGGAAGCGTCGTTTCGGCCGCGCGAGCATCTCGGTGACCGCCGCCTCCGAGTTCTTCCGATACGAATTCCCGAGACTCCAGGTCGCCGTCGACGGCGAGGTGCACGAGGCGACCTTCGCCGTCGTCTGCCACGCGCGGCACTACGCCGGCGACTGGGTGATCGCGCCGGCCGCGTCGCCCGAGTCGGACGAGATGGACGTGCTTCTCTTCGCGAGCCGGAGCCGCTACGAGTTCTTCCGACTCTTCCTCGCGATCCGGCAGGGCCGCGCGGCGCATCTGGATCGCGGCCTGGCGCGCCTGGTGCGCGGCCGCCACGTCGAGATCCGCTCGCGAGAGACCTACGCCGTCGAAACGCACGTGGACGGCGACTGCATCCTGGAGACGCCGGTCACGTGCCGCGTGACGAAAGAGACGGTCGAGATCCTCGTCCCGCGCGTCTAAGGCTCACGCCGCCCCGACGCGTCCCGCCATCCGGTCCTTGATCCGGTCGCCGAGCC
The DNA here is from genome assembly GCA_963708395.1 of uncultured Acidobacteriota bacterium. Classification (GTDB taxonomy): domain Bacteria; phylum Acidobacteriota; class Thermoanaerobaculia; order UBA5066; family Gp7-AA6; genus DATBFU01. The sequence goes on along the minus strand of CAVPSG010000002.1, from coordinate 1,349,554 downwards.
GGATCGCGAGCGCCAGGATCGTCAGCGTCGGGTTCGAGATCCCTCCCGTCGGAAAGACCGAGCCGCCCGCGATCGACAGGTTCTCGATGCCGTGAACGCGGCAATGACGGTCGACGACGCCCCGCTTCGGGTCGTCGTTCATCTTGGTCGTGCCGAGGTGGTGATAGGAGCCGATCAGGGGCCGCTCGCGCGCCTCGTCGAAGGGGACGAGAGTTGCCAGGTGCTGGTTGTTCCGCCGGACGACGATCTCATCGATCCACTCTTCGGATTCCCGCAGCACCGTCTCCCACTCGTCCTTCTCGCAGGCGTCCTCGACCGCGCCGAAACCCGGTCGCTCGATCGCCTCTTTCACGATGCGTTGGGCCGCAAGAAGGGCGTCGCGGTCCTGGGAATTCATCCGCCAGTCGAGCTGGAGTCGCGGCTGGCCGAGTGCATCCTTTTCGGCCGAGAGGCGGACGCGCGACTCCGGATCCGGGATCTGCTCCCAGGTGTAATGGACGGCGTAGGTGCGGTACTTCAGGCCGTACGAGACGTCGCCCGACGGGAAGTGCAAGAACTTGCGCGACAGCCCCAAAACCACCTGCCGCCAGTCGCGAAGCACGACGCCGGCGGAACTTCGGAGGCCGCCGCCGCGAACGGCCGCGAGCCACTCGCCCACGACCGGCAGGAGCCGGATGCCGATGTTCGGGAGCCGATCGCTCCGTTGGAGCTCCGGCGAGACCGCGAGGCACTCGACCACGAGCGACGGGCCGATCCGCACCGGACGCGCCGTGAACGGTCTCCAGGGCCGGCGAAGGAGCGCGACTCCCGACCGCAGATGCGCATGCTCCTGGAAGAATCGCCCCACGAGATCGTGACCGTTGCCGAGCCCGTTCGGCCGCGAGCGGTTCGAGAGGAGAAGGATCCGCGGGACCTCGAGGCCGCCCGACGCCAGGACGAACTGCTTCGCGGCAACGCGGAACCGCTTGGCGTCCGGTCCCGCGAAGCGGATGGCGCGGACGCCGCCGCCCGATTCGTCCGTCTCGATCTCCAACGCGCTCGCGTAAAGGTACACGTCGAGATTCGATGCCGCGCGCAGCTCGGAACCGAACGTCTCGCCGAACCGCAGGCGCTCGTCCTCGATGACGTGGAAGATGATGTCCTGGAGCTTGCCGGGATCGAAGCGCGGAGCGCGACGGCCCGCGCGCGCGAGCGCAGACTTCCACGACCCGAAGTCGTATCGGCACGGCCCGAGACCGCAGGCCTGATTGGCTCGCTCGTAGTACGGATCGAGGTCGCGCCGCGAGATCGGCCACCCGCTGTGCGGGATCCAGGGCCGGTTTTCGAAGTCGAGCGGGTCGAGCGGGCGCGACCAGCCGCCCCAGTGATTCGTCGAGCCACCGAAATAGCGCAAACGCGCCCGGTCGAGGGGAAAGTACGGGATCCCGACGATCTCGCCCTCGTGCAGAGAGGGCGTGGCGCTCGCCGCGTCGAGACCTCCGGCCTCGAGCAGCGCGACGCGGAAAGGCTGTCCGCAGAGCTCGCGCGCCAGGACGATCCCGGCGGCGCCGCCGCCGACGATGCAGACGTCGGTCTCGACGACGGCGTCGGGCGGCAGATTTCGAGCGTCGAGGAACAAACTCATTTCCTCCGCGGGCGCGGTTCGGCCGCCGTCCTAGGGACGCCCCGAGCGCACGGCCTTCTCGACGTCCTCGATCTCGCGCGGCGCGCCGCAGGAGAGGCAGTCGAAGCCGTCCCTCGTCACGAGAACGGTGTCCTCGATCCGGACGCCGATGTTCCACCACTTGCGGTCGACGCCGGCCGTATCCGCGGGGATGTAGATGCCGGGCTCGACCGTGAACACCATTCCCGGAGCGAGCTCGCGGGAGGCGCCGTCCTTCTCGTAGCGGCCGACGTCGTGCACGTCGAGACCCACCCAGTGCGACACGCCGTGGAGCGTGAGCTTGCGGTAGGCCTTCGATTGCAGGAGCTGCGCGACGTCTCCCGAGAGGAGGCCGAGCTTCACGAGCCCCTCCGTCTGCGCGCGGGCCGCCGCGGCCTCGATGTCGTCATGCCGCACCCCCGGGCGGACGAGGGCCATGGCCTTCTTCTGCGCGTCGAGCACGACCGCGTAGACCGCGCGCTGCTCGGGCGAGAACGTACCGCTGGCCGGATACGTCCGCGTGATGTCGGTCGCGTAGAGCCCGTACTCGGCGCCCGAGTCGTTCAGGACGACCTCTCCGGCCTGGATCTGCCGGTCGTTCTTCGACCAGTGGAGCGTGACGCTGTCCGGTCCGGAACCGACGATCGACGGATACGCCATGCGCTGGGCACCGTTGGCGCGGCAGTACCCGTCGAGCACCGCCTGGACCTCGAATTCGTACTTTCCGGGCGCGGCGGCGCCCATCGCGAGGACGTGCCCGCGCGCCGAGATCTCCGCCGCGCGGCGCAGGAAGCGCAGATCCTCGTCGTCCTTCACGAGCCGCATCTCGTGGAGGATCTCGCCGGCGTCGGCGACGATCCCCGGTCCGAAGTCGCGGTCCCGCACGTCGCGGTAAGTCTTCTGGAACCTCGCGGCCCACACGGCGTCGTCGCCGTCGGACAGATACAGGCGCTCGGACTCGGCGAGGTATCCCGAGAAGCGGTACGTCACCGGGTCCCAGCTCGCGAGCCGCGTGGCGAGCTCCGGCTCGGCGAACGCGGCGTCGGCGCCGTACAGTGCGGCGGCGCCCTGCGGCCCGGGTCGCGCGCCCTCGAACGCCTCACGGCGGGCATCGCGCGGCCGGACGAACAAAACGTAGCGCTTGCCGTCGGACGGATCGGTGCGGAGGACGGCGGTCGTGTCGGGCTCGTCGATCCCGGTCAGGTAATAGAAGTCCGAGTCCTGGCGGTAGAGGTACTCCGTGTCGTGCGACATCCGGCGCTCCGGCGCCGAGCGCAGGACCGCGATCGAATGCGGCGGCAGACCCGCGAGGAACTTCTCGCGCCGCGCTTTCAGGGCGTCGCGCGAGGGAACGAGCGGCGGAGAGTCGAGCGCACCGAGCGCCGAGGCCGCGAGGAGGATTCCGGCCGCGAGGGTCGCACGCTTCATCGAGGTCACCTCTTCGAAATGAAGGCCCAGGGCGCGGGCGCCGCGTCGGGCCGGACGGCGCCCGGGCGCACGACGGCGGCGATGCGGTCGCGGTGCGTCTTGAGAAGCCTGCGGACGGGCACGCCGGAGGCCGCCTCCTCGAGGATGTCGGCGCCCGATTCGTCCACCTTGGCCAGATACGCCTCCCAGACGGCCTCGGAGAGCGACATCCCGCGAAACGCGACGTTGCTCATCTTCTCGAACTCGCGCTGGAGCAACGCGAGCTTCTCCCGGAGCTCTTCTTCCGGCGCCAGGTCTTCGTCCTCGTAGGGGGTGTGCGGCTTGGGAATGAAGGCGTTGACCGACGGCACGAGCTGCCCCACGCGTCCGAAGCGCCGCCCCTCCGCCACCGCAATGTCGCGCAGCTCCGCGACCGTCCGCACGATGTCCGCCACGTCCGCGTCGGTCTCGGTCGGCAGGCCCACCTGCAGGTAGAGCTTCAGGCGCGTGAACCCCCGCGCGAAAACGAGGCGGACCTTCTCGCGCAGCATCTCGTCCGAGACCTTCTTGTTGATGTGGCGGCGCAGCCGCTCGTTGCCCGCTTCCGGCGCGATCGCGAGCGCCTTCTCCCCCTGCCGGGCGAGCACCTCGAGGATCGGGTCCTCGATCGCGTCGATCTTGATGGAGGAGAGCGCAATGTGGTACCCGAGCTCGGCCAGTCCCCGGAGGATCGTCGTGATCTCGGGATGATCGCAGACGGCCGTCGCGATGAGGCCCACGCGATCCGTCCGGGCGCGGGCCTGCCGCGCGACCGCCAGAATCGACGCGCCCGGATACTGCTTCACCGGCGCCATCGCGTAGGCCGCCCAGCAGAACCGGCACATCTCCGAGCAGCCCCGCGAGATCTCGATCAGGAGCTTGTCGGCGAGCTCGGTGCGCGGCGTGAGGATCGTCGAGTGCGGCACCTCGAACGCCGGGGTGATCTCGTTACGCGACATCGGCTGCTGGATCACGACCTTCGCGTTCTCCGCCGACTCGGCGCGCGGCCCGTGGACGGCGGGAACGAAGAAGCCCGGCTGCCGCGCCGCCGCCTCGAGGAACTCGTCGCGCGAGAGCCCCGAGCGAAGGAGCTCCGCGATGCGCGGGACGAGCCGCTCGCCGTCGCCCAGCGCGAACACGTCGACGAACGGCGCGAGCGCCGCGGGATTCATCCGCGCGATGTCCCCGCCGACGAGCAGCAGCGGATGGCGCTCGTCGCGCTCGCTCGCGCCGGCGCGGGATGCCGGCCGCCGTGAGCTGCTTCAGGATGTTGACGATGTCCATCTCCCACGAGAGCGACCAGGCCAGCAGGCCGAACTCGGAGAGCGGCGTTGCCGTCTCGAACGTCGCGGCGGGCTCGCCCTCGTCGTGGAAGAACCGCTCGCACACGAGATCCGGCACGCGATTCAGCAGGCGATAGACCCACTGGAACCCGAGGTTGGACATGCCGACTTCGTAGGTGTTCGGGAAACCGAGCGCGACGCGGTACGCCCCGAATCGGTTCGGGGTCTCGGTGAATCGCTCGAGGGAGGCGAGCTCCCTGCTCCTCGCAGTCGGCGGCATCGGGGAACCCTAAATTATAGGCGCACCGCGAAGGCCCAGTCGGCGACGTTGGTTCCCGTCGGACCGGTCACGAAGAGGTCGCCGAGAGCCGCGAAGAACGCATCCGTGTCGTGGCAGTCGAGCGCGGCGGCCGGGTCGAGGCGGAGCGTCCGGGCGCGCGCGATCGTCCCGGCGTCCGCAAACGCTCCGGCGGCCCCGGAGCTGCCGTCTTTTCCATCGGACCCCGCGGCGAGAAGCGCAACCTCGTGCGCGGACTCGAGGACCCGAGCCGCCGCGAGCGCGAACTCCAGGCTCCGGCCGCCGCGCCCGCTCCGGCGCCCGAGCGCCACCGTCGTCTCGCCGCCGGCGAGCAGCACCTGGCGCGGATCGAGGCGCGCGGCCGCGCGCGCGAAGGACGCCCCGGCGTCGCGGGCCTCGCCCGCGAGACGGCGCGAGATCGTTCGCGGCGAGAGCCCGCGCTCCCGCGCGAACCGCGCCGCGGCGTGGAGCCCCTTTCGGTTCGACCCGACGACACGGACCAGATCGCCCGCGCGCCCGCGGATCGTCGGCCCGGATCCCACGGTGGACGGCCGGTCTCCCGGCACGTCGGAGACCACGAGGGTGACGAGGCGCGCCCGCGTCTCGCGTCCGAGCCGGCCGCCCTTGACCGCCGAGAGCGCCGTTCGCAGGCGATTGACCTCGAGGATCCCGGCGCCGCTCCGAACGAGCCGCGCGACGCGGCGCTTCTTCTCCGAAAGCGCGAGACCGGCGCGGGGCAGGCAGAGAAGCGACGACGCCCCGCCCGACACGAGGCACAGGATCACGTCGCGCGGTCCGAAGCTCGCGAAAAGCTCCCGCGCGCGCCGGGCGGCCGCGACGCTCGACCGATCCGGCTCGGGATGCGAGGCGAAGAGGACCTCGACGCCCCGGCGCGGCGCCGGCGGCGAAAACCCGCTCGGCAGGACGGCGAGACCGCGGCCGAACCGCAGGGCCGCGCCCGCGATCATGGCCGCCGCCGCCTTGCCGACGGCGAAGACTCCGAGCTCTCCGCCGTCGGCGCGCACGTCGAGCGCCCGGGCGACCCGCGGCTCCTCGAGAGCCTCCGCGACCCGCCGCCGGGGGTCCACGCGCGGAAAGCGCGGCGCGATAGAGGTCCTTCAGAATGGGACGAGCTGCCGCTTCGTTCATCTGCCGTTCATGATTCGTTCATTCAATCGCTGTATATGATCAACCGTCCGGCCGTTTTCCGACCGGCCAGAGAAGGGGGTGACAGCATGAGGAAATTCGTTTCTGCTGCGGCGCTGCTCGTTGGGATGGCTTCGTTCGCGCTGGCTGCGGACATGGGCAGCTGGTCCGGGTGGATCACCGACACCGATTGCGGCGCCAAGGGCGCGTCGGCGAGCCACGCGGCCTGCGCTGCCAAGTGCGTCAAGGACAAGGGCGCGAAGTACGCTCTGTACAACCCGTCCGACAAGAGCATGTGGGTTCTGTCCGACCAGGACGGCGCGGCCAAGATGGCCGGCAAGATGGTCACCGTCAAGGGCACGGCGGACGCCGCCAAGAAGACGATCACCGTCGCGTCGATGGAAGAGAAGAAGTAACACTTCTCGATTCTGGAATTCCAGAAGGCCCCGGGATACCGGGGCCTTTTCTTTTCGGGCGCCGGAACCGCACGCGGGCGCGGCCCGGCGATCTGTCAGAATAGGCGGCGCGGCAGTTCTTCTGCCCGAGCCGGAATGAGCGCCAACCCTCAACCCCACCCGACGCGTCCCGAGGAATACCCTCCGGCCGATACGGCGCACCACTGGGCGAAGGCCTCGAAGGATCTGCGCCACCGGCTGACGCAGGCCATCCCGCACGGCGTCCTGAAGGAGCTCCACCGCAAGAGCCCCGCGCGGCACTTCGCGATCGCCGTCCGGCAGTTCCTGCTTCTGGCGGCCACGTCCTGCGTCTCGTGGAACTTTCCGCAGCCCTGGATCTGGATCCCGTCGGCCCTGATCGCCGGCTGGACGGCCTTCAACTTCACGGTTCTCCTCCACGAGGTCGTGCATCGCGCCGTCTGGAACGGGCCGCGGCCGAGGGCCGAGCGCTTCCTCGCGCATCCTCTACGCGGTGCCGTCGGGAATCTCCGCCCTTCAGTTCACGCGCTGGCACCTGACGCATCACGCGGAGCTCGGCGACGCGGAGGCCGACCCCAAACGGCACTACCTCTCTCCGAAGATCAACAAGCCCTGGTACAAGCTCCTCTACTTCACGCCCGCGCTCTTCCCGATCTACTTCCGCGCCGCGCGGCGCGAGACGGCGAGCTACCCGCCGGCGCTCCAGAGGCGGATCGCCCGCGAGCGCCTCGCGACGATCGCACTTCACGTCGCCGTGATGGCGGCGCTGTATCTGCGCCGCCGGTTTCGGCGTGCTCGCGCGCGTCTATCTCGTCCCCGTACTTCCTCGTCTTCCCGATCGCGTTCGCGCTGAACCGCCTCGGCCAGCACTACGCGATCGACCCGACCGACCCCGCCAAGTGGGGCACGATCCTGAAGCCGTCGCGCTTCTGGGACTTCTGGTACCTCTACTCCGCCTACCACCTCGAGCACCACTACTTCACGGCCGTCCCGCTCTACAACCTGCGGCGGCTGCACTTCGCGCTGCGGCCGTTCTTCGACGAGATCGGCTGGAAGCCGGTGACCTACCGGCGGCTCTTCCGGGACTGGATCCTTCGAGAACAAGGCGCCGCACACCGACTGGCACCTGAGCCTCGAGGGCTGAACCCGTCCGGCGGCGCGACGGCCCGCGCCCGTGCTTCCGTAGAATCTTCGCGCTTGGACGACACCGACGACCTCAACCGGCTGATCGCCGAGCTCAACTACGGGCGCCCGGACGGGAGGACGTGCCCGAGGCCGAGCGCCTCGGACCGCTGGCTCGCGGAGCTCGCACGACCGCGGCGGCAGCGATCTGCTGCTGGTCGCCGGCGCGCCCGCCGTCGATTCGCGTCGACGGCGCCGTCACGGCCGCTGCCCGAGGAGCCGCTCTCCGGCGAGGAGATCGAGGACGCGGTTCTTCCCGGCCCTCTCGCCGGCGCTCAACGCGCGCTTTCGCGCAGGGCCAATCGGCCGACGGCTCCTACAAGGTGCGCGGCCTCGGCCGCTTCCGCATCAACCTGCACCGCGAGCGCGGCCGCGCCGCCGCGGCGGTGCGAGCGCTGCCGGCCAAGCCGCCGCGCCTCGCGACGCTCGGCCTGCCGCCCGGCGCCGAGGCCCTGACCCGCCTGCCGCGGGGGCTCGTGCTCGTGGGCGGCCCGACGGGCTCGGGCAAGACGACGACGCTCGCGGCGCTCGTCGAGGAGATCAACCAGCGCGACGCGCGCCACATCGTCACGATCGAGGATCCGATCGAGTACGAGCACCCGCACCGCGCGCAGCCTCGTCGAGCAGGTCGAGATCGGAACGGACGCGCCGGACTTCCCGACGGCGCTTGCGAGCGGCCGTGCGCCAGGCGCCCGACGTGCTCGTCGTCGGCGAGATGCGCGACCCCGAGACGATGCGGATCGCGCTCGCCGCGGCGGAGACGGGCCACCTCGTCCTCTCGACGGTCCACACGAGCGACGCGGCGTCCGCGGTCTCGCGGGTCGCCGACTCCTTTCCGGACGAGCGTCAGGCCACGATCCGGCAGGAGCTCTCGATGGCGCTCGCCGCCGTCCTGACGCAGACGCTTCTCCCGCGGCGGGGCGGCGGGCGCGCCGTCGCCGCCGAGCTCCTGATGGTCGGTTACGGCGCGCGCCAGCACATCCGCAGGAACGCCCTGCAGCACCTGCACCAGGAGATCACGCTGACGCGACGCCAGGGATCCTCGACGCTCGAGGAGTCGCTCGCGCGCCTCGTCCGGGACGGCGTCGTCGAGGTCGAGGAGGCGCGCGCCCGCGTCGCGCACGCGGAGGATTTCGAGACGTACTTGAGGGGCGGAACCTAGGCCGCGACGGTAGGGGGCTCGCCCCGCCCGGACGGCCGCGAGAGCCGCCCTACGGCACCTCGATCAAATCTCGCGCCGGAAGAGCACCCGCGTCAGGATGCCGCAGACGAGCGCGAAGGTCAGCAGGAAGACCCACTCGGGGAACACAGTCGCCGGCGGGCTCCCGCGCAGCAGCAGATTGCGCAGCGCGTTCAGGCCGTAGGTCAACGGGTCCGCGCGCGAAACCGCCCGGAGCCACGGCGGATACGACTCGACGGGATACAGCGCGCCGGAAGGGAAGAACAGCAGCGCGTTGATGATGCCGAACATGCCGCGCAGCACGCGAGACGCTCCGCGCCCTCGCGAAGAGCAGGAACCACACGGCCGAGATCGCGAGCGAGGTCAGGAAGACCGTCACGACGGCCGCCGCCACCTCGCGGCTCCCCGCCACGATGACCGGCGTCAGCATGAGGATCGCGCCGAGCACGAGGAGTCCCGCGAGGGACGCCACGATCGCTCCGGCGAGCACGTTGCCCGTGACGAGCGCTCCCGTCGAGATGGGGGTCACGAGGTAGCCCTCGTGGTAGCCGTACATACGGTCTTCGAGCACCTGCAATCCGCCCGACACCATCGAACCCATGAAGATCGAGAGACACACGACCGCGGGGCCGAGGTACGTCAGGTAATCGAGATACGGGTAGGCCTCGAGCCGTGCGGAATCCACGGGAGGAGCAGACGACGACGCGCCGGACGCGACCTCGTCCCACACCTGCCGGAGCGCGCCGTCGAGCGCATCGAAGGAGAAGCGGTCCGTGTTGTCGCCAACGAACGCGGGGCCCGGGCCCTTGGCCGACAGGCGGAACGGCAGGATCCAGACGCCGCGATAGGCGCCGTGGCGCAGGCCCCGGAGCGCCTCCTCGCGGTCCTCGACGAACGTCGCGTCCACGAGCTCGCGTCCGGTCTCGAGCGCCATCACGCCGCGGCGGCACGCGGCCGACTCGGCGTTGCCCGCCTCGTCCACCACGGCGAGCGGGATGTGGCGGAGCTGCCGGTTGAGCGAGTTGCCGAGCACGAGCAGGTAGACGAGCGGGAAGAGCATCGTCGAGATGATGAGGATCGGCTGGCGCCAGAGCGTCAGGTACGCGCGCTGGCAGATGGCCGCGATGCCGAGGAGAGCGAGCGCCGGGCCCCGCGCCGGCCGGGGAGCGCCGGACACCGCTCATTCGGCCCGCAGCCCCCGCCCGGTGTAGGAGAAGAAGACGTCCTCGAGGGTCACCGAGGCGATCGTCAGGTGAACGATGCGGTAGCCGCGATCTTCCAGGAGCCGCGCGGCGCGGCGGCCCACGTCCTCCCCGGGCCGCGACTGGAACTCGACGGCGTTCTGCCGAGAGGCCGCGCCAGTTCGCGCGCGCCGAGCGCGGTGATCGCGTCGGCGATCCGCCGCCGAAAGAGCGCGCGCCGTCTCGATCTGCGTGCGCTCCCCCGTCTCGAGCGACCGCTTCAACGCGGCCGGCGAGTCCTCGCAAAGAATGCGCCCCTGGTCGAGGATCGCCACGCGGTCGCAAAGGAAGTCCGCCTCGTCCATCGCGTGCGTCGTGAGGATGATCGCGAGTCCGGCGTCGTCGGCCTTCAGTTGACCCAGCATCTCCCAGATGGCGCGCCGGCTCTGCGGGTCGAGGCCCGAGGTGGGCTCATCGAGGAACAGGACGTGCGGCGAGTGGAGCACGCCGCGCGCGATCTCGAGCCGCCGCCGCATGCCGCCCGAAAGCTCACGCGTGATCTGTTTGCGCCGATCGGACAGACCGACCTGCGCCAGACGGCGGTCGATCATGCGGGACAGGCCGCGGCCGAAGAGGCCGTACATCTTTCCCTGGACGGAGAGGTTCTCCTCGACGGTCAGGTGCTCGTCGGTCGTGACGGCCTGCGAGACGGTCCCGATCGACCGCGCGCACGGCCGGCCGGTCCCGCACGACGTCGTGGCCGCGGATGCGCGCCGAGCCCGAGGTCGGCGGCAGGAGGGTCGTCAGCATCCGGATGAGCGTCGTCTTGCCGGCGCCGTTGGGCCCGAGAAGGCCGTACGTCTCGCCTTCGACGACCGAGAACGACACCGCGTCGTCGGCGACCCGGTCGCCGAACTTCCGCGTCAGCCGGTCGACTTCGATCGAGACGGGTCGCCGCGCCGCCGCGGGCCGGGCCGGAAGTTCGTCCAGGAAGGGGGGTGCGTCGAGGAGGGGCTCCGGAGCGCTCGGACCCCGCGCCGTCAACTCTTCCCCGCTTCGACGACGAAGGTCTGCCCGGCGATGACCGTCGCGCCCTGCGGGGCGAGGCGTACGGAGAAGGTCTTCAGATCCCGGCTCTGGAGTCCCCAGTTACGGCGCGTGGCGAATTCCGAGCGGGGCTTGACCGAGACGATGCGCGCGGGAAAGCGATCCTGCGGCCGCGCCTGCGGCCAGACGCTCACGTTCCCGCCCACGGGGAACGTCGAGAGCCGCTCCTCCGGAACTTCGACGCGCAGATACGGAGTCCCGACCTGCAGCGTCAGGATCGGCTGCCCCGCCTCGACCCACTCGCCCTCGCGATGGTGCCGCGTGAGAACGATGCCGGCGGCGGGCGAGGCGAGGGCTCCCTCGTTCTCGAAGAGCTTCACCTTGTCGGCGCGGACGGCGAGCGTCTTGTCCTGCGCCTCGAGCTGATCGCTCTCCGTCTCGAGCGCGCGGATGCCGGCCTCGGTCCCTTCGCGGCGGTGCCGCAGACTCTCGAGATCCGCGGCCGGGGCAATTCCTTCGCCGACGAGCCGCGACACCCGCTTCTCGTCGCTGACGATCTGCGCGAGCTCCGCCTTCGCTTTCTCGACGTTCTGCAGGCGCGTCAGCTCGCGCGCCTGCAGCTCGGCGCGCTGCCGCTGGTAGTCGGTCGCGTCCTCGGCGAGGCCGGGCTGCTCGACGCGGGCCACGAGATCGCCCGCCGCGATGGTCTCCCCTTCATCCGGGACGCGCGTCACCACGCGGCCGGCGCGCGAGAACGCGAGATCCAGCGTCTGATCTTCCGCGATCGCGAGGAGCCGCACGCGGGCGCCACTGTCGTTTTCCTGGCGCACGAGAGCGCCATAACCCCAGGCGCCCGCCACGGCGACCGCAATCGCCACCCCGACCCAGGCCACCCTCTTCATTGAAACCTTTCGCCGACTCTAGATTTTATCGCCAATCGGGCGCAAGGGGTGCCGGGGCGGCCGGGGACCCCCGGGTTAGACTGCCCCGGTGGAAGGCCCCCTCGTCGGCATCATCATGGGCAGTAAATCGGACTGGGAAACCATGCGGCATGCCTCGGAAACGCTGGTGCAGTTCGGGATCTCCCACGAGTGCCGGATCGTCTCCGCCCACCGCACCCCGGGCTGGATGGCCGAGTACGCCTCGGCCGCGGCGGGCCGGGGCCTGGAGGTCCTGCTGGCGGGCGCGGGAGGCGCCGCCCACCTGCCCGGCATGACCGCCGCCCACACGACGCTGCCGGTCCTCGGGGTGCCGGTCGAGAGCGCCGCCCTGAAGGGCCTCGATTCGCTCCTCTCCATCGTGCAGATGCCGGGCGGCGTGCCCGTCGCGACCTTCGCCATCGGGAAGGCCGGCGCGACCAATGCGGCGCTCTTTGCCGTCTCGATCCTCGCCGCCAAGCGGCCCGAGCTCGCGCGCCGTCTCGAGGAGTTTCGCGCGGAGCAGACGCAGCGGGTGATGGGAGAGACGGTCCCTTGACGCCGGCGGTGCTCCCGGGCGCCGTCGTGGGCGTGCTCGGGAGCGGACAGCTCGGGCGGATGTTCGCGATCGCCGCCCGGAGGATGGGCTATCGCGTCCACACCTACTCTCCCGACTACGACACGCCGACGGGCCAGGTCGCAGACGTCGAGGTCGCCGCGCCGTACGAGGATCTCGCGCGGGTCCGCGAGTTCGCGCGCGCGGTCGACGTCGTCACGTTCGAGTTCGAGAACGTTCCGGCCGCGGCGGTCGAGGCGGCGTCCGAGACGACGCCGGTGCGCCCCGGCGGCGCGATCCTCGCGACGACGCAACACCGTCTTCGCGAGAAGACGTTCCTCGCCCGCGCCGGATTCCCGGTCACGTCTTTCGCCGAGGTGCGCTCGCTGCCCGACCTTCAGAAGGCGCTCGCCGGGCTCGGTTGTCCCGCGGTCCTCAAGGCTTCGACGATGAGCTACGACGGCAAAGGCCAGTCGCGCATCGACGAACCGTCGCAGGCGCCGGCCGCCTGGGCCGCGCTCGCGGGGCGCGAGGCGATCCTCGAAGGATTCGTCGATTTCGAGAAGGAGGCCTCGGTCGTCGTCGCGCGGTCGCTCGACGGCGCGCTCTCCGACTTCGGCCTCATCGAGAACACACACGCGCGCCACATCCTGGACTACTCGGTCGCCTCGGGCGACGCCGCGAGCCCGCTCGCGCGCGAGGCCGTCCGGCTCGCCCGCGCGGTGGCCGAGGCGCTCGATCTCGTGGGCGTGCTCTGCGTCGAGCTCTTCGTGACGGCGGACGGCAAGCTCCTGATCAACGAGCTCGCGCCGCGGCCGCACAACTCGGGCCATCTGACGGTGGATGCCTGCGTGACGAGCCAGTTCGAGCAGCAGTTGCGGGCCGTCTGCGGCCTGCCGCTCGGATCGACGCGGTATCTCTCGGCGGCGGCGATGGCGAATCTGCTCGGAGATCTCTGGGAAAAGGGCGAGCCGGACTGGCCGGCGGCCGCCGCGTTCCCGGACGTCAAGATCCACCTCTACGGGAAGAGCGAAGCGCGCCCGCGGCGCAAGATGGGGCACCTGACGGCGCTGGCGGACTCGCCGGGCAAGGCGCTCGCGCGGGCGCTCGAAGCGCGCGAGGCATTGAAGCCGGGCGGATCAAGTTCCTGACGTCCCGCCGTCAACGCCCTCCCGATCCGCCCGCGAAGAGAGTTTCGAAGGTCTCCCGGCAAGGTGAGTCACAGAAGGCGGTCGAGCCGGTCCAGCGCGATCTCCGCAGGCTCCGCGAGGACCAGTTCCACGCGCTCCGAGGCGTCCGTCGTCTCGGGGTTGATCTCCGCGACGAAGGCGCCGCGGCGCCGCGCTTCGTCCGAGAAGCCCGCCGCCGGATAGACGACCGCCGAGGTCCCGACGACCAGGCAGACGTCGCAGTCGAGCGCCGCGAGCGAGCGCTCGAAGACCTCGGGATCGATCGGCTCGCCGAACCAGACGACGCCCGGCCGCAGCAAACCGCTGCAGTGCTCGCAGCGCGGCGGCATCTCCGGGAAGGGCACGCGCGCGTCTCTCCAGCGCCGCGGCGCGTCCTCGCAGGCCGAGGCACAGCCGACCTCCCAGAGCGAGCCGTGGAAGCGCACGACGTTCTCGGTCCCGGCGCGCTCGTGGAGTCCGTCCACGTTCTGCGTCACGAGCGTGAACCGCGGGAATCTCCGGCTCCACTCCGCGAGCACCTCGTGCGCGCGATTGGGCCGCGCGCGCGCCACGAGCTCTCGCCGCCATGCGTACCATTCCCACACGGTCGCCGGATCGCGCGCGAAGGCCTCGGGCGTCGCGAGCTCCTCGGGGCGGAAATCCCGCCAGAGGCCGCCCGGCCCGCGGAAGGTCGGGATGCCGCTCGCTGCCGAGACGCCGGCGCCGGTCAGCACGGTCACGCGGCTCGCGGCCCGGAGCCTCTCGGCGAGAGTCTCATGAGGCGTCATGCCGGTTCCGGCCCGAACACGACGAGCTCGTCCACCGCCCGGAAGCCCAGCCGAGCAGCGAGCCGGAGGGAGGCGAGGTTGCTTTCGACCGCGCCCCAGACCGGCTCCTTGCCGTGGCGGCTCATGTGTGCGATGAGGAACTCGCAGCACGCGCACGCGAGGCCGCGGCCGCGATGGCCCTCGAGCGTGTCGATCGAGAGGTCCCAGAGCGTTTCGGTCTCGTACGACGCGTAGGCGAAGGAAACAGGCAGACCGTCCTCGTGCATCGCGGCCACGTGCGAGGAGCCGAGCGCGGTCTCGAGCTCCTCGCGCAGGGGTCCTGGCAGGTGGCCGAGCGACGCGGCGTCCCGCGGCGACAGCATCACGGCGGAGGTTTCCGACGGCGCGGCCGGACCGCCACCGTCGAGCGCGTGAACGATCACGCGCGCCGGCTTCCATCCGCGGGGGACGGCCGCGGCAACGCGCCCGGCGGCCGCGGGCATGCAGAGCACCGCGCGGCCCGCGCGGCGCTCGAGCGATTCGGCAAGCGGCTCGAGGGCCGGCTCGCCCGCGACGCAGAAGAGGCCGAAGTCCGTCCCGCGCACCAGGAAGTCGCCCGGTTCCGGGCCCGGCGCGCCGACGACCTCGCAGCGTCCCGACCGCAGCATCCCGCGCGTCTCGACCCATCGCGGAAGATCGGGAAGCGCGGAGGCGAGCCGGGCGAGCACCAACCGATTTTCCCCCGAATTGACCGTGCCGCGCGCCGCGGAATAGTCTGCGCGGGACTTGTTCGAGTACCAGACCCTCTTCGACGCTCGGGGCGACCTCTACAGCCGCGCCAACCGCCGCTATCCGGAGGCGCGCGCGCAAGAGGCGGCGGCGATCCTGTCCCACCTCGCGCTCACGCCTTCCTCGCGCTGGCTCGATGTCTCCGCGGGCGGCGGCTACCTCTCGGAGCGCGCCGTGGCTCAGGGCCTGCCTCCCGCCCGAGTCTCCTGCGACGAGTCGCTGCCGTTCCTGCGCTCGGGCGCGCATCCCGGCCGCGTCGGCGCGGCGAGCGCGCGGGAGCTTCCGTTCGCCGACGGGCGGTTCGACGGCGTCGCGTGCCTGGCGGCGCTCCACCACGCCGAGGATCCCGAGGCGGTGTTCCGCGAGCTCCTGCGCGTCACGGCGCCCGGCGGACGCGCGGCGCTCGGCGACGTGGCAGAGGATTCCGAGGCGGCGCGCTTCCTGAACGGTTTCGTGGACCGCCACACGGAGGCGGGGCATCACGGGCGCTTCTATCCGCTCCGGACACTCGTGGCCTTCCTGCGGCGCGCCGGCGGGACCGCCGTTCGCGCCGAGAGCGTTCGTCTCCGCTGGACCTTCGACTCCGGCGGCGACGCGACGCTCTTCTGCCGTGAGCTCTTCGGCCTCGAGCCGTCCACGACCGACGATGAGATCCGCGGCGCGCTCGACGATCTCGGCGCGACGGGCGACGCCGGCAGCTTCCGAATCCCCTGGACGATGCAACACGTCTCGGCCGCGCGCACGTGAGGCCCGCCGATCTCATCCCGCGATTCCTCCTGCCGCCGGTGTCGGCGCTGGTGGGCGAGTCGGGCGGCCCCGCGGACGTCGAGGAGGAGACGGGAATCTCGCGCGCCGCGTGGGTCGAGCTCGGGCGCGCCTTCCCGCGCCTCGGCGCCGACCCGGGACCCGAGGCCGCCCGCGCGCGGCGCCGGTTCGGCTTCCTCGTCGGGCGCGCGCTCGACAGCGAGCGGCATGGGCCGGTCTTCCCGAACGGCAGGCCCGATCGTGCGCCGCACGTCTACGCGACCGCGCACGTGGGGGACCTGCGGAGCCTGCGGTATCTGATGCGGCGCCACGTCCCGCTCGCCAACATCATCCGGGCCCCCGACGCGGACCGCGTCCACATCCTCGAACGGGACCGGCTCGTCGACGAGGAATCGCCGCACGCCTTCCCGCACGCTTTTCACTTCCGACAGCCGCATCGCCTGCGCGGGGCCCTGCGGAGCGGAAGCCTCCTCGCGGCGGTGGACATGCCGGAGGAAGACGGGACGGAGTTCCCCTGTCTCGGCGGGCGCATCCGGCTGGATGCCCGCCCGTTCCGTCTGGCGCGAATCGCCGAGGTCCCGTGCCGCGCCATCTTTCTGACGGCGCCGCGCGGCCGCCTCACGATCTCGATCGGCCCGGTGCTGCCGCGGGAGGAACGCGCCGCGCTCGCGAAATTCGCGCGCGCCCTCGAGCGCGCCGTGAACCGCTGTCCCTACGACATCGACGCCGCGACCTGGTGGAGCCGGCTCGGCCGGGCATGAGTCTCTTCGAGGCGTTCGCCGAGGCCGCGCGCCGGCAGTCGCGGCGGGCCGCCCTGCGGCGCGGCGACGAGGCGCTCGATCTCGGGCAACTCCTCGCAAGGGTCGAGGCCCGCGCCGATGCGCTGTCCGAGAGCGACGGCCCGGTCGGGCTCGATGCGACCGATCCTTTCGCGCTCGCTGAGGGATTCTTCGCGGCGAGGCGCGCCGGACGGACGGCCGTGGTCCACGCGGAAGGCGTCCCGCCGTTGCTTCGGCGCGAGCGGGAGGAGCGTCTGCGCGCGCTCCTCCCGCCGCTATCCGACGAGACGATCTTCTTCTCCTCCGGCAGCGTCTCGCGCGGCAAGGCCATCCCGCTCTCCGGCGACCGGATCCTCTTCTCGGCGCTGGCCTACCCCGAGCGCGTGGGCCTTCGCCCGGACGACCGCGTCGCCGTGGCCGTTCCGCTCGGGCAGATCTTCGGCTTCGTGCGCGGGATCGTGAACTCGCTCCTCGTCGGCGCCGAGTCGATCTTCTTCGCGCCGCGCCGCGACGCGCTGGCCGAGGCCGATGCGAGGGGCGCCTCCTTCGCGTTGCTGCCCCCCGCGCACCTCGCCCTCTCGGCGCACTCCGGCGGAAGGCTCCGGCTGCGCGGCGCGCTCACGGCGGGCGGCCCGCTGGCGGAAGCGGCCGCCGCGCGCATCGAAAACGAGCGCGGCGTCCCGATCCGTTTCGGCTACGGACTGACCGAGACGACGGCGCTCGGCTCCCGGCAGCACTTCGACCGGCCTCGCCGATCCGGCAGCTCCGGCCCTCCGGCGCCCGGCCTCGCGTTCACGATCTCCGACGCGGACGGCGAGCCCGTCGCGCCGGGAGAGAGCGGCGAGATCCGCATCGCGGGCCGGTCGGTCTTCCGCGGGTATGCCGACCCGGCCGAGGCCTCGCCGTTCGACGCCGCCGGCCGACTGCGCACCGGAGACCTCGGCTACCTCGACGAGGCGGGCGAAGTCCACGTCCGCGGGCGGATTTCCGAGAGCGTCCGCGCGCACGGACGCCTTCTGTGCGCGGAGGAAGTCGAGGAGGCGGTGCTCGAGAAGACGGGCGTGCGGGAGGCGGCGGCCGTGCCGCTCGGCGATTCCTTCGGTCTCCTGCTCGTGACGGACGACGCCTCCGAACGATTCCTCGAAGACGTGCGGACGCACGTGTCGGAACGGCTGCCGCTCTTCGCGCGGCCGCGGCGCCTGCGCCGCGCCGGAACGATCCCGCGCACGCCGGCCGGCAAGCTCGATCGTCGCGCCGCCGCGAAATGGTTCGAGAGCTAGAAGCGAGCGTCCGGGCGGCGGCCGCGCGGACGGCGCGGCGCCACGAGACGCCCTTCTATCTCTTCGACACGCGCGAGCTCGCCCGGCAAATCCGGGAGTGGCGGACGGCGGCGCCCGGCCGCGTCTTCTATCCGTACAAATGCAATCGGGAGCCGCGCATCGTCCGCGCCGCGGCGCGCGCCGGGCTCGGCGCGGAGGTCACGACGCTCGCGGACCTCCGCCTCGCGCGGCGGCTCGGGCTCCCGGGCGCGCGCATCCTCGTTCAGGGCCCGGCAAAGTCGGCCGCGCTCCTCGATGCCGGGCTCGCCGCGGAAACGCTTTTCGTGGCCGACGGCCGGGAAGATCTGGTTGCGCTGCTCGCGCGGGGCCTCGCCATTCGCAAGGCGCCCCGATACCTTCTCCGGCTCGCGCCGCGGTCCGTCTCGGGCGAACAGCAATCCTTCGGCCTTCCGGCGCGGGCTCTGGCCGGAGTCGCCCGCGAGCTCGCCCGGCGCGGCGCGACGGCCGCCGAAGGGCTGGCCTTTCATCTCGGGACCGGTCTCGCTTCCTCGGCGCCGTACCTCGAGGCCCTCCGCGAGACGGCGGCCGTGGCGAAGACACTCGCGGGACTCGGCTGGCCCGTTGCGACGATCGACGCCGGCGGAGGATTCGCGGCGCGGCTCGAGTCGCGCGGAGAGGAGCCGCCGCCTCCGGGACCGCGGGCGGCCGAGTTCGTCTCGGCGCTGTCGCGCGCCGCGCGGCGGCTCGGACTCGAGAACGTCCGGCTCCTGTTCGAGCCCGGCCGCGCGATCGCCTCCGGCGCGTACCATCTCGTCGCGCGCGTCATGCGCATCCGGGAGGGCGCGAATCCGGTGGCCTATCTCGACGCGTCGTGCCTCTCGCACGCGCCGTTCGTCCCGCTCGGTCGCCACCCGATCGCGGTCCTCCCGCGAAGGCCCGGGCCTCGGAGAACGGTCGCGCTCGCCGGCCCGCTCGGTGTTTCGACGGACGTCTTCGCGCCGGCGGTGCGGTTGCCGCCCCTCGCCCCGGAAGATCTCGTCGTCATCGGCTCGGTCGGCGCGTACAACCAGAATGCGGCGAACGCGTGGGCGTCGGCGGTGCCCCGGGTCATCCCGGGCTGACCGGCGGCCCTCCGTTCACGGCCGCACCTCGAACGTCACGGAGTTCGACACGCCTCCGTCGGGATTCTCGACCCGCAGCGCGAGCGTGCCGGGCTTCGCGTAGAGCGGCGCCGGCACGATCACGGTGAGCCAGGCGCGATCGCCGTAGGTCGCCGGAAGCCGCGTCCCGCCCAGAGACACGACGGCGCCGGGCCGGAATCCCTTGCCATGGATCGCCATCGCGGACTCTCCCGACGGCTGCGTCTGAAACGCGACGCCGGCGCGCGTCCACGGCGGCACGGTCTCGGAGACCCGAAGGACGTCCTCGGCGCAGAGCTCGGCGAAAACGTCGAGGCCGTCGAAGACGACGCGGCGGGCCGTGAGACCGGCTCCGATGGCGTAGGCCTCGATCTTCGCGCGGCGTCCTTCCGGCGAAAGCTCGACGAACCCGGGCTGCGCGGCGACGCTCGTCTTACGGAGCGCGCCGAAGATCGTTTCGCACGCGGCGTTCGGCCACGAGACAGCGAGGTTGCGGTACACGTCGCGATTCGAGAACCAGAAGAACCACCAGTTGCGGTGCGCGATGACCTCGAAGCGCCTCCCCTTCGCTTCGACCGCGTAGAGTTCGGCGTGCGGGTCGCCCGCTCTCGTCCCCTCGAAACGCCAGTCCGCATCGTGGTAACCGGAGAAGACCCCGATCAGGTTGAAGAGATCCACGTGGACGACGCGGGCGTCGGGAAACTGGCGCTCGAACGCCGCGAGCTTCGGCAGAAAGCTCTCGGGCTCGCGCGGGTCGCGGGCCGGCACGCGGACGGCGAAGGCGAACATCACGGCGCCGGTGGCCGCGGCGAGCGCCGCGACCCGCGCGGGACGGCCTCGGAGCAGCCCGAGGAGCCCGTCGAGAGCGACGAACGCGGCGAGCAGCGCGAAGACCCAGATCAGGAACTGATGGCGCATCGCGCCGCCGAACGGATAGAGGCGCAGGCTCCCGAGAACCGCGCCCGCCAGGAGAAGCAACACGGAGAAGAGCGCCGGCAGGAGGCGCCGCGGATCCTCCGGCTTGCCGGACGCGGCGAGAGCGATCGCCAGGGCGAAGAAGACGACGAGACCCGCGATCGCGTACCGGGCACGCGGCGCGGGAATCGGTGACAGCAGGCCGAACGTATTGCCGAGATTCCGGACCAGGAAATGCCCGAGGGTCTCGGCGCGGCGGTCGAAATAGAAGGCCGGTAGCCCCTTCGACGATCCAACCCAGGACTTCGCCATGAGCTCATAGAGCAGGAGGGCCAGGCCCGCGAGCGGCAGCAGGGTCCAGGCGCCGGCCTTCGCGCGCGACGGGAACGATCGCCGGAAGGTCCGGCGCCAGGCCGGGAGGATCGCGGCCGCGAGAAACGGCGCGGCGACGCAGGCGCCGAGATACAGGCCGGCGAAATAGTGCGTCAGGAGGGCGAACGCGGCGAGGATCGCGAAGGAGATCCGGCTCCGCAGCGGCGGCGGCGCGTCCCCGACGAAATCGAGAAAGAAGAAGAAGCTTCCAAGAAGAAACGCCACGCAGAGGGCATAGGACTCGATCGTCAGCGACAGACTGATCGGATTCCCCGCGAGCGCCATCGCGGCAGCGCCCAAGAGGCCGGCCTGCGGCCGGACGCGGAGCTTCTCGAGGATCCGTCCGACGAGATAGACCGATACCGCGCCCGACGCGATCCCGATCGACCGATAAACGAGCGGCGCATGGCCGAACGTTTGAACGGCCTTCAGGAGGATCACGTAGAGCGGTGGATGCGCGAGCCCTCGCCATTCGCGCGAGAGGTTGCGCGCGATGAACACGTGCCAGAAGCCGTTGAACTCGATCGGGCGGACGGCGCCGTCGAGGACCCGCGGGACGACCGAAAGAAGCGCGACGGCGGCGAGCAAAGCCCGGTAAGCTCTTCCGCCAGCATGCCGTCCGGGCCGCGCAAGACGGGAATCCTCGACTCGGCGGGGCTCTTCCTTCTCGCCGTCGCCGTCCACGTCCCCTACCTCCTCGGACGTCCGTTCTTCTTCGCCGACGATTTCGGGCTGCTTGCGGACGCGGATAATCTCACGTCGGGCGCGACCCGCTTCTTCGACGTCCCGGCCTGGGGCGTCTGGCGCCTGGGACAGCGCGCGCTCTGGTGGGCCGGTTATCGCGCCTTCGGCCTGGATCCGCTTCCCTACGCCTGGCTGAGCGTCGTCTTCCACGGGGCGGTCGTCGTGGCGCTCGCGGCTCTGTTACGGCGCCTGTCATGGAGCCGGGGAGCCGTCCTCGCCGGAGCGTCGGTATTCGCGACGCTCTCGGTGCCGGCGCTCGCCGTGCGGTACATGGTCCAGAGCACGGTCCTCGTCGCCGCGCTCCTCGTGATCCTCGCCGCCATCGCGCACGACGCCGGCCGCGTCCGCGCGGCGACTCTCCTCTTTCTCGCCGCCGCCCTCTTCTACGAGCAGGCGCTCTGCGCGCCGCTCGTCTTCGCGGCGATCAACGTGTGGCGCCGGCGCAAGCCCCTCGCGGGCCTCGGCGCGCCGATCGGCGCCGCCGCGGCCTTCGTCGCTGTCAACCTCTGGACGCTGCGCCACGCGACGAAGATCTTCGCGTACAACACCCTCGGCCTCGGAAAGGACGCGCTGCGGCAGATCGTGCTCGCGCCCTGGCTCGCGGCCGGCGTACCGCCCGGCGCCACGATGCGGACGTCGAGCGCGGTTCTTCTCGTCGCCGCCACGGCCGCGATTCTTCTCGCCGCATTCCGGTGGCTTCCCGCGCGCGGCGTGCTCCTCGGCGCGGCGCTTGCTTGGATCGCGGCCCTCCCCTACGCCGGCCGGAACGTCGGCTGGTGGCCCGCCTACTACTTCTATCTGTCCGGCGCGGGGCTCGCCGCCGCCGCTTCCGCGCCGCGGATCCGCCTCTGGCCGCTCGCCTGCCTGCCGCTCGCGGTCTGGAACGCGCGGAGCAATCTCGCGGGAGACCGCGCGACGCTCGTCGAGATGCATCGCTACGAGCAGGTGACGCGGGAGACGGCTCCGCAGAGCGTGCCTTACGCCGTCTTCGTCAACGTCAATTCGGGGCTCGCCTGGGCGGGCTGGCAGTTCGGGGGATCGCTTCGGGCCTTCGAGCTGTGGGACGCGCCCGGCGGCGCGGCCCGCTGCTACACGGGAAGCGACCTCGGGGAGACGCGGGAGCGCATGCGGCGAGATTTCCCCGGCGCGGTCCGACGCGGCCGCTGGCCCGAAGATCGGCCGCCGGCGCTCCGCGGCGCGCGGCCGCCCGCCCGCCGGCGTCTCTTCGCGTGGCCCGCGGGCTGATCCGCTACTGCAGGTAACCGAGCGCGCGCAGCCGCCGCACCTGCTCGGAGACGTCCACCGGCTGGCCGGAGGTCTTTCTCTCGTTGGCCACCCAGCTCGCCCATCCCGGGGCGAGCACGTCCGTCTGCGCGACCGGAAGGAGTTTCGCGCCCGTCGCCTCGAATTCCGCCGAGACGACACCGAGATCCGTCCGGTCGGGTACGAGCCACGCGCGCGCCGAACCGTCGTCGCGGATCGACACGCGCGCCTCGCCGCCCGAGAACGCGAAGGTCTCGCCGTCGCGGGGAAAGAACGGGACGAGGCGCGTCAGATCGCCCGCATAGTGCACGCTTCCCTCGATCCGGCCGCTCGATCCCTTCCCGCGCACGGCGACCCAGCGGCCCGGAAGCGCCGAGGAGAAGCTCCGCAGCACGGCATCGCGCGCCGCGACGAGCGCCGGCAGCGCCGCGGGCGTCTCCGCGAGGTTCGACTTCTCGCCGGGGTCCCGCGCGAGGTCGTAGACCGCCTCCCGCGGCAGCAGGGCCCGCACGCGCTCGTCGCCGAAGAGGCGGTCGGTCACGGGAGGCGACGGCGCCGGTCCCTTGTTGAAGAAGATCGTCTGCGTCATTCCCGACATCACCGCGACGCGCAGCGGACCGTACCGGAAGGTCTCCGCGAGGAACGTCCTCCCGCCGGGCGCCTCGCCGCCCGAGAGGGCCCGCGAGAGGTCCACGCCGCGCCAGGAGGCCGCGGCCGAGGCGTCCGCAATCTTCGCGCGCGCCGCGAGCGTCGGCAGCAAATCGATCAGCCCCACCGGCTGCGTAACGATGCGTCCCGCCGGGATGCCCGGCCCGGCCACGACCAGCGGCACGCGCAGCAGCTCCTCGTAGAGCGACCAGCCGTGACCGAGGAACCCGTGGTCGAGGAACTCCTCGCCATGATCCGCCAGGAAGACGACCGTCGTGCGCCGGCGCACCTCCGGTTCGAGGGCCGAGAGGACGCGCGTCAGGCCGCGGTCCACGAGCGCGACCTCCGCGGCGTAGAGGCGCCGCCACTCCGCGAGCGTCGCCGCGTCGGGCAGCGGGTTCTTGCCGTAGAACGAGAGGCTCGCGTCGCCGGGGACCGGCGCCTTCGGGTCCTTGGGCCGCTCCTCGGGCGGACAGTAGGGCGAATGGGGATCGACGAAATGTACGTAGGCGAAGAACGGGCGGTGCTGCTCCCGACGCAGCCACAGAGCCGCGTGCTCGGCCGTCGTCAGCGCGTCCGTCCACATCGAGGCCTCGGTCGGCGGCGCCCAGAAGGTCTCGAACCCCTGCGCAAATCCGTTGTCGCGGTTGACGAGCACGTTGGCGGAGAAGCCGCCGGTCGCGTATCCCTTCGCGCGGAAGAGCTCCGCCATCGTGACGGCGTCCTCCGGCAGACGCTGCGGGAGATCGGCCCAGTCCGTCACCTCGTGGCACCAGCGGGAGGTGAAGAGCGCCGCGACCGAGGGCAGCGTCCAGGACGACTGCGCGCGCGCCTGCGTGAACCGCACGCCCGCGGCGGCGAGCGCGTCGATCGCCGGCGTCTTTCCCGGCCCGGCGCCGAAGACGCCGACGGCGTCGAGCCGCACCGTGTCGCCGAGCACGATGAGGACGTTGCCGGGCGCCTCCGGAGCGCGCCGGCAGCCGGCGGCCACCGCCGCCGTGAGAGCCGCGAGGCCGAGGCCGAGGAGCGCCTTCCCGGGCGACGACGCCCCGAAAGTTCGGCCGCTTCGGCTCCCGCGCGCCATGTGCGCGCCGCAGAATAAACGATCGGCGCCGACGGCCAGGACGGGCCGCCGCGGGCGAGCTATATCAGTCTTGATATAGAAGGCCGGCCGAATGGCACCTTGGTGCCCGTGGCGATGGCACCGGAGGGCGATTGAGCACTCATCAACCGCCGCCTACCCTGACATCAAAACCGAGCATCGCTCTCTGGGAAAGGACGAACGTTCGATGATCTCCGGCAAGCTGGCGGCGAGGACCGCGGTCCCGGCCCCTCCGATCCATCCGGCGAGTTTCGTTCCGACCGTGCAGGACCCCGCCGTGACCGGGAGCCGCCCGACGGCCGCGTGGAACAGCAGCCAGGACCGCGACCGGACCCGGAGCATCCTGTACGAACGCCTCACCGGAGACGCTGCGCGCGAGCGCGCGCGACAGCCCGAGCCGCGGGGCGCGGGGCTGCCGGCCGAGATCGTGGATCAAATCGAGTACATCGAGGTGTGGAGCACGCCGAAGGAACCCGCCGGCTATGACTTCCGGGCCTACTCCTTCGGCGGCGTCCTCATCGCCTCGCGCTCCACGCGGGCGTAGCGCACAGCCTCAGTTCTCAGGGTTCTCAGTTCTCATCGCGCCGAGCCCGCGAGGTCGAGCGTCGTCTCCCGCACGCCCTCGAACCGCTCGGCGATGTCCTGCCAGTTCCAGACGCTCCAGATCGCATCGAAGAACTCCTGCTTCCGGTTCTGGTACTGCAGATAGAACGCGTGCTCCCAGGCGTCGATCACCATGATGGGCAGGCCGCCCTGCGAAAGGTTCGACTGGTGATCGTAGATCTGTGTCGCCAGCAGGCGCTTGCCGACGGGCTCCCACACGAGGGCCGCCCAACCCGAGCCCATGACTGTCGCCGCCGTTTGCGTCATCTGGCGGCGAAACTTGTCGAAGCTTCCGAAGTCGCGGGCGATCGCGTCGGCGAGCTCGCCTTGCGGGCGTCCCGCGTTCTTCGGCGCGAGGTTCTTCCAGAAGACCGAGTGGAGGACGTGACCCGACAGATGGAACGCGAGCGCCTTTTCGAGACCCGGCAGACGCGTGAAGTCCTCCTTGTCACGCGCTTCGTCGAGCTTCTCGAGTGTCTCGTTGGCGCCCTTCACGTAGGCCGCGTGGTGCTTGTCGTGATGCAGCTCCATGATCTTTCCGGAGATGTGAGGCTCGAGCGAGGCGTAGTCGTACTCGAGATCGGGCAGTTGGTACGAGGACATGGGATTTCCTTCTCCTTTCGAAGGAAAGGAATGCAAGAGACGAGCCGAAGATTCCCGCGCGCCGTGTGGCATCCGGGTTGCACCGAAAGGGAACCGGGGTCTCCATGAAGAGCAAGGCCGTCCTCGGAAACCATCCGATTCATCCCCTCCTCGTCCCGATTCCCATCGGCGCCTTCTTCCTCGTGCTGTGGGGAGACATTGCGCAGCTCGTGAGCGACGATCCCTTCTGGTACCGCTTTTCCGCCGTGGCGATCGGCGTCGGCGTCACGTTCGCCATCGCGGCGGCGGCCGCGGGCGCCGTGGACTACCTGACCCTGTCGATGTCGCCGAAGGCCGGCGGCATCGCGACGTGGCACGCGCTCGCTGCCGGCTCGGCCGTCCTCCTCTACGGAGCGAGTGCCGTCATTCGACAGAGCGGAGCGGGCTTTCGGACCGGTCGCTGGTGGGCCGGCGTCACCTCCTCGACGATCGGCTTCCTCCTTCTCGCCGCGGCCGGCTGGCTCGGCGGCAAGCTGGCGCACGAAGAGCGAATCGGCGTCCTCGAGCCGGAGGCGGAAGAGCCGTCACCTGCGAAGTCCCGGGTACCGGTACCGCGCGCGAGCTGATGGTTCCGCCACGCCGGCTTCGGGCGCGCATTCCCGCCGAGCGGTTCCACCGGGTGCCGGAGGCCGCTGCTGCCTGAGTCGCCGCGCCCTCGCGAATGGCCCGAGAGCTATGCTTCGAAACCGTGGTGAGGGATTGAGCCGCCGCGCCGGACTCCGCACGGCCTTGGGGATCGCGCTCGCGGCCATCTTGCTCTCGGCGCTGGTCGTCGTCACCGCGGGCAACGCGCGCGATCTGATTCAGGCGGGCCGGTGGGTGGAGCACACGCGGAGCGTCCTCGACGACCTGGACGGGCTTGGCGCCGCCCTCGTGACCGCCGAATCGGCGTCCCGCGGATACGCGCTGACCGGGCGGACGGACCTCCTCGAACCGTTCGCCTCGAGCGTCGGAGCGGCCGAGGGATACCTGCAGAGCCTCGAGAAACTGACGGCGGACAATCCCGACCAGTTGCCGCGCATCCGCGAGACCGGCGTGCTGGTCATCCAGAAGATCTCGGAATTGAAGCGCGTCGTGGCGGAGCGGGACCGCGGCGGACTCGCGGCGGCCGCCGCGTCGGTCACGAGCGGCCCCGGACTCGACACCATGAACCGGATCCGCCGGATCAGCGCGGAGGTCCGCGACGCCGAGAGCAGGCTCCTGCGGAGCCGGACCGGGACCTTCGAGCGGACGGCGCGCGCGACGCTCCTCTCCCTCGCACTGGGAGCCGCCCTCCTCTTCTCCTTCCTCGCCCTCATCGGGGTGCTCCTGCGCCTCGACCTGACGCGGCGCGCCGAAGCCGAGAAGAACCTTCGGCTGTCCGAGGAAGAGCTGCGAACGACGCTCCGGAGCATCGGCGACGGCGTCATCGCGACCGACGACCGCGGGCGCGTGACGCTCATGAATCCGCTCGCCGAGCGGCTGACCGGCTGGACCGAGACGGAGGCTCTCGGACGAGACGCCACGGAGATCTTTCGCATCGTCGACGAGCGCACCCGGCAGCCCGTCGAGAGCCCGATCACGCGCGTGCTGCGGGAGGGCCTCGTCAGCGGGCTCGCCAACCACACCGTACTCATCGCGCGCGGCGGCGCCGACGTTGCCATCGCCGACAGCGGCGCGCCGATCCGGGACGCGGCGGGAACGCTCCGGGGAGCCGTGCTCGTTTTCCGGGACATCGGCCCGAAGCGGCGCGCGGAACTCGAAGCGAGTCGCCTGGCGTCGATCGTCTCCTCGTCCGCGGACGCGATCGTCGGCGAGGCGCTCGACGGGAAGATCACCGCCTGGAATGCCGCGGCCGAGCGGCTCTTCGGCCATTCGGCCGAGGAAGTGATGGGGCGGTCCGTCGGCCTGCTCGAGGCGCCGGGCTTCGAGGAAGCCACGGGCCAGCGGCTCGTGCGCGTGCGCCGCGGCGAGCGCGTTCAGCAGTACGACACGGTCCGCATGCACAAGGACGGCCGTCGCCTGGCGGTGTCCGTCTCGGTCTCCCCGATCTACGACGAGTCGGGCGAGGTCATCGGCGCGTCCAAGATCGTTCGGGACATCACGGAGCGGAAGGACGCGGAGGCGGCGCTTCGCGCGAGCGAGGAACGCTTTCGGCTCCTCTCGGATTCCGTGTCTTCTCTTGTCTGGGTCTGCAACGACAAAGGAACGGCCACCTACGTGAATCGCGGATGGCATGAGTACGCCGGCAAGATCGGCGACGATTGCCTCGGAGAGTTCTGGAAGAAAACCGTGCACCGCGACGACCTCCCGGCCTACCTCGCCAAGTGGCAGGTCTCGGTGGCGACCGGAGCGCCCTTCGCGGCCGAAGCGCGCTTTCGCCGACATGACGGCTCCTATCGGTGGTTCATGGCCCGTTCGGCGCGGATTCCGAGCGGCTCCGGCCCGATCTGGGTCGGCACCGCCACGGACGTCGACGACCTGAAGACCACCGCGGAAGCGCTGCGGGCGGCCAAGGAGGCCGCGGAGGAGGCGGCGCACGCAAAGGACCGGTTCCTCGCGGTGCTTTCGCACGAGCTGCGGACCCCCCTGACCCCGGCGCTCGCGGTCTCGCAGGTCCTCGAGCGCCGCACCGACCTGCCCGACGGCGTGAAGGCTTCCGTGTCACTCATCCGGCGCAACGTCGAGCTCGAGGTTTTGCTCGTGGACGACCTGCTCGATCTCACGAAGATCGCCCGCGGAATGGTCGAGCTGAAGCGCCAGACCGTGGATGTCCATGAGCTCCTGCGGCAGGTCGTCGACATCTGCCGGAGCGACCTGAACGGAAGGCGTCAGAATCTCGCGCTCGAGCTCGGTGCGCCGGAGCACCACGTCGACGGCGATTCGGCACGCCTTCAGCAGGTCTTCTGGAACCTGTTGAAGAACGCGATCAAGTTCACGCCCGTCGGGGGCTCGATCGCGGCCCGGTCGGAGAGTGCCGGGCCCGGCCGGATACGGATCGTCGTGACGGATTCGGGCATCGGGATTCCCGCGGGCATCCTCCCCCGGATCTTCGAGCCGTTCGAGCGCGGACCCAAGACCGTCAGCCCGCGCGCCTCCGGACTCGGGCTGGGTCTGTCGATCTCCCGAACGCTGGTCGAGCTTCATGGCGGAACGATTCGCGCCGAAAGCGAAGGCGAGGGCCGGGGAGCGACGTTCACGGTGGACCTCGCATCGTTCGTCGAGAAGAGTGTCGCGCCCGCAGCGAGACGTGAGGCCGCGCGTCGGGCGCGCAAGTTCTCGATCCTCCTCGTCGAGGACCATGCGGACACTGCCGGCGCCCTCGGCCAGCTCCTGCAGGAGGAAGGGCATCGCGTCACGGTGGCCGACTCGGTGAGCGCCGCCCTCGAGGCCTTTCGCGCCGTCCCGGCCGACCTGCTCATCACGGACCTCGGACTGCCGGATGGCAGCGGTCACGACCTCCTCGCGCGGTTGCGCCAGATCCGCTTCGTCCAGGGAATCGTCCTCTCGGGCTACGGCATGGACGCGGACGTCGCCAAGAGCAAGGCCGCCGGGTTCGCCTACCACCTGACGAAGCCGGTCCCCATCGGTCGGCTCCTCCGGACTCTCGACGATCTCGGCTCGGAGCCCGAGGCCGAGGCGGCCGGCTAGCCGCGAGATCCCCGCAGACAAGAAAAGGGCGGGCCCGGAGGCCCGCCCCAGAAGTATCGGACGGAGGACCCTACTCGGAATCGTCCGAGCCGGTGCCCTTGCGCTGTGAACCGGGCTGGCTGCCCGAACCGGGCGCGCCCGGATAGTTCTCGCTGCCCGAGCCTCCCTGACCCTGGCGCCCGGGCTCGTTGCTCTGACGGCCGGGATCTCCCGTACGCTGACCGGACTTGTTGTCCGGATCGTCTTTGCGGAATTTGTCGTCGCGGCCTTTGAGATCTTCTCTCTCTGCCATCGTCTCCTCCTTGAAATGCGCGCAAGACTCGATTGCCGAGCGCGCCTTGATTTGTGCAAGAAATGTTCCCTCGGAGCGGTGGCAACCGAATTGCACAAACATTTCTCCGCCCTGTCGGTTCTTTCCACCCCGGCCGCGAGCCACGGCTCGCGGCCCTTTTTCTTTCGCCGACATTCTCGTTCGCGGTCCCATGTCGAGGCAGGGCCCCGACCGCGCCACCAGGAAGGCGGATCGCCTACGGGCAAAGGCGATGAGGTCGAAGACCTCCGCGGGCGGGCATGGGTGTGGGGCAGGCTCCCGACCGGAGTCGCTCGCGCGGCCCCGTGAGGGAGAGGGCGGGAAGGAGGTTCGAGTCTTCCATGGAACCCTGTCGGGAGATCGAAGCAAACGCGGTGCCAGCAGGGCCGGCCATTGGAACGGGAGTTGCTCCTTCGAACCCGGGGTGCTCATGACGAGCCGAAGAAAGCGTCGTCGCTCCGGCGAATCCGGGCTCGCCCGTTTTTCGCTGTGGGCCACGAAATGGGCGGGCAGCTCCTGGGCCTTCGGCGCCGCGTGCGGAGTGATCCTCCTGTGGGTCGTGACCGGCCCGATCTTCCACTACTCCGACACGTGGCAGCTCGTCATCAACACGGGCACGACGATCGTCACGTTCCTCATGGTGTTCCTGATCCAGCGCGCGCAGAACAAGGAGTCGCGCGCGATTCATCTCAAGTTGAACGAGCTCGTAGCGGCGCTCGGCGGCGCGAGCAATCGTCTCGTCAACGTCGAGGACCTGACCGAGACGGATCTCGAGACGCTGGCTCGCCACTACCATGAGCTCGCGGCGCTCGCCGCGAAGGACGCGTCTCTCACCGAGTCGCACTCCGTCGAGGAAGCGACCCGGCGTCACGAGAAGAAGCGGAAGTCTTAGGAGCGGGCTGGCACGTCTCATGCTCTGCAAGGAGCCGACGGCGCGAATGGACGCGCCGCCGACACATCCGGTGGAATGTTCCGCCGGAGCGGAGGAGGGAACTCATGAATCGACACATTCCGCGGCTTCTGACCGCGGTCGCGCTCGCGGGCCTTTTCCTCGGCGCCGCGTGCACGACCACGCAGAGCCCGGGCACACAGATCGACGACGCCAGCATTCACGCCGCCGTGAAGTCGAAGCTGACCGCCGACCGCTTCTCGAACATCGTCAACGTGGACATCAACGTCACGAACGGCATCGTCACGCTGGCGGGCGAGGTGCCCAACGCGCAAGTGAAGGCGGACGCGGCGGCGGAGGCGGTCAGCGTCAAGGGCGTCGTCCGCGTCGTCAACAACCTGCAGATCAAGAACCCACCGACGTCCTGACGACATGCGTCACGAAGGGAGGTGAACGATCATGCTTCGATTGGCCTTGATCTTTCTCGCCATCGGGATCGTCGCGGCGCTGCTCGGCTTCACGGGAGTCGCCGGGGCGTCCTTCGCGATCGCCAAGGTGTTCGCGCTCATCTTCGGCGTCCTGTTCCTGGTCTTCCTGCTCCTGGGCATGACGGCGGCGAGCAGGATCGCGTCCCCCTAGCCCTGCCTCTCCGACAAAAAGAGAGCGGGAAGGCCACCGGCCCTCCCGCTCTTTTTCTCCACGCCGACGTCGTCAGGGCGCGGCCGTGGGCGTCGGCGCCGGCGGCATCGTCTCCGCCATCGCCGGAGTCATCTCCGGCGTCGGCGCCGAAGAGCTCGTCGTGGTCTCGGTCGTGGTCTGGGTGACTTCCTTCTTCCCGCAGGCCACCGCGAGAAGAGACCCGAGCGCCAGGGCCGCGATCAGGCCGGCCAGCTTCCTCTTCATGAATCCTCCTTCTTTCGGGCGCGCGTCAGGCGAACGCCGCCCCGCACGAGACATGCAGAACGCGTGCCCCCCGCGAGGAGCGCTGCCGGCGGCACGCAACTTGCTCGGACTGCTTTTTCCGGACGCACTGGGGCGCTCCGGGTCGAAAGGAGTCTTCGCATGAGAAAAGTCGCTGCCATCATGGCCATCGCGGTCGTCTGCATCGCGGCCGTTGCCGTGGCGTCGCCCGAAACCAAGTCGGTCGTCGGCACGATCACCCGAATCGACAACGCGTCGAAGTCGATGGTCGTGAAAGATTCGTCCGGCATCGAAACCACCGTCTATTGGAACGACGGCTCGAAGGTGGACGGGGGCGAGCTGCGGGAGGGGTCGATGGTGAAGATCGAGACCAGGGATCAGGACGGGAAGACCGTCGCGACCTCCATCCAGGTCCAGGTGCCGAAGAAGCCCTACTGATCCGTCCGCGTCACGCTTGCGGGGGAGGTCCGGAATGGACTCCCCCGCTCTTGCCATCCAGGGCGCGGCTGATGTTCACGGCCGCGGAAATCAACGCGAGGTGCGTGAAGGCCTGAGGGAAATTTCCGAGCGCCTCGCCCGTCAGGCCGATTTCTTCCGCATACAGCCCCAGGTGATTCGCGTATCCGAGCATCTTCTCGAAGGTCAGTCGCGACTCCTCGAGCCGTCCGGCACGCGCGAGCGCCTCCGCCAGCCAGAACGTGCACATCGAGAAGGTCCCCTCCTCGCCGCCGACTCCGTCGGGCGAAACGCGGTGGTCGTAGCGATAGACGAGATGGTCGCTCACGAGATCGCGCTGGATGGCGTCGAGCGTCCCGAGCATCCTTGGATCCGAGGGGGAAACGAACTTGACCATCGGAGCGAGGAGCATCGCCGCGTCCAGGAGCTCCCCGTCCAGAGCTTGCACGAAGGAACGCCGCTTCCGCGAATAGCCCCGCGCCATCACGGTCTCGTAGATGGCGTCCCGCGCAGCGATCCACCGCGGCAAGTCTGCGGGGAAGCTCCGCTTGTCGGCGATCCGCTGCGCGCGGTCGAGCGCCACCCAGCACATGAGCTTCGAAAACGTGAACTGATCCCGGCCGCCGCGGACCTCCCAGATCCCTTCGTCCGGATCCTTCCATCGATCGCACACCCAGTCCGTCAGGCGCCGTACGCCTTCCCAGAGCCCGTGCGAGATCGGCTCGCCGTACTTGTTGTAGAGATAGACCGCGTCCATCACGTCGCCCGCGATGTCGAGCTGGAACTGCTTGGCGGCGGCGTTTCCGATCCGCACGGGACGCGATCCGCGATAGCCCTCGAGGTGATCGAGCGTCTCCTCGGGAATCTCCGTGCGCCCGTCGATGCCGTAGAGGACCTGCAGGCCGCGCTCGGGATCGATCTCGCGGCACCGCGCCTCGATGAATTCCATGAAGTGCAGCGCCTCCTCCGTGAAGCCGACGCGGAGGAAGGCATAAACCGTGAACGCCGTGTCGCGCATCCAGCTGTACCGATAATCCCAGTTCCGGCTGCCGCCGATGCGCTCGGGCAGGCTCGTCGTCGCCGCCGCCACGATGGCGCCCGTGGGCGCGTAGGTGAGGAGTTTCAGCGTCAGGCACGACCGCTTGACCATCTCGCGCCAGTGGCCCTGATAGTGGCTCCGCCCGATCCAGCCCTGCCAGAAACGCAGCGTCGTGCGAAACTCCTCCTGGCACCGCGCCGCCAGGCTCTCCAGGGAAGGCGGCGCCTGCGAATCGGCCTGACACAACAGGACGGGGACCTCGTCGCCCTCTTTCAGGGCGAAGTCGCAGGAGACTCCTCCGTCGCGAATCTCGCAGGCGAGCGGCGTGGCCAGATCCACCGCGCGCTCGCCCGCCGAGAACCGAAAGCCCGAGAAGGTCCGCTCGATGCGGGCCGGGACGCGTGCGTAGTCGAACGCGGGGACGCACTCCAGGCGGAACGGGATCGTGCCGCGCACGCCCCGCACGAGCCGCACGACCGCGTGATCTTCGGTCTTCTTGCGGCCTCCCGTCGTGTGCACGGGCATGAAGTCGACGATCTCTCCCACGCCGTCCGGCGTCAGGAATCGGGTCAGCAGGACGTTCGAATCGGGCAGGTACATCTGCCGCCGGCGCGCTTCCGACGTCGCCGCGATGCGAAAGTGGCCGCCCTTCTCGCCGTCCAGGATTGCGGCGAAGAGACTCGGCGAATCGAAGTGCGGCAGACAGAGCCAGTCGATCGTCCCGTCCATCGCGACGAGCGCCGCGGTGTGCATGTCGCCGATGACGCCGTGATGCTCGATCGGGATGCTGCTCATGACGCGATCGCCGTCGGCAGATAGTCCGCGACGCGCGGAAACTCCGCGAGATCGCGCGAGATGGCGGCGCGCAGGAACGCGTCGAGCCAGTGGTAAATGTCTCGCTCGCGAATCGTGCGCCGCAGGCGGCTCATGCGCGCGCGCTGCTCCGCAAGCGGCATGTCGAGCGCCCGGCGGAGCGTATCGGCCACGCCTTCGACGTCGTATGGATTGACGAGCAGCGCCGCGCGCTGCAGCTCCGCCGCCGCGCCGGCAAACTCGGACAGCACGAGCACGCCGTCCTTCGAGACACGCGTCGCACAATACTCCTTCGCGACGAGATTCATGCCGTCCTTGAGCGGCGTCACGAGACCGACGTCGGCCGCGAGGTAGTAGGCCGAAAGGCGCGGGCCCTCGAGCGGCCGGTGCAGATAATGGACGGGCACCCATCCGGATCTCGTGAACGTCCCGTTGATCTCGCCCACGAGCCGCTCGATCGCCGTGCGATGCTCGCGGTAGCCGGGGATCTCCTCGCGGCTGGGCACGGCGATCTGAACGAGCGTGACGTTGCCGCGCAGCTCGGGCGACGTCTCGAGAAGCCGGCGAAACGCCTCGAGCTTCTGCAGAATGCCCTTCGTGTAGTCGAGCCGGTCGACGCCGAGCACGATACGCCGGCCGGTCTCGTCGGCGCGCAGGCTCGCGGCCTTGGCGACGACCTCGGGCTGCCGCGCGCGGCGCTCGAAGACGCGGGCGTCGATCGAGATCGGAAAGGTCCCGACGCGAATGTCGCGGTCCTCCCAACGGATGTCCATCACGGCGCCCTTTCCGGAGAACCGCGCGCCGGGAAGGAGCAGCCGCACGCACTCGAGGAAGTTGCGCCGGTCACGGATCGTCTGGAAGCCGATGAGGTCATAAGCGAGGAGGGACTGGAGAACCGGGAAGCGCCAGGGAAGCTTCAGGAAGATGTCGAGGGGCGGGAAGGGGATGTGGAGGAAAAAGGCGATTCGCGAGGAGACGCCGAGCCGCCGCAGCTCCCCCGCCATCGCCATGAGGTGATAGTCGTGCACCCACAAGAAATCGCCGGGACGCGCGTCCCTCGCGGCCTCCGAAGCGAACTTGCGGTTGACGGCCTCGTAGGCGCTCCAGTACTCGGGATCGAAGCGGCACATCGAGAGCAGATCGTGGAAGAGCGGCCAGATCACCTCGTTGGAGAAGCCGTGGTAGAAGTGGTCGCGCTCACTCGCGGTCAGCGGGACGGGCACGAGCTCGTAGCCGAACCGTTCCCCGGAGGCTCGGAGCGCCGCGCGGGCGTCCGGCAGATCTTCCTCGACGGCGCCGCTCCAGCCGATCCAGCGTCCGCCCCGGCCCTCGAGAACCGGCCGGAGCGCCGTGACGAGACCTCCGCTTCCTCGCTCGACGCGCCAACCACCGTCCTCGCGCGTGAGCGTGAAGGGCAGGCGGTTCGAAACCACGACGAGATTCATCGGCGATCCTCGCCTGTTGCACCCGGCGCCGGCTGTGGCGCCGCGGGTTCGGCGCGCAGCCACCGAAGGAGGAAATCCCGCAGCTCCTCGGGCGGGCGAAGCCACGCCGCGGCCGTGCTCTCCCGGCGGCGCGGTCGCACGAGAACCGCGAGCCCGCGGCCTCGAAGCGCCGCGAAGGCGTCCTCGTCCGTCGCGTCGTCGCCGAGGTACGCGACGGCGGCCTCCGGTCCCTCCTCTTCGAGGATCCTCCGAACGACGCGGCCCTTGTTCGCCTCCGCCGGCCGGAACTCGATTCCGCCGTCGAAGGGCCTGAGGAGGAGGCCCGCGCGGCTGGCGGGCGCGCTCCACCGCGCAAGGGCCGCGTCGCGCAATCGCCGATAGCGTCCCGGATCGGTCCGCTCGTGCAGCGCGAAGCCATACGGCTTCGGCTCGAAGAGTCTGTCGGCATCGCGGGCCGACATCCAGCGC
The DNA here is from genome assembly GCA_963708395.1 of uncultured Acidobacteriota bacterium. GTDB lineage: Bacteria > Acidobacteriota > Thermoanaerobaculia > UBA5066 > Gp7-AA6 > DATBFU01. The sequence continues at coordinate 1,314,294 of CAVPSG010000002.1, read as the reverse complement.
GCCACGTCTCCAAGGAGATCGGCAATCGCCCGCGAGACCGGCGGCGCATCGAGCCGTCCCTCGGAAGTCATCCGCTCGAGGCCATGCGAGCCCCACAGCTCAGGACGCGGGCGGAGCCAGCGCACGTGCTGCCCGAGGTCGGACACCGCTCGCCCACTCACGAGGACGAGGCGCGTCCGCCGCCCGGCGGCGATCTCGCTCAAGAGCTCAGAGACACCCGCGTAAGGCGTCGCGAGGCCGCGCCCGCTCCGGAACGGAGCGAGGGTCCCGTCGTAGTCGGCGAGCAACACACGCGACGGCGCGACGGAGAGCGCGGCAAAGAATTCCTCGAAAGCGTCTCCGGTCGCGGAATCGCTCGGGCTTGCCCGAACCGCGGCCTTCGGGCGGCGGCGCCCGGGCGCCGGTCGAATCCTCACTCCAACCGGAACGTGCAGAAAGCGTGCCGGCCTGTGCGGCACGTCGCCTCTGGCAGGCGATTTGCTCCGGCCCCATGCGGAGGTGCGCCATGGCCTGTCAGCACGAAGGATGCCGGTGCAACGAAGCGCGCGTCGAGCGCGAGGGTCGGGAGTTCTGCAGTGACACTTGCGCCGACAGCGCGCACGAGCGGAAGGGCGCGCCTTGCCCGTGCGGCCACCCCGACTGCGCCGCCGTCTGAGATCTCCGGGATTCGACAACCGCCGGGCAAGGTCGCCCGTTCGGGAACAACCAACCACAGGAGGAAGAGATGAAGTCTGTTCATGCCCAGCCGCAGGTCCTCTCCGCTTCGACTCTCAAGGGAGACAAGGTGCGCAATTCCGCCGGTGAAGACCTCGGCAAGATCGAGGAATTCATGATCGATCTCGAGACCGGCCGGCTCGCCTACGCGGTCCTCTCGTTCGGCGGATTCCTCGGAGTCGGCAACAAACTGTTCGCCGTTCCCTTCCAGGCGATGACGCTCGACACCGACAAGCACGAGTTCGTGCTCAACGTGGACAAGACGCTGTTGAAGAACGCGCCGGGATTCGACAAGGATCACTGGCCGGACATGGCGGATCGCGGCTGGGGATCGCAGGTCTACAAGTACTACGGCATCGATCCGTATTGGCAGTAGGCGAAGGCATTTCCATGGCCCGGAGGCGAGCGGCGGCGGCGAAACGGGTCGCGCACTCATCGCGCGCCGCCGCCCGGCCGCGGCCGGTCTGGACGGGGCAGATCTCCTTCGGTCTGGTCACGATTCCGGTCGCGCTCTCGAGCGCCGTCGAAGCGTCGGAGCGAATCTCCTTTCACCTTCTCCACCGCAAGGACCTGGCGCCCATCCACTACAAGAAGTTCTGCAGCCTCGAGGACGTCGAGGTGGGTAACGACGAGATCGTGCGCGGACGAAGGAACGGCAAGACGAAGTGGACCGTCGTCGAGAAGGAAGATCTCGAGGGAGCGGCGGAAGAGGCCTCGCCGGCCGACAGCCGCAGCACCATCGAGGTCCTCGAGTTCGTTTCGCCGGACACGATCGACTTTCTCTCGCTCGACGAGCCCTACTACGTCGTGCCCCGCAAGGGAGGCGAGAAAGCCTACGCTCTCCTGCGGCGCGCGCTCGCCGAGAGGAGGCGGATGGGAATCGTGCGCGTCACGCTGCGCACCCGGCCGCATCTGGCCGCGCTGTCTCCCCGCGGCGGGGCCTTGACGCTCGTCACGCTGCGTCCCTTCGAAGAGATGCGCGACGCCTCCCGGTGGGGCCTGCCGGCGCCGGCCGTGCGACCCGCCGAAGTCGCGCTCGCGGAACAGCTCGTGGACCGGCTCTCGGGCGACGGCTGGGACCCGGCGCGGCATCCCGACACCTATCGCCGCGCGCTGGAGAAGCTGCTCGCCTCGAAGAGAGCGCGGGGCGCACGGGGTGCGGCGCCCGAACCCGCCGCCGAAAACGTGGTCGACCTGATGGAAGCCCTGCGGCGGAGCGTGGCCGGCCGCGCCGGGCGCCGCTCTCGAAAAGCCGCCGCGCGCAAGGCCGGCGCCGCCTGAGACGGCCGGGGCCGGCGAATGCCGGCCCCGCTCTCCATTCGAGAACCGAATCCCTACGCGACCGGCCTGCCCTGAATCAACCGGATGAGCAGGATCACCACGGCGGCGACGAGCAGGATGTGGATGAAGCCGGACAACGTGTAGCCGGACACCAGACCGAGCAGCCAGAGGACAAGGAGAATCACGAAGATCGTCCAGAGCATTGACTCACTCCTTCCTTGTTTGTGCCCGGACCGTCGAAGACCGTCCGGCCAATCGGAGGAGAGCGAAAACCGTGCCAGGAAGCCGGAGTGAGCTAGCGCCGCGCCTGGGTTGGCTTGGACGCTTTTCGGACGGCCGGCGGCGCCTTCTTCGCGGCCTTCTTCGGCTCGCGCGGCGCGTCCAAGGCGCCCCGAACCAGACCGCGCACGACTTCCTGACGGACGGTGTCGCCTTCCGTCAGGATGTAGGCGCGGTGCACCATGTTGCGAAGCTCGCGCACGTTGCCGGGCCAGTCGCGCGCCTGGAGCAGCTGGATGGCGGCCGGCTCGAACTGCTTGATTCCCGACTTTTCCTGCTGATCGATCTCGCGCAGGAAGTGCTCGGCCAGGAACGGGATGTCCTCGCGCCGCTCCCGGAGCGCCGGCAACCGCAACGGAAAGACATTCAGCCGGTAGTAGAGGTCCTCGCGGAGCTTTCCTTCGCGCATCGCCGCTTCCGGATCGCGGTTCGTGGCCGAGAGGAGCCGCACGTCGACGCGAATCTCCTGCGCGCCGCCGACGCGCCGCAGGCTCTTCTCCTCGAGGACGCGCAGCAGGCGCACCTGCAGCTCCGCGCTCATCTCGGTGATCTCGTCGAGGAAGAGCGTCCCCTCGTTGGCCTCCTCGAAGTAGCCCACGCGCCGCTTGTCCGCGCCCGTGAAGGAGCCGCGCTCGTGCCCGAAGAGCTCGCTTTCGATGAGCGTCGGCGAAACGGCTCCGCAGTTGAACGCCACGAAGGATTTCCCGGCCCGCCGCGAGAGCCGATGGATGGTCCGTGCGGCCACTTCCTTCCCGCTCCCGGACGCGCCGGAGATCAGGACGGGCGCCGCGGTGCGCGCGACCTTCCGCAGCGACTCGAAGACCGTCTGCATCGCTTCCGACCGCCCGACCATTTCTCCCAGCCGGCCCGTTTCCTGGAGCTCCGTCCGCAGCTCGTCGAGCTCGCCCTCCAGCCGGCGCCGCTCGGCCACGCGCTGGTACACGGCCTCGAGCTGCGGGGGACGCAGGGGTTTCAAGAGATAGTCGGCCGCGCCCGCACGCAGCGCCTCGATGGCGTGATCGATGGCGCTCGAGCCGGTGATGACGATCGCGTCGATGTCGGGCACCGCCTGCCGCGCCTCGCGCAGGATCTCGAGACCGTCGCCGTCGGGCAGCGAGATGTCCACGATGAGGAGGTGCGGCGGCGACTCCCGGAGCGCGTCGGACGCCTGGCGCGCCGTGCCGACACCGCGCGGCTCTCCGCCGAGATCGCGGATCGCCGTTTCGAGGCTCTTGCGGAGGGACGCGTCGTCCTCGACGATCAGCGTCTTCAACGCGCTCCGTCCGGTCCGCCGAGAAGCTCCGAACGCCCGCGCTCGAAGATCTCGAAACATCGTGCGAGCTCGCGCCGCGCCACTTCGAGCAGCGAGGACGGATCCTCGCCTTTCGCCGCCCGCCGGCTGGCCGTCTCGAGGTTGAGCGCGACGGCCGAGAGCGGCGCCGAGACGTCGTGGAGGAAGCGGCGCAGCCTCGCCGGCTCGATGGAGTTCTCCAGTTGCATGGAATTCGATCCTATCTCGCCTCCGGGGCCTCACCCCGCGACGGCGAAAAAAAGGCCCCGCCAAAACGGGGCCTCTGGTTTCGAAACGTTCGAACGTCCGATCAGGCCTTCCCGCTGTAGCGCGCGATCGCCGTGACGCTCTCGCCCGAATCTCCCTTGCGGCGCGTGACCTTCACGCGCTCGCCGACCGCGATGGTCCCGGTGACCGAGGCGTTCTCGTCGAGATCGAAGCTGTAGTCCTTGTTGTTCGGACCCGTCACGACGATCTTCTTGCCGGCCTCGTATGTCTTGACCACGCCGACGACCGACTCGGTCTTCGCCTTCGTGTCGGGCGCGTTCACGTGTTCGTTCTTCGTCGTGCTCTCGGTGTGCGACTTGGGCATCGTGGCTCCCATCGTCGCGCTCTTGGAAGCCTCCGAGACGACCGACACGCGCTCGTGTCCGTCCGTGTCCTTCCAGTACTCGACCTTGGCCTGCTGCCCGACGACCACCGCGCCGTCGACGCGCGCGTTCTCGTCGAGGTCGAAGGAGTAGGTCTTGTCCTTCGGTCCGGTGATCTTGATCTTCTTGCCGGCCTCGTATTCCTTGACCTTGCCGACGACCGACTCCATCTTGGCCTTGGAGTCGGGGCCGGGTCCCGAGTGCTTTACGGTGGTCTCCGTGTGGGTCGTGGTCTGCGCGTCCTGGGCCGCGACGAAGCTCGCGGCGGCCAGGAAGCCCGCAGCCAGCAGGAAAATGCGTTTCATTTCTCTCTCCTTTACGTAAGGCTTCTGCTCGAAGCCGGAAGAGGTTCTTTCAAGAGTCGTGCCGACTCGGGCCGGAGAGTCCTGCGCACAAGATCTCCGTGAGATACGAGACGACACTCTTCGTTCCGCCGTACCGCGCTGGAGGCACCCCTTCACGGAGTGACACGACCTGGGCGATGCGCCTCCGGACGGGGGCCGCCGCCCGGACGGCGCCTCGCCGCGAATCCGTCGGGGCGCTCAAGCAGAGCGCACTTTCCCCGCCGGCCGGTCCGTCGGGGACGGGAACGAGTGCACCTTGCCCCCTCGGGACGCGTCCCGATTGTGGGTGGGCTTCTGGCGCACGAGGAGCAGGCTCAACAGCAGCGTCGCGAAGACGAGCGCCACGTAGACCACTCCCGAGACCCGAAGAAAAAGAGAGATTCCCAGAATGACGGCGATGAGAAATGCGAGCGAAGAATCTCGAAGCATCGTGGAAACCTGGCCGACCGACGGCCTCACCCTTCCTCCCGCCGTTGAACGCGCGTGTCGAGCTCGCGGTAGCCCGGCAGCCGGATCGGAAAATCTGGTGTCGATACGGGGCGAGACGGCCGATCGTCCTCCTCGTCCAACGGCTCGGGGTCCTCGATCTCGTCCTCGCGGCCGAAGCCTCGGATTTCGGGGCCGGAGGATCCGTCGAAGATCTCGAAGCGGCTCATGAAAAACCTCCCGAAGGGCGACCGCCGCCCCCCTTCGGGATTCTTCGGTGCAGTCCTCATGCCAGACTCTCCTGACGAGTTTCGCCGGACCGCGAGTCGTGAAGGGACGTCAGCGGCCTCACTTGCCTGCCCGAGGTCTATCCCGTTCGTTCCTCCGGCGGACGCTGATGCTCGCCGTTCAGAACCTTCTGCACCACGCGTTCCGCGCGGCCCTCCGGCGCATTTTCCAGAGCCGAGTGGTCGGCGAGAACCTCGTCGCTCAGATGGTCGGCGAGCCAGACGCGCTCGATCGCCGGATAGGCCGCGACGATCGGCAGCAGGATGACGCCGGCGATCCCGAAGAGACTGACGCCCACCACGAGCGTGACGAACACCGCGAGGCTCGACAGCCGCAGACGCCGGCCGTAGATCCACGGAATGATCACGGAGTTCTCGAGCAGGTGATACAGCAGATACGAAGCGACGACGACGAACGCCGCGAAGGGCGACACGGTCATCGCGAGCAACGCCGCCGGGGCCATCGAGACGAGGACGCCGAGAACGGGAACGACGTCGCAAATCGCCGCGAGCAGGGCGAGCGGCAGCGCGGCCGGAACACGAAGAACGGCCAGCACGCCGAGCGTGAAGACACCGTAGAGGGCGGAAATCAGGAATTGACCCTGGACGTACGCGATCACGACATCGGAGATCTCCGGCAGCGTCTCCGCCATCTTGCCCCGGTGCCGCCGCGGGACGTATGCGAGCAGCCACGCGTAGGCGCGCTTTCCGTCGAGGAGGAGATAGATCACGAGGACGAACAGGACCGCGGCGCCGACCACGCCGCTGACCGCGACGCGACCCCACGCCAGCGGCCTCTTGAGCGACGCGGCGACTTCCGGCGAAGACGGCAGATCCATGATCTGCAGCGCCACGCGCGCGAGGACGGGATAGTCCGCGGACATCCGGCGCTCCACCCGCGCGCGATAGAGCGGATAGTTCTGCGAGAGCGTCGTCACTTGCGTTCCGAGCGGGGGGAGGACGAACACAAGGACACCCGCGACGACCGCGAGGATGAGGAAGGCCACGAGCGCCACCGCGAGCCCTCGGGAAGCGCCGCGCCGCTCGAGGCGGCGGACGGCCGGAGCGAGCGCCAGGGCCAGCAGCAAAGCCAGCAGGAGCAGGAAGATTTCCGGAAGGATCCGGACGACGGCCCAGGCCAGGGCGATCGCCGCGATCACCTTGAGGATCGTGGTCACCGGAACTCGAACCTCGAGCTTCCGCGGTTCGGGCTCCGTCGCGTAGACCGGCGAGTTTCGCGGCTTCACGAAACGAGCCCTGAGCAAGAGTCGCGCCCGGTCTAGAATTGTTCCGCGGCGACGCGGACGGGCAGCCCGGCACGCTTCATGAAAGCGATCAACCAACCCGACCGAACCCTTCGAAACCTCGCATCCGGGGCGGGGTGGGACTTGGTGCGCGGCGTCGGCCTCGCCGCCGCCTACCTGCTTCTTGCGCGGGCGGGGCTCGGATTCCATGCGTTCAGCCAGTTCGCGACGCTCGTTTGGGCGCCGAGTGGCATCGCCCTCGCGTCCATGCTCCTCTGGGGCTTCCGCATCTGGCCCGCCGTGGCGGCGGCGGCCTTCGCGGCCAATCTCTGGAACGGCGCGCCGGCCGCGGTCGCCCTGGCGATCGCCGCGGGCAACACGGGCGAGGCGGTCTTCGCGACCTGGGTGCTGCGAAAGATCCCGGGCTTCCGTGCCGAGCTCGACCGCCTGCCGGACGTCCTCGGGCTCGTTCTCCTCGGAGGCGTCGCCGCGCCGACGATCAGCGCGACCGTCGGCGTCGTGAGCCTCGTCGCCGCCGGCATCGTCGCTCCGCCCGCGGTCGATCTGACGTGGCGCGCCTGGTGGCTGGGCGATGCGATCGGGATCCTCATCATCACGCCCCTCGTCCTGACGTGGCGTGCACGGCCGCCGCGTACCGGCCTCGCCGCGCGAATGGAATTCGCGGCCCTCTTGGTCCTCCTGGCGCTGGCCGGTTTCCTGCTCTTCGAGCTCCGGTTTCCCGAGACGACGATGCTGCTCGCGCCGTTCCTGATCTGGGCGGCTCTCCGCTTCGAGGTGCGCGGCGCCGTTTGGGGGACGTTCCTCGCCGCGGCGATCGCCATCTGGGCCACCGCTCGAGGCCACGGCCCGTTCGCCTCGGCCTCCGTCGAAGAGGGCCTGCTTCACCTCCAGACGTTCATGGGGCTGACGTCGGCGACCTTCCTCGTTCTCGGCGCGACGGCGCTGGAGCGCCGAAAAGCCGAGCAGGATCTCCGCGCCGCAAAGGAAAACGCCGAGGAAGCGAGCCACGCCAAGGACCGATTCCTCGCCACGCTCTCCCACGAGCTGCGGACGCCCCTCACTCCGGTGCTCGCCTACAGCTCGATGCTCGAGCAGGACGAGAGCCTGCCGCGCACGGTTCGCGATCGTCTCGAGGTCGTGAAACGCAACGCGCGGCTCGAGGCCCGGCTCATCGACGACCTGCTCGATCTGACCCGCGTGTCATCGGGGAAGCTCGTCATCCGAACGACGAGCGTGTCTGTCGCGAAAGCTCTCGATCACGCCGTGGAAGTCTGCCGCGACGAAGCCGCAACCGCCGGCGTCACCGTCGTTCGGGAGAACGCGCCGGAGACGGCCTTCGTCCGGGCCGATCCCGCGCGGCTGCGGCAGGTCTTCTGGAACATCCTCGAGAACGCCATCAAGTTCACCCCGCGCGGAGGCCGGATCGTCGTGCGCGACGCCCCGGCGCCGGGCGGCCGCGCCGCCGTCGAGATTTCGGACTCGGGCCGCGGAATCGACGCGTCCGAGCTCGCACGAATCTTCCGTCCCTTCGAGCAGGCCGCCCATGGCAAGGGCGGCCTCGGTCTCGGGCTCGCCATCTCGCGGGCGCTCGTCGAAGCTCAAGGCGGGTCTTTGACCGCGACGAGCCGGGGCCCCGGCGAGGGTTCGACGTTTCGAATCGAGCTTCCCGAGGGTTCGGCGGCCGACGCCGCCGCGGCGCTTTCCGGCGCAGCGGGTCCCGCCGCGGAGCCGCACGAGCGGCGGATTCTCCTCGTCGAGGACCACGCGGACTCGGCACGCGCGGCGGCGGATCTTCTCCGGGAGCTCTCTTATCGCGTTGTCGTGGCGGCAAATGTCGCCGAGGCCCTCGATGCCTCCGCGTTGGAGCCCTTCGATCTCGTGCTCTCGGACCTCGGCCTGCCCGACGGAAGCGGCCTCGATCTCATGCGGATGCTGCGCCAACGCTACGCGCTGCGGGGGATCGCGATCTCCGGATACGGCATGGAGGAGGATCGCCGGGCCTCGCAGGAGGCGGGATTCGTGGACCATCTCGTCAAGCCGATCTCCTTCGAGCGCCTCGCCGCTTCCCTCCAGCGTTTCTTCGACGAGGAAGAGGCGCCGCGCGTCGAAGCGGCCGCAGCGCCGGCGCGTTAGATCTTCGCCGCCTCGAGTGACCTCCGGGCGCGGGCTCGCTCCGCGGCCGCCGCGGCGACGTGCTGCGCATCGCGCGCGATCCCGTGAATCATCGTCGAGGAAAACGCGTAGAGGAAATGGAGCCCGACGAAGTAGAGGCCGGGATGTTCCGCAACGATTCCGCGCGCGTGCTCGGGCTCGTCCTTGCCGCCCGGCAGCTCCAGGTCGATCCACGAGAAGCCGGGCGTGAAGCCCGTCGACCAGATCACGTTCGCAACGCCGAGGACACGGCCGTCCGCCAGCAGCGGCTTGCCGTCGCGGACTCCGGTGACGCGCGGCGTGCGCTGGACGCCCGCTGCCGCGAGCTGCTTCGGTTTCACGCGGATGAGCGGTCCGCCCTTCGAGATGACGCTCTCGCGCGCCTTGCGGCCGAGCGGATTGTCGCGCGTCAGGACCCGGTGAAACAGGCCCCGGAACAGGAGCGGCAGCAGAACGTGCCGGGCCGCGGCCCCTTCGATGCGGAAGGGAACGGCGCCCGTGCCGCGTCCGGCCATCCAGGTCTCGTGCGTCCGCGCCGCCTCGATCGCGATCTCGGCGCCGGAGTTGCCCGCGCCGACGATGAGGACGCCGCCTTCGGCGAGCTGACCCGGGCCGCGGTAGGCGCTCGAGTGGAGCTGCACGATGCGCGGGTCGAGCTCGCGGGCGAACTCCGGAAACCGCGGCTTCTGATATGTCGCCATGGCCACGACGACCTGCGCGGCCTCGAAGCGCTGCCGTCCGGAGCCGGGGCCTTCGGCCGTCGCAAAGTAGCGGTCGCCTTCGCGCCAGAGCCGGTCGACCCGCACCCCCGTTCGGACGGGCAACGCAAACCGCGCGGCGTAACTCTCGAGATAGTCCGCCATCTCGTCCTTCGTCGGGAAGCTGTGCGGCGGCGCCGGGAACGGCATCCCGGCGAGGCCGTCGTAGCGGGCGGGCGTGAAGAGGCGAAGCGAGTCCCAGCGATTCCGCCACGCGTCGCCGATGCGCGCGTTGCCGTCCAGGATCAGGAACCGCAGGCCCGTGCCCGCGAGAAAGTAGCCGGCCGAGAGCCCGGCCTGTCCCGCGCCGATCACGAGCACGTCGAAACGCTCGGTGTGGTTCTTCTCGGGGGAGGGTCGCGGCGCCAGGCGCAGGAACGCCGATCCCTCTTCGATCAGCGCGGCCTCGTCGTCCTTCGGTCCCATCGTCGTGTGGTTCATGTTTCTCCTTCTTGCCGACGACGTGTACGGTACGCGGAGCCGCGGCGCCGCGCGTCGGAAAAACCCCCCAATTGGGGCCGCTTCCGGCGTGGGGGATTCTCCCCATGCCCGCTCCCGGCGATCAGATCAGGCCGTGTTCGTAAGCGAAGGCCGTCGCCGCCGACCGGGACGAAACGCCGACCTTGTCGAAGATGTTGCTCAGGTGGCGGTCCACGGTCTTCTCGCTGAGGAACAGCTCCGTGGCGATCGCCTTGTTCGTCTTGCCGCCGGCCACGAGGCGCAGCACCTGGAGCTCCCGCGCCGTCAGGCCGTGCGGCCGCGCGGCCGGAGGGGACTTCGGCGGCGCTTCGACGCGGGCGAGATCCGGCGCGGCGCCGAGATCCCGGTACACGGCGCGCGCGGCATCCGTTTCGAGCCGCCACCCGTCCTCGTCTCCGAGTTCCCGGCAGGCCCGGCCGGCGAGCTCGCGTACGCGCGCCGCGAGATACGGCGCTCCGAGCGACCGCCAGATCTCGAAAGAACGCCGCAGCGGCTCGAGCGCGGCCGCGGCGTTTCCTTCCGCCAGGCGCACGGCGCCCCGCGCGCGCGCCGCCATCGCGGAGACGACGTCCGTGTCGAGCCTCGCCGCCGCCTCTTCCAGCTCGCCGGCCGCGCGCCGCGCCTCCTCCAGGTCGCCGGCGGCGATCATGATCTCGACGTGCGCCGGAAGCAGGCGCGTCCGCTCGGTCCAGTCCACCGCGGTGCTCACGACCCGCCGCATCGCCGAAGCGGCGGCCTCGACCCTTCCTTGCGCGGTGCGCAAGAGAGCGAGGCCCGGTTGCGGCTCGGAGCCCCAGCGGCTCGCGCTCGCATAGGCCTCCTCGGCCTCGGCAAACTCTCCGCGCAGCCGGTGCAGCTCCCCCTGCTGATAGAAGGCCGGCGCCGCCGCGCGCTCGGGTGCGCTCGCGAGGAGCTTCTCCGATGCGCGCCGCGCTTCGGCGATCGCCTCCGGCCACTGGCCGTTCCACTCGAGGACCTCGGACCGGTGGACGAGACACGGGCCGGTGAACGAGACGCCGCCCGGTTGGGACTCACAGAAGGTCCTGAGCGCCTCGGTCCACTCGCGCGCCCGGCCGAGCGCATACACGTCCTGGCAGCATCGGATCACGATGCAGTAGATGAGTCCCGTCACGAGCGGCGTGACTTCTCCCGCGGAGACCGCGACCATGGCCTCGTCGAGAAGCGCGAGCCCTTCCGACACGCGCCCCTCCCCGAGAAACGCCTGGCCTTCAAGGTTTCGCGCGAAGGCGAGCAGATCCGCGTCCGGGAAGCGCCGCGCGATCGCGGCCGCCTCCGCGGCGGCGGCGCGTGCGGCGTCCCACTCACGGGCCGCGAGATGCCGGCGGGCGGCGGGCAGCAGCAGGTAGCCGCGCTCGGCACAGTCGAGGCCGGCTTCGTCGAGCACGCGCCGGGCGCGCGCGTGCCATCCCGTGCCGCGCCCGGTCTCGCCGAGGGACAGGAGACGAAGCCCCAGCCAGAAGGCGGAACGCGCCGCGGCCGCGGCGTTGCCCGACGCGAGGTGCGCCTGATGGGCGCGCTCGAGCGCCTGCAGGAACTCCGCGTCGCGTCCGAGAAGCCCCGCCGTTACCGCCAACCGGTCGAGATCTTCCGCCGTGAGCGGCTCGGCGCGGTCGGCCGCGGAGAGCGCCTCAAAGGCCGCCGCGAAGTCCCGACGCGCATAGGCTTTCCGCCCGCGCGCGAGCGGCGACACGGGCGATCGGCGAGCAGAGGCGTCTCGGCGGTTCAAGCGTGCCGAGTCTATTGCCACCGGTCAGTGCCGGGCTCGCCGCTAGCCGAGCACGACGGCGATCTGGTGCTCGCGGCCGTCGTCGGCAAGCGGGATCTCGCGTCCGTCGACCGGCCCGCCGTCGAGTGAGATCTGTGTGACGCCTCCCATGACTCCGCGGGGGTTCTCGACGGAGAGACGATATCGGGCCGAGTGGTAGCGGAAGACGATCTCGTACCGCGGCCACGCGCGGGGAATGCACGGATCCACGTGCAGCACGGCGCCGCGCAGCCGGAAACCCAGGATCCACTCGACGCCCGCGCGATACATCCAGCCGGCCGCGCCCGTGTACCAGGTCCAGCCACCGCGCCCCGCGTGCGGCCGCTCGGAATAGACGTCGCCGGCCATCACGTACGGTTCGACCTTGTAGCGATAGAGGCCGGATCGAGTGCTCGCGTGGTTGATGGGATTCAGGATCGCGAAGAGCTCTCCGGCCTTGTCCCCATCCCCGAGCGCCGCGAAGGCGATCATGGCCCACACCGCCGCGTGCGTGTACTGACCTCCGTTCTCGCGCACCCCGGGGACGTATCCCTTGATGTAGCCCGGCTCGAGCTTCGTCCGGTCGAACGGGGGCGTGAAGAGCAGGACCAGCCCGTCGCCCCTTCGGATGAGATGCTCGTCCACGGCGGCCATCGCGCGGCGACACCGCTCCGGATCCGCCGCTCCGGAGATCACTCCCCACGATTGAGCGATCGAGTCGATGCGGCACTCGTCATTGGCCGCCGAACCGAGCGGGGTCCCGTCGTCGAAGAAGGCGCGGCGATACCAGTCGCCGTCCCAGCCTTCGCGATCGAGCGCGGCCTTCAACGAGGCCGCGTGGCCTCGCCAGACCCGGGCCCGCTCGTTCTCCCCGCGGCGGTCCGCGAACGCGGCGAACTCGACCAGGTTCGTGTGCAGGAACCAGCCGAGCCAAACGCTCTCGCCTCGACCCTCGACGCCGACGCGATTCATCCCGTCGTTCCAGTCGCCGGTGCCCATCAGCGGCAGGCCGTGGCGAACCGACCGCGAGGCTGTGGTCCAGCGCGCGGGCGCAATGCTCGAAGAGCGAGGCAACCCGTTCGGAAGTCTTCGGCTCGAAGTAGCGATCCGTCTCTCCGGGCGCGAGCGGCGGAGCCTCGAGAAACGGCGCCGGCTCGTCGAGCACCCCGTCGTCGCCCGTGACCTCGACGTAGTGGTGCACCGCGTACGGGAGCCAGAGCAGGTCGTCCGAGATACGGGTCCGGACGCCCTTGCCTTCGGGCGCATGCCACCAGTGCTGCACGTCTCCCTCTTCGAACTGCCGGGATGCCGCGCGCAGCAGATGCTCGCGCGCCAGCTCTCGCCGTGCGACCGTGAACGACATCGCATCCTGAAGCTGGTCCCGGAAGCCCCAGGCGCCTCCCGCCTGGTAGAAAGCCGCCCGCGCCCGGAACCGACACGCGACCACCTGGTAGAGGAGCCAGCGATTCAGCATCAGGTCCATCGAGCGGTCCGGCGTGCGGACCTGGAGAGCGGAGAGGGTGTCCTCCCATTCCCGACGAACTTGTGCGAGGCGAAGCGTCGAGGTCTTCCGAACGGTACCGCGTCACGAGCCGCCGGGCCTCCGCCGTGTCGGAGCCCTGCCCGAGCAGGAACCGAACCTGCGCGCGCTGCCCGGCCTCCAGCCGCAACCGCACCTGCAGGACGGCGCAAGGATCCAGGCGGGCACCGGCGCTCCGCGAGACAGCACGCGTCCGGGAGCGAGCCCCGCCGGAGCGTCGAGGCCCCCATTGCGCCCCAGGAACTCCGTTCGGTCGGCCGTCCATGCCGTCTGCCGACCCTCCGCGTCCGCGAACGCGACCCGGCCCGCGTACGGCTCGTTCCAGAAGTTGCGCGCGAAGAGCGCTCCTGTTTCGTCGAGCTCGGTCACGAGGAACGGAGCCGCGGCGCCGCGTTGCGGACCGAGCACCCACTCCGTGTAGGCGGTCACCGTCAGTGTCCGCGCCTTCCCCGACCGGTTTTCGAGATCGAGGCGGGAGACCTTGACCGGATCTTCGCGCGGAACGAAGACCAGCAGGTCCGTTCCGATTCCGTGATGCTCGTGCTCGAAGCGGCTGTACCCCTGGCCGTGCCGAACCAGGTAAGAGCCTTCGTCCCGTATCGGCAGAGGCGTTGGACACCAGATCTCCCCGGTCTCCTCGTCCCGCACGAAGAACGCTTCCCCGCGGCGGGTCGCCGATCGGGTCGTTCGACCATGGCGTGAGCTGGTTCTGGCGGCTGTTGCCGCACCACGTGTAACCCGCTCCGGACTCCGAGACGAGACAGCCGAAAGTCGAGTTGGCCAGGACGTTGATCCATGGGGCCGGCGTCCACTGCCGCTCTCCCAGGATCGTGACGTACTCGGCGCCGTCGTCGGAGAAGCCGCCCAGACCGTTGAAGAACTCGAGCGGAAGCCGCGGCGGCGGGATGTCCGCCGGCGGCGGCGGTGCGAGGATCGGCGCCGCGGCCGCGCGGCGCGGGAGCGCGCCGCAGAAGGCGGATGACCTGCTCCGACAGCGTCCCGTGGCGCGAGAGCAGGATGACCCGCGCGGCCGCCGCGAGCGCGTCGCGCTCCTCGCCGGAGAGCAGCTCCCCGCGCAGGACGAACACGTCGCCCACCGGGTTCTCCGCGGCGCGCCGGACAGCCGCGGCGCCCGCGCGGACCAGAGACTCGAGCGCGAGCCGAGCTCCGGGGAGTAGGACGTCGGCCTGCTCGTTGATGATGACGAGATCCACCGCCAGGCCCTTCAGCCTCCAGTACTCGTGGGCGCGCAGGAGCTGGCGCACGATGCCCTGGTCCTCGACCTGGTCGATCCGGACGAGCACGATGGGCCGGTCGCCGGAGATCCCGTGCCTCCAGAGAGCCGAAGGCCCTTTGCGGTTGCGCTCGATGGTCTCGACCGGAGCGCGCAACGTCGGGATCGGAGTACAGGATGCGGGTCGCGAGGCGCTGGAAGAGATGCGCCTCGTCGCTCGTGATGCCGAGATGGCGCAATTGGACCTGCGCCTGCGTCCAGGCGAGGCTCGAGACGCGATCGAAAGTGGCCGGATCCCGATACTTGTCGGCCAGCGCCAGCACGCGCTCGCGCGAATCGGCGACGATCAGGGCGAGATGGACGCGCACCGTCGCCCCGGGAGCCAGGCGCACGCGCCGCCGAAGGCTGAAGATCGGATCCAGAACGGTGCCGACCGTGTTCGAAAGCGGCCGCCGCTCCTCGATGGCGCTCGGGATTTCGGATCGCCCGGCCGCGCCCGAGAAAGCGCGCCGCGATCGGTCTCGTACTGCAGCACGCCGGACAGCTCGCCCTGCACCGTCATCACCTGCGCCGCCCAGACCGGCTCCTCGCGATCGCGTGGACGGCGGCCGGGCGAGCAGCGCCTCGAGTCGCCGGGACGAACTCGGTCTGGACGAAGAGGTTCGAGAACGCGGGATGCGCCGCGTCGGCTGCGGGCGGCGCGAGGACGATCTCCGCGTACGACGTGATCTCGATCTCGCGCGCGCGCGCGCCGAGATTCGTCAGCGAGATCCTGCCGCATCTCGGCGTCGTCTTCCGTCGAGACGAGGACCTGTAGGATCGTCGCGATCGGCCCGTCGCGACGATGGATCTCCACGCGGTCTTCCGAGTAGACCGCCTCGTAGGAGTCGGGCTTCGACTCCCGCCGGCTGATATCCGGCCGACCAGGTCTTTCCCGACTCCGCGTCGGTCAGGAAGACGTAGGTGCCCCACGGGTCGCGCGTCGTGTCCTCGCGCCAACGCGTCACGTCGAGCCCCCGCCAGCGGCTGTAGCCGGATCCCGCGGCCGTCATCATCACGCAATATCCGCCGTTGGACAGCAGGTGGGTTCGCGGCGTCGGATCGTGCGGCGAGCGAAAACGCCGCAGAACCGGCGGGACGTCGTCGCGGACGTGAAGTCCGCGCGCGCCTCGCGGACATGGGACGCGCCACGGCCACCGTGCGCGGCGTGCGCTCCTGGAGGAGAAGGTCCGTGGCCTGGATGGCTCGGGTCGGCGCCGAAGCGGCGGCGCATCGTCGATTCGAGCAGCACGTTCGCGAGCGCCACGATCGTCATTCCCTGGTGGTGGGCCATGTAGGCCTTCACGACCGCGAAGATCTCGCCCTCGGGCAGCCGCGAGGCCGTGTAGTCGATCGGACTCGTAGAAACCGTACCGACCGAGCGCGCCGATCGACGCCAGGCGCTCGAAGTTCTCGAGCGCCGCGACGGGCTCGACCATGGCGGCCAGCGCCGTGGCGTACGGCGCCACGACGAGATCCTCCGAGAGGCCGCGCTTCAAGCCCAGACCGCTGACGCCGAAGTTGGAGTACTGGTAGGTGAAGTTCACGTCCCAGGCGTTGTAGGCCGCTTCGGAGATCCCCCACGGGACGCCGCGCTCCTCTCCGTATCGGATCTGCCGTCGCACGGCGAGCCGGTCGGTCTGCTCGAGCAGGCTTCCCGACGGCGCCTCGAGCACGAGGTCGGGCATCAGGTACTCGAACATCGATCCCGACCAGGACATCAGCGCCGATCCGCGGCCGACCGGAGTCAGCGGGCGGCTCGAGGTGGAACCAGTGCTCGACGGGCACGTCCCCGCGCGCGATCGCGACGAAGCTCGCCAGCCGCGCCTCCGACGCCAGCAGGTCGTAGTGCCCCGGGTCGAGGGCGCGATCCGACAGGCGATAACCGATCGAAAAGAGCTCGCGCGCGTCGGTCGTAGAGAAACGTGAAGTCCATCTCCTCCACCAGGCCGCCGGCCGCGGCGGCGACGGCCGCCAGACGCCGGGCGAAGGCTTCCGCCGGCTCGTCGCGCCCGCGCATCGCCTCGTAGTCGCGCGCATGGCTCGCGACGCACTCCGCAGAGCCTGCGCCCATTCGAGCGCGCGCCCGGTTCGCGGGCCGATCGTCCTCCTGCTGCAGCGCGAGCACGACGTCCACCGAGCGTTTCGGCATGCCGCGGACAGAGCGGCCAGGCGCGCCGCCCACTCGGCGAGCGACGCCGGGCGCCGGCGCGAGCAACGCCCGGGCCTCGCTGGAGAGCGCTCCTCGAGCTGGCGGGTCGTGACGACGCGGCCCGGGCTGCGCCCCGCGAGCGACGATCGCGGACTCGCGCAGCAGCTCCAGCGTGTCGCCGATCCCGTCGAGCGCGCGCTCCATCGAGGATCGGCTCGTCCAGCCGCTCGAGGCACGCCTGCTCGAGCGTGATCAGGTGCGCGGCGAGGTTTCCGCTGTCGACCGTGGAGACGTATCGGGGCTCGAGCGGCGCGAGACTCGCCGTGTCGTACCAGTTGTAGAAGTGCCCGCGGAAGCGCTCCAGGCGTCCGAGCGTGGCGAGCGTCGGCCTCGAGACGCTGCGCCATCTCGCCGGTTCCGATCCAGCCGAAGTCGTTGGCGGCGACGGTCGAGAGAAGCGCGAGCCCGATGTTGGTCGGCGAAGTCCGGCGGGCGATCTCGAGGCTGCGGCACTTCCTGAAAGTTGTCGGCGGGAAGATCGTGAGTACTCGGGGCCGACGAACGTCTCGAAATAGCGCCAGGTGCGGCGCGCGATCCGGCGGAACTCGCGCGCTTGCTCCGGCGAGATCCGAGTCCTCGCGGATTCGCGCGGCGGCAGGCTGACCCAGCGGGCGACCAGCGGCGACAGGAGCCAGAGCGACGACGAAGGGCGCGGCCCACGCACCTCCCGGCCGCGTGTCCGAATCCCGCCACGAGCAGGCCCGCCGCGGCCGCCAGCCCGACGGCCGAGCGCATGCGGCGATAGAAGCCGGAGATCTCCAGATCGAGCGCGCGATGCGCCTGCGCGGCCGGCACCCACTCCAGCAGATGGCGCCGCGACACTCCCAGCCGCCACAGAGTGCGCGCGATCGCGTCGGCCCGGAGCCAGGCCGTGTGCGCCAGGAAGAGCGAGGCGCAGGGCCGCCTGCGACAGGCCGATGGCGAGGTCCGCGACGACGCCCCGCAGGAAGCTGCGCTTGGCGACGCCCGCGGCGATCCGGGCAGAAGGCTCGTGAAGAACGAGAGCAGCGTCGGGAGAGAAGAGCACGACAAGGACGAAGAGCGTCCAGCGACCCGCGCCGGCTTCCGGCAGGCACCACGCGGCGAGGAGCGTCGCGAACATCGCGGGCGGCGAGAGGCTGCGCCGCAGGTTGTCGATCATCTTCCAGCGCCCGATCAACGGGATCGCGCTTCGCGCGCGGCTGGCTCGCGGGCCCGTCGGCCGACGATCCAGGGCAGCAGCTGCCAGTCGCCGCGCACCCAGCGGTGCTGGCGCGAGGCCGCCACCTCGTAGTGGCCCGGGAAACCCTCGAAGAGCTCGACGTCCGAGACGAATCCCGGCTCGGGCGAAGAGCCCCTCGAAGAGGTCGTGAGAGAGCTGCGTGTTCTCCGGCACCCGGTCGTCGAGCGCGCGCTCGAACGCGTCCACGTCGTAGATTCCCTTGCCCGTGTAGATCCCCTCGCCGAAGAGGTCCTGGTACACGTCGGACACCGCGAAGGCGTAGGGATCGATGCCGCGAGGGCCCGAGAAGACGAGCTGGAAGAGCGTGCCCAACCCGGTCTCGGGCAGCGTGGGAGTCACCCGCGGCTGGAGGATCGCGTGCCCGTCCACGACCCGTCCGGCCGCGGCGTCGAAGATGGGCAGGTTCAGCGGGTGCGCGATCGTTCCGACCAGCCGGCGCGCGGCCTCGCGCGGCAGCCGGGTGTCGGCGTCGAGCGTGATGACGTAGCGGATGCCGGAGGGCGCGGCGGCGCGCCGCGCTCCAGAGCGGCAGAAAGGACGTGTCCGTCGCGCCGCGCAGGAGACGGTTGAGCTCGCGCAGCTTCCCGCGCTTTCGCTCCCACCCCATCCAGACGCCTTCGCCGCTCGTTCCAGAGGCGGCGCCGGTGGAAGACCCAGAAGCGGTCGCCTCCTCCGGCCGCGGGGCCGTGCCGCTCGTTGAGCTCTCGGATCGCGGCGCGCGCGCGCCGCGACGAGCGCGTCGTCCTCGGGCAGGCTCTCCGAAGGCGCGTCGGACCAGTCCGACAGGAGCGCGAACCGCAGCTCGGGATCCGGATTGGCCAGGTAGTGCACCTCCAGCCGCTGGACCACCTCGCGGATCTCGCGACTCGTCGGTCAGGAGCATCGGGATGGCGACCAGCGTGCGCGAGCTCCTCCGGCACGCCGCGCGGCGAGCTCGAGCTTGGGGAGGCGCCGGGGCCCGACGAGCTCGCGTGACGAATCGCTGGACGAGCGCGCTCGCGAGGTCCGACGCGGGCACGAGGCCGAGGAGCGCGAGCAGGACGACGACGATCCGCGAGAAGCGCCGGCCGACGCGGTCAGCGCCAGCGGGAACGGCGAGGATCGCGGCGGTCCAGAGCGCGATCGAGCCCAGATACACGGGAGTCGCCGCGCGAAACCAGGCGCGCCGCAGCCATTGCCGGACGGGAACGCGGAAGCCGAGCTCGGCCTCGAGTCGCGGCGCGTCCCTTGGAGATGAGGTAGTAGCCGGGGTCGGCCAGGCGCGGATCGGTGCCGCCGCCGGATCGCCGCGGACGAGGCCCGCGGCGTCGCCGGCCATCCGACGGCGCGCTCGCGGCCACCTCGAGCTCGTCATGGCCGGCTCCCCGCGAGAGCTCCTCGACCGCGTGGCGATACCGGTCGCGCGTCGCGAAGTCCATCTCCGCGACGCGCGTGCCCTCGCAGAGCGCCTCGTGAACCAGGCTCACGCTCTCGAAGAAGTCCGCCCAGTCGGCCGACGAGAGCAGCCGCATGCTCGTGATGACGTTGCGCACCGTCGCGTGGTTGGCGACCTGCGCCTGGTGCTCGGCGTGAACGACCTCGTCGGCCGTCGTTCCCTCGCGGGCGAGCCGGCGCTCGAGCCACTCGAGCGCGGGCGTGACCGCGGGATCCTGCTCGCGGAGCCTCTGGGCGAGCTGGACCGCGAACGCCTGGTGTGAACGGCCGCTGCTCCAGCATCTGCGATCACCGCCGCCGGTTCCGGCTTCGGGACGCCGCCCGTGCCCGAGCTGCGCGTCGGCGATCGCGTCGGCCTCCTCCCGCGCGATGCCCCGCGCGGCGACGCGCTCGGCCAGGCGCCGGAGATTCTCGACGAGGACGACGCGCAGCGAGATCGCCAGCGCCCAGAGCTCGCCGATCGTGAGCGGCTGGACGCGCTGGTAGGCGCGGACGAAACGGCGCAGCGTCTCGAGCTCGATCCGGCTGTCGGTGTGCGCGACGAACGACCAGGCCAGCCCGTAGACGCGCGGATAGCCTTCGAGCGGTCCGGAGGCGAGCTTGGGCAGCTCGCGGTAGAACCCGGGCGGCAGGTCCTCCTGGATCTCGCGGATCTGCTCCTCGACGATGTGGAAGTTGTTGAGCAGCCACTCGGCCGCCGGCGAGACCGCGCGGGTCCTGGCGGCTGGCCTCCGCGATCGTCCGATGCGACTGGATGAGGACCCGCGCGTTTTCGCGCAGCCGCGGCAGCAGCCGCCGGCCGCGCCTCTTGTCCGGAGATGGACGGACTGCTCGGCCGCGAGCTTCCCCGCGAACTGCTCCAGGTGCTCCGCCGAGAAGAGCTCGGCGCGAATGGGGTCGGCCGGTGCGCTCGCATCATCGCTCTTCTTACCACGCACAAAGAAACGCCGAGCCGCGCTGCCGGCTCGGCCGGAAGGGGAAAATGCAGAACAGCTCAGGCCGTCGGGGGCGACTTCACCTGGAGATTGTTGATGACGCGAATGACCCCGGAGACCGTCTGGGCCTCGGTCTGCGCGTCGGCCTTGACCTGCGCGTTCGGAACCTCGCCCGCCAGCGTCACGATCGCCGTTGGTCACGTTGATGTCGATGTTCACGATGTTCGAGAAGCGATCGGCCGTCAGCTTCGCCATGACCGCCGGCGTGAATGGAGGTGTCGTCGATCTGGCGGCCCGCGGCTGGGTCGTCGAGCAGCCCAGCGACCAGCAACGCCAGGGTCAGGGAGACGGCAACCGTCAAGATTCCTCGAGTACGACGATTCATGGGTTCCTCTGATCTTTCGGAGCGGACCCTTCGGCCCGGTACATCCGGGTCGATCGGAGCCGCCAATGGGAAACGATTGCAGCCGCTCACGCGGCGATGCGATTTCCTCTCACCAGATGCATCACGATGGCGATCAACGCCAGCACGATGAGAACGTGAATGAATCCCGACGAGACATGAAACGCAAACAAACCCAGAGCCCAGAGAACCAGCAGAACGATGCCGATCGTCATCAACATGGGAGCCTCCTCTGCGCCTTGGCGCGCTCTCGATCGATTGCGACTTGCGGGGACCTCGTGTTCCACTCGAACGCCTCACCGGCGACCGCCTGAACTGCCGCGAGCAGGGTCGCCAGTCCGAAGGAGCTCTCGTACCGGACGTAATTGATGAAGAAGGCCGGCGCCGTCGCGACGCCGCTTCGGACGCCTCCCTGCCGCATGCCCCGGATCCTCTCGGAGTGGACGTGGGCGAGCATCTCGCGGCGGAACCGAATCAGGTCCAGGCCGACCTGCGCCGCATGCCGTTGGAGACGGAGCCGGTCCGTCGGAGTCTCGCTTTCAAACAGGGAGTCGTGCATTTCCCAGAACTTGCCTTGCGACGATGCACACTCCGCGGCCTCGGCTGTCTCCTCGGAGTTCCCGAATTGCTCGGGCTGCGGAAAGCTGCGGTAGACGTAGCGCAGACGCGTGCCCATCTTCTTCTGGATCTTCTTCACCGTGCCGTACGTCTGCGCGCAGGCCGGCGACGCGAAGTCGCCGTAGACCACGAGCGTCGTGCCTGCGAGCGGCGAGCCGCGGACGTGGTCGTTCGCCGAAACTCTCCGCGCGAGTCTTTGCCGCCCGCGCTTCGTCTTCACTGCTCGACTTTCCGGGCCTGGCACGCCATCTCGACCTGATGTTTCCGACATTCGGAGTGGCCGAACGGGCATCGCCCGACGATGATCATGGCCGTCGCGTCGGCGCCGGGTCCAATCGTTTGTTTCGGTCGAGTTGAGACCTGCGAGCGATGGTGTCAGAGCCCGCGTCGCAAACGCTCACGGAGCGGCATACGTTCCTCTGCCGGGTGCTCCCGCGACCGAGGCTCGACCGGGCTCCGCGCCGTCACGGCGCGGCCCCGCCGTCGCGAGTATCTGGAGACGCGTCTTTTCGATCACGGATTCGGGCGTCCGCACGAGGTCGCGGGCGAGGCCGGCGAATCCCAGGAGAGCGATGAGCCACTTCGTGGGATCCCACTGATACCAGCGCACGCCGTTTCGAAAGTCCGACGGAAACTTGTGATGGAAATTGTGGTAGCCCTCGCCGTTCGTGACGAAGGAGAGCAGCGCATTGTCGCGCCCGGAGTTCCCCAGCGTGTAGGGCTGACTTCCGTACAGATGCGCCACGGAGTTGACCAGGAAGGTCGTGTGGTGAATGAGCACGACCCGCAAAAAGCCGCCCCAGAGCAGCCCGCCGAGCGGACGGCCGAAGAAGGCGCCGACCAGGGTCGGTATCCCGAGACCCCCGAGAACGCCGATGGCGCCGTTGAAACGGAATTGCCATCGGACCAGTCGGTTCGCCTGGAGATCCGGAACATTGTCGTAGCTGCGCTCGGGCGGCTCCGTGTAGAAGAGCCAGAGGACATGCGCCCAGAGGCCGCCCCGCTGGATGTTGTACGGATCCCAGTGACGGTCCACGTATCGGTGATGGTCCCGGTGGTCCGAGGACCACTTCAGAGCCGAATTCTGAAGAGCCATCGACCCGAAGAACAGATAGAAGACTTGAACGACCGGGTGACAGACGTAAGCCTTGTGCGCGAAGCAGCGGTGATAGCCTGCCGTCACGGAAAAACTGACGAGACCGAAGAGTACGACGAAGAGCGCGGGCTCCCACCAGCGGACCCCGAAGGCGATTGCATAGGCCGCCGTCCCCGCGAGGCCGATCACCGGCGACAGCGAGAGAAACAGAATGTTGAGCCAGCTTCTGCGCCTTCCCTGCACGGATCCAGCGAGCTGCGGAGGCTTCGCGACGATGGCTCTCCGAATCATGAGCCGCCTCCCGCGGTCTCGGACCGGCGCCTCGGAGAGTGCTCCGCGTCGATTTTCGCGTCGATTTTCATTGTCACGCTGCGCTCCATCCGTCCTGGCATAAGATCACGCGAGGAGGAGCCAGAGCGAATCGAAGACCGATGATGCGGTCTCGGCTCGGGCAGATCCAATCGTTTGTTTCGCTGGTGTTGAGACCTCGGAGCGATTGAATGGAACTGCGGCACCTTCGCTACTTCGTCGCGGTCGCTGAAGATCTTCATTTCGGCCGCGCCGCGAACCGCCTGCACACGTCCCAGTCGTCCCTGAGCCAGCAGGTTCGAAACCTCGAGACGGAGCTCAAAGTCGACCTGCTGCGCCGCGTCAAGCGGCACGTCGAGCTCACGCCGGCCGGAAATCGATTCCTACGGGAAGCGCGCGGGATTCTGGCGGCGGCCGACCGTGCCGCCGGGCTCGCTAGGGAAACGGCGCGGGCGGAGTCTCGAAGGATCGTCATCGGCATTTCGCCGGAGACGGACTGGGCGTTCCTGGGCAAAGCTCTCAGACCCTTTCGGGATCACGCGCAGCAGGTCGAAGTCCTCTTTCAGAACCTGACGCCGGAGGGGCAGATCGAGGCGCTCAAAGGAGGCCGAATCGACATCGGATTCGTCGGCCTTCCGATCGAGGCGGAGGGTGTCGTCAGCGAAGTGACCGGCCGCGAGCGGCTCGTAGCCGCGATTCCCGAAAGGCATCCCATGGCTCGCAGTGGTCGCATCCGTTTGCGGGAGCTGTGCCGGGAAGCGTATACACTCTGGCCCCGGCACCTGTCGCCGAGCCGTTACGATCAGTTGCTCGCGATCTTCCAGAAGGCCGGATTCGGGCCGCCGATCACGATGGAAGGCGGGCTTCCCTCGACCCAGACCGTCCTGGGAATGGTCGCCGCCGGCTTGACCGTTGCGCTCGTCGATCCTGCGATCAAACAGCGGGCGATGTCGGGAGTCGTCTTCCGTCCGATTGCGGATCAAGGGGTGTACACCGAATCCGGAGTGATCTATCGGCGGGAGGACCTCTCGCCGCTGCTGGCTTCGTTCCTCCATGAGATCCGACTCACTCCTCGCGAACGAGTGCATTCCGAGTCCGCCGTCGAGAAGAAAAAAGCGGCCGTGTCGAGGCCGCGTGGCGTTCCCGTCCTGGCTCGGGCGAGGCGCGGCCGCTAGGCGCCGCCCACCGCTCGGCGAACCGACTCTTTGAGCGCCGGCGTCCTCCGGCGCATCTTCAGACCCAGACGACGCCGACCGTCACAGGTGCGCCCGAGCCGTCCGCGCGGGAAAAGACGGAAGCTTCGTGCTTTGTCCCGCAGGCCAGGCAACTCACGTCGACGATCTTCCCGGCCTCCGAATTAGAAGTCATGATCGCCGCGTTCCGAGCCTGACACTTGGGGCAGCGCCAGCTCATTTCGGGCCTCTGCCTCGGTTCAACCTTTCGCGGCGAACGAGACCAGAAGGCGATGAGATCCCGGCGAAGCATCCGCAGGCGGCGTGTCAACCTTGCGCCATCCCCAGCAACCGTGGCGGCTTCCCCGGCGAACCCGACCGGATCAGAACCCGGTTCCGTCATGCCCGTCCGCGGCGGTACCAATATCCGCCGCCACCGAGAAAAAGAAGCACGAGAACGACGATGACAAGGGGTTCCATACCTGGTCCTTCCTGCTCCGCAGTACTGTTCGCAGAGCGAGAATGTCCGTTTGGTCGAGAGACTTCCAATCGTTTGTTACGCTCAAGTTGATCTGCAAAACGGAAAGAGCGGATGCGTCGCGCGTTCCGTGAATTGTCGGCGCCGCAGATCGATCGCCGCCTCTGCCCGTCTCGGGACCCGAGCTCACCGTGCGGCGACCGCAGACAAGAAAAAGCGCCGGGAGGTGCCTTCCCCTCCCGGCGCTGCGGAATTTCGATGACTGGACTCGAGGATTACTTGACCGATGGCGTTGGCGTCGGGGAGTCCGCCGTACTGGTCGTCGTCGTCGTGGACGTCGTCGTCTGAGGGGTCCCCGAGGGTGCCGGAGCCTCTTGTGTGCTCGTCGTTTCCGTGGTGGTCGACGTTTCCTTCTTCTGGCAGCCGAGGGATAGCCCCAGGACGCCCATCGCGAGCAGAGAGGCCATCGCCGAGAGCTTCCTCATGAGGTGACCGGGCGGGTCTTGTACGGGTACGCCACGATCGTCGTCGCCTTCGCGCCGCTGCCCGATGTCGTCACCGTGACCTTCACACGCTCGCCAACCGTGGGGGCCGTCTTCGGAGCGGCCATCTCGGTCAAGTCAAAGCTGTAGTCCTTGGTGTTGGGCCCCGTCACTTTGATCGACTTGCCCGCCTCGTACTCCTTCACCGTTCCGACGACCGTTTCCGTTCTTGCCTTCGTGCTCACTTCAGGCCCGCTGTTCTTCGTGATCGATTCCGAATGCATTTTCGGGGCATCGGCCGCCGTCACCGCATTCGCCGTGGCCTCCGAGACAACCGAGACGGTTTCCTTGCCGTCGGTTCCCTTGGAGTACTTGACCGTAGCCATCTGACCCACGACGATCGCTCCCTCGACCCGGGCACTCTCGGTGAGGTCGTACGAATACGACTTATCGCCCGGTCCCGAGAGCTTGATATTCTTGCCCGCCTCGTACTCTTGAACCGTTCCCGACACCGATTGCGTCTCGGTGTTGAGAGTCGGTCCGGGGCCGGTCTGCTTGGTCGTCGTCTCGACGGCCTGCTTCTCCGGTGTCTGCGCGAGTGCCAGCGCGCCTGCCAGGAGGCAGACACCGGCAGCCGCTCCAATGATTCTCTTCATGATGCTCAACCTTTCAAAGGCGGACCGAAATTAGCCCGCACACCTTGGCGCCGTCGGGACCCCGACAGCCTGAAGCGGCTGAGCGTTGACGGACAGGGTCATCATTCTGCCTGCCATGCCGATGAGTCCAATCGTTTGTTCCGTCGAGACTCAGCGTTCCGAGAGGGACTCACGTGGTTGGTGGGAAGGCCGTTCGGACCTCGGGTCCTGGAATTGATCGCTGAGACCACTCATGTTGAGCGCAATCAACTATTGGACCGCGCACCCGTCGGTCGAGCATGCTGGCGGGCATCGCGAGGCAGGGGTGTCCTGTGGCGTGAGGAGGATTGATGACGGTGAGCGTCTACGTCTCTTGCTCCCAATACGGCTTTCTCGCGCCGAACACGCCTGCCTCGCTCTTGCCCCGCACCGAGAGCTGGAAGTACATCGGATCGGCAGACACCTCTGACCTCGGCCTTTCCGATGGGGACGTGAAAGACCTCTTGCGCTCCGGCTTCGAGGCGCGCGAGGCGGAGGAGGGTCATTCGATTCGTTGAGGCTTCCTGCCTGCCGCAGGAGGCCGAGCCCGGACTCGCCGACAACCATGGGAGATCGTTCGATGCCTACGTACACTCTTCCCGACCTTCGATACGACTACAGCGCTCTGGAGCCCCACATCTCCGGAAGGATCATGGAGCTCCACCACGACAAGCACCATGCCGGCTACGTGAAGGGCGCCAACGCGGCGCTCGATCGCCTCGCCGAGGCGCGCGACAAAAGGCAATTCGAGGACATCGGGGCTTTGGAGAGGGCCCTCGCGTTCAACCTCTCGGGTCACGTTCTCCATTCGGCCTTCTGGCAGAACATGTCCCCGAAGGCGGGTGGGCGGCCGCAGGGTGAGCTTGCCTCCGCGATCGCCGAGGATTTCGGGAGCTTCGAGATCCTCCAGAAACAGGTGAACGCCGTCGCGGCGACGATCATGGGCTCCGGTTGGGCCGCACTCGTTTGGGAACCGCTCGGCAAGAAGCTCCTCGTGTCACAGATCTACGACCACCAATCGAATCTGGCGCAGGCGGGCACTCCCCTGCTCGTGCTCGACGCCTGGGAACACGCGTTCTATCTCCAATATGAGAACCGCAAGGCCGAGTTCTTCGACGCCGTATGGAACGTGTGGAACTGGGAGGACGTGGCCGAGAGATTCCAGGCGGCGCGACGGAGCGATGTCGCGCTCGTCGGCGCCGGAGTGGACGTCGCATAGAAGGAAGTTCGGCCAGAGTGAGAGCGGCGCTCCGATCTCTCAACGCGACTCGAGACACGAGAGCTTGCGGCCGGAACCACCAATGCCCTCTCAGGCGGCGTCCGCCCTCAGGCACCTCGCTGGCAATCTGAAGAAGAAGCTCGCCCGGCGAGGTCCAGGTCTGTGGCGATGGCTGCTGATTCTCGTCCTCACTCCCGTTCTGTCCCTGGCCGCGTACGACGTCGCCGCGAATCGGCTGCTCTCCGGACCCAGCCTCCGCGCATGGATCAACGAGGACTCGAAGTCGTTTCGCCTGGACTACGACGAAGCGGCGTCTTACTGGCCCGGCCGCCTCACGATCAGGAATCTCCGGCTTCGAGGCAGCGACCGGAACGTCGAGTGGTCCATCCGGCTGGCCGACGCGCGCGTCGATTACTCCGTGCTCGCCCTCGTCCAGAGAACGTTTCGGGCCGAGCGCCTTCGCGGGACGGGCCTGTCCTTCCGGCTCCGCAACAAGCACGAGCCTGCGGCGGCGAAGGCGTTCAACGCCTCCGTGCTGCCGGAGGTGCCCGGCTTCGCCGATCCGCCGCTGCGCTCCGCAGAACCTCCGGGGGCGGCCACGGGGGGCGATCCCTGGCGCATCGACGTTCGAGCGGTGCTCATCGAGCACTTCGACGAAATCTGGATCGACGCACTTCACTTTCGAGGACTCGCACGGGTCGAAGGAGGATTCTTTCTGCGGCCAGGCCTGCTCGCGCGCATCGGCCCCGCACGGGTCACCTTCGAAAGCGGCGAAACGCGCATCGGGCGCGCGCCCGTAGGGATCTCCGTCTCGGGGACCGTCTCCGCCGGGTTCGAACCATTCGAGCCGCCCCGCGTGCACGGGAGCGAGGTCTGGCAGAAGGTCTCCGGCGAAGTGAAGCTCGACGTCCGCTTCGATCGGCTTCAGTCTTTCGAGTACCTCGTTCGCACGGTCGCCGGCACCTCCCTCGAACGAGGGCGCAGGCAAGGGAACGATCCGCGCGTCCATCGAAGGAGGAGTCGCGAAGGGCGAGGTCCGGGTCGCGGTTCAGGACGGATCGGTGGGCCTGAGCAAACTGAAGCTGCACGGCGACGCGGACATGCGCCTTCTCATTCCGCGGTGGAATCTCACGTCCGGGCCCCTCGAGGTCTCCGGAAGCCGCCTCTCGTTGAAGAACGTGCGTTCCTCGGGCTCGGACGAGTCTCGGCGCTGGTGGGGTCGATTCGACGTTCCCTCGGGGAAGATCGGTCCCACGACATCCGGGGCGATCGAAGTCGAGTCGCGGGATGCACGCCCGCTCCTGGCGCTCTTCGCGGCCGACCTCCCCGAGTGGACCCGAGGCCTCGTGAAGCTGGACAATTTCACCGCGACGGCGGCCGTCGACGTCGGGCCCTCGCTCACCCGCGTCCGAGGACTCGACGCCCGAGGAGGGACTTATCGCGTCCGCGGACACTACCGCCGCGAGAAGGGGGATCGGGAGGGGGCGTTCCTGATCGAGTCCGGCGTGCTCTCCGTCGGACTCGGGCTGGAACGGCACGCCACGACAGTCAGGTTTCTCGGCGCGAAACAGTGGTTCGAAGAGCAGCCGGACGGCGGGACGGAGGGCCGGAACACGACTCCGCCTTCAGACGCCGGGACGGCAGGCGCGCGTCCGGCGGGCATGGCAAACGTGTCGCGGTGATCGGATCTGGCGGGGCCTGCGACCGCGTCCGACGGACAACGGGGTCGAAGGCCCTCGTGGTCACGACGGCTTTCGTCAAGCCCCGGTGATAAGCGTCAGCCCCTCAGAGGAATGCGAGCTCCCGAAGGTCGTCCGGCGCGCTCCCACACCCCGGCTCGCGCCAGGGCCGGCCGCCAGTGAACGCAGCCGGATTCTCCGCTGAACCAGGACAGAAGCCGCGCGACGTAATAGAGAAGTCTGGAGCCTCGCTCGTCGGGTGCGCCCCTCACAGGGCACCGACGTGCTCAGACGCCTTCAATTCCGAGGCGACGAGGCGGAGCCGCCGGGCGTCGGCCAACCCGCCGTCACCTGCCGACCGCGTCGTTGTCGCCTTCCCGACGAAATCCAGATCGTTCGTTGTCCAGTGGCGAAGAACTTTGCCGGATCGGGAACGGACGCGATTCGACTCTCGACCTTTGTTCTCCATGACCCGCACCCACTTTCTTCACCGAGACCGGCGGCGGGCACTCGATTGTCTTGGGGGAGTCAGTCCGTCCGGGGGAGTCGGAGTGACGAAGCTATCACGAAGATCAAACCGAGTCCGGACGGCTTCGGCGCGCTCGAGCTGCGAAGAGGACCACAGCTGCCGACACCGAAGCCCAAACCTGACGCCGGCGATTTCGTAGGAGAGAGTGATGTTGAAGGTTCTGATCTGGCTCGTCCTCCTGTTCCTCTGCTGGCCCCTCGCCCTCCTCGCGCTCCTGCTCTACCCATTCGTCTGGCTCGCCCTGCTGCCCTTTCGCCTGGTGGGAATCGCGGTCGAGGGTGTTTTCGAGCTGCTGCGGGCCTTGATCCTGCTGCCCGCCAGGGCGCTCGGGTCGAGACCGTAGACCCGGCGTGGACGGGCCCGCCGCCTCAATGCCTTCACTCTAGCGTTCGCGCCCGGCCCCG
Source organism: uncultured Acidobacteriota bacterium (assembly GCA_963708395.1). Classification (GTDB taxonomy): domain Bacteria; phylum Acidobacteriota; class Thermoanaerobaculia; order UBA5066; family Gp7-AA6; genus DATBFU01. The sequence continues at coordinate 1,284,924 of CAVPSG010000002.1, read as the reverse complement.
GAGCCGCCCTCCTGCCGGCCCACGCCGGATCCGCCGTGCTTGTCCGGAGTGGATCCCTTCGGTCCACTGGCACCGTCGCGGGATCCCGATTTCCCGTGGCCCTTGTGTCTGTTCTGATCGACCGGATCTCTGCCATCCCGATTCCGGTTCTTCGCGCCTCCGCGATTTGGGCTTTTGGTCATTACGCTCCCCTCAATGGATGATCCTTCATATCGCCGGGGCAACAGCGAACCAACGACTCCCGGCGCCAACCGACATCGAACGCGAAAGGCCGAAAACAGCTCGCAGACTGCCTCCTCAAGTGGGAGCTCATTCTTCCCGCAGAAACTGCTGCCGGGCTCTCGCCGCAATCTGCGGATGGGTCATCTTGTCGGTCGTTACGACCGCGACGATGCGAGCGCCGAGTCCTTCGTCGCGAAGCCGTTTTTCGAGCTGGTGCTTTGCTTCGCCCGGTCCGAGGATGAGGATCGCTTCGGCATCGCGGATGCGGGAGATGACGGCGTCGAAGTACTGGCGCAGGTGCTCGGCATATCGTCTCTCGTACTGATCCTCCGCGCCATGCTCCGTCCTTCCCGAGAACCGCGTGTGCTTCTCGACGTCCGACTCGAGCCGGCTCGTCGTCTCGCCTTCACCGGTGAGCGTCGCGAACACGGCCTCTCGATGGTCGATCCATACCGTCACGTCCCGTTTCATCGAATCCTCCTGGCCCGGCACCGGCCCGGCACGAGAGCAGCGAGCGCGCCCGAACGGCGATCGCGGACCTCACGACACCGAATTTCTCGGGCGGGCGCCCGCCTGTCGCAGAAAACTTGAGGTCTCGTTCTCGAGGTCTCGGCGCATTGCCCCGCAGCCTAGCACCCGGTTGTCGACCGGACGGACCGGCCATATCTCCGTCACTCACCGATGGCACAGAGCAAGCGGTTCATCAAGCGACTCGCGCGCGCTCTCCGACGATCCCGCCCTTCGCGCACGCCCCGATCGGCTGGTCGAGACCTTACGATGGGCAGACCCGCGAGGGGCCCCGAACACACCGCGAAGTCCCGGCGCGCGCAGGCCTTCCCGCCCGCGGGCGAGCAGCGATCCGAAAGAGCGGCGAGGAACGCGACATCCGGGTGTTTTCACGGGGGTCGAGTCTCATCGGGCATCTCGGACTTGTCGGAGTCGAGAACCCGGGGCTATACAGATCAAGCCAAAGGAGGACTTCTCATGAGGCGATTCTCGCTCGTCGTCGTTGCCGCTCTCCTTCTCCTGCCGGAGCTCCGGGCTGCCCCCTTCGAATCGGACTGGCAGGCCGTCGACCAGACGCTCGGCGTCTCGGGAAAGGATCTGCCCGGCGCCGTTCGACGATACGGCTTGCCGCGAACCGATCTCGACGTCCGCATCGACGGTCTCCGCATCGAGCCGGCGCTCGCGCTCGGAAGCTGGGCGGCGTTTCGGAGGACGGAAGGCCAGGAGACGGTGACCATGGGGGACCTCGTGCTTCTCGAGTCCGAGGTCGATCCCGTCATCGGCGAGCTCGCGGCGGGCGGCTTCGAAATCCTCGCGATTCATAATCATTTGATCGGCGAGTCTCCCCACCTCGTCTACGTTCATTTCCACGGGCACGGAGACGCGGCCGCACTGGCGAAGACGCTCCGCGCCGCATTGGGAAAGACGAAGACGCCGACTCCTGCGGCTCAAGCCGCGCCGGCGACTCCCGATCAGGAGAAGGCCTTCCAGAAACTGCAGGAAAGTCTCGGGCGTAAAGGCTCGCTCTCCGGTCCGGTGCTCCAGATCGGCGTTCCCCGCGCCGCTCCGATCCAGGAAGACGGCATGGAGATCCCGGCCGGCATGGGCATGAGCACGGCACTGAACTTCCAAACGGTTGGCGCCCAGATCGCGACGACGGGCGACTTCGTTCTCGTGGCGAACGAGGTGAACCCCGTCATCCGCGAGCTCCGCGCCCACGGCATCCGGGCGACGGCGCTGCACTCGCACATGCTCCGGGAGACTCCGCGGCTGTTCTTCCTGCATTTCTGGGGAGTCGGAAGCCCCGAGGAGATTGGCGCCGGCCTCAAGGCGGCGCTCGCCCGCGTCGCGACGGCCTGACTCGCGTCAGTCCTCGAGCGCCGGCAACGTCGCCAGCACCTCGCGGGCCCGCGGCCGATTCCGCACCGGCTCGTCCTTTCGAATCGTGCCGTCCTTGAAGACCAGGACCCGCCTGGCGAACCGGGAGATGTCCGGCTCGTGGGTGACGAGAACGATCGTCAGGCCCTGGTCGTTGAGATCCTGAAAGATCTCGAGGATCTCGACGGCGGTGCGGCTGTCGAGATTGCCGGTCGGCTCGTCGGCCAGCAGGATCGAAGGCCGGTTGACGAGCGCCCGCGCGATCGCGACGCGTTGCTGCTGGCCTCCCGACATCTGCGAGGGAAAATGCCGCGCCCGGTCGCCGAGCCCGACCATCTCGAGCGCCTTCATCGCCCGCGCCTGCCGCTCGGCCCGGTCGGCGCGCGTATACAGGGTCGGCAGCTCGACGTTCTCGAGCGCCGTCGTCCGGGCCAGGAGATTGAATCCCTGAAAGACGAAGCCGATCTTCTGATTCCGGATCGCGGCCAGCGCGCGGCGATCGTGGCCCGCCACGTCGACACCGTCGAGCAGATACCGTCCCGCGGACGGGTGATCGAGGCAGCCGAGCAGGTTCATGAAGGTCGACTTTCCGCTGCCGCTCGCGCCCATGATGGCGACGAACTCGCCCGGCCCGACCTCGACATCGACGCCGCGGAGCGCGTGCACGCGGGCCTCGCCGAGCTCGTAGTACTTGTGCAGGTTCTCGACCCGGATGACCGGCCTCGCAGACTGGGTCCCGGCGGCGCTCGCCACTAGCGTCGAAGACCGGCGGGGGTCTGCGGCTTGGTCGTGACGGACCGGATGATGAGGTCGTCTCCCTCTTTGAGGGAACCCTTGAGCACTTCCCGTACCTGCGTGTACGAGTGGTCCGTGATGCCGAGGGCGATCTGGATTGGCTCCAACGAGTCGCCGGCGGCCCGTTTCCAGACGACCACGACGTCGCGCCGTGTGGGGCGCGGACCGCTCGGCGCGGCCGGCCCGGCCGCACCGGACGCCGGCGGACTCCCGGCGGCCGCGGCCTCCGAGTCGATTCCGCGCCGCGCGTAGAGACCCTCGATCTCCTCGAGCGGAATCGGCGGCTTGTATCGGAGCGCCGTGTTCGGAACCTTCAAGACGTTCTCCACCGAGGCGACCGGGATGGTCACATAGGCCGTCATTCCCGGAAAGAGCTTCAAGTCCCGATTCTCGAACTCGATGATCGTGTCGTACGTCACGACGTTCTGGATCGTCGTCGGGTTCATCCGCACCTGGCGAACCGTTCCGCCGAAGGTCTCCTTGGGAAACGCGTCGACCTTGAAGGTGACGGGGCTGCCGACCGTGATGTTGCCCACGTCCGACTCGTCGGTCTTCGTGTAGACGAGCATCTTGGTCAGATCCTGGGCGATCGTGAAGATCGTCGGGGCCTGAAGGGAAGCCGCGACCGTCTGGCCGAGTTCGACGTTGCGGGCCACGACGGTGCCGTCGATGGGAGAGCGGATCACCGTGTAGTTGAGATTGGTCCGGGCGACTTCCAGCGCCGCCACCTTCTGCTTGACCTGCGCGTCCGCCTGCGCGACGTTGGCGACGGCCGCACCGACGCTCGCGGTTGCGGAATCGTCCGCGGCCTTCGCGAGGTCGAGCTGCTGCTGGCTGAGCAGATTGTCCTTGTTCAGCGCGGCGCTGCGCTCGTCGTCCGCCTTCGCCTGCGCGGAGACGGCTCGCGCCCGGTCCAGGTTCGCTCGCGCCGCGATTGCATTGGCCTTCGCGTCTTCGAGGTCGGCCGAGGCCTGGAGCACCGCGCCCTGGAAGAGCGCCGGATCGATGAGCGCGATGACGTCGCCCTTGTGGACCCGGGAGTTGAAGTCGGCATTGAGCTTGGCGATGCTGCCCGAGACCTGCGATCCGACCTGGACCGTCACGACCGCGTTGATGGTTCCGGTGGCCTCCACGACGTCGCGGATGGGGCCGCGCTCGACTTTCGCGGTGAAGTGCTGCATCGGAGCCCGGCGGCTCGCGCTCAGGACTCCCAGGAGCCCGACCGCGAGGACCAGTCCCCCGAGCGCCAGCCACCTGCGCTTCGTCATTTGGCGCGCACCGACCCGCCGCGGGGCGTCACTCGTATCTCAGAGCCTCGATCGGGTCGAGGCTGGAAGCTCGCCGCGCCGGGTAGTAACCGAACGAAACACCAACGGCGACGGAGAAGAGGGCCGCGACCAACACCGCCTCGAAGGAAATCTCGAGAGGCCAGCGGAGCGTCTCGCCCACGAGATAGGAACAGCCGATCCCGAGAAGGACGCCCGCGGCGCCGCCGACGAGGCTCAAGAGGACCGCCTCGCTCAGGAACTGGAGCTGGATCGCTTCGTCGGTCGCGCCCACCGCGACACGCACGCCGATCTCCCGGGTGCGCTCGGTGACGGAGACGAGCATGACGTTCATGATGCCGATTCCGCCGACGAGCAGGGAGATCGACGCGACGACGATCAGGAGGACCTTCAGCGTCTTGCTGGCGTCGAGCTGGGCCTGAATGATGTCCTCGGGATTGCGGATGTTGAAGTCGTCCTCTTCCTCCGGCCGGAGGTGATGGCGGTCCCGGAGGATCGCCGCGGCTTCCTGGCCGGCGGCCTTGACCGCGTCCGACGAAACGGCCGAGCAGAGGATGTCGTCGAGCCAGGTCACTCCCTTGAGCTTCTTCTGCGCCGTCGTATAAGGCAGGATCACGGTGTCGTCCTGATCCTGGCCGGAAAGGGAGAGACCCTTCGGCTGGAGCGTGGCGACGACCTTGCACGGCAGGCTCGTCACACGGATCACCTTGCCGATCGGATCCTCCGTGCCGAAGAGCTGCGCGCGCACCGATCGGCCGATCACGCAGACGTCCGCGGCCCGCTCGACGTCGTCGGCGGAGAAGACGGCGCCCTGATCGACGACCCACCGTTTGATGTCGAAGTACTCGGGCGACACGCCCCGGTAAGACGTGTGCCAGTTCTGGTTCCCGTAGATCACCTGGATCGGATCGTCGACGTTCGGAGACACGGCCTTGATCAGCGAGATCTGGCTCTTGATGGCGACCGCGTCGGAGGCCGTGAGGGTGGTCGTGTCGTGCGTCCCCGTGCGCACACCGTTGATCGCGCGGCCGCCGGCTTCGATCCAGACGAAGTTGTCGCCGAGGTTCTGCAGCTGTTGCTCGACGCGGGCCTGTCCGGCCTGGCCGATCGCGACGACGCAGATCACCGCCGCGATGCCGATCGTGATGCCCAGGACCGTCAGCGCGCTCCGCATCTTGTTCCGGACCAGCGCGACCAAAGCCGAGCGAAGCATCGACGAATAGTTCACGGCTTTTCTCAGCTTAGCGCGTCCCATCCATCTCTCAGCCGCGGCGGTCGGGCGGAGCATCTTCGACCGGTGCCCGGTCGCTCTTGCGAGCATCACCCCGATCCATACCCAGACGATCGCCTTGACAAGCCGACCTTCGGGTCATGAACACTCCCCGACTTCCATCCGGCTGACCCGACGACAAGATCCTGGGGATCTTCCTGAGCCTGAACGACGACCGACTGATCGTGTTCCTCATCCATGAGCACGACATTCCGGAGTTCGCCCGACGCATCCTCATCGTCAACGAACGGAGATCCGCAAGGGCGAACCGATCCGGAATCGGCCGCGGGCATCGGGAGTCCTCAAGACGCTGCCGGCTCTCTGAAATTTATCCAGGATTTATCTTCGGCCAGGACCCGTGTACCCGACGAGCTCTTTGTCGGTACCGTGTTAGCGTGATCGAGCGCCGCTTTCCCACAGCGGCCTTTTCAAGGCGTAAGGGCAGACATCGTGAGCCGGGCGAATCGGGTTCCGCAGGAAGTCGTCGGCCTCTTCGAGGCTCTGGTGCTGTCCCCGGATCCGGTCTTCGCAACCGATCGTCACCTGAACATCATTTTCTGGAACCAGGGTTGTGAGCGTCTCTTTGGATTCGACGAAAGCGAGGTTCTGGGAACCTTCTGCGCATCTGCTCTGGAAGGCTGTGACACCTTCGGGAACCGTTATTGCTCGGAGCACTGCCCGATCAACGAGATTGCGGTCCGGGGCGAGACGATCCGGCACTTCGGGCTCCGGCTTCGTGCGAAGGATGGCCGCACCGTCGCAGCCGATGTCAGCGTTCTCCACCTCGCCGTCCGGCCCCCCGATCACTTCGTCCTCGCGCACATCCTGAAGCCGATCGACGCTTCCCTGCTCGTCCCCGAGGTTTCCCGGGACTCGCCACCCCGCCCGATGTTGGTCTCCGTTCGGGAATCGCCCGACGCGAGGGCACGCAGGCTCACCGCCCGCGAGGTCGAGGTGCTGGGAATGCTCGCCGCGGGGCGAACGACGCCGGAGATCGCCGGTCGTCTCCACATCTCGACTTTGACGGCGCGCAACCACATCCAGAATCTTCTCGAGAAACTCGAGGTGCACTCCAAGGCCGAGGCCGTCGCCTTCGCGTTTCAGCACCGCATCGTCTAGCTCCCGCCCTGGTGCGCTCTCCCCATCCGATTTGGTGAGGCTGCGGCATTTCCCTGGCGCCGCCCGGGCGCGAGCATTCACCGAGCAGAAGGGAGGCCTCGGTGGAAAACTCGAAGCGTGGTCTCTGCATCGTCTTCGCGCTCCTGGCGGTCGGCTACGTCTTCTTCGGCGCCGGCGCGCGTCCGGCCGAAGCCGTTCCCGCGTTCTCTCGCAAATACCAGACCTCCTGCCAGACGTGTCATGTCGTCTTCCCGAAGCTCAACCCCTTCGGCGAAGCGTTTCGCTTGAACGGGTACCGCATGCCGGGCGAGACCGAGGAGCAGGTCAAGCAGGTTCCCGTCTCCCTCGGCTCCGAAGCGTACGAGAAGCTCTGGCCGAAGATGGTCTATCCGAGCACGTTGCCCGGCAACGTGCCGCTCGCGGTCAACGTCAAGATGGCCGATGTCTACGCCTCCAGCGAGGATGACTTCGGCCACCAGATCCTGCACAACGACTTTCAGTTCCCCCAGGAAGTCAACCTCTTCGGCGCGGGCACGCTCGGCAAGCACCTGAGCTTCTTCAGCGAATTGACCTACGGCGAGCTCCCCGACGGCAGCTCGGAGGTCGAAATCGAGCACGCGCGCCTCGACTTCGTCAACGCGTTCGGCCCGGAGCACATGTTCAACTTTCGAGTCGGAAAACTCGCGCCGAATGCCTGGGATGGCTTCCAGGAAATGTGGATCATGACCGACAGCGGAATCGATACGTTCTTCGACTACAACCCGATCGGTTTCAACGGCGGCACCGGGCTGTGCGAGGGCGACTCCTGCGGCGTCGGCATGCCCGCCAACGCGCGGGCGATCGAGATGTACGGGGTGATCGGGCACCGACTCCTCTACGTCGTCGGCGTCGACAGTCCGATCGGGCCCGGAGGGTCGAACGGCTCCTTCGGAAGCACGGCTCAAAAGGACGCCTACGCCCGTGTCGACTACAAGCTCGGCGGACTGGCGCTCGATGGAACGTCGACGGGAGTGACGCTGCCTCCCGAGAACTGGGAGGAGACCTCGCTTCGGGTCGGCGCCTTCGGCTACTGGGGCAATGGCGGCGGTGTCAACTACGAGGTGACCGATCCCTCCGGCCAGGGGTTCAACGAGCAGGACGTCACATTCCAGCGATACGGCGTCTACGGCTCGGTCTACGTCGGACCCATCAACGTTTTCGGCGGAGCGCTCGAGGGAAAAGACAAGCTCGAGCTGTTCAATGCCTCGACTTCGGACCTCTTCGCCATCAAGCACACGATCTACAAGGCCTGGTTCGCTCAGGCCGACATCGCGTTCGTTCCGCCCTTCCAGGCGTCCGTCCGCTACGAGCAGCTGCTTCCCGGAGATCCCTCGGCGCCGATCACGAAGATCGTCACGGGAAACCTGAGCTTCCTCGCCTACGCCAACATGAAGCTCATGCTCGAGTACAACGGAGATCCCTCGAATTCCAAGAACTACACGATCTCGACCCTGGTCCGCGCGGCCTTCTAAGAAAAAGGAGTTCGAAGCCATGCGAAAAAGCTGTCTGGCCCTGGTGATTCTGGTCATGGCGTGGCCGGCCGCCGCCGGTGACCTGCACGGAAAGGTCACCTGCAAGGGTGTGCGGGACTGCGCGGACGCCGTCGTCTACGTCGGCGCGATCGCCGGCAAGACGTTCCCCGCTCCCAAGGAGCACGCGAGGATCGACCAGAAGAATCTCGTCTTCTCTCCGCACATCCTTCCGGTGCTCGTCGGGACGACGGTGGATTTCCTCAACTCGGACGCCGTGCTGCACAACGTCTTTACGCCCGAGGCGTGCGCCGAGAAGTTCAATCTCGGCACATGGCCCCAGGGCGAGTCGAAGAGCTACACGTTCAAGAAGGAATGCGCCGCCGTTCTGTTGTGCAAGGTCCATCCCGAGATGGAGGCCTACGTCGTCGCGGTTCCGACGCCGTATTTCGCCTCGGCCAAAGCCGACGGCACCTTTCACATCGGCGATGTCCCCGACGGCGGCTACACGGTCAAGGTCTGGCACCCCAAGCTGAAGGCCGCAGAGAAGACGGCGACCGTCGCGGGCGCGACCGAAGTCAACTTCGAGATCGCAAAGTAGGCCGCGTGACCGAGCTTCCCCGCGAGTGGCTCGAGCGCAACTTCCCGTGCAAGTGGGCGTGCCCCGTCCACACGGAAGCCGGGAAGTACGTCTCGATGATCGCCCAGGGCCGGTATCGGGAGGCCTACGCGGTTGCGCGCCGGCCCAACCCGCTCGCTTCGATTTGCGGCCGTATCTGCGCGGCGCCATGCGAGAGCGTCTGCCGGCGCGGCGAGCTCGACGCCCCGATCTCCATCCGGGCCCTCAAGCGGTTCGTCACGGAACGGTTCGGCGTGGAGAGCATGATCGACCTGTCGGTTCTCGCCGAGATCTACGGCCATCGCGAGAAGCGCCATAGCGAGCGCGTCGCCGTAATCGGATCCGGACCGGCGGGGCTCGCGTGCGCCCACGATCTGGCGCTGATGGGATATCCGGTGACGATCTTCGAGGCCGCGCCAGTCGCCGGCGGCATGCTCCGGTTGGGGGTCCCCGAGTACCGACTGCCGCGCGCTCTGATCCAGCTCGAGATCAACGCCATCCTCTCGCTCGGCGTCGAGCTGACGACCAATGCGCGGCTCGGCCACGAGTTCACGCTTGCGGACCTGCGGACACAGGGATATGCCGCGATCTTCCTCGGGGTCGGCGCGATGCGCAGCCGCGACCTCACCGTCGAAGGCATCGAGCTCGACGGCGTGCTCAAGGGCATCGACTATCTGCTCAACATCAACCTCGGATACAAGGTCGAGATGGGCCGCCGCGTGCTCGTGATCGGCGGCGGTAACGTGGCGCTCGACGTGGCGCGGGTCGCGGCGCGGGGAGGCGAACAGGACAACCTGCAGCGAAACCTCTCGGTCGTTCAAGCCCTCGACGTCGCGCGCAGCGCCATCCGGTTCGGCGCCCGCGAGGTGATTGTCTGCAGCCTCGAATCCGAGAGCCAGATGCCGGCGGCCGCTGAAGAGATCGAAGAGGCCGTCCGCGAGGGGATCTCCTTCCGGCACGGGATCGGACCCAAGCGCTTCGTCGGGAAGAACGGCGTCGTCACGGGAGTCGAGTTTCTCTCCGTCTCGCGGGTCTTCGACGAGAGAGGCCGGTTCGCCCCGGAGTTCATCGCGGGCTCCGAGTCGATCGTTCCCGCCGACACGGTCATCGTCGCGATCGGCCAGACCGGCGACTTCTCGTTTCTACGGCCCGAAGACGGAATCGAGACGCGTGGCGGCCGCATCACGATCGACCCGGCCACACTCGCGACGACTGCGCCGGGGGTCTATGCTGGAGGGGACGCGGCGTTCGGCCCGCGCATCGCCATCAACGCCGTCGCCGACGGCAAGCGCGCGGCCCGATCCATCGACGAGCACTTGCGGGGCGAGCCGCGGCCGGAATTCGACGGCCTGGTCGAGATCGCGGTCCACCCCCGGTACGAGCGCCGGCTCGACTTCGAGAGCATCCCCCGCCAGAAGCCTCCCACGCGTCCGATCTCTCGCCGGATCGGCATTGCCGAGGTCGAAGAGTGTTTCGCCGAGCGGGAGGCGCGTCTGGAAGGCTCCCGTTGCCTGCGGTGCTGGACCAACACGGCCTTTGGCGAGGATCCCGATCTGGGAACCGAGTGCATCCTGTGCGGCGGCTGTCAGGACATCTGTCCCGAGGATTGCATCGAGATCGTCCCCGCCCACGTGCGGGCGTTGCCTCCCGCCGCGCGCGAGCTCGCTCCCATCTTGATCGATGGGCAACGCGCGGGCGCCATCCTGATCAAGAACGAGGAAATCTGCATCCGATGCGGCCTCTGCGCCGCTCGATGCCCGGCCGGGACGATCACGATGCAAAGCTTTCACACGAGGGAGGACTCCGTTGCCTGAGAAGCGCGACCCCGACGGCGCGATCCCGCCGGACCTCCGGGACCGCCGCAGCTTCTTCACGCTCGTGGGCACCGGAGCCTGCGCGGCGGCCGCCGTCGGCTCCGGGCTCGTCACCCTCGATTTCCTCAAGCCGAAGGTTCTCTTCGAGCCGCCGACGACCTTCCTTGCCGGAGGTCCCTCCGATTATCCGGAGGGGACCGTCCGGTTCAACAAAGAGGAACGGGCCTACGTCATCGGCGGACCCGGAGGCGTCTACGCGCTCTCCGCCGTCTGCACGCATCTCGGCTGCATCACGCGGTTTCTGTCGGACCAGAACGTCATCGCCTGTCCCTGCCACGGGAGCCGCTTCGACCTCGAAGGTAATGTCGTCGAAGGGCCGGCGCCGCGCCCGCTTCCGTGGCTCGAGGTCGGATTGGACCCCTCCGGAGCGCTCCTCGTGGACACGGCGCTCGTCGTTCCCCACGGAAAGGTGTTCAAGGCATGAGGACGTCATCTCTCGATTCCGCCTTCCAGCGCTTTCGCGAATCGGACGTGTACCGCTCGATCGTCCGCCACGGCGCCGCCGACACGAACCGCAATCGCTCCCTCGTCATCTTCGAGAACCTCTTCCTGCACGTCCATCCCGTCAAGGTGCGCGAAAAGACGCTTCGCTTCACCTACACCTACTGGCTTGGCGGCATCGCCCTCGTCTGCGCTCTGGTCCTGACGGCGACCGGCGTGCTGCTCATGTTCTATTACCACCCCTCCGTCCCACAGGCCTATCGCGACATGCGGGAGCTCGAGTTCGTCGTCGATAACGGCCTCTTTCTCCGAAACATGCACCGGTGGGCGGCGCATCTGATGGTCTTCACCGCCTTTCTCCACATGATGCGGGTCTTCTTCCATCGGGCCTACCGCCCCCCCCGCCAGTTCAACTGGGTCGTCGGCGTCGTGCTGCTCATCGTCACCCTCCTGCTCTCCTACACCGGTTACCTGCTGCCCTGGGACCAGCTCGCCTTCTGGGGGGTCTCGGTGGGAACCAACATGGCGAAGGAGGCGCCGCTGATCGGCGAGAAATCGCGCTTCCTCCTTCTCGGCGGCAACATCGTGTCCGAGAACGCGCTCCTGCGTTTCTACGTCCTCCACTGCGTCGTCCTGCCGCTCGCCCTGCTGCTGATGCTGTCCGTGCACATCTGGCGGGTTCGCAAGGACGGCGGTGTCCAGGGCCCGCCGGAGGACGCTTCCGACGGGGAGGAGGTCCGATGAGCACGCTCCCGCCGCTCGATCTCGTGGAATCGATCGACCCGCTCGCCACACCCCGGCGCGTGGCCCTCGTGCGCCCGGACCGGCGGCCCGCGGTCCGGACGACCGACGAGAAGTACGTCATGACGTTTCCGAATCTGATCCTGCGCGAGGTCATCCTCTTTCAGCTGGTCGTCATCGGGTTGGCTCTCGCGGCGATCGCGTTCGACGCGCCGCTCGAGGGAATCGCAAATCCCCTCGAGACGCCCAATCCCGCCAAGGCCCCCTGGTACTTCCTCGGACTTCAGGAGCTCCTGCACTATTTCCCGCCGGTCGTCGCGGGCGTCCTGATGCCGCTGCTCGTCGTGGTGGCGCTCGTCGTCATTCCGTATGCGCGCATCAACCTCACGGCCGGGCCATTCTGGGCCGGAGCGGGCGCCGGGCGCGCGCCGCTTCTGGCCGGCCTCACCGCCGCCATTCTGGGACTCTTCGGAGCCTTCAAATGCTGGCCGATCGTCATTCCGTCGGCGGGCATCTCTATCGCGATGTTCGCGGCCCGCGGAGGAGAGAGCGCGGGCGCTTTCCGCCGGTCGCTCGCGAAGGTCACTCTTCCGGAATGGATCATGGTCTGGTTCGCCGTCGTCGCCGGCGTCCTCACGCTCATTGGAACGTTTTTCCGCGGACCCGGATGGTCCTTCATCTGGCCCTGGGCACCCGTGACGGGCTCTTAGGAGGAGGAGACGCTTGCCGCTGCGACGCCTGTTTGCGCTGACGAGCGTAGCCTTCCTTCTGGTGCTGGCGATTTCGCCGGCGAAGAACGCCTTTCGCGCATACCGAGGTCTTCAGCGTCGATTCGGGGCTCTCGGCGCGGTCAGAGCGCGGAGCGCGCGTCAGGCGCGCGAATACGAGAATCGGCCGATCGCGATCCACCAGATCTGGCTCCCGGGGCTGGACAACCGGGTCGATCGCTGCACGACCTGCCATCTCGGCGTCGCCGATCCACTGATGACGGGCGCGCCCCGTCCCTTCGGGCTCCACCCTTGGACTCCGCACACGCCCGGCGAATTCGACCGATTCGGCTGCACCTCCTGCCACGCGGGACAGGGGCCGGCGACCACCGAAGCGCAGGCGCACGGGACCGCCGCCAACGCGGCTCCTTCCCTGCTTCCGGCGGCCTACGTCGAGGCCGGCTGCGGACGCTGCCACTCGACCGTCGAGGTCCCCGGGGCTCCGCTGCTCTCCCGCGGGCACGCCGTGATGCAGCGCTTCGGATGCTTCGCCTGCCACACCGTACGGGGCCGCGAGGCCTTTCGGTCGGAGGCTCCGCCGCTCTCGACCGAGCCGATCAAGACGGGAGCCGAGTGGCTGCGCCGGTGGCTGACGAAACCACGAGACGTCGACCCGAATGCGACGATGCCGAACTTCCAGCTCACAGGGCGCGAGATCGAGGAGCTCTCCCATTACCTCTTCGGGCAAGACGTGCCGGAGGAACTGGCCCGGCGTGTGAAGACCGCCGGCGAAGAGCCCGCCGGCGATTCGGCCAACGGCAAGAAACTCTTCGCGGAGTCGCGCTGCATCTCCTGCCACACCGTCGACGGCAAGGGCCAGGGCTCCGCGCCCGAGCTCGTGCGAATCGCCTCGGCCGCTACCCGGGGCTGGCTGCTCGCTTACATCCGCGATCCTCACGCGTTCAATCCGCGCACGCCGATGCCCCGGTATCACTTCACGGATGGCGAGTCGCGTGACCTCGTCGCCTACATGGAGGACGAGCTGCGCGACTTCGACGCTCCCAAGGACATTCTCGATCCGCCGCGCGTCAACCGCACGCTCGCCGAGGCCGGCGAGAAGGCGTTTCGGAAGTACGGCTGCTTCTCCTGTCACGGAGCGCCCGGCGCGCGGCCTGCGGAAAAGTTCGGGCCGGATCTCGACGGGATCGGCGACAAGAAGGCGGCCTTCCTCGACTTCGGCCGGCGGACCGATCTGCCGCGGACGCTGACCGCGTGGCTCGCCGCGAAGGTCGAGTCGCCTCGCTCGTTCGCGAAGGGTCTCAAGATGCCCTCCTATGGATTGAGCCCGGAGGACACACAGGCGGTCGTGACGGCGCTGCTCGGGCTCGGAGCGCAGCCGGTTCCCGAGGCCTACCGCGTGCTGCCGGCGAGCCAGCCCGCGCCGATCCCGGCGGGACGTGTCGGCCAACTCATCGATCGCTACCGCTGTCTGTCCTGCCACCAGATCGGCGACCGGGGCGGCGACATCTCGACGGCGGCGCTCACCTTCGAAGGCAGCAAGGTCCAGCGGGACTGGCTCATCGATTACCTGATGTTGTCTTTCAGCATCCGTCCGATCCTGACGGAGCGCATGCCGATCTTTCGGATTCCGCGAGATGAAGCCGTGGAGCTGGCGGACGCCATCTCGACTCTCTTCGTCGACCCGAGGGTTCCCGAAGACCCGTTTCAGGGCCGGCCAGCCTCGGACGCCGACCCGGCCGAGGGCGAGCGGCTCTACGTGACACTCGGGTGCCGCGCCTGTCACATCGTCGGATCCAAGGGCGGCTACTACGGCCCGCCATTGACGGACTCGGCGGCCAGACTGCGGCCGGGATGGACCTTCACCTGGCTGAAAGGGCCGCAGCGCTGGCGCGCCGACGTGCGCTGCCCGGACTACAGCCTGACTGATCGGGACGCGCTTCGTCTGACGGCCTACATCGCGACTCTTCGCCAACCGCCGGCGGCGCCCGGAAAGGGGACGAAATGAAGCCGCTTCAAACCGCCGCCCTTCTGCTGCTCGCCGCGACGGCCTGCGCCCGCCGCGCGCCGGCGAAGCCGAGGGTCGCCGCGGCCGGGGCGGTGCCGTCGTACGAGCTGCGTCTGGGCCGCGCGACGTATCAGCACTATTGCCAGACGTGCCACGGCGAAACCGGTGCCGGAGACGGGTTCAACGCCTTCAATCTCGACCCGCATCCCCGCGACCTCTCCGACCCCGCGTTTCAGAAGAAGAAGACCGATGCCGACCTGGCCGATACCATCCAGCGCGGCGGGGCGGGCGTCGGACTATCGCCTCTCATGCCGCCCTGGGGGAAAACGCTTTCGAGACCTCAGATCTCGCAGACGATTCTCTACATTCGGACCCTTCAGAGGCGCTGACCCATGCCGCCGCGCAATGACGCCATCCGGATCCTCCGCCTCGCGCTCCTCGGCGCCCTCGGCGTCGCTCGGACGGTCGGCGCTCCGGCGGCCGAGCCGCCGAAGGCTGCGCTGCTGATCCTCTCGGGCACCAACTGCAGCGTGAGCGTCGATGCTCGCAAGGTCGCGGACTTGAGAGCCGACGATCCCCTGAGGCTGGAGGTCACCGAGGGCGAATACGTCGTCTCGGCGACCGCCGCCGACGGGCGACGCTGGTCGAAGGTCGTTGCGGTGGCCGGCCCAAAGACCATCGTCGAGATCAGCTTTGCGGAGACGACTCGACTCCCTGCGGCACCCGTGATGACCCACGGTACCGCACCGCCCGGGGGACCGGACGCCGCCGGACCCGCACCCGCCTCGGCGTCGACGGCCTCGACTGATCGGCGCACGGGCGGCCCGAGCCTCTCATGGGTTGCGATCCCGACCGGAGAGTTCGAGATCGGATGCTCGGGTGGAGACGGGGAATGCACTCCGGTCGAATTCCCGAGGCGACGCGTTCGCGTGCTGACCGGCTTCGAGATCATGGACCGCCCGGTGACGGTCGCCCAGTTCCGCGACTGGGCCTCGTCGACCTCGCGCAAGTTGCCGAAGCAGCCGAAGTGGAGCACCGACAACACGCCGGTCGTCAACGCCACTTGGGATGAAGCCGCGGCGTTTTGCTCCAGCGCCGGCGGGAGGTTGCCGACGGAGATCGAGTGGGAATATGCCGCCCGCGCCGGATCGAAGACCGCCCGATACGGAGAAATCGACGAGATCGCCTGGTATGCCGGGAATTCGGAGAAGCGAGCGCATCCCGTCGGCCTGAAGAGAGCCAATGCATTTGGCCTCTTCGACATGCTCGGGAACGTTTGGGAATGGAACGCCGACTCCTTCCACGCGACGCCCGGCCTCTCCGAGGACGACGCCGCGGGAGACGCTTCGGACGGAAAGCGCGTGCTCCGCGGCGGCTCATGGAAGAATGCGTCGAAGCAGATCCGAGTCTCAAACCGCGGACGGCTCCTGCCGGACGACCGCGAAGAGGACGACGGCTTCCGTTGCGCTCGGTGATCGCCGACGTCGCGGCCAAACAACCGAAGCCTCGTCCCCGGCGAACCCCCGCGGGTCTCGCGGTCGCAGCGGGGCTCAGGTAGACTCCGCGGCTGTTGACAGACACCTCATCGATTATCGGCCGCGCGATTTCCCACTACAACGTTCTGGAACAGCTGGGTGGGGGCGGAATGGGTGTGGTTTACAAGGCCACCGACACGCGGCTCGGCCGGAGTGTCGCGCTGAAATTCCTTCCTGACGACATCTCCCAGGACCCTCAGGCCATCGAGCGATTCCGCCGCGAAGCGCGCGCGGCGTCCGCGCTCAATCATCCCAACATCTGCACCGTTCACGACATCGGAGAGTTCGAAGGCCGGCCGTTCATCGCCATGGAGCTGCTGGAGGGCCAGACTCTCAAGCACCGTCTGACCGGGAAACCCATGGAGACATCGGAGCTCCTCGACATCGGCATCCAGATCGCCAACGGGCTCGATGCGGCCCACTCGAAGGGAATCGTGCACCGCGACATCAAGCCCGCGAACATCTTCCTGGTCTCGCGGGGGTCGGCGAAGCTCCTGGACTTCGGTCTGGCCAAGCTCGCGCCCGCGGCCCGGCACTCCGCCGACTCGGTGGGCGCCACGTTCATCCCGAAGCCGACCCACGCGCCCGAAGAAGGACTCCTCACGAGCCCGGGCAGCTCGATGGGCACGGTCCTCTACATGTCGCCCGAGCAGGCGCGCGGCGAGGAGCTGGACGCCCGGTCGGATCTGTTTTCGCTCGGCGTCGTGCTCTACGAGATGGCGACGGGGTTCACTCCGTTCTCCGCCTCGACGTCGGCGCTCATCTTCGACGGCATCCTGCATTCCGTGCCGGCCCCCGCGAGACAGCTGAATCCCCGGCTGCCGGCGGGAATCGAGAGCATTCTGAACAAGACCCTCGAGAAGGATCCCGACCTGCGGTGCCAGACCGCGGCCGAGCTCCGAGCCGACCTGAAGCGGCTCAAGCGGGACATCGAGTCCGGCCGGCGACCCGCGGCCGAGAAGAGCGTTTCGGGTTCCGGAGCGCACGCGTCGGCGGCCCAGGCAGAAATCCGTCGCCGTGCTCTACTTCGAGAACCAGAGCGGCGCGAAAGAAGACGAGTACTTCCGCGACGGGATCACCGAAGACATCGTCACGGAGCTCTCGAAGATCGCGAAACTCGAGATCTTTCCCCGCTCGGAGATGCTCGCGTTCCGCGACAAGCCCGTGACCGCGCAGCAGGTCGGACAGCAGCTCGGCGCCGCGTACGTCCTCGAGGGCTCCATTCGCCGCGCCAGCAACCGCGTGCGGATCACCGCGCAGCTCGTGGAAGTCTCGACGAAGCGCTCGGTCTGGGCGGAGCGGTACGACCGGCAGCTCGAAGACGTGTTCGCCATCCAGGAGGAAATCGCCCGAAGCATCGCCCAGGCGCTGCGCATCACGCTGACGCCGCAGGAAGAGACGACGATCGCGCGCAAGCCCACGGACAACCCGCTGGCGTACGACTTCTACCTCCGCGGCAAGAGTTACTCGCGCCGCGAGAACCTGGATTACGGTCTGCAGATGTTCGAGCAGGCCATCCAGCTCGACCCGAATTTCGCCCTGGCGCACGCCGGGATTGCCCACCTCTGCGGGCTCATCTACGAGCTTCGCGAGCAGAAGCCGGAGTGGCTCGAACGAGCGAAGGCCGCCTGCGAGCGGGCCGCGGCCCTCGTGCCGGACATGCCGGAGATTCTCGTCGCACAGGCTCGGATCTCTTACACACAGAAGAAATACGACGAGGCCGCGCTCCTGGCCTGGCGCGCCATCGAGCGCAAGCCGGACTGCGACGGCTCCTGGAACATCCTCGGCCGCGCGTATTTCGCCTCCGGCCGTTTCGAGGACGCGGCGGCGCTCACGGAGCGAGCCATCGAAGCCAACGGCGACGACTACAACACGTATCTTCCCTACGTGAACGCGCTGCAGCGTTTGGGGCGGACGAGCGAAAACTTGAAGCTCCGCAAGCAGATGGTCAAGATCCTCCGCCAGCAACTCGAACAGGTGCCGGAAGACGTGCGCGCCCGGATCCTCTTGTCCGCGTACCTTGCCTACCTCGACCAGGACCCGGACGAGTGCGTCCGGCACCTGCAGACCGCGGTCGCTCTGCGCCCCGGCGACTCCAATACGCTCTACAACGCCGCGTGCACCTACGGCATCCTCGGGAGGAAGGCCGAGGCGCTCGACACGCTCAAGAGGGCGTTCGCCGCCGGGTACGGCAATCCGAATTGGGCAGCCAACGACTCCGATCTCGATTGCCTGCACGACGACCCGGAGTTCCAGAAGCTGGTCGGCACCAGCGACCGCTCGGCGTCCTAGGAAGGCTTGACGAAATGGAGTGGGCATGACGACTCGACGCGCCTTGATCTTCGCCGCTCTGGCTTCGCTCTCGACCGCGCTTGCCCCGGCCGCCGCGGAGAAGACCGGCGCGCTCGCGGTGACCTACTACTTCCTCCCCGGCTGACCGATCTGCGCGAAGATCAAGCCCGCCGTGAGCGGGCTCGGCGAGGAGTACAAGGGGAAGGTCCGGGGCGAGAACCTCGACGCCACGACGCCCGAGAACACGAGGATCGTGAAGTCGCTCGGTTTCGACAATCACGGTCTCGTCATCCGGTCGGCCGATGGCAAGGTCCTCTGGAAGGAGCCCGACCACGAGGTGAAGATGGAGGACGTGCGCCGGGAGCTCGACAAGCTGCTCGGCAAATAGACATCCGCCGCGGCCGAGGCGGACGCGGTCGATTCAGGTCAGCGCCAGATACTCGTGAGCGAGGCGCACGACCATCGATCCCTCGCCGACGGCGGACGCGACGCGGTTCATCGCTCCCGCGCGGACGTCGCCCGCCGCGAACACGCCCGGCACGCTCGTCTCGAGGGGAAGCGGCTCGCGCCGCTCCTTCCAGGTCCGCGCGGTAGGCTTCCGCGGCCATCAGGTCGCGTCCCGTGAGGACGAACCCCTTCGCGTCGCGGAGGACGCCTGCGGGAAGCCAGTCGCTTCGCGGGCGCGTGCCGATGAAAACGAACATCGCGTCCACTTCCTCGGTCCGGCACGACCCGTCGTCCAGCGACCGGAGCGTCACCCGCTCCACGTGACCTTCGCCTTCGACGCCCGCGATCTCCGTCCGAGGCCGCAGGCGAATGTTCGGCGTCTTCCCGATCTGATCGATCAGGTACCGCGACATCGTCTCCTGCAGGCCCTCGCGGCGCACGACGATCTGCACGTCCTCCGCGTACCGCGCCAGGTGCATGGCGCCCTGGCCGGCCGAGTTGCCGCCGCCGACGACGAGAACGCGCCGGCCGCGAAACGCCGGCGCTTCCGTGGTCGCCGCGCCGTAATACACGCCCGCGCCCGTGTGCTCCGCCACGCCCGGAGCGGGATGCTCGCGATAGAACATTCCCGTCGCCGCGAGCATGGCTCGCGTGACCAGCTCGCGCCCGTCGGAGAGCGCGAGCCGCTTGTAGCCGCCGTCGATCGGACACCCCGGTCACCTCGAGCGGCGCGAGGAACTCGGCGCCGAGCCGCTGCGCCTGCGCCAGGGCGCGGCGGGTCAGATCGCTGCCGCTGACGCCGGCGGGGAACCCGAGGTAGTTCTCGATGCGCGAGCTCGTCCCCGCCTGTCCGCCCGGGCGCGTGGCGATCGAGCAGAAGCGTCCGAAGTCCTTCCGACGCGCCGTACACCGCGGCCGCGAGGCCGGCGGGTCCCGCACCGACGACCACGAGGTCGTAGACGTCGAAGGCCGCCGAGAGCGGCCGGCCGAGGCGCTCGGCCACCTGGCGCGGCTCCGGGTTGGTCAGCACGCTCCCGTCCTCGAAGAGCAGGGCCGGGAGCGCGTCGGCCGCGATGCCCGCCGCCTCGAGCAGGGTCCGCGCCTCGGCGTCCCGCTCGACGTCGAGCCAGCGATACGGGATGAGATTGCTCGCCAGGAAATCCTTGATCGCGTGCGATCGCGTGGCCCACTGGTGTCCGATCAGGCGCAGGCCCGTCGCCTCCGGAAGAGACTCGGCCTGCCACGCGTCCAGAAGATCGTCGACCACCGGGAAGAGGCGTTCCTCGGGCGGATCCCATGGCTTCGACAGGTAGTGATCGAGATGCGCTTCGTTGATGGCCCGGATCGCCGCTTCGATGTCGGAGTAAGCGGTCAGCAGGACGCGCCGGGCCAGAGGGTAAACCTCGCGCGACCGGGCGAGCAGCTCGCCCGCCGAGCATGCCCGGCATGCGCTGATCGCTGATGACCATCGCCAGCGAATCGCCGCGGCTCTTGAGCTCGCGGGCCGTCGAGAGCGCCTCCTGCCCCGAGCCGGCGCTCATGACCGTGTACTGATCGCGATAACGGGAGCGCAGATCGCGCCGCACCGCCGCGAGGACCTGCGGATCGTCGTCCACGACGAGGAGAACGGGCTTGTTCACGCCGTGCCTTCGGAGCCCTCGGCCTCGGCGATCGGCAGCGTGACCCGAAATTCCGTCCGCCCGGGCTGCGACGCGACTTCGATTGCGCCGTCGTTGTGCAGGACGAGCCGGCGGACGATGTCGAGGCCGAGCCCGGTTCCCAGCCCCGCCGGCTTGGTCGTGAAGAAGGGATCGAAGATCCGGTCGCGGATCTCGGCGGGAATTCCGGGCCCGTTGTCGGCGATGCGGACGACGATTCGGTCCCGCTCGTGTCCGACCACGACGTCGACCCGGCCCGATTCCGGGACGGCGTCGAGCGCGTTGTCGATCAGGTTTCCCCAGATCTGGTTCAGCTCGCCGGCGAACCCGCGGACGCGCGGGAGATCCGGCTCCACCTGGACGGACACGGCGACCGACTTGCCCGCGCGCCTTCGATTTCAGAACCGCGACCGTGTTTCCGAGGCTTCGGGCGAGATCCACCGGCCCGGCGGCGGTCGCCTGGTCCATGTGCGTGAAGCCCTTGACGGCCAGCACGAGGCCGGCGATCCGCGTCGCGGCGTCCTGGATCTCCGATGCGAGGCGGCGAACCGAGCATCCGGCGGCCGCCCAGCGCAACGCGGCGTTGAGCGCGGGACCATCGACGGCGGCGGCGAGCCGATCGAGCGCCTCGATCGTCACGGCGGTTTCGGCGAGCGCGTCGGCCGCGGCCGTGTCGAGGCCGTGGTCCGCGAGCCAGTCGGTGATGGCCTCTTCGCGTTCCGCGTGCTCGATCGGCGATCGAACTCCCTGCTCGGGCGCCGCCGCGCACGCGTTGCGCACACCGTCGATGGCGTCGAACTGGGCGTCCGTCAGGCCCGCCGTGCCGAGTGTGCGCCCGGCCTGCTCGACGTCCTCGAGCGCGGCCGGCGAGGAGCGCGGCGCTCCGTTCGATCGCGGACGCGGGGTTGTTCAGCTCGTGGGCGAGGCCCGCCGACAGGCGCCCGAGCGAGATCATCTTCTCGTCGTGCAGCTCGCTCGACGTGAATTCCCGCGCCCGATCGATCATCCGGTGGACGAGGATCGACGTCAGCCCGTTGCACTCCCGGGCGAGGGCGGTCATGTGCTCGCGGGGCACGACGAGGATCTCCGAGGTCTCCTGGACGATCGACATGCCCGGCGCCGCGACGAGGCGGGAGTACGGAAGCAGGCCCGTCACGTCGCCTTCCCGCCATTCCGCGAACTTCTGCGGACCGGACCCGCGATCGATGAAGGTCGCGATGCGGCCCGAGAGAATGACGAACAGACCTTCCACGGGCGCACCCTTCACCGAGATCGTGTCGCCCACCGGGAGCTGCCGAACGGTCCCGCGCGCGGCGAGCCATTCGAGCTCCGCGCGAGGCGCCGCGCCGAGGGTCCTGTGATTCGCCAGCCGATCGACGAGATCGGTCTCAGTCATTGGATTGACACCGGGGGTCGAATCCTACATCCGGCGATGCAACGGGAAAGCGCCACGAATCATGACCGACCCTTCCGCAGCGGCCGCACGCGTTCGTCGCAACGGGGTAGCGGCACCAGAGGGGCCCGCGGCTCCAGGGCGAACATCTCCGCCGACGCCGTCGCGAGGCGGGCCGGGTCGCTCAGGTCGAAGAGGTGGGCGCCCACGGGATCGAGGGGTTTCTCGGACGGGATCGAGATCGATTCCTTACGAACTCCGATCGTCGCGAGGTACCTCTCGAGGCTCTTGCGCGGGGCGCTGTAGCCGGGAACACCTCCATCGAGCAGCCAGACTCGGCGACGGCCCCGATAGCGATCGACGTCCCGGAGGAACACGCGGCCGTCGGAGGGAGAGCAGGCGCCCAGCTGGTAGTCATCGGATGCCAGGCCGTACCGCGCGCCGTAGCGTTCGACGGCCAGGAGCTCGTATGCGAACACCAGGACGGCGTCGCCGGGTTGGCGGCGCTCTCGTAGGAACGCCAGCGCGGTCTTGTGGTCCTCGACCCAGTACGGCGGCGGTCTCTGGACGAAGGCCCATGCCGGAACGACGAGGAGCGCCGCCATGCAGACTCCGCCCGCGGCGGGATGAAGGCGCGACGCCTGGAGCCGGAGCCACTCCGCCCCCTCCGCCACGGAGAGAATGAGGATGGGAAGCAGGTAGAGGGCCACGCGAGTCTTCAACGGAAACTGCTGGGCGACGGCGGCCAGGACCCCGACCGCGAACGGGCCGAGCAGCACGAGAGCCCCGAACCGCTTGCGGCGCCAGAGGACGATCAAGCCCAGGATCACCAGACCTCCGTAGAGCGCGGGCCATCGGTAGCGCAGAACCATCGGATCGGAGAAGAGCTCCAGGACCCGATCCCAGAGCCAGAGCGCGTCGCCCGGCTTCTGGAACGGCCAGGGGAAGAAACTGTCGCGTACCCGCCAGAACTGGTCCATGTACGCCCGGGTGGCCGGCGTTACGTGCTGGATGGCGACAAGGGTCCCGGCGGCCGAGGCGACGGCCCAGATGGGAACGGTCGTGAGGAGCACGCGGCGCGTCTCGAGATCGCGGTCGCGAAGCCAGGCGAGCAGCAGCGCCGCGCCAAGGCCGGCGAGCACGAAGACCGCCGGTTGCGAGAACCACACGAGGATGGCTCCCGCAATACCGCCAAGCACACACCGTGCCGCGGTGGAGTCCGGGTCGCGGAGCTTGAGCGCGACGAGAGAGAGCACGATGATGCCCGCGATGTCGATCCCGTACTGCTTGATCTCGGCGCTGTAGCGCACGAACGGCGCACCGATGGCAAAGGTCGCCACGGCGAACGGAACCGCATAGCCGTCGAGCAGGCGCTCCGCGAGCCGCAGAAAGAGCACGAGCGCCGCGAGACCGACGGGCAGGAGAAGGAATCGGAGCGCGAGGTCGCTCTCGCCGAGCACCCGGCTAACCACCTTCTCGGCGACCATGAACCCGACCGGCGCCACCTGGAAGTCGCCGAGCGGTTCCATGAGCAGTCGCGTTTCCGAGCGATGGACGAGATTCCGCACGATCGACAGCTCGTCGAACCAGAGAGACGTGTCGGAAACGTACTGGAAGATGCGGAGCGCCGCGCCCACGGCGACGAGCGTCCAGAGAAACGGACGCCGGCAGAGGAAGGGACGACCGGGGGACGGGACGCGGTTCAAAGACCAGAGTATGTACCGCGAGGGGTCAGTCCTGAGTTGTTGACTTCTGGCGTCCGGGACAAGAGTTCAAGAGTTCACGTCTGACCCCGATTCCGGCCGCCATCGGGGACAAGTACCGTGAGGGGTCAGTCCTGAGTTGTTGACTTCTGGCGTCGGGGACAAGAGTTCAAGAGTTCACGTCTGACCCCGATTCCCCAGAGTTCAAGAGTTCACGTCTGACCCCGATTCCCCGATTCCGGCAACCCCAAGCCCTGCTATCCTTGCGGAAAGTGCTGAACCTCGCGCTCGGCTCCGCCAAACGCACCGAGCCCGTGAGCACGCTGCCCAGAAGGGTCGTGCTCGTCCACGTCCGCGATCCCCAGTTCTATGCCATTCCCGGCGACGTCCGGGGAAAGAACGGCCGCCTCCAGATCATGGGATTCCCTCCCATCGGCATCATGTCGCTCTCGTCCGTCCTGAAGCGCGCGGGCCACGAGGTTCTCCTCTTCGACCAGGCCAACCCCGACACGCCGAACGACGTCATCGTGGCGGAAGTTCTTCGGTGGAAGCCGGATCTGGTCGGCATGAGTTTTCTCTCCACCACCAGTTACCCTTACGCGAAGATCCTTGCCCGCCAGCTGCGCGCCGCCGCTCCCGAGGTCAAGCTCGCCTTCGGCGGGGTCTTCGCGACGTTGAACGCCGAACGCATCAAGCGCCAGGTCGCAGAAGTGGACTTCGTCTGCCGGGGCGACGGCGAGCAGCTCATCCTCGACCTCGTGGCCCGACTCGACGATCCGTCCGGCGTCCTCGGCGTCACCTGGCAGGATGCGCAGGGCGTCGTGCGCGAGAACCCGCCCCGCCCGCTCGACCGCAATCTGGACCAGTGGCCCTTCCCCGATCGCGAGAGCATACCGATCGACTTCGTCGAGTCCATGCCCCTCGACGTGCCGCTCGTCCTGTCGCGGGAGCGCTTCACGACGATGCAGACGTCCCGCGGCTGCCCGTGGCCCTGCATTTTCTGCGACATCCCGATTTTCAACGAGGGCAAGTGGCGCTCGCGCAGCCCCGAGCATGTGCTGGCGGAATTCGAGCAGCTCAGGAAGGACGGCTACGGCGCCGTCTATTTCGTCGACGACCATTTCCTCCTCCAGCCCAAGCGCATCGAGGCCATCTGCAAGGGGATCAACGAGCGCGGACTCGAGATCCAATGGGGCTGCGAGGGGCGCGTGGACTCGGTCTGCATGGACCTCTTCCCGGCGATGGCGAAGGCGCACTGCCGCACCCTCATGTTCGGCATCGAGAGCGGCAGCCAGAAGATCCTCGACCGTCTGAAGAAAGAGCAGACGCTCGAGCAGACCGCCATCGCCGTCCGCGCCGCCAAGAAGGCCGGCATCGAGATCGTGCACGGATTTTTCGTCGTCGGAAATCCCGACGAAACCGAAAAGGACATGTGCGACACGTTCCGGTTCGCCGAGCGTCTCCCGCTCGACACCTTCGCATTCAACCGGCTCTGCGTCTACCGGGGCACTCCCCTCTGGAAGGAGTACGTGCAGCGCGGTCTCGTCAGCGACGAGGAGGATTGGTACAAGTACTTCAAGTGCTCGTCCATCGACCCGACCGTGCTTCCCGGCGAGAAGATCCACGAGATTCGCTCCCGCGAGCTCAAGCACCTGATCATTTACAAATTCCTCCACTTCCCCATGCAGGCCCTGCGCCTGACCGCCCGACTCGTTCGCAACATGTCGTGGCGGAACGTGCTCCTCGTCTTCGTGAAGCCATTCCTCGGAAAGACGAGCGGGCAGACGAAGGCAGAGGTCCTCTCGCGCGCCGTCGAGCGTGAAGCGGTCATGAGCGCCGCCGCCGACTTGACCCAGATCCCCGATGCGGGCGCCGCGGCTTCCGTGGCGGAGAGCGGCTAACCCCCCGCTCCGGCCACGCGCGGCGGGGCCACCCCTAACCGATCCCTCGCGACCCGCTCAACGTCCGCGCCCGCGGCGGACTACATGCTTACGGCACCGAATCTTCCCGCCATAAGGAAAAGGGGCACCTCGTAACGTAGCCCCTTTGTCTCCGCCGCCCCGGAGACGAGAGCCGCCCGCGAGACTCGGGACACGCGTATATCTTTCTGGTGGGGGTGCGCATGTTTCTTCGGCGATGCCTGCTGGTGCTCGCGTGTCTCGCCGGCTCGGGACGCCTACTAACGGCTCAACCCTTCGACGCCACGCTGTTTTCGGGAATGCAGTGGCGGATGGCGGGACCGTTCCGCGGCGGTCGGGTCCTCACGGTGACGGGAGTTCCCGGGCATCCGAACCGCTTCTACTTCGGCACGGTGGGCGGCGGAGTCTGGCGGAGCGACAACGCGGGCCGTACCTGGGAGCCGATCTTCGACGGCCAGCCGGTCGCATCGATCGGAGCGATCGCCGTGGCGCCCTCGGACGCGCAGGTGCTCTACGTCGGCTCGGGAGAGGCCGACATGCGTTCGGACATCTCGTACGGGAACGGCATGTACAAATCCGTCGATGGCGGCAGGACCTGGCAGAGCCTGGGGCTCCCGGACACCCGGCAGATCGGGCGAATTCTCGTGGATCCGAAAGACTCGAATCTCGTCTTCGTCGCCGCGCTGGGCCATGCCTACGGGCCCAACCCGGAACGCGGCGTCTTCCGCTCGCGGGACGGCGGAAAGACCTGGTCGCGCGTCCTCTTCCGCGACGAGAACATCGGAGCGATCGACCTGGCCTTCGATCCCTACGACTCGCGAACGATCCTCGCCGCCCTGTGGCAAACGCGCCGGCCGCCCTGGAACGTCTACCCGCCCTCCAACGGCCCGGGAAGCGGGCTCTATCGATCCACCGACGGAGGCGACACCTGGAAGCCGGTCACCGGGGACTTGCCCTCCGAAAATCTCGGCCGGATCCGAATCGCGTTCGCTCCGAGCCTGCGTGGCCGCGTCTACGCCCTGGTGGACGCGAAGGCCGGCGGCCTGTACGTGTCCGACGACGCCGGCGCTCGATGGCGGCGCGCGAGCGGAGATCGCCGCATCTGGGAGCGCGGCTGGTACTTCGCCGGCGTGACGGTCGACCCCGGCAGCGCCGACGTCGTCTATGCCTGCGACACGGCTCTTTACAAGTCGACCGACGCGGGTCGGACCTTCGTGCCGTTCAAGGGAGCGCCCGGCGGGGACGACTATCACCAGCTCTGGATCGACCCGGCCGATTCGCGGCGCATGATCGTGGGCAGCGATCAGGGCGCGGTGGTCAGCGTGGACGGAGGCCGGACCTGGAGCTCCTGGTACAACCAGCCGACCGCCCAGTTCTACCATGTCGCGACCGACGATCGCTTTCCGTACTGGATCTACGGCGCCCAGCAGGACAGCGGAGCGGCCGCGGCGGCATCGCGGAGCGACTACGAGAGCCTGACGCAACGCGACTGGCGGCCCGTTGCCGTGGGCGGCGAGAACGGGTACATCGCGCCGGACCCGCGCGACCCCGACATCGTCTTCGGCGGCGGCGTGGGGCGCTTCGACTGGAGGACGCTGCAGGAACAGGACGTCGATCCCACTCTCGCGTACCCCGGCGACTATCGCAGCGAATGGACTCTGCCGCTCGCCTTCTCGCCGGCCAACCCGCGCGCCCTCTACTACGGCAATCAGTTCCTATTCCGGACGATCGACGCGGGCCGGCACTGGGAAAAGGTCAGCCCGGACCTGACGCGCGAGGCGCCCGGTGTGCCGGGCACGATCGACTCCGTGACGGCAGAGGACAGCGCCGTGAAGGGCCCGCGGCGCGGGGTGATCTACGCGATTGCGCCCTCGAGCCTTCGCGAGGAGTTGGTCTGGTGCGGCACCGACGACGGGTTGATCTGGCTGACCGGCGACGGCGCGAAGCATTGGGAGAACGTCACGCCTCGAGACTTGACGGCCTGGTCCAAAATCGGCGTGATCGAGGCCTCGCACTTCGATCCCGAGGCCGCCTTCGTCGCGATCGATCGGCACCGGCTCGATGATCTCGGGGCGTACATTCTTCGGACACGCGATGGCGGCAAGTCGTGGACGTCCACAGCGCGCGGCATCCCGGCTGGAAGCTACGTCAACGTCGTCCGCGAGGACCCGGAGCGCCGCGGGCTGCTGTACGCGGGGACCGAAACGGGAGTCTTCGTCTCCTTCGACGATGGGGACAACTGGCAGCCCCTTCAGACGAACATGCCCAACTGCTCGGTGCGCGATCTCGCGGTGCGCCACGGGGATCTCGTCGCCGCGACGCACGGCCGATCGTTCTGGGTGCTCGATGACTTGACTCCCCTGCGGCAACTCGACGCAAAGGTCGCCGCCGCGCCGGCCTGGCTGTTCGAGCCGCGGACGGCGATCCGCCTGAATCCGGCTCCGTTCCAGGGAACGCCCGAGCCGAAGGACGAGCCCTACGCCGCGAATCCTCCTCGCGGCGCGATCCTCGACTACAGTTTGAGAACAGGCTCCCCCTCTCCCGTGGTCCTCGAGATCCTCGATGCGCGCGGAGAGCTCGTCCGGCGATACGCGAGCGACGACAAAGTCGAGCCGCCGGACCTGCAGAGGATCCCGGTGACTCCGGACTGGGTCGACGTGGCCGGGGTTCCGTCGGCCGCGGCGGGGATGCACCGCTTCGTTTGGGATCTTCGGTACGCGGCGCCGAAGGACCTGCCGCGCTCAGGGAGATACGAGACGCCCCGCGGCGTCTGGGCGCCGCCGGGACGCTACGCGGTCCGTCTCGTCGCGAACGGACAGACCATCTCCCAACCCTTCGTCCTCTCGAAGGATCCCCGGGTTCCTTCGACGGAGGCCGATCTTCGCCAGCAGTTCGACCTGGCGAAGCAGGTCGAGGCGGAAAGAGTGCGGTTGGCCTCCGCGTTCACTCGGGCTCACGCCCTTCGGGAGCGACTCACGGCCCTTCGCGCCAGGACCGAGGGAGCAGCCCGGGGGGCGCTCGATGCGTTCGTGAGGAGTCTCGATCTCGCGGCCGGGCCTCCGATCGATTCCGACGAGGAGTTCGACGAAAACGAAGCCGCGAGCACCAACCTCCGGCGCCTCGCGTCGGGAATGGCTCGATTCCAGCGGGCCGTCGAGAGCGCCGACGTCGCGCCGACGCCGGACGTCCTGGCCGGGTTCGAGCGGCGGCGAGAGGACGTCTCGAGGGGGCTTTCGCGCTGGAAGGACTTTCTGGATACCGAGCTCCCGGCGCTCAACAAAGCCCTCGAAGCCGCCGGTCTGCCGCGGCAGGACTGATGCTACGGAGCTGCTCGGCAGGCGACCCGCCGCCAGCATTCTCGGCAGCCGGGGCGATCGCTCAGGGCTCGACCGGGGGCGTTCCCCCGCGCTGATCCCTGGTTGCGGGGAGGGATTGCCCCTGTGACAGAAAAGCCGGGAGTTTCCTCCCGGCTTCAAATCGTCTTGGTTGCGGGGGAAGGATTTGAACCTTCGACCTTTGGGTTATGAGGGCACTCCAGTCTGGGGCGTGAGCCGCCAGAGTGAGAAAAGCTCCGAGAATCTGAGCTCTTGAGGGCCCTTGTTCCTGCTTCCGGTGGATGTAGCCGGCCCGAGTAGGCGGACAGAATGCGGACAGCGAACCGAATCGGGCCGCGGCCCCGCGCTGCTTTCGGGGCACTTCGCCGGAAGACTCTGGAGCGATCTTAGAGTCAGTCTTAGCCGTCGGGGTCGAAGAACCCTAAGAACCTCATCGGCCGGCGGTAGGGTCATGAAGATTTCTCTGTTCCAGACTCGTCACGATTCTTTGCTGGATAGGCTGGATAGAATCCCGGCGTTTCTCACATCAGAACAAGGAAGAAATGGAACGCCTCTCCGGGCAGGTCAGAACCCTCTTAGGTCCGCCTGAGCGCACCGAATCCTTCCGCCGATACCACGCTGAAGCCGAGGAGCTGAAGCGGGAGGCGATTGATCCCAAAGACTTCTCACCCCTCGCCAAGATCCCCGTGAAAATCCAGGTGCTTCTCCAGGCCGGGTTGCGGCGGCTTCTCGACCTGACGGACGCATTCATTCGCGACGCGAATGCCGGCCAACTCGCGCCAGCCTTCGTCAACGCGAGAGCGGCGATGGAGACCGCGATGCTCGTCTTTGACGTGACATTCAGGGCCAGTGACGTGCTGAAAGCGCGAGACAAGGCCGCGCTAACCGCGCTGGACGAGGTTGTCATGAAGGGTCTACTCGTATCGAAGTCAGACGGATGGGGCAGCGCGGAGCTCCAGGCCCCCAACGTTCTCACCGTGATCCAGAGATGGGCCAAGACCGCGCCGAAGATAGAAAGCCTCTACGCGGATCTCTCGGAGCACGCGCATCCCAATTTGGCCTGCACGGCAGGCGCGTACAGCATGATCGAACCGACAACAGGCCGGACGCTGTTCCTCGAGCGGTCGTTGCACTCACGACCGGAAAAGCTCCACCTTCCGTTGAGCGTTGTTGAGGCCGCACTGCGTCTGACGATCACCGCACACAAGAGTTACGAGCAGATGCTTCCCGCATTCGTCTCTCTCTGCGAGGAATCAATTCACTACAGGGGCACGTAGCCCGCCTGCATTCTGCCCTCGAATCTCACGCGGCCTTCATTCCCGAGACCCGGAGCGTTGCCCTTCCGGCGCGCCCGCTCCTTCATCAAGAGAAAGATCACGGGCGTCACGAGGAGCACGTGGATGGTCGAGGTGATCATGCCTCCGACGATCGGCGCCGCGATCGGGCGCATGACCTCCGAGCCCGTGCCCGTGGACCAGAAGATCGGGACGAGCGAAAGCGTCGCCGCGGCGACGGTCATGAGCTTCGGGCGCAGGCGCAGGACGGAGCCTTCGCGCGTCGCCTCGAGGATGTCCGTCGCGGGTCACTCGCGCCTTGGCCGAGCCTCTTGGTCGAGCGCTTCGTGGAGGTAGATCACCATGACGACGCCCGTCTCGACCGCCACGCCGTAGAGGGCGATGTAGCCGATCCAAACCGCGACGGAGAAGTTGTAGCCGAGAAGCCACTGGAGAATGACACCTCCCGTCATGGCGTAGATCACCGAGAGCATCACGATCGTGGCCTCGGAGGCGGAGCGGAAGGTCATCGTCAAGAGGCAGAAAGATCGCGGCGAAGACGATCGGAAGCACGAGCTGGAGTGTCTTGCGGGCATGGACCTGGAACTCGTACTGGCCCGTCCAGTCGAGCGTGATGCCCGGCGGGCAGCTTCACGCGCGCGGCGACGCGCGCGCTGGGCCGCGCGGACGAAGCCGACCAGATCGGAAGTGTCGGTATCCACGTAGACGATACCAGAGAGCCGGCCGTTCTCGTCGCGGTACATCGGAGGGCCCGTGGTGACGCGGATCTGGGCGAGCTGCCCGACGGGAACCTGCGCGCCGGAAGGCGTCATGACGAGAATCCGCCGGAGTGCTCTCGAGGTCGCTGCGGTAGTCGCGCGGATAGCGGACGAGAACCGTGAACCGCCGCCGTGCCCTCGACCGTCGTCGTGGCGATCTTGCCTCCGGTCGCCGCCTCGAGCGTGTTCTGAACCTGCATGACCGAGAGGCCGTAGCGGGCGGCGGCCTCGCGATCCACGACGAAGTCGAGGTAGGAGCCGCCGGTCGTCCGCTCGGCGTAGACGCTGCGCACGTCCGGCAGGTCCTTCAAGGAGTTTTCGACGTCGAGGCTGACCTTCTCGATCGACGGATAGTCGGCGCCGTAGACCTTGACCCCGACTTTCGTCCGCACGCCGGTCGCCAGCATGTCCAGGCGGTTGCGGATCGGCTGCGTCCAGGCGACCGGCATGCCGGGCACCTGGAGCTTCTCGTTCATCGCCGCGATCAGCTCGTCCTGGGTCGCGACGCGCATCTCGGGCCAGAACGGCCGGAAGACCGGCTTGACCCAGTCCGGCCAGCCCGAGTACCAGCGGCGGTGGAAGCTCCTGGGCCACTGCTCGCTGCGGCTTCAAGACGATCGTCGTCTCGAACATCTCGACCGGCGCCGGGTCGGTCGAGCTCTCGAACTTGCCCGCCTTGCCGAGCACGGACTGGACCTCGGGAAAAGTCATGATGATGCCGTCGGTTTTCACCAGGACGTCTCGCGCCTGCTCGACCGACATCATCGGAAGCCCCGTCGGCATGTACATGAGGGAGCCTTCGCGAAGCTGGGGCATGAACTCGGAGCCGAGCGACAGGGCGAGGGGAATGACCGCAGGAACGAAAAGGAAATTGAGCGAGCGAGGGTCGGTCTTCGGACAGCGCAGCGCCGCAGTTCAAGATCGGAGCGTAGAGGCGCTGCGGAAGAACATCGCGACCGGGTTTTCTTCCTCGGAGCGGATCCTCCCGCGCATCCAGGCCACCATCAGAATCGGCACCAGAGTGATCGACAGGATCGAGGCCGCCGCGATCGCGAAGGTCTTCGTGAAGGCGAGCGGGTGGAAGAGCCGTCCCTCCTCGCCGGTCAGGAGAAAGACCGGAAGGAACGAGACGACGATGATGACGAGCGAGAAGAAGATCGCGCGTCCGACCTGCTGGGACGGCCGCCAGGATCGGCCGACTCGCGCCCGGCAGCCGCCCTGCGCCGGATCGGCAGCCGGCCAGGTGCCGGTGCGCGTTCTCGACCATGACGATCGACGCATCCACGAGAACACCGATCGCCAGAGCGAAGTCCGCCGAGCGACATGATGTTGGAGGAGACGCGCAGGAGCGCACATCGGCAGAAACGAGATGACGATCGCGACCGGCAAGACCGTGATCGGCACGAGAGCCGAGCGGAAGTGGAAGAGGAAGACGAGGATGACGAGGGCGACGACGATTATTTCCTCGATCAGCGTGCGCTTCAGGGTGTCGATCGCGCGGTGGATCAGCTCGGAGCGGTCGTAAGCGATCTTCAGCTCGACGCCCGGCGGAAAGGACGGGGCGAGCTCCGCGATCTTCTTCTTGACCGCTTCGACGACGGAGAGGACGTTCTCGCCCGCGCGGACGACCACGACGCCGCCGACGGCCTCTCCCTCGCCGTTCCAATCGAGGACGCCGCGGCGCATCTCCGGGCCCGAAGTGGATCGTCGCGACGTCGGAGAGATAGACCGGCGTGCCGGTCGAGACACGCGAGCCTTGATCGGGATCTCGCCGCAGGTCATCGAGGCTCTGGATGTAGCCGCGGCCGCGCACCATGTACTCGCGGCCGGTCCACTCGACCACGCGCCCACCGACGTCGCCGTTGGACTCCTGCGACCGCCGTCAGTACGTCGTGCAGACCGATCCCATAGGAGGCGAGCCTGATCGGATCGACCTCGACCTGGTACTGCTTCTGGAATCCGCCGACCGAGGAGACCTCGGCGACGCCCGGCACGCGCGCAGCCAGTAGGAGAGGTCCCAGTCCTGGAACGTCCGCAGGTCGGCGAGCGAGTGCTGTCCCGTCTTGTCGACGAGAACGTACTCGAAGCCCCAGCCGACGCCCGTGGCGTCGGGGCCCAGGTTCGGGTTGACGCCTTCAGGAAGCTGTCCCCTCAGACCGTTCAGGTACTCGAGCACGCGGCTGCGCGCCCAGTAGAGGTCGGTCCGTCCTGAAAGATGACGTAGACGTAGGAGAAGCCGAAGAAGGAGTAGCCGCGGACGGTCTTGACCTTCGGGGCGGAGATGAGAGCCGAGACGATCGGATAGGTGACCTGGTCCTCGATCAAGTTGGGGTTCTGACCCTCCCAGTCCGTGTAGACGATCACCTGCACGTCGGAGAGATCCGGGAAGCGCGTCGAGCGGGATGCGTCCGAAGCGACCAGAGGCCGGCGCCGAAGAGGCCGGCCACGAAGACGATCGTCAAGAACTTGTTGCGGACGCAGAGCGCGATCAGTTTCTCGATCATTGCGGCGGCCCTCCCGGCGTGGGCTTCGCCGAGCGACTGCGCAGGCTGACCCGCCGAGCCCGCCGGCGCCGCGCCGATCGCGCCGATGCGCGACTCGGAGTCGATCAAGAAATTGGCCGAGGTGACGACCGTCTCCCCTTCCGAGAGCCCGGAAAGGACCTCGACGAAGTCCTTTCCCGGCATACCCGTCTTCACTTCGCGCGGGGCATAGACACCCGGCGGACTGTTCGACGAAGGCAATCTGACGCTCGCCGGTCTGGATCAGCGCGGAACGGGGGACGCCGAGCGCCATGCCGCGACTTCCCGAAAGTGAAACCCGCACATACATTCCGGGCTTCAGCAGTCCCTTCGGGATTCGGAATGACGACTCGCACCTTGACCGTGCGCGTCTCTTCCGTGAGTGTCGGATAGACGAAATCGACGCGTCCCTCGAAAGATCTCGCCCGGAAGGAACGGACGCCGAGACCGACGCGGATGTTTCCGGGCGCCGATCGTAGGCATCTCGGACTGGTAGACGTCGGCCAGGACCCAGACGGTGGAGAGGTCCGCGATGGTGTAGAGCGACATGCCGGCCGTGATGGCCATGCCGGGCAGCGCGTCCTTCTTCAGGACGACGCCGGAGACGGGCGAAGGCAGAGTCAGAGTCTTTGGAGACCTGGCCGCTCTTCTCGATGCGCTCGATTTCCGAGTCCGGAATGTCCCAGAAGCCGCAGGCGCTGGCGCGTCGCCTCGAGCAGCGCGCAGGCGTCCGAGGCCGCCTCGCGCGCTCGAGGAGGCCGAAAGCCGCCGGGCGTTCTCGAGCGGCGAGCAGGTACTCCCGCTCGGTCGCGACGAGATCGGGGCTGTAGACGGACAGAGAGCGGCTGTCCGCGGCGCACCGATCTGCCCGGTGCGATCAACGTAGAGCCTCTCGATGTAACCGGAGAACTTGGCGTTGACGGCGCTGGACCCGACCCTCGTCCTCGGCCACGACGCCGTTGGTCTCGATCGTTCCGCCGATCGCGCGCCTTTCGACCTTCGCGGTCGTCACGCCGATTTCCTGGCGGCGCTCGAGCGGGATCGTGCACGACCGAGAATGCCGGGCGGCGGCGCGCCGGCGCCGTCAGGCGGCGCCTCTTCGGCGTACTTGGGCACGAGCTGCATGTCCATGAACGGAGACTTGCCCGGGTTGTCGAAATGGACCTCCGGTTTCATCGGGTCGTACCAGTAGAGAACCTTCTTCTCCGGCATCGGCCTTTGCGCGTTCGGCTTCGACGAGACCGGCGTTCTCTTGCATGCGGCAGGCGAAACGGAGAGGAGAAGCGCCGCAGCAAAGACTGGGATCCTGCTAGTTCGCTTCATGACTGACTCCCAGGCCAAGAGTTCCTTCGATGAGGGGAAGACCCGACGCCTTCTGGAGCGCTGCCAGGCCGCGGCCGACGCCTGAAATGCGCGTCGCGAGCTCGCTCTCGTAGTTGTCGAGATCCAGCGCGGCCCTGACGAAAGTCTCGAAATCGATCTGACCGACCGCGTATGCCTCTTGGGCGGACCGAAAGGTGATCTCGGCCTGGGGGAGAATCGCGGTTTGAAAGAGCTTCTCCTGTTCGGTGTTTCGCTCGAGCTCGGCCGCCGCTTCCTCGATGGAGCGACGAAGCTGGCTACGCACGGCCTCGAGATCGGCCCGCGCGGAGGAGAGCTCCGCTTCCGCCTCCGCCCTTCGTGCCTCGATCCGTCCCCGCTGAATGAAAGGTAGGTTGAACGAGATCGAAGCCCCGCCCAGGTCCTCGAATCGCTCGCGCCGTGCGTAATACGCGGAGGCCGTCCAGTCCGGTCGGCTTTCCAGCTTCGCGAGCCGTACTCCCTCTTCCCCACGCCGGACGTTCGCCAACGCGGCGACAACTGCAGGGCTCGACGCCTCCGCCTCCTTCGCAATGTCTCCCGCGCCTCTCGGCGGTGGGGCCGGGGTTACGGGGCCGATCGGCGGAACGGAAGCGTCAGCGGGAAGGTTCTGGAGAGCGTTCAGGCGGGCTGCAGCAGCCCTTCGGTCGCCTCGCAGCGCCAACAGGCGATCCTCGATAGCGGTCGTCTCGAGGTTCGCCCTCATGACATCCGACTGCGCTCCCTTTCCCACTCGGTAACGCTCCATAGCCGAGGCTGACGCCTGACGGAGGCGCTCCCGCGATCGGTCCAGGATCTCGAGGCGCCGGTCGAGCTCCGCCAGCGTGAAAAAAGCGTCCGTCACCTCCGCGGCGACCGAAATCGCGTCGAGGTTGTGAAGGGCAACCGCACTGTCGGCAGCCGCCTCTTCGGACGCGCGACGCGCAGCCCGCTTGCCCGCCCCGGGAAAGGTCTGCCGCCCCGCGATCATTTCCATCGTGAAATCGCTTCGTGACAGCGACGGGTCAGCGATTGGAACGTCCTTGAGACCGATTTCGAGCTCAGGATCAGGCAGGGCGTCCGCCTGAGTGACACGGGCCCGCGCCGCGGCGATGCGCGCCTCGATCGAAATCAACTCGGGGTTCCGCGAGACGGCGCTCGCGATCGCCGACGAGAGACGAACTTTCCAGTCGCCTACCGACGCGCTCGCGGATGGGCGATCTTGCACACCGCTCGCGAGGAGCAGCGGAAGGACGAATTGCACAAATGGCATTGGAGACTCCACTTCCGAATGCCGACGGATCGTCGGCGTTTCCCGCGACGGAAGAGGGGTCTCAGAGACGGAGGGCGGTGGGAACTCGCTCGAAAGGGGGAGAGGCCGACGGAGGAACGACGAAGCGCGGACCCGCGACGATGAGCACTGGAGTCGGGAGAAGAATCGCCGATACTGAGGACGGTCCCGTCGTTCCGGCGCGGCTCGCTGGTACACAGCTGGGTCCCGCGCTGCCCTTCTCGAGGGCCGCGCCTCCGCAGTCTTCTCCGCAACAGGAGGCCGAGGAGAAGGCCGCTGCTTTTCCCGAGGATCCCGGGCAGCATTCCGAGCAAACGGCGCCGGCGGGGCCGCACACCAGGATGGTTCCGAGAGCGCCCAGCGCCACCAAAGCAGAGAGGCGGGAGGGCCTCACGACGTTCGCGAACACAGGCCCAGCGTACCGCATTCCGCGCTCACGAACTGGAGAGACAATGGTTGCGGGCGGCTAGCCTGAGGCCGTACACCTCATCGCGAACTGCGGCTCCCCGCGCCGTCTGCCGCCCGATTTCCTCTGCAGGGAGAGAGGCTGGGGCTCTCATGAACGAAGGT
Source organism: uncultured Acidobacteriota bacterium (assembly GCA_963708395.1). Lineage (GTDB taxonomy): Bacteria > Acidobacteriota > Thermoanaerobaculia > UBA5066 > Gp7-AA6 > DATBFU01. Next base: position 1,248,376 of record CAVPSG010000002.1, on the reverse strand, counting down.
AAGGACGATCCGCTCCCGCCAGATTCGGGCGACGAGGTTTCTCTCAAGGAGTGGATGCTTGAGCAGTTCGGGCCGGACCACCCTCTCACTCGGCCCTTGACCGCAGATGAAGAGGAGCGAAAGAGGCGTCGGGAACAGCTCGAGCAGCAGAGGAGTGACTTCCTTCGGAGCTGGAGCCAACTCCTAGAACCCGACGTCGAGGAGGCGAACCGCTTTCTCTACTACCACGATGGCGAGCCGGACGAATTGAGAAAGCTACGAAACCTGAAGCCGCTCGGACATCACGATACCTGTCCCCAGCCTAACAGCGACCCTATCGTGAACACACAGCATCGGCGGTGTTGGGGATTTCTTCTTCAACCGCTGCGGTACTGGCCCTCGGACCTAATCAAGGTTTACGGCGACACGATGCTTTGTCATCCCCTGATCCTTTGGGCGGTTAGGCAATTGGCCCGCTATGCGAGGAGCCCACGTCTTCGCGTCAACCCCGACCCCGTGGAGCGAATCGGACGGCAGGTGCTGATCGAGCGAGCTGAGAGGGCCGGCCTGCCCCTGCCTGACACCTTCCCGCCCCCAGAGAGGTTGAAGGTCGAGGGGTGGAGCGCGATCTCGAAAATGGAAGAGCACTGGGCCGAGTTGGCGCTCAGAGACGAAATCGCCGATCCTGTCCGAGCGACCGAAGCTAAGCGCGAGCTTTCTTCATTGGCGGACAGAACACGGACAGAATCGAAAAGGGGCGGCCACCTGCAGAGCCAACCCCTTGATTTTCTTGGTTGCGGGGGAAGGATTTGAACCTTCGACCTTTGGGTTATGAGCCCAACGAGCTACCAGGCTGCTCCACCCCGCGTCAGGAGGGCGCACCTTATCGAAACGGTCCCGCCGGCGTCAAGCGCGCCCGGGAACCGCGCTTAGAATCGGCGTCAACTCCCAGCGGAAATGCCCAATACCGAAAGCCTCGGTTGTCTCTTCGTGATCGTCACGATCGTGGCGATCTGGGCGGTCGTGCAGATGAAAAGGGCGCGGCGCGAGGGGCGGGACACGCGCGCCGAGGTCGACGGGCTGTCGCGGCGGCTGGATCTCCTCGAGCGCCGCCTCTCGGAGCTGCGGCGAAGCGTGCCCGGAGCTCCCGGGCCTCTCGAAGCTCCGCGGCCGCCCGTGCCGGAGAAACCGCCACCCGGGCCCGAGCCCGTCGCCGCCTCTCCGCCGCCGACTCCTCCGTCCGCACCGACGCCGCCCCTTCCTCCGATGCCTCCCCTGGCGCCTCTGCCCCCTCCCTCCGTTGCGTCGCTGACCGTCCACAAGGCCTTCGACTGGGAGAGCTTCATCAGCGTCCGCCTCTTCGCGTGGCTCGGCGGCGCCGCGTTCTTCCTCGCGGCCGCGCTCTTCTTCCAGTACTCGATCCAGCGCGGGCTGATCTCTCCCGCGATGCGCGTCGCGATCGGGCTGGTCGTCGGCGCCGCAGCGCTGGTGGGCGGTGATTACCTGCGGTCGAAGGCAGCCTGGGCGGGACAGGCGACCTGCGGCGCGGGCGTCGCCATCCTGTACGCGGCGCTCTTCGCGGCGCATGACCGCTACCACCTGCTCGATACGACACCGACCTTCGCTCTCATGGCATTTGTGACGCTCGTCGCCGGGGTCGTGGCGGTCCGGCGTAACAGCTACGTCGTCGCAGTCCTCGGGCTCCTCGGCGGGTTTCTCACGCCGTTTCTGCTCTCGACGCGCGAGGACCATCCGATCGCGCTGTTCGCTTACGTGCTCCTTCTCGACGTCGGCCTGCTCGCGATCGGACGGCTCCGCCCCTGGCCGTCGATTCCGGCGCTCGCGCTGGTTGGCACCGCCGTGCTCTACGCCGGCTGGGCCTTCGCCCATCTCGACTCCGGGAAGCTTCCCGGCGCCCTCCTTGCCGCACTGATCCTCGTCGCTCTCTTCGTCCGGGGTCACCGGAAGAGCGCCGACCCGGAGAATCGGGATCTCGAGCGCGGCATTCCGATCCTGGCCGTGCTGGCCGCCCTCCTCGTCGCGCTCCTCGTCTCGGGAGATCACCGCCTCGCGGCGCCGCCGATCCTGCTCGTGTCGTACGTGCTGCTGCTCTCGGCCGGCGCGGTCTTCGTCGCTCGCCGGGAGGCGTTCGAACCCCTCATCCCGATCGCGGCCGGCGTTTCGCTCGCGAGCCTCGCGTTTCGGGTCGGGAGGGATCTGTTTCCTGCCGAGCGATCCGCGACGCTCGCGCTCTTCGCACTGGTGTCCTTCGCGTTCCTCCTTCTCTGGTGGAACGGCCGTCATGCGTCCTCGGCCCCGATGCTCCGGACGGCGGCGGGGATCCTGCTCTTCGGATCCCTCCCGATCCTCGCGCGGATTCTCGAGGCGGAGCCTCGGGCGGAGCCCGTGCGCGATCTGTGGCTCTTCGCGGCGGCGCACACCGCGGGGCTCCTCGTGATCGCCGCCTCGGCCGCCTCCGGTCTCTGGCTGCTCGGCGCGCAAGGCCTGCATCTCGCCGCGGTGCTCTCGCTCTCGACGCGCTTCGAGGCGCGGCGGCTCTCCGAGTTCCTTCCTCTCGTCCTCCTCCCGACCCTCGTCTTCTGGGTGCTTCCCTTCGTCTCCGGACGATTCCGAAAGGACCGGATCGCCTGGATCTCGGCGGCGCTCGCGCCGGTGCTCCACTATCCGGTGCTGTACGTCTTGGCGAAGCCGGTCTGGGGAACGGGCCGCCTGGGAGCGATCGCGGTCGCGTTCGGCGCGCTCGCCTTCCTGGCGTTGCGGCGAGCCCTCGCGACGCCGGGAGAGCCGCCCGAGCGCCGCTTCGTCGCCTCGCTCTTTGGAGGCGTCGCTCTCCTCTTCCTGACCGCCGCCATTCCGATCCTCCTCGACAACGAATGGATCACCGTCGCCTGGGCGCTCGAGGCCGCGGCGCTCGCGTGGCTGGCGACGCGCGTCCCCGAGCCGTGGCTCGTGCCGGCGTCGGCGGCACTCGCCGGAGCCGCGTTCGTCCGCCTGCTCTTCAACCCGGAGCTCTGGAGCTATCACGCGCGCACCGGAACTCCGGTCTTCAACTGGTATCTCTACGCGTTCGGCGTTCCGGCGATCGCATTCCTCGCGGCGGCGCGCTGGTTCCGCGACAACGCGAGGGCGCGCGAGCTGCACCTGCCTGCGGCGCTGCAGGCGGCGGCCGGAGTCGTGCTCTTCGTGCTGGTCAACGTCGAGATCGCGGACTTCTATTCGACCGGCGCGAAGCTCCGATTCCGACTGTCGGGAGGCGGCCTCGCGGAGGACATGACCTATTCGCTCGCCTGGGGTCTCTTCGCGCTCGCCCTGCTCGCGCTCGGCATCGCGCGGCGGGCCAAGCCGGCGCGCGCGGCCGCGCTCGGCGTCCTGATCCTCACGATCGGTAAGGTCTTCCTGCACGATCTCTGGAATCTCGGGGCGCTCTACCGCGTCGGATCGATCGTGGGGCTCGCCGTGGCGCTGCTCGCCGTGTCCTTTCTGACGCAGCGTTACGTCTTCTCGAAGGAGTCCCTCTGAGGGCCAGGCGATCGCTCGTCTGGGCCGCCGCGGCGCTCGCCGCCGTGGGCGCCGTCACAGATCCGACGGCCTTCCGGCTCTCGCGTCCGATCGAAGGGGCCTCGGGCTGGACGCGTCTCGATCTCCCCGACGACGTGCTCGACGCGTGCCGCCCGGGTCTCCCCGACCTGCGCATCGAGGCGGACGGAAAGGACGTGCCCTTTGCGCTCGGCTCCGGCGCCGGCGCCGCGGGACCCGAGATGCCTCTTTCCGACGTCGAGTCCGTCTCGAAGACCGAGACGACGGCGATCCTCGACCGCGGAGCTTCCCCGCCGCTCGCGGACCGCGCGACGTTCGCGGTCGAAGCGGAGGACTTCTTGAAGCCGGTCGCTGCGGAGGCCTCCGACGATCGCGCTGCGTGGAAGGAGATCGCGCGCGGATCGATCTTCGCGACCCCCGGAACGCGCATGCTCACGCTGCGGTTCGCTCCGAACGATCGCCGCTTCCTGCGCTTCCGGTTCGACGACCGCAACGGCGATCCGATCCGGCCGACGGCCGTCGCCCTCGGCATCGCCTCCCCGGCCGCGCCGGCCACGGCCGAGCGCGCGCTCGCGCTCTCGATCTCCTCCGACGCGCCGAAGGGCGCGACGCTCGCGAGACTCGCGCTGCCCGCCGCCAATCTGATGATTCGCTCGCTGCGGCTCGACGCGGACGATCCCGCGTTCGCGCGCCGCGCCCGCATCTACGAGCGCATCCTCTTCCGCGACGAGATCCGACGCCGGCTCCTCGCGAGCGGCCTGCTGACGAAGTCTCCCGGCGCGGCGCCCTCCCTCGAGACGCCTTCCGAACCGATCGCCGCCCGAACGCTGGAGATCGAGATCGAGGACGGCGATGCGCCGCCACTCGCGAACCTCCGGGTCACGGCGCTCGTCGAGCCGGCGACGCTGCGATTCTTCGCGCCGGCCGGCTCGCTACTCCTGCGCTACGGCTCCGCATCCGCGACGGCGCCGCGCTACGACGTCGCGGCCGCGCTGCGGAAGGGCGCGCCCCCCGCCTTCGCCGAGGCCCGTCTCGGGCCGGCGACGGTGTCCGCCGCGGCCCCGGCTTTCACGCCGTCACTCGGGCCCGCCGTGGATCCGGCCGTCTGGCCGACTCGATACGCGATCGGTCTGCCGTCCTCGGGCACGCTCGCGTACTGCGACCTCCCGCCCGACGTATCTCCGGATGCGCTCCGCGTCGTGGACGGCGAGAACCGGCAGGTGCCCTATCTTCTCGAGCGGGCGGCGCGCGAGGTCGTCCGCACGGTTCGCCCGCGATGGGAGACCCGCGGGGGCGAATCCGTCGCCGAGATCTCGGGCCTCGATGTCCACGCGCCGCTCGAGGCCGTCGAGCTCGAGGCGTCCGGTCCGTCCATTTTCTCGCGTTCCGTCTTCGTCGAGGCACCGTTGCGCGACGCGCGCGGCGCCGCGGGCATTCAACCCCTCGGCGAGGCGCTCTGGGAACGACGTTCGGGAGACGAGGCCTCTTCGTTCCGCATCCGCCTCGGGACCTCCGCAAGAGAAGCGATCCGCATCCGCATTCCGAACGGCGACAACGCGCCGCTCGACGGCGGGCCGGTGCGCCTGATCACGACGGTCTCGCGCATCGATTTCGCCTTCGCTCCGGGCTCGAAGCTCTTTCTGCTCGCCGGCAACCGCGCGGCGGCGGCTCCCCGATACGACTTCGCGCTCCTCTCGTCCGAGGTCCTCGCGGCGCCGGCCGGGCGGGCGACCATCGGACCGCCCGCGCGCGCCGAGGCGCCACCGGCGCGCACGCCCGTCTGGCTCTGGGGCGCGGTCGCAGCCGCCGTGCTGCTCGGCGTTCTGGCGCTCGCGCGGACGCTGAAGACCTGAGGCGGCGCGCGCTCAGCGCGCGGGGGCGGCGGCGTGCGGCGCCGCGGGCGTCGGCCGGGCGGTGACGCTCCCGGCCGGATAGAGGAGCACGAGGTCCGACGGCCCGACGAGCTGGAGCTCCTCGCGCGCGACGCGCTCGGCCGGGAACTCGTGCTTGTTCGCGGCCTCGAGCTCGGCCTGCAGCTCCCGATTCTCCTTCTCCTTCTCGGCGATCTCGGCGTCGAGCTGCCGGACCCTGGCGCGCGCGCCCGCGAGATCGAAAACCCGGCGGTCGGAGAAGAGCAGGACGCACAGCAGGATCGTCGAAACGCCGAGCGAGACGAGGAACGCCGCGAAGGGACGCGGCTCGCGCGCGGGCTCGGGAGCGGCGCTCACGCGCGGAAGGCGTCCCGCCCGGCGAAGACTGCGACGCCGGCGAGGTCCTCCTCGATCGTGAGAAGCCGGTTGTACTTGGCGAGGCGCTCGCCGCGCGAGGCGGAGCCGGTCTTGATCAGCCCCGCGTTGACGGCGACCGCGAGATCCGCGATCGAGTCGTCGCGTCGTCTCGCCGGAGCGGTGCGAAACGACCGTCTTGTAGCCGTTCGTCTGCGCGAGCCGGACGGCTTCGAGGGTCTCCGTCACGGTGCCGACCTGGTTGAGCTTCACGAGCAGCGCGTTGCCGATCCCGTCGGCGATTCCGGCGGCGAGGATCTCCGGATTGGTCACGAAGACGTCGTCGCCCACGAGGAGGATGCGCCCGGACGAGCTCCTTCGTCAAGGCGACCCAGCCCTTCCGGTCGGACTCGCCCATGCCGTCCTCGATCGAGACGATCGGGATAGTCGCGAACGAGCGCCGCCCAGTACGCGACCATCTGATCGGAGGAGAGCGTCTTCTTCTCGCCGCTCGAGAACGTACTTGCCCTTCTCGTAGAACTCGGAGGCGGCCGGGTCGAGCGCGATGGCGATGTCCTTGCCCGGCTTGTAGCCGGCCGCCGCGATCGCCGACGACCAGGAGATCGAGCGCCTCGCGCGCCGACGCGATGTCCGGCGCGAAGCCGCCCTCGTCGCCGACGCCGGTCGAGAGCCCCTTCTTCTTCAGGATCGACTTGAGCGCGTGGAAGACCTCGACGCCCGCGCGCAGCGCCTCGGCGAACGTCGCGAACCCGACCGGGCAGACCATGAACTCCTGCGGGTCGAGACGATTGTCGGCGTGCGCGCCGCCGTTGATCACGTTCATCATCGGCACGGGCAGCACGTGCGCCGCCGGCGCCGCCGAGGTACCGGTAGAGCGGCAGCCCCGAGCGCCTCGGCCGCGGCGCGGCAGACGGCGAGCGAGACGCCGAGGATCGCGTTGGCGCCGAGGCGGCCCTTGTTCGGCGTGCCGTCGAGCTCGATCAGGATCCGGTCGAGCAGGGCCTGGTCGCGCGCGTCGGCGCCCTGGACCTCCTCCGCGATCTCGCCGTTGACGTGCGCGACCGCCTTCGTGCACGCCCTTGCCGCCGTAGCGCGTCTTGTCGCCGTCGCGCAGCTCGAGCGCCTCGCGCTCCCCGGTCGAAGCGCCGGACGGCACGGCGGCGCGGCCCGAGGCGCCGCCCGAGAGCAGCACCTCGACCTCGACGGTCGGGTTGCCGCGCGAGTCGAGGATCTCGCGCGCCGATGAACTGCTTCGATCTGGAAGCTCACGCGATCACCCTCACTTCTGCAGGAGCTCGCGTCCCGCGCGCGAGAGCGCGTCGAGGTCCTTTTCCGACGATGCTTCGACGTACACGCGCGCGACCGGCTCGGTTCCCGACTCGCGGACCAGAATCCACGAACCGTCCTCCAAAATCAACTTGAGGCCGTCCATGAGGTTGACGGAGGCGACCCGGCGCCCGGCGTACGTCGTCGGGCGGCGACTGCGCGGCGGGCCTTCAGGGCCTCCTTGTCCCCCGGCGACAGAGGCAGGTCGAGCCGGCTCGAGTAGAACGGCCCGATCTCGCGGTCGAGCTCGGCGGTCAGCTGCGCGATGGTCTTCCCGGCCGCGCCGACCATCTCCGCGGCGAGCAGGTCCGCCAGGATCCCGTCCTTCTCCGGGACGTGGCCCTCGACGGTCAGGCCCGCGCTCTCCTCCGCCGCCGAAGATGATCTCTCCGGCGATCAGCTTCTCGCCGATGTACTTGAAGCCGACCGGCGTCTCGTAGAGCGGCACGCCGAACTTCTTCGCGATCGCGTCGAGCGCGTGCGTCGTCGCGACGCTTCGGGCGACGCCGCCGCGCCGCCCCTTGCGGCCGAGCAGGTCGAAGAGGAGGAGCGACAGGATCTGGTTGGGCGTGACGTACGCCCCGGTCTCGTCGCAGACGCCGAAGCGGTCCGCGTCGCCGTCGCAGGAGAGGCCGAGGCGCGAGCCGTGCTTCGCGCACCGCCTCGCCGAGGCGCGACGAGCTCCTTCTCGCCGCACTGCGGCGACTCGCCGCCGAAGAGCGGGTCGGCCTTCGCGTTCAGGCGCTCGAGAGCGCGCGCCCGTCCTCTCGAGGTAACGCGTCGAGGAATCCCGACGAGGTCCCGAAGCGGAAGTCGAGCGAGAAGTGCGGCGCGCCGCGGCCGACGTCCTCGGCCCGCACCTTCGTCCCGAGGTCGGCCAGGTACGGCGGCGACCGGGTCGAAGCGCGGCGACCTGCGCTTCTTCGGGCGGACGGCACTCTCCGGCAATCGCGGCGATCTCGCTCCTCGACGCGGTCTCGTGACCTCGGGCAGCGCCGGCGCGCCGTCGGACGTCGAGAACTTGATGCCGAGATACCGGGGCGGATTGTGGCTCGCGGTAAAGTTCAGAGCGCCGGCCGCGCCGCGGCGGCGGATCTCGAATGCGAGCACCGGCGTCGGAACGGGACGCGCCGCCATCTCGGCCGGCGAAGCCCTCGCGGAGCGAGAATCCGCGCCGCCTCCGAGGCGAAACGTTCGGCCAGGAATCGCGTGTCGTAGCCGACGAGAACGGTCTGCCCCGCTCGCCCCTCGCGCGGAGCACGCGCGCGATGGCCGTCACGACCCGCCGGGCGTTTCCGAACGTGAACTCGTCGGCCAGGACGGCGCTCCAGCCCGACGTCCCGAAACGGATCTGGGTCATGGCCGCGCGTGAAGCTAACACGAACGCCGCCGCTCGCCGTGCTCGCGCTCGCGGCCGCGTGCTCTCCGCATGCGCCGCGCCTTCCCCGGAGCCTCGCGGCTCCTCTCGCGCGCGTCGTGCGCGCCGCCGCCTGGCGGACGCGGTCGCGGAGGAGTACCCGGCGCCGGCGTCTCCGCCGGAGCCCGTCCGGCGCGCCGTCTTCGAGCGCATCAATGCGGACCGCGCCGCGGCGGGCCTCTCTCCCGTCGCGTGGGACGAGGGCGCGGCCCGCGTGGCCGACGCCTTCTGCGCGGCGCAGGTCGCCGAAAAGACGAACGGCCATTTCCTGCGCGACGGCGTGCCGCCCTACGCGCGCACCGGCCTCGCGGGAGTTTTCGGCTACCAGGCGGAGAACGTCGCCTCGTGGAGCACGACCGCGAAGACCTTTTCCGAGCACGCCGCTTTCGCTCGCGCTCGCGGCGCACCGCTCGATGATGGGCGAGACGCCTCCCGACGACGGGCACCGCCGCACGATCCTCGACCCCGAGGCCACGCACGTCGGCGTGGGCTGGGCGATGACGGGCGGCCGGTTCCAGATGGCCCAGGAGTTCCTCGCACGCGGCCTCGAGCGCGCCGCGGTCCGCAACGATCCGCACGGAATCGCCGTGCGCGTGAGCGCGTCCGCTCGCGCGCCGTATCGCGTCGCGTTCGTCACGATCGCGCGCGAGGCCCTCCCGCGGCCGCTGACGGCGGAGGAAGCGAGCCGGCGCACGTCGTACAGCTACCCGAAGGCGTCGCGCGCCTTCGTGCCGGAAGGCCATCGCGACCTCCAGATCGTGGGCGTCCTGACGGAGGACCGGCTCCGCCTCGGACACGACCGCGATTTCGCGATCGCGCTCGCACCCGATGGTCCGGGCCTCTACACGCTCGTGTTCTGGCTCGTTCGAAAAGGCGAGAACCAGGGCCGGCCGCTCGGTTCCGTCGTGATCCGCGCGGAGAGGTGACGGAAGCGTGATCGCCGTTCTCGTCGTCGGCGGCCCCGGAGTGGAAGATGCCGAGCCGCCGTCCGCCGTCGAGGTCCTGCACGCGCGCGACGCCGACGACGCGGTCGAGAAGCTCGGGCGCAACCGGCGCATCGACGCCGTGCTCGTCCTGGCCGAGGCGGCCGCGGCCGTCGCGGCGATTCGAGAGGACATCCTCGCGCCGCCTCCGATCTTTCTGCCCTCGGACGCGCCGGCGATTCCGGGAGCGCGGCGCCTCGCCACGGGGAGCCCGGCGGCGCTTCTCGAAGCGATCGCGCGAGAGCTGGGCGGCGACTGAACGGGCCGCGGCCGCGACCGGTCGCCTCAACCCGTTTCGTGTGATAACTTACCCCGTTCTTATGTCCGGCTGTGGCGGCTGCACCGTAGGCAACTCGTTCAACCCCGGAGGCCATTTCATCGGCGTCCGGATCAACCAGAACGAGGATGGCCGCGTCGTCTTCTGCGAGACCAACGGGACGGAAGTCCGCAAGGGACAGCGCCTCGTCATCGAGGGCGACGGCGGCTACGAGTACGCCGAGGTCACGACGCTGCACCCGCTGATCGTCAAGCAGTGCCAGCTCCGCGACGCCCGCAGGCTCGTGCGCGTGGCCACCGATTCGCGACCTCGCGAGCTACCAGGCCAAGCTCGAGCGGGAGAAGAATTTCTTCCGCGACACCCGGGAGATGGCCACCGAGAAGCGACTGACCTTGAAGCTGATCCGCGTCGAGGAGAGCTTCGACGGCCGCAAGTACTCCATCTACTACACCTCCGAGACAGCGGATCGACTACCGCAGGCTCGTCGCGGACCTCGCAATGAAGTATCCGGTCCGGATCGAGGTCCGTCAGGTCGGCCCGCGGGACGAGACCAAGATGCGGGGCGGCCTCGGGCCGTGCGGCCTGACCCTCTGCTGCTCGACGTTCCTGAAGGGATTCCACCCCGTCACGATCAAGATGGCCAAGAGCCAGAACCTGTCGCTAAACCCTTCCAAAATATCGGGGATGTGCGGCCGGCTCATGTGCTGTCTCGCTTACGAGGACGAGGGGGGCCGCCCCGCTCCGGAAGCTTCCTCGCCCCCCCGGAAGAACCAGAATTTTTCCTCCGAAGCCCCGGTTTAGGGGCATATAGCGTCCCGCCTTTTTCACGGGGCCAAGAGAGAACATCCGTGGCAGAGAGGAACCCGACCGGGAGCGCATTTCGACCGGGCGAGGACGCTCCCGGCAACCGCAAGCTGATTCGCCCGAATCTTTCGGAGCTCTCCGAGAGGTACCCGACGCGCACGTTCCAGCAGCGCAAGCAGGTCCCGCCGGAGCAGACCAATGCCGAGAGCTACTACTACCTCAAGCAGATGGCGGCCAAGACCCCGATGGTCGTGGTGTTGAACGACGGCGAGGAGGTCCACGGCTGGATCGAGTGGTACGACAAGAACTGCCTGAAGGTGAACCGTGAGCGCGGCCCGAACCTGCTGATCCCGAAGACCTCGATCAAGTACCTGTTCAAGGAAGCCGAGGGCCCGCCGATGGACGGGAACAGGTAGAGGGAGCCCGAGCAAGTCGTAGGGGCAGGCCCGTCGGGGCCGGCCCGAGTCCTACGACCTCAGCCGGCTGCTACGCGCTCCCCTCCCCGACAGCACCGCCGGCACGGTCTTGAGCAGGATCTTCACGTCGAGCATCGGCGACCAGGTGTCGATGTACTTGAGGTCGAGCTCCATCCAGCGGTCGAAGTCGACGTCGTTTCGGCCGGAGACCTGCCAGAGGCACGTCAAGCCGGGGCTCATCGACAGACGGCGGCGCTGCCAGGGCTCGTAGCGCGCAACTTCCTCCGGCAGCGGCGGCCGCGGGCCGACGAGACTCATGTCGCCGACGATCACGTTGGCGAGCTGCGGCAGCTCGTCGATCGAGAGACGCCGGAGCACGCGCCCGACGGGGGTCAGTCGCGGATCGTGCGACGCCTTGAAGACGGGCCCCGACATCTCGTTCAGGTGCGAGATCTCCGGCAGCCGCTCCTCGGCGCCGTTCTGCATCGTGCGGAACTTCACCAGCGTGAAATGCCGGCCGTTCAAGCCGCAGCGCGTCTGGCGGAAGAAGATGGGCCCGGACGAGGACAGCTTGATCGCGACCGCCGCGAGCAGCCTGGATCGGCAGCGTGACGCAGGAAGAGCGCGAGCGACACGACGAGGTCGACGCCCCGCTTGACGACGAGCTGGACCGGGTTCGAAGGCGTCGTCGTGAAGGAGAGGAGCGGCACGCCGTCCAGCTCCTCCAGCACCGGGCGCGCCAGCACGTGCGGGAAGATGTCGAGAGAAACGTGCGCCCGCACGCCGTGCCGCTCGGCCACGAGCAGGGCCTCCTCGTAGTCGCCGAGCTTGCCCTTCTCGATGACGAAGATCAGCTCGTCGACGACGTCGCCCGCGAGCACGGACTCGAGATCCGCGATCTTCCCGAGACAGGGCCAGCGGTTTCCCTGCCGGATCTCGCCGCCGTTGTCGTCGTCGAGATAGCCGACGACGCGGAACCCCCAGTGCGGGTGCGCCTCGAAGAAGTCCGCCATCGAGGCGGCCTTGCTGCCGGTGCCGACGACGAGGACGGTGCGGAAGTTGTAGCCGCGCGCGCGCACCCAGCGGGACGCGAGGCGCAGCCCGACCTTCTCGCTCGCGAGGAACGCGAAATTGAGCGACCCGAAGACGACGAGGAACCAGCGGCTCACGAACTCGAGCCGCAGGCCGTATACGATCAGGGCGAGGAGCGCCGTCCCGCCGAACGCGACACGCGCCGCCGCCCAGATCTCCTCTCCGAGAGGCAGCGTCCGGTGGCTGCGGTAGAAGCCGGCGCGCGTAGAGCAGCAGCCCCCAGATCGGCAGGATCAGGGTCAGGAGGAAGAAGTACTGCTCGAATGGATAGAGCGGCTGCGGGAAGAGCCGGGGGAAGAATCGCGCCAGAACACTCTCCCGCAGAAGGTACGCCAGAGGCAGCGAAACTGCGGTCAGGGCGAGGTCTCCCGCCAGGACCCCGAGGGCCACCACGCGTGCTTTCTGCTTCAACATGTCTTACCGGCCGCGGCTCGCGGCGCCGCTAAACCATTCGCATGTTATGAGATGAGAGGCTTTCCTTCAAGAACGGCCTCATATCGTCGAAGCCACGTCCTCCCACAGGTATCGCTCCCCGACACGGCGGCGCGCCTTCTCTCCCCACCCGGCATGGCCCGACGGATCGTCCAGAACCGCCTGCAGCAGGGACGAGAGCGAGTCCGGATTCGTTGACGTCGAAGGGCAGCGCCGCGCCGCCGGCCACCTCCTCGTTCTCCGGGGACTGGTTGTAGCAAACGACGCGCCCGAACCCCATCGCCTCGACGAGGGCCGGGTGCGTGCCGCCCACCTCCGTCGCCTGGACGTAGACGGCCGCGTTCGCCAGGAGCTCGCCGATATCCCTCGCCGTAGATGGCGCCCGGGAATCAGCACGCGCGCATCGGCTTCGCGGCGAACGCGGGCGATGTAGTCCGCGGCGTACGGCGCATCCCCCACGACGACGAGCGGCGTCTCCCCGGCACGTCGCGGTAGGCGCGGACGACCGCGTCCGCGTTGTTCTCCGGCTCCAGGCGCGAGACGTAGAGCACGTAGCGTTCCGGAGAGAGCCCCAGCCGATCGAGCGTTCCCCGACCCGCCGGCCGCGGAAGATCGCCCCCGTACGGAATGAAGACGCTGTCGATTCCGTATCGCTCTCGGTAATAGTCCTGGATGACGCGCGCGTCGGAGACGACGGCGTCCGGCACGATCGTCGAGAGCCGCTCCGAGATGCGGTAGGCCCAGCGGCCCGCCACGCTCCACTTGCGCCGGTTCCGCTCGAGTCCGTCCACGTTCAGGACCACGCGCGTCCGGCCGGCGAGCCGCGGCAGGAAGCACGACGGCCGCGTTGATCGCGTTGCAGAAGAGGACCGCGTCGTAGCGCTCGAACGCCGCGTCGAGAGCCGAGAGGCCCCCGTGCACGACCGTGTCGAGATACTTCGTCGGGAGCGTCGGCAGCACTCGGATCGCGAGCGCCCCGCCATTCCGAGAGGCCCGGCTCCGCGTAGCGCGGACGCCCGTACACGGTGACCTCGTGACCGCGAACCACCAGACGGGCCGATAGCTCCTCCGCGAGCGTTTCGAACCCCCCGTATCGCGCCGGAACGCCGCGGGTGCCGAGGATCGCGATTCTCACCCGCGTCCTTACTCTAGGGCTTGACGACCGATTCGCGCGCCTTCTTCCGCGCCTTCCAGGTCTTCGGTGATCAGCTTGTAGGCGATGTAGTACTTGTAGATGTTCGCGACGTAGGTCACCGTCTCGCGGCCGATCTTCTCGGAGGCGACGATCTCGACGTTGTTGAACCACACGTTGGGATCGAGGCCCCGCTTGGCCGCCTCCTTCCGCAGGCTCGCGATCCGCGCCGGCCCGGCGTTGTAGGACGCGAAGGCGAAGAGCCCCTTGTTCAGCTTGTCCATCGGCTCGTTCGCGATAGTACTTGTCGATCATGAACCGCATGTACTTGACCCCGGCGTGGATGTTCGGCTCGAGCTGCGTGATGTCGCCGACGTTCGAGCTCCTTGCCGGTCGCCGGCATCACCTGCATCACGCCGATCGCGCCGACCTGGCTCTTCGCGTTCTGGTTCAGCTGCGACTCCTGGTAGCCCTGCGCGGCCATCAGCAGGTAGTCCATGTCGTACTTGTCGGAGTACGTCCGGAAGAACTGGACGGTCTGCTGGAACTTCTTCCGCTCCGTCTTCGGAGGCCGCGTTCTTCACGAACTTCGTGCTCTTCAGATACTTCTGGAAGAGCATGTTGCGGGTCGCCGAGCCCGCGGGGTACTTGGCGAGAAACGCGTCCAGCTCGGCCTTCAGGAGCGGGCTGTTCTTTCGAATCGCCCAGCCGATCTGCGCGTCCTTGCGCAGGACGGCCTCCGGATGCATCACGAGCTTCGGGTAGACGCCCGACCAGAAGCGGGCCAGGAAATCGTCCACGACGACGTACTTGACGAGTCCCGCGTTCGTCATCTCCAGCAGATCCTCGTCCTCGAGCTCCGCCGGCGCGAACCGAAACTTCACCGGCGGCTTGCCCCGCTTGGCGAGATCGGCGTTCAACGCCTGCAGGCTCTCGTGGTAGATCGATTTCTCGCGGACGAACACCTCCTTGCCGGAGAGGTCGTCGGCGCCCGTGATGGCTTCCGAGGCCGGCCCCGAGACGACGATCTCGGAGACGTTCGGAGATCGTCGGAGTCGAGAAATCCACGATCTTCTGACGCTCCGGAGTGATCGTCAGGTTCGCGGCCGCGATGTCTCCGCGCCCCGAGAGCAGGGCCTCCGCGAGCTCGCGCGCGGCCCATCGGAATGCAAGCGACGTGGATCTTGAGATTGCCGGTCTTGTACTTCTTGTTGAGATCGTCCTCGAAGAGCTTGAACGCCTCGTAGGTGGCTCCGCGCGGCGTGCCCTTGTCGATGAAGTAGTTGGTCTTGTTGTAGACGACGAGGACGCGAATGACGCGGCGCTTCTTCAGGACGTCGAAATCGCCGCCGACCTCCTTGATGACCGGAAGCTCAGTGAGCCTCCTTCTTCTGTGGAGGGGCCTGTGCGGCGGCGGAACCGGGAACGGCGAAGAGACGCCAGGATCGCGCCGAGGGCCAGCGCGCCCCGGCTTGGAAAATGGTTCACGATTCCTCCTCGCCGCGAATACTAACCGCGCCGCCGGCTCGCGCGCGGCGATCTCCTTCCGTTTCGCCCAGAGCCGGCGGCGATTGCGCCAGAGCCAGCCGAACGCCGGCAGCGACGACCGCTCGACGGTCAGGCAGGCGCCGATGACGACGAGATCGCGCGCGAGCGTCGGGAGGAGCGTCGCGAAGAACTCGCCGGCCGTCTGGTTGTTGATGCGCAGGAGGAACCGATTCTTGACCGAGTGGTAGTTGGCGAGCGCCGACATCCGCCCGCGCCGCCACGGCAGATTGGTCCGCCGGTGCCACGCGACCGCTTCCGGGACGTAGAGGCACTTCCAGCCGAGCCGCGCGAGGCGCCATGCGAGGTCGGCGTCTTCGCGGTAGAGAAAGAAGTCCGAGTCGAAGTACCCCGTCGAGATCTTCGCGCTCTCGAGGGCTTCGCGCCGGTAAAAGCCGGCCGCGCCCGTCGTGCCGGCGATCTCCTCTTCCCGCAGATAGCGCCCCTCGGCCTCCCGTTCCGATCCCCGGTCGAAATGGCGGCCCGAGGCCGAGAAGACGATGCCGGTCGAGTCGAGACGGGACGTCGGCCGCAGATCCTCTCCCTCGGCCCGGTAGATCCGGCCGGAGGCGGAGCCCGCGTCGGGCCGCGCGTCCAGCCGTGCAGTCAGGCGCGCGGCGAAGTCGGGCGCCAGGCGGCAGTCGGGATTGAGCGCCAGAACGTATCGCCCGACCGAGGCCTCGATGCCGGCGTTCATTGCGGCGGAGAAGCCGACGTTCTCGGCCAGCGCGACCACCCGCGCGCCCGGAAGGAGACGGCGGGCGAGCGTCCGATCGAGCCGTCACGCGAAGCGCCGTCCACGACGATCGTTTCCACGGAGACCCCCCGCTGCGCCGCGGCGCTCGGGAGCGACGCCGCGCAGGTCCGCCGACGAGTCGTGCGTGACGACGACGATCGAGACGTCGGTCATCGGGAGGATGTTCCGAAACCGAGCGCGAGCCGCAGCACGGAGAGATAGGCGCGGGCCGACTCGCCCTTCGGGCGCGGATCCGACCCGCGCAGGGGCAGCGCCGCCAGACGCAGGAGCATCCCGATCGGCAGCAGGATTCGATAGGCGGCGCGCGCCGGCAGCCCGTAATGCCGTCGGCGGTACCGGAGCGCGTTGCGGTAGTAGATCGGCAGGAAGCGCGCATATCCGAGGCGCGTGGACGCGGCGCCTCCGCGATGCCGGAAACGCGCCGGCGGCCAGTAGAGGATCTTGCCGAGCGGCGCGAGCCGCGCGCAAAGGTCCACGTCCTCGAACCAGGCCGGCGTGAAGTCCTCCGCGAAGCCGCCGAGCTTGCGGAACGCGTCGGCGCGAACCGCGAGGGCCGCGGCGGCGGCCTGGGCGACCGGCAGCGGCCGGTCGCGGTCCCGGTCCGCGTACCGCGACGCGCCGGCGCCCGGGATTGTTCGGGAAGAGATGGTCGAAGAGGAGGAGCTCGCGCGCGTCCGAGGCGATCGTCGGGAAGCGCGCGCAGCTGGAAGGTGAATTGATTCTCGCGGCCCGGCGGCGTGAGCCGCGCCTCGTCGGTTTCGGCGCCGCCGCCGTCGCCCGGGTCCTCGTCGAGCAACCGCGGCGCGAGCGCGACCGCCTCCGGGCGTTCACGGAAGCCCCGCACGATCGCGCCGAAAGGATCGTCTTCCGCGCGCGTGTCGGGATTGAGGAAGAGAAGGATCGGCGACGGAGTTCTCGCCGCCCCCTGGTTCGCGGCCGGACCGAATCCGCGATTCTCGGCGTTGACGACGACGTCGGCGTCCGGCCACCGGCGGGCGATCTCGCGCGGCGACGCGTCACCGCCGTTGACCACGACCGTCAGCCGCACGCGGGGGCCGCCCGGCGGCATCGCGAGCGCGCGCCTCCGCAAGCGACGCCACCGCCTCGTACAGATCCGGCGCGTCGTGCCAGGAGACGACGATGACCCCGATCTCGTCCACCCGCGGATTCTACGGAGGGCCGCCCTCGGGCGCCGCCGCAGGCCAATCGGGCAGGCGGCCGGGCTCCTGCCGGAAGCGGAGCGCCTCGAGCGGCAGCTGCGGCCAGACCAGCAGCGGCAGCGCCGCGCCCTTCCAGCCGAGCTTCCGGGCGTGCGCGAGATCCGCCCGAAGCAGGTTTCCGAAGCTGCCGCGGATGCGCCGCGGCTCGAAGTTCCGGAAGAGGGTCCGCCAGCGATTCCGCGCCGTCCACACGGCGCGGCGGAACGGCGTGCGGCTGCCGGTGCGCGAGCCCTCGTGCCGCGCCGATGCCCGGGGGTCGCACGCGAAGCGCCAGCCGGCGCGAGCCAGGCGGAGGGAGAGGTCCGCGTCCTCGTAGTACGCGAAGAAGGTGTCGTCGAAGACCTGGCCCTGAGGCGCCACCGCCGCCAGCGCATCCCGGCGGTAGAGCGCCGCCGTGGCCGAGACGCCGGCCACCTCGAACGGCTCCGCCGGGGCGGCCGAGGCCGCGGCGCCCGAGAGGACGGGAACCGCCTCGCCGCGGTCGGTCCAGGCGATTCCCGCCGTGTCCACGCGCGATCCGTCGGCCGTCCGGACGAGTCCCTGGGCCGCCGCCAGGCGCTCGTCGAGCGTCAGCCGCGCCGCCAGCCGCGCGGCGTAGTCGGGCGCGAGCGTCGCGTCGTTGTTGACCAGCAGAACGAACGGCGCTCTCGTGCGCGCGATGCCCTCGTTGGCGGCGCCGGCGAAGCCGAGGTTCCGCGAGAACGGGACGACGCGGACGCCATTCTCGGCCGTCAGGCGCTCGCGTTCGGCCGGATCCGAGTCGTTGTCCACGACGAGAAGCGACAAGTTCACCTCCTCCTGTCCCTGGAGCGAACGGATCGCCGCGAAGACCGACTCGCCGCCGTCGCGGTTCACGATCACCGCGTCCACGTCGGGAAGATGTGAGGGGCGGTTCAAGCGGTGGAGCTGCGCGAAGCCTGCCGGGCGCGATATAACTCGCGCCGGCTCATGCTACCACGCGACTTTCTCCGCGAAAACGCGGCGCGGCTGCTCGCCGAGTATCCCGAGCGCTACGCGGGATCGGGACTCGAGCGTTTCGTCGAGGTGGATCGCCGCCGGCGCGATGCGGTCACGCGGCTCGAGGAGAAGCGCCGCCGCCGCAACGAGTTGACCGCCATCAAGGGCAAGCCGTCGCCCGAGGCGCTCGCGGAGATGAAGGGACTGAAGGAAGAGATCCGCGTGCTCGAGGAGCAGGCGGAGAAGGACGACGCCGAGCTCGGGGAGGTCGAGACGCGCATCCCCAACGCGCCACACGCGAGCGTTCCCCGCGGCAAGGACGAGAGCGGCAATCGCGTCGAGCGGACCGTCGGGTCTCCGCCGCGCTTCGATTTCGAGCCGAAGGCGCACTGGGACCTGGGTCCCGACCTCGGCATCCTCGATTTCGAGCGCGGCGTGAAGCTCGCAGGCGCGCGCTTCACGGTGCTCAAGGGCGCCGGCGCCCGGCTCTCGCGGGCGCTGTCCGGCTTCATGCTCGACCTCCACACCCGCGAGCACGGCTACGAGGAGATCTTTCCGCCCGCGCTGACCAACGCAGCCTGCCTCTTCGGGACGACGCAGCTGCCGAAGTTCGAAGACGACCTCTTCCGGACGCGCGAGGGCTACTACCTGATCTCGACGGCGGAGGTGCCCCTGACCAACCTCCACCGCGAGGAGACGCTCTCGGCCACGGCGCTGCCGATCGCCTACACCGCCGGGACGTCCTGCTTCCGCGCCGAGGCGGGGGCCGCCGGCCGCGACACGCGCGGAATGATCCGGCAGCACCAGTTCGAGAAGGTCGAGATCGTGCAGATCGTCCGGCCCGAGGACTCCGACGCCGCGCTCGAACGGCTGACCGGCCACGCCGAGGAGGTGCTCCGGCGGCTGGAGCTGCCGTACCGCGTCGTCTCGCTCTGCACGGGCGACCTCGGGTTCGGCGCGGCGAAGACGTACGACCTCGAGGTGTGGCTGCCCGGACAGAACGCCTATCGCGAGATCTCGTCCTGCTCGATGTTCGGCGACTTCCAGGCGCGCCGCGCGCAGATCCGGTTCCGCCGCGCCGATGGAGAAAAGCCCGAGTTCGTCCACACGCTGAACGGCTCCGGCCTCGCCATCGGCCGGACCCTCATCGCGATCCTCGAGAACTTCCAGCGCGCCGACGGATCGATCGGGATCCCGAAGGCGCTGCGGCCGTATTTCGGGGCGGAGGAGATCCGAGGCTAGCCCTCGTCCCTGCTCCTCACCTCGCCGAGCTAACCTTGAAAACTCTCTTCCGGAGCCGGGCGGCCGAACGCCGACTGCGCGTTGAGAGCCCGTGCCCGGCTCCGGTACTAATGCTCCTGCGGACACGATCATCTTCATCGCCTGCTCCGGCGTCATTTCGAGATAGGTCACGCGCTCCTCGGGCACGACGAGGAGAAAGCCCGTCGTCGGGTTGACGGCGCTCGGGATGAAGATGCTGCAGAGCTTGCGTCCGGTTTTCTCCCCCGCCTCGCCCGGCGTATTTGACGTCACGAAGCCGAGACCCCACGATCCCGGCGACGGAAACTCGACGATCGCCACCCGCCCGAAGCTGCCCGCGCGGCCGGGCCCGAGGAGAAGCTCGGCGATCTGCCGCAGCGTCGCGTAGATCTTGTTGATGAGCGGGACGCGCTGCATGAGGCGGTCCCAGAGCGCGAACAATCGCTTCCCGAGAAGTCCGGCCGCGATCCAGCCGAGCAGGAGCAGCAGCAGGTTCAAGAGCACGAAGCCCAGCCCGAAGACCGAGATCCCGCGGGCGCGCAGCTGCCCGCCGAGGATGCTGTCGAAAAAGGTGAAGAGCTTCCAGACGACCCACAGCGTCAGCGCCGTCGGCGCGAGCACGACGATCCCGGCGATGTAGTAGCGGCGCAGGCGCGCGCCGAGGCCGGAGGCCACGCGGCGATAGTAATCCGTAACCTGTGACGGCGGCTCCGCGCCTGGCGTATAGTCCCGCGGGCGGCAACACCAAAACCCTTGACACCGTCGATCCTGTCCAACCGATACGAGATCCTCGTCGAGCTCGGCCGCGGCGGAATGGGCGTCGTCTACCGCGCCAAGGATCCCCTCCTTTCCCGCGAGGTCGCCGTCAAGCTCATCTCCTCGGCGGACCTCTCGAAGGAGCTCGAGGACCGGTTCCAGCGCGAGGCGCAGATCGTCGCGCAGATGGACCACCCGGCGATCGTCCCGATCTACGACCTCGGACGCGACGAGGGCTCCCTCTTCTTCGTCATGCCGCTCGTCGGCGGCACGACGCTCCTGCGCCTGATCCGCGATCAGTCGCTGCGCCTCGGCGACGTCGTCGACATCGGCATCCAGGTCGCCGAGGCCCTCGACTACAGCCACTCGCGCGGCGTCGTCCACCGCGACATCAAGCCCGCCAACATCATGGTCACGCGGGAGGAGGGCGCCGGCGCCCGCGTGCGGGTCATGGACTTCGGCCTCGCGCACGCCACGACCGAGTCGCGCCTGACGAAGACCGGCACGCTCGTCGGCACCGTCGCCTATCTCTCGCCCGAGCAGGTCGCCTCGCGCTCGTTCGACGGCCGCTCGGACATCTACTCGCTCGGCGTCGTCCTCTACGAGTGCCTCGTCGGCGAGCCGCCGTTCACCGGCGAGGTCCAGTCGATCCTCTACCGCATCGTCCACGAGATCCCGCAACCGCCCCGTTCGCTCGGCGCCGAGATCCGCGAGGAGCTGCAGGACCTCGTGCTGCGCTGCCTCGAGAAGGATCCCGCGAAGCGTCCGCAGAAAGCCGGGCAGGTCGCCGACGCGCTTCGGCGCCACAAATCGAGCCTCGCGAGCGACGAGTTCCGGATGTCCATGGTCATCAGCCCGAGCCGCATGATCGCGCGGCCGGCCATGTCCGTCTTCATCGGCCGCGAGAAGGAGTTCGCCGAGCTGCAGCGGCGCCTGAACGCGGCGATCTCGGGCGAGTGCCAGTTCGCGGTCGTGGCGGGCGAGCCGGGGATCGGCAAGACGCGGCTCCTCGAGGAGCTCAAGAACCTCGCCGGTCGCGCGGAAGATCCGCGTCCTCTACGGCCGCTTCGTCGAGCAGGACCGCTCCTTTTCCTACTCAGGGCTTCTGCGAGCTCATCGAGGACTACTTCCGCTCGCCGCGACGCCTCGAGCTCCTCCGGCGAGCGGCCCGACTTCTCGGACCTCGCCGCGGATCTCATCGCGCTCTTCCCGCAGCTCTCGGAGATCGGCGAGCTGCGCGCGGCCGTCGGAGGCGACTCGCGCATCGCCGTTCCCGCCGGAGAGAAGAAGGCCGAGGACCGCATCCAGATCTTCGAGCTGATCGCGAAGACGCTCACGCGGATCGCGGGCGGAAAGCCGCTCGTCCTGATCCTCGACAACCTCCACGGCGCCGAGATCTCGATCGAGGCGCTCCAGTACATCGTGCGGCGCCTGCGGCCCGACGCCGACGCTCATCGTCGGGAGCTACCGCCAGACCGAGACGGACAGGCGGCATCCGCTCATCAAGATGCTCGAGTCCTTCGGCGACGACCCGCGCTTCGTCTCGCTCACGCTGCCGCCGTTCTCGCCCTCGGAGCACCGCTCGCTCGTCGAGTCGCTCGTCGGGACGCGGCGGCGTCGACCGACAGCCTCGCCCGCCGGCTCCACGACGCCACGGAAGGCAACCCCTTCTTCACGAAGGAGCTCGTCCGCTCGCTCGTCGAGTCGGGCGGCATCGCGAAGGACGACACCGGGCGCCTGGAGCTTCTCGAAGGAGACGGAGATCTCGGCCGACGCGCTTCCCGCCACGATCCAGCAGGCCGTCGAGAAGCGCATCGAGCGGCTGCCGGAGGAGCTGCGCGACCTGCTGTCGGTGGCCTCGGTGCTCGGCAAGACCTTCGAGTCGAAGGATCTCGAGACCTCGCTCGAGGACGCCAAGGACCTCGACGACGACCTCGACCGGCTCGTCCGCGAGGGCATGCTCGAGGAGGAGCGCGAGTCGCGCGGCGACCGGCTGACGTTCTCGAGCGGCATCGTGCGCGACGTCGCTCTACGCCGGCGCTCTCGCGCCGCAGGCGCCGGTCGCTCCACCGCAAGTACGCGGAGCTGCTCGAGAAGCGCTATGCGGGCCGGCTCGAGCGCATCTACCCCGAGCTCGTCCACCACTTTTCGCAGGCGGACGTCCCCGAGAAGGCCGTCGAGTACGGCTTGAAGCTCGCGCAGAAATCCCTCGACGCGTTCAGCCCGGACGAGGCGGTCCGCGTCGCCCAGATCGCTCTCGATTACCTGGAGGACGCCGAAGAGACCGCCGACCGGCTGCTCGAAGGCGAGGCGCGGCTCCTGCTCGCCCGCGGCCATCGCATGGCCGGCGCCATCGACGCGGCGCTGCGGGAAGGCGAAGCGGCGATCCGCGAGCTTCGAGGAGGAGAAGCAGCCGGCGCGGGCCGTCGGCGCGATCCTGCTCGTCGCGGAAACCGCCTGGCAGGCGCGCCGCATCGACGAAGCGCGACGGTTGGTAGAGCGCGGGATCGACGCGGCGCGCGCGAGCGGGCAGACGCGAGCAGCTCGGCAAAGCTCCTCTCGCTCGCCGCGACGCTCGCCAATCTGCGCGGCGAGTACGCGAAAGCCGCGGCGTACCAGGCCGAGATCGAGAAGCTCGCGCCGGTCGAAACGGCGCCCGAGGAGGAGGTCCCGCAGGGCGGCACGCTCGTCGTCGCCATGGCCAACCCGATCGCCGCGACCGAGCCCGGCACCTTCCAGACCAACGAGGAGCACGGAGGCCCTCGCGAACGTCTTCGAGACGCTCGTGACGACGGACCCGCAGGGAAACCTCGCGCCGGCGCTCTGCGAGCAGTGGAGCTTCGAGGACGAGGCGCGGTCGGTTCGCCTGCGGCTGCGGCCCGACGTCGCGTTCTCGGACGGCGCGCCGCTGACGGCCGCGGCCGTCAAGGCGTCCCTCGAACGCTCGATCCGGCTCTCGAAGGACCAGATGCCGGCGGCCTTCGTCGCGATCCGCGGCGTCCCGGAGTTCCTCGCAGGGCGCGAGCGGCGAGGTCTCCGGGATCGCGGCGCGCTCGGAGCGCGAGATCGAGATCCGGCTCGCGGACTCCGCTGCCGATCTTTCCCGTCGCTCCTGACCGACCATCGCGACGGCGATCGCCGCCGGCGGGTCGGGACCGGGGGCCCGCCCGCTCGGCACCGGCCCCTTCCGGGTCGCCGTCCAGACGCCCGATCGGGTCGTCCTCGAGCGCAACCCCCGCTCCTGGAAGCAGCCCGCGGCGCGGCTCGACCGGCATCGAGTTCCGCGCCTCGCTCTCCGCGCCGGCGATCGCGGAGGGCCTGCGCGTCGGGTCGACTCGACCTCGCGCGGGACCTCCTCCCGCAGGACCTCGAGGCGATCCTCCGCGAGCCGCGTTTCCGCGCGGGCCTCGTCGAGACGCCGAAGAAGAACACGTACTTCGCCGTCTTCCAGACGGGAAGCTCCGGTCGGATCGAACGCGGCGCTGCGGCCGCGCGCTCGCGGGCGCCGTCCGCACCCAGGACCTCGTCTGGGGCGCGCTCGGGCGCTTCGCCCTGCCCGCCACCGGCCTGATCCCGCCCGGCATCCTCGGCCACGACGCCGGGACGGCGGCAGACGCACCTCCCGCGCGAGCAGGCGATCGAGATGATCCGTTCCTCGGGGCTGCCGCTCCCGATCCGGCTGCGGGTGTCGCGTCCACCCGATCCTCCAGAACCAGTACGCCGCGCTGACCGAGGCGCTCTTTCGGCGTCTGGGAGGAGCTCGGCGTCGAGGTCGACGTCGTCGCCAAGACGATGCCCGAGTTCCTCGAGTCGTGGCACGAGAACCAGGACATCGACCTGATGCTCGGCCGCTGGATCGCCGACTACGACGACCCCGACAACTTCACGTTCACGCTCTTCCACTCCGGCAACGGCGCCGCACGCGC
Source organism: uncultured Acidobacteriota bacterium (assembly GCA_963708395.1). GTDB lineage: Bacteria > Acidobacteriota > Thermoanaerobaculia > UBA5066 > Gp7-AA6 > DATBFU01. The sequence continues at coordinate 1,224,293 of CAVPSG010000002.1, read as the reverse complement.
CTACTTCTCGCTCGCCGGAGACCGACCGGATCCTCGAGGAGGCGCGCGCCGAGACGCGGCCGGCCGCTCGCGAGGCCCTCTACCGGAAGTTCGAGCACGCGCTCCTCGACCCGGCGATCGTCGTGCCGCTCTTCCACGACGTGGACTACCGGATCGCGAGCCCGCAGGTCCGGGGCCTGCAGCTCCGCAGCACCGCGCCCTACGTCAACTACGCGGAGCTCGGTAAGGCCGAGGCGCCGGAGGCCCGCGCCGTCGCCGACCGGCACGTCGGCGGCGGGACGCTTCACGTGCCGATCGCGGGCGTCGTCACGGATCTCGACCCGGTCCTCTGCGAAACGCAGGAGCAGAGCGAAGTCGCGCCATGCCTCTTCGAGACGCTGACGCGCGCGATCGGCGGCACGCGGATCGTGCCGTGGCTCGCCTCCGAGATCACGCCCGAGGACGACGGCCGGCGCTACCGCTTCCGGCTTCGCCCGGGCGTCCGATTCCACGACGGCCGCCGCCTGACGGCGCGCGACGTGCGCTCCTCCTGGGAGCGGCTGCTGCTCAGCCAGAGCGTCAACCGCTGGCTGCTGTCGCCGATCCGCGGCGCGCGGAAGATCATCGACGGCCAGGCCGACCGACCTCGAGGGCTTTCACATCGTCTCGCCGACGGAGTTCTTCGTCGACCTCGAGAAGCCCGTCGCCTTCTTCCCCGCCGTCATCTCCTACACACCGACGGCCGTGCTTCCCGAGGGAACCGGCGCGGTCGGCACGGGAGTCGCGCGAGGGCGCCGTCGGCACCGGCCCGTTCCGGCTCGTCGCGCTTCGAGCCCGGGCGGCGGCTCGAGCTCGAGCGCAACCCGCACTACTGGCGCGAGGGCTTCCCGCGCAGCGACGGGATCGTGTTCCGGTTCGGCGTCTCGCCCGAGGAGATCCGGAGCGAGTTCCTCGCCGGGAGGTTCTCCATTTCGTCCGATCTGCTGCCGGCGGACGCCGAGGCGTTCCGTCACGATCCGCGGTTCGCCGGCAATTACCGCGAGAGCCCGCGACTCTCGACCTACTTCCTGACCTTCAACAGCCTTAAGGGACCGTTTCAGGACGTGGAGCGACGGCGCGAGCTCGTTCGGACCGTGGACGTCGCCGGGATGGTCCGGCGCACGCTGGGCCGGGTCGCCATCCCGGCGCACGGCATCATCCCGCCCGGTCTCCTCGGCTACTCGGCTTCGGGTCCGGGCTCCGGACCGATCTCCGGCGCGCACGCCTCGGACAGCTCGGTGCGAAGCGACGGTCTCGCGCGAGCCGACGGAGCTGTCGATCGCCGTCCACCCCGTTTTCTTCGGCGAGTTCTCGGCCTTCTTTCGCGAGCTGACGGACGCCTTCCGCGACATCGGCTTCCGCCTCCGGCCGATCAACAAGACGATGGCCGAGTACATGGCGGGGCAACCGAAGGGCGACGGCGACGTGAACATCGGCCGATGGAACGCGGACTACGCGGACGCGGACAACTTCGTCCACACGCTCTTCCATTCGGACGCCGGGTTCTTCGGCAAGTACGTCGGCTCGCCGGAGATCGACGAGCTCGCCGAGCGCGGCCGCGCCGAGACCGATCCCCGCACGCGCCACGCGATCTACCGCCAGGTCGAGGAGCTCCTCGCGCGCGAGGCCTACGTCATCCCGCTCTTCCACGACCAGGTCTATTGCTTCGCCCGGCCGGAGGTGGAAGGGCTCGGCATCCTCGGATCGAATCCGATCGTTTACTACGAGGAGCTGTCGATCCGGCGGTAGGAGTCGGAACACGGGCCCTGCCGAGCTCCGGATGACAGCTCAAGCCCAGTTCCCAACTCGAGCAAGATCCACTAACATCACGCCTCCAGACCGCTCGCGGAGAGGTGGGTGAGTGGCTCAAACCAGCGGTTTGCTAAACCGCCATAGGGGCTTAAACCTCTATCACGGGTTCGAATCCCGTCCTCTCCGCCAATAGCCGACGTCGCGCCGGCACGCGGTACCATCCCCGCGCGTGAAACGGCGCATCCTCCTGATTCTCGCCGCGGCGATCGCGGCCGCCATCGGCGTCTGGGCGTACCACAACACCTCGATCCACCGCCTGCGGCACGAGTTCGCACCCTGGATGGAACGCCTCGTGCGCTGGCGGGACGCCTGCGAGGCGACGCGCCGGGCTCTTCGGAGCCGCGAGGCGACAGCCGCGGATCCCCAGGGGCTCGAGCCGCTCCGCGCCTGGGCCTGGGCCGGTCTCGAACGGATCGGCTATGTCGATTTCCGCGTCGAGAAACCGGCGCACGAGAATCGTGGCGGCGTCGAGAAGACCTCCGGCCGCGTGCGCTTCACCGTCGGCGGCTTCGCTGCCGGCGGAATGCGCGTCGAGCGGGCCGCCGACGTCCGCGTGACCGAAGAGACGCGCGGAGCGTCGGCGCCGCGCTTCTCCGTCTCGGTGATCTCTGCCGGCCCGGATCGGACCGAGGTCGCCCCCCGATTCCACGACGCCACGGCCGAGTCCGGTCTCGGTGCGCCGCGCCACGACCCTCCCTACAAGCTCACGAATCATCTGATCTCGGATATCTGGCCGGGTTCCGGCGTCGCGGTCCTCGACTACGACCGCGATGGCGCCGAGGACCTCTTCGTGGCGGACGGACTTCGATCCATCCTCTACGCGAATGACGGGCGCGGCCATTTCACCGACGTCACGGAGAAGGCCGGCCTCGCGAAGGACGCGACGCACGGCATCGCCGCGACGGGCGTCGCCGCCGGAGACATCGACGGCGACGGCTATCCCGATCTCTTCGTCACCGACGCCTTCGGCCCCGCGCGTCTCTTCCACAACAAGGGCGACGGGACGTTCGAGGAATGGACCGACCGATCCGGCATCTCGATCCCCAAGGACGCGCGCACGGCGACGTTCGCCGACGTGGACGGCGACGGCGACCTCGACCTTTTCGTCTGCGTGACCGGCGACTACTACAACCAGATGCCCGACCCGCCGTTCGACGCGAATGACGGCAAGCCGAACCATCTCTACATCAACGACGGCCACGGACACTTCACCGACGCGAGCGCCGACTGGGGAGTCGCGAAGCCGCCGCGCTGGACGCTCTCGTCGCTCTTCGCCGACTACGACGGCGACGGCCGCGACGGACCTCTTCGTGACGAACGACTTCGGGCTCGCGCAGCTGTACCACAACGAGGGCCGGCGGTTCGAGGACGTGACGAAGAAGGCCGGCGCGGCGATCCGCGCGTACGGGATGTCGGCGATCTGGGGCGATTTCGACGGCGATGGACGCCTCGATCTCTACACGACCGGCGCCGAGACGCAGTGGTACTTCCTCCACGAATATCCGTCGCTGCCGATCGGCATTCCCGGGCGGATCTTCCTCCCGGTCGCGATCGCCTGGATGGAGAAGATGGCGACGGGCAACTCGCTCCTCCTCCAGAGCCCCGATCACACCTTCGAGAACGCGACGGCGCGCTCGGGTGCCGCCCACGCCGGCTGGAACTGGAGCACGATCGCCGCCGACCTCGACAACGATTCCTGGCTCGACCTCTACTCGACCAACGGCATGTGGGGCGACGGGCGCGACCACGACACGGAGCTCGAGTTCTGGTGGGACTCGCTCGCGTACTGGGACGACTACGTCGCGGGAACGCGGACGTTCGACCGCAGGGGATGTCGGGATGGCCGGCATCGAGCGCGACCGCTACTTCCACAATCGCGGCAAGGGCCGCGGCGGCGACCCGATCTTCGAGGAGCGGGGATTTCTCGACGGGCTCGACCTCGAAACGAACGGCCGCGCCGCGGTGGCCTTCGACGCTAACGGTGACGGCGCGCTCGACGTCTACGTGCGGTCGGTCCAGGCCCCCGAGGCGCTCTTCCTCGGAAGCCGGCGTCCGGGCGAGCACTTCCTGCGGATTCGCCTGCGCGGACAGCCGGGCGTGGACAATCGCGACGGCGTGGGCGCGCGAATCACCGCGACGCTCCCCGGCGGGCGCGTGCTCCTGGTCGAGACCGACAACGCGAGCGGCTACCTGTCGACGGGCAGTCCGATCGCGCATCTCGGGCTCGGCGCCGCGACCCGGCTGGGTGCGCTGGCGGTGAGGTGGCCGTCCGGAAAAATCCAGAGTCTCGGCCCGGTCGAGAAGGTCGACCGCACTCTGGTCGTGGACGAGAAGAGCGGCCTCCTGCCGTAGACTAGGATTTCTCATGGCCACGGCCGAGCCCCTTCCGACTCCCCAGGCCGCCTTCGATTACGACGTCGTCGTCGTGGGCGGCGCCGTGTCCGGCGCGTCGACGGCGATCGTCCTGAAGCGCGGCCGGCCGGACCTGAAGGTCCTCGTCGTCGAGAAAACCGAACACTTCGACTGGAAGGTCGGCGAGTCGACCGTCGAGGTCTCGGCCTATTTCCTGACGCGCGTCCTGAAGCAGTGGGATCATCTGTCGCGCGAGCAGCTTCCGAAGCAGGCGTTTCGCTACTGGTTTTTCAACGATCAGGTCACCCGTCTGCGAGAGGCCTCGGAGACCGGCCCGACGCAGCTCGCGCGCACCCCGTCCTTCCAGCTCGACCGCTCGAAGCTCGACGAGCACCTCCTCGAGGTCGCCCGAGAGGAAGGCAGCGAGGTGTGGCGTCCCGCCAGGGTCACGGCCTGGGAGCTCGGCGGCGCCGAAGGCAACTCGCTGACCATCGAGAAGAGCGACGGCTCGCAGCACACCGTGCGGTGCCGCTGGATGGTGGACGCGACCGGCCGCCAGGCGATGCTCGCGCGCAAGCGCGGCGGCGTCACGCCGATCGAGACGCACCCGACGGCGGCGATCTGGGTCCGGTATCGCGACGTCAAGGACATGGACGGCGTCGCCGTCGCCGGGACCGATCCGGCCGATCCGTGGGCGCGGGACTTGATCGCCCCGCGGCGCCTCGCGACCAACCACATGACCGGCTGGGGATACTGGATCTGGTTCATCCCGCTGAGCGAGGGCGAGACGAGCGTCGGCCTCGTCTGGGACAAGCGTCTCGTCAACCCCGAAGGCAAGACGCCGCTGGAACGGCTGACGCGATTCCTCGACGGAAATCCTCTGTCCCGCGAGCTCCTCGTCGGCGCTAAGGCGATCGATGGCGACTGCCGTTATTACGCGCACCTGCCCTACTTCGTCGACAAATACATCGGCGCGGGCTGGGCCTGCGTCGGGGATGCGGGCGGCTTTCTCGATCCCTTCTACTCGCCGGGGCTCGACCAGATGTCGTTCTCCGTGTGGACGCGGACGCGGCTGATTCTCCAGGCGCTCTCCGGCGCGCCCCCCGAGAAGATGGAGAAGGAGTACTCCGAGCACAACCGCCGCTACGACCGGTTCTTCAAGTACTTCTACGAGTCGATCTATCGCGACAAGTACTACGTCATGGGCGACTACGACACCATGACGATCGCTTTCCTTCTCGACACGGCGCTCTACTACTTCGCCGCGATCATGCCGATCTATCGCTGGTCGCATGAACGGCTCGGCGTGCCGCCGTTCTTCGAAGACGGCGCGGAGATCGGCTACTACCCGATCCGTTTCTACAACCGACGTCTCGTCAAGATCGCGCAGCGCAAGATGAAGCTCGGGATCTACGGCAATCACAACGCAGGGCGGCGGCCGAAGTTCGTCGGCTTCTCCGTCCGCGCTGCGATGTGGGTCATGCTCTTCCACGGACTGCTCCGCTGGGCCAAGGCCGAGCTCGCCAACGCCTGGACCTACGTGATCCGCCCGCGGCCGCTGACGAAGGCGTCGGCCGGCGCCGACCCCGCGGCGCCCGCGCATCCACGCCTCTCGACTCTGGACTCTTGACGCGGCCCGTCGCGCTCGTCACCGGCGCCTCGAGCGGCCTTGGTCTCGAGCTCGCGACGATCGCGGCGCGGGACGGCCATGACGTCGTCCTCGTCGCGCGCCGGCGCGACCGCCTCGAGAGCATCGGCAAGGGACTCCGCGAGGAGTTCGGGGCAGCCGTCACGATCATCGTGAGGGATCTTGCGGAGAGCGAGGCGGCGCGGGTAGTGACCCAGGAGGTCGAGGCCCGGGGACTGTCGGTCGACCTGCTCGTCAACAACGCCGGGCTCGGCGTCCATGGGCCATTCGCGGAAACGCCGCTCGACAAGGAGCTCGCGATGATCCGCGTGAACCTCGTCGCGCTGACGGAGCTCACGAAGCGTGTATTGCCCGGAATGATCGCGCGCGGTCGTGGGCGCATCCTCAACGTCGCGTCGACGGCGGCGTTTCAACCAGGCCCGCTGATGGCCGTCTACTACGCGACGAAGGCGTACGTCCTCTCGTTTTCCGAGGCGATCGCGAGCGAGGTCGCGGGCTCGGGCGTCACCGTGACCGCGCTTTGTCCCGGCCCGACGCGGACCGAGTTCGGGAAGGCCGCGGGCATGCTCGAGACGCGGCTCTTCCGCAGCCCGCTCGTCAAAGACGCGCGGTCCGTGGCCGAGGCCGGTTACCGCGGGATGAAGCGCGGACGGCGCGTCGTGATCCCGGGAATCGGCAACTGGATCCTCGCCGAGGCGGTTCGATTCACGCCGCGCCGTCTCGTAACCGCGGTTTCGCTGGCCGTCCAGAAGACGCGGCAGTAGGGCGCGTGCGCGGCGCCTCGTCTAAACTGAAACAACGGAGGAGTGGCCGAGCGGTTGGCACCGAGGCCCGGCGATAGCCGAGCCGACAAGCGGCGGGGCCGCCCGCCGCTCACGCGGCAGTCCGAAGGCTGCCGCCGCGCCGGAGAGGCCCTCTCGCAGTGCGTCGACTAAACTGAAACCACGGAGGAGTGGCCGAGCGGTTGAAGGCGGCAGTCTTGAAAACTGCTGTACCGGAGACGGTACCGAAGGTTCGAATCCTTCCTCCTCCGCCATTCCCACCGAAGGTTCGAACCGAGCGTCGTCGGCCGCGTCAGCGGCCGAGGGCGCGACAAGCGGCGGGTTCGCCCGCCGCTCATCCTTCCTCCTCCGCCACCCTCAGTCGCCTGCTCGGCGCGACCTCCCGGATCGCCGCCGCCTTCTGACCGAAGCCAACCGCGCGGGACGTCCGCAGGCCGCCTGGGCCAGCACGCGGCGCAGACTTCTCAAAAGCCGCGACGGTTCGATCGGCTTCGCGACCATGGCGCGAGCCTGAGCCAGATCCGTATCGGTCCAACCCGTCATGAGCACGAGTGGCACCTTCGAGAGGCTCGGGCTCTCCCGATGGCGCTCCAGGAACTCCCACCCCGTGATGCCCGGCATCATCAGATCGAGCAGGATGACGCAAGGCTTTGGACGCCCGCGCAGCCGGCGCAGGGCTCGCGTGCCGTTCGGCTCCCGCCAGGTCTTGAATCCGTTTTCCCGGAGCATGCCGGCGACGGCGGTTCGAGTGTGCGGGTCATCTTCGACCACCAGGATCGCGTGCTCGTGAGACATCGACGTCCTCCCGGCACGGAAGGACGTGCAACCGGCGTGCCGCGACGGATGAGGCGCCGAGACGCGCCGGCGGGCTACGGCCCGTAGAGGACGAGCTTGAACGCGTTGGTGAGGAACTTCGCCATTTCGTCCCGCGCGACGTCGGTCGTCGGACAGTACTGGTTCGCCGGGCATCCGACGATGATCCCCTTTGCCCAGAGGAAGTGGACGTGCTTGCAGAACGGATCAGAGACCGACACGTCGTTGAAGTACAGATTCGGATTCGCCGGATCGCAGGAGTACGAGAAGCCGGTCACGGGATCGGGCCCGTATGTCATCGGAACGGCCGCGCCGCCGGCGGGAGCCATGATCGCCTTGGCGATGAAGATTCCCATCTCCGCGCGTGTGATGTTGTCGGCGGAGCAATAGCGGCCGGGCGAGCAGCCCGTGGTCACGTTCTTCACGGCGATGTAATGGACGCTCTTGCAGAAGATGTCCGTCGGCTTCACGTCGCTGAAGAGCGAGACGCCTCCGGCGGTGCAGTTGTAGGGCTGGCCGTTCCAGACACCGGACGTCGGAACGTTGCCGCCGCCCTTGGCGATTCCGCGAGCGATGAAGATCGCCATCTGGGAGCGCGGCACCTTGGCCGTCGGACAGTATTCGGTCGCTGTACAACCCACCGTGATGAGGTTGTGGTAGATCGTCTCGATCTTCTTGTAGAACGGATACGAGCGCGGTACGTCCGAGAAGCTGTCGCCCAGGTGCAGCGTCCAGACCTTCGGAGACGTGGTCGGATGATTTAGCGTTTCGGTGACCGTCATGTCCCAGTGCGACGCCGGGCGCGGTCCGGTCGCCGCCGCGAAGACCGCGTAGGGATCCGGCGCGCAGCTGACCGTCGCTCCGGCGCCGACCACACCGTACGCGGCGACGGAGTCGGTGATCGAGTAGACGCCACCCGCGGGCCCGGCGGCGGCCGAAGTGTCGCCGTTCAGGTCGTAAGACGAGCCGCCGTCGTTCTTCCAGTAAGGATCGACGTCGACCGTCTCGTTGGGCTCGAAGACCCCGTTTCCGTCGCTGCTCGAGCCGGCGACGGTGTCAACGTCCAAAGCCGTCGGAATGAAATCGGCCGGCGGCGTCGGTGTCGCCGTCGGTGTGACGGTCGGAGTCGGCGTCGACGGAGGGACCGTCGGCGTCGCCGTGGGCGTCGGAGTGGACGTCGGCGTCGGTGTCATCGACGGCGTCGCCGTTGGCGTGGTGGTCGCGGTCGGAGTCGGCGTCGACGACGGGGTGCTCGTCGGCGTGAACGTCGGGGTTGATGTAGCAGACGGCGTCAACGTCGGTGTCGCGGTCGGCGGAACAGGCGTCGAGGTCGCCGTCGGCGTGGAAGTCGGTGTCGCCGTGGCCGTGAACGTCGGTGTGTGAGTCGGTGTCGCCGAGGCCGTTGGCGTACTCGTGGCAGTCGGCGTCGGTGTCACCGTCGGCGGATCCGGCGTCGGAGTCGAGGTCGGGGTGGCCGTGGCGGTTGGCGTTGCCGTCGCCGTGAACGTCGGTGTCTGAGTCGGTGTCGGCGACGGCGTGATCGTCGGCGTCGAGGTCGAGGTCGGTGTGCTCGTCGGCGTGGGAGTTGACGTGGGCGGCACGGGCGTCGGCGTCGCCGTCGAGGTTGACGTGGCGGTCGGCGTTGCCGTCGCCGTGAACGTCGGTGTCTGAGTCGGCGTCGGCGACGGCGTGATCGTCGGCGTGGACGTAAAGGTCGGCGTGAAGGTCGGTGTCGCAGTCGGCGTGCTCGTCGGCGTAGGAGTCGAGGTCGGCGGTACCGGCGTCGGCGTAGACGTCGAGGTGGGCGTGGCGGTCGCGGTGAACGTCGGCGTCTGAGTCGGTGTCGGCGACGGCGTGATCGTCGGCGTGGAAGTCGGTGTCGCCGTCGGCGTGCTCGTCGGCGTAGGAGTCGACGTGGGAGGCACCGGCGTCGGCGTCGACGTCGAGGTCGGCGTGGCCGTGGCCGTGAACGTCGGTGTCTGAGTCGGTGTCGGCGACGGCGTGATCGTCGGCGTGGAGGTCGGTAGCGTCGGTGTGCTCGTCGGCGTAGGAGTCGACGTGGGAGGCACCGGCGTCGGCGTCGACGTCGACGTTGAGTGGCGGTCGGCGTGGCCGTCGCTGTGAACGTCGGTGTCTGAGTCGGCGTCGGCGACGGCGTGATCGTCGGCGTGGAGTGAAGGTCGGCGTGAAGTCGGTGTCGCGTCGGCGTGCTCGTCGGCGTAGGAGTCGACGTGGGAGGCACCGGCGTCGGCGTGGACGTTGGAGTCGCCGTCGGTGGCGTGGCCGTCGCCGTGAACGTCGGTGTCTGAGTCGGCGTCGGCGACGGTGTGATCGTCGGCGTCGAAGTCGGTGTCGCCGTCGGCGTGCTCGTCGGCGTAGGAGTCGACGTGGGAGGCACCGGCGTCGGCGTCGACGTCGACGTCGAGGTCGGCGTGGCCGTCGCTGTGAACGTCGGTGTCTGAGTCGGTGTCGGCGACGGCGTAATCGTCGGCGTGGACGTAAAGGTCGGCGTGAATGTCGGAGGCACGGGCGTCGGCGTAGAGGTGGATGTGGCCGTGGCGGTGGGCGTCGCGGTGGCTGTGAACGTCGGTGTCTGAGTCGGCGTCGGCGACGGCGTAATCGTCGGCGTGGACGTAAAGGTCGGCGTGAATGTCGGAGGCACGGGCGTCGGCGTAGAGGTGGACGTCGCCGTGGCCGTGGGCGTCGCGGTGGCCGTGAACGTCGGCGTCTGAGTCGGCGTCGGTGACGGCGTAATCGTCGGCGTGGACGTGAAGGTCGGCGTGAATGTCGGAGGCACGGGCGTCGGCGTAGAGGTGGACGTCGCCGTGGCCGTGGGCGTCGCGGTGGCCGTGAACGTCGGCGTCTGAGTCGGCGTCGGTGACGGCGTGATCGTCGGCGTGGACGTGAAGGTCGGCGTGAATGTCGGAGGCACGGGCGTCGGCGTAGAGGTGGACGTCGCCGTGGCCGTGGGCGTCGCGGTGGCGGTGAACGTCGGCGTCCGCGTGGGTGTGGAGGTCGCCGTTGCCGTGGCCGTTGCCGTGAGCGTCGGTGTTGCCGTCGGCGTCGCCGTATTCGTCGGCGTGAACGTCGGAGTGCGGGTCGGCGTCGAAGTCGCAGTCGCCGTGGCAGTCGGAGTGGACGTCGGGGTCGGGGTCGGCGGTGCACAGGCAGCGCCCGAGCTCACGCCCGGAATCTGGCCAGCCGTCAGGATGCTGCTCGTCGAGCCGGCCGCGCCGGAAGTCGCGCCATATGCGATCTGATCCGTCGTCGTCGTGCCGTTGGCGCCCCCCGCGACGTCCGCTGACGCGGCTGCGCTCGACAGGAGGACGACGCCGCCTCCCCCGCCGCCGCCGGGACCGTGGTAGTTGCAGGCATCGCCGCCCGGGCACCCGGTTCCGGGAGTCTGAGTCGGCCAGCCGTCTCCGCCCTGTCCGCCATGCGCCGCGACCGTCAGGCCCGAGAGACTCCCGGAGGACGTCGTCACGACGATCGTTCCACCCGCGCCGCCGCCGCCGCCGGCGTCGCTGACGCCGCTCTGGCCGTTCGCCCCGTTGGCCGTGATCGTTCCCGCGCCGCCCACGCTTCCCGCGCGCACGAGCACGAGGCCGCCGCCCGCACCGCCGCTCGAGGCAATGCCCGAGTCGTTGTTACGGGTGCCCGCTCCGCCCCCGCCGCCCAGAATCAACAGGGACGCGCTTGCCGTGAATGAAAACCCTCCGAATCCGCCGCGCGCGAGGTCCGAGGACCAGGTGTTTCCGCCCTGACCGCCGACGCCGCCGTTTCCGCCGCCGCCGCCGCCCGAGTTTCGATCGTTCTGGCTCGTGCGGCCGTCGGTTCCGCCACCGCCGGCGTTTGCGGGAGCGCCGCGCGCCATGCTGCCGTTGGGATATCCCTCGGCCAGGGTCGAGAGGACGGTGCTCGTCGAGGGATCGAGCACCCACATCGGCGTGCCTGCGATGCCCTCTCCCTTTCCACCGTGGTAGTCCTTCGTCGAGACCGAGCGGTAGTCGTTACTGCTGCCCCCGCTGTCGCCGTTTAAGAGGCGTCCTCCGGCGCCGCGGAATCCGGTGCCGTCCACGCTCACGGTCGCGCCCCCGAGCGTGAGAACTCCCGAGACGTCGATGGCGAGTATTCCGCCGGTCGTTCCGTTCCACCAGCCCGCCGTGAGCGTCGAACCCAGAGTCGCAGTCGAGTACTGCGGAACGCGCACGACCTGGAAGCGCTCTTGTCCGCGCGTCGCGGTCGCAGCCGCGTTCGCGTAGGCATTCAAGAGACCGCCGGCGGTTCCCGCGCCGACGATCGAGACCGATCCGCCGGCGAGGGTGACGGCGCTCGTGGCCTCCACGTACTCATACCGTCCCGTGCCGTTCAGGCTGGAGGCGCCCTGCCCGGGATCTCCCGAGACGCCGTCGCCGTACGAGGATGTGTTCGCGGAGTTGATCTCCGCGTCCTGCATTTGAACGACGAGGAGCAGGTCGCCGGATGCGATCGCCGTCGAGGCGCCGGTCGCGGCTCCCAGCGTGATCGACTTCGCTCCGGCGGCCACCGAAGCCGTGCCCGGGTAGTAGGTGTTGACGACGCCGGCGAGCGTGCCGCCCGCTCCATCTTTGCCGGGGGTCGCGCAAACCTGCGAGACGGCGTCTCGGGCGGAGAGAAAACCGACAGCCATCGCACACAGCACCACGTGCGCAGGGGACGGCCAATGCCGCTTGCGAAGAAGAGTGATCCTAGGAATTTGTTGTACATTCTAAGTACAAAGTTTTCCTACTGCAAGACCCCACCTTTTTCCTATCCCGAAGGCAGGGTTCGACCCGAAACCGGGTCGCGGGCTCAGAAAAGAGGGCTCGTCAGCCCGACTGCTTCTGCTGGGACTTCGGTGCCGCTTCGGGCGCCACGGCTCCGTGGCGCGCCTGGCGACGCTCCTCGTACCGGCGCATGGCCTGGACGGCCACGAGGCAGGCTCTCGCGATCGCGACGGTCATGGTCGGGGATCGGTGCTGACCGAGAGTCACGAGCGGCGTCACCGAAGGACGCCCGGGACACTGCCAGGTTGCGGTGTAGCCCCACTGATCCTCGGCGAGGGCGAACCGCCAGTCGGGATAGAGCTGCCTGACCTTCCGCACGACTTGCTCGGCGGCGGCGCGGTCGGCCGAATAGCGGGGAACGACCGTTCCGGTCCGATGGCCGAAGATCTCCTCGTCGATCTGGAAGTCGAGCCTGCGGAAGCCGGCGGTTTGCATGGCGCCTCGGGTCGGATGTTAGCAGTTCTGGCGCGTCACGAAGGTGGTCGGCTATCAGGACAGGCGTAAGCCCTTGGCCCTGGCCACATTCCGCGGTTCCGGCGGCTCGTCGGCCCAGGCCCCCGCGGCCTCCGGGCTCGGGTAGGTCCGCCGCAGGATCGGGGTCGTGATGACCGTCGTGAAGAGCGCCATCGTGACGAGCCAGAAGAACGCCGCCGGCGAGACGACGCCCATGTCCGCGCCGATGTTGATGACGACGAGCGCCATCAGCGCCCGCGTGTTCATGAGCAGGCCGATCGAAAGGGATTCCTTCCAGGGCAGTCCCGCGCCGCGCGCCGCGAGGGCCGTCGCGCCGAACTTGGAGGCACACGAGACCGCCACCACGGCCGCGAGCGCGAGCCACAGGCGCCCGTCGGAACCGAGGCTTCCGACGTCGGTGCGCAGGCCCGAGAAGACGAAGAAGATCGGGAGGAAGAGCACGGCCACGAGATCGCCGATCGACGTCTTGATCGCCTCCCGCAGGTCCCGGTTGAACGAGCCGGCGATGCCGCAGAGAAAGCCCCCGAAGATCGAGAAGACGCCGAGTGCGTTCGTGATCATCGCGCAAGTGAACGCCGCGGTCAGGACGCCCGCGAGGGCGCCGGCGCTCAATCCCCCGCTCGGCGTGCGCGGCACTTTCAGACGCGTCAGGCCGTAGCGTCCGAGCGCCCAGAATCCCGCTCCGAGAACCAGGACCCCCGCCAATGAGAGCCCCAGGCGTCCGAGATCCATTCCGCCGTGCGTCACGGTCGCAACCACCGCGCCGAGCAGCAGCCATCCCAGGACATCGTCGAGCGCCGCCGCCGTGATCGACGTCAGACCCATCCGCGTGCGCGTCAGCCGCGTGTGGATGAGGATCCGGCCCATGATGGGAATCGCCGTGATGGACACGGCGGTCGCGAAGAAGAGTCGAAAAGCGCCGAGCGACGAGCCGCCCGGCGCGAGCCGGTAGAGCCATCCCGCCAGCGCGTAACTCGACGCGAACGGCACCACAATGCCCGCCACCGCCACGGATATCGAGGCCCTGGCCGCGTGCCGCATCCGGTCGAACGGGAATTCGAGGCCGATCAGCAGCATGAGCAGGACGAGGCCGATTTGCGCGAACGCCGAGAGGAGGGACGTCGTCTTCGGCGGAAGGAGCGTCTGGATCACTCCCGGGTAGAGGCGGCCGAGGAGCGACGGCCCGAGGATGACGCCGGCGAGGATCTCTCCCACGACCGGAGGCTGGCCGACCTTCCCGAAGAGCCACCCGAAGAATCGCGCCGCCGCGACGATGATCGCGAGGTCCGCGCAGAGAAGGAGAAGCGTTTTCTCGAGCGCGAGGTAAGACTCCATCGCTTCGCCTCGTGCCTATTTCGCCGGCGCCGCGGCGGCCGCCGCGATCCGATCGACGACCGGCTTGGAGAACGGCGGGAGCTCCTTGAGTTTCGCCCCCGCTGCTTCGTACGCCTGGAAAAAGGCGACCGGCCCCTGCGCGAGCGTCCGGCGCAGGCCGTCGACCCCCGAAATCTGGACGATGCCGTCGGCCATGTAGGCCCCCGCGGGGCCCGCGATGCGGCGCACGAAGTCGGGGCGCTTGACCTCGCTCGCGAGGGACACGCGCGTCTCGAGGTCCGCCTCGGACTCGATCAGCCGCTCGGCCATTCGATTGAGGTCGTTGACGCTGCGCTGCATCGGTTCCTTGAGCCAGGTCGACAGCGGAAAGAAGCTCTCGTCGATCCCGTAGAGCGCGACCGGCCCCGACTCCGCGGTGACGCGGACGAGAGGCTCGAGCGAGCCGAGCGCCGCGGGCAGCCGCCCCCAGGCGGGACTGCCTTCGCGGTAGGCCGCCCAGGCAATTCGAAAGGCCTCCCCGGAAATCAGGCGCACGAGCCGGGAGACCTGATTCGTGGACGCCGGCTCGACGTCGCCGAGGACGCGCGCCAGATCAATCACCAGGACCGGCGATCCGTCCGGCAGCCGCGCGGCCAGGTGATCAGCGAGGCCCGCGAGACCGAAGCTGATGTAGACCGTGAGCTTCGCGGAGACGATTCGGTCCCCAGGCAGCAGCGCGGCCGCGCGGCGAGCGCTCTCGCGCTCGAGCTCGGCGCGGCCGGAGTTGACGGCTTCGAACAGCACCTGCCACCGATCGAGCTCCCGGCGAATCGTCGCGAAGTCGAAGACGGCGGTCCGGTTCTCCGGGTTCCAGGCTTCCTTGAAGTCCCGCTGAAACGCCTCGTCGTCGCGGCTCGAGTCCTGAATCGTGAGCCGGATCGGCGCCATGTCTTCGAGGAGCTTCATGTCGGTGGGCTCCCACTTGGGCCGAGCCAGCGACAGGAGGATCTCCCGGGCGGCGCGCGTGTCGACCGTGACGCGGATGTCGTGCGCCGCGGCGGGAGCGGCCGTGAACGGGGCGTTGCCCGGAGCCGCCGCGGAAGGCGCCGCCGGGGATCCGGTGGCGGACGCCGGAGCCGAAACGGGTGGAGCCGACCCGGCGCCGCCGCCGGCGCAGCCGAGCGACGCGAGCGTCAAAAGCACGAAAAGCGCGGCCGCGCGTCTCATCCGAGAATCGCCGCCATCCCGGCGTCCACGTCGGAGAAGTCGGAAAGCAGGGCGTCCGGGCGCTCGGAAGCGAGACGCCCGGCCGGCGTCGGTCCGGTGGCGACGGCCACGGAGCGCACACCCAGGGACCGGCCGCACGCGACGTCGTGGACCGAGTCGCCCACGATCACGACGGCCTTTCCGGAGAATTCGCGGCCGCAGTGCTCCCGTGCGCGGGCCACGGCCACCGGCGGCAGCTCGTAGCGATCCGCCGAGTCGCTTCCGAAGGCGCCGAAGGGAAAGTAGGCGTTGAAGC
Organism: uncultured Acidobacteriota bacterium; assembly: GCA_963708395.1. Lineage (GTDB taxonomy): Bacteria > Acidobacteriota > Thermoanaerobaculia > UBA5066 > Gp7-AA6 > DATBFU01. Next base: position 1,208,753 of record CAVPSG010000002.1, on the reverse strand, counting down.
CCGGCGGCTCGAGCTTCATCCGCGCGCCGGCCTCGAGATTCCCGGTCAGCAGGGCGAGCGTGACGCCCGGCCGCGCCGCGAGCCGCCGCAGCAGCTCGGCAATCCCGGGCTTCGGCACGACCGCCTCGGGACTCAGCCGGCGCCGCAGCTCCTCGAGATAGAGCGCGAGAGCTCGCGGCAGCTCCGCTTCACGGCGCTCGATGCCAACGTGGCCGCCGACGAGCTCGCGCACGATCTGCGGGTCCGTCTTGCCCGAGAAGTCGTACCGGCCTTCCCGCGGGGCGTCCGGATCGGACCTCCAGCCATAGACCGTTTCCAGGGCGGCGAGCACGGACTCGCGCGCGGCGCGTCCGGCGGAAAGCAGGGTGCCGTCGATGTCGAAGAGAACGAGCCGGTGGCCGTTCGATCCCGCGGGCGTCATCGCTCCGAATCATACGAGAACTGGCGCGCGTGCCACCGCGCCATCGGGATCAGGGCGTGGCGCCAGTAGGTCCAGTCGTGGACGCCCGGCTCGAGCACCGCGGTCGCCGCGATGCCGTGGTCCGCCGCGAACGCCGCGAATTGCGCCGCGACGCGCCCGAGGCCGTACACATCCTCCGTCCCGCCGCGCAGATACAGCGGAAACGGCGACGTATCGAAATGGGAAGCCGAGAGGAGCTCCCAGACGTCGTTCTCGGCCAGCGTGTTGTCCGTGCGCGAGCGCCCGAAGACGTGCAGGATCGTCCAGCGCGCCAGGAAGCTGTAGCGCTTCAGGTCCTCCCGTCCGAACGGAATGAGCGCGCCGGAGAGCGCCGAGACGGAGCCGTAGAAGTCGGGATATTTCAGCGCGATCTTGACGACGCCGTAGCCCCCCATCGAGATCCCCGTGGCGGCGCGGGCCTCGCGCGCCGGGATCGCGCGATTCTTCTCCTCCATCCAGCGCGGCAGATCCTCGCGCACGAACTTTTCCCAGAGATCTTTCCCGTCGTGGGAGTCCGAGAACCACGAGCCGCGCGCGCCCGGCGCGACGACGAGGAATTCCGGCAGCTCGCCCGACCTCATGAGCCGGAAGAGCTCCTCGGCGACCCCGTACTCTTCGAGCGCCGTCTCGTCGCTCCAGGCGTCGTGGAGGAAATAAAGAACCGGGTACCGGCGCTCGGGACGCGAGGCGAACGAAGGCGGGCGCAGCAGCAGGACCCGCGCGGGCTGCGAGAGGCTCGACGTCCGGATCGTCTCGTAGGTCGCGGGCGCAGCGCCCGCGGCCACGGACGCCGCGGCGAGCAGCACGGGTGCGAGCAGGCGGGCGCGCCTCAGGGAGTCGCCGGCGGACGGAAGAGCGCGTCGTCGCGCGCGGAGGAAACAGAAGTGTTCTCGAATCGGATCGATACCGGCCGGCCCACCATCGGTTTGTCGAGCGAGAGCCAGATGCCGCCGAGCTTCTGCCAGTCGTTCCACGCCACCGTCGTCGGCGCCTCGTCGGCGCCGTTCAGGACGTACTGCCACTGCACCATCCGGTGTCCGTCGCGCGCAATCCAGAGCCAGTACGTGTCGCGCGGCGTCAGACCGACATTCTCTCCGAACGTCAGCTTCAGGACGTCGCACACTCCCCCGCCGGGACAGGGCTTCTCCCCGTCGTAGGAGCGATTCACTCCGGGATCGAAGACCTTCCACGGGGCGAGGAGCCAGTACGTGTCGTTGATGAACCGCTCATAAGCGTTTTCGAGATGCTGCGCCGCCGGCTCGCCTTCGACGGACCGGCCGTTGACGAGCACCTTGCCCTGACGGGTGTTGACGTTGAAGTAGACGGCGAAGGGCGCGCCGGCCTTGTCCGAGCCCGTCAGACGATAGTCGCCCGTGTAGCGGTCCCAGGCGTGCGAGAAGCGGGCGATCACCTGGCCGTCCTTCTCGACCACAAAATCGAACTGGAACTGCCGCGCGGCGTCCCAGGCGGCCTGTCCGCCGAGCGCGGCGATGAGGTCGCGTCCCAGCGCGTCCGCCTTCTCGTCCGCGGTCGCCGCGGAGGTCAGAAGCGAGAGGGCGAGCAAAGCGGCGAGCCGCTTCATGCCGCGATCATATGCCCCCGCTTCGAAACGCGTCGGCGGACGTTACACTTCTCCGGACATGAAGGAGTTCGATCGCCTTCCCTCGGACCTTCTGCGAGCGCTGTCGGGCGAGGCGTTTCGCCGGCGGCGCCGCCTCGTGCTCCCCCTCCTGACGGCCGACGCCGGAGGTTTCCCGCGTGCCGCGCTCCTGACGCCGGGCGAGGTGCGCGCGAACTCGCCGACCGAGCTCGCCGTGGCGGTGCTCGCGACGAGCCACACGGCGGTCAACCTCATCCGGCGCCGTCGCGCGACGCTCCTCTATCTCCATCCGGCGATGGCGGCGACGGTCCAGGTGCGCGTCGGCCGCGGGCGCGTTTGTCCCCGCGACCCCGAGCGGCACCTTTTCCCGCTCGTCGTGCACAGCGTTCGCATCGACCAGCCGCCCCCGGGCGAGGGCGACGTGCGGCTTCTCGCCGGGCCCTCATTCACGGGCGGCGACCCCGGAAAACTCTTTCATCCCGATCTCTTCGAAGATCTCGCGAGCGTGCGCGCGTGAAGTTCCGCGATCGCACGGTCATCGTGACGGGCGCCGGCCGCGGTATCGGCCGTTCCGTCGCTCTGCGTTTCGCCGAAGAGGGCGGCCGGGTCGCGCTCGTCGCGCGGAGCGAGAGCGAGCTCCAGGAGACGGAGCGCCTCGTGCGGCAGGCGGGCGGTCGCGGGTTCGTTCTTCCGGCTGACGTCATGGCGCGCGGCGCCGCCGAGGAGTGCGTCCGCCGCGCCGAGTCGGAGTTCGGGCCCGTGGACGTCCTCGTCAACAACGCGGGCGTCTTCGTCTGGCGACCGTTCCTGGAGCTCACGCCCGACGACTGGGACCGGGTGATCGCGACGAACCTGACCGGCGCGGCGAATTTCTGCCGTGCGGTCCTGCCGGGCATGGTGGCCCGCCGGCGCGGGCGCATCGTCAACGTGGCTTCGGTCCACGGCATCCGAGGCGACGCCAACGTCTCGGCGCAGAGCGCCGCGAAGTTCGGGCTGATCGGCCTGACACAGAGTCTCGCGCGCGAGTTCCGCGAGCACAACATCGCGGTCAACGCCGTCTGTCCCGGCGCGGTCGAGAACCGGCTGGACGAGACGGGCGCGGCCGAACGCGCATTGCCGCTCGCCGAGAAGCTCTGGCCGCGCGACGTGGCGCGCACCGTGCTCTTCCTCGCCTCCGACGACGCCGCGGCCATCACCGGAGCGGCGCTCGAGGTCTACGGGGGCACGCACGTCGTGATCGCGACGTAGCGACGACAACGACGCCGCCCGGCCGCGCGCGTCGATGCCGCTCTAGTTGACCGGCTCGGCCGTCGCGACCGGCCGCAGCGCCACGTGGCGCTCCTCGCGCCCCTCGCCGTCGCGCAGCCGGAGCGCCGCGTCGGGAGCGTTCGTCGTGATCGAGGCGACGCCCGCCGCCGCGAGCCGCGCGACTTCCTCCATCTCGTCCACCGTCCAGACGTGCACGGAGAGATTTGCCGCGGCGGACTGAGCGAGCAGCGGCGCCGCCACGAGATCCTTGCGCGGCCCGATCGCGTCCACCGGCGGGAAGAGCGGCGTGGCGCGGCCCGGCTCCGGAAGCGCTACCGGGTGGTCGAAGAGAAAACTCGTCGCGATTGCCGGATCGGCGTCGCGCATCTTGCGCAGGAACTCGGCGTCGAAGGACGCCACGAGGCAGCGATCGGCAACGCGGTAGGCCGCCGCGAGTCGTGCGACGCGGCGCGCCATCGTCGCGAGCTGGACGCCGGCCGACGTCTTCACCTCCACGACGTAGCGCAACATCCGTCCGTAGCGGTGGAAGACCTCTTCGAGTTTCGGGATCTTGTGCTCGCCGAACTCCGAGGAGAACGTGAGCTTCTCGATCTCGCGCGCCGTGAAGTGCCGCACCGGGATGCGCTGCGAGCCGAGCGCGATGTCCTCGTCGTGGAAGACGACGGCCTCCCCTTCGCGGGTCTGGCGGACGTCGAGCTCGATCGCGTCCACGCCGAAGCTCTCGGCCCAGTCGAAGCTCGCGATCGTGTTCTCGCGCGCGCGCCGCGGCGCGCCGCGGTGCCCGACGATCCAGAGGGGATGGGAGGATTTCCAGTCGCTCATTGGGGAGATTCTATTTCCGCCACCAACTCCTCCAGCGCCGCGTCCGGATCGGTTGCCGCCGTGACAGGTCTTCCCACGACCAGGATGTCCGCTCCGGCGGCGATCGCATCGCGCGGGGTCGCGATCCGCTTCTGGTCGCCGGCTGCGGCGCCGGACGGACGGATGCCGGGCACGACGGTCAGGAAGTCCGGACCGCAGGCCGTGCGGATCACCGGCAGATCGGTCGGCGAGCAGACGACGCCGTCGAGCCCGCAGTCCTTCGCGAGGACCGCGAGCCGCCGCGCGATCCCCTCGGGATGCCCCGCCATCGGCAGGTCGGCGAGCGCCCTCGCGTCGAGCGACGTCAGGAGTGTTACGGCGACGAGCTTCGGCCGCAACGGTCCGTCGGGCAGCGCGCGCCGCGCCGCCTCGAGCATCGCGCGCCCGCCGGAGGCGTGCACGTTCAAGAGGGATGCGCCGGACCGCGCCGCCGCCGCGACGGCACCTGCGACGGTGTTGGGGATGTCGTGGAACTTGAGATCCAGGAAGACGCGCGAGGACTTCGCGACCTCCGCGATGAGGGACGGCCCCTCGGAGACGAAGGCTTCGAGGCCGACCTTGAGCCACCCGACTTTCGGTCCGAACCGCCGCGCCGCCGCGACGACCTCGGCACGCGTCGGGAAATCGAGGGCGATGCAGATCCGATCGGCCGCCCTCACCCTTCGGCCCCCGCCTCGCGCGCCGGCGCGCGTCCCGCCTGCGCTCGCCCGACGAGCGAGGCCGCCGCGACGTTCCGCGCCGCACAGTAGGCCTCGAGCTCGGTGACGAGGCGTCCCGCGACGCCCGGCTCCTTGAAATTCGCCGTTCCGACCTGGACCGCCGCGGCGCCCGCCGCGAGAAACTCGAGCGCGTCCTCGAGGCTCACGATCCCGCCGATGCCCATGAGCGGTGTGTCCGGAAGCGCCCGCGCGACCTGATAGACCATGCGCACCGCGATCGGCTTGATCGCCGGCCCCGAGAGGCCGCCCGTGCCGAAGGAGATGCGAGGCTTCGCCGTCTCGGGATCGATCGCCATGCCGACGAGCGTGTTGATGAGCGAGAGGATGTCCGCGCCCGCGTCGCGCGCCGCCTTCGCCGAGGCGACGAGGTCCGGCGCGTTCGGCGAGAGCTTCACGATGAGCGGCCGCTTCGTCGCCGCGCGGACCCTCGCGACGAGCCCGGCCGTGAGCTCAGGCGAATTGCCGAAGAGCATGCCGCCGCGCGAGACGTTCGGGCAGGAGATGTTGAGCTCGATCGCCGCGACCCCCTCCGCGTCCTCGAGCGCCTCAACGACCGCGACGTAGTCGTCCTCCGCGTCGCCCCAGACGTTGGCGATCACCGTGGCGCCGAGCGTGCGCAGCTTCGGCAGCTTCTCCCGCCGGAATGCGTCCACGCCGACGTTCTGGAGCCCGATCGCGTTCAGCATCCCCGCCGGCGTCTCGCAGATGCGTGGCGGCGCGTTGCCCGCGTGCGGTTTCAATGAGAGCCCCTTGGTGCAGAGGCCGCCGAGTTTCGCGAGATCCACGAAATCCGTGAACTCGAGCCCATAGCCGAAGGTCCCGCTCGCGGTCAGGATTGGATTGCGCAGCGTGAGGGGCCCGAGGCGGACGGTCAGGCGGTCGCTCACAGCTTCTCCCACGCGATCTTCTCGGGCGGCAGGATCGGTCCCTCCGTGCAGGACACGAGGAACGGCTTCTCGACCGCCGGGATCACGCATCCCAGACACACGCCGAAGCCACAGCCCATCTCCGCTTCGGTCGAGAACTCCGCCGCGACGCCGAGCTCCGCCGTGACCTTCGCGAGCGCGCGGAACATCGGCATCGGCCCGCAGGCGAAGACGCGCTCATAGCGCGTCTGCCGCGCGTGCGACCGGAAGACCTCCGTCACGAATCCCCTGTTCGCCGAGCGATCCGTCGTCGCTCGCGAGATGGGTCCGTCCGTTCACGATCCCCTCGAAGCGGCGGCGGAAGGCGAGATCCTTCTCGCCGCGCCCTCCGAGGAAGAGATCGCCCGCGATCCCCGCTTCCGCGAGCGCGCGATAGAGGAGCGGAAAGGGCGCGGCGCCGATCCCGCCGGCGACGATCGCGACGCGAGCGCCGCGCGGCACGTGGTCGAGCGAGAACGCGTTCCCGAGCGGCCCCAGCAGACCGACCGGCGATCCGTCCGGAAGATCCTCGAGGGCTCCGGTGCCCGCGCCGATCGTCTTGACGAGGAATTCGACCTCGCCCGACTCCGGCCGCGCGTCGGCGACGGAGTAGGCGCGGCGCAGGTACGGTCGGACGCGGCCCGGGATCTCGAGCATCGCGAACTGGCCGGGCCGCACCGCGCGCGCGAGCGCCGGCGCTTCCAGGACCGAGGAGAAAAGGCCGGGCCCGTAGCGCTCGGTGCGCAGGTGCCGCGCTCGGTGGTCCGCCCTCACCGGGCGGGAATTCTACGCCAGCGCGGTTTCAGACGACGAAGTCCACGGCCGTCGGATCGCTCTCCCGCTCTTGACTGCGCTCGCGCCGCGCTTTCGCGACGCAGCGCTCGCAGCGCGGGAAACCGTCGATGACGCCGACGAGACGCGTGTAGGCGCCGCAGCCGTGGCATCGGCGGAGCGCCCGGTGGTGCGCCTCCCGATCTTCCTCGAGCTCCAGCGGCAGCCATCTCATCGAAGCCTCCTCGCCATCCAATACGCGTACGAACGTTGCATGGTTCGTACCCGTTTCGATGACGCTGAGGCGGCTGGGGTTACCGACGGGATCGGAGAGCCGAGCCGGAAATCCTGTCGCTCCGGGTGACAATCCTGTCCCTCCCGGAGGGCAGGCAAGCCTAAGGAGTCTCTAAACGCGCGACCAGGCGCCGACTTCGTAGCGTCCGACGAGAAGGGCGTCGAGGGTGGTCGCTTCCGCGATCATGCGGTCCGCGAGCGTCTCGATGTCGACCTCGCGCGCCTTCGCGATGCCGAGGCGCTCCATCTCCGGAACGACCGAGCGCACGATGTCGGCATTGAGGCGCAGAAGGTCGGCGGCATTGGCTCCTCCCCCGACGAGCGCGTCGAGCCGCATCACGGGCGCCGGAAGACCCGCGGCGACGAACGCCGCGTGGAGTCCGAGCCCCGTGTCCGTCGCGTGGCCGGATCGTCGGAGCGTCTCGACGATCCAGTCGGAGCATCGTTCGTACGTCGGACACGGGGGAATCGATCGAACGCCGTACCAGTCCGGCTCGTGGAAGACGACGACGCCGCCGGGCCGCAGAAGCGCGGCGAGCCTTCGGAGCATGGCCGCCGGGTCCGGCTGGAAGAGGAGAACGTAACGGCCGACGACCGCGTCGAACGGCCGATCGAACGCGAGCGCCGCGGGATCGCCTTCGCGAAAAGAGACGTTGCGGAGCGACCGCGCGGCCGCGCGCTCCCGCGCCTTCGCGAGAGCGTCCGCCGAGCGGTCGGCGCCGACGACTTCGCCGCGCTCTCCGACGAGCTCGGCCGCGAGGAACGCCACGTCTCCGGCGCCGCTTCCGACGTCGAGCACGCGCATTCCCCGCGCGAGACCCGCTCCCTCGAAGAATCGCCGCGTGATCGGTTCGATGAGGCGGGCCTGCCGGCCGAGGCGCTCGAGCTCCTCGTCGGAGTGCCCGAGGACGTAGGAACCCGCCGTCTGGTCGCCCGCCACGGTCATCGAGCCGCTCCTAGACGGAAACGATCCGGTCGAGCGCCTTTCGGATGTGGGAAGCCTGCGGCAGGATGAAGTCCTCGACGCGCGGCTGATACGCGACGAAGGTGTCCGTCGCGGCGACGCGCTCGACCGGGGCGTCCAGATAGAAGAAGAGCTCCGACGCGATGCGCGCGGCGATCTCGGCGCCGTAGCCCCAGGAGATCGAGTCCTCGTACACGACGACGACCCGGCTGGTCTTCTTGACCGACGCCGCAATCGCCTCCCAGTCGTAGGGCGAGAGGCTCCGCAGGTCGAGAATCTCGACCGTCTTCCCGGTCGCCTCGGTGAACGCCTGCGCCGCCTGCCGCGAGCGATAGACCGTCGCGCCGTACGTGACGATGGTGACGTCGCTGCCTTCCTGCACGCGCGTCGCTTTTCCGAACGGGACCATGTAGTCGGGTCCCGGATAGATGCCCTTGTTGTGCGTCTGCCGGTAGAGGTGCTTGTGCTCGAGGAAGAGCACGGGGTCCTCGCACCGAATCGCCGTGCGGAGAAGCCCGTTGGCGTCGAGGGCGTTCGAGGGCATGACGACGCGGAGTCCCGGAATGTGCGTCATGAGGACGGCGCCCGACTGCGAGTGGTAGATCGCGCCGCCGCCGATGTAGCCGCCCGCCGCCACGCGCACGACGACCGGGCTCGCGAACGCGTTGCCCGAGCGCCACCGCATGTTGGAAAGCTCGTTGTGGATCTGCATGTACGCCGGCCAGATGTAGTCGTAGAACTGGATCTCGACGACGGGCTTCAGTCCCCGCACGGCCATTCCGACGGCGCGCCCGATGATGTTGGCTTCGGCGAGCGGCGAGTTGAAGACCCGGTCCTTGCCGTACAGGCGCTGAAGGTTGTGCGTGACTTTGAAGACTCCGCCCTTGCCTTTGCACTCCGCGAGCACTTCCTCGCGCGACGCGTCGGCCACATCCTCGCCGAAGAGAACGACGCGCGGATCGCGCTTCATCTCGTCGCGCAGACAGGCATTGAGCAAGTCCACCATCGTCGTCGGCGCCGCGTCGGCCGCACGCACGGGATCCGTCGCGAATGCGGAAGACGTCGGATCGACGTCCGGCGAATAGACGAAGTCGTACGCGGACTCCGGTTCCGGCAGCTCCGCCGCGAGCGCGCGGTCCGCCGCCTCGGCGACCTCGCGGTCCACGTCCTGCTTGAGCTCCGCGAGCTTCGCCTCGGAGATCACGCCCTCCGCGACGAGCAGCCGCGCGAGTGTGACGACGGGATCGCGCTCGAGATCGCGCGCGCGCTCCTCCTTCGGCCGGTAAAGCGCCTCGTCGTCGGAGAGCGAATGGCTGTAAGGGCGGATCACGCGCGCGTGCACGAGAGCCGGACCCTTGCGCGTGCGGCAGTATTCGGCCGCGTAACGCATCGCGTCGTAGGACTCGAGGAAATCGCACCCATCCACTTCGGCGAGGAAGAGTCCCGGGAACCCGCGCACGAGCTTCGAGATCGAGCCGCCCGGCGTGTTGACCTCGACGGGAACGGAGATCGCGTAGCCGTTGTCCTCGATGAGGAAGATGAGGGGCAGCTTCAGGTTGCAGGCGGAGGAGAGCGCTTCCCAGAACTCCCCTTCCGACGTCTGGCCCTCGCCGCCCGAAACGAGCACGAGCTCGTCGCCATGGACGTCCTTGCGGGACGCCAGCTCGGAGATCCGGGACATGCGCCAGCCGGCCTCCGCGGCCCCGACCCCCTGGAGGAACTGGGTGCCGGTGCACGAGGATTTGGAGATCAGATTCAGACGTTTGGATCCCCAGTGCGACGGCATCTGCCGTCCGGCGGACGCCGGATCGTCCTTCGCGCCGACCGCCTGGAGGAACATTTCGTAGGGCGTGACGCCAAGCTGAAGGCACATCGCCCGGTCGCGGTAGTACAGCTCGAACCAGTCGTAGCCGGGTCGGCAGACCATGCCGGCGGCGGTCGAGATCGCCTCGTGGCCGGCGCTGTTGATCTGGAAATAAATGCGGTTCTGCCGCTTGAGCTGGATCTCCTTATCGTCCACGCGGCGAGAGAGATAGATGTTCCGGTAGGCGGCAACCAGGGCGGCGGGATCGAGGCCATGAAAGCGCCCGGCGGCGATCTCCGTTGCCATCGGGGCAAATATACATCCCGCCAATTTGCGGCGGGCGTGCCTAGCGGAGAAGTCCGAGCGACGCGCGGATGCCCCAGGCCTCCACGGCGAGCGCCGCGAGGAGGAGCGCGGCGAGCAGAATCGCCGACCGGCTCGCGCGAAGCGGGCTTCCCAACGGGCTCATGCCCTTTTCTACGGAGCAGGCCTCGTGCCAGTTACCTCGGAGCCGGCGAGAATCGGGGAGGGTGGGGGCGTTGTTATCCTCTCCGTCCCATGAGCGCTCCACGGCCCTCGATCTCCGAGACTTACCTCGAGGCCGCCGTGCGCCCGGCTCCCCCGGACCTCGCCTCGGTCGATCCCACCCTCGACCTCACGGAGGAAATCCGCCGCCTCAAGCGACAAAAAAATGCAGTTTTGCTCGCCCACTACTACCAGGAAGAGGAAATCCAGGACCTGGCCGACTTCGTCGGCGACTCGCTCGACCTCTCGCGCAGCGCGCAGAAGAGTCAGGCCGACATCATCGCGTTCGCCGGCGTGCGCTTCATGGCGGAGACGGCGAAGATCCTGAACCCGGCGCGCAAGGTCGTGCTGCCGGACTACGAAGCGGGCTGCTCGCTCGAGAACTCCTGCCCGCCCGAGGCGTTCCGTGCATGGCGCGCGGAACATCCGGGCGCCGTGTCCCTGACGTACATCAACTGCTCGGCGGCGGTGAAGGCGCTCTCCGACATCATCGTGACGTCGTCGAACGCCGAGAAGATCGTGCGCTCGATCCCGAAGGAGCAGGAAATCCTCTTCGCGCCGGACCGCCACCTGGGTGCCTTCCTCGCGAAGAAGACGGGCCGGCCGATGACGCTCTGGCCGGGCACCTGCATCGTGCACGAGCAGTTCTCCGAGCGCGAGATCGTGAGGCTCAAGGCGAAGTATCCCGACGCGCTCCTCGCCGCGCACCCCGAGTGCCCGGAGGCGATCCTGAAGTACGCCGACCACGTCGGCTCGACGCGCTCGATCCTGAGCTACGTGACGACGGCTCCCGGAAAGCGATTCCTCATCGCGACCGAGGAAGGGATCATCCACCAGATGAAGAAGCTCGCGCCCGACCGCGAGTACATCCCGGTGCCTCCGGACAACGGCTGCCGCTGCAACGAGTGCCCTTTCATGAAGCTCAACACCCTCGAGAAGCTGTATCTCTGCCTGCGCGACGAGCGGCCGGAGATCGTGCTGCCCGACTCGCTTCGCGCCGCTGCCGAGAAGCCCTTGCTGCGGATGCTCGAGCTTTCGTAGATCGCCTCGGCTGCGCCACGACGATCCGGCGCGGCGAATCGGACCGAACCGGTCCGCCGGAAAAGTCGCCCCACGTTCTCTCGACGGCGAGGCCGGCCCCGCCAAAGAGGGATTCGATCGAGCCGGCATCCCATGGCCGCGCGATGAACGACGCCTCGCTTCGCCGCTCTCCGACGCGATCGCGAAGCCGGTACCGAAAAGTCGCCCGCCAGATCGACGGCTCGAGCTGGCGCCACGTCTCGTCGACGAAGAGGATCGCGCCCCCGATACGGAGGCGGCGGCTCCGGCAGCGCGCGCCGCCCGGCGGCATCCGCAGTGTTTCCAGAACGAAACGGCCGCCCGGCGCGAGGCGGCGAGCGATTTCCCGGAGCGCGGCGCGGCGCTCCTCGAGCGACGTCACGTGGCAGAACGGATCTCCGGGCGCGACGATCAGGTCGAACTGTCGCGAGAACGGCAGGCACCGCATGTCGCCGGCGACGAGCCGGACGGTCTGATGGGAGAGCCGCCGGCGCGCGCGGAGGAGCATCGCGATCGATGGCTCGAGCCCGACGACCAGGCCGGCGATGGGCGCGAGCTCCCCGCTGACACGGCCGAGCCCCGCGCCGATCTCGAGAACCGAGGCCGCGCGAAAGCGGCGGACGAGAGCCTTCCAGAACGCGAGATCACGGCGGCCGAGCGTCTCGAGCTCGTAGAAAGGAAGGATCCGCTCGTAGTAGGAATCGACCTCGGCGAGGTCTTCGGCGGCGGCGGCTGGCGTCACGCCCTCGACAGTACAAGATGCGTGCCGCCGGCTTCTTTCTTTCGAGAGTCGTCAGTGCGCCAGCACCGGCTCGGCCGGTCGTGCGCCGCGCCGGCGCCGCTTGAAGAGCAGCAGCAGCGGGATGCAGCAGAGGAAGAAGACGCCGACGATCCGGAACGCGTCCATGTACGTCAGAAGGAACGTCTGCCGGGCGACCGTCCCTTCGATGGCGCCGTAGGCCTGCTGCGTCGCCTCCGCCAGCGTCGAGCCCTTCGCCATCAGACCCGCGACGATCGCCTGGAAGCGCTCGCGCAGCGCCGGGTCGTAGATCGAGACGTGCGAGAGAAGAGTCTGCCGGTGGCTCCAGGAGCGCTTCTGGATGTATGTCGCGATCAGCGCCACACCGAAGGAGCCGCCGAGCTGCCGCATCATGTTCGTCATTCCCGCGCCCTGCGCGATGTCCTTGCCGCGCAGGTTCGAGAGGGCGAGCGTCGTCAGAGGCACGAAGAGGAGCCCCAGCCCGACGCCCCGGAGGATCAGCGGCCAGAAGAAGTCGTTGTGCCCCGACGACAGCGTCGAGAGCGACAGCAGGTACGTGAAGAAGAAGAATGAGACGAACCCGAGCGCGTTCATGAGCTGTGCCGGGACGCCGCGCTGCATCGCCTTCCCGACGATCGGCATCATGACCGCGGTCGCGAGACCGCCGGGCAAAAGGATCAGCCCCGTCTGCATCGCGGTGAAACCGAGAAGGTTCTGCGCGAACACGGGAAAGATGAAGACGGACGAATAGAGCCCGAAGCCGAGGATGAACGTGAAGAGCGTGCCGACGGCGAGGGATCGGTCGCGGAAGACGCGCAGGTCCACGACGGGATGCTCCGCGGTGAGCTCCCTCCAGATGAAGCCGATGATTCCCGCGGCCGACAGAATCGTCAACGCCACGATGTAGGTTGCGGCGAACCAGTCGTCGCGCTCGCCGCGCTCGAGCACGATCTGGAGTGAGCCGATCCCGACGACGAGCAGCGCGATGCCTGCCCAGTCGATCGACCCCACCTCGCGCTTCTCCGGCGCCTCGTGGATGAACGCCAGCGTCAGGAGGGCGGCGATGATGCCGATCGGGAGGTTCACGTAGAAGATCCACGGCCAGGAGTAGTTGTCCGTGATCCAGCCGCCGAGCGTCGGCCCGATCGTCGGTCCGACAACGACGCCGAGTCCGAAGAGCCCGTTCGCCAGCCCCAGCTCCTCGGGCGGGAACGTTTCGACGAGGATCGCCTGCGACGTCGAGAGAAGCGCGCCGCCGCCGATCCCCTGGATGAAACGGAACGTCACGAGCTCCCAGATGTTGGTCGCGTGGCCGCAGAAGAAGGACGCGACGGTGAAGAGGACGATCGAGCCCGCGAAGTAATTTCGACGGCCGAACGACGCGGAGAGGAAACCGGTCATCGGGACGACGATCACGTTCGCGACGACGTAGGCCGTCACGACCCACGCGACCTCGTCCAGAGTCGCTCCGAGATTTCCCATCATCTGCGGCAGCGCGACGTTCACGATCGAGGTGTCGATCAGCTCGATCACCGAGGCGAGGATCACCGTGAACGTGATGATCCATTTCCTGGCGCCGGTCTCCGACATGAGAGAGGGTCCTGGATCCCGGAGCGCTCAGTCCACGGACACGATCGCCGTGACGCTCATGCCGGGCCGCAATGGATGGGCGGCATCCTGCGGCTCGGTGAGCACGATCTTGACGGGAACCCGCTGCACGACCTTCGTGAAGTTGCCGGTCGCGTTGTCGGGCGGCAGGAGCGCGAACTTGGCGCCGGTCGCGGCGGCAAACGACTCGACCCTGCCGCGGAAAACGACTTTCGGGTATGCGTCCACCCGGATCTCGACCGGCTGCCCGACGCGCATCTTCTTGAGCTGCGTCTCCTTGAAGTTCGCCACGACCCACGGCTCGGTGTCCGCGACGATGGCGAGGAGCGGCTGCCCGGCCTGGACGTACTGCCCGACTTCCACGTTCTTGCGCGAGACGACGCCGGCGGCGGGCGCGGTCACGGTGGCATAGGAGAGCTGGAGCTCCGCGTACTCGAGGTCGGCCTTCTTCTGGGCGGCCTGCGCCCGGGCCGCCTCGATCCCCTTCCGCCCGGCCTCGGCCTGCGCGGCCTCCGCCTCGGATGCCGCCTTCGCGGCGTCGTACTGCTGCTGCGAGACCTCTTCTTTCTGGCGGAGGCGCGCGTAACGCACGAGATCGGCCGCCGCCTTCTCGCTCTCGGTGCGACGGGCCACCGCGTCGGCCTGCGCGACGGCGACGGCGGCCTTCGCATTCTCGAGAGTGGCTTTCGCCGTATCGACTCGCGAGCGCAGGTCGCGTTCGTCGATCCGGACGAGCACGCTGCCCGCCTCGACCTTCTCGTTGTCGTGCACCGCGACCTCCGTCACGTAGCCGGAGACTTTGGGGAGCACCGGCGCGATGTGCGCCTCGAACTGCGCGTCGTCGGTCTCGGCGTGGTGCCGGTAGAAGGTCACCGTGCGGATGCCGAAGGCGATGCCGGCGATCACCGCGGCCGCCAGGATCGAGAAAAGAAGCCAGCGTCCCACGCTCGAGCGCTTCGCCGGTGCCGGCGGCGCCTCGGGCTTCTTCGGCGGCTCCTCGGCCGGCCGCAGCGGCCTCTCCCGCGAATCCTTGGCCACGTTCTCCATTTCGCCCTCCCGGCGTCCGTCCTTCGTTTCGCTCACGATCCCGAGACCAGCTCGCGGATCCGTCCCGTGGCCCGCGCCAGGTCGAAACGCGATTGCGCCTCGTCGGCGAGCGCCGCGATCCGATCCTCCTGCGCCTGCACGAGGGATGTCTGCGCGTTGTCCACCTCGATCGAGGAGGAGAGGCCGTCGGTAAATCGGTCGCGCGCAAACTCGAGCTCTTCGCCCGCAAGTCGCTCGCTCTCGCGCGCCACGCGCACGCGCTCCCGCGCGATCTGCCACGCGAGCACCGCCTTGCGCACGTCCTCCTCGATCCGGCGATCCGTCTCGATCTGCTCGAGGCGCAGCTCGCGCGAAACGGAGTCCGCCTCCGCGATCCGCGCCGCCGTTCGCCCGCCGGTGAAGACCGGAACCGAGAGGAACGCGGAGACCGACCGCGTCCAGAACATGTCGTTGAAGTGGAACCCGCTGTAGCCGCCCTGGAACTGGAAGCCGAGCCGCGGCAGCCGCTCCGCCTTCTCGGCCTCGGTGGCGAGGCCGGCGGCGTGCAACCTCGCGGCCAGAGCGCGGAGCTCGGGCCGCTCCTCGCGCGCCGAGCGCAGCGCATCCTCGATCGACGGGGCGGAGTCCGATCGCTCCTCGAGCGGATCGGTCAGCTCGACGTCGAGCCCCTGATCCGCGCCGGTCGCGTGCAGGAGGGCCAGCCGCGCGTCCTCGCGCCGGTTCTGGGCCACGAGCAGCGCCTGACGCTGCCGCGAGAGCGTGACTTCGGCGCGCGTGCTGTCGAGCTTCGTCGCGACGCCGGCCTCCCGCTGGTCGTCGGCGAGATCGCGCAGTTTCGAGAAGAGCTCGACGTTCGCCCGGGCCGCCGCGACGCTCGCCTCGGCCCGCTGCAGAGCGACATAGAGCGTCGCGACGGCCGCCATGACGTCGTTCTCCGTCTGCTCCCGCTCCGCCATGCTCACGGATACGCCCGTCACCGCCGCCTCGTAGCGCCGGTGCGCGGCCACGTCCACGACGTCGAGCGCGATCCGCGCGTGCGCATCGAGAAAAGAGAACGGCGGGATGACGGTCGGAAACCCGGGAATGACGAGGCCGAACGACTCGAGGTTGATCGACTGGTTCGTTCCCACGGTCTCGGCGCCGACCTGCGGCAACAGGGCGGCGCGCGCCTGGTGCGCCTGGTATCGCGACGCGTCGATCCGCTCCGACGCGATGCGCGCCGCCGTGCCGTCGGAGAGGGCCCGCGCAACCGCCTCCTTGAGCGAGAGGCGGATCGTCTCCGCCCCGAGCGCCGGAACGCCCAGGAAAAAAGCCGCGAAAGCCGCGATTCGCCTTTGCCTGAACATCCTCCGCGCCTCCCCGTGCAATCCCGAGACCCGTCCCGCGAGGGAGACTCGCCCGAGAAGAGGAAGCGTAATACGATATTTTAAGTTGTCAACTAAAAATATTATGTTTTCAAGTTAAATGTGTTAGGCTTCTGCCGTGCGAAAGCTCAAAGAAGTCCCCCCGATCCCGGGTCCCGCCGAGGAGCAACGCGTCGCCGAGGAGGCGGCCGAGGTTCTCTTCGACCTGCTCCTCGCCCAGAAGCGCGTCTCGCAGAGCGTGGCCAAGGAATTCGGTCTCACGCTCCAGCAGCTCGCGGCGCTGCGCAGCCTGAGCGGCCCCGAGGGAGTGCCGATGAGCGCGCTCGCCGACGCCCTCTCCTGCGACGCGGCCAACGTCACCGCCGTCGTCGACAAGCTCGAGGCGCGCGGACTCGTGCGGCGATCCGGCTCCCGCGACCGGCGGGTGCGTCTGCTCGAGACCACCGCCCGCGGCGCCGAGCTGCGCCAGAAGATGCTCGCGCGGCTGCGCCGGCCGACGCCCTGGATCACGGCGCTCGATCCGGAAGACCGGCGGCGGTTGCGTGATCTCCTCCGGAAGGGTCTCGAGCGCGCACAGGCGGCGGCAGAGACCGTCGCCTAGCCTCCCCGACCGGCGGCGCGACTCGGATATCCTCCGCGCCGCATGATTTCCCCGCAGGGGGCTCTCGACCGGCGGCTCGCCGAGCTGCTGGCGGAAGATGTCGGCCCCGGCGACGTCACGACGGAGTGGACGGTGCCCGAGTCTGCGCGCGCCCGCGGGACGCTCGTCGCCAGGTCTTCCTGCGTCGTCTCGGGCCTCCCGGTCGCTCGCCGCGCCTTCGCGCTCCTCGATCCCGACCTCGCCTGGGAGGACGAGGCGCCGGCCGGCACGCGCGCCGAGCCCGGATCCGCGATCGCGCGAATGGAGGGACGGGCCCGGGCGCTGCTCACTGCCGAGCGCCTCGCGCTGAATCTGCTCCAGCGCATGTGCGGCATCGCGACGGCGACGCGGCGCTACGTGGACGCGGTCGCCGGAACCGGGTGCCGGATTCTCGACACGCGCAAGACCGCGCCCGGCCTCCGCGTCTTCGACCGCATGGCGGTCGGCGACGGCGGCGGATCCAACCATCGCGCCGGGCTCTTCGACATGGTTCTGATCAAGGACAACCACCGGCGACTCGCGGGCGGTGTCGGCGCGGCAATCCGCGAAGCGCGGCGGCGCGCTCCGGCGGAGATGCGGATCGAGGCCGAGGTCGAGTCCGAGGAGGAGCTCCGCGAGGCGGTCGCGGCGGGCGCCGACGTCGTCCTGATCGACAATCAGACGCCGCAGACGATCGCCGCGTGGAGCGCGATCGCGCGTCAGGTGCCGCGCCCGCCCGTCATCGAGGCCTCGGGCGGCATCACCATCGCGCGCGTGCGCGCCTACGCCGAGGCGGGCGCCGACTGCGTCTCGGTCGGCGCGCTGACGCACTCCGTCGAGGCCGCCGACATCTCGCTCGACCTGGAGGTATCCGCCGCATGAGCGCCGACGTCACCGACGTTCTCGTGCTCGGCACCGGCGTCGCCGGAACCACGGCGGCGCTCGCCGCGGCCCGCGCGGGAGCGAGCGTCACGATCGTCACCCGCTCGGAGAACCCCGAGGCGTCGAACACCTACTGGGCTCAGGGAGGGATCGTCGGGCGCCCGGCGGGCGATCGGCCCGAGAGTCTCGCCGAGGACATCCAGAAGGCGGGCAACGGGCTGTGCAACCCCGCGGCGGTGGACCTCCTCGCGCGCGAGGGACCCGACCTCGTCCAGAGCCTCCTGATCGACGAGCTCCACGTCCCGTTCGACCGCGACGGAAAGGATTTCCACTGGACGCTCGAGGGCGGGCACGCGATCCCCCGCGTCCTCCACGTGAAGGACGAGACCGGCATTCCGATCGAGCAGGCGCTCGTCGCGGCGTGCCGGCGGGAAAAGAACATCCGGTGGAGGACCGGGACGACCGCGGTCGACCTGCTGACCCTCTCGCACGACTCTCTCGTGGACAGCGACCGCTACCGTCCGCCAACCGTCATCGGCGCGTACCTGCTCTCCCGGGGAAGCGAGGAGGTGACGCCACAGCTCGCGCGCGAGACGATCCTCGCGACGGGCGGCCTCGGACGCGTGTACCTCCACACGACGAACCCGGAAGGCGCGCGCGGCGACGGCATCGCGATGGCGCGGCGCGCCGGCGCCCGGCTCCTGAACCTCGAATACATCCAGTTCCATCCGACGGCGCTCTTCGCGCCGCAGGGGCGCCTGCTCCTCTCCGAGGCTCTGCGCGGCGAAGGCGCGCGGATCCTCGACGCCGACGGGAAAGAGTTCCTGCGCGCGGCGCATCCGGCGGGCGAGCTCGCGCCCCGCGACGTCGTCGCGCGGGCGATCCACAAGCGGATGCTCGAGCGCGACCAGACGCACGTCCTCCTCGACATCTCGTACAAGCCGGCCGACTGGATCCGTTCGCGCTTTCCAGGCATCGTTCGCCGCTGCCGCGAGCAGGGCTTCGATCTGACGGCGGGCCCCGTGCCCGTGGTGCCCGCGGCGCACTACTCCTGCGGCGGCGTCGCCTGCGACCTCGAGGGGCGTACGACGCTCGAGCACCTGAAGGCGGCCGGCGAGGTCTCCTGCACGGGCGTCCATGGCGCGAACCGGCTCGCCTCGACGTCGCTCCTCGAGGGGCTCGTCTGGGGATGGCGGTCGGGCCAGGCCGCCGCGCGCGAGGCGCCGCGGGCGAGCGCGCCGCCGGCCGTCCCCGAGTGGAAGCCCGAGCACGAGCCCGTCGATCCGGCGCTCATCGCGCAGGACTGGATGGTCATTCGTCACACGATGTGGAACTACGTGGGGCTGCTGCGATCCGAGAAGCGTCTCGGCCGCGCGGGACGGATCCTCTCGGAGCTGCGGGTCGAGATCGAGGAGTTCTACCGGCGGGGCACGATGTCGGATGCCCTCCTCGGCCTGCGCAACGGCGTTCAGACCGCGCTCACCATCCATCGCGCCGCGTCGGACAACGACATTTCGCGCGGATGCCACTATCGCGAGGACTAGCCGAGCTACGCTATAGTCTCGCTCCCGCATGAGCCTTCTTTATCTGCATTTCGAGACTCCCGATCGGGCCGGACGGGTCCAGAAGCTCGCCAAGAGTGGCGCGCGCGTCGTCGTGGCGGAGCCGCGCTGGCCCGGCTTCCACGAGGTCGCGAAGAAGGAGAAGCCCTTCGCCATCGCGATCGACTTCTCGCTGGCGCCCTCCCACATCCTGGAGACGGCCGACTACCTCGCCAAGGCCAAGGAGACGCGCGAGACGCCGATGTATCTCCTGCGCGTCCCGAACGACCGTGCCGACATCGTCCGCAAACGGCTGCCGCAGGCCTTGTACGTGACGGAGGCCGAGCTCGCCGAGAGGCTCGGGGAGATCGAGCGGGAGGCGGCCGAGAAAGCGCGCCAGAAGAAAGAAGCCGCGGCGCAAGCGCGCCGGCTCGCGCGCGCGAAGAACGCGAAGGCGGCGGCCCCGGCCGCCGGCAAGCCCGCGACGCCGCCCCCGGCGCGCCCCAAGAAAACGGCCGCCGCGAAGCCCGCGCCGAAGAAGAAGCCCGCCGCGGCGAAGGCGAAGAAGCCGGCCGGGCGCAAGCACGCGGCGCGCGTTCCCAAGAAGAAGTAGGAGGCCCGACGCATGGACGAGGTCTTTTCCCGCGAAGCGCTCGAGCGCTACGCGGACGCGCGGCGCCCGGACTTCGAGCGCGCCCTCGAACAGATCGTCGAGATCCCGACCGTCTCGGTCGAGCCCGAACGCAAGGGCGACGTGCACCGCGGCGCCGAGTGGGCGTTGGTGGCGCTCGAGGCCGCCGGGGCGAAGGCCTCGCTCCACGAGACGGCCGGACACCCGATCGTGTACGGGCGATTCGACCGCAGCCCGGAGCTTCCCACCGTCACCGTTTACAACCACCTCGACGTCCAGCCCGCCGAGGGCGACGACTGGAAGACGGCGCCCTTCGACTTCGTGAAGCAGGGCGACCGCTACTTCGCGCGCGGGACGACCGACGACAAGGGCCCGGCGATCACGGCCCTCTTCGGCGCACGCTACGCCTGGGAGAACGGCGTGCCCGCCAACATCCGCTTCCTCTGGGAGTTCGAGGAGGAGATCGGCAGCCCGCATTTCGAGTCGACGATCCGCCGCGAGGCGAAAACCTTCGCGACGGACTCCGTCGTCGTCTCCGACACGGTCTGGGTCTCGCGCGCGCGGCCGGCCCAGCCGGCGGGACTGCGCGGCCTGCAGGGATTCCGCTTCGAGCTCCAGACGGGACAGACCGATCAGCACTCGGGAACGGCGGGCGGCGCGGCGCGAAATCCGGTCGCCGAGATGTGCCAGCTCATCGCGGAGTGCATCGATGCGAAGACCGGCCGCGTCAAGATTCCCGGCTTCTACGAGGATGTCGTGCCGCCCACCCGGCGCGAGCTCGAAGACCTCAAAAAGTGCGGCTTCACGGTGGCGGGCTTCAAGCGCGACCACCTCTACAAGACGCTGCGCGTCGAAGATCCGCTCGAGGTCATGAAACGCATCTGGACGATGCCGACCTTCGAGGTGCACGGCATCGCCGGCGGCTATCAAGGCCCCGGAGTCAAGACGATCATCCCGCCCAAGGCGACGGCGATCGTCTCGTGCCGCCTCGTGCCGAACATGAACCCGAAGAAGATCGTCAAGATCGTGACGGATTTCGTCAAGAAGAAGAACCCGGACGTGAAAGTCGAGGCCGAGCACGAGCTCGCCGCCTATCAGGGCAAGATCACCGGACCGTACGCCGACGCGATTCGCGCCTCCATGAAATTCGCCTTCGGAAAGGAGCCCGTGTTCGTGCGCGAGGGCGGCTCCATCGGCGCGGTCCTCTCGATGGAGAAGGTCTTTCGCTCGCCCGTGTTCTTCCTCGGACTGTCGCTCCCGGAGCACGGTTACCACGCGCCCAACGAGAACTTCGACTGGGCGCAGGCGCGGGGCGGCATGGCCGCTTTCGCCGACTATTTCCGCCGCGTCGCCGCCATGGCGTAGGCGTTTGATTTCGCAAGCGCAGCCGCCCACGAGGGACTAGAATCGCGGCACGGCGAACCCATGAGCAAGACGATCGTGGCCTGCGTGGAAGACCTCTTCTTCCGCTCGAAGATCGAGGCGACGGCGCGCCATCTCAACGTCCCGGTGCGGTTCACCGACGTGCGCGGCCTTTCGAAGACGCTCCAGGAGGCGCCGCCGGCCGCGCTGCTCATCGAGCTCTCCTCGAACGGCGAGACGCTCGCCGCCATCCGCAAGCTGCGCGAGGCGGGCGAGACGCGGGAGCTGCCGATCGTGGGATTCCTCTCGCACGTGGACAAGCAGCTGGCGCACGACGCGGAGTCGGCCGGCGTCACGCGCGTCATGGCGCGCAGCCAGTTCTCGGAAACGTTGCCCGACCTGGTCATGGACCTCCTCGCGCCGGGAACCAAGCGCGAGATTCCGGAGGAGCCCGAGCTGCCGGACGAATGAGAGAGAGCGCATGAGCGGACCGACGCGGCGTGACCTGATCAAGAGCGCGGCCATCCTGCCGGCGGCCGCGCGCATCACGGCGCCGTCGTCTCCGAAGCCCGCCGCCGGCTCGCGGCCGCTCGTCATCTCCTCGGCCAACGGGTTGAAGGCCGTCGAGAAGGCCTACTCGGTGCTCTCGGGCGGCGGCGACCCGGTCGAGGCCGTCGTCTCGGGCGTCAACATCGTCGAGGACGATCCGGACGATGTGACGGTCGGCTTCGGCGGCATCCCGAACGAAGAGGGTGTCGTCGAGCTCGACGCCTCCGTCATGGACGGCCGCGTGATGAAGTCCGGCGCGGTCGCGGCGATCCACAACATCAAGAATCCCTCCCGGGTCGCGCAGCTCGTCATGAACCAGACGAACCGCTGCATGATCGTCGGCGAGGGCGCGCTGCGGTTCGCGAAGTCGCACGGCTTTCCGGAGATGAACCTCCTCACCGAGCGCTCGCGCAAGATCTGGCTCTACTGGAAGGAGAACTCTTCTTCCAACGACGACTGGCTTCCGTCGCCGGCGGAGGCGAAGGACCCGGACATCCTCTGGTACATCGACAAGTACGGCGACGAGGATTTCCGGCCGCAGGGAACGATCAACTGCGACTGCGTGACGGCCAACGGCGATCTCGCCGGCGTCACGACCACCTCGGGCCTCTTCTTCAAGATCCCCGGGCGCGTCGGCGACTCGCCGATCATCGGCGCCGGTCTCTACGTCGACAACGATGTCGGTGCGGCAGGGTCGACGGGCTGGGGCGAAGGCAACATCCGCGTCGTGGGCGCGCACACGATCCTGGAGCTGATGCGCCAGGGCAAGTCGCCCCAGGAAGCCTGCCTCGCGACGCTCGAGCGCGTCGTGCACCTCGCGAAGGAGGCCAAGCGCGACGCGAAAAATCGGCCGATGTTCCAGCTCCACTACTACGCCGTCGCAAAGGACGGCCGGTACGGGAGCGCCGCGATCTGGAGCGGCGAGAAGAACGGCAAGGGCGAGATCGTCCGGAGCCAGTTCGCCGTCTGCGACGCGAAGGGGCCGCGTCTCGAGCAGAGCGCCTTCCTCTACGCCCGCGACTGAGGCGGCGGCGGGCTAGACTGCCCATGCGCTCGCCGCGCCGCTGGCTGGCGGACCGGTTCCTCGATCTGGCCACGCGGCCGCGCCGCAACTACCGGCACTTCGTCTACAACGACCCGCAGAAGCTCAAGGCCCGGATCGAGCCGGGGGACGTCCTCCTCGTGGACGGCGATCAGCGCGTCTCCGAGGCCGTCAAGTACCTGACGCAGTCCACCTGGTCTCACAGTGCGCTCTTCATCGGAGACGCGATGCTGCGCCGCGACGAGGCGACGCGCCGCGAGACGCTGAGGCGGTTCGGCCGGGAGTCGCGCCATCTCATCATCGAGGCCCTCGTCGAGAAGGGGGTGATCGTCTCGCCGCTCGTCAAATACGTGGACTTCAACGTGCGGATCTGCCGGCCGATCGCGCTGACGGCGGCGGACCGCCAGAAGGTGATCGACTATGTCCTGTTGCGACTCGGCCACACGTACGACCGCCGCAACTTCCTCGACCTGACGAGATATCTGCTTCCCTTCCACCTGATCCCGCCGCGCCTGCGCGACGACGCGCTCCACTTCGGCAGCGGCGTCGCGACCGAGACGATCTGCTCGACGCTGCTCGCCGAGGCGTTCGGCTCGGTGAGGTTCCCGATCCTGCCCATGCCGGCGCGCCGGCTGCCCGAGACTCTGGGCGAGCGGCTGCGGCAGCGCGTCCTCGGGCGCCCGACGCGGCGCGCCTGGAGCGGGCTCTGGCGGGCGCGGCACCCCACCCTCTGCGTGCCGCGGGACTTCGACCTGTCGCCTTACTTCGAGATCGTCAAATTCGGAGCGCGCGAGCTCGACGAGTTCGACTACCGCAAGCTGCGGTGGGAGGGAGTGAAGTAGTTATCGGTTCGTCCGTCGTCAGTTTTGGAACCGAAACTGAGAACCGAGAACCGTCAACTACTGGACGGCCCGCGGCCGCCGGAGAGGATCGTGTTGACCGCCTCGATCCGCCGCTCGAGGACGCGGCGCAGCCGCCCGACCTCGCCCTCCTGCGCGGCGAAGCGCACGCTGTCGCCCTGGAACTCGAATCGCAGGACCGCGTCGCGATCCTCCGGAGGCAGCCCCAGCAGCCCCGCGCGATACGCGCGCATCCACTCGGGCGCGGGCTCGGACTCCAGACGCGCGCGGAAGTAGGTGCGTCCGTCGGGCGCAGATCCCTCGCGCATCGGCGCGTCGTTGTAGAGCGTCACCCGGTGCGTGGGAGGCGCCTCGCCCGGACGCCGGCGAATCGGCTTGCGGTACTGCGGATGTCTGGGAATCAGAGCCTCCTTGCGCTGACGTTAGCCGCGCGCATTCTTTCACAACTCCGTCACGGGAAGGAACCGGCCGAGACGGACGTGAAGCGTTCGGGATGGACGCGCTTCGCGAAGGCAGCGTTGGCTTCGTCGCGGCCGACGGCGGCAACGAGGCCGGGAAACCGGTCCAGGTAATCGACGCCGAGCTCGTAGTAGTCGGCCGCGTCGAGCGCGTTCGCGATGCCGGCGTTCGACGCGAGGTCCACCTTGAACCGGCCGATGCGGGAGCTCTTCTCGTCGTCGAGCTCCTTGCCGGTCATTCCCTCACGGCGGAAGCGCCAGATCTCGTCGAGCGTGGAGGCGACGGCCGCGTCCCGGCTCTCGGGCCGCACGGTCAGCGCGACGAGAAACGGGCCCGCCAGATGCGTGGCCGAGAAGCTCGAATGAATCCCATACGTCAGCCCTTCGGTGTCGCGCACGCGCACGCCGAGGCGCGAGGTGAGCGCCGATTGCCCGAGCGCCGAGTTGGCGAGCACGCAAGCGACGTATTCGCGATCCGTCCGCGTCAGGGTCGCAGGCTCGGCGAGCACCACGTCGGCGCTCGCCTTGTCGGGCATTCGGACCGTCTCTTCGCCGAGCGCGGCCGGGGGGACCGGCACGGCGGGGATCGCGCGCGCGGGACCCGGCGCCCAGGTTCCGAAGCGCGACTCGAGCCCGTCGAGCGTCTTGCCGGCATCCACGTCGCCGACGACCGTCAGGCGCAGCGTCGCGGCGCCGAAGCGCTCCCGATAGTGGCGATCGAGGTCCTCGCGGGTCAGCGACTCG
Organism: uncultured Acidobacteriota bacterium; assembly: GCA_963708395.1. GTDB lineage: Bacteria > Acidobacteriota > Thermoanaerobaculia > UBA5066 > Gp7-AA6 > DATBFU01. Next base: position 1,184,055 of record CAVPSG010000002.1, on the reverse strand, counting down.
ACGAGCGCGATGCGCTCCTCGCCCGTGCGCCGATGGAACGGGTGCTCGGGAGGATAGATCCGACGCAGCGCCGCCTCCTGCGCCCGCGCGGAGGTCTGATCCTGCGACTGGCGAATCGCGCCGACGAGCCGCTTCTTCTCCTTGTCGAGCTCGTCCTGCGGGAAGACCGGCTCGCGGAGGATCTCGGCGAGCAGATCGAAGAGAACTTCGGTGTCGCGCGAGAGCGCCGAGCCGCCGATGTCGAGGCCCACCGGGTCGGAGGCCTCGCAGGAGAAGGACAGGGAGGCCGCGCGGCTCTCGAGCGCCTCCGCGATCTCGAGCTTCGAGCGCCGCGCGGTCCCCTTCGAGAGCTCCCCCGCCGCGACGGTCGCGATCAACCGCCGTTCCGCGGGCGCGTAGAGCGCGCCGGCGTCGAGGGAACCCGAGAGCGCGAGCGTCGGATTGAAGCGATTCTCGAGCACCGCGAGCTCGCAGCCGTTCTCGAGCCGGCGGCGCCGCACGGCCTCCGCGAAAGGGACACGCTGCATCGCGGGCGCGCCCACGGACGTCACGACGCCTCCTCATCGCCCGACTCCGGCGCTCCGTCCTCCGCCGCCGCGCCGCCCGGATCCCGCGGCTGAAAGACGCCGACCGTCAGGGCCTCGCCCCGGAACGTCGACTCGGCGACGCGCCGCACGTCTTCGGTCGTGACGCGCGCGACGGCCGCCGGGTAGTCCACGTACCACTGCCAGTCCGCGACGGCGACCGCCTCCGAGAGCGACGCGGCGATCTGGTCGGTCGAGTCGCGGTCGAAGACGATCTCGGCCTCGATCTGCGTTTGCGCCTTGCGGACCTCAGGGTCGGTGACTCCGGAGGCCGAGATGCGGGCGGTCTCCTCGCGGATGACCGACTCGACGGTCGCGGTGGCCACGCCCGGCCGCACCGGCGCGAAGATCGAGAAGAGCGCCGGGTCGCGCAGCTGCCATGGCACGACCGTGATCGAAAGCGTGAGGTTGCTCTCGACGAGCGCCTGATAGAGGCGCGACGTCAGCCCGCCACCGAGCACGTTGCCGAGGACGGCGAGCGCCGGGGTGTCCGGGTGCGCCGCCTCGACCGAGCGCCACGACAGCGCGACCCAGGCCACCTGGCCCGTGCGCCGCACCTCGAACCGGCGCTCTCCCTCCTGCGGCGGCTCGACGGTGTAGATGCGGGGAATCGGACGCGGCGACACCGGGATCGGCCCGAAGTGGCGCTCGATCAACGCGAGCGCGTCGGTCTCCTCGAAGTCGCCGATCAGCATCGCGGTCGCGTTGTTCGGGTGGTAAAAGACGTCGTAGAACTCGCGCAGCCGCTCCGTCGTCACGCCCTCGATGTCGCTCTTCCAGCCGATCGTCGGGTGGTGGTAGGGGTGCTCGCGAAACGCCGTCGCGAACGATTGCTTGTAGAGAACCTGGAACGGGGAGTTCTCGCCGCGCTCGAACTCGTTCCGGACGACCGTCATCTCGGGCGCGCGGTCCTCGTCGCGCAACAGGGACCGCCGCATCCGCGAGGCCTCGAGGCGCACGACCGTCTCGAGCGCGTCGGACGGGACCGTCTCATAGTAGTTCGTCCGGTCGAACCACGTCGTCGCGTTGAAGCGCGCGCCGAGCGCTTCGAGGACCGCCGCGATCGCGGTGCCCGCCTCGCGCCGGTACTCCGGCGTGCCTTTGAACATCAAGTGCTCGAGCAGATGGGTCGCGCCGGTGTGGCCGACCGCCTCGTTGCGGCTGCCGACGCGATAGACGACGGCGAACGTCGCGACCGGCGCCACGCGATTCGGGAGGAGGAGGAGCTGCAGCCCGTTGCGGCGATGCCGCCACTCGCGGATGCCCCCCTTTTCGCGGACGAGCTCGAAGGCGTCCGCCGGACTCGGGCTCTTGGTTTCCGGACTCGAGGCGGCGGCTCCAGGGTTTGTGTGGTCGGACGCCGACCCGAGGCTCACCTGCCCCCCGCCACGTCCTCGCCTCCGTCCACGCCGATGACGTTGCCGCTCACCCAGGCGCCGCCCGGCTGCGAGAGCGCGACGAGCGCGGCGGCGACGTCGGACGGAGTCGTCAGCCGCCCCGCAGGGTGCATCTTCTGGACGCGGTCGATCATGTCCTGGTTGCCCGGAATCTTCCGGAGCGCCGGCGTGTCGGTCACGCCCGCGCGCAGTGCGTTGACGGCGATCCGGCGGGGTGCGAGCTCGACGGCCAGCTGGCGGACCCACGACTCGAGCGCCGCCTTGGCGGCCGACACGGCGCCGTAGGCCGGCCAGACGATGTGATCGCCCGCGGACGTCATGGCGAAGATGCGGCCACCCGGCGCGAAGAGCTCCCCGAAGACGAGGTCCTGCGTCCAGTAGGCGAGCGAGTTGGCCATGACGTCGAGCGTCATCTCGATCTGGGCCTTGGAGAGCGACCCCTCGCGGTTCTCGCCGAAGACCGGCTTGAGCGTCCCGAAGGCCAGCGAGTGGAGCAGCACCGACACGCGCGACTCCGGCGGCTCGCCGCCGCAGGTCTTCGCGATCGCCGCGACGACCTCGGCGCGCTTGGCCTCGTCCGCGGCGTTGACGTTGAAGAATTCCGCGCGGCGGCCGGTGGCGCCGATTTCCGCGACGATGCGGTCCGCGTTCGCCTGCGTCGCCTTGCGGTCGAGGTGCACGCCGAAGACGTTCCAACCGGCGCGCGCGAGCGCGATCGAGCAGGCCTCGCCGAAGCCGGAGGAGGCCCCCAGGACGAGGGCCCAGCGGGTGCGATTTTCCGCCGACAAAACGGCGCGAATGTTAGCACGGGGGTCTCGGCGGAGCCGGCGCGGGGCCGCACGGTAAACTCCGCGCCGGGAGGAGCTCTCGATGCCGGTCCGATGGCGCGTCCCCCTCGCCGCGTCGCTCGCGCTCGCGGCTCCCCTCTCCGCACGCGGGCAGGCGCCGCCCGAAATCGCGGCGGGCGCCGCGACGCGGCAGGAAATCGTCCTCACGAACCAGAACCTGGCCGTCGTCAACGAAACGCGGCGGGCGGACCTGCCGGCCGGATCGGTCGTCCTTTCCTGGAGCATCCCGGCCGCCGCGCGCACGGAGACGTGGAGCCTCGTCAACGGGCGCGATGCGGCCGTGCGCTTTCTCGGCCTCACGGCAGGACTGCCGCAGGGGAACCCGCTCTCCGACCTCGTCGGCCGCCGCGTGCGCATCGAGAGGCCGGGAGGCGCCTCGGCCGAGGCCGAGGTTGTTGCGGTGTCCGGGACGGGCCCCGAGCAGGTGCTCTTCCGCGAGGGCAGCGACCTCGTCTATGGCGAGCCGGGCGCGCGCATCGTGCTCGCGGGCGGCGCCGCCGCGGCCGCTCCGTCGCGCGCGGTGCGGCTGAAGCTCGCGAGCGAGCGGGCCGGCCCGCGAGACCTCGCGGTGCGCTACCTCGTCTCGGACGTCGGCTGGGAGGCCGACTACGCCCTGGCGCTCTCCGCCGACGAGAAGAGCGGACGGCTCGAGGGCTGGTTCACGGTGGACAATCGCACGGGGACGTCCTTCGCGCCGACGCGGCTGCGCCTTCTCGCCGGGACGCTGCGCACCGCTCCCGCGCCGGCGACGCCGGCCGTCGCCTATCGCGCCGGGACGGTCGCGGCCGAAGGCGGCGTCGCGGGCTCCGAGGCCGTCTCCGAATCGCGCATGTACGAGATCCCGTCGCCGGCAGGTCTCCCCGCGGGCCGCACGACGCTTCCGCTCGCCGACGGCGCGGACGTGCCGGTCGAGAAGCGCTACGTCGCCCGCACGAGCTACTGGTTCGGCGAGAACGCCGACAGCCAGACCGTGCCCGTCGGCGTGATCTACCGCGTCGGCGCGAAGAAGCTCGCGGCCGCGCTCCCGGCGGGAGTCGTCCGCGTCTACACGGACGGCGGATCCGTCTTCGGCGGCGAGGACCGCATCGCGCACACGCCCTCGGGCACCGACTTCGAGATCGAGGTCTCCGAGGCGTTCGATCTCGTCGCGCGCCGCCGTCAGACGAGCTTCACCCAGGTCGGACCGCGCGAGTCCGAGTCCGCCTGGGAAGTGACGTTCACGAGCCGCAAGAAGGACGACGCGACCGTGATGGTTCGCGAGACGTTCCCGGGCGACTGGAAGGTCATCGAGTCTTCCGTGCCGCCGGTCTCGAAGAGCGCGCGCGTGGCCGAGTTCGCCGTGCCGGTGCCCGCGGGCGGCGAGGCGCGCCTGACCTACCGCGTCCGCGTGCGCACCGGCCGTTGAGCCGGCGCGGCGACGGCGGCGGCCGCGGCGTCGATCGTCTCCTCGTCGTCGCGCTCGCGGCTCTTCTCGCCGCGGTCTGGCTCGAGGCGCCCGGCTCCCGCCTCGCCGAGCCCGACGAGGCGCGATACGCGGAAATCCCGCGGGAGATGCTCGCGGCGCGCGACTTCGTGACCCCCACTCTGAACGGCGTGCCCTACTTCGAAAAGCCGCCGCTGCTCTACTGGGCCAACGCCGCGAGCTTCGCCGCCTTTGGCGAGCGCCCCTTCACCGCGCGCCTCGCGACCCGCGTCGCGGGCACGGCCACGGCGTTGCTGCTCGTCTGGGCGGTCGGCCGCCGGCGAGGCCGGGAGGAGGGGCTCCTCGCGGCCGTCCTCTTCCTCGCGGCGCCGTTCGGCTTCACCGCGGCGCGCACGAACCTGACCGACGGGCTCCTGACGTGCTGTTTCGCGGCGACGCTTCTCGCGGCGTGGGAGGTGCTCGACCGCGCGGCGGAGGGGCGGGGCCGTTCGACGGCGGGGCTGGCCGCGATCGCCGGCGCCTGCGCCGCGGCAGGCTTTCTCGCGAAGGGACTGATCGCGATCGTGCTCCCGGGGGCGATCCTCGTCCTCGCGGCATTCCTGTCGGGCCGCGCGCGCACGCTCCGGGCGCTCCTCGTCTCGCCCGCTCCCCTCGTCTTCCTCGCCGTCGCCGCTCCGTGGTTCGCGCTCGCCGAGCGGGCGCATCCGGGGTTCCTGAACTTCTTCTTCGTCCACGAGCACTTCCAGCGATTCACGACGCCGGCCGCCAGCCGGCCCGGGCCCATCTACTACTTCGCGGCGCTCTTTCTCGCAGGACTCCTTCCCGCGCTGCCCTTCTTTTTTCGCGGCGTACGCGAGGCGTCGCGGCGCGATCCGTTTTCGCTCTTCCTTCTCCTCTGGACTGCCGTCGTGATCGTTTTCTTCTCGGTCTCGCGGAGCAAGCTGCCGCCGTACATCTTTCCGGCGTTTCCGGCGGCGGCGGCCCTCGCGGCCCGGGGCCTCGTGGCTGCCGGCGCGCGGAAGGCGCCGTGGATCTGGCACGCCGTCCTCGCGGCGATCCTCGTCGCGGCGGTCGCCGCCGTCCCGGACGCGCGCCGGGAGATCGCCCAGGGACGGATCGGCGGACTCGCCCTGGCGGGAGCCCTGTCGCTCGCGGCCGGAGCGGCCGTCGCGCTCCTCGCCCGGAATCCGTTGCGAGCCGCCGCGGCGCTCGGCCTCGGGTGGGCGGCCTTCTACGCCGTCCTCGATCTCGCGTGGCCGCACATCGAGCTCTCGACGGGCCTGCCCGCGATCTCCGCGGAAGCCCGCGATGCCGCCGCGGCGTCGGGCGCCCGCGTCGTCTCGTATCGCGGCTACGCGCAGAGCCTGCCGTGGGAGATGCGCGGCGTGGTGCCGATCGTCGACTCCAAGGGAGAGCTCGAGGACTGGTGGCTGCCCGAGGAGCGCCGGCGCGAGATCTTCTGGACACGCGAGCGGTTCTGGGACGCGTGGCGCTCCGAGCGGATCGTGGCCCTCGCGAAGGTCCGGGACCGCGACGACTTTCGCGACGCGAGCCCTCCGGCGCACTGGCTCGCCTGCCGCGACAAGTACTGTCTCGTCGTCAACTGGTAGCGCGGGCCCGCGCCGCCCGCCGCGCAGCAAACCGGTCGGCCGCGCCGAACGCGAGCGGATTGAGGGTGATCGAGAGGAGCGCTCCCGCGAGGATCAGGCTCTGTCCCTCGCCCGGCAGGAGACTCAGCTCGACGCCCAGGGCGGCGAGGATGAACGAGAACTCGCCGATCTGGGCGAGCGCCGCGGAAACCGTCAACGCCGTCGACAGCGGCCGCCGCAGGGCGAGCACGATCGCGAGCGCGGCGAGCGACTTTCCGACGACGATGATCGCGACGACCGCGAGGACGCGGAGCGGTTCGCGCACCACGACCGAAGGATCGAAGAGCATCCCGACGGCCACGAAAAAGAGCGCCGCGAAGGCGTCCTGAAGGGGCTGCGTGTCGGAGGCGGCGCGACGCGCGAGCTCCGACTCGTTGATCACGACGCCGGCGAAGAACGCGCCGAGAGCGAACGAGACGCCGAAGAGACGCGCGGCGCCGAACGCCACGCCGAGCGCGAGCGCGATCGCGGCGAGCGTGAAGAGCTCGCGCGAGCCCGTCTTCTCGACGTGCCGGAGGAGCCACGGGAAGAGCCGCACGCCCGCGACGAGCATGAAGGCGACGAACAGCACGAGCTTTCCGACCGTGAGCGCGAGGGCGAGCCCCAGGGATCCCGACGCTCCGGAGTGCGCCGCGGCGCCGGCGAGCGCCGGCAGGAGCACGAGGGCGAGCACCATCGCGAGATCCTCGACGACGAGCCAGCCCACGGCGATCCGGCCGTCGGGCGTCTTGAGTCTTCCGAGCCCCTCGAGCGCGCGGAGGAGAACGACGGTGCTCGCGACGGACAGCGAGAGACCGAAGACCAGCCCGTGGGAGAGCGGCCAGCCCCAGAGCCGCGCGAGGCCGGCGCCGAGCGCCGTCGCCGCCGCGATCTGCGCCACCGCCCCCGGGACCGCGACCGCGCGAACGGCCATCAGATCCCGCACCGAAAAGTGCATGCCGACGCCGAACATGAGCAGGATGACGCCGATCTCGGCGAGCTGCGGCGCGAGCTTCGCGTCCGCCACGAATCCCGGGGTGAACGGGCCAACCGCGATTCCCGCCACGAGATAGCCCACGAGCGGCGGAAGCTTCAGCCGCACGGCCAGGAGCCCGCCCACGAACGCGAAGACGAGGCTCACCGCGATCGTCGAGAGGAGCTCCGTCTCGCCGTGCACGGAGTACGTCTATCAGAAATCGCCGCGCCGCTCGGCGCGAACGCCCGTCAGGGAATGTAGCCGCGGATGGTGCGCGCGGTCACGCCGGGCTTTCCGATGGCCACGGCGATGGACCGGTACTCGCCCGGAGGCTTGGGCGAGTCGCTGCGGAAGGCGAGGATGTACTGCGAGCGCAGCTCCTCCTCGATCTGGTGCGTGACTTCGCCGATCTTCTCGGCGTTGCTCATGTGGAACACGAGGCCGCCCGACTCCTCGGCGATCTGTTTCGTGACCTTGCGCGACCGGAAATCCGTCAGGGGGATTCCGACCGCGAGGAAGTAGACCGGCGCGCCGGCCGACCGCGCGTAGCGGAGCAGCGTGTCGAAGTCCACGTGGGACCGGTTGTCGTCGCCGTCGGTGATCACGATGAGCGCCTTGCGCCCCTGCAGCGCCCGGAACTGGTAGAGGCCCAGGACGACGGCATCGTAGAGCGCCGTCGCGCCCTCGGCCCGCGTGTCCGCCGCGGCCCGCTGGAGCGAAGGCGAGTCGCCGCTCAGCTCCTGCAGGAACTTCGCCTTGTCGCGGAACTCGATGACGAAGCCCTGATCCTTCGTCCGGATCAGGTTCTTGAAGAGCGCCGCGGACGCCTCGTGCACGAAGGGAAGGCTCTTCTCCATCGAGCCCGATCCATCGACGACGAGGCCGACCGTCAGCGGCAGGTTGTCGGCGATCTCGAAGCCGGTCAGCTCCTCGGGCTTGCCGTCCTCCTTGATCACGAAGTCGCCCTGACCGAGGCCCTTGACGAACCGGCCCTCCTTGTCGAGCGCGGAGACGTGGAGCTGGACGACGTCGACGCGCACGGCCTCGACCGAGGTCTGCGGGCCCTTCAGCATCCGGATGTCGTTGGCCTCCTGGCCGTCGGCGGTCACGGCGGTCGCGCGCAGGAGCGTTCCGTTGGCGTACTGCGCGGCGGGAATCGTCGCCTCGTAGGGCGGCGCGGTCCAGGAGGTGATTTTCTGTGCGTCGAGGAAGAGGTCGATCCGCTTGGCGATCCCGCCGTTGACGGACTGGACGGCCACCTTGACGTGCACGGCCCCGGTCGCGGGGTCCATGTACGGCAGCAGCCGGACGACGACGCGGTCCTTGCCCTGGTTGATCGCGTACGCGTCCTCGTCGATCACGGCGCCGGTCGCGTCGTAGCCGACGGCACGCAGGGTCTGACGCCGCGGGACATCGCCGAGATCGATCTCGACGGTGTACGGCGGCTTCGTGCGCGTGAGGATGCGCCGGTCTTCGAGATAGAACTCGACGCGTTCGATCGGCGGCGCGACGACGGCTTCGAGGCGCAGCAAGCCGATCGGCGTCTCCCGCGCGGGCGGCAGGATCTTGAGCTTCGGCTCGGCCGGGGTCGCGGGCTTCGCCGCCGACTCCTCCGCGATCACGATCGCCTCCGCCGACGGAAGGGTGCTCGCCTCTCCCGGCGCCATCTCGGGCCGGAAAGGCGTCAGGACCTCCGGCACGGAGAGATCGAGTGAGCCCTCCCCCATCTCGCGGCCGTCCGGATCCGTCAGGAGGACCCGCATCTTGTAGTCACCGGGCGCGAGCGCGCGCAGGAAGGAGTAGGCGAACGGCGCGCCCCCCGAAAAGTCCGCCGTGATCGGGTACTCGAACGAGTCCACGTCGGCCTCCGCCTGTCGGAAGCCGCCCTTCAAGACGCCGCGGAAGCCCTTGATGTTGTGCGTCGAGGCCTCGCGGGACAGCTCCGGGGCGGTCAGCCGGATGCGGACGACCGTCTTCTTCCCGGCCTCCCCGAGGAAGTCCGTCCCGATTCCGAGCGGGAAGGTGCTGGCCTTCGTCTTGAGCGGCAAGGGCTTGACCGGCTTGTCCTGACTTTGAGCGGCGAGCCCGAGGGCCGCGGCCAGAGCGAGCAGGGCGAGCGCGAAGCGAGCGTTCCTCATCGCAACCTTCGAACCACTGCGGGCCGAACGGGCATTCCCGCCGGGACCGGTCCGCCGACCAGAAGACCGCTATGCGGTGGCGGCGAGCGACGCGCCGTCCCGCAGGTCCCCGAAGAATTCCGTCACCGCGCCGCGGAAGTCGGCGGGCGTCTCCAGCGAGGAGATCCGGACGCGCAGAGCCCTTCCGTTGGGGAGGCCGTGCGTGTACCACCCGGTCATCGTGCGCAGCTTGTGGAGCGCCTCGCGTGGATCGAAGGCCGTCCTTTCGATCGCCGAAAAGTGCGCGAGCATCAAATCGCGCCGCTCGGCGAGCGTCGCTTCACGCGGCGGCCGCCCCGCCAGACGATCGGCGATCTGCCGGAAGATCCACGGGTTCTTCATCGTTGCGCGCCCGCACATGACGGCGTCGCAGCCGGTCTGGCGGAACATCTCGACCGCGTCGTCGGCCGTCTCGACGTCGCCGTTGCCGATGACGGGGATCGCGAGCGCGCGCTTCAATTCCGCGATGCGGGACCAGTCGGCGCGGCCCCCGTACATCTGGCGCGCGGTGCGCCCGTGCATCGCGACCGCCGCGACGCCTTCACCCTCGCAGATCCTGCCGAGCTCGAGGAAGTTCTTCCGCGACTCGTCGAGACCGAGGCGGAACTTCACCGTCAGCGGAATCGAGAGCCTCGATCGGACCGCGCGGATGATGCGGCGCGCGAGATCCAGGTCTCCCATGAGCGCCGCGCCGGCGCAGCCCTTCAGGACCTTGTTGGCCGGACAGCCCATGTTGATGTCGCAGACGTCGGGGCCGAGCGCCTCGACGATCTCGGCCGCGGCGGCCATCCGATCGGGATCGGAGCCGTAGATCTGGATCGACAGCGGCCGCTCGTCGTCCGAGAACAGAAGCTTACGTGTCTGGCGCGCGTTGCCTCGCGTGATCGCCTCGGAGGAGATGAACTCCATCGTGACCAGACCCACGCCGCCGACCTGACGGAGCATCAGGCGGTACACGTGGTCCGTGATCCCGGCCATCGGAGCCAGGATGAGCGGCGGATCGAGCGGGACGGTTCCGAATCGGAGCATCGGACCGGCCATTTTAGCTTTGGCGGCTCCGGGCGCCCTGGGATGAGCTATCTTCTTGCCGGGATGTAGAATCCCGGGCTTTCGAGGAGGTGGGACTCTTCATGGCGACGCTCGCGCGCGCCGGACATCCGGCGGATGGGACGACGGGGAACCTCTGGATTCACAACCGCCGTTTCGACCTGCTCTTCCTGACGCTTTCGGGCGTTCTTGTCTTCTTCCCCTACATCTCCTACGGCCTGCTCCAGCGGCTGGGCGCCTCCGAGGGGACGGCGAGTCTCGTCGTGGGGCTGTCGGTGACGCTCCTGGTCGGCGGGCCCCACATGTACTCGACGTACCTGCGCACCGCGCTCGAGCCCCGCTTCCGGCGCCGCTACGGCTTCCTGGCCTACTTGCCGCTCGTCCTGATCCCGACCCTCGTGGTCATCGGGTCGCTGTACTCGTTCCTGCTGCTCCTCACCGGCTTCTTCTTCTGGGCCTCGATGCACGTGACGCACCAGGCGCAGTGGATCTCGGAGACCTACCGGCGGCGCGCCGGCCTCGCGACCACGACCCTCGACCGCCTCCTCGACGGGGCGGTGATCCTCGGCGCGCTCTACACCATGGCGATGTACAAGTTCGTCGAGGGCCAGTTCAAGCTGGGGACTTCCGCGCTCCTCTTCCCGAGCTTCCTGAGGCGCCCGTGGGTGGCGCCGGCCTTCACGGCGGCTTTCGCGGCGCTCTTCCTCTACTACGTGGTCCGCACCTATCGCGAGATCCGGAGCGGCCGCTCGAGCTGGCCGCGGCTCGTCTTCATGGCGGCGACGGTGGCGCTCGCCTTCATCATCCCGCTCTTCGACAATCTGGACGTGGCGTTCCAGGGATTCAACACCTGGCACTCGCTGCAGTACCTCGCGCTGACGTGGTTCATCCTGTCGCGCAAAGCGGATACCGGAGAAATCGGAAACTCGTTCGTCCAGAAGATCTCCGGCACCTCGCACACCGGAATCTTCTACGTCTCCATGATCGGGGCGACGGTCCTCGCCGGCGTCGTCTACCTCGTGCTCTGGCGGGGCTTCGACGTGCCGCAGGATCGGGCGTACTACGTGGTCGTGCTGTCGTTCCTCCTGATCCACTATTTCTACGACCACATCCTGTTCCGGGACTTCGGCTCCCTCGGCGCCTCGGCCGCCCGCCCGTAGCGCTCCGGAGCTACTTACCGAGCTCAGCGTAGCTGCCGACGCGGGTGAAGCCCTCCGGCTTCTCGAAGAGCTTTCCCGCGGCGCCGAGACGCACGTCGTCGAGCCGCGTGTCCGTGACGGCCTGGTACTCGTCCCCGGGATCCTTCTTCTGGTGCTCGATGCGCACGACGAGGCGCTCGAGGTCGCGGGCGACCCAGAGGGTCACGCGGTCGCCGGAAGGCAGCGACATCATGAAGCGCTCGCACGGGTGCATCCCGAGCGCGGCGTCGTCGACGCGCCGCACGGTGCCGTGGAAGCGATCCGCATACCCCTCCGGGTCGAAGTGCGGGTCCAGCGGGTAGCCGGGCACCAGCTCTTCCAGCGGCGTCCAGGGCATCTCGATGAGCTTGCGCGTGGACGGACGGAACTGCCAGATCTTGCCGAGGTCCGGGCGCTCGATCTTGACGAGCTCCGATCCGTCGAAAATGCCCGAGACGCGCTGCTTCTGGCCGCGCACGGCGACCTCGTAACGATCCGTCGGCGAGTAGACGAGTGCGGCGCGGTAGCCGCTCCGCGTCACGGTGCGCGGACCGTCGCCGAACTCGTCATGGCAGGCCGCGGCGGCGAGCAGGAGCGACACGGCGAGTCCTGCGCGCACGCGGAAACGGAACATCGCGCGAACTCTAACGCCGTTGCCGCCTGCGCCATAATGCGCCCGGCATGACCTGGTGGGAGTCGTGGTTCGGCGAAGAGTATCTCGATCTCTATCCCCACCGGGACCGCGATTCGGCGCGCCGCGAGGCCGCGTTCGCCGCCGCCCGACTCTCCCCGAGGCCCACGCCGATGCTCGACCTGTGCTGCGGCGCCGGCCGGCACTTCCCGTTCTTCCGGGAGCTCGGCATCGCCCCGATCGGCCTCGACTACTCCGCGCCGCTCCTGGAGCTCGCACGGGCCCGCGCGGGCGCGCGCGCTCTCGTGCGCGGCGACATGCGCTGGCTGCCGTTCTCCGACGGCGTGTTCGCCTCCGTCGTGAACTTCTTCACGAGCTTCGGCTATTTCGTCGCCGAACCGGACAACGCCGCGGTCGTCGCGGAGATCGCGCGCGTTCTGGCGCGGGATGGCCGCGTCCTCTGCGACACGTTCGGGCTCGAGCACGTGCTCTCCCGCCTCGTTCCCGAGGAGTGCCGGTCCGGCTCCGGGCGCGAGTACCGGATCCGCCGCTGGTGGAACGCCGCGGCGCGGCGCGTCGAGAAGGAAATCGAGGTCCGTCGCGGCGGCTCGACCGAGATCTTTCGCGAGAGCGTGCGCGCTTACACGGACCGGGAGCTCGCCGCCCTCTTCGAGGGCGCCGGCCTGCGCGTCGAGGCGACGTGGGGCGACTTCGACGGAAGCCCGATCGGATGCGACTCGCCGCGGCTGATCCTCCTCGCGAGCAAGCCGTGACCGACGCGCGCATTCCCTTCGCGAGATATCCGGGCCTCTCGCCGCTCTTCCTCGAGTTCCTTCGCGGCTCGGAGCTCTTTCCGGATCCGCCGACGCCGGAGGCCGTGGAGGCGCGCGCGCGAAGGCTTCTCGGAACGAAGTCGCGCGTGCCTTCCGCCGCGTTCCGGTTCCGATCCGACGAGGCCCGATCCGGCGCCGAGGCGTTGGCCGCGGGCCGCGCCGTGGCGTCCGTGGCGGGCCATCAGGTCGGCCTCTTCACGGGACCGCTCTACACGCTCACGAAGGCCTTCGATACCCAGCGCGTCGCGAAAGAGATCGCCGCGCGCGGCGTCCCCGCGGCGGCGGTCTTCTGGGCACTGACGGACGACCACGACCTCGAGGAGATCGCACGGACGTCCCGTCCCGGCGCCGAGGGCCCGGAGACCGTCGTCCTCGAAGGCGCGGACCGCGGCAATCGCCGTCCCGTCGGCGGACTCGCGGTGCCGGAGAAGGCGCTGGAGCTCCTCGCCGCGTTCCGGGAGGACGCGAAGGCGCCCGACGCCGCGGAGGTCCTCGAGCCGTTCGTACGCCGCTACGCGCCCGGCGCGACGTACGCCGATGCGTTCATCGAGACGCTCCTCGATCTCACAGCACCGGAGCCGCTTCTCGTCCTCGATCCGTCGCACGAGAGCCTGCGGCCGGCCATGACGGAGTTCTTCGCGCTCGCCGTCGAGCGGCGCGCGAAGATCGAGGAGACGCTCACGGAGGCGGCCGCCCGTCTCGAGCGCTCGGGGCGTCCCGTCCCGGTGCCGCATCGCCCCGGCGTCTTCCCCTTCTTCCTGGTCGAGAACGGCGAGCGCCGACGCGTCGCCGATCCGGCCGAGGCGCTCGCGAAAGTGCGCGCCGGCGCCGCATGGCCCTCGACGGACGTCCTGACGCGTCCGATTCTGAAGTCATTTCTCATGCCCACGGCCGCGGCGATTCTCGGGCCGGCGGAGATCGCGTATCACGCGCAATCGCTCCCGCTCTTCCCGATCTTCGGTCTCGAGCCCCCGGTGCTGCTGCCGCGCTCCCATCTCGTCCTCGTCGGGCCGGCGGAGCGGCGCGCCGCGGAAGCCCTCGGCGTCGCTCCCGCGGACCTGCTCGCTCCGGCGGCTCCGGCCGCGACGCCGACCGCGGAGGCCGACGAGGTCGTGCGGATCGGGCACACGATCGATGGCCAACTTTCTGCTCTCGCCGCTCGGCTCCAGGCCCTGGACCCGTCTCTTTCGAGCGCGCTCGAGACGACGCGGCAGAAGGCGGCCTTCCCGCTGGCGCAGCTCGCCGAGCGGATCCGCAAGGCGGCCGAGCGCAAGGACACGACGACGACGACGCGGCGCCAGCGTCTCGCGACGATGCTGACGCCGTCCGGCACCACCGCGGAGCGCCTCTACCCGCCGCTCGTGCCGATGCTCGCCTTCGGACGCGACGCGCTCGTGCGGATTCGCGAGGCGGCCGACGGATCCACCGAGGGCGCCGCGGTCGTAAATCTCGGCGCGCCGGCCGAAGGAGAAGACGATGCCCGTTGACGTCCTCGCGATCGCGGCCCATCCCGACGACGTCGAGCTCACCTGCGCCGGCACGCTCCTCGCGCTCCAGGCGAAGGGCCGCCGCTTCGGCCTCGTGGACCTGACCTCGGGCGAGATGGGAACGCGCGGCGACGCGGCGACCCGCGAGCGCGAGGCCCGCCGCGCCGGAGAGATCCTCGGCGCCGACTTCCGCGAGGCGCTCGATTTCGGGGACGGCGGCCTGCGGACCGGGCGCGCCGAGGAGCTGGCGATGATCGACCTCATCCGGCGCGAGAAGCCGCGAATCGTCCTGACCTCCTACCCCGAGGACCGCCATCCCGACCACGCCCGCGCGGGCCGGCTCGTGACCGACGCGGCGTACTACGCCGGCCTGCGCAAGCTCGAGACGGCGCATCCTGCACACCGTCCGCAGCAGACGATCTACTTCTCGACCGCCATCCTCCACGAGCCGAACCTCGTCGTGGACGTGACGCCCTACTGGCCAAAGCGTCTCGAGGCGATCCTCGCCTTCACGAGCCAGTTCCACGACCCGAAGTCGAAAGAGCCGGCCACGATGCTGTCGCAGCAATCGTTCCTCGCGACGATCGAGGGGCGCGCCCGGCACATCGGCTTCTCGATCGGCGCCGAGTTCGGCGAGGGGTTCATCTCGAGGCGGCCGCCCCGCATCGACGACCTCGTCGCGTGCTTCGAGGGCCACGAGGCCGGGTTCTGAGACGCTGAGCGGCCCGTGAAGATCGGCATCACCTGCTACCCGACCGTCGGCGGCAGCGGCGTCGTCGCGACGGAGCTCGGGATCGCGCTCGCCGACCGCGGCGACGAAGTGCACTTCATTTCCTACCGGCTCCCCTCGCGGCTCGCCCTGCCGCGGCCGCGCGTCTCGTTTCACGAGGTCATCGCGCCGAGCTACCCGCTTTTCGTGTCGCCGCCCTATACCCTCGCCCTCGCGACGAAGATGGCGGAGGTCGCCGCGAGCGAGGGGCTCGACCTCCTCCACGTGCATTACGCGCTGCCGCACGCCATCTCCGCGATCCTGGCGCGCGACATGAGCCGCAACGGCCGCGACTTGAAAGTCGTCACGACCCTCCACGGCACCGACATCACCATCGTCGGCCAGGACCGCTCGTACCTTCCGATCACGCGCTACGGCATCGAGCGGAGCGACGCCGTCACCGCGGTCTCGTCCTACCTGCACGACGTGACGGTGCGCGAATTCGCCGTGACGCGACCGATCGAGGTCGTGCCCAACTTCGTCGACGCTTCGCTCTACCGTCCCGACGGCGCGTCGGCGTACGCGCGAACCCTCGTCGGCCCGGGCGAGTGCGCCGTCGTGCACGTCTCGAATTTCCGGCCGGTCAAGCGCGTCGGGGACGTGCTCGCGGTGTTCGACCGCATCCGGCGCCAGGTTCCGGCGCGCCTCCTCCTCATCGGCGACGGCCCCGACCGCTCGCTCGCGGAGCGCCTGGCCGACAGCGGCGGCTACCGCGACCGCACGACGTTCCTCGGCAACGTGGCGGCGATCGAGACGGTTCTGCCCGTCGCGAAGCTCTTTCTCCTGCCCTCCGACGCCGAATCGTTCGGTCTCGCCGCGCTCGAGGCGATGGCGTGCGGCGTACCGGTCATCGGCACGGCGGCCGGCGGCCTGCCCGAGGTGGTGACCGACGGCGCCGAGGGTTACCTCCGGCCGGTGGGTGACGTCGAGGGCATGGCGGAGGCCGGTCTCTCGCTCCTGCGCGATCCGGAGAAATGGGATCACTTCTCCCGGAGCGCGCGCCAGCGCGCCGTCGCGGCGTTTCCAACGGAGGCTGTCGTCGCGCGGTATCGCGGGATCTACGAGAAGACGCTCGGCTGAGCGGCCGCGCGCGTCAGACGTCCGCGCCCGCCAGGGCCGAGAGACCCGCTCGCCGCTCCTCCGGCGAGCAGAACGCGGCGCGCCAGGAGTTCTCCGCGCAGCGCCGGCGGTCGGCCGGCGAGACGCCGAGCTCGCCGCGAAGGAGGCCGTACTCCCGGCGCGTCGTCGTGTCGAAGAAGAGCGGGTCGTCGGCCGCGATCGCGACGCGCACGCCGGCCGCGAGGAGGCGCGAGAGCGGATGCGCGGCGAGCGACGGCACGGCGCGCGTCACGCGATTCGAGGAGGGCGCGACGCAGAGCACGGTGCCTTCCTCCGCCAGGCGGCGAAGCAAGCGCGCGTCGGATGCCGCGGCGATCCCGTGGTCGATTCGGTCCGGACGGAGCGCGTCGAGGGCCTCCGCCACCGACGATGCGCCGGCCCACTCGCCGGCGTGCACGGAGGTTCGGAGTCCCAGGCCCCGGGCCCTCAGATAGACATCCGCGAAAGCGGCCGCCGGATGGGACGCCTCGTCGCCGCCGAGACCGAATCCGACGATCGACGGCAGCGGCCGGCTCTCGTAGAGGTCCAGGACGCGGTGCGCCGACTCCGGACCCCACTGCCGCACGGCGTCGAGGAGGATCCGGCAGCGCGTCCCCTCGGGCGCGCGCTCGAATCCCGCCGCCACCGACGCGAGGCACTCGGCCGCCGGCAGTCCGAGCCGCGTGAAGATCTCCGGCGAGACGTAGACTTCGGCGTAGGACAGGCCGTCGCCGGCGAGGCGCGCCGCGACCGCGGCCGCCGCCCCGGCGTAGTCGTCCGGACCCCGGAAGAGGCGGCAGACCTCCGCGTAGAGCGCGAGGAATCCGGCAGAGTCCGCGACCGAGGCGCGGGCCTCCGCAAAGGAGCCGGCCTCGGCGAACCGATGTCCGCTCTTTCGCGCGAGCTCCCGCACGGTCTCCTCCGGGAGGCATCCTTCGAGGTGGAGGTGACAGTCGGCGAGCATCGGAATGCAGTTCCTGGTCCTTAGTCCTTGGTCTTAATCGGCCGAGAACTGATACCTTTTCTCCGGCTCCATGAACGCACCATATCGCCGCGGGCGGCTTCTCGCGCTCTGCCTCGACGTTGCGATCCCGGCGGCGGTCGCGGACGCCGTCGCGCTGCCGCTCTCGGCCGCGCTCTGGCGCGTCTGGCCGGCCGCGCGGGAAGCGACGCTCTGGCTCTGGGCCCCGGCGGCGACGGCGGCGCTCGCGGCCTTCCTGCTGCGGGACGCGCGCGGCGGGCGCGCCCGGCGCTGGATGGCGCTCGAGGTCCGGAACGCGGACGGCCGGCCGCCCGGAGCCTGGGGGTCCGTCCGGCGCAACCTCCCGCTTCTTCTGCCTGGCTGGAACGCGATCGAGGCCTGGCCGGCCCTTCGCGACGGCCTCGCGGCGCGCCGGTCGGACCGGCGGTCGGGTCTCCGGGTCGTGCCATGCGATTGAGGCGAAAGACTCTTGCCCGGGGATGTGAACCTTTCGGGCCCCGATCCGTTAATGAGTGCGGAGATGAAAAGCCGCCGCGCCGCCGTGATCGCCCTGACGCTGGCCGCGGCCCTGACGCCCGCGGTCTGGGCCAGCCAGGAGGAAGTCTTCGAGAAGGCCTTCTCGATGGAAGGCGTTTCCCGGGTTTCCCTCGAGAACGTCAACGGACAGATCAACGCGCAGGCCTGGGACAAGCCCTACGTCAAGGTCCGCGCCGTCAAGACGGCCTCCTCGGCCGAGATACTCGCGGAGACGGAGATCCGCGTGCGGAAGATCGGCGACGAGATCAAGATCGAGACGGTGACGCCCCGGCGGCGGCGCCTCTTCGGGTTCCTGGATCTCGGCACCCAGCAACGTCAAGGTCGACTACGAGCTCTGGGTTCCCGCGGCGGCGGCCGACGCGCCTCGAGACTTGCAACGGCCGGGTCGAGGGAAGCGGCTTCTCGGCCGACCTGTCCATCGATTCCGTCAACGGATCGATCGAGCTGCGTGACCTGACCGGGCCCGTCAAGGCGACGACCGTGAACGGGTCGGTGCGGGTCGCCTTCAAGGGAGCGCTCAAGAAGTCGCACCTCGAGACGGTCAACGGCAGCGTCGAGATCGCCTTCGACAAGAGCTCCTCGGTGCGCTACGACCTCGAGACGATCAACGGGCGAATCGAGACGGATCTGGATTTCAAGGTGGAGGGGAAGTTCGGGCCCAAGGAGGCCAAGGGCTCCTTCAACGGCGGCGCCGAGACCCTCCACTGCGAGACGGTCAACGGCTCGATCCGCCTGAAGACCTCCGCCTGAGCTCCGGCGCCCGCGGGCTTTCGCCCGGAGGGCTCAACCGCAACCCGAGCCGAAAACTCTCGGCCTCCGTTCGCGAAGCAAACGCCTTCGGCCGATAGCCGGCCACGACGCCCGCATCCATTCTTCAGTAGCCTGCTAGGCTTCCTCCCATGCCGGATGCCTCGCTTCGCCGCGCGGCGCTCCTCACGCTCGCCTACCTGCCCCTGCTCGGGACCCTGACTTTCGCGCTCGAGAAGCGTGACCGTGACGTCCGGTGGCACGCCCGCAACGGCCTCGCCCTCTTCGCCGCCGTCGCCGCGGTCATGGCCCTCGCGACCCTCGCGTCGATTCTCTTTCCTTCGCTCGGATGCCTGTACGGCGTCGCGATGCTCGCTCTCGTCGCGGCGTACGCCCTGATCGTCATCCTGGCCCTCGTCAAGGCGATCCAGGGAGAGCGTCTGATCGTTCCCGGCATCTCGCGGTATGCGCGCTAACGCCGGACCGGCAGCGCCCGGACGGACCCTCGTGCCGCTCGTCGCCGCGGCGCTGATCGGACTCGCCGCCGGAGACTGCGCCCGGCCGGCGTCCGAACAGGTAAGCGCGCGCGTCGCGGTATCGGCGATCGACGCCTATCGCGCGACCGTTTCGCCCCTCCTCTCGAAGTCGGGACTCGCGCGATGCCGCTATGAGCCGACGTGTTCGGCCTACGGCCGCGAGGCCATCACGCGATACGGAACCGCCCGCGGCGGCTGGCTGACGGTAAGGCGGATCGTGCGCTGCAACCCGTGGGCGAAGGGGGGCTACGACCCGGTTCCCTAGCGTCGCCTTCGCTTGCTCGGGAATCTGCGCCCGACGGCGCTCGTCCTGAGGTCACAGTGAAACGTCCTTTCCTCGACGCGCCGTCCGGCGAACCGGCTCGCGGCTCGCCGTGCCGGGCTCGACCGCTCGCCTGATTCCCTCGCTGCGCTCCGGCTCCCGCAACGCGAGTCGGTTTGCTCGTCCGCTCGCAAACCTTGGTCGCGCTGCGAGCGACTCGTTACGGGTTGTCAGAAATTGAGCTCGCGGCGCGAGGAGTCTCCGCGAAGTAACCGAGCGGAGGAGCCTCGCGCCGCGGGAGCGAGCGCGAGCGAAGGATCAGGCGCTCGGTCGAGGTCCTTTGACCGAGCCGAGCGCCGGTGCGACCGTCAGGGAGCAGATCCTGAGCGAAGCGTGAGCGACGTTACTGGTGCCGTCGGCCGGACTCGAACCGGCATGGGTTGCCCCATACGCCCCTCAAACGTACGTGTCTACCAATTCCACCACGACGGCACGGAAGGAATTCTATTTCTTGGCGGGGACCGTGGGAGCGGCGGGAGCCGCGGTCGCCGGCGCCGGCGCAACCGAGGTCGGAGCAGCGGCCGCCGGCGCGTTCGACCCGGGTGCCGGGGCCACCGGGATCTGCGCCGCGGCGGGCTTCGGCGGCACGCCGCCAGCCGGCACGACCGAGGCGCGCGGACGCGCTTCGAGGATCGTCAGGAACAGCGCCACCACGATGAACGCCACGAAGCCGCCGGTCGTCAGCTTGTGCAGCACGGTCGTCGCGCCGCGGGCGCCGAAGGCCGTCTGCGTGCCGCCGCCACCGAAGGCTCCGGCGATGTCCGCTCCCTTGCCCTGCTGGACGAGCACCACGAGGATCAGGAAGAGGCAGACGAAGGTGTACAGGACGATCAGGGTAACGTAAAGAAATCCCACGGAACCTCCACTGACCAATGACCAAAAAGGGGCGGCAGTGTACGCGCCGGCCGGCGGGGCGTCAAGGCGCGCCCCGGGGTCAGGGCAGGCCGGCGATCGCCGCGAAATCGTCGGACGAGAGACTCGCCCCGCCGATGAGGAAGCCTTCCATCCCGGATCGCCGCAGCAGATCCGCGGCGTTGCCCGGGTTGACCGAGCCGCCGTAGAGGAGGCGCAGGGCCCGCCGGCCCGACAGGAGGCGCGCGATCTCCTGACGCGCCTGCCCCGCGTCTTCCGGCGTGGCGGCGCGCCCCGAGCCGATCGCCCAGACCGGCTCGTAGGCCACGACGAGCGGCGCGTCGGGCGGATCGCCCGCGAGCGTCTCCGCCTGCGCCGCGAGGACATCGGACGTGGCCCCCTCGGCGCGCTCGGCTTCCGTCTCGCCCATGCAGTAGATCGGCGTCAGGTTCGCCTCCCGGGCGCGCGCGAGCTTGCGCGCGAGAACGGCGCCGCGCTCGCCGATAGATATGGCGCCGCTCCGAGTGGCCCGACGATCGCGTACCGGCAACCCGCGTCCGCGAGCATCCGCGCGGAGACCTCGCCCGTGAAGGCGCCCGCGTCCTCCGCGGCGACGTTCTGCGCCGCGAGCGACCAGCGTCCCTGCGGATCGCGCGCCGCGTCGAGTGCCGTGAACGGCGGCGCGACCGCGAGCTCGACGCCGGCCGAGACGCCTCGGGACAGCCGCGCTCCGAGACGCTCCGCGAAGGCGCGCGCCTCGCCGCGCGTCTTGTTCATCTTCCAGTTGGCGACGAAGAACGGCATCGGCGTCGGCGGCCTATTCCAGAGCCTTCAGGCCAGGCAGGGTTCCGAGCGTCAGGTACTCGAGAGAGGCGCCGCCGCCGGTCGAGACGTGGGAGAACTTTTCCGCGACACCGGCCGCGTGCGCGGCCGCGACGCTCTCTCCTCCGCCGACGACGGTGAACGCCTTCGTCTCCGCGATCTTCCGCGCGAGCCCCGTCGTGCCGCGGTCGAACGGCGGCTTCTCGAACACGCCCATCGGGCCGTTCCAGAAGATCGTGCGCGCGGCCCCGAGCAGCCGCCCGAATTGCTCGAGCGTCTTCGGGCCGATGTCGAGCGCCATCGCATCGGCAGGAATCTTGTCGATGCCGACCGTGCGCGCGCCGGCGGCGTCGTCGGGCGAGGAAGCGACGACGAAGTCGGAGGGCAGCGCGATCGTCTTTCCCTCCTTCTTGCAGACGTCGAGGATCTCGCGGGCGACCGCAATCTTGTCCTCTTCGAGGAGCGAACGGCCCACGGGAAGGCCGATCGCGCGCACGAAGTGGTTCGCCATTCCGCCGCCCAGGAGGAGGATGTCGGCCCGGCCGGCGAGCGCGCGGAGCGTGTCGATCTTGCCGGAGATCTTGGCGCCGCCGAGCGCCGCGGCGAAGGGACGCTCGGGCTCGAGCAGCTTCGCGAGCGCGCGGACCTCCTTCTGCATGAGGAGGCCGACGCCCTTCACCGCCATCTGCCTCGGGAGGCCGACGACGGAGGCGTGCGCGCGATGCGCCGCGCCGAATGCGTCGTCGACGTAGACGTCCGCGAGCCGCGCGAGCGACTTCGCGAACTCCGGTTCGTTGCTCTCCTCGCCGGCGTGGAAGCGCAGGTTCTCGAGGAGCAGGGCCTCGCCGGAATGCATCGCGCCCGCCGCCTTCTCGGCCTCGGGGCCGACGCAGTCCGAGACGAACCGGACCGGCCGCCCGAGCGCCTCGGCGAAGGCCGCCGCCACGGGCGCCAGCGAATACTTCGGGTCGGGCTTGCCCTTGGGCTTCCCGAGATGCGACGCGCAGATCACCCGCGCCCCGCGGTCGAGGATCGCCCGGATGGTGGGCAGCGTCTCGACGATCCGCGTGGCGTCGAGAACCTCGCCGCCCGACAGCGGGACGTTGAAGTCGACGCGCAGGAAGACTGCCTTCCCCTCGAGGGGCAGCTCAGACAGGGATTTCACGGCGGGCATCTTATTAAACCCGCCGCATAGAATGACGCGGTGAAACGCGCCGCGGCCGGGATCGTCCTTCTTCTCGTCCTGCGGGCCGCCTCCGTGCTCGCGGCGGGCGATCCGACGTTCGCGCGGGGAAGCGGCGGAGCGGTCGCGGCCGAGGAAGGCACCGCCGCGAGGGTCGGCGTCGAGATCCTCCGGAAGGGCGGCAACGCAACGGACGCGGCGGTCGCCGTCGCTTTCGCGCTCGCAGTCACGTGGCCGGAAGCCGGCAACCTCGGCGGCGGCGGTTTCTGGATCTCCCGCGACGCGAACGGGCGCGCGGCCGTGATCGATTTCCGCGAGCGGGCGCCGCGCGCCGCCCGCCGCGACATGTTCTCGAAGCCCGCGAAGCCCGGGGTGCCGATTCCGTCGTCGACGGACGGACCACTCGCGTCGGGCGTTCCCGGGACCGTGGACGGCCTCGCCCTCGCGCACCGGCGCACCGGCCATCTCTCCTGGAAAGCGGTCGTCGAACCGGCCGTCGGCCTCGCGCGCGACGGATTCCCGATGACGGAAAACGTGCGCGCGTCGATCGCGGCGGATCAGAAAAAGCTGGCGGCCGACCCCGAGACCGCGGAGATCTTCCTGCCGAACGGCGAGCCGCCGCTCGCCGGCGTCCTCTTCCGCCAACCCGCGCTCGCGCGGACGCTCGAAGCCATTCGAGACCGCGGCGAGGACGGCTTCTATCGCGGCCGCGTCGCGCGCGAGATCGAGGAGGGGCAGAAGAAAGCCGGCGGCTCGATCAATCGCGGCGACCTCGCGCTCTACAACTCGAAAGTTCGCAAGCCGGTCGCGTTCCGGCTCCTCGACGCCCAGGTTCTGACGACCGGCGCGCCGTCCTCCGGGCCCGCGATGGCGGCGATGGCAAAGCTCGTCGAATCGCTCGGGCCGAAGCGAATCCGCCCGGCGGACGCGCCCGGCGCGCATCTGCTTGCGGAGATCGAGAAACGCGTCTATCGCGACCGGAACCGCTACCTCGGCGATCCGGACTTCCCGCGGCGTTCGGCAGGATCTCTTCCTGTCCGCCGACCGCCTGCGGCGCATCGCGGCGACGATCGACCCGTCCAAGGCGACTCCTTTGAACGCGCTGCCCAATCTCGAGCCGCGCGACGGCTCGACGACCCACTTCTCCGTCGCCGACGCCCGCGGGAACCTCGTGTCGGTGACGACGACGTTGAACGACTCCTTCGGCAACGGGCGCGTCGCGCCCGGGCTGGGATTCCTGTGGAACAACGAGATGGACGACTTCGCGACGCGTCCCGGCCAGCCGAACCTCTACGGGCTCATTCAGGGCGACGTCAACGCCGTCGCTCCGGGCAAACGGATGCTCTCCGCGATGTGCCCGACGATCGCCGTGATCCCGAACCGGGGAGCGTTCGCCTGGGGAAGTCCCGGAGGCTCGACGATCCTCACGACGAACTTCCAGATCCTCCTCGGGCTGGCCTTGCGCGGCGAATCGCTCGAAACGGCGGTCGCCGCTCCGCGGTTCCACCAGCAGGACTCTCCCGACGTGATCGAGGTCGAGCGCGACGCTTTCGATCCCGCCTGGGTGGCCACGCTCGAGGCGATGGGGCACACCGTCAAGGTCAGCGCGCGCGAGCCCGTGCCCGGCCGCATCGGCCGCGTGCACGCCGTGGCGGTGCTCCGCGACGGGACGATGGAGGCGGTGGCCGATCCGCGCCGGCAGGGCGCCGCGCTGGTGGTCACGCCCGCGCCGTGAGCCACGAGGCACCGGAACTGCGGCCTCTCTACCGGGAGGGCCGGCGGCTGCGTCTGCTCGACCAGCGACTCCTTCCCGCCGACGAGGTGTGGCTCGAGCTCGAGACGGCGCCCGAGATCGCCCTCGCGATCCGCGACATGGCGGTGCGCGGCGCGCCGGCCATCGGCGTCGCGGCGGCCTATGGAGCCGCCTTCTCGATGCGGAGCGGCACATCGACGCCGGCCGTCGAACGCTTCGAGACGGCGCGGCGATTGCTGGCCTCGACGCGGCCCACGGCCGTGAACCTCTTCGCGGCCCTCGCGCGTGTCGCGCGCCGGTTCGAGGCCGTCCGCAGCCAGTCTCCGGAGAAGATCGAGGAGGCGCTCGTCGCGGAGGCCGACGCCCTCACCGCGGAAGACCTCGATGCCTGCCGCCGGATCGGCGCGCACGGAGCGGCGCTCCTGCCCGCCGGCGCGACGGTGCTCACGCACTGCAACGCGGGTGCGCTCGCGACCGCGGGCTACGGGACCGCGCTCGGCGTCATCCGCGGCGCGGTCGCGGCGGGAAACGCCGTGCGTGTCCTCGCCGGCGAGACACGGCCGTTCCTGCAGGGCGCGCGGCTGACCGCCTGGGAGCTCGCGCGCGACGGGATTCCCGTCGAGATCATTACGGACAGCATGGGAGGCCACTTCCTCGCGCGTGGCGCGGTGCAGGCCGTCATCGTCGGCGCCGACCGCATCGCAGCCAACGGCGACACCGCCAACAAGATCGGCACCTATTCGCTCGCCGTGCTCGCAAAGGAGAACGGAGTCCCCTTCTACGTCGCGGCGCCCACGACGACCGTGGATCTCGAGTGCCCGGACGGCGCGGCGATCCCGATCGAGGAGCGCGCCGCGGGCGAGGTGCTGTCGTTCGCGGGCCACGCCGTCGCGCCGCCCGGAGTCGGCGGCCGCTACGTGGCGTTCGACGTGACACCCGCGCGCTACATCACCGCGATCGTGACGGAGCAGGGCGTCTGCGCGCCGCCATACGGGGAGAGCCTGCGGCGGGCGGTCGCGGCGAACCCAAGCGCGCCGGTGTCGCCATGATCGTCCTCGGCATCGAGACGTCCTGCGACGAGACGTCGGTCGCCGTGCTCGACGGCGACGGCCGCGTGAAGTCGAACGTCGTCGCCTCGCAACTCCGAACGCACGCGCGCTACGGCGGCGTCGTCCCCGAGCTCGCGGCGCGCGCGCACCTGGAGAATCTGCCGACGGTCTTCGACGAGGCGCTCTCCCGCGCGGGTGTCGCACTGGAGGACGTCGGCCTCGTCGCCGCGACGGCGGGCCCGGGCCTGATCGGACCGCTGCTCGTGGGGCTTTCGGCGGCGCGCGCGCTCGCTTTCGCCCGCGAAATCCCGCTCGTGCCCGTCAACCATCTCGAGGGACATCTCTACTCCGCGCACCTCGACGCCGCGGGAGCTCCGGCGGCGCCGGTCGAGCACCCCTTCCACGGCCTCGTCGTCTCCGGCGGCCACGCCGAGCTCGTGCGCGTCGAGCCCGATCACATCGTCTCGCTCGCGCACACGCGCGACGACGCGCCCGGAGAAGCGTTCGACAAGGTGGCGCGCCGCGCGGGCCTGCCCTATCCTGGCGGCCCGCCGATCGACCGCATTGCCGCGCGCGGCAACGGCGCGCGCTTCCCGCTTCCGATCGGGCGCGCAGGAGACGGCACGCTCGACTTCTCCTTCTCGGGTTTGAAGACCGCGATGCTCCGCGAGTTCGAGCGGCGCGGCGTGAACGGCGCCGCGCTCGACCCCGACCGTCTCGACGCGGATCTCACGGATCTGTTCGCCTCGTTCCAGCGCGCCGTCGTGGCGGCGCTCGTCGAGCGCGTCGAGGCGGTCCGCCGTCGGGAGGGCATGCGCCAGCTCGCGCTCTCGGGCGGCGTGGCCGCCAACTCCGAGCTCCGCGCGACGCTCGCCGCCTGGGGGAAGGAGCACGCCGTCCCGGTTCGCCTCCCCGACCGCTCCCTCACCACCGACAACGCCGCCATGATCGCCTGGGCGGGCCTTCTGCGATTTCGCCGCGACGGGGCGCCCGACCCGGCGACGGCCAACGCGCGGTCGCGGTGGCCTCTGGGCAGTCCCTAGGAGCCCGCCCGTCGCATATCATCGGCCGTTCTCGCCATGACCGACCCGAGCCTCATCCGCAACTTCTCGATCGTCGCCCACATCGACCACGGGAAGACGACCCTGTCGGACCGCATCCTGCAGGTCTGCGGCGCGGTATCTGCCCGTGAGATGCACGAGCAGATGCTCGACGACATGGACCTCGAGAAGGAGCGCGGCATCACGATCAAGGCGCGCGCGGTGACCCTCCAATACCGCGCGCGCGACGGCCAGGAATACACGCTGAACCTGATCGACACGCCCGGCCACGTCGACTTCTCCTACGAGGTCTCGAGGTCGCTCGCGGCCTGCGAAGGCGCGGTGCTGGTCGTGGACGCCACGCAGGGCGTCGAGGCGCAGACGCTCGCCAACGCCTACCTCGCCGTGCACAACAACCTGACGATCGTCCCGGTCATCAACAAGATCGACCTGCCGTCGGCCGAGCCCGAGCGCGCGCGCGAGCAGATCGAGCAGGTCATCGGCATCCCGGCCGACGACGCCGTGCTGACTTCGGCCAAGATGGGTATCGGCATCGAAGAGCTCATCGAGCGGATCGTCCGCGACGTCCCGCCCCCCAAGGGCGATCCGGAAGCGCCGCTCAAGGCCCTGCTCTTCGATTCCTGGTACGACCCGTACCGCGGCGTCACGTCGCTCGTGCGCATCGTGGACGGCCGGCTCGAGCCCCAAACGAAAATCCGCGCGATGGGGACAGGTCTCGAGACCGATGTCGAGGCCCTCGGCGTCTTCCGGCCGCAGGCCGAGGAGGTGCCGATGCTTTCCGTCGGCGAAGTCGGTTCCTTCTGGGGCAACATCAAGGATCTCCACTCGACGCGCATCGGCGACACGATCACCGAGGCCCGCCGGCCGACGGCGGAGCCGCTGCCCGGGTTCGCCGAGGCCAAGCCCATGGTCTTCGCCGGCCTCTTTCCCACCGATGCCGACGAGTACGCGAACCTGCGCGACGCCATGGAGAAGCTCCGCTTGAACGACGCCTCCTTCTCCTTCGAACCGGAGAACTCGACCGCGCTCGGTTTCGGTTTCCGGTGCGGGTTCCTCGGCCTGCTGCACATGGAGATCATTCAGGAGCGCCTCGAGCGCGAGTTCGATCTCGACCTGATCACGACCGCTCCGGGAGTCAACTACCGCGTCACGAACACCAAGGGCGAAGTGCTCCAGGTCGTCAACCCCAATCACCTGCCGGCCCCCAACTACATCGAGCGCGTCGAAGAGCCCTACATCACGGCGACGATCATCACGCGCGACGATTTCCTCGGGGGTCTTCTGAAGCTCTGTGAGGACCGCCGCGGGACGCAGAAATCGCTCGAATACCTGGCCGCCAACCGCGTGGTCCTCATCTACGACTTCCCGCTGAACGAGGTCGTGCTCGATTTCTACGACAAGCTGAAATCGATCTCGAAGGGCTACGCCTCGTTCGACTACGAGTTCACGGGGTACCGCGAAGGGGATCTCGTCAAGCTGGATCTGCTCGTCAACGGAGATCCGGTGGACGCCCTTTCGCTCATCGTTCATCGGGACGAGGCGGCCATCAAGGGCCGCTTCCTCGCCGCAAAGATGAAAGAAATCATTCCGAGGCAGATGTTCGAGGTGGTGATCCAGGCGGCGATCGGGTCCAAGATCGTCGCCCGGGAGCAGGTTTCCGCGATCCGCAAGAATGTGCTGGCCAAGTGCTACGGCGGGGACATCACCCGCAAACGGAAGCTCCTCGAGAAACAGAAAGAGGGAAAGAAGAGGATGAAGCGCGTCGGGCGGGTGGACATCCCCCAGGAGGCCTTCCTCGCCGTGCTGAAAGTCGAATGAGCGAAACGAAAGACGCCGCCGCACCCCCGATGCCCCGCCACTCCTCGACGCGGGAGTGGTACGAGTCGCTGCTCGTCGCCGGAATCTTCGTGTTGTTCGTCCGGACCTTCGTGGTCCAGACGTACCAGGTGCCGACGGGCTCGATGGAGAAGACGATCCTCGTCGGCGACCATCTGCTCGTCAACAAGTTCGCTTTTGCGCCCCGCCTGCCGGCGCTCGCGAAGTGGATGCCCTACCGCGACGTGCGGCGCGGAGACATCATCGTCTTCAAGAAGCCGGGCGACGACGTCAACCCCGGGAACGTGCTCGTGAAGCGCGCGGTGGCCGGCCCCGGCAACACCGTTGCGGTGCGCGACAAGGCGCTCTTCGTGGACGACAAGGCCGCGGACGGCCCCTACGTCCAGCACATCTACCCCGACCTCTACCGCAAGGGCGACCCGGAAGCCTCCGAGATGGGCCTGCTGCGCGACCAGTACGGCCCCTACACCGTGCCGGCCGGCGACTACTTCGGCATGGGCGACAACCGGGACAACTCCCTCGACAGCCGGTTCTGGGGACCGATCCCGCGGCCGAACATCTTCGGGCGGCCGTTCCTGATCTACTGGTCCTACGAGGCCGAGCCCAACTCGCACGTCTGGCGCGGCGCCCTCGCCAAGATCAAGCAGCTCCTGGGCGTCGCGGTGCACTTTTTCTCGCGGACGCGATGGGAGCGGATGTTCACGCTGGTCCGTTGACGGGACCGGCCGGCCCGACGAATCCGCCGCGGCCGTCGATCGCGCGGGACCTCATCGAGGCGGTGCTGGTCGCCGTCGTCCTCGCGCTCTTCGTCCGAACGTTCCTGCTCCAGGCGTACGTCGTGCCGACGGCCTCGATGGAAGACAACATCCTCGTCGGCGACCACCTCGTGGTGAACAAGTTCATCTTCGCGCCGCGCGCGCTCCCGGCGCTCGACCGGATCCTGCCGCAGCGGCGCATCCGCGTCGGCGACGTGTTCGTCTTCAAGTTCCCCGATGACCCCCGGCGCGACTTCGTGAAGCGCGCGATCGGCCTGCCGGGCGACGTCGTCGAGATCCGCGACAAGGTCGTCTACGTCAATCAGGCGCCGCTCGCCGAGTCCCGCGTCACGCACGCCGACCGCGACCTCTACGCCGCGGGCCGGCGCGACCAGCTGGGGCCCACGCGCGTTCCGGAAGGACAGATCTTCGCGCTCGGCGACAACCGCGACGTCTCGAACGACAGCCGCTTCTGGGGAACGGTCCCGCTCGAGAACGTCAAGGGACGACCGCTCTTCGTCTACTGGTCGGAGCCGGACGAGCCGGCGGGAAGATCCCTCGTTCGCCGCGTCGCGGACTTCTTCACCCGCACGCGATGGGATCGCACGTTCCGTCCCGTCCACTGAGTCTCGCCGGCGCGATCCGGGTTACAATTCTTCGAGTTTCGGAGGCAAATCGATGATCAGACGCGCCCGCTCCATGCGCGGAAAGACCAACATCGGATGCATCGTATGGCTCGGGATCCTCATCCTGGTCAGCTACGTTCTGTACAAGGTCGTGCCGGTCAAGATCGCGACCTCGACCTTCTACGACGCGATGCAGGAGCAGGCCTCTTTCGGCTCCATCAAGGGACTCGGTCAGATCGAGTACGCCATCCTCCAGAAGGCTCAAGAGCTGGAGCTCCCCGTCACCAAGGAAAACCTGATCATCAAGCGTTCGAAGGAAGCGATCACGATCGAGGCGCATTACGAGTTGACGATCGACTTCTTCAACGGCATGTACAAGTACGTCTGGAAGTTCGATCCGGTGGTCAGCCGGCCGCTCTTCGCGGTCTGACGGGGCGTCCCTGGCCGGAGAGCTCTCGATCGGCGCCGTCGCGCGGCGGACTGGCATTCCGGTCACGACGCTCCGTTTCTACGAGCGGGAGCTGCCGTCGCTGTTCCCGATCCGCAAGACGCCGGGCGGCCATCGCCGCTACGACGGCCGGGACGTCTCGCGGTTCGCGACCGTCCGGTCCCTGACGGTCGAGGGCATCCCGCTGGCCGAGCTGCGGCGCGCGCTCCTGTCCCGAGGCGAGAACGAGGCGCTGCGAGAGGCGATCGATCGCCTGGCCGAGCGTCAGGAAACGGCCGCCGACGCGGTCGCCGCGCTCTCCCGGAGGCTCGCCGAGCTCGAGGGACGGCTCGCGGAGCTCGAGTCTCGCCCGCGCAAGGGCTGGTTCGGGAAACGCTGAGAGCCGCCGCCCGGCCGACCGCTCGGCAGCTCTGTCGCGGGAATAACCGGCTCCCCGCCGCGGATTTGGGAGCCTGGAAACGGAAGGAGGACTCCATGCGATTCGCCCGGACCCTGCTCGCCGCCGCCGCTTTCGCATCCCTCGCCGGCCTCGCCCGGGCCGCGGGCCCGGAGATCGGGGCTGCCGCTCCGGACTTCACGCTCCAGACGATCGACGGCAAGACGCTGTCGCTCGCGGAGGCCGCGAAGACCCACAAGGCCGTCGTCGTCATGTTCATCGCGACGAAGTGCCCGTACTCGAATGCCTACAACGACCGGATGCGGGACATGGCCGCCGCGTACAGCGGCAAGGGCGTGCTCTTCGTCGGGATCAACAGCAACAAGACCGAGCCGCTCGCCGAGGTCATCGCGCACGCGAAGGAGCACGGGCACACGTTCCCGATCGCCAAGGATCCGGACAACAAGGTGGCGGACCTCTACGGCGCCGGGCACACGCCCGAGGTCTACGTCGTCACACCGGACGGGAAGCTCCGCTACCACGGCCGCATCGACGAGAACTACGAGGAC
This sequence comes from uncultured Acidobacteriota bacterium, assembly GCA_963708395.1. GTDB lineage: Bacteria > Acidobacteriota > Thermoanaerobaculia > UBA5066 > Gp7-AA6 > DATBFU01. The sequence continues at coordinate 1,153,525 of CAVPSG010000002.1, read as the reverse complement.
CCCTCCAAGGTCGCGTCGCCGGACCTGAAGAACGCGCTCGACGATCTCCTCGCGAACAAGACCGTCGCCAAGGCCGAGACGAAGGCCTTCGGTTGCTCGATCAAGAGAGTCTGATGCGGCACCTCGTCCGGGCGGCGGCGCTGATCGCCGCGGCGTCGCTTCTCGGCGCCGCGGCGCCGACGCGCCTCTCGGGCGAGCTCGACGCCTCGGGGCTCGCGTCCCGCGTCGCGCAGGAGAAGGGCCGCGTCGTCCTCGTGAATTTCTGGGCGACGTGGTGCGAGCCATGCCGCGAAGAGTTCCCGTCGCTGTCGCGCCTCGCCACCGCGTACCGCGCGAAGGGACTCACGGTCCTCGGCGTTTCGACGGATCTCGCGTCGCAGATGCCCGGAGTCGAGAAGTTCCTCGCGGCGCAGAACGCGTCGTTTCCGAACTATCGCAAGAAGTCGGGAGGCGACGACCAGGACTTCATCGACGCGGTGGACCACGCCTGGGGCGGCGACCTGCCGTTTACCGTTCTTTACGGCCGCGACGGCCGCAAGGCGAAGGTGCTCGCGGGACAGCAGTCCTACGCGTCGTTCGAAAGCGAGATCCAGAAGCTATTGCGGTAGGGCACGGCTCGTAGGGGCGGCCCTCGCGGCCGCCCGTTTTGCATTCGGGCGGGGACGCACCGAGCGCTCGTAGAGCGCACGCACGAGCGGCTTCTGAGCCGCGACAAGCGACGGGGTTCGCCCGTCGCTAACCGCCGGGTTGGCCCGGCGCTCACCCCCGCCCTACGATTCCGATCGCGCCCGCGTCAGTCCCGGATCGCCTTCCTTCCTCGCGGCCGCCCGTCGAAGCCCCACACCCGCCCGGCGTCGGCCGCGGCGAGGAGCACGAGCAGCAGGATCGCGAACTTCGAGGTCAGTCCCGCGGTCACCCAGGAATCCCAGGAGCTGCCCGGGACGTAGGACTGGCCGAACAGAAACGTGAGCACGAGGAGCGCTCCGCCCGCGCACGCCGCGCGCGTCCAGAGACCGAGCACCAGACCGAGCCCGACCGCGAGCTCGGAGAGCGCGACGAGCCACGCGACTGCGGACGCGTTGGGCAGCACGAACCCGTGGAGGAATCGCTGCCAGAAGGGCCAGGCCTTCGCGGCCATGGATGTGGCCGACTTGGCGAAGTCGCCGTGGACGAAGTTCCCGGCGACCTTTCCGTAGCCCTCGGCGACGAAGATCGCTCCCGACGCGATCCGCACGAGGGCCGCGGAGCGGCCTGTCCAGCGCATCGCGAGAGTCTAACTAAGGCTTGGATAAAGTACGCGACGCGGGGCCGTCTAAGACTTTGCTAAACCCGGCGCCGGGCTCGCCCGCCGAGGAGGACACTACCGTCTCCATAGAGGGACGCAAAGGGCATGAAAAGCGCGTCAGATGGGCCATTTCGGCTGGACCGATTCTTGCGAACGTGGCAAACTGAAAAACGAACGCGCCATTTTTCTGGCGCGCCCGTTACCGGGCAAGAGGAGACGAATCTCATGAGAACTCGTAGACTGCTCCCGCTGGCCGTTCTCGCCCTGCTCGTTCCGGCCTTCCGGGTGTTCGCCGGCGACGCAACGGGCCCGACGCCGCGCGACGGCATCGTTCTGCGGCGCGCGGAAGCGGCGCCGAAAGCGCCCGGCGCGATCGGGACGGAATCCGCCAACGCCGTGTTCTCCTACTCGGTCGAGCTGCCCGAGGTCGCGCGCCTTCAGGGCGCCGGCGCCTTCTACCGCACCGCGGTCGACATCACGAACCACTCCGACAACGGCGGCGTCGACCGCGACGGTCCAGTTCTCCTACAACTGCACGGCGTGCTACGCCCGCCGCCTTCTTCCGCACGACTCCGTTCGTCATCCAGCTCGCGGCGCGGGACAGCGTGCACTTCGACGACATGGTGCAGGAGCTCGATGACCGCGGACTCCTGACGACGGGCGCGGTCAACGGCGCCGTCGGCGGCCTTCTCGTGCGGTTCGACGGTCTGCCCTCGACGATCGGCTGGGAAGGGCAGCGCCGTCGCGCGTCTCTACAACCGCGTCGACGAGAACAATCCGGCTCTCGGCACGATCGGGTATGCCTTCCCGGCGTCGCTCTTCTTCGAGTCGGCCTACCGGACGGCGGTCGGCATCGCACGCGACACGTCGCCCGCGGCGCTCGCCGGCGGCGTCCAGGGCTCGCAGCGCACGAACATCGGCGTGCGCAACACCGACGTCCATGCTCCTCCGGGATCGAACCGCCCGATCACGCTCGACGTCAGCTTCTACGACCCCGCGACGGGCAACAAGGTCGGCAACGATCTCGTGGCACAGGGCATCCTCCCGGGAGAGGTGCGGATCATCGGCAACGTGTTCGCCACCGCCGCGATCCCGCAGGACATCTCGCAGGTGCTCGTCTTCGTCGACCTGACGAGCCCGGGCATCGTGCTTCCGCCGGCGGCTCAGCCTTCCCCGACGTTCGAGGCGTTCATCATCACGATCGACAACGTGACGAGCGACGGTTCGTACTTCGAAATGAAGTGCGGCGACCCGACGGTCCCGACGACCTGCGGGCAGTAGTCTCCGAGAAGTCCTGATCGGTCGGCGCGCGGCCGCCCGCTACATGCGGCTCGCGCGCAGGCCGTGGGCGCCGATGTCCCGGCGCACGTGCTTGCCCTCGAACTCGATGCGGTCGGCCGCCGCGTAGGCCGCCGCGGCGGCGTCCGCGATCGAGGGCGCCATGCCCGTCGCGACGAGGACGCGCCCGCCCGAGGTCACGAGCTGGTCTCCCTCGCGCGCGGTGCCGGCGTGGAAGATCTCGACACCGGGCATGCGCGCGGCGTCGTTGATGCCCGAAATGGCCTTGCCCTTCTCGTGGGGACCGGGGTAGCCCGCCGCGCAGAGCACGACGCCGACGCAGACCTCCGGCTTGACCTCGATCGGCGAATGCTTCTCGAGATCGCCGCGGACGGCCGCGGCGAGGAGCAGCGCAAGATCCGACTGGATGCGCGGCACGATCACTTCGGTCTCGGGATCGCCGAAGCGCGCGTTGAACTCGAGCACTTTCGGCCCTGCCTCGGTCAGCATGAGTCCCGCGTAGAGCACGCCGCGGAAGGGCCGCCCCTCGGCCGCGAGGCCGCGCAGCGTCGGCCAGACGATGTCCTTGAGCACCTGCTTCGACGTCGCGGCGTCCATGACGCCGGCCGGCGAGTGTCCGCCCATGCCGCCGGTGTTCGGGCCGCGGTCGCCGTCGTAGACCTTCTTGTAGTCGCGCGCGGTCGGCAGCGGTACGGCCGTGTTCCCGTCGCAGACCGCGAGGAACGAGGCCTCGTTCCCCTGCAGGAACTCTTCGACCAGGATGCGGTCGCCGGCCGATCCGAAGACCCGCTCCTCGAAGAAGAGCGCGAGCGCGCGTTTCGCGTCGTCGGCGTTTTCCGCCGTCAAGACGCCCTTGCCGCCCGCCAGGCCGTCCGCCTTCAGCACAACGGGAAAGCCGAAGTCCTTGATCGCGCGGCGGGCCTCGTCCGCGGTCGCGCAGACGCGCGCCTCGGCCGTCGGAATCTTGTGGCGCGCGAAGAACTCCTTCGCGAACACCTTGGACGACTCGATCTGCGCCGCGAGCCGCGTCGGGCCGAAGATCGGCAGGTCCCGCTTCGCGAACTCGTCCACGACGCCGAGCGAGAGCGGCAGCTCCGGCCCGATCACCGTCAGGTCGAGCTGGAGCTTCTCGGCGAGATCCGCGATCTCGACGATGTCGCCCGGCGTGACCGGCAGGCAGTCGGCGACTTCCGCGATTCCGGGATTGCCCGGCGCGCCGTAGATCTCGCGCACCGACGGGCTGCGCCGCAGGCCGGAGCAGAGCGCATGCTCGCGCCCTCCCGAGCCGACGACGAGAATTTTCATGCGCGCGCATTGTAACCGCTGTCGCCCAGTCGTCTCGCGCGGTCACTTCGGCGGCCGCGGCTTTGCGGGCTTGCCGTGTTTGGACTTTCCGGCACCGCGCTTGCGCGCGCCGCCTCCCTCGGAGGCCGCCGACGGCGCGACCTCGAATCGCGTGTAGGGCGCCGAGAAGCCGATGAGCGTCTCGAGCGTTCCGCCGGGCGGCAGCGACAGGCCGAAGCGCCCGCGCACGCGCTCGACGACGACGCCGCCGTCGAGGGCCCGCGCCTCGAAGTGCAGCGTGCGCCCCGGCCAGGTGTGCGATCCGTGGTTGACGACGCGCACGCGGCAGACGGCGACCTGGTCGCTCGAATATCCGGCCTCGAGCTCGATCGCGAGCGTGAGGTCCGACCAGGGAGGCTCGGAGGACAAGGACACGAGGGCCAGAATCGGGAAAGCGAGGAATTTCATCGGCGGTCTCCTTCTCGTTGCCGAGAAGGCGCCGGGAGACGCCCGGATCGGGGCCGGGGCCGATGAGAACCCGCGGATTGTAGCAAGAGGTCGAAAAGGGTCTGAAATGGCCGATCGCGCAGCGAACGCCTGCGGCCGATTGACAGGCGCGGGGCGCGAGGTTACCGTGAGCGGGCGTTCTTTGAGCCCGTCGGGACGGCCATCGCGCCGGCCCGCCGCATCCAGAGTGGGCGAGGGACCGGCCCGAAGACCCCACGGCAACCGGAGTCCGCGTCGCGGCGGGCCCGTCCGGTGCCAAGTCCGGAATCTCCGAGGAGATTGGACAGATGAGGGGCGCCGCGACGGCCTTTACCAGGCGCCTCTCGGACCCGGGAGGCGTCGACGTCATGAAGAGAAACTTCCGAGACACCCTGGCCCGCGAGGTCCTTCTCGCCGACGGCGCGATGGGCACGCTCCTCGTCTCGCGCGGCGCGGAGCCCGAGCAGGCCAAGTCGCCGCTCAACCTGACTCGGATCCCGGCGCCGTCTCGCGAAGCGCACGAGGACTATCGTCGACGCCGGCGCGCGAATTCTCACGACGAACACGTGGGACGCCAACCGCGTGAAGCTCACCGCGCACGAGTGGGCCGACTCGCTCGAGAAGATCAACCGCGAGGGCGTCGCGTCTCGCCCGGGAGGCCGCGGCCGGCGAGCTCGTCGTTCGTGGCCGGCTCGATCGGGCCGCTCGGCGCGCTCGTCAAACCCTACGGCTCCCTCACGCTCTCGCAGGTGCGCGAGATCTTCGAGGAACAGGCCCGCGTCCTGCTCGAGGCGGGCGTGGACCTCGTCGTGCTCGAGACGTTCGGGAGCCTGCTCGAGGCGGCCGAGGCGGTGCGGGCCGTGCGCGGGCTCTCGTCCGAAATTCCGATCGTCGCGCAGATGACGTTCCTCGCCGACGGACGGACGGCCTTCGGCGAGAGCGCCGCGCACGCGCTGCCGACGCTCGCGCTCGCCGGCGCCGACGCCGTCGGCCTGAACTGCACGCTCGGGCCGCAGGAGACTCACGAGGTCTTCGCGCGGCTGCCCGCGTCGATCGCGGCGCCGCTCTCCGTGATGCCGAACGCCGGCTATCCGACCGTGGCGCACGGGCGCAACGTCTATCTCTCCTCCCCCGACTACCTGCGCGAGTACGCGCGGGCGTTCGCCGACGCCGGCGCGGCCATCGTCGGGGGCTGCTGCGGCACGACGCCCGAGCACATCCGCGCGATGGCGCGCGAGATCGCCGGGCGCGAGCGCGCCGCAGGCCGTCCCGCATCGCGGCGGTCCCCGAGCCCGCCGCCGCGGCCGCCGCCGAGCCCGCGGTCGAGACGTCCCGCTTCAAGCGGCTGCTCGCGGATCCCGCCGCCTTCGTCGTGACCTCGGAGGTCGAGCCGCCGCGAGGCGTCGACGCCGCCGGCGCGATCGACGCGGCGCGCGCAGGCGCGCGCCGCCGGCGTGCACGCGGTCAACGTCACCGACAATCCGATGGCGCGGCTTGCGCATGTCGTCGATCGCCGTGGCGGCGCTCATCCAGCGCGAGACCGGCCTCGAGGCGGTCGTCCAGATCACGACGCGCGACCGCAACGTGCTCGGCCTGCAGTCGGACCTGCTCGGGGCCGCCGGGCCTCGGCCTCAAGGCGATGCTCTGCCTCGGAGGCGACCCGCTGAAGATCGGCGACTATCCGCAGGGCAAGCAGGTCTCGGAGGTGGACGTGCTCGGGCTCCTCCGGATCGCCAGCGGCTTGAACGCCGGCGCCGACCTCGCCGGCAACGCGATCGGCGCACCGACGCGCCTTCGCGATCGGCTGCGCGGCCAATCCCGCCGCCGCCGGACCTCGAGAGTCGAGCTCGCGAAGCTGCGCGCCAAGATCGAGGCCGGCGCGCACGTTCGCGCAGACCCAGCCGGTCTACGACCTGGCGGTGCTCGAGCGCTTTCTCGGCACGCGACGAGCCCCGCGCGATTCCGGTGCTCGTCGGGCTCATTCCGCTGCGCTCGCTCAAGCAGACGCTCTTCTTCGCCAACGAGGTGCCCGGGATCGTCGTGCCCGGAGGCGGTCCAGGAACGGATGCGGCGCGCCGTCCGGGCGCGGGCCCGACCACGAGAAGGCCGAAGGGCTCGCGCATCGCGCGGGAGCTCGCGGCCGGCATCGCGGCCATCGCCCGCGGGCATCCACCTCATGCCGATGGGCCGCGCGGGCCTCGTGGCGGAGATCCTCCAGGCGATCCCCGCCGGCCGCGGCGGCGACCGCGACGGGCCGCCCGGCGGCCTCGACCTGAGCCGACCCCGGTCCGATCGAAATAGAATCCCCGAACCGGCGGCCGCCCGAACGCGGCGGTACGCCGAGGGAGGAGGAGCCATGAAGAACCTGGGACGCGTGCTGCCCACGCTCGTTGCGCTCGCCGTCGCGGCCACCGCGATTGCGGGCAGTCAGGGACGCGTGGCGGGCGCCGTGACGGGGCCCGACGGCGAACCGCTCGAAGGCGTCGCGATCACCGTCACGACGCTCGAGCATCACGAACTTCAAGCTGTCGACGAAGACCGACAAGAAGGGCCACTACGGCCTCATCGTCAACGACGCGACGCTGACGTACCGCCTGCACTTCGAGCACGAAGGCTTCGCGCCGCACGACGAGCAGAAGAAGTTCTCGACGGTCGAGGTCACGACGGTCGACGTCAAAATGCAGAAGCCTCAGGCCGCCGTGGCGGCGGCTCCCGCGGCGCCCTCCCCGTCGGACCAGGCGGCCATGGCGTACAACGCCGGCGTCGAGGCGATGAATGCGGGAGACAAGGCCGGCGCCGCCGCGAAGTTCCAGGAGGCGGTGACGAAGAACCCCGACCTCCCGCAGGGCTGGCAGGCGCTGACGATCCTCGCTTACCAGAACAAGGACTGGACCAAGGTGCTCGAGGCGGGACAGAAGGCGACGGACCTCGATCCCTCGATGACGCAGCTCTACCAGATGATGGCGGTCGCCGCCGACCAGAAGGGCGACAAGAAAGCGGCGGCGGACTGGACGGCCAAGTACTCCGAGGCGAACCCGGACACGCCCGAGGTCATCTACAACAAGGGCGTCGAGGCGCTCAACCACAAGAAGATGCAGGAGGCCGCCGATTACTTCGCCAAGGCCGTCGCGGCGAGGCCCGACTACGCCCTCGCGCACTATCAGCTCGGCGTCGTGTCCCTCAACCTCAAGAAGAACGACGACGCCAAGGAACACCTCCAGAAGTACCTCGAGCTCGAGCCCAACGGGTCGGAGGCCGACACGGCCAAGGAGCTTCTGTCGATCCTGAAGTAGCGGCCGGCCCGTGACCGGGCGCGCGGCGGCTCAGTAAGGGAGGTTGGCGCCGCTCGGCGAACGCGCCCAGCTGCGGCGCGGGCCGGGCAGGTCGTCGTCGCCCGAGATGAGGATGCCGACGACCATCAGGATGAGCACGAGCGCCAGGGGCAGATCGCCGGGGTGGGACAGGAGCGTCGTCACGAACGGGGCCTCTCACCGCGCCGCGGTCGCGTGTCGCCGCCGGCGTCCGGCCGGCGCGAGTCGGCGGCGCGGATGATGGCCTGGAGCTTTGCGAGGAACCCGTCCAGCAGCTCCTGCTCCGCGTCCGCCTCGGGCAGTCGCCCCGCATCGGGAAGGCTCGCTCCGAGCTCCGCGGGGAGCTGCTGCGGAGTATGGATTTGCACGCGGGATCGATTTGCAAGGACAGCGCCAGCGAAGCGGGAGCGGCAACTCGTTACACGGAAGCCGGTTGCGCGGTACGCCGCTCTCGCGGTGCCGCGTTTCGCGCTCCCCGGCGGACGGCACCGACATTTTCTGGCATCGCCCGCGTGTCAGAATCGCCGCGTGGGCCGCAAAGGCGCTTTCAAGGACCGGCCTCTCTGGCGCCGGCTCCAGACCATTCACCACCAGATCAAGGACGGCCGGCGCCCCAACGCCTCCTCGCTCGCGCGGGAGCTGCGGGTCTCGACCAAGACCGTCCAGCGCGATCTCGACTATCTGCGCGACGAGCTCGACGCGCCGATCGAGTTCGACCGGGCGAGAACGGATACGCCTACTCGCGGTCGGACTACGTTCTACCGTTCCTCCCGGTGGACGGCAAGGATCTCTTCTCGATCGGCGTGGCGGCGCAGGTGATGGCGCTCTTCGGAGGCACGCCCCTCGCGCGGGATCTCGAGTCCTGCTACGAGCGTCTCGCGGAGCTGATGCCTCCGGCCGTTCGGCTCCGCCCGGAGATCGTGCGCGACAAGATCGAGCTGCGCAGCGGGCTGATGCCCCATCGTCCGGTGCGCGAGGAGACCTGGCAGGCGGTGGCCGAGTCCATGGAGCGCGGCGTCGCGCTGTCGATTCGCTACCGCCACCCCGGCGAGCCGCCCGGCGAGCCTCGCATCGTGCGTGTCTACGCGATCGTGCTCTCGGGGCGGGACTGGCTGGCGGTGGCGCACGATGTCGCGGCGGGCCAGGTGAAGACCTTCTACCTCGCGCGAATGGACGGCGCGGGCCTGACGGGCGACCGCTACGCGATCCCGAAGGACTTCGACGTGCGCCGCTACTTCCGCCACACCTTCGGCCTCTACGTCGGCGGCGAGCGTCCCTTCCGCTTCCGCGTGCGTTTCTCGCGCGAGGTCGCCGACGACATCCGCGAACAGCGCTGGCATCCCCGACAGACGATCGAGGACCTGCCGGACGGCGGGGCGATCCTCGAGCTGCCGGCGGTATCGATCCGCGAGGCCCGCGAGCTCGTGCTGCGCTATGGCAAGAGCGCGCACGTGCTGGCGCCGCCCGAGCTCGTCGCCGACCTCCGGGACCAGGCCGACGCGCTCTTCCGCAGTTACACGTCCGAAGCGAAGGCGGACGAAGCGGCGACGGCGCCGCGACGCAAGGCGGCCCGGCCTTGAGCCCCGCGCGATCCTGCGGGGCGCTCCTCGGCGCCCTGGTCCTGTTCGCCGGCGCCTGCGGTCCGCCGAACCTCAAGCCGACGACCTCCGCCGACCCGATGAGCTCATGCATCGGCGGCTCGGGCACCTGGTCGATCAACGTGCTCGACCGCCGCGCCGAGCGGGAAGCGTCCGAGAAGACCGTGGCGCTCGTGAAGGACTCGGTCACCGGGTCGTTTCCGGGCTGCAAGTGGACCGCTCCGGACACGCCGGGAGTGCCGTCCGTCCTGATCGAGATCAATCGCTTCGCCGCGCCCTTCCAGGACGGCACGTGGAACGGCGCCGCCGACTGGTCGATTCTGGTCCGGAACGCGGGCGGCCAGACCCTGTCGGAGTTCGAGGCGGAGGACGACGTCGAGCGGCCCAACTACATGGGCTCGAACAACGAGAAGGAGGCCCTGCAGCAGGTCTTCAGCGAAGCCCTGCGAAAGACCCTCGCGGGACTGCGCGCTGTCCCGCCCTCGTGACCGCCGTCCTCGCCGGGGGACACCGCGGGTCCCGGCGCGCCGCGTAAACCGCTCTACCCTATGGGCCAGCCCTGAGGCAGACTCCGGAACGTTTCTCGCAGAGACTTCGGACGGAGGACTTATGAAGCAGCGCTCGGTTTCCTTCCTTCTTGCCGCGGCCGGTCTCCTGTTCGCGGCCGCTTCCCCGGCTATCGAAAATCCGGCCTACCGCCTCGCGGCGATCTTCTCGGGCACCTGGCAGGGCACGACCCCGGGAAACACCCTCCGGTTGAACGCGACCTCGCTGACGACCGACCCGGCGCATCCCTACGATCTCTACTTCGACATCGCGGGCAAGTACCAGGCAGACAACGTCCGGCTGCAGGGCGTCATGCGCTTTGATCCCTCGGGCAACGACGTCCTCGTCACGTACGTCCCACACTTCGACCCGACCGTCTCGGCATTGTCGTCCAGCGCCACCGTGTTCACGGATCAGGAAGCCCGGTCGGCCTGCGGAGTGAACTTCAAGCCGCGCGGCGACGGATTCACGAGCGAGACGCTCGGCTCCTCGTGCGCGCTCGCGATCCGCGGAGCCACGACGAAGTGGACCGTCGAGGCCGAGCCCGGCTCGCTGCGCCTCCGCGAAGCGCAGTCCGGCGAGACGCTGAGGTTCAAGCGCGTTTCGAAATAACCGTCGCTTCGGCTCGCTCGGGATCCTGCGCTCGCGCTCCGCCGCTGTCACAATTTCGTTTGGGTCTCAATCCGCGCTACCGCACCGGCGGACGACTCGGCCAAAGGGCCTCGATCGTCCGCCTGGATCCCTTCCTCGCCTTTGCTCCCGCGGCGCGAGGCTCCTCCCTCGATTACCTCGGAGACTCCTCGCGCCGCGAGCACAAAGTCAATCCTCGCGAGAACTCGGCAAGCTCCCGTCCGATTCGAAACTCTCGGCTGCCGGTCGCGCAGCGACCGCCGCAGCCGACTGCCAGGGAATCAGGCGAGCGGTCGAGCCCCTTTGGGCGAGCCGCGAGCCGGTGCGCCGGCGGCGGTTACGTCTGAGCAGGCCTCTAGCCTTCGGAGGAGCCGCCCGGCGCAGATTCCTGAGCAAGCTCCGGCGACGGAAGATACTGTCGCGCGATTTCCTTGACGGGCTCGGAGAAATCGCCTTTCAGGATCCAGCGCAGGAAGCCCGGCTCCTGCCGGCTGATGTCCTTCAGGCTCCGGCCGCGATTGCGGCCGAAATTGACGGTGGGCTCGCCCCCGACCAGGCGGAATCGTCCCTCGGGATCGAGGTCGCGATCGAGGCCGGCGCAGAAGAGCTCGTGGAGCTCGGCGACCGACCTCGGGATGTCGGTATACCGCGCGAGCTGTCCTTCGAGCACCTTGAGCGTCATCTCCGCGTCGGCCAGCGCGCCGTGCGCGCCGTTGTGATCGACCTGACAGTAGTAGCGCGCCGCCGCGGCGAGGTGGCGCGGCTCGCGGACGAAGAAGATCCTCTGCGCGTCGATGAGGCGCCGGCCGGCCACGTCGAAGAAGACGCCGGCCCGCAGGAACTCGATGCGCAGCGCCGGCAGGTCGAACCCCGCGATGTTGTAGCCGGCGAGGTCGCAGCCCTCCAGGAAGGCGGCAAGCTCGGGCGCCACGTCGCGAAACGTCGGCAACCCGCTTACGTCCTCGTCGCGGATGCCGTGGATCGCGGTGGCGCCCGCGGGGATGTGCATGCCGGGATTGAGGCGGCGCACCCAGCGCTCTTGCCGCCCGTCCGGATGAATCTTGACGCAAGCGATCTCGACGATCCGGTCGAGGCGCGGATTGACGCCGGTCGTCTCCGTGTCGAAGAAGACGACCGGGCGCGCGAGCGCGAGGGTCTGGTGAATCACCCGCGCATTCTAGCCGCCGGCGGTGGCCAATTGATGTCCGAGCCGGCCGGGCGCGATCCTCAATAATTCTCGGAGAACAGCCAGAAGAAGAGCTCGCCGAAACGCGTCATGAACCCGCGCTTCTTCCACTTCTCCTTGGTGAAGGTTTCCGAGGACTGCAGGTCCTCCTGGAACATCTGCTGCATCGCCCGCGCAAAGTCGCGGTCGTAAACGGCCACGTTGACTTCGGCATTCTTGCGCATGGAGCGGTTGTCGAAGTTGATCGAGCCGATCGTCGACCAGATGCCATCCACGACCATGACCTTGTTGTGCATCATCGTCGGCAGGTACTCGAAGATCTGTACGCCGCCGTCGAGCAGCTCGCCGTAGTAGTACCGCGAGGCCATGCGGATCGCCGGGATGTCGATGTGCTCCCCGGGCACGATGATCTTCACGTCCACGCCCCGCGCCACGGCGCGCACGAGACCGAGCCGGATCTGGTCGTCCGGAACGAAGTAGGCGTTCTCGATCCAGATGTCGCGGCGCGCGGCCTGGATCGCCATGTAGACGAGGAGTTTCGCCATGGAGCTCTGGTCGGCCCGCGACGCCGCCACCGCCTGCGCCTGCATCCCGCCGGCCGACGGCACGCGCGGGAAATGCTCGTCGCCCGCCAGGACCTCGCCCGTCGTCAGCAACCAGTCCTCGAGGAAGATGCTCTGGAGCTGCGTGACGACGGGCCCCTCGACGCGCACCACGGTATCGCGCCACTCCCGCGGGTTGCGCGCGTCGCCGGCCCAGCGGTCGTCGAGCGCGAGACCGCCGCAGAAGCCCACGCGCCCGTCCACCGTGAGGATGCGGCGATGCGTGCGGTTGCCGACGCGGGTGATCGAGTAGATGCGCAGGGGATGATAGATGCGCACCCTCACGCCCGCCTTCTCCATCTGCTCCTGCAGGGGGCCCGGGCTCGAGCCGAACCCGTCGATCAGCAGACGCACCGGCACGCCGGACCGGGCCTTCTCGGCGAGCGCCGCGGCGAACTCCGCCGCCACGCGGCCCTCGCGAAAGATGTACATCTCCATGTTCACGCTCGCGCGCGCTCCGCGGATCGCGTCGAGCATCGCCGGAAAGAAACCGTCGCCGTTCTCGAGAACGGTCGCCTGGTTACCCGGAACCATCTCGGTGCGCAGCACCTCGAGCGACCGGCGGAACTCCGGACTGTCGACGCCGTAGGCCGGGTCGTACTGGTAGATCGTGCGCTTGCCCGGGAAGAGCGAGCAGCCGGACATCGAGCCGACGGCGGCGATGAGGAGGAGAGGCAGGAGGAGGCCGGGCGCGCGGGAGCGGTCTCTCAAGGGGCCGCAGTGTACCGGCTCGAGTCGTCCGGCCCCTCGAAGGGCCGGCGATGCCGTTTCGAGCAACGGTTGTTACAGATTGTGCAGAACGATGACAATCAGCGTCACAGCGCGATGAAAGTCTCGAAGTAAAACACTTTAAATCAATGAGATACGTATTCCAAGCAGTTGGCCGTTGCCTTGCTTTAGGGAGAGCCGAGGATCAAAACCTCACCTCCTCCTTTCGCCCCCCGGGCGGACCCACCCCGACCCGGGGCTTTTTTTTGCCCCGCGGGCTCCCCGCCCCGGGGCGCCTTTTTCGGGAAAGCGGCTCGAAGGATCGGACCGGCTCAGCGGATGGAGATCGCCGTGACGTGGCCGGCTTCGAAGACGACGCTGCGCCGCACGACCCGATAGACCCAGCGCACCCGCACGGGGTCCCTCGGGGAGATGGTCTCGATCTTGTCCGGCTCGCCCAGGAGATCCTGAACTTCCGACTTCGACATCCCCATGCGCAACATACCGACGTTGTCGTCGGTCTGCTGCGAGACGACGTTGGTCGCCTCGTCCATCACGCGCTTGCGCTCGTCCTCCTTGACGGCGGCGCGCGATCCCATGAGCGGCCGCGTCAGATCGTCGATGAATTGCGACGCCGTCGGCCGGTCGCGGTAGAGCCAGTAGCCGACGCCCGCGACGAGCACCAGGAGCAGCAGATTGCGGATGCGCCGCACGGGTCAGCCCCGGGCCTTCCGCTGTCGGACGTTCAGCGGCCCGCGAGCTCGCGCAGCGTGCGGACGGCTCGGGCCTCGAGCTCTGAAAGACGCTCGAGACAGCGGGCGCGCTGCGAGAGCGGAACCGTCCAGCGAATTCCCTCCGCCGAGAACATCGCCGTCTCGAGCGACGGCTCGCCGGGCTCGCGGCCGAGAGTCATCTCCTCGCGGAGCATCGAACGCCGGGCGTGCCGAATGGCGTCGAGGCCGGCCGGATCGCTCGAAGCGATCGCGAAACAGAGCGTCGCGACCGAATCGGGGTCGGGCTTCGGGAGCGCGGACCCCACGGCGACCGCCGGGCCGGCCGATTCCTCTCCGATCATCTGAAGCCGGATCTCGCAGCTCATGGCGGGAGAAAGTGCGAGCCCCGTGCCGAAGGACAGGTTTGGCAATAAGCTCCCTGTTCACAGGGGTTGCGCTGACGATGAAGTCAGACACGGCGAGAGAAGTCACAGGAAGCTGTTACCGAACGTAACAGCGGCGAGGTCTCGTCAGGAATGCTGGAGCCTTCGCAGCTCCTCGACGGCGCGATTGGCCCTCTCCACGAGCTCGGCGATCTTCTGCCGGCACCAGGCCGCCTGAGACGTCAGCGCGAACCAGCGGACCTCGTTGGCCGTGAACGTCGGGTCCTCCATCGAGGGTTCTTCCCATTCCAGACCGCGCGTGCGCTCCTCGCGAATCATCGCGCGCCGCGCGTAGCGCAGGGCTTCCAGGTCCTCGGGAGCGGAGGCGCGGAGCTTGAAGCGCAGCATGACTCGCCGCGACGGGTCGTATCGCAGAGCCAGACTGTCGCCGCCCGAGGGCTGCCGCTCGGTCGACTCCACGAACTCGATGGAAGCGGCCTTCAAGGTCCGGCAATTATACGGCGATCTCCTAAGTCCTTTGGGAAGCGGCAGGTACGCAGGGAATCGGGAGATAATGCACGCCGTTTTTCTCCGGCCCGAGAGGCCGGACGGAGGTTCGCCCGCACCATGAACGCAAAGACGCCCATCACCGTCGCCTATGGCGATGGCATCGGACCCGAAATCATGACCGCGACGCTCTCGATTCTCGACGCCGCCGGCTCGCGCCTCGCTCCCGAAGTCATCGAGATCGGCGAGAAGGTCTACCAGCGCGGGAACACCGCCGGCATCGATGCTTCCTCCTGGGACTCGCTGCGCCGGACGAAGGTGTTCCTGAAGGCGCCGATCACGACGCCCCAGGGCGGCGGCTTCAAGAGCCTGAACGTCACGACTCGAAAGACCCTCGGCCTCTACGCCAACGTGCGCCCCTGCGTCTCCTACCACCCGTTCGTCGCGACCAAACATCCCGTCATGGACGTCGTCATCGTGCGTGAGAACGAAGAAGACCTCTACGCGGGCATCGAGTACCGGCTGACGGACGACGTCTATGAGTGCCTGAAGCTGATCACGCGCCCCGGCTCGGAAAAGATCGTCCGATACGCCTTCGAGTACGCGCGGGCGAACGGCCGCAAGAAGGTCACCTGCTTCACGAAGGACAACATCATGAAGCTGACCGACGGCCTCTTCCACCGCGTATTCGACGAGATCGGCGCACAGTACCCCGGCCTCGAGAAGGAGCACTGGATCGTGGACATCGGCGCGGCCAAGCTCGCCGACACGCCTGAGGCTTTCGACGTCATCGTGATGCCGAACTTGTACGGCGACATCCTCTCGGACGTCGCGGCGCAGATCGCCGGGTCGGTGGGGCTCGCGGGATCGGCCAACATCGGCGTCGCGTGCGCGATGTTCGAGGCGATCCACGGCTCGGCGCCGCGGCGGGCCGGGCAGAACGTGGCGAACCCGTCCGGGCTGCTCCTCGGCGCCGTGATGATGCTCGTGCACATCGGACAGAGGGACGTGGCCGAGAAGGTGCACAACGCCTGGCTGCGCACGATCGAGGACGGAGTCCACACGTACGACGTCTTCGAGGAGGGGGTCAGCCGGCAGAAGGTCGGAACGCGCGAGTTCGCCGCGGCGGTGGTCGAACGGCTCGGTCAGCTGCCGGAGACGCTGAAGACGGTCCGCTACGCGGAAGCGCCGTCGCGTGCGGAGGCTCCGCCGGCCGCGCCCCCGCGCGGAGCGATCCGCCGCGAGACGGTCGGCGTGGACGTGTACGTGTTGTGGAGGAGCCCCGACAGCGACGCGCTCGCCGCGAAGCTCGCGCCGCTCGCCGCGCCGGGCTTCAAGCTGACGATGATGACGAGCCGCGGCGTGAAGGTGTGGCCGGACGGCGCGCCGGAGACGATGCGCGTCGACGAATGCCGCTGCCGCTTCCTGTCGCTCGACGGTGCCGTCGCGCCGGGCCGGATCGTCGAGCTCCTCGGCCGCATCGCCGGCGCCGGGCTCGAGTTCGTCAAGACGGAGAACCTTCAGACCTTCGACGGAGAGAAGGGGTTCTCGCTGGGACAGGGCGAGTAGCCGTCGCTCGCCTCTTGCTCGGGATCTGGCTCCGCCACCGGGCGCGGCTCGGCAACGCCGCCTCGACCGCGGCCCTGATCCCTCGCTTCGGGCTCGCTCCCGCGGCGCGAGGCTCCTCCGCTCGGTTACTTCGCGGAGACTCCTCCCGCCGCGACGCGGGACAGGCTCACTCGCTCTTGCCGATATCCTCGTTCCACAGCTCCGGGCGTGCGGCGATGAAGTCGCGCATCACCGCGATGCACTCGGGCGACGCGACGTCGACGACGCGCACGCCGGCCTCGCGCAGCCAGTCGAGCCCGCCCCGGAAATTCACGGAATCCCCCACCACGAGAGTTCCGATGCGGAACTGGCGCACGAGGCCGCTGCAGTACCAGCACGGCGCGAGCGTCGTCGCGAGGACTTTGTCGCCGTAGCCCCGCTGCCGCCCCGCCTTGCGAAAAGCGTCGGTCTCGCCGTGAATGGAGGGATCGCCCTCCTGAACGCGCCGGTTGCGGCCGCGCCCGAGGAGACGGCCCTGCGCGTCGAAGAGCGCGGCGCCGACCGGCACGCCGCCCTCGGCGAGGCCGGTCCGCGCCTCCTCGAGGGCCACCGCGAGCATTGCGGGCAGGTCCATGCGGCGCCTACTTCGCCGGCGGCGCCAGGCGCCCGTACTTCGAGAGCGCGGCGCGCAGCCGGTCGTGCGGCAGGCCGTCGGCGCGGTTCCCGTTGATGCCCGTCATCGTGTCGGACGCCACCATGGCGTTGACGATGGCTTCCTCGACGGCCTCGACCGTGCCCTCGAAGAGCGGTCCCATGCCGTCGTTGGGCACCATCGAGACGCTGACTGGCTTCTTGGACTCCCAGGCGCCCGCGTTCGCCGTCGAGAAGGCGATGAAGATGTCGCCCGAGCCGTTGCCGGAGGTCGAGCCCGTCCGCGCGAGACCCATGGTGGCCCGCCGCGCGATGCGCTTGAGCTGGTGCGGGAGCAGCGGGGCGTCCGTCGCGACGACGATGATGATGGATCCGGTGTCCTCGCCGTAGACCGTCCCCGGAATCTCGCGGCCGACGGGCACGCCCGCCACCGTCAACTGCGACCGCCGTCCGCAGTTGCACTGCACGAGCACGCCGACCGTGTAGCCGCCGGCCTTCGCGGACAACTTGCGCGAGCTCGTGCCGATGCCGCCCTTGAACTCGTAGCAGATCATCCCCGTCCCGCCGCCGACGCTTCCCTCCGCGACGGGGCCGGTCGAGGCCGAACCGAGCGCCTGGAAGACGTGCTCGGGCTTCACGTGAAAGCCGTTGATGTCGTTCAGAAAGCCGTCCCACGTCTCCGCGACGACGGGCAGCGACCACCAGTAGCCCGAGGCATCCGCCTTCCCGTGCTGGACGCGCCACGCGATCGCGGCGTCGCGCACGACCCCGACGCTGTGCGTGTTGGTCAGGAGGATCGGACCTTCGAGGAAGCCCGACTCCTCGACCCACGTCGTTCCGGTCATCTCGCCGTTGCCGTTCTGCGAGAACCATCCGGCGAAGACGGCGTCGTCGCCGGACGCCGTGCCGCGCGGCAGGATCGCCGTCACACCGGTGCGCACCGGTCCGCTGCCGACAACGAGCTTTCCGTTGCCGGAGACGAGCGTCGTGTGCCCGACCTCGACGCCCGGCACGTCGGTGATCGCGTCGTTGCCGCCCGGCGCGCCCTCGAACGGCACGCCGAGGTCCCGGGCGCGAGGCCGCGCATCCGCGGCAACGAGCGCGGCCGACGTTCCCGCGAGGAGCAGGACGAGGATGGGAACCCGAAGCTTTTTCATCGTGAGCCTCCCGACTGCGCGCAGAATCTATCCGATGGCCATGGCGCCGAAGCCGATCGCCCCGCTCGCCGGCGCCGCGGCACTCCTCCTGGCCCTCGCGGCGATCTCCTGCGCCCGCGGCTACCGCGGTCCGGTCTCCGACCACTTCGACGGGACGCGATTTCACTCGATCGACCCGGTCCCTTCGGGATTCGGCCGGTGGATCCACCGCGTCTTCACGCGGCAGCAGCGACCCTGGCGCGATTTCACCGATACGCCTCCGGGCGCGAGACCGCCCGCGCTCGTCGGCGCCGGGCGGATGCGCGTGACGCTCGTGAACCACGCCACCCTCCTGCTGCAGATGGACGGCGTCAACGTCCTGACCGATCCCACGTGGGCCAGGCGCGCCGACCCGGTGCTCGGGCCGCGGCGCCGCCGTCCGCCCGGCCTCCGCTTCGAGGATCTGCCCCGGATCGACGCCGTGCTCGTGAGCCACGACCACCATGACCACATGGACCTGCCGACGCTGCGGCGGCTCGACGCCGCGTTTCATCCGGCCGTCTTCACCGGCCTCGGCAACGCCGCATACCTCGCCCGGCACGGCGTCGCGGGCGGCCGCGACCTCGACTGGTGGCAGTCGGCGGAGATCGCGCCCGGCATCCGCGTGACGGCGGTTCCGGCACGCCACTCGTCACGGCGGGGGCTCTTCGACGGGAATCGCACGCTGTGGTGCGGCTTCGTCGTCGAGGGCCCTTCGGGCGCCGCCTACTTCGCGGGCGACACGGGGTATGGCTCGCACTTCGCGAAGATCGCCGCGGCCTTCCCCGCCCTGCGCCTCGCGCTGCTGCCGATCGGCGGCTTCGTTCCCGCCTGGTACATGGCGCCGGTTCACATGGGGCCGGAGAACGCCGTGCGCGCGTGCGGGGACCTGCGCGCGGAAGCGTGCGTTCCGATGCACTTCGGCACGTTTCCCGTCTCCGACGACGCCGAGAGCGAGCCGGCCGACGGGCTGCGCGCCGCGCTCGAGCGAAGTGGCGGCGCCAAACCGCCGTTCACGATCCTCGACAACGGGGAGTCTTTCGAGCTCGCCGCCGAAGCTGCCCGGCCCTAGAAGTTCTGAAGGGCCTCGACGGGCGCGTAGGCGTCGGTCAGCTCCGGCGTCCCCTCCGGCGGTTCCGGGCTGTGGACCATCGCGTTCGCGAAGTCGGCCAGCTGGGGCAGGCGCCACTGCCGCCCGAGCTTCGCGGCGTGCTCGCGGATGAGCTCGAGCGGGACCGGGTCGTTCGACATCGTCGCGAGGAGGAACACGTTGCCCTTCGGGCTGCGGCTGCCCGCGGCGATCTCCGGGCTCGAGACGTAGACCTGGCCGAACTGCCGGCGGATGGTCGCGTAGCTCGCCCAGAAGAGCTTCCCCTCGCGGCCCATGAGCGATCCGATGTAATTGCCCACGAAGACGCCGTCCGGCGCGGTCCGGCGGCGCACGGCCTCGAAGAACTCGCGTGTCGTCAGGTGAAACGGGACGCCCGTCGAGTTGAACGCGTCGAGGACCACGAGGTCGTAGAGCGGGCCGGGCCGCGAGAGGAAGACACGCCCGTCCTCGATCGTCGTTCGGACGCGCGGCCCCTCCGCGTAGAGGAAGAATTCCTTCGCGATGTCCCGGACCGCCGGGTCGATCTCGACCGACTCGATCGAGACGTCGGGCGCGACGGAGGAAATCTCTCGGGGGAAGACGCCGCCTCCGAGGCCGATCATGCAGATCCTCCGGATGCCGGGCCGCACCGCGAACGGGAGGAAGAACGACTGCTCGAAGTTCAGGACAAAACGGCCGGGGTCGGCGATGTTGACGGCGCTTTGTCTCAGGTTGTCGAAGCGCAGGTAGCGCGTCGAGTCCATCTCCGTGACCGCGATGTGGTGGTAGGGCGTGTCCTTGCGCAGGAGCACTTTCTCGCCGCCGATGCTCGCGGGCGGGCCCTGCGTGAACCCCGCGAGGCCGCAGGCCAGCACGGCGGTTCCCGAGGCGATCGCGCTCGCGCGGCCGCCGACGAGAAGCAGCGCGCACACCGCGAGCGTCGCCGCGAGGCCGAGGAGCAGCACCTGCACCGGGAGGAGCGGGATGAGCACGAACGCGGTCCCGAGCGTCCCGACGATCGAGCCCGCCGTCGAGAGCGCCGAGTAGCCTCCGGCCACCGAGCCCGCGCGCTCGGCGCCGCGGATCGCGAGCCGCACGGCGAACGGCGACACCATCCCCATCGCGAGCGACGGCGGCAGGAAGAGGATGAGCGCCGCGAGCAGCGCCGACCACCGCACGTCCCCGCCGGCGTCCCCGAGACGGCGCAGGAGCCCGGGCGCCCACACCACGGCGGGTAGCACGAGCGCGGCCGCCGCCGCCAGGATCACCGAGAGGAGGGCCGTCGTCGGCCGCCGGTCGGCGAGGCGTCCCCCGACGGCATAGCCCACCGCCAGTGCGACGAGAAAGGTCGTGATCAGCCCGCCCCACACGTAGACGGAAGAGCCATAGGTCGGCGCGAGGACGCGCGAGCCCAAGATCTCGAGCGACATGAGCACGGCGCCCGACAGCGCCACGACGGTCTTCAGCCGCCAACTGTTCATGAAAGTCGCAGTCCGCCCGTTCGAGAGTGGCTTTGCGTGCGACAAGAATAGCAGGAAAGGTAGACTTCCGCCGATCCTTCGACCCGGGAGGCCGACATGTCATCCGCCATCGAAAGCGGCGCCGCGATTTCGACGGGCGCCCGCGAGCCGCAGCTTCTCCGCAACTACGTCGGGGGGCGCTGGGTGCCGTCGCGCGCCGCCGAATCCCTCGACGTCCACAATCCCGCCACCGGCGCGACCATCGCCCGCGCGCCGCTCTCGACGTCCGAGGACCTCGCCGCGGCCGTCGAGGCCGCGCGGCGCGCCTTCCCCGCGTGGCGGGACACGCCGATCGTCGTGCGGTCGCGCGCGCTCTTCCGGTTCCGAAACCTCCTCGAGGAGCACGCCGAGGAGCTCGCGCGCATCGTGACGACCGAGCACGGCAAGACGCTCGACGAATCCCGCGGCAGCGTGCGGCGCGGCATCGAGTGCGTCGAGGTCGCGTGCGGCGCGCCGTCGCTCACGATGGGCTACGGGCAGCGAGAACATTTCGCGCCGGAATCGACTGCCAGGTCGATCCGGCAACCGCTCGGCGTCTGCGCGGCGATCGCGCCGTTCAACTTCCCGGCGATGGTGCCGCTCTGGTTCCTCCCCTTCGCGGTCGCGACGGGCAACACGTTCATCGTGAAGCCCTCCGAGCAGGTGCCGCTCTCCCAGGCGCGGATCTTCGAGCTCCTCGAGCGCTGCGACCTGCCGCCGGGCGTCGTGAACCTCGTGAACGGCGGCCGCGAGGTCGTCGAGGCGATCTGCGATCACCCCGACATCCGCGCCGTGTCCTTCGTCGGCTCGACGCCCGTGGCGCGCGCCGTGTATCAGCGCGCGACCCACGCGGGCAAGCGCGTCCAGGCGCTCGGCGGCGCGAAGAACTTCGTCGTCGTGATGCCGGACGCGGACCTGGACCGCGCGATCCCGATCATCACCGAGTCCTTCTACGGCTGCGCCGGCGAGCGCTGCCTCGCCGGAAGCGTGCTCGTGCCCGTCGGCGACGCGCACCGCGCGGCGCGGGACCGGATCGTCGAGTCGGCGCGGTCGCTCAAGGTCGGCGACGGCATCGAGGCCGGGGTCGCGATGGGCCCGGTCATCAGCGCGAAACACCGCGAGCGCGTGCACGGGCTACATCGACCGCGGGGTCTCCGAGGGTGCCGAGCTGCTGCTCGACGGCCGGCCGACGCGCGTGCCCGGCCGCGAGCACGGCTACTTCGTCGGGCCGACCGTCTTCGACGGCGTGTCTCCCGGGATGACGATCGGACGCGAGGAGATCTTCGGGCCCGTCGCGTCGATCACGCCGGTCAAGACGCTCGAGGAAGCGATCGACGTCATGCACGCGCATCCGAACGCCAACGCGACGTCCATCTTCACGTCGAGCGGCAAGGCGGCGCGCGAGTTCGCGCGGCTCGCGTCGGCCTCGATGGTCGGCGTCAACATCGGCGTCGCGGCGCCGATGGCGCTACTTCCCGTTCGGCGGCGCGAAGGACAGCTTCTTCGGCGACCTGAAGGTGCACGGCAGCGACGCTTTTGAGTTCTACACGGATAAGAAAGTCGTGATTTCGAGGTGGTTTTGAGAGCCCGACGTCGGGGCGGCCCTTGCGGCCGCCCGCGGGCGGGGACGAGCGCCGCCCCTACGAGCCGTTAGGGAGAAGTCGGATGGCCAGAAAAATCGTCGGCGGCCTGATCCAGTGCGCCACCCCGGCCGATCCGGCGGCGCCCATCGAGAAGGTGAAGGAGGACGCGATCGCACGCCACCTGCCGTTCATCGAAGAGGCGGGGAAACGCGGCGTCCAGATCCTCGGCCTCCAGGAAATCTTCAACGGCCCGTACTTCTGTCCCTCGCAGGACCCGCGCTGGTACGACATGGCCGAGCCGGTGCCCGGGCCGACCACGGAGCGGATGGCGGCGTACGCGAAGAAGATATCGGATGGCGATGGTCGTTCCGGTCTACGAGCGCGAGCAGGCCGGCGTCTACTACAACACCGCGGCCGTCTACGACGCCGACGGGGCTTACCTCGGCAAGTACCGCAAGAACCACATCCCGCACACGGCCGGTTTCTGGGAGAAGTACTTCTTCAAGCCGGGCAACCTCGGCTACCCCGTTTTCCAGACGCGGTACGCGAAGGTCGGCGTCTACATCTGCTACGACCGCCACTTCCCGGAGGGCGCGCGCCTGCTCGGCTTGAACGGCGCCGAGATCGTCTTCAACCCGTCGGCGACGGTCGCGGGGCTCTCGCAGTATCTCTGGAAGCTCGAGCAGCCGGCGCACGCCGTGGCCAACGGCTACTTCATGGCGTGCTCGAACCGCGTCGGAGCGGAAGCGCCGTGGAACATCGGCCGGTTCTACGGCACGTCCTATTTCGTCGATCCGCGCGGCAACTTCCTTGCACAGGGTTCCGAGGACAAGGACGAGCTCGTCACGGCGGAGATGGACCTCGACATGATCGAGGAGGTGCGCCGCGTCTGGCAGTTCTTCCGCGATCGCCGCCCCGAGACGTACGGCGACATGGCGGAGCTGCTTCCGTGAGGACGCTCGTCCGCGGAGGAACGGTCGTCACGGCGGCCGACATCTACCGCGGTGACGTCCTCGTCGTGGACGAGAAGATCGCCGCGGTCGGCACGAGCCTGGACGGGCCCGCCGACCGGACGCTCGATGCGACCGGCAAGTACGTGATTCCGGGCGGCATCGACGTCCACACGCACCTCGACATGCCGTTCGGCGGCACGACGTCGGCCGACGACTTCGCCTCCGGCACGATCGCGGCGGCCCATGGCGGCACGACGTCGATCGTGGACTTCGCGATCCAGTACAAGGGCCAGACGCTCCGGGAGGCATGGGACGCCTGGATGAAGAAGGCCGACGGCAAGGCCGCCATCGACTACGGCTTCCACATGATCATCACCGACCTTCCCGACGCCGTCGAGCGCGAGATGGACGTCCTGGTCGCCGAGGGCGTCACGTCGTTCAAGCTCTTCATGGCGTACCGCGGCGTGCTGATGCTCGACGACGGCTCGATCTTCCGCGCGCTGCTGCGCACCGCGCATAACGGCGGAACGATCTGCATGCACGCCGAGAACGGCGACGTCATCGACGTGCTCGTGAAGCGCGCGCTCGCCGAGGGGAAGACCGAGCCGAAGTACCACGCGCTGACGCGCCCGCCGCGCGCCGAGGCCGAGGCGACGCACCGCGCGATCGCACTCGCCGAGATGGCCGGCGTCCCGCTCTACATCGTCCACCTCTCGGCCGCCGAGGCGCTCGAGCAGGTCACGCTCGCACGCGACCGCGGGCTCCCCGCCTACGCCGAGACCTGCCCGCAGTACCTCTTCCTCTCCTACGCCAACTACGAGGAGCCCGGCTTCGAGGGCGCGAAGTACGTGATGTCGCCGCCGCTGCGCGCGAAGGGAAACGAAGAGAAGCTCTGGCGCGGCCTCGCGGGGAACGACCTGCAGGCCGTCTCGACCGACCACTGCCCCTTCTGCATGAAGGAGCAGAAGGAGCTCGGCCGCGGCGACTTCTCCAAGATCCCCAACGGCGCGCCCGGAATCGAGACGCGGATGAGCCTGCTCTACGACGGCGGCGTACGGACCGGCCGGATTCCGCTCAACCGATTCGTCGAGCTGACGTCGACGTCGCCGGCCAAGATCTTCGGCCTGTTTCCGAAGAAAGGGACGATCGCGCCGGGCTCCGACGCGGACCTCGTGATCTTCGACCCGGAGAAGAAGCATGTCCTCTCCGCGAGGACTCACCACATGAGAGTCGACTACAACCCGTACGAAGGCCGAGAGGTCACCGGGAAGGCGGAAACGGTCCTCTCCCGCGGACGAGTCATCATTGATAACGGACAGTTCGTCGGAAAGCCTGGCGCGGGGTCATTTCTGAAACGCCAGCCGAGATCGTAGGGGCGGGGCTCGTCCCCGCCCGAGGAGCAAGTCATGAGTACGACGAAGACGCAGGCCCCGACCTCCGCGACGACGAAAGCCGTGCGCGAGAAGCACAAGGAGTACCTCTTCCCCGCCACGATCCAGTACTACCAGGAGCCGGTCGTCCTGACCGAGGGCAAGGGGCTCCGCATCCGCGACGCCGACGGCAACGACTACCTCGACTTCTTCGGCGGCATCCTGACGGTTTCGATCGGGTACGCGGATGACCGCGTCAACGCGGCGATCGTCGCGCAGCTCGACCGCTTCGCGCACGTCTCGACGCTCTACCCGACGATTCCCGTGGTCGAGCTCGCCGAGCGGCTGGCGCGCCTGGCTCCGGGAAACCTGAAGCAGATGTACTTCACCGCGTCGGGGACGGAAGCCGACGAGACCGCCGTCATGATGGCGCAGCTCGCGACGGGAAACACCGAGATCGTCGCGCTGCGCCACGGCTACTCCGGCCGGTCGATGCTCGCGCAGTCGCTGACCGCCCATTCGACGTGGCGCGCGCTGCCGACGCAGGTGGCGGGAGTCAAGCACGCGGTGTCGCCCTACTGTTATCGCTGCCCGCTCCACCTCACGTACCCGTCGTGCGGCATCGCGTGCGCGAAAGACATCGAGGAGCTGATCCGGACGACGACGACGGGCCGCATTGCCGGGTTCCTGGCCGAGCCGATCCAGGGCGTCGGCGGCTTCATCACGCCGCCTCCGGAGTACTTCGAGATCGCGGTCGGCATCGTGAAGAAGTACGGCGGTCTCTTTCATCTGCGACGAGGTCCAGACGGGCTTCGGACGCACCGGCGGCAAGATGTGGGGCATCGAGCACTGGGGCGTGCAGCCCGACGTCATGACCATGGCCAAGGGCGTGGCCAACGGGCTGCCCCTCGGTGTCACGATCGCGACGCCCGAGATCGCCGCGTCGCTGAAGGCGCTGACGATCTCGACCTTCGGCGGCAACCCCGTCTCCTGCGCCGCGGCCAACGCGACGATCCGCATCATCGAGGAGGACGACCTCGCCGGCAACTCGGAGCGCATGGGACGGCTCCTGCGCTCCGGCCTCGAGGAGCTGCAGCGGCGCTTCCCGCGCTCGATCGGCGACGTGCGGGGCATGGGGCTGATGCAGGCGCTCGAGCTCGTCGAGGACGAGACCACCGGAAATCGCACGCCCGACCGCGCGATGACCGGCCGCGTCTTCGAGGAGGCCAAGAAGCGGGGGCTCCTCATCGGCAAGGGCGGCCTGGACGGCAACTCGTTCCGCATCGCGCCGGCGCTCACGGTCGGGAAGGCGGAGATCGACGAGGCGTTGGGAATTCTGCGGGAGTCGTTCGAGGCCGCGGGGGCGCGATGACCGGGGCGTAGAATGGCCTCACTCCGACGCGCCCCATGAGCCCCGACCTCTCGACCGTCTTCACCGGGATTCGTTTCGAGAATCCTTTCCTGCTCGCCTCGGCGCCGCCGACGGAGTCGGAGTCGAACATCCTCCGCGCATTCGAAGTCGGCTGGGGCGGCGTCGTCACGAAGACGATCGGGCTGCACCCGGTCGTCAACGTCAAGGGCCCGAAGACGAACTTCCTGCGCGCCGACGCCGACTCGCCGCATCTCTCGATGAAGAAGCGGCCGGGCGCCGCGCTTCACTCGTCCTGGAACTGGGAGCTCATCTCCGACAAGCCGCTCGACTGGTGGGTCGGGCGGCTCTCGAAGATCAAGAAGGCGCACCCGGGCAAGGCGCTCGTCGCCTCGATCATGGCCGGCTCGGGTTCCGACGAGGAGCTCCGGCATTGGCAGACGCTGGCGAAGGCCTGCCAGGACGAGGGCGTGGACGCGCTCGAGCTCAACCTGTCCTGCCCCCACATGGACCGCAAGGACATGGGCTCGAACATCGGGAAGGACCAGCAGCAGATCTCGATCGTCACGCACGTCGTGAAAGAGGTGGCGCGCGTCCCGATCTGGGCCAAGCTGACGCCGTCCACGACCGACATCGTGGTCGAGGCGCGCGGCGCGTTCCTCGGCGGCGCGGACGCGATCTCGTCGTCCAACACCTTCACGTCGCTCACGCTCATCGACGCCGAAACGCTCGAGTTCGAGATGAACGTCGAGGGCCTGACCTCGATGGGCGGCCTCGGCGGCCCGGCGATCCTGCCGCTCTCGCTTGCCAAGATGGCGCAGATGACGGCGCGCTCTGCCGGACCGGAGCTTCTCGGGCATCGGCGGCATCTCGAATTTCGCGCACGCGCTCAACTACTTCCTCCTCGGCTGCGGCACCGTCCAGGTCTGCACCGCCGCGATGCTCGATCATGCCGTCGGCCCGAACGTGATCCGGGAGCTCCGGCAAGGCCTGGCGGACTTCCTGGAAAAGAACGCGCATCGCGGCTGGAGCCGCCTGGACGACTTCCGCGGCCTGCGCCGCGACCGGGTCGTCGCGCACTCCCGGATCAAGCGGCCGGACGCCGCCGATTATCACGGCGGCTACGAAACGGAATCGGGGGGCTCGAACTCCTCGTGAGGAGGCGCCGCCCCGCTCCCCGAACGCGCGTCGTCGGCCGCAACGTCCCGCGCAAGGAGGGAATGGCGAAGGTCACCGGGCGCGCGCGGTACGTCGACGACGTCGCCTTTCCGGGAATGCTCTGGGGCCGCACCATCCGATCGGAGATCCCATGCGGGAAGATCCGCGAGGTCCGGCATTCGCTCGACGCGGGCTTCGTCGTCGCGGATCATCGAGACATTCCCGGCCGCAATTTCGTCGCGCTCATCGAGGAGGACCAGCCCTGCCTCGCGGAGCGCGAGATCCGGCACTTCGCCGAGCCGATCCTGCTCCTCGCGCACGCGGACCGCGACCGACTCCTCGAGGCGCGCGTGGACGTCGTGAGCGACGCGGCGCCACCGGTCCTCGATCCCGAGAAATCGCCGAGGGCGTTCAAAGATTTCACGATCGGCAAGGGTGACCTCGGACGCGGGTTCGCGGCGGCCGACGTCGTGGTCGAGGGCGAGTACCGGACCGGCCACCAGGAGCAGCTCTACATCGAGACCAACGGAGTCATCGCGGTGCCTGAGAACGGGGGCGTCACCGTCTACGGCTCGCTCCAGTGCCCGTACTACGTGCACCGCGCGCTCAAGATCCTCCTCGCGCTGCCCGACGAGAAGGTCCGCGTCGTCCAGACGGAGACCGGCGGCGCTTTCGGCGGCAAGGAGGAGTACCCCTCGATGATCGCGGGACACGCCGCGCTCCTCGCGCTCAAGGCGAAGCGGCCCGTCAAGATCGTCTACGACCGCGCGGAAGACATGGTCGCGACGACGAAGCGCCACCCGGCGATCATCCGGCACCGGACCGGCGCCGCGCGCGACGGCCGCCTCACGGCGATCGACGTGGACATCCTCATGGACGGCGGCGCCTACGCGACGCTCTCGGCCGTCGTGCTCTCGCGCGCCGCGATCCATGCCGCGGGCCCGTACCGCTGCCCGAACGTGCGCGTGCGCGCGCGATCCGTGATGACGAACACGCCGCCCAACGGCGCGTTCCGTGGATTCGGCGCGCCGCAATCGCAGTTCGCCGCCGAGGTCCACATGGAGCGGATCGCCGAGACGCTCGGCGTGGATCCGGTGCGGCTGCGCCAGATCAACGCGCTGCGCCCCGGCGACGAAACGCCGACCGGCCAGAAGCTCGGCAAGGACACGAGCGCGCTCGCGGTGCTGCGCGAGGCCGTGAGACGAACCGATTTCCGCCGCAAGCGCCGCGCCTGGGCCGGGACGAACCGCGGGATCGGGCTGTCGCTCTTCTTCCACGGCTCCGGGTTCACCGGCTCGGGTGAGGTCAAGCTCGCATCGAAGGCCGCGCTCGAGCTGACCGAGACGGGCGTGCGCATCCTCGCGGCCTCGACGGAGATGGGCCAGGGCACACGCACGATGCACGCCCAGATCGTCGCGGAGACGCTCGGCATCCCCTACGCACGGGTCGAGGTCGCAGACGCGGACACGGCGCGCGTCCCGGACAGCGGGCCCACGGTCGCTTCGCGCACGTGCATGGTCGTCGGGAGGATTCTGCAGGAGTGCGCCGAGGAGATGAAGGCGCGGCTCGGGAAGACGTCTCCGCGCGAGTATCTCCGCCGCCACGGCCCGCTCGTCGTCACGAAGGCGTACCGCCGGCCGCCCGGCATGCGCTGGAGCGACGACACGTACCGCGGCGACGCCTACGGCGCGTACGGCTGGGGCTGCGACGTGGCCGAGGTCGAGCGCGATCCGGTCACGGGCGAGATCCGCCCGCTCCGCCTGACGGCGGTGCAGGAGTTCGGCCGCGCGATCCACCCGATCCTCGCGAAGGGGCAGATCGAGGGCGGCACGGCGCAGGCGATCGGCTGGGCGCTCCTCGAGGACGTCGCGATGCGCGACGGCCGCATGGCGAACGCGCAGCTCACGAACTACCTCGTGCCCACGACCGCCGACACGCCGCCGATCGACGCCATCATCCTCGACAACCCGTACGCGCACGGCCCATTCGGCGCGAAGGGCGTCGGCGAGCTGCCGATCGACGGGCCGGCGCCCGCGATCGTGAACGCGATCCGTCACCTGGGGTTCGACGCGCGCTCGATTCCGGCCACGCCGGAAAGACTCCTCGCGGCGGGTCCGACGCGATGAAGCTCAAGGTGAACGGCCGGAGGATGGACGTCGCGGCGCCGCCGATGAAGCGCCTCCTCGACGTGCTGCGCGAGGAGTGCGGCCTCCCGGGAACCAAAGAGGGCTGCGGCGAGGGAGAGTGCGGCGCGTGCACGGTGCTGCTCAACGGCGCGCCCGTCGTCTCCTGCCTCGTCCCCTTCGCGCAGGCGCGCGGCGCGCGCGTCACGACGATCGAAGGCTTGCGGGGACAGGCGGCGCTCCAGCAGGCGTTCGTGACCGAGGGCGGGGCCCAGTGCGGCATCTGCACGCCCGGGATGATCCTCGCCGCCGCGGCGCTCCCGAAGAAAGCGACGAGGGACGACATCCGGTTCGGGCTCGCGGGGAACTTGTGCCGGTGCACGGGATATGAAGGGATTTATAGGGCGATCAGGCGGTCACGACAACAGAGAAAGAGCGGGAGTCCCTAGTCCTTAGTCCCTAGCCGATGGCAAGAATCAATCGCTTCGAAGACGTTGTCGCCTGGAAGGCTGCCAGGAAACTGGTGGGTCTCGTCTACGACGCAGCGGAAGGCCGGAATCTATCAAGAGATCTGGAACTCAAGCGGCAGATGATCTCTTCCGCAGTTTCCGCGATGGCCAACATCGCGGAGGGTTTCGACTCTGGATCCGATCGGGAGTTCGCCCGATTCCTGAGAATCTCACAACGCTCGGCGAGCGAACTCCAGTCGCACCTCTACGTCGCGTCGGACCGGAGATATGTCGAACCGGAAGCATTTCAGCACCTCTATTCGACAGCGAACGACGTCAAGAAGCTCGTCGGAGGCTTCATCAAGCACCTCCAGGCGCCTCACGCGCGGACCAAGGACTAGGGACTAAGGACCGACCTCGATGCGTACGGCAACCTCTTCTCTCACGATGTTGGAACCGAGGACCCTGTCGGAAGCATTTCGGCTCCTCCGCGACGAAAGCCCGCTCACGCCGCTCGCCGGCTGCACCGACGTCTACGTGAACCTGAATTTTGGAACGCTCCCGAACAGACGCTTCCTGAACATCTGGCCGCTCGACGCGCTGCGCGGTATCCGCCGGCGCGGGAAGGGGCTCTCGATCGGCGCGCTGACGACGTACACCGAGCTCCAGCGCTCGCCGCTCGTGCGCCGGCACGTCCCCATGCTCGCCGCCGCGGCGCGCGAGGTGGGCGGCGTCCAGATCCAGAATCGCGGCACGATCGGCGGCAACGTCGTCAATGCCTCGCCGGCCGGCGACACGCTGCCGGTGCTGGCGGCGGCCGAGGCCACGCTGGTGCTCGGCAGCGCGGACGGGAAGCGCCGCATCCCGATCGACGTCTTTTACACCGGTTATCGGAAGAGCGTCATGCGGCCGGACGAGCTCCTCCTCGCGGTCGAGATCCCGCCGATCCGAGGAAGCCAGCTCTTCCGCAAGGTCGGCACGCGCGCCGCGCAGGCCATTTCGAAGGTCGTGATGGCGGCGGTCTTCGGCCCGTCGGTGCGCGTCGCGGTCGGGAGCGTCGGACCGACGGTGGTCCGCGCAAGACGCACGGAGGATCTGCTCGCCTCCGGCGCTCCGATCGCACAGGCGCGGCGCGCGCTCCTCGAGGAGATCGCGCCGATCGACGACCTCCGCTCGACCGCGGAGTACCGGCGTTACGTGTGCGCTAACGTGCTCGAGGAATTCTGGCGGCAGGCGCGCGGGTGAAGACGACGCTCTCGGGGGAAGCCCTGTCCCCGATCCTCGAGAACCTGCGGAAGGCGAACGCCGCCTTCGCCGAGCGTTATCCGGGCGAGTCGCTCCGGCGGCAGCCGATTCATACGGTCTACGGCGGCGCTCAGGTCTTCAAGTCCGACACGGCGGCGCGCCTCGGCGGGCTGGCGCTGCGGGCGCTCGAGGAGTACGCGCCGGACGCCCGCGCCTTGGCGGCCGCGGCGGGGCTTCCCGACGCGCTCGCGCCGCGAATCCATGCGCGCGTCGTCGAGAAGCTCCGGCGCGAGCCCGTCGAAGACTTCCGGATCGACTTCGAGGACGGCTACGGCAATCGGCCCGACGCCGAGGAAGACGGCCACGCCGCCGCCGCCGCGGCCGAGGTCGCGGCCGGCCTCGCCGCCGGGACGCTTCCCCCCGCGATCGGCATCCGCGTCAAGCCGTTCACCGAGGAGCTCAAACGCCGGAGCCTCCGAACGCTCGACCTCTTTCTCACCGAGCTCCTCGAGCACGCCGGACGGCTGCCGGACAACTTCGTGGTGACGCTGCCCAAGGTCACCGTGCCCGAGCAGGTCTGGGCGCTCGCCGACGTCTTCGACCGCTTCGAGCGGCGGCGGAAGCTCGCACCCGGAGCGCTCCGCCTCGAGATCATGGTCGAGACGCCCCAGGCGATTGTCGGCGAGCGCGGCGAGGCCGCCCTCCTCCGGCTGGTCGACGCGGGACGGGGCCGCTGCGAGGCGGCGCACTTCGGAACGTACGACTACACGGCCTCGCTCCAGATCACCGCGGCCCACCAGCACATGGCGCACCCGGCCTGCGATTTCGCGAAGCACGCGATGCAGGTCGCGCTCGCGGGCACCGGCGTCTGGCTTTCCGACGGCGCGACGAACGTCCTCCCGGTGCCGATCCACCGCGCCGCGAAGGGATCGAAGCTGACGGAAGCCCAGGTGCGGGAGAACCGCGACGCGGTGCACGCCGCCTGGCGGCTCCACGCGGGCCACGTGCGCCGTTCGCTCGAGGGCGCTTTCTACCAGGGCTGGGATCTGCATCCGGCGCAGCTGCCGACGCGATATGCCGCCGTCTTCGCCTTCTTCCTCGAAGGCCTCGACGCCGCCTCGGCGCGCCTCCGCAACTTCGTCGAGAAGGCCGGCCAGGCGACGCTCGTGGGCGAGATCTTCGACGACGCCGCCACCGGGCAGGGACTCCTCAATTACTTTCTGCGGGCGCTCGGCTGCGGCGCGATCACCGAGCCGGAAGCCGTCGAGAAGAGCGGCTTGACGATCGCGGAGCTGCGGAGCCGCTCGTTCGGAACGATCCTGAGGGGACGCCGCGGCGCCTAGGCGTCGCTCCTCGTCACCGTCGCCTCGATCAGGCCGTACGGCTCGTCGGTCGCGACGAAGACCGCGTTCTCGTTCGGAAGGCCGAACGGGGCGAGATCCACTGGCAGGTGATGCCTGTTCGGCATCGTGAGCCGGATCTCGCGCACCTCCGCGTGTCGCTCGAGCACGGCCTCGCCCATCGCGTAGAGCGTGTGCTGCACCGATCGGCTGTCGTGCTCGGCGAACGTGTCGAGGAGGGCCTGGCGGATCCCCACGCGCAGGGCGGAAAACGCGGCGTCGGCCGACGCGTAGGCCCAAACTGCCCGCAGCGCGGTCGCCAGGAGCCGGTCGTCCGTGTCGCGGAGCGTCGTGAAGCGGTCCCGGGCGAACCCGGCGAAGCCCGACCGCGAGGTCTTCAGGATCACGAGATCGTCGAGGCCGGCCTCGATCGCCTCCTCGCCGCCGCGTCCGGCGGTCGCGATCGCGATCCGTGTCTCGCCGCCGGGACGGCGAAAGGCCGATCCGTGCGGCCGGCCGCCCGTCTCCAGACGCTCCCAGGTGCGCTCGACGATCTCGACCCGCGCGCGCGCCACCGGCGCGTGGGTCGAGACGAAGTGCCGGGCGAGGTCGCGCGCGAAGATCTCGATCGGCCCGGGCGCGCGCCCGGCCGCGAGCGCGTACACCGTGTTCTTCATCGTGTCCGTCGGGAGGATGGCCGCGTTGTCGCCCGCGACGTGCGCGGCGCCGAACTCGCCTTCGAGCCGCACGGCGACCGACAGGTCCTGGACTTCGTGCCGGTCTCCCCGGCGCGCCACCTGCACGAGCCGGATGCCGGACTTGCCGTAGGAGTTGGCGCCGAGCATCAGCACGGATCCCGAAAGAGCGAGAGCTGGCTCCCGACTGAGGACCGTGGACTCGGGACTGAGGACTCGACTGGCTCACGCATCTGTGTGTCTACCCAAAGCCACATGGTGCCGATCGTCACTTGAGTCCTCGGTCCTCAGTCCTCAGTCCTCGGTCCTTCAGCTTCCCCGGTAGGTCGAGTACCCGAACGGCGAGAGCAGGAGCGGCACATGATGGTGCGGCGCGAGATCCCGCACCTCGAACACGACCCGCACCTCGGGGTAGAAGGCCTTGACGTTCGCCGCGAGGAAGTACGCGCCCGTGTCGAACGAGATGCGATAGACGCCGCGCGGCACCTGCGACTTCGGGGCGAAAAGGCTCGCGCGGCCGTCGCCGTCGGTGGCGCTGCGCGCGATCTCGCGCCAGCCGCCGTCGTCGGAGCGGATCTCGAGCACGACCGGCACGCCGCCGGCCGGCTTGCCCCGGGAGGTGTCGAGAACGTGCGTGGTGATTCCGATCATTGTCCGAAAGCGCTTCCCAGGCGCAGTCGCGTGATCTTACGCTGCTCGGCCGCGGCGACGCGGTGCTCCATTTGCCGGTCGTTCGAGAGGCGCCGTTCGAGCGCCTCGAGCATCTCCGCCGCGCTTTTTCCGGACGCGCAAATGAGGAACACGTGGCCGAATTTCGCCTCGTAGCGCCGGTTCCCCGCCGAGAGCGCCGCGAGCACTTCCGCCGGCGCCGAACGCGTCGCGATCTGTTCGCGCGCGGCGCGGCCCGTCGCCTTCGGGTCGCCGATCCGCGGGTGGGCGCGGAACGCCTCGAGCCAGTCCTCGCGCGAAAGCTCCTGCCAGACGCGCTCCGCGGCCTCGCGCAGCTGCTCGAGGTCGCGGAACGGACGCTCCTCGGCCATGCGACGCGCCCACGCCGCCGAGCCGCAGCAGCCGCGGAGCTCCTCCTCGGCCTCCCCCCGTCCGAGCGCGTTCAGGCGTTCGATCCCCGCCGTCACGCCGGTCCCCGCGCGAGCGTCCCGATCAGGCGCAGCCTGGCGACGCCGCCGTCTGGAAAAATGTTGAGGCGCGCGTGTGTCACGGGGCCGGCGTCGCGAACCTCGCTCCAAAGCTCGTGCATCGCGTCGGGCAGCACGGGCGCGCGCGGCAGGATCTCGCACCACGGCGCGGACGCGCTCGTGAGCTCTTCGATCGATGCGTCCGGCGCGCGGACTCCCTCGACCGAGCACGCGCCGGGCGCGTTCCCCTTGAAGTGGGTCGTGTCGAGGACGATCTTCCGCACGACGCCCTCGTGCCCGAGCCGCAGGATGGCCCAGTCGTGCCCGGGACCGCGGCGCCGGCGCGTCTCCCATCCGTCCTTCATTCCGCTGGGCGGGCCCGGAAAGACGAGATGCTGGCGGTTCCCGAAGTGCATGTCGCTCGCCGCCACCACGAGGCCGCCGTTCTCCGCGGCCGCGAGGTCGATCTCCGGTTCCCGCGCGAGGCGGTCCCAGTCGGGAACCGCGGCGCCGTAGAGCCGCAGCCGCGCCACACCGCCGTCGGGAAAGATGTGCAGCCGAACGTGCGTCGCGCGGCGGCCGGCGAGCGCCGGGAACGCGTTCTCGAAATCGGGCGTGAGCAGGATCTTCGGAAGGATCTCGAACCAGGGCGTGCGTTCGAGCTCCGCAGCCGAGGCCTCCGCAGAGGCCTCGCACGCTTCGATCGCGCAGGCCTCGGGCGCATTGCCGACGAAGTAACGGGTGTTCACGACGACGCCGCGGATCTCTCCCGGGAGCCCCAGGCGGACGACGCACCAGTCGTGGCCCGGTTCTCGCCGGCGCCGCGTCTCCCAGCCGTCCATCCATTTCCCGCGGTCCGTGTACTCGTCCTCCCGGAACACCGGCCGCGACGCCTTCAGAAGGCTCTCCTTCGGCGCGAAGAACTCGTCGTTCGCCGCGATGGCCGCGCCGCCGAACCGCTCGGAGGCGAGGTCGATGAGATCGGCGAAGGCGGACGGATCGAGGACGGTCGTCATCGCGCGAGCAGCATCTCCCCCCGCGGCGGCCCGGCGAAACGTCCCATCTCGTAGATCTTCTCACCGCGAAGAAACGTCGCCTCGACGCGGCCGAAGAGCGTGCGGCCGGCGTAGGGCGTGAGCTTGTGGCGATGGTGGAGCGCATCGGCGGCGCACTTCGAAGGACTCTTCCGGACGCCAGACGACGAAGTCCGCGTCGGCCCCGGGCGCGAGCGTGCCCTTCCGTCCCGCGAGGCCCGCGAGGCGCGCCGGCGCGGCGCTCATCCACTCGGCGAGCGACGCGACGTTCACGCCTCGGCGTCGCGCCGCGCTCCAGACCGCCGGCAGGGCGAGCTCGAGCGACGAGATCCCGCCCCACGCCCGCGCGAAATCCCCGGTCGCCCGGTGCTTGCCTTCCGGCGGAGAGGGCGAGTGATCGGAGACGACCATTCCGATCAGGCCTTCGCCCGAGGGCCTCCCAGAGCCGCTCGCGATTTTCCCGGCTCGCGGATCGGCGGCGCGCACTTGAACTCGGTGCGCGCCGGCGCGGGATCTCCTCGGCGGCGAAGTAGAGATAGTGCGGGCAAGTTTCCACGGTCAGCGGCAGCCCCTCGGCACGCGCCCGGCTCGACTTGCGGCAGCGCGTCGGCGGCCGACAGATGAACGACGTGGATCGGCGTCCGGAACTCGCCGCCGAGCCGGACGAGGAGCGCGATCGCGGAATCCTCCGCCGCCGGCGGCCGGGAAGCGAGGTACGCGCCGTACGTCGCGCGTTCCCGCCGCGCACTCCCGCGAGGTGCGCGCCATCTCGGCGTGAACGAGGAGGACGCTGCCCGACTCGGCGAGCGAAGGCAGCGCCGCGTCGAAGATCCGCCTCGCCGACCGCCGGGAACTCCTCGACGCCCGACGGCGCGAGAAAGCACTTGAATCCGCGGACGCCGCGGGCGGTCAGCGGCGCGAGCTCCCGCGCGTTTCCGGGCACGACGCCGCCCCAGAAGCCGACGTCCACGGAGCACTGCCCGTCGCGCCGCCGTACGTTTCACCTCGAGCGCCGCGACGCGTCGTCGTCGGCGGCAAGCTGTTCAAGGGCATGTCGAAGATCGTCGTGACGCCGCCCGCCGCCGCCGCGCGCGTGGCGGACGCGAAGCCCTCCCAGTCGGTGCGGCCCGGCTCGTTGACGTGCACGTGCGTGTCCACGAGCCCGGGCATCACGACGGCCTCGCCGAAATCGAGGACGTCCGCGCCGGGCGCCAAATCGTCCGGATCGCCGACGGCGGCGATCCGACCGCCGCGAATTCGCAGCGAAGCGGGCCGTTCCCCTCCGGGCACGACGACCCGGCGGCCGCGCACGAAGAACTCTCCGGAGCTCAAGGGCTGCTGCCATCTTAGACGCACGTCGGGCTAAACTCACGGCAAGTGGCCGACGCCTTCCCCAACCAGAAGACGCATCCGGACGGCCGCGTCGAGCTCCGGGACGTGGCGCGGATCGAGAAGAGCCCGCTCTACAACGCGGACCTCGCGCCGGTGCCGATTGCGCGCCGCAACTGGACGACCTACAACTACGCGGCGCTCTGGATCTCGATGGCGCACTGCATCCCGACGTACATGCTCGCCTCGGGCCTCATGGCCGCGGGCATGAACTGGTGGCAGGCGCTCGTCGACGATCCTGCTCGGCAACTCGATCGTCCTCGTCCCGATCCTCCTCAACTCGCACCCCGGCACGAGGTACGGCATCCCCTTCCCGGTCTTCGCGCGCGCCTCCTACGGCACGATCGGCTCGAACCTTCCGGCGCTCATGCGGGCGATCGTGGCGTGCGGATGGTTCGGGATCCAGGCCTGGATCGGCGGCGAGGCGCTCAACACGCTCTTCACGGTGCTCGTCCCCGGATGGAAGGCGCTCCTCGGCGCGGGCCTCTTCCAGGGTCACACCCCGACCGAGTGGCTCTCCTTCCTCGCTCTTCTGGGGACTCAACGTCTTCGATCATCTATCGCGGCATGGATCTGCTGCGGAAGGTCGAGAACTGGGCGGCGCCGTTCGTCCTCGTCATGACGGCGGCGCTCCTCGTCTGGGCGATCCGCCAGGCGAACGGCCTCGGGCCGCTCCTCGCGCAGCCGGGCAAGCTTCCGCACGTTCTCGGAGTTCTTCCCGGTCTTCGTTCCGTCGCTGACCGCGATGATCGGTTTCTGGGCGACGCTCTCGCTCAACATGCCGGACTTCACGCGCTTCGGGCAGAGTCAGCGCGAGCAGATCGTCGGCCAGGTCGTCGCGCTGCCGACGACGATGTCCGTCTTCGCCGCGATGGGCGATCTTCATCACGAGCGCGACCGTTCTCATCTTCGGCAAGCCCATCTGGGATCCGATCCAGCTCGTCGCGCAGTTCAGGGCTCCGGTCGTGGTCGCGATCTCGATGTTCACCGCCGTCGTCGCGACGCTCGCGGTGAACATCGCGGCGAACGTCGTCTCGCCGGCCAACGACTTCGCCAACGCGTTCCCGCGCCGGATCTCGTTCAAGACCGGCGGCCTGCATGACCGGCGTGCTCGGCATCCTCATGCAGCCCTGGAAGCTGCTCGCGGACCCCTCGGGCTACATCTTCGCGTGGCTGCTCGGATACTCGGGCGGCCTCGGCTCGATCGCCGGCGTTCTCATCGCCGACTACTGGCTGGTGCGCCGCACCCGCCTGCGCCTGGAGGACCTCTATCTGCCGACCGGCGTGTATCGCTACGCCGGCGGTTGGAACTTGCGCGCCGTCGTGGCCACGCTCGCCGGCTGCGCGCTCGCCTGGGGCGGCCTCGTCGTGCCGGCGCTGAAGCCGCTCTACTCCTACGCCTGGTTCGTCGGATTCTTCGTTTCGGGCATCCTGTACTGGGGCCTCGCGGCGCTCACGGCGGCGCGGCCGAGCGAGCCGGTTCTCTTCGCGCGGGAGGCCGGCCCGACTCCGTAGTCCGGCTCCCGGACGTCGCGCGGATGCTTCGGGGGTTAGGATCGGAACGTGGCGAAGTCGAGAGCGCGCGTCGCGATCGTGACCGGCGGGACGCGCGGCATCGGGCGCGCGATCGTCGATCGGCTGGCCGGAGAGGACTACGCCGTGATCCTCTCGGGCCGCGACGCGAAGGCGGCCGAGAAGACCGCCGCGGCGCTGCGCGCGGAGGGCCACACGGCCGTGGGCGTCGCGGCCGACGCGCGGCGCGAGGAGGACCAGCGGCGGCTCGTGGAGCGCGCGCGCTCCGAGTTTGGCCGGCTCGACGCGCTCGTGAACAACGCCGGCATCGGCGCCTTCGGCCGCGTGGACGAGATCTCGGCGGATGAATTCCGCGACGTCCTCGAGACGAATCTGTTCGGTGTCTGGTACGCCATCCGCCATGCGGCGCCGCTGATGAAGGCTTCCGGAGGCGGCTTCATCGTCAACATCGCCTCGCTCGCATCGATCAACGCCTTCGCCGGCGGCTCGGCGTACAACGCGTCGAAGTTCGGCCTCCTCGGCCTCTCCGATGCCGCGATGCTCGACCTCCGCCACGACGGCATCCGCGTGGCCGTCGTCATGCCGGGCTCCGTCGCGACGGAGTTCGGCGACTC
This sequence comes from uncultured Acidobacteriota bacterium, assembly GCA_963708395.1. Taxonomy (GTDB): domain Bacteria; phylum Acidobacteriota; class Thermoanaerobaculia; order UBA5066; family Gp7-AA6; genus DATBFU01. The sequence continues at coordinate 1,115,033 of CAVPSG010000002.1, read as the reverse complement.
GCACCGCGGGCGAGAAAGCTCCTGGATGCTCCGGAGCGAGGACGTGGCCGAAGCCGTCGCGGACCTTCTGCGCTTTCCGGAACGCGCGATCCCTTCCCGCATCGAGCTGCGCCCGAGCCGGCCGCCCGGCAAATAGCGCCGGCGGCACCCGGGCTTTCTGTCTCGTAAACCCTCCGCCGCGCCCCTCGTCCAATCGGCGGAGGTCATGAACATGCACGGCAAAAAGACTCTCGGATGGATGGCGGCGGCGGTGGTGGTGGGTTCCGTTCTGCTGGCTTCCCCGGCTTCGGCGGCTCCCGGACGGATCGCCCGGCGCAAGGAAAACCAGCAGGACCGGATCGCGCAGGGCGTCAAGAGCGGCCAGCTCACGGCCGGCGAGACGGCGCGCCTCGAGCGCAAGGAAGCGGGTTTGAACAAGGAGATTCACGGCATGCGCCAGGAAAACGGCGGCAAGCTCTCGCACGCCGATCGCGCCCTCGTGAATCACCAGCAGAACCAGCTCTCGCGCCAGATCTACCGGCAGAAGCACGACCAGCAGACGCAGGGCAACTGACCGAACGACCCTTCTGCGGAATCCTCCTTCGCGCCCGCGCGCCGCGCGGGCGCTTTCTCTTTGCGCCGCATAGAATTCGCCGGCGCATGTCTCTTCTTGCGATCGCGGCGGGCGCCGTCCTCCTCGTCATCGTGCTGTGGGACGCCTTCGAGACCATCGTCCTGCCGCGCCGCGCCTCGTTCCGTCTCCGGCTGACGAAGCTCTTCTACCGGTCGGTCTGGCCCCCGTTCGCCGCCGCCGGCCGGAGGATGAAGCCGGGCAACCCGCGCGAAAACTTCCTCTCGGTCTTCGGACCGCTTTCGCTCATCGTTCTGCTCGCCGCGTGGGCGGTCTCCCTGGTCTTCGGCTTCGCGCTGCTCCAGTGGGGATTCGGGTCGCATCTCTCGTCGCCCAGCGGAATCCGCGGCTTCGGCGCCGACCTCTACATGAGCGGCACGACCTTCTTCACGCTCGGCCTGGGCGACGTCACGCCGACGACGGCGTCCGCGCGAATCTTCACGACCGTCGAAGCCGGGATGGGGTTCGCCTTCCTGGCGATGGTGATCGGCTTTCTGCCGGTGCTCTCGCAGGCGTTCTCGCGGCGCGAGAGCGCCATCGCGCTCCTCGACGCGCGCGCCGGCTCCCCCCCGACGGCGGCGGAGCTGTTGCGCCGGCATGCGGCGGACGGCGGCTCCGAAGCCATGGGCGTACTTCTGAACGATTGGGAGCGCTGGTCGGCCGAGGTGCTCGAGAGCCACATCTCCTATCCGGTCCTCGCGTTCTACCGATCCCAGCACGACAACCAATCCTGGGTCGCCGCGCTGACGACGATCCTCGACACGTGCGCTCTCGTCATCAGCGGCATCCAGGGCGTTCCCCCGCGGGAGGCTCGGCTCACGTTCGCGATGGCGCGGCACGCGCTGGCGGATCTCACGAGCGTCCTCGGCGTCAAGCCGCGCTCCGACGGTCCGGACCGTCTTCCCGGACCCGAGCTCGAGCGCCTGCACAGCGCGCTCGTCGCGAGCGGCGTGACCTGGGGGAGCGGAACAGGCTGCGACGAGCGCCTCGGGTCGCTGCGCCGCCAGTACGAGCCCTATGCGAAGGCGCTGTCGGACCTCCTTCTCATGCCTCTGCCTCCGTGGCTGCCGCCCGAAGGCGCGAAAGACAACTGGGAGACCACGGCTTAGTGAAGGAGCGGGCGGCCTTCTACCTCGGCTTCTTCTTCGGCGGTCTCTGGTTCTTCCTGTGCTCCGGCCTGGGCGTCGTCTGGCTGCTCCTGCGCCCGGGAAACCGCCAGACGCTCTACGTGTACGGCCGAGTCTTCTGCCGCGGCGTCGTGAAGATGATGGGCTGGGACATCGCCGTCGAGAACCGCGAACGCCTCGAGGATTTCCGCCCCTGCGTCATCGTTGCCAACCACCAGAGCTTCGCCGACGTCATCACGTTCGGTTCGGTCTTTCCGCAGCGCACGGTGTCGGCCGGAAAGCGCGAGATCGGAAAGATCCCAGTCTTCGGCTGGTTCTACCGCCTGTCGGGGAATCTCATCATCGACCGCGACCACGCCCGCACGGCGCTCCACTCGCTCGAAACCGCGGCGGAGACGATGCAGAAGGAGGGGCTCTCCGTCTGGTTCATGCCCGAGGGGCATCGAAACTCCGGCGCGCAACTTCTCCCCTTCAAGAGCGGCGCCTTCCGTCTCGCGCTCGCTGCCGGCGTCCCGATCGTGCCCGTCGTGGCGGCGCCTCTCGTCGCGATCTGCGACATGAAGCGCCGGCGCGCTCGCCCCGGAAAGCTCCCGGTGCGCGTTCTCGCCCCCGTCGAGACGCGCGGGCTCGCCGCGAAGGACCTTCCGGAGATCGTCGCGCGCGTGCGCTCCGAGATGCAGGCGGCGCTCGACGAGCTGCGCGCATAGGATGAGCCGCTTGCCGGAAGACCGCTCCCTCGAGCTCTCGGGAGACGCGCTGAGGGATCTCGTCGCCGCCGCTACGGAGCGGCTCGTCGCGCACGTCGCGTCGCTCCCGAAACAGCCCGCGGCCGACACCGCGGGCGGAGCGGAGCTCGCGCGGTCGCTCCGGACGGAGCTCCCCGAAGCGGGGCGGCCGGCGGAGGAGCTCCTGGATCTCGTCTTCTCCCGCGTGATCCCGAAGAGCTTCAACACGGCCGGCCCGGGATACCTCGCCTACATCCCGGGCGGCGGCCTGCCCCACGCCGCCGTGGCGGACCTCATTTCCGGCATCACGAACCGCTACGTCGGGGTCTTCGCCGCCGCGCCGGGAGTCGCCGCGATCGAGGCGGACGTCGTCCGCTGGTTCTGCGCGATGACCGGCCTCCCGCCGGACGCCGGGGGCGTGCTCACGAGCGGCGGCTCGCTCTCGAATTTTTCGGCGCTCGTCGCCGCGCGCCGGCGGCTTCTGCCCGAGAACTTCCTCGACGGCACGATCTACGTGTCGGATCAGGCGCACTACTCGGTCGCCAAAGCCGCGATGCTCGCCGGCTTCCCGGAGCGCAACGTTCGGAGGATCGCGACCGATGACGCCTTCCGGGTCCGTGGCGACGCGATCGGCGAGGCCATCGCGCGCGACCGCGCCGCGGGGAAGAGGCCCTTCCTGCTCGTCGGCAACGCCGGCACGACGAACACCGGCGCGGTGGACGACCTCGACGGCCTCGCCGGGATCGCGCGCCGCGAGGGCCTCTGGTATCACGTGGACGCCGCCTACGGCGGCTTCTTCGTCCTGACGGAGCGCGGCCGGAGGGCGCTCGCCGGAATCGAGCGCGCCGACTCCATCGCGCTCGATCCGCACAAGGGCCTGTTTCTCCCCTACGGTACCGGCGCGCTCCTCGTGCGGGACGTGGCGGCGCTGCGGGCGGCGCATGCCGTCACCGCGGACTACATGCCGCCGATGCAGGACGACCCCGATTGCCCGGACTTCAGCCAGCTCTCGCCGGAGCTGTCGCGCGGCTGGCGCGGGCTGCGCGTGTGGCTCCCGATCTCCATGCACGGCATCGGCCCATTTCGCCGGAACCTGGACGAGAAGCTCGATCTCACGGTCTGGGCGGCGGAAGAGCTCCGGAGGATTCCGGGAGTGGAGATCGTCGCCGAACCGCAGCTCTCGATCGTCGCGTTCCGGCTGCGGCGCTCGGGCCTCGACGAGAAGGCCTTGACCGCGCTGAACCGCGACCTGCTCGCGCGGGTCAACGCGCGCGCCCGCGTCCACCTGACGAGCACGATGCTCGGGGACCGGTTCGCCATCCGGATCTGCGTGCTCTCCTTCCGCACGCACGCCGACCGAATGCGGGAAGGAATCGAGGATCTTCGCGCCGCTATATCAGAGTTGATATAGCTCCGGCCCACTCGGCGGCGCGCGACGCCCGCCCGCGCCGGACTATGATCGCGGCATGAGCCGAGCCGCACAGGGTCTCTTCCGGTGGCTGCGACGCGCTTTCGTTACACTCCTCGTACTTCTGGCGATTTTCGTCCTGTACCGCGCCTGGGAAGCGAAGCGCCGGCCGTTCCTGAAGGCCTGGCATCGCTTCGTGCCGCCGTCGGAGATGCGCGCCGCCGATCTCACCGACCGGTTCACGCTCGAAGATTACTTGCGCCGCGAGGACCAGGTCTTCCGCGAAGTGGACGAGCACATCGCGCAGCGCCTCGCGCCCGAGGACCGCACGCCGACGAATCGATACTTCTCCGAGAGCCTGACGAGCCCGCGGCGCTTCCCTCGGGACTGGAACCGGACCTTCGAGATGGCGCCGGAGGGCGGAGAGATCCGCGGCGGCGCGCTCCTTCTGCACGGACTCACGGACGCGCCCTACAGCATGCGCCGGCTCGCCGAGATCCTGAAGAGCGAAGGCATTTACTGCCTGGGCCTCCGCGTGCCCGGACATGGAACGGTTCCGGGAGCCCTCACGAAGGCGGTCTGGGAGGACTGGAGCGCCGCGGCGCGGGTTGGGGTGCGGCACGTGCGGCGTCGCATCGGCGACGGAAAGCCGCTCTATCTCGTCGGGTATTCGAACGGCGGCGCGCTCTCGGTCAAGTACGCCCTCGACGCCATCGAGGACGCGAGCCTCCCGCGTATCGAACGGATCATCCTCCTGTCGCCGATGATCGGCGTCACGCCGGCCGCCGGGCTCGCGAAGTACGTCGGCGGCCTCGCCGTGATTCCGTATTTCGAGAAGGCGCGCTGGCTGGACGTCCTGCCTGAATACAACCCGTTCAAGTACAACTCGTTCCCGGTCAACGCGGGGCTCCAGACCTCGCGGCTGACTGAGGCGATCCAGGCGCAGATCGAGCGGCTCGGAAAGGCCGGGGCCCTCGACAAGATGCCGCCGATCCTCGCGTTCCAGTCGCTGATCGATTCGACGATCGTCGCCGGCGCGGTCAAGGAGCGGCTCTTCGACGCACTGCCCTCGAACGGCAGCGAGCTCGTTCTCTTCGACGTGAACCACGGCTCGGCCGCGCGCGCGTTCATCGCGCCCTCGGTCGGCGAGCTCATGGCCCGGCTCACGGCGGGCGGGAATCGGCGTTACGCCCTGACGGTGATCGCCAACGCCGGTCCCGACACCCTCGACGTCGTGGAGCGCTCGACGCCGGCCGGAGGCGCTTCCCCCGCCGTCCACCCGCTGGCGCTCGCATGGCCCGCGCAGGTCTACTCCGTCGGCCACGTCGCGATCCCGTTCCCCGCCGACGATTCGCTGTACGGCGGAGCGCCCGACGCGGGACAGGGCGGCCGGATCCACCTCGGCGTCGTCGCGCCGCGGGGAGAGAACGGCGTGCTCACGGTCTCCCCCGGCAATTTCCTCCGGATCTCCTGGAATCCGTTCTTCCCGTACGTCGAAGAGCGGGTGCGGCGCTGGATCGCGCGGTGATCCCCGGGCGCAGCGCGGGCGGACGACTGACCTTCGGGGCCGCGGCGCTCCTCGCGCTCACGGCCTGCCGGGAGGTTCCGGTCGTCGGCAACAACCCTGCGGCGCCCGTCGCGCCCGGCCCGACGGCCGTCGCGGCGGTTCCGACACCGGCGCCAATCGCGATCTCCGACATCCCGGCAGAGGCCGAGGCCTTCCAGGAGCTGCGCCGGCAGATGGCGGCGCATCTGTCGCCCGGCGCCGACGTCTCGGGCGCCGAGGCCGAGCTCGCGCGGATCGAGGCGCGCGCGAATCGCATCCTCCACGGCCACGCACTCTCTTCCGAGGAGGAGGTCCAGCTCGTGGAGCTCCAGGACCTGGAGGTCGACCTGCGGGAGGCGGATACCTCCGCGGCGAGGCTCGAGGCGGCCCTCACGGACCGTGCGCGGCTGCTGGAGGGAGACATCGAGCAGCTTCAGCGGGCACGCAGCCGCTGGAGCGCGACGCTGCCGGCCTCGGCGGAGCACGAGGCCCCCGAAGCCATCCAGAAACGCGCCGCGGACATTCTCGAGACGATCGACGGGCTCAAGACGGATCTCAAGAGCCGCCGGGACGAGGCGCTGACGTCTCTCGACCGCGTTTCCCGCTTGCGGTCCGACCTCGCAGCGGGGCGCGCGCAAATGTCTGAACGGCGCTCTCAGGCGCAGCGGCGGATTTTCGAGATCTCGGAGGCGCCGATCTGGAAGACTCCGTGGGCGGGCCGCCGCATGGGCCGCGGGGCCGGGGAGCGTCTCGCGCGGGACTTCGCGCGTCTCTCCGCGTTCGCCGGGCAGCGCGGGCCGTTCGCCGGCGCGCGATTTCTGCTGCTGTTCGCGGCGAGCTTCGGGCTCATCCTCGCGGTTCGGGCCCCGGCCCGCGAGAGCGCCAAGGGAGATCCGGACGCGCGCGGATTCCTCCGGCTGATCGACCGTCCGGTCGCCGCCGCCGCGCTGATCGCTCTCATGGCCCTCGTCTGGTGGACGCCATCCGCGGTCGCTCCGGCGCTCTTCTGGGACGCGCTCTGGGTCGCGCTGATCCTGACGACGGCGACGCTGCTCAACCGCCTGTTCGCAAAAGCGATCTGGCGCAGCGTGGACGCCCTCGCGCTCGCGTCCTGCCTCGTGCCCCTCCGGTACCTCTACGAGCAGGAGCCTCTGCTCGATCGCCTCGTTCTCCTCCTGCAGGTCGGCCTCGTCATCGCGGCCCTGGCTCTCGACTGGAAGAGCGGGCGCTGGCAGGCGATCTTCCGCGACAAGTGGCCGCGTCGCTTCGTGACCGCCGTCCTCGCAATCTCAATGGTGTCTTTCTCCGCGGCGTTCGTCCTTGCGATCCTCGGCTACGTCGGGACCGCGCGTCTCCTGCGCACGGGCACGATCGCCACGGACGGGCTCGGCATGATCTCGATCGGGCTCTATTCGCTTCTCTACGGAATCGCCGGGGCGTTGCTCGCCACGCGGGCCGCCCGCGCGCTCCACCTCGTGAAGGCTCACGACGGCGCCATTCGGCGATTCCTGCGTCGCGCGCTCGGCGTCCTCCTCGCGTTCGAGTGGATCTCGTGGTCCCTCTTCTCCTTCGGGCTCCGGGAGCCCGTCGGCCGCGCACTCCGCGCCGGGCTGCAGGCCACGCTGAGCGTCGGGTCGGCGACGCTCTCGATCTCGGGAGTCCTCACGTTCGTCGTGGTGCTCGTCGCCACGTTCCTCGCGGCGGCCGCGGTGAAGTACGTCCTCGAGGACGAAGTCCTTCCGCGATTCCACCTCTCACGCGGCCTTCCCTTCACGATCACGACGACCACGCGATACGCGATCCTCGTCGCCGGCATCTTTCTCGCGTTGAGCGCCGCGGGCATCAGCCTGTCGCGTTTCACCCTGCTCGCCGGCGCGCTCGGCGTCGGACTGGGCTTCGGGCTGCAAAACATCGTGTCCAACTTCGTCGCGGGGCTGATCCTCCTCTTCGAAAGGCCGATCCAGGTCGGCGACGTCGTCGACGTGGGCTCGCTCGTCGGCACCGTCAACCGCATCGGGATGCGGTCGTCCACGGTGCGCACGGGCGAGGGCGCCGAGGTCATCGTGCCCAACGGCGACCTCATCTCGAAGAGCTTCATCAACTGGACGCTCTCGGACCGGCGTCGTCGCGTCCAGGTCCGGGTCGGCGTCGCGTACGGCACGGACCCGGAGAAGGTGATCGCGCTGCTCTTGCAGGCCGCGAGTGACCACCCCGAGGCACTCACCGATCCGGCTCCCGCGGCCTTCTTCGTCGGGTTCGGCGACAGCTCGCTCGATTTCGTGCTGCACGTCTGGGCGGCTCGGTTCGAGCAGACAGACGCGCTCCAGAGCGCCGTACGGCGCGCCGTCAACCGCGTTTTCACCGAGGCGGGGATCGAAATTCCGTTCCCGCAGCGCGACGTGAATCTGAAGCCGGCGCCGCCGTCCCCCGCGCCGGCTCCCGCCTCTCCGCCGCCTCCGAGAGAGACCGCCTAGCCGATCGGCCGTCCGGGAGGCGGCTCAATTCGCCGCGCGCGCGGCTTGCGGGTCTCGGGCTTCTCGAGGAAGTCCGAGAGATCGCGCACCGCCTGGTGGACGTGCGCCGCGGCCGCCGGATCCGCGGCCGTCCGGGCGCGCAATTCAGAGCGGAGACGTTCGAGTCGCGCGAAGACGGCCGCGCGCACTTCCGGAGCCGCCTCCGGGCGAGCGGCCAGATCCATCATCGCGTCGAGCGTTTCGCGCTGCGCCACGCGGCGCAGGCCCGCGAGGCGCTCCGAGGCGACGGCACGGGCGCCCCACGTCGACTCGACGAGACGCCCGAGCGCTGCGTCGAGCGTCAGCGCGCCCGGGCCCGACGCCAGCGACAGCCGCGCGGCGCGCTCGGGGTCGAGGAGCGGATCGACGATGAGCGCCGCGAGCGAGCGCGCGGCGGTCAGCCGGTCGAAGGCCGGCCCCGCCTCCGAGGCGAACCGCTCGCGGGTCGGCGGGCCCGCCGCCGCCGGCACGAGGGCCGCGAGGATGCGATCGGGAATGTCGAGGTTCTCGGGCTCGAGCGCCGCGAGCAGGAGATCGAGCGCTTCCTTCTGCTTCGCTGCCGGCACCCACGCGACGGGCGTCTGCCCGTCTCCCGCGACGGCGTCGGTCTGGAACTGGCCGCCGACGAATTGCTGCGCCGCCTGGATGCCGAAGCGGTGGTACAGGTAGGCGAGATTGAAGCGCTCCTGCAGCGAAGACACCCACTCGCCGGGCGAAAGCTGCGCGGCGCCGAAACGGTCGAGGATCACGCGGCGCACCGCCTGTGTCGTCGCGAGCCACCGCACGGGATCCGGGCCCCAGTCGTACTCGGCCCATCGCGGATCGCTCTCGAGCGGATAGACGACCCCCTTCGCGTAGGCGGCGCGGATGATCGCGTCGAGGCGCGCCGGATCCTCCTCCGTCGTGTACCCCCAGGCGATCGCCAGGCGGTCGTACGAGCCGATGTCCTTCGGGTACGCGTCGGACAGATCGAGCGCGCCGTCGCGCACTTCGATGTGCGGCGCGAGGTAGTCCATGACCGAGCCCCAGCCGAAGGTCGTCGCGGCCCAGTTGTGCTCGAGACCGAGCGTGTGGCCGACCTCGTGCGCCGAGAGGTACGCGAGGCGCTCGAGCACGAGCGTCTCCTCGCCGACGTCCGGATCGCCGGCCGCGAGGAACGCGAGGTCCGGCGCGTCGCCGGCGAGGCAGGCGCGCCCGCGCTCCGGCGGCTGCAGATTGCGCCACATCCGCGACGTGGTCCGGCGGCGGTGCGAGTCGATGCGCGCGACCCCGTGCAGGATCTCGCCGGTGCGCGGATCGACCTGGATGTCGCCGATCGACCAGGCGCGCTCCGCGCGATTGATCCACTCGATCCCGGAATAGCGCGCGTCGAGGAACGTCGCGCCTTCCGGCAGATCCTTCAACAAGAAGGCGTTCCGGAACCCCGCTTCCTCGAACGCGTGGTTCCACCAGAGCGCCCCTTCCCGGATCGCCGTCCGCTCGGGCTCGGGAATCGCGCGGTCCAGGTAGTAGACGATCGGCTGAACCGGTTCCGAGACCGCCGCGGAAGGGTCCTTCTTCTGCAGGCGCCAGCGCGTCGTCAGGTATTTCTCGATCGGCTCGGTGAAGCGCGCCGTGTGGTCGACGCGGCGCACCGAGATGATCCCGACGCGCGGGTCGAAGGGCCGGGTCCGGAACCCCGGCTCCGGCATCTTCCAGAAGCTGTGGTGCGCGCGCAGGCTCATGGTGTGCCCGTCGGGAAGCACCGCGGCGACCGCGGGCGGCGGGTTCTCGCAAACGAAAGTTTGAACGGCCTCGATTTCCGTGTTGCGTGGGAAGGCGCCCGTGCGGTCGAAGTGAATCGCGGAGCGCGCGACGTCCTGCCTCCAGTCGCCGACGCGCGACGCCCGGAGGATCGGCAGCACCTCGGAGTCCGCGAGCAGGAACGCCGTCGCGTCCACGAGGACACGGTCGCCTTCCTCGGCCTCGATCGGCATCGAGGCGCGCACGGAGATCGGGAACGACTCGGCGACGGCGCGCGCCCGCTCCGGGTCGTCCGCGCCGCTCGTGTGCGTCGTCTGGAGCTGGACGAGGAGCACGCGGGGACCGGAGCGCTCGAAGCGGCAGACGCCGAGCGCGCCGGATTGCCCGCGGTCGAGCGAGGCCTCGAGAAGCCCCGCCCCGCCCGCGAGCCCCGCGCCGTAGAGAAACTCCTCGCCGAACCGCGAGATCTCGAGCAGGAACTGTCCCTTGCGGGCATCCCAGTAGTACGGCAGGAACCCGTCCTGCCGCGTCAGGCCGCGCGCGCGGTCGGCAATGGTCAGGTGCTCCGGAGCGGGCGCCGCCGGCGTCGCCTGCGGCGCGGGATGGAGAAGCATCAGGAGGGCCAGCAGTGGCATCGTCACCTCACTTCCGCCTCGATCGGCGTCGTGCGCGCGGGATCTTAGCGCGCCGGTCCGCCGAAACCTCGGGTGCCGGCCGCGCGCGCTCGGCCGGCCGGACCTGTCGTTCGGGTTCTTCGGCGAGAGCTTCCCGACCGAGGGACTGTCCGAGGACACCGTGCGCGTGGGCGACGCCTACCGAGTCGGGAAAGCGGTGGTGCAGGTCAACAAACCACGGTCGCCGTGCTTCAAGATGGGCTTGAAGGCCGGCTCACAGGCTTTCGTGGGAGCGCTGCTCGCGAGCCGCCGCCTGCATCCATTTTTCAGCAGGCTGCTAAACCAGGACGTCGAGGCTCGCGCGGGCCGGGTGCGGGACCGCCGCATACGCCGACCACGCCCGCGCGAGGCGCCGCACGCCCTCCTCCATCGGCTCGCGGTCGAGAACGTAAGGCAGGCGCAGGTACTCCGCGAAGCCGCGGTCCGGCGAGGCGAGCGAGCCGGGCACGAACGCGACGCCATGCCGCAGCGCGACCTGGGCGAACTCGTCGGCATTACCGCGCGGCAGGCGCACCCAGAGCGAGAGGCCGCCCGCCGGCGGCGTCCAAGTCCATTCGGGCAGATGCTTTCCGAGGAGCTTCGTGAGGCGGTCGTAACGCTCGCGGATCTGCGCGCGCCGCATCTCGCGCACTTCGTCGGCCTTGCGCAGGAGCCGCACGGCGGCGAGCTGCGAGAGCACCGAGCCGCCGAGGTCCGCCATGATCCGCCGGCGCGCGATGCGCGACAGGACGGCCTCGGAGGCTCGGATCCAGCCGACGCGCAGGCCGCCCCAGAAGAGCTTCGAGAGCGATCCGACGGTCAGGATCGGCGCCGAAGGCTCGAACGCCGCGAGGGGCGCCGGTGATTTTCCGGAGAGCGACAGGTCGGCGAGCGTGTTGTCCTCGACGATCGGCAGGCCGCGCTCGCGAGAGAGCAGCGCGATGGCGCGGCGCTGGCGTTCGGGCATCAGCGCGCCCGTCGGGTTCTGATAGGTCGGCATGAGATAGAGCAGGCGCGGCGCGGTCTTCCGGACGATTTCCGCGAGCGCCTCGGGCCGAGGGCCGTCCTTCTCCACCCCGACCGGAGTCAGCCGCGCGCCCACGCTCGTGAAGATGTCGATGGCGCCGAGATAGGTCGGGTTCTCGAGCACGACGGCATCGCCGCGCCGCAGGAAGGCCGCCGCCGCGAGCGCGACGGCCTGCTGCGCTCCGCACGTCACCAGAATCTGCTCGACCGACGTCGGAAGCCCGCGCGAGGAGAGGTAGGCGGCGATCGAGCTTCTCAGCTCCGGGAGTCCCATCGGCATGTATCCCGCGCCGCGCACGAGCTCCGCCAGCGCGCGCCGGTCGATCGCGGCGAGATCCGGGACCAGGAAGTCCCCGCCGGGCAGGTGGGCGGCGAGGAACTCGATCGTCCCGCCCGAGCCCTCGATCAGGCCGCGGTAGAGCGGATGTCCCCGGAACGAGCCGGATCCTTCTTCCGACGGCAGGCCCGGCGGAGCGGAGCTCCCGGAGGCGACACGCGTGCCGCTGCCCTGCCGGCTCTCGAGCCACCCGTCCTCTCGGAGGAGCTCGTAGGCCGCGACGACCGTGGTCCGCGAGACGGAGAGGAGGCGCGCCATGACCCGTTCGGCCGGCAGACGTTCGCCGGGACCGACCTCGCCGCGACGGATCGCGAGGGTCAGGGCCGCTGCGAGGCGGCGGTACGCGGGGCCTTCGCCCGCCGTCCAGTTGCCAAGGGCCCGCACGAACTCGAGCGGACCGCGCGCCGTCCGCCGCACCCGGCCCCAGTCCATTTTCGTTGAAGTGGCTATTGAACGCCTCCTGGATGAGACCGATTCTAGTGCCACATGAGACGCGAGTCAAAATGGCATTGAAAAGAGGCCTTTGAGGAGGACGCCATGCCCCTTCCCCGCTACGCCTATTTCCGCGGCCACATCGTCCCCTACTCCGAAGCCCGCGTCGGCGTTCTGACGCACGCGCTCAACTACGGCACGGCGTGCTTCGCGGGAGTCCGTGCCTACTGGAACGAGGAGGAGGAAGAGCTTTTCGTCTTCCGGCCGCGCGATCACTTCCGCCGCTTCCTCGATTCCACGCGGCTGCTCGGCATGGAGCTCCCCGACACCCCCGACAGCTTCAGCGCGGCGCTCGTCGAGCTGATGCGGGCCGAGCTCCTCCGCGAGGACTGCTACGCGCGCCCGCTCGCGTTCTACGCCGACGAGTCGGTGGGCGTCCGGCTCCACAATCTGAAGCCCGAGGTCTCGATGGTCACCTTCCCGTATGGCCGGTATCTCGACAACGACGACAACCTGCATCTCATGATCTCGTCGTGGCGCCGCGTGGACGACAACATGATCCCCGCCCGCGGCAAGATCGCCGGGGCCTACGTCAACTCGGCGCTCGCCAAGAGCGACGCGCAGCGCGCCGGCTTCGACGATGCGATCCTCTTGACGCAGGCCGGGCACGTCTCCGAGAGCTCCGCGGCCAATGTCTTCCTCGTGCGCAATGGCACCGTGATCACCCCGGGGATCACCGACGACGTCCTCGAAGGAATCACGCGCCGGACAATCCTGGAGCTCGCCCAGAAGGAGATGGGGCTCCCGGTCGTCGAGCGGTCGGTGGACCGGACGGAGATCTTCCTCGCCGACGAAATGTTCCTCTGCGGCACCGGCGTGCAGGTCGGGGCGGTCACGCGGGTCGACAACCGCGCGATCGGCGCGGGCCGCATGGGCCCCGTCGTGACCGAGCTCCGACGCCTCTACTTCGACGTCGTTCGCGGGCGCCGGCGGGAATACCGGCACTGGTGCGCGCCGGTCTACTCCGGCGAGAAGGATTTCGCGAAGCCGGAGCCGGACCGCGAGCGCTCCAAGGACTCCCCCAACCTTCGCCTGGCGCGATGACCTTCGAGCTTCGCGATAGGATCGGAGCCGTGGAGCGGTGGGACCGCTCCGCGGTTCTGATGCCGGACAAACGGAAGCACCCTCGGGTCAAGCGGCGTCTCGTGATCGAGTTCCGCCTCGCGGAAGGCGCCTACTACGGCTTTACCTACAACCTCTCGCCGCTCGGCGTCTTCGTCCGCTCGATCCGGATCCCGAACCTCGGCGCGTCGCTCTCGGCCGAGCTCCACCTGCCCGACGGCAAACGCATTCCGCTGGTGGGAAAAGTCGTGCGCTCGTACCGCGCCCCGACGGCGCTCGCGCGGCTCGTGCCGAGCGGCTTCGGGATGGCCCTCTCCTCGAGCCCCGAGGAATACTTCCAGTTCCTCGCGTCCCTCTAGACCGTTATTTTTTCGCGGGCGCGGGCGGCGCCGGTTCCTGATAGTCGGGGACGTGGTTCGCGATCGGCGGAACCGACTTGAGATAGGCGAAGATCGCTTTCAGGTCGTCGTCCGTCGCCTTTCCGAGCCACATCCACGGCATCGGCGGCTGGATGGGCCGCGCGGTGCCCATGTGCTTGCCGGTCTTCACCGCCTTCAGGAACATCTCCTCGGTCCAGATGCCGAGCCCGGTGTTCTGGTCCGGCGTCAGGTTCGCCGCGTAGGAGACGCCCCAGGGTCCGGAGAACGCCGTGAATGTGCCCGCGAACGACGCGATCCAGGGTCCCGACGGCGGGGGCGGCGGGGGCAGCTTCATGGTCTCGGGATGGCCCGAGAGCATCCGCGTCATGTCGGGCTCCGGGCCCGTTCGGCCCCATCTTGAACGGCGTGTGGCAGTCGTTGCACCCCATGATGGTCACGAGGTACTTCCCGCGCTCGACCTTCGACGGGCCGGCCGACCGCCGCTTCGCGACGGGGTCGGACCCGGCCAGCAGGGTCCAGGGAATCGCGATGAGCGCGGCGAGCAGAAAGAGCTTCTCCATTCGGTTGCGGTGCATCCGCGGTCCTCCTCTTTTTTCGGCGAGTCGTCGGGCGGTATTGTAAACACTCCGGCCGCTTTGCGCGCGGCGCGCCGAAGCTCCGCGTAGAATCCCGCCCGCATGGCCACGATGCGTCCCTTCCGCGCGCTGCGTCCCCCGGCCGGCCGAGCGGCCGCAGTCTCCGCGGTGCCGTACGACGTCGTCTCGACCGCCGAGGCGCGGGCGCTCGCGGCGGGCAACCCGCTGTCCTTCCTCCACGTGTCGCGCCCGGAGATCGATCTGCCCGACGGCACCGATCCGCACGCGGACGCGGTGTACGAGCTCGGCGCGAAGAATTTCGAGAGGCTGAAGCGGGATGCGCCTCTCGCCCCCGATCCGGCGCCGACCCTCTCGATCTACCGGCTCCGCATGGGCGATCACGTCCAGACCGGAGTCGCCGGGGGCTCCTCCCTCGCCGAGTACGACGCGGACGTCGTCCGCAAGCACGAGCGCACGCGCCGCGACAAGGAGGACGACCGGACGCGCCACATGCTGCGGCTTTCCGCGCAGACGGGGCCCGTCTTTCTGACGTACCGCGACCTCGCCGAGGTGGACGCCCTCGTCGCGAAGGCCGCCGCCGCATCTCCGCTCGTCGACTTCACGGCGCCCGACGGCGTCGCGCACACGCTCTGGCGCCTGTCGCCCGAAGAATCCGCACGACTCGCGACGGCGTTCGAGTCCGTGCCGCTCCTCTACATCGCCGACGGACATCACCGCGCCGCGAGCGCGGCCCGCGCGCGCGACGAGCGCCGCAAGAGCAACCCCGGCCACACCGGAAGCGAGGCCTACAACTTCTTCCTGACGGTCGCATTCCCCGCCGGCCAGGTCCGGATCCTCCCCTACAACCGGACCGTCAAGGACCTGAGCGGCCGCTCTCCCGACGCATTCCGCGCGGAGCTCGCGCGGCTCTTTCCGCTTCGCGACGCCGCCTCGGGCCAACCCGCGCACCGGGGCGAAGTCGGCGTCTATCTCGGCGGGCGCTGGAGCACGCTCGAGCTGCCGGCGGCGCCGGGCGGCGGCGCCCGAAGCATCGAGTCGCTCGACGCGGAGCGCCTGCAGCGCCGCGTGCTCGATCCGCTGCTCGGAATCCACGACATCCGGACCGACAAGCGCATCGACTTCGTGGGGGGCATCCGCGGAACCGCGGAGCTCGAGCGCGCCGTGGACTCCGGGCGGGCGGCCGCGGCCTTCTCGATGTTCCCCGTCTCGCTCGCGGAGCTCATGGCGGTCTCCGACGCGAACGAGATCATGCCTCCCAAGTCCACCTGGTTCGAGCCCAAGCTGCGCGACGGGCTCGTCATCCACGAGATGTGAGCGTGAGAGTCCTCGTCGCCGACAAGTTCGAGAAGAGCGGGCTCGACGGCCTCGCCGCCGCGGGCTTCGACGTGGTCTACCGGCCGGACGACCGCGACGACGCGCTCCGCGACGCGATCCGCGAAACCGGGGCCGAGGCGCTCGTGGTCCGTTCGACCAAGGTCACGCGTCCGATGCTCGAGGCGGGGAATCTCGCGCTCGTGGTCCGCGCCGGCGCCGGCTACAACACGATCGACGTCGAGGCGGCGTCGGAGCGCGGCATCTACGTCGCCAACTGCCCCGGCAAGAACTCGATCGCGGTCGCCGAGCTCGCCTTCGGCCTGATCCTCGCGCTCGATCGCCGGATCGTGGACGGCGCCGCGGATCTCACCCGCGGCGTCTGGAACAAGAAGGAATATGCGAAGGCGCGCGGCCTCTACGGCGCAACGCTCGGACTGCTCGGCACCGGGGGGATCGGGCAGGAGATGATTCCGCGCGCGCGAGCCTTCGGCATGCCCGTCGTCGCCTGGAGCCGGAGCCTGACGCCGGAGAAGGCCCGGCTCTGGGGGATCGAGCGCAAAGGCTCGCCGCTCGAAGTCGCGTCGGCCGCCGACATCGTGTCCGTGCACCTCGCGCTCAAGCCGGAAACGCGGGGCCTTTGCGGCATGGGCTTTTTCGCCTCCATGAAGACGGGCGCTTTCTTCGTGAACACCTCGCGCGCGGAGGTCGTCGACGAGGCGGCGCTCGAGAGCGCGGTCCGGGAGAAAGGGATCCGAGCCGGCCTGGACGTCTTCGCCGCGGAGCCGCTCGGATCGGCCGGCGACGTCGCGGCGCCGCTCTTCCGGCTGCCCGGCGTCATCGGGACGCACCACATCGGCGCCTCGACGGACCAGGCGCAGGAGGCGATCGCGGCCGAGACGGTTCGAATCCTCCGGGAGTTCCGCGACACCGGCCGGCCCCCCAACAGCGTCAACCTCGCACGCAAGTCGCCGGCCACGCACCTGCTCGTCGTGCGGCACTACGATCGCGTCGGCGTGCTCGCCGCCGTCTTCGACCGCCTCAAGGAGGCGCGGATCAACGTTCAGGAGACCGAGAACGTCGTGTTCGACGGCGCCCGCGCGGCGATCGCGCGCATCCACGTCGACCGCGAGCCTCCCGCCGAGACGCTGGAGGCGATCCGGCGGGCGACCCCCGACATCATCGAGTTGTCGGTTCTGACCCTCTGACCGGCGCCGGCGGCAGGTCGTTCCAGCGCGGGGTGCCGCCCCTCTATACTTCGCAACTCCTGGGGAGGAGACGATGACGACGACCACCACCACGACCCGCATCTTCAACTTCGGGGCCGGACCGGCCGTCCTGCCCGAGCCCGTCCTCGCCGAGGCGCAACGCGACCTGCCGGCCCTTCCGGGCGTCGGGATGTCGGTCCTCGAGATCAGCCACCGTTCGAAGACCTTCGACGAGATTCTCCAGGGATGCGAAGCGGACGTGCGCCAGCTCGCCGGCATCCCGGCGAACTACCGCGTCCTCTTCCTCCAGGGCGGCGCGACGCTCCAGTTCTCGATGGTCCCGATGAACCTTCTGACGGCCGGAGCGTCGGCCGACTACATCGTGACCGGCGTCTGGGGTCAGAAGGCGGTGAAGGAGGCGCAGAAGGCCGGAACGGTCCGCGTCCTCGCGCCGACCGAAGCCGACGGCTTCCGGAGCATTCCCGAGGCGCGCGAGCTCGCGCTCGATCCGAAGGCGGCGTACCTGCACTTCACGTCGAACGAGACCATTCAGGGCGTCGAGTGGCCGCGGGAGCCGGAAGCCGGCGCCGTGCCGCTCGTCTGCGACATGTCGTCCGACATCCTGAGCCGCCCGATCGATGTCTCGAAGTACGCGCTGATCTACGCCGGCGCGCAGAAGAACCTGGGGCCGTCGGGCGTCACGCTCGTGATCCTCCGCGAGGACCTGCTCGCGCGCTCGCCGAAGAATCTCCCGACGATGCTCGACTACAACGCACACGCCAAGGAGAAATCGCTCTACAACACGCCGCCCGTGTTCGGCATCTACATCATGCGGTTGACGATGCGCTGGCTCATCGCGGAAGGCGGCGTCGAGGCGGCGGCCCGCCGCAACGCCGAGAAGGCGAAGATCCTGTACGACGCCATCGACGGTTCCGAGGGCTTCTATCGCGGGCACGCGAAGCCGGGCAGCCGCTCGAAAATGAACGTCACCTTTCGTCTGCCCTCGGAGGAGCTCGAGACGAAGTTCGTGTCGGAGACGAAGGCCGCCGGGCTCGACGGCCTGAAGGGCCATCGCTCCGTCGGCGGCATCCGCGCTTCGCTCTACAACGCCTTCCCCCGGGCCGGCGTCGAGGCGCTCGCCGCCTTCATGAAGGACTTCCGGCGCCGCAACCTCTGAAAAGCCGAGCGACCTCGGAAGCCCGTAAGAACCCCGGCGCCGCCTCTTCGTAGAAACTTCCAGATTCCCGGCCCCCATTCGTCCGCGGGAATCTCGAGGGAGGGGTTCATGCGCACGTTCATCCGCACCGCGTTGTCTTTCGTCACGGGATTCCTGCCGCTCGCACTCTGCGCCCAGGTTCCGCCGATCGTGCTTCCCCAGGCGAGCCCGGAGGCGTCGGTCGAGCAGACGGTCGGTCTGACGGAGATCACCATCCACTACCACCGTCCCGCCGTCGCCAAGCGGAAGATCTGGGGCGGGCTCGTGCCCTACGGCGAGGTCTGGAGAGCCGGCGCGAACGAAAACACGACGATCACGTTCACTTCGCCCGTTTCCGTCGAGGGACAGAAGCTCGCCGCCGGAACATACGGCCTCCACATGATCCCCACGGAGAAGCAGTGGACCGTCGCGTTCAGCAACGTCTCGGTCGCCTGGGGCAGCTTCAGCTACGACCCGAAGGAAGACGCGCTCCGCGTGACGGTGGATCCCGAGAAGACGCCGTTCGAGGAGCGGCTTTCCTACCGATTCGAAGACCCGACGGACAAGTCCGTCCGCGCCGTCCTGCGCTGGGAGGAGGTCGCGGTCCCGATCCGAATCACGGTGGATACGCCGGCCGTCGTCGTCGAGAGCCTGCGCGCCCAGCTGCGCGGACTCCCGCGATTCTCCTGGCAGGGCTGGAACGCGGCGGCCAACTATTGCCTCCAGAACGGCGTCAACCTCGACGAGGCCACGACGTGGGCCGACCGCTCGGTTTCGATGAACCAGAACTTCACGAACCTTCGCACGAAGGCCGGGCTCCTCGAAGCGAAGGGCGACACGAAGGGCGCCGCCGACCTGCGCGCGAAGGCCCTGCAGGTCGCGACGGAGGCGGACATGAACCTTTACGGCTATCAGCTCCTCGGCGAGAAGAAGTACGACGACGCGATCGCAGTTTTCCAGAAGAACGTCAAGGATCACCCGAAGTCCTGGAACACGTACGACAGCCTCGGCGAGGCGTATCTCGCCAAAGGCGACAAGAAGCAGGCGGCCGATCTCTACGGAAAGGCGATGGCGATGACGACCGACGAGGCGCAGAAGAAGCGGATCTCGGACATTCTCGCCCGCATCAAGGCTTAGAAGGGCGTGCCGCGCGCCCGGGCTACGTCCGGCGCCCGAGGGTCTGGCGATTGACGCGCTTGATGAGCGCGTCGAGGCGCTCGAGGATCTCGAAGACCTGCGCCGGCCCATCGATCGCGCGGCAGACGAACGTGACCTGCCGCGCCGGCGCGTCGAGGCGCAGACGGCGGAACATCGTAGAGTCGGCCTGGAGGATGCGGTAGGCCTCGGCCCAGACTTCGTCGATCGGCCCAACGAGGGAGACCGAGTACCGGGTGTCGGTTCCCGAGGGCTCGCCCTTGAGCGTCGAGTGGTCGACTCCCACCATCGTCAGCCCCCGATCGTCCAAGACACCGCTCAATGCCGTCTCCAGTCGGCGAGACACTCATCCCGCCTGCCCTGGAAGACGCAAGAGCGCGGCCAGGGCCGAAGTGGCTGAGGAGACAGATCTTCCCCGAGGCCTCTTTGCCGAGATCCGTCCCCGCTCGTTACGGGAGGTAACGATCGGGCAGGGGCCAGAAGGTGCCATTCCGTGCGCCGATGGTGCCCTCACTCGAAGCGGCGCGCCGACGCAGCGAGCACACCCATATAGAGGCCATAGGCGGCGAGCCCGAGCGCGACGAGGGCCGCGAGCCCTGCGCCGCCCGCCGGAGACTTCGCGAGCGCCTTCAGCGCGCCTCCCACTTCGCGCAGCTCCTTCGGATCGAGGTCGCGCGCCACGCGCACCTGAAAGACGCCGATCACGACGAGCACAATCCCCCGGGCCGCGAGACCGAATCGCGCGACGCGATGCGCGAACCGCGCCGCATCGCGCGACAACCAGCCGGCCGCGAAGCGCTGGCGCAGGCGTCCGGAAACTCCCTGCCAGATCTCCGAAACGCCGCCCGCGACCGTCAGGATCCCGGCGATCTCGATCGCGGCGACCCCCCAGGAGCGCGCGAGGAGCCACCCGAGTGCCGTCGCCGACCATCCGTGCCCCCGCGCGTTCAACCGAAGGACGGCCGAGAGCGTGCCCCACGCGAGGGCCGCGTAGCCGACGGCGCTCGCGACGTGGCCGGCCCGGCGGAGGAGCCCGCGGCGTCGGCGCG
The DNA here is from genome assembly GCA_963708395.1 of uncultured Acidobacteriota bacterium. GTDB lineage: Bacteria > Acidobacteriota > Thermoanaerobaculia > UBA5066 > Gp7-AA6 > DATBFU01. The sequence goes on along the minus strand of CAVPSG010000002.1, from coordinate 1,094,897 downwards.
CCTCGAGGAGGTGCCAAAGCACGAACCCGGCGAGGCCCGCCGCGACGGCGATCGCGAGCACGCGGCCGTACGGCGTTTTCAGAATGAGGCGGACCGCGCCCGGAACGCCCGACGGATCGCGCACACCGAGGATCGCGACGCGCGCCGCGGAGACTCCGATCGCAAGGTAGAGAATTCCCGTCGCCGCGAATCCGACCCGGGCGAGCGCGCGTGATTTCACGGCGCCGATCTTAAGCGGCGTCTCGATAGAATCCGCCGATGCGACACAACAGGGAGATGATCGCCGCGCTCGCCGCGGCCATTCTGATGACCGCCTCGTCCTCCTCCGCCCGGGCCGCCGCGACGGACCCCCCCGCCGTGCGGAAGATCGTCGAGGACACGCCGCCCGACCTGCCGGAGCGCCTCGCCCGGTGGAAACCCGTCGACATGGCGTTCGACGCCACGGGCCTCTCGCCGCGCGATCGCCAGCTCGTCGACAAGCTCGTGGACGCCTGCCGCGATCTCGAGAACCTCTTCTGGAGGCAGAGCGATCCCGAATCCATCGCGGTGTATCGCGCGCTCGAAGGGTCTACCGAGCCGCGGGCGCGCGCGCTGCGGCGCCTCCTCTGGATCAACGGCGAGCGCTGGGATCTGCTCGACGCGCACCGTCCGCTCTACGGAAAGACGCCGATGCCGCCGGGCCGCGCCCTCTATCCGGCGGACCTCACCCGCGAAGAGGTCGAGGCGTACGTCGCGAAGCATCCCGAGGAGCGCAAGGCCATCTACTCGCCCTGGACGGTCGTGCGGCGAAAGGCCGATCGCCTGGAGGCCGTGCCGTACCACGTCGCGTACAAGGCGTGGGTCGATCCGGCTTCGCGGAAGCTGTCCGAGGCCGCGAGTCTGTCCGACGAACCGGGCTTCGCCAAGTACCTCGGCCTCCTCTCGAAGGCGCTGACGACGGACGACTACTACGAGGCGGATTCGGCGTGGCTCGATCTCGACGCGCCCCGGATCGATCTCGTTTTCGCGCCGTACGAGACCTATCTCGACGACCTGCTCGGCGTGAAGACCTCCTACGGCGCCGCCGTGATGGTGCGCAACGAGCCGGAGAGCCGCAAGCTCGATCTCTTCCGTAAATACGTCGCCCAGATTCAGGATGCGCTCCCGCTTCCGCCCGAGGACCGTCCGTCGCTGGCCGGCAAGGCCGCGCCGATGGAGGTCATGGACACGCCGTTCCGCGCCGGAGACCTGCGGCACGGATACCAGGCCGTCGCCGACAACCTGCCGAACGATCCACGCATTCACGAGGAGAAGGGATCGAAGCGCCTGTTCTTCAAGAACTACATGGACGCGCGCGTCAACGAAGTCGTCCTCCCCGTCGCGCGCCGCGTCATGGTCCCGGAGCTCGCGCGCCTCGCGTCGGCCGAGGGGTACCTGACCGACACGCTCATGCACGAGATCTGTCACGGCCTCGGCCCCGCCTATGCGCGCAAGGGCGGCGGGCGCGTCTCCATCCGCGAGTCGGTCGGCGCGATCTTCTCTCCCGTCGAGGAAGCGAAGGCGGACATGACCGGCGTTTTCGCGCTCGACTGGCTCGTCACGAAAGGCGTGCTCCCGAAGGAGCGGCTCCCCGAGTACCGGGCGTCCTATCTCGCCGGCATCTTCCGGACCGTGCGCTTCGGCACCGCGGAGGCGCATGCCCGCGGCGAGATGATGCAGTTCAACTTCCTTTCCGAGAAGGGCGCGATCCGGCGGCTCGAGTCCGGCCTCTACACGATCGACCCGGAGAAGTGGCGCGAGGGTGTCGCCGCCCTGACGAAGGAGCTGCTCGAGATCGAGGCGACCGGTGACCGGGCTCGCGCCGAGGCCTGGTTCGCGCGGTACGACAAGATGCCGGACGATCTTCGCGCGACGCTCGAGCGGGCGAAAGACTTGCCGGTGGACGTGGATCCGCGGATGGCGTTCCCCGAGGGCGTCGAGTAACGCGGAGTCGCGCGCCGCCCGCTACGGGCGGTGGCGGAAGGCGAGGAGGCGGCCGCGGCGCTTGCCGGCCGCTCCCGCGGCGGCGGCGAGGACCGGCTCTCCCACCGTGTCCCGCGGAAGACCCGAGGTGTTCGAAACCCAGCTCAGGATCTCGTCGGCGAAATCGGGGTTGAGCTCCTTCATTCGCTGGTAGGCGCGCTGCGCGGTGTCGCGCTCACCTTGTTTCAGCGTGTTGGTGGCGATCGTGTGCCAGGCCGACGCATTGGCCGGCTTCAGGCGGATCGCCTCCCGCACCGCCTGATCGGAATCCGCAAAACGCCCCATGTCCGAGTAGAGGCTGGCGAGATCGCTCCAGAGGTCCGAGCGGTCCGGCCGGCGCGCCAGCGCCTCGCGGTAGGCCCCCGCGGCGCCCTCCCGATCCCCGAGTTCCCGGAGCGCTCTCCCGAGCTCGATGCCCGCGCCCGCCGCGTCCTCCGCGTCGAGCCGAACCGCCTCCCGCAACGCCGTCACGGCTTCGCGCAGTCTTCCGGCGCGACGCCGCGCGAGGCCGAGCTCGCGCCAATGCGCCGGGTCTTCGGGCGCATGGTCGACCGCCGCCTCGCGGTAACGCAGCTCCTCGGCCGCCCGGTCGAGCTCCCGAGCGCAGGCCGCGAGCCGTTCCCAGGTCCCGGCCGTCGCCCGGCCCGCCGAGACGACCCGCTCGAGGACGTCGAGGGCGCGCTCGAAATCGGCCGTCTCGAAGTAGGCGGCGCCGAGGCGTTCCCAGAGCTCCGGCATCTCGGCTTCGAGTCCCGGGAGCACCTCATCGAGCGCGCTCGCGGCGGCGGCGAGATCACCCTCCCGGTAGGCGGCAAGACCGCGGCGTATCGAGTCCTCGATCCGGTCGCGATGGAGATCGGACCCGGGCCCCCGGCGATCTTTCGTCATTCCTTCGCGAGATTTTCGCCTCCGCTTTGCAGCGGTCAAATCAATACTATCTATTCCTGATATAAGAGACGTCAATAGGCCATGGAGATCCAGCAGGCCCGCGTTTTTCTCGCCGTCGCCCGTGAAGGCAGCTTCAGCGCGGCGGCCCGGCGCCTCTATCGGACCCAGCCGACGGTCACGATGGCCGTGCAGAAGCTCGAGCGCGAGCTCGGCGCGCGTCTCTTCGAGCGCGTGGGGCATGGCGTGCGCCTGACCCGCGCCGGACGTCTGTTCATGGAGTCCGTCGGACCGCTCGTGGAGCAGTGGGACCGGACATCCCGCCGTCTGCAGGAGTCGGCCGACGGCGTGCTGCGCGGACCGGTGCGCGTCGGCGCGGGCGAGGCGGGCATCCTCTATCTGCTGCCCGGCCCGATCCGCTCCTTCCTGCGCCGCCATCCGCGCGTGGACGTCATCATCCGCCATCGCCCGGCCGCAGAGACCCTCGCGATGCTGCGGCAGGGCGAGATCGACTTCGCGCTCCGCGCGCTGCCCGAGCCGCCGGCCGACATGACCTACTTCCCGTTCCGCACCGCCGACCGCCTCGTCATCGCGCCGCCGAGCCATCCCATCCACAAGACGAAGAGCCTCACGCTCGAGGTCCTCGCCCGCCATCCGTTCATCCTCCCCTGGCCCGGCTCGGCCACGCGCAAGTTGATCGAAGGGCTCTTCGCGGAGCGCGGGCTGCCGCTCCAGATCTCGCTCGAGGCGGGAGGGTGGGAGGCGATCAAGCGCTACGCCGGGCTCGGGCTCGGGATCGGCGTCGTGCCCGACTTCTGTCTCGAGCAGACGGATCGCCGGCTCGCCGCGCGCACCGCGCGGAGCCTCTTCGGCCAGGACACTTACGGCATCGTCACGAAGCGGGGGCGCGAGATCTCGCCGGCCTCGCGGTCGCTCATCGCCGAGATCGCTCCGTAGGAGAATGGGGTCCCCCGTGGCCGTCCAGTCCCTGCTCCCCTTCGATTCCGATCCGCCCGAGCCGCCCGCGCCGCCGCCGGCCATCGAAGATCTCGCGCGCGTGTGCCGCGAGCACCCGCTCGAGGAGAAGATCCTCGTGGCTCCGACGCTCGCGATCGGCCACCAGATCGTGGAGCGTCTCGTGCGGTCGGGCACGCCCTGGATCGGTCTTCGCGTCGAGACCGTGCGCACTCTGGCTCACGGGATCGTCGGCGCCGAGCTCGCCCGCGAGGGTCTGCGCCTGCTCTCGCGCGCGCAGTCGCTCGCGCTCGTCGAGCAGGCCTGCGCCGAGGCCCTCGGCCCGGCGTCCTACTTCGGCGGTCTGAGGGACCGGCCCGGGCTCCACCGCGCGCTTCAGGCCACGCTCGAAGAGCTCGGAGCGGCCGGCCTCGATCCCGAGCGGCTCCCGCCCGGGGCTTTTGCGGACCGAAAGAAGCACCGCGAGCTGCGGGAAGTCTCCCGCCGCCATGCCGCCGCCCTCGCGGCCTCGCGAGCCGTCGATGCGGTCGGCCTCCTTCGGCGCGCCGTCGCGGCGATCGAGAAGGACGGCCGGCGCGGCGACGCGATCTTCCTGCTGCCGGCGGACACCGACTTGCCGCCGCTGTCGCGGCGATTCGTCGAGGCGCTCGCGGGCGATCGCCTGCGTGTCCTCGGCCGCGTCGATCCGCAGGCCTGGCGCGCGACGGCGCGGCGCGCGCAATTCTTCCGCGCGACGGGAGAAGAGAACGAGATCCGGGAGATCTTCCGGCGCGTCCTCGAGAACGGATGGCGCTTCGACGACGTCGAGATCCTCCACACCGATCGGTCGGTCTATCCGGCACTCGTCTGGGAGCTCTCGCGGGAGCACGACATCCCGTGCACCTTTTCCGGAGGGATCGCGGCGACCTTCACGCGCCCGGGCCGCGCCGCGCTCGCGTTCCTCGACTGGATCGGCGGCGACTTCGCGGCCGACGTCCTGCGCGGGGCGCTCGCCTCGGGCTCTCTCGCGCTGCCCGAGACCGCCGGGGAAGAGCCTCCGTCCGCCCGGGCGGCGGCGAGCGAGCTGCGGCAGGCGGCGATCGGCTGGGGACGGGACCGCCACCGCCGGTGCCTCGACCGCCTCGTCGCGGAGCTCGAGCAGCCGGAGAGGGCGCGGCGCGGCGAGGAGGACCCCACCCCGGAACAGGCCGCGCGGCGGCGGCATCGCCGCGAGCGCCGGCTCGCCGCGGCGCGGACCGCGCGCGTTCTCGTGCGCCGGGCGCTCGAGCTCGCGCCGCGTGCGCTCGAAGAGCCGGGGGATCTGCCGGCGCTCGCCCGCGCGACGCGCGAGTTCGTCGGCGAGTTCGGGCGCGTGGCCGATCCGCTCGACGCGAGCGCGCGCACCGCGCTGGACTCGCTCTTCGAGGAGCTCCAGGAGCTCGCCCTCGTTCGCGTGACGGCGGCGCAGGCAGCCGAGCGTCTGCGCGACGCCGTCGCGGGGCTCGCGATCGCGCCCGACCGCCCGCGCCCCGGCCGCGTGCACGTCGCGGGAATCGCGGAGGGCGGATTCTCGGGACGGCGGCGTGTCTTCGTCGCCGGTCTCGACGAGGGCCGTCATCCGGGCCGCGACCTCGAAGACCCCATCCTTCTCGACGAGGAGCGCCGCCGCATCAACGAGACGTTGGCTTCCCCGGCGCTCGCACTGCAGCGCGAGCGGCCGCGCGAAAACGCGGCCCTTCTCGAGGCCTGTCTCTCGCGCCTGACCGGCGACCTGACCGTGAGCTACTCGAGCTTCGGTCTCCGAAATCTTTCGCAGGCCGGCGAGCCCGCGCCGTCGCCTTTCCTGCTCGCGATCCACCGCGAGCGCTCCGGCCGCGCCGACGCCGACTACGCGGACCTGGCGAGCGAGCTTCCCGAGGCGGCGGGATTCGTGCCCGCGCTCGGGCGCGCGCTCGACGACACCGAACGATGGCTCGCGGTCCTGCGCGATTCGCCCGGTTCCGCGGAAGGGGCCGCCGCCGTGCGCGCCGCCTACCCGTGGCTCGAGGACGGCCGGCGGGCGCTCGACGCGCGGGAGAGCGCGGAGTTCACGGTGTGGGACGGCTGGGTGAAGTCGGGAACGCCCGAGCTCGATCCGCGCGGCGACGGCGGCGCCATCTCGGCGACGCGGATCCAGGCGCTCGCTTCCTGCCCGTTTGCATACTTCGTGCGGTCGGTGCTGCGGGTCGAGCGTCCCGAGGAGCTGCAGCGCGACCCCGGCCGGTGGCTGGACGCGATGGACGAGGGCAGTCTCCTCCACGACGTCTTCCGCGCGTTCCTCGAGGAGATCACGGCCGCCGGCGAATCGCCGCGCTTCGACCACCACCTCCCGAGGATGGAGGCGATCGCGCGCGACCGCATCGCCACCTGGAGCGAAGTGAAACCGCCGCGCAGCCGCGTCGCCTTCGAAGAGCAGGAAAAGTCGATCCTCTTCGCCTGCCGCACCTTCCTGCGGCTGGAGGAGGCGCACTGTCGCGACGTCCAGCCGCGGTTCTTCGAGGTCGGATTCGGGCTCGTCCGCGCGGCCGGCGAACGCTCGGCCTTCTCGAGCCCGGATCCCGTCGAGATCGCGCTCGCGGGAGGACGGCGCTTCCGCCTCCGCGGCTCGATCGACCGCGTGGACGAGGCGTCCGACGGAACGTTCGAGGTCTGGGACTACAAGACGGGCTCGACCTGGAGCGTGCGCGAGGGCGCGGGGCTGCGAGGCGGCCGCCAAATCCAGCCGGCGCTTTACGCGATGGCCTTCGACGCGTTGCTCGCACGCGCGGAAATCCAGGGCCGGGTGGCGCGAACCGGATATTTCTTCCCCGGCCGGAAAGGCGAGGGTCAGCGCATCGTTCATCCGCTGGACGCCGGACCGGCGCGCGAAGTCCTCGACCGCCTCTTCGACCTGCTCGCCGCCGGCCTCTTCCCGCACGCCACGAAGCGGGATGGCTGCCGCCACTGCGACTTCGAGTCGATCTGCGGCGGCGGGGCCGCCGCGGCCGAACAATCCGCGCGCAAGCTCGCGCAGTCGGAGCACCCGGCGCTCGCCGCGTTCCGCGAGATCCATGACGAAAAAGACTGAGCCGCCGCCGCAGCGGCTGCCGGACGAGGACGCCCGGACGGCGATCCGCGAGGACCTCTCGACGACCATCCTCGTCGAGGCGGCGGCGGGCACCGGCAAGACGCGGGCGCTCGTCGACCGGATGGTCGCGGCGATCGCGACGGGGCGCGCGACGATGGATCGCCTTGCGGCGGTGACGTTCACGATCAAGGCCGCGGCGCAGCTGCGCCAGCGATTCCAGAACGCGCTCGAGGCGGCGCTCCGCGGCGAGACGGATGGGCTTCGCCGCCAGCGGCTCACCGAGGCGCTCGCGCGCGTCGATCTCTGTTTCGTCGGCACGATCCACGCCTTCGGCGCGCGCCTCCTTCGCGAGCGGCCGGTCGAGGCGGGCATCGATCCGGGATTTCTCGAGATGGACGAACCCGAAGACGGCGTCGCCCGCGGGGAGGCCTGGGAGCGTTTCACGGCGGGCCTCTTCGTGCGCGACGATCCGCGGCTGGCGCGTCTCATCGAGCTCGGGATCGACCTCCGCGACCTCGAGGACGCCTTCGCCACGATCTGCGAGAACGCCGACGTCGAGGTCGCCGCGGGCCCCGACGGACCCGAGCCGGACTTCACGGCGGCGCGGCGACTGGTCGAGGCGTTCCTCGAGCGCGCCGCCCGCGCGATTCCCGCCGAGGCGCCGCCCGGAGGCTGGACCGGGTTCCAGGAGGCGGTGCGCAGCGCGCGGCGCGTGAGCGAGATCTTCGACACCGGGCGCGCGCGCGATTTTGTGCGCGTCCTGCGCGTTCTGCGGCGCGGCGACGCGCGCAACCACGCGGGTGCGTTCCGATCCGCGGTCGAATCGCTGCGCGAAGACGTCGTCAAGCCGGCCCTCGCGCGCTGGGCGGAGCACGTCCATCCCGCCGTCATGCGCGTGCTCGCCGACGCGCGGGAGGAGTACCGCCTCTGGCGCCGCGCGCAGGCGCGTCTCAACTTCCAGGACCTGTTGCTCGAAGCGCGCGATCTCCTGCGAGACCATCCCGATGCCCGTCGCTCCCTCGCGAAGCGCTTCACGCCGATCCTCGTGGACGAATTCCAGGACACGGACCCCATCCAGGCGGAGATTCTTCTGCTGCTCACGGGCGCCGAGACCGACGAGCGGGACTGGAGGCACCTGACTCCGGTCCCCGGCTCGCTCTTCGTCGTGGGCGATCCGAAGCAGTCGATCTACCGGTTCCGCCGCGCCGACATCGAGACCTACGAAGACGTGCGCGCCCGAATCGCGGGCAGCGGGCGGGTCCTCGAGCTGACGACGAACTTCCGCTCGAGCGCTCCGCTTTGCGGCTGGATCAACCGGACCTTCTCCGCGCTCTTCCCCGCCGAGCCGTCGCGCGAGCAGGCCCGCTACGTGTCGCTCGAGCCGCAGGGCCCCGAGGCCGGAGCCGACGCACCCGTCTTCCGCCTGGCGTGCCCCACGACGGGAACCGCAGTGCGCCCGGTCGTCGCGCACGACTCGCGACGCATCGCGGAGCACATCGCGGCGGCGATCGCGCGGCGCGAGAGGACGCCCCGCGACTTCCTCGTGCTCTTCCGGCGGCGCACCTACATGGGCGACTACGCCCGCGCTCTCGAGGAGCGCGGCGTGCCGTACGAGATCGTCGGCACCGGCGCGTTCAAGTCGCCGGACCTCGCCGCGTTCCTGCCGCTCCTCCAGACGCTCGCGGATCCGGATGATCCGATTCCGTTCGTGGCCGCATTGCGCGGTCCGATTTTCGGCGTGGATGACGAGGCCCTCTATCGGTTCACCCGGATCGGCGGCCGGTTCGACGCGCGGCTCGATCCGCCGGCGGGAGCCGATCCCCGGATCCGCCGCGCCTTCGATCACCTCCACGAGGGCGCCCGGCTCGCGGAGACGCTGCCGCCCGCCGCCGCGATCTCGCGGTTCGCCGGGAGTCTCGGATGGATCGCAGCGACCGCCGCGGAGTCGCTCGGCGACAGCCGCGCCGGGAATCTCGTCAAAGCGCTCGCCGCGGCGCGCAAGCTCTCCGCCGAGGGGCGCGACTTCCCGGCGCTCGTGCGCGAGCTCGACCGGCTCCGCAACGAGGATCTCATCGAGCAGATGAGTCTCGCGCCGGGTCGGCCCTCCGCCGTGCGCCTGATGACGCTCCACGGGGCGAAGGGACTGGAAGCTTCCGTGGTCTTCCTCGCCGAGCCCGCCGCGGAGTTCGGAGACAAGGTCGAGCAGTGGATCGACCGGAGCGTCTCGCCGGCGCGGGGACACTTCCGTGTGGTGCAGAAGCGCGGCGAGCACAGCGTCGAGGAGATCGCGAGACCGGCCGGCTGGGACGCGATGGAGGAGCGCGAGAAGAAATTCGAGGATGCGGAGAAAACGCGCTTCCACTACGTCGGCTCGACGCGGGCGCAGGAATCGCTCGTCGTGAGCGTCAAGCGGTCCAGCGCCGGTAAGACCAGCGGAACCTGGGCGGCGCTCGACGCGCGCCTGCCGAAGGACCTGCCGGAGTCGCCGCCGGCTTTCCTCGCGCCGACGGCGCCCGCGAGCGCCGCGGCGGATCTCGTCGCCGGCAGCCGGACGCGGTCCGCCGCGCGGCGCGCCGAAAGCGCGGCCCCGAGCTTCCAGGTCGCGCACGTCACCGCGCTCGCGCACGCCGAGGCCGGCGACGGGCCGGCCCGCGAGAGCACGGGCCGCGGCATGGAATGGGGCCACATCATCCACCGCCTCCTCGAGGCCGCGATGCGCGACTCCTCGGCCGACCTGCCCGCGTACGCGCGCAATCTCTTCGCGGAGACGGATCGCCCGACGGCGGACCTCGACGCGGCGCTCGCGCTCGTCGAGGCGGCACGCCGCTCGCCGCTCTGGAAACGGGCCCTCGCCGCGAAGCGGCGTCTCGTCGAGGTGCCCTTCGCGCTGATGGTCCCGTCCGAGGAGCTCGCGCTCCCCGACCCGCCGGGCGAGACGCTGCTCACCGGCGCGATCGACCTTCTCTTCGAGGACGCTGCCGGCTGGACGCTCGTCGACTACAAGTCCGACCGTGTCGCCGGCAATCTCGACGAGCTCGGCCGGTGGTACGCGCCGCAGATTCGCCACTACCGGCGCTACTGGTCGAAGCTGACCGGACGCCCGACAAGGGCGGGTCTCTTCTTCGTCGAGACGGGGCAGGAAGTCTGGCTGCCCGAAGCGGAGAGCTGAGGGCTGAGCTGCCCTACTGGATTCGCGGCGGGGTCTTCGCGCCGGGCTTGCCGGGCACGTAGGTGATGACGAAACGGCCGTTCGGCTTCCGGACGATCTCGTTCAGGCGGATCTGCAGCGCCTCGAGAAACTCGTCGCCGCCCTCGAGAACTTCGACGCCGCCGAGCGCTGCATCGGGCCGCGCCTTCGGATCGGGGGTCTCGGATCTGACCTCGATCTTCATGGCCGGGAAGAGGAGCAATCGAAGCGCCAGAGCGCGTCTAGTCTTCTAAGGCACTGATCCGGAGGAGGTTAGTGCGATACCCGACCCTGTCCCCTCGTCGCATCCCTGACACTTTCTGTCGTCCGCTTTCCATTTTTTTCCACACGGACGGCAGGCACTCCGGGGAGCAAAGCCGCCGCCGCTCCCGCCCCGGACCCGGGTCGAGCAAAAGCGCCGGATCCGGACCGATCGGGCCACCGCAGGCCTCGCAAAGGAGCTCTTCCCGAGCCGGCCGGCGCGATCCGAGAATCCGATCGAGATGAATCCGATCGAGACGGTGCCACATGGTGTCCTCCCGTAACGGGATTCTCCGAGGGGCCGTACGACAAATGGGGTCCGAGTCGCCGTCGACCCGACCGTCCGTCGATTGCGGGGCGCGCCGTTCGACTACATCGTGAAAAGGAGGTTCCGATGCGTTACATGCTCCTCATCTACGATCGCGAAGTGGACTGGGCCAAGCTCGCGGAGAAGGACAAGGGACTGCTGTATCAGGAGTACGGCGCCTTCACCGAGGGCATCAAGAAGAGCGGCCACTACAAGGCGGGCGATCCGCTCGAGCCCACATCGAAGGCCGCCACGGTGCGCGTGCGGGACGGCAAGCCCGTGACGACCGACGGCCCGTTCGCCGAGACGCGCGAGCAGCTCGGGGGCTACTACATCGTCGCGGCGAAGGATCTCGCGGAGGCCTCGTCCATCGCGGCGCGGATCCCCACGTCGCGAACCGGCTCGATCGAGGTGCGCCCGATCCTGGAGATGGCCGGCTGAGCGTCGAGCGCCTCTACCGCGAGGAGAGGGGGCGGATCCTCGCGACGCTCATCCGCCTCGTCGGAGACTTCGATCTCGCCGAGGAGACGATGCAGGAGGCGTTCGCCGCCGCCCTCGAGCAGTGGGGCGGCCACGGCACGCCGCAGAACCCGCGGGCGTGGCTCGTTTCGACGGCGCGGCACAAAGCGATCGATCGCCTCCGGCGAGACGCGCGCTTCCGCGAGAAGCGGGAAGAGCTCGCCCGCTGGGCCGCGCTCGCCGAAGGCGATCCGCCGGACTTCGCCGACGCGGACGACCGCCGCGTCGCCGACGACCGCCTGCGGCTCATCTTCACGTGCTGCCATCCCGCGCTCGCCCCCGAGGCGCAGATCGCGCTCACGCTCCGGACGCTCGGCGGGCTTTCGACGGAGGAGATCGCGCGCGCGTTTCTCGTCGAGACGCCGGCGATGGCGCAGCGGCTCGTCCGTGCGAAACAGAAGATCCGTCAGGCGCGGATCCCCTACCGCGTCCCTCCGGAGGAGGCGCTGCCCGAGCGCGTGGACGCCGTTCTCTCGGTCCTGTACCTCATCTTCAACGAGGGCTATGCCGCGACGTCGGGACCATCGCTGGTGCGCGAGGAGCTCACCGCCGAGGCGATTCGTCTCGCGCGCCTGGTGGCGCGGCTTCTGCCGAAGCGAGCCGAGACGCGGGCGCTCCTCGCGTTGATGCTCCTTCACGACTCGCGCCGTCGCGCGCGCACGGGATCGGACGGCCAGATCGTCCTGCTCGAGGACCAGGACCGCCGACTCTGGGACCGCGACCAGATCCGCGAAGGCATCGCGTTGACGCGGGCGGCGCTCGCGGAAGGCGGCCCGGGAAACTACGCCCTCCAGGCGGCGATCGCGGCGCTCCATGCCGAGGCCGAGCGCCCCGGGGACACCGACTGGCGCCAGATCGCGATGCTCTACCGGGAGCTCCTCGAGCGCCATCCTTCACCGGTCGTCGCGCTGAACCACGCCGCCGCGGTGGCGGAGGCCTTCGGGCCCGAGGCGGGGCTCGCTCTCCTCGACGGGATCGCGGGTCGCGGCGAGCTGTCCGGCTACCACCTTCTGCCCGCCGCGCGAGGCCGCCTGCTTGCGCGCCTCGGCCGACGCGCCGAGGCATCCGCCGCGTACCGGGAAGCCTTCGGCCTCGCGAGCAACGACGCCGAGAAGCGATTCCTCGAGCGCCGGATCGAAGAGATCGGGGGAGACGCCGCTCGCTATACTGCCGCCCCGTGAAGCGGCTCCGGCGACTCGCATTCCTCGCGGCCGCCGCCGCAGGCTGCGCGCACCGCGCCGCGGTTCCGGCGTCGCCGGTTTCTTCCGTCGCGGGTCCGGCCGGCCGCATCGCGGTGGACGACGGCGGCGGAGGCGGCGGCCGGGCGGGGCGTCCGGCGCCGGTTCTCTTCGTCCACGGAAACGGCGCGAACAAGACGCAGTGGGCGGCGCAGCTCGCGCATCTGCGTCCGACGCGGCGCGCCGTGGCCTTCGACCTGCGCGGCATGGGCTCGTCGGCGCCGGCGGCCGACGGCGACTACTCGGTCGAGGCCTTCGCGTCCGACGTCGCTGCGGTCGCGGATGCGCTCGCGCTCTCCCGCTTCGTCCTCGTCGGCCACAGTTTCGGCGGCGCCGTCGTCTGCGCCTACGCCGGCCGCCATCCGGAGCGTCTCGCGGGCCTCGTTTTCGCCGACGTCGCCGGTGATCTGACGGCGACGCCCTCCGAGAACGTCGAGGCATTGAGGCGCGGCCTCGCGCCCGAGACATACGTGGCCTTCACGGACGGCTGGTTCGACGGCATCCTCAAAGGCGCGGCGCCCGCGACGCGGGAGGCCGTTCTGCGATCGCTTCACGCGACGCCGCGCGAGGTCTTCACGGGCGCGACGCTCGGCCTCTACTCGTTCCGGCTGGCCGACGCGCTTGCGCGGTACGCCGGGCCTCGATTGTCGATCGCGTCTTTCCTCGCGAAGAGCCCCGTCGCGATCCACAAGACGGCCCCGGGCATTCCCGTCCGCATCATCGCCGGAGCGAGCCACTGGCTCATGATGGACAAGCCCCAGGAGTTCGACCGCGACCTCGACGAGTTCCTCGCCGGACTTCCCCGAGAAGGAGGCGTCTCATGAGATCCCTTGCCCGACGGGTCCCCGCGTTCGCCGTGGCGGCGCTCGCGCTTCTCGCGAGCCCGCGGCCGCTGCCCGCCGCCGAGACCGCCGACGCGGCGGCCGCGCGCGCCGTCTTCGAGAAGAACCTCGACGCGATCCGCCGGCGCGACCGCGCGGCGTACCTCGCGTGCTACCTCGAGGCCCCGAGCCTCGCCCGCACGGGCCCGGCCGGGCCGTCCCTCGGGTACGAGGACTTCGTGAAACAGGCCGGCGAAAAATGGCCCGACCTCTTCGAGGCGTCCGATCTGCGTCTCATGCCTTTGCGCCCGGGGCTCGTGTACGGCACGTACCGGTACCGCGTCCTCTACGGCGTCGAAGAGCACAGCGGCCTCTCCGAGCGCCTCTTCCTGAGGACCGGCACCCAGTGGAAGATCGCGATGACGAGCGCCTTCGACGCGCCTCCCGGCACGCCGCCGCCGCCCCGAGCGCTGAAGGGCGCCACGCTCCTGGATGGTAACGGCGGCCCGCCGATCGCGAACGCCGTCGTCCTGCTGCGCGACGGCAAGATCGAGTGCGCGGGCGCCGACTGCGCGATTCCGGAAGGCGTCGACGTCACCGACGTCTCGGGGCTGTGGATCGTGCCGGGGCTGATCGACGCGCACGTCCACTTCTCCCAGACCGGATGGGCCGACGGCCGCCCGGACGCCGCCGACGTGCGCGACCGCTACCCGTACGAGAAGACCGAGGCGGACCTCGCGGCGCATCCGGAGCGCTTCTTCCGGTCGCAGCTCTGTTCGGGGATCACGTCCGTTTTCGACGTCGGCGGCTATCCCTGGACGATCGCGATGGCGAAAGCGCACCGCGACGACCCGAGCGCCCCGCGCGTCGAGGCGGCCGGGCCGCTCCTCTCGACGGCGGACCACTGGGTCAACCTGCCGGCCGAGCGGCAGTTCATCTTCCTGAAGGACGTCGACACGGGCCGCGAGGGCGCACGCTACCTCGCCGCGCGCGGGGCCGACGCCATCAAGATCTGGTACATCGTGAGCCCCGAGCATCCCGTCGAGGCGTCCGCTCCGGCCGTGCTGGCCGCCGGAGAAGAAGCGAAGAAGCTCGGCGTCCCGCTCCTCGTCCACGCGACGGGCCTCGCCGAGGCGAAGGTCGCGCTGAAGGCCGGCGCGAAGCTGCTCGTGCACAGCGTTTTCGATCTGCCTCTGGACGACGAGTTCCTCGCGCTGGCGAAGCAGAACGGGACGGTCTACTGCCCCACGCTCACGGTCATCGGCGGCTACGCGCGCCTCGCGCAGTCGGCGCTCACGAAGACGGCGCCGAAGGTCGACGATCCGAACGGCTGCGTCGATCCGGTGACGCTCGCGAAGGTCGCCGATAGCGTCTCGACGCCCGCGCCCCCGGCCGATCGCGGCGGCGGCGGCGGAGAAGCGCACCGCCGACGGATTGCGGATCGGCTCCGCGAACCTCGCGCGCGTCGCGAAGGCCGGCATCCCGATCGCGACGGGAACCGACGCCGGAAATCCGCTCACGCTCCACGGCCCCTCGATCTACGCCGAGATGGAGGCGATGCAGGCCGCCGGGCTGACGCCGATGCAGGTCCTCGTGGCCTCGACCCGCGGCGGCGCGCTCGCCATGGGCGTCGAGAAGAAGACCGGCACGATCGAGAAAGGGAAGGACGCGGATCTCCTCGTCGTCGGCGCCGATCCGACGCGCGACGTCGCGAATCTTCGCCAGGTGCGCTTCGTCGTGCGCGCGGGCGTTCTCCGGACGATCGCGGAGCTCCACGCCGCGGCGGCGAGCAAAGACTAGAATCGCCTCGTGCCGGACGGAGCTGCCCGCGTTGCGATCGTCGGAGCGGGGCCGACGGGGATTGCCTGCGCGGCGGAGCTCGCGCGGCGGGGAATCGAAGCCGTCTGTTACGAGAAGGCCTTTCTTCTCGACTCGCTCTACCACTTCCCCGAGGAGATGCGGTGGTTCTCGACGCGCGACCTGCTCGACATCGCCGGCGTGCCCTTCGGCTGTCCCGAGCCGCATCCGACGCGGCTCGAAGCGCTCGCCTATTACCGCTCCGTGGCCGAGCGCTTCGGCGTCGCCGTCGAGCCCGAGACCGAAGTCCGTACGATCCGTCCGCGGGCCGGGGGCGGCGTCGAGGTCGAAACCGCGCGTCCGGGGCACGTCGAGCTTCGGCCGGCGCCCGCGGCCATCCTCGCGACGGGTTTCTTCGGGAACCCGCGCCGGCTCGGCGTCCCGGGAGAGGACCGGCCCCTCGTCCACCGCCGGTACGTCTCCGGATACCCCTTCCACGGCCGCGACGTCGTCGTCATCGGCGGAAAGAATTCCGCCGCCGAGGCGGCGCTCGATCTCTACCGCCACGGAGCGCGCGTCACGCTCCTCGTGCGGGCGTCCCAGCTCTCCGACCGCGTCAAGTACTGGATCAAGCCCGACCTCGAGAACCGGATCCGCGCGGGCGCGATCCGGGCGTTCTTCGAGGCGCGCGTCGTCGAGATCTCGGACGAGTCCGTCCTCTTCGAGGATCCCGCCGGCCGGCATGCCGCCGCCGCGGCCGCGGTCTTTCCGCTGATCGGCTACATGCCGGACTTCGCCCTGCTCGAGCGGTGCGGTGTCCGGCTGGAGGGCCCGTCGCGCGTCCCGGTTCACGACGCCGAGACGCTCGAGTCGAACGTGCCCGGCGTGTATCTCGCCGGTGCGATCCTCGCGGGGACCGAGATCGGGAAGATCTTCATCGAGAACGGCCGCCATCATGCCGGGACGATCGCGTCGGCGATCGCCCGGAGGCTCGCGCCCCAGGCTGCGGAGAGGGAACGATGATCGAAGACGACGACACCGAGGTCGACGACCCGCATCGCGTCCGCGTGAACGACGCTTTCGACTCCTTCGCCGACCAGCACGGCGACCGCCTCGACGCGCCGGGACAGGGACTGCTCGATCGCCTGCGGTCCGCCGCCACGGACCGCGACCGGGAGCGCCTGCGCGCGCACCTGACGGAGGCGAAGGAGAAGCACGGCTGGCTCTACCGGGAGCTCGCGGAGCACCCGGCGCTCGCGACGCTGCTCGACGAGCTCGCCCTGTGGGGCTTCTGAGCCGGCGCCCGGTCCGCGCTTCCGCGATTCCGGCGGCGGCGATCTCCGCGGCGCTCGTTCTCTCCTGCGCGGCGCATCCGCCGCCGACTCCTCCCCCCGCCGCGGCGTCTGCCGAGCCGCACGCCGCGCGCGCGGTCCTCGTGTCCTTCGACGGCGTCTCCGCGGATCTCCTGACCGAGCTGCTCGGGCAGCCGGGCAAGCTGCCGTTCGGCGGCTACCGGACGATCGCCGCCCGCGGCCTCGCAGCCCGACGCTCGCACCCGCCGACGCCGTCTCTCACGGCGCCCGCGCACGTCACGCACGTGACCGGCGCGATGCCGGACGCGACGGGAATCGTGGCGAACTGGATGCTCGACCGGTCGAAGCCCTTCGGCGCGAAGCTCTCCGGTTTCGACGCGCCGATCCGCGCCGACACGCTCTGGCAGGCCGCGCGCCGCCAGGGAAAGCGCGTCGGCGTCCTCCTCTATCCGGGCGGCGACGGGACGGCGCCGGAGCGCACGGCCGACTTCGGTCTGACGTTCCACCCGAAGAAGTCCGCGGCGGCCCGATTCGTCCGCCTCGCCTCCGGCGACTGGACCGGCGGCGGCGCGGGCGCCGTCCGAAGCTACTCGCCCCCGCGCACGGCGCGCCTGGATTTTCCGCCGACACATCACGCGGCGACGCTCGTCGCGATCGACACGACCGACGACGGCCGCGTGAACTACGACCGCCTCGAGATCACGCCCGAGTCCGGCGAGACCGAGGCCGCGGGCCCCGGCGACTGGTTCGCCGCCGAGGCCGCGGGCGAGGCGCGCCGCACGGGCGCGTGGTGCAAGCTCCTCTCCCTCGCGCCCGATCTCTCGGTGGCCGAGATCTATGCCGGCGGACTCTTTTCGAGCGACGCCTACCCCGAGGCGTTCCGGCGCGACCTGGACGAGAACGCCGGCTTCTGGCCGGGCGTGCCCGACCAGGACCACGCCGACGCGCACTCGCCGCATCCCGAGATCTACGTCGAGCAGGCCGACCGGCTGGCCGCCTTCCTCACGCGCGCGCAGGTCTGGGCGATCCGTCGCGGCGGCTGGGATCTTCTCCTCATGTATCAACCGCAGGTGGACGAGGTGGAGCATCCCTTCTTCCTCATGGATCCGCGTCAGGCGGGCTATGCGCCGGAGCGCGCCGCCGTCTTCCGCGGGTACGTCGAGCGGGCGTACGCAACGGCGGACCGCGCGCTCGACGCGATCGCGAAGGCGCTCTCGCCGTCGGATGCCCTCCTCGTCACGTCGGACCACGGAATGGTCCCGATCCGGACGACGATCTACCCGAATGAGATCCTGCGCGAGGCCGGCTTCACGCGGATGTCCGGCGAGGAGACGATCGATCCCTCCTCGGCGGCCGCGGCGATCGCCGAGAGCGGCATCGCCAACGTCTATCTCAATCCCGCCCGAGCGCCGTCCGACGCGCTCGCGCGTATCGAGACGCTCTTCGCCGAATATCGCGTCGCCGGCGAAGCGCCATTCGACCGGATCGTGCGCCGTAACGACGCCGGGCCGCTCGGCCTGGCCGCGCCGGAGTCGGGCGATCTCATCGTCATCGCGCGGCCCGGTTTCAATTTCTCGACGTCGGCGCTCGCGGGCCGGACCTCCGGCGTCCCGGTCAACTACGGCGGTCACGGCTACCGCAACGCCTTCGCTCCCCTCGACGCGACCTTCTTCGCGGCGGGTCCCGGGATTGCTCCGGCGGCAGTGGACGAGTTCCCGTCCTGGCGGATCGCGTCGTTTCTCTCCCGCGTCCTCGGCATCGAGCCGCCCCGCGGCGCCGCGCCGTGACGCCGAAGGCGCCGCCTCCGTACGCGTTAGAGTGTTGCCGTCAATGTACGAGCAGTTTTACGGATTCCACGAGCCCCCCTTCAACCTGACCCCCGATCCGCGCTTTCTTTTCTTCTCGGACCGGCACCGGGAGGCCTTCAACCACATCCTCTTCGGCCTCCAGGAGCGCAAGGGCTTCATCCAGCTGACGGGCGAAATCGGCGCCGGCAAGACGACCGTCTGCCGGGCGATCCTGAAGCAGCTCGGGGACGCCTACCGGACGGCGCTGATCCTGAATCCGTCGCTCACGAGCGCGCAGCTCCTTCGGACGATCCTGACGGAGCTCGGCCTCAACGGGCATCGCGCCGACCGCGCCTCGGCCCTCGAGACCCTGAACGAGTTCCTCCTCGCGCAGGCGAGCGCCGGCAACGACGTCGTCCTGCTCATCGACGAGGCGCAGGATCTCGACGACGAGCTCCTCGAGCAGGTGCGCCTCCTCTCGAATCTCGAGACCGAGCGGCGCAAGCTCCTGCAGATCGTTCTCGTCGGACAGCCGGAGCTCCGCGACAAGCTGAACGGGCAGAATCTGCGGCAGTTGCGTCAGCGCATCACGGTTCGCTACCACCTCTCGCCGCTGTCGCGCGCCGAGACCGAGCGTTACATCGACCATCGACTTCGCGTGGCGGGCGGCGTCGGGCGGCCGATCTTCACGCCGTGGGCGATCCGCACGATCCATCGCTACTCGCGCGGCGTGCCCCGGCTCATCAACGCCGTCTGCGACAAGGCCCTTCTCTACGGCTTCGTCAACACGACCGACGAGCTCACGGGAAGATCCATCCGCCAGGCCATCGCCGAGCTCGAGGGGAAAGCGGCATGAGCCTGATCGACGACGCGCTGCGGCGCGCCCAGGCCGCGCAGGGCAACGGCACCGACTCGTCGGGCCTGCGCGTCCCGCTCCCGCTGCCCGATCCGGGGCGTTCCCGGCGCCGCCGCCGGCGCCGCCTCGCGGCGATCCTCGCGGTCGCGGCCGTCGTGATCGCCGGAGGGTTTCTCTTCCTGCGGCGCGTCGAAGCGCCTCCGACGGAACCGCGTGCGGCCGCCCCGACGCCCCGTCCGGCCCTGGCCGCCGCCGCGATGGCCACGCCGACCGCGATTGCCGTCGAGGCGCCGCGGGTCGCCGCCATCCGTGACACACCGGCCCGGGCGGCCGATCGAAGAACGACGCCCGCGTCGGCGCCGAAGGCGGAAACCGCCGCCGCTCCCGCCATCGCCGCGGCGGCGCCGGCGACGATTTCCTCGACAGCCGCCCCGGTGCCCACTCGCTCCCCCGCCGCCGTCGTGGCCGCGGCGCCTCCTCCGACCCGTCCGCCGCCGCGGCGTCAGCCTCCGGTCGTTCCTCCGTCGGGGGCGCCGGCCGAGATCTCGTACGCCTCGGGCAGCCCGCGCATCGCGGCATCCGCGCCGGCCCCGGCCGCTCCCGCGCCCGCCCCCCGGCCCGAGCCGACGCGCGAGCCCGCCATGCGCACGCGCACCTTCAATGGGGCGGCGAACCTTCCGCTGGCGCGCCTCGAGCTCGAGGGAATCGTCTACTCCGACTCCAACCCGACCGCGCTCATCAGCGGCCACGTCGTGCGGCCGGGGAGCTACGTCGAGGGCTACACGGTCCTCTCCATAGGCCGCGACCGCGTCGAGCTGCAGGGCGACAACGAGAAGATCGTCCTGATCCTGCATTAGTTACCGGCCGCAACTTTCCGCCCGCCCGCCGTGTTCTATGCCGGCGAGGCGAATGGCATGAAGACCGACTCCTGTCCCGGTCCCGAGTCCCGCAGTCGGCCCGCGCCGGGCGGTTCCCACGATCTCCGATTGGTGATATCCGGGGGCCCGAAGGCGATGGAAGGGGAACGGGAAACCGAGGGCTCGGCGGCCGAGAGTGCGCTCTGCGCCGCCCTCGCGGCGGACGTGGATCAGGCCTTCGAGGGCCTCGTCCGCCATTTCCAGGACCGCCTCTTCGGTTTCGCGCTGCGGCTGACGGGCCGGCGCGAGGACGCGGAGGAAGTCGCGCAGGACGCTTTCGTTCGCGCGTACCGCGCACTGAAGTCGTACCCGTCCGAGCGGCGGCGCGAGATGGCGCTGAAGGCGTGGCTCTACCGGATCACGCTGAACGTCGCGCGCAATCGCGTCCGCCGGAAGCGCCGTCCGACGGTCTCGCTCGACGACGCGGCGGGCCAGGCGGCCGCGGCGCGGCACGCGCACGACGATCCGGCCGGCCGGCCCGACGCGCGCTTCGAGCTCAAGCGGCAGCGGGCCGACATCGCTTCGCTCGTGGGCGAGCTGCCCGAGCGTTATCGGGCGCCGTTGATCCTTCGCTACGTCGAGGGCCTCAAGCTCGAAGAGGTCGCGGGCATCCTGAAGCAGCCCGTCGGCACGACCAAATCCAACGTTCACCGGGCCATCAACGCGCTCCGCAATGCGCTGACGGATTCCCGTCGACAAGTCCGAGGAGCCAGAGCATGACGAAGAAGCACGTTCCCGACGTTCTCCAAATTCCGCGCGCGCTGCGCGCTCTCGGCCGCGAGAAGGCGCCCGCGACGCTCCTGCCGGCCGTCCTCGGGCGGGTGGGCCTGTCCGACCGCTACTGGCGGCTCGCGTCGCCGCTCGGGCCGGTGTACGTCGCGCACAGCAAGGCGGGCATCTCGATGGTGTCGCGCGCGAGCTCGTCCGCGGCGTTCGAGCGGCGGTTTCGCGGCCGGTTCGGTCGGCCGATCGCGGCCGAGACCCGGGTCGCGCCGGCGCGCGTGAAGGCGCTCATCCGGAACCTGAAGGGCGAAGGACGCCGCGAGCTCGCGTTCGACCTTCGCGGCCTCTCCGAGTTCGAGCGCGCCGTCCTGAAGAAGGCGCTCGAGATCCCGTCGGGCGAAGTGCGCCCCTACGGGTGGATCGCGCGCGAGATCGGCCGCCCCGACGCCGTCCGGGCGACCGGCACGGCGCTCGCCAAGAACCCGGTGCCGCTGCTCATCCCGTGCCACCGCGTGGTGCGGAGCGACGGACGCCTCGGCAAGTACTCGCTCGGGGGCGCGCGCAACAAGAAGACGCTGCTCGAGATCGAGGGCGCCCGGCCCGAGACGCTCGAGATGCTGGCCGCGCAGGGCGTGCGGTTTCTCGGCAATGCCGAGCAGCGCTACTACTGCTACCCGACCTGCGGCGGCGCAGTCCAGAAGCTGCTCGAGACCAACAAGGTGCGCTTTCACTCGGGCCACGAGGCCCTGGCGGCCGGCTACCGGCCCTGCAAGGACTGCCGCCCGATGGCCGCCTGACCATTTCCCGCAGAACTTTTCCCCTTCCGGGGCGTTTCTCTGACAGAAGGGGGAGAACGCCCATGAAACCCTCGATCGCGCGCTCGGCGCTCGCCGCGGCCATGGCCCTGGCGGCGCTTCCAATCCTTGCCGAAACCCGCCTGGAGAAAACCCTGAAGCTCGAGCCGGGCGGCCGTTTCCGCCTCGACACGGACCTCGGAAGCGTCACGGTGACCGGCCGGACCGGCTCGGACGTTCACCTGGTGGTCACGAGCCGCAACGAGCTCGACGACGTCCTCTCGTTCAAGTTCGACGAGGAATCCAAATCGGTCACCGTGACCGCCCGCCGCAAGCACAAGAACTGGTTCCACGACAACAGCGGCCGGGTGCACTACGAGATCGAGGTGCCGGCCGAAACGGCGACGGACGTCAACACCTCCGGCGGCGCGATCGCCATTCAGGGACTTCGCTCCGGCGCCAAGCTCGACACGTCGGGCGGCGGAATCAAGGTCCACGATCTCGCGGGCGATCTTCAGGCCAATACGTCGGGCGGATCCATCGACCTGGCCGACATCAAGGGACGCATGCGCGTCCAGACATCCGGCGGCGGCATCGAGGGGAAGAATCTCGACGGCCCTCTCGACGCCGACACGAGCGGCGGCTCGATCGAGCTCGATCGCGTCACGGGCGACGTCAAGTGCTCGAGCTCGGGCGGCGGCATCCACATCCGCGAGGCGGGCGGCCGCGTCGACGCGGAGACGTCGGGTGGCGGCATCGAGATGGCGTTCGCCAAGGGCAATTCGCGCGGCGGCAGCCTCGAGACATCGGGCGGCGGTATCGAGGTCATGCTCGATCCGTCGGCGGGCTTCGACATCGACGCCGAGGGCAACTACGTCAAGACGGAATTGCCCGTGAAGGTCGTCGGCGAGGTCTCCCGCCACAGCCTCCACGGCACGCTCGGCGCCGGAGGCGCAAAGCTGCGGCTGCGCACGAGCGGCGGCGGCGTGACGATCCGCTCGCTTTGACATCCGGAATCCGCTCCCGCGTATAGAGTCGGGGAATGCGGATCGCGTTCGTCGGCGCCGGGGGCGTCGGCGGCTACTTCGGCGGACGCCTCGCGGCGGCGGGCCACGAGGTCGCCTTCCTCGCGCGCGGCGCGCATCTCGAGGCGATCCGGCGGGACGGTCTGCAGATCCTGTCGGGCCTCGGCGACGCCCACGTCTTCCCCGAGGCGTCGGACGATCCCGCCGGCCTCGCGCCGGCGGAGATGGTCGTCGTCGCCGTCAAGAACTTCGACACGGCCGAGGCCGGGCGCGCCGCGGCGCGCCTCGTGGCGCCGGACGGGGAGCTGCTGTCGCTGCAGAACGGCGTCGAAGCCTGGGACGTCCTCGCGGGAATCCTCGGCCGTCCCGTGCTCGGCGGCGTGGCCTACATCACTTCCGTCATCGAGCGGCCGGGCGTCATCCGGCACAATGGAATGCTCGCCGGCCTCGCTCTCGGAGCGTTCGACGGACGACCGTCGCCCGTCGCGGAGCGGTTCCGGGACGCCTGCCGGGCCGCCGCCGTCGACGCGAAGATTCCCGACGACATCACGGCCGCGATCTGGGAGAAGTTCGTGTTCCTGACGGCGTTCTCCGCGATCACGGCGCTGTCGCGCCTCCCGATCGGCCCGATCCGCGAAGATCCGAGCGCCCGCGCTTTGCTCGAGCGGGCCATGCGCGAGGGCGAGGCCGTCGCGCGCGCGCGCGGGATCGCGCTCCCGGAGGACGTCGTCACCCGCCGCATGACCGTCACGGATCGCCTGCCGGCGGACTCCGTCGCTTCGATGGCGCACGATCTTTCGCAGGGCAACCGGTTGGAGCTGCCGTGGCTTTCCGGAGCCGTCGTCCGCATGGGCCGCGATCTCGGCGTTCCGACGCCGATCCACGAAGTCGCCGCCGCGCTGCTCGGGCCCTTCGCCGCCGGGCGCCGCTAGGATCGCGAGGGCCGCCAGCCGTGCGCTATCGCATCGAAGAGTACGTCCGCTGGGAGGACATCGACGCCGCGGGCATCATCAACTACCAGGCCTACCTGCGCTTCTTCGGCCTCGCGGAGGCCGAGCTGTTCCGGGCGGCGGGCCTCAATTACCGCCACCTGTCGAGCGCACTCGGAATTGCGCTTCCGCGCGTGCACATCGCGTGCGACTTCCACCGGCCCGCGACGCTCGACGAGCTCCTCGCCGTCGAGGCTTCCGTCTCGCGGATCGGGCGGACCTCCATCACGCTCGACTTCGAGGCGCACCGCCGCGACCGCCCCGAAGACCGCGTCGCGAGCGGCCGCTACGTCCTCGTCTCGGTCCGCCTCGCGACGTTCGAGCCTGTGCCGGTCCCGGACGAGATCCGCAGCCGGCTCGACCCGTATCTCGAGACGCCTCCCGCGCCCGCGCGATGACGGCGCTCTCCGGCGTCCGCGCCGTGCTCTTCGATCTCGAAGGAACGCTCTTCGAAGCGGGACGGCCGATCGCGGGCGCCGCCGCGGCGCTCGCCGCCCTCGATCGCCGCGGCATTCCCTATCGCTTCGTGACGAACACGACGAGCCGCCCCCGCCGCGTCCTCGCGGCGGAGCTCGCGGCGATGGACCTGCCGCCCGATCCGCGCCTCCTCTTCACGGCGCCGGACGCGGGGCGCGCGCTGCTTCTCGCGCGCGGCTGGAGGCGGGCGCATCTGCTCGTGCGGCCGGCGCTGCGCGAGGACTTCCCGGACATCGTTCCCGACGACGAGGCGCCGGACGCCGTGGTTCTCGGAGATCTCGGCGAGGAAACGACTTTCGAGCGGCTCAATCGCGCGTTTCGAATGCTCCTCGCGGGCGCACGGCTCGTCACGCTCGCGCGCAATCGCTACTACCGCGGGCCGGACGGCCTCCGGCTCGACCAGGGCCCGTTCGCGGCGGCCCTCGAGTATGCGAGCGGCCGCGAGGCGATCCTCGCCGGAAAGCCGTCGCCGGAGTTCTTCGCGGCGGCCCTGGCGCCGCTCGGGGTGAAGCCGTCGGAGGCCGCCATCGTGGGCGACGACGCCGAATCCGACGTTGCCGGCGGCCAGGCGGCGGGGTTGCGCGGCGTCCTCGTGCGGACCGGGAAGTTCCGCGAGACCGACCTCGAGCGTCCGGGCGTTCGGCCCGACGCCGTCATCGCGTCGGCGGCGGAGTTTCCCCGGCTGCTCGAAATGCCGGCGGACTGACCCGGTCCGGAAGCACGAAGACGCGGCGCGCGAGATCCGACGCGAGGGTCTCCTCGCGATAGTACCGGTCCAGGATCGACGGCTTCCAAATCAGAAGGTCCGGATTGCCCGCCGCGAATTCGGACCAGCCCTCCCCGGGCCCGCCGCGTTCCATCCGCTCGCGAATGAGGAGGAGATAGGCCCACGTGATCGTCTCGTGGTAGAGACCGGCCTTGCCGGCCGACGCCGCGAACCGCCGCAGTCCGTCGGAGAACTTCGCCAGCGCCGCGGCCGGAGGCAACCGGCGCAGATAGAGCCAGGCGAGTCGGACGTGATCGCGGTGATGAAAGGCGCCGGCGGAAAGCGCGCCGCTCTCGAAGGCCTCGAGAAACTCGCGGTCGTCCCGCGGCGCGGCCGTCACGGCGTCCCCTCGATCATGCGATGGCTGGCGCCCGCGTCGAGGTCGAGGCCGTAGACGCGCTTGAGCTCCGCGATCTGTTTGAGGGTCTCGGCCGTGAAGGGCGCCTTCCCCTCGAACGCGTGGAGCACGATCCCCTCGAGCAGGTCTCCGAGCGACAGGTCCTTCAGCTCCGCCAGCGCCTTCAGGACCTTGACGAGCCGCTTCTCCATCCGCACGCCCGTCTGCACGCGCTCGACCGGAAAGCGGCGGGTCTTCGCCCCGGACGCGGCGGGGCGGTTCCGTTTTGTTACCATGGTAACAATATAACACACTGGCGGCGCCCTCGCGACGCCGATTCGGAAATAATCCGACCCTCGCCATGCCCTCCTTCGACGATTGGCGCTCCCTGGCCGGCTCGACGTGGAACGCCGTCGGCCGCCGGGACCTCTCGGGCCTCTACTCGAATCAGTGGCCCCTGGCGCGCGCCGAGCTGACCGCCGGCTTCGCCGACGAGCTCGCGCGGCCGGGCGGCCGCGTCAAACGATTCCTTCGCACTTCCAACGCCGTCCTCTTCGGGCTCGCGAAGCGCCTCGCGCCGGCCCGCCGCGTGCTCTTCGGCGCCGTTCTGGTCTGTCTCATCCTCTCGTTCAGCTCGCACTACGACGTGAGCTTTCACCACGGAACGAAGACCACCTCCTACGGCCTCTATTTCGACAATTTCTTCCTCTGGCTCTCGATCCTGCTGCTGGGCCTCCTGCTCGCGATGGAGCTCGTGGACAAGATCGCGTACCGGGACGAGCTCGAGCTCGCGCGCGAGCTCCAGGCGAGCCTCATCCCGACGGAGCTGCCCGAGCCGCCCGGCTTCGAGATCGCCGCGCACAACGAGATCGCCAACATGGTCGGCGGCGACATCTACGACTTCACGGAGCTGCCGGACGGGCGCCTCGCGATCCTCTTCGGCGACGCGTCCGGCCACGGGATGACGGCGGGCCTCGTCATGGCCGTCGCACACGCCGCCTTCCGCACCCAGCTCGAGGTCGATCCGGAGCCGGCCGCGATGTTCGCCGCGCTCAACCGTATCCTCTGCCGGACGGGGACATCGCGCGCGTTCTTCGGCGGCGCCTATCTCCTCTTCTCGCCGGACGGCTCCTTCACCGGGTCCGTCGCCGGCCATCCGCCGCTGCTGCGCACCGACGCCGGCGGACGCGTCGTCGAGCGCATCGGCCGCGGCGCCTATCCGCTGGGCATCAAACCCGACCTCTCCTGGGAGGTCGTTCGCGGACGGCTCGACCGGGGGCAGATCCTCGTACTCTGCTCGGACGGCGTGACGGAGGCGCACGACGCCTCCGGCAACGAGTTCGGAGAGGCGCGCGTCGAGGCGTCGCTGCCGCACAACGCGATGCGGCCGGCCGCCGGGATCGTCGAGGCGATCGCGCGGGGCGTCTCGGATTTTCGCGGCGGCGGCACGCCCGAGGACGATCTCTCGATCGCCGTCGTGCGATACCGCGGCTAGGGCTCGGTCCGCGGCGCTAGTCGCCGATCCCGATCCTCAGGATCGTCGGCTCTTTGAGCTTCGCGGGATCGAAGGCGCCGGTCTTCTCGTCGAACGCCGGCCACTGGCTCCTTCCGACGACGTAGAGATCTTTCCCGACGAGCGTCAGGAGCGTCGGCTCGGCGAACTCCGGATCGTTCATGTCGAGGATCTTCGCTGCGGCGACCCGCTCGCCGTCCGCGTCGAGATCGAGCCGCGTGACCCGCTCCGGCGCGAGGCCGTTCTGCGTGACGTAAAAACGTTGCCCGGAGGCGACGAGGCCGTCGATCCCGAAGAGCGGCACGTCGGGCGGACCCGAAACCTCGCGGCGCTTCCCGTCGCGCTCGAGCCAGTAGAGACCATATCCCCAGTCGGCGACGTAGATGCGGCCGCGCGGGCCGAAGACGATGCCCTGCGGCGAGCGGAAGACGCCCGGCGGCACGAGGGTCTCGACCGGGCCACCGGCCGCGCGGAAGCGGTAGATGCCCGAGCCGAGGCTGTCCGTGACGAGGACGTCGCCGTCGGGCTCGACGAGGAGATCGTTCGCCGCGTGCGGCTTGCCGTCCGCGGGCAGCGGGTCGCGGCGCAGCAGCTTGCCCGTCGCGAGGTCGAACGCATAGAGCGCGCTCGCGCCCTCGAGGCCCTTCTCGTAGCCCGCCATCTGCGGCAGCGCGGCGCTGCAGGCGTAGAGCCGCCGTCGCGGCGCGTCCACGGCGATCGCGAGGACGCCGTGGAGGCCGTCCTGCCCTTCCCGGACGAAGTCGGAGAGCGTCCCGTCCGAGGCGCGGCGGACGATCTTGCGCCGGTGCACGCTCGAGACGAAGAAGGCCTTCGACGCGGGGTCGTAGGCGATGCCTTCGGTCAGGAGGTCCTTCTCCGCCAGCCGGAACGCGACCGCGCTCCCGCCGACGGGCCTCCCGAGCTCGGCGAGCTTGCGCCGGACGCCGGCGAACTCCGGCCCGTCGCGCAGCGGCGCGAAGTCCTCGTCCGTCGCGGACCCGAAGTCGAGCTTGCGGTCGATCAGGCCCTCGAGGATCCTCGCCGCGTCGGCGGCGTGGCCGTTGCGCGCTTGCGCGCACGCGAGCGTGTACAGGATCCGGGGCTCCCCGGGCCGGAGCGCCGACGCCTGCCGCGCGTTCTCGAGAAACGCCGGCCAGTCCCTGGCCTGGTACGCGGCGAGCGCTTTCTTCTGGAACTCGAGACTGCGGGCCCGGGCATCGGCTTCCGGCTGGTCGGTTGCGGCCAGGACGAGCGCGAGCATCGCCGCGGCGAGCGCCGCGCCCGCGCGGACGAAACGAATCCGCAAGCGTCACCTCCCCGCTTCTCCGTGCCTACGAAGGAATGCGCTCCGGGTTGCCCGTCCGCCCCGGGAATCCGCCCTTCCGTCCGGGCGTTTTCAGGGACGAGCCGGACGGCGAAAAGAGGAAAAGAGGACGAGGGCGCACGGCGCGGGCGAAACGGGCAAGGCCCGCCGGGGCGCTCGGAATCCTGCCGGCTTTCCGAGGCGTACTTGGTCGCGGTGAAAGAGGTGTCTTTGATGTCCGAACCCCTGAATCTCCCGGTCGTTCCGATGCGGAACTCGGTCCTGCTGCCCGGCGTGAGCTTTCCGATCTCCGCCGGCCGCCCCGGGACCCTCCGTGCGATCGAAGCGGCCCTCAAATCTTCCGACCGGCGCGTCTTCGCGGTCACGCAGCGGCAGGACGCCGAGGACGTGACGCCCGAGATGCTGCATACGATCGGCACGATCGCGACCATCGGATCGCTGCAGCGGGGCCTCGGCTCCGTGCGGCTGCTCCTCGAGGGGCAGAGCCGCGGGATCGCGCTGCGGTTCTCGCCGAAGAAATCCGGCTACCTCGAGGCCTCCGTCCAGGAGGCGCGCGAGATGCTTCCGCTCGACTCGAAGGATCCGGCGTTTCTCGCCCTCCACCGCGAAGCGCGCGAGCGCTCGGGCGAGCTCGGCAAGAAGCTCGGCCTCCCGGACGAGGCCGTCGAGCAGATCCTCGGCGAGGTGGACGAGCCCGGCCGGCTGGCGGACCTCGTCGCCGGTTACATCGACATCCCGCCCGCCGAGCGGCAGGCCATCCTCGAGACGCTCTCGGTCGAGGACCGGCTGCGGCGCGTGCTCGTGCACGTCCAGAAGCAGATCCAGGTCCTCTCGGCGCAGGCCGACATCCAGGAGAAGGTCAAGGAGGAGATCGGCGGCCGCCAGCGCGAGGCGTATCTGCGTGAGCAGCTGAAGGCGATCCAGAAAGAGCTCGGCGAAGGCGACGGCGACGGCGACGATTCCCTCAAGGAGCTCAAGGCGAAGCTCGACGCGCTCGACCTGCCCGAGGAAGCGCGCAAGGAAGTGGACCGCGAGTGGGCGCGCCTGACGCGCGTCGGCCGCGAGTCCATGGAATCGCAGGTCATCCGCACCTTTCTCGAGACGATCGCGGAGCTTCCGTGGAACACGCGGAGCGACGAGCACCTCGACGTCTCGGAGGCGGCGCGCATCCTGAACGAGGATCACTACGGCCTGACCGACGTCAAGGACCGGATCCTGGAGTTCCTCGCCGTGCGGCAGCTTTCGCAGGCGCGCGATAAGGCCGCAGGCGGCGAGCCGACGGAGAAGGAGAAGGAGGCCGCCAAGGCCGAGCCGCACGCGGCGGTGCGGGCGCGCGGGCGCATCCTTCTCTTCGCGGGCCCGCCCGGCGTCGGCAAAACATCGATCGCCAAGTCGATCGCCCGTGCAATGGGGCGCAAGTACGTCCGCATCTCGCTGGGCGGCGCGCGCGACGAGGCCGACATCCGCGGCCACCGGCGCACCTACATCGGCGCGATGCCGGGACGCATCCTCCAGGGCATGAAGCAGGCGGGCGCCAAGAACCCCGTCTTTCTGCTCGACGAGGTGGACAAGCTCGGGATCTCCTTCCAGGGCGACCCGGCTTCGGCGCTCCTCGAGGTTCTCGATCCGGCGCAGAACGACAGCTTCACCGACCACTATCTCGGTGTGCCCTTCGATCTGTCGGAAGTGCTGTTCATCGCGACCGCGAACTTCCTCCAGAACATTCCGGGACCGCTTCTCGACCGCATGGAGGTCGTGACGTTCGCGGGCTACACCGAAGAGGAGAAGCTCCAGATCGCGAAGAGCTATCTCGTGCCGCGCCAGCTCGAGGAGAACGGGCTCGGCGGGGAGCAGCTCACGCTCTCCGACGGCGCGATCCGCGAGGTCATCTCGGGCTTCACGCGGGAGTCCGGCGTGCGGCAGCTCGAGCGCGAGCTCGGGCGCCTCGCGCGCAAGGTGGCTCGCCGCATCGCAGCCGGCGAGATCACCACCGCCTCGGTCGAGGCCGCCGAGATCCGGCCGCTGCTCGGCCGGCCCAAGGTGCACCCGGAGAAGAAGGCGCCGGAGGACCAGGTGGGCATCGCGACCGGCATGTACTACACGCCGGCCGGCGGCGACATCATGTTCGTCGAGGCCTCACTGATGCGGGGCAAGGGCGACCTCATCCTCACGGGACAGCTCGGCGACGTCATGAAGGAGTCGGCGCGCGCCGCCTGGACATACGCGCGGTCTCACGCGGCCTGGCTCGGCATCGACGAGCGCGACTTCGAGCGCGACCTGCACATTCACGTGCCGGCCGGCGCGATTCCGAAGGACGGTCCGTCCGCGGGTATCGCGATGGCCTCCGCCGTCGTCTCCGCCCTCTCGAAGCGCCCGGTGCGCAATGACGTTGCGATGACCGGGGAGGTCACGATCTCGGGTCGCGTGCTGCCGATCGGCGGCCTCAAGGAGAAGATTCTCGGCGCCGTGCGCGCGGGCATCACGACGTTCGTGATCCCGCGGGACAACGAGGCTGATCTCGAGGACCTGTCCAGGGAAGTCCGCGACATGATCGACGTGACGCCCGTGGACACGCTCGCGGAGGCGCTCGCGGTGACTCTGCGCAACGGGTCGCTGCAGGAGGGGCGGCTGCACTTCGGTACGTCGGAGCAACCGGGAGGGGCGGCGACGCACTGACTAGGGACGAGACACCAGGGACTGCTTCAAGTCCTGGTGCGAAATCAGTCCCTGGTCCTTAGTCCTTAGTCCTTAGTCGTCCGTCTCCTCGCGATCTCCGCATAGGCGTACGCGAGAGCCAGGCCGCGAAACGGCCGCCAGCGCTCGGCGAAGCGGCGCATCCGGGCTTCGTCGACGCGGGCGCGGTGGCCGAGGAGCTCCATCGCGACGTACTTCACGACGCCGAGGTCGCCGCCCGGAAAGACGTCCGCTCGGCCGAGCCCGCGCAACAGGGCGATCTCGGCGGTCCAGCGTCCCACGCCTTTGATCGTGGTGAGCCGCTCGATCGCCTCCTCATCGGAAAGCGGCTCGAGCGCGGTCTCGGAGAGCCGGCCCCCGGCGAACGCGCGCGCCAGCCGCACGAGCGCGCCCGCCTTCGCCCGCGAAAGCCGGAAGCGCCGCAACGACCGCGGCGACAGTCCCGCGATCCGGCGAGGCTCGGGAAATGCGACGAAGGTCTCTCTCCCGCGCCGCGAGCGACGGCCGAAGGCCAGCGAGAGCTCGCGCCGGATGTCGTAGGCAAAGGCCAAGTTGACCTGCTGCGCGAGGACCGCCGTGACGGCTGCCTCGAACAGCGACGCCGCTCCGGCGATCCGCAGGCCCCGGGCATGCACGAGCGCGCCACCGAGCAGCCGGTCGCTCCGGAACGCCCGATCGAAAGACCGCGTGTCGAGCGCCGCGCCGAGGCCGATCGCGACGACCCGCTCCGCGGCGGCGCGCGCTTCCGGGCTCCGCGCGTCGGGGCCGGTCAGGCGGACGGCGATGCGGGCGCGCGCGACGGTCCCGAGCTGCCGCGCTTCGAGGAGCACGCCCCGGCGTCCGATCGGCAGGAGGCGCCGGTACGTCGTCCCGTCGAAACGGTCCACGACTTCCGGCCAGCGCGTGAATCGCTCGGCCGTCGCGGCCAGCGAATAAGGGCCGCGCGGCGCGAACGAGAAGCGAGCGGTCTCGAGCTCGGGCCGCAACGCGGAAAGACGCCCGGCCCCCTCAGTGGCCGCCGCGCAACGAGAACAGCGACTTGCGCAGGAAGATACGCGTGCCCGGCCGCGAGGCGTCGGACCCCGCCGCGCGCATCCCGACGGCCGTTTTCCAGTAGACGCGGCCGCGCGACTCAATTTTGATCTCGTCGGCGAACGCGATCACGCCGCCGAGGTCGCCGCCCGGCCCGAGCGACAGCGGCCGCGCCTCCAGCGCGTCGGAGAGTCCCGGACCGTCGTCCTGAATCATCGCCGCGAGGCCTCGGCGCGAGACCGACGCTCCGACGAGCACGCGGTCGCCGGCTTCGAGGCCGTTGCGGACGAGCTCGCCGACGTGCCCGCCAAAATCCTCGGCGGTCTCGTCGCCCGGCCGCAGACCGTGCTGGCGGCAGAGCGCCTCCCACCAGCACCGGAATCGCGGAAGGACTGCCTCGGGCGCGTCGCTCTGGCGGCGGAACGCGATGCGATCTCTCACGCGCCGCGCGTCGGGAGGAACGTCCAGAGCCTTGCGCCGTTCGAGCATCGCCGGGGTCCGGGTGGAGTCTATCGCGTCGCCCATCGAGGACCGCGATTCTTTTCACTTCGCGTCATGAATGATGATCCGAGCGTGTCGCTCTGCCGTCGAACGCCGCGGCGAGGACGCCGCACAACGACCGGGCGTACCGCCGGTCGGAGTCGAGGTCCGGATCGTAGATGCAGACCTGCACGCCGGCGGCCCGCCCGGTTGCGAGGAGCGCGCGGAGAAGCGCCTCGAGCTCTTCGAGCCGCAGGCCGCCGGGCTCGGGGGTGTCCACCGCGGGCATGACCGAAGGATCGAGCACGTCGGCATCCACGTGAACCCAGAAGCGCGGGGCTCCGGCGGCCGCGAGGCGCTCGGCCTCGCGTCGTACGGTCTCGGCCGGTCCGGCCGCGCGAAGGCGCTCGACGCTCCACCCCGCGATCGGCGGCGGCGGCGTCTCGTCACGAAACCCGATCGCGACGACGTCCTCGGAGCGGACGAGCGGCCGGAGGCCTTCGAGATCCGCGAGGAGGCCGGGTCCGATCCCCGTCGCGAGCGCCAGATCCATCCCGGCGGCCGCGCGCGATGGCGAGGTCTGCGGCGTGGCGAAATCGGCGTGCCCGTCCAGGAAGAAGAGGCCCGAACGCCCGCGGCGCCGGAGCGCGAGGAGCGATCCGAGGAGGATCGAGCAGTCGCCGCCGAGCACGAGCGGAAGCTCGCCGCGTTCGAGTGCGCCGCCGATGCGGTCGGCCAGCGCGACCAGGTAACGCGCGAGCGCGGGCGCATTCCGAATTCCGGTTTCGGAATCGACGTCCGGCGCGTAGGGCGGCGGCGGGACGCGCCCTCCCCATCGCGCCGGCAACGCCGCGGGCAACCCCGCCGCGGCGAGCGCCTCGGGCAGACGGCGCACGCCCGGATCGGCGCCCGGACGCGGCGGCTTCAAACCGAGGTTCGAGGGCGCTTCGATGATCGTCGGCACGACGGACATCGCCGCATTCAACACGCTTCGCGCGTCCCGCGTTGCAACGCGGCGGCGAAGTGGCACGAATTCTGCTCCCTTGCTCTCGTGGCGAATGTCACGCGGCGACCCCGGCCGCGCTCGCTGGAAAGGAGCATCACATGAGATTCCGCAGGGGGATCCTCGTCTCATCCTTCGCTTTCGTCCTCGCGGCGGGCATTGCGCTCGCCCAGGATGCGGATCCGACGCCGGGATCGGTTCCACCGCCCGAGGTGACGGCCGCCCCGCAAGTCCCGCCGCCGCCCGGTTCCGAGCCGCCGCCGCCCGCTTCCGAGCCGGCGACGCCGCTCGTCCAGGCGACGCCGAACCTCCTGACGCCGATCGTGACGCCGGCGACGACGCCTCAGGTCACGGCGGCGCCCTCGAAGCGGACGCCGCGGCCCACGAAGACGCCGATGGCGAAATCGAGCGCCGCGGTCGCCGCGCCTCCTTCCTCTTCTTCGGCGCCTCCGCCGGCCGTAGGCTCGACGTCGTCATCTTCCACCGCGTCATCTTCCACCGCCGCGGCCGGAGTAGAGTCCGCCGGCGCCGCGACGAGCGCGGAACCGCCGCCGCCGCCGCCGCTCGTCGAGGAGCCTGCCGCTGCACCGAGCGAGACGGCCGCGAGCACGACGCGCGAGGAGAAGACCTCGACGCCGTCCGAGATCGGAAACTGGGCCCTCGTGGCCATGGCCGCCGCCGGACTCGCGATCGTCGTCGTCCTCGTTGGACGCCGCCGCAAGGAAGAGCGCCTTTCGATTCTCGATCCGATGTCGCTCTCGGGCGTCCATCCGAACGTCCGCCACGCGCATCGCTCCTAAGATTCGCCAGCAAGTCGTTCGAGGGCCGGGCATGTCCCGGCCCTTCTTGTTTCTTCGGGAACCGGCGCGCACCCGCGGTGTCTTTCCGCGAGGAGACACGAACGATGGCCTTCCGACGCTTCGCCGCCGCGGCCGCGATCCTGGTCCCGGTTCTCGCCGCGGCCGCCTGCCCGCGCCGCGTCGATCCGCGCCGGTACGCCGCCTTCCTCGGGCCGCTTCGCTCGGACCCCCAGATCGCGAACTCGGTGTCTCTTCCCGTAGCGGCCGAGAAGGTCACGGTCTCGAGCGCGGGAACGGGAGACACCCGCGATGACGCGCTCGCGTCGATGGCAGCCGCGCAGAAGCTCGTACGCAACGCCGAAGTGAGCGTCGAGGTCGACGATTTCGCGGCCGCCAACCGGAAGGCGGACGGGATCGCGCGCTCCTTCGGCGGCTACGTCGCCGACGCCCAGTCGAGCGGCGGGACGCGCCGGCGGCGTGGAACGCTGACGTTGCGCGTGCGGGCCGACCGTTTCGACGCCGCGCTCGGAGCCCTCGAGGCCCTCGGCAAGGTGCGCTCGGAGCACGTGGCCGTCGAGGACGTCACGAAGGCCTACGTCGACCTCGAGGCCCGGCTGCGCGTCAAGCGCGACGCGGCCGAGCGCCTCCGCGCGATCCTTCGCGACCGCACGGCCAGGCTCGCCGACGTGCTGAAGGCCGAGACCGAGCTCTCGAGCCTCGTCGAGCAGATCGAGGCGATGGAGGGCGAGCGGCGCTTTTACGACCGGCAGATCGCGTTCTCGACGATCGCCGCGGATCTCGCCGAGCCCGAGAGCGCCGCGCGCCCCTCCGCCTTCGATCCGCTCGCGGAGGCCGTCCGCAATTCGCTCGCGACGCTCTCCCGCTCGCTGGCCGCGCTCTTCGTGGGTGCGATCGCGATTCTGCCGTGGGCGCTCGTGCTCGCCGCACTCCTCGCGCTGCGCCGGCGTCTCCGCTCGCGGCGTGTGCGCCGGGAGGCGGCCGCGGAAGCCTGACGCCGCGCCGGAACGCGCGGGTAGGATGCGGTCGGAAAGGGACGACCATGATCCGAGCCCGACGCTTCCTTCTCCCGGCCGCCGCCGCAATTACTTTCGTCCTCGCCGCCGCGCGCGGCGCGCCTCCGGAGATCCGCACGGCCGCGAGCGCGCCCGCCCCCGTCTTCGGAGACGCCTTCTGGAAACACTGGGGGGACGGCCGGGCGGAGATGTCGGGCTACGAGCTCGTGTTTCCACGCTACGGTCAGCCTCGGCGCGGCGTCGCGGTCGCGATCTTCGTCACCGAGACTTTCTCCAACTCGCTGCGGGTCAAGTCCGATCCCGGCCGGCATCCGAAGTCCGACGAGTACCCGGTCATGAAACTCAACCTCGTCGAGGACTTCGCAACCGGAATCTACGACTACAACCTGATGACGAGCTCCTTCATCGCGCTCGCGCCCGTGAACGGCCGCGCCGCCGGAAGCGTCACGAAGGTCTCCTTCTCGTCCCAGGAGTGGTGCGGCAACGTTTACGGCCAGATTCTCTTCGACGCCGCCTCCGCCCGTTTGACCTCGCACAGCTACTTCGACGGCGAGGCCGACCAGTCGCGCGGCCTCGCGGTGCCCGCGGACGCCCTTTCGGGCGACGCGCTGCTCCTCTGGGCGCGCGGCTTCTCGCCGCCGCTCCTCGCGCCCGGTCAGCGGCGCGAGGTGCCGCTCGTCCGCTCGATCGAGACGGCCCGCCTCCAGCATCGCCCGGTCGAGATCCTGCGGGCGACGCTGTCGCGTGATGCGGCCTCTTCGCGCGTGACGGTTCCCGCGGGCTCCTTCGAGGTGGAACGCCGAACCGTCGCGATCGCCGACGGACCGACGTGGACGATCTCCGTCGAAGCCGCGGAGCCGCACCGGGTCGTCGCCTGGGAGACGAGCGAAGGAGAGAAAGCGTCGCTCCTCGCGAGCGACCGCATCCAATACTGGAAGCACAACGACCCCGGCGGCGAGGCGCTGCTCGCGAAGCTCGGTCTCACGCCCCGCGGCGCGCGGATGCCCTAGCGTCCGCCCGGCTCAGGTCGAGCGCAGCGCCTGGATCGGATCGGTCGCCGCGGCGCGGCGCGCCGCGCCTTCAACGCTCGAGGCTCTTGCGGTCCCACCCGCCGAGGTCCGCGGCGGCAACGTAAGTCGACTCGAGGAACGCGCGGAGCGCCCCGCGCGGATCGGGCCCGCGGCGGACGTCGTCGTACATCAGCAGAAACTCCTTGAGCTCCGGGTGGTAGAACGCCTTCGCCGGACGCGCGGCCGCCGACCCGAAGCCGGGCGGCTCCGGAGCCGCGTACGCATAGAACGCGGGCCCGGCCACGCCCGCGCCCCCCGGCCAGAAGCCCGCGCTCCAGACCTCGTGCGAGTAGGCCTCGCGCGTGATCGCGTCCGCACCGGGCCGCTCGGGCGCGCGCCGCCCCGAGAACCTCGTCGAGGCGAGGTCGAAGCTTCCCCAGAAAAAATGCACCGGGCTCGACTTGCCGAGGAACTCGGCCCGGAACTCGTCGAACACCGGCACGATCGCCGCGAGCACCCTCCAGAACGCGGCGGCCCGCTCCGGGTCGTACGCCGCGTGCGTGCGGTCCTCGTCGAAGGGAATCGGGTCGGGGATCTCGACGGGCATGCGCCAGATCTTCGGCTCGATCCAGAGCTCGCGGAGCATGCGCCGAACCTCGCGGTAGAAGTCCGCGACGGCCCGCGGCTCGAGCGGCAGGCGGCGCGAGGCGCCGTCGTCCCTTTCGATGACGAGCGCGTGGTCGAGAAAGTCGAAGCGGATCTCGAAGACGCCATCCTTCCAGGGAATCGCGGACGTCGTCAGACCGCGCGCGTGCAAGTAGAGCGGGACGTTCCACCAGTGGTTGAGGCGCGGCGCGAGCGCCAGCCGGACCTTGCCGACGACCTGCGAATACATGTGGAGCGTCGCATACGTGTCCTTCCAGGCCTCGAGCGGGAGGGCGGGCCAGTCGCGCACGGCTCAGTACCGTCCGCCGGCGGGCGCAGGGAGCGCGTCGAGCTCGGCGAGATCCGCGGCGGTCAGCTCGAGCTCCCCCGCCGCGACGTTCTGATCGAGGTACTTGCGCCGCTGGGTTCCGGGGATCGCGAGGACGTGGTCTCCCTGCGCGAGCACCCACGCGAGCGCCGCCTGCGCGGCCGTCACGCCGCGACGGATGCCGACGGCCCGGACGCGCTCGACGAGCTTCTGATTCTCCGCGACGGCCTCGGGACGGAAGCGCGGGAGCCGCGATCGAAAGTCTCCCGGACCGAAGCGGGCCTCCGCGCCGATCGCGCCGGTCAGGAACCCCCGGCCGAGCGGCGAGAACGCGATGAAAGATGCGCCGTGCGCGCGGCACCAGGGCACGACCTCGGCAAGGTAGTCGCGCGTCCAGAGCGAGAGCTCCGACTGCACTGCGGTCACCGGATGGATCCGCGAGACCCGTTCGAGGTCCGCGACGGTCGCCTCAGAGATCCCGAGCCAGCGCACCTTGCCCGCCGCGACGAGGTCGGCCATCGCGTCCCACGTGGACTCGAGCGGAACCTGGGGATCGATGCGATGGAGGTAGTAGAGGTCGATGACGTCCACGCCGAGGCGTCGGAGCGAGGCCTCGCAGGCCGTGCGGATGTGCTCCGGCCGCCCGTCGCGATGGTACTTGTACGCCTCCGAGTCGTCGACGACGTAGCCGCCCTTGGTCGCGAGCGTGACGCGGTCGCGCCGGCCCGCGATCGCGCGGCCCACGAGCGACTCGTTGGTGAACGGACCGTAGACGTCGGCGGTGTCGAGGTGATCGACGCCCTGATCGATCGCGTAGCGGACGAGATCGATGGCGGCGGCCTCGTCCACGGAGGGATCGTGGTAGCCCCAGGAGAGCCCCATGCATCCGAGGCCGACGGGAAAGACGGAGCGGTCCGTCGCGCCGAGCCGTCTGCGCCGCACGGCGCGACGATATCAGGGGGCGGCCGGGTCGAATCCCCACGCCTCTCTCCGACATAATGCCTTCCAGGAATTCTTTCGGGAGGCCGCCATGCCGTTCCAGACACTCCGCCTCACCCTCGCCGCCACGCTCCTCGCCTTCCCCGCCCGCACTCCCGCCCAGGAGCATCAACACGCGCACGATGGGGGGAGCAGCTCGGAGCGGTTCACTTCCCGACGTCCTGCCGCGGCGTCGACGCGGATTTCACCCGCGCGGTCGCGCTCCTGCATTCCTTCGGCTACGAGGAGTCGCGGCGGGCGTTCGAGGACCGTCGCCGCGAAGGATCCCGCGTGCGGCATGGCCTTCTGGGGAGTCGCGATGACCTGGTATCACCCGATCTGGGCGCCGCCGACGCGCCAGGATCTCGCCGCGGGAGCCGCGGCGGCGCAGAAGGCGCAGGAGCTCGGCGCCGGGACCGATCGCGAACGCGGCTACATCGCCGCGATCGGCACGTTCTACCGCGACTGGCAGGAGCGAAACCACAACGCGCGGGCGAACGACTACAAGGCGGCGATGGAGGCGCTCGCGAAGAGATTCCCCGATGACCACGAGGCGACGATCTTCTACGCGCTCGAGGTCCGCGCGACGGCTCCGGAGAACGATCCGACCTACGCCGAGCAGAAGCGCGCCGCGAAGCTCCTGAACGATCTTCTGCCGCTCGAGCCGAATCACCCGGGCATCGCGCACTACATGATCCACGCGTTCGACTATCCGGCGCTCGCCTCCGAAGCGCTGCCGGCGGCGCGTGCCTACGCGAAGATCGCGCCGTCGTCCCCGCACGCCCTCCACATGCCGTCGCACATCTTCACGCGCCTCGGGCTCTGGCAGGAGTCGATCGACTCGAACCTGGCGTCGGCCGATGCGGCCCGGCGGCTCGTCGCGCTCCGGCACCCGGGTGCGAGCTCCTTCGATGCGCTCCACGCGCTCGATTACCTCGAATACGCCTATCTCCAGGTCGGGGCCGCCGACGAGGCGCGGCGGGTTCTCGAGGAAGCCGCAGCGGCGAAATCATTCGACGAGCCGAACTTCGCGGCAGGCTACGCCATCGCGGCGATCCCCGCCCGCTGGACGCTGGAGCAGCGCGACTGGAAGAGCGCCGCGCGGCTCGAGCCTTCCGCGGCCGACCTGCCCTGGGGGACCATGCCGTACGCGCCGGCGATCACCTTCTACGCACAGGCTCTCGGCGCGGCCCGGAGCGGGGAGCCGGGTCGGGCGCGGGCGGCGCTGGCGGAGCTCGAGAAGATCCAGACCGGCCTCGTGAAGTCTCCCGTTCCAGGCCCGTACGACTGGGCGGCACAGGTCGAGTCGATGCGACTCGCGGCGGCGGCCTGGGTCGCCTACGGCGACGGGCGCCCGGAGGAGGCGCTGAAGACCGCGCGCTCCGGCGCCGACCTGGAGGACAAGACCGGCAAGCACGCGGTGACGCCCGGAATGCCCATTCCCGCGCGGGAGCTCCTCGGCGACATGCTGCTCGACATGCGGCGACCGGCCGACGCCCTGGTCGCCTATGAGGCCTCGCTGCGCGAGGCGCCAAACCGCTTCAACGGCCTGGTCGGCGCCGCGCGCGCCGCCGCGGCCGCCGGCGACCCGGCGCGCGCCCGCGCGCACTACGGAGCGCTCGTCGCGCAATGCACGCCGGACTCCGGACGTCCGGAGCTCGCCGAGGCCCGCAAATTCCTCGCGGGCCGGCCAACGGCCGGCGGCGACTAGAAACGTACCGGCACGGCCGTCACCAGATCTGGCAACGCGGCTGGCGCACCATCGCGGTGCCCGCGCCGCAGCCGAACGTCTTCGCGAACTCCGGCATGTTGGACACCGTTCCGACCGATCGGAACTCTCCGAGCGGGTGCTCGTTTGTCTGCACGATCAACCGCGCGAACTCCGGCCGGTGGTTGGTCGCCCAGATGCGCGCGTTCGCCACGAAGAACCGCTGATCGGCGTTCAGACCGTCGATCGGCGCCGGCTCGGGCTTGCCCTCGAGCGTCTTCCGGAATGCGCGGTACGCGATCGTCAGGCCTCCGAGGTCCGCGATCGATTCGCCCTGCACGAGCTTGCCGTTTTCGTGGAGGTCCTTCTCGACGAAGTAACCGTCGAACTGCTTGATGATGCACTCGGCGCGCGCGTCGAAGTTCTTGCCGTCCTGCTCCGTCCACCAGTCCACCTGGTTGCCGTTCGCGTCGTACTTGCGGCCCGAGTTGTCGAAGCCGTGCGTGATCTCGTGGCCGATGACGCCGCCGATCGCGCCGTAGTTGATGGCGTCGTCCCCGTCCGGATAGAAGAACGGCGGCTGAAGAATGCCTGCGGGGAACACGATCTCGTTCTTGGCCGCGTTGTAGTAGGCGTTCACCGAGGGCGGCGTCATGCCCCAGTCGTAGCGGTCCACCGGCTTCCCGATCTTCCCGAGATCCCGGCGCCACTCGAACTGGTTCGCCGCGAGCGAGTCCGCGGCATAGTCCCGCGAGATCGTGAGCGTCGAATAGTCTCGCCACTGGTCCGGGTAACCGATCTTCGGGTGGAAGGTCGCGACCTTCGCCGCGGCGGCCTTCTTCGTCGCCTTCGCTCATCCAGTCGAGCGTCTTGATGTCGTCGTTCAGAGCGTCGAGCAGGTTGCTGCACGAGCTCGTCCGCCCGCTTCTTCGCCGCCGGCGGGAAGTACTCCTGGACGTAGACCTTGCCGAGCGCCATGCCCATCGAGTTGTCGGCCGCCGTCACGCAGCGCTTCCATCGCGGCGGAATCTCCGGCGTGCCGGACAGAGTCTTTCCGAAGAATGCGAAGTTCTCGTCCACGAACCCCTTCGGGAGAGTCGGAGCGGCGGCGGTGATCAGGTGCCACCGCAGATACGTCTTCCACGACGCGAGGGGCTCGGACGAGAGCATCTTGTCGGCGGCCTGGAAGAAGTCCGGCTGCCAGACGTTTAGCGACGTGCTCGAGGCCAGGCCCTGCTCGTCGAAAAACTTCGTCCACTCGAGATTCGGCGTGGCTTTCGAGAACGCGGCGAGCGTCATCGGGTGATGCGTCTTGGACGGATCGCGGAAGTCCGACGTTGTTCATCGACGCCTTGGCGAGCTTCGTCTCGAGCGCCAGGATCGTCTTCGCGTCCGCCGCCGCCTTGTCCGCCGGGGAGCCCGCGAGCTCCAGCATCTTCGCGACGTGCGCCACGTACTGGTCGCGCAGCTTTGGCCGACTTCGTCGTCCGAGCGGGTGTAGTAGTCGCGGTCCGGCAGTCCCAGCCCGCCCTGCAGCGCCGCGGCGATGACCTTCGTCGAGTCCTCGCGGTCTTCTTCCGAGCCGAAGGCGAAAAGCGCGTTGACGCCCAGCGACTGGAGGCGGCCGATCTCCGCGCGCAGGCTCGCGCAGGTCGTGGATCGCGTCGATCTTCGAGAGCTCCGGGCTCGATCGGCGTCGAGGCCCTTCGCCTCGATCGCCGGCTCGTCCATGCAGGCGCCGTAGAAGTCGCCGAGCTTTCGCTCGTCGGAGCCCTTCGACGCCGACTTGTCGGCCGCCAGCCGGTCGAGGATCTTGCGCAGGTTGTCCTGGTTGCGCTGCCGCAGCTCGTCGAGACGTCCCCCAGCGCGGCCGGTCTTCGGGGATCGGGTTCTTCGACAGCCAGGTGCCGTTGCCGTACTGATAAAAATCCGTGCAGGCCTGCGCCGAGGTGTCCATGCCGGCCACGTCGAGTGTCCGCAGCCGGGCCGCGGCCGGCTCGCCGGGCGCCGCGACCGGCTCCTTCGACTCCCTCGCTCCCGCTCCCGAGGCTCCCAGGATCGCGAGCGCCGCAGCGGCCGCCGCGACCGCTGTCGTTGCCAAGCGAATTCTCTTCAAGGTCACGTCGTTCCTCCCGCGGGCCCGAAAGGACCCGCCGAAGGGCATCATACGAACGGCGGGCGCAAGAGTTTGACAGCGAGGACGGAGGCGGAGTGCCCGGCGGTTCGAACGGAGCGATTTCGGGGCCGAACGGGACGGACGTTCGCCGGGCGGCCGCCTAGCGGGCCGCGGCCGCGCGGGTCAGGTCGATGCGCTCCGAGCTTACCTTCCCGCCGCCCTCGAAACGGAAGGTCAGGTTGAGGCGGTCCGGCCCGAGAAATCTCACCTGGAGCCCTGTCACGTGCGGCGCGTCGCGCGATGCGAGATACGTCGCGTCGATGAAATCGAAATCGAGGACGCCCTGCGCGGGATCGATCCGCGCGGCCTTAAGGCGCGGCTGATTCTGCGCGCCGCAGAAGTGAGTGAGCCGGAGGTCTTCGCCGTCCCGATGGTAGACCGTGGACATCGTGGGCGCGCCGCCGGGCTCCGACAGCGTCTCGACGACGGCCGATCCGCGCCCGGTCACGAAGTACGACGCGTGCATCGTGCCCTTGTCGTTGCGCGCGCCCGTCCATTCGAACGGGCCTTCCCACTCGCCCGCCAGCGCCCGCAACTTCTCCATGGCGGCGGCCGCGGGCGTGGACTCCGGAGCATCGGCGCCGAAGGCGATCGACGCCGCGAGCAATCCGATGACGACGGCGGGACGAACGGCGCCTCTCACGTGACGACCTGCCTTTCTCGATTCGGCCTGTCGGTCACGAAACCCAGAGGCGCCGGGGCTTATTTCGAAACGCGCTTGAAACGCAGCGTCTCGCCCGACGGCGCGCTCCGGATGCGGATGGCGCCGGGCTCGACCTCGAAGCTCCACTTGCCGGTTGCGCCGCGAATCGCGCGTGCGCACGTCGTCTGTCCGATCGTCTCACCATAGAAGCCGTCGCCGCGCGGCGAGACGTCGAAGCTGCACGCGGCCTCGAGCTCGCGCGGCTGGAACACGAGCGCTTCGTTCGACAACATGCCGACCGTCGGATCGAAA
Organism: uncultured Acidobacteriota bacterium; assembly: GCA_963708395.1. Taxonomy (GTDB): domain Bacteria; phylum Acidobacteriota; class Thermoanaerobaculia; order UBA5066; family Gp7-AA6; genus DATBFU01. Next base: position 1,052,157 of record CAVPSG010000002.1, on the reverse strand, counting down.
TGAGGGACGTACGTCGCGACGAGCGAGCGCCCTGGCTCTCGAGCCGAAGCACGCCCTGCTCGCGTACTCCCGCATCGAGATACTTCCCGGTCACGCGGATCGAGAGGTTCGAGACGTTCGACGGCGACGGGGACGAGAGGGCGGTGATGATCGCGTGGAGCTCGTTTCCCGGCGTCGAGCCGTCGAACGTCCCCAGCATCATCGGCAGGAGATCGAGCACCCGGGCCGGCTTGCGCTCCGGCTCCTGCGCTTCACCGACGACAACGAGGCCGGCCGCCAGAAGAACGAGGGGCACGAAGATCCTGGAGAAACGCTTCATCTCTACCTCCACGGCTCGTCCGCGCTCGGACCGTAGATCGACGGGACCTTGCCGCCGGCCAATCGGACGTAGACGGAGAGCTGTCCCCGGTGATGCACCGAATCGAGGAGCATGAACCAGAGCACGTCATGAATCCGCATGGGTCCGGTCGTCCCCGGGCCGGTGTAGAAGGTCACGGTCTCGTCGAGTCGCGACTCCGGCATCTCCCGTACGGCGTCCATCAGGTCGCGCGCGCCGCGGGCGTAGGCCCCGCGCGCTTGCGCGACGGTCGCGGGCGGCGGCGGGACGTTCGGCTGGAGTGTCCACTCGCCGCGCGCGGCCCGGACCACCGCGCCGTTCTCCTTGATGAACGTGTGGGCGACGCGCACCGCCGTGCCGGACCGCTCGTGCGGCTTGAAGTCGTCGCGCCCCGGCGGAAAGGCGTCGAGCACGCGCAGGGTCCGTTCGAGCTCGCTCGCGAACCGCTCGAGGTACTGGCGCTTGCGCTCCGAGAGGCCGGCGGGCTTCCGGCCTCGATCGCCGGTCCGCGCCGCGGCGGCCGCCGGGCGGGGACGCGGCCGGCGCTTGCCCGGCACGGCTTTCTTCCCCGGCGAACGGCGCGGCTTCTTCTTCATCTCGTCCTCCTCGGACAGCGAGAACAACCGGAGCTCGCGGATCATGTCAGACAGATTATTTTAGTCTATGCTAAACTATTCGCATGGCCGCCGTCTTCGACGCCCTCGCCGCTCCGCGACGCCGCGAGATCCTGCGGCTCGTCTGGGACCGGGAGCGGTCGGCCGGCGAGATCCATCGCGCCAATCCCGACGTGAGCTTCGGGGCGATCTCGCAGCACCTGCGTGTCCTCGAGGCCGCCGGGCTCGTCGCGCGGCGCGAGGAAGGACGCTTTCGCTACTACTGCGCGCGCCGCCGGCAAATGGGTCTGCTCGGCAAGTGGCTCGAGACGACTTGGGACGCCGCGCTTTCGGATCTCAAGACGCTCGCCGAAGCCGACGAGGCCGCCGCCAGGACCCCGCGGCGCGGTCGACGCCAGAAACCGCGCGCCTCCTGAAGAAAGGAATCGAGACCATGACCGACTCCGACTTCCTCGAGAGCCTCGAGCGCCGCATCACGATCGCCGCGGCCCCCGAAACCGTGTTCCGATATTTCACGGACGCGCAGCGCTTCGCGCGCTGGTGGGGCGAGGGCTCCCGGATCGACGGGCGCGAGGGCGGCGAGGTCCACATCCGCTATCCCGACGGCACGGTCGTGAACGGCGAGGTCGTCGAGATCGATCCCCCGCACCGCATCGCCTTCACGTACCGGTACGCGAGCGGCGTCCCCGCCAGCGGCTCGCTCGTCACGATCACGCTTGCGGGCACGTCGCAGGGTACGGTCCTCGTCCTGCGCCATGCCTTCTCGAGCGCCAAGATCCGCGACGCGCACGTGCAGGGCTGGCGCTATCAGCTGGCGCTGTTCTCGAAAACGGTCTCGGACGAGGGCCTGCCCGCGGTCGTCGCGAACGTGGACGCCTGGCTCGACGCCTGGGGAAATCCCGACGCCGCCAAACGCCGCGAGCAGCTGACGTCCTGCGCGACGCCGGACGTCGTCTTCCGCGACGCGTACAGCGCGACGAATGGCGTCGAAGACATGCTCGCGAACCTCGAAGCGATCCGGCACTTCTTTCCCGGCGTCACGCTCGCGCGCGACGGCGACGTGCGCCTGGCGCACGGGACGGCGATCGCCCGCTGGATCGCGCGCCGCGACGGCGGAGACCCGATGGGCCGGGGCCTGAACGTCTACGACGTTTCTCCCGACGGGCGCTTCGCGCGCGTCGTCGGGTTCTGGGAGCGATAGGCCGGGACGATCCGCCTTCGGAGCCCGAGCAGCCGGCCTCCGAGGAAGCGCCGATCGAGCTTTCGGAGCCGTCCCTTCCAGCCCTCGTCTCGGGACCAACGCTCGAACCGCCGGGTTTCCGCGAGGCGTTCTCGAATCGCCTCCACGAGGTCCTCCCGGCCGCGCGCGGCGAGCGCGGGCACGATCTCGATCCAGTAGGCCGCTTCGATCGGCTTGATCGAGATCGCGCGGATCGTCTCGGGCCGCACCTCGCGAGGAAAGAGCTGCGCCTCCGACAGCTTCCCGAGAGCGACGAGCTGCGTCATCGTCCGGACGCACTTCTCGCAACGCCCGCAGTTCAGATCGGGCGGGTCGGGATACGCCAGACAAACGACGAGATCCTCCACGCCGCCCGGCGTCGCGGAGAGCTGGGCGAGGCGCTCGAACCGGTTGAACGGGCTCGGATCGTGGCGAACGTCCACCGCGCTCGAGCCGTAGAGGGGATCGAGCATCGGGTGCGTCCCCCGCACGACCTCGGAGCCCGCGTCGCGGCCCGTGGCGATCGACACGCGCGTCCAGCGGCGCCGCAGGAGATGGATCGTCGAGAGGAGCGACGCGGAAAGACTCTCTTCCGTGACGAACGGGAGATTGGGCTCGAGCCTCCAGACGTTCGTGCGGAAGAAGACGATCTCGAGCCCCGAACGCGCCGCGATCCGCGCGATGACCGGCCGTACGCGCTCGACCCATGGCGATTCGTCGCCGTCCGCGCACAGATGGCCGAAGACCGAGATCGCGTCCTGAAAGGCATTCGGATGGCCGGGCGGATAGTGCGATCGGTTCGTCCGCAGGAGATGGAGCGAGTCCACGCCTCCGGTCAGGAAGAAGGCCGCGCGCGCCGGCTGTCGCGGCGCGATCGCGCGAAAGCCTTCCGATGGCTCGATCGCGACGGGGCCGCGCGGCGTCCGATACCAGTCCCCGAGGAGCGCGATCGCCGCGGTGACACCGTCGGCGAGGCGCGGGCAGAGACGCCCCTCGACGAAGACGCGACGCTCGCGGTTCTTCATCGCCGGGAGGACGCTCGCGAGAAGGAAGGCCTCGGGCTCGGCGCCGAAGTCCTCCGCCCCGGGTCCCGTCGTCTCGAAGGAGAGATCGAAAGGCGGCCGCGGAATCTCCTCCCACGTCACGCGCGCCGTCGCGCGAGCGGTGTCGCCCGTGCGGGCGAGCCGCAGGTCCGTGATCCTCATGGCCGGGGCGAGGGCGCTCCGCGGATCAGTACCGCCAGCTCTTCAGGTCGGCGCCGGGCGGCGCGGACTTCTCGATTCGCTCGACGATCTTCGGCGCGAACATCTGGTGGTAGCGCAGGCGCGAGACGGCGTTGGGGCGCGTGTGGTCGCCGTTCCAGCAGTGCTCCGCGCGCGGCTCGTAGTCCACTTCGCCGCCGTAGTACGGATCCTTCGTGCTCTTGAGGAACTGCTCGGCGAGATAGACCGCGTTGTTCAGGTAGTAGTTGTCCGCCTCGCCGACGTAGATGTGGAGCTTGCCTTCGAGCTTTCGGCCGAGGCCCTTGTTCCAGTCGCGCTTCAGGATGTTCACGAGGTCGTAGTTCTCCTTCCAGTACCCCGCAACCTCCTTGTCGATGACGCCGGTACGCTTGTCCCAGATCGGCTTCGGGTATCCGTCCGATCCCGACGGGGGAATAGACGGCCTGCCAGATGTCGTATTGCCCGCCCGAGCGCGTCCTCGGGCCGACGACGAGCTCGAGCCGGTTCATCTGTTCGACGGTCGAGGAGATGTGTCCGAGATAGTCGCGGTGGCCGGGCGTCGCCACGACTTTCCACGGCCCCTTCCATTCATAGGCGTTGGCGTCCTCGTAGATGTTCACGACGCCGTACTGATGGAAGTCGATCGGATCCGGACAGGCCGCCCAGGCGCCGTTGTACTCGTCGGGATAGAAGATCTGCGCGCCGAGAGACTCCCAGCCGCCGGTCGAGCCGCCGTACAGGAAGCGCGCCCAACCCGCGCCGATCGCACGGTATTTCTTCTCGAGGTACGGGATGAGCTCGTACGTGATCGCGTCGCCGTACGGGCCGAGATTCTGCGAGTTGACGGCGTAGGAGTCGTCGTAGAACGGATTGGCGTGCTGGATCTCGACGACGAGATAGCGCGGGTAACCCGGCGCCTTCCAGTCCTTGGAGAACTGATACGCCTCCTCCTGCTGGATCCGGTTGTAGCCGGAGAGATGGAAGCGATCGGAATAGTCCGGCGCGAGGTTCGGGTCGGGCGGCTCTTCGCGCCACCCGGTGATCGTGTCGGGAAAGTGGCCGTGGAAGATGACGAGCGGGTACCGCGCCTCGGGGTGCGCGTCGAAGCCCTCGGGGAGCAGGACGTGCGCCCCCAGGTAGACCTTGCGGCCCCAGAACTTCGAGAGGATCTGCGACACGATCTTCTCGTGCTTGACGTACTTCGTCTCCGGCGGATCGGGGATGGGCGGAATGACCTTGTCGAGGACGATGCGAATCGTGGCGCCTTTCGCGGGGTCGTAGACGATCTCGCGCGGCGTCGAGTAGAGGTTGCCCGGCGCCTTGCTCCACTGCTGCCCCTCGCCGCGGTCGGGCGGCAGCTTGACGACGTGCCCGTCCGAGCGGTGGAAGGTCTCGTAGCGATGGAGCAGCGCCTGAACCTGGTAGGTGCCCGCGGGCACTTCGGACAGCCGTTCGAGCGGGTAGCCGAGGACGTCGGATGGAACCACCGCCTCCTGCCCCGTCTTCCAGCCGTCGACGTCGATGGCGAAGACCTGCTGGCTGTTCAGGCTCGTGTCGCTGATTTGAAATCGCGGCTCGGCCGTCTTGTCCGTCGAGAAGAGGAGCAGCAGGCGCCCGTCCTGCGGCCCGCCGTCCGCGATGAGGCCGTCCCCGTACGTCACGACGATGCGGGCCCCGGCGGCCCGCGACGGCGCGGCACCCGAGACGGCGAAGGCGGCGAGAAGGACGAGCGCGAGCAGAGACCCGGAACGTGGCGTCGGCATCGAAACCTCCCAACTGTCGAGGAAGCATATCCGCCGGCGGGCGCCGGCGGCGTCCAACGCGCGCGATATTCTGGCGCGAGAGATCGCATGGGCTCGTTCCTCCGGGACCTTCGATTCGGCGCGCGAGCGCTCGCGCGCGCTCCCGGCTTCACGGTGGTCGCGCTCCTGACGCTCGCGATCGGGATCGGCGCGAACACGGCGATCTTCTCGGTCGTCAACGCGGTGTTGCTCAAGCCGCTGCCCTTCCCGGAGCCCGAGCGGCTCGTCGCGGTCTACCAAACGCAGCCGAGCCAGAACGTCTTCAACAACGGCGCGTCGTATCCGAACTACGCGGATTGGCAGAGCCGCGCGCGATCGTTCGAAGCGCTCGGCGCGATTCGGATGCACGATTTCACGCTGACCGGGCGCGGCGAGCCGGCGCTCGTCGCGGCCGGAACGGTCACGGCGAACGTGTTCGACGTCTTCCACCCGCATCCGCTGCTCGGCCGCGCCCTCGGCGCGCCCGACGACGTCCCCGGCGCGCCGCCCGTGGCCGTGCTCGGCGAGGCGCTCTGGCGCGAGCGGTTCGGCGCCGATCCGGCGGTCGTCGGGAAGACCGTCGCGCTCGACGAGCGCCTCTTCACGATCGTCGGAGTGCTTCCCGACGCCTTTCGCACGCCGCCGTCGAATCCTCCCGCGCAGCTCTGGACGCCGCTCGCGCAGGACCCGGTCTTCGGCGATCTGCGCCAGCGGCGGGCGGGCCACTACCTCACGATCGTCGGCCGCCTGAAGCACGGCGCCGCGCTCGGGCCGGCGCAGGCCGAGCTCGCGGCGATCGCTGCCGATCTCGCGCGACAGTATCCGAAGGAGAACGAGGGCTGGGGCATCCGCCTCGTGCCGCTCGCCGAGAGTCTCGTGGCCGGCGTCCGGACGGCGCTCACGGTGCTGCTCGGCGCCGTCGGCCTCCTCTTCCTCATCGCCTGCGTGAACGTCGCGAACCTGCTGCTCGCGCGCTCCGGCGCCCGCTCGCGCGAAGTCGCAATCCGCACGGCGCTCGGCGCGGGGCGCGCGCGCCTCGTGCGGCAGCTCCTGACCGAATGCCTCCTCCTCGGTGTCGCCGGCGGCACGCTCGGACTCCTCGCGGCGTACTCGGGCATGCGGCTGCTCCGCGCGTGGCTGCCGTCGGACCTGCCGCGCGCCGCCGAGATCGCGATCGACGGACGTGTTCTCGCTTTCTCCTTCCTCGCGTCCCTCGCCGCCGCGGCGGTCTTCGGGCTCGCGCCCGCGCTCCAGGCCACCGGCGCGAACCTCACGGGCATGCTGCGCGAGGGGTCCCTCGGCGCCGGCGAGAGCGGCGGAAAGCGGCGCCTGCGGGACCTGCTCGTCCTCGCCGAGACCGCGGTCTCGTTCATCCTCCTCGTCGGCGCAGGGCTGCTCGCGAAGAGTTTTCTGCGCCTGCGCGACGTGGACCTGGGATTCCGGCCGGAGCACGTGCTGACGGCCGGCTATTCGCTTCCTCGGACGCAGTTTTCAAAACCGGAGCAATGGACGGACTTCTCGTCGCGCCTCGTCGAACGCCTGAACCGCCTCCCGGGAGTCGACGCCGCGGCCGCGGCGCTGCCGCTTCCGCTGTACGGCGGCGGCCTCCACTTCGAGTTCCAGATCGAGGGCCGCGCGGCGGAAAAGGCGGCAGGATCGGACCTCGCGGCCAATTACACGGCCGCCACGCCGCGCTACTTCGCCGCGCTCGGCATTCCCATGCTCCGCGGCCGGGCATTCTCGGACTCCGACGCCGCCGGCTCGCCGAGGGTCTGCATCGTCTCCTCCGCATTCGCGAAGCGCTATTTTCCGGGCGAAGATCCGATCGGCCGGCGCCTCCTTTTCGGCTTCACCGAGAGCGTTCCGCGCGAGATCGTGGGCGTCGCCGGCGACGTGAAGCGCGACGGCCTGGGCGAGGCCTCGCGTCCCGAGATGTACGTTCCGTTCGTCCAGGATCCCTGGTGGGCTTCTTACGTGGCGATCCGCGCCGCGGGCGATCCCGGTCGCCTCGCCGGGGCGCTGCGCGAAGAGGTGCGCGCACTCGATCCCGCGCTTCCGCTCGAAGGCGTGCAGCCCATGACCCAGATCGTGGCTGACTCCGTCGCGCAGCCGCGCTTTCGCACGACGCTTCTCGCGCTCTTCAGCGTCACGGCGCTGCTGCTCGCGGCGATCGGGATCTACGGCGTCCTCTCCTACAGCGTCGGTCGGCGCACGCGCGAGGTCGGCGTACGGCTCGCGCTCGGCGCGACGCGCGGGGACGTGATCCGGCTCGTCTTCCGGCAGGGCCTGGGTCTGACGGCGCTCGGTCTCGCCGCCGGGCTCGCCGGCGCGCTTCTCCTGACGCGCTACCTCTCGAGCCTGCTCTTCGAAGTGAGCCGGTGGGACGTCGCGACCTACGCCGCCGTCGCGTTTCTGCTGCTCACGGCCGCGGTCCTCGCGTGCTGGATCCCCGCCCGCCGCGCCATGCGCGTCGATCCCGTCGTCGCGCTCCGGTTCGAGTAGCTCGGCTCCGCCGACCAGGTTTTCGCGGCGCCGGCCCGCGCCTTCGCTTTCGCGCGGCCCTCGGCGATCGCCTTTTCGTCGACCCAAAGCGGCGGTCGCGGAGGCTACAATCGTGGCTGGTCGAACTGTTCTGGAGGAGCCCGGATTTCCACCTCGAGCCACAGAGTCCTCCTGGTCGAGGACGACGCGGCCGCCCGGCGGGGTCTTGAGAAGGTCCTGACAGCCGACGGCTACGAGGTGGACGAGACCGCGAGCTTGCGCGAGGCGATGTCGCGGCTCCGCATCGCCCGGCCGGAAGCCATCGTCGCGAGCTGCCGACTCCCGGACGGGACCGCGCTCGACCTGCTCGATGAGGCGAAGCGAGTCGGTCTCGAGGGGCCTTGCTGCATCGTCCTCGCGGATCCGAACGCGCTCGACATCGCGGTCGAAGCCCTGCGGCGCGGCGCGGAGCAGTTTCTCGTCAAGCCGGTCGATCGTCCGGCGCTCCTCCTCGTCTTGCAGCGCTCGCTCGATGCGAAACGCGCGCGGCGCCGCGAGCGGCGCGACGAGTCTCTGCGCACCCGTGGTCCGATCGATCCGTTTCTCGGGTCGGCCCCGGCGATCCGCGCGCTCGCCGACAAGGCGCGCCGCCTGCTGCAGTCCGACCGCCCCGTCCTGATCCGCGGCGAAACCGGGACCGGGAAGGGGGTCCTCGCGGCCTGGCTCCACGCTCAAAGTCCGCGCCGCGACGAAGGCTTTGTGGACCTGAACTGCGCCGGGCTGACCCGCGAGCTCCTCGAGACCGAGCTCTTCGGGCACGAGAGGGGCGCGTTCACGGGCGCCGTCACGACGAAGATCGGGCTGCTCGAGGCCGCCGACAAGGGAACGCTCTTCCTCGACGAGATCGGCGACGTCGACCGGGAGGTGCAGCCGAAGCTCCTGAAGGTCCTCGAGGAAGGTCGCTACCGGCGCCTCGGCGACGTCCGCGACCGGCGGACCGACGTCTGGCTCCTCGCCGCGACGCACCAGAACCTCTCGCGTCTCGTCGAACAGAAGCGCTTCCGAGAGGACCTCTACTTCCGCATCAGCACGCTCCTTCTCGAGCTCCCGCGGCTGCGCGACCGCATCGAAGACATCCCGATTCTCGCGGAGCACGTTCTCCGGCGGATTTCGGGCGAGCTGGGTCGCCCCGCCCCGCGACTCTCCTCCGCGGCCCTCCGCCGTCTCCAGAGCCACTCCTGGCCGGGAAACGTCCGCGAGCTTCGCAACGTACTCGAGCGCGCCGTTCTCCTGACGGAGGGGGAGGTCCTCGAGCCGGATCACCTCGGCTTCGATTTCGAGACGGCAAGACGCGAATCGAGGCCGACCGGTGTGGTGACGCTGAGAGAGGGCGAGCGGCAGCTCATCGAGCGCGCGCTCGCCGCGGAACACGGGAACGTGGGGCGCGCTGCGGAGCGGCTCGGAATCTCACGGAGCTCGCTCTACCAGCGCATCCAGAAACACGGCATCGCCGTATCCCGAGTCTAGAGAGTCCAGAATCTAGAAAACCCGTCCAGGAATCGGACAAGCGGCCTCCACCGGAAAATCAGCGGAAGGCGAAGTTTCCCGGACTCAACGAGTTCGCGCTTTCCGCCGCGGCGCGATCCGCTGGCGTGCGCGTTGCGTTTCTTCTCCGGCATCAGGAGGAAGCCATGAGAGAGAAGACGATGCGCAAGTGGGGAGCGTGGGCGGTGTCAGCGATCTTCGTGGTGCTGACGGCGATCCTCGGAGTCGCACAGAATGACAAGGCGGAGGCGAAGGGCGCGCCGGCGGTCTCGTCGGCAGCGGCGAGCGGCGACGTCGGACACTTCGCGATCGCCGACCAAGACGTTCTCGATCTCCAGCTCGACTGAATGCCCGGGCGTCCGCGGCCCCGGCCTCGACGGGTCGGGACCGCGGACGTCGGGTCGGCTCGCCGAGAGGAAACACTCGATGAGCGCGCTGCGATTCGCCGCGATCGAAACCCCGGTCAGCGCCGCCGAGGCGTCCGGCTGCCGCGGCCTTCGGCGATCGCCTTCTCGACGTCGGCGATCTCGCGCGGCGCGCCGCACGACAAGCACTCCATCCCCGTCGCCGTCACGAGGACGACGTCCTCGACCCGCGCGCCAAGATCGTTCCAGCGCGGATCGGGCGCGCCGCCTGCGGGAATGTAGATGCCGGGCTCGACGGTGAGCACCATGCCGGGCTCGAGCTTCGTCTGGGCGACGCCGTAGCGCGCGAGCCGTTCGACGCCGGGAGGGTACTGGTAGCTGCCGGCGTCGTGGACGTTCAGGCCGACCCAGTGGCTCGAGCCGTGCGGATAGAACTTCTGGTACGCGCGCGTCCGCAGGATCTCGGCGCGGTCGCCCGTGAGGACGCCGAGCGCGAGGAGGCCGTCGACGACGACGCGCACCGTCGCGTCATGCACCTCGTGGAAGGCCGCCCCGGGCTTGACCGCCGCGAACCCGGCCTTCTGCGCCGCGAGCACGATCTCGTAGATCTTCCGCTGCTCTTCGGAGAAATGTCCCGACACCGGGTAGCTCCGCGTGACGTCGGAGGTGTACATCCCGTACTCGCACGCGGTGTCGTTGACGATGAACTCGCCGTCGGCGAGCCGCTTGGAGTCGTCCACGTAGTGCAGGACGACGCCGTTGCGGCCGGAACCCACGATCGGCGGATACGCCATCCGCGCGGCGCCGCGCGCGAGGCACATGCCGACCATCGCGGCTTTCAGGTCCCACTCTCCGTTGCCCGGTGCGACTTCGGCCATCGCGGCGCGATGGGCCTCGGCCGAGATGCGGGACGCGGTGCGCAGCAGGTCGATTTCCGCGGCGTCCTTCACGAGCCGCAGCTCGGCGAGGATCGGCGAGGCGTCCGCGGCGGGGCGCGGCGCGAGCGCGTTGGCGTTGCCCGCATTCCAGGTCTCCAGCAGCTTTCGCCCGAAGACCTCATCGCCGCCCGACTCGTAGTAGAGCGCTTGCGTTTGCCCCGAGGCGAGCGCCGGCAGGCGGCTCCAGAAATCCGAGATCGGATACGCCTCCGCGCCGAAGTCCTTCTTCGCGCCATCGACGCCGGCCCGCCATCCCGTCCACTGCTCGGCCGCGAAGTCGCGCGGGCGGACGAAGAGCAGAAATTGCGCGGCGCCTCCCCTCGAAGCCGGGACGAGCACCGCGATCGGAGTCCGGCTCCGAGAATCCGGTCAGGTACCAGAAGTCGGAGCTCTGGCGGTAGGGATCGGTGCTCGTCTCGACCGAAGTCTCGGGCGCCGCGTGGAGAACGGCGATCGACCCCGCAGGAAGCTTCGCGAGAAATTTCTCGCGGTGCGCCGCGAAGAACGACGGCGGGATGGACGGCGGCGCCGACGGCGTCGTATCGGCGAGGGCGAGACCGAGAAGGGCCACCGCAGCGATCATGAATTCTCCTTTCGAGGCTCGGCGCATTCTAAGTGGGGGTGGCGCGCGGGATCGCGGTAGCATCGCGGCAGCCCTTTTCGAGCATTCCGGAGGAGGACGACGTGCACTCGAAGATCTCCACGATCGCGACCCTGACCCTCGCCCCGCTTCTCCTCGGCGCGGCCCCCGCCGATGAGCCGCCGAACGGCTCGAAGGTCGAGATGCAGTGGGCCGTGAAGATTCCAATGCGTGACGGCGTCGCGTTGAACGCGACGATCTACCGGCCGGCCGGCCAGAAGGAAGATCTCCCCGCCGTCTTCACGCTCACGCCGTACATCGGCGACAGCTATCTCGATCGGGCCTTCTACTTCGCCTCGCATGGCTACGTGTTCGCGCTCGTGGACGTCCGCGGTCGCGGGAACTCCGGCGGCGTCTTCGAACCTTTCGCCAACGACGGCCGCGACGGATACGACGTCGTCGAGTGGCTGGCGAAGCAGCCCGGGTGCAACGGGAAGGTCGCGATGTGGGGTGGCTCCTATGCGGGCTTCGACCAGTGGTCCGTCGCGAAAGAGTTTCCGCCGCATCTCTCGACGATCGTGCCGGCGGCCGCCGCGCACCCCGGCATCGACTTTCCGTTCCAGTACAACATCTTCGCGCCCTACGACCTGCAGTGGCTCTCGTTCACGAGCGGCGTGACGGGAAACGGAAACCTCTTCGGAGCGTCCGGCTTCTGGGCCGCCAAGGCGCGCGAGTACTACAACGGGCACACGGCGTTCAAGGACTTCGACCGCATCGTCGGCAATTCCTCCACGGTCTTCCAGAAATGGATCGAGCACCCGTCGACCGACGCGTATTACGACGCGATGGTTCCGACGACGGAGAACTATGGCCGCCTCGCGCTCCCGATCCTGACGATCACCGGCCATTACGACGGCGACCAGCCCGGGGCGTTTACCTATTACCGGCGCCACATGGAGCACGGCACGGCCGCCGCGAAGGAGAACCACTACCTGATCATCGGCCCCTGGGACCACGCGGGCACCCGCACGCCCAAGGCGGACGTCGGCGGCCTGCACTTCGGATCCGCGAGCGTGCTCGACCTCAACGGCCTGCACCGCGAGTGGTACGACTGGACGATGAAGGCGGGGGCGAAGCCCGCGTTCCTGAAGAAGCGGGTCGCGTACTACGTCGTCGGCCCCGGCGCCGAGGAGTGGAAATACGCCGACACCCTCGAGTCGATCGCGAACAAGAGCCGCGTCCTCTATCTGGCCTCGGCGGGCGCCGCGGGCGACCTCTTTCACTCGGGCTCGCTCGCCGACAAGGCCGGCGCCGGAGCCGCGGCCGACCGCTGGACCTACGACCCGATGGACACGCGGCCGGGCGCGCTCGAGCCGGACGACGATCCGGCGGGCCTCGTCTCGCAGCGCGCGCTCCAGGATCTCTTCGGCAACGGCGCCGTGTACCACAGCGAGCCGATGCCCGAGGCCGCCGAGGTCAGCGGCTTCCCGAAGCTGACCGTCTGGCTCTCGATGGATGTGCCGGACACGGACCTCGAGGCGGCGCTCTACGAGATCCTGCCGGACGGCGGCTCGGTCTTCCTCACCGGAGCGACGATGCGCGCGCGCTACCGCGAGTCGCTCCGCGAGGCGAAGCCCGTCACGGCCGGAAAAGCCGAGAAGTACGTCTTCGACAACTTCACGTTCTTCTCGCGGCGCGTATCCAAGGGCAGCCGGCTGCGCCTCCTCGTCCACTGCCCGAACACGATCGGCGCGGAGAAGAACTACAACAGCGGCGGCGTCGTGGCGAACGAGACGGGCAAGGACGGGCGGGTCGCGCACGTGACCCTGCTCCACGACGCCGCGCACCCGAGCGCGCTCGAGCTGCCGGTCGTCTCCCCTTAGGAGCCCCTCAGGCGATCTCGGCGGCGGCGGTCTCGCGGCGGACCGGCATGTCCGCCTCGGGGAACCGGCCGGCCACGAAGAGATTCGCGGCCGAGAGCACCAGAAGGACGCCGAAGACCGGAAGCAGCGACTTCTCGATCGCGTCGCGGAAGATCGCCGGGTCGACCGGCGCGGCGCCAGGCGCAAGAGCGCGCGGCCCCGCGAGCAGGCGGCTCGCCGCCTCGAGCCCGCTGCCGAGACGCGCCGCGAGCCCCGCCGTCAGCACGCCGCCGAGGGCGCCGACGCCGAGCGATCCGCCCACCGTCCGGAAGAACGGCACGAGGCTTGTCGCCACGCCGCGCTGCGGCTCCGGCGCCACCTGCTGGATCGCGAGCACCTGCGCCAGGGAGCTCGGCCCGAGACCGAGCCCGACGATCCCGCACGCGGCGCTGATCCACGCGACGCCGGCGTTGGTCAGGGCGCCCGCGAGAAGGCCCGCCAGCCCGAGAACCGCGAGCGCGGCGCCGAAGCGCGCCGTCGGGCGGAAGCCGAAGCGCAGGATCAGCCTCCCGGCGGCGGCGGCCGACGCCGCCCAGCAGAAGATCAGCGGCGTCACGACGGCGCCCGCAGCTCCCGGTGTGCCGCCGCGCGCGCCCTGAACGAAGAGCGGCACGAACGTGTCGATGCCGAAGACCGTCGTCCCGAGCGCGATGCCTGCGAGGTAGGGCGCCGCCGTCTCCCAGCGGCGGAAAAGCGCCGGCGGCACGAGCGGATGCTGCCGGCTCGCCTCGATCCGCGCGAAGGCGGCAAGCGACGCCGCGCCGCCGGCGAGCAGCAACATGCGCACGGCCGGCGACGCTCCCGGACCGGGGGTCCGGAGGACGCCGAAGAGGAGCAGCGTCACGCCGAGCGCGAGCGTCGCGGCGCCGGCGAGGTCCACGGGGTCGGGCAGCGCGGCCCGCGATTCGACGAGCCGCGTCGCCACGAGAAAGAACGCGATCGCGCCGAGCGGCAGATTGATCGAGAAGATCGACCGCCAGCCGAAGCGCACGGTCAGGAAGGCGCCGAGCAGCGGCCCGACGAGCGCCGCGAAGCCCCAGACTCCGGAGAAGAGTGACTGCACCCGGGCGCGCTGCTCGAGCGAATAAACGTCGGCGGCGATCGTCATCGCGATCGGCATGAGGCCGGCGGCCCCGATGCCCTGCAGCGCGCGGGCGGCGATCAACTGGACCATCGATCGCGCCAGGGCGCACCCGACGGCTCCGGAGAGAAAGATGACGATCGCGATGAGAAGCAGCCGGCGCCTCCCGTAGATGTCCGCGAGACGGCCGTACAGGGGCATTCCGACCGTTGAAGTCAGGAGATAGATCGAGAAGACCCAGGCGTAGAGCGGCAGGCCGCCGAGGTCTCCGATGATCGTCGGCATCGCGGTCGAGACGACGGTCGACTCGAAGGACGCGAGCGCCGAAACGAGGAGCAGCGCGGCGGTCACCGCGCGGCGGCTGGCCGGATCGAAACGAGGAGCGGCGGCGGCCGGCGACATGAGCCGGCCAGACTACCCCACGGACCCGCTGCGATAGCCTCGCGACATGAAGCCCTCGCGAATCTTTGCTGCCGTCTGGCTCGGGCTCGGGCTCGCCGTTGCGGGAACGGCGCCGGCCGTCGTCGTCTCCGTCGAGGTCCGCTCCCGCGAGGACCTGGCGGGCGGACGTTCGTGGGGACTCGCCGGCGCGTACGAGAAGGTCGCCGGAACGATGCGGTTCGTCGTTCTGCCCGACGACCCGCACGACCGCGTCATCGTCGATCTGCCGCTCGCCCCCCGCAATGCCCGCGGGCAGGTCGAGTTCTCCGCCGATTTCTACGTCATCAAGCCCAAGGACCCTGCGCGCGGGAGCGGCGATCTGCTCCTCGAGGTCCCCAACCGCGGCGGCAAGGCGATCTTCGCCCTCATGAATCGCGCCCGCGGCGCGAGCGATCCGACATCGGACGAAGAGCTCGGAGACGGCTTCCTCATGCGGCGCGGCGTCACGGTCGCCTGGGTCGGCTGGCAATGGGACGTTCGCGCCGAGCCGGACCGCCTGCGACTGAACGCGCCGGTCGCGCGGCAGAACGGGCACCCGATCGGCGGCCTCGTCCGCGCGGACTTCATCGTGGACGAGCCGGCCGCGACGCACACGCTCGGCCACGTGATCGTCGGCTCGGTCGGCGGAACGAGCTACCCCGTCTCGGACCCGAAGAGCTCGGCGAACGTCATGACCGAGCGGGATTCGCCGCTCGGCCCGCGGCGCGTGATTCCGCGGCGCCGGTGGCGCTTCGCGCGCGAGGATGCCGGCCGGATCGTGCCGGACGACGGGACGATCCGGCTCGAGGGCGGTTTCCGGCCGGGGAAGATTTACGAGATCGTGTACGCGGCGCGCGATCCGGTCGTGTCGGGGCTGGGCCTCGCGGCAATCCGCGACGCCGCCTCGTACTTCAAGAACGATGCCGCGTCGATCGCGCCGGCCCGCCGTGTCTACGGCGAAGGCATCTCGCAGTCCGGCCGGTTTCTGCGCCACTTCCTCGCCCAGGGATTCAACGCGGACGAATCGGGACGGCGCGTGTTCGACGGGCTGATGATCCACGTGGCGGGAGCCGGCGTCGGCAGCTTCAACCACCGCTTCGCGCAGCCGTCCCGCGACGCCCAGCCGCTCTCCCCGCTCTTCTATCCGACCGACCTCTTCCCGTTCACCGAGCTACCCGAGACGGATCCCGAGACGGGCCAGACGGCGGGACTGCTCGATCGCGCGCGGGCCGAGAACGTCGCGCCGAAGATCTTCGCGACGAACACCTCCTACGAGTACTGGGGGCGCGCGGCGTCGCTCATCCACACGAGCCCCGACGGGCGCGTGGACGCCCCGCTGCCCGAAGAGACCCGCGTCTACTTCTTCGCAGGCCTGCAGCATTTTTCGGGTCCCTTTCCGCCGAGCGCCGAGACGTTCCGCGGACTGCGGTCGTCGCATCCACAGAACCCGAATCCCGTCTCGTGGCTCTGGCGCGCGCTCCTGATCGATATGCAGGCATGGGTTCGCGACGGCGTCGCGCCGCCCGAAAGCCGCTACCCGCGCATCGCGGACGGCACGCTCGTGCCGCTCGATGCCTTGAAGTGGCCGGGAATTCCGGACCTCGCGCGGCCCGCGTCGGCGCACGCCGCGTATCGACTGGACTTCGGGCCGCGCTTCAGGCAGGGCATCGTCGACCGCGAGCCGCCGGCCGTCGGCCACCCGTTCCCGACGCTCGTGCCGCAGGTCGACGCGGACGGAAACGATCGTGCCGGCGTCCGGATCCCCGAGATGGAGGCGCCCGTCGCAACGTACACGGGATGGAATCTCCGCGACCCGGCCACGGGGTTCGCGGGAGAGCGCGTCAGCTTCGTCGGCTCCTACGTCCCGCTCCCCCGAACGCGCGCCGATCGGGAGCGGACCGGGGACCCGCGAGTCTCGCTCGAAGAGCGCTACGGATCGCCGGAGCGGTACCTCGGGTTCTTCGCCGCGGCGGCGCTCCGGCAGATCCGCGACCGCTTTCTCCTGCCTGAAGACCTGGCCGACGTGCTCGCGCGCGGCCAGGCGGAGTGGGACGCCGCGACGAAGTGACCGACGCGCAGGCCCGCGCCTCCACCTGATCGGCCGGACAGACGCCGCCCGACGGCACCGCGGGTCGGAATGCTGGACGATCGTTCAGTAATCGGGCGTCGAGCGCAGATCGAGGAGTGGCCTTCTTCTATCCCTCGGGACAATTGTGGCGCGCTCCCGACCTCTCTACAGTCGCCATCAGACTCCCAGACCAGCGGGCAGGTGGGCCCGCATCTCGAGAGCCGATTCAAGGAGGCCCAATGGGCTCGAGAGTTCCCCTTCCGTGTATCGCGGCATCCCTTCTGCTCCTCGGTTCCCTCGCCCTCTCCCCCACCGCGGGGACTTCTCCTCCGGATTTCGGCGAACCGCTGCGCAACCTGACGCCCGATCAGCTCGCGCGTTTCGACGCCGGCAAGGACGAGTTCAACGAGGTCGAGACAGTCGAGGAGGGGCTCGGGCCGGTCTTCAATGACGTCTCCTGCGGGACCTGTCACTCCGCTCCGGCGATCGGCGGCGGCAGCGACCGGCTGGAGACGCGGTTCGGGCGATTCCGGCGAAACGGACAGTTCGATCCCCTCACGCAATTCGGAGGATCGTTGATTCAGGAACAGGGAATCGGAGTCACCGGCGCGTGCGAATATCTCGCCGAGACGGTTCCCCCCGAAGCAACGATCGTCGCGAAGCGCCGGACCACTCCCCTCTTCGGACTGGGTCTCGTGGACGCGGTCCCCGACGCGACGTTCCAGCAGATCGCCGCCGCGGAGTGCAATGACCCGGATCGCACCGGCGGCATCGTGAGTATCGTGACGAAGCTGACGACGGGCAAGCTCGCCGTCGGCAAGTTCGGCTGGAAGGACCAGAATCCGTCGCTCTTCCAATTCGCCGGCGACGCCTACGTCAACGAGATGGGAATCACGAGCCCGCAGTTCCCCGCCGAGAACTGTCCCGGCGGCGACTGCGATGCGCTCTCCTGCAATCCCATGCCCACGGTCAACGACGACGGCACCGGCGTGGAGGCCTTCGCCGATTTCATGACGTTCCTGGCGCCTCCGCCGCGCGGACCGATCCCGGGCGCGGCGATCCTCGGCGAGCATCAGTTCAACAACATCGGCTGCGCGGACTGCCACCTCGCAACGCTTCGGACGGGACGCAACTCCGTCGCGGCGTTGAACCAGGTGACCTTCCACCCGTACTCGGACTTCCTCCTGCACGACATGGGGTCGCTCGGAGACGGGATCACGCAGAACCAGGCGACCGGCCGTCTCATGCGCACGGCGCCGCTCTGGGGCGTGCGCAAGCTGACGACGCTCCTCCACGACGGGCGCGCGACGACGCTCGCGCAGGCGATCCTGGCGCACGACGGCCAGGCCCGGCGCTCGCGCGACCGGTTCACGCGCCTGTCGAGCTTCGAGAAGGGCCAGCTGCTCGCGTTTCTCAACTCGCTCTAGTCTCGGAGGAGCGAGAAATCTCCGGGGGCGGGGGCGATCCTCCCCCGCCCCGACTTTTTTCCGGGCGGACTGCTAGCAGCATCGGCGAGAAGGTGATGACCTTCGGCTGCGGCGCTCGAAGACGACAGGCAGCCGACAGTTTCGGCCCGGAGGGCTCAATCGCGATCCGAGCTAGAAACTCTCGGCCGCCGTTCGCGCAGCGAACGCCCGAGGCCGAAAGCCCCGGACACGACGCCCGCGTCGATTTTTCAGCAGCCTGCTACGCTCGCGCGCCATGCCCGAGCTCCGCCTCCGCTTCCCCGCCGCCCGCATCGCGGACTGGGCCGCCCGATTCCCCGGGGACGACGCCTCCCCCGTGGCCGGCGCGTTCGCGCGAATTCGCCGCGAGAGGCGTCTGCGCCGCGAGGATTTCCTCGCCGTCGCGTTCTGGAAGACGCCGCGCAGCCGGCCGCGCGTCGAGCGCAACTCCGAGCGTGACGTCCGCGATGCGACGCGCGAGGCCCTGACGTCGCGCGACGAGCGGCGGCGCATCGAATCGCTGACCGCGCTCGAAGGCGTCGGGTTCCCGACGGCCTCCGCGATCCTCCACTTCTGCCACGCCGACCCGTACCCCGTTCTGGACGTGCGCGCCGTCTGGTCGCTCGGGATCGAGAAAATTCCCCGATACGACTTCGACTTCTGGTGGAAGTACGTCCGCTTCTGCCGGGAACTGTCGCGCCGCTCCGGATGCGCGATGCGAGAAGTCGACCGGGCGCTCTGGCAGTACGCGAACGAGAAGCAGCCCCGTCTCTCCTGAATCCTGAAAGCCTTCCGCCCCCAGTCACTTAGGCCGCGGTGGCACCGTGGTTGCAGTTCGAGATCCTCGAAAGGAGCGGCCATGAGGAGAAGTCTTCTCGCTACGATTTTTCTTGCCGGTCTCGTGACGCTCGCTTCCGCGCGGCCGGCGCTCGGTGCGATGAGCGTCAGCGTGTCGGTCTTTCATCGGACGCTCGCGCCTTATGGGCGATGGGTCACGACGGCCTCCTACGGAAACGTCTGGGCGCCTTCGGTCGCCGTCGGATGGCAGCCGTACGCGAACGGCGAGTGGTACTACACCGACTGCGGCTGGACATGGGCGTCGTCCGATCCGTGGGGCGACGTCCCGTTCCATTACGGAACGTGGGTCTGGGAGCCGCCGTACGGTTGGGTCTGGGTGCCGGGCACGATCTGGGCGCCGGCCTGGGTGACCTGGGCTTACTCGGACGACTTCGTCGGCTGGGCACCGGTGCCGCCGAGCTTCGCGTTGACGGCGTCGGGCTATATCGGCACACCGGTCGTTCTGGCCTCGACGCGGTACGTCTTCGTTCCCGCGCGCCAGTTCGTCGGCGTGAGGGTGGCGTCGGTCCGCCTTCCCGCGCAGCGCAATCCGGCGATCTTCGCCCACACGATCCGCACGACGAGCTTTCACGTTTCGGGCGGAGTCCTGCACAACGTGGGGCCGGCACCGGAGCGCATCGCGCGCGTCGCGGGCCATCGCATCGATCCGGTTCCGGTCGCGAAGGCCGGAGTGCGCCCCGTCAGCCTGACCGAGTCCGGAGTGGCGCAGGGACGGCGTCTGTCGGTCGTGGCGCCGAAGGCCGAGCGGGCGGCCGCGATCTCGAAGCCGTCGGAGGCGGCGCACGCACGTCCGAATCGCAACGTGGAACGCTCGCACGTGACGAACGCCCGGCCGGCGGAGTCGCCGCGGCAGCCGGGCGCCGTGAAGGCCAGGCCGGAGAAAGCGGTCTCGAAGCCGGCGCAACCCGAGCACGCCGCGAAGGCGGAGAAGACGGCATCGAAGCCGACGAAACCGGCCAAGAAGCCGGAGAAGAGCGTCGCGAAGAATCCGCCGGCCGAGAAGTCGCGTCCCGAGGCCGTCCGGCACGAGGCTCCCCCACCGGAGCGCGTGGCCGCGGCCCGGCCCGCGCCAAAGCCCCAGGCGGCGCAGCCCCGGCCGAGGCCTCAGCCAAAGAAGACGAACGCGCCGAAACCGCATCCGCATGAACCGAATCCGCAACCCAAGAACGACGGGAGCGGAAACTAGGAGGTCTTTCATGAAAGAGAAGTTGTCGCTCGTGCTCGCCGCGGTGCTTCTCGTCGCCGCGGCGGCCGTCGCCGCGGATCACGAGAAGAAAGGCAAGATCGTCCGCGTCGACCCCGACACGCGCGTCATGGTCGTCCAGGGAGAAAAAGGAGATCAGTGGGATCTCTACTGGACGGAGACGACGAAGTTCCAGGGAGGCCTGACGGCCACGGAGCTCCGCCCCGGCGACAAGGTCGAGTTCGAGTTCATCGAACGCGAGGGCCGGATGTGGGCGACGACGATCGACCGCGAGAAGAAAGCGGACTGACCTTCGCCGCGCGCTTCAGGGCGCGAGTGCGAACGCCGGGTCGCGGAAGACGGTCTTCCCTTCGAGCAGCGTGAGGAGCACCTTCGCGTCGCCGATCTGTTCGGCCGGGATCTCGAAGAGATTTCGATCCAGGACGATCAGGTCGGCGGCCTTCCCCGTCTCGATCGATCCCGTTTCCTTCTCCTCGAACGCGGCGTAGGCGCCCGCGATCGTGTAGGCGGCGATCGCCTCCGGCAGCGCGATCCGCTCGTCGGGAAGGAACGGCTCGCCGGCCGGCGCGTCGGGATCCTGGCGCCGCACGGCGACCTCGATCGCTTCGAGCGGATTCATCGAGCTGACCGACCAATCGCTGCCGCCGGCCACGACGCCGCCGCTCGCCATGACGCTCCCGATCGGATAGATCCAGCGCGATCGCTCGGGGCCGAGCTTCGGAAGCGTCAGGTCCTTGATGTACGGATCGGCGAACGCCCAGAGCGGCTGAAAGTCCGCCACGACGCCGAGGCGGCGGAACCGCGGGATGTCCTCCGGCTCGATGACCTCGAGGTGCGCGATGAGCGGGCGCGCGTCGCGCGGGCCGTTCGCCTTGCGCGCGGCCTCGAGCGCGTCGAGCGACATCCGCACCGCGCGGTCGCCGATCGCGTGGATGTGGATCTGGAATCCCTTCGCGTCGAGGGCCGTCGCGAGGCGGTCGAAGGCATCGGGCTCGAGGTTCGGCTTTCCCGACCAGCCCGGCCGGTCGAGATACGGCGCGAGCATCGCGGCCGTCTCCGCCTCGATGACGCCGTCGGCGAAGATCTTCACGGCCGTCGCCCGCAGGCGGCCGTGCGTCGAGGCCTGCCGCTTCTTCTCCAGCTCCGCCACCTGCTCGGGCCCGCGGCTCGTGTTCACCGAGAGCGAGGCCAGAACGCGCGCCGTCAGCCGGCCCGTCCGCTCGGCCTCGGCATACGTCGCGAGGATCCGGTCGCCCGCGTTCGCCTCGATCAACGACGTGATCCCGAGCCGATTCGCGAGCTCGATGCCGCGGCGCATCCCCTCGGCGTACTCGGCCGGAGTGGACTCGGGAACGTGGCGCGAGACGAGGCGCTTTGCGCTCTCGCGCAGCGTGCCGGTGGGCTCGCCCGAGGAATCGCGTTCGATGCGCCCGTTGGGAGGGTCCGGCGTTGCCCGCGTGACGCCGGCGATCTCGAGCGCTTTCGAGTTGACCCACGAGGAGTGGCCGTCGGCCGACTTGATCTCCGCCGGGCGGTCCGGCACGAGCGCGTCGAGATCGCGCCGGCTCGGGCTCGCGTCCGGAAAGAGCGGCAGATCCCAGCCGCTGCCGACGATCCACGGCGCCTTCGCCTTCGGATGTTCCGCGGCGTACTTGCGGATCGCGTCGAACACCGCCTCCTTCGTCTGGAGGCCCGTCACGTTGCAGAGCGCGAGGTCCATGCCGCCCTCGACCGGATGGACGTGCGCGTCGTGGAATCCGGGCAGGACCATCTTCCCGGCGAGGTCGATCACGCGCGTCGACGGCCCGATCCACCGCTTCGCGCCGGCCGCCGTGCCGACGTACGCGATGCGGCCGCCGCGGACCGCCAACGCCTCCGCCCAGGATCGCGCGGCGTCCACGGTGTAGACGGCGCCGCCGGTCAGAACGAGCTCCGCCGGCTTCTCGGCCGGCTTCTCGACGGGCGCGGCGCCGGCGGCGAGCAGGCCGGCGATCGCCAGAAGAAGGGGCCGTCCCGGCGTCGCGGTCGCTTTCAAGATTCCTTCTCCTCAGCCTCCGAAGATCGGAAGGCCTTTCGAGAAGCTCCACGCGAGAAGCGCGGCTCCGAGGAGCGCGAGGTAGATCGCGAACGGCCTGAGCGTGTGGAGCTTCAGATACCGCAGCAGGAATCTCACGGCGACATAGCCCACGAACGCCGAGGCCAGGAATCCCGCGGCGAGCGCGGTCCATCCGATCGGCGGCTCCGGGTGCCGGCGGAGATCGAGGAGCGCTTTCGCGCCGGCGCCGAGGATGATCGGGAGCGCGAGCAGGAACGAGAACCTGGCGGAGTCCTCACGCGAGAAACCGCGCAGCCGGCCCGTCGAGATCGTGAAGCCCGATCGAGAGAATCCGGCCATCAGGCCCGCCGCCCCCTGCGCCGCGCCGATCCAGAGCGCGTCCCCCGCGCCGAGCGAGGCGAGCGCGCGCTCGCGGCCCGCGCGCCGCCGCCCGATCGCCTCGGCCGCCACGAAGAACACGCTCGCGACGAGCATCGAGACCCCGATCAACCCGACCGTCCGCAGGCTCTCGAACCTCTTCAGAAGAAAGAGACCCGCGAGCACTCCCGGCACGGTGCCGATCGCGACCGCAAGCAGAACCGCCCGCGCCTCGGCATTGCGCGAGGGCCGGCCGCCGAGCCAGAGGACGAGCTCCCCGGCCAGGGCCGCGAGCTCCCGCCACGTCGCGACGATGAGCGCGAGCACCGTTCCGAGGTGGAGGACGACGTCGAAGGACAGCGTCACCTCGTCGTTGCGCATGCCGAGCAGGGCCTGGACCAGATAGAGGTGCGCCGTCGAGGAGACCGGGAGGAACTCCGTCGCGCCTTGAACGGCGCCGAGCAGGACCGCGTAGGCGAGAGGCATGCGACGGCGCGGCAATCTACCATTTCACCACTTCATACTTCGCCTTTCGCCCGGCCCCGGCCGGCCGCCGCGATCGGACGTCTTTTGTCCGAGCCTCCGCCGACACTGTTCTCAGCCATGGGAGAGCTTCACTGGATCGATTCGTGGCGGGCGCGCCGGGCGGCGCGGGAGGACGTCCCGATGGACGCGCCGCCGTTCGTCCTCGAAGAGCCGTGTCCCGGCTGCGGCACGCGCCGCGTCGCGACGATGGTCTGGCGTCTGCTCTCGCCTTCCGAGCCCCCCGTGGCCCTGCCGCGCATGGAGCCCCATTTCCTCTGCCGCGAGGGCGCGGTCGTGTGTCAGGAGATCACCGACGCCGGGATCCGCCTGACCGGATGGTCCGGGATCCTCGGCCACTTCGAAGAGGAAGCCGCAGGCTAGAGAGGCGAGAGCTCGTCCCCGCGTCCGCACCATCGATCCCCGCGGCGATAACATCCTTCCTCCTTCCGCGTAGAAGAGCAGGAGCCTGAAAGGAGGAAGCGTGAAGATCCGCTCCGCGGCCGCCCTGACCGCACTCGCCCTCGCCGCGTCGCTCGCGGTCGCCGACGACACACCGGGGATCAATCCCGCCGACATGGACCCGTCGGCCAAACCCTGCGAGAACTTCTACGCCTACGCCGACGGGGGCTGGCTGGCAAAGAACCCGATTCCGGCCGACTTTCCGGAGTGGGGCGCCTTCAGCGAGCTCCAGCAGCGCAACGTCGAGTCGCTCCGCAAGATCCTCGAGCAGCTCGCGCGCGAGGCATCGACCGCCGCGCCGGGCTCCGACGAGCGCAAGCTCGGCGACTTCTACGGCGCCTGCATGGACGAGAAGGCCATCGAGGCGCAGGGACTCTCGCCGCTCCAGCCCGAGCTCGACCGCATCGGCCGGATCGCGAGTCCGGCCGATCTTCAGACCGAGATCGCGCGGCTCCAGCTCGGCGGCGCGAACGCGGTCTTCGCGTTCGGCTCGGAGCAGGATCGCAAGAATTCGGCCGACGTGATCGCCGCCGCCTTTCAGGGCGGCCTGGGCCTGCCCGACCGCGACTACTACCTGAAGGCCGACGACGAGTCGAAGGAGATCCGCGCGAAGTACGTCGCGCACATGACGCGGATGTTCGCGCTCGCCGGCGATTCGAAAGCGAAGGCCGCCGCGGCGGCGAAGACCGTGCTCGCGCTCGAGACGCGGATGGCCGGCGCGTCGATGGACCGCGTGGAGCGGCGGGACTCCGACAAGACGTACAACCGCATGGATGCCGCCGCGCTCTCGCGTCTCACGCCGAACTTCTCCTGGCCGGCATACTTCCGTGACCTCGGCATGACCGCGGCTCCGGCCGCCGTCAACGTCGGCCAGCCGAAGTTTTTCGAGGCCATGAGCATGCTTCTCGGCGAGACGCCGCTCGAGGACTGGAAGACGTACTTGCGCTGGAAGCTTCTCGTCGCGGCGGCGCCGTCGCTCTCCTCGAAATTCGTGGATGAGAACTTCGATTTCTTCGGCCGCACGCTCGAGGGCACGCCGGAGAACCTCCCGCGCTGGA
The DNA here is from genome assembly GCA_963708395.1 of uncultured Acidobacteriota bacterium. Taxonomy (GTDB): domain Bacteria; phylum Acidobacteriota; class Thermoanaerobaculia; order UBA5066; family Gp7-AA6; genus DATBFU01. The sequence goes on along the minus strand of CAVPSG010000002.1, from coordinate 1,027,621 downwards.
AGCGTTGCGTCGCCGCGGCGGACAACGCGATCGGCATGGCGCTCGGCAAGATCTGGGTGGCCGAATATTTCCCGCCGGAGTCCAAGCGGCGGGCCGACGAGATGATCCGCAACATGATCGCCGCCCTGGGCGACGACCTGAAGACGCTGCCCTGGATGGGAGAGGAGACGCGCAAGGCGGCGCTTCACAAGCTCTCGACCTTCGACCCGAAGATCGGCTATCCGAGCCGCTGGCGCGACTATTCGGCGCTCGCGATCGGCCGCGCCGCGCACGTCACGAACGTGATGGACGCCGCCGAGTTCGAGGCGCATCGCGATCTCGCGAAGATCGGAAAGCCGGTCGACCGAACGGACTGGGACATCACGCCGCCGACCGTCAATGCGTACTACAACCCCCTCCGCAACGAGATCGTGTTCCCGGCCGGAATCCTTCAGCCGCCGTTCTTCGACGGGCGGGCGGATGACGCCGTCAACTACGGAGGCATCGGCGCCGTCATCGGCCACGAGATGACGCACGGATTCGACGATGAGGGCCGCAAGTTCGACGCCGATGGAAACCTGACGAACTGGTGGACGCCGAAGGACCTCGAGAGCTACCAGGCCCGGGCCGAGTGCGTCGAGAAACAATTCTCCGGATACGTCGTCGAGAAGGGACTGAACGTCAACGGCAAGCTCGTCCTGGGCGAGTCGATCGCCGACCTGGGCGGCCTGAAGATCGCCTACAACGCCTTCCGCAAGAGTCTCGAGGGCAAGCCCGAGCCCGAGAAGATCGCGGGCTTCACCGCGGACCAGCGATTCTTCCTGTCCTTCGGGCGCGTCTGGGCAACCAACGACCGGCCCGAGTTCGCCCGGCTCGTCACGAAGACCAACGAGCATCCCCTCGACCGCTTCCGGGCGATCGGGGCCCCGTCGAACATGGCGGAGTTCGCCCGGGCGTTCTCCTGCAAAGCGGGCGACCCGATGGTGCGTTCGGAGGCTTGTGCCATCTGGTAGGCACTCCGGCGGGATCCGCTCAAAATTTGACGGAAAGAGCGCCGCGGGCGGGACAAATTCTTGTCATCCGTCTCCGGCCGCACGGACCAACGCGCCTTGCTGCAATCACTTGCGATTCTGGTCCCGGCCTTGCTCTCAGGTGAGGACAATCGGGAGAGTTGCGAGTGGAAACCATCTACAAGATCACGGTCGATGAAGCCGGTATGGACTGGCAGAAGGCCGGTCCCCTCTTCGAGCGCTACAGCGTCAACCTCGTCGGGCCGGTCGACCGCCGATGGGTCGATTGCTACGCCAAGCTGACGAAGGAGCGGCCGAACCTCTCGCGCTACCGGCTCGAAGCGGCCACGACTTCCGTCTCGTTCACCTGCCGCTCGACCGACGGCCCGGCCGAGGTGATGGGAGTTCTCCACCGCCTCCAGGAGATGGTCGAGCTCGTCAATCAAGCGGCCACCGCGGCCGTCCGCGCCGAGCAGGAACAGAGCAAGGTCAAGCAGCACCCCGCGGCGAAGGGCGAGGGAACCACCGCCGCGAGCCTCGCCGCCGGCCTCTTCGCCCGCCTCTCGCGCCGCTAGCCCTCGCTCCGCGGCCGCCGGACGATCCCGAATCGCGTTTCGCGATGTAGATTAGGGTCGCCATTCGATCCACCATGCGACCGGTCCGACTGATTCCGGGCGTCGCCGCGGCGATCGTCTTCTCGCTGCATGCGTCGCGCCTCCTTGGTCCGACGGACCCCGAGGCTCCGGTGCGCGGGACGCCGGGGCCGGCGCTGTCCCCGATCACCGTGGACGTCGCGGCGCTGCCCGACGTGCCTCCGGGCTATTGCGCGCCCGAGACGCCCCGCCAGGTCGAGCGCGGTCCGGAGCCGCGCGTGCCGCGCGGGCTCCCGGTGCCGCCGGGCGCCCGCATCCGTCTCGAGTCGCCGGCGCGCGGCGTGCGCTCCCGCCCTGCGGAGCCGAGCGCCGAAGCGGTCGTCGGTTCGGTCGCGGCCGCGACACCGCCGCTCGACGTCTCCTTCGCCGGTTTGCCCGACAACTTCGTCACGTTTCCTCCGGACACCAATGGCGGCGTCGGCGTCTCCCAGGTCGTGACGATGCTCAACTCGCAGTTCCGGGTGCAGGACCGCGCGGGCAACGCCTCCAAGACCGTCTCGATCGAGTCGTTCTGGGGCAAGGCCGACTCCGCCTTCCTTTCGGACCCGCGCATCCTCTACTCGGCCGCCACGGGACACTGGTTCGCCGTCATTCTCTCGGGCAACGTCGTGCCGGCGGGAACGACGACGCCGGACTTTCTGCTCGGCGTCTCGAAGACCGACGATGCGGGAGGGCTCTGGGACATCTATACGGTGCCCGTCGGCACGAGCGCGGAAAACTACTCGGGCGACTTTCCGACCATTGGTTTCAGCAAGAGCCGCTTCGTCGTGCAGATCAATCTCTACGATCACCTCTTCGGCGATTTCCTCGGCTCGCGTATCGACGTCTTCGACCGGGCGGCCCTCGAGAGCGGCGCGCTCGTGGCGCCGACCCAGATCACGACAACCGAGTTCGGGAGCACGCAGGTTCCGTCGGTCGCTGCGGACCCGGACGAGGACGGCATGTACATGCTGGAAGACTGGAACGGCAACGATCCCTCGGGCGGCCTGGTACGGCTCTTCCAGATCACGGGACCGCCGGGCTCCGAGAGCCTGACGCCGATCGCCTTCCTGGGCACGCCGGAGCGCTGGCTGGACTTCACCGACGACGACAACTTCGCTCCGCAATCGGGCTCGTCGACCGGCATCGCGACCAACGGCGGGGACATCGGCAGCTCCGTCGTCTTCCGCAACGGCTTCCTCTGGGCGGCGCACACGATCTTCCTGCCCGCCGAGAACCCGACGCGATCGGCCGTTCAATGGTGGCAGGTCCAGCCCGATGGCACCGTCTCCCAGCGCGGCCGCATCGACGACCCGAGCGGCAAATTCTTCTACGCATTCCCGAGCATCGCCGTCAATCGCGACAACGGCGTCGTGATCGGATGCTCGCGGTACGCGGCGGATCGGTTCGCGGGCGCCGTGTACGCGTACCGCGCCGCGGCGGACCCGGACGGGACGATCCGTCCGGAGCTCTCGCTCGCGGACGGCCAGGCGCTGTATCTCCGGCAGGCGCCGAGGGACGATCGGAATCGGTGGGGCGACTACAGCGCGGCGGTCGCCGATCCGCTCGATGACGGCGGGTTCTGGACCGTGCAGGAGTTCGCGGCGGGCGGCCTCGGGTCGGCGTGGGGAACCTGGTGGGGACATCTCCAGGGGGAGGCGCCGGTCAAGCCGACATCGCACTTCGACTTCGTCGAAGCGCCCCCGACGGCGGGTGTTCCGGTGCGATTCCAGGACCACTCGGCGGGAGGCCCGATCTCGTGGGCCTGGGATTTCGGCGACGGCACGAAGTCGGCGCTGCGCGATCCCGAAAAGGTCTACTCCCAGCCGGGCACCTACACGGTCACGCTCGACACCTCCAATCGCGCGGGCTCGAGCTCGAGCTCCACGAAGATCCAGGTCGCGGCCCCGGCCGGACGCGCCGCGCCGCGCCGCGTGCCGCCGCGCACGGCAACGCCGCGCGACATCGAACGGCCTCACTGAGGGCGCCAGCCGCCTGAGATATCCTGCGCGCCCGATGGCGCGCGAAGCCCCGGCCGGCGAGACGATCTCCGTCGAAGCGATCCGCTCCCGCTTCCCCGCTCTCGAACGGCGCCAGGGCGGAATTCCCGTCGCCTACTTCGACGGCCCGGGCGGCACGCAGGTGCCGCGTGAGGTCGTCCAGGCGATGGACGACTATCTCTTCCATCACAACGCGAACACGCACTGGCATTACCCGTCGAGCACGGAGACCGACGCCGCTCTCGAGGCCGCGCGCCGGACGTTCGCCGACTTCGTGAACGGGTCGCCTTCGGAGATCGCCTTCGGCGCGAACATGACGACGCTCACGTATCACCTCTCCCGCGCGCTCGGACGCGCGTGGGGGCCGGGCGACGAGATCGTCGTCACGGAGCTCGACCACCACGCCAACATTGATCCGTGGCGGGCGCTCGCGCGCGAACGCGGCGTGACCGTGCGGATGGCGAAGCTCGACGCCGCAACCGGACAGCTCGACCTCGAAGATCTCGACCGTTGTGTGGGCCCGCGCACGCGCCTTCTCGCGATCGGCGGCGCGTCCAACGCGCTCGGCACGGTCAACGACCTCGCGCGCGCCGGGGCGCTCGCCCGTTCGGTCGGCGCGCTCTTCTTCCTCGACGCCGTCCATTCGGCGCCGCACGTGCTCCCGGACGTCGGTGCGGCCGGCTGCGACTTCCTCGCCTGTTCGGCATACAAGTTCTACGGCCCCCATGTCGGGATCCTCTGGGGACGCCACGACCGCCTCGCCGCGCTCGACGTGCCGCGGCTCGAGCCGGCGCCGGCGGAGCCTCCGGAGAATCTCGAGACCGGGACCCAGAATCACGAGGGCATCGTCGGCGCCGCGGCCGCGGTGGACTTCCTCGCGTCGCTGGCGGGCCTTCCGGATCTCCCGCGCCGCGAGGCGCTCGCCCGAGCCTACGACGAGCTTCATGCGCGCGGTCGGCGGCTCTTCGAGCGGATGTGGAACGGCTTGCGCGCGATTCGGGCCGTCACGCTCTACGGACCGCCGCCCGATGCGCCGCGCACGCCCACCGTCTCCTTCGCGGTCGCCGGAAAGGGTGCGCACGACGTCGCGCGGGCGCTTTCGCGGCGTGGCGTCTACTGCTCGAGCGGCGACTTCTACGCGCTGACCCTCGTCACGCGCCTCGGACACGCCCGCGACGGCGTCGTGCGTGCCGGGTGTGCCGCCTATACGACGGAAGAGGAAGTGGAGAGACTGATTGCGGGAGTAAGGGACATAACAAATAGTCCTTAGTCCGTAGTCCCCGGTCCTTAGTCGGGCGAACAGATTGCGCGCCGGGCTAAGGACTAGGGACTAACGAACGATTCCCTTACCTCTGCCACCAATACTGCTTTCGTTTCACCGTGCTTCCAACTTCGTCCAGCGTGTTCGCGTCGTACAAGCGCCCGTTCACCATCGTGTAACGCACCTTCTCGGACTGCCGGATGTCCGCCAGCGGGTCGCCGTCGATGACCACGACGTCGGCGAGCTTGCCGGGCTCGAGCGACCCGAGGTCCTTGTCGATCCCGAGGTACGCGGCGCCGTTGCGCGTCGCGCACGCGCAGCGCCTCGCGCGGCGTCATGCCGCCCTGCACGAGCATCCACATCTCCCAGTGCGCGCCGAGCCCTTCCCGCTGGCCGTGCGCGCCGAGCTGGATCGAGACGCCGGCGTCGCCGAGCCGCTTGGCGATCTTCGCGTTGTCCATGTAGTTGAAGTCGTCTTCCTCGGCCATGAGCCGCCGTCGCGACCGCGGATCGAGGACGAACGGCGGCACGAACTTCGAGAGCCGCTCGTTCTCCCAGACGTTCGTGTGCTGGTACCAGTAGTTCTCGCCCCAGAGTCCGCCGTAGCCGACGATGAGCGTCGGCGTGTAGCCGACGCCGTGCCCCGGCCAGAGCTGGACGACGTCCTTGTAGACGTGCGCCACCGGGATCGAGTGCTCGACGCCCGTGTGCCCGTCCACGACCATCGTCATGTTGAGCTGAAGAGCGACCCGCCCTCGGGCACGACCATCATCCCGGTCTCGCGCGCCGCGGCGAGGATCTGCTGGCGCTGCTCGCGGCGCGGCTGGTTGTAGCTCTTGACGCTGATGGCGCCGAGCGCCTTCATCCGGCGCAGGTGCGCGCGCGCGTCGTCGAGGCTGTCGATCTCGGCCTTGAAGTCTCCGGCCGCGCCGTAGAGGATCGTGCCGGTCGAGAAGATGCGCGGCCCGCGGAGGAGTCCCGCGCGCGCCATCTCGCTCGCCGAGAAGATCTCCTCGGTGTCGTTCGATGGATCGTGGATCGTCGTGACGCCGAAAGCGAGCGTCGCGTCGGTATCCCAGTTCTGCTGCGGCACGATGCCGTCGTTGCCCATGTCGCCGTGCCAGTGGACGTCGATGAACCCGGGCAGGACGGTCTTGCCCTTCACGTCCACGACGCGCGCGCCGGGCGGGACGGCAACCCGGTCCGCCGGGCCGACCGCCTTGATGCGGTTGCCCTCGCACCACGACCGTGCCGTCCTCGATGACCTCGTCGCCCTTCATCGTGACGACGCTGCCCGCCGACGAGCGCGATCGTCCCACGCGGCGTATCGGCGGCCGCCTCGAAGCCGATCTCGGTGCCTTTTTCCGCCGTGCTCGGGCAGCTTCTCGGGCGCGCCCGCGAGGAACGCGAAAGCATCCGTCAGCGCGCGCGTGAAGAGCTCGCGGCCCGAGCGACCAGTAGAGGCTCTTCGAGTCGCCGGACCAGTGCAGGTATTCGCCGGCGTCCTTCGAGACGCGCGCGACCGGAATCGCCTTCGACTTCGGACCGATGTCCACGCGCGAGCCGGTTCGGACGAATGGAGCGATGTAGGCGTTGAAGCGCTCGCGGAAAGCGATCCACTTCTCGTCGGGCGAGATCCGCGAACTCCGTCGCGTCGGCGCTCTCGAGGTGCTCGCGGATTTCCGCCCCGTCGAGCGCCGACGCTGGCGAAGATGCGCTTGGCTTCCTCCTTGTCGTCCCCGCCGTCGTAGCGGGTGAAGTAGACGCGGTCGCTGGCCGCGCCGAACTGCGGCGCCACGCCGTCGCGCGTCACGAGCGTCGGCTTTCCGCCGCCGGCCGCGGGTACCCAGTAGATGCCGGGCTCGAGCGACCAAGCCGAGGTCACGAGGCCGCCGCCCGCGTCTTTCCGATAAGACGACCTTCGCGCCGTCGGGCGAGAAGACCGGCTCGCGTAGTGCCCGGGCTCCGGCGTCAGAACCTTCTCCTCGCCCGGGCCGCGCGCCGGCGCCACGCGCACGGATCCCGCCTTCTCGTCGTCCCAGGTCGTGAAGACGACCCACTTCGCCGTCGCGCGAGAACGAGGGATAGAGCTCGAAGTGATCCGTCTGCGACGTCAGACGCCGCGGCGTCCCCGCCGGCAGATCGCGCACCCAGATGTGCCCGAGCGCCTGATAGACGACCTGGTCTCCGCGCGGCGAGACCTCGACCCAGCGCAGCATCCGCACCGGGAAGCGCGCCGGCGCGACGTCGACCGGGAATCGCACGCCCTCGGCTTCCTTGCGCGTGTCCCGTCACGTGGAACGGGATGACGGAGGACGCTCCGCTCTCGGCGTCCACGCTTGCGGATCTTGCCGCCGGCCCACAGCACGATCGCGCGGTCGTCCGGCGTCCACGCCATGCGTCGGGATAGACGCCGTGGATCGCCCACGTCTCCTGCATGTCGCGCTCGAGGCCGTCGAACAAGCGGGCGCTCATGGCCGGAGTCGAGGTCCTTGACGAAGAGCACGGTCTTGCAGCGCAGCGCGCCGCACGAACGCGAGCCGCTTGCCGTCGGGCGAGGGCGTCGGCCGGACCGAGCCGCCCGGTGCCGAGACGAAGCGGTCGGTGCGCCCGGTCTCGCGGTCGAGCCGCTCGATCGCGTAGATCTCGCCGTTGGGGTCCTTGTTGTACTGGAAGATCCGCCCCGGCGTGACGTCCTGGCTGTAGTAGAGGTAGCGGCCGTCGGGCGAGAACGCCGGCTCGCCGTCGTCCTTCTGCTCGGTCGGGCCGCTTCGTCATCTGGAGCCCCTCGCCGCCCGTGCGGTGGTAGAGCCAGATCTCGCCCGAGCCGAGCGAGCGCGTGCCCGTGAAGTGCTTGCGCGCGGCGATGAACTCGCCGTCGGGCGTCCACGCCGGGCTGTTCGTGAGGCGGAAGGTCTCCTTCGTGACCTGCGACGGGATTCGATGCCGTCGCGGTCCATGACCCAGATGTTGTCGCCGCCGGAGCGGTCGGAAGTGAACGCGATGTGCTTGCCGTCGGGCGAGTAGCGCGGCTGCATGTCCCAGGCGACGCCCGAGGTCAGCGCGCGCGCCTCGCCGCCGGCGATCGGGATCGAGTAGATGTCGCCGAGCAGGTCGAAGACGATCTCGTTCCCGTCGGGAGAGACGTCGAGGCTCATCCACGTCCCCTCGTCCGTGTCGATCCTCGCTTCGTACGGGCATCGGGTACGGCGGGTTCTCGACGTCCCACTTCTTCTCGTCCTTCTTGTCGTCCTTCTTGTCTTTCTCATCGGGCGCCGGGCCGGCGCCGAGGACCCCGAGGGCGAGCAGGACCGCAGCGGCGAGCGCGCTCTTCGACTTCATTGACAGTGCCTCCGGTCGGCGAACGATATCAACGGCGCCACGGGCGCCGCGCAATAGAATGGCGGACGCTTTGACGCTTGCGGCTGCCACCAGGCTCGGCTCCTACGAGATCGTCTCGCCTCTCGGCGCCGGCGGAATGGGCGACGTGTACCGTCGCGCTCGCTTGCGCCGGGATCTCGCTGTCGCGACCGGCGCCCGGCTCGGCATACGGGCCTCGACCGGCCGCCTGATCCCGTCGCTGCGCGCTCGCTCTCGCGGCGCGAGTCGTTTCGCTCGGTTACTTCGCGAAACCTGGTCGCGCCGCGAACGATCATGACCCTCCCGGCTGGCACTCGCCTCGGCTCGTACGAGATCCTTTCGCCGCTCGGAGCGGGCGGGATGGGTGAGGTGTACAAGGCGCGCGACACCCGTCTGGGACGAGAGGTCGCCATCAAGGTGCTGCCGGCCGAACGCGCCGCGGACCCGGATCGCCGGCGCCGCTTCGAGCAGGAGGCGCGCTCCGCGTCCGCGCTCAACCACCCGAACATCCTGACGATCCACGAGGTCGGCTTCGAGGGTGAAACGACCTTCATCGCGATGGAGCTCGTCGAGGGACGCACCGTCCGCGAGCTCGTCGCGTCGGGCCCCGTGCCGACGAAGAAGCTCCTCGATATCGCCGCGCAGACTGCCGAGGGACTCGCCAAGGCGCACGGCGCCGGGATCGTGCATCGGGACCTGAAGCCCGAGAACCTCATGGTGTCCAGGGACGGCTTCGTCAAGATCCTCGACTTCGGCCTCGCCAAGCTCGCCGAGTCGGACGCCCACGAGGGCTCGACGATCCAGACGGCTGCGGGCTCGCCGACGGAGCCCGGCACCGTGCTCGGCACGGCCGGATACATGTCGCCCGAGCAGGCGGCGGGACGGCCGGTCGACTTCCACTCCGACCAGTTCGCCCTCGGATCGATCCTCTACGAGATGGCGACCGGCCAGCGCGCGTTCCAGCGCAAGACCGGCGCCGAGACGCTCGTCGCGATCATGCGCGAGGAGCCCCCGCCGATCTCCGCCTCGAGCCCGGCCGCGCCGGCGCCGCTGCGCTGGATCGTCGAGCGCTGCCTCATGAAGGACCCCGAGGACCGCTACGCCTCGACCAAGGACCTGGCGCGCGACCTCGGGTCCGTGCGCGACCACCTCTCGGAGACGTCGACGTCGGCCAGCGCCGGGAGCGGCGCGATCGAACCCGTGAAGGCGCGCCGCAAGGGTTGGCTCCTGCCCGCGGCGATGGCGCTCGCAGGACTCGCCGCGGGTCTCCTGCTTCGCGGAGCGCTCGGAGGCGGGAGAGTGCCGGGCCCGCCGAAGTTCCAGCAGATCACATACCAGCGCGGCATGATCTTCTCCGCGCGCTTCGCTCCGGACGGCCAGACGATCGCCTACGGTGCCGCGTGGGACGGGCGGCCGCTCGAGATCTACTCGGCGAGGCTCGACAGCCCGGAGTCGCGGCCGCTCGGGCTGCCGCCCGCGGACGTCCTCTCCATCTCGAAGACGGGAGAGATGGCGATCTCGCTCGGCCGCCACTTTCTGGCGGGGTTCGAGAGCACCGGCACGCTCGCGCGGGTCTCGCTCGGCGGCGGCGCGCCCCGGCCCATCCTCGAGAACGTGGAGGACGCCGACTGGGCGCCCGACGGGCAGACACTCGCCGTCGCGCACCAACTCGGCAACTTCCAGCGCCTCGAGTACCCGATCGGCAAGGCGATCTATAGCCCGCCGGGATGGGTGAGCTCCGTGCGCGTGTCGCCCGATGGACGATTTGTCGCGTTCATCGACCATCCCACGCGAGGCGACAACGACGGCCGCCTGAAGATCGTCGACGCCGAGGGGAAGGTTCGTGTCGAGGGCCCCGCCGCCAACATCGGCATCGCCTGGTCGCCCAAGGGTGACGAGGTATGGTCGAGCGCCCCCCTCTTCGTGACGACGCTGGCCGGAAAGACCCGACAGCCGTTCGACTCCCCGGGCGTCGACGTCCTGCACGACGTTTCGAAGGACGGCCGAATGCTTCTGTCGCTCGCGTCCCGACGACGGGAGATCGTGGGCGTTCCGGCCGGCGGCGAGGAGCGCAACCTCACCTGGCTCAACTGGTCCTTCCCGACGGACATCACGCGCGATGGGCGGACGCTCCTCTTGGACGAGCAGAACATCCGGCCGAATGGCATCTATCTCCGCCCGCTCGACGGGTCGGCGGCCGTCAAGCTCGGTGACGGCTATTCCTTCGGCCTCCTGCCGGACGGCCGCTACGCGCTGACCGCTTCCAAGCAGGCCGCGACACAGCTCATGCTCCTTCCGACCGGTCCGGGCGAGTCGAAAGTGCTGGCCCAGAGCAACGTGACGACGCAGGCGGCGGCGGTCTTTCCCGACGGCCGCCGCATCCTCGTGGCCGGGAACGAGCCGGGGCGAGGGATCCGCCTCTACGTCCAGGACCTGCCGGACGGGAAACCGCGGGCGTTCACACCGGAGGGCGTGAGCACGGCGCGCACGATCAACCCGATTTCTCCGGACGGGAAGCTCGTCGCGGCCTTCGGCCCGGACGGGAAGCTCGCTCTGTATCCCACCGAGCCCGGCGAGCCCCGGCTGGTCCCGGGCGCGGCCGCCGAGGACGTCCCTCTCCGCTGGACGCCGGATGGCCGCTCCCTCTACGTCTTTCGACAGTCGGCGCCGCCCGGCAAGATCGAGCTGCTCGACGTCGCGACGGGCCGCCGCACGCCGTGGAAGGAGTTCCGGCCGCCGGATCCCGCGGGCATCCTGCAGGTCGGACCCGTCGTGGTCTCCCCCGACGGCAGCTCGTACGTGTACTCCTACCGGCGCCTGCTCGACGAGCTCTACGTCGTGACCGGGCTCCACTGATGGCGGCGCCGCGCGTCGGCATCGTCGGCCTCGGAACGATGGGCGCGCCGATGGCGCGCAACCTCGCGAAGGCGGGATTTCCGCTGTCGGTCGCGACGCGCACGGCGGCGAAGGCGGAGGCGCTCGCGAAGGAGATCGGCGGGACGGCGAAGGCCTTCGAGCGGTTCTCGGACGTCGGCCGGGTCTCCGACGTGCTCGTCACCTGCCTGCCCGACGCGCCGGAGGTCGAGCTCGCGCTCTTCGGCCCGTCCGGCGCGGCCGAGGGTCTCGATTCCGGCACGATCGTCATCGACTGCTCGACGATCGCGGCGGAATCGGCTCAGGTGTTCGCAAAGCGGCTCGCCGCGCGGGGCATATTTCTCCTCGACGCGCCGGTCTCGGGAGGGCAGAAGGGCGCGATCGAAGGCACCCTCACGTTCTTCGTCGGCGGCGAGGCCGTGGCGCTCGAGCGGGCGCGGCCGGTCTTCGAGGCGATGGGCAAGCGCGTCACGCACCTCGGGCCGTCGGGCGCGGGACAGCTCGGCAAGGCGACGAACCAGATCCTCGTCGCCGGGAATCTCATCGCGCTCTCGGAGGCGATGGCCTTCGCCACCCGCGTCGGGCTGCCGCTTCCGGCGCTCCACGAGGCGCTGACCGGCGGCGCCGCGAACTCCTGGGCGCTCGAGGTTCTCGGGAAGAAGATGATCGCGCGCGACTTCGCACCGGCGTTCGCCATCAAGCATCAGCAGAAGGACCTCGCGATCGTGCTGCGCACGGCGCGCGAGAAAGGCGTGCCGCTGCCGGGCACGGCCCTCGTCCATCAGCTGCTGTCGGCGCTCGAAGCCCAGGGGAAGGGCGGCGACGGAACTCAGGCGCTCCTGTTGCTCTACGAGCAAATGGCGAAGGGGTAGAGCCGGCTCCTGATGCGGACGCATCACAATCCTCCCGCCGGCCACGGGTAGCCTGACCGGTGGCCGGTCGTAGCGTCCGGCCGAAGGGAGGCTCCGATGAAGAGAGCGATGGGTTGGGCCTTGGCCGTGTCTCTGATCGTCATTCCGTTTGCGTTCGCGCAGGACAAGTCCCCGAGCGCCATGGGCGAGGAGTGCATGAAGCACTGTCGCCAGATGACCGAGATGCGGCAGAAGGCGATGGACGAGCACAAGGCGCACATGGAAAAGATGGACGCCGTGTTCAAGGAAGTCCGCGCGGATCTCGACACGGCGCGAACCGCGAAAGGCGACAAGAAGACAGCCGCGCTCCAGGCCGCGATCGAGAAGCTCGTGTCGTTTCACGAATCGATGCGCAATGAGATGGCCACGATGCCGGCCATGGGAATGGGTCATCCGATGATGATGGGCATGGGCTCCTGCTGCGGGGCGATGGCCTCGATGAGCGACTGCCCGATGATGAAGGGCGACGCGTCCAAGAACTGACTCAGATCCCGATCGCCTCGAGGAGCTCGCTCGCCACGAGCGGCGCGTCGTAGCGCGCGACGCGCCGCCGGCCGGCCTCGCCGAGGCGCGTGCGCTCGGAAGCGTCCGAAGCCAGCCGGTCGAGCGCCGACGCGAGCGCTCGGATCTCGTGCGGCGGTACGAGCAGCCCGCACTCTCCATCGGGCACGACCTCGGGCACGGCGGCCGCGCGGCACGCGACGATCGGCAGTCCGGCCGCCATCGCCTCCAGGAACACGATCCCGAATCCCTCCTGGAGGCTCGGCAGGCAGAAGACGTCCGCGTTGCGGTACTCGGCGACGAGGGACTCGAACGGCACGTGCCCGAGAATCGCCGCGCGATTTCCGAGACCGAGCTCCCGGACGAGCGCTTCGAGCTTCGGTGTCTCGGGTCCCGTTCCGACGATCCGCAGCCGCACCGGCGCCTCGAGCATCGTCATCGCCCGCACGAGCGCCGCGACGTTCTTGCGCGGATAGAGATGCGCGACGCAGAGGACGACGGCCTCGCCCCCTCGCGGCGCGCGCGGAGCGGCGTCGAGCGCCGTCTTCCACCGGGCGAGCGCGATCGGCTCAGGCACCACCGCGATGCGCGATCTTTCGACGCCGTACTCCTCGACGATACGTGTCGCGGCGTAGGCGCTGGTCGTGAGGACGACGTCCGCCCGCCGCACGTTCGCCCGCTCGAGCCTCGCCGCGAGCCCCATCGCGAACCGCGTCCACCCGCGCTCGAACCGCCGCTCATCGGCGATCACGCCCTTGATCGAAGCCACGCGTCGCGCTCCGGGAACTCGGACGAAGAGACCGTCCAGATCGAATCCCACGACGGCGTCGAACGCGCCGCGCCGCGCCGCGTCGCGCCGGGCGGCGAGGTTGAAGGCCAGCCGCGGCAGGAGCGCGTGCGACGACAGGTCCGGCGCGAGCTGCTCGACCCGATGGCCCGCGTCTTCCAGGGCCTGCCGCAGGACCGAGATCCCGACGAACGTCCCGCTGCCCTGCCGCACGCCGGCCGGAGTTCCGGTCACGAAGAGCAGTCGAGCCATTTCGGGAAGTTATCGCGGCGCGCGCGCCTTGCCTGCGGGGCTCGCCGCGAATAATCTCCGCGGGTGCTCCTGCCGGAGCCCCTGGAGGCACCGATGAAATCATCCGTTTTCGCCCGGCGCGGTCTCTCGCTGCTCGCCCTCGGCGCCATCCTGGTCGCGGCGCGCGCCGTCTCGGCCGATTTGAAGACGAAGGCCGCACCGGCCCTCGATCCCGCCTGGATGGACAAGACCTGCAGCGCGTGCGACGACTTCAACCGCTACGCCAACGGCGGCTGGCAGGCGAAGAACCCCGTCCCGGCCGACCATCCCTCCTGGGGCAGCTTCACGATCCTCGCCGAGCGCAATCGCGAGACGCTGCGCGGGATCCTCGAGCGCGCCGCGGCGAACAAGGACGCCGCCCCCGGCTCGGACGAGCGCAAGATCGGCGACTTCTACGCGAGCTGCATGGACGAGGCCCGCATCGAGACGGAGGGCATCCATCCGCTCGACGACGAGCTCGGGCGCATCGCGAAGATCTCCAGCACCGCCGAGCTCCAGGCGGAGATCGCGCGCCTCCACGCGAGGGGCGTCCGGGCGGTCTTCCTCTTCGGCTCGCAGCAGGACCGCCGCGACTCGAGCGAGGTGATCGCCGCGGCGTCGCAGGGCGGACTCGGTCTTCCCGACCGTGACTACTACACGAAGACGGACGACAAGTCCCTGGCGCTGCGCAAGGGTTACGCGGATCACGTCGCGAAGATGCTCGTGCTCGCCGGCGAGGAGCCGGCGGCCGCGGAGGCGCACGCGCAGACCGTCCTCGCGATCGAGACCAAGCTCGCCGAGGCGTCGATGACGCGCGTCGAGCGGCGCGACCCGGACGCGACTTATCACCGCACGGCGGCGGCGGATCTCAAAGGCGTCACGCCCAACTTCGATTGGACCGCGTACTTCCACGGCGTCGACGCGCCGGCAATCTCGGCGGTCAACGTCTCGCAGCCGAAGTTCTTCGGCGCGATGAGCGAGGAGCTCGCCGCGCGGCCGCTCGACGACTGGAAGGTCTACCTGCGCTGGCACCTGCTGCACGCCGCCGCGTCTGCCCTGCCCAGGAAATTCGTCGAGGAGGACTTCGACTTCTTCGAGCGGACGCTTCAGGGCACCAAGGAAATGCCGGCGCGCTGGAAGCGCTGCGTCTCGGCCACGGACACGGCCCTCGGGTTCGCTCTGGGCCGCGCCTTCGTGAAGGAGAACTTCCCGCCCGAGGCCAAGGAGCGCGCCGACCGCATGGTCAGGAACCTCATCGCGGCCCTCGGCGACGACCTGCAGCACATCCCCTGGATGGGCGAGGAGACGCGGAAGGCGGCTCTCGCGAAGCTCAAGGCCTTCACGCCGAAGATCGGCTATCCCGACAAGTGGCGCGACTACTCCGCGCTCGCCGTCGGCCGCGGACCGTTCGGCGGGAATGTCGAGCGCGCCAGCGCTTTCGAGGTCCACCGCGATCTCGAGGAAATCGGAAAACCGGTCGATCGAAGCAAGTGGGGCATGACGCCTCCGACGGTCAATGCGTACTACAACGCTTCGCGCAACGAGATCGTCTTCCCCGCCGGGATCCTGCAGCCGCCGTTCTTCAACGCGACGGCCGACGACGCCGTCAACTACGGCGGCATCGGCGCCGTCATCGGGCACGAGATGACCCACGGGTTCGACGACCAGGGCCGCAAGTTCGATGCGCAGGGGAATCTCAAGGACTGGTGGACCGACCAGGACCGGAAGAACTACGAGGAGCGGTCCGCGTGCGTCGAGAGACAGTTCAGCGGCTACGAGGTCGAGCCCGGCCTTCACGAGAACGGCAAGCTGGTGCTCGGCGAGTCCATCGCCGATCTCGGCGGCCTCGCGATCTCTTATGCCGCCTTCGAAAAGAGCCTCGAGGGCAAGCCGCGCCCCGCCGCGATCGACGGGCTCTCGCCCGAGCAGCGTCTTTTCGTTTCCTGGGCGACGGTGTGGGCCGCGAACGCGCGGCCGGAGTTCGAGCGGCTGCAGGTTGCGACGAACCCGCATCCGCTCCCGCGATTCCGGGCCATCGGGCCGCCGTCGAACCTTCCGGAGTTCGCAAAGGCGTTCGCGTGCCCGGCCGGCAGCCCCATGGTGCGGCCCGAGCCGTGCCGGATCTGGTGAGCGCCGCGCGGCGGACGCTTCGCGTCTTCGGCATCGCCGGGAGCCTGCGCGCCGGCTCGTTCAACCGGGCGCTTCTCCGCGCGGCGCGCGCGCTCGCGCCGGCCGGCATGGAGATCGTCGTCTTCGACGGCCTGCGGGAGATTCCGCCGTACGACGCCGACGTGGACGCCGCCGGAGAGCCCGCGCCGGTCGCCGCGCTCCGCCGCGCGATCCGCGATGCCGACGCGCTCCTCTTCGCGACGCCCGAGTACAACTACGGCGTGCCCGGCGTGCTCAAGAACGGGATCGACTGGGCCTCGCGGCCGGCCGGCCGCGCCGCGCTCCAGCGCAAGCCCGCCGGCATCCTCGGCGCGACGACCGGAGCCTCCGGCGCGATGCGCGCGCAGCTCGCACTCCGCCAGTGCTTCAATTTCACCGAAACCTACGCGATGCTGCGCCCCGAGATCTTCGTCGCCCACGCGGCCGAAAAGTTCAACGCCGCCGGCGAGCTCACGGACGAAGCGACCCGCGAGCACCTCCGGAAGTTCCTGGCCGCCCTCGAGGCCTGGACTCGGAAGTTTCTCTAGCTAGAGCCGCGCCAGATAGAGTCCCGCCCAGAGCAGAGGATGGATCGCCGCACCTCGCCGCTCCCGTTCCGCCGTCCAGTCCCGCACTCCGGGCAGCGGCACCTCGTGGAGCGTGATCGCCTCGGGCCCGGTGGGCGGACCCGTGCGAGAGAGCCCGCGGGCGCGGTAGAAGACCACCGATTCGTTTGCGAGGCCGGGCGAGCTCGGGCCGCCGCCGAGGATCTCCATCTCTCGCGCCGCGTAGCCGGTCTCTTCGAGGAGCTCGCGACGGCCGGCTTCCTCCGCCGTCTCCGCGCCCTCGTCGCCGACCAGGCCCGCCGGCAGCGAGATCACGCGCCCGCGGATCGGAGGCCGCTCCTCCTCGACGAGCAGGAGGTTGCCCGCATCCGTCACCGCGACGATGAGGACGCCGCCCGCACGTCCGCGCCGTTCGACGTACTCCCAGGAGCCCGTCTGTTTGAGCGAGAGATGCCGGCCCTCGTACAGCATCCGGTCGTTCATCGGCTGCACTCTATCGTCGCGGCGGCCCTGTTGATCGTCCTCGCGAGCCCGCCCGCGGCGCTGCAAGCCGGCGCTCTGACGTCGACGCCGACGCCGACGCCGATCCGGAACGCGTCCCGCGGCTCGAAAGAGAGCTCGCTTCCTCGCCAGACAACGGCGGCCTCATGTACGAGCTCGCCGTCGAGGAATCGAAAATCGGGCGCCACGCCGACGCGATTGCCTGGCTGCAGAAGGCGGTCGCGCTCGGCAACGACTTCGAGCTCGAGAAGGAGCCGGCCTTTTCTCCGCTCGAGAGATTCCAGCCGTACCGCGAGCTCGCGCATCAACTCGGCCTTCGGCCGGCAATCCATACGAGCGCGCTCGCCTTCCGCGTCGCGGCCCCGGACCTCGTGCCCGAGGGGATCGCGGCGATGCCCGACGGCAGCGCGTTCTTCATCGGCAGCCTCGCGCAGAAGAAGATCGTTCGCGTCGCGCCGGACGGCTCGGCCCGCGACTTCGTTCCGAGCGGACGCGACGGCCTCTGGGCGGTGCTCGGTCTCAAGGTGGACGCGAAACGGCGTCTCCTCTGGGCCGCATCGGCGGCGGACGGGCGCGAGGGATCGGCCGCGGGATCCTCCGGACTCTTCGCCTTCGATCTCGAGACGGGCGCCCTGCGACGCAAGCTCACGCTCGACGGTCGCGCACATCGGCACCTGTTCAACGACATGTCATTGACCGAGGCCGGCGACGTCTTCGTGACCGACAGCGAGGCGGGATCGGTGTATCGCGTGGCCGCCGCCTCCGATGCGCTCGAGGAGTTCCTCCCGGCGGCGACCTTCTTCTATCCGAACGGCATCGCGCTGGTTCCGGGCGAGCGCACGCTCTACGTCGCCGACGCCTCGAAGGGCATCACGGCCGTGGACGTGGCTTCGAAGCGCCGGACGCCGCTCGCGCACGCGCGCGACCTGACACTCCACTCCGTGGACGGCCTGTACGCCGACGGCGCGGCGCTCGTCGCCATTCAGAACGGGTCCGGCATGGAGCGCCTCGTCCGTTTCATCCTCGATCCCTCGGGCGCGCGCGTCGCGCGGCTCGACGTCCTCGAGAGCCGCAATCCGGACTTCGACGCGCCGACGACGGGAACGATCGTGGGACGCGACTTCTTCTACCTGGCCAACACGCAGCTCGGGCGCCTGGGAGAAGACGGAAAGATCGCACCGGGACCGCCGCTCAAGCCGGTCCTCGTCTTCAAGATCCGCCTGCCTTGACCCCTCCCCCTTCCGGGCGTCGAAATGGCTTGCCCATTGCTCCTCTCCCCATCCGAGCTCGCAGAAGACGGTAGGTCCCCGTGGATCGCGAAAGATCCAAGTCTAATGGGATCAACGATTAGGAGAGAACAGGCACCGGACGGCGCTGCCAGCCCGATACGATGACCGCCACTTTTTTGCACTCGTCGAAGGACGAAGCGACACTTCCTCGGCCGCTCGGGGACTACCTCCTGGTCGCCCAGCTGGGGGACGACCCGCTCGGGAGCGTCTACCGCGCCCTCCATTCGGCGGATGAGAAACGCTTCGTGCGGCTGCGGATCCTGCAGTCGGGCGAGCTCGCGCCGCGCCTTGTCGCCCCGATCGTCGAAAAGCTCGAGGCGCTCGGGCAGGCGCTCGCGCACGACGGCATCGTGCGGCGGCCGCAGTTCGGCATCCTGAACGACATCCCCTACATGGCGTGGTACGAGACGGCCGGGTGGACGCTCGACCGCGTCCTCGCGATGGCGCGCGCCGCGAAGGCGCCGGTCACGACCGAGTACGCGCTGCTGCTCGGCGAACGCATGATCGACGCGATGGAGGCGGCGACGCGCTTCCTCGATCGCGACCTCGTGCCGCACGGCGCGCTGTGGCCGGGCTTCGTCTCCATCTCGAACGACGCGGAGGTGCGCATCGCCGGATTCGGACTCGCGCCGGCGATCCTGCCCGCGATCAAGAAGCCGCGCGGGTCGCGCGAGATCGCGCCCTACATCGCTCCCGAGGCGCGCGACCGCAAGCGCGCGGCGCTCAACTCCGACGTCTACTCGCTCGGCATCATGCTGCTCGAGCTCCTGACCGGACGGAGGCCCGCACTGGGGGCGCCGCTGCCCGAGCTGCGCTCCGGCGATCCGTTCTCGCAGGAGATCGGCACCTTCCTGAAGACGGCGCTCGCTCCTCCCGAGGAGCGATTCCAGACGATCTCGGACATGCGA
Source organism: uncultured Acidobacteriota bacterium (assembly GCA_963708395.1). Classification (GTDB taxonomy): domain Bacteria; phylum Acidobacteriota; class Thermoanaerobaculia; order UBA5066; family Gp7-AA6; genus DATBFU01. Next base: position 1,008,624 of record CAVPSG010000002.1, on the reverse strand, counting down.
CGCGCTCTCCAGGAGACGATGCGCGCGGCGCCGCGCCTGCTCTACCCCGCGGGGCTCGCGTTCTATCTCTACAAGCTGCTCAACCCCGAGAGCACCGGCGTGCCGCAGGCCGACGCCGATGCGACGAATCCGGTCGAGAGCGAGCCGCGCCTGGCGGGCGAGGTCGGCGAGCCGGCGCCCCTCGAAGCCGACGACGATCTCCTCGTCGAGATGTCCCGGGCGATGGAGTCGCAGGACCGAGAGCCGGGACCGTTCGATTTTTCGCCGTCGGAGCTCGCGCAGGCGGTCGGCGAAGAGGCCTCTGTGGACGACGACGAGCCCTGTGGCGACGTCGCCGGTGGCGCCTCGGCGGTTCCCGAGTTCCCGCCGGTCCCCATCTCAGGCGAGCCGGCCATGCTGACCGACCCGGCGCTCCTCGAGGCGGCGCGGCTGCGGCGTCCGGCCCGCAGCGGAGGGACGGCCGCTCTCGCTCATCGTGGCTGGCTGTGTCTTCGGCCTGGCGCTCCTCATCGATACGGAGCGTGCCCGGCGCGTGGCGGCGGTCGCCCCGTCGCCCGCCCCGATTCCGGCCTCCTCCGCGGCCGCGAGCGCGGCGCCTCCGGAGCTGCCGCCATTCTCCCCCGCCTCGGACCCCCCGGCGCCCGAGGGTTACCCGGCGCACGCTCTCGTCGCACCCGAACCGGCCGCGCCGCCGCCCCTTCCGGTGGCCCATGTCGCGACCGAGCGGATCGCGCGCGAGCGGCGCCAGGAACAGGACGGCTCGCGCCGCGGCGCCGACGACGTGCGCTTCCAGGCCGGGCTCGCGCGGATCGCCGCGGAGCGGCTCGAGGGCCGCGAGATCGCGCCGGCGCGCTACCAGGAAGCGAGCGCCCGGGAGCGCGAGGCCGAGTCCCTCTACCGCCGGGGCCAGTTCGAGGCGGCGCGCGGCGCTTTCGAGGACGCGGCACGGATCTACCGCGAAGTCGAGTCCACCTCCCATGAGGAGCGCGTCAAGCGCGTGCGTCTCTCTCCCGCGCCATAGCGCGACGGGAATGTCTGCGCTCCTCTCCCGTACGCTAGGATGACGCGGTCCCCGGCGGGGAACGCCGGGCGCCTCGAAAACGTTCGAAGGAGAGGATGACGCTTCGAATCGAATCGGCCCGCTTGAAGCCCGGCGTCTCACCCGGGACGCTCGGCGCGCCGGGCGCGGCCGGAGCCGATCCCGCCGCCGCCTCGCGGACGATCCGGGGCCGCGCGCTCATCCTGTGGGACCCGAAGAGCCCGGGCCGCAAGCTCGACGCCATCGATACCGACCAGATCACGCCCGCGGCCGACTGCGTTTCCGAGAGTCTCGCGACGCTCGACGAACGCTGGAAGGCCGGATCCTTCCGGCACCTCGTGCCGGACTTCCGCAAGCGCGTGCATTCGCGGCGAGACGTTCCTCGTGGCCGGCGACCGCTTCGCCATCGGCTCTTCCCGGGAGATGAGCCCGGCCGGCCTGAAGGGCGTCGCCGAGGAAGCCGGACTCGAGCTCGTCGTCGTCTGCGGAAACGGGATGGGCGACATCTTCCGCCGCAACGCGCTGAACCTCGGCCTTCACGTCCTCCAGAGCGCGGAGGCCGTCACCGAGGCGCGCGACGGCGACGCGTTCTCATTCGACCCCGCGACGCGGCGGCTGCGCAACGAGACGCGGGGCAAGGATTACGAGCCCGTCGCGCTGACGCCGAAGGAGGAGGAGATCCGGCGGAGCGGCGGCATCTTTTCCGTCGGGCGCCGGGAGTTTCGCGAGTCCGTCGCGCGGCGTCCCGAGATCGTCTGGCCGGACCGGGAGACGGCGCGCCGGCTGACGACGACCGAGCAGATCATCTGGGCGCATCGCGTGGACAAGGACGCGAAGGTCGCGCCGGGAACGACGCTCCGGGTCTTCGCGGATCTGCTGCCGGCGTCCGACGGCACGGCGCCGTTCGCGATCCACACGTTCCAGCAGATCACCGGCGGCGACGCGATCTATCCGCGCCAGGCCGCCATCGCGAACGACCATTTCGTGTTCACCGGCAAAGCGATCGACGACCGCCAGACGGAGATCGGCCGCGAGTTCGCGCGGCGGCAGGGTCTCGAAAAGCCGTTCTACGCGACGCCTGGCGACGGCATCTTTCATTTCTATTTTCCGGAACAGGGGCTCGTGCTGCCCGGCCAGTTCATTCCCGGCGCCGACTCGCACAGCCGCGCCTACGGCGCGTATGGCGCGGTCGGCTACGGCGTCGGATCGACGACGCTCGGATTCGGCTGGGCGACCGGCTACGTTTATTTCACGCTGCCGAAGTCGCGGCGCGTCGTCTTCCGCGGGCGGCTCCAGCCGTGGGTCTCCGGTAAAGACGTCGTCCTGGAGCTCCTGCGCCGTTGGGCCGCCGCGCAGGCCCAGGGAATGTCCGTCGAGTTCGTGGACGCCGAGCGCCAGCTCCCGATGGTGTTCCGCAACACGATCGCGAACATGATGGCCGAGGCCGAGGCGACCAACGGCATCTTCGCGCCGGACGAGATCACCGACGCCTGGTACCGCGCGAAGGGAATCTCCGATCTCCCCTATCCGCGCGTGGCGCCGGGAGCCGACGCTCGCTACGAGATCGACGAGACGCTCGACCTCTCCGAGATCGCGCCGATGATCGCGAAGCCCTACTCTCCCGGGAACGCGTTTCCGGCGGACGAGGTCGCCCGCGAAAAGCTTCCCTTCGACAAGGCGCTCATCGGCTCCTGCACCAACGGCAGCTATGACGATCTGCTCCAGGCCGCGCTCGTTCTCCGCGCGGCGCGCGACCGCGGCTTCCGCAAGGTCGCGCGCGACTTCACGATCTTCCCGGGCTCGGGCGGCGTGAAGACCCAGATCGAAATTCCGGACCGGCGTCTCGCGGGCGAGTCGATCGCCGACGTCTTCCGCTCCGTCGGCGGCGAGATCCGGCCCTCGTGGTGCGGCCCATGTTTCGGCCAGGGCCCGGACGCGCTCGCGAAGGGACAGCGCGCGATCACCTCGTTCAACCGGAACTGGCAGAACCGCATGGGCGTCGGGGGCGAGGGCTACCTCGCGTCTCCCGCCGTCGTCGCCGCGTCCGCCCTGGCCGGCTACATGGCGCCGCCGTCGGAGCTCGGCCTCTCCTGGGATCCCGAGCGCTTCGGCGTCTGATCACCTCGCGGCTCCGAGGTCAGGGCCGCAGCATCTCCCGAGAGATCACCGGCAGATAGAGCCCCGTCTCTTCTCGGCGCCACCACGCGCCCGTCCGGCGGCGCGTGGCCGCGTCGGTGAAGTGGTAGTCGTAGAGAACCGCGCGGATGTAGCGCGGCGGGCGTCCGGCAAACGGGTCCGTGCGCAGGAGGCCCCGCACCGGCGGCGAAGACTCGAGCAGGCGCGCGACGAGCGCGAGGATCCAGGGGTTCCGTTCGGCCGAGTCGAGCGCGGCGAACCACATCTGCCAGTCGAGCCGCGGCTGGTACGGCGCGACGAAGCGCGGCCGGCGCATCACGTCTCCCGGCTTCCAGCGGAACTCGTACGGCCGCCACGAGACGCGGTCGTCGCTGCCCTCGATCACGATCTCGGGCCGCGACGTCGTCATCACGGCGAAGAGGCCGTAGCTGTTGACGCTCCGCAGCGGCGCGATGGCGCGCGCGACCGCGACGACCGGCCGTGGGAACGATTGCGGACGGAAGAGCATGGCGATCATCTGCGCGCCGCTCACGATCAGGACGACGGCTGCGACGACGCCGACGAGCGGTGCGGGCCACCGATGGCGATGCGCGGCCGCCGGCTCCAGCCGGTGCCTCCAACGCGCCGGAAAGACGCCGTCGTCGAGAAGAAGAACGCAGAGCGCGATCGTCAGGACATTGAAGAAGGCGTAGTTGCCCGTCGCGATGATGACGAGCTGCAGGAAAATGAGCGCGCCGAACGCGACGTGGCGCAGGCGCCGCGGCGCGAAGATCAGGAACGGGGCGCCGAGCTCGATTGCGAAGAGCACGACGCATGAAAACGTCTGGAATGACGCCGAAAGCTGGTGCATGTACCACGCCGTCCACGGCGGCAGAGGCTGCGTCTCGTAGTGGTACCGCAGCGCCGCGAGGCTCCGCCACGCCGGGTCGCCGCTTCCGAGCTTCACGAACCCCGACGAGAACATCAGCCGGAAGAGAAGCCACCGCAGGAGGAAGAGAACGAGCGGCGAAGGCGGCGCCGACGCACGCCAGAGGCGCAGACCCCGCGGCGCGAGCAGGATCGCGAGCAGCCCCGTCTCGAGGAGCAGCGCGTCCCATTGGAACTGGAGGAAGACCTGGCCGGCGACCGAGAGAGAAAGGTAGGAGACCCAGCAGACGAGCAGACTCCAGGCGGGAAGGAGTCCGAGGCTCGCGAGGAGCGCGCCGGCCGTCCCCGCGGCGCAGAGCCCGTTGAGGAAGGCGTCGCTCGAGGAGAGCCAGAAAAGCGTCGGCAGCTCGAGCCACGGCACGCGGCCCGCCTGCGAGCGGACGGCCGAGAGGAACTCGCCGACGGGCAAGATTCCCCGCGATCCCATGAGACCGGCCGCCTGAGCCCATAGCGAGACGAACGCCGCGAGGTAGCAGACTCCGACGAGCCGGAGGAACAGTCGGCTCGCCGCCTCGTATCCGGGCTTTTCGACGGACCGGCCCCAGAGGAGCCGCGTCAGCGCGGACGCACCTCCCCGGTGGCGCGCGATGAGCCCGTACGCGAGCTCGGCCGCCGGTGCGAATCCGGGAATGCGGCGGTATGCCGTGAGCAGCGCTCCCCCTCCCGGCGCCGCGGCGAGCGCGCCGAAGGCGGCCCGCGCGCCCTCGAAAACCTCGCCCGACGGAAGGACGAGCACCACCGCGCGTGCGAACGCTTCGGCCGGGATCTCCGGAAAGCGCGCCGGCGGCGGCCTGACCCGGCTCGTAGTCCACGGCGTCGCCGGTGCGCGCCTTCCATCGCCGGATCCAGACGCGGCAGAAACCGCAGTCGCCGTCGAAGAGGAGCAGGGGCCGGGGCGGCGGCGCGGCGACGCGAGGCGGCTCGGCCATGTGCCGGGAAGTCTACGGCGGCTCCCCGGCAGAGGACGGCGAGAAGCCGCCGGAGGACAGTCTCTTCACGGCAAAGCGGCCGAGAATCGGTAGAATCTCCCTTCCGACAAGACCGAAAATCACCCCGCGTCAATACGTTGGCCCCGCAAAGCCGATCGGGAACGGCTGTTGCACATGGGGGGGCATGGAGGAAAGCGCGATGCGTATCGCTCGAAGGGTTTCCGGAATTTTCTTTTCCGTCCTTGCTTCGGCCCTGCTGCTCGCGACGGGCGCCTCGGCGCAGGAAAGGGATGAGTACGGGAATCCGATCGCCGCGAGCACCGCGCCCGACCCGGGGGCCGACGACATCCGCCAGACGGTGGCGCGCATCTCGGCGATCGACGGCGAAGTGTCCTACGCGCGCGGCGACGCGCCGGATGACTGGCAGGCCGCGGACCGCAACGTACCGGTGACGCTCGGCGACCGGCTCTACACCGGCGCCCAGGGGCGCGCGGAGCTCCAGGTGCACGGGGGGAGCATCGTGCGCATCGGCTCGAACACCGACTTCGCCGTCCTGAACATGACCGACGACACGAAGCAGTTCGCGGTGAAGTCCGGGGTCGCCTCGATCTTCCTCGACCGGCTCGACGGAGACGACGTGTTCGAAGTGGACACGCCGAACACCGCGATCACGCTGGAGAGGACCGGAGACTACCGCGTCGACATCGACGCCGACGGCAATACGCGCGTCATCGTGCGGCAGGGTCAGGCGAGTGTCGCGGCGGGCGGCGGATCGGTCCCGCTTTCGGGCGGAGACGCGTTGCGAGTCTGGGGCACCGACAATCCGCAGTACGCCTCGGTGTCGATCGACGAGTCCGACGGATGGGATCGCTGGGTCGGAGAGCGCCAGGCGCGCATCGAGCACTCGGCCTCGCGCCAGTATGTGAGCCGGGACGTCTCGGGAGTCTCCGACCTCGACGAGTACGGCCGCTGGCAGGAGATCCCGACGTACGGGCGCGTGTGGGCGCCGACGGTCGCCGTCGGATGGGAGCCCTATCGCGTCGGCCGATGGATCTGGCAGGACCCGTGGGGCTGGACCTGGGTCTCGACAGAGCCCTGGGGCTGGGCGCCGTATCACTACGGCCGCTGGGTGTTCTACACCTCGCGCTGGTGCTGGGTGCCGGTGGCCGGGCCCGTGCGTGTCGTGACCTACTCCCCGGCGCTCGTCGCCTTCGTGGGCGGTGGCCCGGGCTGGTCGGCCTCGTTCACGGCCGGCGGATCCGGATACGTCGGATGGTTCCCGCTCGCGCCGCGCGATCCGTTCGTCCACTGGTGGGGCCCGCGGGCTCAGGTCAACGTGACGAACGTCACCTATGTCAATCGGACGTACGTGACCGTCGTGAACCGGAACACGTTCGTCTCTGCCGGCGTCGTGTCCACGAACATCGTCCGCGACCGCTACGTCGTCCGCGAAGTCTCGTCCGCGCCGGTCCTCCGGGGCCCGCTCCCGATCGCGCCCACGCGGGCGTCGATTCAAATCGCCTCGGCGCGCGGTGTCGCCGTGATCCGGCCGCCCGCCGCCGTCGTATCGCGCTCGGTCGTCGCGCGCGTCGCGCCGCCGCCGGCACCGCCATCGTTCGACCGGAAGCTCACCGTCATTCGCGAGAATCGCGGCGCACCCGTCACGGCCGCGGTCGCGGCCCAAGTCGCGGTCCAGGATCGCCGGCCCCAGGCGGTCACCGGGATCCGCCCGGTCTCGACGGCTTCCGGCAGCGTGACGCTCCAGCAGCGCACGACCTCGACCGCGACCGGAACACGCGCCCTGCGGGTCGAGCCCGTCGCGCCGGCGCGCGGGGGACGTGCGATGGCGACAATCCAACAGCCTGTCGCGGCGGCGCCGGTTGTGGCGCCGCGTCCGGCCCGGCCCGTCGGAGAAAACGTGCCGGCCCGCGTCGCGCCCCCGACTCCGCCTCCCGCGGCGGGCGGTGGAAGGCCAGCGCGCGTCGAGCCGAACCAGCCGCCGTCGTCCAACCCGCCGCCGACTCGCAATCGGATGAGGGCGCCGGCAACGTATGCGCCGCGCCCGACCGCGGCTCCGTACGTGCGGCCCGCCGTCGTGCCGACGCCGCGAGTGGTCCCGGAACAATCGCGCGAGCGCGTCGAGTCGCCGAAGCCGCGGCCGACTCCGGTTCCTCAGATGGAGCACCGGGAGCCTCCGCAAAACGAGAAACCGGCCGGGAAACCGACGGCCCGCCCCCAGGAGACGCACGGGCGCGGGCCGCGCGTTTCGCCGACTCCGAAGCACAACGGCTGAGGCCACAGAGTAAGTCATTCAAAAGCAATGACTTACTCATTGTATAAAATTGACTTTTCTGTATAGATTGAACTAACATCGGTGGTGCGATGAGCACCGATCCGCTTTCGATCCCCGGCCTCTCGCAGCAGTACAAGGCCGGCTTCGTCACCGACATCGAGTCGGAGAGCGCGCCGCCCGGCCTCAACGAAGACATCGTCCGGCTCATCTCCGCCAAGAAGCAGGAGCCGGAGTGGATGCTCGCGTGGCGGCTGAAGGCGCTGCGCCACTGGCTGACGATGAAGGAGCCGACCTGGCAGAACGTCCACTACCCGCCGATCGACTACCAGTCGATCGTGTACTACTCGGCGCCGAAGCGGAAGACGAACGCTCCGAAGAGCCTCGAGGACGTGGACCCCAAGCTCCTCGAGACCTACGAGAAGCTCGGCATCCCGCTCCGCGAGCGCGGCAAGCTCGCCGGCGTCGCCGTGGACGCGGTCTTCGACTCGGTCTCCGTCGCGACGACGTTCCGCGAGCAGCTCGCGAAGGCCGGCGTCATCTTCTGCTCGTTCTCCGAGGCCGTCCGCGAGCACCCGGAGCTCGTGAAGAAGTACCTCGGCTCCGTCGTCCCGTACACGGACAACTTCTTCGCGACGCTCAACTCGGCCGTCTTCTCCGACGGCTCGTTCGTCTATGTGCCGAAGGGCGTCCGCTGCCCCATGGAGCTCTCGACGTATTTCCGGATCAACTCGGCCAACACCGGGCAGTTCGAGCGGACCCTGATCGTTGCGGAGGAGCGCGCGCAGGTTTCCTACCTCGAGGGCTGCACGGCCCCGATCCGCGACGAGAACCAGCTGCACGCGGCGGTCGTGGAGCTCGTCGCTCTCGACGACGCGCAGATCAAATACTCCACCGTCCAGAACTGGTATCCGGGCGACGAGAATGGAAAGGGCGGCATTTACAACTTCGTCACGAAGCGTGGCAAGTGCGCCGGCCGCCGCTCCAAGATTTCCTGGACGCAGGTCGAGACGGGCTCCGCCATCACGTGGAAGTACCCGAGCTGCCTCCTGCTCGGCGACGACTCGGTCGGCGAGTTCTATTCCGTGGCCGTCACCAACAACTACCAGCAGGCGGACACGGGCACCAAGATGATTCACGTCGGGAAGAACACGAAGTCGACGATCGTCTCGAAGGGCATCTCCGCCGGCCACGGGCAGAACACGTACCGCGGAATGGTCAAGATCCTCGGCAAGGCCGATGGCGCGCGCAACTACTCGCAGTGCGACTCGCTCCTGATCGGCGATCAGTGCGGCGCGCACACGTTCCCGTACATCGAAGTCAACAACTCCACCGCGCAGATGGAGCACGAGGCCTCGACGTCCAAGATCGGCGAGGACCAGATCTTCTACTTTCAGTCGCGCGGGATCTCTTCGGAGGAGGCGGTCAATCTGATCGTCTCGGGATTCTGCAAGGTCGTCTTCCAGGAGCTGCCGATGGAGTTCGCCGTCGAGGCGCAGAAGCTGCTGGGAGTCAGCCTGGAGGGAAGCGTCGGATGACGGCACCGCTCCTGGAAATCCGCGGCCTGCACGCCCGCGTCGGCGGCAACGAGATCCTGAAGGGCGTCGACCTGACGGTCGGGCCCGGCGAGGTCCACGCGATCATGGGGCCCAACGGGTCGGGCAAGTCCACGCTGGCCCACGTGCTCGCCGGCCGCCCGGGCTACGAGGTGACGCGCGGCACGGTGCTCTACCGCGGCCGCGACCTGCTCGCGATGAAGCCCGAGGAGCGCGCACGGGAAGGCGTCTTCCTCGCGTTCCAGTACCCGGTCGAGATCCCGGGCGTCTCGAACGTCTACTTCCTGAAGAACGCGCTCAACGCGATCCGCAAGCATCGCGGCCAGCCCGAGCTCGACGCGATGGATTTCCTGCAGCTCACTCGCGAGAAGGCGCGCCTCGTCCAGATCGACGAGGACCTCGTCAAGCGACCGGTCAACGAGGGCTTCTCGGGCGGCGAGAAGAAGCGCAACGAGATCTTCCAGATGGCCGTGCTCGAGCCCTCGCTCGCGATCCTCGACGAGACCGACTCGGGACTCGACATCGACGCGCTGCGGACCGTGGCCTCGGGCGTCAATGCGCTCCGCGCCGCGGACCGCTCGATGCTCGTCGTGACGCATTACCAGCGCCTGCTCAACTACATCGTTCCCGATTTCCTGCACGTCCTCGTGGACGGCCAGATTGCCCTCTCCGGCGGCAAGGAGCTCGCCCTCGAGCTCGAGGAAAGGGGATACACCTGGCTCGAGAAGGAGCCCGCCGCCGCCCCGGCGCGGGCCTGACGTGGAAGCCGTCGCCCGGGAGCGCGTCTTCGTTCCGGCCCTCGAGGCCGTCGACCGGGCGCGTCATCGGGGAGAGCCCGATTGGCTCGCCGTGCGGCGCCGCGAAGCGCGCGATCGGTTCGCGAAGCTCGGCTTTCCCACGGCGAAGCTCGAGGAGTGGCGCACGACGAACGTCGCCGCGATCCTCTCGACGCCCTGGCAGCCGGAGTCCGGCGCAACGCGCGCCGTCCGCGCCACCACGGGCGGATCCGGAGTCCGCGTTCTCTCTCTGGCCCAGGCGCTCCGACAGGAGCCGGAGATCCTCGAAAAGGCTCTCGGGCGAATCGCGAACGACGAGAACGCCGCGTTCGCCGCGCTGAACCTCGCGCTCGCCGAGGATGTCGTCTGCGTGCTCATCGCGCCGGGCGCCGCCGTCGAGGCTCCGATCGAGATCGTCTTCGACGGGCCGGCCGCGGACGAGCCCGCGGTTCTCTATCCGCGCTGCCTGATCGTGGCCGGCGACCGCAGCGAGGCCACCGTCGTCGAACGCCACACGGGAACGGGGCCCTACTTCCGGGATGCCGTGACGGAAATCACGCTCGGCGAAGGCGCCGTGCTGCGACACTACAAGCTGCAGCGCGAGAGCCTCGAGGCGTTCCATCTCCAGTCGATCGCGGTCCGGCAGGCGCGTGCCTCGCACTTCCGCTCGGTCCTCGCGGCGTTCGGCGGCGCGCTCGCGCGCACCGACATCCGCGTGGATCTCGAAGGCGAGGGCTCCGAGTGCATCCTGGACGGCCTCTTCGTCGGCGCGGGGTCCCAGCACCTCGATACGCACACGACGATCGCTCACGTCGCGCCGCACACCACGAGCCGCGAGGTCTACAAGGGCGTGCTCGACGGCCGCGCCCGCGGAGTCTTTCACGGCCGCATCGTCGTGCGCCCCGGCGCGCAGAAGACCGACGCCATGCAGACCAACAAGAATCTGCTCCTGTCGCGGCACGCGCTCGTCGACTCGACGCCGGCGCTCGAGATCTTCGCGGACGACGTGAAGTGCAAGCACGGTTCGACGATCGGCCAGCTCGATCCGGCGGCGCTCTTCTACCTCCGCTCGCGGGGCATCGGCGAGCGCGAGGCCCGGGCGCTCCTGACCCGCGCTTTCGCCGCGGACGTGGCGGCCCGCGTCGCCCTGCCGGCCCTCCGCGCGGAGATCGAGGAGACGCTCGACCGCTCGCTTTCCGATGCCGCCCGGGAGGAGACCTCGTGAGCACCGCCCGCACCTCGCCGACCGCCCCGCCGCGACCCGCCTACGACATCGACGCCATCCGCGCGGACTTTCCGATCCTCTCGCGCCGCGTGCACGACAAGCCGCTCGTCTATCTCGACAACGCCGCCACGACGCAGAAACCCCTTGCGGTGATCGACGCCGAACGAGACGTCTACGAGCGCTCCTACGCGAACATCCACCGCGGAGTGCACCTGCTCTCGGTCGAGGCGACCGACGCCTACGAGCAGTCGCGCGAGAAAGCGCGGACGTTCCTCAACGCGGAGCAGGCGCGCGAGATCGTCTTCGTCCGCGGCACGACGGAAGGCGTGAACCTCGTGGCCTCGAGTTCGGCGGCTCTCGCGTCCGCGCCGGAGACGAGGTCCTGATCTCCGCGATGGAGCATCACTCGAACATCGTCCCCTGGCAGCTCCTCTGCGAGCGGCAGGGCGCGCGCCTCGTCGTGGCGCCCATGAACGAGCGCGGCGAGCTGCGGATGGACCGGTTCGAGAGCCTCCTCTCGCCGCGGACCCGGATCGTCGCCGTTCCGCACGTCTCGAACGCGCTCGGCACGCTCAATCCCATCGCCGAAATCGTGCGCCTTTCCCACGCGCGCGGAATCCCCGTCCTCGTGGACGGCGCACAGGCGGCGCCGCGGCTGCCCGTGGACGTGCGGCAACTCGACTGCGACTTCTACGCGCTCTCGGGCCACAAGATGTACGGGCCGTCCGGCGTCGGCCTCCTCTACGGAAAAGAAGAGCATCTCTCCGCGATGCCCCCGTACCAGGGCGGCGGTGACATGATCGCTTCCGTCACCTTCGAGAAGTCCACCTGGAACGTGCTCCCGTACAAGTTCGAGGCCGGCACCCCGAACATTGCCGGCGCGATCGCGCTCGGCGCCGCGATCGACTATCTCGGCCGGCTCGGCATGGAGGCGATCGCGCGCCACGAGGACGACCTGCTCGTCCGCGCGACGGAGCGCGTGGCGGCGATTCCCGGCGTGCGTTTGATCGGCACGGCGAAAGAGAAGATGGCCGTGCTGTCGTTCACGATCGACGGCGTCCACCCGCACGACATCGGCACGGTGCTCGACCGCGCGGGCGTCGCGGTCCGCACGGGCCACCACTGCGCGCAACCCGTCATGGATTTTTTCCGCGTGCCCGCCACGGCGCGCGCCTCTTTCGGGCTCTACAACACCCTCGCGGAAATCGACGCGCTCGTCGCCGGGATCCACGAGGCTCGAAAGCTCTTCGCATGAGCGGCCGCAGCGACCTGCGCGACCTCTACCAGGAGGTCATCCTCGACCACGGCAAGCGGCCGCGAAACTTCGGGCCGCTCGCGTCGGCGAACCGCCGGGCCGAGGGCTACAACCCGCTCTGCGGCGACCGGGAGACGGTGTCGCTGAGACTCGAGGGCGACGTGGTGAAAGACGTCGCTTTCGAAGGAGCGGGCTGCGCGATCTCGACGGCCTCGGCGTCCATGATGACCGAGAGCGTCCGGGGCAAGAGCCGGGCGCACGCCGAGGCTCTCTTCGCGAAGTTCCACGACCTGATCACCGGCGAGTCGAAGGCGCCGGCCGGCGGCCCCGCCCTCGGCAAGCTCGAGGTCTTCTCCGGCGTGCGCGAGTACCCGGTGCGCATCAAGTGCGCGACGCTGCCCTGGCACACCCTCAAGGCCGCGCTCGAAGGCGAGGGCCAGACCGTCTCGACGGAAGACGGCGCCGAGGCGTCGCCACGCGAAGAGCCGACCGCCTGCTGAGGAAGGGAATGACATGAGGATGCAGAAGCAGGTCACCGCGGCGCGCGAGATCGAGGCCATGGAGATTCCGAGCGGCATGCGGATCACGATCCCGGAAGGCACGCCGCTGACGCTCACGCAGTCGCTCGGCGGCAGCTTCACGGTGCTGACGCCTTACGGCTACATGGCGCGCGTCGAGGGCAGGGACGCCGACGCGATCGGCGAGGAGCCCATTTCGCTCGACGCCGAGGCGGCGGCCGGCAAGTCCGCGGAGGAGCTTTGCTGGGACCAGCTCCGCACGTGCTTCGACCCCGAGATCCCCGTCAACGTCGTGGATCTCGGTCTCGTCTACAAGTGCGCCGTCACCGATCTGCCGGACGGCGCGGGCCAGAAGGTTGAGGTGCGCTTCACGCTGACGGCGCCCGGCTGCGGGATGGGCGACGTGCTGCGCGAGGACATCCAGAAGAAGCTCCTCGCGGTGCCGGGGATCCAGGAGGCGGACGTTCAGGTCCTCTTCGATCCGCCCTGGAACATGAGCATGATGTCGGACGCGGCGAAGCTACAGCTCGGAATGTTGTGAGGTCGCAACGATGAAACTCTCTTCTCAGGAAGAGTACGGGCTCCGGTGCCTCCTGCGCGTCGGACGCGAAGGACCCGACGGCAGCGTCACGATCCCCGAGCTCTCCCGCTCGGAAGGGATCACGGAGCCGAACGTCGCGAAGATGATGCGCATCCTGCGCCAGGGCGGCTTCGTCCAGTCCACGCGCGGCCAGGCCGGCGGCTACGCCCTCGCTCGCCCGGCGGGCGAGATCAACCTCGGCGAGGCGCTGGCCTGCCTCGGCGGCCGGCTCTACGAGCCGAGCTTCTGCGAGGCGCACACGGGCGTCGAGCGGCTCTGCACACACATGCCCGACTGCTCGATCCGTTCGGTGTGGCGCACGATCCAGCGCGCGATCGACTCGGTGCTCGGCACTCTCACGCTCAAGGATCTCCTGCGCGGCGAGGAGGAGATGAACCTCTGGTCCGAGTCGCGGCGCGGCGCTCTGCTCCCGACGCACCATCCGCACGCCTGATCTTCCTGATCTTCTGCACGCGGCGCGAGCGGCTCGAGACGCGCGTCACTGCGGGCTTGACCGTCCTCGATCCGCGAGGTCCCAGCGCCAGACACCGTCCGGCTTCGCCACGATGAGCGCGTCTTCCTCCGGCGCGAAGCCGCAGGTGAGCAGGACATCGCCCTTCTTGCGCGATGGAACGAACCGCACACACGCGGCGCCCAGCTCCATGTCCCAAAGAACCGCCGCTCCAAAGCTCGCCGCAAGATATTTTCCGCCCGGCGAGAAGAGCAGCGCCGACGAGGGCGGCGCTCCGGGAGGGCGAGAGGAAGCGCCGAAGAACGGCAGAAGGAATGCGTCGCGGACTCCCCGGAGCGAACCGCCTTCGACGCGCCAGAGCTCGACGTGGGATCCGCCGTGCACCGCGAGCGTCGAGCCATCCGGAGACCATGCGAGGGCCAAAATCGGGCCGACGTGCGGGGCCGCCGAGACCTCGCTTCCGGTTGCGACGTCCCAGATGCGAAGGCGTCCCTCGCGCTCGAAAGACGCCAGGAATCGATCATCGGGAGAGAAGGCGAGGGCATCCACCACCGCGGAGAGGGCGGCCACGGTTTCGACGTCGGTACCGCGGGCGCAAGTCCAGAGACGAATGTCTCCCTTGGACCCGCCGGAGGCCGCGAGAACGCCGGCTTTCGAAAAGGCCATCGCGGTCGTCAAGGTCGCCGTCCAAACCGAGTCCCCGTTGCCCTTGTAAAGCAGCGTCGGCCCCGGTCCAGGGACGGGGACGAGTTCCACGTGCGCAACCGAAATGGCGACCGCGCCGCCGTCACCCGAGAACTGGAGGTCGCGCACGTTCCAGATTCCCAGATCGGCGATCTCGCGTGTCGTTCCCCGCCCGAGATCGACCAGCCAGACCTTGCCGTTGCGCGCGTAGACGGCCGCCGATCCGCCGTCGGGAGAGATGGCCCACCGCGCGTAACCGCTTTCATCGCCGAACAACTTCAGCTTCTTCGTGGCCTCGAAGAGACGGGTCGTCGAGAGAGCGAGGTCATCGGCCGAAACGGGATCGGATACCGCAGAATTCGGAGAGACATCCGCCTTCTCGATCTGAGCGTCCGAGACGAGGCCCCGCTCATCGAACTCGAGAAGGACTCGAAATGCTCTTCCGCCCAACGGCACCGCGACTCCCGCCCAAAGAGAGACGATCGTCCCCCGGGACCAACTGCCCTCCCAGACCGCGATCGACGGTTCATCGAGCGCCGTGGGCTTTCCCAGAATCTGAATTGCCTCCGCCCGGCTGGTGCGGCCGGGCTCGATCGAAGCGATCTGTTCGTCCTTCGTCTGATGCGCCAGCGGTGGAACGTAACAGCCGGCAGCGACCACCGTGCCGACACAGACACCGAGAAAGGGACGAACTCGCATGGTCCCCCGTTCGTGACGAGCACCCGAGAGTTGGCGGTTGGCCGGCACGCTAGCACACCCCTCCGGCACACCATCAGGCCGGCGTCTCGCCGACTGAGAAATAATCCCGCCGTGCGGATCCTCTTTCTCGCCGCCGAGGCCGCGCCGTACGTCAAGGTCGGCGGCCTCGCCGACGTCGCGGGCTCGCTGCCGCAGGCGCTGCGCGAGCTGGGCCATGACGTGCGCCTCGCGATCCCGGGCTACGGCGCGATCGACTGGGACCGCTGGAAGCCGGAGCCCGTCGCGAGCTTCCCCGTCCCGCACCGCGGCGGATTCCAGAAGGCCGACGTTTATCTCGCCGACCGGGACGTCTATTTCGTGACCGGCCCGCCGATCCCGACGCACGGCGGCATCTACGGCTCGTCGATCGCCGAAGACGGACCCAAGTTCCTGTTCTTCTCGCTCGCCGCGCTCTGGACCTGCGGCACGCTCGGCTGGACGCCCGACATCGTGCACGCCAACGACTGGCACACGGCCGCCGCGCCGTACTGGCTCGCGGCCGGCGGCCGGCGCGATCCGTTCTACGCTTCGGTCGGATCGCTCCTCACGATCCACAACCTGCCGCATCTCGGGCGCGGCGCAGGGCGATATCTCGGCGACTACGGCCTCACGACGTCGCCGGCCATGGAGGCGCTCCCCGCCGATCTGCGCGACGCGCTCCTCCCGCTCGGCGTGGTCTCGGCCGACTACCTTTCGACCGTGTCGCCGACGTACGCGCGCGAGATCATGACGCGCGAGGGCGGGCACGGCCTCGACGGCGTTCTGAGCGCGCGGGGCGATCACCTGGCCGGCGTGCTCAACGGCCTCGACACGAAGTCCTGGGATCCCGCGGCGGACCGGGCGCTCGCGGCGCGCTTCGAGCGGACGTCGCTCGAAAGGCGCGCGGCCAACAAGTCCGCGCTCCAGCACGAGGCCGGCCTCGCCCGCGGCGCGCGGATCCCGCTCGCGGCCGTCGTGTCGCGTCTCGACTCTCAGAAGGGCCTCGACATCGCCGTACCGGCCGTCTGGAACTGGCTCGCCGCGGGCGGGCAGTTCGTTCTTCTCGGCACGGGAGATTCGTCTCTCGAGCGCGAGTTCGCCCGCATGGAAGCCGAGCGGCCGGGACAGGCGAACGTCCGCTTGCGCTTCGACGGCGACTACGCCCGCCGCATCTACGCGGGAGCGGATTTCGTCCTGATCCCGTCGCGCTACGAGCCCTGTGGCCTGACCCAGATGATCGCGATGCGATACGGGGCCGTCCCCGTCGCGCGGCGCACGGGAGGCCTCGCCGACACGGTGATCGACGCCGGCGATCCCGGCGGCACCGGTTTCATGTTCGACGAGTTACAGCCCGAGGCCCTCTGGGGCGCGCTCCAACGAGGGCTTGCGGTGTACGCTGATGCCTCGCGATGGCGCTCCCTCCAGACCCGCGGGATGCAAACCGACTTTTCCTGGAGCCGGTCGGCGCGTTCCTATGAGCGCCTCTACCGCCTCGCGCAGGACGCGCGGCCGGCGACGAGCCACGGCGCCGTGAGAGGGAAATGCCGGTGAATCGGTGAAGACGCGCGCCGTGATCCTCGCCGGCGGCGAGGGTTCCCGCCTGGGCGTCCTGACCGACAAGCGCGCCAAGCCGGCGGTGCCCTTCGCCGGCAAGTACCGCATCATCGACTTCACGCTCTCCAACTGCACCAACTCGGGCATCTCCGACGTCATGATCCTGACGCAGTACCGCCCGCACTCCCTCAACGAGCACATCGGCTCCGGCCGCCCCTGGGACCTCGACCGCAACCTCTCGGGGGGCGTCACGATCTACCCCCCGTATCGCGGGCGCCTCGTGACGGACTGGTACAAGGGGACGGCCGACGCGATCTTCCAGAACCTCTCTTTCGTCGAGCGCGGGCATCCGGATCTCGTGCTCGTCCTCTCCGGCGACCACATCTACAAAATGAACTACGGAGCCCTCATCGAGCACCACGTCCAGCACCAGGCGGAGCTGACGATCGCGACCCGCAACGTTTCGCGCGAGGAGGCGACCCGCATGGGCGTGCTCGCGGCCAACTCCGACCACCTCGTGACGGCGTTCGTCGAGAAGCCGAAGGACCCGCCCGGCACGCTCGCCTCGATGGGAATCTACGTCTTCAACATCGACGTCCTCGCGCACGTGCTCCTCGAAGACAGCAAACGCCGCGACTCCTCGCACGATTTCGGCAAGGACGTGCTCCCGCGGATGGTCGAGTCCCACGCGCCGGTCTACGCCTATCCTTTCGAGGGGTACTGGGTCGACGTCGGCACCCTCGAGTCGTACTGGCAGACGCAGATGGACCTGCTCGACCAGCCCCCGCCGCTCGATCTGAACGACCGCTCCTGGATCATCCACACGCGCTCCGAGGAGCGCCCGCCGGTCATGATCCAGGAAGGCGCCATCGTGCGCGACAGCCTCATCACCGACGGCTGCGTCATCGCCGCCGGCGCCCTCGTCGAACGGAGCGTCCTCTCGCCGGGAGTCTTCGTCGGGGCGAACGCGATCGTGCGCGAGTCCGTCGTCCTGACGGACACGGCCGTCGGCGCCGGCGCCCGGGTGCAGCGCGCGATCGTGGACAAGTCGGTGAAGATCGGCAAGGGCGCCAAGATCGGAGGCCGGCTGCGCGCCGGCGACGGCAAGTCCGAAGGGCTCGGGTTGACGACCGTCGGCAAGAACGCGCAGATCCAGGAGAAGACGGAGGTCCCGATCGGCGCCGTGATCGAGTCGGACGAGGAGGCGGCTCCGCCGCCTCCGAAGAAGACGGAGAAGTCGGAAAAGACGGAGAAGACGGAGGCCGCCAGATGAGGCTCGGAAGACTGCTGATCGCTCTCGTGATCGTGGCGCTCGCTTGGTGGCTCTGGACGCGGAGCGGCCTGTTCGGTTCCCGGACCGAGTCCGGCGACGAGCGCGCCGCGCCAATCGAGCGCGCGCGCACGGCGGCCGCCGCTTCGAGCGGACGGGCCGCCGAGACCGGCGCCGCGCAGCGAGAAGCGGACGCGCCGGTGCCGTTCGGGGGCGGATCGGTCTCCGAAAACATGACACCCGATCAGGTGCGAACCCTCCTTGGTTCGCCCGACGAGACGAGCACCGAGACGACCGAGACGGGCGCGCCCCGGGAGAAGTGGATCTACCGGAGCGTCGGCAAGACCGTCGTCTTCGAGAACGGCGTGGTCGCCCGCATCGAATAGCGTTTCGATTCTTTTCTTGGAGGAGATTCGAGCCATGCGTCCTTCCCGCATCTTCCGAATCTTCGTGCTCGCGGCCCTCGGAATCGCCGCCGCCGCGTCCTCCGCCATCGCCGCGGGACCGCCGACGACTCGCAAGGACGACGTGAAGGAAACGGTCCAGGGCGTCGAGATCGCCGACCCGTATCGCTGGCTCGAGGATCAGAAATCGCCCGAGACGCGGGCCTGGATCGACGCGCAGAACGCCTACACACAATCGGCGCTGTCCGGCCTGCCCGGCAAGGAGGCGCTCGAGAAACGACTCGGCGAGCTCCTCCACGTCGACGTCACGACGACGCCGACCGAGCGCAGCGGCCGCTACTTCTTCTCGCGCCGCCGCGCCGACAAGGATCTTCCGATTCTCTACGTCCGCCAGGGGCGCGACGGCCCGGACCAGGTCCTCATCGACCCTCTGCCGCTTTCGCCGGACCACACGACGTCCGTCAACTTCCTCGACGTGTCGCGCGACGGATCGGAGGTCGCCTATGCGGTCCGCCTCGGCGGCGAAGACGAGGTGACGGTCAAGTTCCTCCTCGTCGACGGCCGCAGGGAACTGCCCGACGCCCTTCCGCACGCGCGCTACTCGGGCGTCGCGCTGACGGCGGACAAGAGCGCCGTGTACTACTCGAAGCAGACGCCGGACGGACCGCGCGTCTACCGGCACCGGATGGGAACGGACGTCGCCGCCGACGAGAAGCTCTTCGGCGAGGGCTACGGGCCGGAGAAGATCATCGGCGTCGGGCTTTCCGACGAAGGAAAGTACCTCCAGCTCGTCGTCTCGCACGGCTCGGCGGCCGTTCAAACCGAGGTGTACTTCCAGGATCTCGCCGGCGGCGGATCGATCACGCCGGTCGTCAACGACGTCGCGGCGCGCTTCGCGCCGACGATCGCCGGAGATCGCATGTTCCTGCAGACCAACTGGGAAGCCGCCAATGGCCGGGTCTTCGCCGTGGACCTCAAGTCGCCGGCGCGGGCGAACTGGAAGGAGGTCGTTCCCGAGGGCAAATTCGCCATTCAGGACATCGCCGCCGCGGGCGACCGCCTCTTCGTGCGGTCCCTCGAGAACGTGATTCCGAAGGTCCGGATCTACGACGCCGCGGGCCAGGCCCGGGGCGAGATCGCGTTTCCCGAGATCGGGAACGTCGGCAACGTCTCTGGGGAGTGGGGCAAGTCCGAGGCGTTCTTCACCTACCAGTCTTTCGTCGTCCCGCCGACCATTTATCGCTACGACGTTCGCACCGGGAAGCGCACGGTTTGGGCGAAGCAGGAGGTCCCGGTCGCGAGCGACCGCTTCGCCGTGGAGCAGGTCCGCTACGCGTCCAAGGACGGCACCGAGATCCCGATGTTCCTCGTTTACCGCAAGGGCCTTCCGCGCGACGGGAAGAATCCGACGCTCCTGACCGGCTACGGCGGCTTCACGCTTTCGCAGACTCCCGCCTTCTCCTTCCGCGCGGCGCTCTGGGCCGAGCGCGGCGGCGTGTATGCGATCGCGAACCTGCGGGGCGGCAGCGAGTTCGGCGAGGCCTGGCACAAAGCCGGGATGCTCGACCGGAAGCAGAACGTCTTCGACGACTTCATCGGCGCGGCCGAGTGGCTCATCGCGAAGAAATACACCTCGAAGGACAAGCTCGCGATCACCGGCGGCTCGAACGGCGGCCTGCTCGTCGGGGCGGCCCTGACCCAGCGGCCCGACCTCTTCTCCGCCGTCGTCTGCAGCTATCCGCTGCTCGACATGGTGCGGTACCACAAGTTCCTCGTCGCGGGTTACTGGGTGCCGGAGTACGGATCGTCCGACAACCCGAGCCAGTTCCCGTTTCTCTACGCCTATTCGCCGTACCATCGCGTCAAGCCCGGCGCCGACTACCCTGCGGTCCTCTTCATCACGGGCGACTCCGACACGCGCGTCGCGCCGCTGCACGCGCGCAAGATGACCGCGCTCCTCCAGGCCGACAGCGGCGACGAGGCGAAGAAGCCGATCCTGCTGCACTACGACACGAAGGCCGGCCACTCGCGCGGCTTCAACACCCCGGTCGCCAAGCAGGTCGAGGACACGACGCTCGAGATGCAGTTCCTGTTCTGGCAGCTCGGGATGGCGCCGCCGGCGGCGCAGCCCGTCAAGAAGGCGGCCTGATCCTCAGGGCGTGAACTTCTCTTCGACGGGGGCGCCCGTCGCGACGTCCCGTCCGAAGAACGCGACGGACTCCACCGTCGGCATCATGCCTTCCTCTTTCGACTTCACGAAAATTCGAGTGACGAAGGCGGGATGGCCCTGGATCGTCGCGATCGCCTCGGCGCAGCCGTCCCGGATGCGCACCAGAAACGTCCGCTTCTTGCCGGCGTTGAAGACCATGACGGTAGGAGCCGGGCTGATCCTCGACCGCGTGGACGTCGAATCCATATGCCCGCTGCCGCTCGATGCGATTGAGGTCGGCCCGCTGGCCCTTCTCGGCATTCAGGCGCCAGTAGACGGTCACGGGCCGCTCGGGGTCGAGCTCGCCGGAGCTCGTCCGCTGCGCGTCGTAGACCACGATGTTGGCGTTCTTGCTCCGCTCCACCGTGAAGAGGTGCTCGGGACAGACCTCCGCGCGAGCGGTCCCTACCGAAGCGACGAGAAGGGCCGCGAGAACCATCGCCGTTCGATCTCTCATTCGGGGACTCTTATCACGGCATCCAGCCACGCGATCGCCGTCTCCTCCGCCCAGGTCCGCGACGACCACGGCGCGGCTCCCTCGACGAACCCGACGTGGCCGCCGCGCTCGGTGACCGCGAAGCGCACCGCGGGAGAGGCCGCCCGCTGCGCGCGGGCGACGGCCTCCGGCGGCAGGAACGGGTCGTCGAGCGCGGAGACGCACAGCGTCGGCGTCGCAATGGCGGCGACGTAGCCGGCCGAGCTCGAGCGCGCGTAGTAGTCGTCGGCGCCGGCGAAGCCGTGGAGGGGTGCGGTGGCGGCGTCGTCGAACTCCCAGAAGGTCCGGGAGCGGCGCGCCCGCTCCACGTCGATGCGGGCAGCGGCCTCGGGAAACCGCCGCGCCGCGTCGAGCGCCTTCTCGCGGAGCGACGCGAGCAACGAGGCCGTGTAGAGGCGTCCGATTCCGCGCTCGAGCTTGCGCGCACCGGCCGCGAGGTCGAACGGCGTCGAGATCGCCGCCGCGCCTTGCAGCGCCGTCTGCCGCGGATTCTCGCCGAGCCACTTCAGCAGAACGTTTCCTCCGAGCGAGACACCCATAGCGAGCACCAACACGCCGGGCTCGCGGGCGGCGAGCGTCGTGACGAGAAACCCGAAGTCGGACGTTTCCCCCGAGTGATAGAGGCGCGGCTGAAGGTTCGGGACCGAGCGGCGCGGCCTCAGAGGGTCCCGGGCGCAGGAGCGGAAGTTCATCGCCGCGCCGCGCCAGCCCCGCGCGGCGGCGTGGTGCAGCAGGCCCTGGACGTAGACCGAGAACGAGCTCCCCTCGAGGCCGTGCAGCACGACGAGGATCGGCGCGCCGGGAGGGCCGTCCAGCCAGTCGATCAGGAGCTCGTCGCCGTCCGGCGTCGCGAGCGTCTCCCGGCGGAGCGGCAGGAGACGCCGGCCGGCGCGCGAGAGCCGGCCCCAGACGCTCTGGGCATGCGGCCCGGGAAGCCACCAGGCGGGCCGGAACGGCTCGGCCCCGATGTAGACTCCGCCCCCGTGCCTGTCCGCTCCGGAAACCCCCGGGTCGCCGCCGCGTAAGGTCAAATGTCCGGCCCCGACCCCTCGCAAACGGAGGTCTGAGTGAAGTTTCCCAAACGAATTTCCCTGCTCGCCGCCGCCGGCGCTCTGATCGCGGCCTTCGGCGCAGCGTCGCCTCCGGCAGAGGCGGCCGCCGGCTCCCTCTCGGTTCCCGTCGAATACCGCAAGCTGCCGAACGGCCTCAAGGTGGTCCTCTCCCGCGACACGACGTCGCCCAAGACGGTCATCGCCGTCTACTACAACATCGGCTTCCGGATCGAGCCCAAGGATCGCACCGGATTCGCCCATCTCTTCGAGCACATGATGTTCCAGGGCTCCCAGAACCTCGGCAAGATGGAGTTCATCAAGCTCGTCCAGTCGAACGGCGGGATCCTCAACGGCTCGACACGCTTCGACTTCACCAACTATTTCGAGATCGTGCCGTCGAACGCGCTCGAGACCGCGCTCTGGGCCGAGGCCGATCGGATGAAGGGCCTCGCGATCACGGGCGACAACCTGAAGAATCAGCAGGAAGTCGTCAAAAACGAGGTGAGGGTCAACGTCCTGAACCGCGCCTACGGCGGCTTCCCGTGGCTCGACATGCCGCAGTACGCGAACACGAACTGGTTCAACGCGCACAACTTCTACGGCGACCTGAAGGACCTCGACGCGGCGACGCTCGAGGACGTCAAGTCCTTCTTCGCGACGTACTACTCGCCGAACAACGCCGCGCTCGTCGTCGTCGGCGACTTCGATCCCAAGCAGGCCAATGCGTGGATCGACAAGTACTTCGCTGCCGATCCCCGCGGCCAAGCTGCCGCCCAAGCCCGACATCTCCGAGCCGCGTCAGGAGAAGGAGAAACGGGCCTCGAAGCCCGACGCGCTCGCGACGCGCCCGGCGCTCGCCCTCGGTTACCACGTCCCCAAGCGCAACACCCCGGAGTACTTCGCGATGGGGCTGCTCGATCAGATCCTCGTGCAGGGCAAGGACAGCCGCCTCTACCAGGCGCTCGTCCAGAAGGCCGGCCTGACGGGCGACGTCAACGGCGGAATCAATCCGGGTCTCGGCAACATGTACAACATCGACGGCCCGACGCTCTGGGTCGTCTCGCTTTTCCACGACAAGGACAAGTCGAGCGATCAGATCCTCAAGGTCTTCGACGCGGAGATCGAGCGCGTCCGCACGACGCCGGTGGACAAGGCCGAGATCGATCGCGCGCTCGTCAAGGTGCGCTCGGACCTCTACGACAACATGGAGGGCCTCTTCGGGTTCGGGCGGGCCGACCTGCTCGCGTCGTATGCCCTCTTCGACGACGATCCGTCGGCGATCAACCGCATCGAGGCGAACTTCCTCAAGGTGACGCCCGCCCTTCTCCAGAAGACGGCGCAGGAATATCTGCGCCCCGGCAACCGGACGATTCTCGTCATCGAGCCGAAGGCGGAGGAGAAGAAGGCCGACGCCAAGAGCGGCTCGTAGGCGCAAGGGAGAAATGATGAGAAAGAAACTCCACACACTCGCGGCTCTGGCGCCTCTTCGACGCTCGCGGCGCTCTCCGTCGCGACGCCCGTCTTCGGCCAGAAGCAGGCGCCTCCCGAGGCCGGACCCGCGAAGGATTTCCACGTTCCCACTCCCCGCAAGTTCTCGCTCGACAACGGGCTCGGCGTCACGTTCGTGACGTACGGCTCCGTGCCCAAGGCCACGGTCCACCTCGCCGTGCGCAGCGGCCACATCGACGAGGCGGCCAACCAGGTCTGGCTGTCGGATCTCGTCGGCGACTACCTCACGCAGGGCACCGCGACGAAGTCCGCGACCGAGATCGCCGAGGCCGCCGCGCGGATGGGCGGGTCGATCGACGTCGCGGTCGGAGCCGACCGCACGGACATCGGAGGCGACGTGCTCTCCGAGTTCGCGCCCGAGATGGTTCGTCTCGTGGCCGACGTCGTGCGCAACCCGAAATTCCCCGAGCCCGAGCTCGCGCGACTCAAGGGCGACCGCGCCCGCCAGCTCGCGATCGCGCGGACGCAGCCGCGGCCGGTGGCGCAGGAGAAGTTCCTCGCCGTCCTCTATCCCGACCATCCGTACGGCCGCCTCTTTCCGACGCCCGAGATGCTGCAGGGCTACACGCTCGCGCAAGTCCGGGCGTTCCACGAGGCGAACTACGGCGCGGCGCGCGCGCACATCTACGTCGTCGGCCGCTTCGACGAGAAGGCGATGGAGGCAGCGATCCGGTCGGCGTTCGGCGACTGGAAGAAGGGGGCCGCCCCGACCGTCAATCCGCCGAAACCGGCGAGCGAGCGAGCCATTTACATCATCGACCGTCCGGCGGCCGTGCAATCGACCGTCATCCTCGGCATGCCGGTGATCGATCCGTCGAACCCCGACTGGATTCCGCTCCAGGTGACGAACACGCTGCTCGGCGGCTTCTTCTCCTCGCGCATCACGGCGAATATCCGCGAGGCGAAGGGCTATACCTACTCTCCCAATTCCGCGGTCACGCCGCGAAACCACGACGCGTACTGGGCCGAGATCGCGGACGTCACGACGGCGGTCACGGGCCCGTCGCTCAAGGAGATCTTCTACGAGATCGACCGGCTGCAGGGCGAGGCGCCGTCCGACAAGGAGCTCGCGGGAATCAAGAGCTACATGGCGGGAACGTTCGTGCTGCAGAACTCGTCGCGGCCCGGCATCATCGGGCAGCTCGCCTTCGTGGACCTGCAGGGCCTGCCGGACGACTACCTGAACCGTTTCGTCGCGAACGTCAACGCCGTGACGGCGGCGAAGGTGCAGGAGACGGCGAAGAAGGATCTGCCGGACGACAAGGCCACGATCGTCATCGCCGGCGACCGCAAAGTCATCGAGGATCAGGTCAAGCCGTACGGGACGATCAAGTAACCCTCTGGGGATCCGTCGGAAGGGGCGCGGCCTTTCGCCGCGCCTTTTTTTTCTGCTCGGACCTCATCGGACCGAGCGCCTCGGCGAGGCTTCGAGTATGCGGAGCCACCCCGACTTCCCCCGGATCGCGCGAGCGCTCGCGCGAGTCCCCGCGCGCGCGTGGTCGGGCCTCGCGTATCGCTCCGTCTCCCCCGCCTACGCCGGAGCGCGCGACGTCCTCTCGGGCGAGGGGGTGCGGCGCTACGGCGGACGCTGGAACGCCGCGGGGTCGTTCGCGGCCGTCTACGCGAGCCTGACCCCCGAGACAGCGGTCGCCGAGGCGCTGGCGCATTCACGCCACTACGGCATCCCGGACGCCGACGCGCTGCCGCGTGTCCTCGTGGCGCTCGTCGCGTCGCTCGCCTCGCTGGCCGACCTGACCGACGGCCGCGCCCGGCGGATTCTGCGAGTGTCCCGCCGGCGTCTCCGTTCGGAACCCTGGCGGCGCACCGCCGACGCGGGACGCGAAGCGCTCACCCAGGCGATCGGACGCGCCGCCTTCGAGGCGGGTCTCGAGGCGCTCCTCGTTCCGTCCGCGGCGAACCGGGTGGGAGCCAACCTCGTCGTTTTCCCCGAGCGGCTGCGGCCGGACAGCCGGCTCGCCGTCCGGGGAACCGACCGATGAAACATGGGTATGCACTTCTGCATGCATAACTGCTTGACACAACGGACGCCCGGAGCTACGCTCTCTCTCGTGAGCCGAACTCTCGTCGGCGCAGCTCCGCGCCGACCTCGGCGTGTCGCGCCGGCTCTTCGCCCGGCTGACCGGCTACTCGGAGCGCGCGATCGCCTCCTGGGAATCGGGACGAGAACTCTCCGAAGCGAGCCGCCAGCGAATGCTCGAGACGCGCCGCCTCGAGAAGGCGCTCGTCCGCGCGATGAAGCCGTCCGCCGTCGGCCACTGGCTCGAGGAGCCCAACCGCGCCTTCCGGGGAATGAAGCCGCTCGAAGTCATCGAGCGCGGCGAGGTGGACCGGATCTGGCGGATGTTGTTCGAGCTCGAGTCGGGCACTCCGGGCTGAGCAGCCCTACTTCGCCGCCGCCCGCGCCCAGGGAGGATTCCGTCCCAGCACGACCGGATAGATCGGGCAGCGCGCGTGGTGCGCGCCGGGCAGATAGCCCGTCGACACGAGGAACTCGCGCACGATCTCTCCGCCGGTGAAGCGGAAGTTCTCCCCGAAGAGCTCGATCCACGAGTCCAGGCTCCGCGGATGCTGCGCGTCGAGCCAGCGCGCGAAGGATCGGTGAGACTCGCGCAGCTCGAGGATCCGCTTCGCGTTGTCGATCACCGCGTCCACTTTGAGCCGGTTGCGCACGATCCCGGCGTCGGCGAGAAGTCGCCGGCGGTCGCGCGCGCCGTACTTCGCGACGGCCTCCGGGCGAAAGCCGCCGAACGCCTCGCGAAACGCCTTCTTCTTCTTGAGGATCGTCAGCCACGACAGCCCGGCCTGATTGATCTCGAGCGCCAGCCTCTCGAGCAGCCGGTCGTCGCGGCGTATCGGAAACCCGTATTCGCGGTCGTGGTACGGGCCGTGAAAGGGCTGGCCCGGAGCAATCTCACAGTACGTCGTCGCCATCGGCGGCGACGAGTCTCGCGGCGCGGAGGCGCCGCGTCAAGCGCACGGCGTCAGGAGCCGGCCGCGGTGTCGTCGGTCGGGACGTCCCGCTCGTCGTCGCCGAGCGGATCGTCCTCGAGGTCCATCGCGACGCGCAGTGTGACTTCGCCGCGCGCGGCGAGAACCATGAGCCACTTCGGGATCTCCACGGTCGGACGATCCTCGAAAGCCGAGGCGGCGAGCGGGGCGTTCTCGAGGCCGGTCAGCGGGGCTTCATAACGGGTGGCCATGATTGGTCCCTCTTTGGCCATCATTCGGTGCAAGCGGCGTTCCGCGCCAGCACCACCGAGGTGGTACCGGGAAGCTTCTATCGCCAAAGGAGTTACGGCGCAAGCCGGCAGGCCGACGGCGCGTAGCAGGCAATCGGCGTCGCGGGTTGACGAGATTGGTCACCCGGGAGCCCGAAAAGTGACGTCCGCCGCGGCACGGAAAAATGAAGAGCCGCGCCCCGCGGCGCGGCTCGACGGGAAACCGTGCGAGAGCCCGGCCCTAGGCGGCCTTCTTCTTCGTCGTCGTGGACTTGGTCGATGCCTTCGACTTCACCTCGAGCGACGTGGCGTGCATCCGGTACTCGATCGTCACCTTGTCGCCCACCTTGAGATCCGCCGGCACCTTCACCGTGTCGCGCGCGACCTCCCAGCGATCCTTGCCCTTCTGGACCGCGATCATGTCGCTGTTGATCTCGAGCACCGGGCCCGTCACCTGGTAGGTCTTCGCGGTTGCGGCAAGAGCGAACGTGGAAAGCAGCAGGCCTCCGGCCAACGCGGCGAGAATCGGTGTCCTCTTCATCGGGTCTCCTCCTTCTTCGTCCGGAAATTCTACCGGAGCATGGTAGAGTGCGCGCCGGATCGAAGGCGGTGGAGTCCGCCACAACCGCCGCCTCCGGGCGGCCAATGACTCCTACGACGGACCGCGAGTCGTAGGAGTTTTTTGTTTTTCGCGAGGCGAAGGGAGGCCTTCGGGTGAGCCGTTTCTTCTGGATCTGCCTGGGCGGCGCGGCCGGGACGGGAGCGCGCTATCTCCTCTCGGGCTGGGCGCTTCAGATCCTCGGCACCGGCTATCCCTGGGGCACGCTCGCCGTCAACCTCTTCGGCTCCTTCTTCATCGGCGCCGTCATGCACGCGGGATTGACGACGCAGCTCATCTCACCGACGCTTCGCCTGGCGCTCACGACCGGCGTCCTCGGCGGCTTCACGACGTACTCTTCGTTCAACTACGAGACGCTGCAGCTCTTCCAGGACGGAGCGTGGCGGATGGGTTTTGTGAACGTCACGGTGATGCTGCTCGGATGCCTCGTCGCCGGAGCCGCGGGACTCGGATCGGCTCGGCTCGCGCTGGGGCACTAGGATTGGAGAAGAGGAGGAGACCGTGCGCGTCCTCGACGGCGAACAGGTTCTCGTTCGCATCTTCATCGGCGAGTCCGACCGATGGCATCAGAAGCCGCTCGCGGCGGCGCTCCTCGAGCGTCTGCGCAAGGAGGGCTTCGCGGGCGCGACGGTCTTCCAGGCCGTCGCCGGCTTCGGAGCCCGCAGCGTCCTGCACACGGCCCACCTCCTCCGGCTTTCCGAGGACCTCCCGGTCGTGATCGAGGTCGTCGACACCGAGGAGCACGTCGAGCGGCTGATCCCGATCCTCGACGAGATGGTCAGCGAGGGCCTCGTGACGCTCGAGAAAGCGCGCGTGCTGAAGTACTCGCCCGGCAAGCGGCCCGTGAAGGCGTGAGCGAGGCGATTCTCTAGGCGAGAGCGCCCTCGACGACGATCATCCGCGTCGCAGCGCTCCTCTCCCGGATCTCCCGGGCCGGCCGGTAAAGGTCCGAGGCCCACCACTCCTTCGCGCGCGCGACGCTCGGGAATTCCAGGATCACGAATCGCTTCGGCCGCCAGTCGCCTTCGAGCGTCTCACAGGCGCCGCCCCGCACGACGAAGCGGCCGCCGAACTCGGCCACCGCGCGCGTCGAGAGCGTCTTGTACTCCTCGTAGACCGCCGGGTCCTTCACATCGATTTCGACGACGACGTATGCCGTCATCACTTCCTCCCCTCCGGCTCAGACCCTCAGACCCTCAGACCATTACTCCGCGCGCTCCGAGAAAGCGCTCCGCGAGCGCCGCGTCGCCCTCGAAGACGATCCGTTTTCGCGCGGCTTCCTCCGGGAGCGCGTTGAAGAAGAGCCGCCACGCCGCGTCGGCGTCGAGCTTCGCGAGAAGCGCCGGGTGTTCCGCCTCGCCACGCCAGAGCCTCCAGCCCCCGCCGGTCCGGACGAGAGACCACGAACCGCCCGCATCGTCCGAGACCCGAACGGCCACCGCCGACTTCTCCGGCAGATCGGCGCCGGCGAACGCGACCCGCAGCGCGTACATCGAGAGCTCGATCACCGGGTGGAGCCATCGGGCGCCATCGAGCGGCGCCGCTCCGACGGCGTCCCGGATCTGCGCCTGGTGATGCCACCATTCGGTGTATTCGCGGCCGACGTCGAACCAGTTCTTCGACGCACCCTCCCCCGCCCACGCGACCGAAAAGATCGCCTCGCCGTCGGGAGGAAGCGCCGACAGAAGCTTCGCGATCGCCGGTCCCGACACCTCGAGCAGCTCCACGAGAACGCGCGGCGAGAATCGGCGCGCGACGCGGATCCAGTCGGCGTTCAGCCGATTGAGATGCCCGACGAGATCCCGATAGTCCGCGACCGGATCCTCCGGCGCCAGGCGGTGGTCGTCGCGCTGCATCGAGAGACGGCGGAGGCTCGTGTCGAGGATGTGCGCGGCGACATCCCGAACGCGCCAGCTCCCGGCGATCGTCGGGCGATCCCAGTCCGCGGGCGCGAGGCCGCGCAGGAGCGCGAGGAGCTCCTCGTGCAGCGGGAGAAACAGAGGCGCCGTCGCGATCGGTCCTGCGGGCTCCACGCGGGGACTCTAACCCGCGCGGCGCTTCAGAATCTCTAGGGCGACGTGATGGCGACGTTGTCGAAGGTGGCGGTGCAGAGGATGTTGGTGCTGTGGCTCGTCACGGCCAGACCGACCAGTACGTTCTGCGCCATCGGGATCGTCACCGTGTCCACCACCGACCACGTCGTTCCGTCGGTCGACCACGACGTCGTGAAGTCGTTGCCGCTCCTCACGAGCTTCAGCCACACCGGCACGGTCACGCCCGTCACCGTCGGTCCCGCCGCGTTCACTCCCGACGCCAGCCGATGCTGCGACGCCACTCCGTTCTCCGGCGTCACCAGCATGAAGGCGTACGGCGCGTTCACCGTCAGATCGCTCCGAATCATCACCCCAACCTTCGACCAGGGATTGATGTCTTGCACGCTCGTCGCCCGCACCACGATCTGCCCGTCGCCGGTCAGCCCCTGGTACAGGAAGTGGAACTGGTCCGATGCATACCAGATGTCCTTGCCCGCCCCCGACACCGTGAAGACTCCGCTCGACTGCGTCCCGCTCCCCGCCGGCGTCGTGATCCCCACGTCCTTGTTCGTCCAGGCGATCGGAGCGGCCGTTGGCGTGGGGGTCGGAGGAAGCGGCGTTGCCGTCGGCGCTGGCGCGGTCGTGGTGATGCTGACGTTGTCGAAAGTGGCGGTGCAGAGGATGTTGGTGCTGTGGCTCGTCACGGCCAGACCGATCAGTACGTTCTGCGCCATCGGGATCGTCACCGTGTCCACCACCGACCACGTCGTTCCGTCGGTCGACCACGACGTCGTGAAGTCGTTGCCGCTCCTCACGAGCTTCAGCCACACCGGCACGGTCACGCCCGTCACCGTCGGTCCCGCCGCGTTCACTCCCGACGCCAGCCGATGCTGCGACGCCACTCCGTTCTCCGGCGTCACCAGCATGAAGGCGTACGGCGCGTTCACCGTCAGATCGCTCCGAATCATCACCCCAACCTTCGACCAGGGATTGATGTCCTGCACGCTCGTCGCCCGCGCCACGATCTGCCCGTCGCCGGTCAGCCCCTGGTACAGGAAGTGGAACTGGTCCGACGCATACCAGATGTCCTTGCCCGCCCCCGACACCGTGAAGACTCCGCTCGACTGCGTCCCGCTCCCCGCCGGCGTCGTGATCCCCACGTCCTTGTTCGTCCACGTCGATGGCAGCGCCGTCGGGGTCCTGGTGGGCGTTCGACTCGGCGAAACCGTCGCCGTGGCCGTCGGCGCCGCTGGTGTCGGCGTCGCGGTGCGCGTGAACGAGGGGACCGGCGTCGGAGTCGGAGGAACGGGCGTCGGGGTCGCGGTGGAAGGACCCGACGTCGGCGTCGGAACCGGCGCCGAAGTCGTCACGCTCACGTGGTCGAAGGTCGCCGTGCAGAGCGCTCCAGAATTGTGGCTCGTGAGGGCCAGACCGATGAGAACGCTTTCCGCCATGGGGATCGTGACGGTGTCGACCACGGACCAGGCGACTCCGTCGGTCGACCAGGACGCCGTGAAGTCGTCGCCGGTTCGCGACACCTTGAGCCAGACCGGTGCCGCGACACCGGAGACCGTCGGTCCGGTCGCGTTGATCGCCGGCGCCAGCCGATGTTGCGACGCGACGCCGCTTCCCGGAGTCACGAGCGCGAACGCGTAAGGGGAATTCGGCGAGGTACTCTCGCGAATCATCACGCCGGCCTTCGCCCAGACACTGGTGTTCTGCACGGTGTTCACACGCGCCACGATCTCCCCGTCGCCCGAGATCGCCTGATACGCGTAGTGAAACTGGTCCGAGGCATACCAGATGTCTTGACCCGATCCGGTCACCGTGAAGACGCCCGCGGCGGCCGCGGCGCTGCCCGGCTTCTGAACGGCGCCGATGTCCTGGTCGAACCAGGGCGGCGGCAGCGGTGACATCGAGGCGACCGTGACCGACACGGGCGACGAGGTCGTGGACACGCCCTGGTCGTCCGTCGCGACGGCGGTGAGCTCATAGTTGCCGGGTGCGACCCCCGCCCACGTTGTGGTGAACGGCGGGGCGACGTCCGTCGCGATCCGCGTCCCGCCGGCGTAGAAGTCGACCCGCGCGACGACGCCGTCGTCGGACGCGGCCGCGGCGAGCGGAATCGAGGCGGGAGCGGTGAACACCGCCCCGTCGGCCGGGCTCGTGAGCGTCACCGTCGGAGGCGTGTCCGGCGCGGTCGCGGCGTTGACGGCGGCGAGCGCGTCGATCCGCCCCCATCCGGCGGTGTTGTTGGGGATCACCCCGGCGGCGATCCCGCCGCAGCTGTCGGTCGTGGTCTTGCCGACGGCCGATTGCTCCATCAGCACCTCGAGCCCGATGGGGTTGCCCGACAGCGACGGATTGGCCGAGAGCAGCAGCGCCGCGAGACCGGCGGCGTGGGGCGAGGCCATGCTCGTTCCGCCCATGAGGGCATAACCGCCGCCCGGAACGCTCGAGCGGATGTTGATTCCGGGCGCCATGACCTGCGGCTTGATCGAGCCGTTCTGGCCGGGCCCGCGGCTCGAGAAGTTCTGGATGACGTCGTTGTTGTCCGTCGCGCCCACGTCGAGCGAGGCCTCGTACTGTTCCGGCACGTCCATCGAGTTGCAAGCGGGTCCTTCGTTGCCGGCCGCGACGACGACGAGGATGCCGGCCGCTCGCAGCGTCTCGATGATGCTCTTGAGCGTGTCGGCATTCGTGCAGCCTTCGCTCGGGGGGCAGTCCCAGGAGTTGTTGATGATGTCGGGCGCCTTCGACGGGTCGGGATTCGTGCCCGCCAGAGTCGTCGGGGCGAGAAAAAACTGGAAACACTCCGTGTATCGCGCCGGGGTCCCCGTGCCTTCGTCCATGTTCCGGCAGCCGATCCATTTGGCGCCGGGCGCGACACCGATCTGGTTCCCGGCGCCGTCGTCCCCGACCATGATGCCCATCGTGTGGGTGCCGTGCGTGTCGTCGTCGCACGGCGCCTTCGCGTCGGACTTGCAGGGATTTCCGGGCGCGCTGTGAATCGCATCGTGCCAGTTGTAGTTGTGATCCGCAGTCGTTCCATTCCAGCCCCGGTACTTGCCCTTGAGAGCCGGATGCGTCCAGTCGTAGCCGGTGTCCGCGCCCGCGACGACCACCCCCTGTCCCGTGAACCCGGCCGCCCAGACGTCCGGCGCACCGATCTTCACGATGTTCGGGCCCGGCCCGGCCGTGACCGCCTCGATGCTCTCGCTACCGAGCCCGGCTCCAGGCGTCACGGTCTCCGGCAGCGGCAGACGCGAGCGGATGGGCGCGTTCGCCTCGATCCGCGCGACGTCGCGGCGGCGGGCGAGCGCCTCGACGAGATCCGTCCGCCCCCGGACCGCGATCATGTTCGTGATCCAGAAGCTCTGATAGGAGATACCGGACGCATCGAGCTCCGAGCGCAGGGGGGCCTGCGTCTGCGCGGCGGTTTCGGTCAGCCGCTCGAAGACGTAGCGCGTCTTCGCCTCCTTGGTTTGCAGATCGCGTGCGCCGCTCAGGTCCGCTTGCTCCTGCAGGACGACGAGGAGATCCTGTTCCTCTTCCGCCGGCGCCGTGAGGACGCGCGGCGGCACCTTCGCCTGCCAGGAGAACTCACGCGGCAAAGGCTGGTCGAGCGCCGCCGCCGCGGCGATGCACGCCGCCGCCGTGACCATCAGTCTGCGACCCATTGCCGCCAAACGCCCCCCCGCCGGTTCCTTCTTGTCCTTCTTGCCGGGCGAAAAGCCTATCAGCGCCCGCGATGAGAAAGCGGCGCAGACCGCCGGGTGGTCAGAGGGAAGGCCCGACCCGGACCGACAGCATCGAGATGGACCCGCCGTCCACGCCCTCGACGGGAAATGTCACTCGGTCCGGCGCCTGGCGAGCCCCGATCACGTAGAGGAGCGGCAGGTAGTGGTCCGGCGTCGGGATCGACAGGAGCGCGTCGCGCCCGAGATCTTCGTAATCGACGAGCGCGCGATCCTCGGCCGCGAGCAGCCGCGCCCGCGCCTCGGCCTCGAAGCGGACCGCCCAGTCGTACGGCTCCGGCACATGGCGCCCCCACGCGTACGCGTGCAGGTTGTGGACCAGATTGCCGCTTCCGACGAGGAGCACGCCCTCGCCGCGAAGCGGCGCCAGCCGGCGGCCGACGTCGAAATGAAACTGCGGCGGCTGCGTCTCGTCGATCGCAAGCTGAACGACGGGGACGTCGGCGTGCGGGTACACGTGACGCAGCACGGACCAGGTCCCGTGGTCGAGGCCCCACCTCTCGTCGAGGGCCACCGACAGCGGCGCGAGGAGCTTCTGGACGCGCCGCGCGAGCTTCGGATCGCCGGGCGCCGGATATTGCACCCGGTAGAGCTCGTCGGGAAACCCGCCGAAGTCGTGGATCGTCCGCGGCGCCGTCGAGACCGTGACGCCGGTCCCCGGCACGTACCAGTGCGCGGAGATCGAGAGGATCGCGGAGGGCCGCGTCGTTTCCTCGCCGATCCGGCGCCACGCCTGCGTGTAGGCGTTCGACGAGACGGCGTTCATGGGATTGCCGTGACCGAAGAAGATCGCCGGGAGGTCGGCCATGTCTGACGATAGCGCGATGGGCCGGCCCGATCTTCACACCGTCTGCACATGGGCCCGGTAGGGTCACGGCATGCGACTTTTACAGGAAACGGACCGACCCACCGAACAGATCCTGTCCGTGTTCGACTCGGCGTATCCGCATCTGTCGCTCGATCTCGCCCGCCGCATGCGGCGCCGCTCCGGAGACGTCTGGACGGCGACCGTGCGCGAGAAGAGCGGTGGGCACATCGTGTCGCTCGGCGTCCGCCACCACCAGTCCCTCGCGGTCGGGGCGGCCTTGAGCGGCATTCCCGAGCGGTTCCGCCGAAGCTCCTAGCCGCGCCGCGGCGGAGAGTGGTCTGGTCGCGCGGCGCGCGAGTGGTCATTGCCCGCCGCGGGAACGCGCGCGACACTCGCGTGTCATGGAAGTCGCCGCGGTCCGAAACGATCGCGAGATGGCCGCCGCGGCGATCCCGGCCGACCCGCTCTGCTCTCTCGGCCGGATCCTTTTCGCGCTGCCGATCGTCGCTTTCGGCCTCCTGCACGTCGCGCTCGGTGATCTCGGCACGCGATTCGCGCCCGCGCCGGAGGGGATGCCGGGCCGCGGCATCGCCGCGTATGCCCTGGGCCTCGTTCTGATCGGAATCGGGCTCGCGATCGTCTTCGACATGAGGGCGCGCACCGCGGCTCTCGCGCTCGCCGGCCTGATCGCCCTGTCGCTGCTCTTCTTCTACGTCCCGCGCATTGCGGCCCGTCCCGGCTTCGGCGGCTCCTGGACGAACCCGGCGAAATATTTCGCGATCCTCTCCGGCGCGCTCCTCATCGCGGAAGGCGACCGGGGAGTCACCGTCGCCCGGTTCTTCCTTTCCCTCTTCTTCGTCCTCGGCGGCATCCAGCACTTCATCTACGAGAGCTTCGTCGTGACGCTGATTCCCACGTGGATTCCCGGCCACGTCTTCTGGTCGCGGTTCGCAGGCGTTGCGCTCCTCGCCGCCGGGCTCGGCCTCTGGTATCCGAAGACCGCACGGCTCGCCGGCCTCCTGGCGGGCGTCATGATCTTCCTCTGGTTCCTGATCCTTCACATCCCGCGCGCGCTCGCGTCTCAGGACCCGATGGAGTGGTCGGGGGTATTCGAGTCGCTGGCGATGTCCGGAATCGCGTTCATGCTGGCGGGGAGCGGGAGTCGGCGGGACCGAATTGGCTCCTCAGGTAGGATTTGAACCTACAACCCTCCGGTTAACAGCCGGATGCTCTGCCATTGAGCTACTGAGGAGCAGAGCGGACCGCAAAGAATAGAGGCATCCCGCAGGGGTGTCAAACCCGGCAACCTCCGGCGTCCGACGCGGCGTAGTTCGCAGCAGGAGGCCACGCATGCGATTCGGAGTTCTCGGAACGGGGACCGTGGGTGAGGCGATCGCCGGCAAGCTCGCGTCGCTCGGACACGAAGTGAAGATCGGCTCGCGCAAAGCGGGAGGCGACAAGGCGAAGGCCTGGGTCGCGAAGGCGGGACGAGGCGCGTCGGAAGGATCGTTCGCCGACGCCGCGGCGTTCGGCGAGATCGTCTTCCACTGCACGAAAGGCGAGACGGCGCTCGCGGCGCTTCAAGCCGCCGGCGCGACGAACCTCAAGGGGAAGGTCCTCGTCGACGTCTCGAATCCGCTCGACTTCTCGCAGGGCATGCCGCCGCGGCTCCTGACGGCGCCGGGCGACTCGCTCGGCGAGGAGATCCAGCGCACGTTTCCGGACGCGAAGGTCGTCAAGGCCCTCAACACCGTCAACGCCGCGCTCATGGGAGAGCCGCAGAAGCTCGAGGGGGAAAGCGACCTCTACATCTGCGGCAACGACGCCGGCGCAAAGCGAACGATCACGGAGCTCCTGCGGACATTCGGCTGGAAGACGATCCACGACATGGGCGACATCCGCGGCGCGCGGGGGACCGAGGCGTACCTGCTGTTCTGGCTCCAGCTCTACGGCGCGCTGAACACCGCCGACTTCAACACGCACATCGTGCGCTGACGGATCCTCACGGCGAGCGGTCGCCGGCCGGCTCCCAGCTCGCCCAGGCGATCTTCCATTTCGAGCCGTCGGGCACGAGGCGGACGTCGAAGAGGTAGGCCGCCGACGACGGCAGGAGGCCGGCGAGGCCCGACCCCTGTCGTGGCTGGGCGGAGAGGTCCGCACGGAATCGCGCGCGGGCCGCGCCCTCGGCGCGCTCGATGACGACGTCGGAGAGCCGGACCTGCACGATCTCGTAGGCCGCGAAATAGCCGCGCAGCGTCTGCTCGACGTCCGCGCGGCCCGAGCCCGTGGCGTCGCGATAATCGCCGGCGAGCTCCGACGCGACGGCACCGGCATCCCGAGCATCGGCCGCCCGCGCCACGCGGTCGAGCGTCTCGCGCGCCGGATCTCCGCCGCCGCGGCAGGACGCCGCGAAGACGGCGAGAAGAACCGCCGCGCGCTTCATCGCATCCTCATTCTCGCTCCATCCGCCTGTGCCAGAATCGCGCAGCCCATGAAATTGCGCGCCGCGGCCGCTTTGCGGTTGACGCTCGTTCTGCTCTTCGTCGCCCCGGCGCTCGGCGCCGCCGACAAGCCGTCGCTCGTCGTCGTGATCTCCGTCGACCAGATGCGCGCGGACTACCTCGACCGCTTCCGGCCCTGGTTCGGCGAGGACGGCTTCAACCGGTTCCTCCAGAGAGGGCGCGCGATTCACGCAGGCGCGCCAGCGCCACGCCACGACCTTCACCGGCCCCGGGCACGCCTCGATCGGCACGGGCCTCGATCCGCGCGATCACGGGATCATCGGCAACCTCTGGTACGACAAGCGCGGCGGCCAGACGCATCTACTGCGTCGAGGATCCGCGCCGTGAAATGGATCGGCGCTCCGGACGGCGCGCCGCAGATCCCGATCGCGCCCGCCTCGCCCGTGAACCTCGACGCGACGTCGCTCGGCGACCGTCTGAAGGAGCGCTTTCCCGGCGCGCGCGTCATCGGGCTCGCGCTGAAGGACCGTGCGGCCGTGCTGATGGCCGGACGCAAGGCCGATGCGGCGCTCTGGTTCGAGGAACGCTTCGAGCGATTCGTGACGTCGAGCTACTACCCGCCGCTCCCGCGCTGCTCGCGTTCAACGACGGCTTGCCCGCGTTCTTCGCCGCGCCCGAGCATCGGACCTGGGAGCTCTCCGGGCGCATTCCCGCGGCGGACCTCGATCGCCTCGACGTTCGGCCATGGACGGGGTTCGGGACGCGACGGCTCAGCCCGAAGGCTACGGGGCCACGTTCCCGCACGCGCTCGGCAACCCCAAAGCGATCGTCTCGTCCCCCTGGGGAGACGTCCTCGTCCTCCAGCTCGCACGCTTCACCATCGAATCGCAGCGGCTCGGGTCGCGCGCCGACCGGCCCGACCTCCTGTTCGTCGGGCTCTCTTCGACCGACTACTACGGACACTGGTTCGGACCCGACTCGAAGGAGATCGCCGACGGCATCGTCCGTCTCGACGCGTCGCTCGCGGCCTTCTTCGCGTTGGCTCGACGACCGGGTCGGGCGCGATCGGGTCCTGACGTTTCTGACGGCGGACCACGGCGTGCAGTCGCTGCCGGAGGTCACGCGCGCGAAGAAGAAGAAGGAGACCGGCGAGACGGACTACCTCGCCGCCGGCCGCGTCGATTTCGACGAACTCGCGCGACGGGAGTCCGACGCCTCGCCTGCGCGACGTCGGCGGCGACCGGTTCGCGCTCGAGACGTTCCTCGGCAATAAGTTCGGCTACGAGCCCGATCCCGACGCGCGGGTCAAGACCGACGGCGCCGTCCTGAGCTTCGAGGAGCCCGGCTTCACCGTCAACCGCGCCGCGCTGCACCGACGCGGCGCTCGACGTCGAGGAGCGTCAAGGAGGGCGTCCGCGACTGGCTCCGCAAACGTCCGGGCGTCCTCACCGCCTGGACGAACACGGAAATCAGCGGACGGTCTCCCGCCCGACGCGCCGTACGCGCTCGCCGTCGAGCGCGCGTTCCGCGCCGACCGGTCGGCCGACGTCATCGTGCTGCTGAAGCCCGGCTGGATGTGGTCGTACGGCAAGGAATCCGGCACGACTCACGGCCAACCGAACGACGACGACGCGCGCGTGCCGCTCGCCGTCTGGGGACCCGGAGTCGCAGCCGGCTCCTACGACACGCCGACGTCTCCCCTCTCGATCGCGCGCACGGTCGCCGCGCTCTACGGCTTCGAGGCGGGCGAGCCGGACGTCGCTCCCCTCCAGCCGGTCCTCGGCAGCCGTCTCCCGCGCGCCACACCGATGAGCCGATGAATCCGGCGCCCGCCGTCCTCCCGTAACTCCAGCGGGAACGGAAAGGCCCGGATCCCCGGGGAAGCCGGCTCCCGAGATCCCGGAGTCCGAGACGTGTCGAAAGAAGGCGAAAGGAGAGGTGTGTCGATATGAAGAAGACGGTCGGATTCTCTCTGATGGCGGCGGCGGCGCTCGCCGCGGCCTCGGCGCTCTTCGCCATGGACACCAAGATGGTGGGCGGCGCGCCGATGTATCCCTCCAAGGACATCATCGACAACGCGGTCAACTCGAAGGACCACACGACGCTCGTCGCCGCGGTGAAGGCCGCCGGCCTCGTGGACACGCTCAAGGGCAAGGGCCCCTTCACGGTCTTCGCGCCGACCAACGAGGCGTTCGCGAAGCTGCCGGCCGGAACGGTGGACGGCCTGCTCAAGCCCGAGAACAAAGCGACGCTGACGAAGGTCCTGACGTATCACGTCGTCCCCGGAAGACTGGACGCCCATGCGCTCGCGCAAGAAGATCAAGGAAGGCAACGGCACGGCGATCGCTCACGACCGCGAGCGGCGGCACGCTGTGGGCGATGATGCAGGGCGACAAGATCGTCGTGAAGGACGAGAAGGGCGACATGTCCACCGTCACGATCGGCGACGTCTATCAGTCGAACGGCGTCATCCACGTCGTGGATACGGTGCTGCTCCCCAACTGACCGCGATATCCTCGTCTCTCGCTTCGGGGGCGGGCCCGCGCCCGCCCCTCCTTTCCTCGGCGCGGAGGTGTCATGAGTGCGCGATCGCGGGCGGTACGCGCTCCCCGGATTGCCGGAGACTCCGGTGCGCATCAAGTATCCGCACCACTTTCTCGTTCGCCTCACGCATTGGGCGAACGTTCCTCTGCTCGCCGGACTCATCCTGAGCGGGCTCGCGATCTACTGGGCGGCGCCGGTCTTCGTGCACGCTCCGAATCCGGCGACGGGCTCGGACGACTACCTGGCCGACCTCGGCGTCTGGATCGTGAATCACGTGCCGGCCGCGAAGGACTACCCGCGCCCCACGACGTGGTTCTACGACCACTTCTCGATCGGTCCGCAGCAGCTCGCGATCGCGCTTCGCCTCCACTGGTTCTTCGCCTACCTCTTCATGGCGAACGGCGCGCTCTACCTCGTCGGACTCCTCGCGGGCCGCGGCTACGGGGCGCTCCTGCCGCGGCGCGCCGACGTTCGCGGGGCGCTGGCCATGATGCGCTACTACGTCGGATGGTTCCCCATGAAGCTCTTCCGATGCCCGTGGCCGCATCCCGTGGTGACGACGAAGTACAACGCTCTCCAGCGCGCGGCCTACTTCTCGATGCCCGTCTTCGGCGCGCTCTCGGTCCTCTCGGGCTGGGCGATGCACAAGCCGGTGCAGCTTTGGTGGGTCGAGCGGCTGTTCGTCAACTACAACGGCGCACGGATCGTGCACTTCGTCGCGATGGTCGTGCTCGGAACGTTTGTCGTGCCGCACGTCGTCCTCGTTGGCGTGGACGGCTGGGACACCTTCCGGTCGATGGTGACCGGTTGGTCGAAGAGGACGAAAGTAAAGGAGGCAGGTCATGGCGCCGCCCCGGAAGCCCCGCCGCCGGCTGCGTGATCTCCTCGCGGAGACCGATCCGCCGACCGCGGTCGTCTCCCCGGCGGAGCTTCGGGCGCGCTCCCGGCGCGACTTCCTGATCTTCGGCGCGGCGGCAACCGCGGCCGCGGCCGGATTCTGGTGGCTGCTGCCCGACGGCGCCGCTCAGGAAAAGCTTCCGGAGGGGGCCATCCACGCTCTCGACACGGCGGCGTCGCGGCTCGGCCTGACCAAAGACCGGCGCGAGAATTTCCTGAACCGTACACTGACCTTCGACGACGACGTCGCGGAGGCCCTCTTCTCGCGCGGCCGCAGGGTGCGCACGTACACCAAGGCCCAGGTCACACCGCTCCGGAACAATTACAACGGCGTGACGCCGGGACCGGCGTACCTCGCCGACTGGAATCTCGAGCTCTCGGGTCTCGCGTCGGGACGCGCCGAGACGCTCCGGCTCGAGGACCTGCGGAAGTTCCCCTTCCGCGAGCAGGTCACGCGGCTCGTCTGCGTCGAGGGCTGGAGCGCCGTGGCGTGGTGGGGCGGGCTGCGTTTCGCGGACCTGCTCGCCACCCATCCTCCCGCGCCCGGCGCCAAGTGGGCGGGCATCGAGTCGTCCGTCGCTCTGGACAGCGACGGCAACTCGGACCCCTACTACGTCTCGATCGACCTCGAGACGGCGAGGCACCCGCAGACTCTCCTCGCGACGCACTTGGCCGGCCGGCCGCTGGGCGTCGACCACGGCGCGCCGCTGCGGCTGCTCGCCCCGATGAAGCTCGGCCTCAAGAACATCAAGGCGATCACGGCCATCACGTACTCCAGCGCGGAGCCCGACGACTACTGGGCCAAGCGCGGCTACTCGAAGTACGACGGTCTGTGAGCGCGGCGAAGACGGACGAAGGGCTCTCCGAGAACCTGCGTGCGGAGCACTTCCAGCTCGACGCGCTTTTCGGCGAGTTCCTTGCGGCGGCGTCCCGCGGCGACACCGATGCCGCCGCGGCCGCGATCGCCACGTTCGACGACGACCTCCGGCGCCACACGGCGCTCGAGGAGGAGCGCCTCTTTCCGCCCACCTCCCCGGGCAAGCTCGTTGCGCCGCCGGGCGAAGACTCCGCGGCCGCGCTCGGCCGGCAACTGCGTCTCGAGCACGTCCAGATCCGCGAGCTCTCCGGGATGATGCGGCGCCTCCTCGCCGACGCGCGCGATCTCGAGGGCGCCCGGCGGCTCGCAGGTGGTCTGGCGCGCCGGTGGGACGCGCACACGGCGCGCGAGGAGGCGGAGCTCCTCGGCTAGCAGGTTGCTGAAAAAGGGTGTGGGATGGCGTTACGAGCGCCGCGGGGTCAGGCCGTCCGAGGAAGCGCAGCGGAAGTAAAGCGGCGATGCCCTCGCATCGGCGAGGAGCGATGACGACGGAGACGGCCCCGCGCCGCCGTAACCCGAAGGGTGGACGGCATTTTGTCGGCGCCCTTACAGAAGAAATGAGGAGCGCTGCAAGGACTGCCGTTCGAAGGGCGCCGGTTACAAAATACCGGACACGACGCCCGCATCCATTTTTCAGCAGCCTGCTCAGGCCCGGAGTAGGCGCACCTCGACGGTGCGCTCGCGCGGCCCGTCGAGCTCGATCAGGAAGATGCCCTGCCAGCGTCCGAGCGCGGGCTGGCCTTTCTCGAGCGGCACCAGGCAGGAGACGCCGATCGCCTCCGAGAGAAAGTGCGCCGCCGAGTTCCCTTCGCCGTGATCGAAGCGGACCTTCGGGACCCACGCCTCGAGCGCGCGCTCGATGTCGGACGTGACGTCGGGATCCCAGGCCTCGCCGATCGTCACGGCGGCCGTCGTGTGCGGCAGCGACACGAGGAGCGCGCCGTCGGGGGCCGAAAGCTCCGCCGCGGCGCGGCGCACCTCGTCCGTGATGTCGCGGCGCTCGATCGCGCGCGCCGTCCGGACGCGGAAAGCCGGCATGGGGCGGCAGTCTAGGCGCTTTGGCGGGCGATATCCTCCGCCGGATGGCGAGCCCCTCTGCTCCCCGCGCGCGCGGGATCTGGCCGATCCTGCTCCTCGGAGGGCTGCTCCTCTGGGCCGCCTGGCCGTGGCTCCCGATCTCGCGCGCCGCGGCGCCGCCCGCGACGATCGTGTTCTACGGCTTCAGCATCCTCGGCGACACGATGGAGCAGGGCGTCTTCCCCGCGTTTCAGAAGTCGTGGGCCTCCCAGGGAGGAACGCCCGTCGAGTTTCTCTCGTCCTTCGCCGGATCGGGCACCGTCACCAATCAGGTCATCATGGGCGTCCCCGCCGAGCTCGTTCTGCTCTCGCTCGAGAGCGACGCCGACCGCCTCGCGGACGCCGGTGTCGTGCCGGCGCGCAGCTGGCGCGCGTTGCCGCACGAGGGCGTCGTCAACCGGACGCCGTTCGTCATCCTCGTCCGTCCCGGAAACCCGAAGGGCATCCACGACTTCTCGGACCTCGCGCGTCCGGGCATCGGCGTCGTGCATCCGGATCCGCTCACGTCCGGCGGCGCGCAATGGGCGATCGTCGCGGAGTACGGCGCCGGCGCCCGCGCGGCCGGCGGCGATCCGGCGGCCGGCGAGAGGCTCCTGGCCGGGATCTGGAAGAACGTTGTCGCGCAGGCGTCGTCCGCGCGCGCGGCGCACACGCAATTCGAGAACGGCTTCGGTGACGCGCTGATCACCTACGAGCAGGAAGCGCTCCGGGACGCGGCGCGCGGGAAGCTCCGCGAGGAGATCGTGTACCCTCGGCGCACGATTCTCTCCGAGCACACCCTCGTCCGCGTGGATCGCCGTATCGGTCCGAAGGAGCGCGCCGCCACGGACGCTTTCACGCGCTTTCTCTGGAGCGAGGAGGCGCAAAGGATCTTCGTCGCGTACGGATTTCGAAGCGTCGAGGAGCAATGGAATGTCGGGAATCCGGCCTTCGGGCGGATCGAGGAGCCGTTTTCGATCGCGGACTACGGCGGCTGGACGAAGGCGAAGAAGGACATCGTGGACGGCATCTGGAAGGATCGCGTCATGAAGGTCCAACCGAAGCCGTGAGCGCGACCGTCCCCCTCGCGGGCCCGCGCGCCGTCCGGCCTCTCGTGCCGGTGACGCTGCTGCTCGCCGTCCTCCTGCCCCTCATCCTCATGCCGCTGGCCGCGGTCTTCGTGTTCGCCTTTCGCGGCGGCCTGCCGGCGTTCGGCAAAGCGCTCGCGTCGCCCGAAGCGCAGTTCGCGCTGCGCTTCTCGCTGCTCATCGCGTTCGCGACCGCGACGGTCAACGCAATC
This sequence comes from uncultured Acidobacteriota bacterium, assembly GCA_963708395.1. Taxonomy (GTDB): domain Bacteria; phylum Acidobacteriota; class Thermoanaerobaculia; order UBA5066; family Gp7-AA6; genus DATBFU01. The sequence continues at coordinate 965,433 of CAVPSG010000002.1, read as the reverse complement.
CTCGGCACGTTCACAGCGTACGTCCTGTCGCGCTATCGCTTCCCCGGAGAACGGCCGCTGGGCATCCTCGTGAACCTGCCGGTCGCCATCCCGACGGTCGTCGTGGGCACGTCGCTCCTTCTCCTCTGGGGTCCGATCGGCCTCCTCGGGAAACTCTTGGAGCCGCTGGGCTTCCAGCCGATGTTCGCGCCGGCCGGCGTGCTCCTCGCGCACCTCTTCGTGACGTTTCCGTACATGCTCGGCTCGGTCAAGCCCGTGCTCGACGAGATCGAAGCGACCTACGAGGAGGCCGCCTACACGATCGGCGCGTCGCGCTGGCAGACGTTCCGATGGGTCATCCTGCCGACGCTGCGCGGCGGCCTCTTCACGGGCGCGCTGCTGACGTTCGCCCACTCGCTCGGCGAGTTCGGCGCGACGGTGCTCGTCTCCGGCAACCTGCGCCTGCGCACGCAGACGGCGCCCCTCTACATCTTCGCGCAGTTCGAGGCGGGCAACGTGGCGGGAGCGAACGCCGTGGCCGCGGTCCTCGCGGCGCTCTCGTTCGTCATCTTCTTCTTCCTGCTTCGCTACACGACGAGCCGCAAGGACGCCTGACGCATGGCCATCACGCTCGAGAAGGTGACCAAGCGCTATGAGGGAACGACGATCGTGGAAAGCGTCTCGCTCGAGGTGCAGACGGGCGAGCTCTTCGTCCTCCTCGGCGCGAGCGGATCGGGCAAGAGCTCGATCCTGCGCCTGATCTCCGGGCTCCTCGCGCCCGATGAGGGCGCGATCCGGCTCGGGGGCCGCGACGTGACGATGCTGCCGCCGCAGAAGCGCGACGTCGGCTTCGTCTTCCAGAACTACTCGATCTTCCGGCACATGACCGTGGCCCAGAACATCGAGTTCGGCCTGCGCATTCGGAGCGTGCCGGCATCCGAGCGTGCGATCCGGCGCGAAGAGCTCCTCGACCTCGTAGGGCTCGGCGGCCTCGGCTCGCGCTACTGGAGCCAGCTCTCGGGCGGCCAGCTCCAGCGCGTCGCGCTCGCGCGCGCGCTCGCGTACCGGCCCGCGGTGCTGCTCCTCGACGAGCCGTTCGGCGCGCTCGACGTCAAGATCCGCGCGCAGCTGCGGCAGAACCTGAAGCAGATCCAGAAGACGCTCGGCGTCACGACGATCCTCGTCACGCACGACCAGGAGGAAGGCTTCGAGCTCGGGCAGCGCATCGGCGTCATCGAGCGTGGACGGCTTCTCGAGGTCGGCGAGCCCGAGGATCTCTACGCGCACCCGCGCTCGCTCTTCGCCGCCACGTTCCTGGGCGCGGGGACGATCCTCGTCGGCCGGTGCCGCGGCGAGCGCGTCGAGCTCGGTCCGCTGACCCTGCCGATCCCGCCCGACGTTCCGCACGACGAGGGCGACCGCGTCCGCGTCCTCTTTCGGCCCGAGCAGGTGCGCTTGTCCGCCGATCCGCCGCCTCCTTCGGCCGCCGTCCTCGGGCGCGGCGAGCTGCTCGAGGAGAGCTTCTCGGGCTCGTTCCGGCGAGCGCGCCTTCGCCTGCCGGCGCTTCCGGGAACGCGCCAGCTCTCTCCCGCGCTCCCCTACGGCGAGAACGCGCTCCTGATCGAGGCCTCCGTGCCGGCCGATGGACGGCCGATTCCGGCGCAGGTCTGGGTCGCGCTGGAGCACTGGCACATCCTGCGGCAGCCAACGCCGCGGCTCCTCGTCGTCGACTCGGGCGAGGCCTCGGACCCGGCACTCGCGATCGCGGGGCCCCTCGTCGAGGCGCTCGACGGGGTCGCGACCGTCGTCGGGATCGCGTCGGGGTCGAGCGGACAGGACGAGCTCCGCGAGACGCTCGGCCGCCGGGCGCGGGAGGCCGGCCTCGACACGGCGGCGGTCCGCGCGCGCGCCGGCGACCCCGCCGAGCAGCTCGCTCTCGAGCAATCGGAAGCGCCTTACGACTTCCTCCTGCTGGGGGACACCGAGCCGGCGGCTGCGGTCCGGAAAGCGCCGCGCGGCCGGCCTCGCCGAGGAGCTCGCCGAGGGCGTCACGACGCCGATCCTCCTCGCCCGCAGAGCGGCCCAGCTGCCGAAGAAGATCCTGATCTGCACCGCCGTCGGCGAGCCGGGAAAGGCGGACGTCCGCGCCGGCGGCTGGCTCGCGCGGCGCCTCTCTGCGAGCGTCACGCTGCTGCACGTCTCGCTCGAGGGACGCACGCTGACGCCGCTCGTGCGCGCGCACCTCGACCGCGGCATCGAGACCCTGCGGGAGCTCGAGGTGAAGGGCCGCGCGACGGTGCGTCAGGCGGAGGATGCGATCGAGGGAATCCTCGCCGAGCTCGAGGCGGACCCGCACGACCTCGTCGTCGTCGGCGGACCGGTGCGGGGATCGCGCGCGCCGTTTCTCCGCGGCGGCGGCGACTCGGTCACGCGCCAGGTGCTGCGGCGGTGCCCTTGCTCGGTTCTGGTGGTGCCGGAGGGCTCGTGGTGATCGGCGCCTGCGGATACAGCTCGCGGTAGGACTCGGAGTAGAGCATCACGCGCCGCACGTAGTCGCGGCTCTCCCAGGCCGGGTGGGACTCGAAGACCTCGTCCTCCGCGAGGCCGCGATTCTGGCCGAGAACGTTCGCCATGCGGCCCGGGCCGCCGTTGTAGGCGGCGAGCGCGTAAATCGCGTTTCCGTCGAACTGATCGTAGAGGCGTTTCAGGTATGCCGCGCCGAGCTGCGCGTTGAAGCCCGGGTCGTAGAGGAAGGCGCGGCGGTATCGCACGCGCAGGACCGATTTCGCGAGGCTCCGCGCCGTCGAAGGCAGGAGCTGCGTCAGGCCGAGGGCGCCGGCGCGCGATTTCGCCCGCGCCTCGAAGAGGCTTTCCTGCCGCACGAGCGCCCGCAGGATCGCCGGGTCGAGCGAGAACTCGCGCGCGCGCTCCGCGAGGAAGCCGCCCTCCTCGATCGGATAGTAGAGGCGCCGCCACGCGTCGGGCACGCGCCCCTCCTCGGCCGTTCCCATCTCGGGAAACGCGCGCTTGGCCGACAGCGCCGCCGCGGCGAAGCGGCCCAGCGCAAACTCCGATCCCGCCAGCCGCAGATCCCGGCCCCGGCTCGCGGGCAGCCGGCGCGCCTCGGCCGAGGCCTCCTCGAAGAGCCGCAGCCGCAGGAGCTCGTCCACGCGGCGAAACGTGGCTGTCGCCTGCGACGGATCGGGGAGCGGCGGACGGCGCGGGATCCGCGTCGAGACGCGCTTGCGCGCGAAGAGCGCATACAGGTCCGGCGGGTCGGCCCGCGCCAGGGACTGGAACAGGAGTCCCGCGCGTCCTTCGGAACCCTCATGCTCGAGGCAGCGTGCGCGCCAGTAGGTCAGCCGCCGCCGCAGGTCGAGCGCCGCATAGAGCGAGCCGAGCGTCTCGAAGCGCGAACGGGCGAGCGCCCACTGCCCCGACCGATAGACGTCCCACGCGAGCTTCCAGAGCGGCTCGAAGCCGGTGCGCGTGCCCGGCGACTCCGCAACGAGCGCGCGCGCCTGCGCGAGACCGGCGTCGAAATCGCCCGCTTCGTAGGCGAGACGGACGAGGCGCTCGCGCGCGGCGGAGCGCACGCCGGGCGGCGCCTCGGGCGACGTCAGGCCGAGCAGGGTGTCGGCAAGACGGGCCTCGCGATCCTCTGGGCGCTCGCGCGCCGACCGGGCTGCCCCGCGGCCGCTCTCGATCTCCACCCGCAGGAGCCTCGCCTCGAAGGAGGCCGGGCTCCCGCTCGCGGGCACGCGCGCGACCGCCGCAAGCGCCTTCGCCGTCCTCCCGAGACGCGCCTCGGCCCGAGCCAGAGCCACCAGCGTCGCATCGCGCTCGTCGACCGTGAGGGCCGTGCCGGCAACCCCGGCGCCCTCGAGCACCACGGCACCGCGCCGAAAATCTCCGGCGGAGACGAGCGCCCTCCCACGCCGCGCCCGATCCTCAGGCGATAGCCGCGTCTCCTCCGCGCGCAGGGCCTGACGGACTTCGGCGGAGTTTTCCGCCGCGACGTCCGCGAACGGCGCCTCGAGCAGCAGCTGCCGCGAGGCCGCCCTCACGCCCGCGGTGTCGCCCGTCCGGAGCGCCAGACGCAGGCGCTGCGGCGCGAGATCGAGACTCGACGAAGGGCTCGCGGACGCCGCGCGCGCGAGCACGGCCGCGGCCTTCCCGGGGGCGCCGGCCCGTTCGAGCAGCGCCGCATGATCGAGCGCGGTCCGCGCGGCGCCGGCATAGGCGTCGTCGCCTTCCTCGAGCGCCGCGTACTCGGCGAGCGCCGCCGCGACCTGTCCCGACGCCGCGAGATCGCGCGCCAGACGGTCGCGCCGGTAGCTCTCGAGGCCGATCGGCGCCGCCGACGTCTCCGCGAGGACCCGCGCCGCCGCCGCAAAATCGCCGCGGCGCTCGTCATCGATGGCGAGCAGCATTGCGACCCGCGCGTCCCACGCGCGCTGGCCGGCCTGGCGCCGGATCTCGGAGAGTACGCGCTCGGCCTCCGCGCGCTGCCCCTCCTCGAGCAGGTCCGCGGCGCGCGCGAGCTCGGCGTCGAAATCCGTCGAGACATAGAGCGCGCCGACGTCCGCGCGCGACGAAGCGGCCGACAGAAGAACCAGCGCGGCGGCGAGGAAACGCCGTGCGATCGGGCGATCGAGAAGGCGTGGGCGAGAGCGCGGGTGCAACCGGGCGAGTTCTACAGCGCCTAAAGCCCGAGCGCCTCCGCGCGGCCGTCGGCGAGCGTGCGCACGAGCTCCTCGTAGAAGAAGTTGGACGACGAGCGCACGTCCTCGGGGATCCGTTCGTCGTACATCTGCCGGCTGCGGTCGATATCTTCCTTCAGGCGCTCGTACAGGTTGCCCTTCTCCCGCCCCTCCTGGACCGCGCGTTCGTTGTAGAGCTTGATCTCCGAGACGAGAAGCTTCGCGAACCGCCGCGCTTCCTCGCGGCGCTCGTCGCCCTCCGCGCGCGCGAGCGGTCCGGCCAGACGGCGCGGCGCCGCGGCGGGGGCCGGAGCGGCGGCGGGCGCATCGGGCTTCCAGGCCGGGGCCGGAGCCGGAACCGGCGGCGACGGTGCGACCTCGGGCATCCGCATGGTCGCCGCGGGTGACGACCAGGCGGCGGCCGCGGGCGGCGGCAGTGCCTCCCACCCCGCCGAAATTGGCGGCTCGGGTGCCGGACCTTCGGCCACAGCGCGCATGGGCTCGATGGGCGGCGGCGGCGCGGGGGGAGCCGACGGCTCGAAGGCCGCGAGCTCTGGCGACGGCTCCGGCGGCGCGGCGGGCGTCAGCGGAACTTCCCGCGGCCGCGGAATGCCGAGGTCCGAGATGTCCTCCTCGCCGGGCGCTTCGCGGCGCGATGGCAGCGGCCGCAGCGGCGGCGCGGGGCGAAGCTTGCGCGATGCGAGGCGGTCGACCACGAGACCGGCGAGGAACGTCAGAACGCCGAGCCCTTCGGGATCGAAGCGGCTCTCCTCGCCCGGCACCGTGTCCGCATAGACCGCGCCGGAGATCTTTTCCTTCACGACCATCGGAAGCACGATCGCGTCCACCGCGTCGGTCGCCGAGAGGCGGCTCGAGATCTCGTTGCCGCGCGGCAGCCGCTCGGGCGATCCGTCCAGCACACGCGCGAAGGGATTCGACTCGGACAGCGAGATCGTGATTTTGCGAACCGCTTCATCGTCGAGGCCATGCTCCGAGAAGCCGACCGCCTTCCAGACGCCGAGCGTCCCGCCTTTCGCGACCAGCAGGGCCACGCGCGATGCGCGGCGCCGCGCGAGCTCGAGGAACCGATGCAGCGTCTCGACCTGGTTCGCTCCCGCGTCGAGCGTCCGGGCGTCCTCGATCGAGACCGTTCCGGCCCGCGAGCCGCCGCCCTCGGGCTTCTGCTCGAGCATCTCGGCCGGCACGATGCCGGCGAAGTCCTGCTCGAAGCGCTCCAGGAATCCCGCCCAGCGCCGGTCGGCTTCGAGACGAAGCCGGTCGAACTCGTCGCGCAGGGCGGCGAACCGCTCGAGCAGACGCCGCTCGATCTCGGCTTCCAGCCGACGGAGAAGCTCTGTGTTTTGCATTCTCGAGCCATTATCCGGCCTGCGCCGACCGAGTCAACCTCAAGCGACTCTGAGAGATCCGACCCTCGGGTGGACCGACCGGGGAGGCTCCGGCCGCGCCCCGGCCCGGGACGAATGACGAGCCACTGTCCTCCTTAAGCGACTCAAAAGAAAAGAGATCATTGACAGTCCCTGCGGGGCGAAAATATGATGTCGAGCTCTCGAAAGCCACGGTGAAGGGGGTGACTGTTCGTGCCTCTCGTCCACGTCAAGGAAGACGAATCCTTCGAAAACGCGATGCGCCGCTTCAAGCGCAAGTGCGAAAAGTCCGGCATCCTGTCGGAGCTGAAGAAACGGCAGCACTACGAGAAACCGAGCGCGAAGCGCAAGCGCAAGATGATCCAGGCGCGCAAGAAGATGCTTCGCAAGCTCGCCGAAGAGCGGCGGGCCAACATCTAGCCGAGTCCGACTCCCCCTTCGCGGCGGGCGACGTCGCCTCGGTCCTCGAGCTCGACGTCGTCCTCCGCCTCGTTTCCTCCCTCGCCCGCTCGATCCCCGGCCAGGAGGCGATCCGACGCACGCACCCGTCGTTCGACGACGCCGAGGTGCGCGGGCGTCTGGCCGAGACTTCGGAAGTCTGGACCTTCCGCGCGGCGCACGGCCGCCTGCCGCTCGCCGGCGTGACCGATCTCGCGCCGGCGCTCGCGATGCTCGAGGGGGCCGCCGGCTACGGGGCGCCCGAGGACTTCCGGCCGATCCTCGCGACGGCGCGCGCGTCGGAAGCCGTGCGGCGGTTTCTCGAGCGCGCGGACACGCCGGCGCTCTCCGCGCACCGCGACGCGCTGCCGCGATTCGAAGCCCTCCTCGACAGGGCGCGTCGCCTCTTCACGGCCGACGGCGCGGTCTCCGACGACGCGTCGCCGCGCCTGAAGGAACTGCGCGCGCGCCTGCGCCGCCGGCGCGGCGAGGTGACGCGCCGGATGTCGAAGCTCCTCGAGGATCGCCGCGACGCGCTCGGCGAGGCGCTCCTCGTTCAGCGCAACGACCGCTATTGCCTGCCCGTCCTCGCCTCGGCCCGCGGGCGCGTGCCCGGGATCGTGCACGATCGCTCGGGATCGGGCCAGACCGTCTTCGTCGAGCCCCTCGAGGTCGTCGAGGCCAACAACGACCTCGCGCTCGCGGCGGCCGAAGAGCGGCGCGAGGTCGAGCGGCTGCTCGCCGAGTTCGGTGGGCTCGTGCTCGATGCGTCCCCCGACCTCCTGCGCGCCGTCGGCCGCCTCGCCGCGCTCGACGCGCTCGAGGCGCGCGTCGAGTTCGGGGAACTGTCGGAAGGCCGCCTGCCGGAGATCTCGGAGGACGGCTCCTGGGTCCTGCGCGCCGCGCGGCATCCGCTCCTCGACGGCCGGCTCGCGCCCCTGCGGCGCCGCGTGCTCGAAGAGTCGCGCCCCGCCCGCGACGCCGTGCCGCTCGATCTCGAGCTCGCGCCGAATCAGCGCCTCCTCGTCGTTTCCGGCCCGAACGCCGGCGGCAAGACCGTGGTCCTGAAGACCGCCGGGCTCTTCACGCTGCTGGCACAGTCCGGATTCCCGGTTCCCGCCGGGCCCGGCACGCGCCTGCCGGTCTTCACCTCCGCGGCGGCCGAGATCGGCGACGCCCAGGCGATCCTCTCCGACCGCTCGACCTTCTCCTCCTCGATGGAGATCCTCGCGGAGATCCTGGCCGGCGCCGGACCGGGCGCCCTGGCGCTCGTGGACGAGATTGGCGGCGCGACGGATCCCGAGGAAGGGAGCGCCCTCGCGGTCGCATGGCTCGAAGCGCTGCTCGCACGCGGCGGACGCGCGATCGTCACGACGCATCTCTCGGCAGTCAAGAACCTCGCCGCCGGGCGCGACGACGCCGTCTGCGCGGCGATGGAGTTCGATGAGGAGACCGGCGCCCCGAACTATCGCCTCCATCCGGGCCTCTCGGGGAGGAGCCACGCGCTGGCCGTGGCGGAGGAGCGCGGGATTCCGGAGCCGGTCCTCGCGCGGGCACGCGAGATCCTGGGCGAGGCCTGGCGGCGGCGCGAGAAGACCGAGTCGGAGGCGGAGGCGGCGCTGGAGCGGCTGCGCCGGCTCGAGCAGGCGGCGGCGGAGGAACGCGGCCGGGCCGCGGCGGAGGCGGCGCACCTGGCGAACGAGCGCGAAGCGCTCGCGCGAGAGCGCGCGAAGCTCCTCGAGGAAGGCAAGTCCGGATTCGAGCGCGCCCGCGCCAAGCTCGCGCGCGAGGTGGCCGACGAGCTCTCGCGCATCCGGCAGGACACCGCGCGCCTGGCGCAGGCGTCGGCGTCCCGCGTCCTCGACACGGCCGAGCGGGAGACCGCGGCCGAGGAGACCGTGCTCGCCGAGGCCGAGGCGTTTTCGGAAGAGCGCTCGCGCGAGCTCCTTGTCGGCGCACGCGCGCGGCTCTCCGGCTCGAAGACGGAGGGCATCGTGCGCGCGATCGAGGGCGACACCGTGTGGCTCGAAGTCGCCGGCAAGCGCATGCGCTGGAAACGTTCGGACGTCGAGTCGGCCGGTGGAGGGCGCCCGGCGCCGCCGGCTCCGCCGCGCTCGCAGAAACAACCGGTCGCCGGGCCGGGCCTCGCGGCGAGGACGCTCGAAGTCCACGTCATCGGAAAGCATCTCGACGACGCGATCGAGGAGGTCGAGCGCGCGATCGACGCAACCATCGTGGCCGGCGACGCGCGTCTGCGCATCGTGCACGGGCACGGCACGGGACGGCTGCGCGACGGGCTCCGCGAGCACCTGCGCGGCCATCGCGCCGTGTCCTCGATCCGCGCCGCGGACGCGCGCGAAGGCGGGAATGGAGCGACCATTGTGGAACTCAAGTGATCGACTAGGGACCAAGGACTACGGACAAATGATTGGATCAAGAAGAAGGAGTCCCTAGTCCTTAGTCCTTAGTCTAGAATGGCAACAGACTGCATGAGCGATCTCGACATCAACGACCGCGTGCTGGCCGAGCTGCGCAGCGCCGCCGACATCATCGAGGTGATCGGCGAGCACACGCGGCTGAAAAAGGCCGGGCGCTCCTGGAAGGGTCTCTGCCCCTTCCACAACGAGCGGACGCCGTCGTTCACCGTGGACCGCGAGAAGGGCCTGTACCACTGCTTCGGCTGCGGCGCGGGCGGCGACGTCATCCACTTCGTGCGCCAGATCGACCGCCTGGATTTCCCGGAGGCCGTCGAGGCGCTCGCCGGCCGATTCGGCGTCGCGATCCCGAAGCGCGCCCGCGGCCCGCGCGACGACCGGCGCGAGCAGCTGCTCGAGGCCGTCGCGCGCGCACAGGGCTTCTACGCGGGAGAGCTCGACAAACCGAAGAATCCCGCGGCCGCGTATCTCGAGGGGCGCGGCGTGCCGGAGGAGATGCGCCGGCACCTCGGGCTCGGATACGCGCCCGACTCGTGGGACGCGCTCGCGCGGCGCCTCTCGGGCGACTTCCCCGAGGCGCTCCTCGTCGAGGCGGGGTTGCTGCAGCCCCGGGCCGACACCAAGGGTGCGTACGACCGCTTCCGCAATCGTCTCCTCTTCGTGCTCCGCGACGACCGCGGCCGGGCCGTCGGTTTCGGCGGCCGCGCGCTCGCCGACGGGCAGGAGCCGAAATACCTGAACTCGCCCGAGACGCCGCTCTTCCACAAGAAGCGGACGCTCTACGGGCTCTCGCAGGCGCGCGACGCCATCCGCCGGCAGGAGCGGACGGTCCTGGTCGAGGGCTACTTCGACCACCTGGCGCTCGTGCGCGCCGGCGTCGAGGAGACCGTCGCGACGATGGGCACGGCGCTGACTCCCGAACAGGCGGAGAAACTGCGGCGGCTCTGCGAGCGCGTCATCCTCTGCTACGACGGCGACCCGGCCGGCCGGTCGGCGACCCGCGCGGCGATCGGGCTGTGCCTGGCGCAGGGCCTGTCCGTCGCGGTCGCGCGAATGCCGCCGGGCGAGGACCCGGACGACGTCCTCCAGCGCGCCGGCCCAGCCGATCTCGCCGCCCGGATCGCCGGGGCGCCCGACTTCCTGGCCTGGCTCCTCGAGGAGGTGCACCCCGCCGAGCACGGCATCTCCGCGGCCGAGCGGAGCGCGCGAATCGCCGGCCTCCTCGACAGCGTAAAGGAGATACCGGACTCGATCCTCCGGCACGAGGAATGCCGGAGGGTGGCGGAGTCCGTCGCGGTTCCGCTCGAGGTTCTCTGGGACCGGATCAAGCCGCGCACGGCGGGGGCGCCTCCACGGGCCTCGGCGGGAACGGCGCCGTCGAAAGCTGTGTTACCCGACGGGGGAATTCCGGATGCCGAGAGTGCGTTGCTACCGATCCTGGTGCGGGGGGGCGAGCATATCTCTCTGATTCTAGGGCGCTTGAATGACGATTGGCTCTCCCGGGACGGTGTCCGCGCCATCGCGGCCGCCTTTCGGGCCGAGAGGGCGTCGGAACCTGTTGATTTTCAGAGGATAATCGCCCACCTTAACGACGATCAGAAGAATCTCCTGGCTCAGGCGGTTACCGAGGAAGGGCTCGAGCCGACCACCCAGCGGGTGACTCAGGTGCTCGACAAATTGGAACAGGACTACCTCCGGCGGGAGAGCGCCGCATTGCTCGCGGCGATCGGACGCTCGCCGGAAGACAACGAGTTGCTGCGGAAGAAGATGGCCACCGACCGGAGGATCGCGGAGCTGAAGTCCTCCCGGAAAGGAAACGAGCTTGGTGATTGAGGAACGGTACCCCGAGGTTGCGGCTCTCCTGCGCGTGGGCAAGGAGAAGGGCTACCTGCTCTACGAAGAGATGCAGACCGTCCTGTCCGACGAGGTCACGGGAACTCCGATGGACCTCGAGGAAGTGTACGTGCGCCTCTTCGACCTCGGCGTCGAGATCGTCACCGATCCGGACCGCGCGGCGCGCCGCCGGGCGGCGCTCGAGGCCGAGTCGGCCGAGGAAGCCCGCGAGGCCGTCGAGAAGACCAACGACCCCGTGCGCATGTATCTGCGCGAGATGGGTACGGTCAAGCTGCTCGACCGCGAGGGCGAGGTCCGCATCGCCAAGCGCATCGAACAGGGTGAGGCCAAGATTTACCAGGCGCTCGCCAACAACCCGGTCGTCCTCGAAGAGATCCTGAAACTCCTCGAGAGCGCCGGCCGCGACGCCCGCATGGTCAAGGAGCTCATCAATCCCTCCGACGAAGCGGAAGAGGAGGAGATGGACGACCGCGCGACGCGCCGGATCGAGGGCGTGCTCGCGAGCTTCAAGAAGATCGGCGGGCTCGACAAAGACATCAAGCGGATGAAGTTCAAGGCGCGCACGATCAAGCGGGGCTCCAAGTCCCTGGCGCGCATCGAGAGCTCGATCGACCGCCGCATCGCCGAGATGGCGAACCTGATCCGGAAGGCGGACTTCACACCGGCCGTCCTCAACCGCGCGATCGGGATCCTCAGGGACATCGACCGCCAGATGTCGGTGCCCGAGTCCACGATGCGCCAGGACACGCTGACGCTCAAGCGCGAAAAGAACCCGGCGCGCCTCGACTTCTACCGCCGCCGCATCGCGAAGTACCGCAAGGCGCTCCGCGAGCTCGAGGTGAAGTTCGGCGTCACGCACGAAGACGTCAAGAAGACCCAGCGCATGGTGCGCGAGGGCGAGGAGGAGGCCGACCAGGCGAAGCACGAGCTCATCGTGGCGAACCTGCGCCTCGTCGTCTCGATCGCGAAGAAGTACACGAACCGCGGGCTCCAGTTCCTCGATTTGATCCAGGAAGGCAACATCGGCCTGATGAAGGCGGTCGAGAAGTTCGAGCATCGGCGCGGATACAAGTTCTCGACGTACGCCACGTGGTGGATCCGCCAGGCGATCACGCGCGCCATCGCCGACCAGGCGCGCACGATCCGCATCCCCGTGCACATGATCGAGACGATCAACAAGCTCACGCGCACGTCGCGGTCCCTCGTGCAGGAGCTCGGCCGCGAGCCCAACGCCGAGGAGATCGCCAAGCGCATGGACATGCCGGTCTCCAAGGTCCGCAAGATCATGAAGATCGCGCAGGAGCCGATCTCGCTCGAGACCCCGATCGGCGAGGAAGAAGATTCGCATCTGGGCGATTTCATCGAGGACCGCCAGGTCCTCTCGCCGATCGACGCCGTCCTCGTGTCGAACCTGCAGGACCAGACGCGCCGCGTGCTGAAGTCCTTGACGCCGCGCGAGGAGCAGGTGCTCAAGATGCGCTTCGGCGTCGGCGACGGGTCCGAGCACACGCTCGAGGAAGTCGGCCGCTCCTTCAACGTCACGCGCGAGCGCATCCGGCAGATCGAGTCGAAGGCGCTCCGGAAGCTGCGGCACCCCTCGCGGGCCAAGAAGCTGCGCCCATTCCTCGAAACGATCCGCTGAGGCAGGCGCTAAAATTCTCACCGGGGGGTGACGAATGAGAGTTCACGGCGCGCTCTGGCTTGGTTGCATAATGGCCGCCGTTTCCGCTTTCGGACAGGACTTGCCGAGTCCGAAGAATGGCGGAACGAGAATGAAAGAACCACCCCGAGGAACGACTCTCGTGGTAAAGGTTAGCGGGCGATTGATTCCCCAGGTGAACAGGAAGAATCCGCTCCTCCTGGACGTCGAGCCCGGGCCGATCGCGACGAAAGGGATCCGCGTCTACTCGGAGCCGAGCCACGTTCGTCTTCTCCTCGTCGGGGACAATGCGTTCCTGAGGACGGCCGAGGGGCAAGCCTGGTGGGCGCAGCACGAGCACGAGACGACCCTGGAGATCATCTCGACGACGACGGACCTTCCCGACGGGCACCCGTCGGCGCAGATGAGCATGAGGCCAGCCACGGACGACCGAATTTCCATCTGGGTTTACGGTCCCCTTCCCGACGGTTCGCAGGGTGAGGACTTCGTGGCGGATGCCGGCATCGGCGGCGGCGACTTCTCGACGTCGATCTACTCGGAGAGCAATACGCTCATGCCCGATGGCAACTACTACCACTGCTGCTCCTGCGCACCCGCCTCCGACATGATTTGCTTCTATTGCTCTCAGCGGCTCTATAACTGCTGTGTCAACCAAGATGGGAGCTTTTGCGCACTGTATTGCCCGCCGGAGGAGTGCGAATTTCCGTAGACGTCGTGGACGTGAGTCGCGAAACCTGCTCTGGGAGGGTCTGATATATTCCCGCCGGATACGAAGCCGAGCGCCGGGGTCCATAGCTCAGCGGTCTAGAGCCACCGGCTCATAACCGGTCAGACCTCGGTTCGAATCCGAGTGGACCCACCAGACCGGGTGGTCACGAAGGGAATGCGGGGAGCTTTGAGGGGAACGCTGACAGAAGACCGAGACCAGACGACGGAAGCAAACCACCAGGGGTGCCCTGCGAGAGGGACACCCCTTTTTGTTGCCCCGGCGGGCGCGCGATGAGCGCCCTGCTCGAGCAGCTCCACCGGCTCCAGGACCGCATCCAGTTCGTGCGCGAGCGCATGCGCGAGCGCGACACCGTGCCGGCCGACCTCGTCGAAGTGGATCGGGAGTACCGCGAAAAGGTGGATGCGGTCGATCGGCTGAAGACCCGTCTGGCGGAGGCCGACAAGGAAGCGCGCCGTGCCGAAGCGGAGCTCACCGATCTCAAGGAAAAGCATAAGAAGTACCAGACGCAGCTGCGGAGCGTGCAGTCGAGTCGCGAATACTCGGCGGTCCTGAACGAGATCGACGGCGTCGAACGTCTGATCCGCACGACGGAGGAAAAATTCCTCGGCCTCGAGGAGGAGATCGAGTCCGCGCGCGGAGAGCTCGAGACGCGCGAGAAGAGCCTTCCCGCCGAGACCGCGGAGCACGAGGAGAAGCTCAAGGACTGGCGGGTCGCGCAGCGGGCGATCAACGACGAGCTGACCCAGGCTCAGAAGGAAATCGAGGGGCTCGAAGCCTCGATCCCGCCCCGGGACCGTGCGGAGTTCCATCGCCTGCTCGACAAGAAGCGCGGGATCGCGGTCTCGCGCGTCATCCAGATCGCGAGCTCCTACTCCTGCTCCGCGTGCCACGTGAAGATCCGCCCGGCGGCGCTGCAGCTGCTCAAGGCCGGCCGGGAGATGGTCTACTGCGACAGCTGCAAGCGGATCCTCTATTACGACGTGCACGTGTAGCTTTCAGCCATCAGCCGTCAGCTGTCAGCCAGAACCGCCCGGCTCGAGCTCCGGCTGAGAGCTGACAGCTGAGAGCCGACAGCTTGGCGAAATTCACCGCTTTCATCGACGGCGCGGCCCGCGGCAATCCCGGTCCGGCGGGCGCCGGCGTGTGGGTCGCGCCGCGCGGCGACGGCGCCGCCGAGGAGCACTTCGAAGCCCTCGGGCGCGCCACGAACAACGTCGCCGAGTACCGGGCGCTGCTCCTCGCGCTCGCGCGCGCCGAGGAGCTCGGCGTGCAGGACGTCGAGCTCTACTCGGACAGCCTCCTCCTCGTGCAGCAGGTCAACGGCGCGTACCGCGTCAAGGCGGAGCATCTGAAGCCGCTCGTCTCCGAGGCCGTGCGGCGCGCCAAGGGGTTCCGGAGATTCTCGATCGCGCACGTGCGGCGCGAGAAGAATCGCGACGCCGACCGCCTGGCCAACCTCGGCGCCGACGCGAGCGAGCGCCGGTAGCCTGAGCGCGCGGATGCTCTCCGCCGACGAGATCGCCGGCCGCCGCGACGAGGCGCTCGCTGCGATCTCCGGCGCGTGTGCGCGCGCGCGCCGCGACCCGCGAACGGTCGCGCTCCTCGCCGTGACGAAGGGACATGGCCCCGAGACCGTGCGCGCGGCGGTGCGGGCGGGCCTCACGCTCTTCGGCGAAAACCGCGTCGCCGAAGGTGCCGCGAAGATCGACGCGACACGCGCCGAGCGACCCGACCTCGTCTGGAAACTGATCGGAACTCTTCAGTCGAACAAGGCGGCAGCGGCGCTACAATACTTCGCAGCTTTGGAAAGCCTAGATCGGCAACGACTTGTGGAGCGCCTCGAGCGGCTTCTTGCCGGCGGGGAGCGGCGGCTGCCTGTCCTCGTCGAAGTCAATCTCGGTGAAGAATCGAGCAAATCCGGCGTCCTCGAGCGGGATCTGGACGATCTGGTCGCGGCGGCGCTCGCCGCGCCGCACCTCGACGTCCGGGGCTTCATGGCCGTCCCGCCGTTCGCCGACGACCCGGAGCAGTCGCGTCCGCACTTTCGCCGGCTGGCCGCCCTCGCGGCGCGCCTCTCGGACCAGTTCGGCCGCGCCTTTCCCGAGCTCTCGATGGGAATGAGCCACGACTTCGCCGTCGCCGTCGAAGAGGGGTCGACCGAGGTCCGTCTCGGCACGTTCCTCTTCGGGCCGCGGGAGACCGCGTGAGCTTCCGCGGGGCGTTCACGTCGGGAGTGATCGAGGTGATCTTCGCGATCCTCTCGATCATCCAGTGGACCGTGATCATCGCCGCGCTGATCTCGTGGGTCAGTCCCGACCCGCGCAACCCGATCGTTCAGCTGCTCTACCGGATGACGGAGCCGATCTTCCGCCCCTTCCGGCGCATCCTGCCTCCCGGCCGCACGGGCGGCATCGACTTTTCGCCCATTCTGGTGCTTCTCGTCATCATTCTGATCCGCTCGCTCCTGATGAACTGGCTCGCGCCGAAGCTCGGCGGACCCTGAGAAGGAGATCGCATGCCTCGCCTGACGCCCCTCGAAATCCAGAAGCACGAATTCACGACCAAGTGGAGAGGCCTCGATTCCGTCGAGGTCGAGTCCTTCCTCAGCATGGTCGCCGAGGAGATGGAGGAGCTCGCGCGAACGAATTCCGAGCTCGAGGGGCGCGTCCGGCAGCTCCACGAGGAAAACGAGGAACATCGCGAGCGCGAGCGGATCCTGAAGGCCACGCTGCTCACGGCCCAGCGCGCCTCCGAGGACATCCGGACAGCGGCGCAGAAGGACGCCGAGCGGATCGTGCTGGAGGCGCAGGAGGCCGGCGAGCGGCTGACGCACAGCGCGCTGCAGCGCTCCGCGGAGATCGAGAAGGCGATTCAGGAGCTCAAGATCCAGCGCGTCAACTTCCGCCTGCAGCTCCAGAAGATGATCGAGCTCTTCCACCAGGTGCTCGACTTCGACCGCGAGGAAGGCGATCGGGACCGGCCGGTCTCCTACATGACACGCAAGCAGGAGAAAGAGGAAGGGGCGATCTGATGGTCCGACTAAGGACTAAGGCCTAGGGACTGATTTCGTTCCTTAGCGCCAGCACGAATTAGTCCCTAGTCCTTAGTCCCCAGTCGTCGATGTCTTCCCTCGAAATCCGCAACGCCTCAACTCTCGCGACACCCCTCGGCCGCGCTGCGCGTCGGGGCCGCGAACAGGGCGAGATCCTTCGCATCCATGGGGCGGCGCTGCGTGCGGAGAACGGCCTCATCGTCTTCGCCGGCTCCGAGGCGGACTACCGCAACCGCTACGCCGGGCATCCGGCCGAGATCTCGATCGACGCCGCGGGCTGCACGGTCCTGCCGGGCCTCGTGGACTCCCACACGCACCCCGTCTGGGCCGGAGACCGCGGCCCGGAGATCGGCCGGCGGCTCGCGGGCGAGAGCTACGCGGCGATCGCCGCCGACGGCGGAGGCATCAACGCCACGGTGCGTGCGACGCGCGCGGCTTCGACGGAAGAGCTCGCGCGCCTCCTGCGCGAGCGCCTCGCGCGCATGTCCGCGCACGGCGCGACGACCGTCGAGGCGAAATCCGGATACGGCCTGACCGTGGCGGACGAGATCCGGTCCCTCGAGATCCTGGCCGAGGCGGCGCGGGATCCGGAGCTGCCGCGTCTCGTGCCGACGCTGCTCGCGGCGCACGAGATCCCGCCGGAGTTCCGCGCCAACCGCGCCGAATGGGTCCGCGCCATCACGGACGAGATCGTCCCGGAGGTCGCGCGGCGCAGGCTCGCGCGGTTCTGCGATGTCTTCTGCGACGAAGGCGTCTTCACCGTGGACGAGTCGCGGGCGATCCTCGAGGCCGGGCGGCGCGCGGGACTCGGCCTGCGCATCCACGCCGACGAGCTCGCGCGGTCGGGCGGCTCGTTCCTGGCGTGCGAAATGCGCGCGGCATCGGCCGACCACCTGCTGCGCATCGGCGACGAGGAAGTCGCGGCGCTCGCGCGCTCCGGAACGATCGCGACGATCCTTCCGGGCACCGCCTGGTGGATGCGCTCGAAGGCCGCGCCGGCCCGCGCCCTCATCGCCGCCGGCGTTCCGGTCGCCGTGGCGTCGGACTCCAATCCCGGCACCTGCCTGACGGAATCCCTCCCGGCCGCCGCCGCGCACGCCTGCCTCGACTCGGGTCTCTCCGTCGAAGAGACCCTGACCGCGATCACCCTGAACGCCGCGGCATCGTTGGGTCTCGCCGGCGAGACGGGCTCGCTCGAGCCGGGGAAGGCCGCCGACGTCATCTGGATCGACGCGCCCGACGATCGCCACCTCATCTATCATTGGGGAGTGAACCTGGTCGCGGGCGTCGTGCAGCGCGGCCGGCTCATCCCCGCGGCCGAGGCAGCACGTCATGACCGACTTTTCGAAGCTCTCGCTCGCCGAACTCCTCGAGGCGCTCGCCTCCGAGGCGCCGACGCCCGGAGGCGGGACGGCCGGCCGCGGCCGCCGCGGCCATGGGCGCCGCGCTCGCCGAGATGGTCGCCGGAGTCACGCTCTCGAAAGAGAAGTATGCCGCGACCCACGACGCCGTCCGGCCGATCGCCGAGGCGGCCCGCGAGGCGCGCCGGGAATTCCTCACCCTCGCGCGGGAAGACTCGGAGGCCTACGACCTCGTCGTCGCCGCGCGGCGTCTGCCAAAGGGCACCGAAGAGGAAAAGGCCGCGCGCGCAAAGCGGATCGAGGAGGCCAACCGGGGAAGCCACCGAGGTCCCGATGCGGACCGCCCGTGCGGCCGCGAGGCTCCTCGCCTCGCTGCCCGAGCTCGTCGAAAAAGGAAACCCGAACGCGGCCTCGGACGCGGGCTCGGCGGCCCTCCTCCTCGAAGCGGCGGCCGAGGCGGCGCTCCTGAACGTCGGCATCAACCTCTCCGGCGTGTCGGACGCCGAGCTCGTCGGAAGGATGCAGCGCGAGACGGCGGACCTGCAGGAAGAGACCCGGCGTCTGCGGGACCAGGTTCTCGCCGAAGTGCGCCGCCGTTTCTGACGCGGCGCGACAGCGCAACCGATTCGTTCCAAGCGACTTAGCAGGCGATGCCCTCGCCGGCATTTTTCTCTTGACGCCGGCGTGCCCGTTTGTTACTCTGTCTTTATTGAATCGCGCGACTCCGAAAGCGGGTCGCGCGTTTTGTTTTTGGGCCCTGTCTTCCCCCCGAAAAACTCTTTTCGGTCCCGAAGGTTGAGTCGCCCGAGCGCCGCGCGAAACATGCCCGGCGCCGGCACTCTCGCCGATGAAAAAGACGCGCCGATGGCTGCTTTCGCGCCTCGCCGGCCTCTCGAAACCCGCGCCATAGAATCGCCGCCGATGGCCCAAGCCCGCCCCACCCTCTACCTGATCGACTCTCTCTCCAACATCCATCGGGCCTATCACGCCATCCAGCGGCTTTCGACCTCGTCCGGCCGGCCCACCAACGCAATCTACGGGTTCGTGAACATGCTGCGAAAGATGGTGCGCGAGCGGGCGCCCGACTACCTCGCTGCCGCTTGGGACGGCCCCGAGCGCACGGCCCGGCACGAGGCCTACGCCGACTACAAGGCGAACCGCCCCACGATGGCGGACGACCTCAAGGGCCAGCTGCCGGAGATCCGCCGCGTGCTCGCGGCCTACCGGATCCCCATCGTCGAGATTCCAGGCTACGAGGCCGACGACGTCATCGGCACGCTCGCGACGAAGGCGGCGGCGAATGGCTTCGACGTCGTCATCGTCACGGCCGACAAGGACATGATGCAGCTCGTCGCGCCGGGAATCCGGATCTTCCACACGGGCCGCGAGATCTTCCTCGACGAGGCCGGCGTGAAGGAGTTTTTCGGCGTCGCGCCCGGCCAGGTCGCCGACGTCCTGGCGCTCATGGGAGACAGCGTCGACAACATCCCCGGCGTGCCGGGGGTCGGGCAGGTCACGGCCAAGAAGTGGATCTCGACCTACGGCAGCCTCGAAAAGTTGCTCCAGAAGACGGACGAGATCCCGGGCAAGATGGGAGAAAGCCTGCGGCAGCACCGCGAGGACGCGCTCCTGTCGCGCCGGCTCGCCGGCATCCCGACCGACCTTCCCGTCCCGTTCGAGCCCGAAACGCTCAAGCGGTCGGAGCCGGACCTCGAGAAGCTGAAAGCGATCTTCTCGGAGCTCGAATTCTCCTCGCTCGCCGCCGAGATCCAGGGCGAGGCCGCCGCGCCGCCGGCCGCGCCCTCGCGGAGACTCGCGGCCGGCGAGGCGTTCAGATGAAGGCTGGCGCGGCTCTGGGAATCTCGCTTCTGCGCAGCGGCGCTGACGTTCTCCTCGCAGCCTCCGACGGCGGCGAGACGCAGATCGCGGAGGAGTCCGCCGATCGCGTCGCCGCCCGATGGCGGGCGCTCGACGGGCCCGAGTCTCTCGGTCGCGGCGGCGGACGCCAAGCCGCTCGATACGCTCCTCGCGCGGCAGGGCGCGGCGGTCGCCGCGGACGTCTTCGACATCGGCCTCGCCCAGTACGTCCTCGCCTGCGGCGTCGCGAGCGCGGAAATCGACGCGATCGCCTTCGCGCGGATGCAGGCGCGGCTCATCTCCGACAAGGAGGCCGGGGTCGCCGGCGGCGCGCTCGCGCCGGGTTACGAGATCGGCGCCGCGGACCGGTGGCTGTCGGAGCGCGCGGTCGTCGTGCGCGCCCTCGCTCCCGTCCTCGCGGCCGAGCTCGCGCGCCGGCCGGAGCTCGAAAGGATCTACCGCGAGGTCGAGCGGCCCCTGACGCCGGTCCTCGCGCGGATGGAGCTCGCGGGTGTCGCCGTGGACGTCGCGTTCCTCAACGAGATGTCTCAACGGATGGACCGCGATCTGCGCGACCTCGAGCGCCGCATCTGGGTGGAAGCCGGTGAGGAGTTCAACGTCAACTCCCCGGTCAAGCTCGGGCAGATCCTCTTCGAGAAGCTCGGCTACCCGGTCCTGAAGAAGACCGCGAAGACAAAATCCTCTTCGACCGGCGTCGAGGTCCTTTCCGACCTCGCCGAGCGCGGCTTCCCGCTCCCGAAGCTCGTGCTCGAGTACCGCGAGATCTCGAAGCTGAAAGGAACCTACGTGGACGCGCTGCCGGCGCTCGCCGACGCGCACGGCCGAGTCCACACGTCCTACCGACAGACCGTCGCCGCGACCGGCCGGCTGTCCTCGTCCGACCCGAACCTCCAGAACATCCCGATCCGGACGGCGGCCGGACGCGAGATCCGCCGCGCGTTCGTCGCGCCGCCGGGCCATCAGCTCGTCGTCGCCGACTACTCGCAGATCGAGCTGCGCATCCTCGCGCACCTGTCGGCCGACCGGAATCTCATCGAGGCCTTCGAGCGCGGCGATGACATCCACCGGGCGACGGCGGCGAAGATCTTCAACGTCGTGCCGGATCTCGTCAGCTCCGAGATGCGGTTCGCCTCGAAGCGCATCAACTTCGCGCTCCTCTACGGCATGGCGGCGTTCACGCTCGGCAAGGAGCTCGGCGTGCCGACCGGGGAGGCCAAGGCCTACGTGGACTCCTACTTCGCGCAGTTCCCGAGCGTGCGGGCGTGCCTCGACGGCGTGCTCGACGAGGCGCGGCGGACGAAAGAGGTCCGGACGATCTTCGGTCGGGTCCGCCCGATCCCCGACATCGCGGCGTCCAACGGCGCCGTCCGCTCGAACGCCGAGCGCATGGCCCTGAACGCTCCGTTCCAGGGCTCCGCCGCCGACGTCATCAAGATCGCCATGATCCGGCTGGACAAGGCCCTCGCCGAGCGCCGCCTCGCCTCGCGCCTGATTCTTCAGGTGCACGACGAGCTCGTCCTCGAGTCGCCGGACGCGGAGGTCGGCGCGGTCTCCGAGCTGGTTCGCGAAGTGATGGAAGGGGCGGCGGACCTCAAGGTCCGACTGGCGGTCGAGGTCGGTTTCGGGCGGGACTGGCTCTCGGCGAAGTGACCCTCGAATCGCTTCGCTATACTTCTGCGAAAGTCATGAGACAGAGAATCGCCGCCGCGGCGTTGGCCGCGCTGACGTCCGCCCTCGCGGCGGCGCAGGACGCGGCGCCGCCTTCGGCGACGCCACCCGCGCCGGTCGAGACGCCCGTGCCAGTTCCCGTGTCGTCCGCCCCGGCGGCCCCCGCGGTCGTGATCCCGGCGCCGGCGCCGATCCTTCGCCTCTCCGACCCTCCGGTGGTCGCGGTCGAGTCGCTGCCGACCGACAACCCCTTCGCCTCGACGGCCGATTCGCCGGCGCTGGCACCGGTCAAACCGGCGACTGCCGACGCCGTCATTCCGACGACCCTCTACGCCGCCGTCCTCGTCGATCCGAAGGGGAAGGCCCTGAACGTCCGCCGTGCCCGGGACCCGATCCCGTCGCTCGGCGCCCAGACGCAGGGCTCTCTCATCCGATGGGTCTTCGATCCGGCGCGCAAGGCGGGGCAGCCGGTCCAGACGTGGGCGTCGGTTCGACTCGACCTCTCGGCCGAAGTGGACTCGCCGAAGATCGAGCAGTTTCTCCTGACGCCGATCACCGCGGCGACGCCGATCCCGCAGCCGATTGCGTGGGGCACCGACGCGTCGTGGCTGGAGAGCCTAAAGCCCGGCGCGCCCGCGGACGGGATGCTGCCGGTCGAGCAGATGGACACGCCGCCCGTTCCCAAGAAGCAGCCATGGTCTTCGAGCTCCTACAAGGGGCCCTTTTCGGTTCGGTTCTGGGTGCGCATCAATCCCTCGGGAAAAGTCGAGAAGGCGATCCCCATCGCTGCAAATGATCCGCTCCTCATCGCGTACTTCCGCAAACAGATGGACGGCTGGCTCTTCCGCCCGGCGCGGAGCGGCACCGCCCCGGCGGCCACCTGGAATGAGCTGACGCTGGGCGGTCAGATCTCCTACTCGGCAGACCTGAAGTCCTCGGCGACGCTGCGGCAGTCGCTCTGACGTCTCCGGCGCGGCTCCATTCGGGAGCCTTCGGAAATCTCTGACTCAACCCGGAAGGATCTCCCGGCGATCCCCCACGCGGCGCGTGACCTTCGATGCATCGAGGTGCTCGAGGAGCGGGATCGCGAGCCGCCGCGTCAGACCGAACATCTCCTTGAACTCCGCAACGTCGAACGACTTCCGCCCGCTCGCGCGGAGCTTGCCGACGACGCCGTCCACCGCCTCGCGGGACACGAGCCAGCCGCCTGGCAGCCGCGCGAGATCGCCCCTCTTGGCGAGGTAACCGAGCAGGCCCTCGACCACCTTCGGGTGGTGCTGGACCTGCGAGACGACCTCCGCCGGAGACGGCGGATCGAGCCCGCGCTCGCGGAAGAATTTCACGATGCGCGCGGAGACGTCCCGCTCCTTCGGGTCGAGATCCTCGCGGCCGGGAGGGCGCGCTTCGTCGCCGGCGAGCTGAAAGACCCCGCGGGCGGCGAGCCCCGACTCGACGGCCTCCGCCCAGCCCGGTTCGGCGCCAGGCAGGAGCTTCCCGAGCAACGTCCCGCGCGGCATTCCGACGGACGCGCCGCCTCGAGCGAGATACGCCGCGATCTCCGCGGACGCCCGTTCGGCGAGAAGTCCGAACGCCGCTTCGGAGATGTAGCGCTCCGGCGACCGGCGCAGCCGATGGACACGGCCGGCGGCGATCGCCGACGCCATCGCCGCACGGATCTCCGCCGACGGGACGCCGGCCCGGGCCGCGAGATCCTCCTCGCCGGCGCCGCGTTCCCGCCCCTGCTCGACCCAAAGGACGGCGCGCTCGGCGAGATCGCCGCGTTCGAGGCGATCGAGCCGCGGCAGCTCCTCGGCGCGCCGCCGTCCGACCGGAGGCCACAAAGGGTCGAGCACGACGCCTCCGCCGATCGTCTCGACCGGAGAGAGGCGTCGCAGGACGAAGCGGTCCCCCGGCGAAACGGGAAGCGGCTCGGAGAGCCGGAGCTGGACGCGCGCCGATCCGCCGGGCGGTATCACCGGCCCGTCGAGGACCCGCGCGCGCGCCCGGACTTCCGCGGAGTAGTGGTGGAGCGAGAGCCGGTCTCCCGACTTCACCGCCGGCGCCGACGCGAGGAGCGTCACGCGCGCGGTCCACAGCGGCGACACGGGAAACGCCGCCGGTCCGGTGAGTGTCAGACCGCGCCGCAGATCCGAAAGATCGACGCCCGCGAGATTCGCGCTGACGCGCTCGCCGGCGCGCGCCTCCGGCGTCTCTCGCCCGTGCACCTCGAGCCGCCGCACGCGGACCGCACGGCCGCCCGGTTCGAGCGCCAGCTTCTGCTCGCGCGAGATCGTTCCCGAGACGAGGCTCCCGGTCACGACCGGCCCGAACCCGGCCACGTGAAACGCGCGGTCGATCGGGAGGCGGACGGCGCGTTGCTCCCGCGCCGCCTCGGACTCCGGACGCGCGAGGGCCAGGAGCGCCGCGCGGAGCGCCTCGAGACCCTCGCCGCTCTTCGACGAGACGGGCACCACGGGCGCCGCCTCGAGAGGCGAGCCGGCGAGGAGCTCGCGCACGTCGTCCGTCGTCACGGCGGCGAGCTCCGGCGCGACACGGTCGATCTTCGTCACCGCCACGACGCCGCGCGCGATCCCGAGCAGGCGCACGATTTCGAAGTGCTCGCGCGTCTGCGGCATCACCGATTCGTCGGCGGCGACGACGAGCAGCACGGCGTCGATGCCGCCCGCGCCCGCCAGCATGTTCCGCACGAACCGCTCGTGCCCCGGAACGTCGACGAACGAGACGCGGACGCCCTCCCACTCGGCGTGCGCGAAGCCGAGGTCGATCGTGATGCCGCGCCGCTTCTCTTCGGGCAGGCGGTCGGCGTCGATGCCGGTCAGCGCTTTCACGAGCGCGGTCTTTCCGTGATCGATGTGACCGGCCGTCCCGACGACGAATCGCCTCACGCGGGACAGGCTAACGCAGACCGCGGTGATAGCCTCCCGCCATGCAGGATCGCCTCGAAGCCGATCTCAAGACGGCGCTCAAGAGCGGCGACAAGCGCCGCGTCTCGACGCTGCGTCTGCTCCTCGCCGCGCTGAAGAACGAGCGCATCCAGGCCCAGCGCGCGCTGACCGGCGAGGAAGTCGAGGCGGCCATCCGCCGGGCCATCAAGCAGCGGCGCGAGGCGATCGAGCAATACGAGCGCGGCGGCCGGAAAGACCTCGTCGACTCGGAGAGCGAGGAGCTGGCGATCCTCCAGGGCTATCTGCCCCAGGGCCTGACGGAGGCGGAGGTCGAACAGGCCGTCCGCGACGTGATGGCGGAGAAGGGCTTCACTTCGGTCAAGGACGTCGGCCTCCTGATGAAGGAACTGATGGCGCGCCACCGCGGCCGGCTCGACGGAAAACTGGCCCAGGAGATCGCCCGCCGCCTGCTGTCGTGACCTCCGGAGCGGGACCGCAGGAGATCGAGGTCAAGCTCCCGGCGGCGGATCTCGCGGAGGTGCGCCGGCGGCTCGAGGAGCTCGGCGCCACCCTCGAGAAGGAACGGCACGACGAGTCGAACGACCTGTTCGACGACGCCGCGGGATCCTTGGCCGGCGCGGGCCGCGCTTTGAGACTCCGGCGCGCGCAGGGGCGCGGCATCCTGACGTTCAAGGGCGCCGCGAAGTTCACCCAGGGCGTGAAGTCCCGCGAGGAACGCGAGACGGCCGTCGGCGAGCCCGGCGAGATGGAGGCGATCCTCGAGCGCCTCGGGTTTCGGCGGAAGTTCCGGTACGAGAAGCGCCGCGAGGAGTGGCGTTTCTCCGACTGCGACGTGGCGCTCGACGAGACGCCGATCGGAAACTTCGTCGAGATCGAGGGCGATCCCGCGGCGATCCGCAAGGCCGTCGCCGCGCTCGCGCTCGATTTCGCCTCGGCGATCCCGTACTCCTACGCCGGGCTGTATGCGCGCAAGCGCAAGGAAGATCCCGCGCTTCCCGAAGACATGGTCTTCACCGCTCCGCCGCGATGAAGGCTTTTCTCCTCGCGGCCGGACGCGGCGAGAGGTTTCAGCCCGTCACCCGAACCCTTCCGAAACCCCTACTCCCCTTCCTCAACGTGCCGCTCGTCGCCGCCCACCTCGAGCGGCTCCGCCGCGCCGGCGTGCGCGAGGCGGGCGTCAATCTCCATCACCTGGGCGACCAGATCGAGAGCCGCCTCCGCGAGCATCCGGGCGAGCTTCCGAAGCTCCAGTTCTTCTGGGAGCCGCGGATCCTGGGGACCGCCGGCGCCCTGCGCAACGCGCGGACCTTTCTCGACGGCGACCCTTTCCTCGTCGTGAATGCCGACGCGGCGATCGCCTTCGATCCGGCCGCGCTCTTCGAGCGGCACCGTCGGTCGCGCGCCGCGGCGACGCTCCTCGTCGTCGACAATCGCGAGCCGCGCCGGTACACGCCGCTGCAGCCCGAAGGGGATGCGATCGCGCGCTTCGGCGGCATAGGCCCAACCCCGCTCCTCTACACCGGCGTGTGCGTTCTCTCGCCAGGCGTCCTCGGCCGGATCCCGCCCGGCGAGGCCTCGCTCGTGAAGGATCTGTGGGAGCCGCTCATCGCCGACGGCCGATGGATCGCCTGGATGCGCCACGACGGGGCCTTCGGGGATCTCGGCCGACCGAGCGATTTTCTCCGCGCGACGCTCGAAGCGCTCGCGGGCGCTTTCCCCATGCCCCCGGGCGCCGGCGACTTCGACGCCGCGGCGCGGGTCCTGACGCTCACGCCCCGCGACGGCTTCGAGATCTCGCAGAGCGTGCTCGGCAAGGTGCGGATCGGCGCCGGCGCGCGGATCGCGCAGAGCGCGGTCTGGAGCGGCGTGGAGATCGGGCCGGGCGCCCGCCTCTCGCGATGTCTCGCCGCGGGCGGCGTCGTCCCGGCCGGTGCGTCGCATGAGGAGGTCCTTCTCTGGGGCCGGCCCGGAGAGGACGCCTCGGCGATTCCCCTCGGCTGACGGACGGCGCCCGCGCCGGATCCGATCGCGGCCGAGAACGAACTTCACTCCGTCCATCGCCGGTCCCCGCGCCGGTAGTAGAGCGTCCGGATCTTTCCCGTTCGCCCGTAGACACGCACGACGGCCATCCGATCGTGCCCGTCCCAGAGATAGATCGATCCTGGCGTGGACTCTCCGACGGGAGAGAACGCGCAGATGTCCGAACGGTTGAAACGGATCGGATCGTCGAGGCTTCCCGAAAGCCTCCCCGAGCCGTCCGGGTCCGGTATCGAGGCGTCCCTCATGATGCCCGGGCGCACATCGTCGCGCGACCAGATCACGAGGGCCCCGATCGACCGGTCGACGCCACTCGCGATCTCGGCGCTGCGCACGCCGTTTCCATTCCCGTCGCCGTAGATCGCCCACTCGGCGCGCCCGTCCCGGATGCGGTACTTCAACCCGACGTTGACTCCCTGCGTGATCGCATACATCCGCGCCCGGTAAAGCGCCGCGCCGACCTCGGCAGCCGCCGATCGAATCGACACGACCGCGCGCAGATGGCCGACCCCCGCGCCGGCCGCGGCGGCGACCGCGACGAGAATCGCGAGCACCGCGACGAGCTCGACCGACGACAGTCCGGCCGCGGGCGAAGAAGACCCGGGGCCGCCGAAGCGGCCCCGGGCGGGCGGGGTGGTCACCGTCCCTTGCCCACCGGGGCGGTGGAGGCGGGGGCTTTCTTCGCCGACGCGCCGCGCGAGCGGCCGCGGGAAGAGCCGGAGCGAATTTTTTCGGTCACCGTCGTCGGGCCGGAGACCGTGACGTAGGGCTTGAGGGTGAGGAACAGCTTCTCGCCGATCCCCTTGACCTCCATGAGGTCGTCGGGACGGGCGAAGTTGCCGTGCTCCTTGCGGTAGTCGACGATGCGCTCGGCGACCTTCTCGCCGATGCGCGGGAGCAGCGCGAGCTGCGCGGCCGTCGCCTGGTTGATGTTGATCTTGCCGGCCGACGCGGCGGCCGGCGCGGAGGCGGCCGGAGAAGCCGGCGCGTCCCCGTCGCCGGCGAGCGCCGCCGCGACTCCGAGCAGAAGGCTCGCGGCGCCCGCGAGAATGATCTTTCGGTGCATGCGATTCTCCTTTCCAGGTGATTCGACGTTTGGTTCTGCGTGAATCGATCGTTGTGTCCTCATCGGGTCCCGCGATCAGGCGTTCTCCATCGGCACCTCCTCGAAGTTGTTCGTGCGGGTCGGTAAGGCGAAGCGCGTGCCGGATCGGGCGATGGCGCGCAAACTTCGGAGCGAAAACCGGTTAGGCCCCGAAAGCCCTCGAGGCGGCGCCGAAAAAGTGGCAACGATTTCTGACACGCGATCGGCGATGCGCGCGCGCTCCGTTGCGCGTCAACGACTTCGCCGGCGGAAAGCTCTCTTGTCGGAGGGAGAAAACCTTGTCACCCGGGCTCCAGCCGCCGTCGGGCGCCCTCGGGCTCGCGCCGTAGACGTTAGACTGCCGGGCCGTGGCCGGAGAGCTCGTCGTCGGCGTCTCGGGAGGCTCGGGCGCGCATCTCGCCAGACGGTTCGTCGAGCGCATCGCGGGAGCCCGCGGCCTCTCGAGGCTCCACCTCGTCTTCTCCGACGCGGCGCTCGAGGTCGCGCGCAACGAGATCGATCCCGGAATCGCCTCGCCCGCGGACTGGATCGCGACGCCTGGCGATCCCCCGGAGCCGCCGTCGCGCCGCCTCGACGCTCCACGCCAACGGCGACGTCGGCGGCGCCGATCGCCTCCGGCTCCTATCCGGTGCGCGGCATGATCGTCATCCCCTGCAGCGCCGGGACGCTCGGCGCGATCGCAAACGGGATCTCCCGCGACCTGCTGCAGCGCGCCGCCGACGTCCAGCTCAAGGAGCGGCGGCCGCTCGTCCTCGCGTTCCGCGAGATCGCCGTACTCCCTCGTCCACATCGAGAACATGCGCCGCGCGACGCTGGCCGGCGCGATCGTGGCGCCGCCGTCGCCGGCCTTCTACGTGGACACGCCCGACATCGACGCGGTTGCTCGACGCCTACTGCGTCCGGGCGGCGCGCCTGCTGGGGCTCGAGATTCCGGGCGGAGATTTCCGGTGGAAGGCGAACACGCCGCGGCGCAAGCGCCCGTGAGCGCCGGAGCGCGCCGAGGGCGCCTTCCGGTCGCTCCGCACGACGCTCGAGATGATCAAGTTCTCGCACACGCTCTTCGCGCTGCCCTTCGCGCTGCTCTCGGCGGTGCTCGCGGCCGGCGGACTGCCGCGACCTCGCGACGCTCGTGAAGATCCTGCTCGCGATGGTCGGCGCGCGCAGCGCCGCGATGGCGCACAACCGGCTCGCCGACCGCGAGCTCGACGCCGCCAACCCGCGGACGGCCGTCGCGGGCGCTCCCCGCCGGCACGCTGTCGGTGCGCTTCGTCCGGGTCTTCCTCGCGGCATCGGTCGTCCTCTTCCTCGCCGCGGCGGCGAGCCTGAACCGCCTGACGCTGCTCCTCTCGCCGGTGGCGCTCGCGCTCGTGCTCCTCTACTCGTACACGAAGCGATTCACGTGGGCTTCGCACCTCGTGCTCGGGCTCTGCCTCGCGATCGCGCCGGTCGGCGCCTGGATCGCCGTGCGCGGCTCGTTCGCGGCGCTCCCGGTGCTCCTCGGCGCTCGCGGTCCTCTTCTGGACGGCGGGCTTCGACGTGATCTACGCGCTCCAGGACGAGGAGCACGACCGCCGGCGCCGGCCTCCAATCGATTCCCGCGCGCTTCGGCGCCCGGCGGGCGCTCGCGATCTCGGCCGCGCTTCACGTGGCGATGGTCGGTCTTCCTCGTCGCTCGCCTGGCGCGCGGCCGGGCGGCGGCGCGCTCTTCGCGGCCGGCATCGCCCTGACGGCGGCGGCGCTCGTCTACCAGCACGCGATCGTCCGCCCGGGCGACCTCTCGCGCGTCAACGCGGCGTTCTTCACCGCCAACGGGTTCGTGTCCGTTGCGCTCGCCGCGTGCGGCATCGCGGATGTGCTCTGGAGATAACTCGATAACTTATTCGCCATGGCGATCCCCTCCGAAGGCGACGTCCAAGCTGCGCCACGTCGCGATCGACGGACCGATCGGCGTCGGCAAGACGTCGCTCGTCGAGCTGCTTGCCCGGAAGTTCCACGGCACGCAGATCCTCGAGGACGTGGACAACCCGTTCCTGCCCGACTTCTACAAGAAGAAGAAGGGCGCGGCCTTCCAGACGCAGCTCTTCTTCCTCCTCTCGCGCTACCAGCAGCAGCGCGAGATCGCGCAGATCGACCTCTTCTCGAACCTCGTCGTCGCCGACTACCACTTCCCGAAGGACAAGATCTTCGCCTGCCTGAATCTCGACGACTCGGAGCTGCTGATCTACGACAGGCTCTACACGCTGCTCTCCGAATCGGTCCCGAAGCCCGACCTCGTCATCTACCTGCAGGGGTCGCTCGAGACCTGCATGAAGCGGATGAAGAAGGCGAGCCGCGCGTTCGAGAAGGGGATCACGCCCGAGTACGTCGCGCAGCTGATCGAGGCCTACAACTACTACTTCTACCACTACGAGGAGACGCCGCTCCTCGTCGTGGACACCAACGAGATCGACTTCGTGAACCGGCCGGCGGATTTCGACGATCTGGTCGACGCAGATCCAGAAGGCGAAGAAGGGCGTCCAGTACTACGTGCCGACGGGGAGCCGAGTCTAGCCCTCCCCCCCCGGGGGACCGCCTCGCCCGACCTCGGCCTCGAAGCAATCTTCTTTTCAGAATCTGGCGAGGTAGCCGCCTCCCCCGGAATTGAGTGAAATCCAGAAGTGGAGGCCGTCGCCCGCGACACCGGGGGCGGTGAAATCGCGCCAAGCGAAACCGACCCGACAGGAGCGAGCGTACTCGCTTTCCAGAGCGAGACCGAACTTCCGTCCAGGTTCTTGCTCGTACCTGCGACCAGAATGCGCTCGCCGTCGAACGCCGCGGAACCCCCTTCTAAGAGGCCGTTTCCCGTCAGCGTCGCAAGAAGAACCGCTGGCGTCGACGTGCGCACGACTTTCAAGGCGTTGCTCAGCGGGACCCACACGTTCGAGAGAGAAGCCCGGGCCCGTACCCTGGTCGGCCGTCCAGAGATTTGCGCCGTCGAACGTGATGCTCGACGGATTGCCTCCGAGGTTCGAGGCAACGTTCTCCACCGCCGCGTCGGGAATGGAGGGGTCGAGCCGGTAGAGGTGCCCGGGGACCGACCGGCCGACCGCGTAGACGTATCCGGCCGCCGCGATCGTGCTCACGGCTTTTACGGTCCCGATCTTGGCGTCGATGAAGCGACCGTCCGAGGCGTGGATGCGGACGATCGCCGCTCCATCCGTGCCGGTCACCCAGATGTCCTCGCCGTCGAAGTTGGGAGCGCCGGCGCCCGAGAGGAGGGGCACGAATCGGACCGCGGCGAGGTTCTTCGGCACCGCCCAGAGATTCGCCGCCGCCCGCCGGCTCGCGCGACGCACAGCGGAATCCTGAGTCCTCAGGACGAACGCCGCCATCTGGTCGCGCATGACCGTGCCCGACGGGTTGTACGCCGCGGAACTCCCGTTGATCAGGCCGGAGAAGTAGGCACCCGCGATCGCGCAAAAGAAGAGGCTCCCGCCCGGCACGTCCGCGAAGGGAAGGATGAGATTCTGACCGGAGCAGCTCCCGATCTCGTCAACGTTGGCGGACGCGCGAGTGGAAGGGAGACCGAGAGCGGCCGGCAGGGCGAGAACGAAAACCGCCGCGACCGGCTTGAGGACTTTGCGGATGGCTGCGAAAACCATTGGAATCTCCTCGGCTCACGCTACGGCGGGCCAACGAGGGAAGTCCTCGCGAAAACCCTTGCAAGAAGTTGGTTTTCTCCTTGGCGCGAGACCGCGGCCCGTCCCGGCCGGCATATAATTTCCGCCTCGCCCTTTTCGGCGGCGATCCCGGAGTTCGGGACGTCGA
This sequence comes from uncultured Acidobacteriota bacterium, assembly GCA_963708395.1. Classification (GTDB taxonomy): domain Bacteria; phylum Acidobacteriota; class Thermoanaerobaculia; order UBA5066; family Gp7-AA6; genus DATBFU01. Next base: position 934,414 of record CAVPSG010000002.1, on the reverse strand, counting down.
CCGGAGGGAAAGGAGCGAACGATGGCCACCCTCTCGGAGACCTCTCCCGTCAGCGTTCCCGCGCTCGCCGCCGCCAAGGGGCGGGAAAAGATCGCCATGTTGACCGCCTACGACGCGCCCTCCGCGCGGCTGCTGGACGAGGCCGGCGTCGACGTGCTGCTCGTCGGCGACTCGGTCGAGATGACGGTGTACGGCGAGTCCTCGACGCTCTCGGCGACCATGGATTCGATGATCCGCCATTCGCGCGCCGTCTCGCGCGCCGCCAGACGCGCGCTCGTCGTGGGCGACATGCCGTTTCTTTCGTATCAGGCGGACACGGCGGAGGCCGTGCGCAACGCCGGGCGGTTTCTCTCGGAGGGCGGCTGCGGCGCCGTGAAGGTCGAAGGAGGCCGCCGCATCCTGCCGGCCGTCTCGGCGATCCTCGCCGCGGACATCCCCGTCATGGGGCACATCGGCCTGACGCCGCAGTCCTTCCGCAAGCTCGGCGGATACAAGGTCCAGGGGCGCGACGCGGGCGCGGCGCACGAGATCCTGGAGGACGCGACGGCGCTCGCCGAAGCGGGCTGCTTCGCGCTGGTCCTCGAGTGCGTGCCGGAAACGCTCGCGGCCGAGATCACGCGCGCGATCCGCATCCCCACGCTCGGCATCGGCGCGGGCGCCGCCTGCGACGGGCAGGTGCTGGTGTTCCACGACGTGATGGGCTGGAACCCGGACTTCAAGCCGAAGTTCGCGCGGCGGTACGCCGACATTGCTTCCGTCATCGGTCAGGCCGCGCGCGATTTCACGCGCGACGTGAAGGACGGCGGGTTCCCGAGCGCCGACGAGTCGTTCTCCGGCGAGAAGCCCCCGGCCCTCCGGCGCGTGTATTGATCACCGCGACCGGGCTCGGCCCGTTGCGCGAGGTCGTCGGCCGCGCACGCGCGGCCCGGAAATCCATCGGCCTCGTCCCCACGATGGGAGCGCTGCACGAGGGGCATCTCTCGCTCGCGCGCCGCGCGCGGCGGGAGTGCGGCTTCACGGTCGTTTCGATCTTCGTGAACCCGCTCCAGTTCGGAGCGAGCGAGGACCTCGCACGCTATCCGCGGCGCCCCGAGGAAGACGCGGCGATGTTGGCAGACGAAGGCGTCGATCTCCTCTTTCGGCCCGACGCGGCGGCCATGTACCCGCCCGACTTCTCGACGGAGGTCGACGTGCGCGGCGTCTCGGACGGCGGCGAGGGCGCGGTCCGTCCCGGGCACTTCCGCGGCGTAGCGACGGTCGTCGCGAAGCTCTTCCTCCAGGTCGCGCCCGACGTTGCCTATTTCGGCCGCAAGGATCTGCAGCAGTTCGCCGTGATCCGCCGGATGACGCGGGACCTGGACTTCCCGTTGCGCCTCGTCGTCGGCGAGACCGTCCGCGAGCCGGATGGCCTCGCGCTCTCCTCCCGCAACGCCTACCTTTCGCCCGAGGAACGAAGGCTCGCCGCGCTCTTCCCGAAGGCTCTCTTCGCCGCGCGGGATCGGGCCGGCGCCGGAGAGACCGACGCGCGGCGCCTCGGGAACGCGACGCGTGCCGAGCTCGAGCGCGCCGGGTTCGCCGTGGACTACGCCGAGGTCGTCGATCCCGAATCCATGCGCCCGCTCGACCGCGTGACGCCCGGGGCGGCCCTCGCGGCCGCGGTGCGCGTCGGGAAGACCCGGCTCATCGACAACGTTTCGCTTCTCGAAGAGCGATAGAGTTCTCTCGTGACCACGACCCTCGAGACGCCGGCGGCCTCGCCGGCTGCGACTTCCGCGGATCCCCTTTCCGACCCCTTCGTCTTCGGTGGGCGGCCGTTCGCCTCGCGCCTCATCGTCGGGACCGGAAAGTACGCGACCTTCCCGCTGATGAAGGAAGCCCTCGAGACCTCCGCCGCCGAGATCGTGACGGTCGCGGTGCGGCGCGTGAACCTGACGGACCGGTCGAAGGAATCGCTCCTCGACTGGGTCCCGAAGGGCATGACGCTGCTCCCCAACACGGCCGGCTGCTACACGGCGGAAGACGCCGTGCGCGCCGCGCGGCTCGGGCGCGAGGTCGGCCTGTCGAACTGGGTGAAGCTCGAGGTCCTCGGAGACGAGCAGACGCTGTGGCCGGACAACGAGGCGCTCCTCGCGGCGACGAAGACGCTCGTCGCGGAAGGGTTCGTCGTCTTCCCCTACACCTCCGACGATCCGATCGTGGCGCGCCGCCTCGAGGATGCGGGCGCCGCCGCGGTGATGCCGCTCGGCGCGCCGATCGGCTCGGGCCTCGGCATCCAGAACCCGAACAACATCTCGATCATCCTCGAGCGCGCGAAGGTGCCGGTCATCGTGGACGCCGGTGTGGGCACCGCGTCGGACGCGTGCGTTGCGATGGAGCTCGGCGCGGCGGGCGTGCTGATGAACACGGGCATCGCCGGCGCGAAGGACCCGGTGAAGATGGCGCGCGCGATGCGGGACGCCGTCAGGGCGGGAAGAGACGCCTACATGGCCGGGCGCATCGCCCGAAAGAGGTACGCGACAGCCTCGTCTCCCCTGGAAGGCGTCATTGGGAGATAACGGATAAGTCCTTCGTCCTTAGTCACTTGTCCTTAGTCGCGGCGCCTTGAGCGACCACGGTGGATCTCGGAGGTTTGGACTAGGGACTAAGGACTAGGGAGTAGCCACTTGCACCCCGTCAGGGTGCATGCTACCGTCCGCCAGCTTTACGAGAGCCCCGCACAAGTCAGCCGTCACACTTATGTTTGTCCTTCCCCTTTCCGTACGCCCTTGCGGGGAGACGTGCGCGCTTCCGAAAGGGGGTCGGTCCTAGAGAAATCTTTTCGAGCGGCTTCGCGAGGCGTCGCAACCGCTCGGGTAATCGCGTGGAAACGAATCGTTGTTCAATTTTTTCAAGGGACGCCATGCCGGCGTCCCGGACGGGTAAAAACCCAGGAGATCGGCAAGTTTCATGATGCAGCAATACACGGACAAGAACCTGACCTGCGTGGACTGCGGGGCGACCTTCCTCTTTTCGGCGGACGACCAGGAGTTCTACGCGCGCAAGGGCTTCACAAACGAGCCCAAGCGCTGCAAGTTGTGCCGCGACAAGCGCAAGGCGGCCTCGGGTGAAGGACGCGAGCGCACTTTCTACGACGTGACCTGCGACGGCTGCGGCAAGCAGACGCAGGTCCCGTTCAACCCCACCAACGGCAAGCCGGTCTATTGCCGCGAGTGCTACTCGGCACGCCGCGCACAGCAGGCCTACTGATTCCCATTCCTTCGATTTCGGGAAAGCCCCGGCGCCGCCGGGGCTTTTTTTTGCTATCTTGCGAGCGCGGCCGCCGCGACGGCGTCGCCGTGAGCTTGAACCGGCTGTGAGAGCCTCGCCCCAAACTGCAGCTCCCGTCCGACCGGCGGCGTCCCTCTCCGACGCGATCGGCAACACACCTCTCGTCGAGCTGCCCCGCTTCTCCCGGGGCGCCGCGCGAATCGTGGCCAAGCTCGAGTGGTTCAACCCCGGCGGCAGCGTCAAGGACCGGATCGCGCGCGCGATGATCGACGACGCCGAGCGCCGCGGGCTGCTCCGGCCGGGCGGCACGATCGTCGAGCCCACTTCCGGCAACACGGGCGTCGCGCTCGCGATGATCGCCGCGTCGCGCGGTTATCGGTGCGTCGTCGTCATGCCGGAGGGCTACGGCCAGGTCAAGGCCAGGCTCATGGCGGGATTCGGCGCCGAGGTCGTGCGCACGCCCGCCGCCGCCCGAATGAGCGGCGCGATCGAGCGAGCACGCGCGATCGCCGCCGAGACCTCCGGAGCCTTCCTCCCCAACCAGTTCGCCAACCCCCTCAATCCCAGGGCCCACTTCGAGACGACCGGGCCCGAGATCGCCCGCGCGCTGGGCGATGCGATCGACGCCTGGGTCGCGGGCGTCGGGACGACGGGGACCTTCGTCGGCGTCGCGCGCTATCTCTCGGACCGAGTCCCCGGACTTCTTCGCGTGGCCGTCGAGCCGCAGGGCTCGATCCTCGGCGGAGGCGCTCTCGGCGATCACAAGGTCGAGGGCGTCGGGCTCTCCTTCCTGCCCGAGGTCCTGGACCGCGCCGTCATCGACGAGGTCGCCACGATCCCGGACGCCGAGGCCTTCGCCGTCTGCCGCCGGCTCGCGCGCGAGGAGGGTCTTCTCGCCGGCGGCTCGTCGGGCCTCGCCGCAGCGGCCGCGCTCCGGGTGGCGAAGCGACTCGGCCCCGGCAAGACCGTCGTGACGCTCTTTCCCGACGGGGCGGAGCGCTATCCGGGACAGGGAATTCTGGAATAGGAGTGAACCGAGCCATGGGCTTCTCGACCGATTGCATTCACGCGGGCAACGAGCCGGACCCGTCGACGGGCGCTGTCTCGGTACCGATCTACCAGACCTCGACCTACGTCCAGGAAGCGCTCGGCAAGCACAAGGGCTACGAGTACGCACGGACGCAGAACCCGACCCGCCACGCGCTCGAGGAGAACATGGCGGTGCTCGAAGGCGGCGCGGGCGCGCGCGCCTTCGCGTCCGGCATGGCGGCGATCACGGCGATCTCGACCTTCGTCAAGGCCGGCGACCACGTCGTCTGCTCCAACATGACCTACGGCGGCACGTACCGCTACTACACGAAGATCCTGGCGCGATACGGCGTCGAGTTCACCTTCGTGGACACGGCGAACGGCGAGGAGGTCCGCCGCGCCTTCCGCCCGAACACGAAGATGCTGCACCTCGAGTCGCCGACCAACCCGACGCTGCGGCTCTGCGACATCGCGAAGCTGTCGGAGTTCGCGCACGAGAAGCGGCGCGATCGTCGTCGTGGACAACACCTTCTGCTCGCCGTACCTGCAGCGGCCGCTCGACCTCGGCGCCGACATCGTCATGCACTCGACGACCAAGTTCCTGAACGGCCACTCCGACTCGATCGGCGGCATCGCGGTCGCGAAGAAGCCGGACCACGTGGAGTGGCTCTCGTTCGTGCAGAACAGCTCGGGCGGGATCCTCTCGCCCTTCGATTCCTGGCTCGTCCTGCGCGGAATCAAGACGCTCGTCGTGCGGATGGAGCGGCACGAGTCGAACGGCCGCGCGGTCGCCGCCTGGCTCGCGAAGCAGAAGAAGATCTGCAAGGTCAACTACCCGGGCCTGCCCGATCACCCGCAGTACGCCCTCGCGCAGAAGCAGATGAAGGGATTCGGGGCGATGATCTCCTTCGACCTCGGATCGTTCGAGAAGGCCGGCGCGTTCCTCGCGAAGTTGAAGCTCTGCTCGCTCGGCGAGAGCCTCGGCGGCGTCGAGACCCTGATCTCGCATCCGGCGACGATGACCCACGGGTCGATTCCCGAGGCCGAGCGCAATCGCCTGGGCGTCACGCCGGGGCTCGTGCGCATCTCGGTCGGCATCGAGGACGTCGAGGACTTGATCGCCGATCTCGAGCAGGCGCTCGCCGCGGCGTAGGTGAGAGATCGGCGCTCGCTCGGCCGGCTGCCACGGCGCGGAAATTCAGGCGACGCTCCCAAATGCCGCGAAAGTGTCATATTGACTGGACCAGTGAGCGGGGGCAGGTACCTCTGCCCCGCCGGCGACCCGAATCCCGGCAGTCGAGATTTCTTGAACTGCATGCGCAAAAGTTCAAGAGTTCACGCCTGACCCCGATTCGATACAGGACTGACCCCGCCCCCGGCGGACACCAACAAGTCAACAACTCAGGCCTGACCCCGCCCCCGGCGTAGGGCGAGCCGGCTCTAGAGGGCCGCCGCGAGGCCGAGCCACGCGGTGTCGTCGCCCGACACCTTCTCGATCGGGCGTTCCCGCGCGAGGAGCTCGTGCACGAGGTCGCATCCGCCGGAGCCGCAATGAGAGAACACGACCCAGAGCCGGCCCGGCTCCGCGGCGGCCGCGTGAATCTCGCGGCCGAGGGCTTCGCGGTCGTCGAGCTTCCGGCCGAGAATGACCGGCCCCGAACCGCCGCCCCGGTCGTAATATCGAAATGCGGGCACGGAGCGGGCGTAGACATAGACGCGATCGCCGGCCTGCCAGGCGGCCTTCATCTTCCGGACGAGCGGCCGCAGCTCCTCCGTTCCCGACTCGATCAGGTAACGGCGCGTCTCGCGCAAGCCGCCGAGCAGCAGGACCGCCGCGACGAACGCCGCGATCCCTCGGCGCCCGGGCGCGTCGAAGAGAAACCAGACGCCGAACCCTGCCGTGACGAAGATCATCGGCATCAGAAAGATGTCCTGGCGGCCGCCGCCGTACGGGTACAGCACCGTGCATCCGAGCAGGAAGACCACCGCCGTCGGGACGAGCAGACCGAGCAATGGGAAGCGATCGTTTCGAGATCGAAGGACGACGAGGAAGCCCACGACGAAAAGCAGGAGAAACAGGTCGGCGGGAAAGGTCGCCTCGATCAGAGAGAACGTGTTCCGGACCACGAAGCCCGGCAGCGACGGGAGCGAGCCCGACCAGAAGCCTGCGCGCAGGTAGCCGGTCAGGGCGTCGGAAACCGACCCGACAGCGCGCGATTGCTCGCGCGCGGAGAGGAAGTAGACGGCGATCAGCGCCGCCGCCCACACGAGGAGAATTCCCGTCAACTGGGTGACGCGCCTTCCGCGGTCGGGCGTCCGGCGCAACGCCGTCGCGCCGAGAACGAGGAAGAGGCCGCCCGCCAGGACGCTCAGTCCGTACTGGAGAAAGGCGCCGGCAATGAAGGCCGCTGCCACCGCGGCCGACCGCCGGATGTCCGGCTTCCTCCAGAACGAATGGCAACAGATCAGGATCACGGCGGCCAGAAGAAACGTCAGGGAGTACTCCCGCACCTGCTGCGAGTAGCGGACTTGCATCGGCGAAACCGCCACCATCATTGCGACGAAGTACGCCGGAACGCGATCGAGAAACCTTCGGGCCAGGAGGTAGATGGCAGGAATGGCGGCCGTTCCGCCGAGCCACGAAAGCGAACGCAGAACCGCCTCGGAATCTCCGAACCCGAGGATGACGAGCCGCAGGAGCATCGAGAAGAGCGGCGGCGCGCTGTTGCGGGCCTCGTTGCTCGCCACGAGATCCTGAAAGGGCTCCGAGGAGATCCAGTACTGCACGGCCTCGTCGTACCAGAGCGATTTGCTCCCGAGGTGATATCCGCGAAGGACGGCGCCGAGCGTCGTGAGCCCGCCGACGATTGGCCAAGCGCTCCATCCCGCCTGCCTCCACGGCCGCGCGGCGGACGCCTCCGTCGCGCGATCGGTCACGGAGAGATCCTCGTTTCCAGCGATCGACACGAAATTCCTCCTCGAGCACTCATACCACCGCCGAACCGTCGGGGCCAGCGCTTCGGCCCGCGATAGATTCGCCGCCGTGATCCCCGCAGCTTCCGCACTCGCTTTCGCCGCGCTCTCGGCGCTTCCGACTGCTTCGCCGGTCCCGGCGCCGACTCCGGATTCGGGCTCTCTGGCTCTCCGCGCCGTCAACGCCGCGCGCGCGAAGGCGGGCGCCGCGCCGCTGTCCGGGAACGCCACCCTCGATCGCGTGGCGCAGGCCTCCGCGGAGCGCGTCGCCAGCGCCCGGACGGTGGACGACGCCGACGCCGCCGGCAAGGACATCGGCAAGCGCGTCACGGCCGCGGGCTACGGACATCGCCGCGTCGCCGAGATCGTCCTGATCGGCGACGGCGATCTCTCGGCGCGCCTCGCGCGGCTACAGGATTCGGATCCCGAGACGTTCGCCGACGTCGTCGCGCCGGAATATCAGGATCTCGGCTTCGGGCGGGCGGAGGGGAACTCCGGAACCGTCCGCACGCTCGTCTTCGGCCTGTCGCTCTCCGGAGAGTTCACGGGGCGCGCGGCCGCGCTCGGCGATCTGCGCGCCGTCCGCGCCGAAATGCTCTCGCGCGTCAACGGGGCGCGCGCCGCGAAGAGGCTGCCGCCGCTCCTCGAGAATCCCTCCCTCGACGCAGCGGCGCAGAACCACGCCGAGGACATGATCCGCCGCTCCTACTACGCGCACGACAGCCCGGACGGCGCGACCGTCATGGAGCGCGTCCGGAGCGTCGGCTACCCCGCCGCGGCCGTCGGCGAGAACATCGGCGAGGGGCAGGCCACCGTGGCCGAGGTCTTCGACGGCTGGATGAAGAGCCCGAAGCACCGCGATCACATCCTGTCGCTGACCCTGCGCGAGATCGGCATGGGCGTCGCCTTCGGCAAGAACGATCGCGGCTACGAGATCGTCTGGGTGCAGGATTTCGCCACGCCCCGTTGACTCTGCATTGATATTCTGGCGGGCCCGAGGAGGAGCGATGAGCGGAGTACGGGTTCTCGTCGGCACGAAGAAGGGCGCGTTCGTTCTCGAGTCCGACGGCAAGCGCCAGAAATGGGACGTTTCGGGCCCGCACTTCGCGGGCTGGGAGATCTACCACCTCAAGGGATCGCCCGCCGATCCGAACCGCCTCTACGCCTCGCAGACGAGCGGCTGGTTCGGCCAGGTGATCCAGCGGTCGAAGGACGCCGGGAAGACGTGGGAGACCGTCGGCAACAAGTTCGAATACGTCGGCGACCCGGGGACGCACAAGCACTACGACGGCAGCCAGAAGCCGTGGAAGTTCACGCGCGTCTGGCACCTGGAGCCGTCGCACGAGGATCCGGACACCGTCTTTGCGGGCATCGAGGATGCGGCGCTCTTCAAAACGACGGACGGCGCGCAGACGTGGCAGGAGCTCGCCGGCCCTGAGGAGCGTCAAAGGCGACCTCTGGCAGCCCGGCGCCGGCGGAATGTGCCTCCACACGATTCTCCTCGACCCGAAGGACCCGAAGCGCATCTTCGTCGCGATCTCGGCCGGCGGCGCGTTTCGCAGCGAGGACGGCGGGAAGTCCTGGCGCGTCGCGACGAAGGGGCTCGAGTCGCGCTACGAGCTGCCCGACCCCAAGGCCGAGGTCGGCCACTGCGTCCACCACGTCGCGATGCACCCGTCGCGGCCGGACGTCCTCTTCATGCAGAAGCACTGGGACGTGCTGCGAAGCGACGACGGCGGAGACTCCTGGCGCGAGGTGAGCGGCAACCTGCCGACCGACTTCGGGTTCGTCATCGACGTCCACGCGCACGAACCGGAGACGGTCTACGTCGTCCCCATCAAGAGCGACTCGGAGCACTACCCGCCGGACGGCAAGCTCCGTGTGTACCGCAGCCGCTCGGGCGGCAACGAGTGGGAGGCTCTGACGAAAGGCCTGCCGCAGAAGGACTGCTACGTCAACGTGCTCCGCGACGCGATGGCCGTGGACGCGCTCGACGACTGCGGCGTGTACTTCGGAACGACGGGCGGCCAGGTGTACGCGTCCGCCGACGCCGGCGACAACTGGGCGCCGATCGTGCGCGACCTGCCCGCGGTCCTGTCCGTCGAGGTCCAGACGCTGCCGTGATCCGCGTCGTCCTGCCGACGCACCTGCGCACGCTCGCGCGCGTCCCGGGCGAGGTGAGCCTGGAGGTCGCCGACCCGGTCACCCGCCAGACGATCCTCGACGCGCTCGAGGTGCGCTATCCGATGCTCCGCGGCACGATCCGCGACCACGCGACGCGCGAGCGCCGGCCGTTCATCCGTTTTTTCGCCTGCCAGGAGGATCTCTCCCTCGATCCGCCGGACGCGGCGCTGCCCGAGGCCGTCGTGATCGGAGCCGAACCGTTCCTGATCGTCGGCGCGATGGCGGGCGGATGACCGTCGCTCGCGACGTCGCTTGGATGACGGCCTGACGGGCGGCCGCGAGGGCCGCCCCTACGATCCATCCATCCCGTAGCGGCGGGGCTTGTCCCCGCCCGGCGTCAACGGGCGGCCGCCAGGGCCGGCCCCAACAATCCATCCATCCCGTAGCGGCGGGGCTTGTCCCCGCCAAGCGTCGACGGGCGGCCGCGAGGGCCGCCCCCAACAATCCATCCGCCCGTAGGGGCGGGGCTTGTCCCCGCCCGGCCTGACGGGCGGCCGCGAGGGCCGCCCCCAACAATCCATCCGCCCGTAGGGGCGGGGCTTGTCCCCGCCCGGCCTGACGGGCGGCCGCGAGGGCCGCCCCCAACAATCCATCCGCCCGTAGGGGCGGGGCTTGTCCCCGCCCGGCCTGACGGGCGGCCGCGAGGGCCGCCCCCAACAATCCATCCGCCCGTAGGGGCGGGGCTTGTCCCCGCCCGGCCTGACGGGCGGCCGCGAGGGCCGCCCCTACTTCGCGGAGACTCCTCGCGCCGCGACCGAATGTTGCAGAACAGCGACCAGTGTCATGCCATCTCCGCCTGCCGTGAGCTCGATGTCCTGCGGAAGGTGCCGCCCCTCGAGCCACACGATCGACTGGTGCTCGAGCTCGTCGTGCACCTTCTCGACGGCGTGCTCGAGGCCGGTCACCGTCGAGATGTCCGCGATCTCCCCCCAGTCGGCGAACGCGCGGGGCCGCTTTTCCATCGGCGAGAAGCTCCAGACGAAGAGCGGCACCCGCAGGAGCTCGAGATACCGCCGCACGGCCGCCGGCTTGTACAGGCTCTCGTCGGCCGGATCGCTGGCGAGCACCAGAACTACCGCGCGCCGCGAGTAGCCGCCGAAAGCGCGCAAACCCGCCAGGGCGACGGCGTCGGCGAAGCGGCGCGGACGCTCCGCGTTTCCGGGATAGTCCACGCGCGTCAACAGGAACCGGAAATCGCTCATCCACCCCGCGAAAGCATGCGAGCTTTCGAAGAGCTCGTTGGAAATCCCCGAATCGACGACCTGGCTCGCCACCGGCCAGAGAATGCGGAGGCGGTCGTCCGGATCGAGGGTCATCCGTTCCGCTCCGTAACCGGGATCGCGGGTCGTTCCCGTGAACCCCGCCGCGGAGGGCCGATTGCCCGTGATGCGCCGCAGAGCGCGCTGCGCCTCTTTCGAGTCGAGGTCGCGAACGACGAGGACCTCGGCCGGGCCATGCTCGACCGCGGCGACTTCGAGCGTCTCGCCATCCTTCTTTCGGAATCGCCCGCGCAGGGTCTCGACCTTCGGCGCCCGGGTCTTCTTCGTCACGACGGGCACGGCGGTCAGCTCGGTTTTTGCCTCGCTCGCCGAGCCGCCGCCGATCACGCGGTCGCTGCGGGTCCGCACGTCGTTGGGATACTCCAGCGAGGCGGTGAGCACGTGGAGCGACGCGGGGTCGTAGGCCGGGAGCGCCACGCGCTGGGACGCGTCGAGAGCGAGGGGCTTGCCGTCGAAGGTGACCGCGACTTTCGTCGGCTTCGCGCCGAGCACGCTCTGCCACGTCAGGTGGGCGGCGACGGCTCGGCCCTGCGCGTCGCGCTCGAGCACCACCTCCACTTCGGCCGGCGGCCGCGGGAGGTTCACCCACTGGCGCGTCATGCCGATCTCGCCGCCCTGATCGTCGAACGCCCGGGCCACGAGCTCGTGCGGAGAGAACTCCGATCCGAAGTCGACGCCGAGCGTCCAGGGCGCCTTCGAGAGCTTGCCGACCTCCTGCCCGTCGAGCTGGAAGACGACGGAAGCCACGGGCGCGCCCACGACAACCGTGACCGGCCGGGTGCCGACGATGAGGCCGAGAAAGAGGGAGGCGAAGGCGATCATGAGGGTGTCCGAGCGCCCCCCGCGGGCGCGGTCAGCTCGCGGCGACGCGGCGGGGGGACGCCTTCTTTCGGACGGGGACCTTCGTCTTCGAATGCATCGTGGTCTTCGCGATCCAGGACGCGAAGCCATCCGAGGCTTCGTCCACGCGGTACGCCAGGATCTCTGGCAGCTCGTAGGTGTTGATCTGCTGGATCGTCTGCTTCACGCCGGCGAACTCCTTGCCCGTCGTCTTGACGAGCAGAAGGAACTCGCTGTCATCACAGACGCGGCCCTTCCACCGGTAGATCGAGTGCACGTTGGGAATCAGGTTCACGCACGCCGCCTGCCGGTTGCGCACGAGGGCGTGGGCGATGTCAAGCGCCTGATCCTCGGTGCCGACCGAGGTCACGACGACGATCAGATCCTGTGCGCGCACGGAGGGGGATTCCATTCCTCGCGGGACGGGAAGTCAAGGGTGGAGGCGGCTCCGGGGCCGGAACGGCGATCGGGCGTCACCCGAAATCGCAGGCTGGTCAAAAAAACAGAAAAAGCGAAGGCAAAGGTGAGGACTCGGGTTCCTGCGAGACCACAGACTCGGAGATGCGAGGAACCCGTGGATCGAGATCCGAGCTGGCGAAAAGGGGCGAAGGTGGCCAAGCGGCGCGGGCGCTCGGGGAAGTTGCCGCGCTCCGGGCCGAAGAGGGAGAAAATGAACGGGCACATTCCTGGAGGGATGCCCGATTCCATGACGCGAGCGTCTTCGCATCGCGACGGAGGACCAACGGTCGCCGGCGCCCGGCGCCGCATCCTGATCCTCGCTTCGCTTCTCGCCGCCGCCTTTTCCCGCGCCGCGGCCCGGGGTGAAGCGCCGGACGCCGTGGTCGTGCCGGGCGGCCCGGCATCCTACCGCCGGCTCTTCGGGCTCGATTCGGCGCGCGACGATTCGAGATTTCTCCTCGATCTGCACGAGCGGCTCCTCTTCAACGCTCCCGACGACGTGTCCTGGTCGCAGATCGAGGCCCGCAGCATGGCGGTGGCGTTCGCAGAAGATCTCGCCGAGTGGCGGCGGCTCTTCGGAGAACCGGCGCGCTTCTCGGCGGCCCCCGGCGGCGAAGCCGAGCGCTGCCGCCGCGCGATCGACTTCCTCGGCTTCTCGGTCGCGCGAAACGGCGGCGCGATCGAGACGGAGCGGCGCGCCGACGCGGCGTCGATGCGCCGCCAGCGGTTTCTCGACGCGCTCGGGACGCCCACGGCCAGCTTTCTCGGTCGGCTTCGGGACGGAGAGACCGTAACGGTCTCCGCTCCCGACGCGACGGTCCCGCTGCCCTACGGCCTGGACGCCTGGCGCCGGACGCTCGCCTCGCCCGGCCTCTCGAAGGACACCGCCTTCGTCGCGTTTCTGCGCGACGTGCGCGCGTCCCGAATGCTCGTGGCGCTCGACGGCCTCGATCCCGAGACGCGCGACGGCCTGCGCGATGCCGGCGATCCGCCTCGCGGCTGGCGAACTCTCTACGTCGAGGCGCTCGAGGGAGTCTCGCGCTTCCCGGAGGCGCTGCGGGTGCGCGACGGCCGGCTCGAATTGCCCGGCGGAGCGGAGGCGGAACCGCAGTGGAAGGCGACGGTCGGGTCGCCCGCGGCCGGCGCCTCGTTCTGGAGAAGCTTCTACACGCAGAACCAGGGGAAGGCCGCCTACGTCGCCGATTCCCTGTGGCACCTGCGCGACGAGGAAGTCCGACCTCTCCTCTTCGGCCCTCGCCCGGGACCCGACGCGGTCGAGCAGTTCCGCGGCCTCTACCAGGCGGTCGGCGACCGCGGCTGGATTCCGCGCGACCCTTACGACTTCGCGCATCTGGCGCCGTTTCTCGCCGGCCGCCCCGCCGGCGCGATCGGGCCTCCCGGCGTCGCGGACCCGACGTTCCCGCGCGACGAAACGGAGCTCGCGGCCCGGCTTTCCGGACGACCCGCGACGCCCGTGCCCGACGACGCCGCGTTGCGGCGGCTGCTGCAGCGCGCGCCGGCGGGCCCCGGCGACACGTCCGTCGCGCGGCGCTTTCTTTTCTTTTCGAGCCTGCTCGCCCGGAGGCCCGATCTCGCCGACCCCGGTCTCGCGCTGCTGATCGCCCTCGGGTTCCCGCGCTTCTCGCCGGCCCTCGGCGTTCTTCACGGTTTCCCCTTTCCCGGACCCGAGCTCGCGCGCCGCTACGTCTTCGCGCTCGATCGCCTCGACCGGCCGGACGGCGGCCGGGACGCCGAGGTCGCCGCGGGCCTCTTTCACGGCTACGTCATCCTGCTCGACGGATTCGCGGACGCGGGGACGCTCGGGCCGCCCGTCGCGGCCGATCTCCTTTCGTCGCTGCTCGGCGTTCCCCTCTTCGCCGGTTCCGACGTTTCGCCGGCGCACGGCGAAGCGGACCTCTTCGAGTGGACGTCGAAGAAGTTGCTGCCCGCTCTGAGACAAGGCCTGAACGCCGGAGACGACGCCGATCCCGACGAGCTTCTGGACGCCGCGATGAGCGCGCGGTCCGCGCCCGCCCCGGTGCCGTGGCGAGGGGGACGGTTTCTCTTCGACGTCGCGGCGGACGAGACGGCCCGGCGCCACGCGTTTCGCCAGACGCAGAGCCTCGCCGGCTTCTCGGATCTCGAGATGCTGCATCGGCATCGCCGCGCTCTGCTTTCCGCGGCGTCCAACGGCAGCCTCGACGCCGCCCGGAGCGCGTCGGCGGACCTCGCCCTGGCGTTGCGCGTCGACGCTCGCGAGGCCTCGCGCCCCGACGATCGCCTCCGGAAGACGGAGGAACGCGCCCGGGCGGCGGCCGAGGAGATCGCATCGCCGTCGAGCCGCCGCGCCGAGATTCCCGCGCGCGCCGCGGACTTCGACGGCCTCATCGCGGAACGCCACCTCGAGGCCGTGCTCGGGCACGTCTACGCGGCGAGCGCGCGGGATCCGAACGACCTCTACTTCCAGGACCCGCTGTTCGTCGCGCGGCACTCCTTTCGCACCGTCGAGCGCCCCGGAGGTCCCCTCGCCACGGCGTCCACGCGGACGGTCCTCACGAAACCCGTGCGGGGAGGCGGCTACCAGATCTCGGGGTCGCTCTTCGGCCTGCCGGAGATCCTGGGCCTCTTGCACGCGGACCAGCTCTCGTACGCCTCCGGCACGTCCACTCCGATGGAGGAGTTTCGGGCCGCTTTCGTCGCGCCGGTCTGGCAGATGAGCTCGTCGCGGCTCGACGACGACGCGCTCGAGCTCGTCGCCGACTGTTCGGAGGCGACGCGGGAGCTCGTGCGGGCGCTCGATGCGTCGAGTCCGCGGCAGCGCCTCGACGCCTGGGACGGCCTCGCCCGCGACATCCTTCCCCGGGCGCGGATCGCGCGGATCGTGGCGCGGGAGGACGGGACGAACGAGCCCCTCTCCGACGAGCTTTCGCCGTCCGATCTCTACCGAGTGGGGCGACGCCTCGCGCGGGAGTCGCCGGCTTCGATCCCGCCGCTCCCCGCGGTATTGCGGGCCCGGGAGGACCTGGCTCGCCTGACCGCGAGGCGGGGAGAGGCGGGAGCGGCGCGATGCCTGGAGCAGTTCGGTCCGGGCGCTGCGGTCTTCGCCGGCGAGCCGGCCCTCTCCGACCGCGATCTGCCCCCGTACGAGCGCCTGGCCGCCTATCGCCGCCCGGAGCTCCTCGCGGAGCGGCTCTACGACCTCAAGATCGCCGTCGCCGTTCGGGTCGCCGAGGCGAAACTGCCGGCCGCCGTCCTGCCGCTCGTGCTGCCGGCGGCCCTCGATCGAATGCTTTCCGGCCTGCGAATGGCCTATGCCTACGACTGGAGGGCCGCGACGCGGGCCGCGGCGGCCTTTTCGGCCGCGGATCTCGAGCGTATCCTCGACGACGCCGTGGAGAGCGGACGCCTCGTGCGCGACCTCGAGACGCCCTCCCAACGGGCGGGAGGAGGAGCGTGATCCCCGTATTGCGCCTCGCGGCGTGTGCGGCGGCGCTCGCGCTGCTCGCCGCGGCGATCGCAACTCCCGCGGCCGCGCAGCCGGACGAGTCCTCCGGAGCGGAGCGGCCGGCTCTCGAGATTCTGTCGCCGACCTCGGCCGACACTCCGGTCGGCAGCACCTCGATCCGCGTTTTCGCGAAGGGCATCCAGCACGGCGACGTGCTCGACTTCTTCGTCGACGGACGCAAGGTAGGCGCCGTGTCCGCGCCGCCCTGGGAGGTCGACTGGCCCGCGGGCGAGACGCTCCGGCGCCACGTGGTGACAGTCGCGCTGCTCCGCGGCGGGCGCGAGGTGGCGACGGCCCGCGTGGACACCCGCGAGCCCGGATTCACCGCCCGCGCCGACGCCCAGGCCGTCGCGCTCGCGCCGATCGTGACGGACCGCTCGGGGCACTACATCCTCGGGCTGACGCAGTCGCACTTCACCGTCTTGGACAATCAGAAGACGCAGCGCATCGAAACGTTCGACACGGTCGACTCGCCACTCGCGGCCGTCCTCGTGCTCGACGTCTCCGCCTCGATGCAGCCGAAGATCGACGGCGCGATCCGCTCCGCGCGCGCGTTCGTGGGCGCGCTCAAGAAGGAAGACCGCATCGGCCTCCTGACGTTCAACACCGGGATCGTCGGATCGGTGGACGTCGCACTCGATCGCCGCAAAGTGCTCGACGGGATCGACGCCGCGCGGCCCGAGGGGGACACCGCGCTCTACGACGCGACCGCGGCCGCGATCAAGCGCCTCCGTCCCTTCAAGCAGCGCAAGGCCGTCGTCGTCTTCACCGACGGCGACGACAACCGGAGCCGGCTCTCGCTCGGCCAGGTCATCGACATGGCGCGCTCCTCGGAGGTCTCCATCTATGCGATCGCCGAAGGCGCCGAGCAGCCGCCGAACCTTCGCGACTTTCTCGAGCGCCTGGCCGACGAGACGGGCGGACGCTTCTATGCCATCGGATCCATCGCCAGGCTGTCGGCCACATTCGCATCGATCGTGCGCGAGCTGAGCAGCCAGTACTTCCTGACGTACACGCCTACCGACCGGCGGCCGCGCTCCTGGCACACGGTCGAGGTCAAGGTGAATCATCCGGGCGCCGTCGTGCGGGCGCGGCGTCAATATCGTCTTCCCTGATCGCCGGCGGGGAATGCGCCGCGGGCCTGCGTGTTAGCATTTCCTCCGATCTTTGAGACGAGCGAGCCGTCCCTGGGGGCGAAACGGTTTCGACGGGGACGCGCACGAGTCAGGTTGCATGCCGAGGTCTCACCCACCTCGTAAAACCGGTGAAAAATGATAGCTGCGAACAACAGCAATCTCGCTCTGGCTGCTTAATTAAGTAGCCTCGTCCGTCCGGGAGCGCACCCGCCGCGCCTGGACGAACGTCGCCAAATGCGGGTGTAGCCGAGGCGGATCCCCGGACGCCGAGGCGAAAACCATTCGGGGTTGTCTGACCGCTGTTTTGCCTCTTCTCGAGGCGGCCGGACGAGAACCAAGAAGAGGCTGAGCATGGAGTGGCCTTTCACGTGACGCCTCCGGACGCGGGTTCGACTCCCGCCGCCTCCACCATTTCCTCCGAAGCTCGCACCCGATTCCGGAACGCCCGGGATCGGAGTCATCCCGAGCCGCGCCGGCGTTTCTCGGTCGCGACGCGCCAAGCGAGCGTCTCTCTCCACCCGGTCCGTCGCCCTCCCAACTGATCCGATCGCATCAAGTCCCTCGCGGGGGACAACCCATATCGTCGGGTTGTCCGTCAAACCCGAAAGGAGACTGCCATGAGAGGTTTCGTCGACGACATCGAAGACATGACCGAGCACAACTCGGATTTCCGCCGCGTCCTCTACACGGGCAAGAACCTGCAGCTCGTGCTGATGGCGCTTGCCCCGGGCGAGGACATCGGCGAAGAGGTCCATCCGGATCGTGACCAGTTCTTCCGGATTGAGAAGGGCAAAGGGGAGGTTTGGATCGACGGCCGGAAGACGAAGATCGAGAGCGACTCGGCGATTCTCGTACCCGCCGGCGCGCGGCACAATGTCAAGAACACCGGCGAGGAGCCGCTGAAGCTGTACACGCTGTACGGGCCGCCGGAGCACGCGGACGCGACGGTGCGCGCCACCAAGGCCGATGCCATGGCGTTGGAAGAGCACTTCGCCGGAAAGACGACCGAGTAGCTCCGCCATCGGGACGGTGGCATCCGGGCGCCTTGCGCAGGCAGGGCGACCCGGACGTCGCGACTAGGATTGCGCATCCCCTCTCGACCTGCAGTCTCCTGTGGCCCGGCGGCTTCGCGGTCTGCCGGAGCACGTCCGCCGACGCTGGACTCCCCCCGGCCCCGGGCGCTAGTCTCGCCACAGGAGACATTCGATGAAGCCGTACATGCGGCTGACCGAACCGCTGGTGCGCGAGAACGGAAGGCTCCGAAAGGCGTCCTGGGAAGAGGCGCTCGATCGGGCAGCCGACGGGTTTCGGCGCATCCGCGACGAGCGGGGCGGAGAGGCCTTCGGCCTCTTCTCCTGCTCGAAGGCGACCAACGAGGTGAACTACTACGCGCAGAAGTTCGCCCGCGTCGCCGTCGGCAGCAACAACATCGACAGCTGTAACCGCACCTGACACGCCCCCAGCGTCGTCGGTCTGACGACGGTGTTCGGGGCGGGAGGCGGGACGAGCTCTTATCGGGAGACGGAGGAGGCGGACGTCATCCTCCTCTGGGGCTCCAACGCGCGCGAAGCGCACCCGATCTACTTCCATCATGTTCTGAAGGGCGTCCGCAACGGCGCGCGCCTCATCGTCGTGGACCCGCGGCGCACGGCGTCGGCGCAATGGGCGGACATCTGGCTCGGCCTCGACGTCGGCTCGGACATCGCGCTCGCCAACGCGATGGGGCGGGAGATCCTCCACGCGGGGCTCGAGAATCGCGAGTTCATCGCGCGGGCGACGGCGAGCTTTCCGAACTACCGCGAGAGCGTCGAGAAGTACACGCTCGAGTACGCCGAGCGCGAGACCGGAGTCCCCGCGGCGGCGATCCGCGACGCGGCGCACGCCTACGCGAAGGCCGGCAAGGCGCAGCTCTGCTGGACGCTCGGCATCACCGAGCACCACAACGCACTCGACAACGTCTTCGCGCTGATCGACCTCGCGCTGCTCACGGGGCACGTCGGCCGCTGGGGCTCGGGCGTCTGCCCTCTGCGCGGCCAGAACAACGTGCAGGGCGGCGGCGACATGGGCGCGCTGCCGAACAAGCTCCCCGGCGGCCAGGACGTCGAGAACCCGAAATCCCGCGTGAAGTTCGAGCGCGCCTGGAAGTCGCCGATCCCGCATCGTCGCGGCTGGCATCTCTCGCGGATGTTCGAGGAGATGGAGCACGGAAAGCTCCGCGCGCTCTACGTCATCGGGGAGAACCCCGCGCAGTCGGAGGCGGACCAGAAGCGGGCCATGCATCTTCTCGAAGGCCTCGACCATCTCGTCGTCCAGGACATCTTCCTGACGCGCACCGGCGAGATGGCGCACGTCGTCCTGCCGGCCGCCGCGTCCTGGTGCGAGGACGAGGGGACCGTCACCTCGAGCGAGCGTCGCGTCCAGCGCGTGCGCAAGGCGCTCGAGCCGCCGGGGCAGGCGCGTCCGGACCTGGAGATCCTGCATGAGCTCGGAAAGCGGCTCGACGTCGAGCTCGGCTCCCCCGTGGCCGAGAGGGTCTGGAACGAGCTCCGGTCACTCTCTTCCTGGCACAGCGGAATGAGCTATCGCCGTCTCGAAGAGCTCCACGGGCTCCAGTGGCCCTGCCCGGACGAGTCGCATCCCGGGAGCCCGTTCCTGCACGGCCGCCTCTGGAAGGATCCGCCGGATCCGCCGCTCGCCCTTTTCGTGGCCGTCGAGCACGACCCGCCGGTGGACCGGCTGACCGACGAGTTCCCCGTGCGACTCACGACGGGCCGGCGCCTGGACTCTTTCAACACCGGCGTCCAGACCGCGGGCTACACCTCGCCGCTGCGCCGGCCGGAGACTCTGGACATCTCGCCGGAAGACGGCGCGCGGTGGTCCGTCGCCGACGGCGAGGTCGTACGCGCCGTTTCGCGGCGCGGCGCGATCTCGGTGCCGGCGCGATACGACGAGACGCTGCGGCCCGGGCTCGCGTTTCTGACGCTCCACTTCCAGGACGACGTCACCGACGAACATCCTGACGATCGACGCCACGGACCCGAAGACCGGAACCGCGGAGTTCAAGGCCGCGGCGATCCGGGTCGAAAAGCTGGGAGAGAGCGCCTAACCTCTGCCGCGCCTTCGGCTACAGTTAGCGCGTCGTGGACCTGCATCTGATCCCCGGGGCGGAGCCCTCGGCGGCGGAACGCGCCGCGGTGGACGCGGTCCTCGGCGCCCCCGCCTCGGGCTGGGAAGGCGGGACGCGGCGCCCGGATCGCGACGGGCACGTCGCGACGGGGGGCGACGCGATTCGGGCGCGCCGGCACCTTCTTCTTCCCGCGCTCTGGGCAGCGCAGGCGCGCGTCGGCTGGATCTCGCCCGGAGCGCTCAACTACGTCTGCCAGCGCCTCGCCGTCGCGCCCGCCGAGGCCTATGGCGTCGCCACCTTCTACGCGATGCTCTCGGTCGAGCCGCAGCCGGCGACGGTCGTCCACGTCTGCGACGATCTCGCGTGCCGCCTCGCGGGCGGGCGAGAGCTCCTCGAGCGAGCGCGCCGGGAGATCGGCGGCTCCGGCGCCGCGGTTGTGCGCCCGTCGCCATGCCTCGGCCTCTGCGAGCGCGCGCCCGCCGTCCTCTATCAGCGCGCGGGAGAGGGTGCGATGGACGAAGCCGTCGCGCCGGCCCGGGCGCGGGACGAGCCCCGCCCCTACCCCGGCCGCTCGGGGCGCGGGGGCTCCGGCTCCCCGTCCGCGCCGCAGACGCAGGATGCCCGCCGCGGCGGACTCCGTCTGCTGCGACGCGTCGGACACGTGGATCCCGAGAGCCTCGACGACTACCGCGACAACGGCGGCTACCGCGCGCTCCTCCGCGCCTTCGAAATCGGGCCCGACGCCGTCATCCGCGAGGCGCTCGAGTCGAAGCTCCAGGGCCGCGGCGGCGCGGCGTTTCCGGCCGGCCGAAAGTGGGAGGCCGTCGCGCGCCAGCCGGCCCGCCCGCACTACCTCGTCTGCAACGCCGACGAGTCGGAGCCCGGCACGTTCAAGGACCGCGTCCTTCTCGAGGAGGACCCGTTCGCGGTCGTCGAGGCGATGACGATCGTCGGATTCGCGACCGGCTGTGAGCGCGGCTACCTCTACATCCGCGGCGAATATCCGCTGGCGCTCGAGCGCGTCTCGCGCGCGATCGAGGCCGCGCGGGCGGGCGGCTTCCTCGGCGGCGGGATCCTCGGATCGCCCCACCGATTCGACATCGAGGTGCGGCGGGGCGCCGGCGCGTACATCTGCGGCGAGGAGACGGCGCTCTTCAACTCGATCGAGGGCTTCCGCGGAGAGCCGCGGAACAAGCCGCCGTTCCCTGTCGAGAAGGGGCTCTTCGGCAAGCCCACCGTCATCAACAACGTCGAGACGCTCGCCAACGTGATGGCGATCGTCGAGCACGGCGGCGCGGCTTTCGCGGCGATCGGGACGGGGCAGTCCACGGGGCCGAAGCTCTTCTGCCTCTCGGGCCGCGTGGCGCGTCCCGGCGTCTACGAGGTCGCGTTCGGCGCAACGCTCCGCGATCTCATCGCGCTCGCGGGCGGCGTGCCCGGGGGACGCTCCGTGAAGGCGGTTCTTCTCGGCGGCGCCGCGGGCTCGTTCGTCGGGCCGGAGAATCTCGACACGCCGCTGACATTCGAGGGAACGCGCGCGATCGGCGCGTCGCTCGGCTCGGGCGTCGTCCTCGTCTACGACGACCGCGACGATCTCGCGGACGCGCTCCGCCGCATCGCCTCGTTCTTCCGCGACGAGTCCTGCGGCCAGTGCGTCCCCTGCCGGGTCGGAACGGAGCGGCAGGAGGAGCTCGTCGCGCGCCTCTCCGCCGGCCGGCCGCTCGGATCGCGCGAGAAGGAGCTGGCGCTCCTCGACGAGATCGCGCAGGCGATGCGCGACGCCTCGATCTGCGGCCTCGGACAGACGGCTTCGGGCGCCCTGCAATCGGCCATCAAGAAGCTCGGAGCGTTTCCCGCATGATCCCCGCCGACCGCCGGCTCCATCCCGAGCGCCCGGTCGAGCTGACGATCGACGGCCGCGCCGTGACGGTGCCGGAGGGCTCGACGATCCTCGAGGCGTGCCGCCAGGAAGGCCTCGACACGCCGACGCTCTGCTTCCTGGAGAATTTGACGCCGGTCAACGTCTGCCGCGTCTGCGTCGTCGAGGTCGAGGGCTCGCGGGTCCTCGTGCCCGCCTGCTCGCGCCCGGTCGAGCCCAAGATGAAGGTCTCCACCGACAGCGAGCGCGTGCGCCTGTCGCGCAAGATGGTTCTGGAGTTCCTGGCGTCTTCCGTCGATCTTTCCTGCGCGGCGCCCGAGGTGCGCCGCTGGATGGAGCGCTACGGCGCACGGCCCGAGCGGTACGGGCCGCCGGCGTCGCCGCTGGCCGGCGAGGACGGCCACGCGCGGGACCGCACCCACCCCGGGCCACCACGGCCCGCCGTCCGGCGCGACGGCCACCGTCGCCCAGCCCGTCAAGGTGGACAACGATCTCTACGTGCGCGACTACGCGCGCTGCATCCTCTGCTACAAGTGCGTCCAGGCCTGCGGCGTCGAGGCCCAGAACACGTTCGCGATCGCGGTCGCCGGACGCGGCTTCGATGCGCGGATCTCGACGGAGCTCGCGACCCCGCTGCCGGAATCGGCCTGCGTCTATTGCGGCAACTGCATCGGCGTGTGCCCGACCGGCGCCCTGATGTTCAAGACCGAGCACGACCTGCGGCAGGCGGGCCGCTGGGACGAGTCCCGCCAGACCGTCACGGAGACGATCTGCCCATATTGCGGCGTCGGCTGCACCCTCGCTCTCCGCGTCCAGGACAACGAGATCGTGCGCGTGACCTCGCCGCTCGACAACGAGGTCGCGAGCGGACATCTCTGCATCAAAGGCCGGTTCGGATGGCAGTTCGTTCAGCAGCGGGAGGAGGAGCCATGAAGCGGATCGTTCGATTCATCAAGACGACGCTCGTCGGCGGCGTGATCTTCCTTCTGCCGGTCGTCCTCACGATCGTGCTCCTGCGCCAAGCGGTTGCGCTCGTCTCGAAGATCGTGCGTCCCATCGCGGCCCAGGTTCCGGTGGAAGCGGTCGGCGGCATGAGGGTCGCGAGCCTCATCGCCATCATTCTCCTGATTCTGGTCGGCTTCTTCGCGGGGCTCGTGGCGAGCACGCGGCCCGGACGGCGGCTTCAGAGCATGCTCGAGCAGCTCGTCCTCCGGAAGATGCCGGGCTACACGCTCCTCAAGGGCGCGACGGGCGAAGGCACCGCCGAGGGCGCCGACGAAGTCGAGGTCGCCCTTGCCCGGTTCGACGACAACACCGTGCTCGGCTACGTCATGGAAAAGAATGCGGACGGCACGCTCACGGTCTTCGTCCCGAGCGCGCCGACCCCGGCCGTCGGAACCGTGTTCTACCTGCCGGAGGATCGGATCACGCGCCTCGACGTGCCGGTGGCCGATGCGACCAAAGTCATCATGCGCCTCGGTGTCGGCTCGAAGGACCTGCTCGCGAAAAGAAAAGCGGCCGCGCCGCTCGATCGGAGGCCGGCATGACGAGCCTCTTCGATCCCGCCGTGCGCCAGACGATCCTGGACCGCCTCGGGAATCTCTCGCCGGAATCGAAGCGCGGCTGGGGAAAAATGACCGCGTCGCAGATGCTCGCGCACTGCTCCCGCGCGATGGAGGTCGGCACGGGAGACTTGCCGCTCAAGCAGGCGCTCATCGGAAAGATCTTCGCGCCGTTTGCCCGGTCCACGTTTCTTTCCGAGAAACCCTTCGGCAAGAACTCCCCGACCGATCCGCACTTCGTCGTCCGCGACGAGAAGGACTTCACGAAGGAGAAGGCGCACCTGACGGCGCTCATCGGACGCTTTTGCCAGAGTGGGCCGGCCGAGGCCGGGAAACACCCCCACTCCTTCCTCGGAAAGATCTCCGGCGACGACTGGGGCGTCGTCATGTACAAGCACCTCGACCACCACCTGAGGCAGTTCGGCGCCTGAGACCGCGGACCGACCACCCTCGATGCCGGTGACACGCGCCGAGCGCCTGACCCGGTGGCTCCTCGCGGCCGGGGCGGTGCTGCGCGTCGCGCAGTACCTGTCGAACCGATCACTCTGGCTCGACGAGGCGTACATCGCGCCGACGATCCTGCGGCGCTCGTTCGCCGGCCTCTTTGCCCCTCCGGACTACGGGCAGATCGTCCCCGTCGGATTTCTCGCGCTCGTGCGCGGAGCCGTCGCCCTCTTCGGCTCGAGCGAGTACGCGCTGCGCCTCGTGCCGCTTCTCTGCGGGCTCGCGGCGCTCCTGATCTTCCGCCGCGTAGCGGCGCGCCTGCTGCCGGCGCCCGCGGTTCCGATCGCCGCCGCGCTCTTTTCCTTTTCCGGACCCCTGATCGGCTTCTCGTCCGAGCTCAAGCAGTACTCGTTCGACGTTCTCGCCGCGCTCTTTCTGCTCGACCGGGGGATCGACGCGTTGGAGCGGCCGGAACGACCGCAGAGCCGCGGTGCGCTCGTTACTCTGGCGATCTCGGGGGCCGTCCTCGTCTGGTTCTCGCTGCCCGCCGTCTTCGTCCTCGCGGGCGTCGGCGCGACCCTCGCCGTGGCAGCCGCTCGAACCGGGGAGCGGCCGCTCCTGCGGGCGGTCGCCGCGGCCGGGCTTCTCTGGATCGGCAGCTTCACCGCGTTCTGGCTCGCGTTTCTCCGGCACATCGGGCGCGCGCCGGACGTGCTCGCGTTCTGGGCGGATGCGTTCCTGCCGTTTCCCCCGCGCTCCTTCGCCGATCTCTACTGGCTGCCGAGGACCCTCGGCGCGCTCTTCGGCGATCCGGCCGGATTCGTCTTCCGCGGGCTCGGCATCCTCGCCTTCCTCGTCGGCGCCTGGGCCCTCTTCCGCACCGGCCGCGCGCATCTCGCGCTGCTCGTCGCGCCGATGCTCTTCGCCCTCGCCGCCTCGACGCTGCGCTGGTATCCGTTCTCGGGCCGGACGCTCCTCTTCCTCGCGCCGGGGCTCTACCTCCTCATGGCTCTGGGCATCGAGGAGATCCGGGAAGAGACGTCGCCGCGCGCGCCGGCCGTCTGGGCGATCCTCCTCGCGCTGCTCCTGTTCCATCCCGTGCTCTGGTCCGTCCGCGCGCTCTTCCACCCGCGCGAGAAGGAGGAGATGAAGCCGGCGCTCGCTTACGTCCGCGGCCACCTCTCGCCCGGCGATCGCCTCTACGTCTACTCGGCCTCGCTCCCGGCGTTCGACTACTACGGGCCGCGGACCGGGCTGCCGCCCGACACGGCGCTTCGCGGGGGATGGGTCGGCGAAAACGCGGGTGCGAGTCGGGACGTCGAGAGACTCCGCGATGGCCATGGGCGCGTCTGGATCCTCTTCACGCATTCGATCCGCCCCGACGGCTCGGACGACGAGGCGCGTTTCCTGGGACTCATGGACGCCGCGGGCCGACGACTCGACGCGTTTCGCGCGACGGGCGCCGCCGTGTACCTTTATGACGTGAGCGGCACCGCCACGGCAGGCTCCTCTTGACGGCGCGCGCCCGGCGCTTGCCGGCGGCCGTCCTGGGACTCCTCCTTCTGGCGGCGTCCGCCGCGGCGCAGGAAGCGACGCTCGCCTGGCAGGGCCAGACCTACAAGATCGCCGCAAGCGGCGCCGACTTCCGCATCGCCGACGCCGCGAAGGCCCTCGGGTTCGCCGTCGCGGCGGATCCGGCGACCGGCGTCCTGACGCTCACGGGCCACGGGCACAAGGTGCTCGTCGGCGCCGGCACCGCGCAGGTTCCCGTGGATCAGCGCCTCGTCTCGATCTCGCGGCCGGCGCAGACGATCTCCGGCGCCCTCTATGCGCCGACCGATTTCTTCGAAAAGGTGCTGTTCCCTCTCGTGGGGGCCGCAGGCTCCTACGACGCCGTCAAGCGCGTCTGGACGCTCGCAGAGGCCAAGGCGCTGGCGGTCGACGTCGCCGTCGTGCACGTCGAAGCGGCGACACAGGTCGTGCTGCGCCAGTCCGGGCCCGCGAAGTTCGTCTCGACTCCCGGCGCGGCGGCGATCCAGGTCCGCTGGCCCGACCGAACCGTCGCGGCGCCCTTCGCCGAGAAGAAATTCGAGGACCCCTTCGTCTCCGCCGTCCGCTTCTCCGAGGACGGCGTCGCGATCGCGCTCCGCGACCCGAGTCTCTCGGCGCGCGCCTACGCGCTGACGGCTCCCGACCGCGTCGTCGTCGAGGTCACGCGAGCCGCCACACCGGGCGGTCCGGCGCCCCCGCCGCCGTCCGCTGCGGAGCCCCCGCCCGTCATCGTCATCGATCCCGGGCACGGCGGGACCGAAACCGGCGCGATCGGGCCGGGAGGGCTCCAGGAGAAGCAGGCCACTCTCGAGATCGCCAGGAGGCTCGCCGCGACGCTGCCCCGCTACGTCGCCGGCCGCGTCGTGCTCACCCGCGACGTCGACGGGCTCGTCTCGCTCGATGACCGGACGTCCGCGGCCAACCACGAGCGTGCCGACCTCTTTCTCTCGATCCACGCGAACTCCTCGCGGATCGCGAACGCGCGCGGCTCCGAGACGTACTATCTGTCGCTCGAAGCCTCCGACAAGCTCGCGCAGGAAGTGGCGAGCCGCGAGAACGAGACGCCCGGCCCCGCCGCGACGCCGTCGCCCGACGCCGCCTCTTCGACCGACCACGCCCTCGATTTCGTGCTCTGGGATCTCGCCCAGAGCGCGCACCTCAAGGAATCGAGCGAGCTCGCCGAGGCGATCCAGGAAGAGCTGAACGGCGTCTCCGGTACGGAGAGCCGCGGCATCAAGCAGGCGCCGTTCCGGGTCCTCGTCGGCGCGTCGATGCCGGCGGTCCTGATCGAGACGGCCTTCATCTCGAACGCCGACGAGGAGAAGAAGCTCGCCTCGCCGGAGTTCCAGCAGAACGTCGCCGACGCGATCTCTCGCGCGGTCGTGCGCTTCTTCGCGAAGCGGCGTCCCGCGGCCGTCGCCTTGCCATCGCCCGCGCCGAGCCCCACCCCCACGGCCGCCCCCCGATGACGCGCCGGGCCGCGGCGCTCCTGCTCGCCTTTCTGGCCGTGGCGGTCGGCGTCCTGATCCTCTGGACGCGCGCCGGCTCGGAGCTTCCCGGCCGCCGCCGGGGCCCGCTCTTCCTGCGCGTCTCGCCGGCGGCGGCGCCGCCCGCCGCGACCACGCCGGGCGCGCCGACCCCGACACCGGGCGAGACCGTGCGCCTGACCCTCTTCTTTCCGGGACGCGACGATGCGAAGCTACGCCCGGAGGAGAGAGACATTCCGAAACCCGCCGGACCCGGCGCCGCGCTCCGGGCCATCTTCGACGAGCTGCATCGAGGGCCGACGCACCTCGATCTCGTGTCGCCGCTTCCGGACAAGATCCAGCTCCGCAACGCGTTCCTGCTTCCGGGCGGCGAGGTGGTTCTCGACCTCGCGGTGGACGCGAGCCTGTCGTTCGGCTCCGACGAGGAGCTGACGATCGTTGCGTCGCTCGTCGACACGGTTCTCCAGAACGTCGCGGAGACGAAGAGCGTGCGCCTGCTCGTCAACGGCGAGCCGGCGGAGAGCCTCAGCGGCCACGTGGACCTGACGCGCCCGCTCCTCTACCTGCGCGGGGAGCTCGCGTCGTGACGTCGAGCGGTCAGCGAGCGTCATGAAGTCGAGCGGCGAAGGCGCGTCATGAAGTCGTGCGGCGAAGGCGCGTCATGAAAGACTCGTCCGGCACGGCGCGGCCGGACGGCCGCAAGCCGTCCGAGATGCGCGAGATCGCGATCGAGATCGGCGCGGCCCGCTGGGCCGAGGGCTCGGCGCTCGTGTCGCTCGGGCACACCCGCGTCCTCTGCGCGGCGTCGGTCGAGGACCGCGTGCCGCCGTTCCTCAAAGGCACCGGCAGCGGGTGGGTCACCGCGGAGTACGGGATGCTCCCGCGCTCGACACACACGCGTTCGTCGCGCGAGGCCGCGTCCGGCCGACAGGGCGGGCGAACGCACGAGATCCAGCGGCTCATCGGACGGTCGTTGCGCAGCGTCATCGAGCTGCGCGGGATCCCGGACCGCACGATCACGCTCGACTGCGATGTCCTGCAGGCGGATGGCGGAACGCGTTGCGCGGCGATCACGGGCGCCTGTGTGGCGCTGTCGGTCGCGCTCGGGAAACTCCTGCGCGAGGGAACGATCCCCCGCTGGCCGCTGCGCGAGACGGTGGCCGCGATCTCCGTCGGCGTCTGCGCGGGACAGGCGGTGCTCGATCTCGCCTACGCGGAGGACTCCGAGGCCGACGTGGACGCGAACGTCGTCGGCACGGCATCCGGAAAATTCGTCGAGATCCAGGGCACGGCCGAGCGGCGCCCCTTCTCCGAGGAGCAGCTGCAGGAGCTGCTCGCCCTGGCGCGCAAGGGCCTGAAACGGCTGGCGCAGGCCCAGAAAGAGGCGCTCGCGCCGCACCTTCAGGGGATCGACATCGGGACCTAGTCCCTGGTCCTTAGTCCCTGGTCCTTGGTCTTCAGCCGCTCGATATAATCGCCGGTCCGGCGGTCCCCCCGCCGCGAGAAAGGCTGGCGGGTGTTCCCATGAAACGCATCGGAGTCCTTTTCGGCCAGGAACGGACGTTCCCGCTGGCCCTCGTCGACCGCATCAACCGTTCCGGCGCCGAGGACGTCGCGGCCGAGCCCGTCAAGGTCGGCGGCCTCTCCCTCGAAACGCCGAAGAAATACGACCTCGTCCTCGACCGGATCAGTCAGGACATTCCCTTCTACCGGGCGGTCCTGAAGAAGCTCGTGTCCGATGGCACGATCGTCGTGAACAATCCTTTCTGGTGGTCGGCCGACGACAAGTTCTTCAACAACGTCATCGCGCGCGGCCTGGGTGTCGCGGTGCCGAAGACGGTGCTTCTGCCGTCGAACCAGCATCCGCCAGACACGACCTCCGAATCCATGTCGAACCTCGTGTTCCCGCTCGAGTGGGACGAGATCTTCAGCCACATCGGCTTCCCGGCCTTCTTCAAGCCATATTCCGGCGGCGGCTGGAAGAGCGTCTATCGCGTCACGAACCCGGACGAGTTCTTCACGGCCTACCGCGACTCGGGCCAGCACGTCATGACGCTGCAGGAAGAGATCGACTTCCAGGAGTACTTCCGCTGCTACGTCATCGGGCGCAAGGACGTTCACATCATGCGGTACGACCCGCGCCAGCCGCACCACGCGCGCTACGTCAACGACGGGACGCCGATCGACCCGGCGATGTACGACCGCGTGCACTCGGACTGCCTGAAGCTGACGGGCGCGCTCGGATACGACTTCGACACGCTCGAGTTCGCGGTCCGCGACGGCGTGCCCTACGCGATCGACTTCCTGAACCCGGCGCCGGACGCCGATCCGGCCTCCGTCGGGCAGCAGAACTTCGAGTGGGTGCTCGAGCACGCCGCGAAGTGGCTGGTGGAGCGGGTGCACGACAGCGCCGAGCCCGTCGCCCGCTATCACTGGCAGGAGTTCCTGTCGGGCGGCGGCGCGAAGAAAGCCAGGTCGCCGTCCCCGCGGCCGCCCGGAACCGGCGCCACGACCCGCCGGCCGCGCCCGCGCTTCGGGAACTGACACCGCGATGAGCGAGCGGCCCGCCTTCACGCTCGGCGTGGAGGAGGAATTCCAGATCATCGACCCGGAGACCCGGGAGCTGCGCTCGCACGTCCAGGAGATTCTCGAAGAGGGCAAACGCGTCCTCAAGGAGCGCGTCAAGCCCGAGATGCACCAGTCGGTCATCGAGCTCGGCACGGGCATCTGCAAGGACGTCTCCGAGGTGCGGCGGGACGTTTCCGAGATGCGCGCGGAGATCGTCCGCCTCGCCGAGAGGAGCGGCACGCGCGTCGCGGCGGCCGGCACGCACCCCTTCTCCAACTGGGCGGACCAGAAGATTTTCCCGGACGCGCGCTACGACCAGGTCGTCGAAGAGATGCAGATGCTCGCGCGGGCGAACCTCATCTTCGGCCTGCACGTCCACGTCGGCATCAAAGACCGCGCCCTCGCGCTCCAGATCATGAACGAGGCGCTCTACTTCCTGCCGCACGTCCTCGCGCTCTCGACGAACTCGCCCTTCTGGCTGGGACGCGACAGCGGCCTGAAGAGCTTCCGGACGAAGGTCTTCGACCGGTTCCCGCGGACGTCGATTCCCGAGTACTTCGACTCGCCCGCCGAGTTCGACGAGTTCGTCCGCATCCTCGTCAAGACCAGGAGCATCGACAACGGCAAGAAAATCTGGTGGGACGTGCGGCCGCACCCGTTCTTCGAGACGATCGAGTTCCGGGTCTGCGACATCCCGATGCGCGTGGACGAGACGGTCGCGATCGCCGCCCTCATCCAGGCGATCTGCGTGAAGCTCTACAAGCTCCGGACGCAGAACCTGGGCTGGAGGCGCTATCGTCGGGCGTACATCCTCGAGAACAAGTGGCGCGCCTCGCGCTACGGGATCGACGGAAAGATGATCGACTTCGGCAAGGAGATCGAGGTCCCCTTCCGCGAGCTGGCCCTTGAAATGCTCGATTTCGTGGACGACGTGGTGGACGAGCTCGGCTCCCGACGGGAAGTTTTCGGGGGGATCGGGTGGATTCTCGCCAACGGAACGGGTGCGGATCGGCAGCTCGCCGTTTACAATGCGACGGGCGGCGATCTGAAAAAAGTCGTGGACTTCATCTGCGCAGAGACCTCACAGGGGCTCCCCGCCGAGTCCACGCTTCGCGCCGCCGATTCGAATCCCGCCTAGCCGAACGGCCGGGCCCGAAGGAGAGATGACGACCTTGCCGGAAACCTACGCTGAAGAACTGATTCCCGGAGCCCGAAACGCCGTTCGTACCTGCCTGCGAATCCAGCCGGGCGAGCAAGTCGCCCTCATCACCGACCGCGAGACCGTCGAAATCGCCGCGAGCCTGGCCGGCGAGATCCGGGAGGCTGGCGCGGGCTCCCGGGTCTGCGTCATGGAGGACTACGGGGTGCGTCCGATGCTCGACCTGCCGGCCGAGATCCGCCAGGCGCTCGAGCAGGCGGACGTCTCGATCTACGCCGGACAGCCCAAGACGGGCGAGCTCGCCTTCCGGCGCGCGCTGACCGAGGTCGTGGACCGGCGGAAAATCCGCCACGCGCACATGGTCTCGATCTCGCGGCAGATCATGTGCGAGGCGATGCGCGCCGATTTCAACGAGGTGGACGCAATATCGCAGCGCGTGCGGGACCGCGCGGCCGCCGCGCGCCGCATCGTGGCGAAGTCTCCGGGAGGCTCGGATCTCGTCGCGACGTTCGACCCCGAGATCAAGTGGCTCAAGACCTCCGGCATCATCTCGACCCAGAAATGGGGAAATCTTCCGGGCGGCGAGGTGTTCACCTGCCCCGCGCGCGTGGACGGCGTGTACGTCGCCGACGGCGTCGTGGGTGAGTACCTCTGCGCGCGCTACGGCGACCTGCAGGCGAATCCGCTCACGATCACGATCGAGGACAGCCGGATCGCCGGCCTGTCCTGCAAGCGGCAGGATCTCGTGGACGATTTCCGCGCCTACACTCGGACGGACGAGAACTCGGACCGCATCGGCGAGTTCGCGATCGGCACCAACATCGCCGTCGAGCAGGTCATCGGCAACATCCTCCAGGACGAGAAGCTGCCGACGCTGCACATCGCATTCGGCCACCCGTACACCGAGCACACCGGCGCGAAATGGCGCAGCACGACGCACATCGACGTCGTCGGCCGGCGCTTCGACATCTGGTTCGACGACGACCAGGTGATGGCGGCGGGCAAGTTCCTGATCTAGCCGATCCCGGGGACCGCGCCGCCGGATAGAGTCTCCCTCGATGCCACTCTCGGCGGGAACCCGGCTCGGCCCCTACGAGATCCTGTCTCCCTCGGAGCCGGCGGATGGGCGAGGTCTACCGGGCGCGCGACACGAGGCTCGATCGGGACGTCGCGATCAAGGTGCTTCCGACCGCGTTCGCCAACGACGCGGCCGCGCTCGCGCGCTTCGAGCGCGAGGCGAAAGCCGTCGCGGCGCTCTCGCACCCGAACATCCTCGCGGTCCACGACTTCGGCCGCTCGGGGAGACGACCTACGCCGTCATGGAGCTGCTCGAAGGCGAGTCGCTTCGCGAGCGCCTGGCGGACGGCCCGCTGCCGCCGCGCAAGGCGGTCGAGATCGCGCGGGAGGTCGCCCTGGGTCTCGCGGCGGCGCACGAGAAGGGAATCGTCCATCGCGACCTGAAGCCCGAGAACCTTTTCCTGACGAAGGACGGCCGCGTCAAGATCCTGGACTTCGGGCTCGCGCGGCAGATCGCGTTGCCCGCCGCGGGCGACACGCATTCGCCGACGGCCGCGCAGATCTCGCAGCCGGGCGCCGTGCTCGGCACCGTCGGCTACATGGCGCCCGAGCAGCTTCGCGGCCATCCGGCCGATCAACGCTCGGATATTTTCTCTCTCGGCGCCGTGCTCTACGAGGTGCTCTCCGGCCGACGCGCGTTCACGGGCGACACGGCGATCGAGACGATGAACGCGATCCTGAAGGACGACCCGCCGGAGCTTTCGCGGCCGGACCGGCCGATTCCGGCGGGGCTCGAGCGGACCGTCTCGCACTGTCTCGAGAAAAAACCCGAGGAGAGGTTCCAGTCGGCCCGGGACCTCGCGTTCGGCCTCTCGTCGCTCTCGAGCGCGGCGCCAGAGAGCGGCGCCGTGCGGGCGCTCCCGAAGGCGTCGATGTGGCGCTCGACGCCTGGCCATCGCGGCCGCGGCGGCCGCCGCGCTGGCGCTCGCGTTTCTCTCGGGCGAGCGCATCGTGTCGCGGGCACGCCACGCCGGCGGTCACGTTCCGGCGACTCACGTTCCGACGGGGCAACCTTCTCTCGGCCCGGTTCGCCCCCGACGGAAAGACGGTCGTCTACGGCGCGGCCTGGGAGGGGAAGCCCGCCGAGCTCTTCTCGGTCCGCACGGACTCGGTCGAATCGCGGCCGCTCGGGATCGAGCACGCGGACGTGGTTTCTGTTTCCTCGCAAGGAGAGCTGGCCGTCAAGCGCGAGCATTGGAAGCTACCAGGCACCGGAGACCGTCGCGACACTCGCGCGCGTGCCGCTCGGTGGCGGCGCCCCCCGCGATATCGCCGAAAACGTCCTCTCCGCCTCCTGGACGCCCGACGGAGGCGATCTCGCCGTCATTCGGCTGACCCCGGACGGAGACGGCCGGATCGAATGGCCGATCGGGCACGTCGTCTTCGAGTCGTTCCTTCTCTCCTGGGATCTCGCGATCTCTCCGGACGGCGCTCGCCTCGCGTTCGCCGAGTTCAGCTCCGGGCCCGGGCTGACAATCTGGACGATGGACCGGCAGGGAAAGAAGACGACGGCGGCGGCCGGCCTGACGTCGTTCGGCCATCTCGCCTGGTCGAAGCGCACCGGGAATCTTCTCTTCCTCGGCGGCCGCGGAAACGGCGACCTCGGGCTCCGCAGCCGTCTCCCCTTCGGGTCACGAGCGCGTCCTCTGGCAAGCGCCGCCGGGCTTCAATCTGCACGATGTCGCGTCCGACGGACGCCTTCTCCTCGAGCGCTACAACGTCGAGGCGCGAGCGTCATCTGGATGCCGCCGGGCGGGACCCGGCAGATCGAGCTCGGCTGGCTGGACGACATCCGAGCTGGTGAAGATCTCAACCGACGGACGCATCGTCTTCAACGAGATCGGCGAAGGCGGCGGCCCGAAAGGCGGCGTCTTCATCCGTCCCACGGACGGATCGGTCCCGCGATCCGACTGGGAGACGGCGATCGCGACGGATCTTTCACCGGACGGAAAGTGGGTGCTGACGCTCGACGCCGACATCGCCGCCCGGACTGGTCCTCCTGCCCGACGGGCGCGGGACCGCCGCGAAGTCGCTCCGACCCCCGGGCTCGAATCCGGTCCTCGCCTTCATTTTCCCGAGGACGGACGGGACGTCGCCGTCATCAGCTCACCGCCCGGGAAGGGCTCCGAGCAGTGCTACCGCGTCGACATCGAAGGGCACGCGCCGCCGCAGCGGCTGGACATGCCGGGCATGAACTGGCGACGCGCACGGCGCGATCACCGAGGACGGGTCCCTCATCGTGTACTCGACGACCGACCGCCGGTTCATGATCGGGCCGCCGCCGTCCGGACCGTGGCGCGAGATTCCGGCAGGCCCGCCTCGCTCCCGGCGAATTCCTCACGATCTTCAGCCCCGACCGCCGCTTCGTCCAGACGCAGAGCACCGCCGAGGTGCCGGCGAAGCTCTTCCGTATCGACGTGAGCACGGGCGCTCGAACGCTCTGGAAAGAGATCCAGCCGGACGACCGGTCCGGTGTGGTCGGGATCGACGAGGTCCGCTTCACGCGGGATCAGAGCGGTTACGCGTACACGTACGTCCGGATGGAATCGTCCGGATCTCTACGTCGTCGACGGACTGGAGGAGCGACCGTGATCCCGACGCTCCGCCACGCTTATAACGCCGCCTTCACGGACGCGAAGTATCAGGACTACCGCCGCCGACTCGAATCGCGCGGCCGCATGGCGATTCCGTTCCGGCTGGCCGAATCACCGGTCTTCCTGCCGCCGGAGCTGCGCGACGAGATGGTCGCAGCGTCGCTCGAGATCTTCCGCCAGCTCTCGACGCCGGAGGCGCTCGAGCACTCGAAAGCGGCGGTGCCCGCGCGCTTCGACGTGCCGGGCTGCCCGGAGCGGCCGACGTTCGCCGTCACCGACTTCGCGGTGACGCGTGACGCGTCCGGCCGCCTCGCGCCGAAGCTCATCGAGCTCCAGGCCTTCCCGACGCTCTACGCCTTCCAGGTCGCGCAGTGCGAGGAGCTCGCGCGCCTGTTTCCCGACGGCGAGCGGCTCGGCTGGTACCTCTCCGGGCTCGACACGGTCGGCTACTGGAAGGCGGTGGGCGAGGCGATCCTCGGCGGTTTTCCGTCCGAGAACGTCGTGCTCCTCGACCTCGATCCGCCGAAGCAGAAGACGGCCATCGACTTCGCGTTCACGATGCAGTTCTGGGGCGTGCGCGCGGTCGATCCGTCGCAGATCGAGAAGCGGGGCGAACAGCTCTGGTACGACTGCGAGGGGCGGCCGACGCGGATCCTCCGCATCTACAACCGCCTGATCTTCGACGAGCTCGAGGCGAGCGGCGCGAAGCTCCCCTTCGATCTGACCGCGCCGCTCGACGTGACCTGGGCGGGACATCCCAACTGGTACTTCCGGTGGTCGAAGCACTGCCTGCCGGAGCTGCGCCACCCACGGTTCCCGAAGCGGTCTTCCTGTCGGACCTGAAAGCCGCGCCGCGTGATCTCGAGAACTGGGTCCTGAAGCCGCTCTTTTCCTTCGCGGGATCGGGCGTCAAGGTCGAGGTCACGGCGGCGGACCTCGCGGCGGTCCCGGAGGACGCACGCGCCCACACGCTCCTCATGCGGAAGGTCGTCTACGCGCCGGCGATCGAGACGACCGACGGCAACTTCTCCAAAGTCGAAGTCCGTGTCATGTTCGTCTGGAGGAACGGCCAGCCGTTCCCCGTGACGACGCTCGCGCGGCTCTCGCAGGGGAAGATGATGGGCGTCAACTACAACAAGGACCGGACGTGGGTGGGCTCGTCGGGATGCGTGTGGCCCCGGTGACGCGGCGGTCGTCAGTCTAGGCCAGATACCGCCGGATCTGCTCCTTCCACCAGGGCCAGTCGTGCCCGTACGGCGCCGGCCACACGCTCCCACGGTTGCGGATCCCCCTTTCGTTGAGGATCCGGAGCATGTCCGTCGTGCCCGACAAGATGTTGTCCGTCTCGCCGGTCACGATGCAGATGTCCATCGTCGAGAGCCTCACGACCCACGTCGGGTCCATGTTCGGCACGTATGCCGTCGGGCAGTGGAAGTAGCAGAGTTCGTCCCAATAGCCGTCGAGAAAGCTGTGGATGTCGTACTTGCCGGAAAACCCGACGACCTTGTCGCACACTTCGGGATGCCGGAATCCGAAGTTGGCCGCGTGGTAAGCGCCGAAGGAGCAGCCGAGCGCGCCGATGCGCCCCGGCCAGCCCGCCTTGCTCCGCACGTAGGGGACGACTTCCGTGTAGAGGTAGCGATCGTACTGATCGTGCCTTCGGATGCGTTCGGCCGGCGTCCGGTCCTTCGCGTAGAAGCTCTCGGCGTCCACGCTGTCCACGCAGCAGATCTGGAGCCGTCCGGCCTCGACGTGATCCGCGACGGCGCCGACGAGGCCGAAGTCCTCGCACTGGTAGAAGCGCCCCTGCGACGTCGGGAACCAGATCGTCGGGTATCCGGCGTGGCCGAACCACAGCAGCTCCATGCGGCGCCCGAGCGTCGCCGAATCCCAAGCGTGGTACTCGCGGTGCATGATCGCGTCCGTCTTCTCCGCTGACTGCCGCGATAGCCTATCGCCGTTTCGCTCCGGGAGGTTTCATGCCGCGAAAAGAGATCGCTCCCGGCGCGGCCGCCGAGGCGAGCTGGATCGTGAAGGACCTCGATCTCGCGAGCGCGCTTTCCGAGGGCCATGCGAGCGCCTTTCCGCCGGTCTTCGCCACCGCCCGCATGGTCGCCCTCATGGAGCTCGCCGCCGCGCGCGTGCTCGTGCCACTGCTCGAGCCCGGCGAGCTTTCGGTCGGTGTCTCGATCGACGCCCGGCACACCGCCGCGACACCTCCCGGCGCGCAGGTCACGGCGCGCGCCGTCTTCCGCGGGATGGAAGGCAAGTTCTATCGCTTCGACGTCGAGGCCTTCGATCCCGCCGGCTCGATCGGCAGCGCCGTGCACGACCGCGCAATCATTTCGGTGGAACGTCTGCTCTTAGGGGCTCGGAAGCGAATCGGGTAGCCCTGCGGAGGCGGCGCGCCGCCGGATGCGATAATTCAAGCCTTCGGGGCGTAGCGCAGCGGTAGCGTACCTCCGTCGCCTTCACTTGCTCAGGGATCTGCGCCTTCGGCGCACCGGTTCGCGGCTCGCCACACCGGGCTCGACCGCTCGCCTGATCCCCTCGCGGCGCTCCGGCTCCCGCAACGCGAGTCGCTTCGCTCGATGGACTTCGCGAAGCTTGGTCGTGTTGCGATCCTTCAGGGCGCGCCGCCGGATGCGATAATTCAAGCCTTCGGGGCGTAGCGCAGCGGTAGCGTACCTGCTTTGGGAGCAGGTGGTCGCCAGTTCGATCCTGGCCGCCCCGACCATCGTTTCAGTCACTGAGCCAACCCGACGACAGGAGCGAGCGGCATCGGTGCACTCACGATGCACTCCGCCGCCGGAAGCGGTACCTTCGCGAGCGTCCGCCGGATGCGCTCCTGGTCAACCTTCGAGTACCCGGTGGATCAACTGCTGCCAGGCGGTCGAAGAAGTAGAAAGACGCGCATAGACTGCCGCGGTGTGACGACGCGGCTTGAAGTCTTCGCAACCCCCGAACGAAATCGATCCGGTCGGCAGAGGTTTCGCTGATGAAGATTGAGACCCTTCGTTTGTTGAGGTGTCCCTATTGCGGGCAGCCCCTTGAGTGTGTGGAGTCTGTCCAGATCGGTGACGAAATCGAACACGGCATCCTGGAATGCGGATGCAGCAATTTTCCGATCGTTGCCGGAATTCCAATCTTCAAGCGGGACGGAAGGTTGGATTTGATGAGCGACACGGAGGATACCGTGCTGCGCGCGGGCCCTCCGGTCCGCGCGCTTCTGGAGCTGGTCCGTTCGCGGGACTTTGAGCGTGCTCTGTTGATCTTGTTGATCCCGCCTCTCGGCCTTCCGGTTCGCCTGGGCCGGCTCGCGGCGCTTCTACCGGGTCGCTACCGTGAACGCTTCCGTGACTACGTCGCCACAGCGGCATCGGCGAGACGGAAACGCGCCTACCGGGCGCTCATGGCCCAGCCGGCGACTGCTGTCGACGTCTTCGACTTCTTCTTCCGTCAACTGCATCTCTGGCGGGCGGAGATGTACAACTATTTTGCCTATCGCTTCGGAATGCCACGCCATCTGGCCGCGCTATCGTTGGCAACTCTGTTACCGACGTCAGACAAGCCGATCCTGGACCTCGCATGTGGTGTCGGTCACCTCCTGCATTACTGGGCGATGACCCGACCCGGTCATCCTTTGATCGGATTGGATCGGAATTTCTTCCTTGTTTGGGTCGCGAGAAACTGGATGGTCCCCGGGGCGGACTACGTCTGCGCAGACGCCGATCAGACATTGCCGTTTGACAGAGGAAGCCTATCCGATGCGCATTGCTCAGACGCCTTTCACTATTTTTTTCAAAAGGTGCAGTGCGTTAGCGAACTGCAACGTGTCGTGGACGAGGCTGGGGTTATCGTTCTGTCAAGGGTTGGCAACGTCCTCGTGAAACGAAACGAGGGACGCGAGTTGAAGCCGGAGGAATACGCCAATCTGTTCGATGATCGCCACCGGCGCCTCGTTCCCGACCGGGCCTTGCTCGACAGGTATCTCGGCGGCCGCGGGCCGGCTCTCGCGAACCCCGTACCGGTAGAGGCACTCGCAGGGGAGAAGTGGTTTTCGCTCGTGGCCTCGAGAAACCGTAGCGTCTTCCGAGATCACGGCCAGTTCGAGACGTGGCCTCACGGCGTTGGGTTGCTCAAGATCAATCCGCTATACGACGTCCATCGCTCCGGCGCGGCAAGCGACCGGCTTGAGCTGGCCTTTCCTTCGCCCGGGTATGAGTCTGCGAACGCGGACTGCCTTCGGTACCTGCCCCGGCGGCTCGAGGTCAGCCAGGAAATTTTCCGGGATCTCGAGACGGAATCTCGGTCGACGGGCGTTCGGGACCTGATCCGCCAATGTGTCGTTCTCGGGGTGCCCCGGAGATTCTGTTGAGATCCCGGGATTGTCCTGTCCGCGCTGTTAACGGGCAATGGCTGAGCGGGGATCTTCCTCCTGGCGGCTCCGCGATGTTGAGCGAGGAAACTCGTGAAAGGGACAGCGCCGAGTCGTCTCGCTCGGTGACTTCGCGAATCTTGGTCGGGTTGCGACCCGGGACTGTCCCCAAAGGACACTCGCCTTCCACTCCCGGTTGTCGGAAAATTGGCTGCTTTGTCGACAGCATCCTCCGAACCCATGCCACCGGCGCGCGCGAAAAGGCCGCTGCGCGTTGCTCTGTACGAGCCTTTCGGCCGGGGTGGGATCTGTCACTACACCTACCAGCTCGCCGAAGCGCTTTCGCGCCGGGGGTGCGACGTGACCGTCGTGACTCCGGAGTCCTGGGAGCTCGCGGCCCTTCCCCGCAGCTTTCGCGTGCGCTTTCTCGGTAGGCGCAGCGCATTGAAGCGTCTTCTCCTGGCGCTTGCGGGACCTGGCGCGCCCCGGCGGCCCGAAGACACGGAGGAGGAACCGACGCGGTGGAGCGCGCGACTCTCCTCGTGGCTCGGCGGCCCGAGGCGGCGCCTCCTGCAGACGTTCCTGGCCGCCGAGATCGCGATCCGGCGGTTCGACGTCGTTCATGTGCATTCGGTCGGCCTGGGAACGGGCCGGCGGCTGGTTCGGCTGCTTCGGGCCCTGGGTCTTCCCGTGCTGTGCACGGCCCACGAGGCGGTGCCCCACGAAGAGCCCTCCGCCGAACAGCTCCGGGAGCTCGGTGAGCTTTACGGTTCGGTCGCGCGCATCGTCGTCCACGCCGGGCGGACCCGCGACGAGCTCGTGCGGCTCTTCGCCGTCGACCCTCGAAAGATCGAGTTCGTCCCGCACGGCGCGTACGATCTCTTCTTTCCGAACGGCCGCATCTTGCGCGAGGACGCCCGCGCGCGCGTGGGATTCCCGGCGTCGCGCCCGACGATCCTCTTTTTCGGCCTCATCCGGCGCTACAAAGGGCTCGAGTATCTGGCGGAGGCCTTCGCCCGGGTCCGGGAGACGCTCCCGGACGCGATGCTCGCGATCGTGGGCGAGCTCTTCCGCGGAGACGACGCCGGACATGCCGACTATTCGCGATTGATCGCGGACGTCGCGCGGCAGCCCAACGTCCGCCGGGTTCCGGGTTACGTACCGCTCGAGTCGGTCGGTCTATACCTCTCGGCCGCGGACGTCGTGGTGCTGCCTTACCTGCAGACGTCGCAGAGCGGCGTGCTGCTCGCCGCATTCGCCGCCGGACGGCCGGTCGTGGTCACCGACACCGGAGGTCTTTCCGAGACCGTGACCGACGGTTCCACCGGATTCGTCGTTCCCGCGCGCGATTCGAAGGCCCTCGCGGTCGCCATCCTGCGGATCCTCCAGAGCCCCGAGATCGCGGAGGCGATGGGCCGCAACAGCGCGCGCGAGGCGGACACGATCTACTCCTGGGACCGCATCGCCGATCGCACCGCCGATCTCTACGCCTCGGCGATCTCCGAGCGCCGCGCTTTCCAGTAGCCGGCGAGGGCGCCCAGAGACTCGAGCCAGGCGAGCTGCGCTTCGAAGGCCTGGGGCTTTCCCAGCAAACGCAAGGCCATCCAGCACGGAAGGCCGGTGACGGCCGCGCGAAAGAGCCTGCCGGGCGCTGCCAGAAGCCCGCCTCGGCCGCTCTCGGACGCCGCCGCCCGCGCCGCGCCCTCGGCGTTGTCGAAGAAGAGCCTGCGAAAGTAGGCGTGCCGCATCCGGTCCGATCCGATGCGATGGGAGACGACGAGCGCCGGGTCGTAGGCGATTCGGAATCCGAAGGCGAGCGCCCGATCGATGAGGTTCACCTCTTCGCCGCGGTAGAGCTTCGTCCCCACGAGACCGCGGCCGGCATCGAAATTTCCTGCCTTCTGGAAAACTTCGCGGCGAAATGCCATGTTCGGGCCCCAGACCGTCGGGAGCGTTCGCGGCAGCGAGAGGAGACGGCTCTCCTCCGACTCCATGAGCGCCAGGGACTCCCGCAGCCGCTTGCTCGCGGCGAGCCAGGGTGGCGGCGGCGCCTCCCACCGCGGAAGAATCCGGCCACCGACGCCCTGCGCCTTCCAGCGATCCATCGCCGCGCAGATCTCCGCCACCCAGTCGGGAGCGGGAAGCGCGTCGTCGTCGGTGAAGGCGAGAATCGCGCCGCGCGCTTCGGCGATCCCTCGATTCCGCGCGTGCGAAACACCCTGGCGGGGCTCGAGGACCGAACGCACGGAGACGGACGCCCCTTTCGCGAACCACCGGACGAGGTCGGCCGTCCCGTCGCGCGAGGCGTTGTCCACGACGACGATCTCCCACTCGAGACCTGACGGAACGCGCTGTGCGGCGAGGGCTTCGAGGGCGGCACCGAGGAGGCGGGCGCGGTTGTAGGTCGCGACGACGACGCTGACCTGCATGATCGATCGTACACTGGCGCACGATGTCGCGCCCGCGGGTGCTCGCGCTCGGACTGGACGGACTGGAGATCACGTTCGTCGAGCGCCTCATGGCGCGAGGAGAAATGCCGGCGCTGTCGGCGCTCGCCGGCCGCTCCGCGCGCTTTCGGCTCGATCACGGGCCGGCTCAGCGCACCGGTCTCGCCTGGGAGCACGTCGCGTCGGGCCTCTCTCCGGAGGACGGACGCCGCTGGGCCGCCGTGGAGTTCGATCCCGCCACGTACGCGGCCTGGCAGGAAGGCGCCCGATTCACGCCCTGGTGGGAGGGCATCGGCGCGCGCGTCGTCGTCTTCGATGCACCCTACGTCGACCTGCGACGCGCGCCGACGACGCGAGGCATCGTCGGCTGGGGCGCGCACGATCCCGGGACCGTCCCCGAGACGCGCCCGCACGAGCTCGGCGCGGACATCGCGCGGCGCTTCGGTTCCTATCCGGCGGCGCCCTGGACCTACGGGCTCCCGTGGCCGTCGGCGGCCCGGGCGCGGGAGATGGGAGAGGCGCTGACGCGAGGTCTCGACGTCCGAACGCGCGCGGCGCGATGGCTGGCGACCGAACGTCTCTCCGACTGGGACTTCTTTCTCGCCGTCGAGGGCGAGGCACACGGCGCGATGGAAGGTCTGTGGCACGGCGTCGATCCCGGCCACCCGCTCCACGGACACGCTTCCGGGGAGGCTTCGGGCCGTGCTCTGACCGAGGTCCACCATGCGGTCGACCGGTTCGTCGCAGACCTCGTCTCCGCCGCCCCGGACGCCGCCATCGTCGCATTCACGATGGGCGGCATGGGACCGAATCACTCGGACGTGCCCTCCATGGTGCTTCTGTCGGAGCTCCTCTACCGGCACGCGTTCGACCGTCCGCTCCTGACAGTGCCTCCGGAGTGGGCCGCCTCACCCGGCAACCTTCCCGATCTCGACGAGGCCGAGGACTGGTCGGAGGCGAGCTTTTCCTGGGTGCCCCTTCCGGACAACGGCAACGGGGGCTCGATGCGAGAAACGCTCCGCGCAACGGCGCGCCGCCTGCCGGGACCGCTTCGCAGCGCCCTGCGCGGAGCGCGGGCGGCGCTGGCGGGCGCCCGCCCGCTCCGGCCGCCGGCGCAGAACCTCGCCTGGCAGCCGGCCGCGCGTTATCAGCCGCACTGGCCGCAGATGCCGGCCTTCGCGCTGCCGTCTTTCTATGACGGTCGAATCCGAATCAACCTGCGCGGGCGCGAGCGCCACGGCATGGTCGAGCCCTCGCGATACGAGGAGACTTGCCGGGAGCTCGAGACGCTGCTGCGCGATTGCCGCAACCCGCGCACGGGAGAGCCGTCGGTCGAAACGATCGAGCTCGCCGCGACACGCGATCCGCTGGCGTTGACCGGCTCGGAAGCGGATCTGCTCGTCATCTGGCGCGGCGTCGCGGCGGCGATCGAGCATCCGCGCCTCGGACTCGTCGGACCGCTCCCGCTCCGCCGGACCGGAGGACACACGGGGCGCCACGGCATGGCCTACGTCGCCGCGCCGGGCGTCGCTCCGGGCGATCGCGGCGTGCGGTCCGCGTTCGACGTGGTGCCGACGATCGCCGTGCTTCTCGACGTGAAGTCCGCGGTCACGGTCAGCGGCGGAAGCCTTTTGTAGGCCGGGAGTTCCGGGCCCGCGAAACCTTCTGCGAATACGTGAGAAGCTTTCGCTTTTCCAGAACGAGGAGGGCGCAATGAACCGCAGGGGATACCTCTCCATTCCGGCTCTCGTTCTCATGCTCGCGGCCTCGAGCGCCTCAGCCCAGCTCGGCGTCCGGCCATCGCGGTTTCCGACGGCCCCGGGATTTGAGTCTCGAGCGCCCCTGCGGGAACGACCGGCCAACTGGGGCACTGCCTACACACAAACACTTCGACTGCCGGCCTCGGCTTTCATGCCGACGTACGAAGACGGCGACACCAAGTGGTCGTACTACGGCATGGGGCGCTTTCAGCTCGACGGCTACGGCGATTACGCCTTTCCGCTCCTCCTCCCGACCGGAGCCGTCATTCTCGGAATGGAGCTCAACGGGGTGGACCTGAACCTCAACGGCGATCTCAGCGCACTGCTCATCATCGGCAGCAAGCTCGACGCCGGCGGACTCAACTATGGCGGACCCTATACATCGAATGCCCCGGGCACGACGACCGTCTACGAGGACTACTCTTCGGACCACATTGTCATCGACAACAACAACAGCATCTACGAGGTCGACGTCGGATTCGGGGCGAACGCCAACACGCTTCGCCTGGCAAGCGTCGCGGTCTTCTACCGGCTACAGATGAGCCCGGCGCCGAGCACGCCGACGTTCTCCGACGTACCGAAGAATCATCCGTTCTTCCGGGCGATCGAGGCGCTCGCCGCTTCGGGAATCTCGGGCGGCTGCGGAGGCGGTAACTTCTGCCCGAACCAGGCGGTCACGCGCGGCGAGCTGGCGAAATTCCTCGCGAGCGCCCTCGGGCTCTACTGGCAGTAGGTCGTTGATTCGATGACCGGGGCCAGCGCGGGCTCGCCCCGGTCCGTTCTCTAGGGCTTTTCGACCGTCACGCTCATCAGATCGACGGGCAGCGCCTGGAAGTTCTCGATCTCGAGCTTCTTCTTGTCCTTGTCCCAGCTGACCTTCGCGGCGGGCACCATCTTCCCCTCGCCCTTGCCGCTCGCGGGCAGGTGGATCTCGATCAGCGTGAACTGATACTGCATCGAGCGCGTGTTGCTCGAAGCCTCTTTGAACGCCACGCGGCGATTCGTCGCCGCGACGATGCGGCGGCTGCCATCCGGATTTTGGTTGTCGCGCGCGTAGTAGAGGTCGTAGCCGAGCGAGTTGGGCGCGCGCATGTAGCCGACGGTCGGGCGGATCTTCATCAGGGCATCCAGCAGCTTGTCCTGCCCGAACTCCTGGAGCGTCGTCAGCAGGCTCTCCCGCTCCTCGTCGGTGGACCACCGATTGATCACGATGTTGATCGCCGACGAGCGGCCGCTGCCGAGGCTCGCGGCGAAGGCCCTCAATCGCAGCAGGGGCTTGTCTTCGGCGCGCAGAGACGCCGCGGCAAGCAGTAGCAGGCCCAGGCTCGCGGACCGGATCATTCTGGTCGAACGCATCGAGGCTCTCCTTCCACTTCTTTCTTCGGCGAGGGATGCTACCTCAGGGGGGGCTTCTCGTTTTTACCCGTAATTTAGGACCGGCGGGTTCCGTTTTCCGTCCTGACGGGCCCTGGCTCGTCCTTCGCATCCCCCAGCTGCCCGGTCCGAGGCCGCGCCATCGGCCGGGAAGAAAACCCGAGCCGGCCACCTTGGCGTAAAAAGGATCGAATGATCAACCGAGAGAGAAGCACGGCCACCCCCGAGAGCGAGATCGGCGACCTCCCTCCCCGGGCCGAACCGGAGCCTCACCGCCGGAGACGCCGTCTCCTCTGGATCGCCACCGCCATCCTGATCGTGCTGGCGATCGTCGTGCTTCGGAGTCGGAGCTCCTCCAAGGAGGCGCAGGCCGACGCCCCCGGCAAGGGACGAAACGCCGCACGCGCCGTGCCCGTCCTGGTCGCGACGGCCCGAACCGGCGACGTCGGGGTCTACCTGACCGGTCTCGGCACCGTCGACGCCGCTCGACCACCGTCACGGTCCGCAGCCGCGTGGATGGCCAGCTCGTCCGCGTCGCGTTCCAGGAGGGTCAGATCGTCAAAGAAGGCGACCTGCTCGCCGAGATCGACCCGCGGCCCTTCGAGGTCCAGCTCGACGCAGGCGCGAGGGACAGATGGCGCAAGGACGAGGCGACGCTCCAGAACGCGAAAGTCGACCTGGCGCGGTACGAGGTCCTCGTGAAGCAGGACTCGATCCCCAAGCAGCAGCTCGACACGCAGGCCGCGCTCGTCAAGCAGATCGAAGCCACCGTCGTCGAGCGACCAGGCGGCCGATCGACGCGCGCGAAGCTGAACCTCACCTACAGCCGGATCACCGCGCCGATCTCGGGGCGGG
Organism: uncultured Acidobacteriota bacterium; assembly: GCA_963708395.1. Classification (GTDB taxonomy): domain Bacteria; phylum Acidobacteriota; class Thermoanaerobaculia; order UBA5066; family Gp7-AA6; genus DATBFU01. The sequence continues at coordinate 889,479 of CAVPSG010000002.1, read as the reverse complement.
TCGGCCTGCGGCTCGTGGATCCCGGCAACATCGTTCACGCGACGGACTCCGAACGGGCTCGTCGTCATCACGCAGCTCCAGCCCATCACCGTCATTTTCACGATTCCCGGAGACCGCCTGCCGCAGGTGATGACGCCGCTATCGTCGGGGCGCACGCCTCACCGTCGAGGCGTATGACCGCGACCTGAAGAAGAAGCTCGCGAGCGGCGCGCTCCTCGCCGTGGACAACCAGATCGATCCCGACGACCGGGACCGTGCGGCTCAAGGCGAAGTTCGCCAACGACCGACAACGCGCTCTTTCCGAACCAGTTCGTCAACGCGCGCCTCCTCGTGGACACCCTGAAGCGACACGCTGATCGTTCCGGCGGCGGCGATGCAGCGCAGCCCGCAGTCCACGTTCGTGTACGTCGTCAGCGCCGACGACAAGGTCGAGATGCGCGACGTCGACGTGCTCCACACCGAGGGCGACGACGCGGCGATCAGCGGCAAGGATCGCCGCCGGCGACGCCGTCGTGGTGGACGGCGTCGACAAGCTGCAGCCGGGCAGCAAGGTCTCGGTGAGCCGCGCCGGCGCAAACGCTCACCCCACGAAACCTGCCGGGTCCGGCGGCGCCACGGCCGGTGCCGCCTCCGGAGGCGAGCCCTCCCCTTGAGCCCGTCCCGCCCGTTCATCCTCCGGCCGATCGCGACGTCGCTCCTCATGGCGGGGATCCTGATCGCGGGCGCGATCGCCTTTCAAGCAGCTGCCCGTCTCCGCGCTGCCGCAGGTCGATTACCCGACGATCCAGATCGCGACGTTCTATCCGGGCGCGAGTCCCGGACGTCATGGCGTCCGCCGTCACCGCGCCGCTCGAGCGGCAGTTCGGCCAGCTGCCGGGCCTGAACCAGATGACATCGCACGAGCTCCGACGGCAGCTCGGTCATCACGCTCCAGTTCGTCCTGGACCTCAACATCGACGTCGCCGAGCAGGAGGTGCAGGCCGCGATCAACGCCGCCGGCACGTTCCTGCCGCGCGATCTGCCGAACCCGCCCATCTACAGCAAGACGAATCCGGCCGACGCGCCGATCCTCACCCTCGCCCTCACGTCGACGACGCCTGCCCCTCTCGAAGGTGGAGGACTTCGCCGACACGCGCTTCGCGCAGAAGATCTCGCAGCTTCCCGGCGTCGGGCTCGTCTCCATCGGCGGCGGGCAGAAGCCCGCCGTGCGCGTTCAGGTCAATCCGACGGCGCTCTCCTCCTACGGCCTCGACGATGGAGGACGTGCGGACCGCCATCGCGAACGTCCAACGTCAACCAGGCCAAGGGCGCATTCGACGGCCCGCAGCAGTCCTACTCGATCGGCGCCAACGACCAGCTCCTGACGAGCGCGGACTACAAGCCGCTCATCATCGCGTACAAGAACGGCGCGCCGGTCCACCTCTCCGACGTCGCCCGCGTGATCGACGCCGCCGAGAACGTGAAGCAGGCCGCGTGGATGAACACGACGCCGGCCGTCATCGTGAACATCCAGCGACAGCCGGGCGCCAACATCATCGCGGTCGTCGATCGCATCAAGCGCCTCCTCCCGCAGCTCCAGGCGTCGCTCCCGTCCTCGATCGACGTCCGAATCCTGACGGACCGCACGACGACGATCCGCGCTTCCGTCGAGGACGTCGAGTTCGAGCTGATGCTCACGATCGCGCTCGTCGTGATCGTCATCTTCCTCTTCCTGCGCACGCTCGCGGCCACGGTCATCCCGAGCGTCGCCGTGCCGCTCTCGCTCGTCGGAACGTTCGGCGTCATGTATCTGCTCGGGTACAGCCTGAACAACCTGACGCTCATGGCGCTCACGATCTCGACGGGCTTCGTCGTGGACGACGCGATCGTCATGATCGAGAACATCTCGCGATACCTCGAGGAAGGCGACACGCCGATGCGAGGCGGCCCTGAAGGGCTCCGAGCAGATCGGGTTCACGATCCTGTCGCTGACGGTGTCGCTCATTGCGGTGCTCATCCCGCTTCTCTTCATGGGCGACGTCGTGGGCCGGCTCTTCCGCGAGTTCGCCATCACGCTCGCGGTGACGATCCTCATCTCGGCGGTCGTCTCCCTGACGCTGACGCCGATGATGTGCGCGCGGCTGCTGCGCCACAAGAAGGCCGGCGAGCAGGGGCGCTTCGACAAGGCCTCCGAGCGCGCGTTCGACAAAATCGTCGCGTTCTACGGACAGACGCTCACCTGGGTCCTGCGTCACCAGCCGGCGACGCTCGCGTCGCGGTCGGAACGCTCGTGCTGACGATCGTCCTCTACGTGACGATTCCGAAGGGCTTCTTTCCGGTGCAGGACACGGGCGTGCTCCTCGGCGTATCGGAAGCCTCGCAGAGCATTTCGTTCCCCGCGATGGCCGAGAAGCAGCAGGCGCTCGCCCGCGTGATCCTGAAGGACCCCGCGGTGGCGAGCCTCTCCTCTTTCATCGGCATCGACGGGACCAATACGACGGTCAACAGCGGCCGCATTCAGATCAACCTGAAGCCGCTCGCGGAGCGCAAGATCAGCGCGAGCGACGTGATCCGGCGCCTGCAGCCGGATCTCGCGAAGGTCCAGGGCATCACGCTCTTCCTCCAGCCGGTGCAGGACCTGACGGTCGAGGACCGCGTCAGCCGGACGCAGTTCCAGTACAGCCTCGAGGACCCGGACGCGAAAGAGCTCGACACGTGGGTGCCGAAGTTCGTGGCGAGGCTTCAGACCCTGCCCGAGCTGCGGGACGTCGCGAGCGACCAGCAGAACGCCGGGCTCGAGGCCCGCCTGATCCTCGACCGCACAACCGCCTCGCGCCTCGGCATCACGCCCCAGATGCTCGACGACGCCCTCTACGACAACTTCGGCCAGCGCCAGGTCTCGACGATGTTCACGCAGCTGAACCAGTACCGCGTGGTGCTCGAGTCGCAGCCCGGATTCCAGGCCAGCCCGCAGGACCTGCGCAACGTCTACATCGCTTCCCCCGGAGGCTCCGTCCCGCTCGGGACGTTCACGGACCTCCGCACGGGAAACGCGCCGCTCACCATCGCCCACCAGGGACAGTTCCCCGTCGTGACGTTGTCGTTCAACCTCGCGCCGCGTGCCTCGCTCGGCGAAGCGGTCCGCGCGATCGAGAAGGCGAAGGAGGATCTCGGCCTGCCCGCGAGTATCCAGGCGAGCTTCCAGGGCACGGCGGCCGCCTTCCGGGCCTCCCTCGTCAACGCACCCCTCCTCATCCTCGCTGCGATCGTCGTCGTCTACATCGTGCTCGGCGTTCTGTACGAGAGCTACATCCACCCCATCACGATCCTCTCGACGCTGCCGTCGGCGGGCGTGGGCGCGCTGCTCTCGCTCATGATCTGCCGCGAGGACTTCTCGGTCATTGCGCTGATCGGAATCATCCTGCTCATCGGCATCGTCAAGAAGAACGCGATCATGATGATCGACTTCGCGCTCGACGCGGAGCGCAAGGAGAAGAAGCCGCCGGTCGAAGCGATCTATCAGGCGGCGCTGCTGCGATTGCGGCCCATCCTGATGACTACGATGGCGGCCCTGCTCGCCGGCATACCTCTCGCGCTCGGCACGGGCATCGGCGCCGAGCTGCGCCGGCCGCTCGGCATCTCGATCATCGGCGGCTTGCTCTTCAGCCAGCTCCTGACCCTCTACACGACGCCCGTCATCTACCTCTGGTTCGACCGGCTCGGCGCGAAGCTCGCGCGGCGGCGCGGTCCGGCTCGGGAGCTCCGGCCGGTGGAAGGCGCCGGCGCGTGAACATCTCCGAGCCGTTCATCCGGAGACCGATCGCGACGACGCTCCTGACGATCGGCATCGCGCTCGCCGGCGTCATCGCCTATCGCTTCCTGCCGGTCTCTCCCCTGCCGCAGGTGGACTTCCCGACAATCAACGTCTCGGCAAGCCTGCCCGGCGCGTCGCCCGACACGATGGCTTCCTCGGTCGCGACGCCGCTCGAGCGGCAGTTCGGGCGCATCGCCGGCGTGACCGAGATGACCTCGACGAGCTCGCTCGGCAACACCAACATCACGATCCAGTTCGATCTCGACCGCAACATCGACGCGGCAGGGCGCGACGTTCAGGCGGCCATCAACGCCGCGCGCGGTCAGCTTCCCGCCAACCTTCCGAGCAACCCGCGATACCGGAAGGTCAACCCCGCCGACGCGCCCATCCTGATCCTGTCGCTGACGTCGGACCTCGTCGAGCGCGCCCGGATGTACGACTTCGCCTCGACGATCATCCAGCAGAAGCTCGCCCAGGTCCCCGGCGTTGGTCAGGTCTTCGTGGGCGGCGGGGCGCTGCCGGCCGTCCGAGTGGACGTGAATCCCACGGCGCTCTACAACAACGGGCTCGGGCTCGAAGACGTGCGCGCGACGCTCGCCGCGGCCAATGTGAACCGGCCCAAGGGCAGCATCTCCGGGCCGGACCGCACGTGGAGCCTGGCGACAACCGATCAGCTCCTCCACGCCGATGAGTACCGCCCGCTCATCGTGCACTATTCCAACGGCGCCGCCGTGCGGCTCGGGGACGTCGCAACGGTGACCGACTCCGTCGAGGACATCCGCACGATGGGCCTCTCCAACGGAAAGCCCGCCGTGCTCCTCGTCATCTTCCGCCAGCCGGGAGCCAACATCATCGAGACGGTGGATCGCGTGCGGAGTCTCCTGCCGCAGTTCCAGGCGGAGACGCCACCGACGATCCGGTTCGGCGTCGCGATCGACGCCACGCGAACGATTCGCGCCTCGGTGCGCGATGTCGAGATTACGATGGCCGTCTCGATCGCGCTCGTCATCCTCGTCGTGTTCTTCTTTCTCCGGAGCGCCCGCTCGACGATCATCCCGACCGTGGCCGTCCCCGTCTCGCTCATCGGGACGCTTCGGCGCGATGTATCTGCTGGGTTACAGCATCGACAACCTCTCGCTCATGGCGCTGACGATCGCGACCGGTTTCGTCGTCGACGACGCCATCGTCGTCGTCGAGAACATCACGCGGCATCTCGAGTCCGGGCTCCGGCCGTTCGAGGCCGCCCTCAAGGGCGTTCAGGAGATCTCCTTCACGGTCATCTCGATCAGCGTCTCCCTCGTGGCGGTCTTCCTGCCGATTCTCCTGATGGGAGGCCTCGTCGGGCGCCTCTTCCGCGAGTTCGCGGTGACGCTCTCGATCGCGATCGCCGTCTCGCTCGCGATGTCCCTGACGACGACCCCGATGATGTGCGCGCGCCTCCTGCGGCCGATCGCCAGGCCGGCCAGCAGCTCGCCGCGTACCGGCCTCTTCGACCGCGTGATCGGCGGTTACGAGGCGTCTCTGCGCTGGGTGCTCCGGCACCAGCCGCTCATGCTCGCCGTGACGCTCGCGACCATGGCGGCGACGGTCTTTCTCTACGTGAAAGTGCCCAAGGGCTTCTTCCCGCAGCAAGACTCGGGCCGCCTGAGCGGTACGGTGCAGGCTGACCAGGACACGTCCTACCAGGCCACCGAGAAGAAGCTCGCGCTCTTCGTGGGCATCGTCCAGCACGATCCGGACGTCGAAAGCGCCAACGGATTCCTCGGCGGCGGCCTCGCGAACAACGCGCGCATGTTCGTGTCGCTCAAGCCGAAGGAGGATCGAAAGCTCGACGTGGACCACATCATCGCGCGCCTCCGCGGGAAGCTCGCGCACGTGCCCGGCGCGACGCTCGTGCTCCAACCGGTTCAAGACGTGCGCATCGGAGGCCGGGCGAGCGCCGCACAGTACCAGTACACGCTCCAGGGGGACGACGCGGCCGAGCTGCTGCGCTGGGCTCCGCGCGTGACCGAGCGGCTGAAAAAGGTGCCTCAGCTCGCCGACGTCAACAGCGACCAGCAGAACAAGGGCCTGCAGGCGTCGCTCGTGATCGACCGCCAGACGGCGTCGCGGCTCGACATCTCGCCCGCGACGATCGACAACACCCTCTACGACGCCTTCGGGCAGCGGCAGGTCTCGACGATGTACACGCCGCTCAACCAGTACCACGTCGTGATGGAGGTCGAGCCGAAGTTCTGGCAGAGCCCCGACGGCCTGAAGTACACGTACGTGCGGAGCACGACGGGCCAGCTCGTGCCGCTATCGGCGTTCTCGCACTACGAGCCTTCGACCGCGCCGCTCGCCGTCAATCACCAGGGACAGTTCCCATCGGTCACCATCTCCTTCAACCTCGCGCCGGGCGCGGCCCTCGGCACGGCGGTCGACGCGATCCAGGCCGCGGAGGCCGAGTTGCGCCTGCCGGGATCGATCCGCGGCAGCTTTCAGGGCACGGCGCAGGCCTTCCAGGCCTCGCTCGCGAACGAGCCGATCCTGATCGCGGCGGCGCTCATCGCCGTCTACATCGTTCTCGGGATCCTGTACGAAAGCCTGATCCATCCCGTCACGATCCTCTCGACGCTTCCCTCGGCGGGCGTGGGCGCGCTGCTCGCGCTGCTCGTGACGAAGAACGACCTGTCCGTGATCGCGCTCATCGGCATCATCCTCCTGATCGGCATCGTGAAGAAGAACGCGATCCTGATGATCGACTTCGCGATCGAGGCCGAGCGCCGCGAGAAAAGAACGCCCGAGGAATCGATTTTCCAGGCCTGCGTCCTGCGTTTTCGGCCGATCACGATGACGACGATGGCCGCCATGCTCGGAGGGCTGCCGCTCGCCATCGGGTTCGGCACGGGCGCCGAGCTGCGCCGGCCGCTCGGCATCGCGATCGTGGGAGGTCTCTTGTTCTCTCAGATGTTGACGCTGTACACGACACCGGTCGTTTATCTGTATCTCGACCGATTGCGCCTTCGGTGGGCGCGGCGCCGCGGGCGCGCACCGCGGCCGGTCACGGCGGGGTCGGCGGCATGAGAACCCGCGCTCTGCTCGCCGCCGCGCCGCTGCTCGCCCTTGCTTCCGCCTGCGCCGTCGGGCCCAACTACAAGCGGCCCGACGCTCCCGTGCCGCCCGCCTACAAAGAGCCGGCCCCGGCGCCGACTCCGGGCGCCGCCGCGGCGTCCGAATGGAAGCCGGCACAGCCCGCCGATGCGGCGAACCGCGAGGCCTGGTGGGAGGTCTACGGCGACCCGGAGCTGAACGCGCTCGAGGAGAAGGTGTCCGTTTCGAACCAGAACCTCGCGCTCGCCGACGCGCAATTTCGCGGCGCCCGTGCCGTCGCCCGCGGGGCGCGCGCGGAATTCTTTCCGACCCTTTCCGTCTCGCCTTCCGTGGCGCGATCCCACTCCCTCTCCCGTAACTCGGCGCTGCCCGGCGCGCCGGCCGGCACGGCCACGACCTACCAGCTCGCGGGGGACGTCTCCTACGAGTTCGACGTCTGGGGCCGCATCCGCCGGAACGTCGAGTCTCGTGTCGAGGCGGCGCAGGCGAGCGCGGCCGATCTCGAAGTCGCCCGGCTCTCGCTGCATGCCGAGCTCGCCGCGGACTACTTCATGCTGCGGGGCGCCGACGCGCAGGCCCGCATCCTGCGGACGAACGTCGACGCCTACGAGAAGGCCCGCCAGCTCACCGTGGATCGCCACGCACAGGGCGTCGCGTCCGGTGTGGACGTCGCGCAGGCCGAGACCCAGCTCGAATCCACACGCGTGCAGCTGACCGAGATCGAGCTCTCGCGCGCGCAGCTCGAGCACGCGATCGCGATCCTGACGGGCCAGCCGCCGGCCGCGCTCTCGATCGCGCCGACCGACACCGTGACGCTTCCGGTTCTCGTGCCGCCGGACCTGCCATCGACGCTCCTCGAGCGCCGGCCCGACATCGCCGCCGCCGAACGGCGCGTGGCGTCGGCCAACGCCGGGATCGGGGTCGCGCAGGCCGCCTTCTTCCCGCAGTTTCTGTTGAACGCGACCGGCGGATGGGAAGGCAACTCCGTGACGAGGTGGTTCTCGGCTCCGAACCTTTTCTGGTCGCTCGGCGTGGCCCTCGCCCAGACGATCTTCGACGGCGGCGCGCGCATCGCCGGAAAGGAGCAGGCGATCGCGGCCTGGGACGCCAGCGTCGCGTCCTACCGCGAGAGCGTGCTCGAGGCCTTTCAGGACGTCGAGGACCAGCTCGTGGCCCTGAGCCTTCTCTCGCGCGAGTCGGACGAACAGGCGCGCGCCACGGACGCCGCGGAGCGGGCGCTGGTTCTCGCCGACAACCGCTACAAGGGCGGCGTCACGAGCTATCTCGAAGTCGTCGTCGCGCAGGCGGTCGCGCTCAACAACGAGCGAGCCGCCGTGGATCTCAAGACCCGCCAGCTCGTCGCCAACGTGCGCCTCATCAAGGCGCTCGGCGGCGGATGGACTGAAACGGAACTCCCGGAACCGCGGGCGGTGCTGGCGAGCGTGCCCGAAGCGCAGAGTAAGTAGTCCCTAGTCCGGAGTCCTTAGTCCCTCGTCGAGACACTACGGACTAGGGACTAAGGACTAAGGACTAAGGACTAAGGACTCGTTCGCGTTATCCTTCCCCCGATGCCACTCTTCGAATACTCCTGCCGCGCCTGCGGGAAGGCCTTCGAGCACTTCACTTCGGGCGACTCCCGTCCGGCCTGCCCGGCCTGCGAGAGCCGCGACCTTCGCAAGCTGCTGTCGGTTTTTGCCGTCTCGTCATCCGCAGGCGGCAGCAGCGGCCGGTCCGAGACGCCGTCGCCTTCCGGGGGCTGCGGATCCTGCGGCGATCCGCGCGGGCCGGGCGCCTGCTCCGTCGACTGACGCCCCGGAGCCGAAGCGCGTAGACCGATGAAGCGCATCGTTCCCGAAAACATCGAGAATTACGCCGAGGCGGCCACCGACCCGGTCGATCCGCTCCTCGACGCGCTGCGCGAGGAGACCTTTCGCACGATGACGGATCCGCAGATGCAGGTCGGCCGCGTCGAAGGCATCTTCCTGAAGCTCCTCGTGCGGATGAGCGGCGCGCGCCGCGCGCTCGAGATCGGGATGTTCACGGGCTACTCGGGCCTCATGATCGCCTCCGGCCTGCCCGACGACGGCACGCTGACGACCTGCGACGTCGATCCGAAAGCCGAAGCCGTCGCGCGGCGTTACTTCGCGCGGAGCCCGAACGGGAAGAAAATCACGATCCGCATGGGCCCGGCGCTCGAGACGATCCGGACGCTCTCGCCGCCGATCGACTTCGTCTTCCTCGACGCCGACAAGGTGAACTATTCGAGCTACTACGAGGCGGTGCTGCCGCTGATGCCTTCCGGCGGCCTCCTCGTCGCCGACAACGTCCTTTGGAGCGGAAAGGTCCTCCATCCCAAGGACGAGAGCGATCGGGCCATCGTCGCCTTCAACGAGCGCGTCGCGAAGGATCCCCGCGTCGAAAAGGTGCTCCTGACCGTCCGCGACGGAATGACGATCGCGCGCAAGAGGTAACGCGCCGCCGCGTCACCGGAGGAACTCGGGCTTCTCTCCTTTCCCCCACGGGTCGTACTCCGCCGCGAAGCGCAGCCGTTCGGCGAGCGGCGGGTGGTTGTAGAGCCAGAACCGGATGAACGCCGGCGGATCCGGGTCGGAGAGGTTCGTCTCGCCGAGGATCTGAAACGCCTCCGAGGCGACGCGCTGCGATTCCGGCACGAGACCGTGGATCGCCTCGAGCCCGAAGACGTCCGCGTCGTGCTCGTGCTTTCGGATGAATCCGTTGATCGCGGGCTGCGCGATCTCGCTCACGACGGTCAGGACGAGCAGCAGCACCGGCAGCGAGGCCCAGTCCGCCACGCCGCGGATTCCCCAGCGGCCGCCCGGCCGGTCGAGCCACCGGCGCAGCGCCCACGCGCCGATCGCGAGGATCACGAAGAAGAACGCCCAGAGAAACGCGATCAGCTTCGGGATGTGATTCAGCACGTAGTGACCCATCTCGTGCCCGAAGACGAACAGCGTCTGCGGGATCGTGGCCTTCGCGATCGTCGTGTCCCAGACGACGACGCGCTTGGATGCGCCGAGGCCCGTCACGTAGGCGTTGATCGACTTGTTCTTCGTGGACGCGTTCATCTCGAACATCTTCTGTTGCGAGATCGGATAGCCGGCGCGGACCGTCACCTCCTCGATCCGGGAGGCGAGCTCGGGGTGCTTCGGCGCCAGCGGCTCGAACTTGAAGAAGAGCGGATCGAAGACGAGCGGCGACACGAAGATCAGGAAGACGAGGATCGGCAGGAGCGCGAGCCAGAACCAGACCCACCAGCGCCGCGGGCTCTTGCGGAGGATTGCGTAGAGGAGCCAGACGAGCGGAATGGCGACGACGAAGCCCGCGAGCAGTCCCTTCGCCTGGTCCCAGAACCAGGAGCCCCAACCCTGCACCGACTGGTCGTAGCGCAACGCGAGTCTCTGGCCCCAGATGCCGGTCGGGAGCTCGAGGATCGTCTGCGCCGTCAGGAGGAGCGGGACGAAGATCGCCGCCTGCCAGAACCTGCCCTTCGCCATTCCCTCGGCCCGGTCGCGGAACTTCGGCCCGAGACGCCACGCGATGAGGACGAGGAGCACCACGACGCTCCAGCCGAAGGACGCGAAGTGGAGACCGTAGCGAGCGCGGGCGTAGGCGATCGCCTTCTCGCGCTTCTCCGGCGTCAGGGTGTAGGTGGAAGAGGGAGCGGCGGCGGACGCGGATGACGCCGCGGGCGCCGGAGCCGGGGTCGTCTGCGCCGAGAGTGCGGGAGCGATGGACGCGGCGAGCAGGGCGAGGACGAGCAGGCGCGTTTTCATGGAGAGAGCCTAGCAGGGCGAAAAGAGGGCTCCGGTACGACGTGACGAACACCGTGCCGTCCGCTTTGAAGGATCCCGGCGACTCCGCGGGAGCCCTGGTTCCGGGCCAAAACTCTCGGCCGCCGTTCGCGCAGCGAACGCCCGCGGCCGAAAGCCACAACCTTTGGGACGGATACAATCGTTTCGGCGATGATCGGCCAAACCGTCTCGCACTACCGCATCCTCGGCAAGCTCGGCGGCGGCGGCATGGGCGTCGTCTACGAAGCCGAGGACATCAAGCTCGGCCGGCGCGTCGCGCTGAAGTTCCTGCCGGACGAGCTCGCCGCCGACCCGCAGGCCATGGAGCGGCTGAAGCGCGAGGCGCGCTCGGCCTCGTCGCTCCAGCATCCGCACATCTGCACGATCTACGACATCGACGAGCACGAGGGCCGGCCGTTCCTCGCGATGGAGCTGCTGGAAGGCGAGACGCTCCGCGACCGCCTCGTTGCCGGCCCGCTGCCTTCCGAGACCCTCACGGATCTCGGCGTCCAGATCGCCGACGCGCTCGAGGCTGCGCACGCCCGCGGCATCGTCCACCGGGACATCAAGCCCGCCAACATCTTCGTGACGCGTCGCGGCGAGGCGAAGCTGCTCGACTTCGGTCTCGCGAAGAGCGCCGAGTCCGAGGCCGGCGGGACGCCGGAGGCCTCGTATCAGGCCACGGCCGCCGCCCCGCAGAACCTGACGAGCCCCGGCACGACGCTCGGCACCGTCGCCTACATGTCGCCCGAGCAGGCCCGCGGCGACGCGCTCGACGCGCGCACCGACCTCTTCTCCTTCGGCGCCGTCCTCTACGAGATGGCGACGGGCCGGCAGCCCTTCTCGGGAAACACGACGGCCATCGTTTTCGACGCGATTCTCAATCGCGCGCCGGTCTCTCCGGTGCGCCTGAACCCCGACCTGCCGCCGGAGCTCGAGCGCATCGTCAACACGGCGCTCGAGAAGGAACGCGATCTGCGCTACCAGAGCGCCGCCGAGATCAAGACGGACCTCAAGCGATTGAAGCGCGACTCAAGCTCGGGGCGCGTCGAGCGGGCCATCCCGCCGATCGCGCCGCCCGCGCGGCCGAAGCGCCTGCTGCCGCTCGCCGGGATCGTGCTCGCCGCCGCCGCGGCGGTGGCCTGGTTCGCCTGGCGGCGGATGCACGCGCCGGCGGCCGCGCCCGGCGGCGGCGCGACGACACTCGCGATCCTCCCGTTCCAGAACCTCGGCGGCGACGCGTCGCTCGACTACCTGAGTCTCGCGCTGCCCGACGAAGTCGCGACGACGCTATCCTACGTCCCCGGGCTCGCGATCCGGCCCTTCGCGTCGACGCGAAAGTACGCGGGCAAGGACGCCGATCCGCAGGCCGCCGGGCGCGAGCTGCAGGTGGCCGACGTCCTGACGGGACACTTCGTGAAGGAAGCCGACAAGCTCCAGGTCACCCTCGAGGTCGTCGACACGGCGGGCAACCGCCTCCTGTGGCGCGACTCGACGTCCGCGCCGGCGTCGGACCTGATCGGACTGCGCGCGGAGATCTCGGGCCGAATCCGCCGGGGCCTCTTTCCGCTGCTCGGCGGAAAGGCGCAAACGGCCGACGCGGCGGCGACGCAGCCCCGGAACGCCGAGGCCTACGACCTCTATCTCCGGAGCGCCGGCTTGACGAGCGACGGTGACCGCAACCGCCAGGCCCTCGAGATGTTGGAGCGCGCCGTCGGCCTCGACGCGACCTATGCGCCCGCCTGGAACGCGCTCGGCAAGCGCTACTACTACGACCACTCTTACGCCGACGGCGGCGAGCCGGCGCTCGAACGAGCGCGCGGCGCCTACGAGCGCGCGCTCTCTCTCGATCCAAACCTCACGGAAGCCGCCGACAACCTCGTGATCCTCCAGGTCGAGGGCAGCGAGCTCGAGGCCGCCACCGTCAAGGCGCGCGACATCGTGCGCCGGCGTCCCGACAGCTCCGACGCCCATTTCACGCTGAGCTACGTGCTCCGGTACGGCGGATTCCTCCCGGAATCCGCGCGCGAGTGCGACGCCGCTCTCGCCCTCGATCCGGGCAACTCCGGCCTCCGGTCTTGCGAGGTCACTTTCGAGCAACTCAAGCGTTACGACCGGGCGCGCCAGTTCGCGCTCCTCGACGCGGGATCGAACTGGTCGCGCAACGCGCAGGCGGACCTCCTCATGCGTCAGGGGAAGCTCGAGGAGTCGATCGCGATGCGGCCGAAGGAGGCCTTCGCCGGCATCGAGCTCGGGACACTCTTCCGCTCCCGGCCGTCGCCCGAGCGCGACCGGGTCATGAGGCAGCTCGAGAGCCAGTTCGCCGCCGCCAGCGATCCCGAGCCGAGGTATTTCGGCGCGGCGTTTCTGGCCTATAGCGGATATCGCGACGCGGCCTTTCGGATGCTCCGTTCGGCCGTGGACGGGAACTACCTGAGCTTCCCTGCCGCCGACAACGACCCGCTGTGGGATTCGCTGAGAGCGACGCCGGAGTACGCCGCAATCCGCGCCGCCGCCCTCGAGAAACAGAAGACCCTGCGCGCCGCCCTGGAGAAGACGGGCCCGATTTAGCGAGGGACGGGCTCGGCAGCCTCCTGCAGGCGGCGCAGCTCCGAGATGTCGCGGCTGATCTGGAGCGCGGCGACGGTCCGCCCGTAGTCGTCCCAGAGCGGCACGACGACCGTATCGCACACGCCCTCGCTGCCGTCCTTGCGACGGAACCGCAGCTCGCCGGCCCACCGTCCCTGGCGCCGCATCTCGCCGAGCATCCGAGCCGCCTGCTTGCCCGCTTCGCGCTCGTCGGAGATCGGCGCCAGGCGGCCGAGCATCTCTTCGCGCTTGAAACCGAAGAGCTTCTCCGCGCCGGGATTGCAGTCGAGCACCTTGCCGGTCAGGTCCATCGCGATGACGCCGTCGAAGAGGTGCTCGAACGTGCGCGTGTGCCGCCGCAGGATCTCCTCCATGCGCGAGCGGTCAGAGACATCCCGGAAGCTCCAGACGCGCCCGAGAACCTTCTCGCCGAGACGGTGCGGCGCCGAGTAGCGCTCGAAGACGCGGCCGTCCTTGAACTCGAGCCAGTCGTAGCTCTGCGACTCCGGCTGGTTGTAGAGCTCGCGCACTTTCTTGAGGAAGCGCTCCGGGTCCTTCAGCTGGTCGAGGACGAAGGCGATGAGGCGGCTGTCGTCGCGGGAGATCGCGAGGGTCTCCGGGATCTTCCACATGTCGAGAAACCGGCGGTTGAAGCTCGCGACCTTCCCGGTTTGATCCACGACGAGGACCCCGTCGGTCGTGGCGTCGAGCGTCGCCCGCAGGAGCGACAGGGAGTTCTCGAGCTCCTCCTCGACCTCGTCGTCGTCGGTCACGTCCCGGAAGCTCCAGACCCGGCCGAGATTCTTCTCTCCCGAGCGCTGGGGCTGCGACGTGCGCTGGAAGACGCGCCCGTCGGAGAGCTCCAGGCGGGCCGGGGGCTCGTCATCCCGGGTCGGCGAGACGCCGAGGACCTTCTTGAGGAACGCCGTCTGGTCCTTGAGCTGCTCGGCGACGATGGCGAGCAGCCGGTTGGCGTCGGAGGCGACCGTCAGGCCGTCCGGCACCCGGAACATCTCGCGGAAACGGCGGTTGATCGAGACGATCCGTCCTTCCGCGTCGACGACGAGGATCCCGTCGGCCGTGGCGTCGAGGGTCGCCTGGAGCAGCGAGACCGACTCCGCCAGCTCCCGTTCGGCTCGCTTGCGCGCCGTGACGTCCAGGGCCACGCCGATGACGCCGCCGATCGACCGGTCGGGGTTGCGCAGCGGCTCGACGTGGGCGGCGAACGAGCGCCCCTGCCAGTCCACCTCGAAGCTGACGCTCTCGCCGAGCAGGGCCTGCCGGTGCGCCAGGAGCGGCGGGAACTCCGGATCGTGCGTCTGGAAGAACTCCGAAAGCGGGACGCCGACCAGCCGGTCCGGCTCGCGCCACTCCTCACGCAGCCCCGCGCCCCGCGACGAAGTGATTACGAGCTCCGTATCCGTGGACCACAGCACGGCCGGCATCTGCGCGGCGACGAGCGCGAGATTCGCTTCCTTCCGGCGCAGCGCCTCCCGCGCCTCCTCCCGCTCGAGCCGCACCCGGCGCCGCAGCTCGAGCTGCGCCATGGCCTGGCGCGCCAGCGCGCGCAGGCCCTCGAGCTGATGCGGGTCGAGCTCTCGCGGCACCCGGTCCATCACGCAGATCGTCCCGAGCGCCTGCCCGTCGGATGTGACGAGCGGCGCGCCCGCGTAGAAACGAAGCCCCGCCTCTCCCTGAACAAGAGGGCTGTCGCCGAATCGGTCGTCCGAGCGCGTGTCGGGCACGACCATCACGTCGCGGCCGAGGATCGCGTGGCCGCAGAAGGACGTTTCGCGCGGGCCCTCGGTGTCCGCAGAGCCGATATGCGCCTTGAACCACTCGCGGTCCCGGTCCACGAAGGAGATTCGCGCGAGCGGCGCATCGCAGACGAGCGCCGCGAGCTTCGCGAGATCGTCGAACTCCCCCTCGGGCGCCGTGTCCAGGATCTCGTATCCGGCGAGCGCCGCCAGCCTGGCCGTTTCGTCCGAAGCCGTCGGAGCGGGTTTCATCGAAAGAGCCCCTGGGGTTCCTCCGGATCATATGCCACGAGAAACCAAGGCATGCTCCGTGTCCAGAAAAGTGGATCGAAGCGAAGACCGGCGAAAAGAACTTCTCAATCGCCCGGAGTGAAGTCGGGGTTAGGATACGCGCAACAAGAATCTGCAGAGGAGGACCGGTTCGCAGCAACGCGTTCGTTTCCGAACTCCACTAACCGAAGGAGGACTTCTCTATGTTTAGGTCAAGCTGGGCAAGAGTGCTGGTCTGGTTCGTGGCGCTCGCCGGCCTTGGCCTATACGCCCTGGCGCAGGAGAACGCCGGAAACGTCTTCGGGCGGACGACCGACGAGCAGGGCAACGCCATTCCGGGCGCGACCGCGACGCTCGTCGGCGACCAGGCGCCGCGCTCGACGGTCAGCGACACGAACGGAAACTTCCGATTCCTGAGAGTTCCTCCCGGCCGCTACAAGATCACCGTCACCATGCCGGGCTTTGCGACCGTCGACCGCAACGACGTCGTCGTCACTCTCGGCAAGAACACCGACGTGGATATCGCCCTGAAGCTCTCGGCGGTCGCGGAGACGGTCACCGTGAGCGGCACGACACCCATCCTCGACACGCGCAAGGTCCAGACCGGCGCCACGTTCGAGAAGCAGGAGTTGAACGACATTCCGACCTCCCGCGACATCTACGCCCTGATGCAGCAGGTTCCCGGCGTGCAGCTCGACTCGGTCAACGTGGCGGGCTCGGCCAGCGGCCGCGTCGGCGGACCGGACTTCTCGACCAAGGGCTCCGGCGGCGTGACCTACCAGGTCGACGGCGCCACGACGACCGACAACTCCTACGGCACGTTCAACGGAGGACAGGCCCGGCAGAACGGCGGGACCAACATGTTCTTCGACTTCGAGACGTTCGACTCGGTCGAGGTCGCGACGGGCGGCTCGCTCCTCGATCTCCAGACGCCGGGCGTCACGATCAACGTCGTCACCAAGCGCGGCACCAACGAGTTCAAGGGCGGCGCGCGCTTCTTCTACGTGAGCGACCGCTTCCAGTCGAACAACACGCCGCAGGAGGCCATCGACGAGGGATTCGAGACCAACGCCACGCGGTTCATCCGCGAGTACGGCGCGGAGCTCGGCGGCCCGATCGTCAAGGACAAGCTCTGGATCTGGGGCGCCGGCTCGCGGCAGGACATCGGCCTCCAGCTGACGGGCGAGGATCCCGCGGGGAATCCGATCCACTCGGACGCGAAGCTCACGCCCTGGACGGTGAAGCTCAACGGCCAGATCACTCCGTCCAACGCCGCGTCGCTCTACTACCAGTACAGCCACCGGCTCGAGACCGGCGTCGGCAACAGCCCGACCCGGCCGCCGGAGACGCAGGAGCGCCTGGATATCCCGACGCATTACTTCAAGTTCGAGGACAACCACGTCTTCTCGCCGGACCTGGTCGCCACTTTCTTCGCCACGTACCAGAACCCGCGGTACTTCGACACGCCGGAAGGCCCGACGAACATTCAGACGATCTATTACGACGGCATCTACCACAACAGCTGGGAGACCTACACCACCAAGAACCCGCAGTACCAGGCCAACCTCTCGGTCTCCAAGTTCTTCAACACCGGGTCGGTCAACCACGAGCTCAAGGCGAGCTTCAACTATCGCCGGCAGGTGAACGACTCGGCCTCCGCCTGGCCCGGCGACCAGATCTTCGGATCGGAGTTCTCGAGCTACGCGCAGGCGGCCGTCACGCGCGGCGTCCGCGCGATCTACAAGACCACCTACTACACCGGGTCAATCGGCGACACGATCACGGCGGATCGACTGACGATCAACGCGGGCGTCCGGTACGACGTCCAGCAGGGCAAGAACCTGCCGTCATTTGCGCCGGCCAACCCGACGTTCCCGGACCTGCTTCCCGCGATCACGTACAACGGCGACACGGGAACGCCCTTCAACTTCAAGAACTGGCAGCCGCGTGTCTCGGCGACTTATGCGCTCGGCAAGGACCGCACGACGCTCCTGCGGGCCTCGTACGCCAAGTACGCCGACCAGCTCGGATTCCTTCCCTTCCAGCTGAACGGCCTGCCGGAGATCAGCGGTCTCTACTACTACTGGAACGACGCGAACCACGACCACCTGGTCCAACCCAACGAGATCGACTTCGATACCGGTTCCTTCGGCTACTACAACATCAGCCCTTTCACCGCGCCGAACTCGCCCAACCAGCTGGCGTCCAACTTCAAGACGCCGACCACCGACGAGATCACCTTCGGAGTCGATCACCAGCTCACGTCGGACTTCGCGGTTTCGGCGACGTATACCTACCGCCACGCGAAGGACTTCCAGGCGCGCATTCCCATCGGATCGGACGCCTCGACGTACGCGAACGCGGGAACCGCCCAGGGCTCGATCACGGATCCCTACACGAACTTCACGCTGAACTTCAACGTGCCGTTCTACTCCCTGAACCTCGCGGAAAATCCGACCGGCGACCTGTTCCTGAACCGGCCGGGAGCCTCCACCACCTACAACGGCATCGAGTTCACGGCGGTGAAACGATTGTCGAACCGATGGATGGCGCGGGTGAGCGGCGGCTGGAACAACTGGACGCAGGACATTCCAGCGAATGCCATCCTCGATCCGAACAACCGCTGGAACCTGGGCGGCCAGAACGAGAACGGCGGCTCCGTCGTCGGCTATTCGGGCAAGGATTACGTCTGGATCAACGCCCGATGGCAGTTCAACGTCTCCGGGCTCTACCAGGGCCCCTGGGGCCTCAACTTCGGCGCGAACTTCTTCGGGCGCGAGGGCTACCCGCAGTCGTATTTCATCCGTACGCAGCGCGCCGACCCGCAGGCCGGCGCGCGTATCGAGGCGCTCGTCGGAAAGATCGACGACTTCCGCCTCGACGACGTCTTCGAGCTCGATCTGCGCCTCGAGAAGACGATCAACCTCGGGCCGGCCTCCGTCTCTCTGATCGGCGAGTGCTTCAACGTCACGAATAACGCGACGGTGCTGCAGCGTGTCAGCCGCGCCGGCGACTGGAGCGTGGCGAACCAGACGTTCATTCCGTACGCGTTCTTCAACCAGATCAACGAGACCCAGAGCCCGCGCATCTGGCGTCTCGGCGCACGCTTCTCTTTCTGACGCGACTTCGGACTCCTCGGGCCCGCCCGGCGCCGCCGGGCGGGCCCTTCGTTTTGTAGACTCGTCCCCCGAATGCCACGGACCCTCCGGGCGGTGTTTTTCGCCGCGGTTTTCCTCGGCGCCTGTCGTCGGTCCGAGCCGGCGGCTGCACCTTCCGCTTCCCCGTCGCCGCAGGCCTCGGCGCGCGCCGTCCGCGACGTCGTGCTCGTGACGATCGATACGCTCCGCTACGACGCCGTCGGCTTCGACGGCAACGCGCGCGGGACGACTCCCAACCTGGACCGCTTCGCCGGCGAGGGCCGCGTCTTCTCGGCGGCGCACGGCCACAACGTCATCACGCTCCCTTCCCACACCAACATCCTGACGGGCCTCTATCCCTACCAGCATGGCGTACGCGACAACGCCGGCTTCCGGCTTTCGCCGAAGGTCGAGACGCTCGCTCCGATGCTCAAGACCCGCGGCTACTCGACGGGCGCGTTCGTTTCGGCGTTTCCGCTCGACTCGCGCTTCGGACTGACGCCGGGCTTCGACGCCTACGAGGAGATGTACAAGCAGGTGGACGAGCCCGAGGACTTCGAGATCCAGCAGGCGCGCGCCGAAGAGACGATCGCGAGAGCGCTCGACTGGTACCACAAGGCGGCCGGAAAGCCGCGGTTCCTCTGGGTCCACCTGTACGACCCGCACGCCCCGTACGATCCGCCGGAGCCGTTCAAGACGCGCTTCGCGGCGGACCCGTACCTCGGCGAAGTGGCATACACGGACGCCTCGCTCAAGCTCCTGCTCGACGCGGTGCAGGCCGTCAAACCCGCGCCGCTCCTCGTCGTCACCGCGGACCATGGCGAGGCCCTCGGCGACCACGGCGAGCTGACGCACGGCCTCTTCACTTACGAGGCGACTCTGCACGTCCCGCTGATGCTCTGGTGCCCGGACCTCGTCGCGGCGGGACGCGACGCGCGCTTCGCCCGCCACGTGGACATCGTGCCGACGATCCTCGACGCGGTCGGCGCCGCGGCGCCCGCGGACCGCCACGGCCGGTCGCTCCTCGCCGCGGCGAGCGACGATCCGGCGGGCGCCTACTTCGAGTCGCTCTCCGTCAACTTCAATCGCGGATGGGCGCCCTTGCGCGGACTCCTCCTCGGCGGCAAGAAGTTCATCGACCTGCCGCTGCCGGAGCTGTACGACCTCGCGTCCGATCCGTCCGAGTCGAAGAACCTCGTGGACATCGACCGGGACGCGGTCCGCCGCTCGCGGAAGCTCCTCCTCGAGACTCCCGTCGGGCCGCTCGACCGCGGACCGATCGGCGCGGAGGAGGTCGAGAAACTGCGCAGCCTCGGCTACCTCTCCGGCGAGGGGACGGCCAAGACGAAGTACGGTCCCGAGGACGATCCGAAGAATCTCGTCGGCGTCGATCAGCAGCTCCACCAGGTCGTGGAGCTCTTCCAGCAGGAGAAGGCCGAGGAGGCGATCCCGATCGCCCGCCGCCTCGTCGCCGAGCACCCGACCATGAAGACCGGCTACCTGCAGCTGGCCTTCCTGCTCGCGCACGGCGGTGACCGGAAAGGCGCCCTCGTCGTGTACGAGCAGGCGGCGGCGCGCGGGCTCGCAGGCGAGGGGATGCGTCGAAAGGAGGCCCTGCTCCTCTGCGAGATCGGCCGGCCGGGCGAGGCGGCGAAGCTCCTCGACCCCTACCGGCAGAGCGAGGACCTCCAGACGCTGAACGCGCTCGGGATCGCGTTGACCGACGCGGGCCGGCCGGCCGAAGGGCTCGTCGTCTTCGAGCGCGCGCTCGCGATCGAGCCCCGCAACGCGCAGAGTCACCAGAACGCGGGCATCGCGCTGCTCCGCCTCGATCGGCTGCCGGAGGCGCGCGACCAGCTCGAGACCGCGCTCGCGACGAGCCGGCGCAGCCCGCGAAGCCTCAACGCGCTCGGCGTGGTCTACTCGCGCCTGGGAGAGCCCGCGAAGGCTCTCGACGCGTGGTCGCGCTGCGTTCAGGCCGACCCGCAGCAGTACGACGCCCTCTACAACCTCGGACGGGTCGCCGGCAATCTGGGAGACTGGAGGACCGCGCGGGAGGCGCTGGAGCGCTTCGTGGCCACCGCGCCGCCATCGAAGTACGCCAAGGACATCGCCGAAGTGAAAACCGTGCTCGCTGCCATGAACCGGAGCGGCGAGCCCTCGAAGGAGAACCGATGACGCATCGATTCCGACCGTTTCTGATCGCCGCCTTCGCCGCGGCCCTCGGACTGACGACCGCTCCGCTTTCGGCCGACTCGTTCCTCATTCAGGGAGCGCAGGTCGCCGACGGCACCGGAGCTCCCCTCAAGACGGAGGACGTCCGCGTCGATGGCGACACGATCGCCGCCATCGGGAAGCTCGCGCCGCGCCCCGGCGAGCGGGTCGTGAACGGCCGCGGGCTCGTCCTCGCGCCCGGGTTCATCGACGTCCACAACCATTCGACCGAGGAGCTCGTCACGCAGCCGCTCGCCGCGACGCAGGTGTCGCAAGGGATCACGACGGTCGTCGAGGGACCGGACGGCGAGTCGGCGTGGCCGATCGGTGATTACCTCCGCAAGCTCCGCGCCGCGCCGCCGGCCGTCAACGTTCTGACGATGGTCGGCCACGCGACGATCCGCGAGATGGTCATGGGCAAGGATTTCCGCCGTCCCGCCACGGACGACGAGATCGCGAAAATGGCCGCGCTCGTCGATCAGGGGATGCGCGAAGGCGCCGCCGGGCTCTCGTCGGGCCTCGAGTACGACGTCGCCAGCTACAGCGAGACGAAGGAAGTCGTGGCGATGTCGGCGGCGGCCGGCCGGCACGGCGGTTTCTACATGACGCACGTCCGCGACGAGGCCGACAAGGTCTTCTCGGCGTTCGAAGAAGCGATCCGCATCGGCCGCGACGGGAAGCTTCCGGTCGAGATCTCGCACATCAAACTCGGCACGGTCGGCGTCTGGGGGAAGGCCAAGGAGGCCGTCGCGCTCTTCGACCGCGCGCGCGCCGCGGGTCAGGACGTCACGGCGGACTGCTATCCCTACGAGGCGTGGCACTCCAACATGGAAGTTCTCGTCCCCAACAAGAAGTACGACGATCCCGCGAGTGTCGCGAAAGCCCTCGCCGACGTCGCCGGCGCCGACCACGTCACGATCACGGACTGCAAGAAGCACCCCGAGTACAACGGCCGGACGCTCGAGGAGATCGCGAAGTCCGAGGGCATCACGCCGGTGCAGCTCTACATCCGCATGATCCCCGAGGGCGGCGCCGACATCATCGGCCACTCGATGATCGAGAAGGACGTCAAGGTCTTCTACACGCAGCCCTGGGTCATGGTGGCGAGCGACGGCGGCATCGACGCCGAGCATCCCCGCGGCGCCGGGACGTTCACGAAAGTCCTCGGACGCTACGTGCGCGAGAAGCACTGGTTCTCGCTCCCCGAGGCGATCCGCAAGATGACGTCGCTGCCGGCGACGCGTATGAAGCTCGCCGACCGCGGGAGGATCGCGCCCGGCATGAAGGCTGACCTCGTCCTCTTCGACCCGAAGACGGTCATCGACAATTCGACTTTCGAGAAGCCCAAGGAGCTTTCGACCGGCATCTCGCTCGTCTTCGTCAACGGCCAGGCGGTCTGGCAGGACGGCAAGACGCCGGGCGCGCGTCCGGGACGCGTGATCGGCGGACCGGGCGAGATGGCCGCGGCGGGCGGCGGAGCGGCCGGCAGTCTCCTCATCGTGGGCGGCGGTCCGATCTCCGATGCCCTCGAGAAACGGTTCGTCGATCTGGCGGGCGGCGCCGGCAAAGCGAAGATCGTCGTCCTGCCCATGGCGAGTGAGGATCCCGAGGCCGGCATCGAAATGGCGGGCGACTTCAAGAAGCTCGGCGCGGCAGCCGAGCGGGTCGTCCTCGAGCGCAAGGACGCCGATCAGGACGCCGCCGTCCGCAGGTTCGACGGCGTGACGGGCATCTGGTTTGGCGGCGGCGATCAGGCGAGGCTCACGGCCGCGATCGGCGGCTCGCGCGTCGAGCGCGCGATCCACGAGCGCTTCGCGGCCGGCGCCGTCGTGGGCGGGACGTCCGCCGGGGCCGCCGTGATGACCACGCCGATGATCACCGGCGACGAGCGCCGGGTCGGCGGCAAGCGCCCGCCCTCCGACACCAAGAGCCCGCTCTCTTCCTACATGACCATCGACCGCGACGACGTCGTCACGACGGAGGGATTCGCGCTCCTGTCCGGCGCGATCGTCGACCAGCACTTCGTGCGGCGGCGCCGAATCAACCGCCTGATCAGCGCGGTGCTCGAGCACCCGACGCTGGTCGGCGCTGGAATCGACGAGTCGACCGCGCTCGAGGTCGGGCCGGACGGGAAATGGAAAGTCCTCGGCGAAAGCGTCGTCGTCGTGCTCGACGCCCGCAAGGCGCTCGTCACGCCGCCGGGTGCGACGCTCGGCGCCGCCGACCTGCGGATGCAGGTGCTGCCGGCCGGAAGCACGTACGACCCGCGGACCGGCGCCGCGCAGCTGCCCGGCGAGTCGGCGCCGCGCCCCGCGAAGTGACGCCGGGAGCCTAGGACTTCCGCCGCGTCATCACGAGGCGGTCGCTGCCGGGAAACGTCGCGACCCAGCCGTCCTTCGTCTCGCGCAGAACACGCGTCTTGATCCGGTCGGGGCCGTCCGGCTGAAACGTCTGGCGGAAACGCGCCGTCGCGCCGGCCGGCGAGGCCCCCGCGCGCGCCGACGGAGAAGACGATGAGCGCCAGGGCGGTTCCCCGGCCGAGGCGGCGTCCCGGAATTCGCGGCATTTTCGTTCCTCCTCGTTGTCGTCCGGGTCAAAATACGAACGAGGCCGCGGCTTGTTGGCGCGCAAAGAGAGAAAGCGAACGGGCGGGCGCCCGGTGTCCGGAAAGACGCCCGGAGCAACGCCCATCGGGGCGCGGAAGATGGATCCGCGCGAGCGGCGCACGCGCGACCGCCTCGGCGACGCGCTCGTCGCGCTGATCCTCGAGAAGCCGTTCGACACGATCACCGTCCAGGACGTGCTCGCGCGGGCGCGCGTCTCCCGCTCGACCTTCTACGCGCATTACCGCGACAAGCAGGACCTCTTCGTCAGCGACATGGACGAGTTCCTGGAGGCCATGGCGAAGCTCCTTTCCCGCCGCGGCGAGCGATCCCACCGCGTCGCGCCCGTGCGGGAGCTCTTCGCGCACGTGGGCGACTGGAAGCGATTCCACGCGGCGCTGGCCGGATCGGCGAAACTGCAGGACTTTCTGCAGCTCGCGCAAGGCCATTTCGCTCGGGCGATCGAGGCACGGCTCTCGGAGACGCCGGGCGGCCGGGCAATTCCGCCCGGGCGGCGCGGCGCCGCGGCCCACGCGCTCGCCGGCGCAATGCTGTCGCTGCTCGAGTGGTGGCTCGACCGCGGCATGAAGGAGCCGCCGGAAGAGATGGACCTCCTCTTTCACCGGATGGTCGGCGCCCGGTGAGCGGTCTCCCGCTCCTCCTCTCCGCGGCGCTCGTTGTCGCGCCGGCTTCGGCCGGGCCGACCGAGCTCGCCGCGCGCGTCCGCGAAGAGATCCGATTCGCCTGGGCGAGCTATCGGACGCTCGCCTGGGGTCACGACGAGGCGAAGCCCGTGAGCCGGACCGCGCGCGACTGGTACGGCGAGCCGCTCCTGATGACGCCCGTGGACGCCCTCGACACGCTGCTGCTGGCGGGATTGAAACCCGAGGCCGAGGACGCGAAGGCGCTCATCCTCGACAAGCTGTCGTTCGACCGCGACATCTCGGTCAAGAACTTCGAGATCACGATCCGCCTGCTCGGCGGGCTCCTCTCCGGTTACCAGATGACGGGCGACCGGCGGCTGCTCGCGCTCGCCGAGGATCTCGGGACGCGGCTTCTCCCCGCCTTCGGCTCGCGCACGGGAATGCCGTACATGTTCGTCAACCTGAAGACCGGGAAGACGGACGGCCGCCGCTCGAACCCGGCGGAGATCGGCACGCTCGTGCTCGAGTTCGGCACGCTCTCGCGGCTGACGGGAAAGGCGGTCTTCTTCGACCGCGCGCGAAAGGCCTTGTCCGCGCTCTACGAGCGCCGCTCGAAGCTCGGCCTCGTCGGCGAGGAGATCGATGTCGAGACCGGCGAGTGGACGGGCCTGACGAGCCACGTCGACGGCGGCATCGACTCCTATTACGAGTATCTCGTCAAGTGCGGGCGGCTCTTCGGCGATGCGGGCTGCGCGGACATGGCGAAGGAGAGCCTGCGCGCGATCGACGCCCACCTCGCCGAAGAGACGCCGACGGGACTCTGGTACGGACCCGTGAACATGACGACCGGCCAGCGCCAGGGGTCGACCTTCGGCGCGCTCGAGGCCTTTCTCCCGGCCGTCCTCGTGCTCGCCGGCGATCTGCCGCGGGCGCGGCGCCTGCAGGACTCCTGCTTCCGGATGTGGAAGCTGCACGACGTTGAGCCCGAGGCGATCGACTACCGGACGATGGGCGTGACCGACGCGCGCTATCCGCTCCGGCCCGAGATCATGGAGTCGGCCTTCTATCTCTACCGCGCCACGCACGATCCCGTCTACCGCGACATGGGTCGGCGGTTCTTCGAGGATCTCCAGCGGTGCTGCCGGACGGACAGCGGGTACACGGTGCTCGACAGCGTCGTGACCGGGAAGAAGGGCGACCTGATGCCGAGCTACTTCCTCGCCGAGACGCTCAAGTACCTCTACCTGCTCTTCGCACCCGAGGAGACGCTCGACCTCGAGCGCGTCGTCTTCAACACCGAGGCCCACCCGCTCCGGCGCCTGCCGCCCGGCCGGAAGAAGCCCGAGTAGGTCGAAACCCTCGAAAAACGGGGCTTGCGATCCCTCCGGCCACGCTGCTAAGCTCAATAGCAGATGCGCGTCTTCCGCCTTTCCAAACGCCGCGCGGGCACGGTTCTGGGCCCCCTCGAGGACGACATCATGGAGATCGTCTGGGCCGAGGCGGAGCCGGTCTCGGTCGCCACGGTGCACCGCGCGCTCGGCCGAAGGAAGAAGCCGCTCGCCTACTCGACGGTGAAGGCGGTTCTCACGAATCTCGCCGGCAAGGGCCTTCTCCGAAAGCGCAGCGAGGGCCGGAGCAACGTCTTCTCCGCCGTTCAGACGCGGGAGGCGTTCCGCAAGGGCGTCGTGGACGAGGTGATCGGCTCGCTCGCGAAGGACTATCGAAACCCGCTCCTCGCGCACCTCGTCGAGCAGGTCGCGCGGGACCGGGCGTCGCTCGACGAGCTCGAGCGCCTCATCGCCGAGAGGCGGCGGAAGCTGACCAATGGCTGAGGCGCTGCGGCCGGTCCTCGAGTTCCTCGTGACGAGCCCCTGGAGCCGGGTGTGGCCGTTCTTCGCGCTGCCTCTCGTCGCCCTCGCCTTCCTGCGGAGCGCGCTCGCGCGAATCGAAGCCGACGGCGCCGATCCGGGGCGGCAGGCGCGTTTCGCAGCGCTCGCGGCCTGCGTGCCCGGATTGATCACCCTCGGCCTCACGCTGGGACTCGGCTTCCGGTTCCGCGGGCTCCAGCCCGAGTCGTTCGATTGCTACGTCAAGCTCTTCGGGCCGATCGCGCTGGCGGGGGCCGCCCTGACGCGATCGGGCGGCTCGCTACTCGCGCGGCGCATCCGACTGGCACGGCTCCTCCGGTACGCCGGCCCGGCCTCTCCCCGTCTTGCCGCGCTCGCCGCTCGGATCGGCGTGCCGGTGCGCGAAGTCCCCGTCGAGTCCTCGATCTGCTTCGTCTCGGGATTCCACGCGCCGGTCGTCGTCGTCTCCACCGGCACGGTCGCTACGCTTTCCGACGAGGAGCTCTGCACGGCCCTTCTCCACGAGCGGGCGCACCTGCGGAGCCGCGACGGGCTCTGGTCCACGCTCGTCACCGCCGTCGCCGAGTTCTGTCTCTTTTCGTCGGCGAGGGCGCTGCGCCTCTACCGCGCGAGCCGCGAATCGCTCGCCGACGACGAGGCGGCGCGCCAGGTCGGCGGCACCGAGGTCGCCGGCGTCCTCGTCCGCTTCGCCCGAAACGCGGCGCGGATCCCGGTCGCGTCCTCCCTGGCGGAGCCGGGCACCCTCGAACGGCGTGTGCGGCGTTTGATCGCTCCCGAAAGAGGCGCCGCGATGACGGATTCGCGCGTCACGGCCGCCCTCCTGGCGGCGGCGGCCGGCCTGGCGCTGTATCCGGCGGCGCACCTGTTCCTGGAGCGCGTCGTCCTTCACTGCGGCGGCTGATTTTGTCACTCGGAATGCTAAGAGACTTAGCAGCGTTGATGGCTCTCGAAACGACTTTGAGGAGGCTCCCATGGTCCGTTGGAAGCTCGCGGCGGTTCTCCTGGCTCTCGCGATCCCGGCTCTGGCGGCGAGTCCCGGCGGCGTGTCGGTCACGGCGACGGGCTGGTTCTGCGACGATAAATGCACGGCCGGCCGCGTCAAGAACGGCCAGATGGGTCCTTCCAACCAGGACTGCGCCCGAAAGTGCATCAAGGAAGGCGCCAGGGTTGTCTTCCTCGACGAGGCGCGGAAGGCCAGCTTCGTCGTCGACAACCCCGAGGCGACGCGCGGCATCGAGAGCGACTACGTCGAGTTCACGGGCACGCTGAACGCCGAGGCCGGCACGGTGCACGTGGATTCGGTCAAGGTGAAATCGAAATACGTCGCCAGCTGCGGCAAGCCCAAGTCGAAGGACGTGAAAAGCGACTGAAGTCGCCGCGCGCGTCCCGAGGGCTTGAAAATCACGGCGGTTCGAGAATAGCCTCGGCCGGGAGGAGTCGTCGTGGACCGCCGCAACTTTCTCAAATCCGCAGGTGTCGCCTCCGCGAGTCTCGCGATTCCGGGAACACGGCGCCTTCTCGCCCTCGCCGAAACACAAGCCGACGCCTGGCGCACGTTCGAGGTCACGACGCGGGTCGAGGTTCTCAAGCCTTCGGGCACGACGTTCGTCTGGCTTCCCGCAGCCATCCTGCGCGAGACGCCCTTCCAGAGGACGCTCGCCAACGACTTCCACGCCGACGGCGGAACCGTCGAGCTGGTCCAGAAGAACGAAGATGCGCTCGGCATCGTGACGGCGAAGTTCCCGGAGGGCGTGAAACCCGTCCTGACGCTGACCTGCCGCGTTTCCACGCGCGGGCATTCGGTCGACCTCTCCAGGAAGGGCAACGCGCCCAGGGCCGATGCGGCCGCGCTCGACTACTACCGCCAGCCGACGAAGGTGATCCCGGTGGACGGCGCGGTCCGGATCACGGCGCTCGAGGCGACGCAGGGAGCGACGACGGACATCGAGAAGGCACGGGCGATCTACGAGTGGATCGTCGTGAACACCTATCGGAATCCGAAGACACGGGGCTGCGGCGTCGGCGACATCAAGTTCATGCTCGAGTCGAAGGATCTGGGCGGAAAGTGTGCGGACCTGAACGCGCTCTACGTCGGGCTCGCGCGCGCGGCCGGCCTGCCGGCCCGCCACGTCTACGGACTGCGCGTCGCGCCGTCGAAACTGGGGTTCCAGAGCCTCGGTCTCAAGTCCGACGACGCGACACACGGACAGCACTGCCGCGTCGAGGTCTGGCTCGCCGACTACGGCTGGGTGCCGGTCGATCCCGCCGACGTCCGCAAGGTCGTGCTCGAGGAGCCGCCCGGGAACCTGCCGATCGACAACGAGCTCGTCCAGAGGGCCCGAAAGCGCCTCTTCGGCGCCTGGGAGATGAACTGGATGGCGTACAACTACGGGCACGACGTCGAGCTGCCGGGCTCGAAGGGCGCGCCCTGCAACTACTTCATGTACCCGCAGGGCGAGACCGCCGAGGGGCGGCTCGATCCCTTCGACGCGGACACCTTCAAGTACCAGATCACGTCGAAGATGATCTCCGCCGCATAGGGGGTTCCGACCATGAACCGACGTCGCTTTCTCAAGTCCGCAGGCGCTCTGTCGGCCGGCCTCGCGTTTCCGGGGACGCGCCGGCTCCTCGCGCTTTCCGAACCGGCGGACTGGCGCACGTTCGAGGTCACGACGCGCGTCGAGGTCCTCAAGCCCTCGGGCCCCTCGCTCGTCTGGCTTCCGACGCCGCTTCTCGGAGAGACGCCGTTCCAGAAGACGCTCTCCAACGACTTCCATGCCGAAGGGGGCTCGGCCGAGCTCGTGCAGAGGAAAGAGGACGCGCTCGGAATCGTCAACGCGAAATTCCCGGACGGCGTCCGGCCGGTCCTGACGCTCACCAGCCGAGTCGCGACGCGCGGCTATTCGATCGACTTGGCTGCGAAAGGCAACGCGCCGAAGGCCGACGCGGCCGAGCTCGAGTCTTACCGCCAGCCGTCGAAGATGATCCCCGTCGACGGCGCGGTCAAGGTCCTCGCTCTGGACGTCACGCGCGGAAAGTCGACGGACGTCGAAAAGGCGCGCGCCATCTACGAGTGGATCGTGGAGAACACCTACCGCAACCCGAAGACGCGGGGTTGCGGCGTGGGCGACATCCGGTTTCTCGTCGAATCGAAGGATTTCGGCGGCAAGTGCGCGGACCTGAACGCGCTCTACGTCGGACTCGCACGAGCGGCTGGCCTGCCGGCGCGCGACGTGTACGGCATTCGCGTCGGCCCTTCGGCGCTGGGATACAAGAGCCTCGGGCTGTCGTCCGAAAATGCGACGAAGGCCCAGCACTGCCGCGCACAGGTTCACCTGCGAGACTACGGCTGGGTGCCGGTCGATCCGGCCGACGTCCGCAAGGTCATGCTCGAGGAGCCCCCCGGGAACCTGCCGATCGACAACGAGATGGTCAAGAAAGCCCGAGCCCGGCTCTTCGGCTCCTGGGAGATGAACTGGATGGCCTACAACTACGGTCATGACGTGGCGCTCCCGGGCGCCCAGGGAGCTCCGTGCAACTTCCTCATGTATCCGCAGTGCGAGACGGCCGACGGACGGCTCGATCCTCTCGACGCCGACAATTTCAAGTACCAGATCACGTCGAAGGAGCTCACCGCCTAGAGCGGCGACATCGAGCCGGGCCAAGAAGACCCTTGACCCTGGAACCGATTCCGGGGTCTACACTCTTCCGGCATGGCGCGGAGGGAGAGCCCGGAGAGTGAGATGCGATCCGGCGAGCTCGCCGCCGCGGCAGGCGTCAGCCCCGATACGCTGCGGCACTACGAGCGCGCGGGACTCCTGCCGGCGCCGCGAAGACTCGGGAACGGCTATCGCGTCTATTCGCCGGAGACGCTCCAGACCGTGCGGCTCATCCAGCGAGCTCTGGCGATCGGATTCACGCTCGGGGAAATCGGCGTTTTTCTGAAAGAGCGCCGCAGCGGGTCGCCGCCGTGCAAACGCGTCCACGCGCTCGCGGCCGAGCGGCTCGCCGAAACCGAACGTCGCATCGAAAGCCTGACGCGGTTCCGCGACGAATTTCGTCGGGTTCTGCAGCAGTGGAGCGATCGGCTCGCCGGCACGCCCGACGGTTCGGCGGCGAAGCTCCTCGAGTCGCTCACCTCCCGCCCGAATCTCACCTCCATCGATTTCCACGAGCGCCGGTTCATCCACCGGCGAACATCCGAACGGAGGCCGAAATGAAGACGTTCTTCCTCGCCGCCGCGACTGCTCTGCTTGCCTTCGCCGCGCCCGCGCAGGACGCCGACACGTGCGCCGCGCATCACGCCGCCGTCGACGGCCGCGGCGACATGGTCATGGGATTCGATCACGACAAGACGACACATCACTTTTCGCTCTCACCGGATGGCGGCGCCATCGCCGTCTCGGCGAACGACCCGGAGGACCGGGCGAGCCGCGACGCGATCCGCGGGCATCTCGCGCACATCGCGAAGATGTTCGCGGCGGGCGACTTCCAGGCGCCGATGCTCATCCACGGCCAGACGCCGCCGGGTGTGCCGGTCATGAAGACTCGAAGGAGCACGATTCACTACTCCTACGAGGAGACGGCCGCCGGCGCGCGCGTCCGGATCTCGACCGCCGACCAGAAATCCCTCGCCGCGATCCACGACTTCCTGCGCTTCCAGATCGAGGACCATCGGACGGGAGATTCGACCGAGGTGCAGGAGGCGCCGGAGTCGAAGGGCTGACGAGGCGTCGCGCCCGGCGCTTCGAGCTCTCGCGCGGTTCGCCGTCTCCGATCGCCAGGTAAAACCACCCGGCGAGAACCGGAACCCCGTTCAGTCCTCGATGACCGATGCCGCCTTCCGAGCGTCTTCCTCCGCCTTCTTGTCTGTCGCGGACAACGACGACGCCTTCACGTCGATCGTGACCTTCACGATCTTGCCCGTGAACTTGT
The DNA here is from genome assembly GCA_963708395.1 of uncultured Acidobacteriota bacterium. GTDB lineage: Bacteria > Acidobacteriota > Thermoanaerobaculia > UBA5066 > Gp7-AA6 > DATBFU01. The sequence goes on along the minus strand of CAVPSG010000002.1, from coordinate 858,764 downwards.
TGTCTCCCTCTTTGTAGTCGTTGGAGACCGCGGTCTCGCCGTCGAGACCGACGTCGGCGCCTTCATCGGCGGAAAACGCGTAGGGCTGGGTTTTCGGAACGTGGCCCTGCGCGACTTTCTGGCTGTCGACGAAGAGTGTGCCCGTGCCGCCGGCACCCGGCTTCGGGCCGTCCGGCACGAATTCGAAACGAATGACGTGTTTGCCCGCCGGCACGGCCGCCGGGCCGGCGATGTTCGTCCGCTCGATGCCGAAGTAGTTGTACTCGTAATGAACGACGCCGTCCTTCATGTAGAGCACCCAGCCGCCGAAGGCGCCGGCCTGGGCGATGATCACGCCGTTCGTCTTCGCATCGGACAGCTCGACCGGCGCCGTGATCGTGTACGCGGCGTTCTTGACGTTGATGAATGCGTTCTCGGTCATCCCGGTCATGCCCGGGTAGACGGTCAGCGTCGTGCGCCCGTTCATCAGATCGGGGCGGCCGGCGATCTTCGCATCGAAACGCTCCGACCGGCGGTCGTCGATCGGCAGCACGTGGTTGGCGATCGCCTCCTTCGTGAAGACGTCCTGCATCTCCTTGAGCTTCGCGGGATTCTTCGCCGCGAGATCGTGCGCCTCGCTGAAGTCCTCGGCCGTGTGGTACAGCTCCCAGACGTCGGCGGTCAGCGGCGGCAGCGGCACCATGAGCCAGGGAATCGAGTGGCGCGCGGCGGCGATCCACCCGTCGTCGATAGATCCCGCGATTCCCGAACATCTCGAAGTACTGCGTCGTGTGCGTCTCCGGAGCGGCCGGATTGTCGAATGTCGTAGATCATCGAGGTCCCGTCGAACGGCTTTTGGACGGTTCCGTCGACGCTCTTGGGAAACGGCAACTTGGCGGCCTCGAGAACCGTCGGCGCGATGTCCGTGACGTAGGTGAACTGCGAGCGGACGCCGCCACCCTTCTTGATCCTTGCCGGCCAGTGAACGACGATTCCGTTGGTCGTCCCGCCGTAGTGCGACGCGATCTGCTTGGTCCATTGGAAGGGCGTGTCCCCCGCCCACGCCCAGCCGATGGCGTAGTGCGGAAACGTCTTCGGGCCGCCCCATTCTTCGAGGTGCGGCATGTTGATCTCGGCGGTATTGATGATCCCGTTCAACGCCATCATTTCGTTATAGGCGCCCTCGGGACCGCCCTCCGCGCTCGCCCCGTTGTCGCCGACGATGTAGATGAAGAGCGTGTTGTCCATGACGCCCATGTCCTGAAGTCCCGCGACCAGGCGTCCGACCTGTTCATCGGTGTGCTCGCCGAAACCGGCGAACGTCTCCATCTGCCGCGCCTCGATCCGTTTCTGCGCGGCGGTCTGGGAGTCCCAGGACGGAATTTCCTTGGGCCGGACCGTGAGGTCGGCGTTCGGAGGGATGACACCCATCTTCTTCTGCCGCGCGAACGTCTGTTCCCGCAGGGCGTCCCAGCCTTGATCGAATTGCCCTTTGTACCGGTCGATGTAGGCCTTCGGCACGTGATGCGGCGCGTGCAGAGCGCCCGTCGCGAAATACACGAAAAAGGGCTTGTCCGGCGTCAGGGAGTGCTGCGCCTGCATCCAGGCGAGCGCCTGATTCGTCATGTCCACCGTGAAGTGGTAGTCCGGAGATGCCGGATGCTCGACGCGGATGGTGCCGTCGAAGATCGCCGGCGCCCACTGGTTGGTCTCGCCGCCGATGAAGCCGTAGAACTTGTCGAAGCCCGAATGCGTCGGCCATCGATCGAAGGGACCGGAGACCGAGACCTCCCAGGGCGGCGTCTCGTGGTATTTGCCGAAGGCCGCGGTGCTATAGCCGTTCAACCGCAGCATCTCGGCGAGCGGCGCGACGCTCGCGGGACGGATGCCCGTGTTTCCCGGGAAGGCCGTCGCGAGCTCCATGATGGCGCCCGCGTTGTTGACGTGGTGGTTGCGGCCCGTCAGGAGGGCCGTGCGCGTCGGAGAGCACAGAGCGGTCGTGTGGAAATTGTTGAAACGGAGACCTTCGGACGCGAGCCGGTCGAGTGTCGCCATCCGAATCGGCCCCCCGAAAGCACTCGATTGTCCAAAACCGATGTCGTCGAGAAGCACGACGACGACGTTCGGCGCGCCCTCGGGAGCGCGGATGTCGAACCGCGCGGGAGGCTTCGCGTCGCGCGCGGAGAGCTCTGTGATCGTCGGCGGCTGCGGCTCGGGAATCGGCAGGACCGTCCGATCGAGAGGCTGCGCAGCAATGCGCCCGACGGTCGAGAGAGCTCCCAGGACGGCCAGGACAGCGAGTCTCCGACTCATACGATCTTTCAAGGCATCCCCCTTTGCTCCGGAGCGGGATCCCGCCCCAAGCTTCGAATGTGAAGGAAAGGCCTGCGAATCGTATAACGCGGGCCGCCGGGGCGGGGCGGACGCTAACCCGAGGAGGGACCGAGGAACAGGGCGAGGGAAATCGCGTTTCCCGTGGCGACGTAGCCGGCGTCGTTGGGGTGCACGTGGTCTCCGCTGTCGTACGCGGGAAGAAGATGCGCCGGCCGGCTCGGGTCGCGCACGGCCGCGTCGAAGTCGATCACGGCGTCGAATCCTGATCCGCTCCGGATCCAGGCGTTGACCTTCTGGCGCACGGCCTCTTTCTCCGGCGTGAAGAACAGAATCGTCGGATTCCGGAACGTCGCGTCCTCGAAGGGCGGAACCGTCGTCCCGATGACCCGGATCCCGTTCTCTCGGGCGCGCGCGGCGAGGCGGCGGTTGCCCTCGATGAGGCTCTCGGCGGTCACGCCCTCGCTCTCCGGGATGAAGGCGCCCGGGAACAGGATGTCATTGACCCCGAGCGCCAGGATCACGTACTTCACCCCGGGCTGCTCCAGCACGTCGCGTTCGAAGCGCGCGAGACCGGATTGGCCGAGCGCCGGTCCGAGCTTCTGAAAGACGTCCCCGAACGAACCGCCCGCCTGGCGCGGGCTCTCGAAGTCGAACAGCAGGCGGTTGCCGATGATGCCCTCGTTCAGGACGCCGAGCTCCGCCTTCGGGTCGGCTCTCTGCAGCCGTTCCGCGAGCACGTCGGGCCAGCGATGGTTGGTGTCCTTTGTCGAGCCGTCCCCGTCCGTGAGCGAGGACCCGAACGCGACGATGGCCGCGCCGCGGGAGGAGGCGGCGACTTCGACTCCGGTCAGAAACGGCCACGTGGTGATCGTCTTTTCGACCGGCAGGTCGGCGGCCGCGGTCGCATCGCCGGTCTCGGGCGAGACATAGCTCGTCTGCTTCGCCAGCGCGTGCGCCGTCGTCGCGACCGTCGCGTCGGGAAGGAAGAGGCTGATCGCCAGATCCGACAGCGCGGGTACATCGAAATCGACGGGATCGCTCACCGCCATCGCGTGCGCGGCGATCGTTGGAGACGCGGCGCCGCCGAAAGTGACTCTGCGGTCGGACTTCGGATCGATGGCGGCCCCGGCGGTCCGCCGGGCAACGTGGGCCGCGCCGATCACGAGCGGCTGGTCGCCGAAAACATTGGAGATCCGAACCCGGACCCTCGCTCCACCGGCGCTCGTGCGCACGATGAGGCGGACCGTCTGGTTGCGGAAGGTGTCGGGGTGGCTCGGGAAGGGGCGCTGCGCAGCGGTGGCCCAGGTTCCGATCCAGTGCTCGCGTTCACTCTCGGACGGTTTCGATGCCGCCGTCCCGGCCAGCGCCATCGAGGCGGCGATGGCCGCGAACGCCGTGCACGACCAGCCGAGCCGGACCCGGGATCGCCGCCGCATCGCGATGTGCCCCCGTTGACTCAAACTCCACCTCCCTGTAGCGTATCAGTCAGTCAACTGACTTACCATACGGAGGGCCGATGCCAGGGTTTCGGGCGGATAATCGGGAAAAGCTGACCCACGCGGCCATGATGGCCGTCTATCGGCGGGGATTCGGAAAGACGGCCCTCGCCGACATCGCGAGGGAAGCCAGGATCCCTGTCGGAAACGTCTACTACTACTTCAAGACGAAGGATGAGATCGGCGAGGCGATCATCGAGCGGCGGCTCGAGCGCATTCGGAAGCTGCTCCGGGACCTCGCCGCGCTGGCCACCCCGAGGGAGCGCCTCATCGGCTTCGTCCAGATCAAGATCGATGAGCGGCGGGACCTCTCGCGGAGCGGATGCCCCGTCGGGACCCTCAACGCCGAGCTCCACAAGGAGCGGGGTCCCATCGCGAAGAAGGCCACGACGCTGTTCGCGGAGGTCCTCGACTGGCTCGAGACCCAGTTCCGTGCGCTGGGGAAGGGCGAGGAGTCACAGGGCCTCGCAGTGCATCTCCTTTCCGCGACGCAGGGCGTGTCGCTTCTCGCCTACACGTTCCACGACCCCGGCCTCATCGACGCCGAGGCGGCCCGGTTGATGGAGTGGATCCGCGGGCTCTGAACCGCCGCGCCGGACCTGCCGGTCGTCTACCTTCCGCCGATGGCCTTCGTCATCTGCTCGAGCCGCAGCCGGTCGAGGCTTTCGAGAGGCAGTGCGGTGAAGAGGCCGAGGCGGCGGTAGATCTCGACGCCCACCTTCTTGATCGCTCTCCGCTGCGCCTCCTCGCCCTGGGCCGCGTCCGGATCCTCCGATCCCCAGTGGGCGATGATCGGCTGCCCCGGCCAGACGGGACAGGATTCGCGGGCCTTGTCGCAGACCGTGATGACGAAATCGAACTTCACGTCCCGGAACTCCTCCCAGGACTTGCTTCGCGCGCCGCTCGCGTCGATGTGGTACCCGTCCTTCGAGAAGCTCGAGGACGTACGGGTTCACGCGGCCCTTCGGATTCGCGCCGGCGCTGAACACCTCGAAGCGCATCGGGATCGAGCCGCCGCAGGAAGAACTCCGCGAGGATGCTGCGCGCGGAGTTGCCGCGTGCAGAGGAAGAGGATCTTGAACTTCTTCCGGGCCGAGGCGTCTGTCACGGCATTCTCCTTTTCGATCCTTCTTCCTCATGCCACCCGAGACGTCGACCGGGAACCACCGGCGCGTCGCCACGCAGAAGCGGCAGACCGACAGCATCACCGGCACCTCGACGAGCACGCCGACGACCGTCGCGAGGGCCGCGCCCGAGCCGGGGCCGTAGAGCGCGATCGCCGTCGCCACCGCCAGCTCGAAGAAGTTCGAGGCGCCGATCAGGGCGCCCGGCGCGGCCACCGCGTACGGGACGCCGACGAGCCTTCATCAGGCCGTAGGTCGAGCGACGAGTTGAAGTAGACCTGGATCAGGATCGGGACCGCGATCAGCAGCACGTGGAGCCAGCGGCCGGTGATGTTCTCCGCCTGGAAGGCGAAGATCAGCGTCAGCGTCGCGAGCAGCGCCGACCGTGGTCACGGGCGCGAACGCTGCAGGAAGCGCTCCTCGAACCACTCGCGCCGCGGCGCGCGACGAGGACGCCCGGCTCGCCGCGCCCGAGGCCAGCGGGATGACGACGAAGACGAGGACCGATAGAGCAGCACCCGAACGGCACTTCGAGGCCGGCCGCGCCCGGCACCAGCAGCTTCACGATCGGCGCGAAGGCGACCAGCATGATGAGGTCGTTCACCGACACCTGCACGAGCGTGTAGGCGGGATCGCCGTCCGAGAGGTACGACCAGACGAAGACCATCGCCGTGCAGGGCGCGGCGGCGAGGATGATGACGCCGGCGATGTACTGGCCGGCCAGCTCCGGCCCGATCCAGGGCGAGAAGACGTGCCGGAAGAAGAGCCAGCCGAGGAACGCCATCGAGAACGGCTTGACCAGCCAGTTCACGAAGAGCGTGACGAGGAGGCCGCGGGGCCGCTTGCCGACGCCGCGGATCGACCGCGAAGTCGATCTTCAGCATCATCGGGTAGATCATCAGCCAGATGAGGACGGCGATCGGGATGTTGATGTGCGAGCCTTCGCCGAACTCGAGGCCGCGAAGCGCGGCGCTCACGCCGGGAAGCGCTCGCCGATGAGCAGCCCGGCCGCCATGCTGGCCGCCACCCAGAGGGACAGGTAGCGCTCGAAGGCGTTCAGCCGCTTGGCCGCGCGCCGATCGGCGCCGGTTCTCAGCGAGCTCAGAGGACATGGCCTCGCCTCAGCGGGCGAGAAACCATTCCGTTCAGCAGCAGGCCGCGACGCGACGGCCTCTTCGCGCCTCCGGCCGGCCGCTCCGCCTCGGCTGACAACAGGTCATCCGGCCTCGGCCTTCCTTCGATGTCCTCGAGCACCGTGTAGACCTCCCAGCGGTTTCCGTCGGGATCGGCCACCCAGAACTTGTCCTGGAGCGGCGTAGCAGCACGCCTCCCGCTTCTCCTCCTCGGTCGGCAGACCGCGCTCCCCGAGCGCGGATCTTCCACCGGCGCACCTCGGCCGTCGAGTCGACCCGGATGCCGAGATGCGACAGGGACCGCCCGCGGAATCCAGTCCGGCCGCCGGGCTGCAGGGCGAGATGGATCTCCGGGCTCGCTCGCGACGAACTTCGCATAGTCCGCTCTTGAGCTTCTTCGGCTCGCCGAAGAAGCGCCGGTAGAACTCCACGGACCGATCGAGATCCGAGACGTTCAGAGAGATGTGCACGGATGCGGCATGGCGACCTCCTTTCATCAATAGATCGAGAACAATCGAACAGATCGGCACAAATTTTCTCCTAGACGGCCTTCGCGATCTGATCGGCCAGGCCCGCGATCGCGGCCTCGTTGCGCCGGTAGTACATCCACCGGCCCCGCTTCTCCGCCTCGACGAGGCCCGCCCGCCGCAGCAGCCCCATGTGATGCGACACCGCCGCCTGCGACAGCCCGACCGCCTCCTCGATGTCGCAGGCGCACAGGCCCCGCTCGTTGCGGGCGATCAGGTCGCAGCATGAACGTCCGCGCGACTTCAGGAGCCCCAGGATCTTCAGCCGCGTCGGGTCGGCCAGCGCCTTCAGGGCGACGACGGCCACTTCCTCGTTCACAGGCTCACGCGCGCGTGCATCATCCGCGCACTCTCGGGACAGGCCGAGTGAAACTCGACGGAATTCCGCAGCGCCGCCGGCGCGCCGGCGCGCTCTTCCACGGCGAATCCGAACCGGGGAAAGAAGTCGGCCGCCGTCTCCGTCAGGAGATAGACGTCCCGCGCGCCGAGCTCTCGGGCCATCTCCAGCGCCTGCGCGGTCAGAAGGCCGCCGAGGCCCTGGCCACGCGAGCTCGCGGACACCGCGAGCGAACGCAGGAGCGCGACCCCTTCGGAGAGCTCGATCGCCACGCAGCCCACGATCTCGGCGCCCCGCGACGCGATCAGGGCGCGGCCGAGCGCGTCCCGAAGGCCGTCCACGGGCAGGCGGCATTCGCGCAGCAACGCCGCCACGCGGTCGAAGTCGGAGGTGTCGGCACGCCGGATGACCAGGTTCCCGGCAACCGCCCGCGCATCCATATATCGAATAATATCGATCTAACCCGGGTGTGTCAATAGGGGCGCCAGGCCTCTCGGAGGATCGCCCGCACGCCCCGGCGGGCACCGGGGATAAGATCACGGCCTTGCTTCCCGTGGTTCGTTTCTGATTCGGCGGTGATGACAATCGGGTCACACCGCAACCGGAGACCGAAAGGAGGGGCCCCTTGCGACCTGGAAATCTGAAATGGGGAATCGTGGCGATCGCGGCCGTGGTCGGCCTGGTGGCGGCGGGCGCCGCACAGGCGCAGACACACATGTCGACCGAGACGAAGTCCTTCGAGATCATCTCGGTGGACGGAAACGACCTGGTGGTGAAGGGACCGGAAGGCGCCCGCGAGATCACGGTGCCCCCCGACTTCCTCTTCACCGTCAACGGCAAGAAGATGTCGGTCGGCGAGTTGAAGCCGGGCATGAAGGGAACTGCCGTCATCACCACGACGACCACCGTCCATCCCGTTTTTGTGACGGAGGTCAAGAACGGCGAGGTCGTGAAGGCTCTCGGCACGTCCGTCATCGTGCGCAGCAAAGACGGCTACAAGATGTTCACGCAGGGCGAGGTGGACAAGCGAGGAGTCCGCGTTTACAAGGACGGCAAGCCGGTTCAGCTGTCGGACCTTCGCGAGAGAGATCAGTTGACGGCGACCATCGTCACGGAAGGTCCTCCCCACGTGATGACCGAGAAACAAGTCGAAGCGACGCTCGCGGCGACACCGGTTCCCGCGGCACCCGCTCCCATGGCGGCCGCTCCCGCCGCAGCAGCTCCGGCGGCGGTTGCTACGGAACCGGCTTCCGCCGCGCCGGCTCCCGCGGCGAGCACCTCCATGGAGACCACGACCAGCACGACGACGACGACCAGCGTGGCCGAGGCGCCGACAGCGGCGAGCCCGGCGACGGCCCCGGCCGAAGAGCCCGCCAAGGGAGGAAGCTCGTGGGTGCTGTGGGCTGTGCTGATCCTCGCCGCGATCATCGTTCTGTTTTTCGTGTTCAGACGATCGAAGAACTGATCCTTCGGTCGACGAAGCCGGGTCCAGAGCCGATCTCGGCCGCCTGACGCTTCGGTGGAGTTCGGGAACGGGCTGCGGGCCGACACTGCGCCGGCGAGAGCCGGCGCGGTGTCGCATGTTTTCACTCACTTCGTGCGCGACCGCGCTCGGTGCGAGACCCGCGGATCCGGTTACCCAGGTCAAGCCGAAGTGAGTTGGCCTGCCCTGAAGAACGGCTCCCGAACTAAAGACTGAGGGAGCCGGAAATCTGGATCGAGTACCCCTGGAACGTCGAACGATTCGAGAATTCCTTGAGGTACCTGACACCGAGGCTGACCTTGCGGCCGGGCAAGAGCACGTTGGCCGCCCCTCCGAGCGCGTTGACTCGGTAGCGCGCCGCCATCTCGGCGGGCGTCACGTCGGGCCCGCTCCTGCCGGTCGTCTGCCACTGGCCGTAGCCTGCCAATCCGACCTGAAGTTGAAGGTCCTTCCGAAGCGCGATCCTCTGCGTCAGCGAGTAGTCGAGGCTCAATGTCTGGCCCGGATGGATGTCCGTGCCTTCCTGGGTCGTGTGGAACTCGTAGATCTGGTAGGCCGAGAGGGCGGTGGCGCGATCCCCCGTCAGATAGAAGGTCTCGCCGAGCGAGAGCGTGTGGGTCCAGTAGCCGGAGCCGACGTTGTCGCTTGCTCCGGCGTGGAAGCGGCCCGTCGGCGCCAGGAACCCGTATGCCGCGCGAAGGTCGGCGCGCCCGAAGGCCCAGCCGAGGATGACCGGCTGATAGTAGGAGTCGGCCAGCCCGCCGCCGCCGCTGATCGACCCGGAGACGTCCGACGCGAGAGAGTTGTTCGCGATCGGGATCGTCGCCGCGAGCGAGAATCGGAGCCCGTTCAGAGCGGCGATCGGCTCGCTCGCCCAGGCGAGCGTGTTCATGTCCATCAGAACGGAGTTGGTCCCGGTCGCGATCGTCTCTCCGTCGGGACCCTTTGATTCGTCGCGCCCGTAGAAGAGGAACGCGTTCGCGTAAGTGAATCCGGACGCGGCGACGCCCCCGGAATTGATAGCGGTCATCCCGAGCGGGTACACGCCGCGGTTCTGGGCGAGCGCGGCCGCGGAGGGGAAGGCCAGCAGGACCGCGAACGCGATCGCTCCCGCACGCGACGGGGCGCGGGATCGTCATCACGCCGGTCAGCCGCGCCGGGACAGGACGCGCGCCAGGGGCATGAGCAGCAGCAACCCGACGATGGCGACGACGACGACCATGACCACGACCTTCGGGTCGCTGAAATTCTGGCCTGCCACGACGAGCGCGGCGGCGATGTTGCGCTGCGCCGTTCCGAGCCCGAGGACCTTGCGCGTTTCACGCGCCGGCCCTCCGAGGACGTAGCCGATCGCGAAGCCGAAGAGAAGAAAGAGGATCCCGGCGAGGATGCCGCGCGTGCCGAAGACGCTCAGCATCTTGTCGAAGTTCGTGACGGTCAGGAGCGCGATCAGCAGGACGAGGCTCACGCTGGAGACGCGGTCGAGGACCGGCTTGATCCGCGCGGCCGCGGCCTCCCATCGCGCCTTCGCCGCCAGCCCGATCCCGAGCGGCAGCAGCATGAGGAGAAGAAGCGAGCGGGCGATCTTCGCCGCATCGACCGAGACGCCTTCGAGCAGCAGCGGCAGCACGAGCGGCATGTAGGCCACCGTCAGGATCATGAGCAGCACCATCAGCCCGACCGCGAAGGCCATGTTGCCCTTCGAGAGCTTCGCGAGCAGCGGCAGGAACGGCGCGCCGGCCGCGGATCCGAGGATGACGAGGCCGACGGCGAAGGAAGGATCGAGCCGCAGCAGCCTCCCGAGCCCGACCGCGGCCAGGGGCATGAGGACGAAATTGGCCGCGAGACCCATCGCGACGAGCCGCACGTTCCGCAGCGGGTCCGCGATCTGCCTCAGGGTCAGGCTCACGCCCACGGCGAGCATGCTCGAGACCACGAAGGAGAGCATCGCGACCGGGACGGCCTTGCTCAGGAGCTCCATCAGGCCATCCGCGCGAGATTGCGCCAGAAGTTCGAGAGGCTGTCCGTCCCGCCGAAGAGCGTCGTGAAGTGCGTGGAGTCCACGAGCAGGATGTCGCCGGCGCGCGGACCCTGCGGCGGCATCCAGAGCAGCGCGTTGAACTCCGTGTTGCCCGCGGCCGTGAACGGATGCGGACGATCCGGGTCGATCGAGCTGCCGGCCCAGGACCGTCACCGCGCCGGCGTCCCCGGTCAGCTCGTAGTGCGGCAGGTGCGGATGGAAGTTGAACGTCGTCACGTTCTTCAGCAGGCCGAGCCGGTCGAGGTCGTGAAAGGCCGTCAGCGGCGCGATCTCCTTCGTGCCCTTGACGACCGCGGGGCGGAGCCCGTACTGGTTGAGACCGGCACGCCGAGCCCCTTCATCAGCGAACGCGTGTATTGCCCGAAGCGCTGCTGGCGCGGCACGAGCGCGTCGCCGTGATGGAGGTATTCCACCTGCCGCTGCTTCAAGTCGCTCGTGAACCCCACGTCGTGGTGCGGCGCGAGCAGCAGGCACGTTCCCTCGCGCTTGAGCCATTCCGAGATGGCCTGGATCTCCGCCGGCTCGGCGACCTGTTCGGACGGGAGGTGGTCGAGGCCGAAGACCATGAGCGTGTCGGTGTCCGCCAGGATCCGCTCGTCGATCGGCAGCCGGTAGCCCGCCTGGTCGATGCGCTGGAAGACGGCGACGGGAAAGCCGGTGGCCTCGCCCGCGATCTGCTGGAAGGCCAGGGTCGATCGGTGGAAGAGCTCCAGGGTCCCGGCGATCCCCTGGAGGAACTGCGCCGCGCTGTATTCCGGCGTCTCGTAGCTCGGCCAGAGGACGTTCCGGACCTCGGTGATCGTGGAGAAGCGGTTCTCCATCGACGCGGGATCGCGCCCCGCCTCCCACGGATAGCTCCACGTCCAGTAGATGCTCAGGCGTCGCTTGCCCGGCTTGTGAGGCCGTGCAACGTGGCTCTGGTTGTACGTTCGGGCCGGCGGCTTCGACGAGCTCATCGCATTCCCCCTTGTTCCGGGCTTTCCGGCTTCGGACTCATGTCGGAATCGCGTCCGCCAGGGCCGACGATCGGCCCGACGAAGGCTCGACCTCGCGGGCGGCGTCCGCGGCCACGCGACCGAGGATCCCCGCGTAGGTCGGAAAGGAGAGCGGCACGCGCGCGAGCTCCGAGACCTTCATGCCCGCAGCGACGACGATCGACGCCACCTGGGCGATCTCGACCGCCCGCTCGCCGACGACGTGACAGCCCAGCACCCGGGCCGTCGCGCGATCGACGACGAGCTTGCAGAAGCCGGCGGTGCGCCCGTCGATGATCGTGCGCGTCGTCGTATCGAATCGAACGACGGCGGTCGCGACGTCGTGCGACTCGCGGGCCTTCTCCTCGGTGAGACCGACCTGCGCGTACTCCGGGTCCGTGAAGCTGCCCGTCGGGGTCGCCGGCTCTCCGATGGTCACGTCGGCCCGCACACCGCGTTCGTCGCCGCCACGTAGCCCTCCTGGAGGGCCGTGGGAACGAAGAGCAGGTGGCCGGTGATGTCTCCCGCCGCGAACACGTGGGGAGCGGTGGTCCGGAGATGGGAGTCCACCTTCACGAAGCCCCGGCCGTCGGTCTCGACGCCCGCGGCCGCGAGGTTCAGCGCCGCGGTATTGGCCTCCCAGCCGACCGCGATGACCGCCAGCGCGGCCTCCGCCTTCGCGGGGCGCCGTTTCGAGTGAAGCTCATCCGGACGCCGGAAGGCGTCTTCTCGAAGGAGTCGATTCGATCGAGGTTCTCATGCACGGCGACGCCCGAAGCCCGAAACGCCTCGGCCACGGCCGCCGAGACGTCGGCGTCCTCGGTCGGCAGGATGCGCGGCCCCCTCTGGAAGAGCTCGACCTTCGAGCCGAAGGCGTTGAAGATCGAGGCGACTTGAACCCCCGTCGCGCCCGCTCCGACGACCAGCATCGATGGCGGGACCGCAGTCAGGCTCCAGGCGTCCTGGTGCGTGCTCGTCCACTCGGAGCCGGGGACCGACGAGGCGCCGGCTCGAGCCACCCGTGCAGAGAATGATCCGGTCCGCGCGGAGCCGGAGGCCGCTCTCGGTCTCGACCTCGTGACTGCCGGAGAAGCGCGCCGCGCCGGCCCGTTCGTGCACCGCGACTCCCAGAGCACTCGATCTGCGGGCGAAAGGCGGAGTGCGCGCGCACGTCCTCGACGACTTCGCGCACGCGCGCGAGCAGGCGCGAGTAATCGAGAACCGGCTCGACCGCCGCGATGCCGTACCGGCCGAGCTGTCTTGCCTCGCGGATGAGGCGGGCCGCGTGGGCCAGGGTTCGCACGGGAACGGTCCCCTCGTTGGCTGCCATTCCGCCGAACTCCTCGCGCGTGACGAGCGTCGTGCGGGCGCCCAGCTCCGCGGCGCGCAGGGCGGCGTACACGCCGGCGGGACCGGCGCCAATGACGAGGACGTCGGTCATCGGCTAGGGAAGGTCCGTTCGGTTCACAAATCTCCGTCCCGAGACGCGAGGTGCTGGAGAGCCTTGATTCCGGGCAAGAAGAAGTAAGCCCCGCCCCGGACGGTGGTGAAGGCGGGCAGACCCTTGATCGTCTTCCGGATCGGGCGCTTCGGGATCTTGTATTCGAGAGTGCCGTCCTGCGTGCCGATGATCGGGTCCCGCTCGTTGCCGAGCTCGTGGAAGTTCCGATCGTTCGCCCAGACGTTCTGCGCGAACTCGAACTGCCGGACCAGGCTGGCGCAGATCACGAAGGCCGCGATGCCGCGCTCGACGCCGTCCTCTTCCGAGCCCTCCGGCAGGTGCGGGCCGTACGTGGCTCCCCGGCGGATCATCCGGCGACGATTCATGTTGTGCGCCGTGTCGCGGGGGTTCATGCGCCGGATGTGCGAGCCGAGCGGCACCGCATAGCCGTGCGGATCCATCTGCTTGAAGTTGAAGTCGTTGTTTCGTTGAAGGTCGGCCCCGAGCGCGGGGTCGTCCTTGTCCGGAGCCAGCACGAGCGGGGCGCCGCTGCGCCAGCGCCCCATCAGCTTCGCCGCGATGAGCTCCTGTTCCTCGGGCGTCCGGCCGTGCTGCCGGAGGAAGTCGCGAAAAGCGCCGACGTGCTCCTCCATGCGGCGGTAGGCCATGTAGCTGCCGTTGCGGGAGAGGACCTCGGGCTGCGGCAGATTGACTGCGGGACCGTCCTCGTCCGGGTAGCCGAGGATGAACTCGCCCGCCTTGAGCGCCGCGCCGGAGCCGGGCGTCGGCGTCTCGCCCGTCCCTTCGATGATCGGCTGCGAGAGCCGGTCGCGGTAGCCGAAGTGATCGTGCGCGTACCCGAAGGGAGGCGTGGCCTCGAGGTCGAGCGCGGAGAGCCGCTCGACGCCTTCGCATTTCGCGAGGAGCGCGCTCGTGCTCCTTCAGCGATCTCTCGCGCTCCGCGGCGTCCCGGGCGAACAGGATGACGATGGCGTGAAGGTCGGGGCTCGCGAGACCGCCGACCCAGTTGGACGGATCGTTCGCGCCGGTGTCGCCCAGGACCTCCGCGCGCGCCGGCATGCCCTGCCGGAACTCCTCGGGAAACGTGGACAGGGAGGCCGCGTCGAGGCCGAGCGCCCGCAGGCCGTTCCAGGTGAACGCCACGGTCACCCATCGCTTGTCGCTATGCGACCGACGCCTGCACCGCCGCAGCCGACTGCACCTTGTCGAGAATGGCCGTCAGCCACGCCCGCCCGCCGGACGCGCTTCGAAACGTCAGGAACTCGTACCGCCCCGTGAGCGCGGGGGTGCGCGCCAGAAGAATGTGCTGGATGTCGTCGGTCTCGAGCATGGAAAGTCCTATTCGGGTATCAGGCGAAGAAATCGAGCTCGACGCCGTCGGCTCGGCGGATCCACGCGCCAGCCGCCTGCAGTCATTGCTTCCCCTTCGACCAGGCCCAGGCAGCGATGCGCCAGCCTTCGGGGAGCTTGCGCAGCGCCACCGTAAAGACCGCACCGGTTTGCGTCACTTGCTTGCCTTTCACTTTGAATGTCATGGTCGCGGGAATCACGACGTACGCGCTATCGCCCGTGACGTTGTTGTGCAGCGGCTCGCCCAGAGTGACGAAATAGTCGGAAGCACCGTGCTGCTTACCTTCAATCAGCACGTCTCGATACCAATCCTGGGCGGCGTTCGGTCCCTGCCACACATGCGGGGCCATGCCGTCGAGAATCGAGGCGGGAACGCTGAACGTCGCCGCCATCTCCTTGGCGTCGCCGCGGTTAAAAGCATCGATGTAGTGCCGCACCGCCGACATCGGATCTTTCGTGCTCATGGTTCGTGTCCTCTTCGAGTCGGTCTCTGCGAACGAACTGGTCACCACAAACAAGAGGAGGAGGCCGCCGGCGAGTCGCTGTCGCGTCGCAGATGGCGACCGTTTGTAGCGCATGGCGTGGTTCACGGGCTTACTGCATCTGATCGAGCATCGTCGAGAAGGCCGCCTTCAGCTTGAGCGCCTTCTTGATCTCGTCGGCCGAGACGTAAGGGTATTCACCGTACTCCAGGAAGGCGGGCTGATGGTGCTCGCGCACGAACTTGACGAACGCCGCGGGGTTCGTCTTCCAGTCCTTGGGAAAGCCCTCGAGATTCTCGAAGGACGTGCTCAGGCCCGTCGCTGAAAAGATGGCGACCGCGTCCTCGGTGTACTTGTCGAAATCGGTGTCGAAGATGCCCATGTACTGGAAGTAGGTCTCCCCCTTGATCTCGAACAGGTTCCAGCGCAGGTAGTGGAGCTTGAGGACCGCGAGGACGTCCGGACTCCCCGCCACGGCTTTCTCGATGCTTCTCGCGTACTCGTAGAATTTCTCTTCCGTGCCCGGAACGATCTTCGCGATAATCGAGAAGCCGTAACACGCCGGGGTCTTCGGGAAAATCGGGCCGTATCGGCCCTGCTCCACCTTGTCCTTGAAGAATCCTCCCTTGGGGATCGCCATGGCCGCGGCCTTCGTCCAATCTTTTTGGGTCGGGGTGTCTGACATGACGCTGCGCCCTTTTCTGTTAGGAGTTGCGTTTGCTCGTGTCGAGGTCAGGACAGCGGTGATCTTCGGTGCGGGCTCATCGGAGGAACGGGGTCGTCGGGTCGGGAGCGGTCGGCCGCCGCAGGGGGATCTGGGGGTCCGCCCGGATGGGGCTTGACGATCAGCCGATCTCCTCCAAGCAACGTAGGTTTGGCATCGCCACGCGCTCTTTCTATTTGGAATGAACGAATTTGGCAACTGGGACCAAGGTCGTAAAGGCTGGAACGTTCCCAGGTCTTCGCGCGGCGAACTCGCCTGACGGGGGAGATTACCGGCGGCCGTTCGCCGCCATTTGTCGCGCCCCTTCGGTCGCTGCGCAACCGACGAGCGCTCGGTTCGAACTCCCGAGCCGAGTTCCCAAGTCGCCCCGTTTCGAACTGGCCTGCCATTCGAGACACGTTTCAGAACCGCTCTGTTGCAAGGAAACAAGTTACGAACGGAGCGATCTGTGCGCGGTTAGGCCATGTCCATGGGGCCTCAAGGGGAGGAAGAGACGCAGCCCTCAGTCGCTGGACGTCGCGCATCGGCGGCGTACCGTGGTGTCGTCGGTAATCCCGGCTGAAGTGCGAAGCATCGTCGTCATCCGACTCGAAAGCCGGCCTCGGCGGCGCCCATACTCTCGCTGAGCATCAGCCGCCGCGCTTCCTGGAGTCGGAGCTCCTTCTGGAACTGGAGCGGAGTCATCGTCGTCGCGGCCTTAAAGTGAGCGTGAAATCCCGAGACGCTCATGTTCAGCTCTTCTGGCGAGATCCTCGATCCGCAAAGGCTGCTCGAACCTCGTGCGCAATATCGCGACCGCGCGAGCCATGCGATGGGCCTCGCCGCCGAAGCTGGTGAGAAGCCGTAGGCGCGCCCCCTGGGCGCCCTCTAGTAGTCGGTAAACGATCTCCCGCACCACCAAGGGAGCGAGCGCGCGGTATTCGGCCGGTTCATCGATCAGCCGGACGAGACGCAAGGTCGCATCGAACAGGTCAGCATCGAGAGGGCTGACGTCGACGCTGCAGACACCAATGCCTTCGCCCCGTCCATCTCCGGCATCGGTCTCCAGCATGACGGACCTGACCCTTTGATATAAAATACGTTACCCGGTGTCTAGCCGACGAGCTCCGGGAAAACAGTTAAGGACCGGTGGCTCGCGCCCTCATTTTTCTCAGGTACGACGGGTTGCCCGACGCTGAAGTACGACTAGGATCGGCAGGGCCGCTACACATGCCCCGAATGGGATAGAAATACGACCGATAGCGACTCGGCGAAAGAAACACGCAATAAAGAATGACTGCGATTCCGAGCGGGATCGCTACGGCTAGGCCGCGCCGAAACCGGCTCTCGGGAAATCGGTCGTCGTGTATTTTGTAGGCGGCTTCCACCTTTAGGAAATACCGGACGCTCAGGCAGACCAAGAAAACCACAACGTACGCTGACATTATGGACGTCAGGAGCAAACGCTTCTGGAATCCGTCTACGAAAAGGACTAGCTGTATAGCTTAAGAAGTTGCACAGCCTGAGATCGGAGTGCCAGCACCGTCCTGCTTACGTTTTGTCGTCGGAGTCGAACATCGCAACCCTCCTTCTGGTCGGTCCGGATTCCTAGAATCGAACATCAACGTTTACGAGTCGGGTCAGCCTTACCCTTTCGCGGACGCGTCGTTGCGGAATATGGACCTCGCGCTTGCCTCGACGTCTGTGCGGCGAAAATCGAGCCGAGCAGCAAGAGCGCAAAGGCGACCGGGACCAGAGGTCGCAACGCCACATCTTTTTCGACCGCGATCTCATGGGATCTTCGTTCGAGCCGTTACCGTTCGCCTTGAGTAGGGTCGAGGCGACTTGACTTGAACTCGGCCAGTACTGCCGCCCCGCCAGAAGGAGGTCCACCCCGGGCTGCTGCAGCGATACAGGGGCGTAGAGCGAGTAGCCTTTCGCTACTGGCAGCCACCGGGCAAGCTGCTGGGCCACGCAGAACTCAGAGTAGGGAGTTCCCGATCGGCCGTAGACGGTTGCTTTCGCAGACAAAAAAGAGGCCCCTTTCGGAGCCTCGGTGAATCGGACGCTCTTGCGCGCCACCTGAAGCGCGCTTACGCGCGAGCGTAGCTGGTCGCGTTCTCGTAGGTCTCCACCTTGGGGGTTCCGTTCGATGAACGGTCGAGAGCTTCGTGAGAATCTGCGGATACGTGGCCGTGCTGTAGGTCTCGGCGTTCTTGCGGTTATCCCAGAGGCTGATGCAGTCCGCGCCTTTGATGCCGACGAGCGTCATCTCTTCCAGGAAACCATACTGCTTACGCAAGATCGGAAGAACTTCCTTTTCGAAGAGGTTGTTGAATTCCGTCTCCTTGCCACCCTTGATCTGGAAGTGAACGTTACGTGCGAATTTCATGATGCTGACTCCTTTCGTCGAGCCCCTACGATGAACCCGAATAGCCTTTCGGTCATGATTCACCGGCATCATTTCTCCCGCGCATGAGTCTTTTCTCCCCCGCATGAGCTTCCGGCCCGCCGAATAGCCTGAACTCCGCTGGAGGGTGTGCGGAAGACGAAAGGGTGCAAGGTACCAGTTCACCTCTGGAGGCGGCCTGCAGACTCTTCTGAAAATGAAGACGGGCTAAAGGCGCGAAACGCCCCCGGATGGCTGCTGCGTAATCAAGACCAAGGGTTTGCCCGCCTACCATGCCCACCAAACTCTCCACTTCGGCGGAGCCTCGCGCCCGCGAAATCTCGAATCGATCCAATCGCGTGGCCGTTGGAAGCGTCACGAAATGGATCGACCGGCGATCAATCCGCCACGGCGCAACCGAATTTGGATACCCATTTTTCGCGTGCGGGCGGCCCATAGGCTGCCGAACGATTCCGGGTTCGGTGTCGGGATTGGGACCGGGAAAATCGATTTCGGGAATTGACATTCCCATAACCGATTCGGCACGTGTTTCCGGGGTTTTCGGAATCCGATTCGAACGCTTTCTTGAACTCAGGGCCAAGGGGCCAAATCCAAAAACGCCACAAACCCCCGGAAAATATGGCCTGCCCGGGCGGATTCGAACCGCCGACCTACGGCTTAGAAGGCCGTTGCTCTGTCCGGGCTGAGCTACGGGCAGTGAACCTCATTATCGGCCAGGTGCGATCAAGGACCGCGCCGTAGGTCTGGCTCCGCCGCCGACCTACGGGTGCGCGCCGGCCCGAGCCGGCGCGTGTCGCCTGCCTTCCGCGCTTCGCGCGGCGCAGGCTCGATGCAGAAGGCCGTGGGTTAGCCGGCGGGCGAACCCGCGGCTTGTCGGACCGGCCACTGGCCGGTCCTCGGTACGCTCTGTCCGGGCTGAGCTACGGGCAGGGACTCCAATTATCGGTCAGGTGCGTTCGTCCCCGCTCCGTTGACCGTGCGTTCGCGACTCAATAGATTCCCGCCATGACGCTACCAACCGAACCCATCGGCAGCATCCCACGCTCCCGCGAGCTGATGGAAGGCATGTCGGCGGCCGCCGCGGGCCGGCTCGGCCCCGACCGGCTCGAGGCGCTCTTCGACGATGCCGTCCGCGATACGATCCGCCGCTTCGAGGAGACGGGCTCCCCCGTCATCACCGATGGCGAGCAGCGCAAGCCCTCGTTTGCGACCTACCCCATTCACGGCGCGAAGAATCTGGCGCCGGGCGGCGTCGCGATCAAGTTCAAGGACGGCCACGAGCGACAGCTCCCCGTCCTGGACGCCGGCCCTTTTCGCTACACGACCTATGCCGCGAGCTACCTCGATGCCGCGAAGAAGCACGCGCACAAGCCGCTCAAGGAAGCGGTCATATCGGCTTCGGCGCTCTCTCTCCTCTACCCGCAAGCGGGGATCCCCGGCTACTCACGAGAGGCGTTTCTCGACGATCTCGTCGACGAGGCCGAGAAGGACATTCGCCAGTGCCTGGACCGGGGCGCGCCCGTGCAGATCGACTTCACCGAGGGACGCCTCGCGGTGAAGCTCGATCCGTCCAAGGGGCTGCTGAATTCCTTCATCGATCTGAACAACCGCGTGCTCGAGCGCTTCTCGGCCGGCGAACGGAAGAAGATCGGCGTCCATACGTGCCCGGGCGGGGACAAGGACTCGACGCACAGCGCCGACGTGGACTACGCGGAGCTGCTGCCCGCGCTCTTTCGGCTGAACGTCGGCAACTTCTACGTCCAGCTCGCGAGCGAGAAGGACCGGCCGCGCGTCCTCGCGATCCTCGGGAAGCACGCGACGGGCGACCGCCGGATCTTCGTCGGCGTGACCGACCCGATCGATCCGCGCGTCGAGTCCGCGGACGAAGTCCGCGATCGCATCCTCGAAGCCGCGAAGTTCATCCCGCCGGAACACCTTGGCACGACCGACGACTGCGGGTTCTCGCCGTTCGGCGACGACATGTCCACGTCGCGGGACACGGCGTTCGCGAAGATCAAGGCGCGTGTCGAGGGCAACGCGATGGCGTCGAAGAATCTCGGCGTCTGAAGAAGGCTCGCCGCGGCGGGAGCCTCGCCCTCCCGCCGCCCGAGACGACGATCTACTTGAGAACGCTCGAGAGCAGGCCGCCCGCCGTCGGATTTGCGGCCGAGACGTACTGCGTGATGAGCGGCGTGACCTGCGAAGCGATCTCCGGGCTGATGCCGAGCTTCGAGTAGGAGGCGCTCAGTCCATTGACGTCCCCGATCGAGCCTGTCACCGCGCCGAGATCCTTCGCTTTCTGGACGTAGCCCGCCGCACCCGGAACGGCGTTAGCCACCTGCATGTAATCCGAAGCGGGAAGCTTCTCCTGCGCCAGAGCGAGGACCGATCCCACCGCGCCGGAAGACTGGTCGCTCGACAGACCCAGGTTCTTGCCGAGCATGCCGGTCAGTCCGCCGGCGGCGGCCGTGGCGGCTCCCGGGGCGGACATCGTTCCGGTCTCCGCCGCGTGAGTCGTCCCGGTCGCGCTGGGAGTCGACGAGGTCGAGGCCGGCGGCGGTGATTTGGTCGCCGTCGTCGTGCTCGAGCTCGAGCAGGCCGCGACAAGCGTGAGCGCCGCCGCGAAAGAAGCGAGAACGCCGAATCGAATCGTGGGTTTCATGGGAACCTCCTGTTCCTATCGCCGACACCCTCCCGGGCGAGGGGGAGGTTCCCCTATCCTAGCGCCGCGCCGCCGCCGGAACTCCCTCGCCGCCGTCGAGATAGAGCAGAAAGTCCGTCGAGAGCGGCTTCTTCCCGAGTTGCCTCAGGAGTGTCGCGACCTGGCCCCGGTGATACGTGCCGTGATTGACGAGGTGAACCAGCGCATCGCCGAGCGCGTACGTCCAGGTCTGGCCCGCGAAATTGACGTACGTAATCATCGACGCGAGGCGCTCGGGAGTCAGGGCGCCGAGGACGGCCTTCTGCCCCTCTTCGATCTCGGCGAGCCGTCGGCGCAGGTCCTCGACCGTTGCGAAGTCGGTCGGGAGCGCCCGCGGCGAGCGGCCGTGCCAGCGCTCGAGCCACACCCACTCGGCGCCCACGAGATGCGTCAGCGTCCCGAGGACAGAAGTGAAGCTGCCGCCGAGCGGCCGCGAGAGCTCCTCGGCCGTGAGGGCCGCCGCGCCCTCGAACGCGCGGCCGTTCGCCCAGCGGTTGTAGTCGAAGAGGCGCGCCACCTCCTCGGGCGAGCTGCCGACGGTGCTCACTTCTTCTTTTCTTTCATCGCCTTCTCCATCTCGGCGGCGAACTTCTCGTAGTCGGCGTTCGTGACGTCGAAGGAGCCGAACATGTAGTTCGTGTTGGCGAAGCCCCACTTCTTCGCGTCATCGTAGGTCTGCTTCTGCGTGATCCCCTGGCTCCACTCCTTGTGCATCGGTTCGGCCATCGGCGGATTTGAGATCTTGGGCGTCCCACCCAGTCCTCCCGGCAGAAGATGCGCGGAAAAGCTCCCGTACTGGCCGAGCGTGACGCGGTGCGTCTCCCCTTCTTTCGTCCGCGTGATCGGCACGTAGCGGACCTTCGTGCGGTCCGGAGGAATCGGCGGAAACGTCTGCCGCGCGATCTGCTCGAGCGCCGCGCGCTGCTTCGCATCGGCCTTCGCGTCGATGTAGAAGTAGCCGAAGTTCCAGTCGCCCATGGACTCGGCCATCGTCTTGCCTTCCGGGCTCTGCGAGACCTGCGCGACCGCCAGACCGTCGAGCGGAACGTCGCCATAGTTGCCCTTCTCGATGAAGAGGACCTGGCCGCCCGAGCACGCCATCCGCGTCGGATGCGATCCCCACCAGCAGGGACAGGCCGCGTCGCAGGAGCAGGATTCCTCGAGCTCTCCCTTCATGTGCCAGGAGGGTTTGGCGCCGTCCTCGGCGACCGCCGCGGCGGCGAACACGAACGCTGCGAACAAGACCGCGAATCGCACGATCCCTCTCATGACGACCTCCTCCGAAAGAAACCCTCTTCCGCTCACATCGCTTCGATCGTGATCTTCGTGTCGGCGTCCTTCCAGGCGGCCTCGAACTGCGCCTGCACCCACGCGGCGTCGGCCGTCTTGCCCTGGGCCTTCAGGCTCCCGGCGAGGCCGAGAAGCGAGCGCGGGTTGCGCGGATGCCGGTCGAGGTCGGCGCGAAAAACCTTCTCGGCCTCGGCCGCCTGGCCGTCGGCGAGCAGCGCCGCGCCGAGCGACTCCCGCATCGGAAGCTGCCACGCCGGCGGCTCGTCGTAGGCGAGCGCGTCTTCCGCCGCGACGGCCTTCGTCCACGCGGCGATCGCCCCCTTGCGGTCCTTCCGGGTCATGGCGTTCCGCGCGTCGAGGTCGGCCGCAGCGACCGCGAGCACTTCGCGCACCGTGTTGAGCGGGCCGAAGTGGCGATCCGCCGGTGTCGCCTCGAGCGCGGCGTCGAATTCCGCCTTGCGCTTCTGCGCCCCCTTCGAGTCTTTCGATTCCGCCGCCGCCGCCGCCTGTCCGTACAGCCAGAAAGCCCGCGTGGTCGCCAGCTGCGCGCCGGGATCCGGCATCGCTCGCAGGTCTTCCCACTTCCGGAAGCGCACCGCGATGACCACCGGCTGCACGAGGAATCCCTCCAGCATCGGGTCGAGCGAGACGACGGGAAGGACGTCGGCGTACAGGAGATCCGCCGCCTTCTTCGCCTCGGCGTGACGTCCCGCCATCGCCGCCGCCGCGGACTGAAAGTGGACGTTGTGGTTGTAGTACATGATCGGGTAGAGCCCGCTCGCCCCGGTATCGCGGATGTAGGCGCGGTCCACGTCCGCGGCGGCCGCGTTCGCCCTCTCCGCGCCGACGTAGTCGCCGGTCCGCATCTGGATGTGGGCCGGCATGTGAACGAGATGTCCGGCCATGGGAACGAGCGTCTTCAGCCGATCGGCCGACGCGATCGCGCGCTCGGGCTGCGGCGACGCCTCGACCGCGTGGATGTAATAGTGGTTGGCGCCCGGGTGCATCGGGTCGCGCTTCATCACCGACTCGAGCGTCGCGAGAATCTCGAGCGTGCCTTCCTCCGGCGTCCCGTCGGGGCGCCACAGCTTCCACGGGCGCAGGTTCATCCCCGACTCGGCGTAGAGCGTCGCGGCGTCGAGATCGTCCGGATACTTCTCGGACAGCGCCTTCATCGCCGCGTGGTAGTCGCGCAGGAGCGATTCCTTGTCGGCGGACGGATCGGCCGAATAGCGCTTCGAGAGCGCCTCGATGTACGCGCGCTCGCTCGCGGGTCCGGAGGCCGAGAGCGCGAGCGCCTTGTTCACCTCTTCCCGCGCTTTCTTCAGACGCTCCTCGGGAGGAGCGGGATCGTTGTAGTTGGAGCCGTGCGCGAGCGCCATGCCCCAGTGCGGCATCGCGGCCTTCGGATCGAGCTCGGCCGCGCGCTCGAAGAACCGGATCGCCTCCTCGTGGTTGAAGCCGAAGAGGAGCACGACGCCCTGGTCGAAGAACCTCTGCGCCTCGGGGCTCGAGGTCGCGATGGGATGGCGATGCGAGCCCAGGTTCGCGAAGAGCGTCGGCGGCTTCGCCGCCGGCTCGGCCGGCGCGCCGTGATCGTGCTGCGAGAAGACCGCCGTTGCGGACAGGAAAAGGGGGAACGAGGTGAACAGAAGCAGTCGCTTCATCTCGAAACCTCCGTTCGGGACGCCCGAATTCTAGCGCCCGCGCGGCCCCGCCACCGGAGGACCCGCTGCTAGAATCCGCGTCGTCGGAAGGAGAACGCATGAAGCGAACGACGCAACTCGCGGCCGGTCTGGCGGCTCTGGTCTGGACGCTGGCCCCGGCGGGGAACGCCGCTCCCGCTTCGGATCCCCCCATGGCGAAAAAAGAGACGAAAACCACCGACATCCACGGCGACACCCTGAAGGACGACTACTTCTGGCTGCGCGAGAAGTCGAACCCCGAGGTGCGCAAGTACCTCGAGGCCGAGAACGCCTACGCCGACGAGTTCATGAAGAGCACCGAGGGCTTCCAGAAGAAGCTCTACGACGAGATGCTCGCGCGCATCAAGGAAACCGACGACTCCGTCCCCTACCGGGCGAACGGCTACTTCTATTACACGCGCACGGAGAAGGGGAAGCAGTACAACATCTTCTGCCGCAAGAAAGGCACGCTCACCGCGCCCGAGGAAGTCTTCCTCGACCTCAACGCGATGGCCGTCGGCGAGCGCTTCATGTCGGTCGGAGACTGGGACGTCTCGGACGACAACCGCCTCGTCGCCTACACGACCGACAACACGGGCTTCCGCGACTACACGCTCCACGTCAAGGACCTCACGACCGGGAAGGTCCTTCCCGAGACGGTCGAGAAGGTCTCGAGCGTGGCCTGGGCCGCCGACGGCAAGACGCTCTTCTACTGCAAGGACGACGGCGCCAAGCGCCCGTACCGCCTCTACCGCCACGCGCTCGGCGCTCCGACGTCCTCCGACGCGCTTCTCTACGACGAGAAGGACGAGATGTTCCGGCTCTACCTGCAGCGCTCGAAGGACCGGAAGCTGCTGCTTCTCGCCTCGAGCTCGCACACGGCCGACGAGTGGCGGACCCTCCCGGCGTCGCAGCCGGCGGGAGAATGGAAGATCGTCCTGCCGCGCGAGAAGGAGCACGAGTACGCGGTCGAGCCCTGGGGCGACACGCTGTACCTGCGCACCAACAGCGGCGGCTGCCGCAACTTCCGCGTGGTGAAGGCGCCGCTTTCCGACCCGCGCCGCGAAAACTGGAAGGAAGTCGTGCCGTGCCGCGAGAACGTCATGGTCTCGGGCGTCGAGCTCTTCCGTGATTTCATGCTCCTCTCGGAGCGCGAGGACGGCCTGCCGCAGATCCGGATCACGAGCCTGCCCTCCGGCGAGTCCCACCGCGTCCAGTTCCCCGAGGCCGTCTACGCGGCGTTTCCGACGAACAACTTCGAGTGGGATGCGAAGACCGTCCGCTACAACTATCAGTCGCTCACGACGCCGTCCTCCGTCTACGACTACGACCTCGCCTCGCGAAAGAGCACGCTGCTGAAACGGACCGAGGTGCTCGGCGGCTACGACCCGAATCAGTACCAGGCGGAGCGGCGCTACGCGACCGCGTCCGACGGCACCAAGGTCCCGATGTCGGTCGTCTATCGCAAGGGTGCGCTCGACAAGGGCCCGGCGCCGACGCTCCTCTACGGCTACGGGTCGTACGGCTCGACCAATTGGGCGACCTTCAATTCCAATCGCGTCAGCCTGCTCGACCGCGGCATGGTGTACGTGATCGGGCACATCCGCGGCGGCGGCGAGCTCGGAAAGAAGTGGCACGACCAGGGAAAGATGCTGTCGAAGAAGAACACCTTCACCGACTTCATCGCCTGCGCCGAGGCCCTGATCGCCGACAAGACGACGAGCCGCGACAAGCTCGTCATCGAGGGCGGCAGCGCCGGCGGCCTTCTCATGGGCGCCGTCGTGAACATGCGGCCGGACCTCTTCCGCGCGGTCGTCAACCACGTCCCGTTCGTGGACGTCATCAACACGATGCTCGACGAGTCGCTCCCGCTCACGGTCGGCGAGTTCGAGGAGTGGGGCAATCCCAAGATCCCCGAGCAGTACGCCTATATGAAGACCTACAGCCCGTACGACAACGTCGCCGCGAAGGACTATCCGTCGATGCTCGTGAAGACGTCCTTCGACGATAGCCAGGTCATGTACTGGGAGCCGGCCAAGTACGTCGCGAAGCTGCGGGCGACCAAGACGGACAAGAACCCGCTGATCTTCAAGATCAACATGGCGGGAGGGCATGGCGGCTCTTCGGGACGCTACGACCGCCTGAAAGAGGCGGCCTTCGACTACGCGTTCATCCTGAAGATGGTCGGGGTCGACTCGTAGCGGAGCCGTGACCCCGGGGCGGAGCCTTCGCGCGCTCGTCCTCGCCGCGGCGGTCCTGGCGGCGGGGCGGGACGCCGCCGGCGAGGCAACGCTTCCGCTCGAGCGGATCAGGCTCCCGCCCGGCTTCCGCATCGCGACCTACGCGCGCGTGCCGCACGCCCGCTCGATGGCGCTCGCGCCGGGCGGCACGCTCTTCGTCGGGACTCGCGAGCACGAGGTCTACGCCGTGCGCCGCGGGACGCCGGAGCACGGCGGCGAGGTCATGACGCTCGCGAAAGGCCTCGACACGCCCAACGGCGTCGCCGTTCGCGACGGCGCGCTCTACGTCGCCGAGATCTCCCGGATCCTTCGATACGACGCGATCGAGTCCCACCTCGACGGCCCCGGAAAGCCGGCGGTCGTCCGGGACGACTTCCCGAAGGACACGCACCACGGCTGGAAGTTCATCGCGTTCGGCCCCGACGGCTGGCTCTACGTTCCCGTCGGAGCGCCCTGCAACATCTGCGAGTCGAAGGATCCGGTCTACGCCGCGATCCATCGCATGAAGCCGGACGGGTCCGCGCGCGAGCTCTACGCTTCGGGAATCCGCAACACCGTCGGCTTCGACTGGCATCCCGAGACGCACGCGCTCTGGTTCACGGACAACGGCCGGGACTGGCTGGGCGACAACCGTCCGCCCGACGAGCTCGACACGGCGCCGCGCCAAGGTCTCCACTTCGGCTACCCGTACTGCCACGGGGGCGACATCCCCGATCCGGAGTACGGATCCAAACGTCCTTGCAAAGACTTCACGCCGCCGGCGATCAACCTGGGCCCGCATGTCGCGGCTCTCGGCATGCGCTTCTACACGGGCGCGATGTTTCCGCCCGAGTACCGCAACCAGATCTTCATCGCCGAGCACGGATCCTGGAACCGGAGCACGAAGATCGGCTATCGCATATCGCTTGTGAGGCTCGAGGGAGGCCGTGCCGTCAAATACGAGACCTTCGCGGAAGGCTGGCTCTCGGGCAGCTCCGCGTGGGGACGACCGGTGGACGTCCTCGTGATGCCCGACGGCGCGCTGCTCGTGTCCGACGACGCGGCGGGCGCGATCTACCGGATCACCTATTCCCGCTGAGTGCCGTGCCGGCCCGGAATCACCGCACGGCCGGCCGCGTTGTAAGGCGAGTTTTCGGAGCCCTCGGCCCGGTGCGCGAGGCCTCCGGCGGAGGATTCGAATGAGATCTCCCCGACCGACTCTTCTCGCCCTCGCAGCCGCGCTGGCGCTGGCAACGCTCGTTCCAGCCCAGACGGCCAAACCCGCCGCAAAGCCGGCCGCGGCCCCGCCCGCGCCCGTGCGCGTCACCTCGGTCGAGGGCATCACGGAATACACCCTCGGCAACGGCCTCCACGTCCTCCTCTTCCCCGACCCGACGAAGCCGACCGTGACCGTCAACATCACCTACCTCGTCGGCTCGCGCAACGAGAGCTACGGCGAGACCGGCATGGCGCACCTGCTCGAGCACCTGATGTTCAAGGGCACGCCGAAGCATCCGAACATCCCGCAGGACCTCACCTCCCACGGCGGCCGCGCGAACGGCACGACCTGGTACGACCGGACGAACTACTACGAGACGTTTCCGGCGAGCGAAGAGAACCTGAACTGGGCGCTCGAGCTCGAGGCCGACCGCATGGTCCATTCCTTCATCGCGAAGAAGGACCTCGACAGCGAGATGACCGTCGTGCGCAACGAGTTCGAGGAGGGCGAGAACGATCCCGAGAGCGTCTTGAGCCAGCGCGTCCTCTCGACCGCGTATCTCTGGCACAACTACGGCAAGGACACGATCGGCGCGCGGGCGGACATCGAGAACGTCCCGATCGAGCGGCTGCAGGCCTTCTAGCGGAACTACTACCAGCCGGACAACGCCGTACCTGCTCGTGGCCGGGCGCTTCGACGAAGCCAAGACGCTCGCGCAGATCAACCGGATCTTCGGCGCCGATCCCGAGGCCGAAGCGCGCGATCCAGAAGACCTACACCGTCGAGCCGACGCAGGACGGCGAGCGCTCGGTCACCCTGCGGCGCGTCGGCGACGTGCAGGCGCTCGCGGTGGCGTACCACGTGCCCTCGGGACCGCATCCGGACTCCGCCGCCGTCGACCTGCTCGGCCAGGTCATGGCCGACACGCCGTCGGGCCGCCTCTACAAGGCGCTCGTCGAGACGAAGAAGGCGACGTCGGTCGGCGACTACTTCCTCTTCCTCCACGACCCCGGCTTCCTGATGTTCCAGGCGCAGGTGCCGAAGGACGCGTCGCTCGAGGACGCGCAGAAGACGATGCTCGCCACGATCGACGCCGTCGCGACGACACCGATCACGAAGGAAGAGGTCGAACGCGCGCGCACGGAGATGCTGAAGAACATCGACCTGACGCTCAATTCCGCCGACCGCGTCGGGCTCGAGCTCTCCGAGTGGATCGGCGCCGGCGACTGGCGGCTCTTCTTCCTCAATCGCGACCGCGTCAAGAAGCTGACCGCGGAGGACGTGCAGCGCGTCGCGGCGGCGTATCTCAAGCCGTCCAACCGCACCGTCGGGCTCTTCATCCCGACCGAGAAGCCCGACCGCGCCGACGTCCCGCCATCGCCGGACGTCGCGGCGATGCTCAAGGACTACAAGGGCGAGGCCGCGGTGGCGCAGGGCGAGGCCTTCGATCCCTCGCCCGCCAACATCGAGTCGCGCACGACCCGCACGAAGCTCGCCGAGCGGCCTGCAGGTGGCGCTCCTGCCCAAGAAGACGCGCGGCGGGACCGTCGTCGCGTCGCTGACGCTGCGCTTCGGCGACGAGAAGAGCCTCGCCGGAAAATCGGCCGCCGCCGACCTCGCCGCCGACATGCTGCTCCGCGGCACGGCCAAGCACACGCGCCAGCAGCTGAAGGACGAGTTCGACCGCCTGAAGGCCCGCGTCGCGTTCTCGGGCGGCCCGACCCAGGTGGCGGTGTCTCTCGAGACGATCCGCGAGAACCTGCCAGCCGTCCTCGCGCTCGTCGCGGAGGCGCTGCGCCAGCCCGCGTGGCCGGCCGGTGAGTTCGAGCAGCTGAAGCAGGAGAACTACACCGCGATCGAGCAGCAGAAGAGCGAGCCCGACTCCGTCGGAGCGACCGCCTTCAACCGGCACCTGAATCCGTATCCGAAGGGCGACGTGCGCTACGTCGAGACGCCCGATGAGGCGCTCGCGAGCTACAAGCAGGCCTCGCTCGACGATGCGAAGAAGTTCTACGGCGACTACTACGGGGCCTCCGTCGGCGAGCTTGCGGTCGTCGGTGACTTCGACCCGAAGGAGACGCTCGCGCTCGCGAACAAGCTCCTCGGCGATTGGAAGAGCCCGCGGAGCTTCGAGCGCGTGGCGCGCCCGTACCACGAGATCGCCGCGGACCATCAGACCCTCGAGACTCCGGACAAGGCGAACGCCTTCTTCATGGCGGGCGAGAACCTCGAGATCCGCGACGACGATCCGGACTACCCGGCGCTCGTGCTCGGCAACTACATTCTCGGCGGCGGCTTTCTGAACTCGCGCCTCGCGACCCGGATCCGCCAGAAAGAGGGCCTCTCCTACGGCGTCGGCTCGCAGTTCACGGCCTCGCCGCTCGACAAATCGGGCAGCCTCGTCGCCTTCGCGATCTACGCCCCGCAGAATTCGGCCAAGCTCGAGCAGGCGTTCCACGAAGAGGTGGACCGTGTCCTGAAGGACGGTTTCACCGCCGCCGAGGTCGCCGAAGCCAAGAAGGGACTCCTTCAGTCGCGGCAGGTCAGCCGCGCCCAGGACGGCGCGCTCGCGCGGACGCTCGCCCTCGATCTCTATCTCGGACGCACGCTCGCCTGGGACGCCGAGATCGAAAAGAAGCTCACGGCCCTGACGCCGGAGGAGATCGGCACGGCCATGCGAAAGCGCATCGATCCGTCCCGCTTCACCGTCGTGAAGGCGGGAGATTTCGCGAAGGCCGCGTCGCCGCCCGCAAAGTAGACGCGCTGACGGTCGCGCCCGTCCGGCCGAGGCCGGGCGTAGGATAGGCGGCAGGAAATCCCGAAGCCGTGGCCCGCAGGATCATGACGCTCCGGCGTCTCGTGCTCGCGACCGCGCTCGCGACCGCGCTGCCTGCCTCGGCGATCGCACAGGCGTCCGCTCCGCCGCCGACTCCCGCGGCGAGCGAAAACGTCCGCGTGACGCTCGTGCAGATTCCCGCGACCGTCGTCGACGACAAGGGCCGCTTCGTGCCCGATCTCACGGCCGCGGACTTCGACGTGCGCGAGGACGGAAAGCGGATCACGCTCGATTCCGTGGACGTTCTTCTCTATCCCGCCCGAATTCTCGAGGCCGCCGACATCGCCGCGGCGGATCCCCCTCCGGAGCTCTCGAGCGCCGCCGGCGTGCGGAAGTACATGCTCGTCTTCGATCAGACCTTCGCCACCCAGGCCGAGATCCAGCGGGCGCTCGCGGCGGCCGCGCGATTCGTGCGCGGCCAGATGGGCGCGCTCGATGCCGCGGCGATCGCCGTGATGTCGGCCGGCGGCGGCGTCACGTTGCTGCAGAAGTTCACGCCGGACCGGGCGCGCCTCGTCGAGATCCTCGAACGCGAGGCGTCGAGCGACGGATGGGATCGGACCACGCCGCCCTCGGAGAACGCGAGCGATAAGGTCCCGCAGGACATCCGAACGAGCCTCGCACAGGATCATTCGCGCTACCGCCGCCAGCTCGCCGGGCGCCAGATCAGCCAGCTCGGGAGACTGGCCGAGGGCATGGAGATCGTTCCGGGGCGAAAGTACGTCGTCCTCTTCTCGCACGGCTTCGAGCCGGAGCTCCTGTCCGGGTCCACGCAGATGCCGACCGGACCCCGCGACCTGAAGGCGGATCCCTGGGGCGACACGGACACGTTCGGCGACACGAGCCTGCGCGCCGAGCTCGATACCATGACCAAAAAGTGCCGGCAGCACGACACCATGATCTATGCGATCGACGTCGGGGGCGTCGGAGCGGACATCGCGCAGAGTCTCGACAAGAGGGTCGGACCGTTCGGGCGGACGCGCGAGTCGCTCGCGGCGATCGCGCGCGGCACGGGCGGCAAACTGCTGATGGATTCCAACGACTACACGCCGCTCCTCGAGCAGCTCCTGCAGGAAACGCGGGGCATGTATCTGCTCAACTTCGCGCCTCAGTCATTCGGAACGCCTGGCCGGTACCACCCTTTGAAGGTCAAGGTCTCGCGGCGCGGCACCGACGTCTTCGTGCGGATGGGGTACTTCGAGCCGCGGGCGCGGTGACCGGGGGGGGGCCGAACCCCGTCCCTACGCGTCGTAGGGGCGGCCCTCGTGGCCGCCCGTCACTTCATCTCGTTCTTGAACACCGCGCCGTCCTTCATGACGAACCCGACACGTGCTCGAGGACCTTCACGTCCTGGAGCGGGTCGCCCGATACCGCGACGACGTCGGCGTAGGCGCCCGGCGCGATCACCCCCGCCTCTCCGGTCATTCCGAGGATCTCCGCAGCCTTCGACGTCGCCGACTGGATCGCGCCCATCGGCGTCATGCCGAACTCGACGAGGCGCGGGAACTCCGCGGCGATGGGCTCGCTCCACGAAAATCCGCCGACGTCGGTTCCGAACGCGATCTTGACGCCGGCCTTCACGGCTTTTTGGAGCGACGGACCGTGCACGGCGGCGCGCTTGCGGTCGCGCGTCCCCGGCGGCGTGCCCTCGGGCGCCCAGTGATCGTAGTAGACGCTCATCGTCGGCACGAGCCACGTCCCCTGCTTCGAACCATCTGCGCGACGGCCGCGTCGTCGAGCTCGAGCCCGTGCTCGATCGAGTCGCATCCGCCGTCGAGGCCGCGGTGCAGACCGACGCCGTTGTAGGCATGACACGCGACCTTCTTGCCCCACCCGTGCGCCTCGTCCACGATGGCCTTGATCTCCTCGAGCGTGAAGGTCGGCTGCGAGACGAGGTTGCCCTGTCTGTCGACCCAGGAGCGGTGTGTCATGTAGATCTTGATCCAGTCCGCGCCGTTGTCGAGCTGCTCGCGCACGGCCTTGCGCGCCTCGACGGGCCCGTCCACGATCTGCGCGCCCTTCGGCACGACGACTCCCGGCGCGTAACCCTCGAGCGGATAGCCGCCGGTCGTCGAGATGGCGCGTGTCACCACGAACATGCGCGGCCCCGGAATGTAGCCGCCCTCGATCGCCTGCTTGATTCCGACGTCCCCGTAACCCGCGCCTTCGGTCTCGACGTCGCGGATCGTCGTGAAGCCCTGCTCGAGAGCGCGCCGCGCGGCGATGCCGGCGCCCGCGCCGCGCGGAACGCGATGCCCTGCTTGAGCAGCTGCACGTCGTAGCCGCCTTCGGCCGGATCCTCACCCTGAAGAAAGATGTGCGTGTGGCAGTCGATGAGCCCCGGCAGCACCGTCGCCCGCGAGAGGTCCACGACATGGGCGCCTTCCGGGATTCGGGTGGAGGCGGCGTCGCCGACGGCTTCGATCCGATGGCCGCGGACCACGATCACCTGGTCGCGCCGGGCTGCCGAAGACTTTCCGTCGATCAGAACGCCGGCGCGAATCGCCGTGACCTCCTGCGCGCCCGAAGGCGCCGCCGCGAGCAGGGACAAGCCGAGCAGGACCGCCAGAGGACGCATCATCGGGACCTCCTTCATGCTTCGCCTTTCCGGGTCGATTGGAGAAATCCCGGAAAGACTAGCGGAAATCCCTGCCGGTGGATGTCAGGTCCGGCTCTTCAGGGCCTCCACCGGCGCGACGCGCGAGGCGCGCCACGCCGGAACGGCGCTTGCGGCGAGGGCGACCGTTCCGAGAATCGCGACGACGGCGGCGATGGTCGCCGGATCCCGCCCCGACGTCTCGTAGAGAAGCGACGAGAGGAATCCGGTCAGAGCGAGGGCCGAAGGGATTCCGATTGCCATGCCGAGAAAGACGAGACGCGCACCGCCCGCGACGAACATCTTCCGGATCGAATCGTTCGACGCTCCGAGCGCCATCCGGATGCCGATCTCGCCGCGCCGCTGGCCGACGACGTACGCCATGACGCCGTAGATGCCGACGCCCGCGAGGAGCAGAGCCACGGCGGCGAAAATCGCCAGCAAGCCTGAGCTGAACCGCTCCCGCCGCAGGGACGCGCCGATCCATTCGTCCATCGAACGGACTTCTCCCATCGGCTGATCCGGATCTCCCGCCCGCACCGACTCCCGCATGGAAGTCGTCAACGACGCCGCGTCGCCGCTGCCGCGGACGACGAACGTCATCGCGGTGTAGGAGAGCTGCGGGTGCGGGAAATAAGCCGCCGGCCGCATCGGCGACGTCAGGTTCTCGATCTCGATGTCCCCCACGACCCCGACGATCTCGGTCGGCGCGGGCTTCTCCTCTGCGAACCGCACCATGTCGATTACGACGCGCCGGCCGAGCGGTTCCTCTCCGGGAAACGCCTTCCGAGCGAATGACTCGCTCACGACGACGACGTTCGCGCGCTGCCGCATCTCCCGCGGTTCGAAGAGACGCCCCTTTTTGAGGGGGATGCGCATCGCCGCGAAGAAGCCGTTGTCGCAGACACGGACGTCGGTCACCGGCTCCCGACCGACCGGGGGAACGGGCTGGCCGACGACCGCGAAATCCGTCGCGGCGCCGAGCCCCGCGAATGGGAGGAAGCTGACCATCCCGGCCGCGCGGACTCCCGGAATCGCCCGCATCCGCTCGGCCGACGCCCGGAAGAACGCGAGAACATTCGGCTCGTCGTGGTACCGCGGGCCGTGGAGCGAGACACGACCCGTCAGGAGACCCTGCGACTCGAAGCCCGGGTCGATCCGGGCGAGACGGACGAAACTCTGGAGAAGAAGACTGGCCCCGACGAGAAGGACTGCCGCGAGCGCGACCTCAGCGACGACGAGGCTCTGGCGCAGCCTACGGGCCCTCGCGCCGCCGCCGGCCGTGCGGACGCCTTCCTTCAACGCCTCCCCGACGACGCCGCGCGCGCTCTCCAGAGCCGGCATGAGGCCGCTGACGACCGCGGTCACGACCGACGCCCCGAGTGAAAAAAGGAGAACCGGTAGCGAGAGTCGGACGCGCGAAGCGACGGTCGGGTCGATCGGACCGGCCGCCAGGGCAATCGAGACCCCAGCTCGGGCGATCCACCAGCCCACCACGCCGCCGAGCACCGCGAGCAGCAGGGCCTCCGTCAGGAGCTGCCGGACGACGCGGCCCCTCCGCGCGCCGAGCGCGGTCCGGATCGCGATCTCCTGACGGCGCGCCATCCCGCGCGCAAGGAGGAGGTTCGCGACGTTGACGCAGACGATGAGGAGAACGAAGGCCACGGCGCCCGAAAGAACGAGAAGAGCCGGCCGCAGGTCACCCGAAACCTCGTCCCGAATCGGAAAGACCCGGGCCGTCCACCCCGCGTCGAAACGCGGCCACTCCGTCGCGAGCCGGGCCGCGATCGCCGACATCCGGCTCCGCGCCTGGGCGAGCGACACGCCATCCTTCTGCCGCGCGAATCCGGACATGTATCGCCCGGCCGGATCGTCGAGCACGTCGCGGCTCAGGGCGAAAGGGAGCCAGAGATCCGGCGGCTTGCCGACGAGAGAACCGGACTTCAGGAAGAAGTCGAACTCCTCTCGGCGCGACGCCGATCACTTCCATCGGCTGCCCGTCGAGGACGACGGATTTCCCGACGATCGCGGGATCGCCGCCGAAGAGCCGCTGCCACGAGCCCCAGGAAATCACGGTCACGGCGTCGTGGCCGTCGGGCCCCTCGTCCGGCGCGAATCCGCGTCCCAGCATCGGCTCGACGCCGAGCGTCCGAAAGAAACTCGCCGTGACGTACTGGGCGACGAGCTCTTCGGGCCGGGCGCGGCCCGTCAGGCTGACGCGGCTGTCGTAGAGGGCCGTCATGTCGGAAAAGACTTCCGCGCGCTCGGTCCATCGGATGAAGTTCGCGGGCCCGATCGTGTTCCGCCGTCCCGGGCGATCGGCGTTTTCCTCCCAGAGAACGACGAGCCGATCCGGGTCCCGAAACGGCAACCGCGCGATGAGAACGCCGTGCACGATCGTGAAGATCGCGGTCGAGCCGCCGATCCCGAGCGCGAGCGTGAGAACCGTCACTGCCGCAAATCCGGGATTGCGCTTGAGGGTCCGGACGGCGTCCCGAAGATCCTGGCGAAGCTCCACGAGGACCGGGAATCCGCGGCGATCCCGCCAGCGTTCGCGGGTCGGGTCGACGCCGCCCAGCCGGACAATCGCCCGCCGACGCGCCTCCTCTTCGGTCGCGCCCGACTTCATGAGCTCGTCGGCGTCCATCTGGATATGGCTCTCGAGCTCCTCGGCGAGCTCGCGGTCCTGCTTCGCACCGCCGAAGGAGCCGCGAAGGCGGGACAGAAACGCGCGCAGCCCGCTCACGAGCGGCCCGCCTGCGGATCCAGAAAGCGGGCGAGAATCGCCATCGCCCGCTCCCATTCTCCGGTCTCCTTCCGAAGCTGCTTCTGTCCGGCGCGCGTGAGCCGATAGAAGCGCGCGCGGCGGTTGTTCTCCGAGACCCCCCAGGAGGACGAGACGCTGCCTTCCTGCTCGAGTTTGAGCAGCGCCGGATAGAGCGTGCCGTAGTTCACGGCGAGTCGGTCTCCGCTCGTCTGCTCGATCCGCCGCCCGATCCCGTAGCCGTGCAGCGGGCCCATCGCTTCGAGGGTCTTCAGGATCATGAGCGCCAGAGTCCCCTGCCAGACGTCGGTCTTCGCGTCGGAGTCCTTCATTCCTATGGGTCTCCCATAGGAAGACTCCCATGCGCCCTATGGGAAAGCAATAGAGAAAACGGATCGGCGCCGGCGGCGAACCCCCTGCGACTGCCGGGCTCGCAACCGGCAGTCCACCGGCGGCTATTGAGCCCCGAATGGCGCTAATCCGGCCCGTTCACGCGCAAAAGGACGAAACCTGGCGCGCCGTCGGCACGTAGACTCCGCGAGGAGAAAAAACGCACATGAAAAGGGCTTCCTTCTGCGCCGCCGCGGCGATCGCCGGACTGCTCTTCGCCCGCCGGGCCGCGGCCGACGCCGTTCCCGACGGCTTCTATCGCTACCCGTCGATCGGAGGCGGCGTCATCGTCTTCGCCTCGGAAGGAGACCTCTGGCGCGTCCCGGCCGCTGGCGGCGTCGCGGAGCGCATGACCGCGCACGAGGGCGACGAGAAGTTCCCGCGCGTCTCCGCCGACGGCAAGCTCGTCGCCTTCACGGCCCAGTACGACGGAAACGACGAGGTGTACGTCATGCCGGCGTCCGGCGGCGAGCCGCGGCGGCTGACTTTCCACCCGATGCCGGACCAGACGATCGGCTGGACGCCCGACGGGAAGATCCTCTTCCGCAGCCGCCGCGACCATCCGCACGCCGACTTCCGCGTCTACACGCGTCGATCCCGCCGGCGGCATCCCGAAGATGATCCCGCTCGAGCCCGCCGCGTGGCTCTCCTTCGAGCCGGGCGGATCGCGGCTCGCCCTCCAGAAGATCGGCCTCGAGTTCCACAACTGGAAGCGCTACAAGGGCGGCGAGGCCGAGAAGATCTACGTCGGCTCGCTCTCTCCCCTCGCGTTCGATCAGGGGACCTCCTACGACGGCAAGAACGCCTTCCCGATGTGGTCCACCGACGGCCGCATCTACTTCGTGACCGACCGCTGGGGCCGCCCGAACCTCGCCTCGATGAAGCCGGACGGCACCGACGTGAAGCGGCTCACGAATTTCGGCGACTACGACGTGCGCTGGCCATCGATGGGCGACGGCAAGATCGTCTATCAGCACGCGGTGGACCTCTGGCTCTACGACATTCGCGACCGGCAAGAACGCGCTCGTTCCGGTGCAGCTGCCGAGCGATCGGATCCAGGTGCGCGAGCGCTTCGTGGACCCGAAAGCGAACCTGCGGCAGCTTCTCGATCTCCAAGGACGGCGAGCGCATCGCGATCGAGACGCGCGGCGATCTCTTCGTGACGCGCACGAAGAAGAAGGGCCTCATCCGGCGCATGACCGAGTCGAGCCTCGTGCGGACCAAGGATCCCGTCTTCTCGCCCGACGGCAAGTCGGTCGCCGCCTGGTCCGAGGTGGAAGGCGAGGAGCAGCTCCTCCTCTTTTCGTCGGACAACAGCGCGCCGTCGCGGCAGCTCGGGAAAGGTGGATCCGGGCTGGCATTTCAGCCCCGTCTTCTCTCCGGACGGCAAGAAGCTCGCCTGGTCCGACATGACGCTGCGCCTCGTCGGTGACCGACGTCGCGACCGGCACGACGACGCCCGTCGACACGACGGACTGGGAGACGACGCAGTACGCGTGGTCGCCCGACAGCCGGTACCTCGCCTACTCGGCCCCGCTGACGAACGAGTTCACCCAGGTCCGCGTCTGGGACGGCCAGACGAAGACGGTGCACCCGATCTCCGACCCGATGGTGAACTCCTCGTCCGCCGCCTGGGACCCGAAGGGCAAGTTTCTCTATTTCCTCTCCGACCGGTTCGTCAATCCCTACCTCGACCGCTGGGAGGCCCGCTTCATCGTGCAACCAGGCGACGCTGCCGGTCGTCGTCGCGCTGCAGGCCGACACGGTGCTGCCGTTCGCGGCGCGCGGCGACAGCGATCCAAAGGACGAGAAGAAGGACGAGAAGAAGGACGAGCCGAAAAACGACAAGAAAGACGAGAAAAAGGCCGCCGACGCGAAAGACAAGGACAAGGACAAGTCGAAGACCGACGCCGAGAAGGACCCGACAAGGTCTCGCCGATCCGAATCGACTTCGACGGGATCGCCGACCGCCTCGTGGAGGTTCCCGTGGCTCCCGGAAACTATGACGCGCTCTCGTCGAGCCCCGGCCGGCTCCACTGGGTTTCCTTCGAGAACCGCGGGATGCAGCCGCCCGACGACGGCGCCGACGGTCAGCGCGGCGGAACGCTGCAGACGTACGACCTGGAGAAGGAGAAGCTCTCGACCCTGTCGCCCGGCGTCATCGGCTACGACGTCTCGGGCGACCGCAAGGTCCTCGTCTTCCAGACGAAGGAAGGGTTCACGCGAATCGAGGCCGGCGCGACGAGCCTGCCCAAACCCGAGCCCGGCGAGGCGGACGACTCGAAGATCGATCTTTCGGGCTGGTCGCTCAAGGTCAACCCGCGCGAGGAGTGGAAGCAGATGCTGCGCGAGGCGTGGCGCCTGCAGCGCGACTTCTTCTACGACCCGGCGATGCACGGCGTCGACTGGCACGGGCGTCTGGAAGCAATACGGAGCCCTCGCCGACCGCATGGCGACGCGCGACGACCTCGAGGACATGCTGGGCGAGATGCTCGGCGAGCTGATCGGTCGGCCACGCCTACCACTTCGGCGGCGACGTCCGGCGCGGCAAGTCGGTCGGCATCGGCCTCCTCGCGGCGGACCTCGATCCGGACCCGGCGACCGGATTCTGGCAGATCAAGAAGATCTATCGCGGCGACTATCCGGATCCCGAGTGGAGCTCGCCGCTCGCGCGCGCGGACCTGCGCGTCAAGCCGGGCCAGTGGCTCGTCGCGATCGACGGCGTGCCGCTCCAGAAGAATCAGGACTACCTGGCCCGGCTCGCGAATCGCGCCGAACAGGAGGTCGAGCTCTCGATCAACGACGCGCCGAAGCTCGAAGGCGCGCGCCGCATCGTCGTCAAGACGGTCGCGACGGACACGCGCATCCGCTATGCCGACTGGATCCGCGAGACGCGGGCCTACGTGGACAAAGCTTCCAACGGACAGATCGGCTATCTCCACCTCTACGACATGGGCGGTCTCGGGCTGAAACAGTTCTCGCGCGACTACCCGCCGCAGTGGAACAAGCGCGGCCTCATCGTGGACGACCGCTGGAATCACGGCGGGTTCGTGGCGCCGATGATCCTCGCGCACCTCGACCGCAAGATGCTGGCCGTCGGCTCCTCGCGGCGCGGGCTCTACTCCACGACGCCGGACCGCGCCTTCCACGGCTACATGGTCTGCCTCATCAACCGGCAGGGAGGCAGCGACTGCGAGACCCTCGCGCAGGGGTTCAAAGACTTCGGGCTCGGGCCCGTCGTCGGCACGCGCACGTGGGGCGGCTGGGTCGGCATCCGCGGCGACAAGACGTTCCGCGACGGCGGGCTCACGACGCAGCCCGAGTTCGGCGGCTGGGATCCCAAGGGCAAGGTGTGGATCATCGAAGGGCACGGCGTCGATCCGGACGTCGTCCTCGATCTGCCGCCCGACGGCTTCCTCTCCGGCAAGGACGCGCAGATCGACTACGCGATCAAGGACCTCCTGGCGAAGATCGCGAAGGACCCGAAGGACCTGGCGCCGAAGCCGGCGATCATCGCGCGGCCGCTCGTCCCGGTGCCGTGACCTGGCCGGCGACTCGCATCCGGCCCGCCGTCCGATCCGACGCGGCCACGTGGCTCCGCATGCGCGAGGCGCTCTGGCCCGGAGGCTCGGCCGCGGAGCATGCCGGGGAGATCGAGAATTTCTTCGCCGGCCGCGCGCGCGAGCCGCTCGCGGTCCTCATCGCCGAGGATCCGGCGGGGAACGGGCTCGGCTTCATCGAGCTCTCGATTCGGCCGTCGGCGGAAGAGTGCCGAACGGATCACGTGGGGTACGTCGAGGGCTGGTTCGTCGTTCCCGCGGCGCGGCGCCGGGGCGTCGGCCGGCGGCTCGTCGAGGCGGCCGAAGAGTGGGCGCGAGCCCAGGGCTGCGTCGAGCTCGCATCGGGCTCGGAAGCCGCCAACACCGTCAGCGCAGCGGCCCACGCGGCCGTCGGGTTCGACGACGTCGGCCTCGTCCGCTGCTATCGAAAGGATCTGTGAGCAACGGAGTGGTCATGCGCGGTGATCACGATGTGGATATTGCGTGCCGCCGCTCGCGGGGAAAAGCTTCTCACGAAGGAGACATATGAACCGACTGATCTTCGCGGCTCTGATCCTTGGACCCAACCTCGTCGTTCCGCAGACGCCCGCTCCCCCGCCGACGCTGAAGTCGATCCTCATCGAACAGCTGAAATACACGCACGACGTCCAGGACTGGTTCGTTCCCGCCAAGCAGGCCGTCGCCGGCCTGAGCGCCGAGCAGGCGGTCTGGAAGCCGGGCAATGGAGACCACTCGGTTGCCGAGCTCGTCAGCCACCTGCTTTTCTGGGACAAACAGCAGCTCGCGACGTTCCAGGGTGAAAAAGCCCCCGCGTACAGCGGCAAGAACGACGACACCTTCCAGATGGTCAACAAAGGAAACTGGGACGCCTCGGTGCGCGAGCTCGACGCCGTGATGACCGGCTGGGAGAAAGCGGTTGCGGCGGCGGACGACGCCAAGCTGCAGAAGTTCGCCTCGACGATCGCGCACATCGGCGCCCACAACGCCTACCACACGGGGCAGATCCTCTACATCCGGAAGCAGCAGGGCTCCTGGGACGCGGCCAAGGGAGTCCGGTAGGCGAAAGCGCCGAAAAGATTCCGTAAGGCTCGAAGCCGCGCGGCGCTCGTTGCCGCCCCGGGAGGCGATTCGGACCGGACTCTGTCCGCAGTTTAGAATCGGCGGCAAGGAAGAACAATCTTCATGCCCTTGTCGCCGGGGTCGCGCCTCGGTCCATACGAGATCCTCGCGCCCATCGGCGCGGGCGGCATGGGCGAGGTGTATCGGGCGAAGGATCCGCGCCTCGGACGCGAGGTCGCGATCAAAGTCCTTCCGTCTTCGTTCTCCGCGGACGCCGATCGGCTTCGCCGCTTCGAGCAGGAGGCGCGCGCCGCCGGGATCCTGAACCACCCGAACATCACGGCGGTCTACGACATCGGAGCAAACGAAAGCGACGGCGCGCCGTACGTCGTCTCCGAGCTCCTCGAGGGAGAGACGCTCCGCTCGGCGCTGGCCGGCGGCCGCCTCTCGGGGCGCCGGGCCACGGACTATGCCCTGCAGATCGCGCACGGCCTCGCGGCGGCGCACGAGAAGGGAATCGTCCATCGGGACCTGAAGCCCGAGAACCTCTTCATCACGAAGGACGGCCGCGTCAAGATCCTCGACTTCGGCCTCGCCAAGCTCACGCATCAGGAGGAAGGATCGCAGGCGACGAACCTGCCCACCGCGACG
Organism: uncultured Acidobacteriota bacterium; assembly: GCA_963708395.1. GTDB lineage: Bacteria > Acidobacteriota > Thermoanaerobaculia > UBA5066 > Gp7-AA6 > DATBFU01. The sequence goes on along the minus strand of CAVPSG010000002.1, from coordinate 817,959 downwards.
GCGGGCACGGAGCCCGGCGTCGTCCTCGGCACGCTCGGCTACATGGCGCCCGAGCAGGTCCGCGGCAGACCCGCCGACGCGCGGAGCGACCTCTTCTCCTTCGGCGCGATCCTCTACGAGATGCTCGCGGGCAAGCGCGCCTTCCACGGCGACTCGGCGGCCGATACGATGTCTTCGATCCTGCGCGAGGATCCGCCGGACCTCTCCGCGACGAATCAGTCGATCTCCCCCGGCCTCGAGCGGATCGTGCGCCACTGCCTCGAAAAGACTCCCGAGCAGCGCTTCCACTCGGCGCACGACGTCGCGTTTGCGCTCGAGGCGCTGACCGGAATCTCCCAGCCGAGCGCGGCGGGCGCTATCGGCGCGATTCGAAAGCCGGCGCCGCGGATCGGGCTCCTGCGGCTGGGACTGCTCGCGGCGGCGGCCATCGCGGCCGGCGTCGCCGCCGGCCACTTCCTGTGGAAGCCGGTTGCGCCTTTGACGCCGACCTACCGGCGGCTGACGTTTCGCCGCGGCAACGTGGGGACGGCCCGCTTCACTCCCGACGGGGGAAGCGTCGTTTACGGCGCCTCGTGGGAAGGACGGCCGATCGAGATCTTCACGACGCGCCCCGAAGGCCCGGAGTCCACTCCCGTCGGCTCGAAGAGCGCGGACCTCCTTTCCATCTCACCTTCGGGAGAGCTCGCGATCTCATTGCGCGACCGCTTCCTGGGCGGCCCGTCGGGGCCGGGAACGCTCGCGACGATGCCGATCGGCGGCGGCGCGCCGCGCGCGGTCGCCGAGTTCGTCGAACGGGCGGCTTGGATGCCGGACGGCAAGCAGATCGCCGTCGTTCGCTTCGCGGAAGGAAAGAATCGATTGGAGCTGCCCCCGGGGAAGGTGATCTACGCCGCCGACCATGACATTCGGCTGCTTCGGGTCTCGCCGAAGGGAGACCGATTCGCGATTTTCCAGCGGGATGACACCGGCACCAACGCTCTCGTCACGGTCGATCTCGCCGGAAAAGCCGTGACGCTCGTCGGGAAGGGAATTCGTGGGCAGGGTCTCGCCTGGTCGCCTTCCGGCAATGAGATCTGGTTCGACGACCGCGGCGAGCGCGGCCAGTTCCTCCTCAAGGCCGTCGATGTCGCCGGGCGAGTCCGAGTCCTGACGAGCGCCCCTGTCGGGATGATCATCCACGACGTCTCCCGTGACGGTCGCATCCTCGTCGAGCGCTACGGAAGCCAGCCCGGGATTCTCGGGCTCTTTCCCGGCGAGACCGTCGAGCGCGATCTCTCCTGGTTCGACGAATCGAAGCTGGTGGGCCTCTCGGACGACGGCCGAGCGATCCTCATCAACGAAGTCGGCGACTCCGCCGGCCAGGCCGGGGCGCACTATCTGCGTCTGACCGACGGCTCGCCGGCCATCCGGCTGGGAGATGGCAAGGCCGGGAGCCTCTCGCCGGACGGCAAGTGGGTCACCCTCCCTTCCCCCGGTGCCCGCAACGCCTTCGTCATGCAGCCGACGGGGACGGGCTCTCCGATCACGATCGAAGAGCCCTTGTTCCAGGAGGTCAGCGGCGGGGCGTTCTTCCCCGACGGAAAGCGCGTCCTCCTTCAGGCCGCCGAGCCGGGGAAGGAGCGCCGGCTGTACGTTCAGGAGCTTCCCAAGGGCCGGCCGCGGGCGATCACCGATCGCGGTTATGGAATCGACCGCGGCGCCGTCTCCCCCGACGGCCTCTGGGCCGTTGCGTACGGCGAGTGGTCCGATGACCTCTTCCTCCTGCCGACCGCCGGCGGCCCGGCGCGAACGATCCCGAACACGAAGCAGATCGACCTGATTCGCTGGGCTTCTGACGGAAAGTCGCTCTTCGCCGCGGTCTCCGGCAGCATTCCCGCCGAGATTCTTCGCGTCGACGTCGCGACCGGCCGGCGCGAGCCCGTCCGCACTCTCGCTCCGCCGGAGCGCGCGGGAATCATCGAGATCGGGCCCGTTTTCATGACGCCGGATGGGAAGTCCTACGCATACGGATACAGCCGCGCCGCAACCTCCGACCTCTACGTGATCGACGGCATCCGCTGACGCGAAAGGACCCATGGCCCTCGAGCGCGCGCTCAAGACACGGGACATCGTCCTCTTCAACGTCGCCGCGATCGTCGGCATGCGCTGGATCGCGCTCGCCGCCGCGTCCGGGCCGTCGTCGCTCTTTCTCTGGGTGCTCGCGGCGCTCGCCTTCTTCATCCCGCAGGGCTTCGCGGTCACCGCGCTGTCATCGGCGATCCCTCAGGAGGGCGGTCTCTACGTCTGGACGACGCGCGCCTTCGGCGAGCGGCAGGGGTTCCTCGCGGGCTGGCTGTACTGGGCGTCGAACATCACGTACTTCCCCACCCTGACGCTCTCGACCGTCGTCTTCGCGCTCTACGTCTTCGGCACGCGCTTCGCCGCGCTCGAGCAGAGCCCGATGTACGCCGCCGGCGCTTCGCTCGTCCTCCTCGCGATCGCGCTCTTCTTCAACATCGTAGGGATGAAGACCGGCAAATGGGTGCAGAACGTCGGCGGCCTCGCGCAATGGCTCCCGTCGGCGGCCCTGCTGGTCGTCGGCCTGCTCGCCCTCTTCCGCTCGGGCTCCGCCACGCCGATGCCGGCGGCGTCGTTGATCCCGAACTTCGCTGCGCTGCCGACGATCCTCTTCTTCGCGAATCTCTGCTTCGGCTTCGCGGGCCTCGAGCTCGCGCCCACGATGGCCGACGAGTGCATCGATCCCTGCCGGACGTTTCCCCGCGCGATCACGATCTCCGGCCTCTCGATCGCCGCCTGTTACCTGACGGGAACGATCTCGCTGCTGTGGGCGCTCCCGAAGAGCGAGATCTCGATCATCTCCGGCGTCAACCAGGCGATCACCAAGGCCGGGGCGGCCCAGGGACTCCCGTGGCTCGGAGCGCCGGTCGCGCTGCTCATGACTCTCGCGGGGCTGGGCGGCATCGGCGCCTGGCTGATCGCGACGGCGCGGCTGCTCTTCGTCGGCGGCCTCGATAGGTATCTGCCGCCGATCTTCGCGAAGACGCATCCGCGGTGGAAGACGCCCTGGTTCGCGATGGCGTTCCAGGCGGCGTTCTCGGCGATCTTCATCGTCGCGGCGACGCAGGGAGACACGGTCAAGGGCGCGTATCTGAAGCTCGTCAACGCGACCCTGATCGTCTACTTCATTCCGTACCTTTACATGTTCGCCTCGGCAATTCGGCTCCGCCGCGAGATCGCCGGCAATCCCCAGGCGGTGCCGGTTCCGGGCGGGCGCGGGGGAAGCCTCTTCTGGAACGGGCTCGGGTTCCTGACGACGGCGGTGTCGATCGTGCTCGCGCTGATCCCGCCGGCCGACACGGCGAACCGGACCGCATGGTTCCTCGAGGTCTTCGTCGGCTCCTTCGGGTTCCTCGGGGCGGGACTCGTCCTCTTCGCGGTCGCCGAGCGCCGCCGCCGGCGGGCGGAGAATGAGGCGCCGGAAATGAGACAGGCGCGATGATTCTCGCGGTGGGCACGAAACTCGGTCCGTACGAGGTGCTCGCGCCACTCGGATCCGGCGGCATGGGAGAGGTGTACCGTCGCTTCGCTTGCTCGGGAATCTGGCGTAGCCACCGGCAAGCCCCGCCCCTACGGCGCAAACATCTGCCGCGTCGCGAACGGTCATGACACTCCCTGCCGGTACCAAGCTCGGCCCTTATGAGATCCAGGCTCCTCTCGGGGCCGGGGGCATGGGAGAGGTGTACCGAGCGCGCGATCCACGGCTCGCGCGCGACGTCGCGATCAAGGTCCTGCCCGCGTCCATCTCCGACGACCCGGACCGCCTCCGGCGCTTCGAGCAGGAAGCCCGGGCGGCGGGAATGCTCAACCATCCGAACATCACGGCCGTCTACGACTTCGGCTCACATGACGGCGCTCCGTACGTCGTTCAGGAGCTGCTCGAAGGCGAGACGCTGCGGATGGCTCTCGCGGCCGGGCGGCTCCCGCAGCGCCGCGCGGTGGAGAACGCGATCGAGATCGCGCGAGGCCTCGCGGCGGCCCACGAGAAGGGCATCGTCCACCGGGACTTGAAGCCCGAGAACATCTTCGTGACGAGCGACGGGCGCATCAAGATCCTGGACTTCGGCCTCGCCAAGCTCACCCAGACGGAAGCCGCCGGAGGCGCCACGAACGTTCCGACCGTGACTCCGGGCACCGAGCCCGGCGTCGTGCTCGGCACCCTCGGCTACATGTCCCCCGAGCAGGTCCGCGGCAAGCCGGCCGACCACCGCTCCGACATCTTCGCGCTCGGCGCGATCCTCTACGAGATGCTCTCGGGAAAGCGCGCCTTCCACGGGGACTCCGCCGCGGACACGATGTCCGCAATCATCAAGGAAGACCCGCCGGACCTCTCGGTGACGGGCCAGCCGATCTCGCCCGGGCTCGATCGGATCATTCGCCACTGTCTCGAGAAGAGTCCCGAGCGCCGGCTCCGATCCGCGCACGACCTCGCCTTCGAGCTCGAATCGTTCTCGACGGCGTCGGGAGCGACCGCGGCGCCGGGGCTGACCCGCCGCCCCGTTCCGTGGCTTCGCGCGGCTCTCGTCGCCGCGGCTCTGCTTGCCGTCGCGGCGACGGCGTTTTTCGCGGGACGGCGGGGCCTTTCCTCCGCAAAGGCGGGGAAGGCTTCCGCGATCACGACGTACAGCCGACTGACGAGCCTCGGAGGCAGCGAGCTCAGCCCCTCCCTTTCCCCCGACGGCAAGGAGCTGGCGTTCGTCCGGCAGAGCGCGACGAAGCTCGAGATCTGGTCGCAGCGCGCCGGCGGCCGCAAGCCGACGAGCCTGACGGCGGACTGCGACAAGGACAGCTACGCGCCCGCTTTCTCGCCGGATGGCAACCTGATCGCGTACGGCTCGGCGTGCGGAGGCGGCGGGATCTTCCTCATGGGCGCGACGGGAGAGAACGTCCGCAAACTCGCGAGCGCCGGAAACGATCCGGCCTGGACTCCCGACGGGAAAAGTCTCGTCTACACGACGGAGATCGGCTGGAGCCCGTACGGGCGCTCGATCACGAGCGAGCTGTGGGCGGTCGACGTCTCGACGGGCGCCACGCGGCGGCTCTTCACCGGCGACGCCGTGCAGGCGAGCGTCTCGCCCCACGGCCTTCGCGTCGCCTACTGGGGTCTTCCCTACCACGGCAGCCAGCGCGACATCTGGACGGTTCCCCTGAAGGGCCTCGCCGCCGGAGAAAAGCCCGTGCCGGTAACCAGCGACACGGCCATCGACTGGAATCCCGTCTGGTCGCCCGACGGAAAGTCCCTGTGGTTCCTGAGCAATCGCAGCGGTTCGATGAATCTCTGGCGGGTGCCGATCGACGAGCGCACCGGCAGGACACTCGGCCCCCCCGAGCCGCAGACACTTCCGGCCGCCGACGTGGGCGGGTTTTCCCTCTCCCGCGACGGCCGGCGGCTCGCCTACGTCGTCGTCGATCAGACGTTCTCCGTCGTGCGCGCCGCCTTCGATCGCGCCGCCGGCCGGCTCTCCGGGGCGCCGGTGGAGCTCCTCCAGAATTCTCAGCGGATCTCCAACCCCGTGCTGTCCTCCGACGGGCAATGGATCGCCTTCGACACCCTCGGCGGGGCGCAGGAGGACCTCTTCCTGATGCATCCCGACGGGTCCGGGCTCCGGCAGGTCACCGACGATGCGCCGCGGGACCGCCTGCCTTCTTTTTCGCCGGACAGCCAGCGCCTGGTGTTCATGTCGGACCGAAGCGGGCAGTGGGAGCTCTGGACGATTCGTCTGGACGGTAGCGGCCTGTCGCGGCTATCCCCGACGCTGGAGTCGGTCTTCACTCCCCTGTGGTCCCCGGACGGCAAGACGATCGCCGCGAGCACCGGGCAAAACGTCCTCCTCCTCGAACTCGACGAGAAGGGCGCGGTTCGCGCGACGACGAAAGTCCCGCGGCCGTCCGATGACCTCTCGGTCCTGGGGCTCGGCTGGACGCCGGACGGCCGCCTCCTGACGAGCCTGAACCGCGCCGGCTTCGCCGTCGAGAAGCTCGCGATCTACTCTCCCGGAACCCATAAATGGGAGCCGGCGCCGGCTCTGCCGCATCTCTCCGGAACCTCGGGCGCCCTCCCCGTCACGGTCGTCGGCGATTACATGCTCGCGGTCGACTCGGATGGGCTCTACGGCTCGACGCTCTCCTCGACGAGCGCCAGACTCCTCCTGCCAAACCCGCGGACCGGTATCTACACGAGCGTGATGGCGAGTCCCGGCGGCGACACTTTGTACCTGCTCCAGGTGCACCACAATGCCGACATCTGGCAGGCCGTCCTGCCCTGAAGCTCCCAGCTCATGCGGCGGATCCGCTGCGCCGCGCGCGGCCCTATCTTCGAGGGTCAGGCGTGAACTCTTGAACTCCTGAGACCAAGTTCTCAAGACTTCGTCGCCGACCCAATCAAAAAGTCGGGGCGCACCGGCGCCGCTCACGACAATCAATATCCAGCGGACGAATCGAAGGAGGTCCCTCTTGGCGCGTCCCTTACGCCTCGAGTGCGAGGGGGCCATTTATCACGTGATCGCTCGCGGCAACGAGCGAAGAGACATCTTTCGGGACGATTTCGACCGGCGTCTCTATCTAAATCGTCTGGGCGAGTGCCGCGATCGCCTGCATTTTGCGCTCCTGGCCTACTGCCTGATGAGCAACCACGTTCATCTCGTTCTGCAGCGGGGTCCGGAACCGCTGTCACGGGTCATGCTGATGCTTCACTCGGCTTACGCCCAGGCCTTCAACCGCCGCCACAGGCGCGTCGGCCACCTCTTCCAGGGACGTTATGGCGCATTCGTCGTGGAGAAGGATCGCTATTTTCTCGCGCTGCTTCGATATGTGCTCAGAAATCCCTGCGAGGCAGGACTCGCTTCCCGTGCGGAGAGCTACGCCTGGTCGAGTGCCCGGTTCATGCGGTCGGGGCGCGGCCCCAGATGGCTCGATCTCGATCGGATCTGGCCGCTGCTCGGCGAAGGGCCGGTCGAGGCGACGTCCCGCTATCGAGAATTGATGGCCGCAGCGAAAACCGACGACTACGAGACGATGCCCCGATTCGTCAACGCAATTCGAGGGTCGGAGACGTTTGCACGACGGCTCATCGAACAATCCGACAGCTCGCGACCCGTGGCTTTCGGGTGGACGGCGGCTCGAGTCGCCCATCTGGTGTCTCGGGTCTTGAGGATTTCCGTCGAGCAGATGAAGGGTCGAGGGCAGGATTCCCAGACTGCCCAAGCTCGCAGCGTCGCGGCGCTCGTCGGTTGGAGGCACGCGGGAATTCCTGTCGCTCGGATGGCAACCTTTTTCGGACGCGACCAGTCGACGCTCAACAAAGGGGTCCGCCGGCTGGAATCGACGTCTGCTGCGAGCCCCGAATTGAGACAGGTGATTCGACTCCTCGACAGCAGGAGTTCAAGAGTTCACGTCTGACCCCGCGGTCCTTTCACTCGACAGCAGGAGTTCAAGAGTTCACGTCTGACCCCGCGCTCGCCGCGCTTTCGCGGTCTGACCCGGCCCCTCGCCGCTAGACGTCGCGCAGGCGCAGCGCGGCGGTCGCCGGCACCGACTCTTCCTCGCGCGCGCGCACGCGCTCGGGCTCCACGAGCGGCGGCGCGGAAGGCCGGCCCGAGCCCTTGCGGCGCGCCAGGCGCTTCTGGAGGCGATCCATCCAGATGTAGAAGACGGGCGTCACGTAGAGCGTCAAGGTCTGCGAGAAGAGAAGACCTCCGACGACCGCGAGGCCGAGCGGCCTGCGCGATTCGGCGCCCGCGCCGAAGCCCATCGCGATCGGCAGCGTGCCCATGAGCGCGGCCATGGTCGTCATCATGATGGGCCGGAACCGCACGACGCACGCTTCGTAGATCGCCTTCTGCGGCGACATGCCTTCATTGCGCTCGGCCTCGATCGCGAAGTCCACCATCATGATCCCGTTCTTCTTCACGAGGCCGACGAGCATGATGATCCCGACGAAGCCGTAGATCGAGAGGTCGAGGCCGAAGATCATGAGAGTCACGAGCGCGCCGAAGCCCGCGAAGGGAAGGGCCGTCAGGATCGTGAGCGGGTGGATGAAGCTCTCGTACAGGATCCCGAGCACGAGGTAGATCACCGCGATCGCGACGATGAGCAGGAGGCCCAGACCCTGAACGGAGCTCTGGAACGCCTGCGCCGTGCCCTGGAAGCTCATCTGGATCGTGCTCGGAATGTCGCGCGCCGCCTTCTCGACCTCCTTGACCGCGTCCCCGAGCGCAACGCCCGGCTTCAGGTTGAACGAGATCGTCACGGCCGGCAGCTGGCCCTGGTGCGCCACCTGGAGCGGGCCCGTGCCCTTGGTGACCTTGCCGAGGGAGGAAAGCGGTACGAGCTGTCCGCCCGCCGAGCGCACATAGAGCATCGCGATCGCCGCCGGATTGGCCTGGAACTCCGGCGCGAGCTCCATGATGACGCGGTACTGGTTGTTGGGCGTGTAGATCGTCGAGATCTGGCGCGTCCCGTAGGCCGTGTAGAGCGCGTCTTCGATCGCCTGCGAGCTGACGCCGAGCGTGGCCGCCTGATCGCGGTTGATCTCGATGTTGAGCTGCGGGTTCGAGATCTGCATGTCGCTCGTGACGTCCTGTAGGCCCGCGAGCGTCTTCATCTTGTCGAGCAGGATCGGCGCGTAGTGATACAGCTCGTCGGTATCCGAGTCCTGGAGCGTGTACTGGTACTGGCTCTTCGAAAGGCTGCCGCCGAGACGGATGGGCGGCGGCACCTGCAGGTACGCCTTGATGCCGGGGACCTGCGCGAGCTGCGGGCGCAGCTGCTGGATGATCTCGTCGGCCGAGTGCTTGCGCTGCGAAAGCGGCTTCAGCTGCGCCAGGATGATGCCCGAGTTGCCGATCGCCACGTTGCCGCGCGGCCCGGCAGCCGACAGGACGTTCGCGACATCCGGATGGCGGCGGACGATGTTCTCGACCTCGAGCTGATGTTGCTTCATCGCCGGAAATCCGATGCCCTGCGCACCCTCGGTCGAGCCGAAGATGAGCCCCTGGTCCTCGGTCGGCAGGAAGCCCTTGGGGATCTTCACGAAGAGCCATCCCGTAGCCACCAGCACGAGAGCCGACAGGACGAGCACGGCGCCCGAGTGGCGCAGCGCCGGCCCGAGCGTCCGCGCGTAAATCCCCAGCATCCAGTCGAAGCCCTTCTCGGTGATCTTGTAAAACTTCCCGTGGTGCTCTTCCCCCGGCGGCTTGAGGAACCGGCTGCAGAGCATGGGCGTCAGCGACAACGACACGAAGCCCGAAACGAGGATCGCGGCGCCGATCACGACGGCGAACTCGTGGAAGAGGCGCCCGATGACGCCGCCCATGAAGAGCACGGGAATGAACACGGCGGCGAGCGAGATCGTCATCGACAGAATCGTGAAGCCGATCTCACGGGAGCCGCGCAGCGCCGCCTCGAACGGCTTCTCGCCGCGCTCCATGTGCCGCACGATGTTCTCGAGCATGACGATGGCGTCGTCCACGACGAAACCGACCGACAGCGTCAGCGCCATGAGCGAGAGGTTGTCGATGCTGTAATTCATCATGTACATGACGGCGAACGTCCCGACGATCGAGAACGGCAGCGCGAGGCTGGGGATCACGGTCGCCGAGAGGTTGCGGAGGAAGAGGAAGATCACGAGCACGACGAGCGCGAGGGTCAGGAGCAGCGTGAACCTCACGTCGTCCACGCTCTGCTTGATCGACTCCGACCGGTCGTAGAGCACGTGCAGGCTCGCCGCGGCGGGCAGCTGCTTCTGAAAGGTCGGGAGGAGCTTGCGCACGGCCGTCGCGACCGCGACCGTGTTCATGCCGGGCTGCTTGAAGATCGCGAGCGAGATGGAGCGCTCGTCGTTGTACCAGGCCGCAGCCTTGTCGTTCTCGACGCCGTCCACGACGCCGCCGAGCTCCCCCAGGCGCACGGGCGAGCCGTCGCGGTAGGCGACGATGATCGGCTTGTAGGAAGCGGCCTGGAAGAGCTGACCGGTCGCGGCCACGGTGAAGGACGTCAGCGGGCCGTAGAGGATGCCCGTCGGCAGATTCACGTTCGCGTTCTGCACGGCCTGCGAGACCTCGTCGATGCCGATGCCGCGCGCGGCGAGCTTCTGCGGGTCGAGCTGCACGCGCACCGCGTACTTCTGCGGGCCATAGACCTGGACCTGCGCCACGCCCGAGACGGTCGAGATGCGCTGCGCCATCATCGTCTCGCCGTACTCGTCGAGGTCCGAGAGCGGCATGGTCGCCGACGTCAGCGTCAGGTAGATGACCGGCTGGTCCGCCGGATTGACTTTCTGGTAGGACGGCGGCGCCGGCATGTCGGGCGGCAGCTGCCGGCCCGCCGCGGAGATCGCCGACTGCACGTCGAGCGCCGCGCCGTCGAGGTTACGGGAGAGGTTGAACTGGAGGGTGATGGCGGTCGAGCCCTGTGAGCTCGTCGAGCTCATGTTGTCGAGGCCCGCGATCGTCGAGAACTGCCGCTCGAGCGGCGTCGCGACGGAAGACGCCATCGTCTCGGGCGACGCGCCTGGCAGCTGGGCCGCCACCTGGATCGTCGGGAAGTCCACGTTGGGCAGGTCCGAGACGGAGAGCAGCCGGTAGCCCATGATGCCGAAGATGAGGATGCCCGCCATGACGAGCGTCGTCATGACGGGTCGCTTGATGAAGATCTCCGCGATGTTCACGACGTGGCCTCGGGGGAGGCGGCCTTGATCTCGACCTTCGAGCCGGGCGCGAGGCGGAGCTGGCCGTCCGTCACGACGCGCTCTCCGGCCGAGAGACCCTTCGCGACGACGGAAAACGTCCCGTGCGTGCGCTGGATCGTCACGGGCCGGGTCTCGACGGTCAGATCGGACTTCACGACGTAGACGTAAGAGCCCTGCTGGCTCGATTGCACGGCCTGCGTCGGGACGACGACGCGCCCCGGCTCGTTCGCGAGGAGGAGCGACACCGTGACGTACTGGCCGGGCCACAGCGTGTTCGACTCGTTGGCGTAAGTCGCTTTCAGGCGAATCGTTCCGGTGGTGCTGTCGACGGCGTTGTCGAGGAAGGACAGCTCGCCTGATTCGCTCGCGGGCGTCGCGGCGGCCTGATCCGACGGCGCCGCCCGCACCTCCAGCCGGCCGCCGGAGCGGTAGCTCGTACGGATCGCGGGAAGCGAGGCCTCGGGGACCGAGAACGTGACCGCGATCGGCCGGATCTGGTTGATCGTCACGAGCGTGCGGTCGTCGTTGGCCTTGATCATGTTGCCTTTGTGCACGAGCAAACTGCCGGTCCGTCCCGCGATCGGCGACGTGATCCGGCAGTAGGCCAGGTCGAGCTCGGCGCTCTGGACGGACGCTTCGTCCGCCTGCACCGTTGCCTGCGCCGCGTCCGCGTTGGCCCGCGTCTCGTCGTTCTGCTGCGCGGTGACGAAGTCCTTCTTGATGAGCTCGCTGTAGCGCCCAGCGGTCTCGGCGGCCGTCTTTGCGAGCGCGCGGTCGCGCGCGAGGCGCGCGCGCGCTTCCTTGACCGCCGCCTCGTACGGCCGGGGATCGATTACGAAGAGGAGATCTCCCGGCTTGACGTCCTGGCCCTCGCGGAATCCGACTTCGGTGATCTCGCCGCCGATCCGCGTTTTGACCGCCACGGTCGCGAGCGGCTCGACATGCCCGATGGCCTGCACCTCGAGCGGGACGGTCCGCGTCTCGACCGTTGCCGCCGTGACCGGCACCGTCTCCTTCGGCGCCGCCCCGCCTTTGCCGGCGCACGCGGCGCCGGCCAACGCCGCGCCGAGAACCGCCGTGGCGATGAAGTTCTTTCTCATGGAGCTCCCCCGCTCTCTTTCTTCGCCGGGTTCATGATCTCCGAGGCCCGCGGCAGGAGCGCGCCCGTCGCGTGCGCGAGCTGCGCCATCGACAGGAACCAGAGCGAGCGGGCCTCCACTTCCTGTGCGCGCGCGTCGGCGAGCAGCGCCTGCGCGGTCAGCAGGTCCAGGATGCTGCCGACGCCTTCCTTGTATCGGCCCTGCGCGACATCAGCCGACTGGCTCGCGCTCGCCAGCAAGTCGCGCGAGGTGCGCACGCGCTGCGACGCGGTCTGCACGTCGTAGTAGCTCGTCCAGACTTCCAGGACGACCTGGTCGGCGGTGCGCTCGGCGGTGGCGCCCGCCTGTTTCGCCTCTTCCTGAGCCTTCTTCGTCGAGTAGACTGTGTCGCCGCCCTGGAAGACCGGAATGCGGAGCAGGATCGTTCCGGCGTAGTCGTCCGTGGACGGCAGACCGACCGGGCGGGAATAGTAGGTTCGGCTGACCGTTCCCGCGGCCAGGAGCTTCGGAAGGCCGTCGGCGCGCACCGACTGAATGTGTTCGTGAGCCGCCTGCGCCTCGAAGCGCGCCGCCGCGAGATCGGGACGCTCGGTCGTCGCGCGGTTGATGAGCTCGTCGACGTTCTGCGAGGCCCGGTCGAGCGGCAGATCCTCCGGCAGCTCGCCCACGTCCACGGGAATCGTGGCCGGCACGCCGACCGCGGTCGCGAGCGCTCCGCGGATGACGTGCACCTGCCCCTGCGCGTCCTGAAGGTTCAGCTGCACCTGTGAGACGACCGTCTTCGCCTGGAGCACGTCGGCGATCGTCGCGACGCCCGCATGGTGGCGGCCTTCGGCCGCCTCGAGGTTGCGTTGCGCCTCTTCGAGGTTGACCTCACGCGCCACGACGAGCGCCTTGGCGTTCAGGTACCCGTAGTAGGCCTGCGCAATCGTGAGCACGACGTCCTGGATTGCGGCGCTGTGGCCCCAGTCGGCGGCAAAGAGGGCCGCCTGCGCCTCGGCCACGTCCGCCGTCCGGCCGCCGAAATCGAAGAGGAGCCAGCTCAAGGCCGCCGTCGGCCCGTAGGTCGCCTCGGTGAACGACGTGGGCGGCCCACCCGTCGTGAACGACGTTTTCTCCCGCGTGATCGTGCCGTCGATCTCGACCACCGGGAAGTACTCCGCGCGCTTGACGCCGACCTGCGCCGCCGCGGCGCGAGCGAAGTACCAGGCCTCCCGTGTGCGCGGGTTGTTGCGCAGACCGACGTCCACGAGCTGCGCGAGCGACAGGGTCGTGCCGGGTTTCGTGTACTGCTCCGGGATGTCGACCTTCTTCTCCGACTCCGGCGCCTGGGGCGCGCGGCCCTCGGGCGGCGGCGTCCACGGGATCCCCGGCGCCGGCGCGACCGAATTCGAGATCGAACGGTCCGGCGTGAAATGCGAGCAACCCCCGGCCAGGAGGGCGGAGGCGATGGCGAGGGAAACGACTCTCTCGGAAGCTCTCATGCGTGAGACCGCGCGATGCCTTTCGTAAAGACCCCGACGATCTCGGCCACGAGCTCGTCCAGGGTGTCTCCGTCCCTGCGGAAAACGTTGATGCCTCGAATCATTCCCAGGAAGAGCTCGGTGGCCGTGTGGGGGTCGACGCCCCGGTATTCGCGCCGCTCGATGCCTTCGAGGAGGACGCCCTTGACGTGCGCGGCCAGGCGGTCGTGCCGCTCCCGGAGGACGCCCTTCCGGCCGCGGACCATCCGTTCATCCCGGTAGAGGAGCATCAGGAGCGACCGCTTGTCCCAGTAGAAGGCCAGAATCTCGCGCGCGAGCCGCGCGAGCCGCTCCGTGGGCGAGCCCTCCTGGGGCAGCGCGTCGCAGAGGACCTTGTCGAGCTTCGCGAGACCGTGCTCGATCGTGGCCTGGTAGAGCTCCTCCTTCGTGCGGAAGTAGCGGTAAACGGTGCCCTTGCCGATGCCTCCGGCCTCGGCGATCTCGTCGATCAGGACCTCGTGGAAGTCCTTCCGCGAGAAGACCTGTGTCGAGGCCTCGAGGATCTCTTCAAGCTTTTCGTCCGTCTTGACGCGCGGCATCCTTGACCTTCCGAAAGCAGAAGCGACCGCTCAATTCGACACTGACCGGTCAGTTTCAGTATGTCATACGGGAACAAGGCGCTCAGGTTTCGGCCGTCCATCGACTGAGACCCATGGCGACAAACTCTGTCCTGTGTTACGATTACGAGATTACATCGATGAATTTCAGCGGTGTCCTCCGTCAGAGCTTCTCGACGGCCGAGGCGGCCCGGCTGACCGATCTGTCCCCGCGACAGCTCGATCACTGGGACCGCCAGGGATTCCTGGGGCCGTCGCTCGAGCGCGCCGCGGGATACGGCTCGGCGCGCCGCTACTCGTTTGCGGACATTGTGCGGCTGCGCGTCGCGGCGTCGCTCCGGGCCGCGGGCGTGGGTCTTGCGAGGATCCGGCGCTGTGCCGAGGAGCTGTCGCGCCTCGACCCGTCGGGGCCGGATCTCGGGCAGGCGCGCCTGCTCGTCTCCGGCAATCGCGTACTCTGGGCACGGTCGGAGCGCGAGCTCATCGACCTCTTGAACGACGGGCAGATGGTTCTCGTTTTTCCGGTGGGAGACGCGGTGGAGGCGGCGGCCGTCGCCGTCGCGCGTCTGGCGCGGGAAGACGAGAACTCTCTGCCGGCATCCCGGCGGAGCCGGCGACAACGCTAAACGGTAGTTTCGCGAGGCGCCGCCGGGGGCGGCACGGGAGGCGGTGGGGTTGGAGCAGGACGAGGCGAATCCGCGCGTCGCCGCGCTCGGGCGGCTCGGACGACAGAGAGATTTTTCGCTGCCGCGCTTCCGGCGCACGCTCACGTCGGCATCGCGCAACGCGAAGCGAGGGGAGATTCTGCGCCGGCTTCTGGCCGACTGGATCGGCGTCTCTCTCTCCGCGGCCGAAGCGGAGTCGTCGTGGGAACAGATCGAGGAGCTTTACCCCCGCATGCGCGAGTCGCTCGGGCGGCCGCTGTCGCTGCAGACGGTCCTCCTCCACCACTTCCACAGCCGCAAAGGCAAGATCGCGGAGCCCTGCGTCATCCCGGTGCGGGAGCTCGCGCGGCTGCGCCTCTCGGCGCTGACCGATCCGCTGACCAGCCTCTACAACCGCCGCTTCCTGCTCGAGCACTTCGCCCGAGAGATCGCGCGTTCGGAGCGGTCGGAAGGCATCGTCTCGGTCGTCATGCTCGATCTGCGCGACTTCAAAGCGGTCAACGACCGCTACGGCCATCCCGTCGGCGACAACGTCCTGATCCGCACGGCGCGCGTCGTACGCCAGTCGCTTCGCACCGTGGACGCCGGCTGTCGGTGGGGCGGCGACGAGTTCGTCGTCGTGTTGCCGAACACGAATCTGCTCTTCGCCGTCGCGGTCGCCGAGCGCATCCGCAAGCGCGTCGCGGCGCTGTCGCTGCCGTACCGCTCCGAGCTCAAGGTCGGCGTGCACTACGGCATCGCGACCTATCCGACCGACGGCAAGACGGTGGACTTCCTCCTCAAGGTGGCGGACCTGCGCCTCTACCAGTGCCGCGAGCAAGCCAACTTCCCGGGCTCGGAGCGGCGCGAGTACCCGCGCTTCTCGCCGGCGGACACGAGCGTGCGCCTGATCCGGCACGGCAGCGATCCGTGGACGGTGCCCGTCGTGGACGTCAGCTACGGTGGCGTCGCCTTGCGCGCGCCGCAGCCGGAGAAGTGGCCGCGGCGCTGGACGGGCGAGATCTTCCGGCGCCTGAACTCCGAGCGCCACCCCGTGCGGCTGAAGGCGATCAACTGGGCGCCGCTGCCCGACGGCGGCGTGCGCGTGGGTTGCGCCTATGTGTGAAAGACCCTCACCCCGGCCCTCTTCCCTGCGGGGAGAGGGAGAAGGAAACGCCGTTTGACCTCGCCCTTCGCCGCGCACCGGGCGGCGTCGGCGGCGCTCTTCTCACTCTTCTGCCTTCTCGCGATCGTCTTCGCCGCGGGAGACCCACGCCTCTTCGCGGCGCTCGCGGGAGTGTCGCTCGTCTCGGCCTTCCTGACGACGCGCCGCTTCGCGGCGGGACTCGGCTCTTTCGGATCGCCCCTCGCGATCCTCGTGGACCAGGCGCTCCTCTGGACGGCGATCGCGCCGGCGGGCGGCGGCCAGAGTCTTTTCGCGCTGCTCCTTCCGGCGGGCGTGGCCCTCACGTGGCAGCTCGAGGGCAAGGCCGCGGCGCGGTTCTACGCCGTCGTCTCGGTCGCGGGCTCCGCCGCGATGATCGCAGGCCACGCGCTGCCGGCCTCCGGAACGGCGCAGCTCGCCCTTCTTCTCTCGGCGCTCGCCGCGCCGGCGCTGCTCGTCGCGCTCGAAGCATCCGCGGACGGACGAAAGCCCGCCGCCACGGCCGCGCGCCGGACGGAGACCGTACGCCCGGAGGCGCCGGTCCGAGAGACGGCCGCTGCGGACGTCGCGGTCGAGCCGGCAGAACCGGACGCCCCTTCGCGCCGCGCGGAAGAGGCGATCCTGCACGACCTGAAGTCCCCGCTCTCGGTGCTGCGCGTCTACGCGGACCTCATCTCCGAAGGCGCGAAGCGCGGCGAGCTGCCGAATCCCGAGCACCTCTCGAACCTCGCGCGCGAAATCGATCTTGCGGAGAAGCTCGTCGGCGAGGGGAACGCTCCGGCGGGGGGCGCCGCCGCCGCCGGAACCGCCGCCGGCCCGAGCGCCGCCGCGGAGTCGAACGCCTCGGCCGACCTCGTCGAGATCCTGGCCTCGCTCGCGACGGCGTACCGTCTCTCGCTCGGCGGCCGCCGCCGCATCGAGTTCATCGCGGAAAGGCCGGAGCTCGTCGTCGCGGCGGACCCCGTCGCGCTCCAGCGCGCCTTTCGCAACGTCCTCGAGAACGCGGTCAAGTACACGCCGGAAGGCGGCGAGATCCGCGTCCGCGCCGGCCCGGCCGGGCCGCACGCCTTCGTCGTCTTCAAGGACACCGGCATCGGCATGAGCGCCGAAGAGCGCACGCACGCGTTCGACTACGCGTTTCGCGGCGCCGGCGCCATCTCCTCCGGCACGCGCGGCAAGGGAATCGGTCTCGCGGTGACGAAGCAGATCCTCGAGGCCAACGGCGGCCGCATCAGCCTCTCGTCCGAGGCGGGCTTCGGCTCGGAGGTCACGATCCTGCTTCCGTTCGCGCGGGGCGCCCGATGAAGCGCATCGTCGTCGTGGACGACGAGCCCGGCGTGGGCGCCGCGGTGCGCGAGGTGCTCGCGGACGAAGGCTATGCGGTCGAAGCGCCCGGCGACGCGCGCGCCGCGCTCCCGGAACTGATCCGCGCCGTCCCGGACCTCGTGATCCTCGACGTCGGCATGCCGGGGATGAGCGGCTGGGAGCTTTGCGCGATCCTTCGCCGCCAGTCCACGACGCGCGGCGTTCCGATCCTCTTCCTCACGGGCCGCCAGGAGCTGAAGGACCGCATCACGGCCATGCAGCTCGGCGGCTCGGATTACCTCGCCAAGCCCTTCGGCGCGGACGAGCTGCGCCGCAAAGTCCATGCGGTGTTCGCCGGAGAGCCGCGCGAGAAAGCGGAGGAGCCATGAGCACGAAACGCCGCACCGGAGAGTTGCGACTCGAGCCCCACGCGGCGGCGCTCTCGACCGACCCGTCCGGCAAGAGCGTCGAGCGGCTGCGCCAGGAACGCCTCGTGTACGACGGGGTGACGGGACTCCCGCTCCATCCGTTCGAGGAGCCCGAGCGCGTCCCGTCGATCGAGCGCATCGAGCGCCTGGGCGTGATCTACCTGCAGATCGGCAAGTTCTTCGGCTTCGAAGAGCTCTATGGGTGGGAGCTCTACGACCGCGTTCTGGTCGCCGTGTCGGAAGGGATCCGGCGCGACGTCCAGTCGTCGCGGCTCGCGCCGCATTTCGTCTCGCTCCGCTACTCGGGCTCCGACGGCTTCTACGTCCTCTTCGACCTGCCGGCGGCGACGCGCGGCCGCTCGCTGCCGTCGCTCGAAGAGGCCGCGCTCGAGTTCCAGCTGGCCGCGATGCAGCGCCTGCGCGAGACGTTCGGCGGGACGACGGTGGACCTCATGAGCGTCCACGTCTCGAGTCTCTCGGCCGACGACAACCCGCGAGTGCGTCCGTCGCGGCACCTGATTCGCAACCTCTTCGAGGCCGCGAAGATCGTCTCGCAGCGCCAGACGCGGGAGAAGCTCGATCTCTGCGCGGAGCTCAAAGGCGTCATCGGGCGCCGGCGCCTCAAGGCCGCCTTCCAGCCGGTGCGGTCGCTGCCCGACGGCAAGATCCACGGCTACGAGGCGCTGATCCGCGGACCGCAGGGCAGCTCGCTCGAGCGGCCGAACGTCCTCTTCGCCGTGGCGCACGAGAACGAGATGTCGGTCGAGCTCGAAACCCTCTGCCTCGAGACGATCTTCAAGAACCTGCCGCGCGCCGTCTCCTCGGGGCGTCTCTTCGTCAACGCCTCTTCGCAGCTCCTGCGCCACCCGATCTTCCTCGACGAGCGCAACCTCAAGGCGATCAACCGCAGCCACGGCGACGTGGTCGTCGAGATCTCGGAGAAGGAGATGGTCGGCGACTACTCTTCGTTCGCCGAGATCGTGCGGCGCATCCGAGCCTCTCGCCTCCAGATCGCGATCGACGACGCGGGTTCCGGCTACTCGGGCCTCGAGACGATTCTCAACCTGCGCCCCGACTACATCAAGGTGGCCGACTCCCTCGTGCGCGGCCTCGAGACCGACCCCATCAAGCGCGAGATCATCGCGAGCCTCGCCGCGATCGGCAGCCGAATCGGCGCGATCGTCATCGCCGAGGGCGTCGAGCGCGAGGAGGAGCGGACGAGCCTCGTCGAGCTCGGAATCCCATTCGGCCAGGGCTTCCTGCTCGGCCGGCCCGCGGTGCACGGTCGCAACGGCAAGCGGCGGGTCGAGGCGTCGCACTAACTCGAACCGCTCCAAGTGAGTTAGCTACCGGTCAAATCCCCCGGCCCTTGACAGCTCAACGAAACTCTTCCTCGGAGATGCACCGACGCCTCGAGGAGGCGGCGCTCCTCGTCCTGCCCGCGATCCTCTTCGCCGTGTGGGGCCTCGCGGCGATCGCCGGGCTGGTCTTCCCGGGCTCCGGCCTGGGCGGCGCCCGCGCCGGATGCCTGGGGCTCGCGGCGGTTTTCCTCTTCACCGGAATCGGGCATTTCGCGAAGGCGCGGGAAATGTCGGAGATGCTGCCGCCGTGGGTTCCGGCCCGGCTGCCGATCATCTGGGCGACGGGACTCCTCGAGCTCACGCTCGCCGCCGGCCTCGCACGGCCCGCCACGGCGCGAACGGCCGGCTTCGCCACGATCGTCTTTCTGGTTCTCGTCTTCCCGGCCAACGTCTCCGCCGCGATGCGGCGCGTCCATTTCGGCGGGCACGGCCGAGGAGCCGAATACCTCGTGCCGCGATCGCTCCTGCAACTCTTCCTGATCGGCTGGGCGTACTTCTTTTCCCTCTCCTCATAGGGGCGTGGCTCGTCCCCGCCCTCCGACTCCGGGCGGCCGCGAGGGCCGCCCCTACGCCCGGTTGCCCGTTCGTGCAAGTCGCGGGCGCGGTGCACCGGCCTGTAATATCGCCCGGCCACCGTGACGTCCCCGAGCCCGCGTGCGCCCTACCTGTCCCTGCGCCACCGCGACTACCGGCGGCTGCTTTTCTCTCAGTTCTTCTCGCTCATCGGCTCGCAGATGCAGGTGGTGGCCATCAACTGGCACATCTACCTGCTGACTCGCTCGCCGCTCGCCCTCGGATTCGTCGGGTTGACCCGCGTCGTCCCGATCGTCCTCTTCTCGCTCTGGGCGGGCGTCGTTGCGGACCGCCGCGACCGGCGGCGCGTCATGATCGCCGCGCAGACCGCGATGACGTGCGTCGCGCTCCTCCTCGCGATCTTCACCTACGCGCGGCGCGAAACGCTCTGGATGCTCTACGGCCTCAACCTGCTCGCCTCGACGGCGGTCGCCTTCGACGGACCGGCGCGCCAGGCGTTGATCCCTCGCCTCGTGCCCCAGAATGACCTGCCCGGCGCGCTTTCCCTCAACCTCTCGGTCTTCCAGGCGTCTTTGATCGGAGGCCCGGCGCTCGCGGGACTGATCATCGGCGCACGGTCGGGCCCGGGGCATGCGCTCCCCGCGGCCGGCGCTCCGATCGCGAACGGGAGTCTCGCCCTGATCTACTTCCTGAACGCCGTGTCGTTCCTCGCCGTCATCGGCGTGCTCGCGCGGATGCACACTTCGGGGGCGCCCGAGGCCGGTTCCGACGCCGCGCCGCCCTTCGAGTCGCTGAAGGAAGGACTGCGTTTCGTCTTCTCGACGCCGCTGATGGTCTGGACGATGTGCCTCGACTTCCTGGCGACCTTCTTCTCGGGCTCCATGTCGCTCCTACCGATCGTCGCCGACCAGGTCCTGAAGGTCGGCGCGCGCGGGTACGGCGTCCTCGCATCGGCCCCCGCGGCCGGCGCGCTCCTCGGCTCCCTCCTCATCTCGATTCGGCCGCTCCCGTCCCGCCAGGGACGCGTGTTCCTCACCGCCGTCGCCGCCTATGGCGCCGCGACCGTCGTCTTCGGCCTCTCGCGAAGCTTCCCTCTGACACTCCTCGCGCTCGCCGGCACGGGCTTCGCCGACGCCATCTCGACCGTCATCCGCCAGACGCTCCGGCAGCTGCTGACGCCCGATCGCCTGCGCGGGCGCATGACGTCGGTCAACATGATCTTCTTCATGGGCGGCCCGCAGCTGGGAGAGCTCGAGGCGGGACTGCTCGCCTCGTTCTTCGCCTCGGCGGTCGTCGGCGTGACCGTCTCGATCGTCTCCGGCGGCGCGGCGACCCTCATCCTGACCGGCGCCATCGCCGCCGCCGCGCCGGTCCTGCGCCGCTACGATTTCCGGCAGCACGCCGAGTACGTGCCGCGGTTCCCCGTCAAGGAGCCCACGCCCGGCCGCGCCGGCACACCGATCGGGACGTGAGCCGCGCGGGCATCGCCATCGTCACTCCTGAATCACCCATTCCCGCGAGCCAGCCCCTCCCTCCGACGAGAGGACCGTGTCCTCCTTCGAATCGCTCAGGAATCCTGGCCGGCCCCAGGACGACTCGTCGAATACGCGATCCGAACCCGCGCTGACGAGCCGGTAGCTCTTGCCGTCCGCCGAAACAATGTAGCGGAACTCTGTGTCCCAGGCGTCGGTCATCGGAGTCCGGGCGACGTAGATCGGCTGCACGAGGTCGCGGAGCTCCGCCATCGTCTTCGCCATTGGATAGGTCGCGTGATCGACGGCGTACGCCTCGATCGCCGTCTGGATGGCGCGCATGTCCATCAACGTCGGGTTGCATTGGAAGACGTGGTCCGCGAGCCGCCGCGGGCAGGACGACGGCGGATCCCCGGCCCTCAGATACCGAGCCGTCAGCATTCCGACCACAAGCAGGGGAATCGAGAGACGGAACTTCGTTTTCATCGAAGCCTCCCGGTTATTGCCGGATCAGTCCGGTTGTGTTATAGTGTATTACTACACTGATACATTGTCCAGATGATCCGCTCCCTCCAAATCGACCCCTCCGACGCGACCCCGATCTGGGCGCAGATCGAGGAAGGGATGCGGCGCTTGGTGGCGTCGAAAGCGCTCCTGCCGGGAGCGGCGGTCCCCTCGATCCGGGATCTCGCGCGCGACCTTTCGGTCAACCCGGCCACAGTGGCCAAGGCTTACCAGCGTCTGACCGACGCCGGCATCTTCACGATGCGGCGTGGAGACGGGACCTACGTCGCCGACTCCCCTCCCGCGCCGCCGCGCGGCGAGCGCACGCGCGCCATCCGCGAGGCCGCGGCACGGTACGGAAGCCTGGCCGCGACGCTCGGAGCGAGCCTCGAGGAAGCGCGCGCGGAGCTCGAAGACGCCTGGAAGGAGTTCGGCGTTAAAGGAGGAAAAAGATGAGCGACACTTCGCTCCTCTCCACCGAGGACGTGACGGTCCGCTACGGTCGCAAGGTCGCGTGCGACCGTGTTTCCCTCTCCGTCTCCCGCGGCGCCGTCTATGCGCTCCTCGGCCGCAACGGCGCCGGCAAGTCGTCGCTCGTGCAGTGCCTCCTGGGTCAGCGCAAGCCGGAGTCGGGGAGAGCGCTCCTCTTCGGCGAGGACGCGTGGAGCACCCGGGCCCGCGCAATGGTCCGGACCGGCGTCGTGCCCGAGGAGCCCGACGCGCCGCCCGCGATGACGCGCGACGCGCTCGTGGACTTCTGCCGGCAGCTCTATCCCTCGTGGGACTCCGCCGGCACCGCGGCGCGCCTCGACCGATTCGGTGTTCCGGCCGGCGTCCCGTTCGGGAAGCTCTCGAAGGGACAGAAGGGCATGCTGCAGCTCGCCCTCGCGTTCGCGCCGTCGCCGGAGCTCCTCGTCCTGGACGACCCCACGCTCGGCCTCGATCCGGTGGCCCGCAAGGCGCTCTTCGAAGAGATTGTCGTCGAGCTCGCCGACCGCGGGACGACGGTCTTTCTCACGACCCACGATCTCGCCGGGATCGAGGCCATCGCGAGCCGCGTCGGGATTCTGAGCGGAGGCCGCCTCGTCCTCGACGAGGACCTCGAGACGTTGAAGGGCCGCTTCCGGCGGATCCGCTACGGCAACCGCCTGACCGAGACGCGCGAGGCTTTCGGCACCGAGCTCGACGCGTTCGAAGCGGTCAAGGTCAAGGTGCGCGGCTGGGGCATCGACGCGGTGGTCTCGAACTTCGACGACGCTGCCTTCGAGCGTCTGCGCCTGACCGACGGCGTGGAGGACGCTTCGACTTCCGCCATGTCGCTCGAAGAGATTTTCCTCGCCGTGGCCGGCGAGACCGCGGGAGGAGGCGCATGAAGGCCGTGGCCGCGCTCATTCGAAGAGAGATTCTCGAGCGGCGGATGGTCCTGGCGGCCGCCGCGTTCGCCGCGATTATGCCGTTTCTCGTCCCGCTGGCGCGCGGTCTTCAAGGCGCGGCCGCTCGCGAAGCGAGGGAGTCGCTCACGGCCATCGTCGCGGCGGGATTCGCGGTCGTGCTCGCGTTCGCTCTCGGCTGGTCCGCGATCTCGCGCGACCTCGCCGACCGTCGCTTCGGCTTCTATCTTTCGCGTCCCATTTCGGGATTCGCTCTCTGGGCGGGAAAGCTCGGCGCGGCCTGGCTTCTCGCGCTCGCGGCCGGTGCCGTCGTCTGGCTGCCGTCCTGGGCGGCGAGCCGCGGGACGACGCTCCTCGCCGATCTGCCGCCGTGGTGGGTGTGGGGGCTGCTCGGGGGAACGGCGATCCTCGTCGTGCTGGCCCACGCCGCGGCCATCGCGCTGCGCTCGCGGTCGGCGCTCCTGATCGTCGACTTCACGGTTCTGATCCTCACGTCGGCCGCCTCGCTCTGGTTCGCGCGCTTCCTCCTGCGAAGGTCCGCGATGTGGCCGCTACGCGCCGGACTCGCCGCACTGGCCGCGATGCTCGTGCTGGGACTCCTCGGGGGAGGTCTTGTCGCGATCACGCGCGGCCGCGCCGACATCCGCTCCGCGCACCGCGCGCTTTCTCCGTGGATCTGGGTGAGTCTCGCCGGAGGCCTCGCCCTCTACGGCGGTCTCACGGCTTGGGTGCTTTCCGCCCGACCGGCCGATCTCTTTCTCGCGAGAGTACTACCCGCGCCCAGCGGAAAGTGGATCGCCGTAAGCGGACAGGCCCGCCATATTCCCGCCGGGTTCCTGCTGAACACCGAGTCTGGCCGGTATCTGCCGGCGGGGTGCGTTCGGCCCGGCGCACACGCGTGGGAACTACCGTCGTTCTCCGCCGACGGCGGGACGGCGGCCTGGTTCGAGCCGGCCGAATTCGGGGAGCCCTACGAGCTCGTCACGGTCGCTCTCGCTTCCGAGCGTGCGCGTCCGCATCGCACGGGATTCACGCCGACGTTCTTGCCCGCCAATCTCGAGCTGTCCCCCGACGGCCGTCGCGCCACCCTTCTCGGCTCTGGCCGCGTGGAAATCGTCGACAGCGCGAGCGGAAAGCTCGTCGTCTCGGCCCGCCTGTCCGACGTGGACGTCGTACTCGCCGGGC
Organism: uncultured Acidobacteriota bacterium; assembly: GCA_963708395.1. Taxonomy (GTDB): domain Bacteria; phylum Acidobacteriota; class Thermoanaerobaculia; order UBA5066; family Gp7-AA6; genus DATBFU01. The sequence continues at coordinate 794,046 of CAVPSG010000002.1, read as the reverse complement.
GATTTCTCGGACCCGATCACTTCCTCGCGGCGATCTGGGGATCCCGGCGCCTCGATCTCTTCGACCTCGACATCCCCGCGCGGCGGCTCGCACCGCGCGCGACGATTCCCGATCTCGAAGGCTGGTACACGTTCACGGTCGATTCTTCTGGAGCGCGGGTCATCATCCGCGAGAAAGCTGGCAAGCGCGTGCGTCTCTTCGACGCGCGAACCGGAAACCCGATTGCCACCCTCGCCGAGGGGCCTCCCCAACACAGCAGCTGGGCCTTCTTCCTTGCCGACGGCCGCATCGGGTATCTGACTTCCAACGAAAACCGCGGGAGCCTGCGGCTCTTCGCGGCCGACGGCGGGCCGCTGCGCACGATCGAAGTTCCGGGGAACAGCACTCTTCCGGGCGGCGAGGTCGCGCCCGGGAGAGTCGTCTTTGCGGCGCAAAGCGTCCTGTACCTCGCCGACCTCGACTCCGGGACGGTGCGCCGGGTCGCCGACGGGCTGCATCCCGTTCTCTGGTTCGCCACGTGGTCGCAGCCCGCCGCTCCCGGATCCGACGCCACGAAGCTCTTCTATTCGACAGCGGACGAAGTCCGCAGCCTGGTTCGCTTCGATCCCCTGACCGGCGACCGACGCGTGATCCTGAAGGGCCGCAAGGAAAGCTGAGCGGGTCGTCTCTGCTATCTTCCGGCGCCGTGACGACGGGCTTTACACGAGGAAAAGACGGCGACCTGACCTGCGACGGCGTGCCGCTGGCGGAGATCGCTCGCCGCTTCGGCACGCCGCTCTACGTCTACAGCTGGGACTCGATCGCCGCGGCCTTCCGCCGCTTCGACGCGGCCTTCGCGTCGGTGCCGCACCTCGTCTGCTACGCGACGAAGGCCAACTCGAGCCTCGCCATCCTCGAGGGCCTCGCGGCGCTCGGCGCCGGCGCCGACGTCGTCTCGGGGGGGAGCTCCGCGCGGCGCGGGAGTGCGGCATCCCGGCCGACCGCATCGTCTTCTCCGGCGTCGGCAAAACGGACGAAGAGATCGCGGCCGGCGTCGGGGCGGGGATCCTCGCGTTCAATGCGGAGTCCGAGCGGGAGATCGAGAAGATCGACGCGATCGCGCGCGCGGCCGGCACGGTCGCCCGCGTCGCGTTGCGCGTGAACCCGGACATCGACGCGCGCTCGCATCCCTACATCTCGACCGGCCTCAGGCAGAACAAGTTCGGCGTGGACATCGCGCGCGCCGGCGAGATTTTCGAGAAGGCACGCCGCCTGCCCGGCGTCCGGATGGTTGGACTCCAGGCGCACATCGGAAGCCAGATCGGAGAGACCGAGCCGCTCGCCGAGACGGCGCGGGAGCTCGCGGCGCTCGCCGGCGCTCTCGTCGCGAAGGGCCACGCGATCGAAAGCCTCGACATCGGCGGCGGCATCGGGATCGGAGAGAAGGCGCTCTCACCCGAGGCGTACGCGTCGGCGGTGCTTCCGGAACTGACCGGCGGCCACTTTCGCGTGCTGATCGAGCCCGGCCGCGCGATCGCGGGGCCGGCCGGCGTCCTCGTGACGACGGTCCTCTACGTCAAGCGCGAGCGCGGCAAGAGCTTCGTCGTGACGGACGCTGGGATGAATGACCTAATACGCCCCGCCCTCTATCAAGCGATCCATCCAATTGAATCCGTTGCCACCCGCAGAGGACAGGTTCTCACCGCGGACGTCGTCGGCCCCGTCTGCGAGACGAGCGATTCCTTTCTTCGGGACGCCGAGATGGAGGAGCCGATCGAGGGAGATCTGCTCGCGATCCGCGATGCCGGCGCCTACGGATTCTCGATGTCGTCCAACTACAACTTCAGGCCGCGCGCGGCCGAGGCCCTGGTCGAGAACGGCGCGGCCCGACTGATTCGAAGACGGGAAACTTTCGAGGACTTAACACGCCTCGAACACGTATAGAATCTCGTCCGCTTCGCCAAATTCAATTCGGTTCGAAGGAGAGAGTATGCGTTTCCGCCCCCTTTTGCTCATTCTCGGCATGGCTGTGCTCGCGGCGTCCGCGCCGTTGCTCGCCCAGACGACAGGATCCGTGTCCGGCGTCGTGCGGGATTCCAACGGTGCGCCGCTGCCCGGCGCGCTCGTCTCGATTTCCGGACCGTCGATGCCGGTGGCCCGCACCGTCACGACGCGCACGGACGGCGTCTTCCAGTTCTTCAGCCTCATCCCGGGCACCTATCAGCTCAAGGCGGAGCTGCAGGGCCTGGGCACCTTCGCTCAGGACGTCGTCGTCAACCTGAGCAAGGACACCGAGGTGCGCCCGGTGCTCAGGGCGACGGCGGCCGAGGCCGTCGAGGTCACCGCGGCGCTGCCGCTCGTGGACACGAAGTCCACCGAGACCTCGCAGGTCACGACGCGTCCCACCCTCGAGAAGCTTCCGCTCGAGCGGACGTTTTCCGGCACGTTCCAGCTCGCGCCCGGAGTCGTGGACAGCGGCGTCGCGATCTCGAACACCAACATCGGCATCAACGCCGGCGGCGGACGCCAGGACAACACGTTCCTCTATGACGGCGTCAACGTCGGGAACCCCTTCTTCGGCGACCTGTACCAGGACTTCGCCGAGCTCGACATCCAGGAGGTCAACATCACGCGCGCCGGCATCCTGCCGGAGTACGGCCGCACGGGCGGCTTCGTCGTCAACGGCGTGACCAAGTCCGGGACGAACGCGTGGCACGGGGACGTGCGCGTCGAGTTCCAGCCCTCTTCCTTCGTCGCCGACAGCAACGACCCCAACCTGCAGACGAAGACCGAGCGCTTCCGGCCGGGCGTGGGCGTCGGCGGACCGCTCTGGAAGGACCATCTCTTCGCGTACGGCTCATACAACTACTACCGGGCGAACGAGACCGACCGCATCAACCCGACCGGCTCGCTGCCGGACAGCGTTCTGGCGATCAAGGAATACTTCCTGAAGCTGACCGCGAACCCGACGTCGAGCACGCTCATCGACGCGTCGTTTCGATATCGCGGCATCAACCAGACCAACGCCGACATCAACCTGGACGCGGCCGCGACGGGCGACATTCCATTCGAGATCGACCGCGTCGGCGTCCTGTCCGCCTTCTGGACGGTCACTCCCTCGTTCAACCTCGAGGCCAAGGTCAACCACAATGACTACCCGAGCGGCGCGGCGCCCGTCCTCGCGATCGGATTCCACGGGCCCTTCGACGCGGCCAACCCGGCCAACTCCGGCTACTGGTGCCCGCCGGGCAGCATCTCCTGCTTCGGCGTGAACCCGCTGGCCATCAACGACGACAGCTTCCGCCGCAACGAGTATCGACTGACGGGATCGTGGCTCTCGCACTTCGGGGGCGCCTCGCACGAGGTGAAGGCCGGCGTCTATTACAGCGACAACAAGGAAGACAAGCTCACCGTCGCCAACGGCTGGGGCTCGATCGTCCAGACGACGAACTCCGGCTGCACCAAGGACGCCGACGGCAACGTCGTTCCCGGCCAGAGCGGGACCTGCTATCGGGCGCGTTTCAACCCGGAGCAGCCTGCCCAGATCTCGCGCGGACGGACGCTCGGCCTCTTCGCGCAGGACCAGGCGACCTGGAACCGCCTGACCGTCAACATCGGAGTCCTGCTCAACAAGGACACCTTCATCCCCAACGACAATGGCCAGTTCACGTTCATCCAGGGCGACTTCCACGTGAGCGACGCGCTCCCGTGCAGCGATCCGGCGCACGACCCGGCCGCGTGCACGTACACGGGCCAGTACGTCTTCCCGATCTCGAAGCAGATCCAGCCGCGCGTCGGCATCGCCTACGAGGCGAACACCAAGGTCCACGACAAGTTCTACGTGAACTACGCGCGCTACGACAACATGGACAACCAGTCCTTCGCGCGCGCCGCGGCCCCCATCCGTCTCACCCGAACGGATACGTTCTTCGATCTCGCCACGGGAGCGCAGGGTTTCTCGACGACGCGCTCGAACAACACAGGGAAGATCGTGCTTCCGAACATCGATCCGACCTACACCGACGAGTTCTCGGCTGGATATGCCCGGCCCCTCGGCGGCGGATGGTCGGCCGAGGTCACCGGCATCTGGCGCGAGACCGAAGACATCATCGAGGACTTCGGCGCGAACAACCGCGACGACCAGGTGGACGGCCCGAGCGACTTCCGCTACGGCAACATCCCCGGCTGGCGCAAGTACAAGGCGATCTCGTTCCAGGCCCGCAAGGCCTACGGCTCCAACTGGACCATGGACGTCTCGTACACGCTCTCGAAGCTCGAGGGCAACTGGGACCTCGACTACGCCACACAGCTCTTCTACTCCTCCTCCTACATCGAGGACGGCCCGTTCCTCTACGTCGAAACCCCCAACCGCCGCGGAACGCTCATCGGCAACCGCACGCACGTTGCGAAGGTCTTCGCGACCTATCACCTGCCGACCAACACGAACATCGGCGGCTATCTGCGCGTGCAGAGCGGCCGTCCCTGGGAGGCGCGCGGCATCGACCCGGTGTACGGGACCGACTACGTGTACCTCGAGCCGGCCGGCTCCCGGACCACGCCGACGTGGACGAATTTCGACTTCTCGGTCTCGCAGGACATCCCGCTCGGCGGCAACTCCCTCCGCATCGAAGGGCGCGTCCTGAATCTCTTCAACAGTCAGCCTCCGCTGACCGTGGACCAGGACCTCTGTACCGACACCTGCACGTCGCTGCCGGTCGATCCCTCGATCGTCAATCCCAACTTCGGCCGGGCGACCTCGTATGCGCAGCCGCGGCGCTTCTTCATTTCGGCGATCTACTCCTTCTAGACCGGCCGCTTCGATTCGGTTCTCCGGCCGGGAGCCTTCGGGCTCCCGGCCTTATCATTTGGGGTGAGACTTCGATCCGCCGCCGCGATCGCCTTCGCCGACGGCCCCGAGCGGCTCATCGTCTCCGGCGACCGCGCCCGCTCGGCTTATGGGCTCGCCCGGATCGAGGTGAAGCTCCTCGCGGAGAACCCGGCCAAGAAGTGACCCGTCTTCGGGTCATCCTGAGCGAAAGGAAGGATCCCGAGCTTTCTCGCCAAGGATGCGCCATCCGTCGCTCGAGGCCTGCCGAGCTTGGGACGACACTCGGGATTCGCGGCGCGAGGAGTCTCCGCGAAGTAACCGAGCGGAGGAGCCTTGCGCCGCGGGAGCGAAGGCGCCGCGAGGGATCCAGGCGGACGATCGAGGCCCTTTGGCCGAGTCGTCCGCCGGTCGCGAAGCGAGGGCCCCGAGCAAGCCGAAGCGACGGTCAGTCCGCCTGCCGCACGCGCGAGAGAGATCGCGCCACGTCGGGCTGGTTCGGGTTCAACGCGAGTGAGCGCGTGAGCAGGCGCTCCACCGCGGCGCGGTCGGCGAGGCACGTCTCGAAGAGCGCGAGCACGTTCAGCGTCTGGAAGCTCTTCGTCGAGGCTTCGAACGGCGCGAGCGCCGCGGCGGCGCCGCGGCAGTCCTTGCCCCGGTAGAGGAAGACGGCGCGGTCCCGAGCGATCCCCTCGTTGGAGGGCCACGTCTTCGCGGCGCGGTCGAGGAGAGACTTCGCCGGGGGAAGCTTCCCCGCTTTGTCGTACTCGCGCGCCCAGCCGCCGACGGCGACGGCGGGATCGGAGGAGGCTGAAGCGATCGCCAGCGCCTTGAAGAGCCAGTCCTCGGCCGCGCGCGTGTCGCCCTTCTGCCGCGACAGCAGCGCCATGTTGAACATCGGCGAGTAGTAGTCCGGCCGGAGCGCGAGCGATTTCTCGAAGGCCTTACGCGCGTCCGTCGGGTCGCGGCGCGTCTCGAGGTAGTACATCCCGAGGTTGTTCCAGGCGCCCTCGGTCATCCCCGGCTTGTCGCCGCCCGTCGGCGCGAGCGGCCTCGCCTGCGCGGGCGACAAATACCCGAGCGCCAGAAGCTTCTTCGCGTACTCGCTCGCCTCCGACGCGGACATCGCCGAGGCGGGCAGGCGGCGCACGGCGAGCTTCGAGAAGACGTCCTCGCGCGCCGGCGGCGTGAGTCCGTCGAACGCCGTGATGACCGCCGCGCCCGGCATCGTCCGGTCGGCGGGAAGATTCAGGAGCGCGAGGACTGTCGGTGCGACGTCGAGGATCCGGGCGCGCCCGCGGTCCGCCGTGCGGCGCACGCCCTTGCCCCAGGCCGCGATCACGCCCTGGGGCCGGTGCCAGAACGCCGCCGTGCTCCAATTCCCGGAAGCCAGGCCGCAGGGCCGGTCGGCGCCCCACTTGAAGCCGTGGTCCGAATGGAGGAGGAGCGTCGCGCCGTCCTCCTCCGCGCGCCGCATCCACTGGCCGAGGATGCGGTCCACGGCGGCGTAGTAGGTCTCGACCACGCGGCGGTACTTCGCAAAGTCCTCGTCGGAGATCGCCGCGCAATCGGGACGCGGCGGCGTGAACGGCGCGAAGACGTGACCCACCTCGTCGGTGCCCTCGAAGTAGACGGCGAGCAGATCCGGCAGCTGCCGGTCGTAGAGATCGCGCGAGAGACGCTGCGTCACGCGCGTCGCGGACAAGATGCGCGACAGCGCGACGATCGGGTTCTCCATGCCGGCGCCGCTCGAGAGGGCCGCCGAGACCTCCGAGGACGGGAGGTCGAGATACGGCGCGAGATCGTCGGCCGACACCTTTCCGTCGCGCGCGATGACCTGCCCGATCGCCGACTCGAGCGCCGCCGGGTACGCGGCGCCGGCGAGCGGCAGGCCGGCGAAGAGGATCGGGCTCGCGTGATCGGTGACGAAGAAGCCCTGGACTTCCTCCGCGGGATGCGTCGCCCACCACCCCACGACGCCGACTTTGCGCCCCGCGGCGGAAGCGGCGTTCCAGACGGCCGGAACCGCGCGCGAAAAACCGGAGATCGGATTCTTGGTTCCGGTCTTCGGGTCGGTCTCCTGAAAGTCGAGCACGCGATGGACGTCGGGGCCGACGCCGGTGGCCGCGGTCGTCCAGAGAATCGGCGAAATGAGCGGGTACTCGCTCTCGAGATTTCCCGTCCAGCCCTCGGCGGTCAGACGCTTCCAGTTGGGCATCCGGCCCTCGGCGGCGAGCCGGTCGAGGAGCTCCCAGTCGAGGCCGTCGAGCCCGATCCAGAGGACGGGAGACCGTCCACCCGGCGCCCGTTTCGCGCGCGAAGAGGCGTCGGACGACTCGACCGGCGGCGCGGCTCCCTCGGAGGCAGGCTTCGGAGGTTCCGGCGCTTCGCGGCGTCCGCAGGCCGCGGAGAGCGAGGCGGCGGCGAGGAGGATGGCGGCGATCCGGCGCACGGCCGGCAAGCTTACCGAAGCCGGCGGAAGGACCGCGTCTTGATGGCGATCCACACGCGCCGGCCGGGAGCCAGCCCGAGGTCCTTGACCGAGCCGGCGGTCAGGTGCGCTCGCCACGCGAGGCCCGCGGCCGTCACGTGGACGATCGCGTCCGTCGGAAAGCGGTCGATGCCCGCGACGATCCCCTCGAAGACGTTGCGCGCCGAGATGCCGTCGAGCGCCCGCACCGAGAGGAGCACGTCCTCCGGCGCGACGGAGAACACCGCCCGCCCGAGCGGAAACCCCGGATCCACGGGGACGAGGATCATCGCGCCCGCGCGGCGTCGCGAGCCGGCCGACGCCCTCCTCGCCGGGATCTCTCTCGAGGACGCCGTCGAAGATGTTGTCGAAGCTCGCGCCCGGATCGACCGCTTCCACGCGGTGCGCCGCGAGCACGTCGGAGACCGGGCCGGCTGCGAGGACCCGTCCGTCCTGAAGGAGCAGGACGGCACGCGCCAGGAGTAGCGCTTCTCCGGCGTTGTGCGTGACGTAGAGGAAGGGAATTCGCATCTCGTCCCGAACGCGCAGGAGGTACGGCAGGATCCGGCCCTTGAGAGCCAGGTCGAGGGCCGCGAGCGGCTCGTCGAGAAGCAGGAGCCGCGGCCGCGTCGCGAGCGCGCGGGCGAGGGCCACGCGCTGGCGCTCACCGCCCGACAGCGTCACGGGATAGCGCGCGAGCAGGTCCCCGATCTCGAGGATCGCGACGATCTCGTCGAAGAGCGGGCCGGCCGCCGGGCCGGTCTTCGCGAGGCCGAAACGCACGTTCCCCTCCGCGGTGAGATGCGGAAAGAGGAGCGCGTCCTGCGGCACGTAGCCGATGCGCCGCCTCTCGGCGGGAACGTCCACGCCGGTGGTCGAGTCGAGCAGGCGCTCGTCCGAGACCGCGATCAGGCCGCTCGCGCGGCGAAGGCCCGCGATCGCCTCGAGGAGCGAGGTCTTGCCGGCCCCCGAGGGGCCCATCACGGCGACGGCGTCCGCCTCGAGCCGCGCCCGGACCTCCAGCCGAAACCGCGCGAGCGGCAGGCGGAGGTCGAGAGCGATCAGACGGGCGCTCCGGAGGGGCGCGACCGGCGGCGCTCGAGGGCTTCCGTCGCGAGGATCGCGAGGAACGCCAGCGCCACGACGATGGCGACCAGTCGCAGCGCGTTGCCGTCCTGCCCGATCTGCGTGCGGTGGAAGATCGCGAGCGCCAGCGTCTGCGTGCGTCCCGGGATGTTTCCGGCGACGAGAATCGTCGCACCGAACTCGCCGAGCGCACGCGAGAACGCGAGCACGGTTCCGGCGAGGATCCCGCGCCAGGCGAGCGGCATCGCGACGCGACGGAAGACCGAGAACGGCCCGTGTCCGAGCGAGCGCGCGACGCCAAGGAGGCGCGGATCCACTTCCGCGAACGCGGCGCGCACGGGCCGCACGAGCAGCGGAAACGACATCACCGCGGTCGCAAGCACGACGGCCTTCCAGGTGAAAAGAACCTCGACGCCGGCGCGATCGAGCAGCCTCCCGATCGGGCCCGAGCGCCGGAGCAACTCGAGCAGGAGCAGGCCCACCGCCGTCGGAGGGAGCACGAGCGGGAGCGCGAGGAGGGTCTCGGCGATCTGCTTGACGGCGCCGCGCCCGCGCGAGAGCGCCCAGCCCGCCGCGACGCCGAGCGGAAGGATCACGAGCGTCGAGATGGCGGCGACGCGGAGCGTCAGCAGGAGGATCGAGAAGTCTTCCCGGGTCATCTCACTTCGACGATTCGGCCGCGAATCCCGCGCGCTCGAACACCGCGAGCGACTCCGGCGTCTGGAGGAATGCGACGAAGCTCGCCGCCGCCGGGTTGCCGCTCTTCGCCATCGCCGCCACGGAGTACAGGATCGGCGGATCGGTCTGAGTCGAGAAGATCGGCTTCACCTTCTTCGAGATGCGCGCGTCCGTCGAGTAGACGACGGCCGCCGGCGCCGCTTCCGTCTCGACCGCGGCGAGCGCGGCCCGCACGTCAAGTGTCGGGACGACGTGCGGCTCGATCTCTTTCCAGACGCCGGCATTCTCCAGCCAGTGGCGGGCATAGACGCCGGCCGGAACGGCCTGCGGATCGGCCAGCGCGAACTTTGCAAACTGCAGCAGGTCGCGCGGGCCCGCCACCTTTGCGGTGGACGCGAGCGGCACGACGACCGCCAGCTTGTTGCTCAGGAACTCGCGGCGATCTTCCTTCCGCACGAAGCCGCCCTTCTCGAGGCCGTCCATCCTGGCCGTGTCGGCGGAAAAGAAGACGTCGGCCGGCGCGCCGGCCGCGATCTGCCGGGCGAGGTCGCTCGAGGCGCCGAAGGAGAACGTCACCGGCGTTCCCGTCCTGGTCTCGAAGGACTTCCCGATCTCCTGCAGCGATTCCGTCAGGCTGGCCGCTCCGAAAACGAGCAGCGGCTTCGGGGCGTCCGCTGCGTGCGCAGGCGCTGCGCCGAGACCGGCCAGCACGAGACAAAGCGTGAGCACGAGAGCCTTCCTCATCGTCGAGACCTCCGTCACGAACCGATGACCATGACTTCCGTCGCTTTGATCAGTGCGATCGCCGGACGCCCCGCGCGCAGCCGCAGCTGCTCGGCCGCCGCCTTCGTAATGATCGCCGTCAGGCTCTGCCCGCCAATGTCGATGGTCACTTCCGCCAGCAGTCCCGCCTTCTTCACCCGGATGACCACGCCGGCGAGCTTGTTCCGGCCGCTGATCGCTTCGAGGCCTTCCCGAGACGGGGCGAGCCCTCCGCCGGAGAGTCGTGCCACTTCCGCTCGGGCGATCCGGTGGTGCCCGCCGGGCGTCTGTACAGATCGGATCTTCTCTTGATAGATCCACTGCTTGAGGGTCGAATAGCTCACCCCGAGGGCCCGGGCGGCGGCAGCGGCCGTCATCCGTTCGGCTGGTCTTCGATTCATAGCGCGATTCTATGCGATTTCATACGATTCACGTTGGACGAGGCGGGGCGGCGCCGGCTCCCGAGGTCTCACGCCCTGTCGACTCACGCGCGGTTTGACCCCCCCGCCGGGGGCGGGTAGACTTCGCGGTTCCCGCGGTGGGTGTAGCTCAGCCGGTTAGAGCGCCAGACTGTGGATCTGGATGTCGAGGGTTCGAATCCCTCCACTCACCCCAGACGATCTTTGCGCCCGTAGCTCAGTCCGGATAGAGCGTTAGCCTCCGGAGCTAAAGGTCGCGCGTTCGAATCGCGCCGGGCGCACCAACCCTTCCAACAACTTAGCTGACCTGGACCCCTCTCTGGTTTTCTCCGTGTTTGCGGATCGGGACCCCCCGGCCCCTCCCCCTTGTTTGGGGCCCTCGAACTTGCCCCCACGGGGTAGCAAAGGTCTGCTCTCACTGGCGATCGTGCGTCAGCCACCAATTTCGTTAGGTTCTCACGTGTCAAGCGCCGATCCGGGGAGAGCGTGGGGCGGGTGTTGACGAGGAACTCCGATCCCAGCGGAATGCCCTGGGCCGCCGCGACGATTGGAACGAGCACGGCGGCCAGGCCGAGAAGGAGCGTTCGGTCAGTTTTCATTCAAGTAGACGCCGACTACAGAAACAGATCCCAGACGGCGCTCTCCTATGTCTTTCTACGGCCCGTAGAGCTGCAGTCCGAACCCGTTGGCGATGAACTTCGCCATGGCGTCGCGGGCGACGGGCTCGGTGGGGCAGTAGGTCGTCGGCGTGCAGCCGGAAACGATCCCCCTGGCCCAGAGATAGTGGATGTGTTTGCAGAAGGCGTTGGAGACCGGCACGTCGGAGAAGTGGACGAGGGGGCTGCCCGCCGCACAGGAATACGACCTCGAGGTCGTCGGATCGGTGTAGCTGATCGGGACGGCGGCTCCGCCTCCCGGCGCGACGAGGGCTCTCGCGATGAACGCGGCCATGGTGTCCCGGGTGACGGGCTGGCCGGGGCAATACTGCGTTGCGTTGCAGCCGATGAGGACGTTGAGGTTGGCAAGATAGTGGACGTGTTTACAGAAGGGGTCGGTCGGCGCGACGTCGGTGAAGTTCGAATGCCCGCCGGAGGAGCAGTCATAGAGCGGGCCCGAGACGGGCGTCGAGGGTACGAGCTGTCCGTCGCCGGCGAGGGCTCGCGCGATGAAGATCGCCATGGCGTCCCGCGCCACCGTCGCGCCGGGACAGTACGTCGTCGCCGTGCATCCTGATGTGATGCCGTTGTGGAGGAGCGTCTCGATCTTCTTGTAGAAGGGTTGCGACCTCGGGACGTCCGCGAAGCTGTCGCCCACGTGCATCGTCCAGAAACGGCCGCCGCCTCCCGAGAGCGTCTCGGCGAACCCGCCGTCCCAATGCGTAGCGGGGCGCGGTCCACTGGCGGACACGAGATAGCAGGCGTCGGGGGTCACTTTGTTGCAGCTTCCAGCCGCACCCGATGCGATCGATCCGTACGCGGCCGACGTGTTCACGGGGTCACACAGGCCGTGCCCAAGGCGCAGGGAACGATCGCGGTGCCTCCCGTCACGGTGATGGGCGCGTCGGTCGCGTTTTTCCATGCGGGCGCTACGAACACCGTTTCGCCGGGCTCCAGGACGCCGTTCCGGTCGGACACGGTCCCGGTCGCCGGCCCGGAGTCGGCGGTGAGCGCGTCGGCGAGGAGATTCTGTCGGCGCCCGAACACCCCGAAACCCGATCCGTCCCCGTACCTGCTCTCCCACGTGACGACGAAACCGTGGCCGTCGCTCGCGACCCACGGCTGACCCGGATACTCGGTCGTATTGGAGTTGATCGGAAACTCGCCGTTCAATCGATTGCCTTGCCGGTCGAAGAGCGCGCCGGATGTGCCGACATAATCGTGCCCCCAGACGACGAGGAAATTGCCTGCTCCATCGATGGCAACCGACGGATAGCCGACCGTGGCTGTGCTGATCGAGATGGACGGACCGACCTTTGCTCCCGCTCCGTCGAAGCGCTGGCCCGCGATGTGCGCGCCCGAGTTCCACACGATCACGAAGTTTCCCGGCTTGTCTTCGGCGACCGAAGGAACGGGATCCACGTCATTGGCCACGAAAAACGTGGGCCCGAGCTTCACCCCTGATCGGTGGTAGCGCTGGCCGCGGATGTCGGTGGCCAGGTCCGGGTAGTTCTGGGGACGGCCCCCCTGCATGTGGATCGACACGCCGACGTCCCACACGACGACGAAATCGCCAGCGGACGACATTGTCACAGCGGCGCTTTGCGGGTAGTAGGTGTCGGTTACGTAGTAGCTGGTTTCCGTTGTGCTGCTCGCGACGACAAATTGAGATCCCACGCTCGCGCCGGAGCTGTCGAAACGCTGGCCAACGAGCTGGATGTAGGAACCTTGTGTGAGCAGAACGACGAAGTCGCCCGCGGCATCGGCGGCAACCCGCGGATGCGTGCCCGTGAGCGCAAACTGCGAGCCGACCCGCGTTCCGTTGGAGTCGAACCGCTGACCCTGGCTCTGCCCGTCGGAGGCGTCTTCCCACGCGACGACGAATCCGCCCGCCGCGTCCGCGGCGACCGACGGATACTGCCCGGGCACGGCCATGCCCGTATTGACCTGAAACTCGGAGCCTGCCGGCCGGCCCTCGCTGTCGTACGTCTGCGCGAAGATCCCCGGGTTGAAAGGACCCCTCGCCCAAACGACGATGAACCCGCCGTCCCAGGCAGCGACGGCGGGATGGCCCTGGCGCCCGGTCGTGTAGGTATTGACCTGAAACTCAGGGCTAAGGGGCGGCGCTTGAGCCCACAGTGCGCCCGGCACCGAGATGAACAGAAACGCCGGCACGCCGACCAGAACCGAGGGTCCGATAGGCCATAGCGGGCTCCAATGCCGAGCTCCCGGCGTGTCGCTCCGAACCGGTTCTTCCGCCGGAGTGAAAACGTCGCGCGGGATCGCGCGCGCTACTGTGGCCAATGGACGACCTGCCCGCCTTAGTTCCTTCGTCTTCTAACCGTCGGCAAAGACCCCTTGATGGCACTCACCTCGCCCGCTACCTTGCGCACCGCCTTCATGATCTCCTCGTTGCTCACGCAGGGTGACGGCGGGTGCCGAGGTGGCCTGCCGTGGCGTAACGACCGCAAGATGTCGTCGATCGGCTCTGAATTCGTTCTAAGGTCAATTACGGGCCCGTAGGTCTTGATAAGCTTCCTCCGCAGTGCGTCGGCTTCCCTAGTACTCACATCATCCTCCCTTTCGAGGCGTACGGCACCTTTACGTTACCGATACTGTGTTTCGTTTCTTGTTCGTGAGAGTCCGCCGGAAGCTACTCCGGCCAATGGAGGCCCAATCCCACGGCCAGGAATTTCGCGAGCTCCCCGCGCGTCACGTTCTTGTCCGGGCAGAAGTTCCCGGAGCCACAACCCGAGGTCATCCCCGAGCCCGCCAGAGCCTCGATGGCCCGGAAATAGAGATAGTCGGGTGGAACGTCGGCGAAGGTTGCCTTCGAGGGGGGTGGACCTATCTGAAGGTGATAGCGCACGTCAACCGCTTTGAAGCCGACACCTGCATCGAGGTCCACTTCGACGTAGTACTGATTGCTGTTACTGATCGTCAGCGGTGGATCAAAAACGAACCCTGCGCCGCCGTATCCGTCGTCTCCCGACACGGCGGGGCCGTACTCGGAATCTTCGGGGTGCGACGACCCCGTCAGCCTTATCAGCCTCGCGTGGGCAGCGTGGCCGGAATCTTGGTCCCAGTAGTAGAGAACAATCCCCGTTACCTGAGCGCCGTTTGGCAGCGAAACAGGCATGTATAAGGACGACCCATGGCCAACAAAATAAAAGCGGGCGCCAAGAATTAGAGGCGTGGTGTCAGCCACGCCATAGAAGCCGAGTGCGGGGAGTTGAAGGATGAGTTCCGGCGAGCTGCCATTGGCATGAGGCACGGGAGAACCCTCGGCCGTCATGGCTCCTGCTACCAGCAGGCAACCCCAGACGAGGACGACACGATGGGGCGCTGAGCGCTTTGACGCCACGTGTCGAAATACCCTGGATTCAGCTCGCAAGCCACCCACAACACCAGATCCTCCGAAGTGCTTGTCCATGGCCTTCCTTTCCTGACCGTTCGCCTCGCGCCCGGGAGTCGTGGCGGTTTCAGGAGCTTTGCAGCCCATCGGTCGGAAGTTCTCCAGATGCGGTTCCGAATCTGTTCCAGAACCGTTCGGTTCCTGGCTTGCTAGGGACGGTCGTGAACCGCCGAACGCCGCAGGTCATGAACCACGCAGACCTGGAACGCGGCCGCATCATCGCCGCGGCTTGGCGCCTCCGCCCGATCCGCGATCACGCGCCATCGCGCCGAGCATGCTCACCTCCGCCTCTCCGCGTGGCCGCTTGACGAACAGAATGCGTGCGCCGGCGTGGCGAACGTTCGCACACCGAACGATTCTGGACCGAATCCGGAACTCACCCTGGAGACTGACCGCCGGTGGCGCCTAAAGCTGGGCTCGCAATTGGAGGACCAGATGTCACAGTCGGCTAAGACCATCCGTCACCTCGGCCTCTCTGTCCTCGTTTCCATGCTCCCCGTAGCGGTGGTGCTGGCCGACTCCGCTCCTGTGCCCCGCACATATGGCACTTCCAGTGAAATCATCTTGCAGATACCAGCAGCTGGCTTTCTCGGATTCCAGGACCGCGGGACCAGGTATGAAGTTCGTGACGACTACTACGTCTACAACACGGCCCCGTCCGAGACCGACTATGTGTTCCTGCCCGTCAACCTCCCCAATGGGGCGCTGATAACGGGCTTCGTGCTTTACTACAACGTCGCAGACAGTACCGGTGGTGCACTCGCCTCTCTCGTGGAGCTCCGGGGCGCCAACGAACCCACCGTGCACGCCACGAGCAATGCTATCGCACTAGGCCCGGGTTACGGCGTGGTGGGAGTCCCCCTTACTCCCCCAATTACGGTCAGTAATAGCTATCAATACCTTGCGCGGGTCGAGCTCACGCCACGAACCGGGTTCAAGGCGGTCGATATTCGGTATCACTTGCAACTCGGTCCCGCACCTGCGAAGGCGACCTTCGCCGACGTTCGACCGGACAATCTCTATTTCCGAGCCATTGAAGCCCTGGCTGGTTCGGGAATTACGTCAGGGTGCGGTAACGGGAACTTCTGCCCAAACAAGAACGTGACACGCGGAGAACTGGCGAAGTTTCTAGCCGTCGCGCTCGGTCTCAATTGGCCGGAGTAAACGCACGGCCATCGGGAGCCTCTTGTATCGGCGCCGATCGGCTTAACTAGGGAGGATCGCGATGCCGTCAGTCAGTGGCCGACGACTGCTTAGCTCCTTTGGCCTACTCTTCATTCTCTCGCTGGCCGTTGGCGCTGCCTCACCTCGGGCTGCCACGGCCGGAGCACCGGGGGAAATCATTTTGCAACTGCCGGCATTTGGTTCTTTCTTTAGTTCATCGTTGTTTACTGTGGACCCCCGGTACTATGTGTATGCAGCAGACGCTGGCGACTCAGAATTCATAATGCCCCTGACCCTACCGAACGGCGCTCGTATAACGAGCTACGGCCTTTACTACTACGACAATAATCTGCCTACGGTGACTGGTCGGGCAGTCGCCGTGCTGGAGGAGCTGACCGGTGGCGACGGTATCACCGCACCGGAGGCTCAATCGGTTGGTGCTGCGACGTCAGAGCACATCGGCTACAGCGTCGCCACCGCCGTCCTCACACCGCCGCTGACCATCAATAGCAGGCACCAGTACTACTTCAAGGTCGTGGTTCCGCGGTCTGCTGGTTTTAAGACTGTGGAGGTGCGATATCACCTCCAGATGAGCCCGGCACCTGCGAAAGCGACGTTCGCGGATGTGCCGCCCGACTACCCCTACTTCCGGGCGATCGAGGCCCTTGCCGGAGCGGGAATCACGGCGGGTTGCGGCAACGGGAATTTCTGCCCCGACAGGGCAGTGACGCGTGGCGAAGTGGCGAAGTTTCTGGCTGTGAGCCTGGGCGTTAATCCGAGCGAGTAGTCCGCGCGACGCCGCGCGCGCTGAGCAGAAGCGCGAGGGCGAGCTCGAGAAGAAGGGTCGTCGCGCGTCCTGGTCCCGGCCCGGCCGGCGGCGATCCGAATCGCGTGGATTCTCGGCCGCGTGACCGTGCCGCTCGGCGTCGGAGTCGTCATGGCGCGGGGGCCGGGCGAGCCTCGCCGCGAGGCTTGGTGGAAACCCGTCCGGGGTGTACAGATCATCAATCGTAATCGGCGCCGCGTTCATCGTCGCTTTCGTGACGTCGCCTATCCGGCGAATCGCTCCTTCAGATTCTCCGTGTTTTCTCCGTGTCTCGACGGAAACCGACGACAGCCCACAGCATAAGCCGCGAGCCAACTCGTTGCTTGTCTACTCTGAGCGGTTGTCAGGCGTCGTCGGATCCTCCCCGTTCTCCCCTCCGGAGCTAAGGTCGCGCGTTCGAATCGCGCCGGGCGCACCAACTCCTTCAACAACTTAGCTGATCCTGGACCTCGCGCCGGACCCCCGTGTGTCCGTGTCTTGTCCGTGTTTGGAGATCGGGACCACGTTGGACCGCCTCGCCGCCTCTGCCGCCGCGCGTGCCTCAACCTTCCGGAGGGCCTCGGCGTCCCCGGGGCACGCGCAGCGGGAGCGGCAGTTTCCGCTGCTCGCTGCGCATCGCCCCGAGGGACGGACCCCGCGAGCACAGAGACAATTTGCTGGCGGCCACGCCGGTGATCCCCTTCCTCCGCAAGATAGTTCGGGTTCTGGATCGCTTGCGCCGGGAGGGCCTGCCGACGGCCCCGGAGCCTGGGTAAAACCTCGACCCGGGGTGCCTCTCACCTAAAATGGACCGGAAACTCAAAACAGCTGGAGGCCAAGACATGAAGACTCGACCGAGGGTCTCGAGGCGGGTATTGCCCCTTCTCGCCGCGCCCCTTCTTGGATTGTTTTCGACGTCTGCGACTGGACAGCCTCAGGAGCCTCGGAGGCCAGAGGCCTATGGCACAGCCACATTCTCCATCTATCAGATCCCCGCAGCAGGGTGCCAGCCAATTCTTCCAGGCGCCGTGATGAGCTGGGAGTTCCCCGGCTTCCGATTCGCGACCACAGGAAGTCCGTTGCCCGTCTTGCTCGACTGCCCGATCAACCTGCCTTCGGGCTCGAAGATCCAAGGATTCGAGGTTCTTGCTCACGACGCAGAGGACGCCGGCGACAACTTCCAGGCGAGCTTTGCGTACTGCGCTTCCGCGAGCTTCAGCGACGGCTGCACCTACGTCGGCTCCGTCAGCACACCGGGTACGTTCGCAAGTCCTTACACCGGCTACCTGTACAGCGACCTCTCTGGACTTGGCCTTGTCGTGGACAAACTCAACGTCACTTACTTCGTTCGACTGACTTTGAACCATCTGTTCGACGCAACAGCGTTTCGCCAAGTAAATGTCTATTACCGGCTGCAGGTCAGCACGCCGGCGCCAGGCACACAGACCTTCGGAGATGTCCCTCCGACGCATCTTTATTACAAGGCGATTGAAGCCCTGGCCGCCTCCGGAATCACGGGAGGTTGCGGCAGCGGGAATTTCTGTCCGAGCGGAACGCTGACACGGGGCGAAGTCGCGGCTTTCTTCGCCAGGGCGCTCGGGTTGCACTTTCCGGATTGATCAACGTGAGACGGCCGCCGGACATGGAAGCTTCGCGTCGTAGCGGCTGATCCGCGGGATGAGGGCCGAGGCGTCAAAATCACACCGGCAGTCCTGAGGCTCCACAACGCGGGGAAGAGCCGGCGCGCGATCCGCAATCGACTCTCGCGGTGATGCTCACAACACGACATTTGCCTGCGGAGCCGACGCTCGGCCCATTCCATCGCGATTCTCCGTGTTCTCTCCGTGTCTTGACGAAAGCTGACGAGAGTCCACGACAGACACTGCGAGTCAACTCGTTGATTTCTCTACTGTGAGCTTTCGTCAGGCGTCGTCGGATCCTCCCCGTTCTCCCCTCCGGAGCTAAAGGTCGCGCGTTCGAATCGCGCCGGGCGCACCAACTCCTTCAAGGCTTAGCTGATACCGGCCCCCCGCCCGACCCCCGATTCTCCGTGTTTGCGGATCGGGACTTCGTTGGAGGGCTGCATGCCCGCGCTGCCTTCGGCAGCTACTTGGCGCCCGCTTGAAACAAGCCGTAGACGTTCTACGTACAGGGTAGTAGACGGTCTACGACAATGACCAGAACCCCCGACGATCCGCGCCTCGAGCTCCTCCAAGGCACCCTTGACATGCTCATCCTGCGGACCCTCCGGTGGGGACCTCAGCACGGCCACGGGATCGGCCAGGCCATCCGCCGGCAGTCGGAGGAGTTGCTCAGGGTCGAGACCGGCTCGCTCTACCCCGCCCTGCACCGGCTCGTGAAGCGGGGATGGCTGAAGTCCGAGTGGGGAGTGAGCGAGGCGAATCAGCGGGCTAAATTCTACCGTCTCACACCCTCCGGGAGGGCCCAACTGATCCGCGAGCAGGACCGCTGGTCACAGCTCGTCCGCGCGATCGGCCGGATCATGAACCCGGCACCGGCGGCCGAGGAATAGCCGAGCAGCCATGCGACCCGACGACCGCGACCTCGAGGACGAAATCCGCAGCGCCCTGGAGCTGAGCATTCGGGAACGGATCGAGCGTGGCGAGGATCCAAAATCCGCCCGGCGAGCCGCCCTCGAGGAATTCGGGTCCGTGGCGGCCGTCCGCGACTCGATGCATCGGGTCTGGTACAGCCGCTGGTCCGACGCCATGCTGTTGCTCTTCCAGGAAATGCGAATCGGCCTGCGTTCTCTTCTGCGCACCCGGGGACTGGCCATCACCGTGATCGTGACGCTCGCGCTCGGGATCGGGGCCAACGCGGCGATCTTCAGCGTCGTTCGGAGCGTGCTCCTGCGTCCGCTCGCCAATCGGGATGCGGATCGGCTGCTCTACATCCGCCAGACCGCCCGGGGCATCGGGACGGAGGACCTCACCTTCTCGATGCCGGAGATCGGCGACCTCGAGTCGCGTGTGAAGTCGATCTCCGCGTTCGGCGATTTCTCCACCGTCGACTTCACGCTGATCGGGTTCGGCGGGGAGCCTCGCGTCGTGACGGCAGGCGTGGTCAACGGATCGTTCTTCGACGTCATGGGGCTCCGGCCGGCGCTCGGGCGGCTGATCAATTCCGGCGACGACGGGTCCAAGGCGGCGCCGGTCGCGGTCCTGACTCACCGGTTCTGGACGACGGTGCTCCATGCCGATCCGTCCGTCGTCGGCAAGGTCATTCGTCTGGGTCCCGGCAACGCGACGGTCGTCGGCGTCCTCGAGCCGTCGGTGCCCTACCCGGCCGAGACGCAGATCATCGCGAACGTCGTGACGAGCCCGCACCACCTCGGGGCGACGATGCAGAAAGAACGCTGGCACCGCATGACCGAGCTCTTCGGGCGGCTCGCGCCGGGCGCGACGCTGGAAGGGGCCCGAGCCGAGCTGAAGGCCGTCCATGCGTCGATGGTGCACGCCCACCCGGAGTCGTACTCCGCAGGCGCCCGGGTCGGCCTCGAGGTCAAGACGCTCCGCGACCAGCTCGCGTCGCCCGCACGGACGATCCTCCTGCTGCTCCTTGCGGCGGCGGCGGTCGTTTTCGTGATCGCGTGCTCGAACGTCGCCAACCTGATTCTGGGCCGGTCGGTCCGCCGCGAATCCGAGCTCGTGGTTCGCGCCGCGCTCGGCGCCAGCCGGGGTGCGCTCCGGCGCACTCTGCTCGCGGAGAGCCTGGTGCTCTGCGTCGCGGGGGCCGCGCTCGGGCTGCTGCTCGCGAGGCCGCTCGTGGCGGTGGCGGCCCGGTATGCCGCGCGCTTCTCCGTCCGAGCGCTGGAGGCCAGGGTGGACGGCAGCGTGCTCTGGCTCGGCGCGGGGCTGGCCGTGGTGGCGGCGGTGCTGCTGGCGTATGTGCCACGGCTCCCCTCCTTCGATCGGTCGAGCGCTCTGAGTCCCTCTGTCGGCGGGATTCGGATCACGCCGGGCACGAATCGCCGTCTCAAGATCTTCGCGACGACGCAGATCGCGTGCTCCTTCCTGCTGCTCGTGGGCGCCGGCATGCTGGTCGCGACGTTGAATGCGATGTCGACGGCGAACACCGCTTATGACATGCGACAGGTCCTGGCGGTCGACGTCCCGCCTCCAGCGCCCGGCGCCGGCGGCGAAGCGACGGACAACTTCTTCCAGGAAGCCATGCGGAGGATCGGCGCGCTGCCGGGTGTCGAGGGCGTCGCGTCCGGGATGGTCGTACCCTGGCGCGACGAGTTCAGACACACCAAGATCCAGTTCGGGTTCGAGGGGTACCAGCCCGCCAGCGGCGAGGAGAACCCGACCTGCATGTTCCGTCCTGTCTCGCCTCGATTCTTCGCCGTGCTCGGTGTCCCGATTGTCGCCGGCCGCGACTTTACGGACGGTGACCGTCCCGACACCGAGGCCGTCGCCATCGTCAGCCAGAGCGTGGCGCAGCGGGTCTTCCCCAAGGGCGAGGCGGTCAACCGACACCTGTGGCTCGACAGCGGCTTCGAGCCCAGCCCGCGCCGCATCGTCGGGGTGGTCGCCGACGTGGACGACGAAAACGTCGTGCAGGTGCCGACGATGACGGTGTACCTCCCGTGGCGGCAGTTGGGCGAGCCGAGCCGCCTGTTCGTTCGCGCGGCGGCAGATCCCTACGCGCTCGTCCCGGTCGTGACGCGCACGCTTCACGACCTCTCCGCCGACCAGGCGGTCGAGCGGCCGGCGACGCTCGAGGACGTTCGCACCCAGGTGCTGACGCCGCAGCGGTTGAACGCGTTCGTGTTCTCGGCCTTCGGCGGCATCGCGCTGCTCATCGCGGTCGTCGGCGTCGCGGGCGTGCTGGCGTTCTCGGTGGGCGCTCGGACCCGCGAGTTCGGCATCCGGCTCGCGGTCGGATGCGAGCCGCGCCGGCTCAAGGCCCGTGTTCTCCGCGAGGGCGCCGTGATCGCCTCCGCCGGAATCCTGGTCGGCGGCCTCGGCGGGATCGCGCTCGCCTGGGTCGCGAGCCGGCTGTTCGGCGTGGCTCAGATGCCGGGCGTGCTGCCGATCGCCGGAGCGGCTGCGCTTCTCGCGGCCGCGGCGATCCTCGCGTCGCTCTTGCCCGCCGTCCGTGCGTCGCGCGTGGACATCATCCAAGCGCTGCGATCGGAGTGAGGACGGAGCCCCGCGTTCGTCCCGCGCGGCGGATGGAGCGAGAGGGTCGGGGGGATATTCCGTAGGAGGTTGATATGCATGACACAAAGGAGCGGTTGTCTCTACTGTGGATCTTCGCGCTACTCAACTACCTGTATGCGGACGTCGTTGCCCTGTTCGCTATTGCTGGCAATCCAGCGGAAGCCCCGCACCTCACAGAGTGGGCTCTGGCCGGTTCAGCGGTCTTGATGGAAATACCCATCGCCATGATTCTGGCGTGTCGGATGCTTCCATTTAGAGCGAACCGGCTGGCGAATATCATTGCGGGTGGCATTGTGACCCTCATAAACGGTTTTCTGACCTTCGTTCCGCCTCTGATCGGCTGGGGCCGGCCGCCCGCTCTTCCAGAGTATTTGTTTTTCGCGACGATTGAGACTGTGGCCACCTCAATCATCATCTGGCAGGCGTGGACTTGGACAGGGGTTGAGACTGTCCGCATGTCGGAGGCGATGTCGTAGCAGAGGAAGGTCGAGATGCTTCGGTGGCCGAAGACAAATACTCCGAGGCGATCCAGATTCGCCGGCTCTAATCCAACCGTTCGGATTCGCCCGCCAACCGATCCGTAGAAGGCGGAGTGGAACTCGTTGACCTGGCTTGATGGCTCTCGACTCGGATGGATGGCACGGCTCTTGATGAGTCCTGTTGAGGGGACAAATCGAAAGGACGTTTGTGATGCTTGCCCGCCGGCGTAGCTCTCACACTCAATGTCGTAGGTGTCTACTCGGTGCCGGCGGAATCCCTGACGGTCTCGGAGCCGAGCACCCGCCGCGCGCTCTGATGTAGACGGAGTGGAACAATGACGAATCGACGAACGGCCGTTGGTATTCTCGCTTCAACAGTCCTCGCTGCATTGAGCTGGAGTGGTCCGGCGCAATCGCAAACCCTCAAGACTCCTTATCCCGAGATGGCGCCCGTCGAGCAGTACCGCATCGCAAACCGCGAGGATGAAATCGCACTGGCACGCAGTGCCGCGCCTCCGTCGATCTCCCGGGACGCCGAAGTGCTCGTGCTCGGTAACCACGGATATGAGTCGGCGGTGAAGGGCAAGAACGGCTTCGTCTGCTTCGTCCAACGCTCCTGGGCGGCCGGGTTCGACGCTCCCGAGTTCTGGAATCCCAAGATACGCGGGCCCAATTGTTTCAACCCGCCGGCCGCGCGCACCGAGCTGATACAAGAGCTCAAGCGCACCGAGTGGGTCCTGGCCGGCGCCACGAGACAGCAGATGATCGAGAAAACCAAGGCCGCATTCGCTAGCCACGAATTCAAAGCTCCCGAGGCGGGCGCCCTTTCCTTCATGCTGTCGAAGAACGGCTACCTCAGCGACGACGGTGCGGGCCCATGGCTTCCCCATGTCATGTTTTTCCTCCCCCATGGCCAGGTCGACAATTGGGGCGCGGGCAAGGAAGGCTCACCCGTCATCGGGCAAGATGCCGGCGCCATAGAATCGACGGTCCTCTTCATTCCGGTGCGTAGCTGGTCCGACGGCTCACCTGGGCCGCCGCCGCCCACGAAACACTTCATGTGACGACGCGTGTCGGGGGAGGCACGCAGGCTTTCGCTCCTCGCGCGGCCTGCCTAGAACGGGAAATGCAGGCCGAGCGCCCGGGCGAAGAACGCGGCCATCTCGCCGCGAGTCACCGTCTGATTCGGGCAGAAGTTTCCATTGCCGCACCCACCGGATATCCCCGACGCCGCGAAGGCTTCGATCGCGCGAAAGTAGGTGTGCGTCGTCGGGACGTCCCCGAAAGTCGCCGACGCGGGCGCCGGGCTGATCTGGAGCTGGTACCCGACCAGGACTTCGTAGAAGCGGAGGCCGGATCCGGCCGGGCCGTTGATCACGACGCGGAGTTGATAGAGGTTGTTGTGGTTGTCGATCGTGAACGGCGGGTCCGGATTGAATCCCGGGAATTGACAGCCCTGCCCCGAGAACGTCGCGATCGATTCCATGGAGTTCACCGTCGCGATGTCCCCCAGCGCGATCCGATCGAGAGAGGCGCTGACGGATCCCGTCCCGTCCTCGCAGGCGAACACCGCGATGGCGTTGACGAGGGCGCCCGCCGGAAGGTCGATGGGAGCGATGAACTCCTTGGCGCCGGAACCGGTCGTCGCATATCGGCCGTTCTGGAACACGCCGACACCCTGCGTCGAGAAACTCGGAAGGAACGCAAAGGCGTGAACGTTTTTCAGGATCGTCGCCTTCGTGCCCCAGTCCGGCGCCGCCACCGAAGGCGTATCGGCCGCCACCGCTGGAAGCGCCGCGAGCAGAAACGTCAATGCGAGAGCGGCGCGTTGCGAGTTCTTCATGATGTTGGCTCCTTTCCAGAGCGATTCTAAGAGTCCATCCTGACTGTTGAGCTTTGCGGTGGTTCTCGATTCTGCGCGTTCCTCCGTTCTCGTCGATCGGCGCCGGAGCTATCTGGCCGGAACGTCCAAGCCTCCTTTTTCTCCCTTCCTCGGCGATCAGATGAGGAAGTTCGGCCCGATGGATCCCCTTTCTCCTCGTCGTGTTCCCCTCTCTTGCCCCATGATGGGGGCCGAGATCAAACGTGGAGCATACGGACCCACCGACCATTTCTTTCGGCAAAGCGTCGGGCGAAGAAGCGGAGCCGCGAGACGGGTTTCGCGGAATTGGCATCGGTGACGATCGTCATCGAGTGGGACAACGCGGCGCGCTCCGACCTCGCGCGGCCTCTCGGAATGCTTCGGGCTCTGTACTGGCAGCTTCGGGAGATGCGGGGGGCTTTCCGTGCCCGGCCGGAGATTCGGGTCCTCTACGATGGCGCCAAGGTTGAAGTGGCGATCATCGAGCGCCTCATGAGTGAAGCGGTCGGAGACGCGCCATGGCCGGCGGAAGTCGTCCTGCTCCCCGTGCAGGGGATGCGCTACTACGAGCAGAAGAACCGCGGTGCGCTCGACACAGGAACCGACGTCATCCTGTTTCTCGACAGCGACGTGATCCCGGAACCAGACTGGCTGAAGTGCCTCATGGAGTCCTTTCGCGACCCGCGCGTATCGGTCGTCGGCGGGGGAACCTATGTGGCTCTTGATGACCTGCTGGGTAAGGCGTTCGCGCTTTTCTGGTTTTTCCCGCTCCGAGACGAGGCGAGCGACTTGGCGGCGACGGGCTCCTTTTTTGCAAACAACGTCGCATTCCGTCGGAAAGTCTTCGAGAGCCTTCCATTCCCCGATTCTTTCGTGTACCGCGGACGATGCTCCTTACTCGCGGCCGAGCTTCGCAACCGGGGAGTCGGCATCTTCCGCCACCGGGGCGCACGTGTCTCGCATCCTCCTCCGAAAGGGCTCGCGTATTTCGTCCTCCGGGCCCTGTGCGAGGGTCATGACGAGATCGTTCTCGGTGTGGCCAGGTCCGGCGGATCTTCGACACGCGTCTTTCGATCCTTCCTGGAGAAATTCGTGCGCTTGCCGTGGGCCGTGTTGGGACGTCATGAGCGGGTCCAGCTCGGTGTGTTCGGGGCCCTCGCGTGTCTGGGCATCGGCTACTCGTATCACTCGTTGAGAATGTTCGGCGGATTCGTTGCCTGGGTCCACCCTCGAGGGTTCCGCAGGTACGTCTCGATCTGAAGCGCGGTCCTTGTCACGCACCCGAAACCCGCTCCGCTCGTACGGACTGACGGAGTCGGAAGGATCTCGTTCGAGTTTTTTCTCCCGTCGGCAGCCGATCCCGCCAGATAGGCGATGAGAACGAGGAGCACTGGATCGATCGGATGCCGGTAGCGCATTTCGGAATGGGTGACGTAGGAGACGACGGGAAAGACGATCACGGGAATCACCAGAGCGAGCACGTCCTCCCGGCCGTCCCGAATCGCGCGCCGGAGTCCGGCAAAGGCAAGCAGCGAGACGAGGCTGTAGAAGAGCACGTTCGGCAGGCCCGTCTCGTCGAATGCCGGACGTGGAGGGAAGTCCCAGAGGCATGTCCAGGTGTTCAGGATTCTTCGGAGCGTCAGACCCACGAAACGAAAGGGCCGGCGCGCGATGGTCCGCCAGGCCTCCCGCTGCACTTCGTCCATGTACGCGGGCTCGCCCATCCGTTTCACTCTCTTGAGCTCCACAGGGTTTTCGCCGGGAAGTAGTTGCCCGTTCTCTACGGTGCTCGTGTCGGCGCTGTTCCCGGCCAGGACTTCCAGGCCGAAGCCGCCGCGGAAGGCGACGAAACGCCCGTAGACTTTGCTGCAGCGCCAGATCCACGGCGCGACGACGACCAGGAACGCCAGAGACGCGGCAACCGCCACTCCGGTGCAGTTCTCTCCGCGTCGCCGATGCCGGAGCCATACCCATGCGCCGAGGAAGGGCAAGGTCGAGAGAACGGCCGGGTTCGTCAGCGCCGCGATTCCCCAGAGAGCTCCGTACGCCAACCAGGCGCGAAGGCTCGAAGAATCTTCGAGGGAGAGTGTTGCCAGGATCACGAGGCTGAAGACGAGCGTCGTCATGGTCGTTTCCCAGATTCTCGTGTTCGGCAGAGCCACCGAATAAGGGAAGAAGGCCCACAACCACCCCGCCCAGACTGCCGTCCGGACTCCGAAGACCCGGCGCCCGATGAAGAAGACGGGCAGGCACGTCAGGGAGGAAAAGACGTTGTTCATGGTCAGCACGGCCAGAGCCGCCGCGGGCGTATAGGTCCCGAACAGCCGAAACGCGCCGGCGACCAGGTACGCGTACGCGGGAGGGATGAGGTTCGTCGGCCCCGTCGGCTCGGGGTAGGGATTGCTGAACCCCTGTCCGGACGCAATCGACCGCGCGACTCTCCCGGTTTCCCAGCCGAACAGCCAGTGGTCCCGCGCAGGATTCAGCTGGTCGGTATAGGTAAAGCTCATCACCACCAGGCGAACCGCCAGCGCCGCGACGACCATCGCCCACGGAGAGCCGAGCCGCGCCCGGACCGTCAAATGCAGACGCGCCGCGACGGCTGACACCGCTTGCTCGCGTGGCGGCGGCCGGGAACCGGCAGAGCCGGCTCTCCGGACACTATGGTCTCGACCCGAGTGCCCGTGCGGGCAGCCGGATCAGGGCCCGCAGCAGATCGAAGACGCCTGTGACCGCGACTCCCAGTAGGCGAAAAGGCAGCAGGGCCAGCCAGACGAATGGGTAGAGCACGAGCGCGAGAAGAGCGAGAGGCCAGCACAGGAACAAGAGGACGAGCCAGACCAGAAACTTCAGCATCACTCTCTCCTACGAATACGCGGCCTTCGCAGTACAGTTGCCCCGACGTCCCGATGACACTTCTTGCCGGCACTCGTCTCGGCGCCTACGAAATCCTCTCCCCACTCGGCGCGGGCGGGATGGGCGAAGTTTACCGGGCGAAGGATTTCCGCCTCGGCCGCGACGTCGCCATCAAGGTCCTCGCCGAGACGGTGGCGGGGGACGCCGAGCGCCTGGCTCGCTTCGAACGGGAGGCCCGCGCGCTCGCCGCGCTCAACCACCCCGGCATCGTCACGATCTTTGCGGTCGAGGAATTCGCGGGCACGCGCTTCCTCGCGATGGAGCTCGTGGAAGGCGACAGCCTCGACACAGTGATCCCGTCGGGCGGCCTTCCCCTGGACCGGTTCTTCGACATCGCAACGCCGCTCGCCGAAGCGCTGTCCGCGGCGCACGAGCGCGGCATCGTGCACCGGGACTTGAAGCCCGGCAACGTCATGGTCGCCCGCGACGGCCGCGTCAAGGTGCTCGACTTCGGCCTGGCCCGCGTCGAAGCGCCGGACTCCGATCCGAACCTCACGAGCACGCCGACGGAGAGCCGCGTCAACCTGACGGGCGAAGGCCAGGTCTTCGGCACCGTCGCCTACATGTCTCCGGAGCAGACGCGCGGCGGCAAGGTGGACGCGCGATCCGATGTCTTCTCCCTCGGCGTGGTGCTCTACCAGATGCTGACCGGCACGCGCCCTTTTCAGGGGGCGACTGCCGTGGACCTGATCTCGTCGATCCTCCGCGACCGGCCGCCATCGGTAACCGATCTGCGCACCGACGTTCCGCCGCACCTATCGAGGATCCTGCGCCGCTGCCTCGAGAAAGACCCGCGCGACCGCTACCAGACCTCCCGCGACGTGTACAACGAGCTGAAGGGGCTGCGGGCGGAGACGGTACCCGATTCTCCGGCGTCGAAAGTCTCCTCGCCGTCAACCGGCGCGGCGGCGAACGTCCGTTCCGCCCCGGGCGCATCGGAGTGGAGGCGGCGAGCGTGGCTCGCGGTGTTCGCAGTGATTCTTCTGGGTTCGGCGGCCTATCTCGTGACGCGCTCTCGGGTCGGACCTGCGGTCTCCCGAGCGCCGGAGCCCGGGAAAGAGGGGCACGCCATTCGATCGATCGCCGTGCTTCCGCTCGACAACTACTCGGGCGATCCCAACCAGGACTACTTCGCCGAAGGGATGACCGACGAGCTGACGGCGGACCTCGCGACGATCAGCCAGCTTCGCGTGATCTCGCGCGGCTCGGCGATGCAGTTCAAGGGCAAGAATCGGCCGCCGACCCCCGAGATCGCCAAGACGCTCAACGTCGACGCGATCGTGGAAGGCTCGGTGATCCGCGCCGGCGACAAGGTGCGGATCACGGCCCAGTTGATCGACGCGCGGGCGGACCGGCATCTCTGGGCCAAGAGCTTCGAGCGCAGTTCGCGCGACGTGCTCGCGCTCCAGGATGAGCTGGCGTCGGCGATCGCGCAGCGAGATCCACGTTCAGCTGACTCCGGCCGAGCAGTCGCGGCTGACGCGCGCGCCGAGCGTGAATCCCGAGGCGTACGACGCGTATCTCAAGGGCCGGTACTTCTTCAACCGCCCGAGCGACGAGAACCTGAAGAAGGCGATCGCGCAATTCGAAGAGGCGGTCCAGCTCGATCCGAACTATGCCCCGGCGTTCTCGGGACTGTCGGACGCCTACCTCTGGGCCGGCTACAACGAAGGCGTCCTGACCGCCTCGCGAGGCGCGGCCCAAGGCCAAGGCCGCCGCCGAGAAGGCGATCGCAGCTCGACGACAACTCCGCCGAAGCGCACACCTCGCTCGCCGGACTTCAAGATCTGCTACGAATACGACTGGGCGGGCTGCGAGCGCGAATTCCGCCGGGCGTTCGCGCTCAACCCGAACTACGCGTTCGCGCACGATCAGTTCGGCCTCGGCGCTCGCGTTCCAGGGACGGCTCGACGAAGCGATCGCCGAGGGCAAGCGCGCGGCCGAGCTCGATCCGCTCTCCCCGCAGATTCCCTCCGACACTCTCGCTCGCGGTCGCCTGGCAAGGCAACTACGCGGAGGCGCGGGAGCATGGCCCGGAGAGCGGCGAACCTCGATCCGACGTATCTTCTTTCCTCCGTTCATGGAGGGGTGGGTCGACATCCAGGCGGGCAAGGTCCGGCGACGCCATTCCGAAACTCGAGAAGGCCAAGGCGATGGGAGCGCCGGCGTTCGTGTCCGCGTGGCTCGCCTACGCTTACGGAGCTACCGGCGATCGAGCCGCGCGATGGCGGAGCTCGAGGACCTGAAGAAGATATCGCTGCGGCGGTTCCGTCACGCCGTTCAACCTGGCGCTCGTGCATCTCGGCCTGGGCGATCGCGCGCGCGCGCTGGATTCCCTGGAGCAGGCGTATGCCTCCGATTCGCAGTGGCTGGGCTGGCTCAAGAACGACCGGATCTTCGATCCGCTCCGGTCGGAACCGCGCTTCGTCGCGCTCCTGAAGAAGTTGGGCCTCGAGAAGTGAAGGGATAACCCGTCACGCCATGCCTCTCCGTCGCTTCGCTCGCGGGCGGGGTCAAGCCCCGCCCCTACCACGCAAACAGTCATCGTGCCGCGGACGGTCATGACGCTCCTTTCCGGAACCAGGCTCGGTCCGTACGAGATCCTGGCGCCGATTGGCGCGGGCGGCATGGGCGAGGTCTACAGGGCGCGAGACGCGCGACTCGGACGCGACGTCGCGGTAAAGGTCCTGCCGTCAGCGCTCGCCGGTGATACGGACCGCCTGAAGCGCTTCGAAAAAGAGGCGAGGGCGGCATCGTCCCTCAATCATCCCAACATCGTCACGATCTACGACATTGGCGAAGCGGGCGGGACCGCGTTCATCGCGATGGAGCTGGTCGATGGGGAGACGCTGCGGGAGCTGCTGGCCGATGGCCCCGTGGCGACGAAGCGCCTCCAGGCGGTCGCCGCGCAGGTGGCCGACGGCCTGGCGAAGGCACACGGGGCCGGGATCGTTCACCGGGACCTGAAACCGGAAAACGTCATGGTGACGCGGGACGGCTTCGTGAAGATCCTGGACTTCGGTCTGGCGAAGCTGACCGAGCCGGAGGAACGGGACGGAAGGACGCATGCCCCGACGATGTCCGGTGAGACGGCCGCCGGGGTCGTGATGGGGACGGCAGGTTACATGTCGCCGGAGCAGGCGCTGGGAAAACCACTCGATTTCCGATCCGACCAGTTCTCTTTCGGATCGATCCTCTACGAGATGACGGCAGGCAGGCGCGCCTTCGTTCGGGAAAGCATGCCCGAGACGCTCACGGCGATCATTCGCGACGAGCCGGAGCCGCTCGGAGACCTCAGCCCGCCCACACCGGCGCCGCTGCGATGGATCGTGGAGCGCTGTCTCGCGAAGAGTCCTGACGGCCGCTATGCCTCCACGCGCGACCTGGCGCAGGATCTCGCGGCGCTCAAGGACCGTATTGCGGAGACGAGCGGCGGCGCGGTGTCCGCAGGGAGCTCTTCTGCCAAGCCGCGATGGCTGGTCGCTCTTGCCTCGGCGGGCTTTCTGGCCGCTGCGGCGTTTGCGGCGCTTTACGCGTTTCGTCGTCCGCCGGAGCCGCCCGCGGCGCCCGTCCGCTTCGGCATTCGCGCGCCGGAGGGAACCCGATTCGCGTGGGCCCCGATGCAGAACCTGTTTGCCGTGTCGCCGGATGGACGCCGAATCGTCTTTTCCGCCCGGGGCTTCGACGGCCGAAGCTCTCTCTGGGTGCGGTCGCTCGCAGAGCCGGCGGCCCTGGCACTCCCGGGCACGGAAGGCGCCGCGGCCCCCTTCTGGTCGCCGGATAGCCGGTTCATCGCCTTCTTCGCGGACGGGAAGCTCAAGAGGATGGAGGCGTCGGGAGGATCTCCGGTGACGGTTTGTGAAGTCGGGGTCGCTTTTCCCTCGGGCTCCTGGGGGATCGAGCACTCGATTCTCTTCGCCGGACTGACGCAACCCTCCGTTAGCCTCGTCGCGGAAGGCGGAGGCGCTCCTCGGGCCGTTCTGAAGGCGGACCCTTCGCGACACGAGGCGTCCGTTTGCTGGCCGAGCTTCCTTCCCGATGGGCGTCACTTCCTCTACGTCGGGCGCAGCGAGGCCGAGACCCAGACCTATGTCCGTCTGGCGAGCATCGCGGACGGCAAGACGGCGCCGCTCCTGACGAACTGTTCGCGCGCACAGTACGTGCCCGGGGACCCGAATGCCGCCGGCGGCCGAGCCGACTACGTTCTCTATGCGCGCGACGGGAGCCTGATGGCACAGCCGTTCGACCGCGATCGCCTGCGGGCTACGGGCGAGGCTGTCCCGGCGGGACAGGAGATCTGGCAACACGCGCTCATCGGGACCGGCCCATTCTCGGCCTCGGACAACGGTGTCCTCGCCTGTCACGGCAAAGGGGGTGCGGCACAATTGGTCTGGATCAATCGATCCGGCCAGCAGACGGGTTCACTCGGCTCGCCGGGCGAATTCGAATCGGTGCGCCTTTCTCTCGACTCCCGGAAGGTGATCGTCAGCCAGGTCGATCCACGGCGGGGCACGCACAACCTCTGGGTCGGCGACCTCTCCCGCGAACTGCTCACGCCCTTGGAGCTCGGCTCGGACGACTATCAGCCCGCGATATGGTCGCCGGACGGCACTCGGCTCGCCTTCAGCGTCGGGTCGATGCGTCACGCTCCTTCCCTGTACACGCTCGCCTTGCACGGGCCGGAAGCGCCGGAGCCGATTCTTCCAGCGGGAGGAATTCAGCGCGCGGAGGACTGGTCACGCGATGGCCGTTTTATCCTCTACTTCTTCGCTGCCACCGAGTCGGGCAGCGGCCTCTGGGTCCTGAACATGGAGGGAGAGCGAAAGCCTCGCAAGCTTCTGTCCGTGTCGACCACCGATGTGACCCAGGCGCAATTCTCACCGGACGGCCATTGGATTGCCTACTGCGCGACGGAGTCCGACCGCTCCGAGGTGTACCTCACCTCTTTTCCGGAGCCGGGAGAGCGAGTGCGCGTGTCGGTGTCCGGCGGATCGCGTCCGCGTTGGAGGGGTGACGGGCGCGAGCTCTTTTTCATCTCCGCCGCAAACGAGATGATCGCCGCGCCGCTGCGCCTCGGCCCGAACGCGCAGGTCGGCGTGTCGCGGCCTCTCTTCCGCGTGGGCTCGGCGGGTTGGAAGGACTATGACGTGACGCCGGATGGGGAGCGATTCCTCGCCGTCGTGAACCTGCCGGCCCCGGACGCAGACGCGATTGCCCTGACCGTCAACTGGCTTTCGCTCCTCAGGCGCTGACCGGATCGGCCGAAGCGTTGACGGCAGGGTGCGACATGTCGCCAATTCCTCCCCGCATCGCCTCGTCTAGAATCGCCCGGGCGACCGCTCGATGACACTTCCAGCCGGGACTCGTCTCGGCCCTTACGAAATCGCCACCCCTCTTGGCGCGGGCGGGATGGGCAAGGTCTACCGTCGCTTCGCTGGCTCGGAAATCTGGCTTCGCCACCGGCGCGCGGCTCGGAGCATGGCACTCGACCGCGCGCCTGATTCCCTCGCGGCGCTCCGCTCCCGCGGCTCGAGTCGTTTCGCTCGCGGGCGGGGTCAAGCCCCGCCCCTACGGCGCAAACAGCTGTCGCGCCGCGAACGATCATGACGCTACTTGTCGGGACCAAGCTCGGTCCCTACGAGATCCTGTCCCCGCTCGGCGCGGGCGGGATGGGCGAGGTCTACCGGGCGCGGGACCGGAAGCTCGATCGGGACGTCGCGATCAAGGTCCTTCCCCAGTCCGTCGCGGCGGACCCCGACACGCTCGCGCGGTTCGAGCGCGAGGCGAAGGCCGTCGCGGCGCTGTCGCATCCGAACATCCTTTCGATTTTCGACTTCGGCAACCAGGACGGCATCGCCTACGCCGTCATGGAGCTTCTGGAAGGCGAGACGCTGCGCGGGAAGCTCGACGCGGGTCCGATCCCTCAGAAGCAGGCCGTCGACTACGCGCTTCAGGTCGCGAAGGGCCTCTCCGCCGCCCACGAGAAGGGCATCGTCCACCGGGACCTGAAACCCGAGAACCTCTTCGTCAGCCGAGACGGCCATCTCAAGATCCTCGACTTCGGTCTCGCGAAGCGCGTCGAGCCCGTCGCTCCGGGCAAAGAGACGAGCGCGCCGACGGGCTCGGGCCACACGGAGCCGGGGACGGTCATGGGGACGGCGGGCTACATGTCCCCCGAGCAGGTCAAGGGCTTCCCGGTCGATCACCGCTCGGACATCTTCTCGTTCGGGGCGATCCTCTACGAGCTGCTCTCGGGCAGGAAGGCGTTCCGGCGGGACACGAGCGCCGAGACGATGGCGGCCATCCTGCGAGACGAGCCGGAGGAGCTGTCGGCGTCCGGGCGGAACGTCTCCCCCGCGCTCGACCGGATCGTCCAGCATTGCCTGGAGAAGGACCGGGAGCATCGGTTCCAGTCGGCCCGGGACATCGCGTTCAGCCTCTCGGACCAATCCGCGCCGGCCTCGGCGACGAGCGTCCCGCGGACGACCGCTCCGCCAGGCTCGGTGCGGCCGGTCTGTGGGTCGCGGTGCTGCCGTTCAAGTACGGCGGCGCCGACGCCGACCTCGCGGCCCTGGCCGACGGGCTCTCCGAGGAGATCGGGACCGGCCTTTCGCGGTTTCGGTATCTCTCGGTCGTCGCGAGCGCCTCGGCGGCTCGCCTGAAAGGAGAAGCGGGAGACGAGCGGGCCCTGGCCGCCAGGCTCGGCGCGCGCTACGTGCTGGAGGGGAGCATCCGCGAAGGAGGCTCCGCCATCCGCGTGAGCGCCCAGCTCGTCGACGCCCAGACGGGAGCCCAGCTCTGGTCCGAGACGTACAACCGGGACCTCCAGGCGTCGAGCGTGTTCGAGGCCCAGGACGACGTCGCGGCCCGCATCGTCGCGACGGTCGCCGACAGCTACGGGGTGCTCGTGCATTCGATGCGGTCCGCGACCCGGCAGAAGGACGACGCCGATCTCACGCCCGTGGAGTGGCAGTTCCAGTATTTCGCCTACCGCGAGCAGATCACGCCCTCGGCCTACGCGGAGCTCAAGAGCCGGCTGGAGCGCGCGGTGGAGCGGGACGGCCGCCAGTCGGACCTGTGGGCCTGCCTCGCGCAGATCTTCGTCGACGAATACGCGTTCGGTTTCGGGAGCGACGCGGCCTCTCTCGATCGGGCCCTGGCCGCGGCCCGCCGCGCGGTCGAGCTCGATCGGGCGAACCAGTTCGCGCTCGTCGCGCTGGCGCAGACGCACTTCTTCCGCCAGGACCTCGCGGCGTTCGGCCCCGCGGCCGAGCGCGCGATGGCCCTCAATCCGCTCAACACCGACGCGGTCGGGATCCTGGGGCTGCAGATCGTGCACACCGGCGAGTTCGAGCGGGGCGCCGCGATCGTGCGCCGCGCGATGGAGCTCAACGCCAACCACGCGGGCTGGATGCATTTCGCTCCGCTCTGGGAGCACTTCCACAAGGGGGAGTACGAGCAGGCCCTCGAGCGCGCGAACCGGGTGGATGTCCCCGGCCTCTTCTGGCCCTATCTGGTGATGGCGTCGGCCTGCGGGCACCTCGGCCGGCGCGCCGAAGCCGCAAGCCGCGGTCCGGGACCTGCTGGCGCTCGATCCCGAGTTTGCGGCGCACGCTCGCTCGAACGTCGGGACCTGGCACTTCGCGAGCGGCCTCATGGAGCCCATCCTCGAAGGGCTGCGCAAGGCGGGGCTCCCGATTCCCGCGCGCGAGAGATGCCCGGCGCCCGTGGCGGCGGGACGTCACGGCAAGGCCGATCGTGCGGCGTCGGGCACGGACTCGGGTACCGGGCCGCGCCGACGAGGGCTTCTGGGTCGCGGTGCTGCCGTTCAAGTACGGCGGCACCGACGCGTCCCTCGCGACCCTGGCCGAGGGACTGACCGAGGAGATCGTGACCGGCCTGTCGCGCTTCTCCTACCTCCGGGTGATCGCACGCAGCCTCGTCAGTCGGCGAACGTTCCGCCGGCAAGAAGCTCGGCGCGCGCTACGTGATGGAAGGCAGCCTCCGCCAGGCGGGCTCGACGGTTCGCCTGGCCGTGCAGCTCGTCGATACGACGACCGGCGCCATCTCTGGGCCGAGACCTTCGATCGCGCCTTTCAGCCCGGACGAGATCTTCGCGCTGCAGGACGAGCTCGTCCCCCGCATCGTCTCGACTGTTGCCGACATGCACGGTGTCTTGCCGCGCAGCATGAGCGAAGTGGTGCGGCTGAAGGCTGCCGATCAGATGAGCCCCTACGAAGCGCTGCTGCGCAGCTTCGGCTACAACGAGCGCTTCACCCCGGAAGACCTTGCCGAAGTCCGGACCTGCCTGGAACGGGCCGTTCAGCAGGCCCCTGGGAACGCCGAATGTTGGGCCATGCTGTCGTTGATGTACGCAAACGAGTACGGGCACTGGGACAATGCCGGGCCGGATTCCCTCGACCGGTCACTGCGAGCCGCGCGGAAGGCGGTCGAGGCGGCGCCGTTGCACTCCCTGCCTTACTACGCGCTGGCTCAGGCTCTCTTCTTCAAGCGAGAGATCCCGGCCTTCCG
This sequence comes from uncultured Acidobacteriota bacterium, assembly GCA_963708395.1. GTDB lineage: Bacteria > Acidobacteriota > Thermoanaerobaculia > UBA5066 > Gp7-AA6 > DATBFU01. The sequence goes on along the minus strand of CAVPSG010000002.1, from coordinate 758,813 downwards.
AGTTGCGGCGGAACGCGCGGTCTCGCTCAACCCAATGGATGGAGCCACGGCCGCTTTCATGGGATTGCTCATTGCCTACGCCGGAGACTGGGAGCGCGGTTGCGCTCTATCGGATACAGGCTGCCAACTGAATCCCAACCATCCGGGATGGTATCGCTACACCTGCCTGGCATGACGCCTACCGAAAGAAGGACTATCGCAAGGCGCTGGACGTGGCCCTCCGTCTCAACGCTCCCCAGAACTACTACACGCATGCGGTGTTGGCCATCTGCTACGCGCAACTTGGCCAGATGGAGGAGGCGCGCAAGGCGCTCCGGGACATGCTCGCGCTGAAACCGAACTACGCCGAGGTCGCGCGCGAGCTACATGGGAGGTGGATCGACCCGGATCTGGTCGAGCAGCTGATGGACGGGCTGCGCAAGGCGGGCCTGGAAATTCGCCCCGAAGGAGGGAGCGCAGGCCTCGGCGCCCGGTCGCACCGGTTCTTCCGCACTCGACTCGGGCGCGATCCGCGCCGACGAGGGCTTCTGGGTCGCCGTGCTGCCCTTCAAGTACGGCGGCGCCGACGCCGTCGCTCACGGCCCTGGCCGAAGGACTGACCGAGGAGATCGTGACCGGTCTTTCGCGCTTCTCCTACCTGAAAGTGATCGCCCGCAGCTCGCGTCGCGCGCTGAGCGGCGATGTCGTCCGCCGGCAAGGCGCTCGGCGCTCGCTACGTGATGGAAGGCAGCTCTGCGGCAGGCGGGGACCAAGCTGCGTCTGGCCGTGCAGCTCGTCGATGCGATCTCCGGCGCCCATCTCTGGGCCGAAAACTACGAGCGCACCTTCGCCCGGAAGCGGTCTTCGAGCTTCAGGACGACCTGGTTCCGCGGATTGTTTCGACGGTTGCGGATCAGTACGGCGCGCTGGTGCACAGCATGAGCGAGTCGCTGCGCGGCCGAACCGCCGGCGAATATTCCGCGCATGAGGCCGTGCTGCGCGCCTTCGGCTACTGGGAGCGCGTCACCCGGGAGGAACACGCGGAAGTCCGCGAGATCCTCGAAGCGGCGGTTGCCCGGACCCCCGACCACAGCGACTGCCTGGCCGATCTGTCGTTGATCTACTGGCACGAGTACGCGTTCGGTTACAACGTCAAGCCCGATCCCCTCGGCCGCGCCCGCGCTGCCGCGCAACGAGCGGTCGCGTCGGCGCCGACCAGCCACTTCGCCCATTGCGCCCTGGCCACCGCCTTGTTCTTCCAGAAGGATTTCCCGGCCTTTCGTCCGGCGGCGGAGCGCGCCCTCGCCCTGAATCGCATGGACTGCCTCCACCGCGGCAATCCTCGGAACGATGATCGCCTATGCCGGTGACTGGGAATACGGCCTGGGCCTGGTGGAACGCGCGATGCAGCTCAACCCGCATCATCCGGGCTGGTATCGCTATGTCGTCCTGACCGATGCCTACCGCCGGCGCGACTATCGCGGAGCGCTGGCAAGCGCCCTGAAGGTCAATCATGCCCGGCTACTACTGGCCGCACGCACTGCTGGCTGCCGTCTACGGGCAGCTCGGCGAACGCGCAGCGAGCGCGCACGGCGCTGCGGGAGCTGCTCGCGCTGCCGCCCGACTTCGGCGCGAGCGGCGCGAGAGGAATTCGGCAAATGGCACGACGCCGAGCTCACCGAGCATCTGCTGGACGGGCTGCGCAAGGCGGGGCTGGAGATTCCCCCGGAGAAGGGAACCTCCGCCGTGACCCGCTCGGCCTTCCGCAGCAGACTCGGGCGCCGCCCGCGCCGACGAGGGTTTCTGGATCGCGGTGCTGCCGTTCAAGTACAGCGGCGCCAACGAGTCCCTCGCGACTCTGGCCGAAGGGCTGACCGAGGACATCGTGACCGGCCTGTCGCGCTTCTCCTACCTGCGGGTGATCGCGCGTCGCTCGGCCGCCGACGCGACGGTCCGCTGGCAAGGAGCTCGGCGCGCGGTACGTGATGGAGGGGAGTCTCCGCCAGGCGGGCACCAAGCTGCGCCTCGCGGTGCAGCTCGTGGACGCAATCTCCGGTGCTCATCTCTGGGCCGAGAACTACGAGCGCACGTTCAGCCCGGAAGCGCTTTTCGAGCTGCAGGACGACCTGGTTCCGCGGATCGTCTCGACCGTTGCGGACATGAACGGCGTTCTGCCCCGAAGCATGAGTGAGGCGGTGCGCAGCCGCACCCCCGAGGAGCTGAGCCCGTACGAGGCGGTGCTGCGCAGCTTCGGCTACTTCGAGCGGGTCACCGCCGAGGAGCTTGCCGCGGCGCGGTCCGGCCTCGAGGATCGCGCGGTGCAGAAGGCGCCGGCCTACGCCGATGCCTGGGCGATGCTGGCGCTCCTCGTGCATTCAGGACTACGCGCAAGGATTCAACCTTCAGGCCGGATTCCCTGACGAGCGGGTTGAACGCGGCGCAGCGCGCCGTGGAGGCGGCGCCATCCAATCATCTGGCCCATTTCAGCCTGGCCCAGGCGCTCTTCTTTCACAAGGAATTCCAGAGCTTTCGCAATGCGGCGGAGCGGGCCGTCGCGCTCAACCCTCATGGACGGCAACTCCATCGCCTTCCTCGGTGAGCTGCTGACGTATGCGGGCGACCGGGAGCGCGGCCTCGCGCTGGCGGGGCGCGCCAAGCAGCTCAATCCCAATCATCCCGGATGGTACTGGTATGCCGACTTCTACGACGCGTACCGCCAGGGCGACGACCGCGGCGCGCTCGGCTTCGCGCTGAAAGCCAATCTGCCCGGCCACTGGGGCATGCACGCGGCGTTGGCCGCCGCGTACGGGCAGCTCGGGGAACGCGACGCGGCCGCGAAGGCCCTGCAGGATCTGCTCCGACTGAGGCCCGACTTCGCCGCCACCGCGCGCAAGGACTCCGAGAAGTGGTGGGAGCCCGAGTACGTGGAGCGCATGATCGACGGCTGGCGCAAGGCGGGGCTCGAGATCGCCCGTCGCGGATGCGAGCCGCTTCGGCTTCCGCGGCCGGTCGCGATCGCCGTGCTGCCGTTCTCCGACATGAGCCCGGCGAAGGACCAGGAGTATCTCTGCGAGGGAATGGCCGAGGAGATCATGAACGCGCTCGTCCGGATCGACGGGATCCGCGTCGCGTCCCGGACCTCGGCCTTCCGCGCGGCGCGGGAACGGCGGCGACCTGGCCGTCGATCGCGCGCGCTCTCTCGGTCGGCCACGTGCTCGAGGGCAGCGTGCGCACCTCGGGCAGCCGGCTGCGGGTCACCGCGCAGCTGACCGACGTCGCGAGCGGCTACCAGCTCTGGTCGGAGCGGTTCGACCGGGATGCCGCCGACGTCTTCGCCGTCCAGGACGAGATCGCCGCGGGCGTCGTCGACGCGGTGAAGGCGCGGCTCGCGCCGGGCACGCGAGCGATTCCCGCCCGGCCGCAGGCCCGCAACCTCGAGGCGTACCGCAGCTACCTGAAGGGCCGGCACCTTCGAGGGAAGGAGGACTTCGGCGGGGCCCTTCACGCCTTCGAGGAGGCCGTCCGCCTCGATCCCTCCCACGCGCCATCGTGGACCGGCCTCGCGGAGATCACCGTGCTCGCCGCTCACATGGGCATGATCCTGCCTCGCGCGGCGTGCGCGTCCGCGAGAAAGGCGCTCGACACTGCGCGGCAGCTGCAGGGAGAGTCGGCGGAGGGTCTCCATGTCGAGGCGTTCGCGGCCTTCCTCGAACGCCGATGGGAGCGCGATGGAGACGGCCTGGCGCCGGGCGCTCGAGATCCAGCCGCGATCACGTCCTGGCCCTGGGCTCGTTCGGGATCACCCTCTGCGCGCGCCGGAAGCCCGACGAGGGCCTGGCTCTCTTCGAGCGCGCTCGCGAGGCCGATCCGCTCGCATCTTTTCCCTACACCCTCACCGGCATGGGGTCTTCTCGTCTGCCGGCAAGCCCGCAGGAGGCCCTGCGCTACGTCGAGGACGCGCTCGGCTTCGAGAAGGAGGACGCGTCGGCCCTCGGCGCGTCGTGCATCGCAAACGTCGCCCTGGGAAGGCTCGAGGAAGGCATCGCGGCGGGCGAGCACGTCGTCGCGGTTTCGCGCCGGGCGCCCATGTTTCTCGGCGTCCTCGGGTGGGCGCTCGCGGTGGCGGGCCGCAACGACGAGGCGCGGACGATCCTCGAGGAGCTGCGAGCGCGGCCGGCGGCCTCGCCCACCGTCGTCTCCGAGGCCTGGCTGCTCGGCGCGCTCGGGCGGATCGACGACGCCTTCGACGTTCTCGCGCGGGCGGAGGAGGAGTGCCAGGGCCTCGTCTCCTACACCGGTCTGCCCGGGTTCGACTCCCTGCGCTCCGACCCGCGATTCGCGGCGCTGCTGCAGAGACTCGATCTGCCGCCGGCCTGAGTCCGATGCTGCGATAGAGTTCCGCCTCGCGACGCGGACGACGGAATCCTCTTGAGAAAGAAGACACGGTGCTCGGAACGACGGTTTCGCATTACCGGATCGTGCGCCAGCTCGGCGCGGGCGGCATGGGCGTCGTGTACGAGGCGGAGGACACGCGGCTTCGGCCGCGCACGTCGCCCTGAAGTTCCTCTCCGCGGAGCTCGCGCAGGACGCGCCGATGCTCGAGCGGTTCGAGCGCGAGGCGCGCGCGGCGTCGGCCCTGAACCACCCCGGCATCTGCACCGTGCACGCCATCGAGCAGCACGAGGGGCAGTCCTTCATCGTGATGGAGCTCGTCGAAGGCGAATCCCTCGCGACGCAGATCGCCGGGCACCCGATGGAGATCGAGCAGCTTCTCGATCTCGGCATCCAGATGGCCGACGCGCTCGAAGTCGGCGCATGCGAAGGGCATCGTGCACCGCGACCTGAAGCCGATGAACATGATGGTGACGGCTCGCGCGGCCAGGTGAAGATCCTCGACTTCGGCCTGGCGAAGTTCGAGCACGCGGCGACCGCGACCGCTCAGACGACCACCCCCACGGCGGCACCGCGGGGCGCGGACCTGACCGCCGCGGGGACGGTGTTCGGCACGGTCCACTACATGTCGCCCGAGCAGGCGCGCGGGCTGCCGACCGACGCGCGCACCGACCTCTTCTCGCTCGGCGCGATCCTCTACCAGATGGCGACCGGCGATCGGGCCTTCGAGGGGGACACCCAGGCGGTGGTCTTCGACGCGATCCTGAACCGCGACCCGCGGCCGCTCGCGGAGGTCGAATCCGGCGATGCCGCCGGCGCTCGGGCCGATCCTGGAGAAGGCGCTCGAGAAGGACCGCAGCCTCCGCTACCAGACCGCGACGGAGCTGAAGACCGACCTCCTCCGGCTGCGGCGCAAGCTCGAAGCGAGCCGAGTCCGGCCCGGCCGCGGCTCTCCGACTCGAAGGCGCCGGGCCGGCGGGCGGAGCGCTCGATCGCCGTCCTCTACTTCGAGAACCTCTCGGGCGTGAAGGAAGACGAGTACCTGCGGGACGGCATCACCGAGGACATCCTGACCGACCTGTCGAAGATCAAGGGCCTGAACGTCTTCCCGCGCACCACGGTGCTCGCCTTCCGCGACCAGAAGGCGACCGCGGCCGACGTCGGCCGGCAGCTGCGCGGCCGACTACGCGCTCGAGGGAAGCCTGCGCCGCGCCGGCAACCGGCTGCGGATCAACACCCAGCTCGTGGACGCTGCGACCGGCTTCCCCGTCTGGTCGGAGCGCTACGACCGCGAGATGTCCGACATCTTCGAGGTGCAGGACGAGATCGCGCACAAGATCGCCGAGGCGCTGCGCATCAAGCTCACTCCGCAGGAGCAGGCGGAGCTCGCGGCCAAGCCGACCGAGAACCTCCAGGCCTACGACCTCTACCTGCGGGGCCGAAGCTACGCCCGCCGGCGCACGACCCGGGACATGGAGTTCGCCCTCCAGATGTTCGAGAACGCGGTCACGCTCGATCCCAACTTCGCGCTCGCCTAGGCGGCGATCGCGAACGGCTGCGCCCACGCGCAGTACTGGTCCGGCCCCGGCGGCACCTACATGGAGCGCGCGCAGTCGGCATCGCTGCGCGCGGTGGCGCTCGCGCCCGACATCCCGGAGGTCCTCGTCTCGCAGGGCTGGATCCTGTACGCCGGCAACCAGTACGACGACGCCGTCCGGCTGACGCGGGCCGCGATCTCGCGCAAGCGCGACTGCGAAGGCGCGTACTACCTCCTGCTGCGCGCCCTCTTCGCCTCCGGCAAACACGACGAGGTCGCCAATCTCGCCGAGGAAGCGATCGAGGCGGCGGGCACCGACTACAACGTCTACATTCCGATCATGAACGCGCTCGGCGCGCTGGGAAGGGAAGACGCCAAGCGCCACGTCCGGCAGCGCCTCCTGCAGGCTTTCGAGAACCACCTGCGCGAGGTGCCGGAGGACGCGCGGGCGCGGATCCTGCGCGCCGGCATGTACGCGCAGGAGGGGCGCACCGACGACGCCGTTCGCGAGGCGAACCTGGCGATGGTGCTGCGGCCGAACGAGGCGACCGTCTTGTACAACGCCGCCTGCACCTTCGCGAATCTCGGAAAGAAGGCCGAAGCGATCGACGCGTTGCGGAAGGCATGGGACGCCGGTTACAAGGACGCCGACTGGACGCGGCGCGATCCGGATCTGACGATCCTGCACGGCGACCCGGAGTTCGAGAGGCTCTACCCGGCTGGGAAGGAAGAGGGGAGGGCGTAGCGGGGCTATTTCCCAAGGTGTGTCTCGCTCTTTCCTGCGCTGTCGTCCCGAAGTGGCTCCTTCCTGCGCGGTCATCTCGAACTCGGGGGCAGATCCCCTCCCCCTCCAGGGACGGGGCGAGGGACTTGCGGCGCCCGCTCGTGATTAGATTGACGAGGACCTGCAGGGAGGCCTCATGGCCGAATCTCGCGGGAACGTCCGACTCCTGGTTCTGGGCGGACTGGTCGCGATTTCGAGCCTGGCCGTCCAAGCTCGAGCTTTGGAGGCGCGGTCGGGGACCGGGAAACGCGGCGCAGCCTCATCGGCCGCGGCAGGGGCAGCAGGCAGGGAGACCCCAGGCGCCGCCGCCGCCACACCCGGAATCTTCGCCGTCCGCCCGACCGGCGGCTCCGCCGCCGGAGGAGTGAGCGCGTCCTTCTACGGCCTCAATTTCGCTGCCGGCTCAACGGTCTCGATCGGCGGCGCGGCCACCACCGGAGTCTCGATCGCCGATCCGACGCGAATCGACGCCATCGCGCCGGCTCTCACTCCCGGCTCGGTCAATGACGTCGTCGTCAGGGTTCCGGGCAAGCCCGCGGTCATGCTCAATGCGGCGTGGTTCGCTCGGTTCCGGGACGTCCCGCCGTCGCACCTCTTCGCGCGCCCCATCGAGCGCCTGCGGCGGACGGGCGTCACGACCGGATGCGGCGGCGGCAACTACTGCCCCGAAGATTCGGTGACCCGCGCCCAGATGGCGGTCTTCATCCTGCGCGGCAAGCACGGCTCGAGCCATCACCCGCCGCCCGCCACCGGAACGGTCTTCGCCGACGTCCCGAAGACCGCGCTCTTCGCCGACTGGATGGAAGAGTTCGCGGCCGAAGGCATCACGACCGGATGCGGCGGCAAGAACTACTGCCCGAACAATTCCGTGACGCGCGGCGAGATGGCGGTCTTCCTTCTCCGCGCCCGCCTCGGGAGCTCGCACGTGCCGCCCGCGCCGACGGGCGCGTTCACGGATGTGACGACCACGACGCCCTTCGCAAGATGGATCGAGGAGCTGGCCGGGCGGGGGATCACGACCGGGTGCGGAAGCGGAGTCTATTGCCCGACGGACCCCAGCACGCGCGGCCAGATGGCGGTCTTCCTGACCAAGACCTTCGGATCGAGCCCGTCCGACCTGATCGCCGACGACCTCGCCCACGAAGACATCGACTACGAAACCTCGCTCCTCTATCGCTTCTACGCGCTCTTCTCGGATCAGCGGCTTGCCGGCCCGCTACCGGAACGCGCCTTCCGACGGCGAGGATTCGGGACTCTTCGCGGAGGTCCAGGCGGTCCTGCCGAGTCTCTCCGCAGCCGGGCAGGCCGCACTCGCGCCGTACCTCGCGAGGCCCGACGACCCCGCGAGCCCCTTCGGCCCCGCCGCTTCGACCGCGAACCGGCGTCCGGATGCCGGGTCAGAGAACGCGTGTCAGACGGACTGGCTCGAATCGAGCGGCAGCCACTTCAAGATCCACCTTTGCTCGACCGGCAACGACGTCGCCGACGGGAACCTGCTCTCGAGCGTCCTCGGCATCGCCGAGCCCCTCTGGGATCCGATGACCGCCGGGATGGGCGTGCCCCGGGCGGACTGCTACACGCCCGCCGGAGGGACCCAGATCTGCCCCGGCGGGGACGGCAAGATCGACGCGTATGTCCTCGAGACGAACCAATGCTGGCACTCTCCGCCCCCCGCCACCCGCTGCTGGAGCGTGGAAGGCGCGCCCGGCTCATCGTCGAATGCCGCCGTTGCCGTCCCCGCGCTTCCGAAGGTGAACCATGCGACGAGCGGATTCATGCTGCTCTCCAAGGCGCGGGCGACCGACGCGGCCAAGATCAGGACTGACTTCGCGCACGAGTTCTTTCACATACTCCAGTTCGCGCACAACCAGACAGCGATGGCTGCCGATACGGGAGTCCGGATCCACGGAAGGGCAATTTTCAGGAGAAGCTGGTTCGTCGAGGCCTCGGCGACCTGGGCGGAATGGGAGTACGTTCCTGCGACGTCGCCGGAAGAAGTTCATTGGAGATTCACGAACGATTTCCAGCTGAGCCGCGAATCGCTGGTGACCGACACTCCCTCCGCCCACATGTATGCGTCGTACATCTGGTCTTTTTTTGCCGAGCAGGAGAAGGGCCCGTCGAGCACGTTTCAGGCCTGGGTCGCGGCCGAAGGCGCGACCGATCCCGACGGCATCACCGATGCCGTGGAGCAGCAGCTCTCGTTCCAGACCCATTTCCGGGACTTCGCCGTCCGCAACTGGAACGTCGACCTGCCCGGCCATCCGATCGCGGTTCTGTACAAGGACCTCAAGGCGACAGACGGCTCGTCGCCCCCGTTCCCTCAGTTGAGCTCGCCGATCGGTTCCACCCTCAAGTTGGCAGTCACGTCGGGCACTCCCGTGAAAATGAGCACCGTCAACCTTTCGCTCGCCGCCCAGTACGACGAGATCACCTTCGAGCCGGAGGTCCGGAAGGTCATCCTCAAGTTCGACAAGATCCCGGGACCGATCGACGTGGACCTGCTCGTGGAAATCAACGGGGAAACGTGGACTCACGAGCAGGTCGAAAAGGGCCAGCCGCTCGTCTACTGCCGCGACCACGAAGAGGAGAACGTGTCTCGCATCATCGTGATCACGAGCAATCACGACAAGACGAGGAACGGATTCTTGAGCGGCGACTACGAGCTCGAGGGCAGGCCCGCCTGCTGCGCCGAGCTCGCAGGCGTCACCGCCTGGAAGGGACGCGTCTCGGCGAGCTACGCGTTTTCGGGGACACAGATCAACAACGCCGACAGCTCGGACTTCGACATCAACCAGAGCTTCGAGGTCTCCGGAGACCTGCCGCTGTTCCTGGCGCCGGGGGATTTTCGGGCGGCTGTCGTCACCGGATCGGGCTCGGAGCACGACGAGATCGTGCCCCATTTGGCCACGCCAACTTTTCCGACTACTCAGGACGGGGACGGGGGCTTGACGCAAGACTCGGGGCTGGCCCTATCGATCGACCTGCAGAAGTGCACGTTCACATTCGTGGCTCAGGCCACCATCGAAGTCCTCCGCAGTTTCTACCCCACCCCCTTCGTTGACCTGGTTGGAAACGCCTGGGCGCTCGGTCCGCACAGCCTGACCGCCTTCACCGACCGGCTGAGTGGAACCGCGTCGTTCCCAGCGCACTCGTTGGACTGGAAGCTCACGCACCTGGACGGCCCCGACGGATACATCGTCGGCGGCCTCGGCGCCGAATGGTTCTTCGTCTCGGGCGAAGAGCCCGATGCCGGCTCGGCGCAGATCACCTGGGACTTCCAGCCCGACCCGCCGCTGGCGAGCCTGGCGGTGACGACGCCCGATCCGCCGAGGTAGAGCCCAGGTCGTCCGGTGAGGCGGTCGGCACCGACGACAACGTTTACATCCCGATCATGAACGCGCTCGGCACGCTCGGACGGGAAGATGCCAGGCGCCATGTCCGGCAGCGCCTCCGGCAGGCTTTCGAGAACCACCTGCTCGCCGGCATGTACGCGCCGGAGGGGCGCACCGAGCTCAGGCCGGCCTACGGTGCCAGTTTCCGCAGCTCGAGCACCAGATACGGATTGAGCGGCGACGCCGCGAGGAATCGAAACATCCTCGTGGACATCAGCCGGTAGAGGCCGGCCATCGGCGCGCGAAGCGCGCGTCCGTACCAGTGCGCCGAGACCTGCCGGAAACGCAGCCGGCCCTCGGGGCTGAGAGCGGTCACGCTCAAGCCGCCGTCGATCCCCGCGCACAGCGCGCGGATCTGCGACACGGTCGGCAGAAAACCCTCGCTGGAGGAATGCCACCGCGCCCCCCCCGGCTTCGTCCCGTGCCAGAAGTCGATCGGGAAGGCGCCGTTCGGAAAGTCGAGGAAGAGCCGGCCATCCGGCGCGGTGACGCGGACGAGCTCGGCGAGATACCGCCGCCGGCGCTCGTCGCGGTCCGGCATCGGCGCGACGCGATAGCGGGCGCCGCCTTCCTCCGACACGCCCACGTGCTCGAGAACGCCGGAGGCGATCACGGCGTCGAACGCGCCGCCCGGAAACGGCAGCGTCTCCCCCGCCGCCACGACGAGGCGATCGCGCCGCTCGCGCTCACGCCACTGCCATTTGCGGAGCGCCGAAAGATCGTGGCCCCACGCCTCGAAGCCGAAGCGCGAGAGCACGTCCACCGACTCGCCGTTGCCGCAACCCGAGTCGAGGACGGCCAGCTGCGGCCGCGCGATCCCACGCTCGGCGGCGAGGCCTTCGAGGAGGGGCCGGTAGAAGTCTTCGATCCGCGCGCCCTCGCTCTCGTTGGCGAGGCCGCGCAGATTCTCCGCGGACAGCACTTCCGGACCCGGAAAATCGTCGTAGTACCTGCCTTCGGCGAAATCCGCGATGCCGCCGGACGTCGGGAAGGCGACAGCGCATCGCGCGCAGAAGAGCTCCTCACGGCGCTCTCCGAGCGCACCTCGGCATCGAGCGCAGACCAGTCGAATCGTGCCGGTATCGCCCATCTTCCGCTGGCGAAGGAGTTTACGTCGCAACGACCGGCCGCTTCTTCCTCTGGTGAGCCTGCATCAGGCGCGGCCGGCGGCGCTCACGACATCCTTCTGCTCATGGAAATTCGGTTTCCTGGCGGCGTTCAGGTCGAGGCGGAGCACGAGGGCTTCCGCATCCTGACCGATCAGCCGGTCCTTCAGGGCGGGCGCGGCGAGGCGCCTTCGCCCTTCGACCTCTTTCTCGCCTCGATCGGGACCTGCGCCGGCTTCTATGCGCTTCGCTTCTGCCAACAGCGCAACCTCGACACCGCGGGCCTCACGCTCTCGCTCACTCCGGTGCGGGACGGAAAGCACGTCGCACGCATCCAAATCGACGTCGCGCTCCCCCCGGCGTTCCCGGAGAGATATCGCGAGGCTCTGTTGCGCGCGATCGACCAATGCACCGTCAAACGCCACCTCGCCGAGCCGCCGCGGTTCGAGGTCGTGATCGCGGGAAACGAGCTCGTCTCGTCCCCGTTCCAAGGCGTCCCGACGCACGTCGAGCCCGCGGCCTGACGGCTCCCTCCGGTCAGTTCCCCACGTTGTCGAACGTCGCCGCCGACAACTTGACGTTGGCGTGGCTCGAGACGGCGAGCCCGACGAACACGTCGCTCCCCATCGCGATCGTGGCCGATCCGACCGGTGTCCACGTCACCCCATCCGGCGACGTCGAGCCGACGAGGCTCGTCCCGCTCCGGACGATCTTCACCCAGTACGGCGCCGCGACGCTCGCGCCCCCGACGACCGCGGTCGGGCCGCCGGCGGTCAGGCGGCTCTGAAGCGTGGCCCCATGCGACGGAGTCACCGCCATGAGCATGTAGGGTGATCCCGCCGTCAGGCTCTGCCGGATCATCACGCCGGCCTTGGCCCACATGTTCGTGTTGCCCTGGCTCGCGACGCGCGCCACGATCTGCCCGTCTCCCGACATCGGCCGGTACGCGAAGTGGAAGGCGTCCGCGGTCCCCTGGATGTCCGCCCCCGAGCCCTTCACCGTGAACGTGCCGGCGGTCAGCGTGGCGCTGCCTCCGGCCCCCACCGCGCCCACGTCCTGATCGAGCCAGGGCGGCGCGAGCGCGCTCGCGCCGACGGTCACGACGACGGGCGCCGACGTCCGCGCCGCCCCCTGGTTGTCCGTCGCGCGGATCGTCAGGCTGTAGGTGCCGGCGGGCACGGCGCTCCACGTGAAGGAGTAGGGGCTCGTCGTGTCGGCGCCGAGAACCGAGCTGCCGGAAAGGAACTCGGCCTGTGAGACCGAGCCTTCGGCGTCGGAGGCCGATGCTGTGATCTCGATTGTCGCGGGTGCCGAAAAATCGGAGGCGCTCGTCGGGCTCGTGATCGCGACGCTCGGAGACGTGTTGACCGCAACGCTGCCAAAAGCGGCGGCCGAGAGCTTGGTGTTGCTGTGGCTCGTCACGGCGAACCCGAGAAGGACGTCGCTGCCCATCGTAATCGTCACCGAACCGACAGTCGCCCAAGTCGCGCCGTCCGCCGAGATCGAGCCCGTCAGCGTCGTTCCGCTGCGAACGAGCTTGACCCAATAGGGGGCCGCGATCGCCGCGCCGGCCGTGACCGCGGTCGCCCCGCCGTCGGTGAGCCTCCTCTGGAACGTCGCTCCCTTCGAGGGCGTCACCGCCATGAAGGCGTATGGCGATCCCGCCGTCGGAGCCTGCCGGATCATCACGCCCGCCTTGGCCCACATGTTCGTGTTCGCCTGACTCACGACGCGCGCCACGATCTGCCCATCTCCCGACAAAGGCCGATAGGCAAAGTGAAACGCGTCGGCCGCGCTCTGGATGTCCGTCCCCGAGCCCTGCAGAGTGAACGTGCCGGCCGCCTGCGTGGCCGTCCCCGCGACGCCGACCGCGCCCACGTCCTGGTCGAGCCACGGGTCGGGCAGTGCTTCGCCATAGGCCGCGGTGTAGGTCGCCGGCACCGCAGGCGCCGTCAGAGTGTGCGTCTGCGCGCCGCCGTCGGACCAGGAGCCGAACTCGTAGTGCGTCAGCGACATCGTCTGGGACGACGGCGCACTCACCGTGTTGATCGAGCCGGCGATGACCGTCTTGGTGAACGGCGTCGCCTTGCTGTCGCCGCCGGCCACGAGCTGGAGCCCCGGCGGGCTCGACTGGAGGTCGAGCGTCACGGTCTTCGGCTGGAGCAGGACGCTCTTCGTGTCCGTCAGGCCGCTCGAATCCGTCGCCGTCAGGATGAGCTCCAGGTGCGACGGGTAGTCGTGGTCGGGCGCGGGAAAGGACCCGCTCGCGACCCCCGCGAAGTCCTGGATCGGGTGAATGTGGCAGCTCGACGGGCAGTGATGGAGAAGGAGCGACCACGAGAGCGCCGACGGCGGCAGCGTGCCGTCCTTCGCGTCCGTGGCGGAGCCGGAGAAGCTGATGGGGTCGCCGACCTTCCAGGTGAGCGTCGGAGCCGGCGACAGGATCGTCGCGGTCGGCGGTGAATCGCCCGCCGTGACGACGACGGAAGCCGTCGCGCTCGCGTTGCTCGAGTCCGTCACCCGCAGGCGCACCGTGTAGTTCTTCGCGACGGTGTAGGTGAAGGTCGGCGTGGCCGAGGTCGAATCGCCGTAAGCGCCGTCGCCGTTCAGGTCCCACGAGTACGTGAGCGTGTCGCCGAGATTCGGATCGCTCGAGCCCGTGGCGTCGAAGTGGACCTGGAGAGGCGCGGGGCCGAACGTCGGCGTCGCCTGGATCACCGCCGTCGGCGACTGGTTCGCGCCGGTGTACTGGATCCGATGGATCATCCCGCCGAGAAGATCGACGTAGAAGAGGTCGCCGTTGGGACCGGCCTTCAAATCCACCGGATTCGGCACTCCCGACCCGAACGTCGCGACCGTCGTCGGATCCGGCTGACCGTTGCCCCCCTTCTTCATCACCCACATGCAATCGCGCGAGTAGTCCCCGAAGAAGAGTGCGCCCGAGTACGGCGCCGGATAGCTCGCCCCCGAATAGAACGCGAGCGCGGAGATCGACGAGCTGCCGTTGGAACAGGGCTCGCCCGGAACGATGTCCTGCAGATGCTGATAGGTGAAGTACGGCGGCGTCACCGCGGAGGGCGTCGCGTAGAGGTTTTCGCAGAGGTTGAGATTCGCGGCCTCGTAGGCGGGCTGCCTCCCCACGCCCTCGTAGCAGGGCCAGCCGAAGTTCTCGACGACGGAGTCGCTCGTCGAGACGATGCGGTTGATCTCCTCCCAGGTGTTGTAGCCCACGTCGCCGATCCAGATCTCGGACGTGCCGGGCCGCGCCGTCATCCGAAACGGGTTGCGCAGCCCGTGCGCGATGATGCGCCGCGCGTTGGCATCGGCGCTGGCCGAAAGGGGATTGCCCGCCATCGCGGCGCCGGTCGAGGGATCGAGCCGAACGACGGCGCCGTCGAGCGTGACCGGGTCGGCGCTTGTGCGCAGGTCCTGCGCGCGCAGCGCGCCGCCCTCGGCCGTGGGCGGAGTCTGCGTCCCGCCGACCGGCTCCGGTGGATCCCCTCCCGGATTCGGCGGAATCCCCTTCTGGCCGTAGTCGGTGAAGTCGAACGAGGCTCCCTCGCCCGCGCTCGCGTAGAGCGCGCCGTCGTTTCCGAAGAGGAGGGTGCCGACCGAGTGGCTGGGGTACTGCTCGAACCAGTCGTTGATCAGGACCTGCTCGGACCCGGTCATCGCGTTGCCGAGGGCCTCGAGCCGCGAGAGACGTCCGCTCGCGACGCAGCCCTGCGTCGCGCCGGGCGGGTCGGGGCACGCGTCGGTCGTCGCGCCGGCCGTTCCCCACGTCGGCGCCGTGCCGCCGATCGGCGCGTCGTACGTGTAGAGGACGTAGACGTACGGGGTCGCCGGGAAATTCGGGTGCAGCGCGAGGCCCAGCAAACCGCGGTCCCAGTAGTTGTAGACGTTCGTCCTAAGGTCCGCGAAGATCGTCGGTGTCGTCGCGGTGAGGCTGGCGAAGACCTTGATCAGGCCGCTCTTCTCCGCGACGAAGACCCGGCCGTCCGATGCGAACGCCACGGCGGTCGGTTTCGACAGGCCGCTGAAGACGACCGTGTCCTGGAATCCGACGGGAAGCGAGATCTGCCCCGCGGCATTCGAAGACAGGACGACGGATCCCGCGAAAGCGAGGCAGAGCGCCACGGGACCTGTTCGATTGACGAGCACGTCTCACCTCCGAGGGATGGCAAGGCCGCACCCCTTGCCCGACGTCGCCTGTCCGATCGCTCGACGGTATCCCGAAGCCGTTCGACGAAAGCCTATCGCAGACCGGAGGCGGCGTCGCCGCGGAAATCGCCTGTTAGAGTCCCGGCCGTGAAGCCCCTTCGGATGCTCTCCTATCTCGCGCCGAGCATTCCGGCCGGGCTTTTCGAGCTGTTGGCCGGGGAGATCGAGACTGCGACCGGCACCCCGGTCGAGGTCGCCTTCGAGACGCGCGTCTCCGGCCCGTCGCCCGAGGATGATCCGTTCGCCGCCCGCCGCGCCGACCTGGCCTTCGTGTGCGCGCCGTCGTACCCGGCGCTCAAGGAAGCCGGCTCCCCCGTCGCACTCCTGCCCGCGGCGCCGGTCTTCGACGACCCGCGCGCGGGAGGGCGCCCCGTCTACTACTCGGACGTCGTCGTGCAGAGCGATCGCTCCGCCGCGCGATTCGAGGACCTGGCCGGCGCCGTCTGGGCGTACAACGACCGCCGCTCCCGGAGCGGCTGGCTCAACATGCTGGCGCGGCTCGCGGAGATCGGCCACGCGGGAGCCCCCGAGGAGTTTTTCACCGGGCTCGTCCCCGCGGGATCTCACCTGCGCTCCCTGGAGCTCGTCGCCCTCGGCTCGGCCGATGCGGCGGCGATCGACTCGAACACTCTGCGGCTCGTCCTCCGCCGCGAACCCGAAAAGGCCGCGCGCCTTCGGGTCCTCGAGTCGTGGGGCCCGATGCCGATCCAGCCGGTCCTGGCCGGCACCGCTCTGCCCGAGCCTCTCCGAGCCCGGATCGCGGACGCGCTGCTCCGACTCGGGGAAAATCCCGCGGCGCGCGAGCGCCTCGGCGAGTTCGGACTCAGCGGTTTTGCGCCGGTGGAAGAGGCCACGTACGCGAGCCCCTCATCGAAGGCCTCCGAACTTCCGCGGGCTGTTAGGATGGTATGAGCCCGATGGCCGAGCCCTTCGAGGAACGCCGCTTCGCGAGGTGGATCTGTCGCCACTGCCGCGCGGCGCGCTTCGCGACGATCCCGCCCGACGGCCGGCTCAAATGCCCGATCTGCTATGCGGGCGAGCCGTTCGACCCGCGCAAGCACGCGCGGCGCGATCCCTCCAACCGCGGCAAGCGGCCCGAGCACATCGCGCCGGAGCCGCTGTAGCTCCGGACACCGCGGAGACGCGAGCTCCCGCGTTCATGTCGCCTTCTTCCCGCCGGCGCCGCGGTCCCTGGAAAAGACCGCCGCTCTGGATCCTCGCCGCCGCCGTCGCCCTCGGCCTCGTCGCGATGCTCGACTTTCGAATCGAGGCGGGAGTCGATCTGGCGCTCTTCTACGCCGTGGCGGTGGCCGGCACCGGCTGGTGGCTCGGAAGGCGCTACGCGATCATCGCCGCGGCTCTCTCGACCGGGCTCTGGATCGCCGCGGAGCTCGGGCACCTGCCTCCGGAGAAGCGCGGCGCTTCACGATCTGGAACGGCATCACGCGTCTCATCATCCTTCTCTTCGTCGGACTCGCGGCGGCTCGCGTGCGCGCGGACAAACGGCGGCTCGGTCGCTCGCGCCGGCACCTCGAGGAGGAGATCAACCGCGCGCGAATGGACCGGCCGACCGACCTCCTGAACGGGCGCGGCTTCCTCGAGCGCTTCGACCGGGAAATCGGTGAACCCTCTCATCGCGGGTTGCCGTGCGCGCTCGCCGCGATCGACGTCGACGGATTTCGCCGATACCAGGACGACCACGACGTGGCGGCGGCCGAAGACCTCGCGCGCCGCGTCGCCACGGTGGTGCGCAAGGCGATCCGGGCCTCCGACACGCCCGCGCGACTCGGCCTGGACGAGTTCGCCATCTCGTTCTGGGACGTGGAGCGGGATGTCGTCGAGAAGACGCTCCGACGCATCATCTCGGGCATCGCGGCGCTCGCCGCCGAGGATCCCGAGGCGCGGGTCTCGGCGTCGATCGGAGTCGCCTACTTCCTCGAACCGCCGGGCGATCCCCGGGAGGCGCTGCGGCAGGCGGAGAAGGCCCTCCACCTGGCGCGCGACTCCGGGCGCGGCATCCTCCACGTCTGGCAGCAGGAGATCGAGGACCAGGATCCGGCGGCGGAGGCGGCGCCGGGCGAGCCTGTCGCGCCCTCCGCGGAAGGCTAGAGAAGCCGCCGGACGGCGGCACCAGGGTGCCATTGCCGCGGCACCCGCGGGCGATTGGCGTGGCGCGGCGACGCGCCTACGCTCTCTGTTAACCGGGGCCTCGACCAGGGTAAACGCCCAAAGCGTAAACAGACGGCTCTCCCACGGGATGGTGGCCAATCGGGGCTCCAACGAGGGGTAGACAAAGAGAGGGCTCCAATGACTCAGCAGATGACGTGGCGGTGCCGGGAGTGCGAAGCGGTCGTGACGACGTCCACGACGGACAGCCCGTCGTCGCCCGAGTGTCCGAACTGCCGCACGCCAAAGGAGGCTCCCGGACGAAACGGCGACGACGGAAAGATTCCGAAGGCGTATGACCTTCGCGCCGAGGCGAGCTTCGCCGATACGGCCGGGCCCGAGATGGACCGCCTGCTGGCGCGAAGGGTTCTGGGCGGCGCGACCGCGACGCCCGTGCCTCCATACTCCTCCGAGGATTGGGCGGCGATGGCGCTGGCTGAGCTCGTCGGCCGCCAGAGCGCCTGGTCCTTTCACCTCGCGTTCTGCGGGAACGCGTGGATGGCGACGTTTACCGAGAAAGGTGAAGCCAAGGACGCGGTGGCCGATTCGCCGGTCGCTTCGTTCGTCTCCGCGACGGGGCGCAGCCGCGCGCTCGCGATCGCGCGCGCCCTCCTCAAGGTCGTCCGCTGCCCGCGCTGGATGCCGCTCGGGGACCGGTTCCTGGCCGGCCCGCTCGCCTTCGCCGCAAGCATGGCGCAGGTCTAGCGGCGCGTCCGCTCGCAACGCGACCAAGGTTTGCGAAGTAAACGAGCAAACCGACTCGTATTGCGGGAGCCGGAGCGCAGCGAGGGGATCAGGCGAGCGGTCGAGCCCGGCATGGCGAGCCGAGGGCGAATGTTTCCTGCCTGTGAAAAACGTTTCGCTCGCAACGCGACCAAGGTTTGCGAAGTAAACGAGCAAACCGACTCGCGTTGCGGGAGCCGGAGCGCAGCGAGGGGATCAGGCGAGCGGTCGAGCCGGGGCTGGCGAGCCGCGAGCCGGTGGCGGCCGCCGAAATGACTTCGGATTTCCTGCTCCTGAAGGGCGGCCGCCAGATCCCCGAGCAAGCGAAGGCGACGTGGGGGTGTAGTCTTGGCTCGTGCCTCCGGGGCATGAGCACGATGAGGATTCCCCGGGCCACGTCATCACGGCGGGAGGCCACGAGCACGAGCGCTCGGCGCCACCCGCCGCTGATTCCGGGCGACCCCGGACCCGACGAAGTCACGAAGGCGGGGGGACTCGAGCATCCGATCTTCCGGCCCGCCGGCGGCCGCTGGAGCCGGCCGCATCCGGCGGAGAATCCGGACCCCAGGGGCAGCTTCGGCTACGTCGGGAGCTTCGTCCTTCTGCACGACCACGACACCGGTGACGAAGGTCCCGGCACGCTCGTGCTCCCGATCGACGACGACGCGATCGGCGGCGTCTCGAGGAGCACGCTGCGGGTCTTCCGGTGGTTCGAGAAGGAGCGCCGATGGAGTCCCGTGCCGCGCTCGGCGCCCGGCCAGACGCGCGACTACGTCTGGGCGCGCATCGACGGCCCCGGCCTCTACGCCCTCATCGGCGTGCACGCCGATCCGTTGATCGCCCGGACCCTCGCGCTCCACGCCGTGATGCGCGGCGCGGCGGAGGCCGCCGGCGGCGACCTCGGGCGCGAGCTGCTGCGGAAGATCTGCGGCCTGATCCTCTGCGATCCCGCCTTCCGCAAGCGGGTTTCGGATCCGCGGTTCTACCGCGCGCTCGTCGAGGACAACCACCGGTTGGGCCTGCCCGGAACGTGGATGCCGCCGATGCCCAAGGTGGCGGAGAAGCCGCCGATGCCTGAGATGTCCGGCATGCCCGACATGCCGGACATGCCCCAACCGCCGGAGACCGCGCCGCTGCCGAAAGTCGATCCCTGCGAGACCTGCCGCGAGCTCGCGGAGCGCGGGCAGACGGCGCCGGAGATCGCGCTCTTCGCGATCTCGACCGCGGCGGCCTCGCTCGCCGGCGAGTGGACGCTCATCGACGCGGTTCCGGCCGACCACAACGACGTGCTGCCGGTGCACGCGGCGCTCCTGCGCACGGGCAAGATCCTCTACTTCGGTGGCTCGGAGAACGTCGGATCGCAGAACGTCGCGGGCGGCGCGGCGATCGACAAAACGCGCCTCTACGACCCCGCGACCGGAGCGCTCGAGATCCTGCCGTCGCCGCCGCGGCACGACCTTTTCTGTTGCGGCCACGCGTTCCTCGCCGACGGGAGGCTCCTCGCTGCGGGCGGAACGAAGGACTGGGGCGGCGTGGCGCATCCGAACCACGGCTTGAACTTCGAAGGGCTCCGCTCGGCCGCCATCTTCGAGCCGGCGGCGCCGGCGGGCTCGAGTCCCTGGACGCCCGTCGAAAGACTGCGTCCCGAGCGCGGCCAGACGCGCGGCGGAGGCGCCTGGTATCCCTCGCTCGCCGGGCTCCCGGACGGGAAGATCCTCCGCATGGGAGGCCCGCCCGAATACGAGGACTCGCGGCACAACAATCGGATGCTCGAGGTCTTCGATCCCGAAACCGGGCACTGGATCGATCAGGGCGGGCCCGCCGACATTCCGGCGAGCGACGTTTACGACCTCCCCCAGTACCCGCGCCTCCACGTGATCGGGACGGGGCAGGTCTTCTGCCCGACGCCGCTCGAAGGGCCGACCGGGGGCCCCGGCTTCCAGAGCTGGACCTGGAACCCGGCGAGCCGCGCCTGGACGCCGGTGGGGTCGGGGCCGGGCGGGGCGTTCAACGGCTTCGACACGTCGTCGGTCCTCCTCCCGCTGCACGCCGCGGAGCATTACCGCGCGCACGTCCTCTACACGAACCGCCCCGATCCGATGATCATCGACCTCTCCGCGCTCGCCCCGACCTGGCAGGCCACGGCGCCCCGCGCGCTCTCCGACCCGGTTACGGGACCGCCCGTGCGCTATCACGCGACGGCCGTCATCCTCGCCGACGGCACCGTGCTCCTCCAGGGAGGCCACAGCGATCCGAGCAACTGGGACCCGCCGGTGCTGACGGCGGAGCTCTTCGACCCGAAGACCGGCGCTTGGTCGATCGCCGCCGCCGCGGCCGTGCCGCGCGTCTATCACTCGGTCGCGCTGCTGCAGCCCGACGGCCGCGTCTGGACCGCGGGTTCCGACTATGGCAACGGCAGCCACGAGATGCGCATGGAGATGTATTCGCCGCCCTATCTCTTCCGGGGGGCGCGGCCCGTCATCACCGCGGCGCCGGACGTCGTCGCGATCGCCGCCAACTTCGACGTGGAAACGCCCCAGGCCGCGTCCATCGCGACCGCCGCCCTCGTGCGCTGCGGCACGGCGACGCACGCGCAGGCGATCGACCAGCGCTGGGTGGATCTGGCGATCGCGCAGGTCCAGCAAGACCGCCTCACGCTGACGGCGCCGCCGAACCCGCGCTTCGCGCCGCCCGGCTACTACATGCTCTTCCTTCTCGACGGAACGGGCGTGCCGTCGGTCGCGAAGATTCTCCGGCTGCAGTCGAGCGTGCGGCCGACGATCTCGCGGCTTTATCCGCGTTCGGGGCCCGCCGCGGGCGGCACGGCCGTGACGATCCTCGGCACGAACTTCCGACCCGGCGTCTCGGTGACCTTCGGCGGGGCCGGAGCGACGGGCGTCGTGGTCGTGAGCGAGTCGGAGATCACCGCCACGTCGCCGGCGCTGCCGGCCGGAACTCTCAACGACGTCGTCGTGCGAAATCCCGATCTCTCGACCCGCACCCAGGCGGACGGCTGGCTCTCCGACTTCCACGACGTGCCGGCGCCGCATCTCTTCCACGACGCCGTCGAACGTCTCTTCCGCAGCGGAGTCACGGCGGGCTGCGGCGGAGGCAACTTCTGCCCGAACGACACCGTGACGCGTGCGCAGATGGCCGTTTTTCTGCTGCGCGCCGAGCACGGCCACGGATGGGCGCCGCCGCCCGCGACCGGCGCCGTCTTCGCCGACGTCGCCGCCACGACCTTCGCTGCCGGGGCGATCGAGCAGGCGGCCGCCGAGGGGATCTTCCCGGCCGGAGGCAATTTCGGGCCGGCGGTTCCGGTGACGCGGGCGGAGATGGCGATGCTGCTGCTCAAGGTCGTGCACGGCCCCGGCTACGCGCCCCCGGCGGCGACGGGCGTCTTCGGAGACGTCCCGGCTGCGAGCCCTGCGGCTCCCTGGATCGAGCGGCTCGCCCGCGAGGGAATCACGGGAGGCTGCGGCGGAGGAAACTACTGTCCCAACGACACTTCGACGCGCTCCGAGATGGCGGCCTTCCTCGTCAGGGCGTTCGGACTGCCCTAGTTCGCCCCGTCGGAATCCTCCGGTTTGTGCGACAATTAAACGAAATCGCAGTGAAGCTTCCGGAAGCCGGCCCAGCCCTTGACCGGGGACTCGGGGATCGTAGGACGTCTCGGTTCGAGATCGCTCCCGCCCCCGACAGGGAGAAGGACCGCTTCGAGGGCGACGAGACCTCCGTCACGCCCCGGCGCCGGGCGACCGATCCCGGGCCGGAGGCCAACCTCATCCTCATCTCGCACCCGCACGGTCGCATGATCGGCTCCCGGCACCGGTTCCGTCCGGGCTCGACCATGGTCATCGGGCGCGGCAAGGAAGCCGACGTCGTCATCCCCGACGCGACGTCGCTCTCCCGCCGGCACGCTTCCCTGACGTATCGCATCGAGTCGGTGATCCTCGAGGACCTCGGCTCGACCAACGGGACGTACGTCAACGACGTCCGCATCGAGGATCCGACGCTCCTGCGCAGCGGCGACCGGTTCCAGGTCGGCTCCGTGCACTTCAAGTTCCTCCAGGAGCGCGACGTCGAGAACGCGTACCACGAGGCGATCCACGAAATGATGGTGCGCGACGGCCTGACCCAGACGTCCAACAAGCGGAAGTACGAGGAGGAGGCCGTGCGCGAGGCCGCCCGCGCGCGGCGCTACGGCCGGCCGTTGTCGCTCATCCTCTTCGACGTGGACGACTTCAAGACGGTCAACGACACGCACGGGCATCTCTGCGGCGACTTCGTCCTGAAGGAGGTCGTCATGCTCGTGTCGGATTTCTTCCGCAAGGAGCAGACCTTCGCGCGAGTCGGCGGCGACGAGTTCGCCGTGCTGACGCCCGAGGCGAAAATCGAAGGCGCCAAGATCCTCGCCGAGCGGCTGCGCGCCCGCGTCGCCGGGCACGAGTTCGTCTATGCCGGCCCGGACCTTCCGCGTGACCTGCTCCTTCGGCGTCGCCGAGTTCGGATCCGACATGAAGGGCCCGCAGGAGCTCTACGAGGCGGCGGATCGGGCCCTCTACAGCGCAAAGAAAGCCGGCCGGAACGCCGTCGAGGTGTTCGTCCGTGCTTAGGTCTCGGACCGGAGTGCCCGGGGTGCCGCCCTCCTCTCTCCAATGTTGCGCGGCCGTCCGCAACGGAGTCCAACCCGCGACTCCCGCATAATCTCCCCCGGAATGACCGCCCGTTTCCGCCAGCTCATCGAAGAAGGACTGCTCGTCGTGGACGGCGCGATGGGGTCGTATCTCCTCGCGCGCCGCGCGGCGCCTCGGGGCGCCGTCGAGGAGATGTGCCTCTCCCATCCGGAGGACGTCCTCGCGGCGCACCTCGCCTACATCGAGGCCGGCGCGCGCGTCATCGAGACCAATTCGTTCGCCGCGAACCGCCAGAAACTCCGCCCGATGGGCCTCGAGGACCGGGTCGAGGCGATCAACGGCGCGGCCGCCAAGATCGCGCGCAAGGCGCGGGAGATCTCCGGAAAGGAGGTCCTCGTCGCCGGCTCGATCGGCCCGAGCGGACTTGGTTACGACCCGGGCGATGCCGGCTCGGAGGACGCGCTGCGCGAGATCTTCCGCGAGCAGGCGCGGGCTCTCGACGCGCGCGGCGTCGATCTCTTCCTGCTCGAGACCTTCGTATCGCTGCCGGAAATGCGCGTCGGCATCGAGGCGGTCCGCGAGGTGTCGGCTCTGCCCGTCGTCGCGTCCATGACGTTTCCCGGCGACGCCTGGGAGGATCTCGAAGACGCCGACTGGCCGGGCAAGGTCGCGCGGCGTCTCGAGAGCCTCGGCGCCGACGCTGCTCGGCACCAACTGCTCGCTCGGCCCGCGCGACCTCCTGACGGTGCTCGACGCCATGCGCGCCGCCACGCGGACGCCGCTCTTCGCCGCGCCGAACACGGGCGTTCCGTCCTACGTGGCGGGCCGTCTCGTGTACCCGCCGTCGTCGCCCGAGTACTTCGCCTGGTTCGCGCGCGAGGCCGTCCGGCGCGGCGCGCGTCTCGATCGGCGGGTGCTGCGGCACGACGCCCGAGCACATCGCCGCGGTGGCGTCGGCGCTCGCGGGCATCCGCGGCGGAGCAGCTGCCGGCCGCGCCGCGAGCCGATCGCCGCCGCTCTCTCGGGCAGTCCGGAGCCCGCGGCGCCGAAGACCTCGCGCGTCGCCACGATGCTCGCGCGCGGCGAGTTCGTCGTCTCCATGCAGATCGACCCGCCCAAGGGCACCGACTTCGAGGCGGTCCTCGGCGCGGTGCGCACGTTCCGGGACTCGGGCCGCGTCCATTCGGTGGACATCAACTCGAACCCGCTCGCGCATCTGCACCTCGACTCGCTCTGGATGGCGCTCGCCTGCGAGCGGGAGGGCGTCGAGACGATCCCGCACGTGACGCCGCGGGACGCGAGCCTCATGGGCCTCTGCGGAAACCTGCTCGGCGCCTGGTCGCTCGGCATCCGGAACGTGCTCGTCATCACCGGAGATCCGTCGCAGCGGGGCGACCGCGCCGGATCCTCCGACGTGTACCAGACCGACAGCATCGGCCTCGTCAAGGTGATCCGGGACTTGAACGACGGCAAGGACGCGGCCGGCAATCCCATCGGCAATCCGCCGAACTTCCTCATCGGCGTCGCGGTCAACCCCAACGAGCCCGATCTCGACCGCGAGGTCGAGCGCTTCCACCGCAAGGTGGACCACGGCGCGGATTTCGCCATGACGCAGGTCTTCTTCGAGTGGGATTGCTGGGAGCGATTTCTCGACCGTTTCGGCGGGAAGCTGCCGATCCCGGCGCTCGTCGCCGTGTGGCCGCTGACGAGCCACAAGCTGGCGATGCGGATCCATCACGAGGTGCCGGGCATCTTCGTGCCGGACCCCGTGCTCGCGCGCCTCGAGCGGGCCGGCGCCGGGGCGCGCGAGGAGGGATTCGCGATCGCCCGGGAGATCCTGGCCGAGTCGCGGCGGCGCGCGCAGGGCGCCTACGTCATCGCGCCGTTCAAGAATCCCGCGAGCGCGCTCGAGCTGCTCTGAGCGACGGGCCGGCGGCCGACGTCAGGCCTGCGGCGGCTTGCGCGGTTTCGGAGGAGGGTTCTTCCAGAGATTCGGGGCCGTCGGCTCCGTGGGGAAGACCGGAACGGACGACGACGTCCGGCGGCGTGGCTCGACTTCCTCGCGCAGGAACCGCTCGACCATCTCCGACCCCCGGGGCTTCGGGACTCCGGCAACGCCCTCCCGCGGCACGGACATCGCGACGCGCGGGCGCGGGCGAAACTCCTCGGCCGATCAGCCGCGGGACGCCCCGCAGATCCCAGGGGATCGCCTGGAGCCAGTGCGCCGCCATGCTGATGACGGTGCGCACGGCCTCGAGCTCGGACGCCGCCTCGGCGAAAGTCTCCGCGCGCTCGAGCCGGTCCTCTTGATACGCGGCGAAGATCGCGCGCGCGCCCTCCGGCCCGTGGCACAGCAGGAGCTCGAAGACCGACGTGGTTCCCCACGCGTCTGGCGTCGTACCCGACCAGCGCAGGAATTCGGCGATCGAGCGCTTCCACGAGCGGCCGGCAAAGACGGGAAGCCGCGCCACGGCCTGCACGTCGACTCCGGTCACGCGCTCGAGGGCATTCGCGCGTTTCAGGATCTGCGCGATCGATGGAAGAAATTCGGTCGTCTCCGCCGGGCTCATGGCAGTACCTTTTCAAGCTTCGAGGGCGCGGTCAAGCCCCGCGCTTTGGCGGACCCCTCACGGCACCTGCGTGCTACGCTTGCAAACGGCGTGCAGGAGCGTCTCGAAGAGCAGGAGCGCCTCGAGCGCATCGTCCGGCGATTCCAGGCGGACACGGGGACACTGCACCTGCTGGAGGACGGCGTGCTCGTGCTCAAGGGACAGGTGGGCCTGCCGCCGCACGTCGTCCAGATCGTCCAGCGGGTCCCCGTCGGCAAGGGAATGGCGGGCCTCGCCGCGGAGCGCAACGCCCCGGTCTCCGCGTGCAACATCCAGACCGACGCGAGCGGCGACGTTCGGCCGGGAGCGAAACAGACCGGCGTCAACGGCGCGATCGTCGTGCCCGTCCGCGACGCGAAGGGATCCGTCCGCGGAGCGCTCGGGATCGGGGTGCATCGCGTCTACGACTACACGGAGGACGAGACGGAGAAGCTTCTCGCGGAAGCGGCGACCTTTGCGAACTGAGGACTAGACCCGAGTCCTCCTCCTCGTCGCCCAGAACGCCGCTCCCAATCCCGACCACCCGAGAAACGCAATCCATTCCGCTCGGGAGAAGCTGCCGGCGACCCACGGCGTGACTTTCATGGCGACGACCGCCGCCGACACGGCCGCGCCCGCCCATGCCGTCGCCGCTTCGCGTCGAACGCCGCTTCGCCCCGACGCGCCGCGCGCGGAGCGCGGTCGGCGAAGCAGGTCGAGAGCCAGCCCACGCCGACGGCGAGCGAGCCGACCTCCGACACGGGTACGAGGATCGCGTCTCCCAGAAACGACGCCGCGGCGGTCAGCACGGCCATCAGCGCGATCGCATTCTGTCGGCGTTCCGTGCACCGGGTGGACGCGGGCGAGCGCGGGGTGCACGAGGCCGCGCCGCCCGATGCCGAAGAGCATGCGCGTCGCGGCGACGAAGTTGCCGTTGAAGATCTTCACGAGCGAGAGGAACGCCGCGAAGAGGATCCAGTCGCGCGACGGCCTGCGAGCCGAAGGCGCGCGCGAAGGCCGCCTCGGTGCCGAGCTGCTCGGCCACGAGCGTCCTCCACGGGAAGACGAATGACACCGCGAGCACGATCGTGACGTAGAAGAGGCATCCGATCGACCGCCGCAGCGAGGATCGCGCGGCCGAAGTCGCGCGGGTCGAATCCCCGCCGGGCCTCCTCCGATCCCTTCCCGACCGATTCGAACCCGGTCATGAAGTACGGCACGATCTGCATCACGAGCAGAATCGAGAGCGCCGCGCCGGCCGCGCCCGGGCGGGCGAAGAGCGGCGCGAGATTCGCCGCGCTGGCCGCGCGCGAATCCGAGCGCCGTGAACACGGCGAAGATCGCGAGCAGCGCGAACGTCAGGAGCTTCTGGAAGACGGCGCTCGGCCGGATGCCGCGGATGTTGATCCAGGCGACGGCGCCGGTCGAGCGCGAGCCCCACGGCGAGCCGCGGCAGCGTGATCGCCCTGCCCCGCGACCGTGTAGAGGGGCATCGCCTGGAAGACCGGGAAGACGCGCGCGAGCAGGTTGCCGACGGCCACGGCCTCCCAGGGACAGACGATCGCGTACGCGAGCACCATCGTCCACGCGGCCGCGAACCCGGCGGCCGGCGGGAACACGCCCTCCGTGTACGCGATCTCGCCGCCGGCGTCGGGCACCTCGCGCACCATGCGGCCGTACGTCGCCGCGACCGGAAGGAGCAGGATGCCGCCGATCAGGAACCCGAGCGCCGCGCCGCCCGGCCCGCCGCGCGAGAGCCAGTCGTCCATGAGGACGACCCAGCCGACGCCGACCATCGTCACCGAAGCCGAACGTGAAGTACTCGGTCCGCGTCAGCGTCCGGACGAGGTCGTCGCTCGTGCTTGCGCTTGCTTCGTTTTCGTTCTTCATCGAGGAGGTCGGGATGGGATAGTCTAGTTCGGCGATGCGCGCCGCCTCGGCTTCCGCCGGCCAGCGAATGTCCACCCGGCGGCGGAAGATCTCGCTCTCCCGCCGCACCCGGCCGTTCCAGGAGTCGGTGATCCGCGAGATGACGCGGCTCGGCGCCGAGGTCGGCGGCGTCAATCTCGCGCAGGGACTGCCGGACTTCGATCCGCCGCCGGAGCTCCTCGCGGCGCTTGCGCCGCGCGGTCGACGCCGGCCACCACCAGTACACGTACCCCTGGGGCGAAGAGACCTTCCGCGAGGCCCTCGCGGAGAAGCACCGCCGATTCAATGCGATGAGAGTCGATCCCGCAACCGAGATCACCGTCACCTGCGGCGTCTCCGAGGCGGAGGTCGCGCCGTTCTCGGCCTGACCGAGCCGGGCGACGAAGCGCTCATCCTCGAGCCCTGGTACGAGAACTACCTGCCCGCCTGTGTGCTGGCCGGCGTCACGCCGCGCTTCGTCCCGATGCGCGAGCCCGACTATGCGATCGATTTCGCGCGGCTCGAGCGCGCGATCGGCAGGCGCACGCGTCTGCTCCTCCTCAACACGCCGGGCAATCCTTCCGGCCGCGTGCTGCGCCGCGACGAGCTCGAGGAGATCTCGCGCATCTGCCAGCGACACGGACTCGTCGCCGTCGTCGACGAGATCTACGAGCACATCTGGTACGAGGGCCATCCGCACGTGAGCCTCGGCTCGCTGCCCGGGATGGAGGACCGCTGCGTCACGCTCTCCGGGCCTCGGCAAGACCTACGCCGTGACCGGCTGGCGCGTGGGCTGGGCGGTCGCCGCGCCGCCGCTGACGGCTCTCGTCCGAAAGGTGCACGACTACCTGACCATCTGCGCGCCGGCGCCGTTCCAGGAAGCCGGCAAGACGGCGCTCGCGCTGCCGGATCGCTATTACGAGGACCTTCGCGCGGCGTACGCCCGCCGCCGGGACATCCTCCTGCCGGCGCTCTCGCGCGCCGGGCTCGCCTTTACGCCGCCGGAAGGCTCCTACTACGTCATGGTGGACGCGGCGCCGCTCGGCTGGAAAGACGACTGGGAGTTCGTGAATTTCCTCGCGAGGAGAGTCGGCGTGCTCGCCGTGCCGGGCTCGAGCTTCTACGCGCGCGGCGGCGGCAAGACGCGCGCGCGCGTCAACTTCGCCAAGAAAGACGAGACGCTGCGGGAGGCGGTTCGCCGACTCGACGCGGCGGACCTCACCGCGCCGAAGCGCGGAAGCCGTTCGCGCGCCCGCGCGGCCGCCCGCTGAACGCCAGACCATGGCGGCCTTGCAGCTCGGCCTCCCGACGCTGCTGTTCCTCGGCGCCTACCTCGCCGGAATCAATCTCCTCGGCGCGCTGGCTCGGCCGCGGGCAGAAGGACGCGCGCGACTACTTCCTCGGCAGCCACGCGATGCCGTGGGGCGCCGTCCTCGGACTCGATCGTCGCGACCGAAACCTCGGCGCTCACGTTTCTCTCGGTGCCGGGCGACGCCTACTCGAGCGGCTACACGTTTCTGCAGCTCGTTCTCGGCTACATCGTCGGACGGATCGTCGTCGCGTGGATACTCCTGCCCGGCTACTTCGAGCGCGAGTATCCCGACGGCCTATGCGCTTCTCGAAGCGCGATTCGGCGCGCGCGCGCGACGCTTCACCTCGCTCCTCTTCATGGTCACGCGCGTGCTCGCCGCCGCCGTGCGCCTGGCGGTGCCGGCGATCCCGATCGCCCTCCTGCTGCACATCCCGGTCTGGGCCGCCATCCTCCTGCTCGCCGTCGGCACGGCGCTCTACACGCTCCTCGGCGGCCTCAAGGCCGTCATCTGGATCGACCTCATCCAGGTGTTCCTGTACCTCTCCGGCGCCGTGATCGCGCTCGCCGTGCTCCTCGCGCGCGTTCCGGGCGGCCTCTCCGGCGCCTTCGCGGCGCACGCCGCTGCCGGGAATCCGGTGAAGCTCTTCGATTTCCGGTTCGATCTGTCCCTGCCCTACACGTTCTGGTCGGGCGTCTTCGGCGGCGCATTCCTCACGATGGCGAGCCACGGCGCGGACCAGCTGATCGTGCAGCGACTTCTCGCGTGCCGCAGCCTGCGCGACGCGCGGCGCGCGCTCGTCGGCAGCGGTCTCCTCGTCTTCGTTCAGATGACGCTCTTCACGACGATCGGTGTTCTTCTTTTCGCATTTTTCCGCGGCCGGTCCTTCGCTTCTCCCGACACGATCTTCCCGACGTTCATCGTGCGGGACCTGCCGCCGCTCCTCTCCGCGTATCTCGTGGCGGGGATCTTCTCGGCGGCGATGTGCTCGGAGTCCTCCTCCCTCAACTCGCTCGCGAGCGGCGCTCGCCCTCGACGTGGTCGGACCGTTGTCCGGGGCCGGAGCGCTCGAAGGTCGGAGCGGGCTTGCGGCTCGGCCGGAGCACTCACGGTCTTCTGGACGGTCGTCCTGGCGGGACTCGCGGTCGGATTCTCGCTTCTGCCGCGAACGCAGCCCGCGGTGCAGGTCGCGCTCGGCCTCGCGTCGGTGACGGCGGGCGGGCTCCTCGGAGCGTTCCTGCTCGCGCGTTTCGCCTCCCGCGCGACGGAGGCCGACGTCCTGTGGGCGGTAGGCGTCTCGACGGCCGTCCTGCTCGGGCTGTGGCTCGGAGCGCGCGGATGGGCTCCCGTCCCGTTCGGCCGCCGGATCGCCTGGCCCTGGTACTCGCTGATGGGCGGCACCCTCGCGACGGGCGTCGGCTTCGGACTCTCTCTGCGGCACGCGCGGCCGCGGCGCGGCTAGACTCGCCGCCCGTGAAGAGGCGAGAAGACGTCGGCGCCGCGGTCCTGCCCGCCCCGGGCCGGCCGATCGAGATGCGCCGATTTCCGGCGCCGCGTCCGGGACCCGGAGGCGCCGTGCTCGAGACGGTCGCGAGCGAGGTCTGCGGGACGGACGTCCACCTCCATCACGGACGCCTCTCCGGCGTCCCGTACCCGATCATCCCCGGGCACGTCGTCTGCGGGCGCCTGGCGGAATCGAACGGCGCGATCCGCGACGTCGAGGGCCGGCCGATCGCCGACGGGACGCTCGTGACGTTCTACGACGTCTTCGGCACCTGCGGCGCCTGCTGGCACTGCCTCGTCGCGCGCACCGCCACGCGGTGTCCGCACCGCCGCGTCTACGGCATCACGACCTCGGCCGAGGAAGGGCTGCTCGGCGGCTGGGCGGAGCGCGTGGAGCTCAAGCCGGGCGTGCGCGTCGTGCCGCTGCCGGACGGCGTCGAGCCGCTCGATTTCCTCGGCGGCGGCTGCGGCCTGCCGACGGGCTTCCACGCCATCGAGCGGGCGGACGTCGCGCTCGGCGATACGGTCGTCGTGCAGGGCAGCGGTCCGGTCGGACTGAACGCCGCGATCTTCGCGCAGCTCTCCGGCGCGGCGCGGGTGCTCGTCGTCGGCGCGCCGCGGGCGCGGCTCGAGGCGGCGCGGCGCCTCGGCGCCGACGAAGTCTGCGACATCGGCGAGATTCCCGATCCCGCCGCGCGCGTGCGGTTCGTCCGCGAGCGGACCGGAGGCCGCGGCGCCGACGTCGTGATCGAGGCCTCGGGCAACGCCGCCGCGGTGCCCGAGGGGCTCGAGATGCTGCGAGACGCCGGCCGATACGTCGTCGTCGGTCAGTACACCGACGGCGGCGACGTCACGATCAATCCACACCGGCACGTCAACCGGAAGCACGCCGACATCCGCGGCTGCTGGGGCTACGAGTTCTCGCACCTCCACCGGGCGCTCGCGATGATGGCGCAAGCACCGGGAGCGGTTCCGGTGGCGCGATCTCGTCACGCGCGAGTACGCGCTCGGGGAGGCGGGGCAGGCGCTCGAGGACATGGAGCGGCTACAGGTCGTGAAGGCGGTGATCCGTCCGTAGGGCGGGCGGCCGCGAGGGCCGCCCCGACGAGCGGTTGTAGGGGCGGGGCTTGTCCCCGCCCTAGCCGGGCAGCCGGCCTTCGGGATCTTCACGAGCACCGTGTACTCCGGGTCCACGATCTCGACGATCGGCGCGCGTGCGTTCTGCGACACGAACTCGTACGCGTCCATCTCGCCGAGCCCGGTCTTCTCCTGCACCCAGCGCACCATGTCCTTGAACGCGATCCGCGCGGCGTCCTCGAGCGGCCGCGCGGCGCCGAGCGACATCATCCACTCGGCGTTCTCGATGCGCGGCCAGGGCGTCTCGCGCTTCTTGACGAGATCGACCGTCAGCTCGACGTTCATCGCGCCTTCGATGGCCGTGCCCATGATCTCGCCGTCGCCCATGGCGAAGTGGCCGTCGCCGAAGGAGACCAGCGCTCCCGGCACGCGCACGCCGAGATAGACCGTGTTGCCGGCGCGCACCTCGGGGCAATCCATGTTGCCGCCGAAGTCGTCCGGCACGATCGTCGAGCGCGCCTCTGCCGTCCGCCGGCGCGACGCCGAGGCAGCCGAGGAACGGCGCGAGCGGGACCTCCCAGGAGTTCTTGCCGTCCTGCGAGCGCGTGCGGGCGACGCCCTTGCCCCGGTCCACCTCGTAGAACCAGACCGTCTCCGGCAGATCCGGGTCCGAGCATCGCCGTCTTGTCGGTGCCTTTCAGCGCGCCGAAGCCCGGAAACGCCGACGGAAACGCCGTACGTCGCGCGCGGGCTCGAGCTTCTCGATGCGGATGACGAGCGTGTCGCCGGGCTCGGCGCCTTCGACATAGAACGGGCCCGTCTGCGGGTTGTCGTGGCCGGGCTGCAGGACTTCGGACGGCTTCTGCCCGGCCTTCGTCAAGCGCGCCGTCGAAGCAATCCTCGCGTCCACGAGACGATGCGCGTCCCCGGTTTGATCCGATGCGTCGGCGCGGCGCCGCCGAAGGTGTACTTGAGCTCCTCGTGCTTCGGCACGTAATGCAGGACCGGGCGTTCGTCCGCCGCGCGGGCGAGCGCCGCGGCGGCGAGGGCCAGCGCGGCCACCGACAGAGGCTTCATCGCGGCTCCTTTCGGACTGGGACTCGTTTGTCGGGATTCTATGTGCGAAACTCCGCGCCCGTGAGCAAAGGGTCCGCTGGAAAGAAGCCGCCGTTGTCGGGCGGTTTCGTCGCCGTCATCGTCTTCAAGTTCCTGAAGTGCGCCGGCTTTCTCCTGCTCGGCGCGACCGTCCTGCACATCGCGCACGTTTCGCGGCGCGACCCGACGGTGGAGCTCGCCGAGATGCTCGGCGTCAACGCCCACCGCTTCGGTGTCGAGAAGCTCCAGGAGATCTACGAGGAGTTCACTCCGGGACAGGTTCAGGCTCTGGGGCTTGCGGCCCTCTCGGTCGGCCTCGTCTTCGGCGCCGAAGGCGCCTTCCTCACGGCACGCTTCTGGTGGGCGACGTACTTCACCATCGCCCTGACGGCGCTCGGCATCCCCGTCGAGATCCTGGAGATCGCCAAACGCCCGCACCACACGCGCGGCTACGCGCTCTTCGCGGTCAACCTCGCGATCCTGGCCTACGTCTGGACGAAGCGGAACGAGTTCCGGAGATCGAAGGCGGGCTGACCGTCGCCTTCACTTGCTCGGGAGTTCAAGAGTTCACGTCTGACCCCGCGGCGTTCACTTGCTCGGGAGTTCAAGAGTTCACGTCTGACCCCGCGGCGTTCAATCACAAGAGTTCAAGAGTTCACGTCTGACCCCGCGAAGTGCGCCGGTTCGAGGCCTGCCGAGTTCGGGATCCCTCGCTGACGCTCGGGATGACGCCAGAACGGTCACGACGTCGAAGCCGGCTTGACCCCCGCCGGGAATCGCTTCGCGAGCCAGGCCTCGACCTCCTCGGGGTGAAAGCCGAACGGGCCGGTCTTGCCCTTGTAGACGATGACGCCCTTCTCGTCCACGATGTAGAAGCGCTCGGGCCAGCCCGCGTAGACGGCGTTGGCCCCGTTCTCGATCGGATCGACCGCGAGCGGCACGTCGTAGTGGAAACGCTTGACGAAATCGTTGGCGATCGCGACGCGTGCGGCCGTCGTCTTCGGCTGCGGATAGCAGACGTTGTCCTTGTCCTTCGCGTTCGACTCCATCTGCCACTCGTCTTCCGGATGCGCCTCCTTGATGTAGAGCGTCAGGAAGCGCGCGCGGTCGCCGTACTTGCGTTGCATCTCCTGCACGCGCTCGACCGAGCGCCGGAATGGCGGTCAGGTGAAGCTACCGAAGACGAGGACGAGCGGCTTGCCGCCGCCGATCGCGTCCTTGAGGGGGACGGTCGTCTTCCCGTCGAGTGCCAGCAGGTCCACGCTCGGCGCGGCATCGCCCACCTTGAGCGAGCCTTCCTGGCGCTGGTCGTAGCGCAGCATCCCGATGATGTTTCGTGGCCCGAAGGAGATGACGCCGTACGCCACCGCCGCGAAAACGAGAAACCCGACGCCGAGGAGGATCTTCTTCCAGAGCTTCATGGCCAGCCTAGTTTAGTAGGAATGTCGTCGTCACCGTAAGATAGACCGAGACGGGTTTCCCCTTCCAGGTCGCCGGCTTGTAGACCCAGAGTTTCACCGCCTTCAGCGCTTCTTCGTCGAGCGACGGGTGGGCGGAACGGATCACCCGCGCCTCCCGAACGTTTCCATCTCTTCCGATGATCGCTTCGATCATGACGGCGCCGGAAACCCGCGCCTGACGAAGCGCCGCGGGATAGACGGGCTCGACCTTCTTGATCAGAACCGGCGCTTGCACGTCTCCCGCCACCGTCATCGGCTCATCGGCTTCCGCGGCGCTCGACGCGGAAGGCGGCCCCTTCCAGTCGTCGTCGGGTCCGTCGAACTCGACCCCTGCGGGAGGGGAAAAGACTTCCGCTTCGAGCGAGACTCCGGTTTCGATCTCGACGTTCTCGTAGACCAGGGAGCCCGTCGCCATCCGGAGCGGCGGAAGCTCCAGCGAGAGCGGCAGCCAGAGACTCCACTCCTTTCCGCGAAACGATCCCCTGTAGAGCAGCGCCGGCTGTCCGCTCACGGTCTCGAGGCCCACTTCCGACCCGTTCCACCCGGACAGGAAACTCTCCGTGAAAACGGGCGGCGGCATGACGGCGTCCGGTGAGATCGACCGATATCGCAAACCGAGCGTCCGTCCCGCCTGCCACCAGAGGAGTCCGCTTCCGAGCACGAGCGCGCTCGAACTTCGACCTCCGTCGGAGGAAGAGAACCGGAACTCCGGCGACTCCCCGACCCGGCGCATGGAGACGTGGACCGGCGGCTGCCTGCCCGCATCTCCCATCACCCGGGTCCACCAGCTGGCCGTGCGAGGCCACTCCGGGCGCGCCGCCGAGCGGCTCGTGGGCAGCGCTCTCCCCGCCTGGAGGGCGGGTGAAACCGCCGGCGTCGTCGGGGCGGGGACTGCGACGACGGGTGAAGCGGTCGGAGAGGGTATCGGGCTTCGAGGTTCTGCGGGTCGCGGGGCGACCGGGCGCGGCCGCCCCGCGGAAAGGGATTTCGTCTCCTGACGGCAACGGGCGGTGCCGACAGCGGCGCAGAGGATCAGGGCGCCGAGCGCCGCGGGGAAAATTCTTACAGCTTCACCAGGCACCAATCCTCCGACCACGGCAGCCTCGACATCTGCAACGCCGCCTTGCCGCCCGGCGTCACACAGAATCCGTCGGAGAAGTTGACGCCGAAGCCGCCCTCCAGGTCGTAGAGGCCGGGCTCGACCGAGAAGATCATCCCGGGCTCGAGCATCGTGTAGTCGCCGAGCGCCAGGTACGGCGGCTGGTGCCCTTCCATCCCCATGCCATGCGCCGGCCGATGGTAGATGTACTTTTGGACGCCCTCCTTCACCTGGTGTTGGTGAATCTGGTACGCGACCGTCGAGCAGGCGACACCCGCGCGCGATAGGTCCTTCTGCATGACGCAGCAGTCGCGCGAGACGGTCCAGAGCTTCTTCTGATGGTCCGTCCACGGCGCGATGAGGAAGGCGCGGTACAGCTCGCCGCCGCAGCCGCCGATCTCGACGCCGCCGGCGATCTGGAGAGCCTGGCCCTTCTGGATCTTGTTGTGATGGAACTGATTCGGGTGCGGATAAGCGGTGCCGCGGCCGACGCGCACGCCGATGTCCATCTCGATGCCGACGGCCGTGTGCGAGCCGCCGTCGCGCTTGATCGTCTCCATGAGGCGGTTGGTTCCCCAAGCCGTCGCCGCCGCGCCGAGCTCGTAGTCCGTCAAGTCCGTACCCTTCTCGAGCAGCAGGTCGCGCGCGTAGGCGTGCGTCTCGTCGAAGACGCGGTAGGCGCGGCGCCAGAGCGCGAGCTCCTCGGGCGTTTTGACCATCCGCATCTTTTCGCAGCGGTCGGCGACCGAATCGATCTTCGTGTCCTTGACGAAGACCTTCCCGGCCGTCGCGAGCTGTCGGCGCGAGAGCTCCCAGTCGGTCGCGAGGCGCTTCCCGTCGAGGCCGCGCTTCTTGAGACCCTGGAGCGTCCACTCGAAGTTGTCGACGGTGGCGCCCTGCTGAACCTTGCCCTCGTTCGGGAAACCGCCGTCGGCGTGGGGAAAGTCGAAGTAGATCTCCTGCTCGGTCGCCCACCAGCTCTTGACCGAGTCGCGGTCGATGCCCGGATGGAACCAGATCGCGGCCAGCCGGTCGGCCGGCAGGTACACGCGGAACGGGCGCTCGGTCGAAGTGAAGAAGAGCCCGGTGAAATAGATGATGTTCATCGGGTCCGAGAGCAGGATTCCCGCATAGCCGTCCTCGGCGAGCTGCGACTGCAGGAGCTTCAGACGCGCCTGGTGCCATTCGAGCGGCAGCCGGTCGTATGTCGCGGGCTTCAGTCCGTCGTCCTCGGTCAGGAAGAGCGCGGCGGAGCGCGACGCGGGCGCAGCCGCTGCGGGTTTCGCCGAGCGGGCGGCGGCGAGGCCGACCGCCGCGGCCCCCGACGTCGAGAGAAACCGGCGCCGGTTCCAGGTCATCTCGAACCTCCTCGAAAAATTTGCGCGGAATCGTATCAGGACGGCCGGGGGCTGCGTTCTCCTGATGTACAACGCAGCCCGTGATGAATCCCGAGACCGCTCGCGCCGACGCTCCTCTGCCGCCCCATCCGCTGCGCCGCATCGCGAAGGCGCTCGGACCCGGCGTCGTGACGGGCGCCGCAGACGACGACCCGTCGGGCGTCGCGACGTACTCGGTCGCCGGCGCGCAGCTCGGCACGTCGCTCCTCTGGACGGCTTTCCTGACGTGGCCGCTGATGGCCGCCGTCCAGATGACCTGCGCGCGCATCGGCATGGTGACCGGCCGCGGCCTCGCAGGGGCGCTGCGCCGCAAGTTCTCCAAGCGCGTGCTCGTCGCGACGGCGATCGCGCTTCTGATCGCGAACACGATCAACATCGCCGCGGACCTCTCGGGCATGGCGGACGCCGCGGAGATGCTGACGGGCATCAATTCGCACTACTTCGTCGTGCTCTTCGGCGTCGGGATCTCGTGGGCGATCATCCGATTCCGCTACTACCAGATCGCCGCGATCCTGAAGTGGCTCGCGCTCGTTCTCTTCGCCTACGTCGTCGCGGCGGTCCACATCGGGCCGGACTGGCGGCAGGTCACACACGACGCCTTCGTCCCGTCGCTTCCCACGGGACGCGCCGCCTGGGCGACGCTCGTGGCGATTCTCGGCACGACGATCTCGCCGTACCTCTTCTACTGGCAGGCCTCGCAGGAGGTCGAGGAAGAGAAGGCGATGGGCCGGCGCATGCTCCCGCAGCGCGAGCACGCGACGCCGACGGAGATCTTCGACCGCGGCGTGGACGTCGGCATCGGCACGGCCTTCTCGAACCTCGTCATGTTCGCGATCATCCTCACGACCGCGATGACGCTCCATCGCCACGGTCTGACGAACATCGAGACCTCGCGTGAGGTTGCGGAGGCCCTGCAGCCCCTCGCCGGCCCGCTCGCCGAGGTCCTCTACACGGTCGGGCTCGTGGGCGTCGGCCTCCTCGCGATCCCGACGCTCTCCGGCTCCGCCGCCTACGCGTTCGCCGAGACGTTCGGATGGAAGCAGGGCCTCGATCAGAAGCTGACCGGCGCCCGATACTTCTACGGCGTCATGACGCTCTCGACGGCCGTCGGCGTCGTCCTCGACTTCACCGACGTCAACGCGGTCAAGGCTCTCTACTGGAGCGCCGTGCTCAACGGCCTGCTCGCGCCCTTCCTGCTCCTCGGCATCCTCGCGGTGGCGTCGGACCGCAAGATCATGAAAGGGCAGCCGAGCTCGCGCCTCGCGCTCGCGGCCGTGTTGGCGACGACGCTGCTAATGTTTCTCGCCGCGATCGGGATGTTCGTGTTCTGACCTAGCGGCCGGCGGGGAGAAGCTTCTCCCGGTACCGCGCGACCGGCACCGGGCCGTCGGCCAGCATGGTATCCATGAAGTCCTTCAGCCGGAAGGACGCTCCTCGCGCCTTCTTCACGTCCTGATAGAGATCGGTCACCTGCCGGTATCCGAGCCAGTAAGTCGTGATCTGCGTCGGCGTCGTGATGGCGCGCGTCCACATGTTGGAGGCGAACTGCTCGTCCTGGAGCGCCTCCTCCTTGACGAACCGAAGGACCTCCGCGCGCGGCATGTCCTTCGTATGGACGCGGACGTCCACGATCGCGCGCGCGATGTTCTCCATCTGCTTCTTCAGGTGCGCGATCCGGTCGAGCGGCCCGCCCCAGCCGACGTCGAGCATCAAGCGCTCGCAGAAGGTTCCCCAGCCCTCGACGTACACCCCGTCAGCGAAGAGCGCGCGGACCTTGCGCGGATGGTGCGCCGCGACCTTCAACTGCAGGTAGTGCCCCGGCAGGATCTCGTGCGGCGTGATCATCACGTTGAAGTGGTGGTTGAAGTCCCGGAAGAAGCCGTCCTTCTCCTCGGGTGTCGCGGCGTCGGGCGGCGTCGGCAGGAACCAGAGCGTGCGGGCGTCGGGCGAATAGGGACCGGCCGCGTAGACGCCTCCGACGGATTGTCCGACGAAGTAGCCGGGCGACCGGTCGGTGAAGAGCGTCAGCGGGTCGGGCAACGTCACGATGTCGTGCGCGTGGAGGAAGGCGTTCACGTCCGCGACCTGCTTGCGGTAGTCGTCGACGAACTCCTCGACCGTCTTCGCCCGGTCGGCCGAGACGCGCGCGAAGAGCTTCGCGAGCACGTCGCGGTCGGAGGCCGGCGCCTCGACGCCGGGGAAGATCTCCTTCCAGACCGAGCGACCGTACGCGGCGGCTTCCGTTTTCTTCGCCGCCAGATCCTTCTCGGCGCGCGCGAGCATCGCGTCGGGATCGTTCTCCCCGGTCGCGATCCGCAGCGCGTCTCGATATCTGCGCGCCGAGACGCGGCGACGCCGTGGCCTTCTTCGAGAGATCCTCCAAGAACGCGCCGAGACCGTCGAGCGCGGACGCGGCCTCGGACGCTTCGCGAGATGCGGCTTCTTTCTCGGCGCCGGAGAAGAGCGTCGCGAATCCCTCGCGGTAGAACTGCGCCGACGCCTTCGCCTGCCCGGAGGCGATGCGCGCGAAGTCGGGCGCGACCTCCGAAGCCGGCGCCGACGCCATCGCCTCCCGCGCCTGGCGGCAGAACCGCGGCAGCTGCCGCACGCGCGCCCGCGCGGCCGCGAGCCGCTCGGCCAGCGGCCGGTCGTCGCGGACCAGCAGGAACACCGTCGCGTTGCCCGCGAGGTTCGTCCAGAAGAGCGGGTCGCGGTCCGCCCGCCGCCGGTCGGCGAGCTCGAAGAGCTCCCACTCGACGCGGGCGCGCAGGAGCTCCGCGTCCCGGCGGTCATCCTCGGACGCCGCCGCGGGAAGCCTCGACAGATCGTCGAGCGTCTTCCGGTTGAACGCGATCCAGGCGGCCCGGCGCTCGGGCGTCAGGTCCTCGAGCTCGGAGTCCCGGTCGTGCCGCCCGGCCTCCGTGGCGCGGCTCGGAAACGTCTCGAAATACTTCTCGATGTAGGCGTCGACGACACCCGATGAGCCGGCGGGCGCCGCGGGAACGGCCGACAGAGCCGCCGCGAGAAGCAGAGCGAACATGCTCGCGGAATCCTACCGGAGCGCGAGGCTAAGATGTCGCCGTGCGGGCCCTCATCCTCGAAGACGACGCGCGCCTGCGCTCCCTCGTCGTGCGCACACTGACGCGCGCGGGCCTCGCCTGCGACGAAGCGGGGAACGTCGAGACGGCGGAGGAGCTGATGGATCTGCACGCGTACGACCTGCTCGTGCTCGACCGGCGCCTCCCCGACGGCGAGGGGCTGGAGGTCTGCCGCCGGGCCCGCCAGGCAGGATTCTCCCAGTCGATTCTCATTTTGACGGCGCTCGACGACGCCGAGTCGACCGTCGAGGGATTGTCCGAGGGCGCGGACGACTACCTCGGCAAGCCCTTCGACCTCGAGGTGCTCGCGGCGCGGGCGAAGGCGCTCCTGCGGCGCAACGAGCGCCGGCCCACCGTCGAGCTCGCGAGCGGCGACGTGCGCCTCGATCCGGCCAAGCGCACGGCCTGGAAGGGCGACGAGATCCTCGCAGCTGACGGCGCGCGAGTTTGCGATCCTCGAGGCGCTGCTCCGCAAGCCCGGCGCCGTCGTCTCGCGCGAGGAAATCCTCGAGCAGGCCTGGGGCGAGCGCGAGGAGCCCATGTCGAACACGGTGGACGTCCTCATCGCGCGCCTGCGGCGCAAGCTCGACACGCCGAAGCATCCGTCCCGAATCGAGACCGTGCGCGGCATGGGCTACCGGCTGGTGGGGACGGGGTCAGGCGTGAACTCTTGAACTCTTCTCCCCGATTCCGAAAGTCAAAAACTCAGGACTGACCCCGCCGCGTCCGTTCTCTCGACATCTCGTTGGAGTCGCCGGCCGACCCGGCCACACTGCTCTATCCCGGCGATAATCGAGCGCTCGATGGCATTCCCCTCCTTCGCCAAGTCCCGCACGCGCATCGCGCTCGCGGGGGCGCTGCTCTCGGCGGCGTTTCTGCTCGTGCTCGCGCTCTCGACCCGCGCGGTCATCCGCAGCCGCACCTTCGCCGACATCGACGAAGAGCTGTACACGCTCGCCGCGGCGGTCGGATCGAGCTACGAGCTCGAGGGCCTGGAGGAGGTCCGGCGCGACTCGCTGCGCGCCGGCCTCGAGGCGAACGCCTTCGAGTTCCGCCTCGCCAACCACTCGGCGATCCTCTTCAAGAGCGAGAAGCCCGTCGCCGCCTCCGGGAACCTTCTGCGCACGGGCGCGCCGGTCGACCTCGCTCCCTACCGCGACCAGCCCGAAACGCCCTACACGGCGGTCGAGCCCTACAGCGGACAGAGCCGCCGCTGCCGGTTCCTCGTCACGCGCCTCTCGGGCAAGGCAAGGGGCGCGACGCTCGTCCTCTTCCGCTGGATCGGCCCGAACCTCGAGAGCCTCGCGCGTCTCGACCGGGCGCTCGCCGCGATCGTCCTCCTCGGCTTTCTCGGCACGGCGGCGATTCTCGCGTTCGCCGTGACGCGCGCGATCCGCCCCGTCGAGGAAGTCACCCGCCTCGCCGAGGAGCTCGAGGCCACAGACCTCTCGCGGCGCGTCCGCATCACGAAGGGCGGCGAGGAATTCCGCCGGCTCGCGGCTGTCATCAACTCGCTCCTCGACAGGCTCGAGAACGCGTTCCGCGCGCAGCGCCGCCTCGTCGCCGACGCGGCGCACGAGCTGAAGACGCCGACCGCGGTGCTCCTCGGCGAGGCGCAGGAGGCGCGCCGGCCGGACGCGACGCCGGAGGAGACGCGGCGCTCGCTCGAAACGGTCGAGCGCGCCGCGCGCGGTCTCGCGCAGGAAGTGGACGCGCTGCTGCTGCTCGCCAGAGGAGACGCGGCACTCCCCGGGCGCCGGGAGACGGTGGATCTCGCGCGCCGTGGCGGCGCAGGCGGCGGCGGACGCGACACCGCTCGCGGGCAGCCGCAGCGTGCGCTGCCGCGTCGAGACGACCGACGGCGCGATCGTTTCCGGAGACGGAGCCGGGCTCTCGCGCGTGATCTCCAACCTCTTGTCGAACGCCCTTCGCTACACGGCTCGCGACAGCGAGGTCGAGGTGCGCGTCACGCGAAACGGCGGTTCCGTAATCCTCGAGGTCGCCGACCGCGGGCCCGGTGTCGCGCCCGAAAATCGCCGCCGGATCTTCGAGCGGTTCGTGCGGCTCGACGCCGCACGCTCGACTTATCCCGAGGGGTCGGGGCTCGGCCTCGCGATCGTGGACCAGGTCGTGCGCGCCCACGCGGGAGAGGTGTCGGTCGAGGAGCGGGAGGGCGGGGGCGCGGTCTTCCGGATTCGACTGCCCGCTGCCGCCGCGTCGGCCGCCGCGGGAAGCGCTACGGGGACTTCGGCGTCGGGCTAGCGGGTGCGGGAGCGGCGTTCGAGGCCGACGCGGTCGTCGCGCCCTCGGGCGTCTGGATCATCACGACCGTCGCGACGCTCTGCTTCTCGCGTGTCATCCAGCGCACGGTCACCTTCTCGCCCTTCTCGAGCTTGCCGCCGGTCACACGCGTCGCGCCCGTCAGGGCGACCGTCGTCTCCTTGCCCTTGGCGTCGCGCACGGTGAGGCTCTTGCCGGCCGGGTCGACGGCGGCGACGGTCCCGGTGAGCGTCTTCGCGTGATTCTTGGCCGAGGTCTGCGGTTCTGCGGAGACGGCGGCGGCCGCCAGCAGCAGCATCGCGGCGGCGAGACGGGCGTACCCCTTCATCGAACCGCTCCTTTCGACTCCAGCGTACGTCGCCCCGGGTGAACGCCGCGTGAATGCGGCCTCACAAAGGTCATAGACTCGCCGCATGAAGAAAATCGCGATTGTCGGGACGCTCCTGGCTGCGCTTGCGGCCCTTTCCGCGGCCGCCCCGGACGCCGGAGCGCCCGAATACGACCTGCTCGTCAAGGGGGGCCGGGTCGTGGACGGCTCCGGAGCCCCCTGGTTCTCGGCGGACGTCGCCGTGCGCAACGGCCGCGTCGCGGCCGTGGGCCGCCTGGAAGGCGCGAAGGCGCGGCGCACCATCGACGCCACCGGCCTCGTCGTCGCTCCCGGCTTCATCGACCTGCTCGGACAGTCCGAGTACAACGTACTGGTGGACGGCCGGGCGGCGTCCAAGATTACTCAGGGCATCACGACCGAGGTCACGGGCGAGGGCGACTCGATCGCCCCGATCGACGACAAGCTGATCGCCGAGAACCGCGACGTCTATCAAGAAGTACGGCGTCACGCCGGACTGGAGGACGCTCGAGGGCTACTTCCGGACCTTCGAGCGGCGGGGATCGGCGATCAACCTCGGAACCTTCATCGGCTCGGGGAGTCTCCGCGCCATGGTCGTCGGGCGCGTGGAGCGGGCCGCGACGCCCGAGGAGCTCGCGCGCATGGAGGCGCTCCTCGATCAGGCCATGCGCGAGGGCGCGCTCGGCGTTTCGTCCTCGCTCCAGTACATCCCCAACATCTATTCCTCGACGGCGGAGCTGATCGCGCTCGCGAAGGTCGCCGCGAGATACGGCGGCGCGTATTTCACGCATCAGCGCTCCGAGTCGAACCGCATCGACGCCTCGCTCGACGAAGTGTTCCAGATCGCGCACGAAGCCGGCATCCGCGCGCAGGTCTGGCACCTGAAGACGGCCTACAAATCGAACTTCGGCCGGATGCCGGAGATCCTCAAGAAGATCGAGGACGCGCGCGCCCGCGGAATCGACGTCGCGGCGAACCAGTACCCCTGGAACCGCGCCTCGAACGGCCTCGACGCCTGCCTGCCGCCCTGGGTGCGCGAGGGCGGCCGCGACGCGCTCTTGAAGCGCCTGGCCGACCCGGCGACCCGCGAGCGGTCAAGGCAGGACATGGCCCGCGAGACGAAGGACTGGGAGAACCAGTGGCTCGGCTCCGGCGGCGCCGAGGGCGTCATGGTGGCGGAGGTCCTCGTCCGAGAAGCTGAAGCCGCTCGAGGGCAAGACGATCGCCGAGATCGCCGCGTCCGAGAAGAAGGACCCGCGCGACGTCGTGATCGACATCGGTGATCGCCGACCGCGCGAACGCCGAGCTGCATCATCTCGATCATGGACGAGAACGACGTGCGCGCGGCGCTCGCCTCGCCGCTCGTCTCCTTCGGGACGGACTCGCAGGCCAAGGCCGTACGACGGGCCGCTCTCGCACGAGACGTCGCACCCGCGCGGCTGGGGCTCCGCCGTCGCGGATCCTCGGCTACTACGTCCGCGACGAGAAGGTCCTGCGGCTCGAGGAGGCCGTCCGCAAGATGACGTCGTTCGCCGCGGAGGCGGCCGGCATCCCCGACCGCGGCCTCATCAAGCGCGGGCTTCTGGGCGGACCTCGTCGTCTTCGACCCGCAGACCGTCGCGTCGCGCGCGACGTTCGAGAAGCCCAACCAGTACAGCGCCGGAATTCCCTACGTCGCGGTCAACGGCGTGCTGGTCGTGGACGGCGGCAACGTCACCGGGGCCAAGCCCGGGCGGCCCGTGCGCGGGCCCGGGTACTCGCGAGGCCGCGCAGGACGGCGCGGTGAGCTCGGGCTCGCGCACGGTCGCCGGCATCGCGACAATGTGTCTTCTGGGGACGCTCGCCGCCGCCGCGCGCCCGATGGCCGCGCCCATGCCTATGGAAGCTTCGAAGGACGCCATGAACCAGACCATCACGAAGCTCGAGACCGAGCTCGCCGGGAAATACGGAGAATCCGAGCGCCCGCGCATCCGGCAGGGGCTCGCCCAGGCGGCCGAGTTCTGGCGCGCCGAGGACGGCGACGCCGCGGCGTTCGAGGACGTGGCGCGCGAGCAGTTCGCCGGCGACGCCGCGACCCGAAACGCCCTCTTCTCCCGGATGGAGTTCGCGCTCGAGTCCTTCGACGGCCACATGAACGAGATCGGCCGAGACTTCCGGCGGCAATCGGACCTGGATCTCGGGACGATCTACCCCTTCGACGAGATCCTCGCCGGCTACGATCCGAGCGCGCACTTGGTCGAGGACTTCCTTCGAGAACCGGCTCGCCTTCGCCGTCCTCCTGAACTTCCCGCTCACGACGCTCGCCGAAACGGCTGCAGCGACGGCGAGTCCTGGTCGCGGCGGCAGTGGGCCGAGGCGCGCCTGGCCGACCGCTTCTCCAAGCGCGTGCCCGCCGACGTCAACCAGGCGATCGCGAAGGCCGCCGCGGAGTCGGCGCAGTACATCGCCGCGTACAACGTCTGGATGCACCACCTCGTGGACGAGAAGGGCAACCGCCTCTTCCCGGCGAAAGATGCGGCTCCTCTCCCACTGGAACCTGCGCGACGAGCTCAAGGCCGACTACGGCGACGCGGCGCATGGCCTCGCGAAGCAGCGCGAGATCGGCGGTCGTCATGGAGCGGATCGTCACGCAGACGATCCCCAGGGCCGTCGTCGACAACCCCGGCGTGGACTGGAATCCCGTCACGAACGCGGTCACGGCCGCCGCCGTGACGGACTCGGAGCCCTCCGCCGTCAAGGCGTTGGCGGCCGCGAGCGACGCCGAGCCGGACACGCGCTACGCCATGCTCCTCGCGTGCTATCGGGCCGCGCGGAAGGCCGACCCGTACTCGCCGACGGCGCCGACGCTGATCGCGCGGCGCTTCGACGAGAACCGGCAGATCCCCGAGGAGCGCG
Organism: uncultured Acidobacteriota bacterium; assembly: GCA_963708395.1. GTDB lineage: Bacteria > Acidobacteriota > Thermoanaerobaculia > UBA5066 > Gp7-AA6 > DATBFU01. Next base: position 713,817 of record CAVPSG010000002.1, on the reverse strand, counting down.
TGCGAAAGATGCTCGAGGCCGTCGTGACCTCGCCGCTCGTGCCGCGGGTCGGCAAGCTCATCGAGAAGCGGCTCGGCCGGAAGCTCGAGCCCTTCGACGTCTGGTACGCCGGCTTCAAGCCGCGCGGCGCCCACTCCGAGGAGGAGCTCGACGGGATCGCCAAGGCCGCTACCCGACCGCCGAGGCGTACAAGAAGGACATCCCGAATCTCCTCGTGGGGCTCGGCTTCTCCAGGGAGCGCGCGCAGTACCTCGCCGACCACATCGAGGTCGATCCGGCGCGCGGCTCGGGCCACGCGCTCGGCGCCGCAGCGCCGGGACGACCATGCCCACCTGCGCACGCGCGTCGAGAAGGACGGCATGAACTACAAGGGCTTCAACATCGCCGTCCACGAGATGGGCCACAACGTCGAGCAGACGTTCTCGCTGAACGACGTCGACTCGACGCTCCTCCAGGGCGTGCCCAACACCGCCTTCACCGAGGCGCTCGCCTTCGTCTTCCAGGCGCACGACCTGGAGCTGCTCGGCCTCGCGAAGCCCGACGCGCAGAGCGAGGCGTTGAAGACGCTCAACGACTTCTGGGGCACCTACGAGATCGCGGGCGTGGCGCTCGTCGACATGGCCGTGTGGCACTGGATGTACGACCACCCGGAGGCGACGCCGGCACAGCTGAAGGAGGCGACGCTCGCGATCTGCCGCGACGTCTGGAACCGGTACTACGCGCCGGTCTTCGGCGAAGCGCGACGTCGTGCTCGCTCGGGATCTACTCGCACATGATCGACTCGTTCCTCTACCTGCCCGACTACCCGATCGGCCACCTGATCGCGTTCCAGATCGAGCAGCAGATGGAGAAGGCGGGCGCGATCGGCACGGAGTTCGAGCGGATGGCGAAGATCGGCAACGTCGCGCCCGACATCTGGATGAAGCAGGCGACCGGCGCGCCCGTCGGCCCGCAGGCGCTGCTCTCGGCGACGGAGAAGGCGCTCGCGACGCTGTCGAAGTAGGCGAGGACCGGAGCAACCATGCCCGATGAGCTCGAGAAAACTCGGAAGATCGAAGCGGAGGCGGCCGCGCCGGAGCTGTCGCCGGCGGGCGTCTCCACGCTCGTCGAAGTGGATCTCGCCGCCTCGACCGACCGCGGCAAGGTCCGCGACAACAACGAGGACCACTACATCGTCGCGCGGTTCGACCGCGCGATGCGCACCCTCGCTGACGAATCTGCCGAAGGGCGACGTGCCCGCGTCGATATGCGGAAACCGTGTATGGCCTTCTCGTGGCCGACGGCGTCGGCGGCCAGCGGCCGGCGAAGTCGCGAGCCGAACTGCGATCCACGCGATCGTCGATCTCGTGCATCGACACGCCGGACTGGATCATGCGTCTGGACGAGCCCCTCGCGCGAGGAGGTCCTGGACCGCATGGAGCGCCGATTCCAGAAGGTGCGCGAGGTCCTGGTCGAGCGGGCCAAGGCGGACCCGAAGCTGCGGGGCATGGCGACGACGCTGACCGTCGCCTGCAGCCTCGGCCCGGTCCTCCTGACGGCGCACGTCGGGGACACCGCGCGCGTATCTTTTCCGCGGCGGCAAGCTGATGCGCCTGACGCGCGACCAGACGATGGCGCAATCGCTCGCCGACGCCGGGCGCGATCCGGCCGGATGAGGTCGCGCTCGCACCCGATGCGCCACGTGCTGACGAGCGCGCTCGGGGCCCGCGCGGCGCCTTCGTCCAGGTCGAGGTCGGACGGTGGCGTCTCGAAGACGGCGACCGGCTGCTCCTCTGCTCCGACGGCCTGACGGAGATGGTGACGGAAAACGCGATCGCGGGCGTGCTTGCGGCCGGGACTCCCTCGGAGGCCGCCTGCCGCAAGCTCGTGGACCTCGCGCTCGAGAACGGCGGCGAGGACAACGTCACCGTCGTGCTCGCGCGCTACCGGATCCCGCCGGCCGCCCGCGGCTGACCGCCGCTTCTCGGCTCCTCGACTGCCGGCGCGGGCTATCCCTCTATCCCTCTCCGAGAATCCGCGATCGCCGCGCGAGCCCGAACTGCTCGATCGCATGCTTCTCGATGTGCGCCATCGCTTCGTCCATCGAATCCGTGAAGAGGAGCAGATCCAGGTCCGAGCGCGCGATCGTTCCGGCGCCGACCATCTCGTCGAGCAGCGCGCGCAGCGGATCGCCAGTAGTCCTTCCCGAAGACGACGACCGGGAAATTCTCGATCTTGCCCGTCTGCACGAGGGTCGCGGCCTCGAAGAGCTCGTCCATGGTGCCGATGCCGCCCGGCATCACGACGAAGGCGTAGGAGTACTTCACGAGCATCAACTTCCGCACGAAGAAGTGCTGGAACGTGACGTTCACGTCGAGATACGGGTTGAGCTTCTGCTCCTCGGGCAGCATGATGTTGCAGCCGACCGAGCGGCCGCCGGCCTCCCGTGCGCCGCGGTTGGCGGCCTCCATGATCCCCGGGCCTCCGCCGGTCATGACGGTGAACCCGAGCCCGCGCGAGCCGCGAGCCGGCCTCCCGGGCGAGCGCATAGTACGGATGGTCGGCGCCGAAGCGCGCCGATCCGAAGACCGTCACGCACGGGCCCACGAAGTGGAGCGTGCGGAACCCGCGGATGAACTCGAAGGCGATGCGGACGACCGAGGCGAATTCGCTCTTTCGCGAGCGCGGCCCTTCGAGGAACCAGCGCTCTTCCGGCTTCGGCCCGGGGCCGGTGGCTTTTTCGGCGGGAACGGTTTCGGACATCGGGCGCGATCGTACTCTCGCCCGACTGAGGACTCGGGACTAGGAACCGACTTCGCGAACCTCTAGTCCTTAGTCCTTGAGTCGCTCACCTGCCCCGCGCAACCGCCAATCGCGCTTCCGCGAGCTCGAAGCGAGCCCGTATCTCCGGGAGCGTCTCGTTGCTCGCGGAGCCCATCTGCTTTTCGGCCTCGGCGCGCTCTCGCTCCGCCGCGGCCGCGTCGATTTCTCCGGCGGCCTGCGCCGAGTCCGCGAGCACCGAGACGCGGTCGTCCGCGATTTCCGCGAGGCCGGCCGAGACGGCGTACGCCTGCCGCGAGCCGGCCCGCCGGTAGGAGAGCACGCCCGTTTTGAGAAGGGTGACGAGCGCCGTGTGGCCGGGCAGGATCCCGAGATATCCCTCCGCGCCGGGAAGCTCGACCGAGTCGGCCTCGGCCTCGACGACGCGCCGCTCGGGCGTGACGACCTGGAGAAGGAGAGTTCCCGCCATGCGCTACGCCGCCTTGGCGAGCTGCGCGGCCTTCTCCCGCGCCTCTTCGATCGTGCCGACCATGTAGAAGGCCTGCTCCGGCATGTCGTCGCACTTGCCGTCGACGATCTCGCGGAAGCCCTTGATCGTGTCGGCGATCTTCACGTAGCGGCCCTCGAGGCCGGTGAACTGCGTCGCGACGAAGAAGGGCTGCGAGAGGAACCGCTGGATCTTGCGCGCGCGCGCGACCGTGAGCTTGTCCTCCTCGGAGAGCTCGTCGATGCCCAGGATCGCGATGATGTCCTGGAGGTCCTTGTACTTCTGGAGCACCGCCTGCACGTCGCGGGCGCACTTGTAGTGCTCCTCGCCGACGACGCGGGGCGACAGGATCGTCGAGGTCGAGGCGAGCGGATCGACCGCCGGGTAGATTCCCATCTCGGAGATCGCACGCGAGAGCACGCTGGTGGCGTCCAGGTGGGCGAACGCGGCCGCGGGCGCGGGGTCGGTCAGGTCGTCGGCCGGGACGTAGATCGCCTGGACCGACGTGATCGAGCCCTTCTTCGTCGAGGTGATCCGCTCCTGGAGCTCGCCCATCTCGGTCGCGAGATTGGGCTGATAGCCGACGGCGGAGGGCATGCGTCCGAGCAGCGCCGAGACCTCCGAGCCCGCCTGGGTGAACCGGAAGATGTTGTCGATGAAGAGGAGGACGTCCTTCCCCTCCGTGTCGCGGAAGTACTCGGCCACCGTCAGGCCGGTCAGTCCCACTCGGAGGCGCGCTCCCGGCGGCTCGGTCATCTGCCCGTAGATCAACGAGCACTTCGACTTGGACGGATCGCCCGGCGTCATGACGCCCGACTCGGTCATCTCGAGGTAGAGGTCGTTTCCCTCGCGCGTCCGCTCACCGACTCCTGCGAACACCGAATAGCCGCCGTGATGCATCGCGACGTTGTTGATGAGCTCCTGGATGATGACGGTCTTGCCGACGCCGGCGCCGCCGAAGAGGCCGGTCTTGCCGCCCTTCGTGTACGGCTCGAGCAGGTCGATGACCTTGATGCCCGTCTCGAACATCTCGACGGAGGTCGCCTGCTGGTCGTAGGACGGCGGCTCGCGATGGATCGGCCAGCGTTCCTTGGAGTTGACCGGGCCGCGCCCGTCCACGGGATCGCCGATGACGTTCAGGATGCGGCCCAGCGTCTCGCGTCCCACCGGAACCGTGATCGGCCCCCCCAGGTCCTCGGCCTTCATGCCGCGCACCATGCCGTCGGTCGGCTTCATCGAGACGCAGCGGACGACGCTCTCGCCCAGCTGCTGGGCGACCTCGGCGATGACGTCGATCGGCTCGCCCGTCTCCTTGCCATCGTCCTGGATGTGCACGGCGTTGTAGATCGCGGGGAGCTTGCCCGCCGGAAACTCGATGTCGAGGACCGGCCCGATGATCGCGACGACCCTACCGATGTTCTGTTCAGCCATGTGTCTGGAGCCTTCTGTCGCTTCACTCCGAGCGCCGCGGCGCCCGAAACGATCTCGATCAGTTCCTTGGTGATGCGCGCCTGGCGGGCGCGGTTGTAAGTCAGCGTCAGCGAGTCGATCAGCTCCCCGGCGTTCTTCGACGCCGAATCCATCGCCGTCATGCGCGCGCCCATCTCCGCGGCCGCCGATTCGGCGAGGGCCCGATAGACGGTGAACTCGAGGTAGCGCGGCACGAGCCACGCGAGGATCGCCGGGAGGCTCGGCTCGAAGAGGGACTCGACGCCGGCAGGCGCCGCCGCTTTCTCCGCGTCCTTCGCCACCGGCTCCTTTTCGGCCTGCGGCGCGAGCGGCAGGATCCGGCCGGCGCGCACGACCTGCGACAGGATCGAGCGGAACTCGTTGACGACGATGTAGGCCGCGTCGATCCGCTCCTCCAGGAACTCCGCAGACAGGAATCCCGCGATCTCCCGCGCGTGCTCGTAGCGCAGGTCGTCGAAGATGCCCGGATACGTCTTCTCCGTGAACGGGTATTTCCGGCGCCGCCAGAACTCGACCGCCTTCTTGCCGATCGGCAGGATCCGGACCTCCTGCCATTCGGGATGCGACGCGATCAGGTGCGCCGTCGCGCGGTGGACGTTCGTGTTGAAGGCGCCGCAGAGCCCCCGGTCGCCGGCCACGACGACGACGATCACGCGCTGCTCCTCGCGCGAGGCGAGCAGCGGATGCACGGCCGCGGGGCCGAGCCGCTGCCGCACGGAGGCGAGCAGGTCGGCGATCGACTTCGCGTAGGGCCGCGCGCCGATCACCCGCTCCTGAGCGCGGCGCAGCTTCGCCGCCGCGACCATCTTCATGGCCTTGGTGATCTGCTGCGTGCTCTTGACCGAGCGCAGCCGGCGGCGGATGTCGATGAGGGAAGCCATGTCTCTCGGGTCTAGGCGTGCGCCGCCGCTCCGCCGGCCGGCGGTTTCGGCGCGGCGACGTTCGCCTTCGGCTCCGCTTCCGCCTTCTTCGCGGACGCGGCCGCGGGCGCCTTGTCCTTCAGGAAAGCGGTCCTTGAACTCCTCGATCGCCTTGCCGAGGGCCTCCTCCGTCGCCTTCTCGAGCTTGCCGGTCGAGACGATCGCCGAGAGGATCTCTCCCTTGCGGTTCTTCAGGTATTCCGTGCAGCGCCGCCTCGAACTCGCGCACCGAATCGACGGGCAGCGAGTCCATGTAGCCCTTCGTCCCGGCGTAGATCGAGGCGACCTGCAGCTCCACGTCCATCGGCTCGAACTGCGGCTGCTTCAGGAGCTCGACCATGCGCTGGCCGCGCGAGAGCTGCGCCTGCGAGGCCTTGTCGAGGTCGGAGCCGAACTGCGCGAACGCGGCGAGGTTGCGGTACTGCGCCAGATCGAGGCGCAGCGTCCCCGCGACCTGCTTCATTGCCTTGATCTGCGCGTTGCCGCCGACGCGCGAGACCGAGATGCCGACGTTGACGGCCGGCCGCACGCCCGAATAGAAGAGGTCGTTCTCGAGGTAGATCTGCCCGTCGGTGATCGAGATGACGTTGGTCGGGATGTAGGCCGACACGTCGCCGGCCTGCGTCTCGATGATCGGCAGCGACGTCAGCGAGCCGCCGCCCTTCTCGTTCGAGAGCTTCGCGGCGCGCTCGAGCAGGCGCGAGTGCAGATAGAAGACGTCGCCCGGGTACGCCTCGCGGCCCGGCGGCCGCCGCAGCAGCAGCGAGATCTCGCGGTACGCCGCGGCGTGCTTGGAGAGGTCGTCGTAGATGCGTCAGCGCGTGCTTCTTGTTGTAGAGGAACCACTCGCCCATCGCGCAGCCGGCGTACGGGGCGAGATACAGCATCGGGGCCGGGTCCGACGCGGTCGCCGAGACGATGATCGTGTGCTCCATCGCGCCGTGCTCCTCGAGCGTCTTGGCGACCTGGGCGACCGTCGACTTCTTCTGGCCGATCGCGACGTAGATGCAGACGACGCCCTTGCCCTTCTGGTTGATGATCGTGTCGAGCGCGATCGCCGTCTTGCCCGGTCTGGCGGTCGCCGATGATGAGCTCGCGCTGGCCGCGGCCGATCGGGATCATGGCGTCGATCGCCTTGATGCCCGTCTGCACGGGCTCCTTGACGGGCTGGCGGTCGATGACGCCGGGCGCGATGCGCTCGGTCGGGTACGACTCGGTCGTCTCGATCGGGCCCTTGTCGTCGAGCGGCCGGCCGAGCGCGTCCACGACGCGGCCGACCAGCGCCGGCCCGACGGGCACCTGGATGATGCGGCGCGTGCGGCGCACCTCCTGTCCTTCCTTGACCTCCGACGCCTCGCCGAGCAGCACGACGCCGACCTGGTCCTGCTCGAGGTTCAGAGCGCAGGCCGAAGATGTCGTGGCCGAAGTCCACGAGCTCGCCCGCCATGACCTTGTCGAGGCCGTAGATGCGCGCGATGCCGTCTCCCACGGAGAGCACCGTGCCGACCTCGGCGACGTCGATCGCCTTCTCGTAGTCGGCCAGCTGCTGCTTCAGGATCGCCGTGATCTCGTCCGCCTTGATTTCCATCTCAGGCTCCCGTTCTCTGTCGGATGTCCGTCTGGAATCGCCGGATCGCGGCGGTCGACCGAACCGTCGAACACGCTGGATCCCGCCGCGCGCGACGAAGCCGCCAGCATGGCTCGCGTTCGAAGTCGATCTGCATCCGCACGCGTCTTGCCCGTGCGCGCGGCGAGGGCGTCCTCGATCGTCTTCCGCTCGGGCTCCGTCGAGCGGCTCCGGCGACCGTGACCTGCGACGCGCAGGATGCCCTGCGCCGCGTCGTTCGAGTCGCGGAGCGCCCGGAAGACGCGCACCGGCCTCGAGCAGCCGGTGGTTGCTGCAGCATGACCTGGAGGAAGCGCGATGCCGAACTCGTCCATGCCCGGCCTTCCCGCCGAGCTCGCGCGACGGCCTTGCTCTTGGCCTCCCGCGGCACGGCGGGGCGCTGCAGGAACGCGCGCAGCTTCGGGTTGGCGTCGAACGCCGCCGAGCCAGCGTCTCGCCGGCCGCGAGAAACGCGCCGAAGTCGTAGTCCTGCCGGCGCGGCCTTCGACGAAGGCGCGCGCGTAGGGATGTGCGAAAGCGCTCATCGCGCGCCTCCTTCAGCCGCTCGACGCTGTCCGTCGAGAAGACGCTGGCGGTCCTCCTCGTTGATCTCGCGGACGACGATCTCGCCGCGCGGTCGTGGCCATGAGGCTCGGCCGCCGCCCGCCGCAGCTCCGCCTTGGCCGCGGCGAGGCGCCGCGCGATCTCTTCCTCGGAATCTTTGCGGATGCGCTCGGCCTCCTCGTCGGCGCGCGCTCGCCGAGCGCCGCCCGCGCGCTCTCGCCGTCGGCCGCGCCCTGGCGCGCGGATCTCGTCGATCTCGCGCTCGAGCCGCGACATCCGCTCGTGGATCTCGCGACTCGAATCGCGCCGCCTCGGTCCGCTGCTCGCGCGCCTCCGCGAGCGCCGCTTCCACGACCTCGCTGCCGGTTGCGGAACGCGTCGGCCAGGGGCCGCGCGACGAAATACACGAGGACCGCGAGGAAGAGTACCGAGATTCGCGAGCTGCCAGATCCAGGCCGGAAGCCCGAGGAACTTCTGCCGCGTGCTCGGCGCTTCCTCGAACGAGGAGGGAAAGCGGCGCGGAGTGAAGGAGCGCCAGGCTCACGCCGCGAGCTTCCGTCCGAGAATCTTTTCCGCGAGCGTGCGGGCGAGGCTCTGCGATCCCTCGCCGGAGCTGCCCTGAGAGCTCGCCCGAGCGCTTCTCGATCTCCCGGCTGGCGCCCTCGACGGCGGACGAGCCGCAGCGGTCGCTTCGCCAGCCGCTTCTCGAGGCGGGCGTTCCCTTCGGCGCGCAGCTCCTCGCGCGTCTTCAACGCCTCGCGCCGCGCGGCCGAGAGACTCTCCTCGGCTTCCGCCAGGGCCTTCTCGAGGCGCGCGAGGCTCTCCGCGTGGACGGCCTCGGCCTCGCGCTCCTCGCGCTCGCGCGCGTCGAGGATCGCCCCGAGCGGGACGAAGAGGTACCGCTTCAGGATCGCGTAGGTGATCAGGAAGGCGATGACGACATAGATGAGTGGTGACGTCCGGGAGCCTGATCATCGGGTTTTCGAACCTTCTCGGCGGCGCCCAGACGGCCGCGAATCGTCGCTGCGATGGAACTGCAAGAGCCTGGAGCGCGGAGAGATAACACAGGCCGGAGGCAGAGTCGAGCAGGGAGCGGCGCGGGCGCTGCGAGCGTCGCGAATTGCTATGTAACTCAGTTTATTTTCAGATGGTTACGGCTTGCGCGGCGTCGAAGCGAGGTCCACGACGTTCGATCCGGAGCCTTCCGCCATCTCGCAGGAGCCTGGAAGTGCGCGCCCTCCTCGATCTTCAGAACCGGCGTCGTCGACGTCCGCTTCGACCCGCGCGCGCGAGTGGAGCTCGATGCGCTCGGTCGCGCGCACCGTGCCCTTGAGCGAGCCGTTGACCGAGAGGCGGCCCGACCTCGATCTCGCGCGTGACCTCGGCCGTGTCGCCCAGGATGAGCTCGCTGCCGGAACGGATCTTGCCCTCGAACCTGCCGTCGATGCGGAAGGTCTCCTCGAAGATGAGCTCTCCCTTAAGTGGCTGCCCTTGTCGAGAAAGCCGTTCAGCGTCGCGCCTTCACGGTTTGCCCTTCATGGTGACCTCCTGGATCTGCCTCAAGCCTTCCCGATGAGCCGTCTCGTAGAGTCCGATCAGCTCCTCTTCGGAGCCGAAAACGAGATCTCGATCCGGCCGCCGCGCCGCCGCCGCACGATCCGCACCCGGGCGCGCAGGCGCCGCGAGAGCTTCTCCTCGGCGTCGCGCGTGAACGGATCGCGCCGCTTGTCCCGCGTGACCTTCGCTCGGCCGCGAGCCTGTGCGACGACGCGCTTCTCGGTCTGCCGCACGGAGAGGCGCTCGTCAGACGATCTCCTCGGCGAGGCCGCTCCTGCTCGTCCGGGGACGCGAGCGCAGCGAGAGGCTCGGGCGTGGCCGCCCGAGAGCGAGCCGTCGCGCACGAGATCCTTGACCGATGACTGGTAACTTCAATAGCCTCAATGAGTTAGCGACAGTCGCGCGGTCTTTGCCGACGCGCTCGGCGATCTGCTCCTGCGTCAGCGCGAACTCCTCGCGCAGCCGCGCCGTAGGCCTCGGCGCCTCGAGCGCGTTCAGGTCCTCGCGCTGGAGGTTCTCGACCAGAGCGAGCTCGAGCAGCTCCCGATCCGAGGGCTTCTCCCGCACGACGACGGGCACCCGCTCGAGGCCGGCGAGCTGGGCCGCCCGCCAGCGCCGCTCCCCCGCGACGATCTCGAAGCCGCTCGCCACGCGGCACGACGACGATGGGCTGGACGATCCCCGTGCTCCCGGATCGAGCTCGCGAGCTCCGCCAGAGCCGCCTCGGAGAAGTCCGCGCCGCGGCTGGAAGCGCGACGGTCGACGAGCCGCGCGATCTCGACCTCGTGGAGCAGTGTTCCACGTGGAACGTCCTCCCTGCCGGGCAGCAGGGCCGAGAGCCCGCGGCCCAGAGCCGGCTTGCGATTCGTCATCGCGGCTTCCCCGCCGGCTGCAGGAACTCCCGCGCCGAGCGCCAGGTACGCCTCGGCGCCCTTCGACTTGATGTCGTAGGCGAGCACGGGCTTGCCGAACGAAGGCGCCTCGCCCAGCCGGACGTTTCGCGGAATCACGGTTTCGAAGACCTCGTCTCCGAGATGCTTGCGGATGTCTTCGATGACCTGTCGGCCGAGGTTAGTCCGCTCGTCGAACATCGTCAAGACGACGCCTTCCAGGCGAGCAGCGGGTTGAAGGCGTTGCGCACCCGCTCGACGGTCTCCAGGAGCTCGCGTCAGCCCCTCGAGGGCGAAGTACTCGGTCTGGATCGGCACGAGCACCGAGTCGGCCGCCGCCAGGGCGTTGACCGTCAGAAGCGAGAGCGAGGGCGGGCAGTCGATCAGCACGAAGTCGTAACTCGCCGGCGACCGGGCCAGGGCGCCACCGCAGACTGTGCTCCCGGTCGCGCGCTCGACGAGCTCGATCTCGGCGCCCGACGAGGTCCCGCCCGGACGGCAGCGATCCAGAGATTCGGAAACTGCGTCGCGCGGATCGCGGTCGACGCCTGTCTCCGACAGCAGCGCCTCGTAGGAGCCGGAGGCGCCCTCGGCGCGCGGGAAGCCGAGGCCCGAGGTAGCGTTGGCCTGAGGATCGAGGTCGACGAGGAGAACCTTCCGGTCGAGAGCCGCGAGCGCGGCCGCGAGGTTGATCGCGGTCGTCGTCTTTCCGACCCCGCCCTTCTGATTCGCGACCGCGATGATGTCGCCCACGGGCGCGCAGACTAGCAGGTTGCTGAACGGGTGCGAGGTCGAGACTTAGGAGCGCCCGCTGGCGGCGGCGAAGAGAAAAGGCCTTCCGCGATCCGGGCCGAAAGCCTGGTAGGTCGGCGGGCCTACATCCGGTGTTCCACGTGGAACATCGGGCTCAAACGCCTTCGCAAAGCCGCCACGGCGCGCCGTTCGGCTCCCGGGAGTCGCAGGATCTGCTCGAGACGGAATCCGCGGGACAGGGACGTCTCCAGCCGCTCGGGCTCCGTCGTCCAGGCGAGCAGCAGACCTCCCGGCTCGAGAAACGACGCCCGGCCGAGGCGGCCAGCAAGCTCGCCGAGAGCCCGCGTCGTCGCGACCGAGAACGGGCCTTCCGAGAGCTCCTCGATCCCGATTCTCGAGGACCCGCGCCTTCCCGAGGCCGAGCGTTCGCACGGCGTGCCGGAGAAACGCGGCCTTCTTGCCGCGAGGCTCGACCAGCGTCATCGAGAGGTCCCGGCGCGCCATGGCGAGGGGGATTGCCGGAAAGCCGGCACCGGACCCGATGTCCACAACCTGCGCGTCCATGAGCAATTAGGGATATGGCGGGCGATCGACTCGAGGGCGTGGTGGACGAGCTCGTCCGCGGAGAGCCGGCCGGTCAGGTTCATCTTCCCGCGCCACCGGTCGAGCTCGGCGAGATAGCCCGCGAGCGCCGCGAGAGTGACGGGGGAGAGCGGGATCGAGGAGGTCCTGGCGGCAACCTGGAGGAGCCGCTCGAACTCCTCAGCCGGAATCGGCGGCCCTGGCCTCGCGGCGGCGCGCATGCGCAGAGATTATCGCCAGCGCCGCAGGCGTCACGCCCGGGAATACGGGCGGCCTCGCCGACGGTGCGCGGGCGGCGCCGGCGCGCACTTCTCGACGACCTCGCGTGAGAGCCCGGGAATCGTCGCGTAGTCGAAGCCCTCCGGGATCGGCCGCGCCTCGAGGGGCTTCAACCCCTCGACGCGCTCCCTCTCGCGGCGGATGTATCCCTCGTAACGCACGCGGCTCTCGAGGACGCTCTTCTCCTCGCGAGTCAGCCCGGCGAAAGCCTCGGGAGCGTAAAGCGGACAGCGATTCTACTGATAAGTCATTTCTTTTCAATAGATTAAGTAGCTGTCGTCGGCGTGTCGACGCTCGACTCCGAGCGCCTCGAAGAGCCGCTCGACGAATCCGCGGTCGTCGGATGGATCTCGCGCTCGTCGAGCCGCCGGCGCGCGCGCGCGAGCCGCTCCTCGCCCCGCATGCGCGCGCTCGTAATCCTGGCTCGCTCGACCAGGCCGAGGCGCCGCCCGTGCGGGAGAAGCCGCGGCAGGACCGTGTCCACGCCGAGCAGCAGCCGGTACTCGGCGCGCGAGGTGAAGAGCCGGTACGGCTCCTCGAGCTCCCTGCTCGACGAGGTCGTCGACCATGACCGCCGCGTACGCCTCGGAGCGCTCGAGGACGAAGCGGCGCCTCGCCCGCGCACGGCGAGCGCCGCGTTGATTCCGGCCCACAGCCCCTGCGCCGCCGCCTCCTCGTAGCCCGAGGTCCCGTTGATCTGCCCGGCCGAGATAGAGGCCCGGCACGCTCTCGCGCCTCGAGCGTCGGGCGCAGCTGATCGGGAAGGCAGAAGTCGTACTCGACCGCGTAGCCCGGCCGCAGCATCGCGCGCGTTCTCGAGTCCCGGAATCTCGCGCGAGGATCTCGCGCTGCACCTCCTCGGGCAGCGACGTCGAGAGGCCGTTGATGTAGATCTCGATCGGCGTCCCAGTCCCTCGGGCTCGAGAAAGATCGTGTGGCTCGCCTTGTCGGCGAACTTGACGACCTTGTCCTCGACCGACGGGCAGTAGCGCGGCCCGATGCCCTGGATCCGGCCCGAGTACATCGGGCTGCGGTGGAGGTTCTCGCGGATGAGCTCGTGGACGCGCGGGTTGGTCGCGGTCAGCCAGCAGAGGGCCTGGTCGACGCGGCGAGGCGCTCCGTGCGGAACGAGAACGGAACCGGCGGGTCGTCGCCCCGCTGCGGCGGCGCAGCGGCGTAGTCGACCGTGTCGCGATGCACGCGCGGCGGCGTTCCGGTCTTGAAGCGGCCGAGCCGCAGTCCGAGCGCGCGCGAGCGCCGCCGAGAGCCCCTTCGCCGACGGCTCGCCGACGCGGCCGCCCTCGGTCTTGCGCTCGCCCGTGTGCATCAGGCCGCGCAGGAACGTCCCCGTCGTGACGACGACGGCCCGCGCCTCGAGGCGGCGCCCGTCGGCCGTGATCGCGCCCGCGGCCGCGCCGCCGCACTCGAGCAGGTCCTCCGCCATGCCTTCGAGGAGCGTGAGATTCGGCGTCGGCTTCGAGCGCTTCGCGCGCGAGCTGCGCATAGAGCGCCCGGTCGCACTGCGCGCGCGGCCCCCAGACGGCCGGACCGCGCGAGCGGTTCAGCACCTGGAACTGGATGCCGGCGCGCGTCGGCGAGGCGTCCCCATGAGGCCGCCCGAGAGCGTCGATCTCGCGCACGAGCTGGCCCTTGGCGAGGCCGCCGATCGCGGGATTGCAGGACATGCGCCCGATCGCGCCGAGCGTCGCCCGTCAGCAGCGCCGTGCTGCCGGCCCATCCGCGCCGCGGCGTGCGCGGCCTCGATGCCGGCGTGGCCGCCGCCGATGACGAGGACGTCGAAGTCATGGGGATCGTCACTCGGCTCTCGAGCGCGACAGATCGAGCTACTTTCCGATACAGAACGTCGGAAGATGCGGCCGAGCACGTCCTCGGCCGTCGTCTCGCCGAAGAGATCCGCGAGCGCGTCGAGCGCCGCGTGGCAGTGCGTCGCGGCGTACTCCGGGCGACTCGCCGCGCGCGAGCGACGCGAGCGCCTCGGCGGCCGCGGCGCGCGCGCGCGCCGACGAGATCGCGCTGGCGCAGCGAGCCGAGCACCTCCGAGCGCCGGCGTCCGGTTCGATCGCGTGCCGAGCATCTCCGCGCGAGGAGCGCGCGCAGCGTTTCGCCCGCGTCCGGGCGCGAGGCCGCAGAGCGCGAGATCGGCCGCCGCGCGAGACGCGGCGGCCCGGTCGGAGCAAGCGCGGTCGAGCTTGTTGGCGATGACGCATCACGGGACGGCCGTCGAGACCGCGCGAGCGCTCGCGCGTCCTCGTCGCCGAGCCCGGACGACGCCGTCGAAGACGTAGAGCGACGACGTCGGCGCGCTCCGCCTCCTCCCGGGCGCGCGCGACGCCGATCTGCTCGACGGCATCCTCGGTCTCGCGCAGCCCCGCCGTGTCGACGAGCGTGACCGGGAACGCCGCCGACGTCCAGCGCGTCGCCTCGAGCGCGTCGCGCGTCGTGCCGGGAACGTCCGTCACGATCGCGCGGTCGCTGCCGAGCGAGGCATTGAACAGGGTGGACTTTCCGGCGTTCGGGCGGCCCGAGGATCACGACCCGGCAGCCGGCCGCGAGCAGCCGCCCGGTCTCGGTAGGTCGCGAGCAGCCGTCGAGAGCTCTGCCGCCGCCGCCTCGAGGCGCCGCGCGCACGGCGTCGGGCGACGGCCTCGCCGACGTCCTCGGAGAAGTCGATCGTCGCGGCGAGACCGGCGGCCGCCGCGAGCAGACTCTCGCGGACGGCCGCGAAGCGCTCGCGAGAGGCCGCCCGTCAGACGGCTCGGGCCGCGCGCGCGGCCGCCGCCGGCGTGCGCGCCTCGATCAGCTCGCCGCACGGCCTCGGCGCGCACGAGGTCGATCTTGCCGGGGCAGAACGCCCGTTCGGTGAACTCGCCGGGCCGCGCCGAGCCGCGCGCCGGCGCGGCAGCGCCGCCGCGAGCAGCCGCTCGACCACGACCGGGCTGCCGTGGACGGAGATCTCGGCGACGTCCTCGCCGGTGAAGGACGCGGGGCCGCGGGAAGAACGTCACGAGCGCGCGGTCGATCGGCTGCGCCCGCCGCGTCCCGAGACGGCCGCGAGCGTCGCGCGGCGCGGCGGAAGCGGCGTCCGGCAGTCCCGGCGCGAGCGCGCGCGAGGATCGCGCGCAGCGTCGGGGACCCGAGAGCCGCACGACGGCGAGCGCCGAGCGGCCCGGCGGCGTCGCCGGCGCCACGATCGTGTCGAGGAGCGATTCGGTGCGGTGCGCATCGGATCGATCTTGCCGGCTCTCGCCGCCGGCTGCGACCGCCGATCGCCGAAAGCCCGGCGCTAGCTCGCTTTGAGCCGGACCGCCACGCGCTTCAGAAATCCGCTCGCCCTCGCTCTCGGTCTCGACCTCCGGATCCTCGGCGAGCGCCAGGTGAACGAGCCGCCGCTCCCCGGGCGAGCAGCGGCGGCAGAAGCTGCGGCCGGCGCGTGCGCTTGGCCTCCTCCGCCGAGCGGCGCGCGAGGTCCTCGAGCGCCTCCTTGCGGTGCGCGCGGAATCCCTCGGCGTCGAGCCGCGGGTGCACCGGGCGCCCGACGCGCTTGGACGCGATGCGGCCGGCGAGGACCTCGAGCCCGTCAGGCCCTCGCCGCTGGTTGGCGAGCAGGCGGCTCGACGTCGTCGCCGATGAGCTCGAAGAGCATCTCGTCGCGCGGACGGCGCGGCGACGGATCTCGACGAGAAGTCCCGCCGCCGAGAGGAGCTCCGTCAGCGTCGCCTCCGACGGCCGCCGCAACGCCTCCTCGGTCGACGCGGCTCGCCGGCGCCGCGCTCGACCGGCTCGCCGGGGTCGGCAGACTCGGCGGCCGTCTCGGCGCGCGCGGGCTCGGCGGCAACTCGCGCGGGCTCGGCGGCGGACTTCCGGCGGTCGCGGCGGCCGCCGCCTCGGCCTCGACCTCGATCTCGACGACGCGCCCGCCCCAGAACGACTTCTCGTCCCGCACGACCGTGTAGCGCAGCTCCGCCGGCGGTCGTCCCGAGCTCGCGCGCGGCGCCGTCGACCGCTTCCGCCTCCGCTCTTGCCTTCGTATCTCATCGTTCCGACCTCGGCTATCGCGCGCGCCTTGCCTGCGGCAGCCGCGCTTTGCGTGCCGCCGCCCGCGCGGCGACGGGCGGCTCGTCGTCCTTCACGATCCGGTTGATCAGCATCTGCTGCAGGATCGTCAGCAGGTTCGAAAAGAGCCAGTAGAGCACGAGCCCCGACGGCATGTCCTTCAGGAAGAATCCCCAGAGCAGCGGCATCGAACATGAAGATCTTCTTCTGCGCGGGGTCCAGCGTCGACGGCGTCATCGCCTGCTGCACGTACATCGAGACGATCATCAGGATGACGCAGCACGTACGTGTGGTCGACGGCCGAGAGGTCCTTGATCCAGAGGACGAACGGCGCGTGCCGCAGCTCGATCGACCGCGAGAGCACGTTGTAGAACGCGACGAGGATCGGCAGCTGCAGGAGCGATCGGCAGGCAGCCGCTCATCGGGTTGTAGCCCTCGGCCTGGTAGAGCGCCATCAGCTCCTGGTTCATCTTCTTGCGCTGCGCCGCGTCGGTCTTCGCCTTCTTGTACTTGTCCCTGATCGCGTTCATCTTCGGCGCGAGCTTCTGCATCTTCTTCATCGACGCGTAGCTCTTGTGCATGAGCGGGAAGAGCAGGAGCCGGATCGACGAGCGTGACGAGCAGGATCGCGACGCCCCAGTTGCCGACCCAGCCGTAAGTGCTGCTTCAGCAGCCACAGGAGCGGCCGCGCGAGGATCGCCGTACCAGCCGAAGTCGACGGTGCGCTCGAGCCCGAGGCGGAGCTCTCGAGGATCGCGACGTCCTTCGGGCCGAAGTACGCGCGCGCCGCGAGCTGGCCGCTGCCGGTCGACCGCGGCCGCGAGCGTCGGCGGCGGCTTGCCCGCCGGATCGGTGCGCGACACGGCGACGACGCGCGCTCGTGACGCGCGCTCCGGACAGGAGCACGGCGAGGAAGTAGTTGTCCTCGATGCCGGCGAAGCCCTTCGCGGGCAGCGCCCAGCGTGCTCGCGCTTGGCCTTGTCGAGCTTCTCCGCGCGCACCTTGTCGATGCCGCCGCCGGCCGTCGCGGCGACGGCGGTCGCCGGCATCACGTAGCGGTTCACGCTTCTGCTCCGGTCGGGTTGCGCAGCCCCGGGCCGACCGAGAGCCGGTACGCCGGCCCGGCGACGGAGACCGTGACGTCGAAGAGATAGCCGTGCCGAGCCGGATCTCCTTGCGCACTGCGAGCTTCCCGTCCGAGTAACGGAAGCGTGCACGCGCGGTCGGAGATCTTCTCGACGGCGAAGAGCGCGCCGGCGATCTCCGCGGTCGCGTCGCGTCCGCCCGGGAAGTCGAGCGCCAGGGGCCGCGGAGCTCGGGCGGGAAGCTGCGCGCACGAGCTCGAGCGGACGCTTCTGCTCGTCGAGGTACTTCGGCAGGACGAACGACGTCGAGCACCGCGCCGCGGTTGGAGAAGGTCGCGCTCGAAGAGCTCCGTTTTCGAGCGACGTGGCCGTCTCCTCCGCCGCGGCGACCGGCGCGAGCGCGGCCGGGGCCGCCGCGGAGTCGGTCGCCGGCGGGCGCCGCGCCCGTCGCCGGCGAGGCCGAGGTCGCGCCGGCGGACGTCGCCGAGCCGCCGCCGGAGTCGCGGCGCGGGCCGGCGGGAACAGGCTTCGGCGGCTTGGGCATCGACCATCTCCCAGAGGAGCAGGACGGCGAGCGAGAGCCCGGCCGCGAGGAGGAGGCGCTTTTCCATGGGTCGGGCTCAGGGCACCGGGTCGAAGCCGCCGCGGTGGAACGGATGGCAGCGCGCAGAGCCGCCGCAGCGCCGAGCCAGCTGCCGCTGCGCGAGGCCGTAGCGCTCGATCGCCTCCGCGCGTAGACCGAGCACGTCGGCTCGAATCGGCAGGCGCGCGGCAGCCAGGGCGAGACGAGCGCCTTGTAGAAACCGAGCAGCGCGACGCCGACCGCGCGCGAGGCCGCGCTCGGAGGCCGCGACGGCGGGGCGGCTCGCTGCGACCAGCGCTCGCGCCGCACCGGTCGCGCGCGATAGTCCTCGCGAGAGCTCCGCGAACGAGCGCCGCGCGGCCGACGGCCGGACGTTGACGACCAGATCGCAGGCCGGCCGCGCCGAAGAGCTCGCGCGTGCGCCGGAAGATCTCGCGCAGGCGGCGCCGAACGCGATTGCGCACGACGGCGTTGCCCGACCCGCTTCGGCACCGAGATCCCGAGTCGCGGCCGGCCGCGAGCCGGCGCGCGCAGAGAAGACCTGGACGTGGCGCCCGGAAACGCGCACGCCGGAGGCGTAGCACTCTTCGAATTCCCTTCGTTTTCGGAGGCGGTCGTCCCGGGAGAAGGTCTCCGGAGCGGCCGGGCCCGAGTTCACACCGAGAGTCTTTTGCGCCCCTTGCGGCGGCGCGCCGAGAGCACGGCGCGCCCCGACCGCGTCCGCATGCGCACGAGAAAGCCGTGGGTGCGCTTGCGGCGGCGATTGTTGGGCTGATAGGTGCGCTTCATAAAGAGGGCGGAATCCTAGGGGCGGGGCGGTGGTGAAGTCAAGGAAGAAGCGGTCGCGTCGATGCCGGGGCTCCGCAGCCGGCTATATACTCCGCGCCCCCGGCGCGCCAGGAGCTTTCCACAGCTGTGGAAAAGCTTGCGGAAATCGGGGCTGAGCCGATGACCGAGATCTGGACGCTCGATCCTCAAGCAGCCTCGAGGGCAAGCTCGACCCCAAGGAGCTGAAGACCTGGTTCGGCCCGACGCGCCAGGTCGCCTTCGACGCCGGTCCCGGGCGCCCGGTCCTGACCGTCGTCGGTCCCCACCCGCGTCTTCGCCGACTGGATCGAGTCGCGGCACGGCGAGCTGCTCTCGCGGGAGGCGGCGGCGGCGGGATTTCCCGGGCTCGCGATCCGCTTCGAGCCCGCGCCGGCGAGCCGGCCCCGGCTGCCGCCGAGCCCGCGCCGCTCCCGCCCCCGCGCCCGCGGCCGCCTGGTCCTGAACCCGCGCTTCACCTTCGAGACCTTCGTCGTCGGCTCCTCCAACCAGTTCGCCCACGCCGCGGCGCGCGCCGTGGCCGAATCGCCCTCCCGCTCCTACAACCCGCTCTTCCTCTACGGCGGCGTCGGTCTCGGCAAGACGCACCTGATGCACGCGATCGCGCACGAGATCCTGCGCCGCTACCCCGACGCGCGCGTGCTGTATCTCTCGGCCGAGCGCTTCCTGAACGAGCTGATCAACGCGCTGCGCTTCGAGACGCATGCACGAGTTCAAGCGCCGCTACCGCGAGCTCGACGTCCTGCTCATGGACGACATCCAGTTCATCGCCGGCAAGGACTCGACGCAGGAGGAGTTCTTCCACACCTTCAACGCGCTCCACGACGCGCAGAAGCAGATCGTCGTGACCTCCGACGCGCTGCCGAAGGAGATCCCGACGCTCGAGGAGCGGCTGCGCTCCCGGTTCGAGTGGGGCCTGATCGCCGACATCCAGCCGCCCGACCTCGAGATGAAGGTCGCGATCATCCGCAAGAAGGCCGCGGCGGAGAAGGTCGAGATCCCCAACGACGTCGCCCTCTTCATCGCCGGAACCGTCAAGTCGAACGTCCGGGAGCTCGAGGGCCGCCTGAACCGCGTCCTCGCCTTCTCCTCGCTGACGGGCAAGCCGCTGTCGGTCGAGCTCGCCCGGGAGACCCTGCAAGGACATCGTCGGGACCGAGGAGCACCGGGCCGTCCCGGCCGAGATCCTCAAGGCCGTCGCCGCCCACTACGGCCTGCGCGTCTCGGACATGAAGGCCAAATCGAACGCCAAGCCGATCGCCTTCCCGCGCCAGGTCGCGATGTACCTCTGCCGCAAGCTGACCGGCCTCTCCTACCCGGAGATCGGCCGGCTCTTCAACGACAAGCACCACTCGACCGTCATGCACTCGGTCGAGAAGATCGAGCGCATGGTCGAGGACGACGCCGAATTTCCGCAAGGTCGTCGAGGGGTTCCTGCAGCCCTATCGCTGACGGCTCGCGGCGCGCTCCGCGACGTTTTCCGCCGCGCGCGTTTTCCGCACGCATCGCGCGGCTCCGCGCACAGGCCGCGATCTGCGGATGAGACGCGCGCGAGACTCGCACAGAGGCCGACATGCGTTTCGAGCCCCGTTTTTATCGGGCTTTTTTCGCATGTTCGCGAGTTCGTCCGCAGCCCTACGAATACGGCTACAATGTGATAGACTTTTTTCTCTTTCCGGAGGTGGTGAAATCCCATGGAATTGACGGTCAGCAGGGGGGATTTCTTGAATGAGCTCACGCTCATGCAGGGGGTCGTCGAGAGGAAAAACACGATCCCGATCCTCTCGAACATCCTGCTCAAGGCCGCCGACGGACACCTGATTTCACGTCGACGGACCTCGACCTGACGCTGCTCTCGCCAGGCCGAAGGCCAAGGTCTCGCGGCCGGGCAGCGTGACGGTCCCGGCGCGCAAGCTCTTCGACCTGATCCGCAACCTGCCGGAGGCCGACGTCGCGCTGAAGCTCCATCGAAAACCACTACCTGGGAGTCACCTGCGAGCGGTCGAGCTTCCGCCTCGTCGCGCAGCCGGCCGAGGACTTTCCGACGGTCCCGAAGGTCGAGGGAGAAGGGGCGTCATCGCTTCCCCCTCGATCTATGGAAGCGACTGACCCGTAAGGTTTTATACGCCGTTTCGGCCGAGGAGACGCGATTCCAGCTCATGGGCGCCCTGCTCAAGGACAAAGGCAAGGAGTTCGAGCTCGTCGCGACGGACGGCCATCGGCTGGCCCTGATCGACTTTCCCAAGGAGGACGCCAAGGCGACGCCTGCCGAACGTCCTCGATCCCGAAGAAGGCGCTCGCCGAGATCCTCAAGATGGACGGCGGCGAGGACGCGCGCTCGAGATCCGGCACTCGGAGAACCACCTGCTCTTCACCGTCGGCAACCGGCAGCTGATCGCGCGGCTGCTCGACGTGAACTTCCCCGACTACGAGAAGATCCTCTCCAAGGACAACGACCGGGTCGCGACCGTCTCCGCGCGCCGCGCTCGCAGGGCGCGATCCGGCGCGTCGCGCTCTTTTCCTCCGAGCGCTCGCGCGGCGTGAAGCTGTCGTTCGAAAAGAACCTGCTCACCGTCGCGTCGGCGAGCCAGGAGCTCGGCGAGGGAACCGAGACGCTCGACGTCGAGTTCGACGGCGAGCCGCTCTCGATCGGATTGAACGCGCAGTACCTCCTCGATTTTCTCGAAGAAGCCGAGACGGAGAACGTGCGGCTGGAGCTCAAGGACGAGAACACCCAGTGCCTCTGCAGCCCGGAGGGCGGCATCGAGGGCGCCTCGCGCTATCTCGTACGTCGTCATGCCGATGCGGCTCTGACCTCAAAGGGACGCGCTTGCAGCTCTTCCGAGATCACGCACCCACAGCTTCCGTAATCTCTCCTCGGACCCCGTCTTCCTTCGGCGCCGGGCTCACGCTGTCACGGGAGAGAACGCGCCAGGGCAAGACCAACCTGCTCGAGGCCGTCGGCCCTCTGTGCGGCCAGCGCTCGTTTCGGCGGGCGCGACCGTCGGCCTGTGCGCCCGACGGCGAGCCGTTCGGCGTCTCGGCGGAGGTCGCGGCGGGACAGCCGCAGCCGAGCGCGTCGCGCGTCGAGTGGTCGCGCGCGCAGGGGCGGCGCTTCTTCCGCGGCGAGAAGAGCGCCGCGTTCCGCGAGGTCTCGGAGCTGGCGCCCGCGGTCTTCCTCGCGCCCGGAGCACCGGGAGCTCGTCACGGGATCGCCCGACAGCGCGCCGGCGTTTCCTCGACCGGCTCGTGCTCGGCTGGCGCCCGGCGGCCGGAGACGACCTCGTCGCGCTACGCGCGGGCGCTCGCGGAGCGAAACGCGCTGCTGTCCGCACGCGCACGGGCGCGGCGCCGGACGACGGGGAGCTCGAGGCCTGGACGGAGGAGCTCGTGCGGCGGGAGCGGCCGTGCGGCGGCACCGCGCGGGCGCGCTCGCGGAGCTGGCAGGCGCGACTTCGCGCCGCTCGCCCGCGACGCCGGGAGCGGCCTACGCGGAGATCCAGGCCGAGTACCCGGCCGGCGGCGAGACGGCGGAGGCGCTGCGCGCCGCCTGCGAGCGGATGCTCGCTGGCCGAGCGGCGCCGCGGCCATTCGCTGTGCGGGCCCGCACCGCGACGACCTGCTCTGGACGCGCGGCGGGCGGCCGCTCGCGTCCGAAGCCTCGACGGGCGAGATCGCTGCGCGTCGCGGCGCTCGCGAAGCTCGCCGAGTGGCGACGCCGTCGCGCGCGCGCGCGGCGAGCGCTCCCCTCTTCGCCGCCGACGATTTCGACGCGGGCCTCTCGCGGACGGCTCGGTCGACGCGTTTCTCGCGAGCGCTGCCGCCCGCGGACGCAGACGCGATTCTGACGACGCGCGTCCTGATCCCGCGCGCTTGCAAGGCGCGGCGCGCGGTCGATCTGGATGTCGCGCGGGCCGCGCCCGCTCGCGCGGCGCCCGCGGTTCAGGCGGCGGGGTCTGAGGCTCGAGGCCTCGAGGACCGATGAGCAGCACCGCCTACACCACCGATTCCATCAAGCTCCTGAAGGGCCTCGAGGCCGTCCGCAAGCGGCCCGGCATGTACATCGGCGACACGGACGACATCTCGGGCCTGCACCACATGGTCTTCGAGCTCGTCGACAACTCGATCGACGAGGCGCAGGTCGGCTACTGCCGACCACGTCTCGGTCACGATCCACGCCGACAACTCGGTCACCGTCGAGGACAACGGGCGCGGCATCCCGGTCGGGATGCACAAGGAGCACAAGCGCGAGACGCTCGAGATCATCATGACGGACCTGCACTCGGGCGGGAAGTTCGACGACAACTCCTACAAGGTTTCGGGCGGCCTCCACGGCGTCGGCGTCTCGGTCGTCAACGCGCTTTCGAAGCGCCTCGAGGTCGAGGTCCGGCGCGACGGCAAGGTCTGGCAGCAGGCCTACGAGCAGGGCCGCCCGGTCGCGCCGATCAAGGCGGTCGGCACCTCCAAGAAGACCGGGACGAAGATCACGTTCTGGCCGGACCCCGAAGATCTTCTCGGTCACCGAGTTCCACTTCGACAGCCTCTCGCAGCGGCTGCGCGAGCTCTCGTTCCTGAACCCGGGCGTCGCGATCTCGATCCACGACGAGCGCACCGAGAAGAAGCACGACTTCGCCTACGAGGGCGGGATCAGCTCCTTCGTCGAGCACCTGAACAAGACCAAGCAGCCGATCCACGACAAGGTCATCTTCTTCCAGGACGTCAAGAACGGCACGGGCGACCCCAAGCGCGACGCCGACAAGGAGCGCGTCGAGGTCGCGCTCCAGTGGAACGAGGGTTACGCCGAGACGCTCTTCACCTTCACCAACACGATCAACAACCGCGACGGCGGCACGCACCTCGAGGGCTTCAAGACGGCGCTGACGCGCGCGATCCAGAAGTACGCCGACGCCAACGGCCTGACCAAGGCGCTGAAGGAGACGAGCCTCTCGGGCGACGACTGCCGCGAGGGGCTGACGGCCGTCGTCTCGGTCAAGGTCAAGCGACCCGAAGTTCTCCTCGCAGACCAAGGACAAGCTCGTCTCCTCCGAGGTCAAGACCTGGGTGCAGCAGGTCGTCTACGAGAAGCTCGGCTCGTACCTCGAGGAGAACCCGCGGGTCGGCCGCAAGATCGTCGAGAAGATCGTCGAGTCGGCCCGCGCGCGCGAGGCGGCGCGCAAGGCCCGCGAGCTCGTGCGGCGCAAGGGCGCGCTCGACTCCGGCTCGCTGCCCGGGCAAGCTCGCCGACTGCCAGGAGAAGGACCCCGCGTTCTCCGAGATCTTCATCGTCGAGGGCGACTCGGCCGGCGGCTCGGCCAAGCAGGGCCGCGACCGGCGCTCCCAGGCGATCCTGCCGCTGCGCGGCAAGATCCTGAACGTCGAGAAGGCGCGCCTCGACAAGATGCTCGCCTCCGCCGAGATCCGCACGCTCATCACGGCGCTCGGCACGGGCATCGCGACGAAGACTTCGACGCCGAGAAGCTCCGCTACCACAAGATCGTCATCATGACCGACGCCGACGTGGACGGCTCGCACATCCGCACGCTGCTTCTGACGTTCTTCTTCCGGCACATGGCGGCGCTGATCGAGAAGGGATTCCTCTACATCGCGCAGCCGCCGCTCTTCAAGGTCGCCGAGGGCAAGAAGGAGACCTACCTGAAGGACGAGAAGGAGATGTCGAAGTTCCTTCTCGGCCGCATCGGCGACGACCGCTCGCTCTCCTCGGAGATGTCGGGCAGCCTCGGTGTCCGGGCGCAAAGCTCGTCGCGCTGCTCGAGAAGATGGAGGAGTACCGCGACCACGTCGCAAAGCTCGGCCTGCGCGGCGTTCCGGAGGGACTGATCCGGGCGCTGCTCGACCGCGGCATGACCTCGAAGGCCGACTTCACGGAGAAGAAGAAGCTCGAGGACCTCGCCAAGGCGGCCCGCGCCTTCGACGCGGAGAAGGTCGACGGTCGTCGCGGACGAGGAGCACTCCGGGCTGGGCTCTCGAGATTCGACGGCGCGTCAACGGCGTGCCGCGCACGGTCCGGATCGACGCCGAGTTCGTCGGCAGCTTCGAGTTCAAGCGCATCCGCGAGACGGCCAAGGCGATCGGCGCTTTCCTCGACGGCCCGTACGTCGTCGACGCGAAACGGCGAGAGAGCAGCCACTGACGACGCTCGGCGGCGGTCGTCGACGCGATCTACGAGTCCGCCAAGAAGGGCCTCGACGATCACCGCTACAAGGGCCTCGGCGAGATGAACCCGGAGCAGCTCTGGGAGACCACGATGAATCCCGAGAACGCGGCGCCTGCTCCAGGTCGACGTCGAGGACGCCGTCGAGGCCAACGAGATCTTCTCGATCCTGATGGGCGATGCCGTCGAGCCGCGCCGCGAGTTCATCGAGAAGAACGCCCTGAACGTGAGGAACCTGGACATCTGAATGTCGTAGGGCGGAGCTCGGCCCCGCCCGCGGCGGCCGCGAGGGCCGCCCCTACGGCTCCCGCGAGGCCATGACCACCAATCTCCTCACCCCCGAAGAAAAGATCCCGGTCACGATCGAGGACGAGGTCCGGCGCTCCTACCTCGACTACGCGATGTCCGTCATCATCGGGCGGGCGCTGCCGGACGTGCGCGACGGCCTGAAGCCCGTCCACCGCCGCTCGCTCTACGCGATGTGGGAGCAGGGCAACCTCCACAACAAGCCGTACAAGAAAGTCGGCGCGCATCGTCGGCGACGTGCTCGGCAAGTACCACCCGCACGGCGACGAGCGCCGTCTACGACACGATCGTGCGCATGGCGCAGGACTTCTCGATGCGCTACCCGCTGGTCGACGGCCAGGGCAACTTCGGCTCGGTCGACGGCGACAACGCGGCCGCGATGCGCTACACGGAGGTCCGCCTGACGCGCCTCGCCGAGGAGCTGCTCGGCGACGACATCGACAAGGAGACCGTCGACTGGAGCGCCCAACTACGACGGCTCGCTGCAGCGAGCCGTCGGTGCTGCCCGGCGAAGTTCCCGAACCTCCTCGTCAACGGCTCGCCGGGCATCGCGGTCGGCATGGCGACCAACATCCCGCCGCACAACCTCGGCGAGGTCGTCGACGCCACGATCGAGCTGATCCAGCATCCCGACGCGACGCTCGCGCAGCTGATGACGAAGGCTGCCCGGGGCCGGACTTCCCGACCGCCGGCTTCATCCACGGCGCCGCAGGGGATCCGGGACGCCTACAAGACCGGCCGCGGCACCGTCCAGGTCCGCGCGCGCGCGATGATCGAGAAGGCGGCGCGCGGCGACAAGGAATCGATCGTCGTCACGGAGATCCCGTACCAGGTCAACAAGGCGAAGCTGATCGAGCGGATCGCCGAGCTCGTCAACGACAAGAAGATCGAGGGCATCGCGGACCTGCGCGACGAGTCCAACCGCGAGGGCATGCGCATCGTCGTCGAGCTGAAGCGCGGCGAGAACGCGCAGGTCATCCTGAACAAGCTCTACGCGCTGACGCCGATGCAGTCCTCCTTCGGGATCATCTTCCTCGCGATCGTCGACAACCAGCCGCGCGTCCTGCCGCTCCACGAGCTGCTGCGGCACTTCGTCGACCACCGCAAGACCGTCGTCATCCGGCGCACGCAGTTCGACCTGAAGAAGGCCGAGGAGCGGGCGCACCTCCTGCGCGGCCTCGCGCTCGCGCTCGCGAACCTCGACGCCGTCATCAAGATCATCCGGGCCTCCAAGGACCCGCAGAGGCCAAGGAGCGCCTGATCGTCCGAGGTCTCGATGACGCGGGCCGGGCTCGAGAAGTTCATCGGCGGACCCATGGCGCCTCCGGCGACGAGAGGCGGCAAGGGCACCGAGGTCCTCCGCCTCGACGAGGTCCAGGCGCAGGCGATCCTCGACATGCGGCTGCAGCGGCTGACGGGGCTCGAGCGCGAAAAGATCGTCGCCGAGTTCAAGGAGGTCCTGGCGCTGATCGCGAAGCTGCGCGAGATCCTCGGCTCCGAGAAGCTCGTTCTCGAGCATCATCGTCGAGGAGCTCCAGCAGATCAAGAAGCAGTTCGGCGACGAGCGCCGCACGGAGATCGTCGCCGAGGCCTCCGACATCGACATCGAGGACCTGATCGTCGAGGAGGACATGGTCATCACCGTGTCCCGCGGCGGCTACATCAAGCGCTCTCCCCTGTCGCTCTACCGCGCGCAGCGCCGCGGCGGCAAGGGCCGCATCGGCGCCACGACGAAGGAAGAGGACGTCGTCGAGCACCTGTTCGTCGCCTCGACGCACGCGTACGTCCTCGCCTTCACGTCCAAGGGCCGCATGCACTGGATCAAGGTCTACGACCTGCCGCAGCTCGGCCCGGCGACGCGCGGCAAGGCGATCGTGAACCTGCTGAACCTGGGCCCCAACGAGCGGATCGTCGCGATGGCGGCGACCAAGGACTTCCCCGAAGACCGCTACCTCGTCTTCGCGACGAAGAACGGCCTCGTGAAGAAGACGGCCCTCTCGGCGTACTCCAACGTGCGCTCGGGCGGCATCATCGCGATCAACCTCGAGGACAGGCGACGAGCTGCTCTCCGTGCGCATCACCGACGGCGAGCGGCCAGATCTTCATCGGCACGCGCCAGGGCCAGGGGATCCGCTTCTCCGAGAAGGACGTGCGCCCGATGGGCCGCGACACGACCGGCGTCATCGGCGTGACGCTCAAGAAGAGGCAACGACGCGGTCGTCGAGATGGACGTCGTCGACGAGAAGGGGCACCTGCTGTCCGTCACCGAGAAGGGCTACGGCAAGCGCTCGGAGGTCGCCGAGTACCGTTACCAGGGCCGCGGCGGCTCCGGCGTCATCAACCTCAAGGTGACCGAGAAGAACGGCCCGGTCGTCGGGCATCAAGTCGGTCACGCGACGCGGACCAGCTCCTCCTCATCACGCAGAGCGGGCATGCTCATCCGCATCAAGGTCAAGGACATCCGCGAGACCGGCCGCGCCGCCCAGGGCGTGCGCCTGATCCATCTCGACGAAGGCGACCGCGTCGTGGCCGTGGCGAAGCTCGCCGAGCCCGAAGAGATCGATGACGAGCCGCAGGCCGCGCTGCCGGCGATCGCGCCCGAGGCGCCCGCCCCGCGAAGCAAGGCGAAGGGAGAGAAGCCCGGCAAGGCCGGAGCGCCCTTCCTCGACGAGGACGACGAGGAAGACGAAGAGTAGGATCGCCGGCGCGACGGCGCCGCGCAAAATCTCGCCATATTCCCGGGACCGGCGGCTCCCGTCGCCGGACGAACCCTCGAACCCATCGTCCCGTTTCGCGTAACACCTTTGCGTGAAACGGAAGCGACTCTTTCTCCTGGCGGCGGCGTGCCTCGCGGCCGGCCGCATCATCGCCGCACCCGCCGACCCCGCGATGTTCCGCGGCGACGCGCGGCACACCGGGGTCGCGCCGGGAACGGTCGGACCGGCGCTCGCGGGCGTGAAATGGAAGTTCCCGACGCGCGGTCCGGTGCGCGGCTCTCCCGTCGTCGCCGGCGAGCTCGTCCTCTTCGGCAGCGGCGACGGGAATCTCTACGCGCTCGAAGCGGCGAGCGGCCGCGAGCGCTGGCGGGCGACGCTGGGAGGCGCCGTGGCCTCGGCCCCGGCGGTCGCCGGCGGACTCGTCTTCGCCACGAGCCGCGAGCGGCGCATGACCGCGCTCGACCTCGAAACGGGACGAGAGCGCTGGCGTTTCGAGGCCGGACCGGACCTGCCTTTTCGCTGGGGCTGGGACTTCTGGCTCTCCTCGCCGGCGGTCGCGGACGGCCGGGTCTTCTTCGGCAGTGGCGACGGCAACCTTTACGCCCTCGATGCGAAGTCGGGGCGCAAGCTGTGGGAGATCGCGACCGGCGGCCGGATCCGCTCCTCCCCCGCCGTCGCCGGCGGCGCGGTCTTCGTCGGCAGCATGAGCGGCCGCGTCCACGCCGTGGACGCCGGGACCGGCAAGGCGCTCTGGGCGTTCGAGACCGAGGGTTTCTCGATCGACTCGAAAGAGGCGGGGTTCGATCGCACCTCCGTCGTGTCGTCGCCGGCCGTGAGCGAGGACCTCGTGTTCGTCGGCTCGCGCGACGCCCATCTCTACGCCGTCGATCGGAAAACCGGCGAGAAGCGCTGGCGATTCGGCCACAAGATCGAGTACATGGAAGGCACCCCGGAGGTGAGCTGGGTGCTCGGCTCCCCCGCCCTCACGAACGGTCTCGTGCTCGTCGGCAGCTCCGACGGCCGCTTCTTCGACGCGCTGCGCGAGGGGACGGGCGAGGAGATCTGGCGGTTCCGGACGCCGGGTAACGTCCTCTCGTCCGGCACCGTCGCGGGCGGTGTCGTCTTCTTCGGCTGCGAGGACGGGCACCTCTTCGCGCTCGACGCGGCGACGGGCCGCGAGCTCTGGCGCTTCCGCACGGCCGGCGCGGTCATCTCGACTCCCGCGGTCGCCGGCGGCGCCGTCTACGTCGGAAGCGACGACGGCGCGCTCTACGCGCTCGCGACGGGCTCGACGCCCGCCGGCGCCCGGACCCGCCGCGCCGTCTACTGGAAAGATTCCGGAGACCACGCGTGGTTCAAGGGCGCCGCGGCGCTCAAGGACTACCTCCGCGAGGAGGGCTACGAGGTCCTGGACGACGACGGCGTCGGAACGATGCTCGCCGACCTGTCCGGCGCGCCGCGTTCGGTCCTCGTCGTTGCGGCGGACGCGCTGCCGGCCGGCGCCTTCGCCGAAGCTCCCGAGGAGAGCCCCTTCCGCCGATATCTCGCGGCGGGCGGCCGCGTCGTCTGGATCTCACTTCCGCCGGACAGCATCGAGCGCGATCCGAAGACGGGAAAGGCCGTGAGGTTCGACCCGTCGCGCTCGACGCGGCTCCTCGGCGTCGAGCAGCAGGCCGGCAACGTCGACTCGATGGGCTCGACCGCGACGCCCGACGGCCGGCGATGGGGCATGCCGGACTGGTACCTCTCCGGCTGGGCGGTGCCGAAGGATCAGGTCACGACGACCCTGGCGATCGACGAGTGGGGCCTGGCGGCCGCCTGGGTCAAGACCTTCGGCGCGGTTCCCGGGTCCGGGTTCGTTCGCGTCTGGGGGCGCGCGGACCCGATTCGCGACCCGTCCTGGATCCTGGCCGTCGCCGAGCACGTCGAGTAGCTGTCAGCTCTCAGCCTTCAGCTGTCAGCCAGAAGGCGTCTGATCGCCTCCGGCTGATAGCTGATAGCTGATAGCTGATAGCCGACAGCCGACAGCTATACAATCCGCCCCCCATGCGCCTTTTTCTCGACAGCGCGAGCCCCGACGACGCCAAGCGCGCGAAGGACTGGGGCCTGCTCGACGGGGTCTGGATTTCCAACGGCGCCGCCGAAGCCGCGGGCCTCGACTACCGCCGCGCGGTACGCGAGCTCTCGGCGTTGACGGACGGGCCGGTCTGCGTCGAGCCGCTCGCCGGCGACGCCAAGGGCATGTACAAGGAGGCGCGCGAGCTCGCCAAGCTCGGCAAGGACATCGTGCTCCAGCTGCCGACGAGCCCGGACGGCCTGCGCGTAGCGCGTCTTCTTGCGCAGGATCAGATCGCCGTGTGCGCGGCGGGCTGCTACTCGGCGGCGCAGGCGCTGCTTGCCGCCAAGGCGAACGTCGCCTACGTCGCGCCGGCCGTCGGGCCCCTGGACGAGGTCGGCTCGATCGGCATGGATCTCGTCGAGCAGATCATCCGCATCTACGACAACTACGGGTTCCAGACGCAGATCGTGGTCGCGGCCCTGCGCAATCCTGTCCACGTGCTCGACGCGGCCGTCATGGGGGCCGACGTCGCGACCGTGCCCGCCGGCGTGCTCGAGCAGCTTTTCCGGCACCCTCTGAGCGACCGCGCCCTGGCGGGGAAGGTCGTGAAGGTCTCTTCCGACCGGCTGCTCTACCTTTCGCGCGTCATCACGCGGAAGCTGAAGGACAGCCACAACCTCGTGCAGCGCACGGACGACGAGACGATCAGCCGCGCCGTGATGCGCGTGCTGACCGACACGCTAGAAGGAGCTCGAGGGGATCGAGGAGAAGGTCGCGGCGTCGCTTGCCAAACGACGAAATGTCTCGCCCCGGGACCAGGATTTCCTCTTCAATCAGAGGCTCGAGGAGGAGCTCCGCAAGCACGGAGCCTGACTTTCCGATACTGCAGTTACATGTATATAAACTATTGATATAGTGATCAATAGATAGAATCTACGGTAGATTAATAGTGTCAAACCACGCGGCTTTCAAGCCAGCCTGGTTGACTTCTGGAAAATTGGCTCGGTACAATTGGCACTTCGATGAGCCAATTGGATCTCGAGCCTGATTCGCTCGATCGCTCGGGGCGTCACGCCCTCTCCGATCAGGTCGCCGCCGCGATCGAGGCACGAATCGCGTCGGGGCGCCTGCGCTCCGGCGACCGCCTTCCGACGACGCGCGAGCTCGCCTCCGCACTCCGCGTCAATCGCGGCACGGTTCAGGCGGCGTACCGGCGCTCTCGCAGAAACGGCTCGTCGAGGGCCGGGTCGGCAGCGGCACGGTCGTCCTCGAGACCGCCGCCTCCGAGCGGCCCTTCGACGCCGCCGCGCTCGTCTCGCGGCGCGTGCGCGGCATCGGCGAGGAGGCGGGGCTCGCTCTGTCGGTGCCCGTCGTCGCCGACTTCTCGCGCCTGACGCCGGACGAGCGGTTCTTCCCGCTCGAGGACTTCACGCGCACGCTCGCGGAAGTCTGGAGCCGGCCGCCGCGACCTCTGGCAGTACGCTCGCCCGCTCGGCCTTCGCGGAGCTGCGCCAGGAGATCTCGCGCCGTCTCGCCGAGCACGGCGTCGAGCGCTCCCCCGACGAAATCCTCGTGACGTCAGCGGCGCGCAGCAGGGCCTCGACCTTCTCCTCCGGACGTTCGCCGACCCGGGAGACGTCGTGGCCGTCGAGTCGCCGACGTACTCCGGAGCGCTCGCGCTCGCGCGCTTCGCGGGAGTCGAGATCCTGCCGCTGCCGATGGGCCCCGACGGGCCCGATCCGTCGGCCGCTCCTCGGGCGGCGGGTCAAGCTCGTTTACCTCATGCCCGAGCGGCAGAACCCGACCGGCGTCACGACGCCCGACGCGCGCCGCGACGAGATCCTCGAGGCCGCGACGGCCTGCCGGCGCGCTCGTCGTCGAGGACGGCTACGAGGAGCCCGAGTCGGGCCGCCGCCCGCTCGCCGCGCGCCGGCCGGACCGTGTCGTGTGGCTCGGGACGCTGTCGAAGGACCTCGTGCCGGGATTCCGCATCGGCTGGATCGCGGGTCCGCGCGGCCGATCATCGAGCGCCTCGCGCGCGTCAAGAAGCACGGCCGACTTTCAGACGCCGCTGCCGCTCCAGGCGGCCGTCGCGCACTTCCTGCGCGCGGGGGCGGATCGCAAGGCGCGCGCAGAAGCCGCGCCTTCGAGGTCGAGACGCGGCGGCTCGCGGCGGTGCGGGCCCTCAAGAACGCACCTGCCGGAGGTCGCCTGGTGGGGCGGAGAGCGTCGGGAACCCGCTCTTCTGGCTGCATCTGCCGCCGGGCGTCTCGGGGCGGCGCGTGGCGGAGGCCGCGGCCGCGCGCGGCGTCGGCGTCGCGCCCGGGCGCGGATTTCGACCCGAGAGGGGAGGACCGCGCCGAACCTGCGGCTCTCGGTCTCGCGCGTCGACAAGCGCGACATCGACCGCGGGATCGCGCTCCTCGCGGAAGCGATTCGAACCGTCAGCGAGATCGGGCGGCGTGCACGCCGCGCCCGTCGTCTGAGTCGAACCGAGCGATAGAACAGACGGAGGACAGCTGCGATGACGCACCGACGAACACGTTCCGAGTGAAGGTGGGACTGGCCGAGATGCTGAAGGGCGGCGTCATCATGGACGTCGTCAACGCCGAGCAGGCGAAGATCGCCGAGGAGGCGGGCGCGGCGGCCGTCATGGCGCTCGAGCGCGTGCCGGCCGACATCCGGCGCGACGGGGGAGTCGCGCGCATGTCGCCGGTCTCGAAGATCCGCGAGATCCAGCAGGCGGTCTCGATCCCGGTCATGGCCAAGTGCCGCATCGGCCACCTCGCCGAGGCGCGGATCCTCGAGGCGCTGAAGGTCGACTTCATCGACGAGTCCGAGGTCCTGACGCCGGCCGACGAGGAGAACCACGTCTACAAGCACGACTTCAAGGTGCCGTTCGTCTGCGGCTGCCGCAATCTCGGCGAGGCGCTGCGGCGCATCGGCGAGGGCGCCGCGATGATCCGGACCAAGGGGGAGGCGGGCACGGGCGACGTCGTCCACGCCGTCAAGCACCTGCGCGAGGTGCAGCCGCGAGATGCGCAATCTGACGCTGATGTCGAAGGACGAGCTGCATGCGCGAGGCCAAGCGCCTCCAGGCGCCGTTCGAGCTCGTCGTCGCAGGTCGCCGAGACGGGCAAGCTTCCGGTGCCGAACTTCGCCGCCGGCGGCATCGCGACGCCGGCCGACGCGGCGCTCTGCATGTCGCTCGGCGCCGAGGCGATCTTCGTCGGCTCCGGCATCTTCAAGTCCGACGATCCGGAGAACCGGGCGCGCGCGATCGTCAAGGCGACGACGCACTGGCGCGACGCCGCAGGCGCTCTCGAGGCGGAGGAGTCGCTCGGCGTCGGGCATGAAGGGGATCGAGGCGGCGAGCCTTCCCGAGGAGGCGCAGCTCCAGACGCGCGGATGGTGATGCGGTCCCGGAGACGGAGCCGGGGGCGATCGCCGTCCTGGCGCTCCAGGGCGACTTCGAGGCGCACCGGAAGGCGCTCGCGGAGATCGGCGTCGAGCGCTTCGAGGCGCAGCGGCCGGGCGAGCTCGCGGCGCGCCGCGCGGACTGATCCTCCCGGGCGGCGAGTCCACGACGCTCTGGAAGTTCTTCGAGGCGGAGCCCTGGGAGGAGGCGCTTCGCGCGTTCGCGCGCGAGCGGCCGGCCGATCCTCGGGACCTGCGCCGGCGCGATCGTGCTCGCGCGCGAGGTCGACGAACCCGCGCCAGAAGGGCCTCGGCCTGCTCGACATCTCCGTCGAGCGCAATGCCTACGGCCGGCAGGTCGACTCGTTCGTCGGGCGACGTCGAGGCGCCGTCGCTCGGCGGAACGATCTGCCGGCCGTCTTCATCCGCGCGCCGCGGATCCGCCGCGTCGGGTCCGGGCGTCGAAGTCCTCGCGACGCCGCGCGGGGGAGCCCGTCCTCGTCCGGCAGGGCAACGTCGTGGCCGCGACCTTTCACCCGGAGCTGACGGACGACTCGCGCGGCTGCACGCGCTGCGTCTTCGCGGCGCTGGCGGCGGCGGGAGCGCGAGCGCTTGAGCCTCGTCCGCGTCGAGCGGCGCGACGACGTCGCGATCCTGACGCTCGACCGCCCGCAAGCCAACGCCTTCTCGCCCGAGCTCGTCGCGGACCTGTCGCGCAGGCCTCGCCGGCGAGCCGGATGCCGCGGCGCGTCGTGCTCGCCTCGGCGCTGCCGGGCATGTTCTCGGCCGGCTGGGACCTGACGCATCTCGTCGACCTGCGAGCGCGCCGGCGATGGAGGCATTCGTCGCGTCCTACTGCGACCTCGTCCGCGCAGATCTTCGTCTTCGGGCCGCCGCTCGTCGCGGCGCTGTCCGGGCACGCCATCGCCGGAGGCCTCATCGTCGCCGTGGCGCGCGGACGAGCGGATCGCCGCGAGGGCAAGGGGAAGTTCGGGCTCTCGGAGGTCGCTGCTCGGCGTGCCGGTGCCGGCGTGCCTGCTGGAGCTCTTCCGCCACGTCGTCGGTCCGCGCGCACATGGAGCGGCTCGCGGCGACGGGCGAGAACCTGTCGCGTCGAGGCGCGCGCTCGCGATCGGCCTCGTGGACCGCGATCGTGCCGGCCGGAGAGCTGCTCGACGCGGGCCGTCGAGCGCGGCGCGCGTCCTCGCCGGGCCTGTCGCCGCGGCCGCGCACGCGGCGATCAAGCTGCGCTCCCGCGCGGCGGCGATCGCCCGGTTCGACCAGGCGCGCGACCACGATCCGCTTCCTCGACTTCTGGTTCTCCGAGGACGCGCAGTCCCGCATCCGGGCGCTCGTCGCGAGGCTCGAAGAAGACATGGTTGACCGCGGCCTCTCGGAGAGCCCGAGCTCGATGCCGCTCCCTCTCGACGAGATCCTCGAGGCCCTCGATCTCTCCCGCGCCGAGCCGGGCGCGGGCTTTCTCGAGCGCCTCTTCGTCGCGCTTCAACGCGCGCGTCCCGTTCGAGAACGCCTCGAAGATCGTGCGCGACGCCGAGGTCGCCGATCCCGCGGACAAGCCGCGCCGGCCCGGAGCTCTTCTGGCGCGGAGCACCTCGAGTCCGGCACCGGCGGCACCTGCTTCGCCCGCGTCGCGGCCTTCGACGCGCTGCTCGACGGCGCTCGGCTTCCGGAGCGCGCCGGATCCTCGGGCGCGTCCGGCAGGACTTCGACCACGCGGCGCTCCTCGTCGAGACGGACGGCGGGCCGGATCGTGCGACGTCGGCTTCCCGCTGCCGGCGCTCCTGCCGGCCGGCGGGGCGAGGTCGAGACGCCGCTCGGGCGCGGTGCGGGTCGACGACGACGGCGCGCGGCTTCGCGCATCGATCTCGGGGGCGTGCCCGAGGGGCCGCGCGGCTCGAGCTCTTCTCCGCCGAGGTCCCGGACGAGCGATTACGAGGCCTCTGGCGCGCGACGTTCCGGCCCGGCTCGAATTTCTCGCGGAGGTCGCGCTGCGGCGCGACCTCGGGAACCGGCGTTCTCCGTTTCGCGCGCGGGCGCGGTCCGCGTCGACGACCTGCACTCGCGCCTCGCGGTTCCGCTGCCGGCCCCGCGCGCCGCGGCTCTCGCGGAGCTCTTCGGCGTCGATCGCGGCGCTGCCTCGAGCGGGCGCTTCGCGCGCGTCGGCGATCCGGAGCCGGACGAGCGGCGACGCGAGCGCTCACGGCCTATCTCGAGATCGCGGCGCGCGCCGGAGCGAGGCGCTTCGAGGCGATCGCGACGCCCGACGGGCTACCGGCGCCTGCTCGAGGGCGTCGCCGAGGTCCGTCGCGGAGGACGCGGCGCCGGGCGGATTTCGGCTGCGGCTGCGTCCCGCCGGTCCGGCGGCGGCTCCGGACGCCGGCGCTCCGCGCTCGAGGACCGCGTCGTCGTGGATCGCGAGCGGCGCGCGCCTGCGACGTCGAGCGCGCGTCGGGACGCCGCGCGATCGATCCTCGTCTTCGCAGCGCGAGCGAGCGCGGACGGACGGACCTACCTCGCTGCGCGGCGCGACGCTGCCGGGCGCGCGCGAGGACCTCCTGCGCAACGATTCGCTGCGCGGGCCGCTCGCCGGGACGCTCGCCGTCGACCTGCTCGCCTGGGCGCGGATCGCTGAGTCGGCTGAGGGCTGCGGAACGGGGCTAGAAGCGGAAGCTCCTCTCCGACTCGAGCAGCCTGCAGCCGCGGCTCGCCGAGCGCCGCGACCTCGCGCCGGATGCGGGAGAGCGAGGGCGGCTTCATGTGGTACAGGTACACGGGCACGCGCGGCGGCAGCTTCGGCAGCTCCTGCGGACACGAGCCGCGGCGTCAGGTGCGCGAGTCGCGCGGCCAGCCGCTCTTGCGCGTCGGAGAAGGAGCACTCGAGAAAGATCGCCTCGGACGTCGCGCGCGCCGCGCGCCGCCCCCAGAGCCGCTCCGTCGGCCCCGTGTCGCCCGAGAAGAGGACGGCGCGGCCGGGCCTGCGAGACGATGTACCCGTAGGCGGGCACGACGTGGTCGACGGCGAACGGCGTGACCGTCGAGGCCGCCCGCCCGCGAACGGCCGTCCCGGCGAGCGGCGCGGTACCGGATCGTCGGCCGCGCGACGCGAGGGGAAGCGCGTGAAGTCGGGCCAGGTCGCGTCGTTGAAGACGTGCCGGCGCACGGCCTCGAGCACCGGCGCGGGAGCGAGGATCTCGAGGGGCGCCGGCGCGCCCGTAGAGGTTCTCGGCGAGGAACGGCAGCGAGGCGATGTGGTCGAAGTGCGCGTGCGTCAGGACGACGCGGCGGATGCCGCCGCTGCGCCGAGAGCGGCAGCGCCTCGGTCAGCGCGCCGGCGTCGAGCGCCGTCTCGCCGTCGATCAGAAACGTCGTCATCCGGTAGCCGGGCGCCGAGCCGCCGTAGGGGCCGAGGACCCGCACCGCCAGCGACTGCTCGCGGGGCACGGCGACGATTTTAGCCGGGATTCTGAGCCCTGGCAGGACGGTCTTAGAACGTGTAGCCGATGTAGACCAGGACGTCTTGAAGCCGTCCGGAGCAGATGTGGTCTTCGAAGTTCCGTCTGCCGCGCGAAGTCGAAGTGCAGCGGGCAGGCCCAGGAACCGTCGAGCGTCGACGCCGCCGCCGTAGGCGGCCCTGGGCGTCCGTTGCAGCTGATCGCTAGCTCCGAGTCCCAGAACTGGAAGCTGCCTGCCCTTGGAGCTTGGCGCCGCCGATGTCGAAGAAGATGTGGCCGCGGATGTCCCCGAAGGCCGATGAACGGCAGCGCGATGAGGTCGATCAGCGGGAAGCGGAACTCGAAGTTGCGCGAAGGCGCACGATGTTGCCGAAGATCGCCGCGTAGTCGACGCCGCGCAGCGTGTCGAGGCCGCCGAAGGCGCAGACGTCGGGAATGTTGCCGGTCGACGTGAACCCGACCGACGCGGAACGCGAAGAGCATGCGCTTGCTGATCTGAAGGTATTCGCGCAAGTCCACCGTGGCGTCCTGCGTGAGCGTCGAGCCGATCGAGGAGCCGGGCGGCAGCGACTGCGTCCTTCGAGAAGTCCGGCGCGTAGGTGTACGCGAGCATGAAGCGGTAGCCGGCGCGCGGGCCCCATTGCTGGTACTCGACGGTGTCGCCGATGAGGGAGAGCGTCGGCCTGGCGGGTAGTTGTTCTTGACGCTGCGCGAATCCGAAGACGCGGGCTGCCGTCGGGAAGTTTCGCCGGATCAGATAGTGGTAGTCCACGTCGCGGGAGATGTACCCGAGGCCGCCCTCGAGTGCGGAAGTAGCGGGAGAGCGGGTAGGTCGACGATCAGCGAACCGCCCGTGTATCGGGCGGCCTGCTGCACGCGCTCGACCGTGGGCTGGCCGCCGAGCTCGTCGACGCCGAGGTAGTAGGTGCGTTGGTCGAAGGCGCTGGATGCCCTTCTGGAGCCGGTCCTGCGAGATGTTCCAGTAGCGAGAAGTCGAAGTTCGTGTAGCTCGAAAGCGACTGCGATGATCGCGATGAAGCGGCGGTCGCCGAGGTTGTCGCCGAAGATCAGGATCGTGTTGGAGATGAACGTCTGGTCCGTGTTGACGCCGGCGATGACCTGCGCGTTCTCGAGGTACAGCTTGCGCGAGGGCTTGGCGGTGACCTTCTCCGGGTCGATCGAGACCTCGATCGGCGGGCTGGTACGGCGCGACCGACCGTCGGGGTCGCCGGCGGATGGCGAGGGCGCCAGCTCCGGCAAGCTTCTTGACCGGCTTCTTCGGGTCCGCGATGTAGAGCTGGAAGCGGCCCTTGTAGTAGGCGGAGAAGACGAGCTTCTCGGCGTTGTCCTTCCCGATGAAGGCCGTCGGCGCGAAGCAGCCGCCGACGACGTTGGTGTGGAGGTACGTCTCGCCCGTCTCGAGATTGATGCGAGTAGATGTTGTAGATGCCGTCGTCGCGGTCGGAGGTGAAGTAGAGCCGCTTGCCGTCGGGGGAGAGCGACGCGTCCTCGTCGTTCCAGTCGCCGTAGGTGACCTGCTCGCGCGAGTCCGGGGACGCCGGTCTGGATCCGGAAGATCTTCGACTTCGTCCCCGCGAACCGAGGAGTAGTAGATCCACTGGCCGTCGGGCGAGAACGTCGGGCGCGAAGTCGAAGGACTCGTCGTCGGTCAGGTTGGTGATCGACCTGCGTGCCGAGGTCGTAGAGGAAGATGTCGGCCCGCCCGCCGCGCATCGCGTGGAAGGCGACCGTGCGTCCCGTCCGGCGAGAAGGCCGGGGAGAGCTGCTGGTCGACGTCCGGCATCTCGATGCGCTCGACGATGTCGCCGTTCAACGCGTCGAGGAGCAGCAGGTCGCGGCCACGCTCCCGGCGCGCGAAGACCGCGATGCGGTTGCCGTCGGGCGACACGGCGAGATCGACGCCCTGCTGCGGACCGGTCGTCACCCACTGGGCGACGAGGTACTCGTAGGCCGTCTTGCAGCCCTTCGTCAGGTTCTTGAAGAGCTTGCGGTCGCGCGTCGACATGACGACGACGTCGGCGTCCTCGTGATACGTCGAGAT
Organism: uncultured Acidobacteriota bacterium; assembly: GCA_963708395.1. Lineage (GTDB taxonomy): Bacteria > Acidobacteriota > Thermoanaerobaculia > UBA5066 > Gp7-AA6 > DATBFU01. Next base: position 675,176 of record CAVPSG010000002.1, on the reverse strand, counting down.
CGCCGCGACGAAGTCGCCCGACGGGTAGGCCCGCGGCGAGAGCTCGGCCGAGGGAGTGTCCTCGATCTTGAACTGCTCGCCGAAGTCGATCGGCTCGCCCTTCTCCGTCAGGATCTTCAGGTACTTCTGGCGCAGGTACCGCCGGAACCGGATGTCGAAGTCCTCGCCGGTCTCGTTGAACGTCCGCTTGACGGCGCGCTCGACGCTCGGTCCGATCTGGTTGCGGTACTCGAAGAGGAAATCGCGCACCGCGTCCTTGCCCCACTCGGCGGTGATGAAGTCGAACACGGCGTGGCCGAAGCGGTAGGCGAAGAAGCCGTAGATGCCGCGCTGCGCGATCTCGGGGACGCGGTCCGAGAGCACGGCGTCGCGCAGGACCATCCGGTCCTTGTTGTCCTCGTCGTTGCCGAAGTACGAGGCCATGCCCTCCAGGAACCACTGCGGCGCGTTGGTCGTCATCGCGCGGATGTAGTTGCCGTTGAAGAGGATCTCGAACTGGAAGACGTGGGTGAGCTCGTGTGCGATCAGCTTCTGCAGCTTCTCGTCCGGCAGGTCGACGGGAAGCACCATCCGGTTGCGCGATGGCAGCGCGAAGGCGCCGACGCCCTCCGAGATGAAGTTCAGGTCGGTGTTGGTCTGCTCGAAGTCCGAGTGGTCGGCGTAATAGATGAGGTTGATGGACTTCGGGATCTGGAAGTTGAGCTGGCGCGAGATGTCGTCGTAGGCGCTCTCGGCGAACGAGGCCACCTTCTGCAGGGACGCGGTCTCGCGGTCGTAGAAGTAGATCGTGAAGTGCGTCGACTTGTAGGTCTTCCAGTCGAAGCGGTCGTAGACGATCTTGTTCTCGCCGAAGGAGTACTCCGGGTTGTCGAGGAAGACCTGAGCCCCGGCCGGAGCGGCCAGCACGGTCACAGCGAGCGCCAGGACGAATCGCCTCATGCTAGGTCCGCCTCCTTCCGGTCGGTCAGCTGCTGAAGAGATACCGGTCCGCTTCCCGCTCGCGCGCCACGAAGAGATTCAGGATCTGGTTTTCGAGCGAGAAGAGATTCTCGAAGAGACCCTGCAGCTCGTCGGACCGGTTGGCCGATCCGGTCTGACGAAAGTCCTTGAACTCGTCCTGGAGCAGCTTTTCGCCGGAGTGCCCGTCGAAGACCATGAACACGATGTCGAACAGGAAGCCGCTCTGCTCGACGTACACCTGGCGGTAGTAGGTCTGCCCGTTGATGGGGGAGACGTACTCTTCGGTCTTGTAGCCCGAGCGATCCTCGACGCGGAACTCGAGACTTCCCGAGACGAGCACCTCGCCGCCGGTCGTGGCGCCGAGCGCGCGCCAGAACTCGACCGAACGGCCGAGCTCGGTCAGGTTCTGGGTCGGGAGCTTGAGATCCGCCGGCGCCTCGACGACCTCGAGCTTGGTCTTCTTCTCGATCTGCCGCTTCAGGAAGCGGTGGAACTCTCCCTGGATGTCGACGTTGGCCAGCCGCTTGTCGCGGACCTTGTCGGCCTCCGTGACAATCAGAAAGGGGGCGAGCACGACCTTCTCGTTGCCCCGAAGGGGAAGGCGAGGTTTGAGAGGGAGCCTCAGGCGAACCTGCTGGACCGAGGAGCAGCCCGCGGCGGCCGCGAGCAGCAGGACCGCCGTCCAGGCGAGGCCGCGACGCCGGCGCGGCCTCAGGACGCACCGGCCGCCTTCCCCGTCGTCCGGGTGTAGGAGGTGTAGAACTCCGCGAAGCGCGCGTAGTTGCGCCGGATGTAGCTGTCGTGCGGATCGAGCTCGAGGGCCTTCTTGTACTCCTCGAGCGCCCGCGCGAACTCTCCCGTCGCCTCGAGGGCGACCGCGAGGTTGTTGTGCGCGCGTGCGTTCTTGGGATCGGCCGCGATGACCTTTTCGAATCGGAACGCCGCCTCGCGCCAGAGGCCGTCGCGCGCGACCTTGGTGCCGAACGCGATCTGATCGCCGGAGGCCGTCGAGCTCGACGAGCAGCCCGCGCCGGCCGACGCGGCGGCGGCGAGGAGGGCCAGGGCGACGACGTGCTTGTTCAATCCGGCTCCAGCGGTGCGCATTATAGGAAAGCCGGCGCCGCTTCCGATTGTTCCCGGCGATCCGACGGAGGCCGTACCGCCGCCCCCGCGGCCGGAGGGGGTAAGGTAAGGGACGGATGAAAGACGCCCTGGGGCGGCGGGCGGCCCTCGGATGGTCGCGCGAGAGGGACCTGACGCCGCAGCGGTTGTGGCCTCTCCTCCGGGAGTTCGGCGGGGTCGAGGGGCTCCTGTCCCGGCCCCAGGCGGAGGTCGCGGCACGCCTGGGCTCGGCCGCGCGGGCGCACGCCGTTTTCCGCGCCGCCGACGATGCCCGCATGGATCGCTGGGCGGCCGAGGTCGAGAGCAGCGGCATCCGACTGCTGACGCCCTTCGACGGCGAGGGCTATCCGCCGCTGCTCGCCGAGATTGCCGATCCGCCGTTCGCCCTCTTCGCGCGCGGCGTTCTCGACCGGCTCTCCGGGCCCGCCGTCGCCGTCGTCGGGTCGCGCAATGCGACGCATTACGGTCGCGACGTGGCCGCGAGCCTCGCGCGCGGGCTGTCCTCGGTCGGCATCGCGGTGGTTTCCGGGCTCGCGCGCGGTGTCGACGGCGCGGCGCACCAGGCGGCGCTCGAGGGGCCGGGCGGCACGATCGCCGTGCTCGGGTGCGGGCTCGACGTGGACTATCCGCGCGAGAACGCGCGGCTCAAGGAGGAGATCTCGCGGCGCGGTGTCATCCTCTCGGAGTTCGCCCCGGGCGAGGAGCCCAGGCCTCAGAACTTTCCGATCCGCAACCGCATCATCGCGGGGATCTCGTCGGGCGTCGTCGTCGTCGAAGCCTCGCGCCGCTCGGGATCGCTCATCACGGCGCGGCTCGCGGCCGACTTCGGCCGGGACGTGTTTGCCGTGCCGGGCAGCGTCTTCTCCGAGACGTCCGCCGGCACGCACGAGCTTCTGCGCGACGGCGCGATCCTCTGCCGGGGGGTCGAGGACGTCTTCGTCGAGCTCTTCCCGATGCTCGGCGCGCCCGCGCCGCGCCCTCGCCGCCGCCATCCGCCCGCCGGAGGAGCTCGGGCAGGAAGCGCGCAGGCTCTTCGAGGCGCTGCAGACCGAGCCCGAAGCGTCCGCGGAGGAGCTCGTCACGCGGCTCGAGATGCCGGCCGCCGTCGTGCTCGCGGCGCTCTTCGAGCTCGAAGGCGCGGGGCTCGCCTCCGAGTCGGACGGCCGCTATCGGCTGCGGCGTTGAGGCGGCGGACAAGATGCTTTGACCTCAAGCAGATGGGGCGCGGGAATGGCCGCGTGTTACGGAGTGGTGAGGCGAGGCGGGTTTGCGCTTTCCTCCTCGTTGTGGCAGGTTCCACCGCCCCGATGACCGCCCGCGATGCCGCGCCGCGCCTTCGAAACGAATTCGCATGAGTGCCTCTCGCCGCAACCTCGTGATCGTCGAGTCGCCCGCCAAGGCGAAGACGCTCGAGAAGTTTCTCGGACGCGACTACCGAGTGCTCGCGTCCTACGGGCACGTGCGCGACCTGCCGAAGAAGGGTCTCGGCGTCGATCGCGACAATGACTACGAGCCGACCTACGAGGTCTTGAAGGGCAAGGAGAAGACGCTCAACGAGCTCAAGAAGGCGGCCAAGGGCGCCGCCGCGGTCTACCTCGCCGCCGACCCGGACCGCGAAGGCGAGGCGATCTCGTGGCACCTGCAGGAGACGCTGAAGCCGGGCACGAAGGGCACGCCTTTCCGGCGCGTCCGCTTCAACGAGATCACCAAGAACGCCGTGCTGGCCGCGATGAAGGAAGCCGGCCAGATCGACTCGCGCCTCGTGGACGCGCAGCAGGCGCGCCGCATCATCGATCGGCTCGTCGGCTACGAGGTGTCGGATCTGCTCTGGAAGAAAATCTGGCGCGGGCTCTCGGCCGGGCGGGTCCAGACGGTCGCCCTGCGGATCATCTGCGAGCGCGAGCGCCAGATCGAGGCGTTCCGTCCGGTCGAGTACTGGACGCTCGACGCGGATCTCGAGGCGTCGGCGCCGCCGCCCTTCGCGGCGCGCCTTTCTTCCTTCGAAGGCGAGAAGCTCAAGTTCGACGGCGAGGATCCCCGTCTCGATTCGGAAGCGAAGACCGAGCGCGTCCGGCACGCCGTCGAGAAGGCCGCCTGGCGCGTCGCGAAGGTCGAGACGTCGGAGCGCCGCAAGACGTCTCCGCCGCCCTTCATCACGTCGCAGCTCCAGCAGGCCGCGGCGAGCCGATTCTCCTTCGCCGTGCGCCGTACGATGCAGATCGCGCAGCGGCTCTACGAGGGGCGCGACATCCCGGGCCGCGGCACGGTCGGCCTCATTACCTACATGCGCACCGACTCGACCCGCGTCTCGGCCGAGGCGCTGACGGCGGTGCGCGAGCTCATCGGAGCGCGCTACGGCGCCGAGTCGTTGCCCGAGTCGCCGCGGTTCTTCAAGAGCAAGCGCGACACGCAGGACGCCCACGAGGCGATCCGCCCGACGTACCTCGACTTGCCGCCCGAGGCGGTCGAGCCGCATGTCGCGCCGGAGGAGGCGAAGCTCTACCGCCTGATCTGGCAGCGCTTCGTGGCCTCGCAGATGAACCCCGCCGTTTACGACACGGTCTCGGCCGAGATCGAGGCCGGCCCGGCCGTCTATCGCGCGTCCGGCTCGACACTCAAGTTCGCCGGTTACCTCGCGGCCTACGGCGTCGAGGTCGGGGAGGACGAAGACGACGCGGCGTCGCCCGAGGGCGCGGCGAAGCTGCCGCCGCTGAAGGAAGGCGAGACGCTGAAGCTCCTCGCGTTGAAGCCCGAGCGCAAGCAGACGCAGCCGCCGCCGCGCTTCAACGAGGCGTCGCTCGTGAAGTTTCTCGAGGAGAACGGCATCGGCCGCCCCTCGACGTACGCGGAGATCCTGCGCAAGCTCGAGCAGCGCGACTACGTTCACAAGAAAGACCGGCGCTTCATCCCGACGGCCCTCGGCCGGACGGTGCTCGAGCTCCTGATCCCGTACTTCGACGACTTCTTCGAGACGGGATACACGGCGCGCATGGAGGAGGCGCTCGACGAGGTGGAGGAGGGCAAGCTCTCCTGGACCAAGGCGCTCGCGCAGTTCGACAAGACGTTCACGAGCGACCGCAACCGCGCGCTGCGCGACATGGTGTCGTCGAAGGCGGGGATCCCGCTCGGCGAAGCGCGCCAGATCCTGTCCTTCCCGGTCGTGCCCGACGTTCCCGAGAAGTGTCCGCGCTGCGGCAAGAAGCTCAAGCTCCGGATGGGAAAGAACGGCCTCTTCGTCGCGTGCAGCGGATACCCGGCCTGCACGTTCACCGAGAACATCCCGGATCCCGAGGAGGACGTCGTCGACCTGTCCGACCTCGAGAAGACGACGTGCGACGAGTGCGGCTCGCCGATGAAGGTTCGCCAGAGCCGTGCCGGCGGGACGTTTCTCGGGTGCTCGGCGTACCCGAAGTGCCGCAACGTCATCAACGTCCACATCGCCGGTGGCAAGGCCGAGGCGAAGCCCGACGAGCCGACGGGTGAGATGTGCCCGCAGTCGGGCCATCCGCTCGTGCGGCGCTACGGGCGCTATGGCGCGTACGTCGCGTGCAGCGGCTATCCCGACTGCCGGTATAAACCGCCCAAACCCGTCAAGGACACCGGGGTCGCGTGCCCGAAGGACGGCGGCGTCATCGCAGAGCGCCGCGGGCGCTTCCGGCCCTTCTACGGGTGCGTGAACTATCCGCGCTGTGACTTCACGCTGTCGGCGCGGCCGATCCCGGAGAAATGCCCCCAGTGCGGCAACCCGTATCTCCTGCTGCGCGAGCGCAAGTCCGGCAACGTGCTCGCCTGCGACAAGGGCGGCTGCGGCTTCGAGAAGCCCGCGGGCGAGATCCCCGAGATGAAGGAAGTGCTCCTCGCGGCGCCGGCGGCCGAGACCAAGCCTCCGCGGGCGGCGAAGCCGAAGAGGGCAGCGAAGACGAAGGCGACGCCGGCCGAAGAGGCGGCTGCCGAGAAGCCGGCGCCGCGCAAGCGCGCGTCGAAGCGATAGAACCTTTCGCGGCACCGTCCCGGTTTGTTCGCGGCGCGACCAAGGTTTGCGACCGAGGAGCAAACCGACTCGCGCCGCGGGAGCCGGAGCGAGCGAGGGAGTCAGGCGAGCGGTCGAGCTCCTTTGAGCGAGCCGCGAGCCGGTGGCGGAAGCCGGCTTTCGGCATTGTCCTCATGCCGCTGCACGCTGGGGCGACGCCAGATTCGCGAGCGAGTGAACGGCGACGGTTAGTTGTCGCCCGGGTGGGGCGTTCAGGAACCGCCGCAGCGGATCCTTGAACGGGAAGCGTTGCGCCCACTTCCACACACGGTCGGTCAGCGCCGGACGCGCCGCCGGGTTCTTGAAGCACTCGGCGCACCGCGGGAGCTTCGAGAAGTCGTGCCGCTCGAACCCGTCGGCGATCGTCGCGAGGAACGGCGAGCGCGCGATCTCGATAATCGGAGTCTCGCGCACCGACCCGATCTTCTGCGTGCCGTCGTAGTCGTAGCAGCAATGCGTCACGTCTCCGTTGCAGAGGATGACGAACCACTGCCACGGCGTGCCCTGGAAGCAGCCGTAGTAGGCCTGGTGGAGCTCGGTGACCTCCGACGTGTCGAGCCCCTCGCACGTCTTCTGGATCACGCTCGCCTGCGGGTAGCGGTCGAGGTGGAAGAATTCGCGGAAGTCGCGCACCGACTCGTCATGCGTGTGCGTCGTGATCATGCGCTGGATCTCGACCTCGATCTTCTTGCCCTTCGAGAGCTCGAGGAAGCGCCGGATGTTCTCGACGACGACCTCGAAACGTCCGCCCTTGCGCACGATCGGGTAGACCTCGGGTTTCAACGTGTCGATGCAGAGCCGGATCCGCGAGAGCGACGAGGCGAGCAGGTCCCGTGAGAGCTTCTCGAAGAGGAGCGTCGCGTTGGTCGAGACGCACACGCCGGGGAAGAGGTCGATCGCCTCGGGCAGCCGCTTGTACATCAGCGGCTCGCCCATCTCGTGGAGATAACGCATCGGCAGGCGCAGCTCCCGCATCTGGCCGGCCACGTTCTCGACGAGATCCCACGGCGCGTCCTCGTACGGCCTCGTCAAGTCGTCCATCGGGCACATGCCGCAGCGCAGGTTGCAGCGGCTCGTGAGCTCGAGGGCGAACTTGAGAGACCTGAGCTTCAGGCCGTTCCGGTCGCGGCTCATGAGCCCGCCAGTCTAGCCCGAAAGCGCGAACGCCTCGGGTACGATGTCTCCACGGAGGACCGCCGATGCGCCGGATGACCCGAGCCCTGCGGATGGCTCTCCTTCTCGGACTCGCTTTCGTCGCCGCGGGCGTCGCGCGGGCGCGCGAGCTCTCGTGGCCCTCGATCGACGTCCGCGCGCGCCTCGACGCCGACGGAGCGCTTCACGTCGTCGAGCGGCAGACGATGCGTTTCACCGGCGACTGGAACGGCGGCGAACGCGTCTTCCGCGTCGAGCCCGGGCAGGACCTCCGGTTCGAGTCGATCACGCGGATCGCGCCGGACGGCTCGACCCATCCGCTCGTCCGCGGCGATCTCTCGGAGGTGGATCAATACGCGTGGAAGGACGCGCGCACGCTCCGCTGGCGGAGCCGCCGGCCGAGCGACCCGCCGTTCGACGATACGGAGCTCGTGTACGAGCTCGCGTACACCTACTCCGGAATCCTCGTCGAGGCGAACGGCGGCTACACGCTCGACCACGACTTCCTCTTCTCCGACCGGACCGGACCCGTCGAGAAGTTCACTCTCGAGCTGACGCTCGATCCGGCGTGGCGGCCGGCCGGGACGCTGCCGCCGACGTTGACGGCCTCGAATCTCCGGCCCGGCGAGGGATTCGTGCGTCGCGTCGCGCTCACCCGGGTCGGCGCCGGGGCGCCCGGCGCGGTCCGGCGTGTCGTGGGAAAGACGACGCGCGGCCTGCTCTTCCTCGTCCTGTGCGCCTTCACCGCGGCGTTCTGGTACCGCTGGCGGGCGCGCGAGAACGCACTCGGCCGTTTCGCGCCTCTTCGTCCCGCGGAATCCATCGACGCGGAGTGGCTGAACGCGAACGTCTTCTCGCTCTCGCCCGAGGAGGCCGGCGCGCTCTGGGACGACGCGATCGGACCGCCGGAGGTCACGGCGATCCTGGCGCGGCTCGCCGCGGAGAAGAAGATCGCGACCGAGGCTCAGGGCAAGAAGCTGACCATGCGTCTCCTCGTTCCGCGCGGAAGCTTTCACGGTTACGAAGGAGAGCTCGATCTCCGCTCTCTTCTTCTCGAACCGAACCGAGACGGACACCGACGCCGTCAAGCAGCACTACCGCTCGAGCGGCTTCGATCCCGCCGCGAAGATCAAGCCGGGCCTGCAGGCGAAGCTCGCCGCGCATCCGGATTTCCAGGACCGTTCGACGCGTCCGCGGCTCTGGCCGGCTCTATGGATCCTCTTGCTCGGCGCCGCCGCGCTCGTCCTCTCCGTCGTCGCCGGCGGCGAGCTGCCCGGAACCGCGATCGCGAGCGGCATCGCGTACCTCGTCCTCGCCGGCATCGGCGCCGCCTGCGCCGTGGCCGTGTCGCGGCGGACGGACCGCGCGGAGCTCGTGTCGCTCGGGTTCCTGTGGCTGCCGCTGCTCGTTCTCCTCCTCGCCTTCTGGGGATTCCGCGCGGCCGATTCGGTGACGCCGTGGCGCGCCGCGGGAGTGTTCCTCCTGCGTCTCTCGCTGATCGTCCTCGTGTTCCGTCTTGCCGCGACCCGCGATGGCCCGAAGCGCATCGCGCGCCGGAAGGCGCTGGCCGACGGGCGCGCGTTCTTCGCGCGGGAGCTCGGCAAGCCGTCTCCCGCGCTGGAGGACTCGTGGTTTCCGTGGATCGTGGCGTTCGGCCTGACGGGCGAGGCGGACCGCTGGTTCCGCGCGCACGGAGCCGCCGCCGCGGCCGCGTCGTCGGGCTTCGGATCCTCGTCGTCGTCCTCCTCCTCAAGCGGGTCGTCGTCCGCTTCCTCGTCCTCCTGGTCGGGGGGCGGCGGAGCGTTCGGCGGCGCGGGCGCGTCGGCGTCGTGGGCCGCGGCGGCGGCCGGACTCGCGGCGGGCGTTTCGGCGCCGTCCTCTTCCGGCGGCGGAGGGGGAGGGGGCGGGAGCTCCGGCGGGGGCGGCGGCGGCGGTTGGTGACTCGGGGACGCGGCCGGAGCCGCTGACGTGCCGACACCCTGGGCGAAGTTCTCGCTTCCGGGCGCGGAGGCGGCGTTCGCGCGCGGTCAGACGCCGGAGTTCCGGCAGACGATCCGAAGGGTCTTCGGCCCTCTCGTCGAGTGGGTCGCGAGCTTTCCCGCCGGACGGCACGCGTGGCTCATGTCGGAGGTCCCGGCGGAAGGCTCGCTGCCGACGTTCTTCCGCGACCTCGAGCGGCGGCTCACGCCGTCCGGCTCGCTCTGGGTCGTCTTCCCGAAGAAGCCCTTCCAGAGCGAGCTCGCGTTCCCGTTCTCCTGGTCCGACGTTCAGCGCGCGGGTCTTGCGTGCGGCCTCGTGGACAACAAGATCGCGGCCTTCTCGCCCCGCCTGACCTCGATCCGGTTCGTCGTTCCGCTCGCCGACCGCAAGCCCCGCTCGACGTAGCGGCCGCGAGTACAATCGCCGGCGCCGTGCGCTCCCGAGGTTCGCCGACGGTCTCCGGCTGGCGGCACGCGGGCGCCGTCCTCCTCGCGGCCGGAGCCCTCGCGTGCCGGGACCGTTCACACCGCGCGATCCACCTGCCGGTCTCCTCGCGCGAGTGGCTGGAAGTGGCCTCCGAGACGCGGCCCGGAACCTGGCTGACGTCCGGTGACGCGATCGTCTGGGACTTGCCGGCCGGCCCGGAGCGGCGCATCGAGGGCGGATGCGCGACGTCGCTCGCCGGCGACCCGCCGGGGCGGCTCGAGATCCGGCGGCTCGCGAGCGAGGGAGAGAAGAGGCCGGCCGGCGCCGCGATCGAGGTGCCGCTCGCGTGCGAGGGGAAGGGCTGGTGTCGGTGGGCTGCGGAGCTGCCCGCGGCGCGGTCGCCCGCACGCCTCGAGATCGCGTATCGCGCCGCCGAGCCCGACGCGCCGCGCTCGCTCTTCGTGACGGAGCCCGCGATTCTCTCCGGGCGCCGCGAGGCTCCGAAGACCGTCCTGCTCTTCGTCGTCGACACGCTCCGTGCGGACCATGTCTCGGGCTACGGATACGGCCGCGCGACGACGCCGCGCCTCGACGGCTATTTTCGCGACGGCCTTCGCGCCGAGGTCTCGCTGCCCTCCGCCAACTGGACGCTGCCCTCGCACGCGTCGCTCCTCACCTCGACGTCGGTCGCGCGCCACGGCGTCGGCCGGCCCGGCCGCATCCTGCTTCCGGACGACCTCGAGACCCTGGGGGAGGCCTTCCAGAACGCGGGCTTCCGCACGCTCGCGGTCACCGGCGGCGGCTACGTGGATCCGGCGTTCGGATTCCGGCGCGGCTTCGACCGCTTCGCCGTGGAGTACGGCGCAGCATCGCGCGCCGCGGAGACCGCGCTCGCGATGGTCCGCGAGCACGCCGACGAGCCGGTCTTCCTCTTCCTTCACACCTACCAGCTCCACGATTACGCGCCCGACGAGGCCTCGGCGCGCTCTCTCTTTTCGGACCTCGCCGCGCTCGGTCCGAACTGGCGCGGCAACATCGGAGAGCTCCGCGCGCGGCTGCCGACCGATCCCGCCGTCGTCCCCTTCTTCCGCGCGCGCTACGACGCGGCGCTGCGGAGCGTTGACGCGGCCTTCGGGAAGCTTCTCGACGGCCTCGCGCGGAGCGGCCGGCGGGACGATACGGCCGCGCTCTTCACCTCCGATCACGGCGAGACGCTCTGCGAGCGAACGATGGACGGCGGCTGCCTGAGCTGGGGGCACGGCACGCCCTATCTCCACGAGGAGGAGCTCGCCGTGCCGCTCGAGCTGCGCGTGCCCGGGCGCTCGGGAGCGCGGGGCCTGCTCCGTGGCAACGCGTCGCTGCTCGACGTCGCGCCGACGCTCCTCGACGCCGCGGGCGTTCCGATCCCGGCGGGCTTCGAAGGCCGCTCGCTCTTTCGAAGTCCGCTGCCCCACGACCGGATCCTCGAGACCGAGGCGCCTCCCCTCGACGCGGTCGCCGTGCGCCGCGGGCCCTTCAAACTCGTCCGCCGTACCGGCGTGTCGCAGGCCTTCTCGCGTCCGCCGCGATTCCATCTCGAGGGCTCGTGGCTGACGGGGCGGCCCTTCGCGGTGCTTCCGGCCGAGGAGTGCTTCGATCTCTCCCGCGATCCAGGCGAGGCGCACCCGATTGCCTGCGACGCGACGTGGAGCGCGCCGCTGCGGGACGCCGTCGACCGCTACCTCGCGTCGGGATTTCCGGGGGCGCTCGTCGTTCGGGTTCCGGCGGCCACGCCCGGCGCAGCGCCCCGCGAGTCGGTCGTGCGCGCTCGCGGGCTCGGGCAGACGCCGGCGGTGCGCACGTTCGGCCTGGCTCCGGCGCCCGCCGCCGCGAGCTCGGGCGACGCGGTCGAGATGCGCTTCCACGCCGGACCGGCGCCTGTCTGGATCGCGCTCGAGCCGCCCAACGGGTCGGGAGCGATCGAGATCACGGTCGCGGGCCTCGATCCGCTCGTGTCGGCGTCGGGAAGTCCTCTGGCGCCGGGAAGCTTCCGGTGGCGGGAGCTCGCGTGGGGAGGGGACCGGAGCCTGCCCCCCGGCGTCGCCGTCTTCACCACGGCGCCCGCCGCGCACCCGGCGGCATCCGCGGAGTCGCTTCCGAACGATGTCGTGGCGCGCCTGCGTGCGCTCGGTTATCTCGCGGGGCCGAACGCGCCCGCGGCGACGCCTGCGCCTTCCTCTGTCGTGCCGGCCGGAGAGACGCCGGCGCCGCTCGTCCCGGGAGAAGTGAGGATTCGCTTTGTGGACGTGGACTGAGCGGGCGCGCGCCGCAGCGGCTCTGGTGCTGGTGCTCGTCGCCGCGCCGTCCTGCCGCGAGCGCGAGGATCCGCGCCTTGCGCCGGGCCGCATCGTGCGCGCCCACGGCCGCCCGGAGCGCGCGCTCCTCGCGCTGATCCCGCCGCAGGCCCGCGCGGGCGAAATCTTTCAGCGGCAGCCCGACGGGAGGGCCGGGCTCGCCGTGCTCGGCGCGGGCTTCACGCCGGGCGACGTGATCCGTTTCGGGGATCGGGCGCTGCCGACGATGGCCCCCAACAGCCGCCTGCTGACGGCCTCGGTTCCGCCGGAGCTCCTCGCGCAGGCGGGCGACGTCGAGGTCACGGTCGTGAATCCCGCGGACCCGAGCCGGCCCGCGCTCCACGCCACGTTCCATCTCCTCGCGCCGCCATCTCCGCCGTAGCGGGCGCGATTTCCGCTACAGTGACGGGCGGCGTGCGCGCACGAGCTTCTCTTTCGGCCGCCGCCCGGCGCACGGCCGTCCTCGCGCTCGTCGCGGGGACCGCCGCCTGCCGGGCGGGACCGCATCGATTCGTCCGCCTTCCGCTTCCGGAAATCGAGCGGCTGAGCGCCGCGGCCGAGACGCGGCCCGGCGTGTGGCTGTCCCCGGGAGATTCGATGTCGTGGGACCTTCCGCCGGGGCCCGCGTGCCGCCTGGAAGGATCGTGGACGAGCGTTCTCGCGGGCCCGAGGCGGAGCCTCGAGGTCCGGCTCGCGTCGCGGCCCGGCGGCCGCGAGATTCTTCGCGACACCGTGGTCCTGAGAGGAGATCCGGCGGTCTGGAACCGCTGGAGGTTCGCGCTCCCGGAGCTCGACGCGCCGGCGCGTCTCGAGATCACCGCGCGGGATCCGGGATCCGAGTCGGCGGAGCATTCTGTGTTCGTCGCCGAGCCGTGGCTCTCGGCGCCGCGTCGCGAGCCGCCGCGGACGCTCGTGCTGCTTCTCGTCGACACGCTGCGCGCCGATCACGTCTCCGCATACGGCTACGCGAAGCCCACGACACCGCGGCTCGACGCGTACTTTCGCGACGGCCTCCGGGCGGAGTCCTGTTTTCCCGAGGGGAACTGGACGCTTCCGTCTCACGCCTCGCTTCTGACGTCGACGTCGGTGGCGCGGCATGGCGTCGGGCGCTACGGCCAGTCGCTGCCGGCGGATCTCGAGACGCTCGCCGGGGCGCTCGCGCGCGCCGGGTACCGCACGCTCGCCGTCACGGGCGGCGGGTACGTGGACGCTTCCTTCGGTTTCGCGCGCGGCTTCGATCAGTTCGCGGTGGTGCCGGGCCACGCCGCCGGGGCGGTCGCACGCGGGCTCGCGATGCTCGACGAGCACCCCGGCGAGCCGGCGTTCCTGTTCCTGCACACGTATCAGGTGCACGACTACGCGCCGGACGAAGCGTCCGCGCGCCGGCTGTTCCCCGACCTCGCGGCGCTCGGCCCGCGATGGGAGGAGGACGTCGCCCGCGCGCGGGACCGGATGACGGATCCGCACTTCATGGGCTGGATCCGGGCGCGGTACGACGCGGCGCTCGGCAGCGTGGACGAGGCTTTCGGGCGCCTTCTCGGCGGTCTCGACCGCCGCGGGCGGCTCGCACGCACGGCGGTTGTCTTCACGTCGGACCACGGCGAGGCGCTCTGCGACCGGAACATCCGCGGCCAGTGCCTCGAGTGGGGCCACGGGAGTCCCTACCTCTTCGAGGAGGAGCTGCGCGTGCCCCTCGAAGTTCGCGTTCCCTGGAGGGCGGCGGCGCGCGGCGTGCTCCGCGCGAACGCGTCGCTGCTCGACGTTGCGCCGACGCTGGCGGACGCCGCGGAGGTCGCGGCTCCGGACTCCTTCGAGGGGCAGTCGTTGTTGTCCGGCGAGCCGGCGGCGGGGCGCGTCGTCGTGACCGAGGCGCCGCCGCACGACGCGCTCGCGCTGCGGCGGGCGCGCGCGAAGATGATCCGGCGTACGGGAGGGTCGCCGGTCTCGCTGTTCGATCCGACGACGCGCTATTACCGCCTCGCGGCGGAGGAGTGCTTCGACCTCTCGCGGGATCCCGCGGAGCGCAGCCCCTCCGCATGCGATGCCGGCGGCGGCGCCGTCCTTCGCGAGGCGGCCGACCGTTACGTCGCGTCGAGCTTTCCGGATGCTCTCGTCCTGCGCCTGCCGGCGCGGTCCGCGGAGGAGCCCTCCGAGGCGCGGCTCTGGGCGCGCGGCCGCGGCGGGGCGCCGGCCCTCCGCACGTTCGGTCTCGCGCTCCCGCCGGTGCTCGTGCAGCAGGGAGCGGTTGCCGAGGCGCAGTTCGCGTTCGGGCGCGCTCCCGTCTGGATCGCGATCGAGCCGCGGGACGGCTCGCGCGCGGTCGAGATCACGCTCCTGGGAGCGGGGGCCGCGGTGACTCCGTCGGGACGCGCCGTCGTCCGAGGTTCTTATCGCTGGTCCGAGCTGGCCTGGGCCGGCCGGGAACCGCTCCCGGAAGGCGCGACCCTCTTCACGCTGCCGCCGGCGCCGCGCTCCTCCGCCGGCGCGGCGAACGTCCCGGGGGAGGTTGCCGCGCGCCTGCTCGCGCTCGGGTATCTGCGAGGCGCTCCGGGCCTCGCGGGACAGCTCGAGCCGATCCCGGTGGAGCGGCATGGCGGCGGCCGCGGCCAGAATCTCGCGGCGGACGAAGTCCGGGTCCTCCATGCGAATTGAGCGCGCGGCGGGCGTCCTGCTGATTCTCGGCGCGGCGGCCTGCCGCGACGCGCCGCTGCCTTCCGTCGGAACCGGGCGGATCGCTCGGGCTCGCGCGGACGCCGAGCGGTCGCTTCTCGTGCTGTCCCCCGCGCAAACGCGGGCCGGCGAGGTCTTCCAGCGCCAGCCGGACGGCCGCGCCGGGCTGGCGGTCGTCGGCACCGGATTCCAGCCGGGCGACGAGGTGCGATGGGGCGGGAAGCCGCTGCCGACCACCCTCGCGCACAGCCGCCTGCTGACGGCCACGGTCCCCGCCGACTGGCTGTCCGTCCCCGGGCCGGTGGAGGTCTCGGTCGAAGCGCCGTCCGACCCGGCTCGCCGCCGGGTGACGGCCACGTTTCGGATCCTGCCGCCGGCCTGACCCGTCCCGGCCGCTCGCTATATCAGTTTTGATATAGCCACTCGAGGAGGCCGCCGTTCGCCGGGCGCGTCGTAGAATTCCGGCCGTGTCCGATCGGGTGACGATCGTCGGCGCCGGCCTCGCCGGCTCGGAGTGCGCCTGGCAGCTCGCGCGGCGCGGGCACCGCGTCCGGCTGGTCGAGATGCGCCCGCGCGTCTCGACCGTCGCGCACCGGACGGACCGATGCGCCGAGCTCGTCTGCTCGAATTCCTTCCGCTCCGACAATCCCGCCAACGCGGTCGGGCTCCTGAAGCGGGAAATGGAGGCGCTCGACTCGCTCGTGATCCGGTGCGCCCGGCGGGCGGCCGTGCCGGCGGGCGACGCCCTCGCGATGGACCGCGACGTCTTCGCCGGACTCGTCACCGAGGCGCTGGCGGCGCGGCCCGAGATCGAGCTCGTCCGCGAGGAGGCGCGCGCGATTCCTGCCGACGGCTACGTCGTCCTCGCCACGGGACCGCTGACGTCGCCGGCGCTCGACGCGGCGATCGGAGAGCTGCTCGGGACCGGTGACCTGTACTTCTACGATTCGATCGCGCCGATCGTATCCGCGCCCTCGCTCGACCTCTCGAAGATGTACGCCCTCTCGCGTTACGGCAAGGGAGGCGGCGAGGATTACTGGAATGCGCCGCTCGATCGCGCGCAGTACGAGGCGTTCATCGTGACGCTGCTCGCCGCCGAGACGGTGCCGGTGAAGGACTTCGAGAAGGGGATCTACTTCGAGGGCTGCCTGCCGATCGAGGTGATGGCCGAACGCGGGCCCGAGACGCTCCGCCACGGGCCGATGAAGCCCATGGGTCTTCCCGACCCCCGCACCGGGAAGATCCCGTGGGCCGTCGTGCAGCTGCGCCAGGACGATCTCGCGCGCGAGCACTACAACCTCGTCGGGTTCCAGACGAAGCTCAAGGTTGCCGAGCAGCAGCGCGTCTTCCGCACGATTCCAGGGCTCGAGGGCGCGCAGTTCGTTCGATTCGGGATGCTGCACCGCAACACCTACATTCACGCGCCGGCGCACCTCGACCGCTTCTTCCGGATGCGCCGGGAACCGCGGATCTTCTTCGCGGGGCAGATCACGGGCGTCGAAGGCTACGTCGAGAGCGCGGCCACGGGGCTCGGCGTCGGGCTCACGCTCGCGCAGCTGCTCGAAGGCCGCGAGCCCGCGCCGCTTCCATACACGACGGCGATGGGGTCGCTCGCGCGGCACTGCTCGGAGCGCCCGGCGACCGAAAAGTTCGAGCCGATGAACGTGACGTTCGGCCTGATCGAGGACACGTCCCACTCGCCGATCCGCGACCGGCGCGCGCGCCGCGAGCAGCTTTCGCGGCGCGCCCTCGAGGCGATCCGCGAGTTCCGCGACGCCGTCGAGCCGGCGGCGGCCCTGCCATGATTCCCGGCGCCGAGATCGACGCCGCGCGGCGGCGCCTGGCCGGCCGCGCGCACCGCACGCCCGTCCTGACGTCGCATCAGTTCGACGAGGCGGCGGGCGCCTCCGTCTTCTTCAAGGCCGAGAACTTCCAGCGTGCCGGGTCTTTCAAGTTCCGCGGCGCTTACAACAAGGTCGCGGCCGAGCTCGAGCGGCACCCGTTCACCGAGGTCGTGGCGTACTCCTCCGGAAACCACGCGCAGGCGGTGGCGCTCGTCTCGAAGCTGCGCGGGCTCCACGCGACGATCGTCATGCCGAAGGATGCCCCGGCGGCGAAGCTCGCGGCCACGCGCGCGTACGGCGCCGAGATCGTCCTGTACGACCGCTACACCGAGAAGCGCGACGAGATCGGCGAGAGGCTCGTGCGCGAGCGGGGCGCGCTGCTCATTCCGCCGTTCGACGACGTGCTCGTCATGGCGGGCCAGGGCACGGCGGCGGCCGAGCTGCTCGAGATGGTCCCGGATCTCGACGCGCTCCTCGTTCCCGCCTCGGGCGGCGGCCTGATCTCGGGCTGCGCCTCCGCGGCCAAACGGGTGCGTCCGAAGATCGAGATCTACGGCGTCGAGCCCGCGACCGCCGACGACACGCGGCAATCGCTGCGCAAGGGCGAGCGCGTGGAGATCGAGATCCCGAAGACGATCGCTGATGGGCTGCAGGTGCCCTGCCCGGGGGAGCTCACGTTCCCGATCATCCAGGAGACGGTGAAGGACGTGCTCGTCGTCACGGACGACGAGATGATCGAGACGCTCACGTGGATGTTGGAGCGCATGAAGGTGCTCGTCGAGCCGTCGGGCGTCGTCGGGGCGGCGGCGGTCCGTCACAGGAAGGCGGATTTCGCGGGAAAGAAGGTGGGCGTCATCCTCTCGGGCGGAAACCTCGACCGGTCGCGCCTGGCGGACTTTCTCTCGCGGGCGTCTTGAGCCGCGCCCGCGCGGCCGCGATCGGATGCGGCGCGCTCGCGCTCGCCGCCCGGCTCGCCGCGCACGACTTCTGGATCGAGCCCTCGACCTTCCGCCCCGCGCCCGGCGCGGAGGTCTTCGTGTCGCTGCGCGTGGGCCAGGATTTCCGCGGCGACCCGGTGCCGCGCAAGCCCGCGCTCATCGAGCGCTTCGCGCTGGCCGGGGAAGGCGGCGACGTCGAGATCGACGGACTGCCGGGCGCCGATCCGGCGGGCTCATTCGTCGCGCCGGCACCGGGGCTCGTCTGGATCGCATACCGCAGCCTGGGGACGCCGATCACGCTCGAGGCCGACCGGTTCGAGAAGTACCTCGCCGAGGAGGGCCTCGAGCACGTCTCGAAAGAGCGCGCGCGCCGCGGAGAGAGCGGCAAGCCCGGACGCGAGGTCTACTCGCGCTCGGTCAAGTCGCTCCTCGTCTCGGCCGCGGAGGGGGCTTCGGGCGCGGCCGTTACGGTCGCGCCGGACGCGAAGGTCTTCGGCCGCCCGCTCGGCCTCGCGCTCGAGATCGTGTCGGGCGCCGACCCGCGGCGCGCCGTCCCCGGGAAGCTGCCGGTGAAGATTCTCTGGAACGGAGAACCGGCGGAAGGACTCCTCGTCGTCGCGATGAACCAGGCCTCGCCCGACCGGAAGGTGCGCGCCCGCACGGACGCCCGCGGCGGCGCAACGCTCGATCTGCCCGAGGCCGGCGTCTGGCTCGTCAAGTCGGTCCGCATGGGCCCCGCCCCCGCCGGCGTGAACGCCGACTGGGAGAGCGTGTGGACGTCGCTCACCTTCGAGGCGCCTTAGAGGTTAGAGGAGCATGAAGGCGGGCCGAATTGTCTGTCATCCCGAGGAGTCTTCGACGAGAGACCCCGAGCGGATTCGCCGGCGATGACAGCGAAAGGAAATACGGGGAAGCGCCGCTGGATTGAAGTGAATCCGATGACGCGCCGATCGAGAGCCCTCGCGCTCTTCCTCTCCCTCGTCGCCGGGCTCGCCTTCGCCTGCGGCCGCTCGGAGTCGCGGACCGCGGCCGCCGGCCCGCAGCGCTACGCGATCGCCGGCGTCGTCCGGTCGCTCGACGCCGGGAAGCCCGAGGTCACGCTCGAGCACGAGCCCATCGAGGGCTTCATGGACACGGGCATGACCATGGTCTTCCCGATCCGCGCCGACGCGAAGCTCGTCGCGGCACTCGTGGCGGGAGACCGCATCTCGGGCACGCTGGTCGTGGACGGCGGGAAGTACTGGATCGAAGGAGTGAAGCGCGAGGCCGCCGGTCCCGCTCCGGCCTCGACAGCGGGCTCGGCGTCCTCGGCAGCGTCCGCCATCGTCACGCCGCACCCGAATCGGGGAATCGCGGTCGGCGACCGGATGCCGGACTTCACGCTGACGGACCAGAAGGGCCGCGCGATGCGGCTGTCCGAGCTCGCCGGCGAGCCGGTCGCGGTGACCTTCATCTACACGCGCTGTCCGATCGCAACCGCCTGCCCGCTCACGACGGCGAAGTTCTCGAAGCTCGCCGCCTCGCTCGCGGCCGCCGGCTTCGGCCATCTCGTCACGATCACCGTCGATCCCGAGCACGACACGCCGCCGGTTCTCGACGATTACGCGAAGCGGGCCGGCGCGGATCCGAGGCGATGGAAGTTCCTGACGGGAGACCCGAAGGCGGTCGCCGACGTGGCGGAGCGGTTCGGAGTCCTCTACTATCCCGACAAGGGGCAGGTCGTTCACCAGCAGGGCGTCGCCGTGCTCGACGGGGCGGGGCGCCTCACCAATATCTACTACGGAGAGGACTGGGAGCCGGAGCACATCTTGCGCGACATGGAGAAAGCGAGGAAGGGATGAAGAAGGGTCGGATCCTCGGAGGCGTCGTGTTCGGTGCGATCGCGGGATTCGCCGTGGCGGTCTTCGGAGCGACGGACCATCCGTCGGAGACCTTTCTGAAGTACTGCGCCAAGTGCCACGGCGAGGACGGCAAGGCGCAAACGCCCAAGGGGAAGCAGCTGAAGGCGCAGAATTTCACCGACGCCGAGTTCCAGGAGAAGAAGACGGACGAGGAGCTGATCAAGACCGTCACCGAGGGCGGAATGGACATGCCCTCCTTCGGCAAGAAGCTTTCGAAGGAACAGATCGAGTCTCTCGTCAAGGCGGACGTCCGGGGCTTCAAGGGCAAGAGTTAGCCCCGCGCCGCGCGCGACGCCGGTTTACACTGGTTGGCGGTGGTCACGCTCGCGCGCGCGATCGACGGCTTCGCGCTCATACCTCGCCGACGAGCGCCGCTTTTCGCCGCGGACGGTGCGGGCGTATCGGACCGACCTGGCGCGCTTCGCCGTCTTCTGGGAGGACGAGTTCGGCGAGGAGAAGGCCGCCTCCGCGACGCTCTGCGCGCGTCGACCCGCTCGCCGTGCGCTCGTACCTCGCCGCCCTCCATCGCGCGGGACTGAAGAACCGCTCGATCGCCCGGCACCTCTCGACGCTGCGCTCGCTTCTTCCGCTGGGCCTGCCGCGGAGGGCATCTCGAGAAGAGCCCCGCGGCCGGCCTCGCTGTCGCCGCGCGTGCCGCGGTCGCTGCCCCGCGCGATGACGCTCGCGGACACGGAGAGCCTCCTCGACGCCGACGGAGGCGGACTCCGTTCCCGAGCGCGAGCGCGCTCTCTTCGAGCTCCTCTATGCGACGGGTCTGCGCGTCTCGGAGGCCGCGGGCCTCGACGTCGAGGACGTCGATCTCTCGTCGCGCCTCGTCCGCGTCCTCGGGAAGGGATCCAAGCAGCGCATCGTCCCTTTCGGCGAGCAGGCGGAGGACGCCCTGCGCGCCTAGCTGCCGGTGCGCGATGGCGTTGCGCCGGCCGGGGACCGCGCGCGACGACGAGGGCGAGCCGCTCTTCGTCAACCGCCGCGGCGGCCGGCTGACGACGCGCTCGATGGCGCGGCTCCTGAAGCGCCGGCTGCGCGCGGCCGGCCTGCCCGCCGACATCTCGCCGCACGCGCTGCGCCACACGTTCGCGACGCACCTGCTCGAGGCGGGCGCCGACCTGCGCGCGATCCAGGAGCTGCTCGGCCACGCCTCGCTCTCGACGACGCAGAAGTACACGCACCTCGACGCCGCGCGGCTGGCGCGAGGTCTATCGCAGCGCGCATCCGAAGGCGTGACGCGCCCGTGACGCCCCGCGCCGCGCTCCTCCTCGCGCTGGTCGCTCTTCGCGCGCCCGCCGCGCCGGCGGCCGAGCCGGTGCCGGCGCCGCCGCTTCTTGCCGAGATCGACCGGATCGTGCGGGCCGAGTTCTGGGACCCGAACCTCGACGGGCGCCGACTGGGACGGCGCCGTCCGGCGCGCGGCGGCGGAGATCGCGGCCGCCGGCGGCGCGCCCGCGCGCGACGCGGCATACGACCGGCTCCTCGCGACACTGAAAGATTCGCACACGTTCCGTCTCCCGGAAGCGATGCCCGAGCGTGCTCGCGACGGCCGGAGCTTCGGATCGGACGCGACGGCGACGGATACGCCGTCAAGGGAATCCTTCCGGGCCACGCCGCCGAACGCGCCGGGATGCGCGTCGGCGACCGCGTGCTCGCCGTCGGCGGCCGGCGCTACGGGAGCGAGCGCGTCAACTTCCGCGACCTCTTCTTCGTCTTCGAGGGGAACGCCCGGCACCGACGTCGCGGTGACGTGGAAGCGCGGGCGGCTCGGCCGAGGAGAAGACGTCGCTCCTGCGCCGCGAGCCCGAGGAGCCCGGCGACACGCTCGTCTGGAAGAGCGCGCGCGTGATCACGCGCGGCGGCAAGCAATACGGCTACGCTGCGCCTCTGGGGCATGAGCGCGGAGACGGCGCTCGCCGTCGGTCGACCTCCTGCTCGACCGCGACGAGTCGGCGCGTGCGAAGCCGGAGCTCGCGGGCTGGGCATCGATCGAGGGCGTGCTTCTCGACGTGCGCGGCAACAGCGGCGGCTACGATCCGAACATCCTGCACGACGTTTCTGCGCGGGCAGTGGAGCGCCGGCGACTACGAGGTCGTCACGCGCGACGGCCCGCGCCTCGTCGCCGCCGGTCTACCGCCCGCTGCCCGTGGCGCTCCTCGTCAACTCCGGCACGGCGAGCGCGGGCGAGGCGCTCGCGCTGAAGTTCCGCGCGCACGCGATCGGCCCGATCGTGGGGGAGACGACGGCGGGGATGCTCTCGGGCGGCGCGGCGGCCGACCGGCTCTCGGACGGCTCGACGCTCTTCATCTCGCGCCGCGCGATCCGGGATCTGCGACGGAAAGCTCTTACGAGGGCCGCGGCGTCGAGCCGGACGTCGCCGTGCTCGACCGGCCGCCGGCGGCGCCCGGGCAGGAGGACGCGATCGTCGAGGCCGGGATCCGGGCGCTCGCGGGGCGAGCCTCGAAGTAACTTCCGGGAGCCTGCGGTATCCTCGTCGCGTGACGCCGCGCGACAAATGGCGCTCGACGACGGTCCTCTGCGTCCGCCACGACGGGCGCGTCGCCATGGCCTCCGACGGCCAGGTCACGCTCGGAACGACCGTCATGAAGCAGACGGCGGCGAAGATCCGGCAGGCTCGAAGGGCGGCGACGTGCTCGCGGGCTTCGCGGGTTCCTCCGCCGACGCGTTCGCGCTCTTCTCGCGCTTCGAGATGAAGCTCGAGGAGTACCGCGGCAACCTCGAGCGCTCGGCGATCGAGCTCGCCAAGGACTGGCGGACCGACAAGATGCTGCGTCAGCTCGAGGCGCTGCTGATCGTCGCGGACAAGACCACGTCGCTCCTGATCTCGGGCACCGGCGACCTCATCTCGCCCGAGGAGGGCGTGCTCGCGGTCGGCTCCGGCGGCCCCTACGCGCTCGCCGCCGCGCGCGCGCTTCTCAAGCACCGTCCGGATCTGGCAGCGGCGGCCATCGCGCGCGAGGCGCTGCTGATCGCCTCGCGGCATCGACATCTACACCAACGACCGGATCACGCTCGAAGAGATCTGAGGGAAGACGCCCCGGCATGGTTTTCCTGATGCCCGGCGAAAAGGCCGAGGAGGCCGTCGCGAAGTCTCCGGCGTCGCTGACGCCGCGCGAGATCGTCGCGGAGCTCGACAAGTTCGTCGTCGGCCAGAAGCAAGGCCAAGAAGGCGGTCGCGGTCGCGCTGCGCAACCGCTGGCGGCGCCAGCGGCTCGATCCGGAGATGGCGCGCGAGATCCTGCCCGAAGAACATCCTGATGATCGGCCCGACCGGCGTCGGCAAGACCGAGATCGCGCGGCGGCTGGCGCGGCTGGCGGACGCGCCGTTCCTCAAGGTCGAGGCCTCGAAGTTCACCGAGGTCGGCTACGTCGGCCGCGACGTCGAGTCGATCGTGCGGGACCTGACCGAGGTCGCCGTCCAGATGGTGCGCGAGGAGAAGACGCTCGAGATCCGCGACCGGGCGCGCGCGCGCGACCGAGGCAGCGCCTGCTCGAGCTGCTGCTGCCGGCGCTGCCGGAGAGCCGAGGCGCGAGGAGACGCGCGCGCAGCTGCGCGCGATGCTGCGCGAGGGCAAGCTCGAGGATCGGATGGTCGAGGTCGAGGTCGCCGACAAGACGTTCCCGTCCTTCGAGATCGTGACGAACCAGGGCGTCGAGGAGATGGACATCAACGTCAAGGAGATGCTGCCGGGCCTCTTCGGCGGCAAGAAGAAGCGCCGCAAGACCTCCGTCGCCGAGGCGCGCGAGATCCTCCAGGCCGAGGAGGAGGGCCGCCTCGTCGACCCGGGCCAGGTCGCGCGCGAGGCGGTCGAGCGCGCGCAGTCCTCGGGCATCGTCTTCCTCGACGAGATCGACAAGGTCGCCGGGCGCGAGTCCGGCCGCGGCCCCGACGTCTCGCGCGAGGGCGTCCAGCGGGACCTGCTGCCGATCGTCGAGGGCACCGTCCGTCAACACGAAGTACGGGTTCGTCAAGACCGACCACGTCCTCTTCATCGCGGCCGGCGCCTTCCACGTCTCGAAGCCGTCGGACCTGATCCCGGAGCTCCAGGGCCGGTTCCCGATCCGCGTCGAGCTCGACTCGCTGACCGAGGAGGACTTCGTCCGCATCCTGACCGAGCCGGAGAACGCGCTGCTGAAGCAGTACCGCGCGCTGCTCGGCGCCGAGCAGCGTCGAGCTCTCGTTCTCCGACGACGCCGTCGCGCGAGATCGCGCGCGACGCCGAGCGCGTCAACCGCGCCCTCGAGAACATCGGCGCGCGCCGCCTCCACACGATCCTGGAGCGCCTGCTCGAAGACATCTCCTTCGCCGGCCCGGAGAACGCCGGCCGCAAGATCCGCGATCGAGGTCGAGGACGTGCGCGCCGCGCTGGCGGATCTCGTCAAGGACGAGGACCTCTCGCGCTACGTCCTGTGAAGCGGCGCGGCTCCGGCGCGCCTGCTTCGCGCGGCTCTCGCGATCCTCGTCCTCGCTCGCTGCCGGCTGCGGCAAGAAGCGCGATCCGACGCCGCCGCTGCCGCGCGGGCCGCGGGCCGTCTCGGACCTCGCCGTCGAGCAGGAGGGAGACGACGCGGTCCTCACGTTCACATTTCCCGACCGGCTCCTGACGGGCGCGCCGCTGACGGACCTCGCCGAGATCGACGTCTATCGCGTCATCGGGAGCCGAGCCCGATGCTCACGTCGCAGCCCGCCGCGAAGCCCGGGGGCCCGCCCGGCGCCGCGCACCGACGAGGCGCCGGGGGCCGCGGCGCCGGCGGGCGGCGCAGTCCGTGCGCCTCGCGGAGGAGGCGTTCTACCGCGAGGCCAAGCCCGTCGCGACGCTTCCAGCCGGCGAGCTCGGCGCAGTACTCGCGCGGCGCGAGCGTCGTCTATCGCGATCCCCTGATGCCGCTCCTCGCAGAAGGACAGCCGTGCCCACGCTCGCCTAGTCGGTGGTCTCGGTGCGCCGCGACGGCGAGAAGAGCCCGCTCTCGAACATCGTGACGCTTTCGCCGGAGGTGCCGCCGGAGGCTCCGGTGCTCGGATCGGTCGTCGCGGAGGAAGGACGGGTCTGCCTCGACTGGCCCGCGCCGTCGAACGACCTGCTCGGCCGGCCGGTCGCGATCGGCGGCTACTTCGTCTACCGCCGGATGCTGCCGCAGGAGGAGTACGAGCGGCCGCTGAACGCCGCCGCCGTCGCGGACACGAGCTTACGTGGACACTGCGGTCAGCCCTACGGCGCGGCATACTTCTACACGGTGCGCGCCACCGCACTCGCGAAGCCCCGCATCGAAGGGCCGCCGGCGGACGAGGCCGGCATCCTCTACCGCGACGTCTATCCGCCGGCGGCTCCCGCGCGCCTCGACGCGCTGTCCGAGGCGAAGCTCGTGCGGCTCGTCTGGGATCCGGTCGGCGTCGGCCGACCTCGCCGGCTATCTCGTGTTCGCGCCGAGGACGAGGGGCCGCCGGCGGCGCTGACGGAGAAGCCGATCACGGACACGTTCTTCACCGACGAGACCGTGCCCGAGGGCAAGCGCTACCGCTACACCGTCCGCGCCGTGGACCGGCCCGGCAATCTGTCCGCCGCCCTCGCCCGAGGCCGTCGCCGAGCCGTTCTGACTCGAGCGGCCGCTCCGGTAAACTCTCGCCCGTGCTCCCGACGCGCTTCACCAAGATGGCCGGCGGCGGAAACGACTTCCTCGTCTTCGAGGCCGACGGGCGGCAGCTCGTCCGCGGAGGACCGCGCGCGGCTCGCGCTGGTCTGCCGCCGCGGGACTGTCGGTCGGCGCGGACGGCGCGCTCTTCCTGTCGCCGTCGGAACCGGATCGCCTGCGGCTCGACTACTTCAACTCCGACGGCGGGCTCGCGTCCTTCTGCGCCAACGGGACGCGCTGCGCCGCCCGCTACGCCGTGACGCGCGGGCTCGTCGCGGGAGAGGAGCTCGAGATCGAGACGGGCTGGGGCGCGATCCCGGCGCGCGTCGGCAAGGAGAGCGTCACGCTTCGTCTTCCGGCGCTGCCGCCGTCCGGGGAAGCCGTTCGCGATCTCCGGCGAGGGTCTTCCGCCGACGGCGCACTCCGATGTACGTCGGCGTGCCGCACCTCGTCGTCTTCGTCGGGGCGATCTCGCGGCGCTCCCGATCGATCGGCTGGCGCCGCCGCTGCGCCGGCACCCGGACCTGCCCGACGGCGCCAACGTGAACTTCGTCGAGGTGCTCGCGCGACCGGCGCCTCGCGATCCGGACGTTCGAGCGCGGCGTGGAAGGCGAGACGCTCGCCTGCGGATCGGGCGTCGTGGCCGCGGCGGTCGTCGCGGCGCGCGAGGGACGCGTCCGGCCGCCGGTCGTCTGCGACACGCGAGAGCGGCGTCGCCCTTCACGGTCGAGTTCACGCCGACGGAGGGCGCCGATCGCCGACGCGACGCTCGACGGGCGACGCGCGCGAGATCTTCACCGGGGAGCTCAACGAGGAGGCGTGGAGAGCATGAAGCGTTACGCGTTCGGTTCGGCCGGGGCGCCGCCCCTGCCCTCGAAGATCGTGTGCGTCGGGCGCAACTACCGCGAGCACGCCGCGGAGCTCGGCAACGTGGCGCCCGAGAAGGAGCCGCTTCTCTTTCTCAAGGCGCCGTCGGCGCTGGTGCTGGACGGCGGCGACATCCGGCTGCCTCCGGAGTCCGAGCGCGTGGACTACGAGGGCGAGCTCGCGCTCGTCATCGGCAAGAAGATCAAGAGCTGGCCGCAGGAACGGTGGCTCGAGGCGCTCGCCGGAGTCTGCTGCGCCAACGACGTGACGGCGCGCGACCTCCAGAAGAAGGACGGGCAGTTCGCGCGAGCCAAGTCCTTCGACACGTTCTGCCCGGTCGGCCCGGAGATCGTGTCCGGTCTCGACCCGTCCGATCTCGCGATCCAGACGCGCGTCAACGGCGCGGTCAAGCAGTCCGCGCGCACGTCGAACGTCGTCTTCTCGCCGGCCTTTCTCGTGGCCTACGTCTCGCGGATGATGACGCTGATGCCGGGCGACCTGATCCTCACCGGCACGCCCGCCGGCGTCGGGCCGCTCTCGCCGGGCGACGTCGTCGAGGTCGAGATCGAAGGAGTCGGAGTCCTCAGGAATCGCGTGGCGGCGGAGTGATCCGGCTCGACAGCCCCTCGAGCAACGTCTCCGGCAACCCCCCGAACGCGCCCGAGGACATCAGGAGCAGGACGTCGCCGGCGCGCGCCTCGCGCCGCGAGGATCGTCCGGGATCTCCTCGATCTTCTCCGGCGCGAAGGCGGGCTTTCCGGCGGCGCGGAATCGCCGCGACGAGCGCCTCGCGGTCGATGCGGGCCTCGGGCGGCAGGCGGCTCGAGTGGAAGACGGGCGCGATGACGAGGCCGTCGGCGCCGGCGAACGCCGCGGCGTAGTCCTCCTCGAAGATCTTGCGGCCCGCGGTGTTCGAGCGCGGCTCGAAGAGCGCCCAGAGCCGCCGGCCCGGCCAGCGCGCGCGCGCCGCCTCGAGCGTCCCGCGCACGGCGGTCGGATGGTGCGCGAAGTCGTCGACGACGACGATGCCGTTCTTCTCGCCCTTGACCTCGAGCCGCCGCCGCACGCCGGCGAAGCGCGGCAGGGCCCGCGCGATCTCGGCCGGCGAGAGGCCGAGCCCGCGCACGAGCGCGATCGCGCCGAGCGCGTTGCGCACGTTGTGCATGGCCCGAGCAGCGGCGAGGTGAGGCGCGCGGTCGGCGTGCCCGCCCTCGACGAGCGTGAACTCGGTGCCCTCGGGGCGGAACGCGATGTCGCGCGGCCGCGAAGTCGGCGCCGAGATCTTCGAGTCGAGACGAGCACGCGCCGCGCCGGCGGCGCCCTCGGCGACGCCGAGCGACGCGCGGATCGTCGCGCGTTGACGACGATGATGCCGTTCGGCCGGCACGATCGCGGCGACCTTCCGGAAGGCGTCGAGGACGGCGTCGAGATCCGGATAGAGGTCCGCGTGGTCGTACTCGATGTTGCCGATGAAGAGATGCCGCGGCTCGTAGTGCAGGAACTTCGGGCCGCGGTCGAAGAAGGCCGCGTTGTACTCGTCGCCCTCGAGCACGAAGTGCGGCCCCTCGCCCCGCCGATAGCCGCGGCCGAGGTTCGCATCTCGCCGCCGACGAGGAACCCGGGTCGCGGCCGGAGTCGAGAGCAGCCAGGCCGTCAGCGCCGAGGTCGTCGTCTTGCCGTGCGTTCCCGTGATGACGACGGAGGTCTTTCCCGGCAGCAGGTACTGCCGGATCGCCTGCGGCAGGGAGAGGACCGGCAGGCCGCCGGCGCTCCGCCTCGGCCGCCTCGACGTTGTCGCGCGTGGCGGCGTTCCCGACGATCACGGCGTCGCAGTCGGCGGGGACGTGCTCGGCGCGAAAGCCCCTTGAATACCGGGATTTGCCGAGCGATTCGAGGAGGGTCGACATCGGCGGATAGAAGTCGAGGTCGCTGCCCGTGACGCGGTGGCCGCGCCTCGGTCAGGAGGGCCGCGAGCGGGCACCATGGCAGTGCCTCCGATGCGGCACCATGTGGAAGCGCCGGATTTCGCGCCATGTAGAGGCGGAAGTCATTGGTCTTATCGAGGCGTTTTCTGGAAATATGCACGAGATTTCGCGCGTTTCAGGCGACGGTGTAACCCTATGACAGGCAGACGAAGACAGAAGAGGAGTCGGAAGATGCGTCACATCTGGAAAATCTGCCGGCCTGGTCCTGGCGGCTCTGTCGCCGGCGCGGCGCTGTCCTTTGCCCAGGAAAGCCCGCCGCCAAGCCGCAGGCCAAGCGCCCGGCCGCCCCGGCCCCGGCCAAGCCCGCCGCCGTCGCGGCGCCCAAGATCGAGATCATCCCGGAGACCAAGGACACCGGGACCGTCGCCAAGGGCCAGGTCATCGAGTCCGACCTTCATCATCAAGAACAACGGCGGCTCGGACCTCGATCATCTCCGACGCGCGCCCCGGATGCGGCTGCACGGTCGCCTCCTTCGACAAGGTCATCAAGCCGGGCGCCGAGGGCAAGGTCGTCACGTCAGCGTCGACACCAAGAGCTTCTCCGGCCCGATCTCGAAGTCGGTCCTCCTCGTCTCGAACGACCCGGACCGCCCGCAGATGAACCTCTTCGTCAAGGCGATCGTCAAGCCCTTCGTCGACGTCGCTGCCGCACGGCTACGTGCGCTTCTCGGTCGTCAAGGGCGACCCGGCCTCGCAGGACGTCATCCTCATCTCCGAGGAGAAGGGCTTCAAGCCGATCGTCGCCGAGACCGCGCAGCCCTACGTCAAGGCGGAGATCTCGCCGGCCGGCGACAAGGACAAGATCGCCGGGCGTCCGGGCGACCAGTACAAGCTGCACGTCTCCGTCACGGGCGACGCGCCCGAGGGGCTCCTCAACGCGCCGATCCGCGTCGACGACCGGCGTGACGCAGCAGCCGACCCTCGAGATTCCGGTCTCCGGCATCGTCCGGCCGCGCGTCTCGGTCACGCCGGTCACGGTCAACTTCGGCAACTTCACGGCCGGCAAGGACCCGATCACGCGCAACATCATCGTGACGAACAACAAGCCGGGCCAGCCGGTCAAGGTCACCAAGGCCGAGGTCAACGTGCCGGGCTTCCTGACCGACGTCGTCCCGACGCAGGAGGGCGTCTCCTACACGGTCGTCGTCAAGGCGACCGACAAGGTCAAGAAGGGCGCGGTCGACGGAAAGGTCAAGCTCTACACGACCGACAAGGAGAAGGCCGTCATCGAGATCCCGCTGAAGGGCGAGGCGCTGTAGATGACTGTCAGCTCGCCAGCCGTCGAGCCAGAAACGCCCCGAGAGATCGGGGCGTTTTCATTTGGGTGTCGGGCGAGCCGCAAGGGCCGCCCCTACAATAGCTTAAATGCCGTAGGGGCGGGGCTTGTCCCCGCCCTCGTTACACCCTCTGCACCTTCTTCAAAATGTCCCCGTCCCAGTCGAACGCGAGCCGCTTGCGCCCCTTCGCCGCGCCGCTTCTGGAGCGCGTACCCGTAGAGCAGCGGCAGCGCCACGGAGGTCTCGATGAACGCCATCTCGTGCGTCGCCTTCTTGGAGACCTTGCCCCAGGACGTCGCCTCCGAGAGCGTCGAGCCGCCGAGGCCGCCCCAGTGCGGCGCGTCGGTCGTGACCTGCAGCGCGTACTTGTGGCCGCCCGTGTCGATGCCGAAGATGTAGCGACATCACGATCGAGTCGTTGATGTAGTTCTTCGGCACGCCGCCCGAGATGTAGAGCGCCGCCGTCGCCGGGCTCTTCACGACGATCTGCGTCAGCTCGTAGTTGTCGCGGATCGAGCGAGATCTCGAACGGCTCGCTGCCGGCCTGGCGCGCGCGGTGGTAGTGCTCGGTCAGGCCGATGCCGATCGAGGAGTCGTTCAAGGCCGGCACGAAGAGCGGCACGCCGCGGCGGGCGCAGGCGCCGAGGATCGAGCCCTTGTCGTGCGCGCGCGCTCTCGGCGAGCAGCGCGCAGAAACGCGCGCGAGGAGAGGCTCTGCGCGCCGAGCGCAGTCGGCGAAGCTGCGAGACGGCGAGGTCGGTCTCCCAGTACTTCTCCTCGTCGATGAAGGTGTCGTAGAGGCGGTCGATGTAGAGGTCGCGCAGCTCCTTGTCGTCGGCGTCGGCGTCGCCGTGGTAGTGGCGGCCGCCGCGCACCTGGTAGAAGTCCTGCGAGATGATCGCGCCGGTCGAGACGACGACGTCCACCATGTTCTTCTCGATCAGGTCCACGATCACCTGCCGCATGCCGGCGGCGATGAGCGAGCCCGCCATGCCGAGGAAGATCGTCGGCCGCTGCCGGTCGCGCAGCATCGCCTCGAAGACCCGGCCGCACTTGCCGAGCGCGCGCGCCTGGAAGGAGGCCTCGCGGTAGGAGTCGAGCAGCTGCGAGACCGTCGTCGCCTTGCGCGACCTTTACCGGCGTCGTCGGCCGGCCGAGGAGCGCTTTCTTGCGCCGGCGGTCGACGCCGACCGCCGCGGCCGTGGACGTATTCGTCGGGCGGTGTGCGAGGCGCGTTTTCCTTTCGATCCCATCGGCGAGGTCCTCCCGAAAGAATCCGGAACGCCGCCATCGCGGCGGCGTAGCCGGAGTCGATGTTGACCGCCGTGACCCCGTTGGCGCACGAGTTGACGGCGGAGAGAAGCGACGCGAGGCCGCCGAAGGCGGCGCCGTAGCCGCGGGAGGTCGGCACGGCGATGAGCGGCCGGCCGACGAGGCCGCCGATGACCGAGAAGAGCGACGCCTCCATGCCCGCGACGGCGATGACGACGTCGGCGCGCTCGATCTCCTCGAGGCGGGAGAGCAGGCGCAGGAGCCCCGCCACGCCGACGTCGGGCACGAGCGTCGAGGAGACGCCCAGGTACTCGAGCGTGCGGCGCGCCTCCTCGGCGACGGCGATGTCCGTCGTGCCCGCCGTCACGATCGCGACGATGCCCTCGACGCGCGGCATCGGCTTGCCGACGGAGAGGAGCAGCGTGTCCGAGCGCGGGTCGTAGTCGGCGCGGCCCGGGCAGCGGCGACGCGCGCGATCTCCTCCCAGCGCTCGGGCGCAGAGCCGCGTGACGAGCACGTCGTGGGCGCGGGAGAGCTGCCGGCAGATCTCGCGACCTGCTCGGGCGTCTTGCCCTCGCGCGAGCACGACCTCCGGGAAACCGACGCGGCGCAGGCGGTCGAAGTCGAGCGTGTAGTCGGGACCGCGCATCTTGCGCCGGATCATATCCGTGCGGACGGTTGAAACGTCTCGCGCGCGAAGGCGTATCGTCTCGCGCTCTTCGACGCTCTTTGATTCGTCCGGCCAAGGGAAGCGGGTGAAAATCCCGCGCGGCCCCCGCCACTGTCACCGGGGACGCCCCGGGCAGAAACCACTGGACGCGCCCGATCGGAAAGCCGGTCGCGCGTCCGGGAAGGAGCCCGGCGGCGGAGGATCCGGAAGCCAGGAGACCTGCCGGACGACACGCTTCTCGGTCGGGGTACCGAGACAGGGCGCGCCTTCGAATCTCCGCGGGCGCGGGACGCTTCTCGACCCGCCCGAGAGCTTCGTCTGGTCGAACGGGAGGTTCGAATGACGACCGCGGTCCTGCTCGTCTTTCTTCGGCGCCCTCTCCCGGCTGCTTCCCCATCCTCCCAACTCCGTCGCCCTCGGCGCGCTCGCGCTCTACGCCGGCGCGCGCCTGCCGCGGCGCTGGGCGCTCGCCGTCCCGCTCGCGGCGATGGCGCTCTCGGACTTCTTCCTCGACTTCGGCACCGGGCGCGCCGCGGTCACCCTCGTGCGCGCCGCCGATCTACGCGACCTTCGCCGCGATCGTGCTCGCTCGGGCGCGCGCGCGCGAGGGGTCGCCGGCGCGGCCGCTCCGGCTCGCGGGCTCTTTCGGTCGGCGGCATCGGTCCTCTTCTTCCTCGTCGAGCAACTCGCCGAGTGGGCTCGGCGACGCGCTCTACCCGAAGACGCCGGCGGGCCTCGCGCTCTGCTTCGCCGCGGCGATCCCGTTCTTCTGGAACACGCTCGTCGGCCGATCTCGCCGGCACGGCGGTCCTCTTCGGCGCTCGACGCGCTGGCGCGGCGCCGGACGGCGGCGGCGCTCGTCGCGGCCGTCGCTCCTCGCTCGTCCTCGTGCCCGGCCGCGCGCGGCCGCGCAGCAGCTGCCGCCCGCCTCCGAGGACGTCGTCGTGACGGCGACGTCCACGCCGCGAGGACGAGAAGAACGTCGGCGTCGGCGATCACGGTCATCACGCGCGCAGGAGATCGAGAAGAGCGAGACGGCCGTCGGTGCTCGAGCTGCTGCGCACCGTGCCGGGCCTCGACGTCGTCCAGTCGGGAACGCCCGGCTCGCTGACCTCGCTCTTCACGCGCGGGCACCAACTCGACGCAGACGCTCGTGCTCGTCGACGGCGTGCGGATGAACTCGCCGTACTTCGCCGGCTACGACTGGTCCGGCGATGACGACCGAGAACGTCGAGCGGATCGAGATCGTGCGCGGGCCCTTCTCCGCGCTCTACGGCTCGGACGCGATCGGCGGCGTCGTGCAGATCTTCACGCGGCCCGGCGTCGCAGGGCTTCTCGGGCCGGGCGACGCGGCGAGGCGCGGAAACCAGGGCCAGGGGCGAGGCCTCGGCGTTCGTGTCGGCCGGCGAGGGCCCCTTCTCGGCGACGGCGAGCTATCGCTACGACGCCTTCGACGGCGACGCGCGCCAACTCCGACTGGCGCGCAGCGCAACGGCTCGGCGCGCCTGAGGCGCGGCTCTCGCGACGCGAGCCGCATCGGCGTTCGAGGGCTCGATCCTGGACGGCGAGGTCGGAAATCCCGGGCCGGTCGGCGCGCGAGAATCCGCACGGCGCGAGGCTTCTTCCACGAGGAGCGCTTCGCCGTGCCCGGGCATTTCGCGCTCTCGCGACACGAACCATCTCGACGTCGCTGCTGGCGCGAGCGTGCGTGTCGAAGCCGGCGTACCGACGACCCGCTCGGCGGCTTCGCCTCGCAGACGGACGCCGCAGACGCTCCAGGCGCGCGTCGCCGACACGGCGCAGCTCGGCGCCCACACGCTGACGGCATTCGCCTCGTGGGAGCGCTGGAAGGTGGACGACGCGAGCAACTTCGGCGCCAACCTCGACGGCCAGACGACGACGCTCTGGGGGCTCGGCGCCCAGGACTCCGCGACCTTCGGCGCGTTCACGGTCACGGCGGGCCTTCGCTACGACCACCACTCGACCTACGGCGACGCACTGGAGCCCGCGCGGCGACGGTCTCGTGGCTCTCGGCGGACCGGCTCTGGAAGGTGCGCGCTTCGGGCGGGACGCGGATTCCGCGCGCCGACGATCGGCGAGCTCTACTACCCGTTCTGCGGGAATCCGGACCTGAAGCCCGAGCGCTCCGTGTCCTGGGAGGTCGGCGCCGAGCGCTACGTCGGCGAGCGGGCGCGTCGAGGTCTCGCTCTTCTGGAACGACCTGAAGGACCTGATCGTCTACGACTTCGCGACGTCGCGGAACTAGAACGTCGGAAGCGCGCGCACACGCGGGCGTCGAGGTCGGATGGCGGCAGACGATCCTCGCGGGTCTCGCGGCCGACGCGACGTACACCTATCTCGACGCCGAGAACCTCGACACGGGCGCCCCGCTCGCCCGGCGGCCCCGCCACCGGCGCCTCGCTCGGCCTCGACTGGCAGCCGCTGCCCGGCCTCGACCTCGTCGCCGCGGCTGCTCTACGTCGGAGACCGCGCCGGACAACGACCCGCTGACGGGCGCTCCCGTCGACGGACCCCTCCTACCTGCGCGTCGACCTCATCGCGCGCTGGCAGGCGACGCCGAGCCTCGCGCCGTATCTGCGCTTCGATCAACCTGCTCGATCGCGAGTACGATGAGGCGGCGGGTTATCCGGCGGCCGGGCATGCTCGTCGCCGGCGGACTCGACGTGAGGTTCTAGAATGCCGCGCATCACGAAGGTCTACACGCGCACGCGGCGACGACGGCACGACGGCGCTCGGCGGCGGCCAGCGCGTCCCGAAGGACTCGCTGCGCATCGAGGCGTACGGGACGGTCGACGAGCTCAACAGCCACCATCGGCGTCGGCGCTCGCCGCGGGCCTCGATCCGACGCGTCGCGGAGGCCGCTGCGCGCGATCCAGAACGAGCTCTTCCACCTGGGCTCGGACCTCTGCATCCTCGAGGAGGACAAGGCGCGGATGCCGGCTCCGCGGATCGAGGAGCGCCACGTCGACGCGCTCGAGAAGCTGATGGACCGCGCTCTCCGAGGAGCTCCCGCCGCTCGAGAACTTCGTCCTCCCGGGCGGCTCGCCGGGCGCCGCGGAGCTCCACGTCGCGCGCACCGTCTGCCGGCGCGCGGAGCGCCTTCTCGTCGCGCTCGGCCGCGCGGAGCCGGTCGGCGCCGCACACGGTCCGGTACCTCAACCGCCTCTCCGACGCGCTCTTCGTCATGGCGCGCCACGAGAACCAGCGGCGCGGCGTGCCGGACGTCCTCTGGAACAGCCGGGCCTAGGCGGCCGCCGCGGCGCCGGGCGCTCGTCGCGCTGGAGCTCCGGCAAGGACAGCGCCTGGGCGCTCGAGACCCTGCGGCGCGATCCCGGCTGGTCGAGATCGCCGGGCTTCTGACGACCGTCACCGAAGACTACGGACGAGTCTCGATGCACGGCGTGCGCGAGGACGTTCTCGACCTTCAGGCCGCGGCGGCGGGCGTTCCCTGCCGCAAAGTGCGCATCGGCGCCGGCTGCATCAACGCGGACTACGAGCGCGCCATGGGGGAGGCGATTCGCCGGGCCACCGCGGACGGCGTCACCCACATCGTCTTCGGCGATCTTTTTCTGGAGGACGTCCGCGCCTATCGGGAGCGGATGCTCGCGGGAACGCGGCCTCGCGCCGCGACTTTCCCCTCTGGCGAGAAGACACCGCGAGCTCGCCCGGAGCATGATCGCGGGCGGTCTCGAGGCCACAGTCGTCTGCGTCGATCCGAGAAAGCTGCCGGCCGCGTTCGCCGGCCGGCGCTTCGACGCCGCCTTCCTCGCGGATCTTCCGCCCGGCGTCGATCCGTGCGGAGAGAACGGAGAGTTCCACACATGCGTGACGGACGGCCCGTTCTTCCGCCGCCGGATCGCGGTCCGCCCGGGCGAGGTCGTCGCGCGGGACGGCTTCGTGTTCGCCGATCTCGTCCCGGGCGAGGCGCCTCCTTGAGCGGGGCACCCATGCGGATCGTGTCGCTCCTGCCGGCGGCGACGGAGATCGTCGCGGCGCTCGGCTTCGCGGACGCGCTCGTCGGCCGCTCGCACGAGTGCGACTTTCCCGCCGAGGTCGCGGATCTGCCCGTCTGCACCGAGCCGAAAGTCGATCCGCGCGGCGGCTCGGACGCGATCCACAGCTCGGTGAGCGCGTTGCTCGCGCGAACGCTTTCGGTCTATCGCGTGGATGCGGAGCGGCTTCGCGACCTCGCGCCGACCCACGTCGTGACGCAGGTCCAATGCGAGGTTTGCGCCGTGTCGCTCGGGGACGTGGAGGCCGCGCTCTCCGGTTGGACAGGCGCGCGCCCGCGCCTGACGCCGTTGAATCCCGGAAGCCTCGCGGATGTCTTCGACGACATGGAGCGCGTGGCCGTGGCGCTCGACGCGCGGGAGCGCGGCCGGGACCTCGTCGCGGAGCTCCGCCACCGCATCGGCGCAATCGCCGATCGGGCCCGCGGCGCGCCCGCGCGCCCGACCGTGGCCACGGTCGAGTGGCTTTGCGCCGCTCATGGCGGCGGGCAACTGGATGCCGGAGCTCGTCGAGCTCGCGGGCGGCCGTAATCTCTTTGGCCGGGCTGGGGAGCACTCGCCGTGGCTCGACTTCGACGAGGTGCGCCGCGCGGATCCGGACGTGGTCATCGCCTTCCCGTGCGGCTTCCCGCTCGAGAAGGTGACGCGCGAGGCGCATCTGCTGACGAGTCTCCCGGGATTCTCGAATTCAAGGCCGCGCGCTCAGGCTGCGTCGATCTCGCCGACGGCAACCGCCTGTTCAACCGGCCGGGCCCGGGGCTCGTCGAGACGCTCGAGGCGCTTTCCGAAATCCTTCATCCGGACCTCTTCCGCTTCGGGCACGAGGGCGTCGGCTGGATACGGCTGTCCGGATAGATCGTCATCTTCTCGGGCGGCAGTGAGAAAATCGCGCTCGATGCCCGGCGCGCGGAGATTGTCGGCGGCCGTCTCGATCGCGGCGTCCGTTCTGGCGGGCGGCTGCCAGTCGGGCGGCGGCGCTCCGGCTGCGGCGGCGGCACCGGCGACGCCGACGGCCGCTTCCACTCCGCGGCCCGAGCCCACGCCGCGGCAGCCGCCGGCGGCGCGTGTTCCCGGCCAGCCGGCTCCCGGTGAGGCGGGGGAGGAGCGTCCCTACAGGAAGATTCTGCGACTCGCACAGGGCGGCGCCTCGACCGAGACGCTCCTGTCGACGGTCCGCGCGGACGGAGTCCGCTACGACCTCACGACGCCCGAAATCCTGGAGCTTCGCCGGGCGGGCGTTGCGGAAGAGGTGGTCGAGGCGATGCTCCGATCGGGGCACTCTTAGTCGCCGCGGGCACCGCCGGCTCGCCACGGCGTTTCCACCAGGTGGCGAGGAGCCACGCCGTGGGAACGACCGCCAGCGCGTAGGCGAGCAGGTGCCCGATCTTTCCGTCGGGGCCCAGGATCTCGGTCGCGTCGTGGATCGTCTGCGACGAGGGGAACACGCGGGCCTCCGCGAGCTCGTGTACGCCGTACAGGAGGAGCTGGACGAGGAAGATCGCGAGGAAGACGGCCGAGATGTTCAGGAGGGCGCGAATGTCTACACCGCGCCCGAGGCGCGTCCAGAGCGCCGCGATCGCCACGGCGCCGAGCGTTCCGAGCGCGAGACCGGTGACCACGGCCGCCGACTTCATCTGGAAGAGCGCCGTCACGATGAGGAGCGCCGTCTCCATGCCCTCGCGGGTGATCATGAGAACGGTGAACCCGAAGACGCCCCAGAACGCGCCGGCGACCGTTGCGGCGGCGGCCTCGGTCTCCAGCCGGTGCTCGATGTCGCTCTTGAGGCGCCCGGAGACGCGTTTCATGTAGACGAGGAAGCTGCCGACGAGAGCCGCGGCGACGAGGGCGAGGATCCCTTCCCAGAGAGAGTGGTTCTCGGCCTTGGAAAAGAGATAACCGGCGGCCGCGCACGTCACCGCGGACACCGCGACGCCGGCCCAGACGGCGCGCGAAAGGCGAGGGCGCCCCGTGCGCTTCAGATAGGAGAGCGTCAGCGCGACGATGAGGAAGGACTCGATTCCCTCCCGCAGAGCGATCGTGAATCCCTGCCACATGGCCTCGCGCCCTCCGTCTCCCGGGGGCTTGACAGGGCCCCGCGGGGTGGCGAAGAATACCGCAACTGAGACTGAGTCGCAATCGCATGAATGACCGCGAGCGCGGGATCTTCCGCAAGTACCTCGAACGGCGCGGCTTGAAGCTGACGGCCGAGCGGCAGGCCCTTTTCGACGAGCTCTTTGCCAGGCACGAGCATTTCGAGGCGGACGAGCTGCTCGTGCGCCTGCGCGCGCGCGCACAAGAAGATCTCGCGGGCGACGATCTACCGCACGCTGGAGCTGCTCGTCGACTCGGGCATCGTGGGCCGCGTGCGGATCGGGGAGAGCGGCTACCGCTACGAGCGTCTGCGCGCCGGCGAGCACCACGACCACCTGATCTGCAACGAGTGCGGCCGCGTCATCGAGTTCTTCGAGCCGCGGATCGAGCAGCTGCAGGACGAGGTCTGCGAGCGCTACGGGTTCCTGCCGCTCACACACAGCCACCAGATGCGCGGCATCTGCCGCCAGTGCCGGCCGCGCGCCGCGCGACAGGCATCCGAGCGCGCCCGCGGCCACGCGACGTCAGCCGAGCTCCCGCGCGGCCGTCCCGCCCGGGTGCACTGAGGTTTCCGCGATGAAGAGGATCGACGTCGCGGGTTTACTGGTTGATACTGAGACTGAGTCTCGGTCTACACGGCCGCGCCGCCGCGACGCACGGAACGAGGACTACAGCTGATGGCTGTCGCGCTGGTTCTCTGCGCGATGCTCCTGCGCGGGCCGGCGGCCGCCGCGTCCCCGGCGCGCCCCGTCGAGCGCCGCGTCCTCGCGATGGGGACGACCTTCGACGTCCTCGCGCGCGTGGCCGACCGGAGCCGTGGTCTCGCGGCGATCGGGTCCGCGGTCGAAGAAGTCGGCCGTCTCGAGGAACGACTCTCCACGTGGCGCGGCGACGGGCCGCTCTTCCGGCTGAACCGGGCGGCGCCGGGCGAGGAGATCCCGCTCGACGCCGGTACCTTCGCCGTCGTCACCGAGGTCTTCCGCTGGGCCGAGCGGACCGGCCGGGCGTTCGACCCGACCGTGCTTCCCCTCGTGCGCGCGTGGGACCTGCGCGGCGCCGGGCGCGTGGCGTCATCGGATGAGATCGCCGAGGCGCTCGGCGCGATGGGCGCCAGGAGATTCCGTCTCGACGCCGACCGAAAGACGGTCGCTCGCCTCGACGCGCGAGCCGGCATCGACGAGGGCGCCTGGGGAAAGGGCTACGCGCTCGACCGCGCCGCGGCGCGGCTCCGGGCGGCCGGCGTCGCGGACGCATGCTCGATCTCGGCGGCCAGGTGCTCGCGGTCGGAAACGGACCGGAACGGCGACTCTGGACCGTTCCGGTCGCCGATCCGCGCGATCGACGACCGGGCCGTGGCGCTTCTCGCGACTGCCGGACGGGTTCGCGCTCTCGACCTCCGGCGACTCGGAGCGCAGCCGCCGCGTCGGCGGGCCGGACGCATCGGGCACCTGCTCGATCCGCGCACGGGATCGCCGGCGCCCGACTTCGGCTCCGTGTCCGTGGTGGCCGACTCGGCCTTCGTCGCCGACGTTCTCTCGACCGCCTTCTTCGTCCTCGGGCCGCACGACGGCCTCGCCCTCTCCGAGCGTCTGCGCGCGGAGGGCGTCCCGAACGAAGCGCTCTTTCTCGTCGACAAGGGTGACGGTTCTCGAGGCCTCGCATTCGCCGGGCATGTCCCGGTTTCTTCTTTCGACCGATCCGGGCGTCGCCGCCGGCGCCCGCTGACAGGAGGATGTCTCATGAGTTGCCCCGGACCCCGCTCGCGGACCCTTCTCTTCTGCCTCGTCCTCGCGCTTCCGCTGGCGCTGCCGGCGCAGACGCCGCCCACGCCGACGCCGGTGCCCGAGGCGACGCTCTCTCCGGAGGAACGCTCAAGCGGCTCGAGAAGCTCCTCGCCGAGACGCGCGCGGAGCTCGCCGCGATGAAGGCCGTCCCCGCGGACGCGGCGACGCAGGCGCGTCTGGCCGAATCGAGCGGAAGATCGACATCCTGGCGCAGGAGATCGAGAAGATGAAGATCGGCGAGGCGGCCGCCGTCGTTCCCGCGCCCTCGACCGCCAGGTCGCTACGGAGTCGGCCCCGCGGCGTCGAAGGTCTACGGCAAGGATGGCTTCTCGATCGGCGGCTACGGCGAGGTCACGTACCAGAACTTCGCCGAGAAGAACCAGAGCGGCGAGCCCTCGGACGCGGAAGACCAGATCACGGTCGCGCGCGCCGTCGTCTACCTCGGATACAAGTTCGACCCGCACTTCGTCCTGAACACCGAGATCGAGTACGAGAACGCCGTCGTCGCCTCGGACAAGGGCGGCGAGGCGGAGGTCGAGTTCGCCTACATCGACTACATGCACTCGCGGGCCTTCAACGCGCCGCGCGGGCCTCGTCCTCATCCCGATGGGCCTGGTCAACGAGCTCCACGAGCCGACGACGTTTCTCGGCGTCCGCCGGCCCGACGTCGAGGACGTCATCATTCCGACGACCTGGCGCGAGATCGGGTTCGGCGCCTACGGCGACCGCGGGACCGCTCACCTACCGCGGCTACGTGGTCAACGGGCTGAACGCCGCCGGCTACTCCGCCGACGAGGGAATCCGCGAGGGAAGTCAGGAGGGCTCCGAGGCGCTCGCCAAGAACTGGGCGTTCACGGGACGCGCTGGACTTCACGGCGTTTGCCCGGCCTTCTCGTCGGCGCATCCGTCTTCTCCGGCGACGCGGGGCAGGGGCACGTGACGCCCGTCGGGCGTCGCCATCAAGGCCTCGACGACGGTCTTCGACGTCCACGCCGACTGGCAGTGGCGCGGCCTCTGGCTGCGCGGTCTGTACGCGCATACGACCGTCGAGGACGCGGCGCTCATCAACGAGCTCAACAATTTCGAAGGAGATGAGTCCGTGGGCAGCCGCCAGGAGGGCTGGTATCTGCAGGGCGCCTTCGACGTGCTGTCGCTCGTGTCGGGCACGCGCATGTCCCTGCAGCCGTTCGCCCGTTACGAGCAGTACGACACGCAAGCGGCGGTGCCCGCGGGCTACGAGCGCAATCCCGAGAACGACGTCCACGAGCTCACGCTCGGCTTCTCCTTCAAACCGATCGACCGGCTCGTCTTCAAGGCGGACTGGCAGCAGAAGCACAACGCGGCGCGCACCGGAGTCAACCAGTGGAATCTGGGATTGGGTTACGTCTTCTGAGGCGGCGCGCAGGACCGCCATCCCGGGCTCTTGTAGAGTGAAACGCTTGAAGGCGCGCGCTCTCGCTCTCGTTTTTTGCGGCGGCCTGGCCGTGGCCGAGGCCCCGGCCAAAGTCTTCCTGACGCAGGCAGAGGCGCTGCATCTCGCGTTCCCGGACGGCGTTTCGGTCGAGCGCCGGACGGCCTTTCTGACGGCGGCGCAGCAACAGGAGACGAAAAAGCTCGCGCATTGTCCCGATCCGCCCGACGCCCTCGTGGCGTACTACGTCGGGACCCGAGACGGGAAGGTCGTCGGGACCGCGTACTTCGACACGCACCGCGTGCGCACGATGCCCGAGACGATCCTCGTCCTCGTGGATCCGGCCGGCGCCGTCGCGCGCGTCGAGGTCCTCTCGTTCTCAGGAGCCGGAGGACTACCAGCCGCTGCCGCAGTGGTACGCGCAGTTTCCCGGCCGGCCGCTCGACGACGAGCTCTCGTTGAAGCGCGGCATCCGCCCGGTGGCCGGCGCCACGCTGACGACGAACGCGACGACCGACGCGGTCCGGCGCGTGCTCGCGCTCCACCGCGTCCTCTCCGCCGATTCTTCCGGCGCCGCGAAATGAAGTACCTCGAGCGCGGAGGCTTCCAGAACCAATCGCTGATGCGTGCGACGCTCGGGTGGGTCCTCGTGCTCCTCGCCGGCTTCTGGATCACCAATCTC
Source organism: uncultured Acidobacteriota bacterium (assembly GCA_963708395.1). Taxonomy (GTDB): domain Bacteria; phylum Acidobacteriota; class Thermoanaerobaculia; order UBA5066; family Gp7-AA6; genus DATBFU01. Next base: position 634,089 of record CAVPSG010000002.1, on the reverse strand, counting down.
GTCCTCTTCACGTCGCGCCTGGGCTTCACGCCGGCGTCGGTCGCCGCCTACTACCGCGGCTCGGAGGCCGATTTTCGGCCGCCGCGCACCGCCGGGGCGATGCTCGAAGTGACGCACATGCATCTGCCGATGATGGCCCTCGTGGTGCTTCTGCTCACCCATCTCCTGCTCTTCGCTCCGTTCTCGCGCCGGGCGAAGCTCGCCTTCGTCGCCGGAGGATTCCTCTCTGCGCTCCTGGACGAAGGCGCCGGATGGCTCGTGCGATTCGTCCATCCGGGCTTCGCCTGGCTGAAACTCGCGGCCTTCGTCTCCTTGCAGGGGATCCTCGCCTTCCTGCTCGTGAGCCTGGCGATGTTCCTGCGAGCCGGCCGTCGGGGGGAGCGGGCGACGCCGATCGTTTCGGACGAAGAAGCGCGCGCGCTGGCGCGACGCCGGCGAGGTTTCTAGCTGCCCGGAACGACGCGGAGAAACCGCCGGCCGAGACGCAGCACCCGGGATTCGCCGGCGAGGATCTTCTCGTCGGGGTCCCGCACGACGCGCTCCTCGCCGGAGGCGTAGACGCTCAGCGCGCCCTCGGCGATCTTGCGCCGGGCCTCGCGCATCGAGGCCGGCGAGACCGAGCGCGACGAGCACGCGCGGCGGCGTCCGGCGTCCGGCCAGACCGGCATCTCCTTCGTCCTCGATCTCCTCGGGAACCTCCCCCCGGGAGAAGGCGCGGCGAAAGTCTTCGCTCGGCGCGCGCCGCGGCCTCGGCTCCGTGGAACTGCGCCGCGATCAGTCGCCGCCGAGCTCGCGCCTTGGCGTCGCGCGGATTCTCGGCGCCCGACCTCGACGCGCTCCCGCCTCGCGGCGACGTCGGCGGACGGGCACGTCGGTCAGCAGCTCGTAGTAGCTCCAGATCAGCGCGTCCGGAATCGACATGACCTTGCCGAAGATCTCGCGCGGGCGGCTCCTGGACGCCGATCGCGTTGCCGAGCGACTTCGACATCTTCTCGACTGCCGTCGGTGCCGACGAGCAGCGGCAGCGTCATGACGACCTGCGGCTCGAGCCCCTCGTCGCGCATCAGGTCGCGGCCGACGAGGAGATTGAAGAGCTGGTCGGTGCCGCCGAGCTCGACGTCGGCCTTCAGCGCCACCGAGTCGTAGCCCTGGGCGAGCGGGTAGAGCAGCTCGTGCAGGGCGATCGGCTGCTGCGCGTTCCAGCGCTTCTGGAAGTCGTCGCGCTCGAGGATGCGCGCGACCGTGATCCGCGACGCGAGGCGGACGAGCCCCTCCGCGCCGAGCGGCGGAGAGCCAGCGGCTGTTGAACTCGATCACGGTCTTCTCCGGCGTCGAGGATCTGGAACGCCTGCTGCGTGTAGGTCGTCGGCGTTCGCCTCGATCTCCGCGCGCGTCAGCTGCGGCCGCGTGGCCTTCTTGCCGGACGGGTCGCCGATCATGCCGGTGAAGTCGCCGATCACGAAGACGACGCGGTGGCCGGCGTCCTGGAAGTGCCGCATCTTGCGCAGGACGACCGTGTGGCCGAGGTGGATGTCGGGCGCGGACGGGTCGAAGCCCACCTTGACCGTCAGCGGTCCGCCGCGTGTCGAGCTTTCGGGCGAGGTCCTTCGCGTCGATCAGGTCGACGGAGCCCCGCGCGAGCGCGCGAGCGTCGGAACGCGGCGAAGTCACGGTGGGCGGGGATTATAAGGGCCGGAAGACAGGCGCTTTAACGCGGGATAAAATACGTCAACCGCAGTCCCGCCGCTCATAGACTCGGTCGCGGAGTCGAAAAATGAACCTCCTTTACGCAGTCTCTCGCGCTCTGGCGGCACTGGGTCTCTTCGGCCTGACGCTGCTCTCCGACGCCGCAGCCCCGCGGGTTGCCTTCGTCGTTTCTTCGGGCACGCCATCGGCGGGAGCGCCGGTTCAATTCACCGATACGTCGTCCTCGAGCCCGAAGGCCTGGCTCTGGAACTTCGGCGACGGAACGACGTCGAACCTCCCGAACCCGACGCACGTCTTTCCGGGCGAGGGCTTCTATCCGGTCACGCTGCAGATCACCGACGCCGACGGCGCCGCGCAGTCGACCACGACGGTCGAGGTGCTTCCCCCGGGGACGCTGCGGCTGCTCTCGCAGGCCGGGCACCCCTTCGACGTGACTTTCCAGGCGACGGACCCGCGCTCCGGCATCTCGGGCACCGGTCAGGCCGTTCCGCAGAACGACGCCTTCGGTTACTTCACGGTCCCGGCCTTCGCCCCGCCCGGGACGGCCCAGCCCCCGACGCCGGAGGTCTTCGTCAAGATGCAGGACGACCGGGCCGCGGGCATGGACTTCTCGGTCTTCTGGGGCGGACTGACGGACCTCGGCTACACGCTCACGATCCGCGACACGGTCACGGGCGCGACGAAGGTCAAGCAGTTCCCGTCCACCTCCGGCCCGGCGTGCCTCGGCGTGGACACCTCGGGATTCCAGAGCGCCCGTTCCGTGCACATGGTCAACGTCGGGGCGGCCACCAACACTTTCCAGGACGTCACGAGCGGGACGGCGAAGACGACGATCCAGGTCGGCGAGACCGTCCAGTGGACCTGGATGAGCGGCCCCCATTCGACGACGTCCGGCACCTGCACGGCCGGCGGAGGCGGCGGCGGGTACTACGGCGGAGGAACCTCGGACTGCACCTCGAGCGGCGTGTGGGACTCGACCCAGCACTCCGCCGGCTACCAGTTCTCGCAAACGTTCACGACGCCGGGAACCTACAAGTACTACTGCGCGGTGCACGGCTCGTCCATGGTCGGAACGGTGGAAGTCGATGCGGCCAGTGACACGACGCCCACCGTCACACCGACGCCCGGAGGACCGACCCCGACGCCGGGCAGCTTCGGCGTGGCGCAGCGGACGATCGGCACCGAGGCGAAAAGGCCGCCGCTGACGGCGCGCAACCTCCAGCGCGAGGTGCCGACGGCCGGCCCGCCGCAACCGACCCACACCCCGACGCCGACCGCTCCCGCGGTGTCGCCGACGCCGACACCGACGCCGACCGCGCCCGCCGCGCAGATTCACATGGTCACGGTCGGGAACGACTTCTTCCGCGACTCGTCGAGTGGAAACTCGTCCACGACGATCCCCGTCGGAACGACGGTCGAGTGGGATTTCACCGCCGGCACCCACACGACGACGTCGGGACCCTGCCCGCCCTGCGGCGGCGACGGGACCTGGAACTCCGGCCTGACGTCGAGCGGCGGCAAATTCCAGCACACGTTCACGACCGCAGGCTCGTTCCCCTATTTCTGCGGCGTTCACCTGACGATGATGACCGGCACGATCACCGTCAACGCTCAGTAGTCGTTCCCGCATCTCCCTCCCTGCGCGGCCCCTTCGGGACTGGATGAAGGGGCCGCCATTTTTTTCTACAATGGGCGCCGCAATGAGCGAGGAAAAGGAAGGCGCCGAGGCGCCGGAGAAGGCTCCCGACGGCGACGGCGAAGACGACCGGCGGGCGGCCGCGGCGGCGGTCAACCGCAAGCGCGCTCTCGATCGAGTGGGAGAGCAACAAGAAGCGGTGGCGTCAGACGGACGTGCCGCCGGCTTCGCCGGCGAAGAAGTGACGCCGGCGCCCGCCGGCGCGGGGTCGTTCCGGCTCGAGAGCCCGGCGTTCGCGAATGGCGGGCCGATTCCCGCGAAGCACACAGCCGACGGCCGCGACGTCTCGCCTCCGCTCTCCTGGAGCGGAGCGCCGGCCGCGACCCGAGCGTTCGCCCTCATCTGCGAGGATCCGGACGCGCCGCGCGGTACCTGGGTTCACTGGGTCCTCTACGATCTGCCCTCGTCCGTCGAGAGACTGCCGGAGGGCGTCGCGCCGGCGCCGAAGCTGTCCGACGGAGGCGTGCAGGGAAAGAACGACTTCGGGCGGCTCGGATGGGGCGGACCCGCGCCCCCGAGCGGGACCCATCGGTATTTCTTCCGGCTCTATGCCTGCGACAGAATCCTGGGCCTTCCGCCCGGGGCGACGGCCGCGGAGCTTCGCCGTGCGACGGAAGGCCGCGTCGTCACAACGGCCGAGCTCATGGGCACATATTCGCGCTGAAGGCGTCGGCCCGGCCTTCGCGGAGATCGAGCGCGAGGTCGTCTCCTGCCGGCGCTGTCCGCGGCTCGTCGCCTGGCGCGAGGAATCCGCGCGCCACCCGCCGCGGCGTTTCCGGGAAGAGACCTACTGGGCGCGTCCCCTGCCGGCCTTCGGCGATCCGTCGGCGCGGCTCGTGCTCGTGGGGCTTGCTCCCGCGGCACACGGCGGCAATCGCACCGGCCGCATGTTCACGGGAGACGAGTCGGGCCACTTCCTCTTCCGCGCGCTGCACGCGACGGGACTCGCCAACCGACCCGAGTCGGTTCGTTCCGGAGACGGGCTGCAACTCTCCGGCGCCCTCCTGACGGCGGCCTGCCGCTGCGCGCCGCCGGCAAACCGGCCCACGCCCGAGGAGTTCCGGCGATGCCGCGGATACCTCGAGCGCGAGCTCGACCTCGTCCCCGGCCGGCGCGTTCTCCTCGCCTTCGGCGCGCTCGCCTTCGAGGAGTCGCTCCGGGCGCTCGCCCGGCGGGCGCCGATTCCGTCGCCGCGCCCGCGCTTTGCGCACGGCGGCCCGGGTGGTCCTCGGTCGCGACACGCTCTTCGGCTGCTACCACCCGAGCCAGCAGAACACCTTCACCGGGAAGCTCACGCAGACGATGCTGCGCGCCGTCCTTCGGCGCGCGATCGCGGAGAGCCGGCAGTCGGCGGCGGATTAGCTCGGGATCCCTCGGGGCGCTCGGGATGATCGGCCGGGCGTCCTCGCCCGTCCGTTCATTTCTTGAAAAGGCGTTCGAACGCCGCGCGCGCGTCGTCGGGCGTCGCGGTTGCGGTCGCCCGCGACCCCGTCAGGTCGAACGAGCGCGCCGCCGAATAGAACTCGCACGCGTTGCGCTTTTTCTTGTCGGGGATGCGCGCGGGGATCGGCTGCGTGCATTCGAAGCGCGCGGACGTGTCGAAATTTGCGCACTGGGCGCACGAATGCAGGTCCGCGCCGCAGCGCGCGCAGACCGTCTCGAAGCGGATCTCCTCGGGGTCGCGCCGTATCTCGCCGCAGGACTTGCAGGCGACGACGACCGCCTTGTCCTGGTCGGCCCCGCGCCCGCGCGGGCCTTCGGTCCTCGGCGGTCCGGAAGACGGGCCGCGCCGGCGCTGCGGCTCGTCGCCGGAGTCCATGTAGCCGCGGTGGCGGTACTTGCGGTCGTTCATCAGGATCCAGTGTACGCGCCCGGCGCGGGAGTCGGCGTGGCGGTGATCGCGGTCGGAGTCGGCGCGGCGACCGTGCGGGGGGGTGGCGGCGGGGGCTGGAGGATCTCCGGAGGACGCAGGGAGAGCGGATGCCCGGGGACGAGCGCGTGCGTGCGCCACAGCAGGTAGTAAGCGGTGAACGCGCCGGCGAGGAACCCCGCGGCGACCAGGATCGCAGCCCGAGACCGAATGACACCCTCCTCGCGGGAAATCCCGCTCGAGAGGGAGAGCTTAGCGACCTTTCCGCACGCGGGGAGTAGAATTTCTGCAGTGGAAGACGGACCCGTCGACCGGGCTCTCGAGCTCTGGCGGCTCGGCACCGCGAGACTCCTCTCCGGCAGTCTCGCGGAAGCGGTCGAGTGCTTCACGCGCTCGCTCGCCGCGCACCCGACCGCCGAGGCCTACACGTTCCGCGGCTGGGCCTACTCGTTCGAGGGACGGCTGGACGACGCGATCGAGGAGTGCCGCAAGGCGATCGCCGACGATCCGGCCTTCGGCAACCCGTACAACGACATCGGCTGCTACCTGCTGGAGCAGGGACGCGCCGACGAGGCCGTGTCCTGGTTCGAGCAGGCGAAGACGGCGCCGCGCTACGAGCCGCGGCACTTCCGTACCTGAACCTCGGCCGCCTGCGGGCGGCGCGCGGGGAGCTCGCCGAGGCGCTGGCGGAGTTCGAGGGCGCGCTGGCCGAGAACCCGGGCGACCCGATCGCGCTCAAGTATCCTGGAAGCGCTTCGGTTCCAGGTCAACTGAGCCGGCTCCCGGCGCCCCGGAATCGCGCTGCCGATAGAATCGTTCTCCAATAGGGCCCGTTCGGGCCCGGGGAGTGGGACATGAACGACGATTTCTCGATGACGCCCGCATCGGCCTTCGCGACCACGGCCGCGGCCGGCGCCGAGCGCGTCACGGCGTTTCTGCGGAAGGTCTACGGCTGGATGTGCGTGGGGCTCGGCGTCACCGCCGCCGTTGCGCTGCGCGGTGGCGAGCTCGCCGGCGCTCCTGCAGGCGATCTTCGGCAACCAGATCCTCTTCTTCGGCCTCGTGATCGCCGAGCTCGGCCTCGTCTTCTATCTTTCGGCGCGCGTGCAACAAGATCGCGCCGGGCACGGCGGCCGGCCTGTTCCTGCTCTACTCGGCCCTGAACGGCGCGACGCTCGCCGTTGATCTTCCTGCGTCTACACGGGAGCCTCGATCGCGACGACCTTCGTCGTCACGGCCGGGATGTTCGGCGCGCTCGCGCTCTACGGCACGACGACCAAGCGGAGCCTCGCCGGCGTCGGACAGTTCGTCTTCATGGGCCTGATCGGCGTCGTCCTCGCGTCGCTCGTCGGCATGTTCTGGCACAGCGACGGCGCTGCAGTTCGTCATCTCCGTCGTCGGCGTGATCGTGTTCACCGGCCTGACGGCCTGGGACGCGCAGCGGCTGAAGCAGATGGCGGTGGCGGTACCCGAGGGACAGTCCGGCTCCTACGCGGTCGTCGGCGCGCTGGCGCTCTACCTCGACTTCATCAACCTGTTCCTGTTCCTGCTGCGCTTCCTCGGCGGCCGGCGCAACTAGACGGGGCGCCCCGCGCTACTCGGTCGGCACCGGCCCGCCGACGAGCGGCAGGCTCCCGATTCGCGGTGTCGGCGCGTCGCCGTCGCCGGCGCGGCCTCTTCGCGGACCTCTCCGGACTCGCCCGGGATTCAGGAAGAGGTTCGCCTCGAGCCCGTACTGCCGGTTGTACAGGTCGGCATAGCGGCCGCCGCGGGCGAGCAGCTCCTCGTGGCGCCCGCGCTCGACGATCCGGCCCGCCCTCGACGACGAGGATCGTGTCGGCGCGGCGGATCGTCGAGAGGCGGTGGGCGATGACGAAGGTCGTGCGGCCCTTCATCAGCTCGGTCAGCCCTTCCTGGATCAGCGCCTCGCTCTCGCTGTCGAGCGAGGAGGTCGCCTCGTCCAGGATCAGGATGCGCGGGTCGGCGAGGATCGCGCGGGCGATCGCCACGCGCTGGCGCTGGCCGCCCGAGAGCTTGACGCCGCGCTCGCCGACGATCGTGTCGTAGCCGTCGGGCAGCTTCGTCGACGAACTCGTCGCAGCGCGCGATCGCGGCGGCGCGCAGCACGTCCGCCGCGGAGGCGTCCGGGCCGGGCGTAGGCGATGTTCTCGAAGACGCGTGCCGTCGAAGAGGAAGTTGTCCTGGAAGACGACGCCGAGCTGCGACGCGGTAGTCGGAGAGGCGCACGCTTCGCGAGATCCCGGCCGTCCACGAGGATCGTGCCCGGACGGTCGGCCGGTAGAAAGCCGCCGACGAGGCCGATGATCGTGCTCTTGCCGGAGCCGGACGGCCCGACGAGCGCCGTCGACGGTGCCCGGCGCGAGCGACGAACGAGATGCCGCGAAGGACGGGCACGCCCTCCTCGTACTCGAAGTGACACGTCGCGGAACTCGACGCGCCCCTCGAGTCGGCGGCAGGCGGCTCCCGGTCGGCGTCGCCGGCGTCTTCGGCAGCTCGTTGCGGATCTCGCGGATGCGCTCGAGGCCCGCGAAGGCCTCCGTGATCTGGCTGCCGATCGAGACGATCTGGACGACGGGGCCGACGAGCAGTCCCAGGTAGAGGGTGAAGGAGAAGAAGGAGCCGATCGTCATGCGGCCCGCCAGCGATCTCGTGCGCGCCGACCCACATGATCGCGACGCCGACGACGCCGAGCAGCAGCGTCGAGAATGCCGAGACGGCCGAGAACCCGGTCATCGTCTGCGCGACGTTGCGGAAGAGGCGGTGCGCGCCCTTCGAGAAGACGCAGCGCCTCGCGCCGCTCGGCCCGGTAGGCCTTGACGACGCGGATGCCGGAGAAGGACTCCGTCAGGCGGCCGGAGACCTCGGCGTTGATCTTCGAGCGCTCGCGGAAGAGCGGCCGGAGGGTCTTGAAGGCGAAGAGGAGGACGACGGCCGAAGAGGGACAGCACTGACCGAGCGCGATCAGCGTCAGCTTGGCGTTGAAGTAGAAGAGGATCCCGAGCGCGAGCACCGCCGTCAGGAGGCCGCCGACGACCTCGACCAGGCCCGTGCCGACGAGGTTGCGGATGCCCTCGGCGTCGGTCATGACCCGCGAGAGCAGGACGCCCGCCTTCGTCTGGTCGAAGAAGGCGACCGGAAGCCGCCCGACGTGGCGCTGGACGGCCCGCCGCATCTCGGTGATCGAGCGCTGGGCGGCCTTTCCGAGGACCTGGGAGAGGGCGTAGGACCGTGATCGCCTGGATGAGGGTCGCGCCTCCGGCCGCGAGCACGAGCCGGCCGAGCAGCTGCCGGTGGCCCTTGCCGATGACGTCGTCGAGGAGGAACTTGGTCGTGCCGGGCAGGACGAGTCCCGCGACGCGGTTGACGAGGAGAAGCGCGAGGCCCAGGGCGAGGCGGCCCTTCCGGGCGACGACGAGCTCCCGGGCGTCCTTGACGATGACGGAGAGCGGGAGCGGCTTTTTCTTCTTCTTGCCGGGCTCCTCGGCCGCCGCCGCCCGCTTCGTGCCGCGCCGGCCCTCGCGCGCGAGAGACCGTGGGGCGCCGGGGATTCCGAGTCGGGCCATGGTCAGCGGCCGGCTCTTGGTGTTCGTGCGGGACGGGTTCGGGGCAAGTACTCCTCCACTTCTCTGCTCTTTGGCTCTTCAACCGGATTGTATGCAGCTCGGTGCCGTGAAATCGCCGGCTCCCTCGAAACTAGTGCCGGATCGGACCCGGGGATTCACGCCGATCAGTTGACAATATAGCTTTTCTTGACAAGATTAGTTTTCTTGTGGCCATGATTGCCGCCCTCCCGGATCTCGAGATCGTGACCGACGGAGAGCGAGCCCGGGTCCTGCTGGATCCGCTGCGCCTTCGCCTTCTGGGGCTGTCGCAGAAGCCGATTTCCGCCGCGGAGATGGCTGCCCGGCTGCGGCTTCCCCGCCAGCGCGTCAACTATCACGTCCGGCGGCTCGCGGAGCGGGGGTTCCTGCGGCGGGCCGGCCGCCAGCGAAAGCGCAACATGGTGGAGCAGCTCTACGTGGCGGTCGCTCGCCGATTCCTTCTTTCGCCGGAGCTCCTGTCGCCGGTCGAGGCGGACTGGCGGGACATCCCGGACGCGGCGAGCGCCACCCACCTGCTGGCGTTGACGGCGCGGGTGCAGGCCGACGTCATCCGGGGGGCGGGCGCGGCGCAGGCGGGCGGCCGGCGGCTCTCGACGATGTCGCTCAAGTCGCAGTTCCGCTTCGAGAACAACGAGCGACGGGCCGCCTTCGCCCGCGCGCTCCGAGAGGCGCTCGGCGAGGCGATCGCGCGCCACACACTTCCCGACGAACCGTCGGGCCGGCGCGGGACGGCCGGCCTCCCGTATCGGCTGGTTCTGTCCTGCTACCCGCTCGAGCCCGAGCCGGGGGCCTGAGACCGCGTCGCGACGGCGAGGAGGCGCGACGAACCGAGAACGAACGGCTCGCCGGCGGGGGATCCGAAGAGCTCGAACGATTCGAAGCCCGCGGTCCCGAGCATCTCGAGGACCTGCCGGCACGTGTAGAGGCGGTGCCTCGCCTGGCGCGAGGTCGTCTCGCCGCGCCGCGAGGCGGTGAAAACGTTCTCGACATAGCCGGAGACCGGGTCGAACCGGTTCGCGGCCTGGAAGCGGATCCCGCCCGCCTTCATGTCGAGCTTGTCCCGGAACTGCGGCAGCAGGCTCTCGGCGACCCATCCCGATTCGAGGACGAACCGTCCTCCCGGCCGGAGCGTCCGCGCGACGGCCGTGAGGAACGCCTGGTTGCCCGCGTCGTCGAAGTACCCGAAAGCGTTGCCGGCGCAGTAGGCGCCGTCGAAGACGCCCGTCCAGGGGAGATCGCGCATGTCGCCCGACACCCATTCGACGGCGGCGCCCTCCCGCGCCGAGGAGATGCGCGCGGCGCCGAGGAGGTCCGCCGAGAGATCGACTCCCGAGACGCGATAGCCGCGGCGGGCGAGCTCGAGCGCGTGCCGGCCGTGCCCGCAGGGCACGTCGAGGACGCGGGCCCCGGGAGCGAGACGGAGCGCCTTCTCGAGGAACGCCGCCTCGGCGGCCGTCGCCTCCGGCGGGATGACGGCCTGCCAGAACTCCGCCATCAGGCCGTCGAAAAATCCGTTCCACCAGTCGGGACGGGCGTTCGTCACGACGTGGCCTTCCGGTTCAAGCGGCGGTAAAGGTCGGGGCCCTCGACGATCTCCATGAGACGCTCGGGATGCTCCGGCCGCCGGAAGCCGAAGCGCTCGTAGAGGCTGTGCGCGTCGCGCGTGGCGAGGTTCCAGCGGCGCAGGTTCTGCAGGTCGGGATGGGCGCGGATGATCTCGACGAGCCACTTCGAAAGCCCGCGCCCGCGGTGGGACGGGATCACGAAGACGTCCGCCAGGTAGGCGAAGGTCGCGAGGTCACTCACGACGCGCGCGAATCCGACCAGCCGGTTCTCCTCGTAAACGCCGAAGCAGAGAGAGTTCTCGATCGCGCGGTCCACGATCTCGCGCGAGATCTCGGGCGCCCAGTACGAAGTCTGGAGGAACGCGTGGATCGCCTTGAGGTCGAGGCGCGCGCGATCGGTCGAGATGACGAAGGGCCTACGTTCCCATTCCATGGTGGGCGAATCCTAAGGCCGGAGACCGTTTTCCGGTTATGATGTAGGTTTCTTCCCGAGGAAGGAGATTCGACCGTGCGAGCAAAGCCGCGTTATCGAACGTCTGCCGTCGCGGGCTTCCTGCTCGTGCACCTGTTGGCCCTGGGCGTCTTCTTCTAGGATTTTCCTGGAAGGGCGTGGCGCTCTGCCTCGGCTCCTACTACCTGCGGATGTTCGCCATCACCGCGGGCTTCCACCGCTACTTCAGCCACCGCACGTACCGGCTCGGCCGCGTGTCGCAGTTCCTGCTGGCCTTCCTCGGACAGACGGCGGCGCAGAAGGGCGTCCTCTGGTGGGCCTCGAACCACCGCCACCATCACCGCTACTCCGACCGTCCCGAGGACGTGCACAGCCCGATCCAGCGCGGTTTCTGGTGGAGCCACATCGGCTGGATCCTCGCGCCGGACTACGCGAAGACGGACTTCATCGCGCGTTCCCGACCTCGCCAAGTATCCCGGAGCTTCGCTGGCTCGACCGGCATCAGTACCTGCCGACCGTCGCTCTACGCCGTGGCTCTTCGCCGCTTTCGGCGGACGGGCCTCTTCTACGGCTACTTCCTCTCGACGGTCCTCCTGTGGCACGGCACGTTCTCCATCAACAGCGTCATGCACCTCGTCGGCCGCCGCGTCTACGCGACGACCGACACTCGCGCAACAGCTTCCTCTTCGCGCTCGCGACGCATGGGCGAGGGCTGGCACAACAACCATCACTACTTCGCCCGGCTCGGCCGCGCAGGGCTTCCGCTGGTGGCAGGTGGATCCGAGCTACTACGTGCTCTGGCTGCTCGAGCGCATCGGCATCGTGCGCGATCTGCACCGCGTCCCGGCGCGCCTGCGCGCAAAAGACGCCGCGCGGCGGAGCCGTCCCGCTCCGGCCGGCGAGCCCTGGAACGACCGCATCCGCCGCCTGACCGAGAGCTGGGTCGAGCGCCGGGACGCTGCCTGGGCCACCGCCCGGCACGCCGTCGAAGAGCTCGAGGCGGCGCGGGTGCACGCCGTCGCGCGGCTGGAGCACCTGCACGCCGAGGCCGTGGAGCTTCGGGCCCGCGCCGGCGCGGCGGCGGAAAAGCGGATCGAGGAGCTCCACGTCGAGATCGAGAAGTGCCGGACGCACCTCGCCGAGGTGCTGGAACGCCTGGTCGCCGCCGCCGAAGCGGCGGTGCCCGTCCCAGCCTAGTCCCCTTTCTTCGCGCCGGCGTCGCCGAGGGAGATAATCGGCCGGCGGGCCTCCAGGCCCTCGCGTAGGAGGTGACATGGTCGCCGTGTCCAGCCTCTGGTTGCCGATCCTCGTTTCCGCGATCCTCGTCTTCATCGTCAGCTCGATCTTCTGGATGGTCGTCCGTCATCACGACTCCGACTGGAAAGGCCTGCCCGGCGAAGAGGGAATCCTGGATGCGCTACGCAAGGCGCGCATCCCGCGCGGGCAGTACCGCTTTCCCTGGGCCGAAGCGAAACAGATGCAGACGCCCGAGATGAAGAAAAAGATGGCGGAGGGGCCGGCCGGCTTCCTCTTCTTCTGGGACCGCTACGACGTGCCTATGGGACGGAACATGATCGCCTGGTTCGTCTATCTGCTGGCCGTCTCCTTTCTCGTCGCCTATCTTGCAGGCCTCGTGCTGGCGCCGGGGGCGGCGGCGTCGCCGGTCTTCCGGTTCGTGGCCGTCGCGGCGATCCTCGCTTATGCGGCCGCGCTCGTGCCTCGAAGCATCTGGTGGGGGCAGGCGTGGTCGGTCACGTGGAAGGAAGTCTTCGACGGCGTCGTCTACGGGCTCGTGACGGCCGTCGCCTTCGCCTGGCTCTGGCCGCGATAGAAAGGAGGGAGGCAAGCGATGCGATTCCTCGTCCGGCTTCTCATCAGCGCCTTCGCCCTCTGGGTCGCCGTCCAGATCGTCTCGGGCGTCTCGTATCAGGGCGAGTGGTCGAAACTGCTCCTCGTGGCGCTCGTCTTCGGTCTTCTCAACGCGCTCGTGAGGCCGCTTCTGATGCTCCTGTCGTGCCCGATGCTCATCCTCACGCTCGGCCTCTTCACACTCGTCATCAACGCACTGGTGCTCCTGCTCACGAGCGCTCTCTCGGGCAGTCTCGGTCTCGGGTTCCACGTCGCCGGCTTCTGGGCGGCGTTCCTCGGCGCCCTCGTCGTGTCGATCGTGAGCGTGCTCGTCTCGGTGCTCCTGCCCGATCCGCGCCGGACCTGAACCGTGTCCCTCGCCCGAGACGTTTTCTTCCGGGCCCTCTCGCGAATCCGCGACGCGCGCTTCGAGGTGCGCGACGCCTCCGGCGTCCGCGTCTTCGGCGATGAGGACGCCGCGTTGCGGGCCTCGGTGGACATCCGCGACCCGCGGCTCTACGGCCGAATCCTGCGGCGCGGCGAGGTCGCGCTCGGCGAGGGATACACCGACGGCCTCTGGACGAGCCCCGATCTCTTCGCGACCGCGCGCGCCGCCGTGCGCAATGCGCCGGCGTTCGAGCCAGGCCGTTCGCCCCTCGCGTTGCCGGCGGCCATCTCGCGCGTCCGCCTGCGCCGGAAGCATCGCCGGCGGACCAACTCGCTGTCGGGCAGCCGGCGCAACATCGCGGAGCACTACGACCTCGGGAACGACTTCTATTCGCTCTTCCTCGACCGGCGGCACATGGCCTACTCCTGCGCCTTCTTCGAGACCCCGAACGCGTCGCTCGAGGACGCGCAGGAGGCAAAGTTCGAGCGGATCGCGAGCAAGATCGGGCTCGACGCTTCGCACCACGTTCTCGAGATCGGAACGGGCTGGGGCGGCTTCGCGATCTGGGCCGCGTCTCAATACGGCTGCCGCGTCACGACGGCGACGATCAGCCGCGCGCAGCACGACTTCGCTCGGCGGCGCATCGACCGGGAGAACCTCGCCGACCGCGTGACGCTTCTCTTCGAAGACTACCGGCGCCTCTCGGGCACCTTCGATCGGATCGTCTCGATCGAGATGTTCGAGGCGGTCGGCGTTTCGCGTTACGACGAGTTCTTCGAAACGGCGGAGCGGCTCCTGTCGCCGGACGGCGCGATGCTGCTCCAGACCATCACGATGAACGAGCAGTGCTTCCCGGCGTACCGAAAGCGCGCGGACTGGATCCAGCTCTACGTCTTCCCCGGCGCGGAACTTGCTTCGGTCTCCGAGGTGCTTCGCTCGATCGGCCGCGTGTCGCGCATGGCTCTCGTGAACCTCGAAGACATCGGCCTCCATTACGTGCGGACGCTCCTCTCCTGGCGGGAGCGCTTCCTCGACAGCGTCGAGGCCGTGCGCGCGCTCGGGTTCGAGGAGCGCTTCGTGCGCCTCTGGGACTACTACCTCGCGGCCTGCGCCGCGGCCTTCGCCGAGCGCCACATCGGCGACGCGCAAATGCTCTTCGTCAAGCACTCCCTCCGGCGACCGAATCTCGGGGGGGCCCGAGCAGTCCGACCCGGTCCGCGCGCCCCGGCGGGCGGCGGCCGGTTCGTGAAGCCGGTCCGACGCGCGGTCCAGGTTCTCGCCGACCAGTTCCGGCAGGGTCTGACGCCGCACGACGTGGCGCTCACGCTCGCCGTCGGGCTCTGCCTCTCGGTGCCGCCGGTCATCGGGACGACGACGATTCTCTGCGCGCTCGCCGCCGTCCTGCTCCGGCTCAATCAGCCGCTCATCCAGGCCGTCAACTTCCTCGCGTATCCGCTGCAGCTCGTGCTCATCGTTCCGTATCTGCGCCTGGGCGAATGGCTCTTCCGCGAGCCGCACACACCGCTCTCGCCGTCGAAGATCGCGGCGATGGCGCGATCGAACCTGCGCGGCACGATCTCGTCGTTCGGCACCGTCGTCTGGCACGGGGCGCTCGTGTGGGCCCTCCTTTCCGTGCCGATGGGGTTCCTTCTCTACGCGACCCTGAAGCCGGCGCTCGAGCGGATGCAGGCGAGGCTCAAGCGGGAGGACCCGCCCGGCGTCGCTTGATTCGCGGTTACGGGCGAGCCGCCCGCAGTTCGGGTGTCTCAACCACGCGGATCCCGCGGGCCGGGCTCTCGACGGCCCGCACGAGGACCGCGAGCACCCGCTCGAGCGGCACGGGCCGCAGCCGGCGCGCGCTCTCCCGCATCGACGGGATCCGCGCGGCGATCGCGTAGAAGGGCAGGAGCACGATCGGCCACCGGTGTCCCGGTCCCAGGACGTACCACGGACGCAGGATCGTCGCGTTCAGGCCGCGTGACCGCAGCGCGTCTTCCGCTTCGGCGCGCGCTTCCTGAAAGGCCTTCATGACGGGCGCGGGCCGCGCCACGCTGACGTACACGAAGTGAGCGACGCCGGCGCGCGCGGCGGCGTCCGCCGAGGCGACGGCGGAAGCGAGGTCCACGGTTCGGAAGAGCGCGGCCTTCGCGGGCGACGGGTGTGCGACGCCGACGAGCTGGACGAAAGTGTCTGCCGGAGCGACGCGTGCAGCGAAGGTCGCGGAGTCGAGCGCATCGCCCACGATCGGTTCGGCGCCGGACGGGAGCTTCGACTCGGAGCCGGCGCGCACGAGCGCTCGGACGCGATGGCCTCGAGTCACGAGCCACGGAATCAGCCGCCGGCCGATGTATCCCGTGCCGCCGGTCAGGAAGATGTCGTGCGTTGGCGTCATCGCGCTCTCGTTTCCGACGATCTGCGAGTAGGATCGTCTCTCGAGGTGCGGAAGTCGAGACCTCCTCCGACTTCCGGCCCATCCGTTCGGGGGCCTGGCCCGTGTCCAAGATCCTGCTCGTCGAGGACAACGATCGCAATCGGGAGCTCCTCTCGCGACGTCTCGAACGCCGCGGATACGAAGTGGTCGTGGCGACGCACGGTGAGGAGGGCCTGGCCAAGGCGCGCGCCGAGGAGCCCGACCTCATCCTGATGGATCTCACGCTGCCGGTCCTCGACGGATGGGAAGCGGCGCGCATCCTCAAGGCCGAGCCGCGCACGCAGCGGATTCCGATCATCGGCCTGACCGGGCACGCGGTCGAAGGCGACGAGGAGAAAGCGCGCGACGCCGGATGCGACGCGCTCGACACGAAGCCGGTCGAAATGCCGCGCCTCCTCGGCAAGATCGAGGCCTTGCTCCTTCGGCGCGGCGGTTCGGCCTAGGTTTTCTCTCCAAAGAGGTGCGCGATCGAGTTCGCGTAGTAGGAAAGAAGCGGCAGCTCCGCCGGGACCGCGCGGAAGAGGCCTTCGCGTCTCCTCGACCAGGCGCCGCAGCGTCAGCATCCGCAGGCCCACGTCGATCGCGTAGTCCTGGTCGCCCCGCGGGATGTAGACGTGCGCGCCGCGCGCGCTCGAGCTCCTCCATCAGCCGCAGCGACCTCGCGCCTTCAGCTCGAGCTCGCTCCACGCCCGACCGGGCTCGCGCACGAAGAGCCGTCGCGACGAGCGACACCGGGACGACGGGGATCACCCGCGCGACCTCGCCCATGAGCTCGCGGCCGAAGCTCCTCGACCTGCGCGCGAGCGGTCCTCCTTCGAGAGGCGCGCGGAAGTCGACGCCGCCGGCGCCGCGACGTGCTCGCGCGAGCGAGACCGGCGAGCCGAAGTTGACGCAGGCGTAGCCGAAGCGGTGCCAGCGGTTGCGCGCCATGCAGCCAGAGGTTGCGGGCGACGAAGCGCGCCGTCGTCGCGAAGCGGTCCGGCCGCGCCGGGACGCCGTGCCTCCGCGATCGAGGCTCGAGCAGGAAGCTGCGGTCCTCGAAGACGCGGTCGTAGTTGATCGCCGACGGGGACGAAGACGATGTCGCGCTCGCCCGCCGGATCGAACGAGCGGAGCATGTAGTCGAGGATGCCGAGCTTGGGCGGCCGCAGCTTCCCGTCGCGCGAGAGGCCGCCCTCGGGAAAGACCGCCTGCGTGACGCCGGCCGCGGTCGCCATCGCGACGTACCGCTCGAGCACCTTGCGGTAGAGCGGGTCGCGCGAGTTGCGGCGCACGAAGTACGCGCCCATCGCCCGGATCGAGCGTCTGCAGCGGCCAGATGCGCGCCCACTCGCCGACGGCGTAGGAGAGGCCGCCCTCTCGGCCGCGAGGTACGCCACGAGGATGTAGTCCATGTTGCTGCGGTGGTTGATGAGGAAGACGACGGTCGATCGGTGGCGTGATCGCGCGCGAGGCCGGCCTCGTCCGCGTAGCCGAGCCGCACGCGATAGAGCGAGCGCGCGACGTCGCGCGGGCCGCCGAGTACCCGAGCCGGAAGTAGACATACGCGTTGAAATTCGGGACGATCTCCCTGCGCGTAGCGCCGGACCCTGGCCAGCACGACGTCCCGCGGTCAGGCCGTGCGCGCGGGCGCATTCGACGGCCGCCTGCTGCACCTCGGGATCGAAGAGCAGCCGGTCGATCAGGACCTCGCGCCGCGTCGTCTTGAACGTCGGGAGCTCGATCTCGAGCTTCGTGCGGATCCCCTCCAGGAGGCGATCCACGCGGCGCCGGAGGAACCAGCGCGCCGACGGAACGAGCAGATGATCGAGCGCCGCCCAGAGGGCGAGGACGCCGCCCGCCACGGCGAGCCAGAGCGGGATCGAGACGTCGCGCGAGCCCGAGGCGAGCATCGCTGCCGGCGCGGCTCTTCCCTCAGTCCACGCGCCCGCGCGCCGCGACCCGCCACTCGGCCTCGACCGTTCCGCCCCGCACGGCGTAGACACGGTCGTGGAGGTTCGACACGACGCAGGCGTGGTTGGGCAGGATCGTGACGCGCTGCCCCACGCGGAAACGGTCGCCCGGCGCGACGGCGACGACGCCATGCTCTTCGGAGAGCCGGTCGAGGCGGCTCGCCGTCCCGAGGATCAGTCCATGGCCGCCGGCGCGCGGCCGCAGGGGATCGGACGACAGCGTCTTCGATCCGGCGTCCACGACGGCGCGATCCGGCGCGGGAACGCTCACGACGGTCGCCGCGACCGTCATCGCGCAGTCCTTCGGGGTGCACGTGCCGAGCGCCACCTGCGAGGCGTCGTGGTAGACGTAGTTGCCCGGCCGGCACTCGGTGACGCCGGGCGCCCGCATCGCCGATGCGGCCGTCGGCGTCGAGCCGACCGACACCTCCGCGCACGGCAGTCCGGCGGCGCGCAGCTCCGCCGCCACGGCCGCCACGGTCTCGCCCTCGTGGCGCCCGACGGCGGCGACGGCGTCCACGCTCTCGGCGGCGTAGGCCTGCCCGGCGTGCGTGAAGACGCCGGCGAGCTCGATTCCCGGAAGATCGGCGATCGCGCGCGCGACCTCGAGGGCGCGGGCCGGCTCGACGCCGACGCGGTGATAGCCGCAGTCGATCTTGAGGAGCGTCCGGATCTTCCGGTGCGCGGCGGCGAAAACGTCCGCGAGTGTCCGGGCGCCTTCGACGCTGTCGGCACCGACGGAGATCCGCGCGCGGTCGGACAGCGCGAGGAGGCGTCGCGCGCGTGTGCCGCCGACCGTCGGGTAGGCGAGGAAGACGTCTTTGAAGCCTGCTTCGGCGAAGACCTCGGCCTCGCCGACCTTGGCGAGCGAGAGGCCGGACGCGCCGAGCGCGAGCTGCATGCGTCCGATCTCCGGGACCTTGTGCGTCTTGGCGTGTGGCCGGAGGTTTACGCGCGCTATGCGGGCACGATCGGCCATGCGCGCGACGTTCTTCTCGAGCACATCGAGATCCACCAACACGCAGGGCGTCGGGAGATCTTCGACGGGACGCACGGCGTGATTATGGCAGCGCCACGAAACGGATCTCGTTGCCGCGTTTGATCTCGAGCGCGTGCTCGCGGCCCTCGGCGCGCACCCGGACTCCCGCGCCCCGCCAGCGGCCCGTCAGGAAGACGCTCGCCACGCGCGCGCGGCCGGGAGCGGCCGGGCGGTAGAGGAGGTCCAGTCGGAGCGGCGGGGCGGCCGAGATTTCGACGGTGTCGCCCCGGTCGCCCAAGGACAGGAGGACGAGCTCGGCCTCTCCCGCGGCGCCGAGGCGATAGCGGTCGCCGGCGGGAACGCCGCGCAGATGCCATGCGAGGGCGGACCGGCGGCCGCGAGGTCCCTCGGCGTCGTCCACGACGACGATCGGCCCGCCGGGAGAGAGCGCCGCGCGGCGGCGGTGCGTCCAGCCGCGCCAGCCCGAGACGGCCGTCGTGCTCGCGTCCGCGTCGCCTCCGGTCTCGAACGACTCGACGCGCGCGAAGTGGGGCGGGTCCTGCGCCCACGGGCCGCCGAATCCGGAGAGACGCTCGAGGGCCGCGGCGAATCCCGTCGGCTCGACGAGGAGCGCGTTCAGGTTCTCGCGGGGAATCCGCTTGTCGCGGAAGAGCCGCCGCTCGAGGGGCAGAAGGGGATTGACGTCGCCGCCCCGCTCCTCGGCGAGCGTCTCGCCCCGCGCCACGACGCGCACGATCGCGTTGGTCGCGCGGTAGCGATGCCACCCGGAGAAACGCAGGTTCAGCAGGAGATACAGGCTCGACTCCGACCAGCCGTCGCGAAGGACGACCTTGTCCGGCGCGAGCGGACCGACGCGGTTGGGAAGGCCCGAGTCGGCGAAGAGCAGACAGCTGCCCGCCGTCGGCGAGACGCCGGTCGCGTCGAGCGCGCGCTCGGCGCCCGGCTGGGCGGGAACCGCGAGGTCCGCCCGTTCGAATGCGCGCACGGATCTTCCCGCGAGCCAGAGGAGCGTCGGGTCCCGCGTGAGGAGCGCGCCGAGATACACGGAGCCCGGGAGCATCGGCGGCACGGCGGCGTTGTAGTCGGGCGGCCGGCCTCCGGGCTCGGCCTGGAGAAGCAGCCACTCGAAGGAGCGGCGCGCCGCTTCGATGGGCAGGCGTCCCGAGCGCAGGCTTTGGTAGTACGCGTTGTCGATCCATTCCGGCTGGTAGCCGTAGGAGTCGTCGTTGTTGCGAAAGCGCCCCTCCCATCCGCGCGGCACGCGGTCGAGATAGGCGCGATTGCGCGCCGCGAGCCCCGGCGCCGCAAGCCCTCCGGCCTCGAGCAGCGCCAGGAGTCCCGCGCCGTTCTCCTGGTTCTCGTACGGCCCCTCGGGCGACTTGCGGAACGCGAGTGCGTAGATCGCGTCGTCGAGTCCCGGCGAGAGGGCGCGCCGGTTGATCGCCGCGAACCAGGCGGCGACGCGGCGCTCGTCCTCCGCCGAGAAGAGGCCCGGGAACGCGTCGCGCACGCGCGGGTAGTAGTAGGCGCGGAGCGACGCCTCGAACTGCCAGTACTTCGTCTCGCCGCCCCGCGAGAAAAGCTCCCGCGCAACCTCGTCGAGGAGGCGTGAGCGGAACGCGCCCGCGCGCGCGCGGTCGGCGGACGCGAGCGCGAGCATGCCGTCCTCGGCCACGCCGGCACGCGGATTGCCGCCCACGCGGGCGAGGAGCTCCTCGAAGACGGCGCGGCCTTCGAACGTCTCCGGGTCGGGCGCGCCGCGCCCGCAGAGGAACGGCGCTCTGTCCGAGACGCCCGGAAAGCCGGGCGGGCTCGGATCGGAAAAGCTCGCCTGGTAGCGCGCGACGGCTGCGCCGAAGGCGAGGAGGCCGCCGAGAAAGGCCGCGAGACCGAGCGGCCGCGGATCGAGGCGGATGCCCGAATCGGAGCCGGCTGCCTCCGCCGATCCGGCGCGAAGCGCCGCGAGCAGGCAGAGCCAGGACAGCGCGAGCAGGACCGCCTCTCCCGCGACGAAGAGCTCCTCGTGCGCGAATTGTGATTCGATCTCGACGGCGATCATCGGCAGCGTCCCCGCCGAGGCGGCCAGGAGGATCACCCTCGCGGCCGTCGGCGCGCGCCGCCCCGGTCGTCCCCGGACGACGGCGGCGAGCGTCCCGCTCCACAGCCCGGCGATCGCGATGACGGCGGCGATGGCGCCCTGCGTGAGCGCGGCGACAGCCGCCGCGGCGGCTCCGGCCGCGCCGATCACGAGCCCGGCGCGCGGGACGCGCCAGGCGCCACCGGGAAGTCTCGCGGGCCGCGACCACCGCGCCGCGAGGAGGACCGCGGCCGCGAAAGCGGTTCGGAAGAGGAGGGACGTCCCCGAGAAGGCCTCGCCGTTGACCGCGCGCGAAATCTCGAGCAGCGCGACGCCCGCCACAAGGCCGCTCGCCGCACGGACCCGGTTCACGGGAACGGCGCGGCCCCGCCTCCGCGATAGAAAGGGAGGACGCGCAGAGCGAAGAACGCCGCCGCGTCGGCGACGAGCACGAGCGCCGCCAGAAGCAGCGCGCGGTTCCTCGCGGAGCGGCCCCTCACGGCGTCCGCCGCCGGCAGGACGAAGGCCGGCAGCAGGAATCCCAGGACGACGAAGAAGTACCGGCCGTGCGTCCCGCGCACCTCGCCCGTCTCGATCGCGTTTCGCGAGACGTGGAAGAGGTAGGCCGCGGTGAAGGCGGCGACCGCGAACTGCGACGTGAAGACCGCGTCCTCCGGCGCGCCGCGGCGGCGCCAGACGCGCAGCGGCGCGAGACCGAGGACCGCGAGCAGGAGCGCATAGACCGCCAGCTTCGGCCACGCCGTGGGCGATCCGGGGCCGAGCCCGGCGAGGACCGCGACGAAAATCGCCGCGGCGAGGAGCCAGCTCGCCCGGGACGTGGCGTCGGCAGGCGCGGCGGCGGCGAGTTCGCGGCGGTACACCCAGAGCGCGGTGAGCGCGGCGGCGAGGGCCGCGCCGGCGAGATAGACGCCGAGGTAAGCGCCCGAGATCTGGAACCAGCGCACCTCTCCGCCGCCCGTGCCGGTCCAGCCGATCAACCCGAAGAAATTCTTGAACGTGTGATCGAGGAGCGGCGTCTCGCGCAGCGTCCGCAGCAGGTTCGATGGCGTCGCGGCCCCGGGCGCTCCGACCCCGGGGTTGGCGTCGGTGCCCGGGACCTTGCCTCGCCAGACGGCCCAGAGCGCGGTCGTCGAAAGCGCCACGGCCGCGAGAGCCGCGGTGCGGGCGAGGCGGCGCCGCCATGACCCTTCCAGATGGACGGGCAGGAGGACGAGGAGCGCGAGCGCGAGCGGGACCGCGGTCGCTTTCACGGCGCCGGCGGCGGCGAGCGACAGCGCCGTCGCGAGGGCGTGCCGGAGCGATCGCGTGCGCAGGAACCGCATCCAGAACAGGGCGGCGACGGCGCCCGCGAGCGCGCAGAGGATGTCGTGGTTCAGGCCGGAGGCCATGTGCGCGTACATGGGAACCAGGCCCAGGGCCGCGGCGGCGAACAGCGCGACCGACTCGTCGGCGCCGGCCTCCCGCATCACGAGAAAAAGAACGACGAGCGCCGCCGCTCCGCAGAGCGCGGAGAAGAGGCGCGTCAATCGGATCTGCCGCTCGAAGTCCGGCGTGGCCGCGCGGGCGGCGAGGTAGAACGGCGCGGCGAGCGCGTGATAGCCGGGCGGATGGATCGCCGCCCAGTTGAACACCGGCCGGCCGGCGAGCCGCGGGTTCCAACGCGCGACCGCTTCCGGCGGGACCACGCTTTCGCCCGGCCGCGGAATTCCCCGCCCGGACGCGATGTCGGCGATGGTCGCGTAATGGACGATCTCGTCCGGAACGTCCCAGAGCGGCGTCACGAAGAGCGCGAGCGCGCCGGCCTCGAGGAAGAAGAGGAGCGCGACCGCCCACATCGCGCGCGACACCCTGGGGCCGTCGCTCATGCGGGGCCGTCCGACGCGGCGCGGCTCACGCGGCGAACGACTCGGGCCGCTCGCAGGCGCGGCGGAAGACCTCCTCGTCGATGTTGCGCCCCGTGACGACGAGAACGATCGGGCCCGTGGCGCCGTCGGCTCCGGTCAGCGCCGCGAGCGCCGCGGCGGCGCCGCCTTCGACGCGGATCCCCGCCTCCGCGAAACGCCCCATCGCCCGCGCGATCGCGCGCTCGGAGACGAGCTCCATGCGATCCACGGTCCCGCGCAGCCGCGCGACGGCGCGAGGAATCGCCACGCGAACCGCGAGCCCGTCCGCGAAGGTCGCCATGCGATCGCACGAGACGACCCGGCCGGCGCGCCACGACATCTCCATCACCGGAGCGTCCCGCGCCACCGCGCCGACGACGAGCGTTCCGGGCGAGAGCTCGCGGAGCAGGCCGCCGATGCCGCCGATCAGCGCGCCGTTGCCGACGGGGACGATCACGGCGGCGGGCGGTTCCGGGCACTGGTCGAGAATCTCCCTCGCGATCGCGCCGTAGCCGTCCCATTGCACCGGCTCGTCGCCGTCCTCGAAGAAGGGAAGGCCGCCCGCTGCGGCGAAGTCGCGCGCCGCGTCCTTGGCGCGGTCGAAATCCGCGCCGGTCTCGCGGATCGCCGCTCCCTGCGCCGCGATGAGCGCCACCTTCGCACGCGACGCGCCCTCCGGAACGAAGATCGTCGCGTCGAGCCCGAGACGCGCGGCTGCCCACGCCGTCGCGGCGCCGTGATTGCCCGTCGAGGCCGTCACGACGCCTCGCGCCCCGCGTGCGCGGTAATGCCTCGAGCGTCGGGAGCGCGCCGCGCCACTTGAACGCGCCGAGCGCGTGCGTGTCCTCTCGCTTCAGGAAGACGGGCCGGCCCTCCGCGATCGATTGCGGGGCCTTCTCGAGGGGCGTCGGCAGATCCACGGGAGGAAACTGTAATTCAGCCGCCATCGTGTAGGCTTCCGCGAAAACATGGCCCGATCGAAACGCCCGCGCTGGCTGTCTTCGACAGCGCTCATCTTCTACGCGCTCGCGCTCGGCATCCTCGCCGGATACCTGTTTCCCGCCGAGCGGTTCCCGGCCGCCTACGAGACGTTTCGGTTTCTCTCCCGCGCGTTCATCAGCCTCATCAAGATGCTGATCGTTCCCCTGATCTTCTCGACGATCCTGGTCGGGATCGGGAAGACGGGCGACATCAAGGCCGTCGGCCGGATGGGAGTCAAGGCCCTCGTCTACTTCGAGATCGCGTCGACGGCCGCGCTCGCGATCGGGCTGACGATCGCACACCTCGTACGGCCGGGCGACGGGCTCAAGCTTCCCCCCTCCGGTGAGCATCTGGCGAAGCCCCTGACGCTCGTCGAGACGCTCCTCCACCTCTTCCCCTCGAACGTCGTCGACGCCATGGCGCGGAACGACATCCTGCAGGTCGTCGTCTTCGCGACGCTCGTGGGCATCGCCGCGGCCCACATCGGTCCGAAGGCCGAGCCGTTTCTTCGCTTCTTCGACTCGGTCGTTTCCGTGATGTTTCAGCTGACCGACTACGTCATGGCCCTGACGCCCCTCGGCGTCTTCGGCGCGATGGCGGGCTCCGTCTCCCACCACGGGCTCTCCGTTCTCGCCTCGTACGCGACGCCTCGTGGGGTCGCTCTACGGGGCGCTCGTCCTCTTCACGCTCCTCGTCCTCGTGCCGGCGCTCTTGATCGTGCGGGCGCGGCTCAAGGAGTTCTTCCGGATGATCCGAGAGCCCTTTCTGCTCGCGTTCTCGACGGCGTCGTCGGAAGCCGCTCTGCCGCGCGCCCTCGAGAAGATGGTCGAGTACGGCGTGCCCAAGTCCGTCGCGGGCTTCGTGATCCCGGCGGGCTACTCCTTCAACCTGGACGGCTCGACGCTCTACATCTCGCTGGCCTCGCTCACGATCGCGCAAGCGGCGGGCGTGAACATGCCGCTCGGGACGGAGCTCCTGATGATGCTGACGTTCATGCTGACGTCGAAGGGCGTCGCCGGCGTGCCGCGGGCGTCGCTCGTCATCATCGCGGCCGGCTGCGCGGCGTTCAACCTTCCGGGGGAGGCCGGCGTCGCGATGATCCTCGCGGTGGACGAGCTGATGGACATGGCGCGCACCTCCATCAACGTCATGGGAAACTGCGTCGCGTCGGTCGTCGTCGCGCGGTGGGAGGGCGTCCTGACCGACCCGATTTCCGTCCGCGACGAGGACGCGCCGGCGGCGGAGCTCGCGGGCGGACCGGCCGTCCGGAGCGAGGGAGGATTGCGATGAGGAAGCGACTGGCGGCCTGCGGTCTCGCCGCCCTGCTGGTTCTACCCGTGGCGGGGCGGGCGGCCGGGATGAAGATCTACATCTCCGTCGACATGGAGGGCATCGCCGGCGTGGTCACGAACGACCAGCTCGGCCCGCCGGGCTTCGAGTACGAGCGCTTTCGCGGCTTCATGACGAACGAGACGCTCGCGGCGATCGAGGGCGCCCGCGCCGCGGGAGCGACCGAGTTCGTCGTCTCCGACTCGCACGGCAACGGCGAGAGCCTCCTCATCGAGAAGTTCCCGAAAGACGTGACGGTCGTGCGGGCGTGGCCGCGGCCCCTCGCGATGATGCAGGGGATCGACGAGAGCTTCGCCGGCGCCCTCTTCGTCGGCTACCACGCGAGCACGACCAATCCGCAGGGCGTCCGCGCGCACACGATGTCCTCCGCGACGCTCGCCGACGTGCGGCTGAACGGTCTCTCCGTTCCCGAGGCGGGGTTGAATGCGGCCATCGCCGGGCACTTCGGCGTCCCGGTGCTGCTCGTCACGGGAGACGACGCGATCTCCGCCGAGGCGGCGAATCTCCTTCCGGGCGTCGAGACGGCCACCGTCAAGTGGGCGCTCGGGTTCCACTCCGCCCGCACGCTCACGCCCGAGGCGTCCTGCGACCGCATCCGGGAGGCGGCGCGAAAAGCCGTCGCCGCCGCCAGGGACCGCAAGCCCTACCGGATCAAGGAGCCCGTGGATCTCGAACTGCGCTTCAAGAACTACCGGCCGGCCGAGCTCCTCGCCTATCTTCCGGGGATCGAGCGGATCGACGCGCACGCCATCCGGTTCCACGGCCACGACGTTCTCGAGGTCGCGCGCTTCCTCGAGTTCGTCACCAATTACGAGCCCGGCCTCTCACCGTGATCCGCGGCGCGATCCTTCCGCCGCACATCCTCGATGCCATCGTCCGAAACGGCACGGCCGAACAGCGCCGAAGCGCGCTCGAGACCCTCGCCGTCTCGGAGCGGATGCGCGGGCGCCGCGAGGTGCGGGCGCTCGGACTCCTCGCGCCGGTTCCCGCGGGCGAGAAGCGGCGGGCGGTATACGACGCCGGGCGCGGCACGAAGCTTCCCGGAAAGCTCGTACGCCGCGAAGGAGATCCGGATTCCTCCGACGTCGCGGTCGAAGAGGCCTACGACGGCGCCGGCGCGACGTACGACCTCTACTTCCAGGTCTACGGACGCAACTCGATCGACGGCCGCGGGATGGAGATCGACTCCTCGGTCCACTACGGCGTCCGATACGACAACGCGTTCTGGGACGGCGCGCAGATGGTTTACGGCGACGGGGACGGGGAGCTCTTCGAGCGGTTCACGATCGCCGTAGACGTGATCGGCCACGAGCTGACCCACGGCGTCACCGACGCGGAGGCCGCGCTCGAGTACCACGACCAGCCGGGGGCGTTGAACGAATCCTTCTCGGACGTCTTCGGGTCGCTCGTCAAGCAGCGCGAGCGCGGGCAGACCGCGGCCGAAGCCGACTGGATCATTGGCGAAGGCCTCTTCACCCCGCGCGTGCGGGGCGTGGGCCTCCGGTCGCTCCAGGCGCCGGGCACGGCGTACGACGATCCGGTTCTCGGAAAGGATCCCCAGCCCGCGCACATGGCGCAGTACGACACGTCCCGGGAAGACGACGGAGGCGTCCACGTCAACTCGGGAATCCCGAATCACGCCTTCTACCTGGCGGCCGTTTCGATCGGGGGCTTCGCGTGGGAGAAGGCGGGCCGGGTCTGGTACGTCGCGCTGACCGAGCGGCTGCGGCCGACATCCGACTTCGCGGCCGCCGCCCGCGCGACGGAAACCGTTGCCGGAGAGTTGTTTGGAGTGAACGGCCCCGAACAGACGGCGGTTCGGGGCGCCTGGGAGCAGATCGGGCTCTGACGTCGCGGCCCGGCTTGCCTTCGGCCGCCGGGGGCGGCAAAATGTACCGACAGACGACAACTTTCGAGGCGGAAACCATGGGTAGCCCGATACGTGTCTCCGTAGCCCGGGTCGGCGGGGTCACGGGAGCCAAGCGCACGGCCACGCTCGACACCGAGACGCTCGACGAGAAGCGGGCGGCGCAGCTCCGGCAGCTCGTCGAGGAAGCGAACATCGCGCACGTCTCCGAGCCGACGATCCGGTCGACCCGCGAGAAGGACCGGTTTCACTTCACGATCACCGTTCAGCACGGCGCCTTCCAGCACTCTCTGACCTTCACAGAGGACCGGACCCCCGAGCAGGTGCAGCCGCTGCTCGAGATGGTCTGGCGCGACGGTCAGCCCGACCTCGACGACACGCGGGCCGTCTAGCAGGCTGCTGACATTTTGGTCGTCGGGGGACCTTGCGGTCTCCCGAACCCCGGGTGGACGCGGGCGTCGCGTCCGGCTGTCGGTCGCATGCGTTCGCTTCGACCGCCGCAGCCGCAAGTCCTCGCCGGCCGGTTCTTCACGGCGGGGAAGTATGCTTACGGGACCCCGGCCGTCCCGGCGCCTCCGAGTCCATCGCAACAGATGATGCAGTGACGCGGAGTCGTGCGAGCGCCGGCGCGCCCCGTTCCCGTCCTTGACGCCGCTGGTGCGGTCTGTTAGCGTCCGGCAACAATTGTTGTAGGAGGCCTCCGAAACGGAGGCCGGGCGAGGGCGACGGCCACATGGCGGGGCAACGGGAAGGGAAGGTGCCTTCGGACCTCGGGGCGCGGGCCCCGGCGGCGCTCGAAATCGAGTCCGTCGAGGTCCGCCGCCTCCGGCTTCCGTTGCAGGAGCCATTCGAGACGAGCTTCGGCAGCGTCTGCGTCGAGACTCATCGTCCTGGTCGAAGTTCGAGTCGGGGAATCGGAGCGGCTGGGGGGAAGTGGTCGCCGCCGAGGAGCCGCGCTACAGCTACGAGACCGTCGAGACGGCGTGCCACGTGCTCCGGGAGTACTTCGCGCCGGCGGCGCTGGCGGCGCCGCTCGCGAGCGTCGAGGAGATGGCCGCGCGGCTCTCCGGGTTCCGCGGCCACCCGATGGCACGGGCGGGACTCGAGCTCGCCCTCGCGGATCTTCTCGCCCAGGCGCGGGGGGAGCCTCTGTCTCGGTTCCTCGGCGGCGTCCGCGACCGGATCCCCGTTGGCGTGAGCCTCGGCATCCAGTCGGACGTCGGGAGCCTGCTCGAGCGCGTGGATCGGTACCTGGGGCTCGGCTATCAGCGCATCAAGCTCAAGATCAAGCCGGGCTGGGACCTCGCCGTCGTCGCCGAGGTGCGCCGGCGTTACCCCGAGGTCGTCGCTTTCCGTGGACGCCAATGCCGCCTACACGCTGGCCGACCGGAAGCACCTGAAGGAGCTCGACGCCTTCGGCCTCCTCATGATCGAGCAGCCGCTCGATGACGACGATCTGCTCGACCACGCGGCGCTCCAGAAGGAGCTCGAAACGCCCATTTGCCTCGACGAGAGCATCACGGGCCTCCACGCGGCGCGGCAGGCGCTCGATCTCGGCAGCTGCCGGATCGTCAACATGAAGGTCGGCCGCGTCGGCGGCTATTCGCAGGCCCTGGCGATCCAGCGAGCTGTGCGTCGACCGGAAGTCCCGCTCTGGTGCGGCGGGATGCTCGAGTCGGGGATCGGCCGGGCTCACAACGTGGCGCTCGCGAGCCTTCCGGGCTTCGACCTGCCGGGCGACATCTCCGCCAGCCGCCGCTATTTCGCCCGGGACCTCATCGCGCCCGAGGTTTCTGTGAATCCGGACGGTACGATCGACGTCCCGCGCGGCCCCGGCCTCGGCTTCGAGGTCGATCGCGACTTCGTGGCGGCGAGGACCGAGTCGGTCGAGCGATTCGCCAGGACGGAGCGCACCGCCGCCTCGTGAGATTCTTCAGCCTCGGGGGCGGAGAAAGGATGCCGACAAGAACCTCGATCGAGCAGCGACTGGCGGACGCCGGTGTGCGGCTGAACCCCCGCCGCCGCAAGCTCATCCAATCGACGCTCGAAAATCCCGACGAGACGTTCTTCTTATCGTCGCGCGCGCTCGCGCGCCGGTATCGCGTGGATCCCGCGACGATCGTGCGGACGATCCAGGCGCTCGGGTATCGGCGCTATGCCGATTTCCTGAAAGACCTGCGCGACCACTTCGTCCAGCGAGTCACGCCTTACCGCATCATCGAATCGACCGCCCGCGAGCGGCGCAGCGTCGCGGATCACGTGCGTCACAGCCTGGAGCGCGATCTCCACAACGTGCAGGCGGTGCAGTCGGGGCTCGACCCGACCCGGGCGGTGGACCTCGCGCGCCGCATCCACCGCTCCCGTTCGGTTCTCGTCGTGGGAGGCGATCTGGCGGCGTCGCTCTCCTGGTTCCTGGCCTACGGCCTCGCGGCGCTGGGTTTCGACGCCGACGCGCCCGTCGGGAGCGCCGGAAATCTCCAGCACCGCGTCCGGTCTCTCGGCAACCGCGATCTGCTGATCGCGATCAGCTTCGGACGCTGCCTGCGTCTCACGGTCGAGGCCGCCATGCAGGCGAGGCGCCGCGGGGTTCCGATGTTCGGTCTCACCGACAGCGACACGACGCCGATCGCGCGCGTCTGCGAGTCCTACCTTCTGGCGCCGATCTCCGGCTCCACGTTCACCGGCTCCTACGCGGCGCCCATGGCGGTCGTGAACGCGATCCTCGTCGCCTGCGCGCAGCTCAAGCCGCGGCGCGCGCTCGCCGCTCCTTCGCCAGACCGAGAAGGAATACCTGTCGAGCCCGCGCTGGTACGACCCGGCGCCTCCGACGCCATCGATTTGGACGGGCCGAGATGTCCGGGCGGAATGAGTGAGCCCGCGAGGACTGGCTCGCCCGCTTCGGAGAACGCGCCGGAGCGGCTCGACGGCGGATCTGGAGATCCTCGTCGCTGCAGCGAAAGCCCGTCGGAGGATGCCGGCGCGGTGTCGGCGCTGGCGGCGTGGATCCGCGACCGTCTTCGAGAGCGGGGCGTCTCGGCGCGATACGGCGGCCTGTGCGGAGCGCGGGCGATGCGCTCGTCGCCGAGGTCGGCGGAAAAGGCGGTACGCTCGTTCTCGGACACCTCGACACGGTCTGGCCTGCCGGAACTCTGCGCGACCATCCGTTCCGCGTCGATGGAGAGCGCGCGACCGGTCCGGGCGTCTTCGACATGAAGGCGGGCATCGCCGTGGCGATGGCGGTTCTGCAGGGCCTGGCCGAGACGCGGGCCGGGGATGCGACGCTCCTTCTCGTGCCCGACGAGGAAGTCGGAAGCGGAGCGTCGCGCGCGCTGACCGTTGCGCTCGCGCGGCGCCATCGCGCGGTCCTCGTTCTCGAGCCGTCCGACGACGGGGCCGCCAAGGTCGCGCGCAAGGGCAACGGCCTCTTCCGCATCGTGTTTCGCGGGCGGGCGGCGCACGCGGGCCTCGAGCCCGAGCGCGGCGCGTCGGCCCTGGCCGAGCTCGCGCGCTGCGTCCTCTTCCTCGAGACACTGGGCGATGCCTTCGGCCGGCACTTCGGTCGTCCCGAGCCGGGCGCGCAGCGGCGACCGAACCAACGTCGTGCCGGAGGACGGCGAGCTCTCCGTGGACGTGCGCGTCTGGACGCCGCAGGAGTCGCGAGCGTCTCGAGGCCGCGATCCGCGGCTATCGGCCCGCGGATCCCGGAGTCTCGATCGACCGTCGAAGGTGGATTCGATCGGCCGCCGCTCGAGCCGACGCCGGAGTCGGAAGCGCTGTTCGAGCGAGCGCGCGAAACGGCCGGGGCGCTCGGGCTCGAGCTGCGCGCCGCGCGGGTCGGCGGCGCGTCCGACGGGAACCTGACCGCGGCGGCGGGGGTTCCGACGCTCGACGGTCTGGGGCCGGAGGGCGGCGGCGCGCACGCGCGCCACGAGTTCGTTCGGCTGACCGACCTGCCCCGGCGCGCCGCCCTCGTGGCGGCGCTCGTCGCGTCGGCGTCGGGGCGATGACCCGGATCGCCATCCGGGAGCTCCATGACCTCGAGGATTTCGTCCGCGTCCAGGACGTCGCGCGGCGCGTCTGGAGGTTCCCGGATCGCCAGCTTCCCGCCGACGTCCGATCTCCAGACGGTCGGTCACGTCGGAGGGATGACCGCCGGGGCCTTCGAGGGACGGCGAGATCGTCGGGTTCGTTCACGGCCTGCCTCGGACGAACCTGTCGGAGCCCTGCCACCACTCGCACATGCTGGCGGTGCGCCCGGAATGGCGGGGCCGCGACGTCTCGGTGCGGCTGAAGCTCTTCCAGCGAAGCTGGTGCCTCGCACGCGGGATCCGCCTCGTCACCTGGACCTACGACCCGCTCCTCCTCAAGAACGCCCGCCTGAATCTCGTCCGGCTCCGCGCCCGCGCGTGGCCTATCTGCCCGACCACTACGGCACGCTCGGCGGCCTCTACGGGAACCTCCCGACCGACCGCTTCGAGGTGCACTGGCGGCTGAATGCCCCGGCGGTGCGGCGGGCGTCGCACGGCCGGCCGCTTCCGGGCCCCGACGCGGCGGACCTTCTCCGCGCGACGGCCACGCGCATTCCCGCCGCCCGGAGGGTCGCCGTGGAAATGCCGGCCGGCGCGCCCGAGCTTTATTCGACGCACCCCGAAGCCGCACGGCGCGCGCAGCGCCGTCTTCGGCGGATCGCGACCCGCCTCTTCGACCGCGGCTACGAGGCGACCGCGGTCACGGCCGGGGAGGGCGGCGCTCGGTACGTCTTCGAGCGCCCCTGATCCCCGGCCGAGTCTCCTGCAACGCTTGATGCGGACGGTAGCCGTCCATTGCGGACGGCTCCTTCTCGGTGCCGAACAGCGGCCACGGCTCATCGTGTTGACTTGCAGCAACGAATGATGCATCCTCCCGCAAATTCGGGAACCCGGGAAGCGAGGAGGAGGTCATGAGTCCATCGGCGAAGTCGGCGTGGGCCGCCGCGGCCGCGTCATTTCTCCTGGCGTCGGCGGTGCTCGCGCAGGGCGTGGGCGGCACGGTCTCGGGCAAGGTGGCGGACGAATCGGGGCGGCCGCTGTCGGGCGCGACGGTCGCGGCGCGCAACACGGCGACGGCGCTGACGCGGACGGCGGCGACCGACGCGGCCGGGTTCTACCGGCTGGTGGAGCTGCCGGTCGGGACGTACGAGTTCAACGTCGGGCTCGCCGGCTTCGCGACGGAGGTCCGGTCGGGCGTCAGGCTGCTGATCGGCCAGCAGGCGACGCTCGATTTCGCGCTGAAGGTCGCTCAGCGTGGCGGAGACCGTGACCGTGCAGGCGCGACGCGCCGATCGTCGAGACGACCAAGAGCTCGATCGGGGCGACGATCACGAGGCAGCAGATCGACCAGCTTCCGCTGCCCGACCGCAACTTCGAGAGTCTCGCGTTCCTGGCTCCCGGGATCAGTCCGAGCGTGACGGATGGCAGCACGATCTCGGGAGCCGGCAGCTCCGGGGCCAGCAATACCTTTCTGACCGACGGCGTGACCAACGACCAGGA
The DNA here is from genome assembly GCA_963708395.1 of uncultured Acidobacteriota bacterium. Lineage (GTDB taxonomy): Bacteria > Acidobacteriota > Thermoanaerobaculia > UBA5066 > Gp7-AA6 > DATBFU01. The sequence goes on along the minus strand of CAVPSG010000002.1, from coordinate 601,851 downwards.
TGCGCTCGGTGGCAATCGCGGCGACTATTCCCCTGACGCGATCGCGGAATACGAAGTCCTTTCGAGCTCCTACTCGGCGCAGTACGGGCAGGCCTCCGGAGCGATCATCAACGTCATCACGCGCTCGGGCGGAAATGACTTTCACGGGCGGGCGTCGGCGTATTACCGGGCCGACGGTCTGACCGCGAGCGACCCGTTCGCGGACGGGTGCCAGAAGACGCCGTTCGATCAGTGGATCGCCAGCGCCTTCCTGGGGGGCCCGATCGTGAAGGACAAGGCCTTCTTCTTCGGCTCGTTCGAGGAGACGTGGCGAAACGGAACGGCCGTCGTGGGCGTCGACCCCGCGCTGCTCGAGTCCCTGGGCCTCGGAAGCCAGACCACCTTTCCGAACGATCTCACCGAGCCGCGCGCCGTCTTCAAGCTCGACTACCACCCGACCGGCAGCCAGATGCTCACGTTCCGCTTCCGCCTGGACGATCCGAAGGAGACGAACACCAACGTGGGAGAGGTCATATTGGGGCGCCCGCTCGTCGGCGAGACGGGGGCCACGCTCAAGACCGACAACATCGACTACGCGCTGTCCCACTCCTGGGTCATGTCGAGCGACACGTTGAACGAAGCGCGCTTCCAGTACTCGACACAGGACAACGACATCACCCAGGTCAACTGCCCCGGCTGCCCCTTGATCATCCGGAACAGCCTCATCTCGGGCAAGCTCCCGAACCTGCCGCAGAAATTCACGGAGGACCGGTATCAGTTCCTCGATTCGCTGAGCTTCAGCATGGGAAACCACTTCCTGAAGGCGGGCGTGGACTACAGCCATGTGAAGGTCGACGCGTTCGTGCCGCAGAATTTCGATGGCGAGTTCATCTTCATCACCGACGCGCCCTTCAATCCCGAACGATGCGGGGACCTATCCCTTGGATCTGTCGGCGGCAGCCGGGAATCCCAACATCGACATCGCGAACAACATCGTTGCTCTCTTCGTGCAGGACGAGTGGAGAGTCTCACCGTACCTGACGCTGAACGTCGGCCTTCGGTGGGACTACGAAGATCAGACCTACGTCAAGCACGACTGGCAGAATTTCGGGCCGCGCGTTCACTTCGCCTGGGACGCGACGAAGGACGGCAAGACCTCGATCCGTGGAGGCTTCGGCATCTACTACGACCAGGTCTTCCTGAACGTGCCGTTGCTCGCCGCGAACTCTTCGCGCCCGGCCGCTTCACTTCCACGATCATCGTTTTTCCGGGATATCCCGACCCGCTCGTTCCGCCCCCTGGGGGGTCGTTGGATCTGCCGCCGCCTCCTCCGAACATTTCGATCGTGGATCCCAACGCCACCACGCCCTACAAGAACCTCGGCAGTCTCGGCGTCCAGCGCGAGATCGGGACGAACATGGCCGTCAGCCTCGATCTCGTCTATGCCCGCGGTTACCACCTGCTCAGCATCCGGGACGCCAATGCGGCGCACGTCGGCTGCACGCCGAACCCCGCCACCGGAGCCTGTGACCGGCCGGACCCGACGGTGGGCCAGGCGCTGGAGCCTCAGACCGAAGGCAAGTCCGAGTACGCGGCCCTCCAGATCGGGTTCCAGAAACGGTTCTCCGATGGTCTCTCGGCCCAGCTCGCGTACAACCTGTCGAGCAACCGGACCGACACTGACGGCAGCCAGGCCTTTCCGAGCGACAACTACAACCGGAGCGCGGACTAGGGTCCGAGCTTGAACGACATTCGACACACTCTGAACGCGGCCGTCAACTGGACCGGTCCATGGGGAATCCTTCTCGGCGCCGGCACCACCTTCCTCTCGGGGGCCCCCTACAACATCACGACGGGAACGGACGACAACGGAGACGGCAACCTGACGGAGCGGCCGCCGGGCGTGAGTCACAACGCGGGACGCGGCGCTTCGAACTGGACCGTCAACGCGCAGCTCGGTAAGGTGTTCTCCCTCGGCGGCAGCGTTCAGATCCAGGCTCTGGTCGAGGTGTTCAATCTCTTCAACCGCACCAATCCGGCAGGCTACGTCGGCGTGAAGGCCGCGCCGGACTTCGGGCAGGCCACACGAAGCGCCGACACCCTCGGGCTCGGGCCGCGCACCGTGCAGGTTGGGCTAAGGTTCGATTTCTAGGACCCATCGGAGCCGGGCGGACGACGGCGGAGATCTTCTCGTCCAGAGGGAGGAGCGATGAAAAAGCGCCCGGGTAGCCTTTGGCCGTTAGGTCTCATTCTGCTGCTGTGTCCTTTCGGTCTCCGCGCAGAGACTTCCTCGGCCGGCGCCGCCCTCGACGGCGGCCGACGTCGAGGCGTTCCTGGACAGGCGTCGTGCCGAACCAGATCGCCCGGGAGGACATCGCGGGCGCGGTCGTCGTCGTCGTCAAGGACGGAAAGGTGCTCTTCGGCAAAGGCTACGGTTTCGCCGACGTCGAGAAGCGCACGCCGGTTTCCCTGGACGACGACGCTCTTTCGCCCCGGCTCGATCTCGAAGCTCTTCACCTGGACGGCGGTGATGCAGCTCGTCGAGCAGGGCAAGCTCGACCTCGACCGCGACGTCAACACGTATCTCGACTTCAAGGTCCCCGAGGCCTTCGGCAAACCGATCACGCTGCGCGACATCATGACCCACACGCCCGGCTACGAGGACTACGTCAAGGAGCTCTTCGTGACCGATCCGAGCAGGATCCAGCCGCTCGGGCAGCACGTCAAGACGCACCAGCCGCAGCGCATCTTCCCGCCGGGGACGACGCCGGCGCGTACTCCAACTACGCGACCGCGGTCGCGGGCTACATCGTCGAGCGCATCTCCGGGAAGCCGTTCGCGGAGTACATCGAGGAGAACGTCACCGGTCCGCTCGGGATGAAGCACGCGACGTTCCGGCAGCCGCTTCCGAAGGACCTCGAGCCGCTGATGTCGAAGGGCTACAAGCTCGGGTCGGGCAAGGCGCAGAAGTACGAGTTCGTCATTCCCGTCGCCGGCCGGCGCGATGGCCGCCTCGGGCGGCGCCATGGCGCACTTCATGATCGCGCACCTGCAGGACAGGCCGTTACGAGGGCGTCGCAGATCCTGCGGCCCGAGACCGCGCGGCTCATGCATGCGCGGCAGCGCGGCAAGTCGCCGACGATGAACGCGATGTGCCTCGGCTTCTACGAGGAGTCGCGCAACGGCCACCGGATCATTTCGCACGGCGGCGACACGGAGTGGTTCCACAGCGACCTGCACCTGATGCCGGACGCCGGGCTCGGGTTCTTCGTCTCCTACAACAGCGCGGGCAAGGGCGAGATCAGCGGGCGGACGCAGCTCTGGGAATCGCTTCCTCGACCGTTACTTCCCGTACGCGCCTCCGGCGGCTCCGACCGTCAACCTCTCCGACGCGGACCTCAAGGCCTTTACCGGCAGCTACCTCTCGAGCCGGCGCAGCGAGACCACTTTCCTGAGGCTTCTCTACCTCCTCTCGGAGAACAAGGTCAGCGCCGGGCCGAATCAGCACGATCCAGGTCGACGCGTTCAAGGCGTTCAACGGGCAGCCGCTCCGGTTCGAGGCGGTCGGGCCGATGGCCTTCCGCGAAGTTCACGGGCAGAACCGGATCGAGTTCCAGCAGGCCCCATCGGGGCGCATGGAGCTCGTGACGGCGTATCCCTTCTTCGTCTTCGAGAAGCCCACGGCGCTCCGTGACCGCGCACTCCTGCTCCCCGTCGCGATCGGCTCGCTCGTCGTGCTCGTCCTGGCGCTGCTTTTCTGGCCGATCGGCGGGATCGTCCGGCGGCACTATGGACGCAAGCTCGAGCTGCCGGACGGCGAGCGCCGCATGCGCCGTTGGACGCGCTTCATCGTCGTGCTCGATCTGGTTCTCATCGCGACCTACGCGACGATCGTGCTGGGAGGTCTTTCGAACATCGATCTCTTCGGCCCGAAGCTCGACCCGTGGCTCCGCGTGATGCAGGGGCTCGCGCTGCTCGCTCTCGTCGGAGCGGTGGTCGCTCTCTGGGACGGCCTGCGGGCCTGGGCGAGCCGGTCGCGAGGCGTCTGGAGCAAGCTCGGCGAGACGCTCATCGCACTCGCGTGCGTGGGCATCGCCTGGCTGGTCCTCGCGGGCGGACTCCTCCACGTCGGGAAGACGTATTGATGCGGGCCCGCGTTGCCGCGGCCGTCGTCCTACTCGCGGCCGGTCTTGCGTTTCCGTCCCGCGGAGCCGACGCTCCGTTCGACGTCGTCATCCGCGGCGGCACCGTGTACGACGGGACGGGAAACCCGGGCCGCCGTGCCGACGTCGGCATTCGCGGCGACCGGATCGTCGCGGTCGGCGATCTGGGCAAAGCGCCCGCGGCGCGCATCGTCGACGCCGCAGGGCTCGCGGTCGCGCCGGGATTCGTCAACATGCTGTCGTGGTCGATCGACACGCTGATCGCCGACGGAAAGTCGCAGAGCGAGATTCGTCAGGGCGTCACGACGCGAGATCTTCGGCGAGGGCTGGTCGATGGGCCCGTGGAACGACGCGCAAAAGAAGCGGGCCCAGGAAGAGCAGAGCGACATCAAGTACCCGATCGCGTGGACGACGCTCGCGGAGTACCTGAAGTACCTCGAGAAACGCGGCGTGTCTCCGAACTTCGCCTCGTACGTCGGCGCCGCGACGGTCCGCGAGAACGTGCTCGGGCTCGACAATCGCGCTCCCACCCCCGAAGAGCTCGAAAAGATGCAGGGTCTCGTCCGGCGGGAGATGGAGGACGGGGCTCTCGGGATCGGCACGGCGCTGATCTATCCGCCGGGCACCTTCGCCACGACGGAGGAGCTCATCGCGCTTGTGCAAGGTCGCCGCCGAGTACAAAGGGAAGTACATCTCGCACATGCGGAGCGAGGGCGACCGCCTGCTCGAAGCGATCGACGAGGTGATCCGGATTTCCCGGGAGGCCGGCGTGCCGGCGGAGATCTACCACCTCAAGGCGGCCGGCGTGGACAACTGGGGCAAAGTCGACGCGGCGATCGCGAAGATCGAGGCGGCACGGCGCGAAGGCTTGAAGATCACGGCGGACATGTACACGTACACCGCCGGCGGCACGAGCCTCGCCTTCTGCATTCCGCCGTGGGCGCACGAGGGCGGGACCCCGGAGCTGATGAAGCGTCTCGCCGACCCGGAGACGCGCGCCCGCATCGCCCGCGAGATGAAGGAGCCGGGCAAGGGTTGGGAGAACCTCTACCGCGCGGCGGGCCCGGACGGAATCCTGCTCGTCGAGTTCGCGGACGAGAAGCTCAAGCCGCTGACCGGCAAGCGCTCTCCGAGGTCGCACGCGACCGGAAGCAGGATCCGGTGGAGACGACGATGGACCTCGTCGCCGAAGGCAAGGGTCAGATCGGCGCGCTCTTCTTTCTCATGTCGGAAGACAACGTGGTGAAGCAGCTCGAAGCTCCCGTGGGTGTCCTTCGGCTCCGACGCGGGCTCGATGGCCCCCGAGGGCGTCTTCCTCAAGTCCTCGGCGCACCCGCGCACCTACGGGAATTTCGCGCGCTTCCTCGGCAAGTACGTCCGCGAGGAAAAGGTGATCGACGCTGGCCGACGCGATCCGGCGCCTTTCGGGCCTCCCGGCCTCCAACCTCGGCCTCGACCACCGCGGTCTGCTGCAGCCCGGCATGTACGCCGACGTCGTCGTCTTCGATCCGGCGACGATCGCCGACCGGGCGACGTACGAGAAGCCGCACCAGTACGCCGTCGGCGTCCGGCACGTCTTCGTCAACGGCGTCGCCGTGCTGAAAGACGGCGAGCACACCGGCGCGAAGCCGGGACGGGCGCTGAAGGGCCCCGGGGCCGTCTCTCGCGCTGCCGCTCGAGACCTCGCTGCGCGACCGGCGGTCGGCTCGGCCAAAGGGCCTCGACCGACCGCCTGATCTCTCGCTCGGCGCTCGCGTCCCGCGGCGCGAGGCTCCTCCGCTCGGTTACTTCGCGGAGACGCCTCGCGCCGCGAGCGAAAAGTCCCCGCATCGCGGCGTGGTTACGCCGTGGCGTCCTCCCGATACAGCCACGCGCCGGCGACTGTCGACACGATTGCCTCGACTAGGGTCCACACGAGCAGGAGCACGTTGATCGGATAGAGCCCGAGGTTCCAGAAGACGACCGTCATGTAGAGCGAGCCCAGCACCCACACCGCGATTCCGGCCTTGACGGCCGTGCCGGGCCCTGCGCCATAGCGCGGGCGGATCGCCGCGTAGAGCCAGACCGCCGCGATTCCGATCACGAAGCCGAGGACGATCCAGACACCGATCGTTCCGCCCGATTCCGGCATCGTCTTTCCGAGGGCTTTCATCGCGTCCTCGTTGGACTTCTTCAGGACGACCTCGTTCAAGACGAACTCCGAGACGTTCATGACGACTCCGGCGAGGATCCCGCCGAGGATGACTCGACCCCAGTTGACGGACTTCATCCCACTCCTCCTTCCGAGGCAGGGCGCGCAAGCGATTTCGAGAACTGCGTGCGGTGAGCATAGGCCCGTCGGCGGCCGCGCTCAAGGGGTGTCGCGGGGCAGGATTTCGGAAGGGCCCGCCGGTCAGGGCGCGCGGGTCTCGATCTCGTAGACGTCGATGCCCGTGCCGACGCTCGCGAACCGGTCGATCGGGCTCTTTCGAAAGAGGCGCACGGGCCCGGGCCGCCGGCTCTTGCCGAAGATCGCGAGCGTCACGCCCTGCTCGTGCGCGAATCGGAGCAGTTCCTGCGCGACGTCGTCTCCCGAGAGCCAGACGACCTTGGCGCCGAGCTCCATGGCGAGCGTGACGTTCTCGGACAGGAGGCGGTGCTCGCGGGCGTCCATTCGCTGGGGACTGTCCCGCTTCGTCCGCACGTAGACGGCGAACCAGTTCGTGTTGAGGCGCCCGGCGATCGCCGAGGCGCGCCGCAGGAGCAGGCGCGTCGTCTCCGGGTTCGACGAGATGGCGACCATGGCCTTCGCGCCGACGGGACCCAGCCGGGGCGCCTCCATCGGTTCCCCGGCGTTCGGCTTCGAGCCGGTCGGCGATCTGGCGCATCGCGAGCTCCCGAAGCGAAGCGAGGTTTTCCTCGGTGAAGAAGTTCTCGAAGCGCCGTCGGAATCCGCTCTGCGGGGTAGATCTTTCCCGCCCGCAGACGCTCGATCAGCTCCTCCGAGGGGAGATCCACGTTGACGACGGCGTCGGCCTGGCGCAGGAGCCGGTCCGGAACGCGCTCGCGAACGTCGACGCCGGTCACACGCGAGACGATCTCCTGGACGGACTCGAAGTGCTGAATGTTGACGGTCGTCATGACGGCAGATGCCGGCGGCCAGGATGTCTTCGACGTCCTGATAGCGCTTCTCGTTCTTCGTGCCCGGGACGTTGGTGTGGGCGAGCTCGTCGACGAGCACGACCTCGGGCTTTCGCGCGAGAATCGCCAGGAGGTCCATCTCCTCGAGCTCCTTGCCCTTGTAGGAGACCTTGCGGCGGGGAATCACCTCGAGGTCGCCGATCTTCTCGGCCGTCTCGGCGCGGCCGTGGGTCTCGATGATGCCCGCGACGACGTCTACCCCCTGCTTCTTCAGGGCATGCGCGTCCTCGAGCATCTGGTAGGTCTTGCCGACGCCCGCGGCGTGGCCGATGTAGATCTTGAGCTTGCCGCGGCGCGACTTCTCGAGGAGCCGCAGGAAGACGTCCGGGGAAGTGCGCCGGGACTCCTCCTGCGGCATGGTCGAATTCTAAGGGCGAGGCCGCGAGCGTCCGGTCGAGCTCGAGGTTCGTCAGGAGCACGTTGACGCGCGGCTCGCCGAGGAGCCCCAGGGTCCGCGGCTCGACGTGGCGGCGGATGATCTCGGCGACCTTCTCCTCGGCGACGCCGCGCGCCTTGGCGATGCGGGCCGCCTGCCAGAGCGCGGCGTCGGGCGAGAGGTGCGGATCGAAGCCCGAGGCCGAGGTGGTCACCAGGTCCGCCGGAACGGGACCGTGTCTCGCCCGGCCGGTCCTCGCGAGCCGCGGCGACGGCCGCCGCAATCGCCTTCGCGAGATCCGCGTCGGTCGGTCCCTTGTTCGTTCCCGTTGAAGCGGTGGCGTCGTAGCCCTCCTTGCCGGCCGCCGAAGGGCGCGGGTGGAGGTACCGCGGCTCCTTGAAGTTCTGGCCGATGAGCTCCGAGCCGACGACCCGGCCGCCCGCTGTCACGAAGGAGCCGTCGGCCTTCTCCTTCCAGAAGAGCTGCGGGACACGCCGGTCACGGCGGCCGGATAAGCCCCTCCGAGGAGGACGGTCAGAACGACGACGTAGAGGGTCGAACGAAGGATGAGCTTCATGATGCTTTCCTCAGGCGAGATGGAGCGCCGAGAACGATCCAGTCGATCAGCTTGATTCCGAGAAACGGCACGACGACGCCGCCGACGCCGTAGATCCAGAGGTTGCGGGCGAGGATCCGCGCGGCCCCGAGCGGCCGGTACTTGACGCCGCGCAGCGCGAGGGGAATGAGCGCGATGATGATCAGGGCGTTGAAGATGACGGCCGAAAGGATCGCCGACTTCGGGTTGCCGAGCCGCATGACGTTCAAGGCGTTCAGGGCCGGATAGGTCGCCGCGAACATCGCCGGCAGAATCGCGAAGTACTTGGCGACGTCGTTGGCGATCGAGAAGGTCGTCAGCGAGCCGCGCGTCATCAGGAGCTGTTTTCCGATCTCGACGACCTCGATCAGCTTCGTCGGGTTCGAGTCGAGGTCCACCATGTTGCCCGCCTCGCGCGCCGCCTGGGTGCCGGTGTTCATCGCGACGCCGACGTCGGCCTGCGCGAGCGCGGGGGCGTCGTTGGTGCCGTCGCCCGTCATCGCGACGAGGTTGCCGCCCTCCTGCTCCTTGCGGATGAGCGCGAGCTTCTGCTCGGGCGTCGCCTGGGCGAGGAAGTCGTCCACGCCGGCCTCGCGCGCGATGGCCGCGGCGGTCAGCGGGTTGTCGCCGGTGATCATGATCGTCCGGATTCCCATCGCCCGCAGCCGGTCGAAGCGGTCCTTCATCCCCGCCTTGACGATGTCGCGCAGCGCGACGACGCCGAGCACGCGAGTCCCGTCGGCGACGAGGAGCGGCGTCGCGCCCTCGGCCGAGATCCGGTTCAGCAGATCGGAAACGGCCGGCTCGATCGTTCCCCCCTGGCCGCGGACCCACTCGGCGACCGAGTCGCCCGCCCCCTTTCGGATCTGGCGTCCGTTGAAGTCCACGCCCGACATGCGCGTGGTCGCGCTGAGAAGGGATGAAACTGCATCCCTTCCACGCGCCGGGCGCGCAGGCCGAACTGTTCCTTGGCGAGCACGACGATCGAGCGTCCCTCCGGAGTCTCGTCGGCGAGCGAGGAGAGCTGCGCCGCCTTCGGCGAGGTCGCCCGGAAGCACGTCGCGGCGCCGGGAAGAACTCGGTGGCCTGGCGGTTGCCGAGGGTGATCGTCCCGGTCTTGTCGAGAAGCAGCACGTTGACGTCGCCCGCCGCCTCGACGGCGCGCCCGGACATCGCGAGAACGTTGTGCTGGAGAACGCGGTCCATCCCGGCGATGCCGATCGCGGAGAGCAGGCCGCCGATGGTCGTCGGGATCAGGCAGACGAGCAGCGCGATCAGAACCGGCGTCGTCGCGACGCCCTTCGGCGTAGAGCGCGAAGGGCCGCAGCGTCACGGTCGCGATCAGGAAGACGATCGTCAGCCCCGCGAGCAGGATCGAGAGCGCGATCTCGTTGGGCGTCTTCTGGCGCGAGGCGCCCTCGACGAGCGCGATCATCCGGTCGAGGAAGGTCTCGCCCGGGTTCGACGTGATCTCGACGACGATGCGGTCGGAGAGAACGCGCGTGCCGCCGGTCACGGCGGAGCGGTCGCCTCCCGACTCCCGGATGACGGGGGCCGACTCGCCGGTGATCGCCGACTCGTCCACCGAGGCGATCCCTTCGACGACGGTTCCGTCTCCCGGGAATCATCTGGCCGGCCTCGACGACGACGCGGTCGCCCTTGCGGAGGCTCGTCGCGGGAACCGGCTCCTCGCCCTTCCGGGTCAGCCGGCGGGCGATCGTCTCCGTCCGGCCGCGGCGCAGGGCCGCCGCCTGCGCCTTGCCCCGCCCCTCGGCCATCGCCTCGGCGAAGTTGGCGAAGAGAAGCGTGAACCAGAGCCAGAGCGCGATCTGGAGGTTGAAGAGGACGTCCTTGCCGCGGGCGATGTCGCGCACGAGGAGCACAGTGACGAGGACCGCGCCCGACGAGCACGACGAACATGACCGGGTTCTGCGCCTGGAGGCGCGGATCGAGCTTTCGGAACGAGTCGCGGATCGCGGCGCGGACGATCGCGCGGTCGAAGAGTGCGGTGCGTCGGGGTTGAGCCACGGTGCGTCCTCCTCAGAAGAGCGTTCCGGCCTTCATCAGCAGGTGCTCCACGATGGGCCCGAGCGAGAAGGCGGGGAAGAAGGTCAGCGCGCCGACGATCAGGATGACGCTGACGAGCAGGACCGAGAAGAGCGGGCCGGTCACCGGGAAGGTGCCGGCGGACTCGGGGACCTTCTTCTTGGCCGCGAGCGAGCCGGCGATCCCGAGGATCGGGATCAGCATGAAGAAGCGGCCGAAGAACATGTCGAAGCCGAGCGTCGTGTTGTAGAAGAGCGTGTTGGCGTTCAGGCCCGCGAACGCCGAGCCGTTGTTGCCGGCGCCGGACGTGAAGGCGTAGAGGATCTCCGGAGAAGCCGTGCGGACCCTTGTTGTTCAGCGACGAGAGCCCGGCCGGGAGCACCGAGGCCGCCGCGCTGAAGCCCAGGATGCAGAGCGTCAGGATCAGGACCGAGAGCATCGCGAGCTTGACCTCGTGCGCCTCGATCTTCTTGCCGAGGTACTCGGGTGTGCGGCCGACCATGAGTCCCGCGATGAAGACGGAGAGGACGATGAAGAGGAACATCCCGTAGAGGCCGGCGCCGACGCCGCCGAAGATGACCTCGCCCGACGCGATGTTGGCCAGCGGCACGAGGCCGCCGATCGGCGTGAACGAGTCGTGCCAGGAGTTGATCGGCGCCGCAGGAGGCGTCCGTCGTGATCGTGGCGAAGAGGGCGGAGTCCCCGATGCCGAAGCGGACCTCCTTGCCTTCCATGTTGCCGCCGGTCCCGCCGGCCGTCGGGAGAGCCGCCACGCCGAGCTTCTGGTGGATCGGGTTGCCCCGCTGCTCGGCGATCTCGGCCACGAAGGCGCCGACCAGGAACATCAGGGCCATCGCCCCGAAGACCGCCCATCCGTGCCTGACCGAGCCCGTCATGCGGCCGAGCGTGTTCGTCAGGCCGGCGCCGATCGCGAAGATCAGGACCATCTCGAGGAAGTTCGTGCCGGGCGTCGGGTTCTCGTAGGGGTGCGCCGAGTTCGCGTTGAAGAATCCGCCGCCGTTGGTCCCGAGCTCCTTGATGGCCTCCTGGGAGGCGACCGGGCCCTGCGGAGATCTTCTGCTCGGCGCCTTCGACGGTCTTCACCGCGACGTCGGCCCGGAAGTTCTGCACGACGCCGCGGGAGACGAGAAAGAGCGCGCCGACGAAACGAGATCGGCAGCAGCACCCAGAGGATGGCGCGCGTGCAGTCGTACCAGAAGTTGCCGATGCCCTTCGCCTTCTCGCGCGCGACTCCGCGGATCACGGCCACCGCGATCGCGATTCCCGTCGCCGCCGACAGGAAGTTGTGGAGAGCGAGGCCGGCCATCTGGGTGAAGTGCGACATCGTGGATCTCGCCGGAGTAGCCCTGCCAGTTCGTGTTCGTCGTGAAGGAGACCGCGGTGTTCCACGACGAGTCCGGCGAGACCGCGCCGAAGCCGTTCGGGTTGAACGGCAGGAACTTCTGGAGCCGCTGCATCGCGTAGAGGATGACGAGCGAGGCCGCGTTGACGATCAGCATCGTCACGGTCCACTCGACCCAGCCCTGGTCCTTCGAGGCGTCGACGCCGCAGATCCGGTAGATGCCGCGCTCGACCGGCTTGCAGGACCGGGTCGAGGAAGGTCCGCTCGCCGGAGAACACGCGCTTCATGTAGCCGCCCAGGAGCGGCGTGAGGGCGACGATGATCGCCAGATAGACGAGGATCTCGACGAAGTTGATGGTCGTCATGGCGTCAGACCTTTTCCGCCTTGAGCATGGCCCGCAGCAGGTACCAGAGCAGGCCGACGCTCACGACGAGACCGAGAACGTCTTCCCATCCCATGGCGTCCTCCTCAGATCCGGTCGCAGCGCCGCGTGTAGACGACGGAGATCCAGAACAGGAAGACGGTGACGACGAGAAAAATCAGGTCCCACATCGGACGTCCTCCTCAGAACGTGAAACCGAGCTCGAACAGGATGGCGTTGCCCTTGGAGTCGCCGTTCTTGATCGAGTAGCCGGCATAGATCGTCCAGGCGTCCGAGCGGCACGGAGACTCCCGGCGTGAAGTACCCGAGACCGTTCTCTCCGCTGAACCAGTCGGCGATGAGGTTCAGGTGATCGTTGACCTTCTGCTCGAAGCCGAGCAACGCGCCGGCCTGGGGATCCGCCGCCGCGTATCCCGAGGAGGCCCAGTAGCCGCCGGCGGTCAGGCGCGTGTTCGTCGGGCAGCTTGTACGAGGCCTCGCCGTACCAGAGCACCGCCGGATCGCCGTCCTTGGAGCCGCGGAGATAGAAGAGGCCGAACGCGCCGGTCGTGAACGCGAGCTTGTCGTTGTGCCAGGGCTGCCACTTGACGTTGGGCGTCGCGATGGCACGGAGCGTCCGGGAGTCGACGAAGCCGCCGAAGTTGACGCCGGCCTCGATGTTCGAGCCGAAACCGTAGACGCCCCGCATCGTGAAGACGCGCGAAGTTCGGATCCTGGGGGCGCCAGAGCGCGTCGGTCTCGAGATAGGTCTTTCCCTTGTCGAGAACGTCGGCCGATCGGGACGTTGAAGATCGTCTGCTGCGCCTTCGCGGGCACGGCTGCGGCGCCGATGAGGAGAAGGAGCCCGACCGCCCGCGGCCAGGGCCTTGCCCGAAGGCTCGAAACCGGCCGGGTCACGGGTGCGGGCGGCGCGGGCGAGGCCGGACGCCGCGGCGGAAACGGACTCGCGTCGCGGCGATTCGAGGGCCGATCAGCAGACGCGCGGCGAGCGATCCGTGGGCGAGATAGCACGAGAAGACCGAAGGACCACGAACGCCGCTCGAGCCACCGGTCCGGGCGCGCAAGCCCCGGCGAGAAGTCGCGCCGCGCCAGGCCGACCGCGGCAAGACCCGCGTACGTGCCTTGCGGCGCGCTGGCGCTTGTTTGTTGCGGAAGACCTCGACGATCTCCGTCCTGAGACGAGGAGAAGTCTTGCGGGGCGGAGCGAAAAGAAGTCCGGAGGAGTAGTCCGAAAGATTGTCGAAAGAAAGCGACCTCGGACCTCGGGGTGGGCCGAGAGGTTCTCCTCGATCAGAGTCGGGATGCTGCCGCCGTCATTCCGATGCCGAGGGCGTGAACCGGTAGCCGACCCACGGCTCGGTGCGGAACCAGCGCGGCCGGTTGGGATCGTCCTCGAGCTTGCGGCGCAGGCCGCCCATGTGGACGCGCAGCGTGTCGTTCGTGACGCCGGCGGTCGTGCCCCAGACGGCCGCCATCAGCTGGCGGTGGGTCCAGACGGCTCCGGGCTTTCGAGAGCAGCGCCACGAGGAGCGAGAACTCGATCGGCGTCAGATGGACGGCGCGGCCGCCCTTCCGGACCGTCCGGCTCTCCGGATCGACTTCGACGTCCCCGAAGCGCGCGAGGCCGCGTCGTGCGGCCCGGCCTCCGCGCGCCGCAGGAGCGCCGCGACCCGCGCGACGAGCTCGCGCGACGCCGAACGGCTTGGTCACGTAGTCGTCGGCGCCCGCGTCGAGCAGACGCACCTTCTCGCGCTCCTCGTAGCGCACCGTCAGCACCAGGATCGGGACGCGACGAGCGCTTGCGGATCTCCCGCACGAGCTCGAGCCCGTCGAGCGCGGGCATCGTCCAGTCGGTCACGACGAGGTCGAACCGCGCCCTCCTCGAATCGCTCGAGCGCCTCCTGGCCGTCGATCGGCCGTCACGACCTCGTGGCCCTCGCGCTCGAGCGCGTCGCGCACGACCTTGCGGATCGCCGGCTCGTCGTCGGCGACGAGGATGCGGCTCATCGGCGCGCCCGCGGAAGCGCGATCTCGAAGAGCGTCCCGCCGCCGGGTGCCGCCGCGAGCGACAGCGACCCGCCGTTCAGCTCGACGAGGCTGCGCGCGATCGAGAGGCCGAGCCCGCTGCCGGGAGTGCCCTCGCGCCGTCGGCGAGGCGCACGAACCGCTCGAAGACGCGCTCTCGCCGGTCGGCGTCGTGATCCCCTGGTCCGGTGTCGGAGGACGTGCAGCCGGACGGCGTCCGCGTCCGCCTCGACGCGGACCTGGATTCGCGAGCCGCGGGGCGAGTAGCGCGCGGCGTTCTCGAGACCGTGGCCGAGCGCCTCGGTGAGCTGGGCCGGATCGACCTCGACCAAAGCATCCGGCGGCGGCGGCTCGAGGAAGAGCGAGTGGTCGGCGAGCGCCTCGCCGAAGCGCGCCACGGCCGCCTCGACGATCTCCTCGGCAGGCGACGCATCTCGCGGCGCGGCCGCGCCACGCCCGAGTCGAGGCGCACGACCTCCATCAGCTCGTCGATCCGGCGCGACAGAGCCTTCGATCTGCTCGCGGGCGAGCCGCGGCCGACTCCGAGCTCGCCGCTGGCGGCCTCCCAGTTCTCGATGCGCCGCGCGCCGCGGCGACCGGCGTCTTCAGGTCGTGCGCGAGCTGCGGCGAGCAGCGTCGACTTCATCTGATCGCTCGCCCTGGTCTCCTCGGCCGCGCGCGCGAGGCCAGGAACCGCTCGCGCTCGACGGCGAGGCCGAGAAGCAGGGCGCAGGCCTCGGCCATCCGCTCGCTCGACCGAAGGCCCCGCGCGACGAGCACGCCGGCGCGCTGGACGCCGACGGGAATCGGGCAGATAGATGTCGGTGCCGCCGAGCTCCGAGGGAAACGCGGCGGAGTTGCCCTGCCTGTAGGCGAGCTCGACGAGGTCGGCGCGGAACGCGGTGCCGGGCGTCGATGCCGCTTCGGCGATGCCCCCCTTCTCGTCGGCGAGCAGAACGACGACCTGCTCGGCACTGCAACGCGTCTGCGCAGGCGGTCCGCCGCGACGCCGAGCAGCGTCTCGCGGTTGGTGTCCGAGAGGAAGCCCTCGGAGAGGCTGCGTCAGCGCGACGAGGTCTCGGCGCTCCGCCTCGACGAGCTCGAGGCGGCGGCGGGAGAGGGCGGAGAGGCGGCCGATCAGGAGGCCCGACACGAGGAAGACGAAGAGCGCCGCGACGTTGCGCGGGTCCTGGATCGTGAACGTGTAGAGAGGCGGCAGGAAGAAGAAGTTGAACCCGAGCGTCGCGAGGAGCGCGGCGAGGACGCCGGGCCCGCTCTGCCAGATCCGAGGCGGAGAGGAACACAGCGAGGAGAAGCACGAGGGCAACGGTCGAATCCGTGAGGCCCCGAAAAAGTTTCAGGCAGGCGACCGTCGCAACAACGAGCAGCGCGGCTGCGGGATAGCCGACGCCGGGGCGCCGGAGAAGACTCACGCGGCGATTCTATTTTGCGGAGGGAGGCAGCAGGTGCTCGGGAATCGGGTTCTCCGGCCGTTCCGTGTCCCAGACGATCGCCACGATCGCGAAATGATCGCCCGCTTTCACGATCTGAAAGAAGTTGACGCCCCGGATGAACGGCTTCGGGTCGTCGGCCCGGAACCGCCCTTCGTACGAGGAGAGGACATCCGTAACGTTGCCGTAGACGTGCGTCTCGCGCCCGATCTCCCGCTCGAAGAACCCCGCGGACTTTCCTTCTTCGCGGCGTGCCGCGATCCCCTTGCGCACGGCGTCGCGGAACTCCTCGAAGGAAAGAGCCACCCATTTCGGGTCTCCGGGCGGCTTGGGCGGCGTCAGGCGCGCTCCGGGAACGAAGAGCGGCGCGAGGCGCGCCCAATTCGGCTCGGCGTCCGGAGTGTGCGAAACGCCCTCGTACAGCGCGCGAAGCAGGCTGTCGAGGGACGCGCCGTCGGACGGCGGCGGCTCGGGCGCCGGCGCCCCGGAACCGAACACCGGAGGACTGGTCGAGACGACGTCTTCGAGCGAGACGGCGGGGCCCGAAGGGTGGCTCGGCCCGGACACGGCGGCGGAAGTCGGAGGCAGCCCGGGCGACGAAGCGCAGCCGAGCCCGGCGAGCCCCGCAGCGGCGGCGAGCGCGAAGCCGACCCGGCTCATCTTCTGCTTCATGGGGACCCCCAGGAACCCGATTCTAAGGTCCCGGATCCCGGTCGAGGCCCCGGTCGTCCCAGGAAATGGGGTCTTCCCGCGGCTCGAGGTGCGTGAAGACCGTCGTCTGGGGCAGGACGCGGCGGACCGCAGCTTCGATTTGTTCGCACAGGTCGTGGCCCGCGCTGGACCGTCCAGTCGCGCGGGACGAGGACGTGCATCGAGACGAAGCGCCGGGCGCCCGCGGCGCGCGTGTGGATCGCGTGAAAGAGGATTCCCTGCGCCTGGAACTCCGCGAGCGCCGCGGCGACCTCGCGCCGCTCCGCGTCGGGCAGCGCGGTGTCGAGCAGACCCATCCCCGTCTCGAGCACGAGCCGCAGGCCCGTCCAGACGATGTTGATCGCGACCGCGAAGGCGATGAGCGGATCGAGGCGCCGCCATCCCGTCGCGGCGACGAGCCCGATTCCCGCGATGACGCCAGCCGAGGTCCAGACGTCGGTCAGGAGATGGCGTGCGTCGGCGCGCAGCGTGATCGACCGCAGCCGGTTGCCCGCGCGCAGCAGAATCGCCGCGACGGCGCCGTTGAGGATCGAGGCCGCGGCGGCCACGGCGATTCCGATCCAGGCGTCGGCGATCGGCTGCGGCGCGCGCCATCGCTCCCAGGCCACCACGGCGATCCCGAAAGCGGCGGCGAGGATCAGGAATCCTTCGGCGCCGCTCGCGAAGTATTCGGCCTTCGTGTACCCGTAGGAGTGGAGCTCGTCGGCGGGTCGCGCGGCCACCGTGAGCGCCCAGAGCGCGATGAGCGCGGCGGCGAGGTTGACGACGGATTCTGCCGCGTCGGAGAGCAGGCCGACCGAGCCCGTCAGCCGCCAGGCAACCGCCTTGAGTGTGATCGTGACGACCGCGGCGGCGATCGAGAGACCCGCGTAGAAGCGGGTCGAGCGCGCCGCAGGCTCCATTCTCGCCGCGGACTCCGCGCCGGCGACTCGCCCGGCCGTCACGACGTCATCTTAGTGCGGCAGGGCCCGCTGCTAGACTGCCCGCCGTGTCCGCGGGCCGGCGAACGCACCGAAGCGACCTGAAGGAGATCGCCCGCCGGGCGATGGTCGAGCGCGGACTCTGAGCCCGACTTCTCCCGCGACGCGCTTGCCGAGCTCGCGCGATCCGGGCCTGCGCCGATCCGGCGCCGGCGTCCGGGACTCGCGGGACCTGCGCGAGCTCCCGTGGGTCTCGATCGACAACGACGACTCGCGCGACCTCGACCAGCTCTCGGTGGCCGAGGAGCTGCCGGAGGGCGCGGTACGGATCCTCGTCGCCGTCGCCGACGTGGACGCGCTCGTCGCGAAGGGCGGTCGGCTCTCGACGGGCACGCGCGGCACGAACACGACCTCGGTCTACACGGCGGCGCGAGATCTTCCCGATGCTGCCGGAGAAGCTCTCGACGGACCTGACGTCGCTCGAACGAGGACGAGGACCGCGCCGCGATCGTCGTCGAGATGGTCGTCGAGTCGGACGGCGACGCTCACCGTCCTCGACGTCTACCGGGCCGCCGTGCGCAACCAGGCCAAGCTCGCCTACGACTGCGTCGCGCGTCGGCGCTCGAAGGGCAGGCGTCGATGCCGGAGAAGGCGCGGGTTCGTCGGCCGAGCGTCGCCCGAGCAGCTCCGGGTCCAGGACGGCGTCGCGCAGACGCTGCGCGCGCTGCGGCACGAGCGCGGGCGCGCTGGAGCTCGAGACGATCGAGCCGCGCGCCGTCTTCGACGGCGACCGCGATCGTGGACCTGCGCGGTCGAGCGCGAAGAACCGCGCGCGCGAGCTGATCGAGGACTTCATGATCGCGGCCAACGGCGTGACGGCGCGGTTCCTCGCGGACAAGGGGTTCGCGTCGCTGCGCCGCGTCGTGCGCTCGCCCGAGCGCTGGCAGCAGATCGTCGAGGTGGCCGCGGAACAGGGCGAGACGCTGCCCGCCCGAGCCCGACAGCAAGGCGCTCGAGGGGTTCCTCGCCGCGCCGGCGGAAGGCCGACCCGCTGCGCTTCCCCGACCTCTCGCTCGTCATCATCAAGCTGATGGGCGCGGGCGAGTACGTCGTCGAGCGCCCGGGACAGACGGCCGTCGGGCACTTCGGCCTGGCGGTGCGCGACTACACGCACTCGACGGCGCCGAACCGGCGCTATCCCGACCTGATCACGCAGCGGCTGCTCAAGGCCGCGCTCGCGGGGCGAACGCCGCCCTACGCCGCCGCGGAGCTCGAGCCGCTCGCCGCGCACTGCACCGAGCAGGAGGACGACGCCGACAAGGTCGAGCGCCAGGTGCGCAAGTCCGCGGCGGCGCTGCTCCTCGAGCGGCCGGCTCGGCCAGCGCTTCGACGGCGTCGTCACCGGCGCCTCGGAGAAGGGCACCTGGGTCCGCGTCTTCGACGCCGCCGGTCGAAGGGCAAGCTCGTCCACGGCTGGGAGGGCCTCGAGGTCGGCGACCGGCTCCGCGTCAAGCTGATCGGCACCGACGTCGAGCGGGGCTTCATCGACTTCGTGCGGAGTCGGTTAGCCGGGCCGCGCGGGTCGGGATATAAGAGACGCTTCGTGGTTCGAAGGCCGGCGCGTTTTCGAGGAGGGTTGCATGCGGCTTCGCCGTCTCGCGGATTCTTCCGCTCGCGCTCGCCGCCTCGCATTCGCCGGGCCTGACGGGGCGGCGATGGCTCAGGCGCCGCAGAAGCCCGCGACCGTCGAAGAGGCCCGAAGCGTTCGTCGACGGACGCCGAGGAGAAGCTGCTGCAGCTCTCGATCGAACGCGAGCCGCGCCGACCTGGGTGCAAGTCCACCTTCATCACCGACGACACCGAGATCCTCGCGGCGCAGGCCAACGAGAAGCTGATCGCGGCGACGGCGGCGTACGCCAAGCAGGCGACGCGCTTCGACGGCCTGACGCTGCCGCCGAGACGTCGCGCGCAAGCTCGACGCTCCTCAAGCTCTCGCTGACCCTCGCCGCGCCGGCCGATCCGAAGGAGCGCGAGGAGCTGACGCGGATCGCCGCCGCGCATGGAGGGCGCCTACGGCAAGGGCAAGTACTGCCCGACAGGGATCCGACAAGTGCCTCGACCTCGAGGACATCACGAAGATCATGGCGACGACGCCGCGACCCGAAGCAGCTCCTCGACGTCTGGAACGGCTGGCACGCGATCGCGCCGCCGATCAAGCAAGGACTTCGTGCGCTACGTCGAGCTCGCCAACAAGGGCGCGCGGGAGCTCGGCTTCCAGGACACGGGCGCGATGTGGCGCTCGAAGTACGACATGCCGCCCGACGACGTTCGCGCGCGAGCTCGACCGGCTCTGGGAGCAGGTGCGGCCGCTCTACGTCTCGCTCCACGCCTACGTGCGCTGGAAGCTGCGCGAGAAGTACGGCGACGCCGTGCCGGCGACCGGCCCGATCCCGGCGCACCTGCTCGGCAACATGTGGGCGCAGGACTGGGACAACATCTACCCGCTGGTCGCGCCCGAAGGACGCGGACCCGGGCTTCGACCTGACCGAGATCCTGAAGTCGCGGCAAGACCGACGCCGCTGCCAGATGGTGCGCTACGGCGAGGGCTTCTTCACGCTCGCTCGGCTTCGACCCGCTGCCGAAGACCTTCTGGGAGCGCTCGCTGTTCGTGAAGCCGCGCGACCGCGACGTCGTCTGCCACGCGAGCGCCTGGGACATCGACTACGTCGACGACCTGCGCATCAAGATGTGCATCGACATCACCGCCGAGGACTTCGTCGACGATCCACCACGAGCTCGGCCACAACTTCTACCAGCGCGCCTACAACAAGCAGCCGCTCCTCTTCCGCGACAGCGCCAACGACGGCTTCCACGAGGCGATCGGCGACACGATCGCGCTCTCGGTCACGCCCGAGTACCTCGTGAAGCTCGGCTTCATCGACAAGGCGCCCGGACGCGTCGAAGGACATCGGCCTGCTGCTGACGCGAGGCGCTCGACAAGGTCGCGTTCCTGCCGTTCGGTCTCCTGATCGACCAGTGGCGCTGGAAGGTCTTCTCCGGGGGAGATCACGCCGGCGGACTACAACCAGGCGTGGTGGGAGCTGCGCGCGCAAGTACCAGGGCGTCGCGCCGCCGGTGCGCGCGGACCGAGGAGGACTTCGACCCCGGCGCGAAGTACCACGTGGCGGCGAACGTGCCCTACACGCGCTACTTCCTGGCCGACATCCTCCAGTTCCAGTTCCACCGCGCGTCTCGCGAAGGCCGCCGGCTGCAGCGGGTCCGCTCAACCGCTGCTCGATCTACGGCAACAAGGACGGCCGGCGCGCGGCTGGCGAAGATGCTCGCGATGGGCTGCTCGAAGCCCTGGCCCGACGCGCTCGAGGTCGATCACCGGGCAGCGGCAAGATGGACGCGACGGCGATCCGCGACTACTTCGCGCCGCTCCAGAAGTGGCTCGACGAGCAGAACAAGGGCAAGCCGGTCGGCTGGTGAGCCGGCTGGGGAGGTGACCGCGATGCGCGCGTCGATCGTCAAGGATCCGAAGCTCGCGCCCGAGGGGCGCCGGAAGATCCGCTGGGTCGAGTCGCATTCGCCGGTCTTGAACGCCCTGTATGAGCGGCGTCTCTCGGACGGGACGCTCCGCGGCCTCTCGATCGCCGTCTGCGTTCCGCTCGAGGCCAAGACGGCATATTTGACGCTCCTTCTTCATCGCGCCGGCGCGCACGTGACACTCGCGGGCACCGCGCCCGGTTACGTCCAGGACGACGTCGCGGCGGCGGTCGCCGAGCAGGGCGTGACGGTCTTCTCGGTCGGCGACGCCTCGCCGGCGGAGTTCGAAGCGAACCTGACGCGCGCGTGCGAGGACGATCCCGTGCTTCTCGTGGACGACCGCGGCGAGCTGACGCGCATTCTCCACACGACGCAGGCGAGCCGCTGCGGCGGCGTCTGGGGCGCGAGCGAGCAAACGACGTCCGGCGTGACGAAGCTCAAGAACATGGCGCGCGCGGGAAAGCTCACGTTTCCGGTCATCGCCGGCAACGACGCCATGTGCAAGCACCTCTTCGACAACCGCTACGGAACCGGCCAGTCCACGTTCACGGCGATCATGGCGCTGACGAACCTCTTTCTCGCGGGCCGGACCATCGTCGTGGCCGGCTACGGATGGTGCGGGCGCGGGCTCGCGCGCCGCGCGTCCGGCCTCGGCTCCCGGGTCGTCGTCTGCGAGGTGGATCCGGTGCGCGCGCTCGAGGCGATTGCCGACGGCTTTGCCGTCATGCCGCTGTCCGACGCAGCCGCGGTCGGAGACTTCTTCGTTACGTCCACGGGCACGCACGCGGTTTTCGCGGGCGCGCACTTCGAGCGGATGAAGGACGGGGCGGTGCTGGCCAACGCCGGCGGTCTCGATACCGAGATCGACGTGCCGGCCCTCGAGTCCCTCGCGGCGAAGAAGACCGAGGTCCGTCGCCAGATCACCGAATACCGGATGGCCGACGGCCGGCGGCTGAACCTCCTCTGTGAAGGGCGGCTCGTGAACATCGCCGGCGGGGACGGCCACCCGGTCGAGATCATGGACTTGTCCTTCGCGGTGCAGGCCCTCGCCATCCACCACATCGCGCGCCATCGCGGAGAGCTCGCGCCGGGCGTGCACGACCTGCCCGTGGAGATCGACCACGAGATCGCGCGCACGAAGCTCGAGTCCCTGGGAGTCGCGATCGACGCCCTGACGCCGGATCAGGAGGAGCGCCGGCGCCGCTGGCAGTGAAGAAGCGGCCGGTCATCTCCGCGGGCGAGCCGGAGCGCGCGGACCTCCTCGTCCTCGGCGGGACGGTCCTGACGCTCGACGCCGCCGACACCATGATCGCGGACGGCGCGGTCGCCATCCGCGCGGGCCGTATCGCGGCCGTCGGGCCGCGCCGGGCCCTCGAACGCCGCTACCGCGCGCGCCGGAAGATCGAGGCGCGGGGCGAGCTCGTCCTGCCGGGCCTCGTCAACGCCCACACGCACGTCGCGATGACGCTCTTGCGCGGCGTGCACGACGACTCCGACCTCATGACATGGCTGACGAAGTACGTCTTTCCCCTCGAGGCGCGTTTCGTATCCCCGAAGTTCGTGCGTTGTGGTGCGCTCCTCGCCTGCTGGGAAATGATCGCCTCGGGAACGACGACGTTTGCCGACGGCTACTTCTTCGAAGAGGAAGTCGCGCGCGCGGCCGACGCGGCGGGCCTGCGCGCCTTCCCGGGGCAGGGCATCTTCGACGCGGCGACCCCCGACGCGAAGGATGCCTCCGAGGGTCTCGCGCGCGCCGAGCGGATGTTGTTCGAGTGGCAGGGGCACGCACGCGTGACACCGTCGCTGTTTCCGCACGCCGCCTACACGGCCGGGCCCGAGACGCTGCGAAAGACGCATGCTCTCGCGGAACGCTTCGACGCGCCGGTTCTGACGCACCTGTCCGAGTCGGCCGGAGAGCTCGCGATGGTTCGGGAGCGCTACGGCACGACTCCCGTGCGGCACTTCGCAGCACTCGGCGTCCTCGACGCGCCGGGTGACGGCGGCGCATTGCGTCGCGGTGGACGACGAGGAGATTGGTCTGCTGGCGCGCTCGGGGGCGGGCGTCGCGCACTGCGCCGAGAGCAACATGAAGCTCGCCTCCGGCGTCGCGCCGGTCGGGAAACTGCTCGCGGCCGGCATTCCGGTTGGCCTCGGCACGGACGGAGTCGCGAGCAACAACGATCTGGATCTCTTCGGCGAAATGGGGAGCGTCGCGCGGCTCCACAAGGTCGCGACGCTCGATCCGACGGCGGCCAGTGCCCGGACCGTTCTCCGGATGGCGACGATGGGGTCGGCCGCGGCGCTCCACCGGGAGGGCGAGATCGGGTCGCTCGAAGTCGGGAAACGGGCGGACCTGATCGTCGTCGAGACGTCGGGACCGAGCGCGGTGCCGCTCTACGATCCGTGCGCCTATCTCGTCTACGCGGGGCGCGCGGACGCGGTGCGGGCCGTCGTCGTGGACGGGCGTGTGCTCATGGAGCGGCGCCGCCTCGAGACGCTCGACACCGAGAAGATCCGGCGAGAGGCCGAGAAGTTCGGGCGGCGGATCGCCGCCGCGCTGCCGGATTAGAGAAGAGATCCCGGGCCGGCCGCTCCGGCCCGGGACCCTTCGATTCGATTCCTACCAGGCCACCCGCACGCCGAACTGGAACCGGCGCGGCTCGCCCGCTCCGGAGCGGACCGTGCCGTCGAAGTTGAAAACCAGGTTCGTCGTCTGCGGGATGAGGAAGTTGTTCGCGTTGAAGAGATTGAAGACGTCCATCGAGGGCTCGACCTGGAGCTGCCCGAAGAAGAACACGCGCGAGATCCGCAGGTCGAAGATCGAGAGCGCGTTGTCCTTTCGCCCGGTGTTGCGCTGGACGACGGTGCCGTCCGGGTTGATGCGGTCCTGCGGCGAGTTCGCGACCGCGCCCGTCGCCGTCAGCGACTGCGGCTGGGCCGAGAGGTACCTGTAGCTCGCGTTGAAGTCGATGTCGAGCGGCATCCTCCAGAGGAACCAGCCCTGCACCCGGTGCCGCTGGTCGCGGTCCGAGTAGCCGTACTCCTGCGTGAACTCCGCCGTCGGGTCGCTCGGGTCCTCGAAGATCTTCGCGTACCGGAGCGTGAACGGGTCGCGCTCGTTGTCGTCGTCGGACTTGTCCTTCGAGTACGTGTAGGTGACCTGGCGCCGAAGCGGTCGGAGAACCGCTTGGTCGCGCCGAACGTGATCCCCCAGTACCGGCTCTTGGCCGAGGACTCGACGGTCGTGAGCTGTCCGACGCCGTTGGTGCCGTCGTCGCCGAGCCCGGTCGACCACGGCGCGCCGAGCTCCGCGGCGTTGCGGTCCACGAATCGCGTCAGGTGCTTCGTGTCGGCCATGTTGTAGCGAAGAAGCAGCGCGAGGTTCGGAACGACCTCGCGCTCGCCCGAGACGCTCCAGGCCGTCGTGCGCGGGTTCTGGAAGTTCTTGTCGAAGACGAAGACGCCCGGATGATTGGGCACGGCGTCGGGCCGGCGGTTGCGGGAAGAGGTCCGGATAAGGGGGCGGAGCGGCCGCCGTTGGAACGGCGTCGCAGTCGATCTCTGCCCGCGGCTGCCGTCGGTCGAGCGCGAGGAGGCGAGGTTCAAGCCCGGGATGCGCGCATAGAAGAGGCCGAAGGTCGCGCGCACGACGGTCTTGCCGTCGTTGCGCCGGATCCCACGCGATTCCGACGCGCGGCTGCCACATGCTCTTGTCCGACGGGATCGTGCCGTCGCCGGGGAACTCCTGGCCGTCGCGTGTCTGGCCGATGAACGGCGCGTAGAAGAGCTTGCGGGATCGGCGTGATGAGCGGCGGCTCGATCTGCGCCTCCCAGCGCAGGCCCAGGTTGATCGTCAGGTTGGGCATGGGCTGCCACGTGTCCTGCCCGAAGACGCCCCACTCCTTCTGCACGATCGTCTGGGTGCCGGCCTCCTCCGCGGTCGTGTTGCCGACGCCGGCCTGCTGGAGGTAAGAGCACGGCCGGACGTCGCTCCTGGCAGGTCCGTCTGCGAGCTCGCGTTGGTGCACTCGACGTAGGATTGCAGTAGTTCAGGAAGCCGTCGGTCGAGCGAAGATGTAGCGGCCGTTGGCGAAGCCGCGGAAGGTCTGGCTGGAGGCCGTTCGGTTGAACTCGACGCCGCCCTTGAACGGTGTGCTGGCCCATGAAATAGGAGACGTTGTCGACGAACTGGCTGCGGTCGTCGTGGTAGTCGACCGGGATGAAGAACGGCTCGCCGAACCGGTAGGAGTTCACGAAATCGAAAGCCGTGTCGGGCAGCGGCCGGCCCGTCAACGGGATCGTTCGGGCCGTTGTACGGACGCGGCCGGTCCTCTCGGGCGAACTGGAAGCGGAACTCGTTCGAGAGGTTGGCGTTGAAGGTCGAGAGCGCCGAGCCCGTGACCGCCTTGGAGAAGTCCTTCTCGTTCGCGTTGGCGCTGCGGCCCCAGGAGTTCACGTCGAAGGTGCCGTTCTCCTGGTCCGACCAGGTGTAGTCGTAGCGCAGGGTCAGCAGGTGACTGTCGGTCGCGCGCCAGTCCACCTTGGCGAGGAACGCGAGGGCGTCGTCCGTGCGCGCTGATCGGCCCGTTCTCGTCCGGGCTGCCGAGGGCCGCGAACGCGTCCACGACCCGCTGCTCGATGCGGTTCGGGTCGAGTCTGCTTGGTCGTGTCGCCGTTCTGGTAGTCGCCGGACGAGGAAGTAGAAGAGCCGGTCCTGCACGAGCGGGCCGCCGAGCGTGAAGCCGAGCTGATAGCGGTTGGAGTCGGGCTTCGGCTCGAAGCCGCCGCCCGGCTTGGGCGCCTCCGCCTGGAGCGCGTCGTTGGTGTAATAGAAGTGCGCGCTCGCGTGGATGTCGTTGGTGCCGGACTTCGTCACGACGTTGACGAAGCCGCCGGAGGAGCGCCCGAACTCGGCGTTCGCGCCGTTGTCGACGACGACGACCTCCTGGACGGCGTCCAGGTTGAACGTGAAGGGCGGCCGCTGCCCGCCGCGCTGCTCGCCGAAGAAGGGGTTGTTGAAGTCGGCGCCGTCCACGGAGACGTTGTTGTGGATTCCCTTCTGCCCGTTGATCGTCAGCTCGTCGCCGTCGGGCCCTTGCACGATCGAGACGCCGGGCGTGAGCTTGGTGAAGTCCATGAAGTTGTGGTTGAACTGCGGCAGCTTCGAGACGGCATCCTGCGGAACGATGGTCGTTCCTTCGGTGCGGCTCGTCGCGACGACCGGCGCCTCGGCGCTGACCGAGACCTCCTGCTGGACGCCGGAGACCTCGAGGCGCAGCGTCAGGCTGACCGTCTGGCCGACGATGAGCGTGATGCCCTCGCGCACCGAGCGTCGCGAACCCCTGCGAGGGTGACCGTGACCCGGTAAGGTCCGAGAGGCAACTGCAGCGCGCGGAACCGGCCGTTGGCGTCGGTCACGTGCGTCTGCTCGAAGTTGGTCGCCGTGTTCCGCACGACGACTGTGGCGCCGGGCCGGATCGCTCCTTCCGGATCGAGCACGATTCCTTCGATGACTCCGGTGGTGGCCTGGGATTGGGCGCCGAGGTGGGGAACGAGACAAAGGATCAAGGCGAACGCCAGAACGGACGAACGCAGGCGTCGGTGCATGCGCGATACCTCCCCAAAAAAATCGAAACGAGAGCCGCGTAAATTCTGCCGGCAGTCTTTTCCCCTTCCCGTGTTAAGTCAAGGGCGGCGGTGACCGCGGCGCCCTCTCCAACGAAGTGCTTCCCTCCGGCGTCTAAGGGATTGGATGAGCATTTCGAGGGGCAGGGGTTGACCGCTCTTGGAGAAAACGGGACATTTCGAGCCGTCTCGCAGGAGGTTGCGCTGGACGATTCCCCATCGGATGACCCGGCGGCTCCGGACGACGCGCTGCTCGAGGCGGCGCAGCGTGGCGATCGATCCGCGTTCGAACGGCTCTACGAGAGGCACGGCGCGCGGATGAAATCGATCGCCGCCAATCTGCTCGGCAGCGTCTCCGATGCGGAGGACGCGGTGCAGGAGACCTTTCTCAAGGTCCACCGCGGCGCTGCCGCTTTTCGGGGCGGCGCCCGCTTCTCGACCTGGGTCTACCGAATCCTCCTCAACTCCTGCTACGACCAGATGCGGCGCCGGAAGCGCAAGCCCGAGATGGAGCTCGCGCCCGACGGAACGCCGGCGGCCCGGAATTTGCCGGCCGCCGCCGCCGAGCATCCCCTCCGTCTCGAGCTCGAAGATGCCGTGGCGCGCCTCGGGGAGCGGCCCCGCACGGCCTTTCTCATGTCGGCCGTCGAGGGATTCAGCCACCGGGAGGTCGCCGAAGTCCTGGGGATCTCCGAGACCGCCTCGCGATCTCTGGTCTTCGAGGCGCGGCGGGAGCTGCAAAGGATGCTGTGGAGAGGCCGGACGCCGGAGGCGAGGTCATGAGCGCGCCGGCCTGCGACCGGTTCGACCGGACGGCCGAGCGGGAGGATCCGGCGGCTTCCGCCGAGCTCCAGGCGCACGCGGCCGTCTGCCCCCAGTGCCGGGCCCGCCTGGCCCTCTGGGGCCAGATCGCGGAGGCCGCCACGGCGATGCGGAAGTCCTGGGACAGTCCCGAGCTCTGGCCCCGGATCGAAGGGGAGATGGCGCGGTCGGCGCGGCCCGCGGCGCCGCGGGAGTCGTCGCCGTGGATCCGCGGGCTCGCGGCGGCGGCCATCGTGGCGCTCGTGCTGCTGTCGGCCATCGGCGTGCGCGTCTTCCGCGATCGCGGCGGGCGGGAGCCGCTCGCGAACCTTTCCGCGTCGCGAAATGCCCTCTTGAGCGAGGACGCGCTCCGCGACGTCGAGGCCGCCGAGGACGTCTACCTCGGCTCGATCGAGAAGCTCTCGCAGGTCGCGCGGCCGCGTCTCGAGAATCCGGATTCCGCTGTCGCCGCCGCGTACAAAGAGAAACTGCTGGTCCTCGATTCGGAGATCTCCGAGATGCGCGGTGAGATCGAGCGCAATCGGTTCAACACGCACCTCCGCAAGGAGCTGCTCGCGATCTATCGCGAGAAGCAGCGCACCCTGCAGGATTTGATGAAAGTAGGTCAGTCATGAGCTCTCCCTCGAAGATCGTTCGGACCATCGGCCTCGCTCTGATTCTCGTGGCGGGATCGGCCGCGGCGATCGCGCGCGACGAGATCTCGCGGAGCTTCGAGAAGTCGCTTCCGCTCGGCGCCGGTCAGCGCGTGTCGATCGAGCACAGCCACGGCGACGTCGAGGTCACGACGCGCAAGGACGCGACGGTCCAGGTCTCCGCGACGATTCGTGTCTCCGCGGCGAGTCGCGAGCGGGCCGAGAAGTTCGCGGCCGACGTCCGGATCGAGGTCGAGGCGACGGCCGCCGGCGTGTCGATCCGCACCGTGTATCCCGATCGCCACCAGCTCTTCGGCGACTTCGCGCTGTCGTACTCGGTCGACTACCGGATCGCGATGCCGGAGAACGCCCCGCTCTCGCTCCGCAACCGGTTCGGCGACGTGTCGGTGGCGGGCCTGAAGGCGGCGTCCGAGATCGTCAACTCGAACGGGCACCTCACGTTTCGCGGCGGCGCCGGGCGGCAGCGGCTCGAGAATTCGTTCGGCGCCGTCGACCTCACCGGCAACGCGGGCGACGCCGTCATCGTGAATGGCAACGGCGCGGTGACGGTGTCCGACGTCCAGGGCGACCTCGAAGTGAGCAATCGCTTCGGCCGGACGTCGGCCCTGCGGACCGGAAAGAAGTGCACGGTGACGAGCAGCAACGGCGACGTGTCGCTCGACGGCGCCGGCTCGGCGTCGGTCGAGGCGTCGTTCGGGAAGCTCGACGTGCGCAACGTGTCGGGGGAGCTTTCCGCCCGCAACAGCAACGGCGCGGTCACGGCGGCCGGCGTGGGCGGCAAGGCGGACCTGGCGACGAGCTTCGGCGCGATCTCGTTCACCGACATGAAGGCCGCCGTCGACGCGCGGGGGAGCAACTCCGCGGTGAACGGGCGGAAGACCGGAGGCGGCGTCACGATCCGCACGACGTTCGGAGGAGTGGAGCTGGCCGACGTGGGCGGCCCGGCGGACGTCGAGAACGCGAACGGGAAGATCCTCGTCCGCGACGTGCGCGGCGCGGCCCGGCTCACGACCCGGTTCGGCGACGTGGACGCCGCGGGAATCGCAGGCGACGCCGTCGTGTCCGACGCCAACGGTCGCGTGACGCTTGCCAACGTGGAGGGATCGGCCGACGTGCGCAACTCCTTCGGCGAGACGAGCCTGACGCGCATCAAGAAGGGCGCGAAGGTCGTCTCCGGCAACGGGCGCGTCGCCTTATCGGAGGTCGGCGCCGCCGCTTACGTGAAGACGAGCTTCGGCGCCGTCGAGGCCTCCGGCGTCGAGGGCGCGCTGACCGTCGAGAACTCCAACGGGAGCGTGCGGGCGTCGCAGATCAAGGGCGGCCTGACGGTAAGGACATCGTTCGCGCCCGTGACGGCGGAGGGCGTCGGCGGCCCCGTGGACGTGGATGACCAGAACGGAGCGGTGGACGTGCGGGCCGCGGCGGGAAGCGGCGCGTGCGGGCGCATCTCTCTCAAGGCGTCCTTCGCGCCGATCCGCCTGGCGCTCGATCCGCGGGGCGGCTACGCGATCAGCGCGCGGACGTCGTTCGGGCGCGTCTCGACGGAGATCCCGCTCACGGTCTCGGCGTCGGCCGGCTCCGACGCTCTCTCGGGAAAGATCGGCGACGGGGCCTGCGAGGTTCTCCTGACCAACAGCAACGGCAACATCGACATCGTCAAGGCCGCCGGGAGATAGGCCTTCCGGCCTCCCCGGCGATCCGCCCGAGCGCCGCGCCCAGGCTCCCGGCGAGGGCTCCGACTGCCGGCTCGGCGAAGAGCGCAATGTCGCGGCCGGGCAGCTCGTGGATCTCGAGCGCGGCGGTCGAGAGGCGCCGATAGTCGGATGCCGGGTCCTCCGCGCCGCGCCGCTCCGCGAGAAAGAGCGCGACCGGTCCCGGGTCGGGCTGCGCGGCGTAGGCGGCATGGGCGCGCCGGGAGACGCGGTCCGCGTCGCGCAGCCGCTCGGGAAGCGGGAGGCCGGTGACGCGCCAGGCCCGAGAGGCCGCGCGCCACGCGAAGTCCGCTCCGGATGTCCGCGCACGGATGCGCGCCCTTCCGGCGGCCCGGCGGAGCCGGGCCAGCGCGCTTTCGGGCGGAGCGGCGAGGGAGGAGACGGACGCGGGGGCCGAGACGAGGCGCGGAAAATCGAGCGGCCCGACCCCCACGAGCGCGAGGAGCGCGATCATCTCGCCGGCCGCTCGCAGCTGACGCGCCGCCTCGAGCGCGACGACGCCGCCGAAGCAGAAGCCGCCGAGCCGGTACGGCCCGCCGGGCTGGACCCGGCGGATCTGGCGCACGGTGTCTTCGGCCATCTCTTCGACGCTCTCGGGCAGCGCGTCGTTTCGGCCGCGCATCCAGCGCGCGAGGTAGAACGGCTGCGTGGCTCCGAGGCGCCGCGCGAGGGGCCCGTAGAGGCCGATCTCGTCGCGGCTCGGCGAGAAGAAAAGCGGCGGGCGCGCGCCGGGGCCGCCGGTCTCGAGCGCGACGAGGGGTTCGGCGCTCCATTGCCGCCGGCTTTCCTCGCGGAGCGCGGCGGCGAAGCTCTCGACGGTCGCGGCCTCCCAGAGGAGGTTCGGCGCCACGGGAGCTCCGGCGATTCGTTCCGCGGCCGCCGCGATTCGCATCGCCGTCAGCGAGTCGCCTCCGAGCTCGAAGAAGTCGTCGCGGACGCCCATGTCCGTTCGGCCGAGGGCGGTCTCCCACAGTCGCAAGAGCCGCCGCTCGAGACGGTCCCGCGGCGGCAGGGGCGCCCGCGATCGGTCGCGCGGTCGCGGTTCGGAATCCGGCAGCGCGCGGCGGTCGAGCTTGCCGTGGCCGTCGACGGGCAGGGCGGGTAGCGCCACGAAACGCGTCGGGATCGACGGAGCGGGGAGCGCGGCCGCGAGCTCGCGTCGCAGCGACTTCGAATCCGGCGCCGGCTCCGAGGACGCGACGACGAACGCGATCAGACGCGTCTCCCCCGAGCGGTCCGGCCGCGCCACGACGGCGGCCTCGCGAACGCCGTCGACCGCGAGGAGCGCCCGCTCCGTCTCCGCCGGCTCGACGCGGACGCCGCGGATCTTCAGGGCGCGGTCCTTGCGCCCGAGGAGCTCGAGGCATCCGTCCGCTGCGAGGCGGCCGAGGTCGCCGGTGCGGTACGTTCGCTCGCCGGGGCGCGCGGGATCCGCGAAGAACGCCTGCCGGTCGAGATCCGGGTTGCGCCAATAGCCCTTGGCGAGAAAACGGCTGCGCACCGCGACCTCGCCGACCCGGCCTTCCGCCGTCGGTGCGCCGTCCTCGCCGAGGATCGCCACGGCCATGTCCTCGACCGGATAGCCGACCGGGACGACGCCGCCGGCGAAATCGGTCTCGCGGTCGAGGAAGAACTGGCGGCAGAGCCCCGTCTCGGTCGCGCCGAACCCGTTCACCAACAGCGCGTCCGGAGCGAGATGGCTTCGGAAGAGCTCGACGTCGAGCCGCAGCGCCCGGTCGCCCTCCAGACGAAGCAGGCGCAGCTCGGGCAATCGCCGGCCGTCATCCAGGAACGCGCGAAAGATCGCCGGAACGGAATGGAAGATCGTGATCCGCTCGCGCGCGACCCAGTCCGCGAGTCGGGCCGTGCCCTCCCGGCGCAAGTCGAAAGGAAAGAGCGCCGCGCCGTTGGCGAGCGCCCCGAAGACGCTCGAGACCGTCCCGCTGAAGGTGCTCGACTGGACGAGGCTCAATCGGTCCTCCGGCCCGAGCGCGAGCGAGTTCGTGTAGCGCATCACGTTGTGGAGGACGTTGCGGTGCGTGTCGACGACGCCCTTCGGGCGGCCGGTCGAGCCGGATGTGTAGAAGATATAGGCGCCGCGGTCGGGGGACAGCGGCAGCGCGAGGTCGTCGCTTCGAGACGCCGGATCGATCGCATCGACGTCGAGGACGGGACGCGCTTCGGAGGCGAGCTCCGCGGCGAGCGTGCGATTCCCGGCGTCGGCCACGAGGAGCGCGGCCCCGGCCTCGTCGAGCACCTCGCGGATCCGCGCGCGCGGGTGCCCGGGATCGAGCGGCATGTAGAGCTTGCCGGCCTTGAGGGCGCCGAGGATCGCGGCGACGAGACCCGCGCCCTGCGAGAGCAGGAGCGCCACCGGCTCCTCGGCCTCGCCGCGCCGTTCGCGGATCGCGCGGGCGATGCGATTCGCGCGGGCGTTCAGCCCGGCGTAGGAAAGCTCCTCGTCGCCGCTACGCACCGCGAGGCGTTCGGCGTGGCGCGCGACCTGCGCCTCGAACCGCGCGGAAAGCGACTGCTCGATCTCGCCCCGCTCGAACGGACGAAAGCCCGAGCGGGGCTGCGGCTTCACTGCCAGTCGAGGCCGAGCGCCTTGGCCATCCAGGTCGCGACTTCCTGCCGCGTGATCGTCCCGTTCGGGCAGAAGATCAGCGGGCTCGACCCGCATCCCTTCGTGATTCCCGACGACGCGAGCGCTTCGATGAACTTGAAGTAGGGATGGTTCGTCGGCACGTCGGCGAACGTCGCCGTCGCGGGCGGGGGACTGACCTGGAGCTGGTAGAAGATCGAGACGCCCGAGAAGGAGCTGTCGAGGAATCCTCCGTGCGTCTCGACCTCGACGTAGATGTCGTCGGTATTGGGATTGAACGTGACGCTCTGTGCCGTCAGGTCCTCGTAGGCCGACGTGCACGAGCTCTGCGTCGTCGAAATCAGGTGCGACAGGTTCGTCGTCGTGAACGGGGACGTGTGCGGGCTGGTGTAGAGCCAGGCTTCCACGGTTCCACCCGTGACGTTGTCGCAATAGTCGAGGTCGAAGAATGTCAGCAGGGCGCCCTTCGGTATGTGCGCGCTCGCGTGAAAGAGGCCGCCCGGGTCCGTCGAGTAGACGACCGCGCCGTCGCTGGCGTAAGCCGTTCCGGAGGTGACAGGCGTGAAATCGGGCGCACCGATGCGGTCGATCGTCCAGTGCTGGATGCCGTACGCCCGCGGGTCAGGGGCCCCGGCCTTCTGCTGCGCAAAGAGGCCTGCGGCGATGAACAAGGACAGAGCAGCGACGCACAGGCCGGTGCGGACGAGTCTCGCCATAGCCACTCCTTTCAGTTCGCGGTGTCCATTAAGTGTACGCCGGACGGGCGCGGGCCTATCTCAGATGGAACGCGGGGTGGCCCTCGCGCACGGCGACGAAGGTGCCGCGGCAAGTTGCGGTGATCTGGCCGGCGGCCTGGAGCGTCGCCTCGACGATCGCGCGGTCGTCCGTCGACTCCACGACCCGGGCCGTGAGGTGCAGCGGCATCCCCATCGGCGTCGGGCGTTTCAGCTTGACGTGGAAATCGGCCGTGACCGTGGCGGGGAGAACGTCGGCGCCGGACCTCTTCAGGAAGTGGTACGCGGCGGCCCAATTGCTGTGGCAGTCGAGGATCGTGCCGCAGATTCCGCCGTTCAGGATCCCCTCGAAGGCGAGGTGGTGCGGCTGAGGGCATCCAGTCGCAGACGACCTCGCCGCCCTCCGCGGCGTGGCTCTTGATCCGGAGTCCCTTCTCGTTGGCCGGGCCGCAGCCGAAGCACCGATCGTCCGGTGCGTAACGGTCCTGGAGGCTCGTTCTCCCTTCCACGGTCAGCGCGTCCGATACTCGGCGTACTTCGGATCCGTCTCGAGCGCGGCGCGGGAGAGGAATTCCCAGGCCGTCTTGTTGATCTTCGCGGAGCTCGACGCGTACTCGTGGTCGTGGAAACGCATCTCGACGATCTCCGCGGGGAATCCGCTCGCCTTCAACGCCTCCACGGTCGCGCGCGCGTCGGCGATGGGGAAGAACTCGTCCCGATCGCCGATCGCGATCTGAATCGGAATCTTTCGCCGGGCGTAGTCGAAGATGGAGAACTGCGATGAAAGCAGCGCGCCGGCATGGATGGCCGCCGCCGCGAAGTACTCCGATTCCAGGCAGGCCATCTGGAGCGCGAAGAGCGCGCCGGCCGAGTGCCCGAAGAGATACACGCGGCGCGCGTCGATCGGATGAACGGAGCGCGCGTCCTCGACGACGTCGCGGAGAAACGCCGGGCCGTCGGCGGGCGAGGCCCAGTGCTTCGAGTCGGTGGAATCGGGCCCCGCGAGGACGATTCCGTCCTTCTCGGCGAGGTCCAGCCATCGGGAGACGAGGCTCTTTCCGTCGCGCCCCGATCCGTGCAGCGTCAGGAGGATGGGCGCGGGCCGGTCGGCCGGCAGGCTCGCGGGAACGTAGAGCACGTAGGTCCGGGCTTTCCCTCCCGACGCGAGGGTGTGCGCGACCATCTTCGCGTCGGACGCGGTCGCGCCGGCGCGCGTGGAGACAAGCGCCGCGAGCGCCAGGCCGGTTCGGCGGAGGGACGCGCCGCGCATCGCCATTCCGGCGCTCAATATAATGTCTGTGGAGGGGCCTGCCATGGGCGCCATCACCGAGCCCAAAACCGCCGCGCCGACCGCCGCGCCAGACGCCAAGCGCGACGCCCTGTCGGTCACCGACCGTCGCACCGGGCGTACCTACGAGGTGCCGATCCAACAACGGGACGATCCGCGCCATGGACCTGCGCCAGATCAAGACGGGACCGGACGACTTCGGGCTGATGTCCTACGACCCCGCGTTCCTCAACACGGCGTCCTGCACGAGCCGGATCACCTACATCGACGGCGAGCAAGCGGGATCCTGCGCTACCGCGGCTACCCGATCGAGCAGCTCGCGGAGAAGTGCACCTATCTCGAGGTCGCGTACCTGCTCCTCTACGGCGAGCTCCCGACCGAAGGTGCAGTACGACGAGTGGGTGCACAACATCACGTGGCACACGATGATCCACGAGAGCCTGAAGAAGCTCATGGACGCGTTCAACTACGACGCGCATCCGATGGGCATGTTGATCGCGACCGTCGCCGCGATGTCCACGTTCTACCCGGACGCGCGCGACGTCCACGAGCCGGGCCTCGCGCACGAAGCAGACCTATCGGCTGATCGCCAAGATGCCGACGCTC
This sequence comes from uncultured Acidobacteriota bacterium, assembly GCA_963708395.1. Classification (GTDB taxonomy): domain Bacteria; phylum Acidobacteriota; class Thermoanaerobaculia; order UBA5066; family Gp7-AA6; genus DATBFU01. Next base: position 567,065 of record CAVPSG010000002.1, on the reverse strand, counting down.
GCGGCGTTCGCCTACCGCACAGCCTCGGCATGCCCTACGTCTATCCGGACAACGACCTCTCGCTACACCGAGAACTTCCTGAACATGCTGTTCAAGATGCCCGCCGAGCGCGGGTATCAGCCCGAACCCGACGCTCGTCAAGGCGCTCGACGTCCTCTTCATCCTCCACGCGGACCACGAGCAGAACTGCGGCACCGGCGTCATGCGCGCGATCGGCTCCTCGCACGCCGACCCGTACTCGGCGGTCGCGGGCGCGGCGGCGGCGCTCTACGGACCGCTCCACGGCGGCGCGAACGAGGAAGTCCTCCGGATGCTCCAGGAGATCGGCTCGATCGCGCGCGTGCCGGCCTTCATCGAGGAGGTCAAGGAGGGCCAGGGCGAGAAGCGCCTGATGGGCTTCGGCCATCGCGTCTACAAGAACTTCGATCCGCGCGCCACGATCATCAAGCGGATGGCGGAGGAGGTCTTCGAGGTCACGGGCCGCAATCCGCTCCTCGACATCGCGCTCGAGCTCGAGCGCATCGCGCTTCAGGACGACTACTTCGTCAAGCGGAAGCTCTACCCGAACGTGGACTTCTACTCGGGCCTGATCTACCAGGCGATCGGCATCCCCACGGCGGCGTTCACGGTGCTCTTCGCGATCCCGCGCACGTCGGGCTGGATCGCGCAGTGGGAAGAGCTGCTCGAGGATCCGGAGGAGAAGATCGCGCGGCCGCGGCAGGTGTACCTCGGCTCGCCGGAGCGCAACTTCGTGCCGATGGAGAAGCGGTAGCACGCCGCGCCTCTCCGCGGTTCTCTTCGACTGGGACGGCACGCTCGTCGATTCGGCGGAGGCGAGCTTTCGCTGTTACACGCGGCTCTTCGCCGGATACGACATCGCGTTCGACCGCTCCGTCTTCGAGGCGACATACTCTCCCGACTGGCACCGAACGTACCGCCTCGTCGGCCTGCCGCCCGACCGCTGGGGCGAGGCCGACGCGCGCTGGCTCGCGCTGTATGACGAGGAGGAGACGCGCCTCCTCCCGGGAGCGGCGGAGGCGATCGCCCGCCTCGCAAAGGAAGGGCTCGCGCTCGGGATCGTGACGAGCGGCAGCCGCCCGCGCGTCGTCCGGGAGGTCGCGCGGTTCGGTCTCGCGCCGCGCTTCGCCGGTCTCGTCTGTGCGGAGGACACCGCGCGCCGCAAGCCGCACCCCGAGCCGCTGCACGTCGGGCTGGAGCGGCTGGGCGTCGCCGCGTGCGAGGCGGCCTGCGTCGGCGACAGTCCCGAGGACGTCGAGATGGCGCGCGCGGCGGGCGTTCTCTCGGTCGGCGTGCCGGGAGGATTTCCCAATCGCGAGGCGCTGCGCGGGGCCAGCCCCGACCTCTGGGCGCACGAGCTCTCGGACGCCGTGGGGCAGCTGCTGGCGCGCCGCGGAAGCGCACCTCCGGCGCGATGACGGCCGCGCAGATCGCCGCGCTCTTCGCCTCGGCGGCCGGTGCGGGCGCGATGAACGCGATGGCCGGCGGCGGCACGATCCTGACGTTTCCGACACTCCTCTTTCTGGGCGAGCCGGCGATCACCGCGAACGCGACGTCCGCCGTGGCGCTCTGGCCGGGATCCGCGGCGAGCCTCTACGGCTATCGCGAGGAGGTGCGCGCGCACCGCGACTGGCTCGGGAAGCTGTTGTTGCCGAGCCTGCTCGGCGGAGCGCTCGGCGCGGTGCTCCTCCTCCGCACGCCCGCGCGAACCTTCGAACGGCTCGCGCCGTTTCTCGTCCTTTTCGCAACGCTCCTTTTCGCGGTCCAGGGCGCGATATCGCGCGGGAGCGGCGCGCCGGGCACGGTGACTCGGGGGCGGCTCGCCGCCGCGTGGATCGTTCAATTCTTCGTCGCGGTGTATGGGGGGTACTTTGGCGCCGGCGTGAGCATTCTGATGCTCGCCGTGCTCGGATTCCTTGGGGTCGCGGACATCCACGCGGCGAACGGACTGAAGAATTTTTTCGTGCTCTGCATCAACGGCGTTGCGGCGATCTGGTTCATCGTTCAGCGGGCGGTGCATTGGCCTTCAGCGCTCGTGCTCATCGCGGGCGCCGTCGTCGGAGGCTACGCGGGCGCGCGATTCGGCCGGTCGATCTCCCGGGACGCCGCGCGGCGCACCGTCGTCGGCATCGGAATCGCGGTGGTCGTCGCGCTCTTTCTGATGCGATAGCGCGGGCGCGGCCCGTCCAAGCCGCCTCGCTGTGACGAGGGGCGACGCTTGCGGGATGAAGCGCAGAACCGACCCGAAGCCGTCCCGTATCCCGAAGTGCTTCGAAAACTTTCGACGCTACGGGAGGGACGATGAAACGGAACCTATGGACGGGGATCTTGACCGCGGCGGCGCTCGCCGCGTCGGTCGCCTGTGCTCACGGGAACGGGGCCTCGGGAAAGGATGGCGTCCGCGTCGTCGCGAACGCGCAGGACGTGGCCGGCTGCGAGAAGCTGTCGCAGGTGAAACTCTCGGGCACGTGGACGAGCGGCGCCGGGAAGGAAGAGCTCGAGAATCTCGTGCGCTCGAAGGGCGGCAACGTGCTCCTGATGCCGAACGGGTCGACCGACTCGGGCACCGCGTACCGCTGCGCGGGCGCGACCGTCAACGGCTCGTAGGCTCGTTCTCGTTTCTCACCGGCAACTCGAGCTGCGGTTCCCTTCGCGCCGCCGCGTCGGCGACGGCTTCGCGGGGCTGCAGCCCGTGCAGCGAGACACCGAGCAGGCGGACGGGTTGCCGCCCTGCGGCCGTTTTCTCGAGCAACACGAGCGCACGCGCCGCGATCTCGTCCCCGGAGCGCGTGGCCGGCTCGCGCGTCTCGCTCCGGGTGATCGTCTGGAACGTCGCGTAGCGGAGCTTCAGGACCACGGTCCGCGCGAAGAGCTCCATGCGGACGAGGATCTCGGCCGCGTGTCGCGCGAGCACCTCGACCTCCCGCCGGATCGGTTCGATCTCGGAGAGATCGCGCGCGTAGGTCTCCTCGCAGCCGATCGACTTGCGCTCGCGGTTGGGCTCGACGGTGCGGTCGTCCTCGCCGAAGGAGAGCCGCCGAAGCGTCTCGGCATAGCTTCCGACCGCCCGGCGCAGGACGTCCACGTCGGCCGAGCGCACGTCCACGAGCCGCGCGATGCCGGCGGCGCGCAGTTTCCCCGCGGTGACCGGGCCGACGCCCCAGAGCGCGTCCACCGGGAGCTTCTGCAGGAACGTCTCGACCCGTTCCGGCGCGATGACCGTGAGCCCGTCCGGCTTCTTCCAGCCCGAGGCGATCTTCGCGAGAAACTTGTTCGGCGCGACGCCCGCGGACGCCGTCAGATTCATCGTGTCCCGGATCGACTGCTTGATGCGCCGCGCGACCTCGACGCCGAGCGGGAGATTCCACGCGTTCTCGGTGACATCGAGGTATGCCTCGTCGAGCGAGAGCGGCTCGACGAGCGGCGTCACGGCGCGGAAGATCTGAAAGACGCGGTCCGAGACTTCGCGGTACTTGCGGAAGTCGGGCGGGATGACGGCGAGCTCCGGGCAGAGGCGGACGGCCCGCGACATCGGAATCGCGGAGCGCACGCCGAACGCGCGCGCCTCGTAGCTCGCGGCGCAGACGACGCCGCGGCTCTGCGGGCTCCCGCCGACGGCCACGGGCCGGCCGCGAAGCGCCGGGTCGTCGCGCTGCTCCACGGACGCGTAGAACGCGTCCATGTCCACGTGCAGGATGCGTCGGAGCGTCGGCCCGGACTCCATGCGGCGCCTCAATCATAGGGGGCCGCGCCGGCCCGGGATCCCGTGAAACATCGACTCGAGATGCGCGGCGGATGGCGAGACGTGGGTCCGGCCGCGGCGGCCGCACCGCGGAAGGATCAGTAGGCCAGCAGAAGCCGCGCGGCGCGCTCGATCTGCTCCTCCGACGGGAGGAAGAACTCCTCGAGCGGCGGCGAGTAGGGCACCGGCGTGTCGAGCGCGCCCACGATCCGGACGGGCGCGTCGAGATATTCGAAGGCCTCCTCCTGGATCATGGCCGCGAGGCTCTCGCCGATCGAGCCGGTGCGCGTGTCCTCGTGCACGACGAGGACGCGGCCGCAGCGCCGCGCGAGCGCGAGGACCGCCGCCTTGTCGAGCGGTGCGAGGCTCCGCAGGTCGAGCACCGAGACCTCGATTCCTTCGCGGCGCGAGCTTCTCGGCCACGCGCAGCGCGACGTGCACGTACGCGCCGTAGGAGATCGATCGCGAGGTCGGATCCCTTGCGCCGCAGGGCGGCCTTCCCGATCGGGATCGGAGCCGGCGCGGCCTCGGGCAGCACCTGCTTGATGCGCGGATCGCGGTAGAGCGCGATGTGCTCGTAGTAGAGAACCGGGTCCGGATCGGCGACGGCCGCCGCCATCAGCGCGCGCGCGTCGTGCGGCGTCGAAGGGACGACGATCTTCAGTCCCGGCGTCCGGTAGAACCAGGCCTCGGTGTTCTGGCTGTGGTACGGACCGGCGTGGCGCAGTCCTCCCCACGGCATTCGCAGCACCATCGGGAACGCCGCCGCCCCAGCGGTAGCGAATCTTCGCGGCGTTGTTGACGAGCTGGTTGAACCCGGTCGCGACGAAGTCGTTGAACTGCATCTCGCCGATCGGCCGCTGGCCCGCGAGCGCCGCGCCGACGCAGACGCCGAGCACCGCGCCCTCGGCGAGCGGCGAGTTCAGGATCCGGTCGCCGAAGTCCGCGAGCAGAGGGCGCAGCAGCAGAAACGCATTGCCGTACTTGCCGCCCACGTCCTCGCCGTAGACGAAGACGCGCGGATCCGCGCGCGAGCGCGTCGCCCACGCCGAGCAGCGACCGCCTCGAGGAACGTCCTGCCCTTCGGATCGAAGGGAGGACCGGTCTCGAGCGGCGGCATGGCCGTGTCCGCGCCGCCCCGCGCGGCGGGATCGAGCGGCTCCGCCGGCCGGCGCGGCGCCTCGCCCGCGAAGACGCGCGCGCCCGCGCGTCTCGGGCTCGGGCCACGGCGCCTCGATGACCGTTCGCGCCTCGCGCCTCGACGACGCTCGGCGGCCTCCTGCTCGAAACGCGCGAGATCGTCCGCGTGCGATCACCCCGTCGGCCTCGAGGCGCGCGGCGTAGAGCGCGATCGGATCGCGGCGCGACCAGTACTCGTAGAGCGTCGCGGTCGGCATAGCCGCCCTCGTGGAGCGGGGGATAGTCGCAGGAGATCGGCGGCTCCTTGCCGAGATAGAGCATGTCGTCGTGGTGCGCGTGCCCGCAAATGCGCATGCAGACGAGCTCGATCAGCGCCGGACCGGCGCCTTCGCGCGCCCGCTCGGCCGCCCAGGCGAACGCCGCGGCGATCGCTTCGGGATCGGTGCCGTCGAGCGTGACGCCCGGGATCCCGTAGCCACGCCGCCTTCTCCGCGAAGACGCGCGCGGCCGACTGATCGCCGACCGGCGTCGAGAGCGCCGTCTGGTTGTTCTGGACGCAGAAGATCGCGGGCAGCCGGCGCGCGGCGCAGAGGTTGATCGCCTCGTGCCACTCGCCGAGCGACGTGCCGCCCTCGCCGATGAAGGACACCGCGACGCGCCTCGAGCCTTCGAGCGCGAAAGCCATCGCCATGCCCGGCGATGGTGAGCGAGGAGATCGAGAGCGGCGCGGCCGGCGGCAGGATGCCCCAGGCGAAGTCGCCGACGTGGAGGTCCTTCCCGTCCATCGGCGGGCCGGCCTTGCCCATCTGCGCGCTCAGGGTACCATCCGGACGGTCTCCGGATCGCGGCCGCATCGCGAGCGCCGCGCCGAGGTCGCGGATGAGCGGCGCGACGACGTCGCCCTTCCACGATCCGTTCGGGCCGCGGTGCGCGGCCCCGCGGCGCAGCCGCAGCGGCGCGCCGTAGATCGCCTCCTGCCCGAGCGAGCGGAATCCCTTGCCCTGGAAGGCCACGCCGCGGTAGCGGACCTCGCTGCCCAGGAAGAACGCCTTCAGACGATTGTCGGTGGCGCGCGTGAGGACCATTCCGCGCAGGATCTCGAGCCGCTCGTCGCGCGTCAGCGACGCGGCGATCGCCTCGCGGCGCAGGAATCCGTCGCAGGCGTCGAGCAGATCTTCGCGCGCTCCGTCCAATCGCTCGGCGGCGGAAACTCGCGGCGTCGTGTCCGCAATCCCCTCGGGCGGCGAACCGGCAAACGCGCGGCGGAGCGCTTCCGCGAGGGGCCGGCGGATCGCCTCGATCGCCGCGGCGTCGCGGCCGGGATCGCCGGGGATGACCGTGCGAAACGCTTCGAGAGCCGGCCCGAGCGCGAACGGAAACTGCTCAGCGACGAACGCCCCGAAGCGCGCCGCGAGCGTCGTCCGCGCCGCGGCGGGCGCCCGGGGCTCGGTCATCCGTTCCATGAAGACCCGATGCTAACCCGATCGGCGCCGGCCGATGCGCCGCCGCGACGCCCCGGGGCGGGATCCGTCCCGGCTAGGTCCTGGGCAGCAGGTCGCAGGAGTCGGTCGGCTCCGTCAACATGCCGTCGCCGAGAACGGTCGATTCCTCGACGTGGATGCAGGAGCAGGGCATCCCGTCCTCGAGATTCTTGAGGACCCCGTTTCGCCCGCAACGCGGGCATCGGACGACGGTCCCTTCGAGAAGGACGATGGATCCCTCCGGAAGCCGCGTAAAATCCTCGACGCTCATCATCGCCCGCCTCCTCTCCGAGCTTCTTCGTTCACGATACGTCCTCAAACGGGCGCCAGCTCTGGAGGATGCGCATGTAGTTGGCGCGCTCGAACGCCTTGGGGTTCGGCGCTGCGCGCGTAGCTCATGCTTCCCTGCATCTGCTTCAGCGACTCGTACTCGTGCTCCTCGAGCCACCGCTCGACCTCCGCGCGGATTCGCACGAGCGTCTCCGGCCCGCGGCGCAGCAGCGCCGAGACCATCTGCACGGCGTGGGCGCCCGGCCATGACCGCCTTGATGGCGTCGGCGGCGTTGTGGACGCCGCCGGTCACGGCGAGCGAGCCCTGGAACTGGGCCCGAGAGGATCGCGAGCCAGCGCAGGCGCAGCAGCAGCTCGTTGGAGCTCGAGAGGTGGAGCTTCGGGACGACCTCGAGCTCCTCGATGTCGATGTCGGGCTGGTAGAAGCGGTTGAAGAGCACGAGGCCGTCGGCGCCCGCGTGCTCGAGCCGCCGCGCGAGGTGCGCGAGCGAGGAGTAGAAGGGCGAGAGCTTGACCGCGAGCGGGATGCGCACGGCCTCCCGCATCGCTCGCGACGACGTCGAGCACGCGTCGCTCGACGTCCTCTCCGGTCTCGAGCGGATCGGTCGCGAGGTCGTAGACGTTCAGCTCGAGCGCGTCGGCGCCCGGCCTGCTCGATCAGCCGCGCGTACTCGAGCCAGCCGCCGGCGTCGTGCCGTTCAGCGACGCGATCACGGGCACCGCGACGGCCGCCTTGATGCGGCGGAGCTGCTCGAGGTACTCGTCGGGGCCGAGGGCGAACTCTTCCGGCTCGGGCAGGTAGGAGAGCGCCTCGGCGTAGGACTCGCCGGCGCCGCTTGACCGCGTCGTACGTGCGCCAGCTCCTCGCCGACGATCTGCTCCTCGAAGAGCGAGTGCATGACGATGGCGGCCGCGCCGGCGTCCTCGAGGCGCCTGACCATGTCGAGGTCGTCCACGAGCGGCGAGGCGCCCGGCATGAGCGGGTGCGGCAGCTGGAAGCCGAGGTAGTCGGTCGAGAGGTCCATGGTCAGTTGCCTTCACGGTTCGGGCGCCGGCACCGAGCCGCCGCCGAGCGGCCGCGGGACCGCGGCCGTTCCGGAGCCGGCGGCGTCTCGGCATCGACTCGCCACTCGGAGAGGTGCTTGTAGAGCCGGAGCCGGCGCTGCGCCTCGCGCGCGGCCTCCGCGGCGAGGCGCCGCTAGCGCGCGGGATCGACCGCTTCGACCATGCGGAAGCGGCTCTCGTTCCGCATGTACTTCTCGACGCGGATCTTCGGCGGCGCCCGAGTCGAGCTGCAGCGGGCGGCTCGCCCTGCGCGACGCGCCGCGGGTCGAAGCGGTAGAGCGGCCAGAGCCCGAGTCGACCGCCAGCTTCTGCTGCTCGCAGCCGAAGGCCATGTCGTAGCCGTGGGCGATGCAGTGGCTGTAGGCGATGATGAGCGACGGGCCCGGGTAGGCCTCGGCCTCCTGGAAGGCCTTCACGGTCTGGGCGTCCTTCGCGCCGAAGGCGACGCGCGCGACGTAGACGTGGCCGTAGCTCATCGCCATGAGGCCCAGGTCCTTCTTGCCGGTCTCCTTGCCTGCCGACGGCGAACTTCGCGGCGGCGCCGAGCGGCGTCGCCTTCGACTGCTGGCCGCCGGTGTTCGAGTAGACCTCGGTGTCGAGCACGAGGATGTTGACGTCGTGATGGCAGCGAGAGCACGTGGTCGAGGCCGCCGTAGCCGATGTCGTAGGCCCAGCCGTCGCCGCCGACGATCCAGACGCTCTTGCGCACCAGGTAGTCGGCCAGCAGCGTCGAGCTCGTCGCGCCGCGGGCCGGCGTCCGCGGCGAGACGCGCTCCGCAAGCGCCGCGACGCGCTCGCGCTGCGCCGCGATGCCGGCCTCGGTCGACTGGTCGGCCTCGAGGAGCTCGCCGACGAGGCGTCTCGCCGAGCGACGGGGCGAGAGCCTCGAGGAGCAGTCCGCGCCTGGGCCGTCCGGCTGTCGAGCGCCAGGCGCATGCCGAGGCCGAACTCCGCGTTGTCCTCGAAGAGCGAGTTCGACCAGGCCGGGCCGCGCCCGTCGCGGTTGACGGTGTAGGGCGTCGTCGGCAGGTTGCCGCCGTAGATCGAGCGAGCAGCCGGTGGCGTTGGCGATCAGCAGCCGGTCGCCGAAGAGCTGCGTCAGCAGCTTGATGTAGGGCGTCTCGCCGCAGCCGGCGCAGGCGCCCGAGTACTCGAAGAGCGGCTCGAGGAACTGCGAGCCCTTGACGTCCATCACGCGGATGCGCGTGCGGTCGGGCTCGGGCAGGTCGAGGAAGAAGGCGTAGTTCTCGCGCTCCGCCTCCCGCAGCGGCGCGCTGCGGCGCCATGTCGATCGCCTTGTGCTTCGGGTTCGCCTTGTCCTTGGCCGGGCAGACCATCGACGCAGAGCGTGCAGCCGGTGCAGTCCTCGGGCGCGACCTGGATCGTGTAGCGCCAGCCCTCGAACTCGGCGGCGCGGAAGCGGTCGGACTTGAAGGTCGGCGGGCGCGCCGTCGAGGAGCGTCGGGCTCGTAGACCTTGGCGCGGATCGCGGCGTGCGGGCAGACGAGCGCGCACTTGTTGCACTGGATGCAGATCGCCGGGTCCCAGACCGGGATCTCGGTGGCGATGTTGCGCTTCTCCCACTGCGCCGTGCCCGTCGGCCAGGTGCCGTCGACCGGGAAGGCGCGAGACCGGCAGCAGGTCGCCCTTGCCCGGCGATCATCACGGCCGTGACGCGCTTCACGAAGTCGGGCGCCTCGGCGGGCACGACCGGCGGGCCGGCGCGCGCGTCGCCGTCGACTGCCGAGGGCACGGCGACCTCGGCGAGAGCCGGCGAGCGTCGCGTCCACCGCCGCGAAGTTGCGCTCGGACGACCTCGGCGCCCTTCTTGCCGTAGGTCTTCTCGATCGCCTTCTTGATCTGCGCGATCGCGCCGCTCGCGCGGCAGCACGCCGGAGATCGCGAAGAAGCAGGTCTGCATGATCGTGTTGATCCGGCCCTTCATGCCCGCCTCGCGCGCGATCCGGTAGGCGTCGATGACGAAGAACCGGAGCCGCTTCTCGACGATCTGCTCCTGGACCTCGCGCGGCAGGTGGTCCCAGACCTCGTCGGGCCCGTAGGGCGCGTTCAGCAGGAAGGCGGCGCCCGGGCGCGGCGTGCTCGAGCATGTCGTAGCGGTCGAGGAACTCGAACTGGTGGCAGGCCGACGAAGTTCGCCCGGCGGATCAGGTAGGCGGAGCGGATCGGGCCGCGGCCCGAAGCGCAGGTGCGAGACCGTCATCGCGCCCGACTTCTTCGAGTCGTAGACGAAGTAGCCCTGGGCGTAGCCCGTCGGTCTCCTCGCCGATGATCTTGATCGAGTTCTTGTTGGCGCCGACCGTGCCGTCGGAGCCCAGGCCGAAGAAGACGGCGCGCACCACGTCCGGCGGCTCGATGTCGAGCGTCGGCGTCCAAGGGCAGCGACGTGTGCGTCACGTCGTCGACGATGCCGACGGTGAAGTGGTTGCGCGGCGTCGCGCGCGCGAGCTCGTCGAAGACCGCCTTCGACCATCGCCGGCGTGAACTCCTTGGAGGAGAGCCCGTAGCGGCCGCCGACGACTCGCGGCAGGGCACGGCGCCGCCGCTGCGCCTCGCAGAGCGCCGTGACGACGTCCTGGTAGAGCGGCTCGCCGACCGCGCCCGGCTCCTTGGTCCGGTCGAGGACGCGCGATGGCGCGGACGGTCGACGGCAGCGCGGCGACGAAGCGCGCGACGTCGAAGGGACGGATAGAGCCGGACCTTCAGGACGCCGACCTTCTCGCCCCGCGCGCACGAGCCACTCGACGGTCTCGTGCGCCGTCTCGGCCGCCCGAGCCCATCAGCACGATGACGCGCTCGGCCTCCGGGTGGCCGACGTAGTCGAAGAGGCGGTAGCGCCGCCCGGTCGACCTGCGCGAACCGCTCCATCGCTCGTGCGACGACGTCGGGGCAGGCCAGGTAGAAGGGGTTGCCGGCCTCGCGCGCCTGGAAGAAGGTGTCGGGGTTCTGGGCGGTGCCGCGCAGGACGGGCCGGTCGGGCGTCAGCGCGCGGCGCGCGGTGCGCCGCGACGTCCTCCGCGTCGAGCAGCGCCGCGAGGTCTTCGTCGGAGAGCTCCTCGATCTTGGCGACCTCGTGCGAGGTGCGGAAGCCGTCGAAGAAGTGCAGGAACGGCATCGCGGGAGGCGCAGCGTCGCGGCGTGCGCGATCGCGGCGAAGTCCTGCGCCTCCTGGACCGAGCCGGAGGCGAGCAGCGCGAAGCCCGTCTGCCGGCAGGCCATGACGTCGGAGTGGTCGCCGAAGATCGAGAGCGCGTGCGTCGCGACCGTGCGCGCCGCCACGTGCATCGCGAAGGGCGTCAGCTCGCCGGCGATCTTGTACATGTTGGGGATCATCAGCAGCAGGCCCTGCGAGGCCGTGAAGGTCGTGGCGAGCGCTCCGGCCTGCAGCGCGCCGTGGACCGCGCCGGCGGCGCCGCCCTCCGACTGCATCTCGACGACCTGCGGGACCTTGCCCCAGACGTTCGGCCGCCCCTTGGCGGACCACTCGTCGGCGAGCTCGCCCATCGCGGAGGAGGGCGTGATCGGATAGATGGCGATGACCTCGCTCGCGCGATGGGCGACCGAGGCGACCGCCTCGTTGGCGTCGAGCGTGACCCGCCGCTTCTCCAACACCGTATCCAGACGGTAGCGATACCGGCGGGCCGCGGGGATGATGCCGATGCATCAAGTGGAGGGGAAGGATCTTTCGCGGTCCGTGTCAGAATCCGTTCCCTTCCGTGGCGAGCGACCGGACCGAACAGCTCGGCCTCTTCGGCGCAATCGAGGCCCCCCGCCGGGGGGATGCCGATCTCGAAGAGCGTCTCGAGCGGGAACACGCCGAGGCGGCAGCGATCGCGGCCCGCATTCCGAAGGGCGTCTTCTTCGGCACGAGCACCTGGAGCTTTCCGGGCTGGGCTGGCATCGTGTACTCGCGGCGCGCGACGGCGGCGGAGCTCGCCCGCGAGGGCCTCGCGGAGTACGCGCGGCATCCGCTCCTGACGACGGTGGGAATCGACCGCGGCTACTACGGTCCGATCCCGACGAGCGACCTCGCGCGCTACGCGGCGCAGCTGCCGCCCGGGTTTCCATGCTGCGCGAAGGCGCCGGAGGCAGTGACGTCGGCTGCGAGCCCGGACTTCCTCCAGGCGCCGCGCTTCGTGGACGAGATGGTCGGGCCGTTCCTCGAAGTCTTTCGCGAGCACACGGGCCCGTTCCTGATCCAGCTGCCTCCGGCGCCGCGCGAGGCGGCCGGCGAGACGGGGCGTTTCCCGGAACGGCTCGACCGCTTCCTCGGAGCGCTCCCGCGCGATGCCCGCTACGCCGTCGAGCTGCGCGAGCGTTCGCTCCTGACGCCGGCCTATCGCGACGCGCTCGCCGCTCACGGCGTCGCGCACGTCCTCAACTACGCGACGGCGATGCCGATGCCGGCCGAGCAGGCGCACACCATCCCGGTCGCGGCGGCGCCGTTCGCGGTCGTCCGTCTCCTGCTTCGGCCCGGCACGCGTTACGAGGAGCGGCGCGACGAGTTCCTGCCATTCGATCGCATCGTGGACGCGAATGCGGAGATGCGTCGGCAGGTCGTCGAGATCGTCCGCGGAGCCGTCGGCCTCGGGCGCGAGGTCTCCGTCCTCGTCAACAACAAGGCGGAGGGATGCTCGCCGCGGACGATCCGCGCGCTCGCGGAGCTGGTTGCGGGGGAACCATGAGTCAGAGCCCGGCTTCGCCGACTTGTGGTTCCGGCGAGCCGTCGCCCGGCGTGATCGTGCAGAGGTCGGCCGCCTCGGAGCGCAGGCCGTCTCCCATCAACTCGGAGGTCTGGACGTGGACGTAACGCACACTGCCGTCCACCCGCTGGCGGCGGACGCCGCTGCGGCCGCAGCGCGGGCAGCACACGACCTGCCCGTCGATCGGGACACGAACCCCGGGTTGGAGTTTGGTGAAGTCCTCGATGACGACCATGGATACACCTCCCTCGGCGTCAGGACGAAGCAAGAAAGGGGCCAGATCCGATGAGCCGCGACGACAAGGCGATCCGGGACGAGGTCCGGCGGATCAAGGAGCGCGTGAAAGGCCTGTCCGGCTTCTGGATCGGCGAGGCGTCCGCCGGGATCTACGCGCTCGAATGGGCGCTCGGCAAGAGAGAGCGGCCGCCGTCCGAGGACCTCGGCCGCGCCGGCGGCGAGCAGGGCCGGATCGCCGCCGGTCTCGTCAAGCTTGCCGAGAAGGCGCCGCGCCCGCGGCTGCAGATCAAGAAGCCCGAGCGTTCCCCGGCCGCAGCAGCACCTTCCGCACCCCGCGCCGGGCGGCCGTCGCGAGCGCGCGGGGTGCGTGCGAGAGCGGGAACTCGGCGCTGAGCAGCGGGCGCACGTCGACCCGCCGCGTGCGCAGAAGCTCGATCGCCGGCTCGAACCGGCCGCATCGCGAGCCGACGACCGTCACCTCGTTGACGACGAGCGGCGCCGCGTCGAAACGCGCCGGCGCGTGGTGCGTGGTCTTCCAGACGATCGTGCCGCGCGGCCGCACGAGCGCGAGGGCGCGCGGCATTCCCTCGGGAGATCCCGTCGCCTCGACGACGAGATCGAACGTGGCGGATTTCGCGCGGCTCGATCGGCCGAGGCGCGCGACGGAGGCGCCGGCCTGCTCGAGCACGGCCGCGGCGAGGGATCCGAGCTTTCCGACGCCCAGCACCGCGGCGCGCGTCTTCTCCGTCACCTCGACCTGATCCAGGATCTCGCACGCGGCGGCGAGCGGCTCGACGAAGACGGCCTCGCGGTCCGGGATCTCCGGCGGGACCTGACGCAGATTCGCCTCGGGCAGCGTCAGGTACTCGGCGTGGGCGCCGCCGTGGCCGCGGATGCCGAGCACCGTGCGCTTCGGGCAGTGGCGCGAGAGGCCGCGCCGACACCAGTCGCACCGTCCGCATCCGAGGTTGATCTCGCCGACGACACGCTTGCCGAACCACGGCGAGCCCGCCGGTCCCTCGACGACTCCGACGAACTCGTGGCCGGGGATCCCGGAGAAGCCGTGGTAGCCGCGGCGAAGCTCCAGGTCCGTGTTGCAGATCCCCGAGAAGAGAACGCGAACGCGCGCGAGCCGGCCCGCGGGACGGGAGTGCGAACCTCGCGAACGGAGGCCCGATTCTTCTCGAAGACGAGCGCCTGCATCGCGCGATGCTAACCGAGCAGGAGCGCTCGGCGAGTCGTAGAATTCCCAGGCGAGAGAGGAGGCCTGTCATGAAACATGTGAAGCTCGTCATCCTGGCGGCCGCGGGACTGCTCGCCGCGGCGGCCGCGGCGCAGGCGCAGGAAAAGAAGATGGAGGCGCCCAAGCCCGGGCCGGAATTGAAGAGGCTCGACTACTTCAACGGCAACTGGCACTCCGAGGGCGATATGAAGGCCGGTCCCTGGGGCGCCGGCGGGAAATTCTCGGGCGACTCGCACTGCACATGGATGTCGGGAGCCTTTTTCCTCGTGTGCACGGAAACCGGCACCGGCTCCATGGGCAAGATGCACAGCATGAGCGTCCTCGGCTACGACGCGGCCGCTAAGAGCTACACCTACAACGGCTTCAACAGCATGGGCGAGAACGAGCACGCCAAGGGGTCGGTCGAGGGCAAGACGTGGACCTACACGAACGAGAGCGTGATGAACGGCAAGACGATGAAGGGCCGCTACACGATGACCGAGACCTCGCCGACCGCCTACGACTTCAAGTTTGAAACCTCCGAGGACGGGAAGACCTGGGGCTCCATGATGGAGGGCAAGGTCACCAAGAAGGCCGCCGCCGAGAAGAAGATGTGAGTCGGGACGCCGCGCGGCCGCTGTAGGATTTCGCGCGGCGTGCGTTGTCCTCAATGTGGAGCGGAGATCGAGGCGGGCGCCGCCGTCTGCCGCCGGTGCGGCCAGCTTCAAACCTCCGCCTCGCAGCTGCCGACCGGACTCGCGTCGCCCTCGGTCGCCGCAGGCGGCGCGGCGGCCGTTCCGTCCTCGCTCGTCGGGCGGCTGGCCTCGCTCCGACGCGATCGACGCGGGCGGGTTCACGCCGGGCACGATCCTCGCCGAGCGCTACCGCATCATCGGCCTGCTCGGCCGCGGCGGCATGGGCGAGGTCTACCGCGCCGACGACCTGAAGCTCGGCCAGCCGGTCGCGCTGAAGTTCCTGCCCGACGGCTCTCGTCGGACGCGAGGCGCGCCTCGAGCGCTTCTTCGCCGAGGTCCGCGACGGCGCGCCAGGTCTCGCACCCGAACGTCTGCCGCGTCTACGACATCGGCGAGGTCGACGGCCAGCACTTCCTCTCGATGGAGTACGTGGACGGCGAGGACCTCGCGTCGCTGCTGCGCCGCATCGGCCGGCTTCCGCCGGACAAGGCGCTCGAGATCGCGCGCGCAGCTCTGCGCGGGGCTCGCCGCGGCGCACGACCGCGGGGTCCTGCACCGCGACCTGAAGCCGGCCAACGTCATGCTCGACGGCCGCGGCCGCGCGCGGATCACGGACTTCGGCCTCGCGGTGGCGGCGGGAGACGGCGGGACCGAGGGCGGAGATCGCCGGCACGCCCGCCTACATGGCGCCCGAGCAGCTCGCCGGCAAGGGCGCGTCGGTCCGCAGCGACCTCTACGCGCTCGGCCTCGTGCTCTACGAGCTCTTCACGGGCAAGCGCGCGTTCGACGCCGGCAGCGTCGCCGAGCTATCGCCGCAAGCACGCGGAGGATCCGCCGACGAGCCCGTCGCCGTCTGGTGCCGGGCTTCGATCCCGCCGGTCGAGCGCGTGATCCTGCGCTGCCTCGAGAAGGATCCCGCGCAGCGGCCGGCCTCGGCGGCGCAGGTCGCGGCGGCGCTGCCGGGAGGCGATCCGCTGGCGGCGGCGCTCGCGGCGGGCGAGACGCCGTCGCCCGAGATGGTCGCCGCCGCGGGAGAGCAGGGCGCGATCTCGAGCCGTCGCGGGCCCGCTGGCTCCTCCTCGCGCTCGCCGCGGCGCTCGGCCTCTCCGATCTTCCTGACGCCGCGCGCGAACATCGCCGCCTTCGTGGGTGTCGAGAAGTCGCCGGAGATCCTGCGCGAGCGCGCGCGAGAGATCCTCGAGAGCGCGGGACTCGGAAAGCCCGCCGACTTCGCGAACTGGTTCCGAACCGACGAGGCCTTTCTCGATTGGGCTCGAGAGTCACGGCGGCTTCGGCGGGGATCTTTCGCGGGACGCCGTCGCGTTCGTCTATCGGCAGGCGCCGGCGCCGCTGCGTTCCGGCGCTGGCGGAAACGGGGCCCTTTCCCACTCCCGCTCGTGGATTCTCTGAGAACCGCCGCCCGCTGCGAGCCCGGGATGGCCGAGGTCGTGGATCGACCCCCGCGGGAGGCTGATCCGGCTCGCGATCGTTCCGCCCGAGGTCCGGAACGAGACTGCCGCCTCCCGCGGAGACGGACTGGAGCATCCTCTTTCGTCAGGCCGGCCTCGACATCCGAACGCTTCACGCCGGTCGAGCCGCGCTGGTCCCCGCGCAATTACGCGGCCGTCCGCGCCGCCTGGGAGGGCCCGCACCCCGAGCATCCCGGAGTCACGATGCGCGTCGAGGCCGCGTCCTACGGCGGACGGCCCGTCTGCTTTCGCTGGATCGGTCCCTGGACGCGACAGAGCCGGATGCATCGGTCACGGCAGCGAGCGCCGGCGCCGGGCGGAGCTCGTTTTCGAGGCTTTCCTCCTCCTGTGCCTGCTCGGCGGCGCCGTCGTCGCTCGCCGAAACCTCCGCGCCGGGCGGGGCGACAAGCGCGGGGCGGTGCGCCTCGGGGCGGCCATGCTCCTGCTGCAGGTCGCGATGTGGGTCCTCGGCGGGCACCACGTCGACCACGGCCGACGAGGGTTGGATCTTCATCGCCGGCTTCAGCAACGCCGCGGGAATGGGCCTCGGGTTCTGGATCCTCTACCTCGCGCTGGAGCCCTTCGCGCGCCGCCGCTGGCCCGAGATGCTGATCTCGTGGACGCGGGCGATCTCGGGACGCTGGCGCGATCCGCTCGTGGGCCGGGACGTGCTCATCGGAGCGGCCGTGGGCACGTCGCGACCGGCCTGATCCTGGGACCGGTTCGGGTGCTGCTTCCGATGAGGCTCGGAATTCCCGGGCCGGCGCCGCATGCGTTCGCCGAAGGCGCGCCGGTCAATCCCGGCCTCGTCGTGGCGTGGCTCATTTCCTCCGGGGTGCTGTCGGCGTTCTGGGTTCTCGGGATCGTATTCCTCCTGATTCTCGCGCGCGGCGTGGTTCGCTCGCGGCTGGCTCGCCGGCCTCGTCGTGACCCTCTTCTTCTCGGCGATCTTCCTGGGAGGCTCCGGACAGGCCGTGACGCTTCCGCTCGCGTTCCTCTCCATGGGAATTCTGGTGGCCGTCGACGGTCCGCTTCGGAGTCCTCGCCGCGATCGTCGCCGAGACCTGCCGGCGCATCTTCGGCTACTCGCATCTACAGCAGCGACCCGTCGAGCTGGATCTTCTACGCGGGGATGATCGCGGTGGCCGCCGTTCTGGCGCTGGCCTACTGGGCGACGAAGACGGCGCTCGCCGGCCGTCCGCTCTTCGGCAGCGCCGAGGAATCGTAGTCGGGCCGAGTCGGTGGAATGCGCTCCGGTCGCGGCGCAGGAGTCTCCGCGAAGTAGCCGAGCGGAGGAGCCTCGCCCCGCGGGAGCGGGAGCGCAGCGAAGGGATCAGGCTCGCGATCGAGGCTGGTTGGCGAGTCGCGAGCCGGTGGCGGCGCCAGATCCGGTAAGCTCCGCGACGTTTATCTCATCGCCTCCATCGGCGACAGCCGCGAGGCCCGGACCGCCGGGTACATGCCGAAGACGAGCGCGAGCACCAGCGCGACGCCCCAGGCGACGGCAAGGCCCATCGGGTTGACGACGAGGCCGTAGGGGAAGTTCGCCGAGAGCGCCTTGCAGAGCGACGGCGCCGAGGAACGTGCCGAGCGAGGCGCCGACGGCCGCGAGCACGCAGGCCTCGAGCAGGAACTGGACCAGGATCTCGCCGTCGGAGGCGCCCATCGCCTTGCGCAGGCCGATCTCGTAGCGGCGGTCGGAGAACGAGATCAGCATCACCGAGAGCACGCCGACGCCGCCGACGAGCAGCACCGTCGCCGCGAGGCTCGTCAGCACGACCGTCCAGCCGCGCATCTGGTCGAGGAAGTTCTGCCAGGCGCGCGCCGCCTTCGGCCTCGAGGTCCACGATCTCGACGTCCTCGATCCCGTGGTGCGCCTGGCTTGGCCCGGCCGATCATCATCGCCGAGACCTCGCCGATGTCGCGTCTTGTCGCGCGAGCTTGACGGCGACGCTGGAGAGCTTGTGGTCCGGATCGATCCGGTCCATGTAGGTCTGCGAGCGGGATCGAGATGCCGTTGGCGTCGTACCAGTTCTCCTCGGTGAAGATCTGGCCGGGCGCCTGCACGCCGACGATCGCGGAAGCGGCACGCCCTCGACGATGATGTCGCGGCCGACGGGGTCGGCGCCGCCGAAGAGCTTCGAGCGCGAGCGTCGCGCCCGACGACGGCGACCGGCGAGCGGCGGCGCTCGTCGTCCTCCGTCAGCCCGCGCCCGATGCGCGATCGGCCGGTTCATCCAGCGGGCGTAGTCCGGGCCAGACGCCGTTGACGAAGCATGCGCTCGGTCCCGCCGGCGACGCTTGACCGCCGACTGCTTCGTGCGCGCGCGGCAGGAAGGCGAGGACCTTCGGGTCGGGCGCCGTCAGGCGCGGGAGGTCCTCGTACCGCAGGCCCGGGCTCATCGCGAAGCGCTTCTGCTCCTCGGTCGTCGTCGGGCGCTTCGGGGCGAGCATGACGGTGCCGTCCCAGCTCATCCCGGCGAAGCCCGGTCGCGATCTTGTCCATGACGCCGTCCATGACCGACGTCATCACGACGAGCGCGAAGACGCCGAGCATCGAGCAGCGTCAGCGTCAGCGTCGAGCGCAGCTTGTGCGCCCAGAGCTCGACGAAGCCGCCCTTGACGACCTCCCAGCCGAGCGACGAGCTGGTCGCGCCGAGCGAGAGCCGGCGCGGCCGGGCCGCGCGTCCGCGGCCGGCGAGCGGAAGCGCGAGCGCGGTCTCACTCATAGCGCAGCGCCTCCATCGGCGAGAGGCGGCTCGCCTTGCACGCCGGGTAGAGCGCGAAGAGGAACCCGAAGACGGCCGCGAGGAGGTAGGCCCAGACGAAGCTCTTCGGATCGATGTAGAGCGGGACGCCGAGCGCCGCCGTGATGATCTTCGAGAAGCCGACGCCGATGCACGAGCCCGGCGAGCGACGCCCGACGGCCGGTCAGCAGCATCGCCTCGGTCATGAACTCCTTGAAGATCTCGCGTCCCGGAGCGCCGATCGCCATCTTGACGCCGACCTCGCGGATGCGCTCCTTCAGCGTCGCCATCTGGATGTTGACGTTGACGATGCCGCCGCCGATCAGCGACAGCGACGCCCGAGAGCAGGAAGATCATGTCGTAGACGTCGCCCTGGCTGCTGCTCCTTCTTCACGCGCGCGCGCGACGTCGTCGAGGCGGAAGTCGTCCTGCTGGCGGTGGTTCGCCTTGAGCATGCCCGAGAGCTGCCTTGGAGAAGATCGCCATCGCGTCGAGGTTCCGGATGCGGAAGGTCACGCGGTCGACGCGGTGGTAGCTGTCGCCCTCGAAGCGCCGGGCGACGAGCGTGGTCGGGCAGCGCGACGATCCGGTTGCGCCAGCGGAAGATGTTGCTGGCCGCTCTTGCGGAAGCGGAAGACCCGCTCCCTGAAGACGCCGACGACCGTGCACCGGCGTGTCGCCGACGCGGAGCGTCCTGGCCGACGGCGTCGCCGGTCGGGGAAGAAGACGCTCGACGGCCTCGCGTCCCGAGGATCGCGACCGGCGCGGCGATGTCGAGGTCCTGCGCCGATGAAGGCGCGCCCCTCCTCGATCTCGTAGCCGTCGAGCGCGAGGAAGTCGCCGCCGATGCCGCGGATGTCGCGCTCCTGGTCGGCGTAGGGCGAGCGCACGCGCGCCCGCGCGTCCTCTGCGCAGCGAGACGCCGTCGACCGTCGTCGGTGTCGAGGTCCTCGCCCTCGCTCGGCGTCGGCGCGTGCGCAGGCCGAGGTTCGCCGTCTGCAGCGCCGTCGGCGCGCCCTCGCTTGACGACCGCCGACTGGCTGGACGTTCAGCTTGTCGAGGCCGCCCATCCGCACGTAGAGCTCCATCGGAGCGCCGGCGCTGCTGTCGGAGATCGAGAAGCCGCCGAGCACCGAGGCGACGCCGAGCATGACGCCGAGCGACTGGAGGATCGAGCGCGTCCGAGGTTCTCCCGCATCTCGACCCAGGAGTTGCGGAGGCGCTCGCGGAAGGCGCCGTTGAGTGCCTCACGGCGGCCGCTCCCTGCAGGCGGCGGCTTCCGCGCGGCGCTTGATCAGCCCGTCGTGGATCTCGACCTGGCGCTGCGCCATGGCGGCGATCGAGAGGTCGTGGGTGACGATGATGATCGTGTTGCCCTGGCGGTGGAGCTCGCGCGAAGAGCTCGAGCACCTCGTGGCCGGTCTTCGAGTCGAGGGCGCCCGGTCGGCTCGTCGGCGAGCAGCAGCGCCGGCCGGTTGGCCAGCGCGCGCGCGATCGCGACGCGCTGGCGCTGGCCGCCCGAGAGCGCCGCCGGCAGGACCTTCGCCTTCTCCGGGATGCCGACCTTCTCGAGCAGCTCCAGCGCCCGCGCGCGCCGCTCCTTGCGGGAGACGCCCGCGTAGAGCATCGGCAGCTCGACGTTGCGCACGACCGAGGCCTTCGGGAGCAGGTTGTACTGCTGGAAGACGAAGCCGATCTTCTCGTTGCGGATCCGCGCGAGCTCGCGGCCCGACAGGCCCTCGACCGCGCTCGCCGTCGAGCGCGTAGGTGCCCGGCGGTCGGCGAGTCGAGGCAGCCGAGGATCGCCATCAGCGTGGACTTGCCCGAGCCCGACGGCCCGATCAGCGCGACGAACTCGCCCGCGCGCGACCGTCAGGTCGATGCCGCGCAGCGCGTGGACCGCGGCGCCGTTGGAGCCGAAGATCTTGGTCAGGCCGTGGTCTCGATGATGTTCATGCTTCGAGCTGTCGGCTCTCAGCTGTCAGCTTTCAGCCAGAGGGATCACGTGCGGGTCTGGCTCGATCGCTGAGATCTGATCGCTGATGAGCTCGCTCTAGTCCGTCGTCGTCGTCCTTCTCGACCGCTTCTTCGGTCGGGTCCTCGAGCGCGACCTGCTCGCCGGACTTCAGGCCCGAGAGGATCTCGACGCGCTCGAGCGTCGCGATGCCCGCCGAGACGGGGACGACGTCGAAGTAGTCCTTCCAGTGGTCCGAGAGCCAGATGAACTTGTTGCGGCCCGGCGAGGCCGTCCTTGGCCGCGGCGAGCTGCTTCGGCTTCAGGTTCGCCTTCAGGCGGTACGCGACGGTCTTGCCGTCGCGCTTCTGGAGCGCCTCGAGCGGGATCGAGATCGCCTTGTCGCGCTTCTCGCCGAGGATCTCGACGTTGGCGCTCATGCCGGTGCGGAACGCGTCGCCGAGCTCGTCGAGCGTCGACCTCGATCTTGAAGACCTTGATCTTCTCGACGAGCTCGGCCGCCGGCGCGACGAAGCGTGACCTTGCCGGTGAAGACCTTCTGCGGATACGCGTCGAGCGTGATGCGCACGGGCTGGCCGACGTGGACCTTGGCGATGTCGACCTCGTTCAGGTTGACGCGGATGATGAGCGACTTCAGGTCCGCCACCGTGAAGAGCACGGTTCCGGCGTTGAAGGAGGAGACGCCGGAGGTGACCGTCTCGCCGAGCTCGACGCCCTTCTTGATCACGACGCCGGTCATCGGCGAGGTGACGCGCGCCTTCTGCGACGCGGCGTTGCCCGAGATCGGGATGCCGCGGTCCTCGACGATCTGGTAGCGCATCTGCGCCGCGCGCAGGCTCTCCGCGGCCTGGTCGCGCTTGATCTGCGGAGGAGCGGAAGGTGTCGTGGCCGACGAGGCCCTTGCTCGAAGAGCGCCTTCTGCATCGCGAAGTCGCGCTCGGCGTCCTGGAGCTTCAGCTCCGTGTCCTTGACGCTCGCCTGGACGTCGGAGAGCGACTGCGCCTGGTTGACGTCCGGCTCGATCTCGGCGAGCACGTCGCCCGGGCTTGACGACGGCGCCCTCGCGCACGCTCAGCGAGAGTGACGCGGCCCGAGACGGCCGACTTGACGTCCACCTTGGTCACCGGGTCGACGACCCCGACCTCGCGGACGGAGACCTGGAGGTCCTCGGCCTGGACCTTGCCCAGCCGGAAGGGGCTCGAGTCGGCCTTCGGGTCGGCCTTGTCCTTCCCGCGCGTCGCGGCCAGGGCCCCGCCGGCCACGACGGCGATCGCGACGATCCAGACCCAGCGTTTCTTCCGCATGAAAAACCCCACAAATCTCCGGAGAGCCCCCGGTGAGGCCGTTTTCGGCCCATTTTTGGTCATTTCGGCCCGGCCCATCCGTCCGACACTACTCTTTACGGTTTCCGGGCCGGAAATGTTCGGGACCGCTCCGAAAGATAATCCCCGCCGTGACGAGCGGCGGGAGGAGCGGGAGCTGGTCGAGCGCCCCGACGGGCCGGTTCGCGGTGCGCCGGGTGCGCTCGGCCTTCGCCTCCTGGCGCGCCTCGATCCGGCCGTCGGACATCCTCCTCGCGAGCATCCTCGTCCTGCTCTCGGCCGGTCTCGGCGCGTTCCTGCTGGCGCGCGCTCACGCGGCCGCGAGCCTCGAGTTCGCCCAGCGGGCGCAGCGACTGCACGCCGCGGTGATCGAGAGGCTCTCGAGCCCCCTGGAAGACCTCGCGACGCTCTCGAGCTTTTTCGAAGCGTCGGGTCGCGTGACGCGGCGTCAGTTCCACATGCTGACGGACCCGATGCTCTCGCGCCACCGTCTCGTCTATGCGCTCGAGTGGCTGCCGTTCGTCCGGGACCGTGAGCGGATGTTTCAGGAGGCCGAGGCGCGCGCCGCCGGGCTCTCGACGTTCCGCATCTGGGAGACCGGACCGGACGGCAAGCCGGTCGCGGCGGCGCGGCGGGAGTTCTACACGCCGATCCAGTACATGGAGCCGCCCAACGTCCTCGCGCTCGGCCTCGACATCGCGTCGGACCCGGTCCGGTGGAGCTACGCGGAGAAGGCGCGCAACTCCGGCATGATGGTCGCGTCGCAGCCATTCGTCCTGGTCGAGGATCAGGGCCGGCCCGACCCGTCGGCTTCCGTCGCGCTGTACGCGCCGGTTTACGACGACGGCGACCCCGGCTCCGAGACCGCGCGCCGCGCGTCCCTCTCGGGCTTCGCCATGGCGGTCATTCGAGTCGCTCCGCTCGTCGACGCCGCCGCCGCGGCGGTGGACGCGACGGGCCTCGCCTTCGACCTGAGAGACGGCGATGCGCGGAATTCGGCGATTCTCGTCGAGCGGCCGCGCGGCGCGAAAAGCGTGCCGCGCCGGTCGGGCTTCGACGCCGGGTTTCCCGTTCCCGTCGCGGACCGGCGGTGGACGCTCGACATCTTCGCGCTCCCGAAGGGATTCCTGCCCGCGAGCCGCGGGCCGATCGGCGTGGTGCTGGCGGGAGCGCTCGCGGCGCTCCTCGGCTTCGTGATGCTGACATCGCTGCGCACGATCTCGCGACTGCGCCGGCAGGCGGAGAAGGTCGGGCCTTATCGCCTCGTCGCGCGCCTCGGCCACGGCGCGATGGGCGTCGTCTGGGAAGCGCGCCACGCCCTTCTGCGGCGGCCGACCGCCGTCAAGCTGCTCGCACCGGGAACCGAAGGCGAGCGCGCGCTCGCGCGCTTCGAGCGGGAGGTGCAGCTGACGGCGGGACTGACGCACCCGAGCACGATCGCGATCTACGACTACGGCCGAACGGCCGACGGCGTCTTCTATTACGCGATGGAGCTGCTGCGCGGGATCAACCTGCTCCAGCTCGTCGACTTCGACGGGCCGCTGCCGCCGGCGCGCGTCGTCCATCTGCTGCGCCAGGCCTGCGGCGCGCTCGCCGAGGCCCACGCCGCGGGCCTCATTCACCGCGACATCAAGCCCGCCAACCTCATGATCTGCGTGTACGGCGGCATCCCCGACTTCCTGAAGATCCTCGACTTCGGGCTCGTGAAGGACATCGGGTCGGTCGAGCATCCGGCGGGCGGCGACGGGAACGGCGCGGGCGCCTCCGCTCCGGACGACGCGTCGCTCTCCCACGACGGCTCCCTGCTCGGCACGCCGCTCTACATGGCGCCGGAGGGGATGAGCGATCCGTCCAAGGTGGATGCGCGCGCCGACATCTTCGCGCTCGGCGCCGTCGGGTACTTCCTTCTGACGGGCGGCTCCCCGTTTCCGGGGCGCACGGCGATCGAGGTCTTCCGCATGGAGCGGCGCGGGCCGCCGCCTCCGCTCGCAACCGCCGCACGACACCCGGTGCCTGCCGCCCTCGAGTCGATCCTTTTTCGCTGCCTGGCCTTCGACCGCGACGTGAGGCCGGCGACCGCCGAGGAGCTCGACGCGCTCCTCTCGGATTGCGGCGCGCCGCCGTGGAAGCTCGAGGAGAGCCGCGCCTGGTGGCGCGACCGGGGGCCCAAGGCCCTCGACACGGCGCGCGGAGAGCGGGAGGAGGAGGGGCGGATCATGTTCCTCTCGGCCGGGGACCGGGCCCGGGCCGTCTAGTTTCGGCGGCCTTGCGGCGGCGGCGGCCGCCATAGAATACGCAGCAACGATAAACCGAAGCGAGGCTCCGACATGTTGAGCGTAGACGCCGCTTTCGACCGCATCGGATCCGCCCTGAAGCAGCGAGGCTACTCGCTCGATAAGGAGGAACGTCCGCGCGACGCGCCGGGCGACCGCTACGCCGTTTTCTCTTCGCAGGACATGTCCGTTCGCGTCTACTGGAAGGAGAAGGCCCGCATTCTCGCGCTCGAGGTCGAGGCCGACGGCGCCTGGACCGAGTTCGCGCGGCGGGGTTTCGGGCCGACCGGGCTCGAGGAAACGGCCGTCGAGGTCCTGGTGAGGGCCGTGCGCAACGAGGTCGCGGAGACGTCGACGGACGCCGATTAGCCGTCGCCGGAGCTTGCTCGCGAATCTGCGCCAGCGGCGACCCACGGCTGAGAGCTCGTTTCGGGTGACCACGCCGCTGGCGCACCGGCTCGCGGCTCGGCCAAAGGGCCTCGACCGCTCGCTGATCCTCGCCGCGCTCGGCTCCCGCGACGCGCGCCTCCTCCGCTCGGTAACTTCGCGGAGACTCCTCGCGCCGCGAACACATGGATCTGCCGACGGAATTTTCAATCGTTTGCCCGTAGGGGCAGGGCTTGTCCCTGCCCGATGCAGCCGCGGAGCATCCCCTCCGGAGGAGAGTGACCGGAGCTAGTCTTCGGAACCGGTCTGCACAACTTGCGTTTCTAGGCGAGGAGGCTTCATGCTCGAAATCCGCTCGATCGGCAAGCGCTATCCCGACGGCACGGTCGGGCTCGAGGAGTTCTCGCTCCAGGTCGGCGAGGGCGTGCTGGGGCTGCTCGGCGGAAACGGCGCCGGCAAGACGACGCTGATGTCGCTCCTCGCGACGGTGACGCGCCCGACGTCGGGCACGTTCCTCTGGGAGGGGCGCGATGGCGTGGCCGATCCGCTGGCCGTGCGCCGCGTCCTCGGCTACCTGCCGCAGGACTTCGGCGTCTACGAGAAGCTGACCGCCCGCGAGTTCCTCGCGTACCTCGGCCGCCTCAAGGGGCTCTCCGGCGCCGACCTCTCGCGCCGCGTGCAGCAGCTCCTCGAGCTGACCAACCTGCACGGCGCCGCGGACCGGCGGCTCGCGGGATTCTCGGGCGGAATGCGGCAGCGTGTCGGGATCGCGCAGGCGCTGCTCGGCGATCCGAAGCTCGTCATCGTGGATGAGCCCACCGTGGGTCTCGATCCGGAGGAGCGTGTTCGCTTCCGCAACCTGCTCTCGGAGATCGCGCAGGGCCGCGTCGTGATCCTCTCGACGCACATCGTGTCGGACGTCGAGGCCGTGGCGTCTTCGATCGCCGTGATCCGAAAGGGACGCCTCGTGCGGCACGCGTCGCCCGAGGAGCTTCTGAGCGGCGCGGCCGGCCGCGTCTTCTCGGCCGTCGTGACCTCGGAGAAGCTGCCCGAGGCGCAGCGCGCGGTGCACGTCTCGAACCTGATCCGGCGGGCCGACGGCGTTCACGTGCGCTTCGTCGGGCGTGACACATCGCTGCCCGGCGCCCGCGAGGTGGAACCGAGTCTCGAAGACGCCTACCTCCTGACGAACCTCGAGGCGGACGCTCGGCGGCCCGCGGCGTGAGCGCGTCATCCGGCGCCCTCGCGGCGCAGGTCGGGACGGACGTCCGCATGCGGATGCGGTCCGTCGGGACGCTCGTCGCGTTGCTGGCCGCGTTCGCGGCAGCGATCCTCTGGATCCCCGACCCCGCCGGCCACGCCAGCTCGCTGTCGTGGCGTTTTCCGGACGGCCGCGTCCAGGCGCCGATCTACGACACGGCCTACATCGGCTTCGCCGCCTCGGCGCTCATCGCGATCCTCGTCGCGCTCGGCGGTTTCTATCTCGTGGCGGGCTCCGTGCGCCGCGACCGCGAGCGCGGGGTCGGCGTGATCCTCGCCGCGACGCCGCTGTCGAACGGCCGGTATCTCCTCGGAAAATTCGCGGCGAGCGCGGCCTATCTCTCCGTCGTCACCGCACTGGCGCTGACGGCGGGGCTCACCGCGTGGCTGCGCTTCGGGAAGGGGCCGTTCGATCCGTTCGCGTTCTTCGTGCCGTTCCTCCTCCTGAGCCTGCCCGCCATCGCGATCACGGCCGCGCTCGCGCTCCTCTTCGACGTCACGCCCGGGCTTTCGGGCCGGTGGGGTTACGTCGCGTGGTTCTTCGTCTTCTCGCTCCTCCTCGTCGGCGCGCCGATGGGGCTCGCGGGCGCCGGCGACCCGCAGGGCAAGCTCCGGCGGGCGCCGGCGATCGATCCGGTGGGCGCCGCGACGCAGGCGTACCTGGCGCGGCAAACGGTGCCGGGTGCCACCGGATTCTCGACCGGTCTCGAGATCCGCGACGAGCCGTTCGAGCGGGTGCCGTGGGCGGGAATCCGCGTGACGCCGAGCCTCGTCGCTCGCCGCGCGGCGAACCTGCTCGTGGCGCTCCTGCCGCTCGGAGCGGCGCTCCTGATCTTCGACCGCTTCGATCCGGCCCGACGCGGCCGACGCGTTCTCCGGGGGACGAAGTCCCGAAAGCGTGGCCAGGGTTCCGAGAGCGCGGCTTCGGAGGGCTCGCTCGCGGCGCCGGCGCCGATCGCGTTGGTGCCCGCCGCCGTGCGTCCCTCCTCGGTGGCCGCGGTGCTCGCCGAGACGCGTCTCATATGGGAAAGCGCGGGTCTGCTCAAGTGGCCGCTCCTCGCGGCGGCGATTCTCGCGGGCTTCGTGCCAGGGAACGGCGCGGCGATGGCGTTCCTGCTCCTGCTCGTGCCCGCGGTGGCCGAAGTCGCCGCGCGCGAAGATCTCTCCGGCACGCGCGCTCTCGTCTTCTCGCAGCCCGGCATTCCGGCCTCGGCCGTCCTCTGGAAGACCGCGGCGCTCGCGCTCTTCGTCGCGCTCCTCGGCGCGCCTCTCGCGATCCGCAGCGCGGCCGCGTCGCCCGCGCGCGGGCTTGGAGCGCTCGCGGGACTCCTCGCGGCGGCCGGGTTCGCCACGGGCCTGGGCTTCCTGACTTCGGGAGGAAAGCTCTTTTCCGGGCTCTATCTTCCGGTCTGGTATATGGCGGCGTCGAACGCGCCCGGCGCCGACTTCACGGGAACGCTGTCGAAGAGCCCTCGCCTCGCCGTGAGCCTTCTCTTCCTCGCGGGGGCGGCGCTTCTCGTCGCCGTCGCGGCCTGCCGCGAGCGCGTCCGGGAAGCTCGGTAGCGCCCGCCCGGCTCAGACGACGGCGTCGCGCGACGGGCGGGTCGCGGAACCGGGAGGCAGGCCGCGGGCGACGACGACCGTGAGGTCGTCCGCGGCGGGCAGACCCGCCAGAAATTCCGCGACGCGCGCGAGCACCTCCCGGCAAAGGTCGTCGGCGGGCAGAGTCCGACTCGCCGCAACAACCTGGGCGAGCCGGCGCTCGCCGAACTCCTCGTTGGCGGCATTGGCGGCCTCGACGACGCCGTCGGTGACGGCGACGAGCAGATCGCCCGGCGCGAGGTGAAACGACTGCGACCTCCATCCGGCCTCCGGAAAGAATCCGAGGACCGTCCCTCCCGACCGGAGGCGCTCGGGCGAGGCCCCGTCGGCGCCGGCCCGCAGGAGCATGGGCGCGTTGTGCCCGGCATTGACGCAGGAGAGCTCGCGTCGGTGATCGTCGTAGATTCCGAAGAAGAGCGTCACGAACCGGTTCGCTTCCGTGAGCGAGCAGAGCTGGCGGTTGACGTCGCCGACGATCTCGTCGACGCGCGCGCCGTCGGCCCCGGCGAGGCTGCGAAGACTGCCCTGCAAGCTCGCCATCAAGAGCGCGGCGGAGAGGCCCTTGCCCGAGACGTCGCCGACGGCGAGCCCCATTCGGCCGTCTTCGAGCGGCAGAAAGTCGTAGTAATCGCCGCCCACGCCGCGCGCCGGGCGGCAAACGCCGGCGCACTCGAGCGTCTCCATGCGCGGCGCCCGCTGGGGGAAGAGCCGCTCCTGGACCTGCTCGGCGATCCGAAGCTCGCGCTCGAGGAACTCCTGCCGCGCGTGGCGCTCCCGCTCGAGCGCGGACTTGAGCGTCGCGAGCAGCTCGACGAGGAGGAGGAAGAACAGGAGCTTCTCGATGCCGTTCCAGTACAGGATCGCCGGGTGCGCGTGCTCGTGCCGCCCCGTGAGGTAGTCGGCCTGGAACCAGGCGAATGCCGCGACGATCGAGACGAGGACGCCGGGTCGGCGGCCTCCGAACCACACGGCGAGGACGACCGGGACGACGTAGAAGATGAGCGGCGACAGGTCCGGCCCGGTGACGTAGTCGACGACCCAGAGCGCCGCGACGAAGACGAGCGCGAGAATCGTCAGCAGAGGCTTCGGGATCGCGGCGATCCGGCGGACGAGACTCACTTCGGCAGGTTATCCCGGTGGCCGCGACCCTCCGCCTTCGGCCAGGATCCAGTCGGGCAGGGGATTGTCGGGCCGCGCGTTGTCCCAGGCAATCGAAACGATCGCCCAGCGCTTCCCGTCGTGGGCGAGCTGCAAACTGTTGATGCCGCGGAAGAGAACCTCGGGATCGTGAAGGCGGCGTCCCGCGGCATACGCCGAGAGCACGTGCGCGACGTTTCCGAAGCGGAAGATGCGCCGAGCGATCTCCCACTCGTAGAAGGCGTCGGCGTTGAAGAAGGCGCGCCGGGACTCGAGCCACTGATCAAAGGTGAGCGGAACGCGCGCGACGGCCGGAGCATCTCCGGGCTTCGCCGTCGGGATCGGTCCCGTCGGCATGAGGACGCCGCCCGGCGCGAAGAGATTGCGGTCGCGCTCCCAGTCGCGCGGACCGGCCGGCCCGGAAATGGATGTGTACAGCGCGTCGAGGAGCCCCTCGATCGTCGCGGTGTCGCGGTCGGAGGCGCCGGTCATTCGGGCCTCCACGTCGGCACGCGGCCCGGCGTCCAGGGCGCGCCGGCCGCCTCCATGCGGGACTCCAGGCTCGCGAGATCCTTGTCCGCCTGGCGCAGCTTCTCGAGCACGGGCCCGAACTCCTCGGCGGCGATGGCGTAACTGTCGCGGCTCGTCTGCGTCGGCGCCGACACCGAACTCCACTGCGTCCCGATGATCGCGTCGATCCGGTCGATGATTCCGGGTGACGTCGGCTCCTGGCGAGCGGCCATCACCTTGTCGCCTTCGAGCGCGAGCAGGATGTCGCGCAGGCGCGCCTCGAGCGAGCGCGCGTCCTTCTCGAGCGCCGGGTCGCCCGCGGGCGTGTCGTGGAGCGCCTGCTTGATGTCCGTGAGGCGTTTCTGGTCTTCCTTCGCGGCGGACACGGCGCCGAACGCGGCGCGCTGGAGCCGCGCGGTCTTGCGCTGGAACGCGAGGAGCTCGGCCCGATCGGCGGGCGGCAGCGAGCCCGCTCCGAGAGCGGCCACCTCGAACGCGACGGGCCCGGCGAGCGGCGTCACGACGCCGTCCATGCGCTTCGCGAGCGAGACGCTGTACTTTCCGGGCACCGCCATCGGACCGGTCGGCGGCTGTTGCCACGGGATCGTTGGATCGGGCTTCGGTGTGTCGCTCGGGTTGGAAGGCGGGAAGCGGAGGTCCCACGCGATGCGGTGGACGCCGGCCGTGCCGGGCGCGGTCAGGCGGCGCACGACGTTGCCGTCGGCATCGGCGATCGTGAAGAGGAGGACCGGATCCTCCTCGGCGCGCCTCGGCCCGCAGCTCTTCCGCGGTCGGGTAGGGCGACGCGGCGCCTTCCTTCGCCGTTTTCTTCTCCGCTTCCTGGCGCGCCTTCTTCTTCGTCTTGAGCTCCGCCTTCAAGTAGTAGGTGAAGACGGCGCCGAACGGCGGGTTCGGCGCGGTGTAGTAGCGCGTCGCCGAGGAAGCCCTTGCCGGGGAAGCCGAGCGGGGTCGTCGGGTCGTAGGCCCACGCGTTGCGCACCGGGAAGATCGCGGCGTCCTGCTCGAGAGCCGCCGGGCGTCGCCGCGCGCAGCGGCGTGTAGTCGTCGAGGATGTAGAAGCCGCGCCCGAAGGTGGCGACGACGAGGTCGTTCTCGCGCTTCTGGATCGCGAGGTCGCGCACGGCGATCGTCGGCAGGCCGCC
The DNA here is from genome assembly GCA_963708395.1 of uncultured Acidobacteriota bacterium. Taxonomy (GTDB): domain Bacteria; phylum Acidobacteriota; class Thermoanaerobaculia; order UBA5066; family Gp7-AA6; genus DATBFU01. Next base: position 536,608 of record CAVPSG010000002.1, on the reverse strand, counting down.
CTTGAGCGGCACCCACTGCTGCGCCGCCGTCGATGCGTGAAGAAGAGCGCCGAACTCGGTGCCGGCGAAGAGCAGGTTCGGATCGACCGTGGTCCTCGGCGAGCGACGTAGACCGTGCCGCGCGCCGGCAGGTCGCCGGCGATCGAGGTCCAGCGTCCGCCCGCGGTCGGCGCTCTTGCAGGAGGTACGGCTTGAAGTCGCCGTTCTTGTGGTTGTCGAAGGCGGCGTAGACGGTCGTCGGCGTCGTGCTGCGAGGCGCTCGAGGCGCGACACGTAGGTGTCGCTCGGGCACGCCGGGAAAGCTGCTCGATCTTGCGCCAGGTCGCGCCGCCGTCCTCGCGTGACCTGGATCAGGCCGTCGTCGGTGCCGACGTAGAGCAGGCCTTCCTTCTTCGGCGATTCGGCGAGCGACGACGATGTTGCCGTAGAACGACGTCGAGGCGTTCTTGGCGACCGCGTCCGACGCTCCAGACCTGCCCCATCACCTTGCAGCTTGTTGCGGTCGATCTGCCGCGTGAGGTCGGGGCTGACCGGCTTCCAGCGTGTCGCCGCGGTCGTCGCTGCGGAAGAGGCGCTGCGCGGCGAAGTAGAGCCGCGTGTGCGAGTGCGGGCTGATGATGAGCGGCGAGTCCCAGTTCCAGCGCAGCGGCGCCTCGCCCGTGCCCGGCCTGCGGCTGGATGTCGATCTGCTCGCCGGTCTTGCGGTCGAAGCGCGACCAGGCCGCCGTACTGCGACTCGGCGTAGACGATGTTCGGGTCGTTCGGGATCGACCGCGCGACTGGAAGCCGTCGCCGCCCGACGGTGACGAACCAGTCGGCGTTGGCGATGCCGTGCGCGTTGCGCGGTGCGCGACGGGCCGCCGAGGCGTGTCGTTGTCCTGCGTGCCGCCGTAGACGTTGTAGAACGGCGCGGCGTTGTCCAGCGCCGACGCTGTAGAACTGCGTGACCGGCAGGTTGGCCTTGAACTGCCAGGTCGGCGCCGCGGTCGAAGCTCTCGTAGAGCGCCGCCGTCGCAGCCGACGAGCAGATGGTCGGTGTCGTCCGGGTCGATCCAGATGCACGTGGTTGTCGACGTGCTTGTCGCTCTCGCCGAGCTTGTGGAAGGTCTTGCCGCCGTCGTCGGAGACCTGCAGGCAGATGTCCATCGAGTAGACGCGCTCGCCGTTCTTCGGATCGGCGAAGAGCTCGTGGTAGTACTGCGGCCGCTCGGTGACGTAGTCGCCGACGCTTCTCCCAGGTCCCGCCGCCGTCGGTCGAGCGGAAGACGCCGCCGGCCTTGTTGCGCGGCCTCGACGATCGCGTAGACGACGTCGGGATTCGACCGGCGAGATCGCGAGGCCGATGCGCCCCATGTCCTCCTTCGGCAGGCCGCTCGTCGATCTTCTTCCAGGTCTCGCCGCCGTCGGTCGACTTGTAGATCGCCGACTCGGGGCCGCCGTCGATCAGCGTCCAGACGTGCCGCCGCCGCTGGTAGGCCGCGGCGTAGAGGACGTCGGGATTGCGCGGATCGAGCACGACGTCGGTGACGCCGGTGTTCTCGCGAGATCGTGAGCACGGCCTTCCAGGTCTTGCCGCCGTCGGTCGTCTTGTAGAGGCCGCGGTCGCCGCCGGCCGACCACAGCGGGCCCTGCGCGGCGACGTAGACGACGTTGCGAGTCGCGCGGGTCGATCGCGGATGCTGGCCGATGTGCTCGGAGCTCTTGAGGCCGATGTTCTTCCACGTCTTGCCGCCGTCGCTCGGACTTGTAGACGCCGTCGCCGTAGCGAGACGCTGCGCTGGCTGTTGTTCTCGCCGGTGCCGACCCAGACGACCGAGCGGATCGTTCGGATCGATCGCCACGCAGCCGATCGAGTACGAGCCCTCGCCGTCGAAGACCGGCGTCCAGGTCGTGCCGGCGTTCACCGTCTTCCAGACGCCGCCGGAGGCGGCGGCGACGTAGTACATCGCGGGATTGCCCGGATCGACGGCGATGTCGCTGACGCGCCCCGACGTGACGGCCGGCCCGATCGCGCGCAGCTCGAGGCCCTTCCAGGTGTCGGACGAAAGGAGCGGCGGCTTCTTGTCTTCTGCAGGCGGCGCGGCTTTCTTGCCGGGCGGCTCGGCGGCGGTCCCGAGAGCGGCGGCGAGTGTGATTGGCGCGAGGCCGAGCGCGATGCGGCGGGTCATTTTCATGGGCGCGGACTATAGCAACGGCCTCGTGGCGCCCGTGGCGGATAATCGCGGCCCGCATGGCCGTGGAAGCCGTCACGATCTTCCTCTCGGCGTTCCTGCTCTTCGAGGTCGAACCGCTGATCGCGAAGGCCATCCTGCCGTGGTTCGGCGGGGCCTCGTCGGTCTGGACGACCTGCCTCCTCTTCTTCCAGGCGGCGCTCCTCGGCGGCTATCTGTACGCACACGTCCTTTCGCGGCTCTCGCCCCGCGCCGCGCGCAGCACGCACGCAACGCTCGTCGGGCTGTCGGCCGTCCTCCTCGTCGCCGCGGCGATCGGGGGACGCCCGCCGGTCCTGCCGCCGCTCGCCCTCCGTCCGGCCGATTCCGGGACGCCCGTCCTTCGCGTGCTCGCGGCGCTCGCGGCCGGCGTCGGGCTGCCGTTCTTCGTCCTGTCGTCCACCGGACCGCTGCTGCAGTCCTGGATCGCGCGGCGGCGTCCGCAGGCGCGCGTCTTCCGGCTCTTCGCGCTCTCGAACCTCGCGTCGCTCGCGGCGCTCCTCGCGTACCCGTTTCTCATCGAGCCGGCGCTCGGGCTCGCGCGGCAGGCGTGGATCTGGTCGGCGCTCTATGCCGCGTGCGCCCTTCTGCTCGTGGTCTGCGCCTTTCGCTCCGCATCGACGGTCTCCGCCGTCGCGACGCCGTCGGAGGGCGAGACTCTCCGGGATCCTCCCATCCGTCCGGCGCGGCGGATCTTCTGGCTGGCGCTCGCGGCGTGCCCGTCGGCGCTCCTCCTCGCAGCGACGAACCAGATGTGCCAGGAGGTCGCCGCGATTCCGTTCCTCTGGGTCCTGCCGCTCGGGCTGTACCTGCTCTCCTTCGTCCTCTGCTTCCAGAGCGACCGCCTCGCGCCGCGCGCGCTCTTTGGTCCGCTTCTCGTCGGCGCCCTCGGCTACGCGGCCTGGATCCTCTACCGCGGCTACGGCGTGCCGATCCGGCAGCAGGTCCTCGCGGACGCGCTCGCGGTCTTCGCAGTGTGCATGGTCTGCCACGGCGAGCTCGCGCGCAGCCGGCCCGCGCCGCGACGGGCCACGGCGTTCTACCTGATGGTCGCCGCGGGCGGCGCCGGCGGTGCGGTCTTCGTCGCGGTCGTGGCGCCGCTCGTCTTTCCGGCCTTCTGGGAATTCCATCTGCTGCTGTGGCTGTCGGCGGTCACGGCGCTCTTCGCGCTGGTGCGCGACACGGGGTCCTGGCTGCATCGCGGGCGCGTGTGGCCGGCGCTCGTGACGCTCCTGGCGGTCGCGATCCTCGCCTGGCAGATCCGGGATCCGGATCTCCTCACCGCGCTCGCCGCGCGCGCGAAACGGGCCGTCGCCTCCGGTCCGGGCGCCATCGCGGCGCTCGCGGCCGCCGCGCTCTCCGCCTTCGTCGCGCCGCGTTTGCTCCGGATGCGCGCGCGTCCGTACTTCGTCGCGACGTGTCTCGCCGGGGCGGCGGGCTTCCTGGGATATGCGCTCGTCGCCGACGTCCGCGCGTATCTGCGCGGGGCGGTCGCGCTCTCGCGCAACTTCTACGGCGTCTTGACGATCGAGGCGCTCGACTCGCCGGATCCTCTGCTCTCGCGCCTGTCTCTCCGCAACGGGCGCATCGTCCACGGCTTCCAGTACCAATCGTCCGGGAAACGGCGCGAGCCGACGACGTATTACGGACGCGCGACCGGCATCGGTCTGCTCCTCGACCATCACCCGGGGCGCGCGCAGGGACGGCCGCTCCGCGTCGGCGTCGTGGGGCTCGGCACGGGCACGCTCGCGGCGTACGGGCGGCCGGGCGACGTGTTCCGCTTCTACGACATCAATCCCGACGTCGTGCGGCTCTCGAACGGGCCGACGCCGCGTTTCACCTATCTCGCGGACAGCCGGGCCGGAATCGAGATCGCGCAGGGCGACGCGCGCCTCTCGCTCGAGCTCGAGCTGGCGTCGGGAGCGCCGCCGCTCGACGTGCTCGCGGTGGACGCGTTCACGAGCGATGCGATCCCGGTGCACCTGCTGACCCGCGAGGCGATCGCGCTCTACGTGGCGCGCCTGCGCCGCCCGGACGGCGTGCTGGCGCTTCACCTCTCGAACCGGCAGCTCGATCTGCTTCCGGTGGCCCGGGCGGCGGCCGACGCCCTTTCGCTCGAGGCGTCGCTCATCGACACGAACGACGACGGCGAGGGCTGCTGGGGCGCGACGTGGGTGCTGCTCGCGCGCGAGGCGGCGCCGCTCGAGCCGCCGGAGATCGACGAGGTTTCCGCGGATCTGCCCGAGTCGCCCCGCGTGCGCCTTTGGACGGACGACTACAGCAACCTCTTCCAGGTGCTCAAGTGATCGCCCGGGAGGATCTCGCACGCTCGCTGGCGGCGTACCGCGCCGAGGACGCCGCGGAAGAGGAATCGCTCGCGCGGATCCGAGAGCTCGTTCGAGACGCGCCGGACCCCTTCACGCGCGCCGTGCGCGATCACGTCACGGCGAGCGCGGTCGTGGCGCGGCCGGACGGCGGCGCCTTCCTTCTCGTGTATCACCGGCGCCTCGAACGCTGGCTGCAGCCGGGCGGCCATGTGGAGCCGGAGGACGCGTCGGTCTTCGAGGCCGCCCGCCGCGAGGCGCGCGAGGAGACGGGCGTCGCGGATCTCGCCGCGCCGGTCGGCGGCCGCGTCCTCGACGTGGACGTCCACCCGATCCCCGCGCGCGCCGACCGGCCGGCGCACGTCCACTTCGACCTGCGCCATCTGCTCACGACGACGGCGACGCGCTTCTCCGTGGCGGCCGAGGAAGTGCGCCGCGCCGACTGGTTCTCGTTCGGCGAGGCCCTGGCCGCCGGCGTCGACGCCTCGCTCGCGCGCGCGCTTCGAAAGGCCCGGGCGCTCCTCGCAGCCGAACCGCCGCGTTCCCTCTAGGGCGTCGCAGCGGCCGTGGGGACGGGAGTCCGTCCCTCGAGCGTCTGGATCGGATGGCGCAGCATCTCCGGCGACACCTTCGGGTCCTTGCGCAGGAAGAAGAGATAGAGAATGCCGACGCCGATGACGAAGACTCCGGTTGCGCGGTTGATCGTGACGAGCGTCTCGTAGCGGAACCGGCCGCGGAAGAAGTTCGACAGCCCGACGAGGAACGCGAACCAGGAGCTCGAACCGATCAGAACTCCCGCGACGAGCTCGGCGGTGAGGAACGAATGGCCGTGGACGGCGCCGATGCCGAACGTCGCGAAGATCGCGACGAAGGCGACGAAGGTCATCGGGTTCGTCAGCGTCAGAACGAGCGTCGAGAAGAAGTCCGCCGCGAGGCCGCGGTCCGTGTCCGCCTCCTCGGCCTTGGGCGGCTTCAGGAAGAGCAGTCTCGCTCCGAGCACGAGCAAGACCGCGCCGCCAACACGCTGGAAGATCAGGCGGTGATCCATGAGGAACGACGAGATGACCGTGACGCCGAAGGCCGCGAGCGTCCCGTAGAGCGCGTCGGCAACCGCGGCGCCGAGCCCGGACACGAGTCCCGCGAGTTTTCCGTGCGAGATCGTGCGCTGGACGCAGAGGACGGCGATGGGGCCGACGGGCGCGGCGAGGCAGAACCCGACGATCAACCCCTTGACGAAGAGGTTCTCCATCCGGGGCGGAGCCTATAACGCGGCGAGCCTGCTACCCGTACCACTCGGCTTCGCGCATCAGCCGAAGCCATTCGCCGAGATCCGTCGCGAGGACGTACTCGCAGAGGCCGAGGTCGGAGAAGATGTCGTCGGGCGGTCCGTCGGGATCGAGGCGCTTGCGGATCGTCGAGAGCGCAGAGCCCTTCGAGAGGGAACGGTTCTCGTTCCGGCCGAACTCGTTCGCGCTCCGGTAGGTTCGCGCGGCGGCCCACAACGCCGGGATGCCGAACGAGACGGCGAGCGCGATGCTCCTGGCCTGTTGCCAGTCTTCGCTGGCGTGCTCGGCCGCCACGTGGAACGCGGCGAAGGCGACGCTCGTGAAGAAGACGAGCGGGAGCCAGCCGGGCCGCCGGATCCAACGCTTCTCGATCCGCTCGGCGGCGCGTGCGAAGTAGTCGATCTGGACGTCGAGGCGCTTGCGCCGATAGTAGGCGACGATCACGAGGCGATGGGCGCGGTCGAGCTCTTCGCAGGCCGAGGCGGACGGCCGCGGCGAGATCGCGTCCTGCGCGTGCGCGAGGGCGGGAAGATCGTTCTCGCCGAGCGCCATGATCGCGTCGCGCGCAGCGCCGAAGTCCGTTTCGCTCCTGGGAGTCAGGCCGCCCGCGCACCAGAAGCCCGCATCGACGATCTTCGCGAACTTGAGAAGCCGCAGGCGTTCCGCTTTGTACCGCGCGATAAGCCAGGCCTTGTGGAACTCGAAGAGAAGTCCCACGGCGACGAGCGCCGTTGCGACGAGAGAGAACGCGGCCTCCGCGAAGAGCCGCCACTCGTAGGGCGTCGCCGGCGGGAAGAGGGGGCCCGGCAGGACCTTCTCTGGGAACGCGATGTTCACGGCCGCGATCGCGAGCCCGATCGCTCCGAGGATGCCGGCGGCGCCGGTGAAGAGCCGATGCCGCCCTTGATTGACGTTCGCTTCGCCGTCCGCCTTCTCGTATGCGGGCACGAGCTCCCGCGCACAGAAGGAGAGATATCTCCCGAGCGGACCTTCGTCGGAGAGGTCGCGCCCTTCGTCGTGGACGTCGTCCGTCATCGCGTCGGCGCCGCCTTCGCGATCCGGTAGCCGAGCGCGACGATCGTCTTCAGGGTCTCGATCGCCGTGCGCCGGTCGTACTCCTTCTCGCTCTCGGAGAGCGCCTCGTAAGGCACGAGGCTCGGGTGCTCCTTCTTCGCGTCGTCGCGCTTCGGGCCGTAGCGCCAGCCGTCGGCGAGGCGCTGCCGCGCCCAGTTCTCGTGCGTGTTGCGGGCGAGGAGCTCGGTCAGCTCGACGATTTCCGGCGGAAGTCGAACGCCCGCGGTGTCTCTCGGCGCGGGGCGATAGTCCACGGCGGGCCTCCTCTTTCTTCCGCTTGCGCAGCCGGCGGCGTCCGCGGTCAGTTCACCTTGAACTTGAAACCGTTGGGCGCCTGGATCTCGAAGGACTTCTTGCCGCCGCGCGGCGTCGCCCTCGGCGGCGGCTTCGGGGCGGCCGGCGCCGGGCGAATGTCGAACCCGAAGCGATAAGGTGCGCTCTTCCTCCCGCCGTTGTCCACGAGCGTCGCGTCGAGGACGACGTGCTCTACGAGCGGCGAGGAGAGCCAGAACCCGTAGCTGCCCGACGTGCGGCCCGTCATGCCCTCGAGCTCCATCGTCCACGGTCGGAAGGAGGCGCCCTGCACGGGCTCGAACTTGACGAGCGCGGCGTCTCCCTTCTTGTCGGCGAAGTGGAGCACGAAGTTTCCGTGCTGTCCCTGCACGATCGGAGTCGGCGGAACCTCGATCGACTCGATGCGCGGCGAGTGGCCGCGCGCGGCGAAAAAGGCACCGCCGCCGGCGAGGAGCGCCGCAACGGCCACGACGCCGAGTGCCCGCGTCGAGACGCCGGAGGGCTTCGCAGTGTGAGCCGCGGGCGGGATCGCGGGAGTCGAGATCGACGGCCGGGGCACCGAAACGCCCGTGTCGGTCGCGCGGCTCGGGCGGGCGAGCAGGAGCTTGACCGTCTCGGCGAGTCGATCGAGGTGCGCCTCGACCGACGGCGTGTACGCGTCCAGCCAGTGCGAAGAGCTGATGAAGTACTCGAGCGTCTTGCCGAGCGGGACGTCCTCGATGCGCAGCGGGATGATCGCGACGCCCTTGTGCACGGCGCGCTCGACCTCGCGCTTGATCTGCGGCGACTTGTTCGCCGCGGCCGAGAAGACGAGCACCATGACCTTGCTCGCGCCAATGGCGTCCACGATCGCGGCGCCCCAGTCGAGGCCCGGCAGGATGTCCCGCGGCGCGATCCAGCAGCGCACGCCGTGGCGCTCGAGCGTGGCGCACACGGCGTCCGCGACCGGCTTGTCGGCCGTCGAGTAGCTGACGAAGGCCTCGTGCGCCATGGTCTGTCGGGTCGAGAAGGCCGAAATCTTATATCCGCGCAACCGGCACGAAGGCGCTACGATCTGGCTGGAATCGGCGTCGATGCGGAAGAGTTATACGGCCACCGGGATCACGGTCTCGTTCGATCCCGCCCTCTGCATCCACGCGGCTCGGTGCGTGCGCGGGCTTCCGACGGTCTTCGACGCGCAGGCGCGGCCGTGGATTCGGCCCGGGGAGGCACCTCCCGACGCCGTCGCCGAGGTGGTCCGCCGCTGCCCGACGGGCGCGCTTTTCTACGAGCTCGACGCGGGGCCCGCCGAAGAGCCGGACGCCGTCGTCACCGTGACGCCGGCGAAGGACGGGCCGCTCTTCGTCCGCGGGCGCATCGATCTGACAGACCCGAAGGCCAACGCCGTCGCCGTCGGGCCACGTTTCGCGCTCTGCCGCTGCGGCGGCTCGGGCAACAAGCCGTTCTGCGACGGCACGCACAGGAAGATCGGGTTCGAGGGGTAGAGGAGTGGAAGCGAGCGGAAGTGACACGACGATTGCGTCTCGTTCCAATCATGGCCGCCGCTCTCGCCGGCGCCTGCCGGCGTCCGGTCGAAATCACGGGCCGGGGCTGCAGCGCGCCGCCGGAGGTCGAGGCCGCGTGGCGGGCGACGGACCAGGCGCAGGAGCTCTGCGGGCGCAAGCGGTCGTGCTGGGATGAGCAGATCGCCGTCGCGCGCGCTCTGCGCGACCGGTTTCCCGCGGAGCTTCTGGCGCATCGTGTTCTCGTCCAGCATGTCCTCGCTGCGCGGGCTCTCCCGAGCATGGAGGCCGTGCGCGCCGGGCTCGAGACGGAGTACGCTGATCTCGCTCGGCGATATCCGAAGAATCCAGCCTACCCGTATCTGCTCGGCCGCCTCGAGTGGAACCGCAAGAAGAGCCGCGAGCTCCTGGAGCGATCCGTCGGCCTCGACCCGAATTTTCCGTGGGCCCGAGAGGCGCTCCTGCGCTCCCTCTCCTGGAAGCCGACGCTGACCGACGACGACCGCCGGAAGGCGCGCGAGCACCTGGAAGCGTTCGCCAGAAGTTGTCCGACGAGAACCGGCGCGCTTCTCGCGCTGCTCGCGCGCTTCGACGACCGGTCGTCCTGGGAGGCGCACGCGGCGGCTCTGAGGGCAGCGACGAAAGCGGACGGCGACCGGCCGGAAGACCTGAGCGCCCTCTGGGAGCTCGAGTTCAAGTACGCGGACCCGGCACAATTTGCTTCCCTGCGCGCGGACGTGTCGGGGCAGGTAGAAGATCTTCGTCGTCAGGACCGAACTTCCGATCGTCGATGGCTCTCGACGCTCGAGGAAGGCTACGAGCTAACAGGGGATGAATCGGGAAAGCGATGGGTCGAGGACGCGGCGCTCGCGAAGTTTCCGTGCGAATGGTCGACCACGCGAATGTGGTTCGACCGCTTTCAAGTGGAACACGGCAAATTTCCGGACGTCGAAGGAAAGGCTCAACAGAAGTGGCTCGCCGACCAGCTCGCCGCGATCGGGCCTCGCCTTGCGCAGTGTCCCGACGAGTCCTTTCTCTGGCAAATGCGCCTGCACGCTCTTGCGATGAGCGAAGGTTCGCCGTCGAAGTCGCTCGTGGAGGCCGGCGAGCGCGTATTCGCCATCCTGGGAGACGCTGGCGGATCGCCGGTCGCCGACGTCTGGCTCGACAAGGGAGTCGCTCTCGACCGTGTCGGCACGCTCATCGATGCGGCGGATCGTGAGGCGGAGAGGGACCGTAAGCTCGTTGAGACCGCCGGGCTCGAGGGCGAGAACCTGCGGCATAACCGCTTCTACGGCCTCTATGAAGTGACCACCAGACGCGCTCTGCGGGTACGCCTCGCGCTCGCTCGCAAGGACACCGCCGCAGCGGCGACCGCGCTCACTGGGCTCGAGGCCGCCGTGAACGATCTCGAGAAGGCGGCCCAAACCCCCGGCGAAAAGTCCGACGTCGCCGAGCCGCAGGCGCAGCTCTGGAAGCTTCGCGCCGAGGCGGACGTGCTCGCGGGCCGCGAAGACGAAGCGCTCGCGAAGTACGCGCGCGCGATCGAGAAGAGCCCGGACGACAAGAAGATCCTGAACGCGGCGCAGGAGCTCTATTCGCGCCGGCACGGAACGGATGGCGCCGGATTCGATGCATGGCGAAAGAGCGCGCAGCGGACGGCCGCGACCGCTTCAGAAGAGATCAACCGCGCCGTGCGGCGTCCCCTGCCGGACTTCGCGCTCACCGACGTCGCCGGCAAGAAGTGGACGCCGGCGGATCTGCGCGGCAAAACCGTCTTCCTGAACTTCTGGGCCACATGGTGCGGCCCGTGCCGCCGCGAGCTGCCGCACGTCCAGCGGCTCTATGAGCACGCGAAGGATCGAAAGGACGTCGCGGTCGTCACCGTGAGCGTGGACGAAAACCCCGGGCTGATCGAGCCGATGCTGAAAGAAGAGAAGTTCACGTTCCCGGTGCTCGTTGGAGGAGAGACTGCCATGAGGACATGGGCGCCGGAGGGCATCCCGCAGAGCTACGTCGTCGATGCGGGCGGAACGATCGTCGCCGAGCAGCTCGGTTTCGGCGGCGATGGCGACGCGTGGCTCGAGAAGATGGAGGAGCGCCTGCACAAGACGCTCGCCCCCGCCGCGAGCTCGAAATAGTCCGGCTCGCTTATTTCTCCCGGTGCATCACGCCCGGCTCGAAGATCTCCTCGATCAGTTTCCCGAAGACCCGCGCGATCCCGAAGGCGAGCGGCAGGCTCGGGTCGGAGCGGCCGGTCTCGATCGCGTTGACGGTCTGGCGCGAGACACCGAGACGCTTCGCCAGATCCGCCTGCGACCAGTCGCGTTCGGCGCGCAGCACACGGAGCTGATTTTTCATGGCGATCCGAAATCGAGATGTAAAGTTAGCATGTCATTATATCAAGTAAATTTGTCATATTGACTTACGCCTTATTTACGCCTAACTTGCGTCCCCCGGCCGTCGGAGGTCCGCATGGGCGCATCACAGGCACTCGCGATCGAGCGGCTGCTCGCGGAAGGCGTCGTCTCCGCGAAGAAGAAGGACGGCGTCCTGCTTGCCGGCCTCGGCGCCCGGCTCCGGCGCGCCTCGGAGCTCGCCGCCCCGCTCGAAACGCCGGGCGCGCTGCCGACGGCGCTCGCGCCGCTCGACCGCCTGCTTCTCGGAGGGCTCCCGAAGGGACGGCTCGTCGAGCTCTCGGGGCCGCGTTCGTGCGGACGCTTCTCACTCGGAATCGCGGCGCTCGCGGCGGCGACGTCGAGCGGCCTCGCCGCGGCGCTCGTGGATCTCGGCGATCACCTCGACCCGCAGGCGGCCGAGGGCGCGGGAGTGGACCTGCGATACCTGCTCTGGGCGCGGCCGCGGCGCGTCCGGGAAGCGCTCGCGGCAGCCGAGATGCTGCTCGCCGCGGGCTTTCCGCTCGTCGTCGCGGACCTGGGCCTCTGCGCGCGCACGCGCGGGACGCCCGACGCCGCGTGGGTGCGCCTGGCGCGCGCGGCCGCGGCGCAGGAAGCGGCGCTCCTTCTCTCGACGCCCTGGCGCGCGAGCGGCATCGCCGCCGACGCGGTCGTCTCGGCCTCCCGCGCGCATCCGGTCTGGCGGGGAAGCGGCCGCGCGCCGCGCCTGCTCGCCGGTCTCGCCTCGCGGCTCATGCTCGAGAAGCTCGGCCGCGCGACACCGGGAGCGGCCGGCGCGCTGGCGCTTTCGGTCCCGGACGCGGTGCCGCCCCGGGCGTTCTGATGCGCGTCGCCTGCCTCTTCGTGCCGCTCTTCCCGCTGGCCGCGCGGCTGCGCAGCGAGCCCGAGCTCAAGGACGAAGCCGTCGCGTCTGTCGAAGGCAACGGCAACGCCGCGCGCGTGGTCGCCGCGACGCGCCCGGCGCGCCGCGCCGGTATGGATGCCGGGCATGACGCTGCCCCAGGCGCGGGCGCTCTGCCGAAGCTCACGGCGCGCGCGCGCGACCGCGAGAGCGAGCGCGCGGCGCAGGAGGCGCTGCTCGAAGTCGCCGACGCGTTCTCGCCGCGCGTCGAGGACGGGGGCGAGGGCGTGGTGTACCTCGACCTGGAGGGCATCCCGGCGTTGTCGGGCGACCACAAGCACGAGGGCCGCCCCGACGGCGAATCGGCCGGTGATCCGGGAGCCGAGCGCGCGCTCGGCCGCGACCTCATCGCCGCCGTCGAGAAGGCGGGCCTGCCCGCGCGCGTCGGCATCGCCTCCTCCAAGCTCGCCGCGCGCGTCGCCGCGGGCCTGCCCGATTCGCCCACCGTCGTGCCTCCGAGGTGAAGAAGCGAAGTTCCTCGCGCCGCTGCCGCTCGCGCGCCTGTCGCCGGAGATCGAGATCGCCGAGACGCTCGACGCGCTGGGGTCTGCGCTCGATCGGCGACTTCGCGAAGCTGCCTCCCGGGCGAAGTCGCGAGCCGGCTCGGCGACGCTCGGGCGCGGCTGCACGCGTCCGCGCGCGGACTCGACCCGCGCCCGCTCGAGCCGCGCCTGCCGGCGCTCCATCTTTCCGAGGGCATGGAGCTCGAGTGGCCGCTCGTCTCGCTCGAGCCCTTTCTCTTCGTCGGCCACGCGGCGCTCGAGCGGCTCGTCGGCGCGCCTCGAGGCGCAGGCCGCTCGCCTGCACGCGGCTCGAGCTGACGCTGACGCTCGATCCCGACGGCCACGACGCGCGCGCGATCGCGCTGCCCGCGCCGACGCGCGACGTCAAGACGCTGCTGACGCTCGTGCGCCTGGAGCTCGAGGCGCGGCCGCCCGGCGCGCCCGTCGCCGGCTTCACTTTCGCCGCGCATCCCGACAAGCCGCGCCGCGCGCAGCTCTCCCTCTTCGGGCCCGCCGCGCTCTCGCCCGACCGCCTCGCCACGACGATCGCGCGCCTCGCCGCGCTGCTCGGCGCCGACCGCGTCGGCTCGCCCCGCGCCGCTCGACGGCCACCGGCCCGAGCGCTTCGCCTCCTCCGGGCTACGCGCCGCCGCCTCCTCCCCGAGATGCGCGCGGCCGCCGCGCGCGGGACGCGGGCTCCTCGCCGTGCGCGTGCTGCGCCCGCCGGTGGAGCTCGAGGTGCATCGAAGAGAACCCTCTCCCGGGAGAGCCGGGCGGCCGGCCGGCCCGCGTCCGGTCCGCGCGCGACGCCGCGCCCGACGATCGCGGGATCCGGTGCCGTGTGCGCGCGCCGGGCCCTGGTCGCTCGAGGAAGGCTGGTGGTCCGACGCCCCCGCCGACCGCGACTACTGGGACGTCGAGCTTTCCGACGGCGGCCTCTACCGCATCTACCGCGACCGCGCCGCCGCGCGCGTGGTTCGCCGACGGCGTGTACGACTAGCCGTCGCCTTCGCTCGCTCGGCGATCTGCACCGGGCGGCTTCCGCCCAGAACCGCCGACCCGACGTGATCGCCGCCCGGTGCACCGGCTCGCGGCTCGGCCAAAGGGCCTCGACCGCTCGCCTGATCACCTCGCTCGCTCCGGCTCCCGCAGCTTCGTAGGGGCGGGGCTTGTCCCCGCCCGTCCTCATCGGGCGGCCACAAGGGCCGCCCCTACGCAAACCTTGGTCGCGCTGCGAGCGATTGTTCGAGCCGACCTTAGGAAACCATCGCGAACTCTTGCCCTGGCGGGCTTTTCGCATTCCCATTGCGTCGGAAGGAGACCGCCGTGATCCGAAAGCTTCCGTCGGGCCAGTATCGCCTCTACTCGCGCAAGAAGGATCCGAAGACCGGCCGGCGCCGCAATCTCGGTACTTTCAAGTCGCGGCAGGCGGCGATCAAGCACGAGAAGGCCGTCCAGTATTTCAAGCGCCACTAACCGTCGCCTTCGCTCGGTGATCGTCGCGAAGCTTTGGCGCGTCGCGAACATCGTGGGAGGGGGTCTCGAAAAGAACCGCCTCGACCGCTCGCCTGATCCTCTCGCTCGCTCCGGCTCCCCGCAGCTTCGTAGGGGCGGGGCTTGTCCCCGCCCGTCCTCATCGGGCGGCCACAAGGGCCGCCCCTACGCAAACCTTTGTCGCGTTGCGAACCAATGCACGGCAGCCGTCGTTGCGCGGCGGTCGCGAAGCCGGCCGCGGCGGCTGATATCGTCGGGCCGTTTTTCGAGCTCGGAGCGCGCGATGACATCGAACGACGAATCGGATCGCCGGCTCCTGCGGCACGCGGTGGCGACGCTCGCCTACCGCGGCGCCCGGGCCGCGCGCGGCGCGCCGCCGGAGTTCGCGTCCTTTCGCGCCGCCAGCTCGACGCGGACGCCGGCGGAGATCCTCGCGCACCTGGGCGACCTGCTCGATTGGGCGGTGAGCCTCTGCCGCGGCCAGGAGACCTGGAAGAATTCGCCGCCGCTCCCGTGGAAGGACGGCGTCGCGCGCTTTCACGAGGGTCTCACGCAGCTCGATTCGGTGCTCGCGGCCGGCGATCCGATCGGCTGTCCGGCCGAGAAGCTCTTTCAAGGTCCGATCGCCGACGCGCTGACGCACGTCGGACAGATCTCGATGCTGCGCCGGATGGCGGGCACGCCCGTCCGGGGCGAGAACTTCTTCCGCGCGGACATCGCCGCGGGCCGCGTCGGGCCCGATCAGGCGGCGCCGAAGCGCGAGTTCGATTGAAGCCGGCGCGCCGGAGCTCGGCGGCGCTCGCCGCCCTCGCGCTTTCGTTCGCTCTGGCGCAGGCGGCGGTCTCCGTCTCCTGCGAGCGTCCGCCGGAAAGCGCCGCGAGGCGTCTCGTCGGGCTCTGGATGCACGAGACGGGGGCGCCCGCGGCGCAGATCACGTCCGCGCGTCGCGGAGAAATTCTCTGGAGCGAGGCGTTCGGGCAGGCGAACGTCGAGCTCGGGGCCCCGGCCACGACGCACACGCGGTTCCGCATCGGCAGCGTCTCGAAGTCGCTGACCTCGGCGGCGCTCGGCGCGCTCGTCGAGGACGGCCGGCTCGATCTCGATGCGCCGATCCAGAAGTACCTGCCGGACTATCCCGAGAAGCCGTGGCCGGTCACGTCACGGCAGCTCGCGGGCCACCTCGCGGGTGTGCGCCATTACCAGGGCGACGAGTTCCAGAGCGCGCGTCACTTCGACTCGGTGCGCGCGAGCCTCGCCGTCTTCGAGAACGATCCGCTCCTCTTCGAGCCGGGCACGCGCTATTCGTACTCTTCCTACGGGTGGAACCTGCTGTCGGCCGTCCTCGAGAAGGCGGCGGGCGAGCCGTTTCTGGATCTCATGCGGCGGCGCGTCTTCGACCCGGCGGGTCTCGCGGAGACCGCGGCGGACGATCCGCTGACGATCGTCCCCCGGCGCGCGAGCTTCTACACGCTCGACGAGAAGACCGGCGCGCTCCGCAACGCGCGCGCGGTGGACAACAGCGTGAAGTGGGCGAGCGGCGGCTTCGTCTCGACGACCGAGGATCTCGTCCGGTTCGCGGAAGCGCTGCGCGCGGGGCGGCTGCTCCGTCCCGAGACCGTGCGGCTCCTCTGGACGTCGCTTGCGACGCGCGACGGAAAAGAAACCGAGTACGGCCTCGGGTGGGGCGTGGGACGCGACCCGCGCGGCCGGCGAACCGTGAGCCACAGCGGCGGCGCGCAGGGCGGCACGGCGTATCTCATCCTCTATCCGGACGAGGGCTTCGCGGTCGCGATGCTCGTCAACAGCGATGTCTCGTTCACGCGCCGGACGCCGCGCCTCGCGCGGCTCCTGCTCGACGGCGTGGACTCCGAGCGGCTCTGGGACGACGGCGCCGGCGTATCGCTCGTTCTGCCGGAGAGCTGGTGGACGCGCTACGAGGCCGACGTGAAGACGGGCGCCGCCGCCGAGGCGATCCGTCCGAAGGCCGCCGAGGTCGTCCGCTTCACCTATCTGCCGACGCAGCGGGCGCGGGGCGATCAGACGCTGCTCACGCTCACGGTGTTCTCGCGCGGCGATTGGGATGCGCTCGCGCGTGCGCTCGACAAAGCGCCGCCGGGCGACGTCGTGGGTGAATCCGCCGGCCGCGTCGTCGTCGCGGAGGTTCCACTTCCGTCGTTCAATCCCTATCCCGCCGGAACCCCGGACGCGAAGGCCTTCGCCGTGATGCGGCTCGACGGCGCGGCGGTGCGCCGGGCGCTGACGCTGCGCGCCGCGGCGGCCGGGAAGGTCACGGCCGCTCGGATACAGTAGGCGCACCGTGGGCCCGCTCGAAAGGGACTCGCTTCCTGTGCTCGCGGAGTCGCTCGATCGCCTGGCGGAAGGCTTCGCCGCGCTCCCGGAGGCCGGCGGCGCGCCGCCCGACGGCGCGGCCTGGCGCGCGGTTCTCAGCGAGGTCGCGGGACGGCTCCGGGACAACTATCCCTACTTCCATCCGCTCTATGCGGGCCAGATGCTGAAGCCGCCGCATGCGGTCGCGCGCGCGGCCTACGCGCTCGCGATGTGGATCAATCCGAACAATCACGCGCTCGACGGCGGCCGCGCGAGCTCGGCGATGGAGAAGGAGGCCGTGCGGGAGCTCGCCGGCCTCTTCGGCTGGAGCGATTTCCTCGGGCATCTCTGCGGCGGCGGCACGATGGCGAATCTCGAGGCGCTGTGGGCGGCGAGCCGGCTTTCGCCGGGCGCCGGTGCTCGCCTCGGAGCAGGCGCACTACACGCACGCGCGCCTCTCCGGCGTCCTGGGGCTCGCCTTCGAGCCGGTCGCGTGCGATCGGCGCGGCCGCCTCGACGCGCGCGCACTCGAGGCAAGGCTCGGTCGCGGCGGCGTCGGCACCGTTGTCGCGACGATCGGCACCACGGCGACCGGCTCGGTCGATCCGCTGCCGGAGATCCTCGCGCTCCGCGCGCGGCACGGCTTCCGCGCTCCACGCCGACGCGGCGTACGGCGGCTACTTCGGCCTCCTGGACGACGGCAAGGACGGCCTCGCGCCGGAGACGCGCGCGGCCTACGACCGCCTCGGCGAGTCGGACTCGATCGTCATCGATCCGCACAAGCACGGACTGCAGCCCTACGGCTGCGGCTGCGTCCTGTTCCGCGATCCGTCGGTCGGCCGCCTTTACAAGCACGACTCGCCGTACACGTACTTCACGTCGACCGAGCTCCACCTCGGAGAGATCAGCCTCGAGTGCTCGCGTCCCGGCGCGAGCGCGGTGGCGCTCTGGGCGACGATGCGGCTTCTGCCGCCGGTCCGCGGCGGCGCATTCGCGCGGATGCTCGGCTCCGGGCGCGAGGCGGCGCTCGCGCTGCACCGCCGTCTCGGCCAGGGCAAGCGCTTCGTGCCGGCCTTCCGCCCGGAGCTCGACATCGTCGTCTGGGCGGCGCGGGCGCCGTCGGTATCCGAATCGTCCGCGCGGGCGCGCGCGATCTTCGACGAGGCGGCGCGTCGCGGACTGCACCTCGCGCTCGCCGAGCTGCCCGCGGCGTTCTTCGATTTCGAGACGCCGGGCGTGGCGCGCGACCGCGAGACCGTGACGTGCCTGCGCTCGGTGCTGATGAAGCCCGAGCACGCGGCCTGGGTGGACCGGATCGCCGGCCTCCTGGAGGCGAGCGCGGACGCGGCGGGCGGGGGAGGCGGTGCTTGATCCGGTGGGGATGGCGGCCGATTCCGCTGCTGCTCCTGCTCCTCCTCGGCGTCGTCGCGGGCGCGCTCGACGTCGTGCGCGAGTGGCCGGACGCGGGAAACGCCGGCCAGAAGCTCGCGACGGTCGCGGAGGCGGGTTACGTCGTTGCGGCCGCCGCGGGCCTCGCAGGGATCGCGGCGCGGCGGACGTGGACGCGGCCCGTCCTCTGGGTCTGGGCGGGATTCACGACGGTGACGGGGCTTCTCGCCGCGATGTTCTGGGGCGGAGCGGGGCTGTTCGCGGGCCTCGCCGGCGCCGCGGGCTGCGCGGCGGTCTGTGCCGGAGCGATCGCGCTCGCCTTCTCGCGTCCGCGGCGAGAGCGCGTGGGAGACGTCTCGTGAATGCCGGCGCCGATTCCGTGCGTGTCCGGCCCGCGGGCGCGGGGGACCGCGCCTTCGTCCTCGAGACCGCGCCGCGCCTCGCGGCGTTCGGTCCGCCCGAGTGGCGGACGCCCGACGAGGTCATCGAGGGGGAGGCGCGGACGCTGCGCGCCTTCTTCGAGCGCCCGCCGGACGGCGCCGCGCTCCTCGTCGCCGAGTCGGGGACCCTCGGACCCGCCGGGTTCACGTACCTCGAGACGCTCCGCGACTACTTCACCGGGGAAGCGCACGCGCATGTCGGGATCCTCGCGGTCTCGGAACATGCGGAGGGCCGCGGCGTCGGAAGCGCGCTCCTGGCCGCCGCGGAGGACTGGGCAAGAGGCCGCGGCGCGCGCAAGCTGACGTTGAACGTCTTCGAAGGCAACCGCCGCGCCCGCGCGCTCTACGAACGCCGCGGGTTCCTTCCCGAGAGTCTTCGCTACGTGCGGCGGCTCGAGAGGTCATGAGCTCCGCCGCCGCGATTCCGCCGCCTCCCGAGCGACCCGTCGCCGTGGCGGTGATCGGCTGGGTCTGGATCGTCTATGGCGTTCTGAAGCTCGTCGGCGGCGTGTGGGCGCTCGCCGCCTGGAGATTCGGCGGCCTGCGCGACGTCCTCGCCGGTCCGGGATTCCCGACCGCATTGCCGATGCGGATCCTGCAGAACGTGTTCGGGCATCTCGCGCTGGGCCTCGCGGCGCAGGTCGTCTTCGCGGGCTCCGTCGTGATCGCCGCGGCGGCGCTCCTGCGTTTGCGGTCCTGGGCGCGGAGCGCAATCGAAGTCCTTTGCTGGTTCTCGCTCTGTTACGTCCTGACGTTCACGCTCGGATGGATCTGGCTCTGGAGGCGCGTCTCGGTCGGGGCCCCGCGCCCGGCCTCCTTTCGATTCATCGGCCTCACCGTCGCCATCGGCGCGGCGATCGTGCTCGGCCTGGCGTTCGTTTCGATGATCCGCGCGCTGCGGAGCGACGAGGTGCGGCGCGCCTTTCGAGGAGAGTCCGCATGACCATGCTGCTCGGTTTTCTGGCTCTTGCCGCCGTGTCCGACGCGCAGATTCCCTGGAGCCCGCCGCGCGCGATCTTCGTGAACGTGGTCAATCGCGATCTCGCGCCGGTGCCGGGGGCGACCGTCTCGCTCCGTCGGCCGGAGAGCCCGGAAGGGGAGCCCGTGAAATCCATGGCGTCGAGCATCGGAGGCCGCGTCGAGTTCCGGGAACTGCCGGCCGGTTCCTATCTCGTGAGGATCGAGCAGCCGGGATACGTCGTCATGACGCTCGGACCGGTGCCCATCGACGGCAGGACGCCTCCGAGCGTCCGGGTGGCCCAGATCCTCGCGGTCTTGAACCCGATGATGCGGTTCGACGAGGGATCCCCCGGCGCTTCGGTTCACTGACCTTTCCGCGGAGAAATTTCATGAACGCGCCCGCCGCCGCCGCCCTGGAGCCGATCCGTCCGAGCGAGAGAATCTCGTCCCTCGACGTCCTGAGGGGCTTCGCGCTCTGGGGGATCCTGTGGGTGAACATCCAGGACTATGTTCATCCGCCCCAGGGCCGGATCGACAAGGGGCTCTGGCTGCTGATGGATTTCTTCGCGAGGGGGAACTTCTATCCGCTGTTCTCCTTTCTCTTCGGCATGGGCTTCGCGATCCAACTGCGGCGCGCCGACGCGAAGGAGGGCTCCTTCGTCGCCTTCTTCATCCGGCGAATGGCCGCCCTCTTCCTGATCGGCGCCGCCTTGAACGTGCTGCTCGAGAACCGGGACATCCTGATGCGATACGCCGTGTTCGGCGTGCCGCTGCTCTTCTTTCGACGGGTGCCCCAGAAGTGGCTTCCGGCGGCCGCCCTCGCCTGCATCCTCGCCGCGGCCGTTGCACCGGACGTCCAGCACGCATGGCGGCAGTCTCGGCCGGACGATCTCGCCGACGCGCCGACGGTGGACGAGGCGGAGCAGGAGCGAGCGGTGGCGCGCCGAGCCGAGGCGCGGCGTCTCGCCGCCGATGGAGACTACGCGGGCCTCGTAGCGCATCGCTGGACGCATCTGACGGAGCGCGTTCCACCGGCGTTCATCCGGTTCACGGAGCTCAATCTGCTCGGCATCTTCCTGCTCGGCCTCTACGCGGTCCGCCGTCGCCTTCTCGAGGATCCTCCGGCGGGATTTCTCGGCCGGGCTTTCGGGTGGTGTCTCGCGGTCGGGGTCGCGGGAGGCATCCTCGAGACGGAGAAGGGAAGATTCTTTCCGGGCTTCCTGCCACTCTCCGAGACGCTGCCCGTTCGCGGGCTGATCGCGGTCGGCGCGGTGGCGCTGTCGCTCTCCTATGCGGCGGCGATCGTGGGGCTGTTGCGAACCCCGCTCGGGAAACGCTACGGGATCCTTCTCGGGCCTTTCGGACGAATGGCGCTGACGAACTACATCCTGGAGTCGGTCTTTCTGACGACGATTGCGTACGGCTACGGCCTCGGCCAGATCGGTAAATTGGGCCAGCCCGCAGCGCTCGTGTTGAGCCTGGTTTTCGTCGTGATCCAGGTGCCGGTCAGCACGTGGTGGCTGAAGCGTTTCCGCTTCGGGCCCGCCGAGTGGCTCTGGCGGTCGATGACCTACGGCCGGGTGCAGCCGTTCCGCATGGGGATCCTCGCGTCGTCGAGACAAACGCCGGCGGTATGATCGACGCCGAGCTCCGATGAGCGCGCTCTCCTACTCCCACGGTGCGAGCGCGGTTCCGCTGCTCGGCGAGACGATCGGAGAGAACCTGCGCCGCACGGTGGAGCGCTTCGGCTCGCAAGAGGCTCTCGTCGTCCGCTCCCAGGACTATCGCGCGACGTACCGGGAGCTGTGGGACCAGGTCGGCGCGGCGGCGCGGGGACTCCTCGCGCACGGGGTCGCTCGCGGCGACCGCGTCGGCATCTGGGCGCCGAACCGTTTCGAGTGGGTCATCCTCCAGTACGCGACGGCGCGCCTCGGCGCGATCCTCGTCAACGTCAATCCTGCCTACAAGACGAGCGAGCTCGAGTACGCCCTCGTCCAGTCGGGCGTTTCGCTGCTCGTCCTGTCGCGCGGATTCCGCCAGTCGGACTACGTCGCGATGCTCTCGGAGGTTCGGGGACGGTGCCCGGGGCTGCGCGAGGCGCTCGTCCTCGAAGACGACTGGGACAGACTCCTCCGCGACGGCCGCCCCGTGCCGGAGGAAGACCTGACGCGCCGCGAGACAGAGTTGCAGTTCGACGACGCCATCAACATCCAGTACACGTCGGGCACGACGGGGCGCCCCAAGGGCGCGACGCTCTCGCACCACAACATCCTCAACAACGGCTTCTTCACGGGGGAGACGCTCCTCCTGACGGAGCGCGATCGCGTCTGCATCCCCGTGCCCTTCTACCACTGCTTCGGAATGGTGCTCGGCAACCTCGCCTGCACGACACACGGCGCGTGCATGGTGATTCCGGGCGAAGCCTTCGATCCGCTCGCCGTCCTCGAGACGGTCGCCGCGGAGCGCTGCACGACGCTCTACGGAGTGCCGACGATGTTCATCGCGGAGCTCGATCATCCGCAATTCGCGGAGTTCGATCTGTCGAGCCTGAGAACCGGAATCATGGCGGGCGCGCCCTGTCCCGTCGAGGTGATGAAGAAGGTCCAGGAGCGCATGCACATGTCGGAGGTCACGATTGCCTGCGGCATGACCGAGACGTCGCCGCTCTCGACGCAGACGACGGTGGACGACCCGATGGACAAGCGCGTCGAGACGGTCGGGCGGGTGCTCCCGCATGTCGAGGTGAAGATCGTCGACCCGGCATCGGGCGCGGTCGTTCCGCGCGGCGTCCCCGGCGAACAGTGCACGCGCGGCTACGGGGTCATGTTGGGCTACTGGAACAACCCCGAGGCCACCGCGAAGGCGATCGACGCCGCGGGATGGATGCACAGCGGCGATCTCGCGACGATGGACGACGAGGGATACGTCCGCATCGTGGGACGCCTGAAGGACATGATCATTCGCGGCGGCGAAAACGTCTATCCGCGCGAGATCGAGGAGTTCCTCTATTCCGTGCCGGGTGTTTCGGACGCCCAGGTCATCGGCGTGCCCGACGAAAAGTACGGCGAAGAAGTCATGGCGTGGATCCGTGCGAAGGAGGGCGTCGTCCTGACCGAGGAGGCGCTCGTTGCGGCCTGCCGTGGAAGGATCGCGACGTTCAAGATCCCGCGGTACTGGAAGTTCGTCGACGCCTTTCCGATGACGGTGACGGGCAAGATCCAGAAATTCCGGATGCGCGAGATCGCCGTCGAGGAGCTTCGCCTCGCGCCCGCCGGCAAGAGGTAGACGCTCCGAGCGCGCGGTGCCGTTTCTCGATCTCGGGGACCATCGCGTCGAGTACGCCTGGCACGGACCGCGGCCCGGCGACGCGCCGACGCTCGTCTTTCTCCACGAGGGTCTGGGCTCGGTCGCCGCGTGGCGCGACTTCCCGGCACGGCTGGCGGAAGCGTCGGGCTGCGGCGCGCTCGTCTGGAGCCGGCGCGGCTACGGCGGCTCCGATCCGGCGCCGCGGCCGTGGCCGGTCGAGTTCATGCACCGCGAGGCGCGCGTCGCGCTTGCGGCAATCCTCGACCGGCTGGAGGTGCGCTCGGCCGTCCTCGTCGGGCACAGCGATGGCGCCTCGATCGCCTTGATCCACGCCGGCGACGCGGGCGCGACGCCGCGTGTCCTGGGGCTGCTCCTCGAAGCGCCGCACGTCTTCGTGGAAGACGTCTGCATCCGTCAGATCGAGCGGGCCGTCGCGGCGTACGTCGAGGGCGACCTGCGGCGGTCTCTCTCTCGCGTGCACGCGGACGCCGATGCGACCTTCGCGGCGCTGGAGCGGCGTCTGGCTCGATCCCGCCTTCCGCGATTGGAACATCGTGGAGAGCCTGCCGCGCGTGGCGGTCCCCGTCCTCGCCATCCAGGGGAGCGACGACCCGTACGGAACGCTGCGACAGGTCGAGACGGTCGCGGCGTCCGGCGGCGGATTCGTCGAAGTCCTGGTCCTGTCGGATTGCGGGCACGCACCGCACCGGGAGCGTCCGGAGCGCACGCTCGCTTCCATGGCGTCCTTTCTGCGAACCGAGATTCTCGGGAGGTCGTGATGGCGAAGCTCACCTCGGAGGAGATGCAGCGGTTCTTCGAGCGCGAAGGCCTGGACGGCGGCGGATCGATGCGGGTGGAAGAGGTCGGGAACCTCACGGCGCGGCTGCGGTTGAAGGCCGCGCCGCGCGACCTGCGGCCGGGCGGCACGGTCTCCGGCGCGTCGATGATGGCGCTCGCCGACCTCGCGATCTACGCGGCGTTGCTCGGCGAGATCGGGCTCGTGCCGCTCGCCGTCACGACGAGCCTGACGATGAACTTCCTGCGCAAGCCGCCGCTCGCCGACGTTCTCGCGGAAGCTCGGCTGCTGAAGGTTGGCAAGTCTCTCGCCTTCGGCGAGATCCTGATCCGCTCGGAAGGAGAGTCGAAGCTCGTCGCTCACTGCACGAGCACGTACTCGATTCCGCCCGCTGAACGGTAGTCGATGAGGGCCGCCTCCGTCCCCCGATGTATGTTCGCTGCCGCCGCTGGAGGTGATTCCGTGACACGAAGGTTCCTTCTTGCCTCATCCGTGGCTCTGGCCGCACTCTGCGCCTCCGCCGAGCCCGGCGATCCGTCCCCGTATCTCGCGGGGATGCACTGGCGAATGATCGGCCCCTTCCGGGGAGGCCGCACGGTCGCCGCCGCCGGCGTGCGCGGCAAGCCCAACCTCTTCTACGTCGGTGTCAACAACGGCGGTGTCTGGAAGACCGACGATGCCGGCCGCACCTGGACGCCGATCTTCGACGCGCAGCCCACCCAATCGATCGGCGCGCTCGCGGTCGCGCCGTCGGACCCGAACGTCCTCTACGTCGGCAGCGGCGAGGGATTGCAGCGGCCGGACCTCTCGGTCGGCGACGGCATGTACAAGTCGACCGACGGCGGGAAGACGTGGAAGCATCTCGGCCTCACGGATGGCCGGCAGATCGGCGCGATCCTCGTCGATCCCGGCGACGCGAACCGTCTCTTCGTCGCCGTGCTCGGGCATCCGTATGGCCCGAACCCGGAGCGCGGCGTGTACCGCTCGAGGGACGGCGGCGCGACGTTCGAGAAGGTCCTCTATCGCGACGCGGACACGGGCGCGATCGACCTCGCGTTCGATCCGGCGAACCCGCGCACCGTCTATGCGGTGCTCTGGGCCGCGCGGCAGGGGCCCGTGGGAGTACGACAACTCGTTCCGCGGCCCGGGCAGCGGCCTCTTCCGCTCGACCGACGGCGGAACGACGTGGCAGCCGATCGGGCAGGGCCTTCCGACCGCGGCCGAGGGGCTGGCGCGCATGGGCATCGGGATCGCGCCGTCCGACGGGAGGCGCGTCTACGCGCTCGTCGAGGCGCCGGCCGGCCGCGGCGGGCTCTACCGTTCCGACGATGCGGGCGTCACCTTCGCGCGCGTCAACCCCGACGAGCGCATCTGGGGGCGCGGCGACGACTTCGCCTGCGTGCGCGTCCACCCGAAGAATCCCGACGTGCTCTACGTCGCGAACATCGCCGCCTACCGCTCGAACGACGGGGGCCGCACGTTCACGGCGTTCAAGGGCGCGCCGGGCGGCGACGATTACCACACGATCTGGCTGAATCCCGACGACCCGGACGTGATCCTCATGGCCGTCGATCAGGGCGCCACGGTTTCTGTCAACGGCGGCCGCACGTGGAGCTCCTGGTACAACCAGCCGACCGCACAGATGTTCCACGTCGCCGCCGACAACCGCTTTCCGTACTGGGTGTACGGCGGGCAGCAGGAGTCGGGCTCGGCCGGCGTCGCCTCGCGCGGCAACGACGGACAGATCACGTTCCGCGAGTGGCATCCCGTCGGCGTCGAGGAGTACGGGTACGCGGCGCCCGATCCGCTCCACCCCGGCATCATCTACGGTGGCAAGGTCACGCGGTACGACGAGAAGACCGGGATGACCCAGGAAGTCGGGCCGGTCGTGCTGCGCACCGGCAAGTATCGCTTCGTGCGGACGGCGCCGATCCTCTTCTCGCCGACGGACCCGCGCGTCCTCTATTTCGCGCTGAACGTCCTCTTCAAGACGGCGAATGGAGGGCAGAGCTGGGACGTCATCAGTCCCGACCTCACGCGCGAGGCCCCGGGCGTGCCGGGCAGTCTCGGCGTCTACGCGGACAAGGCGAAGGCGCCGCGCGGCGTCATCTACGCAATCGGACCGTCGCCGAAGGACGGCGACACGATCTGGGCCGGCACCGACGACGGCCTCGTGCAGGTCACCCGCGACGGCGGGCGGAGCTGGAAGAACGTCACGCCGCCCGAGATGACCGCCTGGAGCAAGGTGACGCAGATCGACGCGTCGCACTTCGACGCGGGCACGGCCTACGTCTCGGTGTCGCGCTTCCGCCTCGACGACCTGACGCCGTACGTCTACCGGACGCAGCGACGGCGGCGCTTCCTGGAAGCGGATCACCGCCGGCCTTCCCGGCGACGCGCCCGTCAACGTCGTGCGGGAGGATCCCGAGCGTCCGGGGCTTCTCTTCGCGGGGACGGAGAAGGGCGTGTCGGTCTCTTTCGACGACGGCGAGACGCTGGCAGTCGCTTCGCGGCAATCTGCCGGCGTCGTCGGTGCGCGACCTCATCGTGAAGGACGGGGACCTCGTCGTCGCGACGCACGGGCGCTCGTTCTGGATCCTCGACGACATCTCGCCGCCTGCGGCAGTGGACGGGGGAGGGCGGCGCCGGGAGGCGTCCAGCTCTTCCGCCCGCGGCGCGCGTATCGTCTGCGGCGGAACCTGAACACCGACACGCCGCTCCCGCCCGAGGAGCCGGCGGGCGAGAACCCGCCCGACGGCGCGATCCTCGACTACCGTCTCGCGTCCGCGTCCGCGTCGCCGGTCACGCTCGAGGTGAAGGACGGGGCCGGACACGTCGTGCGCCGCTTCTCGAGCGCCGACTCGCCGAAACCGCCCGACGCGAACGCTTATCCCGTTCCGGCGTACTGGTTCGAGACGCCGGCGACGCTCTCGGCGGCGGCCGGCGCGCACCGCTTCGTCTGGGATCTGCGCGAGGAGAGCCCCGCGGCGCTCCACCGTTCCTTCCCGATCTCCGCGATCGCCGGAGACACGCCGCTCGTGCCCGAGGGCCCGCTCGTTCCGCCGGGCGCGTACACGGTGACGCTGACGGCGGGCGGCGTCTCCTCGACGCAGACGCTCGCCGTCGAGATGGACCCGCGCGTGACCGCGACAGCCTCGGATCTCGCGAAGCAGTCCGAGGCGGCGCGCGCCGTCACGGCGGCGCTCGCTCAGGATGCCGCGGCGCTCGGGGAGGTCCGCGCCGCGCGCGCGAATCTCGCGAAGGCGAAGCCGTCGGAGAAGACGGCGGCGCTCGACGCGGCGCTCAAGGATCTGGAGGACGGCAAGGAGGCAGCCGGCGGCGATCTCTCGACGGAGGGATTCCGGCGGCTGAACGGGCGGCTCGTGACCCTTCTCGAGGTGATCGAGAGCGCGGATGCCGCCCCGACCGACCAGGCTTCCGCCGCGCTCGCCGAGACGCAGCGCGCGCTCGCGGACAAGCTCGCGCGCTGGAAGTCGCTGCAGGCGAGCCAGCGCGGTTGATCGCGGCGGTCCTCCTCGCGGCGGCCGCGGCCGCCGCGAGCCCGTTGCCGGACGAGATCGCGAAGGTCGCGGCGTCGGCGGGAGGCACGGTCGGCGTCGCCGCCGTCGCGGTCGAGACGGGCGAGCGGTTCGCGCTCCGCGGCGGCGAGCGCTTCCCGATGATGAGCGTCTACAAGCTGCCGATCGCGCTCGCGCTCCTCCATGAAGTCGAGGCGGGGCGACTCTCGCTCGAAAAGCCGGTCGCGATCCAGCCGTCCGACCTGCGCCTCGGCAACAGCCCGCTCGCGGACCGATATCCCGGCGCCGGTGTGACGCAGACGCTCGCCGAGCTCCTCGAGGAGACGCTCGTCGACAGCGACAACACCGCCTCGGATCTCCTGCTGCGCGAGGCCGGCGGCGCGGCGGCCGTGACCGCGCGGATGCGCGCGCTCGGCGTCGAAGGCATTCGCGTGGATCGCGCCGAGGCCTGGCTCGCGCTCGACGGCGCCGGGATCCGCGGCGCGCCGCCCGAGGCGGACTGGACGTTGCCGGCGCTGCGGCGGCTCTTCGACGCGCAGCCTCCGGCCGAGCGCGCGAAGGCGCTGCGCGCCTTCGTCGAAGACCCGCGCGACACGGCGACTCCCGACGCCATGGCGGATCTGCTCGTTCTCCTGGCGCGCGGAAAGGCGCTCGGCTCGGCGAACACGGCGCGGATCATCAATCTCATGGCCCGCACGAGATCGGGAGCCGCCCGGATCAAGGCCAGGCTCCCCGACGGGACGCCCGTCGTGCACCGGACGGGCCTCTCGATGTCCGTCGAGGGCTATACCGGCGCGATCAACGACGTCGGGCTCGTCACGCCGGCGGACGGCCGCCGCTTCGCGATCGCCGTCTTCGTCAAGGGCTGCCGACGTCCGGTGCCGGAGGCGGAGGACGCGATCGCCCGGATCGCGCGCGCCGCCTACGACTTCTTCGCGGCGCCCGAGACCGCCTCGCCGCGCTGACGCCGTGGCCTCGGTCGTCTCGCATCCGGCGATCGTCCTCGCGCTGGCGCCCTGGCGGAGCGATATGCCATGCCGGCGGCTCTTGCTCTGGGGCGCCGCGCTGTCGGTCGCGCCGGATCTGGATGTGCTCGGATTCTGGCTGGGCGTTCCCTACGACTCGCCGTTCGGGCATCGCGGCCTGACGCACTCGTTCTTCTTCGCGCTCGTCCTCGCCGCGATCGTGACCGCCGCCGCCTTTCGCCGTTCACCGTCGCGGGCAGGAATCTTCGCCTTCCTCTTTCTCTGCGCGGCCTCGCACGGCCTCTTCGACGCGATGACCGACGGCGGCCGCGGCATCGCGCTCCTCGCTCCGTTCGATTGGAACCGGTACTTCCTTCCCTGGCGCCCGATTCGCGTCTCCCCGATCGGGATCGGCCGCTTCCTCGGACCTCGCGGGCTCGCGATCCTCGAGAGCGAGCTCGTCGCAATGTGGATCCCCTGCGCGGCCGTTGGCGCGCTCGGGCTCCTCGTGAGAGGCTCGGCGCGGAGGTCGCGCGGGGATGCTTGAGCGGCTGCGGCGGCTGTTCGCCTACGACGCGTGGGCCAATGGCGAGACGCTGCGCTCGCTGGCCGCCGCGGCGTCTCCCCCGGAAAAGGCCGTCGCGCGCATGGCGCACGTCGTCGCGGCCGAGTGGCTCTGGCGCTCGCGGATCGCGGGACAGTCGCCGCCGGTCGCCGTGTGGCCGAAGCTCTCGCCCGCCGACTGCGAGCGCGAGCTCGGTCGTCTCGAAGGCGAGTGGCGCGGCCTGCTCGACGGGCTGTCGGAGGAGGGGCTCGCGCGCCCGGTCTCCTACGTCAACAGCAAGGGCGAGCCGTGGCGGAGCCGCGTCGAAGACATCCTGATGCACACCGTGATGCATTCGGCCTCCCATCGCGGCCAGATCGCCTCGGACCTGCGCGGCGCGGGCTTCGAGCCGGCCTATACGGATTACATCCACGCCGTCCGGCAGCATCTCGTCTGAGGAGGAGCCTCCCGATGTGCGGAATCGTCGGCATGTTCTCGCCCCGCGGCCGGGTCTCCCGGGAGACGCTTTCGCGCGCGACGGAGCGTCTATACCACCGCGGTCCCGACGGGCGCCGTCTGTGGATCGCCGACCATGGGCGGGTCGGTCTCGGGCACGCGCGTCTCTCGATCATCGACCTGACGACGGGCGATCAGCCGATCGCGAGCGAGGACGAGCGCCTCCACATCGTCGTCAACGGCGAGTTCTACGACTACGAGCGGATTCAGAGGGAGCTCGAAGGCCTCGGGCACCGCCTGCGGACGCGCTCGGACAGCGAGATCGCGCTGCACCTCTACGAGGACTTCGGCGCGGCGTGCCTCGCGCGGCTGCGCGGCGAGTTCGCGATGCTCCTCTGGGACGAGGGCAACCAGGTGCTCTTCGCCGCCCGCGATCGTTTCGGCATCAAGCCGCTCTTCTATGCCGAGCATCAGGGAACGCTCTCTTTCGCCTCCGAGGTGAAGGCGCTCTTCGCGGCCGGCGTTCCGGCGCGATGGAATCGCGAGGCGATCGCGCGCGGCGCGAGCGGCTCGGGGCACCCGGCGCAGACCCTGTACGAGGGCGTCTCGCAGCTCCTGCCGGGCCACTACCTGCTCGCGACCGCCGCCGGCACCTACGTCCACCGCTACTGGGACTTCGACTATGCGCGCGCCGCGGACGAGTCGCACGCGCATTCGGACATCGAGAATGCCGAGCGCCTCCGGGAGGCCCTGGACGAGGCCGTGCGGCTGCGGCTGCGCGCCGACGTGCCGGTCGGCTGCTATCTGAGCGGCGGGCTCGACTCCTGCTCGGTCATCGGACTCGCGTCGCGGCATCTCTCGACGCCGATCCGTGCGTTCACGCTGACCTTCGACCAGCCGGACTACGACGAGAGCGCGATCGCGGAGGAGATGTCCGCGAAAGCGGGAGCCGAGTACTACCCGGTGCCGATCCGGCAGGACGATCTGGCCGACCACTTCTCCGACGCGACGTTCCATGCGGAGACGCTGTGCTTCAACGCGCACGGCGTCGCGAAGTTCGTTCTCTCCCGCGCGGTGCGCGACGCCGGGTACAAGGTCGTGCTGACCGGGGAAGGGTCCGACGAGATCTTCGGCGGATATCCGCACTTCCGGCGCGACATGCTGCTCTACGACAACGGCGGCCAGGATCCGCAGACGGTGAAGGAACTGCTCGCGCAGCTCGAGCGGAACAACCCGGTCTCGCGCGGCCTGCTGCTGCCGGATGGCGAGACCGTCTCGACCGCCGGCGTGCAACGCGCCCTCGGTTTCACGCCTTCGTGGATCGAGGCGGCTTCCGGCGCGCTCTTCAAGATGCGCGGCATGCAGGCGAGCGCCTTCGCCGCGGAATTCTCGGGGCGCGACGGCTACCGGGCCCTCCTCGACAGCCTGGACGTGCCGGGACGGCTCGCCGGACGCGCACCCGTTCACCAGTCGCTCTATCTCTGGAGCAAGACGGTCCTCGCGGGCTACATCCTCGTCGTGCTCGGCGACCGGATGGAGATGGCGCACTCGGTCGAAGGGCGCGTCCCGTTTCTCGATCACCACGTCGTGGAGCTCGTGGTGTCGCTGCCGGTGTCGTCGAAGATCCGGGGCATGACGGAGAAGTTCGTCCTTCGCGAGGCGGCGCGACCCGTCCTGACCGACACGGTCTACAAGCGGCAGAAGCACCCGTTCCTCTCCCCGCCGGCGACGCTCGACGACAAGGGGAAGCTCAATCAGCTCATGCAGGACACCCTGCGCGGGCCGGTCCTGCGCTCGATGGGGTTCTTCGATCCGGCGAAGGTGGCGCGCCTCCTCGACGATCTGCCGCGAATGGACGCCGGCGCGCGAACCGTGGTGGATCAGGGCCTGATGCTGATGCTTTCCGCGTGCGTGCTGCACGAGCGATTCGGCCTCGCGGTCTGATCGCCTGGGCGAAGTTCTTCGGCGAGCGCGGCATCCTCGAATTGACTTACGCCTGATTTACGCCTAGATTCCGGGGCGTGTCCGAGAAGCGAAGCCGCGCCTCGGAGAACGATCCCGGGACGCCTCCCGCGCGCAATCTCGGCGCCGGCAACGCGAGCTGCGGGGCGAATGATGATCGCGTCCGCGACCCGCTGGCTCTGATCGTCGCCGCCGGCGCGCGCAAGGAGAAGCTCCGGCAGCGCTCCTGGAAGCCGCCGGCCTCGACATCGAGTCCCCGACCGTACGCCGAGCTGCGCGCCGCCTCGGCCTTCTCCTTTCTCGACGGATCGTCGCTGCCCGAAGACCTCGTCGAGCAGGCGGCTCGCCTCGATCTGCCGGCCGTCGGGCTCGTGGATCGCAACGGCGTCTACGGCGCTCCGCGCTTCTACAAGGCGGCACGCGAAGCGGGTCTGAAGGCGCTCGTCGGAGCGGAGGTGACTTTGCGTGAGCAAAGTCATCCCGAGGAGCGCGACGTAGGGGCCGGGCTTGTCCCCGCCCGCGGAAAGACGGGCGGCCGCGAGGGCCGCCCCTACGATTCTCGCGCGGGCGGCAAAGCCGCCGCCCCGCCGCCCCGCCTCACGCTCCTCGTCGAGAACCGCGCCGGCTACAGGAATCTCTGCCGCCTGATCACGGCCGGCGCGCTCGGGAAACCCAAGGGCGAGACGGCGGTGTCGTGGGACGAGGTCGCCGCGCACGCGGAGGGACTGCACTGTCTGACCGGCGGCGCGGAAGGGCCGGCCGCGCGCGCGCTCGCGTCGTCCGGTCTCGACGCCGCCGATGGAACCCTCGCGCGGCTCGCCGCGCTGTTCCCGGGCCGCCTGCACGTCGAGCTCCAGCGGCACCACCGGCGCGAGGAGGAGCATCGCAACCAGGCGCTCGTCGATCTCGCGCGGCGCAAACGCCTGCCGCTTCTCGCCACCAACGGCGTGCGCTACGCGCGCGCGAGGGACAAGGAGCTTCACGACGTCCTGACCGCGATCCGCGAGCACACGACGCTCGATGCCGCGGGGAGTCTCCTCGCCGCCGAGCGCGAGCGGCACTTCAAGGATGCGCGCGAGATGGCCGCGCTCTTCGCCGATCTTCCCGAGGCGATCGACGGCGCCGCCGATCTCGCGAAGCGCCTCGACTTCACGCTCGCGGATCTCGGCTACCGGTTCCCCGACTACCCGCTGCCGCCCGGCGAGACGCCGGCTTCGTATCTGCGGCAGATCGCGTGGAACGGCGCGCGCACGCGCTTCCGCCCGCTCACGGCGCAAGCGCAGGCGCAGATCGAGAAAGAGCTCGCGATGATCGAGAAGCTCGATCTGCCCGGCTACTTCCTGATCGTCTGGGACATCGTGCGCTTCTGCCGCGAGCAGAAGATCCTCGTGCAGGGTCGCGGCTCCGCCGCCAACAGCGCCGTCTGCTACGCGCTCTCGATCACGGCGGTCGATCCCGTGAAGATGGAGCTCCTCTTCGAGCGCTTCCTCTCCGAGGAGCGCGGCGAGTGGCCCGACATCGACCTCGATCTGCCTTCGGGCGACCAGCGCGAGAAGGTCATCCAGCACGTCTACGCGAAGTACGGCCCGCACGGCGCGGGCATGACGGCCAACGTCATCACCTATCGCGACCGGTCGTCGGCGCGCGAGGTCGGCAAGGCGCTCGGCTATGCGCCGGAGCAGGTGGACCGGCTTTCGAAGCACCTCGCGGGCTGGAACTTCGGAGAGATCCGCGAGCCGATCGAGGAGCTCGGCCGGGAGATCGCCGCCGCGGGCCTCGATCCCGAGGACGTCCGCACGCGCCATTTCCTGCGGCTCTTTCTCGCGATCCAGAACCTGCCGCGCCATCTCGGGCAGCACTCGGGAGGCATGGTCGTCGCGGCCGGCCGCCTCGACGAGGTCGTGCCGCTCGAGCCGGCGGCGATGCCGGGCCGCGTCGTCGTGCAGTGGGACAAGGACGACTGCGCCGATCTCGGGATCGTCAAGGTCGACCTGCTCGGCCTCGGCATGCTCGCGGCGCTCGAGGAGGCGATCCCGATGATCCGCGCGCACGAGAAGGTCGAGGTCGACCTCGCGCACCTGCCGGCCGACGACCCGAAGGTCTACGCGATGCTGAACGAGGCGGACACGGTCGGCTGCTTCCAGGTCGAGAGCCGCGCGCAGATGGCCTCGCTGCCGCGCAACGCCCCGCGCCGCTTCTACGACCTCGTCGTCCAGGTGGCGATCATCCGGCCGGGACCGATCGTGGGCGGCATGGTGCATCCCTTCTTCGACCGGCGGCAGGGGAGGGCGCCCGTCGAGTATCCCGATCCCTGTCTCGAGCCGATCCTCGCGCGCACGCTCGGCGTCCCGCTCTTCCAGGAGCAGCTCCTGCGCATCGCGATGGTCGCGGCGGGATTCACCGGCGGCGAGGCGGAGGAGCTGCGGCGCGCGATGGGGTTCAAGCGCTCGATGGAGCGGATGGAAGCGATCGAGACGCGGCTGCGCGCGGGGATGGAGGCGCGCGGCATCGGGCCGGCGGCGCGGGACCAGATCGTGAAGTCCATCACGTCGTTCGCGCTCTACGGCTTCCCGGAGTCGCACGCGGCGAGCTTCGCGCTCATCGCGTACGCGAGCTGCTATCTCAAGGCGCACCATCCGGCCGCGTTTCTCGCCGCGCTGCTCAACGGCTGGCCGATGGGCTTCTACCATCCCGCCACGCTCGTCAAGGACGCGCAGCGGCACGGCGTGGACGTGCGCCCGGTCGACGTCCTCCGCTCGGGCTGGAAGTGCCGCTGGGAAGAGGGCGCGGTGCGCCTCGGCCTGCGCTTCGTCGCGGGCCTGCGCGAGGCGACGGGCCGTCGCGTCGAGGAGGAGAGCGGGCGGACCGCCTTCGCCGGCGTCGAGGACCTCGCGCGGCGCTGCGCGCTGCGCGCCGACGAGCTGACGCGGCTCGCCGACGCCGGCGCGCTCGCGGGATTCGGGCGGACGCGCCGCGAGGCGCTCTGGCAGGCGGCGAAGGTGGCGCGGCCCGCGGGTCCGCTCTACGACGCGCTGCCGGCCGGCGACGCGTCGCCGTCGCCGCTGCCCGAGATGACGCCGCAGGAGGAGACGATCGCCGACTATCGGACGACACAGATGACGGCCGGCCCGCATCTGATGGAGCACTGGCGCGCGCGACTCCGCCGCCGCGGAATTCTCGCGGCGGGAGATCTCGCGAAGATCCCCGACGGCCGCCGCGTCCAGACGGCGGGCGCCGTCATCGTTCGGCAGCGTCCGGGCACGGCGAAGGGATTCGTGTTCCTGACGCTCGAGGACGAGAGCGGCCTCTGCCAGGCGATCGTGCGTCCGGATCTCTTCCGGCGAGAGCGCGCCGTCATCGTGGGTTCGGGGTCGCTCATCGTCGAGGGGAGGCTGCAGAAGCAGGACGGATCGCTTTCCGTGAGGGCCGAGAGGTTCTGGACGCTGGACGAGCTCGAGACCGTCCCGAGCCACGACTTTCGCTAACGGGCTACCCGCCGCTAAACTTTCCGGATCTTGCCGGCCAGATCCTCGTAGAAACCGACGTGAAACTCCCTCTTCTCGTCGTCGGCGTCGCCCTGTGCGCGCACGGCCTCGCAGCCGAGGAAGCCGGCGACTTCCGGATGAGGCTCCCGCGGATCGCGGCGCCGATCCGCGTGGACGGCGACCTCACGGATCCCGGCTGGAAAGAGGCGGCGGTCGTCGACACGTTCTACGAGATCGCGCCCGGCGACAACGTGCCGCCGCCCGTCAAGACCGTCGCGCGCATCGGCTATGACGACCGGTTTCTTTACGTGTCCTTCTGGTGCCAGGACCCGGACATGCGCAAGCTGCGCGCGCCGTATGTCGACCGCGACGGCATCACGGACGACCAGGACTACGTCGGGATCCTGCTCGACGTCGAGAACGAGCACCGCGCCGCGATCGATTTCTGGATCGGCCCGCGCGGCATCCAGGCCGACTCGGTCTTCAACGAGGGGACGTTCACCGAGGACTTCGGCCCCGACTACTTCTGGCAATCGGCTGCGTCGATCGGCCCGGACGGCTGGAGCGTCGAGGTCGCGATCCCGCTCGCCTCGCTGCGCTACGCGCGCAAGGACCCGCAGGACTGGGCGCTCATGCTCTACCGCGTCTATCCGCGCGAGTTCAACTACCAGTTCTACAGCGTCAAGGTCCCGCGCGGCGCGGCCTGCTTCCTCTGCCAGTCGGCGACCGTCGAGAACATCACCGGCCTGCCGCAGAGCGCGCACCTCGTCGTCGCCCCGTACGCGGCCGGATCGAGCACGAAGGCGTATCCCGGCGCCGACGGGTATTCCGGCGACGGGCTCGTCACGAAGGGAAAGGTCGGGGTCGACGCGAAGTGGCTGCCGGACGCGGGCACGATCGTGGATGGGACGCTCAATCCGGACTTTTCTCAGATCGAGTCCGATGTCGCGCAGATCGCCGTCAACGAGCGATTCGCGCTCTTCTATCCGGAGAAGCGTCCCTTCTTTCTCGAGCAGGTGAACCTCCTGCAGACGCCGATCCAGGCCGTTTACACGCGGACGATCACCGATCCGCTCTGGGGCGCGCGCGTCACGGGCCGCGGCGGAAGCACGTCCTACACGGCGCTCGTGACGGAGGACCGCGGCGGCGGCACCGTCGTCCTGCCGGGCCCGGTCTTCTCGGACGCCGCGCCCCAGGATTTCAAGTCCATCGTCGGGATCGGCCGGCTGCGCCAGGACCTCGGCAACTCCTTCGCGGGACTCCTCGGAACCGCGCGCGTCATCGACGGCGGCGGCCACAACTATGTCTTCGGCGGCGACTTCCAATGGCGGCCCAACGACTCCGACGTGGTCACCGGGCAGTACCTCTACAGCCTGACGCGCGAGCCGGACCGGCCGGACCTCTCACCCTCCTTCGCCGGACAGGCGCTCTCGGGCTTCGGCTGGACGGCGGCATACAGCCACTCGTCCGACCACTGGAGCTGGAACTACACGCACAACGACTTCGCGGACGGCTTCCGCGCGGACGAAGGATTCGTGCCCCAGGTCGGCTATCGCGAGGACAACGCCGGACTCTCGTACACCTTCTACCCGACGGGATTCTTCTCGC
Organism: uncultured Acidobacteriota bacterium; assembly: GCA_963708395.1. GTDB lineage: Bacteria > Acidobacteriota > Thermoanaerobaculia > UBA5066 > Gp7-AA6 > DATBFU01. The sequence goes on along the minus strand of CAVPSG010000002.1, from coordinate 500,825 downwards.
GGCTGCGGCCGCTCGGCAGCGCGGACGTCGCCGTGGACCGCGACGGCGAGCTGATCTCACGCAAGCTCTACCCGGGCGTCGCTTTCCGGGCTTGGGGCGGCCTGCGCGGCGAGCTCGACTACAGCATCGAGGCCGTCCAGATCGACGGGACGCGGCTCGAGTACGACCGGTTCGTCTTCAACGTCGCGGCGTCCCCGTCGCGGCTCATTCCGGCGATCGGCGTCCAGGGCAACTATGGAGAGCAGGCCGACGTCTCCAACGTCCGCGTCGGCACGGGCGGGACGGTCACGCTGACTGCCCTCGTGCGGCCGCTGGACCACCTGGGACTGGATCTGCTCGCCGAGCGCCAATGGCTCGACGAAACCGTGGACGGCCGCCGGGGCCGCCTCTTCACCGCCGACGTCGCGCGGGTCAAAGCGACCTGGGTCTTCAGCGCGCGCACGCTCGTCCGCCTGATCGGCCAGTACGTGGACGTGCGCCGCGATCCGTCGCTCTGGAACGGTTCCGTGACGGCGCGCGAGGGCTCGTTCGCCGGGTCGGCGCTCTTCGCCTACAAGCTGAACTGGCAGACGGTCGTCTTCGTCGGCTACGGGGACAATCGGACGCTTCAGGAGTCGGGCGAGCTGATGCGCGCGGACCGGCAGTTCTTCCTGAAGCTCTCCTACGCATTCCAACGATAGCTCGTTGGGACGGGCGAAGAACCCCCGAGGGCGAGGGGCGTAACACTCTGCAGTGAGACGACTCGCTGCGGTCCTCTCCGCCGTCCTGTCTGCCGGCGCCGCCGCGGCGCAGCCCGCGGTTCCGCCGCCCTTGCGCGTGCCGGTCGTGGCGGGACCGATCACGATCGACGGCCGGCTCTCGGAGGACGCGTGGAAGAGCGCCGCCGTGATCGACGAGTTCTGGGAGACCAATCCCGGCGACAACACGCCGCCGAAGGTCAAGACCGTCGCCTACCTGGCCTATGACGACCGCTTCCTGTACATCGGCCTGCGCTGCGACGACCCCGAGCCCGACAAGATCCGCGCGCCGTACGTCGAGCGCGACCAGGTGCTCGGGACCGACGACAACGTGGCGGTCTTCATCGACACGCGCAACGACCGCCGCTCGGCGATGGAGTTCCGGGTCAATCCGCGCGGCATCCAGGGCGATGCGATGTTCAACGACGCGAACGGCAACGAAAACCTTTCGCCCGATTTCTTCTACGACACGGCGGCGGAGATCGGGCCGCAGGGTTGGACGGCCGAGATGCGCATCCCGCTCTCGACGCTGCGGTACAAGAAGACGGATTCGCAGAAGATGGGGATCATCATCTGGCGCAACTATCCCCGCGACTATCGGTACGCCATCTACTCCAGCCCGCAGCCGCGCGGATCCAACTGTCTGATCTGTTTTTCGCGCGAGCTGACGGGATTCGAGAACCTTCCGTCGGGACAGCACTTCGTGATCGCGCCGTACGTTTCGGCCAAGGAGGACGGCGCGCCGCGCGATCCGGCGAACCCGGACTCCGCGTTCCGGAACCAGCCGGTCGAACCCAACGGCGGCGGCGACATCAAGTGGATCCCGAATCCCGACACGGCCGTGGATGCGGCGATCAACCCGGACTTCTCGCAGGTCGAGTCCGACACGGCGCAGATCGCCGTGAACCAGCGGTTCGCGCTCCTCTTTCCCGGAGAAGCGTCCGTTCTTCCTGGAAGGCGTGGACCTCTTCGACACGCCGATCTCGGCCGTATACACCCGCACGATCACGGACCCGAGCTGGGGACTGCGGGGCACCGGCAAGATCGACTCCTCGAGCTACACGGTCCTCGTCGCGGAGGACCGCGGCGGCGGCACGGTGATCCTGCCCGGGCCGGAGTTCTCGGCCTCCGCGCCGCAGGACTTCCATTCGTTCGTCGCGATCGGCCGGCTGCGGCACGACTTCGGGACGTCGTTCGGCGGACTCCTGCTGACCGACCGCGAGATCTCGGGCGGCGGGCACAATCGCCTGCTCGGCCCGGACTTCCAGTGGGCGATCGGGACGGACGACCGGATCACGGCGCAGTACCTCTACAGCGATTCGGAGGAGCCCGACCGTCCCGACCTGTCGCCGTCGTGGAACGGAGAGCATCTTTCGGGCCACGGTCTTTCGCTCGACTGGACGCGCTCGAACCTCACGAGCTTCGTCGAGGCGACGTACAAGGACTTCTCGAACGGATTCCGCGCCGACGACGGCTTCGTGCCGCAGGTGGGCTATCGCGAGGGCACGCTGAGCGCGGGCCGGCCGTTCTATCCGACGAGCGGCCTCTTCAGCTATTTGCGGCCGCGCGTGGGGGAGGACTACCAGGAGGACCGCGACGGCCTCATGATCTTCCGGCGCGTCTTTCCCGGGCTCGACTTCATCGGGAAAAAGAACCTGACCGGCTTCGTCGGCGCGAACCTCGACACCGTGCGCGTTGCCGGCAAGTTGCTGTCGGCGGACTACGGCGTGTTCCAGGTTCAGGTCGATCCTTCACGCCGCTTCACGCGCATCCTGCTGACGGGATCGGTCGGCCGGCAGATCGACTTCGACAACGCGCGGGAAGGGCACGGCGCCGACGTCGCGCTGACCCTGACGCTCCATCCGACGGACCATCTCGAGCTGATCGCGCTCGCCGAGCGCAGCTGGCTCGACGTACCGCCGACTCCCGGCGCCGACGCGCAGCGCCTCTTCACGGCGTGGATCGGCCGGCTCAAAGCGACGTACGTCTTCGATGCGCGCCTGTCGCTGCGCTTGATCGGACAGTGGGTCGAGACGCAGCGCGATCCGTCGCTCTACACGTTCCCCGTTCCCGCGCGCGCGGGCGAGTTCGACGGCTCGGTGCTCTTCTCCTACAAGGTGAACTGGCAGACCGTCGCGTACCTCGGTTACGGCGACAGTCACGCGCTCTTTCCCGACGGAGACATCCTGCCCGTGCCCCCGACTTCGTACCGTCTCGCGCCGCTCTCGCGGCAGTTCTTCCTCAAGATCTCGTACGCCTTCCAGCGTTAGTATTCCCTCCGACCTCAGGAGGAAACATGCGACGCGTCAATCTCGGCACGCTCCTCGTCTGCGCGGGCCTCGCGCCGTGTCTGTCGGCGCAGGTCCTGCCCGGCCACCGGGTTCCCGACGGGCCCGAGCGCGCCGTGCGGGAGCGCGACTTCCACGTCGAGAGCTACAAGGCGGAGCTCGCGTTCGACATGGATCACGAGAAGATCTCGGGAACCGTCACCCTCGGCGTCGTCTCGCTGCGATCGCCGCTGACGACGCTCTCGCTCGACGCTGCGGATCTCGCCGTGTCCCGCGCGGAGCGGGACGGCAAGCCGGCGAAGTTCACCGCGGATTCCAAGGCCTGGAAGCTCGACGTCGCGCTCGATCCGCCGCTGCCCTCGGGCGGGAAGGCGGGCGTCGCGATCACCTACACCGTGTCGCCGCGCGTCGGCATGTACTTCTTCCCGGCGGCCGGCGGCCGCGCGGCGCAGGCCTGGAATTACGGGGAAGGAGGTTTGCACAACGGCTGGCTGCCGCTCTACAACGGCGAGAACGAACGCTTTCCCGTCGAATGGCTCGTGACGGTCCCGAAGGGTTTCTCCGCCGTCGCCAACGGCAAGCTCGAGTCGGTGAAGGAGAACGCCGGCGGCACGCGCACCTTCCATTGGATCCAGGAGAAACCCATCCCGGCGTACCTGCTGACCGTCGACGTCGGCGACTTCGTGGCCGTGCCGCTCGACTCCGCGCGCGTGGGGACGGCCACGGTGCCGCTCTCGGCCTGGACGCCCCCCGGCACCGAGAATGCGGCGCGCCACTCCTTCGGCAACACGGCGCGGATGATCGAGTTCTTCTCCGAGACGATGCGCTACCCGTATCCGTGGGTGAAGTACGACTCCGTCGCGCTGCGCGAATTCGCCGTGGGCGCCATGGAGACGACGACGGCGACCGGCTTCGGCGAATCGCACCTGCACGCCGAAGGGGATCCGCCCGACTCGGCGCCGGACTACGAGAAGCCCTACCCGATCTGGACGTACGAGGACACGATCGCGCACGAGCTCGCGCACCACTGGTTCGGCGATCTCGTGACGTGCCGCTCGCTCTCCTCGATCTGGCTGAACGAGTCGTTCGCGTCCTTCTGGCACACCGTATGGAACGGCCACGCGCACGGCGAGGACGACCTGACGTACCAGCGCTGGCGGTATCTGAACGACTATCTCGACTACGTGCGAAAGACGGGCGAGGTCCGGCCCATGGAGTCGTACCGATGGAAGGAGCCCGCGCAGATGTACCAGTCGCAGCTGACGTACATCAAGGGGTCTCTGGTGCTCCACATGCTGCGGCACTTCGTGGGAGACGACACGTTCTACGGCGCGCTCGCCTGGTACCTGAAACACAACGAATTCTCGAACGTCGATTCGAACGACCTGCGTGAGGCGTTCGAGCGGGCCGGCGGGCGCAACGTGTCCTGGTTCTTCCAGGACTGGATTCAGAAGGGCGGAGGCCATCCGCGCTTCGACGTCTCGTATGTCTGGTCGGCCGAGCGCAAGCAGGTGGACCTCACGGTGCGGCAGATCCAGGCCGACCTGCCGTTCGAGAACGATTTCCGGCTGCCGGTCGAGATCGAGATCGCGGACGACGCGGGCTCGAACGTCCACCGCGTCGAGCTCTCCGGGCTGGGAGACGAAGGTCGCGCTGCCGGCGACTTCCCGCCCTCGACGCGTGACGTTCGACAAGGGCGGCTGGCTCGTTTGCGAGGTGAAGTACGACCGCCCGATCGGCGAGGTCCTGGAGGAGCTGCGCGGCGGCGACCTTGCGGCCCGTGCTTCGCGCGGCGCGGCAGCTCGCGGACGACTTCGCCGCGCGATCCGCGGGCGCCGTCGGCTCTGGCGTCGGTCCTCGCGGACGCGGGCGCATTCTGGGGACTGCGCCAGGAGGCGGCGATGGATCTCGGCGCGACCGGCGGCGAGTCCGCGGCGCGGGCGCTGGAGAAGGCGATCGGGGACTCCGACCGGCGCGTGCGGCGCGCGACGGCGCTGGCGCTCGGGACGTGCGGGAGCGCCTCGTCGGCCGCAGTTCTGCGCCGGGCGGTCGAGACGGACGCCGCCGAAGACGTCGTCGCGGCGGCGGAGATCTCGCTCGGAGACCTGCGCGCCTCGGGGGCGAAGGAGTTTCTGACGAAGCAGCTGTCCCGCGAGTCGCGTTACTGGGACTCGATCCGGGTCGGCGCACTGACCGGCCTGGGGAAACTCCAGGACGCCTCGCTCGCCGCGACGTTCGATTCCTGGGCCGATCCGAAGCACCTCCAGGAGGTGCGCGCCGCGGCCCTCGAGGCGTGGGAGGCGTCGTCGCCCGGGGATCCGCGCCTGGCCGAACGGCTGCGGCAGTTCACCTCGGATCGCAACCGCCAGATCCGCGAGGACGCGATCAAGAAGCTCGCGACCCTCCACGGCGAGAGCGATCTCGCGCTCCTGCGCAAGCTTTCCGACGACCCGGATCCGTCGGTCTCGGAGTTCGCAAAGGAGGGGATCGAGGAGATCGAGGCGTTCGTCAAACCGTCGCCGTCGCTTGCTCGGTAATCTGGCTGGCGCCACCGGCTCGCGGCTCAGCCAAAGGGCTTCGACCGCTCGCCTGATTTCCTCGCTGCGCTCCGGCTCCCGCGACGCGAGTCGTTTCGCTCGGTAACTTCGCGAAACTTGGTCGCGTCGCGAGCGACTCGTAATTGCCGCTCGACTGGCACGTTACGCTGCGACTTCCCCGTCTTTGATGATCCGGCCGTCGCGCATCTCGACGACGCGCCCGGCGCGCCGCGCGAGGCTCATGTCGTGCGTGATGACGACGAGGGTGCGCCCCTGCTGCCAGAGCTCGGTGAAGAGCCCCATGACGTCGCCGCCCGAGGACGTGTCGAGGTTTCCGGTCGGCTCGTCGGCGAGCAGGATGTCCGGGTTCATCGCCAGCGCGCGGGCGATCGCGACGCGCTGCATCTGGCCGCCCGAGAGCTCCGTCGGCTTGTGGTCCATGCGGTCCGCCAGGCCGACCTTGGTCAGCAGCTCCTCGACGCGCTCCTTGCGCTTCTTCGGCGGCACGCCGCCGAAGAGGAGCGGCATCTCGACGTTCTCGAACGCCGTGATCTGCGGCAGCAGATTGAAGTTCTGGAACACGAACCCGACGCGTCGGTTCCGGATGTCCGCGAGCTCGTCGCGCGACAGGCCGGAGACGTCCTCGCCGGCGAGGCGGTAGGTGCCGTCGGTCGGCGTGTCGAGACAGCCGATCAGGTTCATCAGCGTCGACTTGCCCGAGCCCGAGGGCCCGACGATCGCGACGAACTCGCCGCCGGCGACCGCAAGGTCGATGCCCTTCAGCGCCTCGACCCGGACCTTCCCGGTGTCGTAGACCTTCCGGATCTCGTCCATCGCGATGACGGGGCCGTCGGCCGCAGGCATGGCTCTCTCCTTACTCATAGCGCAGGGTCGCCGCAGGGTCGATCGACGCGGCGCGGCGCGCGGGGAAGTACCCGGCGAGCAGTCCTGCCGTGCCGAGGATCGCGACGGTCGCGGCGCCGATCGGCCACGACAGCGTCGGCTTGCCGAGGAACTCGAGCACGTCGTTGCCTTCCGATCGGGATCAGGCCCAGCAGCGTCACGATGACGATCGCGATGAAGGCTCCGAAGAGGCCGCCCACGAGCGTGTAGACGAGCCCCTCCAGGATGAAGGGCCCGGTGATCCAGCGGCGTCGCGCGCCGAGCGCCATCTTGACGCCGATCTCGCGCGTGCGCTCCTTGACGACGGCGTACATGATGTTGGCGACGCCGACGCCGCCGATGATCAGGGTCAGCGCGCCGATGATGCCGAAGAAGAGCTCGAGGCCGAGCAGGATCTTCGCGCTCATCTTCTGGCCCTCGACGGTGTTCCAGACTCCGAAGACGCGGGTGTCCTCCGGGTCGTAGCCGAGACGCGGTCCGAGCACCTGGTTGAGCCGCACGAGCGCGTCGTCCATCTCCTCGGGCTGTTTCACGCGGATGACGAGGACGTTCAGGTGGTCGCGTCCGAAGAGCGCCTTGAAGGTCGTCTCCGGGATCACGCCGTGCTGCGCGTCCGGCCCGCCGTAGGTCGAGGACTGCCGCTTGCGCTGCATGACGCCGATGACCGTGAACGGCGAGTTGTTGATCAGCGACGGTCTTGCCGACCGGGTCCTCCTCGCCGAAGAGCTGCTTGGCGAGCTCGTTGCCGAGGAAGACGCACGCGCCGCTTCTCTTCGAGGTCCTCCGGGTCGAGGAACCGTCCGCCGGGCTTCGGGAAGTGTTTGCGCCGGTCGCCGTAGACGGGGCTCGTGCCGACGACCTGGCGTTGACCGTCTTGCGGCCGTAGGTCAGCGCCGTGCGCCACGAGGTCACCTCGCCCCAGGCGGCGTCGAGGTCCGGCATGCGGGCGCGAACGTAGTCCACGTCCTCGAGCCGGGGCCGGATCGGCCGGCCCTCCGGGAGGCCCTTGTACGGCTTCGACGTCTCGCCGGGCCAGAGGATCGCGAGATTCGATCCCATGGCCTGCTCGTTCGATTGCATCTGCCGCTTCAGGCCCTCGCCGAACGCGAGGAGCAGCAGGATCGTGACGGTGCCCCAGGCGAGCGAGGCGATCGTCAGCGTGGCGCGCTTCTTCTGGAGCCGCGCGGAGCGGAAGAAGAGCTGAACGACGAGCTTCGAGATCGTGCCGGCTCATAGCTTCATCGCGACGACGGGATCGAGGCGCGAGGCTTCCTTCGCCGGGAAGTAGCCGGCGATCAGGCCGGTCAGGCCCAGGATCGCGGCCGTGACCGCCGCGACGGCGAACGAGACGTTCGGATCGCCGACGTACTGGGTCACGCCGAACTTGGGGAAGACCGCAGCAAACGGCGAACGAGATCGCAAAACCGATCGCGCCGCCGACCCCGGTGATGAGCATCGTCTCCATCAGGAACTGCCGCAGGATCGCCTTCGCGCGCGCGCCGAGCGCCATCTTGATGCCGATCTCGCGGGTCCGCTCCTCGACGACGACGTTCATGATGTTCGAGACGCCGATGCCGCCGACGATGAGCGTGAACGAGCCGATGATCCCGAGGAAGAGCCGGAACGACAGGAAGAAGATCTCGAAGAACTGAACTCCTCCGTCGTGTCCCACACGGAGAGCGCCTCCTTGTCGTCGGGGTCGAAGCGCTGCCGTCCGCCGAGGATCTCGCGGACGCTCGCCGTGACCTGCTTGCTCTCGTGAGGAATCGTGGGCTGATAGATGAGGTTGTCGACCCACTTCTCGCCGGTCAGAGCGCGGAAGGTCGAGCCCGGGATGAAGCCCTTGTCGTTGTCGCGGCCGCTGTAGCTCGAGTCCTGGATCTTCTTCTCCATCACGCCGATGACGAGAAACGGCGACCCGCCGAGGAGCACGGTCTTCCCGACCGGGTCGGTCTTTCCGAAGACGTCGTCGGCGAGCTTGTTGCCGATGAAGAGCACCCGACGCTCGAGCGCCACGTCGTTGGGGTTGAGGAATCGTCCGCCCGGGTGAGGATTGATGTTGCGCATCGCGCCGAACTCGGGCGAGACGCCGGAGACGTCCACGGCGACCGTCTTGGTGCCGTAGTTGAGCTTCAGCGTCTGCGAGTACTCGCTCGAGATCGCGTTCAAACCGCGCGCCTGCGCGCGGATCGCGTCGATGTCGTCCTCGCTCAGGCGGATCTTGCGCCCCTTCCCGAGCCCCTGGAACGGGATCGAGGTCAGGCCCGGCCAGGCGATGCAGATCTGGTCGCCGATGCCCGCCGTGTTGATCGTCATCTGCCGCTGGAGCCCGCGCCCGAAGGCGAGCAGCAGCGTGACGGCGACCGTGCCCCAGACGATGCCGAAGATCGTCAGGAACGTGCGCAGCTTCTGGCCGCGCATGTCCCGCCACATCTGCCGCAGGGCGTCCTGAAACGTGCCCATCGAAATACGGCTCGACTCAGTCGACGGCGGAGGTGATCTTCTTGGGGGGCCGCTCGAGCGACCTTGGCGCCCGACTCGAGCCCGGCGACGACCTCGACGTTCAGGCCGTCGGAGATGCCGAGCTTGATCTCGGTCTTCTTGGGCGGCTCCTTCGGCTTCGCGGCCGGGAGCTCGACGAACGTCTTCTTGCCGCCGTCCTCGAAGATCACGACGCGCTCGGGCACCGTGAGCACGTCCTTCTTCTCGCGGATGATGAGGTCCGCGTTGGCCGAGTAGCCGGCGCGCAGCGTGAGCCGGTTCGATGGGTCGAGCTCGATCTCGACGTCGAAGAGCGTCGCGCCGTCCTTCTGCTGGGCCTGCGGCGCGATGCGCGAGACGCGACCGGTCACGACGTCGGAGGGCATCGCGCCGACCTTGATGCGCGCGGGCAGATCCACCTTGAGCTTGCCGACGTCGATCTCGTCCACCGTGCCCTTGAAGATGAGGTCGGTCATGTCGGCGATCGTCGCGAGCTCGGTGCCCGGCTGGTAGGAAGTCAGCGGCGTGATGGGATCGCCCGGGTTGACCGCGCGAGTCAGGATCGTTCCCGCGGCCGGGGCCTTGATGTTGGACTCGATCGTGATGTCGGCCGTGTCGATCCGCCCCTTGCGGGTCAGGTCTCGGCCCTGTTCCGCCCGCGCGACCGCGATCTTCGCGAGCTCGAAGGCCTCGCGTTTGGAGTCGAGGTCGGAGGTCGGGAGGACGCCCGTCTTCGAAAGCTCCACGGCGCGCTCGTAATCCGCCTTGGCGCGCTGAAAGGAGGCGTGCGCAGAGTCGAGCTGCCGGTCGACATCCGTCAGCTCCTGCGGCGTCGGGTCGGGGGCGATCTCGAAGAGCGTCTGTCCGGGCTTGACCCGATCTCCGACTTCGACGAGGCAGCGGTGCACGATGCCGGAGATCTTCGACTTGACCGAGAACTTCTGTCGGGGCTGGATTTGGCCGACGGCAATCGCCTTCTCGGTCACGGCGCCCTTCTCGACGGTCACCATCTTCGGGCCGTCCTTGTCGCCCTTGCCGGCGCGCGCCCAGGCGTAGAGCCCCGCGGCCGCGGCCACGAGAATCAGCAGCAGAAACAGGGTCTTGAAGAGCTTGCGCATGGAGCCGACCCCTTCCCTTCGACCTTCCTCGATCCGGTGGCGGACGACGATGAGACGTACCGCCTGCCTATGAGTTACGCACGTGCCCCGTGGAAGTTCCGCGCGATCGAAGACCGGCCGGGACGGTTCCGAGCGGCCGCCGGGGTAAGCTTTCCAGGCACTTGCGGGGGAGCCCCGATGGGGATGCACGACTACCGTTTCGTCACGCGCTGGCGGGTCGCGGGGACGCCCCGAGAGGTCCGCGACGTGCTCGGCGACCCCATGGACCTGCCGCGCTGGTGGCCGGCGGCCTATCGGCGAGCGGAGCAGATCCAGGCCGGCGACGCACACGGGATCGGCCGGACGGTGCGGCTCCAAACGCGGGGATGGCTTCCCTACCTTCTCGACTGGACGCTCCGATTGACCGAGCAGCGCGGCGACCAGGGGTTTGCGTTCGAGGCGGACGGCGACTTTCGCGGCCGCGGCGAATGGACCTTCGAGCCCGAGGGCGCCTTCGTCGAAGCGACGTTCGACTGGCGGATCGAGGCGCGCAAGCCTCTGCTGCGGTTTCTCGCACCGGCCTTTCGCGGCGCCCTCGAGGCGAACCACCGCTGGGCGATGCGTCGCGGCGAGGAGAGCCTGCGGCTCGAGCTCGAGCGGCGGCGCGCCGCGTCCGAGTGGGAGCGCGAGCAGATCCCCGCGCCGCCCGGGCCCGCGACGGAGTCGGGTTGGGTGCTCGCCGGCGCGGCGGCCCTGGTCCTCGCCGCTGCGGGAGAGAAGGCGCGCCGCCGGCGCGTTCGCCGCCGCTTCCGGTTCTGGAGATGATCGCTTGAGCCTCGACGTCCAGCTCCGGATGCTCGTCGACGTCGCGCTCGCGATGTTCTTCGGCGCCTTCATCGGGCTCGAGCGCGAGCTCCGCCGGAAGGCCGCGGGACTCCGCACGCACATGCTCGTGGCCGGCGCTGCAGCGATGCTCGTCGAGGGTGCCCGCGCCCTCCAGCAACAGTTCCTCGGAGCCGGCGCCTCGCCGCTCGCGCGGTTCGATCCGGTGCCGGTGATCACGGCCGTCGTCACGGCGGTCGGCTTCCTCGGCGCCGGCACGATCATCCGGCAGCGCGACGAGGAGCACATCGAGGGCCTGACGACCGCGGCCTCGATGCTCTTCGCGGCGACGGTCGGCGCGTCGACGGCGCTTCGTCAGTATCCCTTCGCGGCGGGAGCGACCCTGCTCGCGCTCGGAACGCTCCACGTCGTCGGCATGCTCGAGAGGCGCTTCGGCCACCGGAACGGCACGCCCCCGCGGTCCTGAGCCTCGTGATGGATCCCGCGGCGAAGCTCTCCCGGGGGATCGGCCTCTTCGACGCGACGGCGCTCGTCGTCGGCTCGATGATTGGCTCCGGCATCTTCATCGTCTCGGCGGAGAGCGCGCGGCAGGTCGGATCCGCCGGCTGGCTGCTCGCGGCGTGGGCGGTGGCCGGCGTCTCGACGATGGTCGCTTCGCTCTGCTGCGCGGAGCTCGCGGCGATGTTGCCGCGCGCCGGCGGACAGTACGTCTTCTTTCGCGAGGCCTACGGACCGCTCGCCGGCTTTCTCTTCGGCTGGACGCTGATGCTCGTCGTGCAGACGGGCACGATCGCGGCCGTCGCGGTCGCGTTCGGAAAGTTCCTGGGCGTTCTCGCGCCGGCGATCTCGTCACGGCCGCTCTTCACCGTCGGGCCGCTCTCCGTTTCGGCGGTGCAGGCCGTCGCCATCGCCGTCATCCTCGTGCTGACGGCGTCGAACTCCACGGGAGTGAAGACCGGCACGCGGACGCAGAACGTCTTCACGGTTGCGAAGTTCGCCGCGCTCCTCGGATTGACGGCCGCGGGCCTCCTTCTGGGAGGCGGCCCGGCCGTTGCGCTGCGCGGGGAGAGCCTGTGGCATGCCGCGTCCTCGTCGGGATCGGCGCTCACGGGCGCGCCGCTCGCCCTGGCGTTCGGCACCGCGATGGCCGGCCCGCTCTTCGCGCAGTCGGCGTGGAACAACGTCACGTTCGCGGGCGAGGAGATCCGCGATCCGGGCCGTACGCTGCCGCGGGCGCTGCTCGCGGGATGCGCGATCGTCACCGTGCTCTACGTCGCCGCGAACGTCGCTTACCTGAACGTGCTCCCGTTGTCGGAAGTCGCCCATGCTCCGGAGGACCGCGTGGCGACGGCCGTCGCCACCGCCCTCTTCGGTCCGCCGGCGGCCGCGGCCGTGGCGGCGGCGATCATGGTCTCGACCTTCGGGTGCGTCAACGGTCTCATCCTGTCGGGCGCGCGCGTCGGGTTCGCGATGGCGCGCGACGGGCTCTTCTTCCGCGGCCTCGACCGGATCAACCGGGCCGGCGTGCCCGGGAACGCGCTCCGGGCGCAGGCCGCATGGGCCTGCCTGCTCGTCCTCTCGGGCAGCTACAGTGACCTCTTGAAATACGTCATCTCGGCGGACCTGCTCTTCTTCGTTCTGCTGGTGCTCGCGGTCGTCGTTCTCCGGCGCCGGCGGCCCGAGTGGCCGCGGCCGTTCCGGCTGCCGGGCGGCGCGCTGTTCCCGCTCCTCTATGCGGCGGGCGGCGGCGCGCTGATCCTGCTCCTGCTCTCCGCCAACCCGCGCACGACATGGCCGGGCTACCTGATCGTTGGAGCCGGCGTTCCGGTCTACGCGCTCTGGAGGCGTCGCGGCGTCGGCGCGGGCTCGACCCGCGCATGAGCGAGATCCCGCCGGAGATCCACGATCTCGCCGACGGCGCCGCCGTCGTCGAATACCGCGACGCGCCGGAAGACGAAGCCAACCGCGCCGCCGTCGCGCTCGGAGAGGCGCTGCTCGCGGATCGGCTACCGGGCCTGCGCGACGCCGTGCCCGGCGCGCGCACGCTCTTCCTCGCGTTCGATCCGCGGAGTCTTCCCCACGAGGCCCTGCGCCGCGAGATCCGGACACGCTCGGGGCTTTCTTCCGCGGCGCGGCCGCCGCGCCGGCACGAGATTCCCGTCCTCTATGGCGTCGAGACGGGGGCGGACCTCGCGGAGCTCTCCGCGCATGCGGGCATGTCGCCCGAGGAGCTCTGCCGCCGCCACGCGGAAGGGGAGTACGCGGTCGCGTTCCTCGGGTTCGCGCCCGGCTGGGCGTATCTCGCGGGCCTCGACCCGGCGCTCCACGCTCCGCGCCTGCCGACGCCGCGGCCGCGCGTGCCCGCGGGCTCGGTCGCGATCGGCGGCCCGTACACCGGCGTTTATCCGTCGGCGACGCCGGGAGGCTGGCGTCTCATCGGCCGGGCCGCCGTCCGGCTCTTCGACGAGGAGGCCGAGCCGCCCGCGCTCTTCGCGCCCGGAGACCTCGTCCGCTTCACGGCGGTCGCGCCGGGGCGCTTCGCGGCGATGGAGGCGGAGATCGCCGCCGCGTCGTCGCGCGTCGCGACCTCTCCCGGCGGACGTCCCGCGTTCCGCGTCGTGAGGTCGGGCGTCTTCGCGTCGGTTCAGGGCGCGCCGCGGCCGGGCGGAGGCGGCTCGGGACTGCCGCCCGGAGGCGCGATGGACGAGGGCGCGCTGGCGCAGGGCAACGCGCTTCTCGGCAACCCGCCGGACGCGGCCGCGGTCGAGATGACGCTCCTCGGCCCGGAGCTCGAGGCGCTGTCGTCCTTCCTCGTCTGCGTCTCCGGCGCCGCGATGGCGCTCGAGCGCAACGGCGTGACGGCGTCCGCGTCCGCACCCCTGCGGGTCGAGGCGGGAGATCGCCTCCGCTTCGGGCCGGCGCGCGACGCGATGCGCGCGTACCTCTGCGTCGAGGGCGGGCTGCGTGCGCCGGGGCGGCTCGCGCTGACGAAACGCATCGAGCCGGGCGAGATCCTGATGGTTCCGCCGGGCGCGGCACGCGACGCCCGAGCGGCCGCTCGCGGTCCGGCGTCCGCGAGTCTCTCCGCGAAGGGCGGCGCCGAGCTCTCGCTGCGCGTCGTCCTCGACCCGCGACGCGAGCGCTTCTTCGAGCGCCGCGCGATCGAGACGTTCCTTTCGCAATCGTTCCGCGTCTCCTCGACGAGCGACCGCCGGGGAATCCGGCTGGAGGGACCGCCCCTCGCGGCGGCCGGGTCATCCGAAATGCCGCCGGAGGGAACGGCCCGTGGCACGATTCAGGTGCCGCTCGACGGGCAGCCGATTCTCCTCGGGCCCGACCGGCCCATCACCGGGGGCTACGCGCGCATCGGCGCCGTCATTGCGGCGGACTGGGCGCTCGCGGCGCAGGCGCCGCCGGGGCGCTCGGTGCGCTTTGCGGCGGTGACCCTGGCCGAGGCGCTGGCCGCCCGGGCGGGGATACAATTTTCGAGCGCATGACGACGATCGACCTGAACGCCGATGTCGGCGAGGGGATGCCGGACGAGGAGCTGCTGCCGTACCTCACGTCGGCCAACGTGGCGTGCAGCTTCCACGCGGGCGATCCCTCGACGATGGACCGCACCGTGGCCGCGGCCCTGGCGCGCGGCATTCGGGTCGGCGCACACCCGGGCTTCGCGGACCGCGAGAATTTCGGGCGCGTCGCGGTCGAGATGCCGGCGGACCAGATCGAGAAGCTCGTCCTCTATCAGATCGGCGCCCTCGACGGATTCGTGCGGTCTCGCGGCGGGACGCTCTCGCACGTGAAGCCGCACGGCGGCCTCTACCACGCGGCGGGGAAGTTTCCCGATGTGGCGCGGGCGATCGCGGAAGGCGTGCGGCGGTTCCACCCCGCGTTGATCCTCGTCGGCGCGGTCGGCTCGATGCTCCTCGAAGCCGGCCGCGAGGCGGGGCTCTCCGTGGCGGCAGAGGCGTTCGCCGACCGCCGCTATCTTCCGGACGGAAATCTCGTGCCGCGCTCGCGGCCCGACGCGCTCCTGACCGATCCCGATATGGCGGCGGCGCAGGCCGTGGCGCTCGTCTGCGAGGGGTACGCCGTGGCGACCGACGGGACGCGGCTGCATCTCCAGCCCGATACGATCTGCCTGCACGGCGACACGCCCGGCGCACCGGCGATCGCTCGCCGCGTCGGCGAGCGCCTGCGCGACTGCGGCGTGCGGGTCGCTCCGATGGAGGCGTTGCCGCCCGGAGCGCACGCGGCCGCCTCGCTGGAGGCGCGTCCATGAGCGAGATGGAAGAGTTCGAGCCGGAGGTCGAGTCCCGCCCGCCGGGCTGGCGCGAGAAGCTGTGGGCGGTCGGCGCGGCCGCGGGGCGCGTGTTCGAGACGCGCGCGGAGATGTTCCAGGAGGAGCTCGCGGAGAAGGGGGCACTCTTCGGAAAGGCGCTGGTGTCGTTCCTCGTGGCGATCCTCTTCGGAACGCTCGCGGGCCTGCTGCTGACGGCGCTCCTCGCCGCAGTGCTCGCGCGCCTTTTCGGAAGCCCGATCCTCGGCATCCTCGCGACGCTCGTGCTCTACGCCGGCGTCGCGGTAGGGGCCGGCGTGTTCGGTGTCCGCCAGATGTCGCGCGTCCGTCCGCTGGATTTCCCGGCGACGCGGCGGGAGATCGACCGCGATCTCGACGCCGTCAAGCGCGCCGCGGGCGTGGGCGAAAAATCGGACGCCGAGAAGGGACCCCACGACCAGCCGGTTCCGGCCCGCGCGGGCGAGACGCCGGAGGAGATCGAGGCCCGCCTGCGGGAGAGCGCCGGATGACCACGCGGGAAGAACGGCTGGTGAACCTCTCGATCCGCGCCGAGGCCGAGCGCCGCGATCTCACCGCCGCGATCGCCGAGGTGCGCTCCGCTGTCGAACAGAAGCGCGCACGTTACACGTCGATCGGGTTCTGGACCGGCACGCTCACGGCGGGCGTCGTCGGCGCCTACCGGCTGTTTGGCCGCAACTCGTTCTCGTCCCGCGTCAATCGCTGGAGCATGGCGGGCTCCCTGGGACTGGCGGTGGCGCGCTTCCTCTTCCGCCTCTTCCGCTGAGGCCGGTGACCTCTCCGGGCGTCGGACTGACTCTCGACGGGGACGGTCGAGGGGCTGCCACCGGCGCTCAGGTCCTTTGAAGCGAATGCCTTCGGTGTGGCATCGTCGTTGCGAGGGATCCGGATGGAGGTCTTGAAATGAAGTCGTTGCGTGCGATCGCGATTCCGATCGTTCTGGCCGTCGCGGCCTTTTTCGCTGCGCCGCGCGCCGCGTCCGCAGGCGGATTCCACGGAGGCGGGCACTTCCACGGCGGCGGACATTTCCACGGAGGCTTCCACTCGCACGTGGCGGTTGGCGTCGGCGTCGCCGCCCCGTTCTATTACGCGCCTTCCGTCGTCGTCGCGGCGCCATACGCCGCCTATCCCTACTACCCGTCGCCCTACGCCTACGGGTACGGGGCACCCTACGCGTATCCCTACGGATATGGCTACGCGGCCTACGGAGCGCCGGTCGCCTACTTCTCGGTCCACGCGCATGGGTTCCCGGTCGCGCACTTCCACGGGAACGTCCATGGGGGCTTCCACGGCCACGGCCACGTCGCCGTGCACCGGCACTGATACCGTCGCGACCGCTCTCGCTCCGAATCTCGCGAAGACGCGACCGGCGGCCGGCTCGGCCAAAGGGCCTCGACCGTCCGCCTGATGCGTCGCTCGGCGGTCGCTCCCGCGGCGCGCGGACGTCCTCCCTCGGTTACTTCGGGAGCTTCCGCGCGCCGCGAACGGATGTTCGAGGATAGGTGAATCGAATCGCTCGCGAGCCGGTGGCGAAAGCCAGGTCCCCGAGCAAGCGAAGGCGACGGTCTACTCGAGCACCTGCAGGAAACGCGTCGCGATGAGGCCGTAGCCTTCGCGGTTCGGGTGGAAGTGGTCGATCGCGAGGCGATCCTCGCGGCCCTCGAAGAGATCGAAGGTCGGCACGACGACGACGTTCGGAAATGAGAGCGCCGTCTCCTGCGCGACGGCGTTCCAGTTCAGGATCACGGATTTTCCGAGGCGCGTCGAGCTCGTGACGCTCTCGAACGGATCGTAGAGCGCGAGCAGGCGGATCGGCGCCCTGGGATTGGATTCCCGCAGTCCCGCGAGGATCGCGCGCAGATTCCCCGCGAAAGCGTCGCGGGCGTGCGCGACGTCCTCGAGCGGAGACGGCGCCCGAGCATCGGCGCGCGGCACCGCGTGGGACAGGTCGTTGCCGCCGACCGAGACGAGAATCCAGGCGGCGTTCGCCGCGAGCGAGCGGACGTTCGGCTTCTCGGACAGTTCCCGCACCTCGTCCGATTCCGCGCCGTTGATGCCGAGGTTCGCGATCTCGACGGGGCCGCGCTTGCGGAGCCCGTCGAGGACGTCGGCGGCGAACCCCCGACCCGACTCGTCTCCGGTGCCGCGGGCGAGCGAGTCGCCGAGCACGAGGAGCAGCCGCCCGTTGACCCGCGGCGGCGGCAGGGAAGCGGCGCGGGCTTCGGGTGGCGGCGCGCCGAGCGGCCGGCCGGACGCGGCTCGAAGCGCGAGGACGAACCCGGCGGCGAAGAGAAGCGTCGCGGCGACGCCGACGGCCGCCGGCAGTCTCCAGAGCCAGAACCGCGAGGATCCGGTGGCCACGGCGAGGATCATATGCAGGCCCGAACGTCCGGCTTGTGAGAGATTCTCCGGCGTGGGCGAGCCCGTCCTCGCGGCCGAGCATCTGACGAAGCGGTTCGGCGATCGCACGGCGGTCTCCGACGTCTCCTTCGAAGTGCCGGCCGGCGAGGTCTTCGGGTTTCTCGGCCCCAACGGCGCCGGCAAGACGACGACGATCCGCATGCTCGTCGGGCTCGCGCGGCCGGACCGGGGGACCGTCCGGATCCGGGGCCTCGACGTGGCCGCCGAGTTTTCGCGCGCGATGGCACACGTCGGATGCATCGTCGAGTCGCCCGACCTCTATCCGTACCTGACCGGCCGCGAGAACCTGCTGCACTTCGCGCGCATGCTTCCGGACGGCGCGGCCGCGCGGATTCCAGAACTCGCGTCGCTCGTGGCGCTCGGCGAGCGGCTCGACGACAAGGTCTCGACCTACTCGCTCGGGATGCGCCAGCGGCTCGGCATCGCGCAGGCTCTGCTCGGCGCGCCGGACGTCCTGATCCTCGACGAGCCCGCAAACGGCCTCGACCCGGCCGGCATCCGCGAGATCCGCCGCCTCGTGCGCTCGCTCGCCGAGGAGCGCGGGATCTCGGTCTTCGTGTCGAGCCACCTTCTCTCGGAGGTCGAGCAAATGTGCGACCGCGTGGCGATCATCCACCGCGGTAAAACGCTCTCGACCGGCCCCGTCGCGGAGCTTCTCTCGCGCACGGCCTCCGGACATCGCGTCGTCGCCCGGCCGGGCGAGCGGGCGGTCGAGGTGCTCGAGCGCGTTTTCCCGGGGCGCGTCGAGCGGGAAGGCCCCGAAACGTTCCTCGTGGCCGCCGGCGGCGCCGAGATGCCGGCGGCCGTGCGCGCGCTCGTCGAAGCCGGCGTCGAGGTGGCGGCCGTGGAGCGCCGCGCCTCCACCCTCGAGGACGTATTTCTCGAGATCACGGGAGGGGAGACGGTATGAAGTTCCTGCCGCTCGTCGAAAACGAGGTCCTGAAGCTGTGGAAGCGGCGGCGGTTCCGGCTCGTGCTCGCGATCCTCATCGCGTTGATCGGCATCATCGTGTTCGCGCAGGTCGAGGGGCGCCGCCGGTTCCACACGAAGGACTGGCGCATCGACACGCAGGAACAGGTCTCGCGCATGCGCAACTGGCTGCGGCAGGGCCGACTCCCGGACACGCAGCGCCGCTGGGTGCAGTTCGAGATCGCGCGCCTGCAGTACCACCTGGACCGCAACCTCAATCCCGAAGACACGTCGGGCCCGCTCTTCTCGCGCGGATTCGCGAGCGCGTCGAGCTACCTGCTGCTTCCGCTGCTCGCGATCGTCTTCGCGGCGGACATCGTGTCGTCGGAGTTCTCCGAGGGGACGGTCAAGCTCCTGCTGACGCGGCCGATCGGCCGCCGCCGCGTGCTCGCGTCCAAGCTCGTGGCGCTCCTGCTCGCCGTGGGGCTGACGGTGCTCGTGGGCGGGATCGTGGCGTATCTCTTCGGCGGCCTCGCATACGGATATCGGGGATGGGGGGCGCCGTTCCTGACGGGATTCCGCATGACCGCCGCCGAGGCGCTCGACTCTTCCGCCGTGCGCGCGGTGCCGCTCTGGCAGGACGCCGTTCTGTCCTTCGGCCTCGCGTGGTTCGCCGCCGCCGCGGTCGCGGTGATCGGATTCATGACGTCCGTCCTCCTGCGCTCGACGGCCGCCTCGATGGGGACGATGTTCGCCGCGCTGATTCTCGGAACGATCCTGCCGCGGCTCGCGTCCACGTGGGAGTTCCAGAAGTATCTCTTCGTCACGAACCTGCCGCTGCCCGATTACGCCACGGGCACGCCGCCTCCCATCCCCGGAATGACGGTCCCGTTCTCGGTCGTTGTGCTCGCGGTGTGGGCGGCCGCCGCCCTCGTGGTCTCCTTCGAGGTCTTCGCCCGGCGCGACGTCCTCGCGTGACCGTCGGACCGGGCTGATAGACTTCCCGCCGAAGTCTTGCGGCGCCCCCGCGGCGCCAGTTTCGATTGCAGGGGGAGATATGAATCTGAAGTCGCATGAGGCGCAGTACGTTCTCGCGGCTCTCGTGAAGCAGAAGAAACTGCGGGTCTCGCAGGTGCGCGCCACGCTGCGGGCGCGGGACCACGAGATCCGCGACCTGCGGGAGCGGCTGGCCACACTCGAAGCGGGCGCTGCGGCGTCCGTCGCGCGCGGCCGCCGGGTCGTTCGGCGCCGGGCGACGACGGCGAAGGTCCTCGCCCTCCGGAAGCTCCAGGGGCGCTACATGGGATTCGTGAGGCGCCTGAAAGTGGCGGAGAAGGCCCGGGTGCGCGCAATCCGCGAGAAACAGGGCCTGGCGGCGGCGATTCGTGCCGCGGCGTCGCTCGGGAAAAAGAAATAGCGGAGGCGATCCCGGACCCGATGGCTGGACGAACGAGCGACCCCGAGAAGCCCAAGCGGCCAACCGGAACCCGGAAGCGTCCGACCCCGGACCAGTACGAGCTGAAGATCCGGTGGGACAAGGCGCGCGGCGTGATCGACGTGACGCCGACCGGCGTTCAGTTCGATTTCGACAACCCGTTGAAGGTCGGGACGAAGTACCCGGTGACCCTGACGGCTCCCGGCGTGTCCCTGTCCTCGACGATCGAGGTCACGCGCTGCCAGCTCACGGTGCTCTCCGAGAGCGGCCGCTTCTTCCGCGTGACCGCGCGCTTCTACCCCTACGTCGAGTAGGCGGCGCCGTCCCTCGGTGAGCGTGCCGCCGTCTCGGTCGGCGGCGCGAAACGATAGCCCGTGTGCCAGGCGGAGAACCGCGCCTCGCGGTCGAGGCGGCGGCCGGATTTCGCGAACGCCTTCTCGAGATCGCGCCGGTCCAGACGGTGCACCCCGGGCGTCTTCGGCCCCGAGACCTTCCGCATTGCCGTCACGACCCAGATGACGCCGGAGGGACGGAGGCGCTTCTCCGCGGCGGCGAGCAGCGCCTGGGAGCCCACCCGATCCTCGCGCCAGACGAGCACGGCGTCGAAGGCGTCCTTGACCGCGCGCAGGCGTGTCTCGCTCACGGCCTCGAGCGGTGCCTCCGCACCGCGCGCGGCGGCGAAGATCTCGACGAGCGGCTCCGGCGCGTCGACGAGGAGAAGACTCTCGCCCGGCGCGATACCCACGCGGCCGAGGATCTCCGACGGATTCTTGAGAGCGAAGCTCACCGCGAGGGCTTGGCCCGCAGGAATGACCAGACGAGGTAGCCCAGGAACGCCAGTCCCGCGAGCACTACGAGCACAGCGATCGCGGGGGAGGTGCGTGCCACCAGGCCGTAGAGCAGATAGAAGATGACCGCGAAAACGGGCAGAGACAGGAGACCGAAGATCGTGGAGAACGAGCGCGCTTTCGGCCCTTTTTCGAACGGAACGACCTTCAGCATCTCGAGCTGCTTCGAGGCTTCCGGCGGCACGTCCGGGCGCTCGATCCACTGCAGCGCCTCGGGCTCCGCGAAGCCGTCTCGGAAGCCCTCGGGGAACCGCTCGCCGCAGTAGACGCAGTGGTCGAGCCTCCAGGCCGCGATGCGCCGCCGGCAGCGCGGGCACAGCGGGCCGGAGGCTGTGGTCGACATCGGAACTATTGAACCATGGCGGGCAAGCGCAAGGTCCGTGGTAGCTTGCGCCGTCGGCAATCCCCCGGAAATGCCTTCAGCGGAGGTTCCGTGAAGTCCAGGGCGCGCGTCGGCTGGAAGGGCTGCGGAACGTCCCTCGTCACGCCGTTCGACGACCGGGGGCGTCTCGATCTCGACGCCATCGCGCGCCTCGTGGACTGGCAGATCGCGCAGGGCGTGTCATTCCTGGTCACGATCGGCGCCATGGGGGAGTCGGCGACGATCTCGGGCGACGAGCGCAAGGCGATCACCGTCGCGGTCGTCCAGGCGGCGCGCGGGCGAGTCCCCGTGGTCGCGGGCGCCGGCGGGAACCACACGGCGAAGGCGGTCTTCTGGGCGCGCGACGCCCGGAAGGCGGGCGCCGACGGCATCCTGTCCGTCACGCCGGACAGCGGACCCTCGACGGAAGGGCTCGTCCGCCACTTCTCGGCGATCGCCGATGCGACGGATCTGCCGATCCTGGTCTCGAACGTCCCGTCGCGCACGGGCACGGACTTGTCGGTCGAGGCCGTGCTGCGCCTGGCGGAGATCCCGAACGTCGTCGGCATCAAGGAATCATCGGTCGATTTCGCGAAGATCGCGTGCATCGCGGCGTCGATGCCCGACGACTTCCTCCTCTTCGCAGGCAACGACACGACGGCGCTCGCGATGATCGCGCTTGGCGCGCAGGGGCTGATTTCCGACGCGTCGAACGAGATCCCGGCGGAGATGGCGGCCGCCGTCAAGGCGGCACTCGGCGGCGAGTGGGCCGAGGCGCGGCGGTTGTGGAAAAAGTATTTCGGGCTGATGGAGATGAACTCCTGGGAGCCGAGCCCCGGGCCGGTCAAGTGCGCGCTCGCGCTGATGAAGCGGTGCGGCGAGACCGCGCGCCTGCCCGCCGTGCCCGTCAGCGACACGACGCGGAAACGGATCGAGGGCGTGCTGGCGGGGCTGAAGCTGCTGCCGAAGAGGAAGGGGTAGGGGCGCCGCGAGGGCTAGCTTGTTCATCCGGACCACGCTCACGGCAATAGTGATTTCAATGGCCGCGGCGGCCGCGAAGAGCCCAGCGCTCTCAGAAGTCCTCTCGGCTCTGGAACGCGCTGCCGAAGGCGATCACGGCCCCGCTGCGAGCCTTGGCGTGCAATTGGAGGGCTTCAACTGGTTCCAGCATGTCCGGCTCGATGAGTCAATCATGCCTGTGAAAGTTCCCACCTCAGCTGTTCTCATCTCCTGCAATCTTGAAGGTCAGCTCCTTCTTTACTCCGGTCAGTCGATGGTCGCGAGGGAGGTGCTCGCCGAGCCCGTCCGTGTCACGCCCGTCTTCGTCGGGCCCTGCGGTGGCCCAGCAGCGCCTTTCGGCGTGCTGATCGAGTCAATCGACGTTCGCGGAACTGGCATATACGAGACGGGCTTTCACCTCTTTGTTGTGCAGGCCAACCGACTGAAAGACGTATGGCACGCTCCCTCGAAATGGAGCTTCGCCGCGACAGAACGATCGGGCGCTGAGGAAGGGCATGGGTTCCTCAACGTCGAGGAGGCTTGCCCGCCGACCTTTCTCTACTTGGAGGAGGGCGTTCGCGATGGTCGCCGGATTCACAGACGGCTCGCCTTCACTCTCGTCGACGGCCACGTCAAGCAGCTGCCACTTAGCCCCTGACAGGCGCCATCATCCCGACGAGAGCGCGGGTTCCGAGTTCGGCACGCCGAAGCCGGGCGGCTCGGGATGACAGATCAAAGGACAGGTTTCCATCCCGAGCAAGCTCTCGCGACGGCTAAAACATCTTCACCAGATCCACCAGGATCCGGTTCAGGTAGTTCGGCCGGTCGAGCCGCTTCTGGAAGACGACGGAACCCTGGACGAACACGTCGGGCAGGATGGTCAGCGCGAGTCCGATCCGATGGCCGCGGTACCAGCTGTGGAACCACCAGTCGTCGGTGTTGTACGCGCCGAGCAGCGCGTCCCGCTCGACGTATTGGAACGTGTAGAAGAACCGCCAGCTCCACGGCACGCCGAGCCGGCCGAGCGTGAAGTTTCCCTCGAAGGCCTCGTCGTCGCCGTCCACCTTCGCGGCGCCGCGGACGCCGAAGTTCTTGACGCCGTCGAGGCTGATGAGCGCCGGGATGCGGCCGATCGGAAACCTCAGCCGCACGATGACGTCCGCGATCCGGTAGTTGGAGAGAAGCCCGGTGTTCGTCGCGTCCGGATAGTTCTGCCGGATCAGGTTCGGCCGGCCGCTGGCGAAGAAGAGCTTCAGATCGTGCGGATCGAAGTACCAGAACGCGCCCGCCGCCTCGAGGACGAGCTTGGACGGATCGCCCGTGTGCCACAGGACCTGACCCACGCCGATCCTCGTCTCGTCGCCCTGCGATTGCGGGCCGTAGAACCCCGCGCCCGAGAACGTCAGCGTCGAAGCGTCGCCGGTCCGCGCCTGGTACGACACGGCGACGCCCGGCGTCTGGATGTCGTGGTCCCAGAGCATCTCCGTCGCGAGCACGGGCATGCCGAAGGCGCCGGCGTCGATCGTGAAGTCGCCGGGCCGCGCCTCGATGTAGTAGCGCTCGACGGAGACCCCACGCGAACGATAGTTGTCGAAGTTGAGCGAGTTCTGGCTGTTGTCGTCCGTCCCATAGTCCGCGACGGCACGCACGCCGATCCGAAACCGGTCCGAGACCTCGAACCCGACCTCGGGACGCGCTTCGAAGCGGCCGCGCTCGATGTCGGGCCGGAAGCGCAGATGGTAGATGTCGTCGTAGCGCGCGAGCGCATCCCAGCGGAACGTAAAGTGCGGCGGGAACGCGGGCGGCGTAGCGGTCGCCGGAGCGTCGGCCGGCTCGGCGTCCGGCGCGGCTTCCTGCGCGGAAAGGGCCCCGGCCACGGCGAGGAGCAGGGCCGCGAGTTTCATCCGTCTCACGCGGCGGCGGCCGTCACGCGCGAGAGCGCCTCGTAGAGCTCGTTGACGCTCGCGTAGCGGTCGGCGGGATCCTTCTGCATGCAACGCAGGATGATCGCGGCGACCTTCGGATCCACCTTCGGGTTCTTCGCCTGCGGCGACGGCGGCTTCTCCTGCACGTGTTTGAGGACGACCGCGAGCGGGCTGTCACCCTCGAACGGGAGCGCGCCCGTGAAGAGCTCGTAGAGGACGACGCCCGTCGAGTAGATGTCCGACCGGAAATCGAGCGGGAGACCCCGGGCCTGCTCGGGCGACATGTAGTCGGGCGTGCCGATGACGGTTCCGGTCGCGGTCATTCCGCGGTCCTCGGTCAGGCGCGCGATCCCGAAGTCCATGATCTTCAGGCCGCCCGATCGGCTCGATGAGGATGTTCTGCGGCTTGATGTCGCGGTGGATGACGCCGGCTTCGTGCGCCGCGGCGAGGCCCGCGCACATCTGCTTGGCGATCCGGAGGGCGACGGGCATCGGCAGGATCTGGTCCGACTCGACGAGGTGCTTCAGCGTGATCCCCTTGACGTACTCCATCGAGAGATAGCGCAGGCCGTTCGCCTCGCCGAGGTCGTGCGTGCGCAGGATGTTCGGGTGCGTGATGCGGCGCGCGAGCTTGATCTCCTGCTTGAAGCGGTCGAGGAGCGTCGGATCCGCCGACACGGCGTCGCTCCGCAGCGTCTTGATCGCGACGAGATCATCGAGGTCGCGATCGTGCGCGCGGTAGACGACGCCCATGCCGCCGCGGCCCAGGATGGTCTGGATGTCGTAGCGGCCCGCGAAGAGGTCGCCGACCTTCGGCTCGGCGTTTCGCGCGCCGGCCTCGCCGGTGGAGGCCCCGACGCCCGTGCGAATGCCCGTCGACGGCATCGTCGCGCCGCCGTCGTCGCCGAGGCGCATCGTCAGCGAGGCGACGTACTTCTCGAGCGCGGCCTTTTCCTTGAGCTCCTCCAACATCGCGGAGAAGGAACGCGCGAGGATGCCGATCTCATCCTTCGACTCGACCGGAAGCCGCGCCGACTCGAGGTTGCCGACCCGCACGTCCTCGGTCGCCTGCACGAGCCGGCCGACCGGCCCGGTGATGCGTCGCGCGAAGAGGTAGGAAAGCAGGAACGCGAACGGGACGGCGAGCAAGCCCACGAGGATCTGGATGTTCTGAATCTGACGGAACGGCGCGAGCTCGCGCGCGCGGCTGCGGAGCGCGACGGCCGCGCCGACGATCTGGTCGGTCGAGGAGCGGATCGGAAGGAAGTACGCGAGATACGTGTCGCCCGAGACTTCGAGCGGCAGCGGTCCGACGGTGCGGCCCTGGCGGAACACGGCGGCGACCAGGTCGCTGCGGCGGTTCAACGCGTCGAGCACCGCGGCGCTCGTGTCCTGCATCGTGGATGCTTCGAGCGCCGGCTTCGGCGCTTCTCCCGGTTTCGCCTCGTCGGCGAGGAACACCGCCTCGGCGTTGGTCAGAGTCTTGAGGCTTCGCGCCACCTCGTCGTTGATCTGGAAGGCCGCCACGATGACGCCGGCCACGCGCGTGCCGCCTTCGAGAACCGGCGCGCCGACGACGTGGTAGAGCCTGCCGCCCGAGAGCCAGATTCCCTCCGTTTGCTCGCCTTCGAGCGCGCCCGCGACCGTGGGCACGCGCGAGAGGTCGACGTTGAAGGGGAGGGGCCGGTCGGTGCGCGCGAGGCCGATCCCCTGCGGATCGAGCGCCACGAAGAAATCAGCTCGCGCGCTCGACGCCTGCTCGCGCTTGAGCGTGTCGAAGACGGTCGCCGCGTCGGGATGTCCCGTGGCCGGATCGGGGGTCGACATGAGGGCGATGATTCCCGGGTTGTTCACGACGACGGCGAGCGCGCGCTGCAGCGCCGCGTAGCGCGTCTGCTGGAAGGATTCCCAGGCCGGTCCGGACTTCTTCAGGTCTTCTTCGATCTTCGCGTCGGCGACCTTCCGGGCGCGAAGCGACGAAACCGCGATCGCGCCGCCGACGGCGATCAGGATCAGGAGCGCCGCCGCGAGAAAGATCTTCCACGCCAGGGAGAACTTCGGCGGCTCGGGCGGCGGCAGCTTCAGCCCGACGAGCAGCGGGGGCCCGCTCGTCGTGGCGCCGCGCGCCGGCGGCTCAGTAGCGCTCATCTTCGGTGGCCGGCTGCGGGGGGTAATCCTTGCCGTACTTGTTCTTGTGCGGCTCCGACTTGAAGCCCGTGACGTCCAGCCGGACCACGACCGGCGGCACATCCCCGCGCGCGCCGACGACGACCGGTAGGGACGCCGGCACGGCCGCCTCCTCGTGCCAGACCTTCAGCGTCCAGTCGCCCGCGGGGACGCCTTCGAAGCGGAACTTTCCGTCGGGGCCCGTCGTGGCGGCGAAGTCCGAGTCCACGACGAAAACGAACCCGACCATCTGCGGGTGGATGTTGCAAAAGACGCGCACGAGACCCGGCTCGTCGAACTCCTTCCGCTTCGAGGCGCCGCTCCGGTAAAGACCGAGGTCGAAGCGGTTGCTTCCGGAGACCGAGAAGACGTTGTGGTAGATCGCGTCCACGTTCGGAAAATCGACCGAGGCGTTCTTTGGAACGACCACGACGCGGGGCAGGAACCGCTTCTGCTCGCTCTTCATCTGGGGAATGGCGGCGGGCGGCGACCCGGCGGGACGGTGCGCCCCTTCGATCCAGACGACGGCGTTCGAAGCGTCGGCGCGCGGCGTCGAGCCGGTGACGAGCACGACCTGTCCCGAGACGCTTCCCCTGGTGTCGGGGGCAGTCGGGACGGCCGCGATCAGGAAGAGGCTCAACAGCGGCGTGCGCATGAGGAGCGCGAAAATCATAGCATCCACAGGAGATCGGCGCGGGTAAGATTGGCGCGGGAGGGTTCATCCATGCCTTTGGAGGAACGCGGCGTCGAGATCTTCGGCAAGGACACCTGACCCTACACCACCGCGGCCCGTGAGGACTACGCGAAGCGCAAACTTCCCTTCCGATACATCAACGTTCAAAAAGATGGCGCCGAGCTCGAGCGCATGATCCGTCTCTCGGGAGGCCGACGCGTGCCGGTCATCCTCGACGGCGGGGAGGTCACCGTCGGATTCGGGGGCACCTGAGGCGTCTGACGCGTCCCGTCGGGGCGCCCCGCGACGAAATCCCTTCTCGGGCTCGGCGGCCCGTGCTACAAAGCCCCCAATTCGACTGACGGAGGTGGCATGGCGAACCATTCCGGGTCCGCGGCGGAGTTCCGGCCCTACGTATCCGACTCGGATTCGCCCCCGGAGTTCACGCCCAAGGCCATCCTCCTCGGAATCTTCTTCGGAATCCTGTTCGGAGCCGCGACCGTCTATCTGGCCCTGCGCGCCGGACTGACGGTCTCGGCTTCGGTTCCGATCGCGGTTCTCGCGATCGCGGTCTTCAAGAAGATCGGCAAGTCCACGATTCTCGAAAACAACATCGTGCAGACGATCGGCTCGGCCGGCGAGTCGGTCGCCGCCGGTGCGGTCTTCACCGTGCCGGCGCTCCTCTTCCTCTCGGGCGGCGCCGAGTATTTCCGGTATCTGCAGATCACGGTGCTCGCGATCTTCGGCGGGACGCTCGGCGTCCTCTTCATGATTCCGCTGCGCCGCGCGCTGATCGTCAAGGAGCACGGGAAGCTGCCGTATCCCGAGGGGACCGCGTGCGCCGACGTGCTCATCGCGGGCGAGAAGGGCGGCAACCTCGCCAAGATGGTGTTCGCGGGCGTGGGCGCGTCGCTGCTCTACAAGTTCCTGTACGGCGTGCTCGGGCTCTGGAACGAGACGCCCATCTGGTTCCGGACGAAGAAGGAGTCGACGGTCTATCCCGCGGCGACGCTCGACATCGCCGTCACGCCGGAGTACCTCGGCCTCGGCTACATCATCGGCCCGCGGATCGCCGGCGAGCTCTTTTCGGGGGGCCTCCTCGCATGGATGGCGCTGATCCCGCTCATCGCGATTTTCGTTCCCGAGAGCCGCGTCGTGGCGGACCTGAAGAACCTGGGCTTCACGGACGCCTGGATGGCCTCGAACTCCTACGCGAACTGGATCTATCGGGCGTACATCCGCTACATCGGCGCCGGAGCGGTGGCGTGCGCGGGCGTCATGACCCTCATCAAGACGCTCCCGACGATCGTCTCGGCCTTCCGCGAATCGGTCAAGAGCTTCGGCGGCGGCCGCGACACGGCCTCGGGGACGCGCCGGACGGAGAAGGATCTCGGCATGGGCGTGGTCCTCTTCGGCTCGCTCGCGATCGTCGTGATCCTCGCGATCCTCCCGAACTTCCCGCACGGCCCCTTCCCGCAGTCGCTCCTGATGTCGCTTCTCGTGGTCATCTTCGGGTTCTTCTTCGTGACGGTGTCGTCGCGGATCGTCGGCATCATCGGTACGTCGTCGAACCCCATCTCCGGCATGACGATCGCGACGCTCATGATGACCTGTATCGTCTTCGTCGTGATCGGCTGGAAGGGCGACGTCTACCAGGCCGTCGCGCTGTGCGTCGGCGCGATCGTCTGCATCGCCGCGGCGAACGCCGGCGCGACGTCACAGGACCTGAAGACCGGCTACATCGTCGGCGCGACGCCGCGGTCGCAGCAGCTCGGGTTCATCATCGGTGTGGTCACCTCGGCATTCGTCATCGCCATCACTCTGTTCGTGCTCGATCAGACCTATCGCGGCACCGAGGCGCACGGCATCGGCGGCCCGAAGCTGGCGGCGCCCCAGGCCACGCTCATGGCGACGATCATCAAGGGACTCCTGGCCCAGAACCTTCCGTGGGCGCCCGTGCTCGTCGGCGTCTTCCTGGCCTTCATGGCGCAGCTCGCGGGCGCGCATGCGCTCTCGTGGGCCGTCGGCGCGTACCTCCCGGTCTCGACGACCGCCCCGATCTGGGTCGGCGGAATGATCAAGGCCCTCGTCGACAGCTGGCGCCGTAAGAAGGAGGGCGACGCGAAGGAAGAGAGCGAGCTCTCCTCCGGCATGCTCTACGCGACGGGGCTGGTGGCGGGCGGGTCGCTTGGCGGCGTCCTCATCGCGTTCGTGGCGTTCTTCGGGGACCGGGTCCTGCGGATGGAGGCGCCGACTCTGCTCGAGCGTCTGGACTTCGGCACCAAACTCTTCCCGGAGCTGAAGAACGGGCTCGTCAGCGGCGGCATCATCTGCGCCATCGCCTTCGGAGTCCTGTGCGTTCTGCTGCTGAAGAACGCGCGCAAGAAGCTCGAGGCCTAGGCCGGGCCCGCGCGGCCCTCGTCGCGATTGCGGGTGCTGCGGCGTTGCCGCGGCTGGTGGACTGTTTCCTGCGGCCGATCGACTACAACGGCTTCTGGCACGTCTTCATCGCCCGGAATCTCTCGCGGGAATGGCTGAACCTCCAGCACCCACCGGCCTACCTCGTTCTCCTGCGTATTTCCGACACGCTGAGCCGCACCGTTCTCTCGTATCGCTCCTGGGGACTTCTGGCGGGAGTCGGCTCGGTCTTTCTCCTGGGTCGTCTCCTCCTCGAGCTGCGCTGTCGACGGGCGACGGCCGCGATGGGTGCCGCCGTGATGGCGCTTTCCGTGAACTCGATACGGCTGTCCAACGAGGTGGAGTCGTATTCGGTTTGCGTGTTCCTGGTGCTGGCGAGCCTCCTGTTCTATTTCCGGCTGGTCGAGCCCGTCGGATCTCCAGGATGGCCGAGACGCCTTGCATTCGCGGCTCTCACGAGCCTCGCGATCGCGTTTCACTATTTTGCGGGTCTCTATGCGGCCGCGTGCGTTGCCGCTCCTTTTGTCCTTGCCGCGCTCGCTCCCGACTATCGAAAGGCCATGTCGAAAGCGCTGCCGAAGCGCTGGCTGGCCGACGTGGCGACCATTCTCCCGCCGCTTCTCGTTGGTCGGTATCTGTACCAGGTTCAGGCAAAGCGGTGGGTGATGCCGCTTTCATCCCTCCCGAGCTTCTACTATCGGCCGCTGACAGACACGGCTTCGAGCTTTCTCATCCGGAACCTGCGCGAGACCTTCAACCTCTTCGCGCCCGTCGCCTTTGCGCATGCCCGTGTGGCGATTCCGATCCTCGCGGCCGTTCTCGTCGCGATCGCGTGGCCGATGGTCAGAGAACGCCGCGAAGAGCGGTCTCCGCTCCGCCTTCTTCCCCTGATCTTCCTCGCGGGGCTTCTCGTGGGCGGAATGGTGTTGGGACTGCGAGGTCTCTATCCGTTTGGCGGCCAGATGCGTCATCAGTACCTGATCTTCCTGTTTGCAGTGCTCGCCGGGATGGTTGCGCTGGACGCTGCGTTACGGCATCTCTCGGAGGCCGGTCGCGCCGCAGCCCTCGGGGGACTGGCCGTCATGCTCGCAGCGGACTTTCTTTGGCAGTTGCCGGCTCTTCTTCATCCGGCGCCCGATCGAATGCGACCCATCCTCGAGGCCCGGGACCTGGACTTCCGACGGACGGGTCGCGTCTCCGTCGATCAATTTGGCCTGGTGGCTCTCTTCACGCGCTACTACGACTCGGGCTTCGACTTCGCGGAGCGGGTCGCGGACTCGCCACCGATCGACCGCTACGAAGTCCGATCCGATGGCGCCCGCTTCGAGGTCCTGGCCTTTCGAGATTGGTGGATCTTCGAATTCTGGGACGATCGCGTGTTCGACGAGCTCTCGCGGGCCTGGTCGATGGAGAAGGACGGTTGCAACGGCCTTCTTCGAGTGAACGGCACCGTCTTCGACCAGCCGGTGCGTTCCAGGCCCGACGACAGGTTCGGCGTGACGCTCGAGGCGCGTCTGCGGGCGGCGGCCGCGGCTCATGGGATGTCGGTCAAGAGCCTCACGGCCTCGGAGTTTCTGGACGTCTTTGCGGTGCTCTGCCGGTAGGCGAGCTCTCACCACTCCGATCCCACGAAAATCCCAGAGCGCTCCCCGGACCCGGGCGCCGGGGGGGCGTAGCTTCGGCGGAATGAAGAATCCCGTTCGGCCCCCGCTCGATACGCTCCGCCGTCTGAATCGCGAGTACATCGCCGCCTACATGAAGCCGGACGTCGGCTGGTACCGGCGGCACCTGGCGCGCGACTTCGTCTGCATCGAATCGGACGGGTCCCTTCAGACCCGGACGACATTCCTGGCGGAGGCGGCGCGCGGGCCGGACGTCGCGGCGTACCGGCTCGCCAACGTCCGCGTGCGCCTCTACGGCGGCGTCGCGCTCGTTCAGGCGACGGGTCGGTTCACGCGGCCGGACGGCCGGCGCGGCACGAGCCGGTACACGGACGTCTACGTTCGGAGGAACGGGACCTGGAAGGTCGTGTCCGCGCAAATCACGCGGACCGCCGACGCTACTTGAGGCCGACGATCAGCCGCTGAAAGCGCGGCTCGTCCCGAAGGCTGTCGTAGTCGGGATCCCGTGCGACCCAGTCGCACTTGCCCCATCCCCTGGCGAACACGCGTTCCAGCAGATCGAGCGCCTCCTCCTTCATGCCGAGGCGCGCCCGCAGGCCGGCGCCGTTGATGAGGGGGGAGATCTCGTCGGGATAGAGGTCGAGCGCGCGGCGCGACCACTCGAGCGCCTCCTCGACCCTTCCGTCGTCGAAGAGCGCGTGCGAGGCGAGCGACAGCGCGCGGCCGTCGAGCGGGTTCAGGGCGAGGGCGCGCCGCGCGCGCGCAAGGCCCTCGCTCTCGGCCTCCCTCGCCTCGCGCTCGCGCCCGAGCATGC
This sequence comes from uncultured Acidobacteriota bacterium, assembly GCA_963708395.1. Lineage (GTDB taxonomy): Bacteria > Acidobacteriota > Thermoanaerobaculia > UBA5066 > Gp7-AA6 > DATBFU01. Next base: position 469,030 of record CAVPSG010000002.1, on the reverse strand, counting down.
GGAGCGACTGGCCGAGCAAGAGGGCGCTCTGATAGTCCTCCTGCCGAACCTCCGACGCCTTCCGGAAGAGCGCGGCGGACCGCTCGACCTGGCCGCGCGCGAAGCACATGCGCGCGAAGTCGTAATAGGAATCGAAGAGATTCGGGTTCACGGCGATCGCGCGGTCGAACTCGCGCTCCGCCTCCGCAAAGCGCCGCGCAAGCGAGAGCGCGAGGCCTCGGGCGGCGTGCGCCTCCGCGAGGTCCGGTGCGAGCTCCAGGGCCCGCCGGCTCGCCCGGTCGGCTTCCGCCAGGTCTGCCGCCCGAGCGCCCCACCATTGATAGAGGACGGCGCGGGCCGCGGCGATCCCTGACCAGGCGGGTGCGTACCCCGGATCGAGGCCGACCGCGCGCTCGAACAGGCGGAGGCTCTCCTTGAGGTCCGTGTGCCTCAGGCGATGGAGATGCTGCCGTCCGCGGAGGTAGAACTCGTATGCCGCCGCCGCCGTCTCGGGACGATGCAGCGCTTCCTTCTCGCGCCGCGAAAGGTCGCCGCGCAGCGACGTCGCGACGTTCTCCGCGATCTCGTCCTGGATCGCGAAGACGTCGCCGACGTCTCGGTCGAACCGCTGAGACCAGCGGTGATAGCCGCTGCCCGTCTCGACGAGCTGGACCGTGACGCGAAGGCGGTCTCCCATCTTGCGGACGCTGCCCTCGAGGAGCGCCGTGACGCCGAGCTGCCGGCCCGCGGCGCCGACGTCCACGGCCGGGCCGCGAAACTGGAACGACGAGCTCCGCGCCGCGACGCGCAGGCCCTCGACGTGCGTGAGCGCGTTGATGAGCTCCTCGGCGAGCCCTTCGCACAAGAAGTCCTGATCGCGCTCGGGGCTCATGTCGGCGAAGGGGAGAACCGCGATCGAAGCGGCGTCGCCGGAGGGCGCCGGTCCGGCGCGCTCGCTTTCGCCGTCTCCGTTGACGGCGCGCAGCACCCGCGCCGCGAAGCGATATCCGCGCCGGTGCCGTGTCTCGATGTAGCGCGGCCGGCGGGCGTCGTCGGCGAGCGCCCGGCGAAGCTCCTTGATGCAGGAGTTCAGGGCATCGTCGCTGACGGCGGCGCCGTCCCAGACCGCCGCGAGAAGCTCTTCCCGCGTGACGGGGCGCCCGGCCTCCGTGACGAGCTGCCGGAGCACCGCCGCCGCCTTCGGCGTGAGGCGGATCTCCTTCTCGCGCGACCAGAGTCTTCCGGTCGGCGGGTCGAAGCGGAACGGGCCGAAGCGAATGGCGTCTTGCATGGGATGACTTGCGCTTGCGTTCGCTTCACCGAAAACCCAGAGAAATCCCCCCCGATTCCCGGGACTCGCGGCGGTGTCTTCGCACAATCTGTGCCCGATGCGATCGTCCTGGCTCGTCCGGGAGACCGTCGCGCGCGAGAGCGCGCCGGAGGCCGCGCCGTGGCTCGAAGAGGGCGCCGGCGGCGGGGAAGACGTGCTCGTCTCGTCCGATGCCGAGGCGGCGACGCTCCGCCCGCCGGCCGCGTCGCCCCCGCCCGGCTCGGACGACGAGATCGTGCGGCGCGCGGACGCGCTCGGAATCCCGTGGCGGCGCGTCCTGCTTGAGGAGATCGAAGCCGAGCAGCGGCTGCGGAGGTACCTCGCAGAGCTTGGTGGCGAGTGTCCACTGCTCGAGGCGTCGGACATCCTGTCCTTTTCGCTGCTGCGGTCCTGGCGCGTTCGCGATCGGATCGAGAGCCTGGCGTGCGAGGCCCGGACCTCGGCGGTCCGCGGCGCTCTGCGCCAGCTCCGGGTCGTCTTCCGGCGCCTGACGGGGGCCGGCGATCGCAAGCGGATGCTCCTCTCCGAGCACCTGTGGTTCGCGTATCAGCGCGTCCTGCTGCTCCAGCGCGTGCGGCGGGCGGCCGCGCGCAGCCGCGGGACGACGTCCATGCCCGAGCGCCTCGCCTCCATCTGCACGTCGGCGCGCTGCAGCTACGACGACGCGGCCTGGGCGGCGTGCGAAGAGGAGGCGCCCGGACGCGGCCATCGCCTCGAGCAGGCGGTCCGGAAGGTGCGCGAGGAGGGATTCCTCATTCCGCGCGCCGAGTCGGAAGCCCGCGCGCTCGCGGAGCTGCGCCGGATGGTCCGTGCGGGCCGTCGTCCGCGCCGACGAAAAACGGCGCGCCCGATCTCGGCTCCGAAGCGCGTGCCCCTGCCGCTCGACGCCTTCTAGCTCCAAATTCCTCGATGGGTCTTCAAGGGATCGTTTCCACCTCGGCGTCTTAATGAAAATCGTCCGGAGTCCAAGTCGCGGCGGCGAGGAGGCGCGCGACCTCCCGATCGCCGGATGCCGTCGTGGCGCTGCCGTTGCTCCCTCCCGTGCCTCGCACCGCCCGCACTCTCGCGCGGCGGCGTGGAGGTCAACATGCAACTGTCGAAAGGTCTCGTGCGGACGGTCGCCCTCGCGGCGTTCGTCCTGGCGCTCGCCGCGCCGCCGGCCCGCGCGCAGTTCGGGGGCAGCACCGGCGGGATCGCGGGGCGGGTCGCGGACGAGCAGGGCGGCGCGCTTCCCGGCGTGTCGGTGACGATCAAGGGCCCGGGCGCGCCCCAGACCGTCTACACGAACGCGCGGGGCGAGTTTCACGTGATCAACCTCGCTCCGGGAGAGTACTCGGTGAGCCTCGCGCTCCAGGGCTTCGCGGCCGTCGAGCGGGAAAACGTCGCCGTGACGCTCGGGCGTGACACCGAGCTCGCGCTCTCGATGAAGCTCTCGGCCGTCGCGGCCACGGTGACCGTGTCGGGCGAGGTGCCCGTGATCTCGACGCGGAAGGTCGAAAGCAGCACGGCGATCACGCCGGACGAGCTCAAGTCGATTCCCACAGCGCGCGATCCGTGGGTGGTCCTCCAGTCGATCCCGGGCGTCCAGATCGACCGCGTCAACGTCGCCGGCAGCGAGAGCGGCCAGCAGTCGAGCTACGTCGAGCAAGGGCTCGACCTACGCGACGTTCACGCTCGACGGCGTCAACCTGACCGACATGTCGGTCGTCGGCGTGAATCCCGGCGGGTCGGCCGGTACTACGACTTCGACTCGTTCCAGGAGATGCAGGTCGTCTCGGGCGGCGCGGACGCCACGATCCAGGGTTCCGGCGCGCACCTCTCGATGGTGACCAAGCGCGGCACCAACGACGTGCACGGCAGCGCGCGCGTCTTCGCCGCGGACCATCACTTCCAGTCCGACAACACGCCGGAGGGCCTGACGGGCGTCGCCTCCGGCAACCACATCAACAACATTCAGGACTACGGCGCCGAAGTCGGCGGCCCGATCTGGAAGGATCACATGTGGCTCTGGGGCGCCTACGGCCGCGACCAGATCAACCTCGTGACGGCCGCGGGCACCAACGACAACACGACGCTCGAAAACTTCAACACGAAGTTCAACTGGCAGATCGTGCCATCGAACGCGGCCGACGTCTGGTACCAGCGGAGCGACAAACTGAAGCAGGGGAGAAACGGCGGCCCGACGCGTCCCCAGGAGACGAGCTGGAACCAGACCACTCCGCAGAACACGTGGAAGGTTTCGGACAGCCAGGTCTTCGGCTCGAGCGCTTTCCTGACCCTCCAGTACAACGGCTTGAACGGCAACTTCACGCTCGATCCCCAGGGCGATCCGAACCGCCAGACGTTTCTCGACGAAGGGGGCGTGTGGCACAACACGTACGAGTCTTTTTCCGGGCCGCGGCCGCAGCGGCAGGTCAAGACGGACGTCTCCTTCTTCTTCAACACAGGCAACGCCGGGCACGAGCTCAAGTCGGGCTTCGGGTACCTCAAGAGCGGCACGCGCTCGACCTCGATGTGGCCGGGCACGTCCGGCTTTTCGTTCAACGGCTCGGGGCCGCTCGCGGGGCAGACTTACGGGGACCTCTTCGACTGCAACGGACCCTGTGCCGCGATCACGCGCCAGTCGAACCTCTCGATCCAGAACAAGTACATGAGCGCCTACCTGCAGGACACGGTGACGTTCGACCGCCTGACCATGAATCTCGGCGTGCGCTGGGATCAGCAGTTCGGCGACAACAACCCGACGACCATCCTCGGCAACCCGACGCCGGAATTCGCGGCCGCGGGCATCCTCCCGACCGTGAACTATCCGGGCGCCGACCGCCCATTCACCTGGACCGACTGGCAGCCGCGCGCCGGCCTGACCTACGCGCTCGGCGCGAACCGGAACACGGTGGTCCGCGCGAGCTACGCGCGGTACGCGGAGGCGCTCGGCACGAACACGACGGGGCAGATCAATCCGACGAACTCCGTGGCCTACCTCTACTACCCGTGGAACGACGCGAACCACGACAACCTCGTCGAGCCGGGAGAGGTGGACATCTCGGATCCCTCGCACCCGCTCTCCTCACGGAACATCGATCCCGCGAATCAGGGCGCGGCGGTCTCGGCGAACACGTTCGCGCCGGGGTTCCACGCGCCGCGCACCTGGGAGGTCATCGGCGGCATCGACCACGAGATCCTGCCCGCGTTCGCCGTCGGCGTGGCGTACACGCACCGCGTCTTCACGGGACAGCTCTACCGCTCCCCGACCGGCGTCACGAGCGCGGACTACGTTCTTGCGGGAACGGTGAGCGGAGCCCTGCCGGCAGCGTTCGGCGGGGGCGCGTACTCGGCGCCGTGGTATGAGCTCGGTTGCAGCCAGCAGAATCCCGTTCCCGACGGCTGCGTGCCGCCGGGCTACACGTGGACGAGCCGCAGCGGATACGACCAGACGTTCGATGGAATCGATCTCACGCTCACCAAGCGCCTCTCGAACAAGTGGATGATGCGCGGCAACTTCAGCTATGACATGCACAAGCAGCACAACACGTCGTCCGCGGCCTGCGTCGATCCGACCAACACGGTCCCGGGGCAGTCGGCCGACACGGGCAACCCGACGACCTCCTACACGGGCGAGAGCTGCGCGGACGGCACGTTCGTGGCGACGCGGTCGACCGGGAGCGGCGCCAAGGACAGCGTGTTCCTGAACTCGAAGTGGCAGTTCAACGTCAACGGCATGTATCAGCTTCCCCTCGACTTCAGCGTCGCCGCGAGCCTGTACGGGCGGCAAGGCTATCCGGTCGTTCCGTACGTGCGGGTCGTGGGGGACGACGGCTACGTGCGCGACGTGGTGGCGGCGACGACGGACGACATCCGGTACGGCGACGTCTTCGAGCTCGACATGCGGCTCGAGAAGCTGATCCACATCTCTTCGACTTCGAACGTCACGCTGTCGGCGGACTGCTTCAACGTGACCAACGACGGCACGATCCTGCAGCGCTTCAACCGACTGGACCGCAGCAACACGGGGAACGTCAAGGAGATCCAGAGCCCGCGGATCTTCCGGTTCGGAGCCCGGGTTTCGTTCTAGCGAAGGGGCACGCCCCCTCACCCTGACCCTCTCCCCCTCGGACGGGGGAGAGGGGATTGGGGTGTCGCGGACGGTCGGCGACTACGCCGTGACGGTCTCCGCCACACGCACCCGGTTCCGCCCTTCCGACTTGGCGCGATAGAGGGCCTCGTCGGCGGCGGCGATCAGCGTGGCGGACGAGGATCCCTCGCGCGGCATCGCCGTGGCGACGCCGATCGACACCGTGGCGGTCAGCGGCGCGCCCGGCCGGTCGTGCGGGATCTCGATCGCCAGGACGTTCGCGCGGAGGCGGTCGGCGCACGACATGGCGCCGGTCTCGTCCGTCGTGGGAAGAATCACGACGAACTCCTCGCCGCCGTAGCGCGCCACGAGGTCGCCCGGACGGTTGAGTCCATCGCGCAGCGCGGCGGCGCAGGCCTTCAGGTAGTCGTCTCCGCGCTGATGGCCGAAGGCGTCGTTGAACGCCTTGAAATGGTCGATGTCGATCATCAGCAGCGAGAGCGGGCCCTGCGCGCGGTACGCCCGGCGCCACTCGAGGTCGAGCACTTCGTCGAACTGGCGGCGGTTCGCGATTCCGGTCAGGCCGTCCTGCGACGAGAGGCGTCGCAGCGCGCGGTTGGCCTGCTCGAGCCGCTGGTTGGCCTCCTCGAGCTGGCGCGTCCGCTCGCCGACGAGCCGGACGAGCTCGGCCTTGCGATGCGTGAGCCCCTGAACACGCAGACGGTAGAGGCCGGTCGCCAGGAAGAGCAGAATGCCCGCGCAGATCGAGAAGAACCACCGTGTCTCGTAGAGGTGCGGCGCGAGCGCGAAGGCGTAGGTCGCGCCCTGCTCGTTCCAGACGCCGTCGTTGTTGCAGGCGATGACGTGGAACCGGTAGCGCCCCGGCGGGACGTTCGTGTAGTAGGCCGCTCGCCGCGTGCCCGCCTCGATCCACTCCTTGTCGAAGCCCTCGAGGCGGTAGCGGAAGCGCACGCGCTGGGGCGCGAGGAACGAGAGGCCCGCGTAGTGGAATTCGAGGGCGCCGGTGCCCGGGCGCACCTGCGCGTCGCGCAGCGGATCGAGCACCTGCTTGTCGGCGATGACCTCTTCGATCTGGACGGGCGGCGGCACGGCGTTCGTCGAGAGATTCTCGGGATCGACCACGACCGCGCCGCGCAGCGTGGCGAACCAGAGCCGGCCATCGCGCGTGCGGATGCCGGCCGGCTGGTTGCCGCCGTTGCACTCGCTCGACTCCATGCCGTCGGCGGTGCCGAAGAGACGCCAGGGGATCGCCTTCCGCCGCTGCCGCGCGGCCTGATCGAGGTCACTCTTCGAAACCCGATACACGCCGCGGTTGGAGCTCATCCAGAGATGACCCGAGTCGTCGTCGAGGATTTGAAACAGGACGCTGTCGAAGAGCCCCTGCTCGGTCGTGAACGCGAGGAAGCGGTCGCGGTCGAAGCGGTGAAGACCGCCGCCGAGGGTCGTGACCCACAGCGCGCCGTCGCGGTCGAGGAGCACGGAGTAGATCGCGTCGCTGTTCAGGCCGTCCGCGATTCCGTAGCGGCGGAAGACGCCGCCCGAGTAGTGCGCGAGTCCGCCGTCGGTGCCGATCCAGAAGGAGCCGTCGCGGGCGTCCACGACCGTCCGGACGTTGTCGTTGGGCAAGCCGTCCCGGGACGTCCAGGTCGTCCACTGTCCGTTCGCGAGCCGCGACAGGCCCGACCCGAGCGTCCCGACCCAGAGCGCGCCCGTATGATCGGTCGTCAGGCAGCTCACCTTCTCGGCCTTCGGCGCGCCCGGACCGGCCGACTGGAAATGCCCGTTGACGAGGCGGTTCAGACCGCCGCCCCAGGTGCCGACCCAGAGGACGCCGTCGCGGGTCTCCGCGAGTGACGAGACCTCGTCGTAAGTGAGGCCCTGGCGGGAGGTGTAGGCCGTGACGACGCCGCCCTTGAGGCGATTCAGGCCGCCGCCCCACGTACCGACCCAGAGCGCGCCGTCGGAAGACTCGAGGAAGGTCGAGATGTCGTCGTACGAGAGACCCTCCGACGTGCCGAAGCGCGTGAAGCTGCCGTCGGCGAAGCGGTTCAGCCCGCCGCCGTGCGTCCCGATCCAGAGGCTTCCCTCGCGGTCCTCCCAAAGGGAGGCGACGAAGCCGTTGGACAGACCCTGCCGCGTCGCGTAGGACGTCCACTTGCCGTTGGCCAGACGCGAGAGCCCCGCGCCGTCCGTGCCGACCCAGAGGCTTCCCTCGCGGTCTTCGAGGATCGAGAGCACCTTGCTTCCCGACAATCCGCTCGACACCGCGGAGTGCGTGACGACGCCGTCCTTCCACCGCGCGAGCCCCGCGCCCTCCGTGCCGATCCACAGACTTCCTTCGCGGTCGCGCGCCAACGCCCGGATCGCGCTTCCGCCGAGCGCCGGAATCTTCTCCGCGGTCCAGCGCCCTTCCGCAAGTCGGAAGAGCGATCCGCCCGCCGTGCCGACCCACAGGCTTCCCTGACGGTCCTCGGCGAGCGCCCGGACTTCGCCGCGGCGAAGCTCCGCGGGAAGCTCCTGTGTCGTGAAGCGGCCGTTTTCGTAGTGCGAGAGGCCCGACGTCGTGCCGATCCACAGGGCGCCGCGCGCGTCCTCGAGGAAGCAGGTCACCTGGTCGCCGGCGAGCCCGTCCTTCCTCGTCCGGGTGAGCGACTCCCCTCGGCGCCAGCGCGTCGCGCCGCCGCCGTTGGTGCCGATCCAGATGCCGCCGTCGCGATCCTCGAGGAGGGCCTGGACGTAGTTGCTCCGCATCCACGGGCTGTTCGAGCGGTCGAAGACGGTGAACTGGACGCCGTCGAAGCGAACGAGGCCTTCCTGCGTGCCGAGCCAGAGATAGCCGTCGCGCGACTGGATCATGGCGTGGATCGAGTTCTGGGGGAGTCCCTCCCGCGCCTGCCAGATCTGATGGCTGTACTGCGAGATCGCCTTGCGCGGATCGAGAGCGCTGCCCGGCGCCGTGTGGAGAAGCGCGGCAAGCGAAAGCATAGCGGGCAGGACCGCGAAGCGCGCCCGCGGGATCTCGATTTTCATGAATCTGCCTAAGACGAGATCAATTGTAGCCCAGGGGTGACGGATGGCACAGGCACCAAAGCGCCATCGGGCGCGGACCTCGCGGAGCGGCGAACGGCTTTATGCGGTCAGAACTTCGAAACGACGGCCCACCTTGCGGAACGCCTCGACGGCGCGGTCCAGATCGTTCCGCTCGTGCGCCGCGGAGACCTGGCAGCGCAGGCGCGCCTGACCCTGCGGCACGACCGGGAAGCCGAAGCCCGAGACGTAGACGCCTTCCTCGAAGAGCGCCTTGCCCATGGCAAGCGCCTTGGCCGTGTCGCCGACGATGACGGGCACGATCGGATGCGTGCCGTGCGGGATGCGGAATCCCGCTTCCGAGATCGCCCTGCGGAAATACGCCGCGTTCTCGCGCAGCTTCTCGACCGGCGCGGGGTCCTCGCGGAGCATTCGAAACGCTTCGAGCGATCCCGCGGCGACGGCGGGAGGAAGCGAGTTCGAGAAGAGGTACGTGCGGCTCCGCTGGCGGAGGGTCTCGACCAGCGCCTTCGGCCCCGTCACGAAGCCTCCGGCCGCCGAGCCCATCGCCTTGCCGAGCGTGCCGGTGAACACGGGCACGCGATCGAGAACGCCCTGCTCTTCGGCGGTGCCGCGCCCGGTCTTGCCGAGGACGCCGGTCGCGTGGGAGTCGTCCACGACGAGGAGCGCCTTCGCGGCATCGCAGATCCGGACGAGCTCCCGCAGATCCGCCTCCTCGCCTTCCATCGAGAAGACGCCGTCGGTCATGATCGAGGCGGAACCGCGAGGTCTCGTCCTCGGCGAGCATCGCGGCGAGCGCCTTCGGGTCGTTGTGCGGCACCCGGAACCGCTTCGCCTTGCAGAGGCGCACGCCGTCGATGATCGACGCGTGGTTGAGCTCGTCGGAGTAGAGGCCGTCGGGCTCGTCCAGGACGGCGGCGAAGAGCCCCTCGTTGGCGTTCCAGCAGGACATGTAGAGGATCGCGTCGTCCTTGCCGAAGAAGGAGGCGATCTCGGCCTCGAGGTCCTTGTGCAGCGCCTGTGTGCCGCAGATGAAGCGCACCGAGGCGAGGCCGCAGCCCCAGCGGTCGACGGCCTTCTTCTGCGCCTCGCGCACGCGCGGATGGTTGGCGAAACCCAGGTAGTTGTTCGACGTGAGCATGACGACGTCGCGGCCGCCGACGCGCACGCGCGGGCCCTGCGGCGTCTCGAGGACGAGCTCTTCCTTGTAGGTCCCGGCCTGGCGCAGGCCGGCCATTTGCGAGGCGAGGTGGTCGAGGAGATTCGAAGACGATCCGCCGGCCGTTATTCTTCCGAAACCACCTTGCCCGCCACGCGTCCGCCGGGGAACGCGACGTCGAGCGCCTCGAGGGCCCGGTCGAAGTCGGCGTGGTTGCGCGCGATGATCTCCGCGCAGATCGTGGGCCGCGTGATGATTTCCGAAGTCCCCGATCCGCCCCGCACGATGACCCCCTGCGCCGGCTGTCCGACGGTGAAGAGGACGTCCTCCACCTCCTCGAGCGCACGCACGGCGCGGCGGTGCGCCCGCTCGGGCTCGTCGAGCTTCAGGCAAACGCCCGCGAGGCCGAGGAGCCGATAGGCGTTGGGCTCGAACTCCGTGCGGTCCCAGTTCTTCCAGACGCGGTCGCGCGGCGTGAGCTTGAAGCGGTAGGCGATGTTGGAGAGGCGCGATTCCTCGAGCGCGAACTCGGCGATCCGGCGCTCGGTCATCTTGTCGTGGGTTCCGACTTCCGGCTTGTTGGTCGGCATGGAGGAAGTCTATCGTCTCACGCGCCTCCGCGGGGCTTGCCGTTCGGGTAGAACACCACCTTCATCGCCTTGCGGTTCTCGAGGCGCTCCATCGCTTCGTGAAAGTTCTCGAGCCCCTCGAACTCGTCGGTCACGAGGTCCGCGACCTCGAGGCCCGCGCGCAGCAGATCGAGCATCTTGATCCACGTGTCGAAGATCCGCCGGCCCACGATCGCGTGGAGCGTCAGCCCCTTGAAGATGAAGTCGTTGGTGTAGTCGCGGATCGTGACGGCCTTGCCCCTCGGGAGGCCGAGCAGCGAGATCGTGGCGCCGCGCCGGGCCGCGGCCATGCCGAGGTTGATCGACGGCTCCGCACCCGAGAGCTCCAGCACGACGTCGGCGCCGCCGCCGAGCGCCTCGCGCAGGCTTCCCGCCGGATCCTTCGTGCGCGAGAGGTCGATGACGGTCGCGTGGCGAGCGCCGCGCGAGCGAGCCCAGCGGCGGGCGTGCGCGGCCGCCTGCGAATTCACCTCGGTGATCGCGATGTGCGAGGCGCCGGAGATCGCGCGCGATCTCGGCGCACATCGCGCCGATCGGGCCGTAGCCGAGGACCGCCACGGACTTTCCCGAGAGGTCCGCCACCTGGGTCGTGTGGACGGCGTTGCCGAGCGCGTCGAGAAACGCGCCGACCTTAACCGGGACGACGTCGCGGTCGAGCGGCACGACGTTGAACGCGGGCACGACGACGTACTGGGCGAAGCAGCCGTCGCCGTGGACGCCGAGGATTTTCGTGTTCTCGCAGATGTGCCGCTGGCCGGTCCGGCACGGGCGGCAGTGCCCGCAGGTGACGTGCATCTCGGCCGAGACGTACTGGCCGAGCTCGAGGTGCGGGCGCTTGCCGCCGGAGCCGAACGCGACGATCTCGCCGCAGAACTCGTGCCCGTAGATGCGAGGGACCTTCACCATGCCGGCCATCGAGGGGTCCCACTGATAGATGTGCTTGTCGGAGCCGCAGACGGCGGTCGCGAGCACCTTGATCAGGACCTCGGCCTGGCCGGGTTTCGGCACGGGGACCGAACGGATCTCCGTGGCCGCCGGTCCCGCCGCGGCCTTCGTCTTGACGACCGCCGTCATGCGGGCGGGAAGACGCGGGGAGGATCCGTTTCGGCGTCGCGCCGCCGTCAATCGCCCGCCTGATCGTCGCGCACGTAGCCGGCGCCGGCGCCAACCGCCGCGGTCGTTCCGACGTCCGCCGGCCGCACGTACTTCGCGACCGTGGCCCGCGTTCCCGCGATGCGCAGCTTCTCGAAGAGGAAGCGGAACTCGCGCTCGAGCGAATCCCGGATCGCCTGGCGCGTGCCCGAAGGGAGGTTCCAGAACTTCTCCTTGAACGGGCCGATGGCGTACTTGCGTGTCTTGTAGAGGAACTGATTCTCGGTCTCGCCCTTCTTCCGCTCATCGGACTTGTTCTCGAAGAGCCACCGCTCGGCCTCGCGCTTCAGCGGCAGCGGCAGAGACGGATGGTCGTAGATCATGTTCTGGAACCCGGTCGCGAGATGGATCTCGGCGCAGTCGTGGTCGGGGAACTTGCCGAAGTACTCCGGCGGCAGCGTCGACGCTCCGTGCTGCACCGCGCCGGCGATGCCGTACTCCTCGCGGCCGACCTTCGAGATACGGCGCAGGACCTCGAAGTCGATCGCGACGCGCTCGACCGTGCCGTCCGGAGCGACGACGCCGCCGTGCGACGAGCCGGTCTGGACCGAGACCTTCGCGATGCCCGGAACCTGCCCGAGCGACCCGCGGTAAACGTCCATGTACGCACGGAACTCCTCGGGCGTCGAGTTCTCCTTGCCGACCTCGCCGATCTCGCCGCCGACCGAGATGGGCATCTCGCTCGGCTCGCGCCCGCGGATGAACTTCGTGAACCGCGCGCAGAGCTCGGCGTTGACCTTCTGCTGCTCGGGGAGCGTCGGCTTCGAGAGATCCACGAGCGTCGAGGTGTCGATGTCGATCTGGATAGAAGCCCGCGGCGATCGCTTCTTCGATGAGGGCCTCGATCGCGCGGACCTCCTTGTCGGCGTTCTCGCGCATCCGCTTCGGGTTCGTCTGGAAATGGTCGCCCTGCAAGAAGACCGGGCCCGTCCAGGATTCCTTGATCGCGGCCGCGAGGACGACGGCGGCGTATTCCGCGGGACGTTGCTCCGTGTAACCGATCTCGCTGCGCGCGATCTCGAGGATCACCGCGCCGGCGTCGAGCGATTTGGCGGCGCGGAAAACGGCGCGCGCCGTGTCGTAGCCGAGCATGCGGACGTTGATCGCGGGGACCGTGAAGCCCGAGACCTCGCCGCGGCCGCGCGCGGCGTAGAGCGGCAGGATCGAGGCGGGCAGGATGCCGAGCGAGCGGGCGGCCTCCCGGATCTTCTTGCGGCTCGCGTCGCGCACCTCGGCATTGCCGAAGACGCCCGTCCAGACGAGGCTGTCGATGACGCCGGACCGGAATCGCGCCGCGTCGGCGACCGCGAACGGCTCGCCGGGTTCGATCGAATCGCAGCTCTTGAGGAATGCGGCCAGATCCGCGACCGTCCGGAAGAGTTCCATGTGGTTCTCCGCGGGCGTGGATTCTAGCCGAGGAGCGCCGAAGCGCCGCCGGCGGCTGTGCTAGCGTGCCGCGCCATGGTCCGGCTGGCCCGCACCATCCACTTCAACGCCGGCCGGAGCCTCTGGCGCCCCGACTGGACGCCGGAGAAGAATCGCGCGGCCTACGGCGAGGAAGGGCCTCACGGTTACGGCCACAACTACACGCTCGAAGTCGCCGTCGAGGGATCGGTCGATCCGGCGACCGGAATGGTCGTCAACCTGACGGATCTCGACCGCGTCCTCAAGGAGGAGGTCGACCGGCCGCTCGACCATCGGAGCTTGAATCGCGACGTCGCGGAGTTCTCCGTCGCGCCGCCGACCGCCGAGAACGTCGCGGTCTGGATCTGGCGGCGCGTGTCGGATCGGATCGCGCGCGAGCGCTGGCCGTGCCGTCTCGCGTTCCTCCGGCTTCGTCTGACGCCGGACTTTGCTGTGGAGCTCGAAGGACTGGAGGAGCGCGCGGGTTGAGCGAGCCTTCGCGGATCCTCGTCGTCGGCGCGACCGGCCAGCTCGGGACGGCGGTGCTGCGACGGCTCGCGCGGGGCGGGCGGCCTCTGCGGGCGCTCGTGCGCCGCGGTTCGGCCCATCGGCATCTGGAGGTCGGCGCGATCGATCTCGCCTTCGGAGATCTGCGCGAGCCCGCGAGTCTCGACGCAGCGTGCCGCGAGGTCGCGACGATCGTCGCCACCGCGAACGCCGTCGTGCCGCGCGGAGCCTACCGCGCGCACGACACGGAAGACGAGGGTTACGCGAACCTGATCGCAGCGGGGCGCCGCCAGGGTGTGCGGCGCGTTCTGTTCATGTCCGTTCCGCAGACGCCCGTGGACGACCGGGTGCCCGTCTACGCGAGCAAGAGGCGCATCGAAGCGGCCCTCGCGGCGAGCGGCCTCGAGGTCGCCGTCTTTCGCGGCTCGCTGTTCATGGACGACTGGTTCGCTCTCATGGGGAGCTCGATCCCGCTGCGCGGGGCCGAGGTCCACACGCTGCGCCGCCCGTTCTGGTTCTCGCGCGCATTTCTCGGCGCGGTCGGCCATCTGATCGAGCGCCGCGGAATCGCCCTCGTGCCGGGCGACGGGACGACGCGCCACGCGTTCGTCGCGCTCGATGACGTCGCAGACGTGCTCGCCGCCGCAGCGGCGACGCCGGGATTCTCGGGAACCTTCGACCTGGGCGGCCCGGAGGCGCTCTCGTGGAACGAGGTCGTGGACCGTTTCGCAGCGGTGCTCGGGCGGCGCGTGCGCGCCATCCACACGCCGGCGGGGGTCTATCGTTTTCAATCGGCGATGCTGCGGCCGTTCTCGGAGGCGGCGTCGAACCTGATGTCGCTCTCCTGGGCCGCCGCGGTCGCCGGGACCCCCTTCGACTCGCGCGCTCTCTTCGCCCGCTTCGGCCTGACGCCGACCGACACGGCGGCATTCCTCGCGCGCCGCGCCGCGATGCCGGAAGACTGATGTAAGGCCTCGCGCTCGGTTAGACTCCCGCCGATGTTTTTCAAACAGTTCTATCTGGGTTGTCTCGCCCAGGCCTCGTACATGATCGGGGACGGCGGGGACGCGGCGGTCGTGGACCCGCGGCGCGACGTCGAGGAGTACCTCGAGGAGGCCCGCCGCCAAAACCTGCAGATCCGGCACGTGATCGAGACGCACCTCCACGCGGATTTCGTGTCCGGCCACCGCGAGCTCGCGGCGCGCACGGGCGCGCGCATCTACTTCGGCGCGAAGGCCGGGGCGCAGTTCGACCACGTCGCCGTGAAGGAAGGCGACGAGATCCGGATGGGCGAGGTCGATCCTGCGGTTTCTCGAGACGCCGGGGCACACGCCCGAGTCCGTTTCCATCGTCGTGACCGACCGAAGCCGTTCGCAGGAACCCGAGGCCGTGCTGACCGGCGACACGCTCTTCATCGGTGATGTCGGGCGTCCGGACCTCCTCGGCACGCGGATGAGCGCCGCGGAGCTCGCGGGACTCCTGTACGACTCGCTGCACGGCAAGCTCCTCGCGCTGCCCGACGCAACGAAGGTCTTCCCCGCGCACGGGGCCGGATCGCTCTGCGGGCGCAACATCTCGAAGGAGACGTCCTCGACGATCGGCGAGCAGCGCCGCTTCAACTACGCGCTCCGGCCGATGAGCCGCGGGGACTTCGTCCGTCTCGCGACGACCGACCTGCCCGAGGCGCCCGAGTACTTCTCGCGGGACGTCGCGATGAATCGCGAGGGTGCGCCGGAAATGTCGCGCCTTCCGGAGCCGGCGGCTCTTTCGCCGGACGCGGTCGCGCGGCTCCAGTCGGGCGGCGCGGTCGTGCTCGACACGCGCCCCGCGGCCGCCTTCGGCACGGCGCACGTGCCCGGCGCGCTGCACATCGGCCTCTCCGGCCAGTTCGCCTCCTGGGCCGGCGCGCTCGTTTCGCCGCAGACGCCGATCGTGGTCGTCGCGGAGGACCCCGAGCACGCGGAGGAGGCGCGGGTGCGGCTCGCCCGAGTCGGCATCGAGAACGTCGCCGGATCCCTCGAAGGCGGCATCGCGGCGTGGGAGGCCTCCGGGCGGCCGCTCGCGGCGATCGACCAGATCACCGTGGACGAGCTCGAACGCCGCCTCGAGGAGCACGCCGTCCGCGTCGTGGACGTGCGCCGGCCGCCGGAGTGGGAGTCGGGGCACATCGCCGATGCGGCGCACGTGCCGCTGAACGAGCTGCCGCAGCGCGCGGGGGAGCTCGACAAGGACGGCCCGCTCGCGCTCGTTTGTGCGGGCGGCTATCGCTCTTCGATCGCGACGAGCCTTCTCGAGCAGCGCGGCTTTCACCGCATCGCCAACGTCGTCGGCGGCATGGCCGCCTGGGAGACGCGACCCGGGGCGGCGGCTTGAAGCGGCGCCTCGCGGTCCCGGCGCTTGTTCTGGCGGCGGCTCTGGCGGCGGCTCTCGCGCACGCGCGGTCTTCGGACGAGCCGACCGGCAGCGTCTGGGAGACGCGAAAGCCCGCCTGGACGCGGCTCTCCGCCGCCGACCGGGACGCGCTCTTCAAGTTCGGCGAGGACTACAAGAAGTACCTGTCCGCCGCGCGGAGCGCGCTGTCCTCGACGGTGGAGATCCTGCGCGCCGCGAAAGGGGCCGGCTTCTCGGAATTCACCGACCCGGCGCAGGTGACGCCGGGCGCCCGGCTATTCGTGAACGGGCGCGACCGGGCCGTGATCCTCGTCGTCGTCGGCTCCGAGCCGATCCTGTCCGGCTCCCGCGCCGTCGGCACGCACCATGACAGCCCGCACATCGATCTGAAGGCCCGTCCCGTCTACGCGGCCAACGGCTACGCGCTCTTCAAGACGATCTATTACGGCGGCATCAAGAAGTACCAGTGGGCCAACCGGCCGCTCGCCCTCGTCGGGCGCATCGACACGCCGGCCGGCAAGCGCATCGACGTGTCGGTGGGCCTGAAGGCCGACGAGCCCGTCTTCGTCATCCCCGACAACGCGCCGCACTCGGACGAGCCGCTGCGCGACCGGACTTACGAGAAGGTCTTCTCGGGTGAGGAGCTCGATCCCGTCGCCGGCAGCGTGCCGGGCGAAGGGACGTCGGTCACCGCGCAGGTCATCGCCGCCCTCAAGTCGCGATACGGGATCGAGGAGGAGGATCTCGTCAGCGCGGAGCTCGCGCTCGTGCCCGCGTCGCCGCCCGCGGACGTGGGGCTCGATCGCGGCCTGACGGGCGCGTTCGGCCAGGACGACCGGCTCTCCTCCTACTGCGCCGCGCGGGCGATCCTCGACATGTCGGGCACGCCGCGGCGGACGGCGCTCGCCTACCTCTCGAACTTCGAGGAAGTGAGCTCGGTCAACAACACCGGCGCGGCCTCGCAGTTCCTCAACTCGACGTATGCGCGACTCGTCGGCGCGCAACGCGGGAAGGCCTACACGGACCTCGACCTGCGTCAGGCGCTGCGGCACGCCGAGGCCATTTCCGCCGACGTCAACGACGGCATCAACCCGGTCTTTCCGCAGACGAGCGAGCCGTCCAACGCCGCGCGTCTCGGGTTCGGCGTGACGATCAAGAAGTACGGCGCCGGCTTCGATGCGAACTCCGAGTTCACGGCGAAGGTTCGCGGAATCCTCGACCGCGCGGGCATCCCGTGGCAGACGCAGACGCCGCGCGTCGAGGGCTACTCCGGCGGGACGATCGGTCAGTACCTCTCGTCGCAGGAGATGGAGGTCATCGATATCGGCGTCCCGCTCCTCTCGATGCACTCGCCCTTCGAGATGTCGTCGAAGGTGGACGTGTGGTGCCTCTACCGCTTCCTGTCGGCGTTCCTCGGGAGCTGACCGACAGCGCCGCGAGCGCGCGGCGGTAGTCCTCGGGCAGCGGCGCCGCGACGTCGAGATCGAGCTCCGGGATCTGGACGCGCGCGGCGTGGAGAAGCGGCCGGCCGACCGCGGCGATCACGCGGCGATGGGCCGGATCTCGCAGGCCGCGCCAGCGCGTCGCGCCGCCGTAGAGGTCGTCGCCGACGATCGGGTGCCCGTGCGCGGACAGGTGAACGCGGATCTGATGCGTGCGGCCGGTCTCCGGCGACAGCTCGACGTCCGAGATCGATGGCATGCGGGCAGCGGTGCGGTAGTTGGTCCGCGCGGGTTTTCCATCGGCGCGGACCTTCATGCGCCGTCCGTCCTTCGGGTCGCGCCCGAGCGGGTCGTCGAAGGCGCCCTGCGGCGGCGCCGGACGGCCCCAGACGAGCGCGCGGTAGGTCTTGCGGGCGCGCCGGTTCTGGAACGCCAGAGAGAGCGCCCGGTGCGCCGGCTCGCCGCGGGCGAGGAGGACGACTCCCGAAGTGCCGACGTCGAGGCGATGCACGAGGAGGAGCTCCGGGTCGTCCGGCTCGCCGCACGCTTCGAGCAGCCGGCGCACCGCCTCGGCCCCGGATCCGTCGCGGGAAGACGTCGCCATCGAGACGCCGGCGGGCTTGTCGAGCGCCACGACGTTGCCGCGGTCGAGGAGGATCACGGGAAGGATTATCGTTTCGCCCGGAGGATCGCGCCATGACGGTCAAGCTTTCGCGCCGCGGGCTCTTCGGATCGGCGGCGGCCGCGCCGTTTCTCTTCGCGCCTTCCGCGGCGCGGGCGCTTGCGGCGGCGGCGCCGCAGTCGCCGAATTCCCCCTCCTTTCCGCCCGTCGACTTCGACGGCCTGGCGAAGCAGATCTCGCGCACGCTCGCGCCCGCGGCCGGCGAGCGCGCGATCCTCGTTTTCGACCCTGGCTACTACCCGGAGCTCGCGGCGGCGGTCGAGCGGCAATTCGCCTCCGCCGGCGTCGAGGCGTTCCTCGCGATGGCGTTCGATCCGCCGGAAATCGTCGCGTCGGCCGACGCGCGGCCGGGCGCGCCGAAGCGGCAGGACGACTTCGTCGCGTGGCTCGCGCCCGTCTTCGCGAAAGCGGACCTCTTCCTGTGGCTGCCGGCGCGCGTGCTGTACGACGACACGCGGCTCGAGCATCTCGTGGACGGCTCGAGGGTGCGCGGCATCCACTTCCATTGGATCCTCGACTGGGAGGGCCGCAGCCCCGAGGACATCGCACGCCTCTCGAAGCTGTACGAGAAGACGATCCTGGAGACCGACTACGCGGCGCTGTCGAGGGAGCAGGATCGTCTCATCGGGCTCCTGCGCGGCAAGACGGTGCGGCTCACGTCGCCCGGCGGAAGCGATCTCCGCTTTCGTGGTTCCCGCGGACGCGTGGTTCCACAAGAACGACGGTGACATGTCGGCGGCGCGGGCGAGGTCTGCCCGAGGCGCGCGGGATCGCGAGATGGAGCTGCCGGCCGGCGCGCTGCGGTTCATTCCGGATCCGGCATCGGTAGCGGGGCGTCTCGTCATCCGGAAGACCGCGACGCCGGACGGCGGCGTCGAGGACGCCACGATCGATTTCGCGAACGGGAGAGGCCGCGTGATCGGCGTGAAGAGAGGGCAAGAGGCTTTCCGCAAACAGTGGGAGGCAATCGGCGGCGACGTGGACCGCGTCGGCGAGATCGTGATCGGCACGAACCCGCTGCTCGCGGCGGCCGCGGGATCGACCGAGCTGCCCTATTTCGGCTACGGCGCCGGCGCGGTGCGCGTTTCGCTCGGCGACAACTGGGAGTCCGGCGGCCCCAACCGCACGGCGGGTAACCGCAACTGGTGGCTCTTCCTCGGCGACGCGACGCTCGAGGCGGACGGGCGGACGATCGTGCGCGAGGGCCGACTGCTCGGGGGATGAGATCGCGTGTCAGCGCGGGGGCGCGTTGAAGAAGTCGTAGACCATTCGTGAGATCGCGGCGCCCGTGATGAAGGTCTCGTTGTCCACGCTTGACCGCTTGTCCTGGATCCGCCGCGCGCAGATCGCGATCACGTAGCGCGCGCCCGGGGACTTCACGTATGCGGCGTCGTTGCGCACGTCGCCCTTGAAGCCCGACGCGTCGGGCAGTTTCTCCTCGTCCCAACCCGTCTTGTTCGCGACGAGGACCTTCCTGTCGTCGACCGGCAGCGATCGCGGGATCATCGCGCGGTCCTGCTGCATCGCGAGGATCGCGATCATCTCGTCGCAGGCGGCGCGGGAGACGACCTTCCCCTGACCGATGAGTCGCGAAAAGCTTCGCCGCGGCGTTCGGCGTCGTCATGCCGAGGCCGAACTCGCGCTCGAGCTCCGGGAAGACGTCGGCCTTCCCGTCGCGGAACGTCGGGCGGAAGAGCTTCATGTCCGTGATGCCGTAGGACTCGAGGCGCTTGTCCACGTTCGCCGTGCCGACGAGCCGGACGAGCAGGTTGGTGGCCGTGTTGTCGCTCCACGCGATCATGAAGCGCAGGAGATCGTGGACGGTCAGCACGGAGCCGGCATGCATCACGTTGAGCGGCACGGTCTCGTCGCCCGCCTTGTCGGCGTCCGCGAGCGTCACGGCGGTGTCGCGGCGGAGCTTGCCCTCCGCGATCTGGTGATACACCTCGACCATGACCGCGACTTTGATGAGGCTCGCCGTCGGAAACCTCTTGTCGCCGTTGACCGCGACCGATTCGCCCGTGTCGAGATTCATGACCGCGACGCCCATGTCGCCGCGGAAGGCCTTAACGGCCTCGGAGAGCCGGGTCTGAAGGACCGCCGTGCGATCGGCGGCGGGCGCCGGCGACGCGAGGAGGGCGGCGGCGAGGAAGGCAGCGATTTTCATGCGCGCATCGTAGCGGCAGGGAGTCCCGCCGTCACGGATAGAATTCGCTGACTTTCATGACCCTCGTCGCGGGCGCGCGTTTGGGGCCCTACGAGATTCTGGCGCCGCTCGGCGCCGGAGGAATGGGAGAGGTCTATCGCGCGCGCGACGCTCGGCTGAAGCGCGACGTCGCGATCAAGGTCCTCCCGGCTGCTTTTGCCTCCGATATCGAGCGCCTCCGCCGATTCGAGCAGGAGGCGCAGGCGGCTTCGGCGCTGAACCACCCGAACATTCTCTCGATCTATGACCTCGGCACGCACGACGGCGCGCCCTACATCGTTTCCGAGCTCCTCGAAGGCGAGACGCTGCGGAGTCGGCTCGCCGGCGGGGCCTTTTCTCCGCGCCGGGCGATCGCGCACGCGCTGCAGCTGGCGCAGGGTCTCGCCGCGGCTCACGAGAAGGGGATCGTGCACAGGGATCTCAAGCCCGAGAACCTCTTCGTGACCGCGGACGGGCGCGTGAAGATCCTCGACTTCGGCCTCGCCAAGCTGACGCAGCCGGAGGCGCCGGCCGAATCCCAGACGAACCTGCCGACCGTGACGCCCGGCACCGAGCCGGGTATCGTCCTTGGCACCCTCGGCTACATGTCACCAGAACAGGTGCGCGGCAAGCCGGCCGACGCGCGGAGCGACCTGTTCTCCTTCGGGGCGATCCTCTACGAGATGCTGTCCGGCCGCCGGGCGTTCCGCGGCGACACGGCGGCCGACACGATGAGCGCGATCCTGACCAAGGATCCGCCGGACCTTTCCGAGACCGATCGGAAGATTCCGGAGGGCGTCGAGCGCATCGTCGACCACTGCCTCGAAAAGTCTCCCGAGGGGCGGTTTCAGTCGGCGCGCGACGTGGCGTTCGATCTCGAAGCTCTCCTGCAGACTCCTCTGACCAGCGGGCCGCGCGTTGCGGCAGCCACGCCGTGGCGCACAATCGCCGTGCGCTGGGCCCTCTGGCTGGCTCTCCCGCTGGCCGTCCTTGCCTTCTGGCTCGGCCGCCGGACGTCGAGCCCGGCGCTTCCCGCCGCGAGCCTCCGTCCGGTGGAGTTTCGCCAGCTCACGTTCGAGCCGGGGCAGGAGGATTTTCCGGCCCTCTCTCCCGACGGAGGGAGCTTTCTCTACGTCAGCTCGGCCGCGGGCAACCAGGACATTTATCTCCAGCGCGTCGGCGGGCAGAACCCGATCAACTTGACGAAGGACTCGCCGGTGGCCGACACGCAGCCGGTCTTTTCTCCCGATGGTGGCCTGATCGCGTTCCGCTCGGAGCGGGACGGCGGCGGTATTTTCATCATGGGGGCGACGGGCGAGAACGTCCGGCGGCTGACGGACTTCGGCTTCAACCCCGCCTGGTCGCCCGACGGCAAGCAGGTCGCGATCAACTCCGAGACTGTCAATCATCCGTTCGCCCGGGTCGGCTATGCCGATCTGTGGGTGGTCGACGTGGCGACCGGGAACAAACGCCAGGTTGTGTCCGGCCGAAACCGCATCGAGCGAGGCGGCGGAGACGGGTCGCAGGCGAGCTGGTCGCCACACGGAGATCGCATCGCATATTGGGGAATCCGCGGCAAGACCGGCCTGCGGGACGTCTGGACGATTCCGGCTGCCGGAGGAGAGCCCGTCGACGTCACCGACGACGTCGCGACCGACTGGAATCCCGTCTGGTCGCCCGACGGCCGCTACCTCTACTTCGGAAGCGACCGCGGCGGAACGATGAACCTCTGGCGTGTCTCTATCGACGAGAAGACCGGCCGGACCCTCGGGCCGCTCGAGCCGGCCTTTCTTCCCGCGACGTACGTGGGCCACTTCAGTTTCGCGCACGACGGACGGCACTTGGCCTACCGCACGCAGGAGGCGAGCGGCAATCTGTACCGGATCGGCTTCGACCCCGCGGCGGAACGGCTGACGGCCGCGCCGTATCGAGTGCTGCAGACCTCGATGGTGATCCTGAACCTCGACGTCTCTTACGACGGGCAGTGGCTGGCCTTTCGCCCGGGCTTCGGACAGGAGGACATCTTCCTGGTGCGCTCGGACGGGACGGGCCTTCGCCGCATGACGGACGACGTCTACCGCGACCGCGGCCCCAAGTTCTCGCCGGACGGCAAGAGCCTGGCCTTCTACTCGAACCGCGGCGGCCGGTACGACCTCTGGTCGATGCACATCGACGGGAGCGGTCTGACTCCGCTGACGAAGAACGCCGCGGATGGGCCGTGGTTCCCGAACTTTTCTCCCGACGGGTCGCGGATCGCGTTCCCCGACGGGACGAACAGTTACGTCTTCCGGCCGGGCGCCACGCCGGAGCAGGGCACGATCGAAGCGTTGCCGCTGCCGCCCGGCGGCGGCTGGATGCAGGTGTACGGCTGGTCGCCCGATGCCCGAACGCTCGTCGGCCAGCGCCAGAGCGGGACCGACCGAAACCTCCTTCTCTATTGGCTGGAGACGAAGAAATACGAGGATCTGGGCCCCGCGGACCCGGGCGAGGTCAGCATCGTCGGAACGCTCGGCGCGATTCCCTTCTTTCTCGGGGACGGGAAGCGAATCCTCTACCTCGCGCCACAGCGGCGCCTGGCCCTCTACGACCTCGCGACGCGGCAGAGTCACCCGGTCGCCGGCGCCGAAGGTCTCCACATCACCGATTACGTCCTGTCGAAGGACAACCGGTCCATTTACCTGATCGACGACCATCTTGAGTCCGACATCTGGATGGCGACGCTCAAGTGACGCTTTCGACGGGCACCAGGCTCGGTCCCTACGAGATCCTCTCTCCCCTCGGAGCCGGGGGCATGGGAGAGGTGTATCGGGCTCGCGACGCGCGGCTCGACCGCGAGGTCGCGATCAAGACGCTTCCGGAGGCGTTCACGCGCGACGCCGAGCGCCTGGCGCGGTTCGAACGGGAAGCGAAGGTCCTTGCGTCGCTCAATCACCCGAACATCGCCGCGATCTACGGGCTCGAGGAATCGGGCGGCATCCGCTTTCTCGTGCTCGAGCTCGTGCCCGGAGAGACGTTTTCCGAACGTCTCATTGCGGGGCCCGTGCCGGTGGACGAGGCGCTGGCGCTCTGCCGGCAGGTGGCCGAAGCGCTCGGCGCGGCCCACGAGCAGGGGATCGTGCATCGGGACCTCAAGCCCGCCAACGTCAAGGTCACTCCGAGCGGCAAGGTCAAGGTGCTCGACTTCGGGCTCGCGAAAGCCTTCGGTGCCGACAAGTCGGGCCGCGACGTCTCGCACTCGCCGACGGTGACGTCGGGCGGCACGGGGCAGGGCGTCATCCTCGGGACGGCGGCCTACATGTCGCCGGAGCAGGCGCGCGGCAAGGCCGTCGATCGCCGCACCGACGTCTGGGCTTTCGGCTGCCTGCTCTACGAGCTGCTGGCTGGCCGGAAGGCGTTCGAAGGCGAGACCGTCTCCGACATCATGGTCTCCGTTCTCACGCGCGAGCCGGACTGGCAGGCGCTTCCCGCCTCCGTGCCGGTCCGGATCCGTGAGCTCCTGCAGCGCTGCCTGCGCCGCGATCCCGAGCGTCGCCTCCACGACGTCGCCGACGCCCGGATCGAGATCGAGGATGCCGCCGCCGGGCAACCCGAGCAATCGAAGGAGACTCCAGCCCCGGCGATCGCCGTCCGCCGCGGGCTCGGCGTGCCGGCCGCCGTCGCGATGGCTTTGGCGGCCGCCGCCGTTGCCGTGCTCGCGACGAGGTTCCTCGCGCGGCCGGCCCCCGCCCCGACTCCTCCCGAAGTCGTCGGTCTCACGCGGTTCACGCCGCCGACGGCTCGCTCCGAGTGGCCGAGCTGGTCTCCTGACGGCAGCCTCCTCGCCTATGCGTCGAATCGCAGCGGAAACTACGAGATTTACGTGCGGCGCAGCGGGGGCGGCGAGGACGTGAACATAACCAACGATCCGGGGCAGGATATTCAACCGGCCTTTTCGCCGGACGGCGGGTCCATCGCCTTCATCTCGACGCGATCTTCGAAGACCGGCCTTATCAAGATCGGCGGGACTCTGTCGCGCAACAGCCGCACGTTCGGCGGGGACCTCTGGGTGACGCCGTCACTCGGAGGCGCGGCGCACAGGCTGGCCGAGGACGCGAACTTTCCGGCCTGGCGCCCCGACGGCCGGTCCGTTCTCTACGTGACAGGCGCCGAGAACCGTCGGGCGATCATGGAGGTTCCGTCCGCCGGCGGTCTGTCCCGCGCGGTCCTGTCCGGGGACCAATCGCTGTGGGAGACCATCGGGATCGGCTGCTCGCCCGACGGGCGCTGGGTCAGCTTCGAGACGCAGCTCGACGAAATCTTTCTCATGCCCGCCTCGGGAGGAAAGCCGGTCGCCCTCTTCGCGGGATTCAGTCAGTCCTGGGATGCTTCCTCGCGCCGGCTGTGGGCCTTGTCCCGCGAGGCGGAGGGCGGCACGAGGATCCAGCGCGCGGAGCTCGACGGCGAGAGGGCCGCCGTCCGCGAGATCCGATCGGTCAGCATCTCGACCGCCTACCTGCGCGACCTGGCGGTGTCCCGCGACGCCCGGCATCTCGTGGTCTCGGAGGAGGAGACGTCGCGAAACCTGACGCGCCTGCCGCTCTCACCGTCGGGCGACGCTCCCGCCGGGCCCGAAGAGCCGCTGTCGAGCGGACGCGTGATCGACGGCTATCCGTCCGCCTCGCCCGACGGGCGGCACCTGGCCTACATCAGCGACATCCTCGGGCGCCGGGAGGTCTGGATCCTGGACCTGGAGACCCGCCGCCGGGAGCGCCTGCAGCTTCCGGGCGACGATTTGGCGCAGGGCGAGCCGGGCTGGCTGTCCCTGGGCAAGCAGATCGTCGTCCATCGCTACATGCGGGGCGCCGAGCACGCCGTGTGGATGGCGGCCGTCGATGGAAGCCACGCCGAAGAGCTCGCTCGCGGAAAGGTTCTCGGCACCATCACGCTGCAGCCGTCGCCCGACGGGAAGTCGTTGCTGATGGGCGGGATGCTCGTCTCCGGCGTTCAGCAGATCATCCGTTTCGACCTCGGATCGAGGACGCAGGCCACTCTGACCGGCGATCCGGGAGACAAATTCGACGCCGTGTGGTCGCCGGACGGCCGTTCGATCGCGTACACGGCGTCGGAAAAGGGCGCCCTGCAGCTCTATGGGATGCCGGTGTCGGGCGGAGCGAAGCGGCAACTGACGACGGGCTTCGAGCGGATGCGCCATCCGTTCTACTCGCCCGACGGAAAGTGGATCTACATCCAGCCGTCTCACCGCAACGTCTGCCGGGTGCGGGCGGAGGGAGGACCGCTGCAGCAGGTCACGCGGTTTCCGGAGGCGGGGCTGTTTCTGGAAGAACCGACGATCTCACCCGACGGCCGCTACCTCTATTACTGCCGCGAGAACGGCGCCTCCTCCCTCTGGCTGATGACGCTTTCGAAGTAGGAAGCTTACGATGAAGAAGCTCCTCCTCTGCGCGTGGATTCTCGCGCCGGCCCTCGCGGCGGCGGCGCCGGAGCCGTCCGTCATCGTCGTGCGGGCCGCGCGGCTGATCGACGGCCGCGGCGGAGCGCCGGTCGCGCCCGCGATGGTCCTCGTCGAAGGCGATCGCATCACCGCCGTCGGGTCGGGTCTCGCGGTTCCCGCCGGCGCCCGAGTGATCGATCTCGGCGGCGCGACGCTTCTGCCGGGGCTCATCGACCTGCACACGCACCTGACCGACAAGTTCGGCGTGCACTGGGAAGAGGTCCTCACGACGACCACGCCGCCCGAGGCGGCGCTCTGGGGAGCGAAGAACGCGCGCGACACGCTGCTCGCCGGCTTCACGACGTGCCGCGAGATGGGGCCGACATGGCCTTACGTGGATGTGGCACTGCGCGACGCGATTGCGCAGGGCGCCGTCCCCGGGCCGCGTCTGCTGGTTCCCGGCAACTACGTCTCGTCGACCGGCGGCGCGGGCGACGCGCGGCAGTTCTCGATCTACGTGGATGTCCCGATTGTCCGGAACCTCGCCGACGGTGCGGAAGAGATCACGAAGGCCGTCCGCACGAACTTCAAGAATGGCGCCGACTTCATCAAGATCCTGGCCACGGGCGCGGTGCTCTCGAAGGGAATCCCGCCCGGCGCGCAGCAGTACTCCGAGGAGGAGATCCGCGCGGCGGTCGTCGAGGCGAATCGCTGGGGCCGGCCGGTGGCGGCGCACGCGCACGGGGCCGACGGGATCAAGGCCGCGATCCGCGCCGGCGTGCGGACGGTCGATCACGGCTCCTATCTGGACGACGAGGCCGTCGCTCTGCTCAAGGCCTCGGGCCGGAAGACGTTCTACGTCCCGACGCTCTACACCAACGATGCCATTCTGAACGGGGAGGGAGCGAAGATTCCCGAGTCCGAGGTCGAGCGCGCGCGGCGGATCCGGGAGATCGCGTTCGGCGCGTTCCGGCGCGCCCTGGCCGCCGGAATTCCGATCGGCTTCGCCACCGACTCGAGCGTCATCCCGCACGGGAAGAACGCGCACGAGATGACGATCCGCGTCGGGCTCGGCGAGTCTCCGATGTCGGCGATCGTTTCCGCGACGAGCCTCAACGCCGAGATCATGGGGTGGTCCGACCGCGTCGGGTCGGTCGAGAAGGGCAAGCTCGCCGACCTCGTCGCCGTGTCGGGCGACCCGCTGAAGGACATCACCGAGATGGAGCGGGTCCGCTTCGTGATGAAAGACGGCGTCGTGTACCGGAACGACGAGATCGGGAGATAGACCCTCACCCAAACGCGTCGTAGTGGCGGCCCTCGCGGCCGCCCGGCCAAGTCGGGCGGGGACGAGCCCCGCCCCTACCCCGTCCGCGGAGGAGAGGGTCGGGGTGAGGGGGTTCCCGTCAGGCCAGGTCGAACGCCAGGAACTCCGTCTCGCCCGGGCCCGCCGTGAAGTCGAGCCGCGTCTCGTCGGATGAGGCCAGACCGTCGCCGGCCGAGAGCTTCTGTCCGTTGACCGAGAGGTCTCCGCGCACGACCTGGACCCAGGCGTGGCGGCCCTTCGCGAGATCGAGGCTCGCGGATTTCCCGCCCTCGAGCACCGACGCGTAGAGCTTCGCGTCCTGCCGGATGGCGATCGAGCCGTCCGCGCCGTCGGGTGAGACGACGAGGCGCAAGCGGTCGAGCTTGTCGGCGCGCTCGAAGCGCTTCTGGCCGTACCGCGGCGCGTAGCCGTCCCGGTCCGGGAAGATCCAGATCTGAAGGAAATGCGTCGTGTCCGAGTCCGAGGCGTTGTACTCGCTGTGACGCACACCCGTGCCCGCCGACATGTACTGGACGTCGCCGGGCCTGATGACGGAACCGGTGCCCATGCTGTCCTTGTGGGCGAGTGCGCCTTCGAGCACGTACGAGACGATCTCCATGTCCCGGTGTCCGTGCGTGCCGAAGCCCTGTCCGGGCGCGACACGGTCTTCGTTGATGACCCGCAGCGCGCGAAATCCCATGTGGCTCGGGTCGTCGTAGTCGGCGAAAGAGAACGTGTGATTCGTGTCGAGCCAGCCGTGGTCGAAGTGCCCGCGCTCGCCGGCGCGGCGAATCTGGATCATGTGGCCTCCGGCGTCTATTACGCCGGAAACGGCCCGGAGGGTTCCTTGACCGCGGCGAGGGAAGGTCGTAGGTTGACGCCATGCCCAAGAAATCGCTGACGCGTCGCGGACTTCTCGCGGCAGGGGCGTCGGCCGCGGCGTTCGGGGCCCTGCGTCCGGCCGCTCGGGCGCTCGACGCGGGTCCGCCGCCGGGAAACCCGAATCGCGATCTCATCGGCGGCCCCATCCGCCCGTTCCCCCTCGAGCAGGTGCGTCTGCTGCCCGGCTCGTTCCTCGAGGCGCGTGACCGGAACTCCCGCTATCTGATGTCGATGCCGCCGGACCGCCTTCTGCACACGTTCCGCGTCAACGCCGGAATCCCGTCGTCGGCCGAGCCGCTCGGCGGATGGGAGAAGCCGGACTGCGAGCTTCGAGGACACTTCACGGGCGGCCACTACCTCTCGGCCTGCGCGCTGACGTACGCCGGGACGGGCGACGAGGCGTTTCGCGCCCGCGCGGCCTCGATGGTCGAGGAGCTCGCAAAGTGCCAGAAGGCGCTCGGCAGCGGCTACCTCTCGGCGTTCCCGGAGGAGCAGTTCGATCGCCTTCGGCGCGGCGTGAAGGTCTGGGCGCCCTTCTATACGTACGACAAGATCCTCCGCGGCCATCTCGACGTCTATCAGCATTGCGGCAATGACCGTGCGCTCGCCACGGCCGAGGCGATGGCCGGATGGGTGCGCGTCTTCACCAAGGGCCTCTCGGACGCGCACATGGAGCGCATCCTCACGATCGAGTACGGCGGCATGAACGCGGTGCTCTACGATCTCGCCGAGCTCACAGGCAAGGAGGAGTACGCGGACCTCGCGCACCGCTTCGATCAGGCGTCATTCTTCGGTCCGCTGGCCGCCCGGCGCGACGAGCTGACGGGCCTCCACGCCAACACGCAGTTCCCGAAGATCATCGGCGCGGCGCGGCGCTACGAGCGCACCGGAGAGACGCGGTACCGAGACGTCGCCGAGTACTTCTGGCGCGAGATCACGGGTTCTCGCGCCTACGCCACGGGCGGCACGAGCGACGGCGAGCGATGGGAAACGCCGCCCGGCGTCCTCTCGACCGCGATCTCGTCTTCGTCGGCGGAGTGCTGCTGCGCCTACAACATGCTGAAACTCACGCGGCACGTCTTCGGATGGACAGCCGACCCGCGCGCCGCCGACTACTTCGAGCGCACGTACTGGAATCATCGCCTCGGAACGCAGAATCCCGAGGACGGGACGCTCATGTATTACTACCCGCTCGCCTCGGGATACTGGAAGTTCTACGGATCGCCGATGGCGGCGTTCTGGTGCTGCACCGGAACGGGCGCGGAGGAGTTCGCGAAAGCGGGCGACTCGATCTACTTCCACGACGACTCCGGGATCTACGTCAACCTCTTCATCCCGTCGGAAGTGCGCTGGCCGGAGAAGGGGCTGCGGCTCCGGCAGGAGACCTCGTTCCCCGACGAGGCTTCTACGACGATCACGGTCGCGGCCGACCGGCCGGTGGAAGCGACGCTGCGCCTGCGCGTGCCCTGGTGGGCAACGCGCGGCGGGACGGTCAAGATCAACGGCGCCGCGTCCCCCGTCTTCGCGAGCCCGTCGAGCTATCTGACGATCGCGCGCACGTGGAAATCGGGCGATCGCGTCGAGCTCGAGTTGCCGATGGGGCTCTCGCTTGCGCCCATGCCCGACGATCCGACCGTGCAGGCCGTGATGTACGGGCCCCTGGTTCTGGCCGGCCGCCTCGGCGCTCAGGGCCTGACGCGCGCGATGCAGTACGGCGAGTACGATTGCGAGCTCAAGGGCGATCCGATTCCCGTCGCCGACGTCGCCGCCGATCCCCGCGACGTCTCGAGCTGGGTCGAGCCGGTGCCCGGTCAGCGCCTGGCGTTTCGCACGAGAGGCCAGCCGGAGAGCCGCGATCTCGTGCCCCTGAATCGCCTCTTCGGCGAGCGGTACGCGGTGTACTGGAAGGTCCGCACACGGCAAGCGTGACGCCCGGAGCCCGGCTCGGCTCCTACGAAATCCTCTCCCGAATCGGCGCCGGCGGGATGGGAGAGGTCTACAAGGCGCGGGACACGCGCCTCGACCGCACCGTGGCGATCAAGGTCCTCCCGACCGGCGTCGCGCCTTCCGCCGAGCAGCGCCAGCGCTTCGAGCGCGAGGCCCGCGCGATCTCGAAGCTCTCGCATCCCCACGTCTGTGCGCTCTACGACGTCGGGCGCGAGGGCGACACGGAATACCTCGTCATGGAGTACCTCGAAGGCGAATCGCTCGCCGACCGCCTCACGCGCGGCGCGCTCCCTCTCGACCAGACCCTTCGGTGGGGCGGCGAGATCGCGGACGCCCTCGACAAAGCGCATCGGCAGGGCATCGTGCACCGGGATCTGAAGCCCGGCAACGTGATGCTGACGAAGAGCGGTGTCAAGCTGCTCGACTTTGGCCTCGCCAAGGCGATGGCGCCGGAATGCGCGCCCAATGACCTGACTTCGAACCCGACGGCCGCCGCCGCCCCGCAGCTGACGCAGGAAGGGACGCTTCTCGGGACCCTCGCCTACATGGCGCCGGAGCAGCTGGAGGGGAGGGAAGCGGACGGCCGCAGCGACGTCTTCGCGCTGGGCGCGACGCTGTACGAAATGGCGACGGGAAGAAAGGCCTTCTCCGGTTCGAGCCGCGCTTCGCTCATTTCTTCGATCCTGCGCGACGACCCGTCGCCCGTTTCGAGGATCGAGAAGACGTCGCCGCCCGCGCTCGATCGGATCATCGAAAGGTGCCTCGCCAAAGACCCGGAGCACCGGTGGCAGAGCGCGGCCGACGTCGGGCTCGAGCTCGATTGGATCGCGCGGGGCGGGGCGGAGAAAGTCGCGGCGGACGCCCGGGTCGCTTCCCGTTCGCGATGGCCGATCGGTCTCGCGGTCGCGAGCGTGCTCCTCGCGGTGCTCGCGGTGGTCTACGCCATGCGGCGCCCCGCCGGATTGCCGGCCCCGCCGATTCGTTTCTCGCTCCGGGCGCCGGAGGGAACTCATTTTCCGTGGATCCGGACGCAGAACCTCTTCGCGGTCTCGCTCGACGGCCAGCGCATCGTCTTCGTCGCGCGCAGCGCCAACGGCCGGGACAACCTTTGGGTGCGCGATCTCTCCCAGTTATCGGCCGTCGCCCTCGGCGGTACCGAAGGAGCAGCGGCGCCCTTCTGGTCGCCGGACGGCCGGTCGATCGCCTTCTTCGCCGACGGACAACTCAAGAGGATCGACGCAGCGGGCGGGCCTTCGGTGACCCTCTGCGACGCGCCGCCCGGTTATCCCTCCGGGTCCTGGGGAAGCCAGCACGAGATTCTCTTTTCCGGGCTCACGGGCGACGCCGTAAAGGTCGTCGCAGAAGGCGGGGGCTCGCCGCGACCGGCGGTTCGCCTCGATCCCGCGCGGCAGGAGGTGGGCGTCTCCTTTCCGAGCTTTCTGCCGGACGGACGCCGCTTCCTCTACGTGGCTCGGAGCGCGGCCGAACAGCAGGCGGCCCTGCGGATGGCGTCTCTCGACGGCGGGCAATCGGTGCCGCTGCTCTCGAATTCGTCTCGGGCCGAATACGCACCCGGGATGGCGCCCGGCCGGACCGGGTACCTGCTCTTCGCCCGTGACGGAGCCTTGTTCGTTCAGCCCTTCGAGAGTCGGGGGCGCCTGGAAGGCAATCCCGTTCCCGTCGGCCAGGACATCTGGCAGCACGTCCTGATCGGCAGCGGGCCCTTCTCGGCTTCGAGCACGGGCGTACTTGCCTCGCGCGGCCGGGCGGGTCTCTCGCGCCTCGTCTGGTACGACCGCGCCGGCAAGGAAATCGGTTCTCTCGAGTCGCCGGGCGAATTCGACAATGTTCGACTCTCGCCCGACGATCGGCAGGCCGCGGTGTCCCGAGTCGATCCGCGTACCGGGCTCGACCACATTCTGGTCGGCGATCTGGCGCGACAGGTGCTGACCCGCCTCGATCTCGGCCCGAACGACAATTCGTTTCCGCTCTGGTCTCCCGACGGCGCCCGCCTCGCTTTCAGCGTGGGGTCGAACCGCCACCCGCCGACCCCTTTTTCGATTTCCCTCCGGGGCGCGGGCTCTCCAGAGCCGATCATCCAGCCGACCAGTGAGGTCCTGCGGGTGGAGGACTGGTCCCCGGATGGCCGCTACATCCTCGTCGGGAGCCTCTCCGGGCCAGGCATGGGGCATGGGGTCATCGAACTCGAAGGCGAGCGGAAGTTCCGTCTTCTCGTCGCGGGAAACCTCGGTCTGGCCGAGGCGGCCCAGTTTTCTCCGGACGGCCGCTGGATCGCTTTCTGTCTGCGCGAGAGCGGCCGCTCCGAGGTCTACCTGACTTCCTTTCCGAAGCCGGGCGAGCGGATTCGCGTCTCGGCCAATGGCGGCCTGTCCCCGAGATGGCGCGGTGACGGACGTGAGCTCTATTACGTTTCCACCGACAATCAGCTGATGGCGACGCCGGTCCGCCTCGACTCGGACGTCCGCCTCGGCGCACCCCGGTCCCTCTTTCGAGTCGATCCGTGGGGATGGCGAGACTACGACGTCACGGCCGACGGCGAACGGTTCCTCGCCGTCGCCAACCTTCCGGCGCCCGACGCGGACGCCATCACCGTCGTCGTGAACTGGCCCGCGCTGATCCGTCCTTGAGACCCGGCGGCGCGGCTACCGCGCGAACATCGTCCGGATGACGAAGAGCACGTTGGCCGGCCGCTCGGCGAGGCGCCGCATGTACCAGGCCCACCAGGCCTCGCCGTAGCTGATTAGGACGCGGAACTTCTCGCCGGCCTTCACGACGCGCTCCTGTTCCTGCCGGCGGATCCCGTAGAGCATCTGGAACTCGAGCGCGCTCGGCGGCAGATTCTGCGAGCGCCCGTACTCCTCGATCCGCCGGATGAGGGCGGGATCATGCGTGCCGAAGATCGCGCGGACTCCCTTCGCGCGGGCCTCGGGCGAGAGCAGCATCGTCGCGAGCTTGAAGTAGTTCTCGTCGACGTCCGATTTCTTGGGGAACGCCTTGTCGGGCGGCTCCTTGTACGCGCCCTTGACGAGGCGCACGCCGGAGCCGAGCGCGATGAGGTCCGTCAGGTCCTTCTCGGTCCGATAGAGGTAAGCCTGGATGCATAGCCCGGTGTTGGCGTAGCGGCGGCGCGCGCTCTTGTAGAGGTCGAGCGTGACCTCGGTGTAGTCGCTCGCCTCCATGTCGACCCAGACCCAGTTGTTCTGGCTCTTCGCGCGTTCGAGGAGAGCGTCGAGGTGCTTCTGGCAGTCCTCCTTCGAGAAGTCGAGGCCGAGCTGCGTCGGCTTGATCGAGATCTCGACGTCGAGCTTCCCCGCGTGGATCTTGTCGAGCACGCCGAGGTAGTGCTGCGTGACCTCCTCGGCTTCTTTCGCGTTCGTGAGGTTCTCGCCGAGGCGCGTGAGGACCGCGCCGTCGCCCAGGGCCTTCGCGGCGTCGAGCGCGGACTGGGCGTCCTCGCCCGGCATGAACTTCTTGACGGCGGCGCGGATGAATCCGACGTCCGTCGCGCGCTCGCGCAGGAAGCGGCTGTTGGACGCCGCGAGGAACACGCTTCGCATGAGGCTCATCGGCTCGCTCCCGTCAAACGACGCTTCGAATCGCGCCGCCGTCCACCTGGAGCGTCGCTCCCGTGATGTACGAGGCGGCGTCGGAGAGAAGGAACGCGGCGGCGCGGCCGTAGTCCGCGGGGTCGCCGTAGCGGCCGAGAGGAATCGCCGCCGTGGCGCGCTTGCGCGTTTCCTCCAGGGAGATTCCGGCCTTCTTCGCGTTGATGCCGTCGAGCTCCCGCACGCGATCGGTGTCGATGCGGCCGGGAATGATCTGGTTGACGCGGATGCGGTCGGTCGCGAGCTCCTGCGACAGCGTCTTCGCGAGCGCGGAGACGCCGGCGCGCAGCACGGTCGAGAGCGTCAGGTTGCCGATCGGCTCCTTCACCGAGGACGATGTGGAGAAAAGGATCGCGCCGCCGCCGGCGGCCTTGATCGAGGGGATCGCGAGGCGCGCCATTCGGATCACCGAAAGGAGGAGAAGCTCGAAGGCCGCCTGCCATGCGGCGTCGTCGATATCGGCGAACCTTCCGGCGGGCGGGCCGCCGGAGTTGGCGAAGAGCAGGTTGATGCGGCCGTGCTCGTGGAGCGTCTCTTTGAACCATCGCTCGAGGGCGTCCGGCTGCCGCACGTCGGCGGCGACGGCCAGAACTTCCGTTCCCGTCGCGGAGCGGATCTCCCGTGCCGCCCTCTCGACGGCGGCGGTGTCGCGCGACGCCATGGAAACGATCGCTCCCTCGGCCGAGAGCGCCTGCGCGACCGCCCGGCCGAGGCCGCGGGAGGCGCCCGCGACCATCGCGACCTTCCCCTTCAGGCCGAGGTCCACGACTTCTCCCCGGATTTCTCGACCCACGCGACCACCTTCGATAACGCCGCCAGAGTCGACGCGTCGAGAGCCGGCGCCGGCGGTCGGACGGCCGCGTGCGCGATCGCGCCGCGCCGGTGCAGCATCTCCTTGCGGATCGCCATCCCGATGCCTTCCTGGAACTCGAAACGCATCAGCGCGACGCTCCGGTAAAAGGCGTCGGCGGCTTCCTCTTTCCTGCCCGTACGGAAGAGGCGGACGATCTCGACGAGGATCTCCGGATACGCGAACCCGGTCATGGCGCCCGTCGCTCCGGCCGCGAGCTCCTCGAGAAGGTACATGCCGCCGAGGCCGCCGAAGATCCGGAGCTCCAGGCCTTCCGCCTTCTCGAGGATGCGCGCCGTCTTGAAGGGCGTCGGCGCGTCCTCGAGCTTGATCGTGCGGGCCGCCGGGATCTCGCGCGCGACCTGGACGAGGAGGGCCGCCTCCATCGCGTAGCCGGACACCGGCGGGTAGTCCTGCACGACGATCGGGAGATCCACGGCCGCGGCGAGCGCGCTGAAATGGCGCCGCACGGCGTCCGAGGCGATCTTCGGCATGCGGGGCGGGCTGACCATGACCGCCGCGGCGCCGGCCGCGCGAGCCGCGCGCGAGCGCTCGAGACAGAGCGTCGTGCCCTCCGCCGTCGTGCCGGCCACGACCGGAACGCGGCCCGCGACGTGAGAGAGCACGGTCGCCAGGACCTCGTCGCGCTCGCGGTCGGAGAGGCGCGCCACCTCGCTCGTCACGCCGAGCGCCGTCACGCCGTCCACGCCGGCCGAGAGCGCAAGGTCGATCACGCGCCGCAGGCTCGTGTGATCGATCTCATCCCCGGGAGTGAACGGGGTCGGCAGGACCGAGTAGACGCCCTCGAAGGCCGTCATCGCGGGCGCGGATCGTAACATCTTCTAAGGAGCGGGCCGCGCCCCCGTGGGAGGTGGCGCGTCGAGCGCCTGCGCGAGCCGGCGATCTCGCCCGTACGGGTCCCGCTTGAAAACCGTGTGGCCATCGTCGCTCGGCACGATCGTCCAGTACATCAGGAGAACGGGCACGGGCTTCGAGAGCCGCACGGTCCGGGTACTGCCCTCCGCCACGGCCTGCGCGATCGCCGCGGAGTCCCAGGTCTTGGGATCGTCGAGGAGCTTCTCGGCCAGCTCGAGGGGCCGCTCGACGCGGATGCAGCCGGAGCTGAAGGCGCGCTCCTCCTTC
The DNA here is from genome assembly GCA_963708395.1 of uncultured Acidobacteriota bacterium. Taxonomy (GTDB): domain Bacteria; phylum Acidobacteriota; class Thermoanaerobaculia; order UBA5066; family Gp7-AA6; genus DATBFU01. Next base: position 433,847 of record CAVPSG010000002.1, on the reverse strand, counting down.
TCGAAGAGCGCCTTGCTCGGTGTGTCGTGCAGATAGACGAAGTACGGGTTCGGAAACATGATCTTGACGCGTCCGAGGGCGTTGTCCGGCCCGGGTCCCTGCCGCAGGAGATAGGGGAATTTCGATGCGGTCACGCTCTTCCAGTCGATCGAAGCCGGATCGACGGGCTTGCCGTTCCGGTCGAGGACCTCGAGGCGCTTCTTCGCGAGATATCCCGGGTCTTTGCGCACGGCCGGCAGGATGTCCTTGGCGAGAATCATCGGCGGCACGGTCCAAGTCGGGTTGATGACGACGTGGTCGATCGTGGACTTGAAGACCGGGGTCTGGCGGTAAGGCTTGCCCACCTGGATCCGGGCCTTCCAGAGGGCCTTCTGATCCTCGAGATAGGACACCTCGAAGCCCGCGATGTCCACGAGGACGACGGGCCCGGGCGAAATCTCGTGCAGGACCGCGCGCGCTCGTTCGAGGTTGACCCGAATCTGCAGGATGCGCGCCTCGACGGGCACGTTCAGCTCGGCGAGCGTCGAAGCCCCGACGGCGCCGTCGGCGGCCAGGCGGTGCCGCTCCTGGAACGAGCTCACGGCACGGGAAAGAGCTTCGTCGTAAGGCTTCTCGTCGAGCGGCGCGCCGGCGAGATCGCCCGTCGCCGCGAGCCGGCGCCGGAGCGCGGCGACGCGGGGCCCCGTCATGCCGACCTTCAGGGCCGGGCCGGGCAGCACGGACGGCCAGCCTCCGCGGCCGGCGATCGCCCGGTATTCCGCGAGCGATGCGCGCGCCCGCGCGTACCACCAGTGATTCGGCCGCGCGGCGTCGACGGCCTCTTTGAGCCGTCCCTCGGACAGCGCTTTTTCGATCTGAGCGAACGCGCTCTCCTCGTCGAGCGGCCGGCGCTCGAAGTTCCAGTTCGGGTCGAGCGTCTGCGGATCCACTTTGCCGAGGTACAGGTCGTGAAGAAGCATCGTGAAGGCGTCGGTCGCGAGGAGGTCCAGGTTCGCGCGCATCGCCGGATCGGCGGTGTCCGCGCCCGCGCCGCCGCCCGCGGCCGTCGAGAGGCGAGCAAGCGCATCGAGGTGGTAGTCGCCGGGCGTTAGCCCGTCCAGTGCGGAATCGCGCAGGAGAGCCTGCAGCGCGCTCCGCCGCTCCGCCGTCCAGTACGGGCGGTAGCCGTTGTCCTCGTAAAGACGCGGGAGCGCCTTGCGGGACACGAGCGGCGTGTCGTTCACGGCGAGGCGCCCGGACGTCTCCCACTGCTCGAGCCGTTCGCGGATGTTCTCGGCAATCGGGTCTGCGGCCTTCTGCGGGAGTGCGCGGCCGGCGAGCGCGAGGAGAAACGCCGCCGCGGCGATCGAAAGGCGTCGTTTCATCGCGGCCGCTGAGCGATCACGTCGGTGATCGGCGTCGCCGCACCGGGCGAAGCGCTCCGGTAGTCGTATCCCAGCAGCGCCGCCACGGTTGCCGCGATCTGCGCCTGGGTGACGGGCGCGGCGACGAGGCGCTCGCCCCACGGCGGCGTGTCCGGTCCGAGCGCGGCGATCCAGATCTCGGAGGAGCCCGGCGTGTCATTGCCGTGCTCCTTCCAGTCCTCGAGCCCCTGGCCGCGGCCGTGGTCGGCGGTGATGAGAAACGTCGTCTGATCACGATACTCCGGCATCGCCTGCATCGTATTCCAAAGCTCCGCGACGAACCGGTCCATGTCGTGGGCCGACCGCAGGAGCAGGTCGTAGCGCCCGAGATGGGCCCACTCGTCCGTCTCGCCGTAGCCGACGAAGAGGACGCGCGGCCGGTTGTGGCGCACCTCGTCGAGGACCGCGGCCTGGAGGAACGCGTCCCAGGCGTTGTCGGTCCAGAACCGGGTCGAGGTCTCGAAGAGACGCGCGAGCATCGGGCCCGAAGACTCGAGGCACCCGGCGGCGGGCCGCCACCCCGAGCAGACCTTCAGGCCGCTGCGCGTTCTGTTGAAGATCGCGTCGAACACGCTCCAGGTCCCGTACGCCTCGACGCGCCCCTCGAGGCCCGGCTGGCGGGAGAGCCACTCGAAGACGGTGAGGTTCGGGTTGGGGTTCGGGTCGTTGCTGTCGATGCGCGCGTCGGGCGCGCCCGCGAGCATCTCGTTGTAGCCGGGATAGGAGAAGTCCTGACCGTTCGTGTCGTGCGCGAGGCTGCCCCCGGTCTGGTTGCCGAACAGCTGGCCGTCCTTCGCAACCACGTTCCAGAAGAATGGCAGGAGCGTTCGCCGGCCCTCGTCGGTGTTTGGCCGCCGGAAATCGCGCGCGAGGGCCTCGGGCTCTTCGACGCCGCCGCACGCTTCCGTCATGAGCGCGGGATCGGGACCGCGGAAGACCTCCTGCCAGCGGAGGCCGTCGCTGACGATCAGGACGACGTTGCGCGTGCGCGGCGGCGGTACGGGCGCCGGGGCGGCGAGGACTGGCACCAGCCACGCGGCGGTCGCAACGGCGGCGCGGCGCACCCCGGCAGGATTTCACGGACCCCGCCGCGACTCAAGAGAGGATCATGTAGAGTGCCGCGGCCGCCGCGCAGGAGGAGTCCGCGGGATGCATCTGGCCCCCATCGACTGGACGATCATCGCCGCGTCGATCGTGATCTCTTTCCTGCCCGCGATCTTCTTCGCGAAGCGGGCGGGATCGAGCACCGCCGAGTTCTTCACCTCGGGCCGCGCCGCGCCCTGGTGGCTCGTCGGCATCTCGATGGTCGCCACGACCTTCTCGACCGACACGCCGAACCTCGTCACGAACATGGTCCGCGAGAACGGCGTCGCGGACAACTGGCTCTGGTGGTCCTTCCTGCTGACCGGCATGATGACGGTCTTCTTCTACGCGCGCCTCTGGCGGCGCTCGAGCGTGCTCACCGACCTCGAGTTCTACGAGATCCGCTATTCGGGCCGGCCCGCGGGCTTCGTGCGCGGATTCCGCGCCGTTTACCTCGGCCTCTTCTTCAACTGTGTGATCATGGCGACCGTCAACCTCGCGGCGGCCAAGATCGCGAACATCGTGCTCGGCTGGTCGATGGGAAGGACGCTCCTCGTCTGCTCGGTCATCACGATCTTCTTCGCCTCCGTGTCGGGCCTCTGGGGCGTCCTCGTGACCGACTCGATCCAGTTCGGGATCACGATGACGGGGACGCTCGCGATGGCCTGGTTCGCCCTGAAGCAGCCGGCGGTCGGCGGCCTTTCGGGACTCCTGCACAAGACGGACGCGAGCCGCCTGGAGCTGCTGCCGGACTTCTCGAATCACGGTCTGCCGCTGTCGGTTCTCGTCATCCCGCTCACGATCCAGTGGTGGTCGGTCTGGTACCCCGGCGCGGAGCCGGGCGGCGGCAGCTACATCGCGCAGCGGATGCTCGCGTCGCGCAGCGAGAAGGACGCGCTGACCGGAACGCTCTTCTTCAACGCGATGCACTACGCCCTCCGGCCCTGGCCCTGGATCCTCGTGGCGCTCGCGTCGCTCCTCGTCTATCCGGACCTCGGCGAGATCCGCCGCGCCTTCCCGTACGTCGAGCCGAATCTCATCGGCCACGACATGGCCTATCCCGCGATGCTCCGTTTCCTGCCGGCGGGCTTCCTCGGCCTGATGCTCGCCGGCATGCTCGCCGCCTACCGGTCGACGATCGAGACCCACCTCAACTGGGGCACGTCCTATCTCGTGCACGACTTCTATCGCCGGTTCCTGCGGCCCGGCGCGAGCGAGCGGCACTACGTCTTCGCCGGCCGGCTCGTGACGGCGCTGCTCATGGTCTGCGCGGCGCTTCCTGACGTTCGCGCTCGAGACGGCGCAGGAGAGCTTCGACCTGATCCTCTCGATCGGCGCGGGCACGGGCCTGATCTACCTGCTGCGCTGGTTCTGGTGGCGGATCAACGCCTGGAGCGAGGTCGCGGCGATGGCGAGCTCCTTCCTCGTCGCGCTCGGTTTTTTCGGGGCCCGCAAGGCCGGCCACGCCGTTCCGTCCTACGTCGCGCTCGTCGTCCACGGTCGCCGTCGACGACCGCCGTCTGGCTGGCGACGGCCTTTTTCACCGCGCCCGACCGAGCGCGGGACCCTCCTCTCCTTCTACCGGCTCGTGCGGCCCGGCCGGGCCCGGCTGGAATGAGATCCGCGCCGCGGCCGGCGTGGGCCCGTCGCCCGACTCGCATCTCGCAGTGCCTCCTCGGCTGGGTGCTCGGATGCCTCTTCGTGTACGCGGCGCTCTTCGGCGTGGGCAGCGTCCTCTATGGTCGGACGGCGGCCGCGGCGGTCTGGATCGTGATCTTCGTCGCCACCGGCGTCGCGCTCGCGCGCCTCCTCCCGCGGCTCTGGGTGCGCGCTGCAGAATGACCGCGTGACGGCATGAAGGCCCGAAAGGCGGTGATCCTCGCGCGCGGGCTCGGCTCGCGCATGCGGCGGGAGGACGGCGCGGCGCTCGACCCCGCTCAGGCCTCCGTCGCCGACACGGGCGTCAAGGCGATGATCCCGATCGGCCGGCCTTTCCTCGACTACGTCCTCTCCGGACTCGCCGACGCCGGTTGCGACGAGGTCTGTCTCGTGATCGGTCCCGAGCACGGCGTCGTGCGCAACTACTACCGGGGCGACGGGCGCCCCCGGCGGGTCGCCGTCTCCTTCGCGATCCAGCAGGAGCCGCTCGGCACGGCGGACGCGCTCCTCGCCGCCGAAAGATTCACCGGCGGCGACGACTTCCTCGTCCTGAACTCCGACAACTACTATCCGGTGGACGCCCTCGCCGCGCTGCGGCGGCTGACGGAGCCCGGGACGGTCCTCTTTTCGCGCGACGCGCTCATCGCGCAGAGCAACATCGATCCGGACCGCGTGCGCGCCTACGCGATCTGCCGGGTCGTCGACCGACGGATACCTGACGGCGATCGTCGAGAAGCCGGATGCGGCGGCGCTCGCCGCGGCCGGCCCCGATCCGCTCGTCAGCATGAACTGCTGGCGCTTCTCGCCGGCGATCTACGGGCCGTGCCGGGAGACGCCGCTCTCGCCGCGCGGCGAGAAGGAGCTGCCGCGCGCCGTGGGCGAGGCCGTGGCGGCGGGGGCGATCCGGATCCGCGTCGCTGCGCGGAGACGGCGGCGTCCTCGACCTGTCGCGCCGCGCCGACGTCGCTGCCGTGGCGGAGCGGCTCCGCGGCGTCGTGCCCGACCCGTGACGCGGCGAAAAGAGGCCCTCTTCGAGGCCGCGTCGGCGTGCTTGCCGGACGCGGCCACGGCAGCGGCGGAGCGCCCGATGCGGTGGTTCGTGCCGGGTCGGATCGAGGTCCTCGGAAAGCACACGGACTATGCGGGCGGGCGGAGCCTGCTCTGCGCCGTCGAACGCGGCTTCGCGGTCGCGGCCGTCCCGCGGTCCGACGCGCGCGTCCGGATCACGGACGCCGCCCGCGGCGTCTGCACGGAGCTCTCGCTCGATGGCGCCGCCGCGCCGCGGACCGGCTGGACCGCCTACGCCGACGCGGTGGTTCGGCGCATCGCAGGGAACTTTCCCGGGCGCCCGCCAGGGCGCCGACGTCGCGTTTGCGTCCGATCTTCCTTCGGCCTCGGGTCTCTCGAGCTCGAGCGCGCTCGTCGTGTCGATCTTCACGGCGGTCTCGGCGGTCAACCGGCTCGAGGAGCGCGCGGAGTACCGGCGCGAGATCCGGAGCGCCGAGGACCTCGCCGGATATCTCGGCTGCGTCGAGAACGGCTACGCTTTCGGCTCGCTCGCCGGAGAGGCCGGCGTCGGGACCTTCGGCGGCAGCGAGGATCACACGGCGATCCTCTGCAGCGCCGCGGGGGAGCTTGCGCAGTATTCCTTCTGCCCCGTGCGCGCGGAGGGTCGCGTGCGCTTCCCGGCGGAGTGGACCTTCGCCGTCGGCGTGTGCGGGATCGCCTCGGACAAGACCGGCAGTGCGCGCGAGAAGTACAACCGCGCGTCGCTCGCCGCCCGCGCCGTGCTCGCGCTCTGGAACGAGACGACCGGGCGGTCCGACGCGACGCTCGCCGCGGCCGCCATCGAGGCGCCCGACGCCCCCGACCGGATCCGAGACGTCTTGCGCCAGCGGCGGCATCCGGACTTTTCGTCCGAGACGCTCCTCGCGCGCTTCGACCAGTTCTTCGAGGAGAGCGAAAGGCTCGTGCCGGCGGCCTCGGAAGCCTTCGCGCGCGCAGACGCCGAGGCGCTCTCGCGGATCGTGGACCGGTCGCAGGAGCTCGCCGAGCGGCTGCTCGGAAACCAGATTCCCGAGACGATGACGCTCGCGCGGTCGGCGCGATACCTCGGCGCGATCGCCGCCTCGGCCTTCGGCGGCGGCTTCGGCGGCAGCGTCTGGGCGCTCGTCCCGTCGCGGAGCGCGGCCGGGTTCCTCGAGGCCTGGCGCGAGGACTATCGCGGCCGGTTCCCCGCGGCGGCCGCGCGGAGCCGGTTCTTCACGACCGGCGCGGCGGCCGGGCTCGCCCGTCTCGGTGCGTAGCGCGTCAGGGCCGGGTCCGCTGGACCTGCATGCTGGACCGCCGACCCGGACAACGTTGCACCATGCTGCTGCTACACATCGAGTTCCCTCGTGCCCAGCCATTTCACCTTCTCCGGGTCACGATGGTCGAAGAAACTACTGGTCCCGGTGTCCAATGTCGCAATGGCGGCAATGTCATCCGCGCTCAGTTCAAAGTCGAGCACATTGAAATTCTCCACCATTCGTTCTTTGCGAACCGACTTGGACAAGACCACGATGCCGCGTTGCGACAGCCAGCGGAGTATCACCTGGGCAACGCTCTTCTTGTGCTTCGTTGCGACTGCCCGCAGCGTTGGATTCTCGAAGATATGATTCCGCCCCTCCGCAAATGGGGCCCATGCCTCAGGCTGAACCCTATTGGCCTGCAAGAACTGTTGGGTCTCACCTTGCTGAAGGAACGGATTCACTTCGATCTGGTTGACCGCCGGGATCACCTTGTTGTGGAGCATGAGGTCCATGATTCGGTCAGGATGAAAGTTGGCGACGCCAATCGCTCTGACTTTGCCCGCGCTGTACAAGTCTTCCATAGCGCGCCACTCGCCATACACGTCGCCAAATGGTTGATGAATGAGATAGAGGTCCAGATAGTCCAGCTGCAGGCGCTTCAAGGACCGCTCAAAGGCTGCCAGGGTGCCTTCATAGCCGTTTCTCTGAATCCACAGTTTCGTGGTGACGAACAGCTCTTCCCGGGCGATTCCGCTCCGCTGGATTCCTCGACCGACGGCGGCCTCGTTGAGATAGGACGCGGCCGTGTCAATCAGGCGATAGCCCGTGTCAATTGCGTCAACCACGCTTTGTTCACATGCCGCCGCATCGGTAATCTGGAACACGCCAAAGCCCAAGAAGGGGCATCGCGACGCCATTGTTCAGTGCGATCTGTTGCATGAGCACTCTCCAGGTGCACCCACGTGCGCGCCGCCACCGATCCTTGGGGCGGCCTGACACTACTTCGACGGCAACGGATTTCCCTCGAACCGCCAGCTCGCCTTGTAGTCCTTCGGCAACTTCTCCTTTTCGAGGCTCGCGCGGATCATCGCGATGGGCATGTCGCCCGCCTTCAGGATCGCGTCGTGGAAGGGCCGCATGCCCATCTTCCCGGAATCCACGAGCTCCTTCTGCAGCGCCCGGAACTGCAACGCACCCATCATGTACGCGAGCTGATAGAGCGGCGAATAGTCGCCGTTGAACGACCGGCGCACCTCCGCCGTCGCGTTGGCGCGCTCGTGGCCGACGCGATCCACGAGGAAGTCGATGCACTGCTGCGGCGTCATCTTCCCGAGGTGGAAGTTGAGCGAGAAGATGATCCGCGCGCAGCGGTGCATGCGCCAGAAGAGCATGCCGACGCGGTTCTCGGGCGTCTTCGGGAAACCGAGATCCCAGAACAGCATCTCCCAGTAGCAGCGCCCAGCCCTCGACCCAGAACGGCGTGGCGAAGGCGCCGCGATGCGGGTTGTACCGCTCGTCCATGAAGCCCTGGAGGTGATGCCCCGGAATCAGCTCGTGGAACACCGTGGCGCGCGAGAAGTGGATGTTGTTCCCGCGCATGCTCATGAGCTTGTCTTCCTCCGACATCGTGTCCGTCGGGTAGGAGACGAGCATCTCCTCGCCGCCGAGGAAGAACGGATTCACCTTCTGGCGCTCGGGCGACATCATCTCCATCCGCCAGACGTCGTCGGCGAGCGGCGGCACCGTGACGAGATCGTGCGTGCGCACGAACTCGACGGCCTCGCGGTGGATGTCGCGCACGAGGTCCGCCTGCTTGCCCGGCTCGACGTGCAGCGTCTTCACCTTCTCGAGCGCCTTCTTCCAGTCGTCGCCGAAGCCCATCTCGCGCGACGCCTTCTTCATCTCGTTCTCGCACCAGGCGAACTCGCGCTCGGCGACCGCCACGAGCTCCTCGGGCGTGTAGGGGATGAACTCGTCGGCGAGGTCCTCCTGGATCGCCTCGCGGCCGATCGGGTCGCCCACGATCGGCTCGTCGTCGCCCTCTTTCCAGCCCACGACCTTCTCGCGGAGGAACTTGACGTACTTCTCGAGCTCGCCGTCGGCTTTCTTGTAGGGCGCCTCGCACCACCACGAGAACAGCGGGTCGTAGCCGTCGTAGTAGTGGAACCAGCTCGTGAGCGTGGCGCGGAGCTCCTTCGCCATGGCGGCGGAGCGGTACGCCACGATCTTCGTCGGCTTGAGCGGCGCGGGCGCCGCCGCGGCCGTGGTGGTGCCCGCGGGCTTCGCGGCCGCCGAGTCCTTGCCAGCCTCCGAAGGAAGCCCCGCCTCGACCGCCTTGCGGGTCTTCTCGATCTGCTCGGAAATGTCGGCGAGCGCCTTCGCGGCGTCCTTCGGGACGACGGTGTCGAGCCGCCGCCGGGCGTCGGCGAGCCCGAAGATCGCGGGCCCGAACGGCAGCAGCGGCGCCGCCTCCGCGAGGCGCTTCTCCTCCCGGTCGAGGAGCCGCTGATCGTGGCGCAGACGCGTGGCGAGGAGGATCCAGTCGATCCGGCCCTCGACGCCGAGCGACTCGAAGTCGATCGTGTCGAGCTGCGTCAGCCAGGCCTTCGTGAATTCGCGCAGCGCCGCGCGCCGGTCCGGCGAGTGCGGCGCATCGTAGTGTCGCGAAAGCGCGTCGCGGTCGGAGGTGAATCGTGCGACGACGCTCGCGAGCTCGGAGGGCGACGGATTCTCGATCGGCGAGAGCGTCGGGACCCAGGCGTCGGCCTGCGGTCCGGTGTCCGCCGCGCGCGCGGTGTGGGGTCGCACGGCGAGGATCGCCGCGGCCAGGAGGCAAAAAAAGGATCGCTTCATGTCGGTCCTCGCTTGTCGAAAGCCGGGCGATCTTACAGTTAGGATCGTGGCGATGGCCCGATCGTCCGGACCGACGCGGCGCGAGTTCGCGCGGCAGACGCTCGCGGGGCTCGGCCTTGGCTTCGCGGCGGGGCTCCGGATCCCGTCGGCCGCGCCCGGAGGCGGCGGGCGCGGCGGACTCGTTGCCGCCCGCGTCGACGGGCCGGCCCTCGAGCTCGGGAACGACGTCATCGCCGCGCGCTGGTCCTGCAGTCCCGAGGGCTTGCGGCTCGAGAGCGTGGAGGACCGGCGGAGCCATCGAGCGCTCCGCGTCGGCCGCGGGACGTTCGCTCTCGCCCTCGACGGCGGCGTCCTCCTCGATTCGGCGGCGATGCGCGTCGTCGAGGCGCCGCGCGTCGAGGAGGTCTCTCCCGATCCGCGCGCGACGCGCGCCTCCGACAGGATTCCGGGGCGGCGGATCGTCGTGTCGCTCGCGGACGCGGAGAACCGCCTCGCCGTTCGATGGCGCGCGACGCTGCGCGAAGGGTCGCACTACGTTCGGCAGGACCTCGCAATCTCGGCACAGGGCGCCGACGTGCCGCTGCGGGAGATCATCCTCGTCGACCTCGACGCTCCGGGCGCCCGCGTCGAGGGTACCGTCGCCGGCTCGCCGATCGCCGCCGGCTCCTGGTTCTTCGCGGTCGAGCACCCGCTGTCGCAATCGGCGGCCGGCCGGCGCGCCCGGGCGAGCCTGTCGCGGGCGCTGCCGCTCAGGGCCGGGCAGACGGCCGCCGCGTCGGCGGTCTTCGGCGCCGTGCGGGCCGGGCAGCTGCGCCGCGACTTCCTCGCATATCTCGAGCGCGAGCGCGCGCGGCCGTACGCGCCGTTTCTCCACTACAACTCCTGGTACGACCTCGGCTACTTCACGCGGTTCGACGAGGCCGGGGCGCTCGGCGTCATCGATGCCTTCGGCCGCGAGCTCCACGAGAAGCGCGGCGTAGTCCTCGACTCCTTCCTCTTCGACGACGGCTGGGACGACCGCCGCCTCTGGGGTTTCCACGAAGGATTTCCCCGCGGGTTCGCGCCGCTGCGCGACGCGGCCGCCCGCTACGGCTCGGCGCCGGGCGTCTGGCTCTCGCCGTGGGGCGGCTACGGGAAGCCGCGGGAGGAGCGCCTGGCGTTCGCGAAGGAGCAGGGGTTCGAGACGAACGAGGACGGGCTCGCGCTCTCGGGTCCGGTCTACTACAAGCGCTTTCGCGACGTCTGCCTCGACTTCGTCCGCCGCTTCGGCGTCAATCAGTTCAAGATCGACGGCACCGGGAGCTCCTCGCGCGTCGTGCCGGGCAGCGCCTTCGGGAGCGACTTCGAGGCCGCGATCGCGCTCATCGAGGACCTGCGCGCCGAGAAGCCCGGGCTGTTCGTGAACCTGACGACGGGAACTTATCCCTCGCCGTTCTGGCTCTTCTTCGCCGATTCGATCTGGCGCGGCGGCGAAGACCACGACTTCGCCGGCGAGGGCTCGGACCGCCAGCGCTGGATCACGTACCGAGACGCCGACACGTACGCCGGCGTCGTGCAGCGCGGGCCGCTCCATCCTCTCAACTCGCTCATGCTCCACGGGCTCATTTACGCGAAGCATGCGAAGCACCTGGACGGCGATCCGCACGGCGACTTCGACGCGGAGATCCGGTCGTACTTCGGGACCGGAACGCAGCTTCAGGAGATGTACGTGACGCCCGCGCTCCTCGGCGATGCTCAGTGGGACGCGATCGCGGAGGCCGCGAAGTGGTCGCGCGGCAACGCGGCGACGCTCGTCGACACGCACTGGGTTGGCGGCGATCCGGCGCGGCTCGAGCCCTACGGGTGGGCGGGGTGGTCGCGCGGCCGGGCAATCCTGACTTTGCGAAACCCGTCCGGGAAGGCGCGGACGTTCGACGCGGACCCTGCGGCGATTTGGGAGCCGCCGGAGGCGGGCGCCGGACGATTCACTCTGACGTCTCCCTGGAAACAGGACCGTGGCAAGCCGTCGCTCGTCCTCGAAGCGGGGAAGGCGCGCGCGGTGGAGCTCGGCCCCTTCGAGGTCGCGACCTGGGAGGCCGCGATATGATCCCGCGAGATTCCCGCAATCGTGCGAACCGCGGGGGAGAGAGACATGGACCGCCGCCAGCGCAACCGGCAGCTCGTGTACGCCGTCGCCCTGCTCTTCATCGGCCTGACGGGTCTCCTCGGCATGGGCGCGTCCCTCGCCCGCTACCGCTCGGTCGATGTCCTGCGCATGCTCGCTTCCGGCGCCTGTTTCGGCGCCGCGCTCGTCTCGATGTTGATCTACTTTCGTGGAGGCGCGGCGCCGCGCTCCGGATAGCCCGTCCATGTCGACCCCGGCGGTGAGCCGCGCGCGCTGGAGCGTCGCCGAAGCGCGCCGGGTCGCGCGAGACGTTTGGGACCTCGACGCGGCGGCGCGAGAGCTGCCGGGCGAGCGGGACTCGAACTTCGCCCTCGAGACCCCGGAAGGCCACTTCGTCCTGAAGCTCTCGCCGCCCGGGGAGGCGGCGGATGGCCTCGAGCTCCAGAACGCCGCGCTCGAGTGGCTGGCGCGGCGCGCGCCGGAGCTTCCCTTGCCGCGGCTGCGGCCGGCCGCGTCGGGTCTCGCGACGACGTCCGTTCCCGGCCCCGGCGGCGCCTGGCGCGCGCGGCTCGTGACGTTTCTGCCGGGACGGACGCTGGGCGAGGCGCGCCCCAGGACGCCGGCGCTCCTGCGGGGAGTCGGGCGGCTGCTGGGAAGTGTCGACGCGGCGCTCGCGCAATTTCGCAATCCGGCCGCCATCGGCCGCGACCTCTTCTGGAATCCCGACCGCGCGCAGGACGTGATCGCCCGCTTCGAGGGCGCGATCGCGGACCCGCGAGGCCGCCGCCTCGTGTCGCACTTCGCGGCGCTGCATCGCGAACGCGTCCTTCCGCTCGCCCCGCGGCTGTCCCGCTCGGTCATCCACAACGACGGCAACGACTGGAACGTGCTCGTCGGACCGCCGGCGCCGGACGGGCCGGCGGTCGCGGGTCTCCTCGACTTCGGCGACATGCTCGAAGCCTGGACGGTCTGCGAGCCCGCCGTGGCGATCGCCTATGCGTGGCTGGGCGAGCCGGACCCCCTCGCGGCGGCCGCGGCGGTCGTCGCGGGATACCACGAAGCGCACGCGCTCGGAGAGGACGAGCTCGACTGCGCTCTTTCCGCTCGCGGCGAGCCGCCTCGCGGTGAGCGTCTGCCTCTCGGCGCACCGCCGGACGGCGGAGCCGGACAACGAATACCTCCTCGTCACGGACGCGTCGGCGTGGGAGACCCTCGAGCGCCTCGCCGACGTATCTCCGAATCTCGCGGAATGCCGCCTGCGCGAGGCCTGCGGCTTCGCGCCGTCGCGCGATGCGCCGGCCGTCGAGGCCTGGCTCGCGTCGCATCCGAAAGAGATCGGGCCCGTCGTCGCCGCGGACCTGTCGAAGGCCGTCGTCTTCGATCTCTCGGTCGGCAGCCCGGAGCTCGAGAGCCCGGCTGCGGCGGCGGACACGGCGGGGATGACGGAGAAGATCTTCGCGAAGATGCGCGCCACCGGCGCGCCGGCCGCCATCGGCCGTTACGACGAGGCGCGGCTCGTCTATCAGAGCGCGGCGTTCCGCGGGCCCGGGGGCGAGCACCCCGAGATGCGCACGGTGCATCTCGCGGTCGACATCTTCCTGCCGGCGGGCGCCGCGGTGTTCGCGCCGCTGCCGGGCCGCGTCGTCAGTTGCCGCGACAACGCGGCGCGCCTGGACTACGGTCCGACGATCATTCTCGAGCACGCGCCCGAGGGCGCGCCGGTCTTCTTCACGCTCTACGGCCACCTGACGCGCGACTCGCTCGAGGGTCTCTCGCCGGGCCAGTCCGTCGCGCGCGGCCAGACGATCGGGCGCATCGGCGAGCCACCAGGAAACGGCGACTGGCCGCCGCACGTGCACTTTCAGATCGTCACGGACCTGCTTGAGAAGACGGGAGACTTTCCCGGCGTGGCCGCCGCGAGCCAGCGTGCCGTGTGGCTCTCGATCTCGCCGGACCCGAGCGTGATCCTCGGCCTCGACGTCCGGCGCCCCGAGTGCCCCCCCGAGAAGCAACGCGCCCGGCGCCGGCGCCTGCTCGGGCCTTCGCTCTCGCTTTCCTATCGGCGGCCCCTCGAGATCGTGCGCGGCGCGGGACAGTTTCTCTACGACGAGACGGGTCGCGCATACCTCGACGTCGTCAACAACGTGGCGCACGTCGGGCACGGGCATCCGCGCGTCGTCGCGGCCGGCGCGCGGCAGATGGCGGTGCTCAACACGAACACGCGCTACCTGCACGAGTCGATCCTTCGCTACGCCGAGCGCCTCACGGCGACGCTGCCGGAGCCGCTCTCGGTGTGCTTCTTCGTCTGCTCGGGCAGCGAGGCCAACGAGCTCGCCCTGCGCCTGGCGCGAGCCCACACGAAGGCGCGCGATCTCGCCGTCGTGGACGGCGCGTACCACGGCAACACGGCCGCGCTCGTCGACGCCTCGCCCTACAAGTTCGACGGGCCGGGAGGGGACGGCGCGCCGCCGCGTGTCCACAAGGTTCCGATGCCGGACGACTACCGCGGCCTCCATCGGCGGAACGACCCGGAACGCGGCGAGAAGTTCGCGCTTCCCGTGTCCGGCGCGGCGCAGGCGGCGCGCGATCGGGGAGAGCGGCTCGGCGCATTCCTCTGCGAGAGCCTGCTCTCGTGCGGCGGCCAGATCGTCCTGCCGCCCGGCTACCTCGCGGCGGCGTATCGCCACGCGCGCGCGGCCGGCGCCGTCTGCATCGCCGACGAGGTGCAGGTCGGGTTCGGCCGCGTCGGCTCGCACTTCTGGGGCTTCCAGACGCAGGGCGTCGTGCCCGACGTCGTCACGATGGGCAAGCCGATCGGCAACGGCCACCCGCTGGCGGCGGTCGTCACGACGCCGGACATCGCCGCCTCGTTCGCGAACGGGATGGAGTACTTCAACACCTTCGGCGGCAATCCCGTCTCGTGCGAGATCGGCCTCGCGGTGCTCGACGTGGTCGAAGACGAGCGCCTGCAGGAGCGCGCGGCCCAGGTCGGAAGCCGGCTACGCGCGGGCCTCGAGGATCTCGCCCGGCGCCACGCGATCGTCGGCGACGTGCGCGGGCTCGGTCTCTTTCTCGGCATCGAGCTCGTGCGCGACCGCGAGACGCTCGAGCCGGCGGCCGAGGAGGCCGCCTACGTCGTCGAGCGGATGAAGGACCACGGGATCCTGCTTTCGACCGACGGTCCGCTCCACAACGTCATCAAGATGAAGCCGCCGCTCGTCTTCTCGGAAGCCGACGCCGATCGCGTCGTGGCGGCCTATGACCGCGTGCTGGGAGAGGATTTCGTGACGCGGGTCGCGCGCGTATGAAGCCCTTCGACGCGGCGGTCGTCGGCGCCGGATCCTTCGGCGCCTGGACGGCGTGGCGGCTTCGGCGGGCGGGGATGTCGGTCGCGCTCGTCGACGCGTACGGCGCCGGCAACACGCGCGCGAGCTCCGGGGGCGAGAGCCGCGTCATCCGCATGGGCTACGGCGCCGACGAGATCTACACGCGCTGGGCGCTGGGGTCGCTCGCGGACTGGAAGGAGCTTTCGGCGCGCATCGAACCGCCGCTCTTTCGCCGGACCGGCGTCCTGTGGATGGGCCGCCGGGGGGACGCGTACATGGAGGCGTCCCGCGAGAGCATGGCGCGCGCCGGGGTGCCGCACGAGATCCTGACGCGCGCGGAGCTCGAAAAGCGGTTCCCGCAGATCGCGCCCGGTCCGATCGATTGGGCGATGCTCGAGCCGGAGAGCGGCGCGCTGCAGGCGCGGCGCGGCGTGCAGATCGTCGCCAGGGAGGCGGAGCGCGCGGGTGCGGTCCGGATCGACGCGGCGGTGGCCGCGCCCGAAGGCCGCGGGCGCCTCGAGATCGTGCGGCTGTCGACGGGCGAGCGACTCGCCGCCCGTCGGTTCGTCTTCGCGTGCGGGCCGTGGCTCGGGAAGCTCTTCCCGGAGCTTCTCGGCGAGCGCATCTTCCCGACGCGGCAGGAGGTCTTCTACCTCGGCGCCGCGCCGGGCGACGCCCGATTCCGTCCGCCGGCGATGCCGGTCTGGCTCGATCTGACCGAGGAGATGTACGGGATCCCGGACCTCGAGGCGCGCGGTTTCAAGCTCGCCTCGGACACGCACGGCCCGCGCTTCGACCCGGACACCGGCGAGCGCCAGCCGTCGGCCGAGGGTCTCGCGCGCGCCCGGGAGTACTCGGCCCGGCGTTTCCCCGGCCTCGCGAACGCGCCGATTCTCGGCGCCGAGGTCTGCCAGTACGAGAACACGTCGAACGGCGACTTCCTGATCGACCGTCATCCGGATTTCGAGAACGTCTGGCTCGCGGGCGGCGGCTCGGGCCACGGCTTCAAGCACGGCCCGGCCGTCGGGGAGTACGTGGCCGCGCTCGTGACCGGAGGCCGCGAACTCGAGCCCCGTTTCCTGCTGGATACGAAGGCGACCGTCCAGCGCCGCGCGGTGCACTGAAAACGAAGCGGGCGGATCCGTCGGCCGCCCGCGAGTCGGACGAACGGGATCCGCGGATCAGAGATTCGGCTGCGGCGTGTAGCGCAGGTACGGCTTGATCTTGCGCGATCCCTTCGGAAACTTCTTCGGCACGTCGGCGTCCGGCACGGCCGGCACGATGATGCAGTCCTCGCCGGACTTCCAGTTGACGGGCGTGGCGACCTGGTAGGTCGCCGTCAGCTGGAGCGAGTCGATGACGCGGAGGAGCTCGTCGAAGTTGCGCCCGGTCGAAGCCGGATATGTCAGCGTCAGCTTCACCTTCTTGTCCGGGCCGATCACGAAGACCGAGCGCACGGTGAAGTTCTCCGACGCGTTCGGGTGGATCATGTCGTAGAGAACCGAGATCTTGCGGTCCGGGTCGGCGATCATCGGGAAGTTGACGGTCGTTTGCTGCGTCTCGTTGATGTCCTTGATCCACCCCTCGTGGTCCTTCATCGGATCGACCGACAGGCCGATGACCTTGACACCGCGCTTCTCGAACTCCGGCTTGATCTTCGCGACGTAGCCGAGCTCCGTCGTGCAAACGGGCGTGAAGTCTTTTGGATGCGAGAAGAGCACGGCCCACTTGTCGCCGAGCCATTCGTGGAAGCGGATCGGGCCTTCCGTCGTGTCGGCCGTGAAATCGGGAACGAGATCTCCGAGTCGTAGCGCCATGAGTGGTCACCTCCTCACGAAACTCCGGGAACCATCGACGATATCGCGGTGAGGCCCCGCCGCGGGAAAGGCCGCCGCAGAAGAATCAGGGCGCGCCACTTCCGGGTCCCGGCGGCAGGTTCGTCAGGAGGTAGCGTGCGATCAGGCGGTGAAGGTGCAGGCTCGTGCCCTTCCCCTCGTTGATGGCGTGCGAGCGGTTCGGGTAGACCATGAGGTCGAAGGTCTTCCCGAGCTCGATCAGGCGATTCACGAGCTTCTCGGTGCCCTGGTAGTGGACGTTGTCGTCGCCCGAACCGTGCACGAGGAGCAGCCGCCCCTTCAGGCCCTCGGCGAAATTGATCGGCGATCCGAGGCGATAGCCGTCCGCGTTGTCCTGCGGCAGCCCCATGTATCGCTCCTGGTAGATCGAGTCGTAGAGCTTCTGGTCGGGCACCGGCGCGACGGAGATGCCCACGCTGGTAGACGTCCGGGAATCGGAACATCGCGTTCAAAGTGGTGGAGCCGCCGCCGCTCCAGCCCCAGATCGCGACGCGGGTCGGGTCGACGTACGGCCTGGCCGCGGCGAGAGCTTTGACGGCGGCGGCCTGATCCTTCGACGAGAGATCGCCGACGGCGCCGTACACGACTTGCGCCAGGCGGCGCCCCGTCGGCGCCGGCGTGCCGCGGTTGTCGAAGCTCGCGACGAGATAGCCCTGCGCCGCGAGCGCACGATGGAAGAGATCGCGGTCGCCGCCCCACTGATCGAGCACCGTCTGTCCGGCGGGCTCGCCGTACACGTGGACGATCAGAGGGTACTTGCGCGACGCGTCGAAGTCGGGCGGCTTGATCAGCCAGCCGTCGAGCGCGACGTCGTCGCCGATCGGGAGCCGGAAGAACTCGCTCTTGCTCGCGAGCAGCGGCGCGGCCTTCGCCGCGAGCGCCGCGCCGTCGACGAGCGTGCGCACGCGCCTGTGTTCCGGCAGCGAAACGAGCTCGACGGTGGGAGGCCGGTCGAACGTCGACGCCGTGTGGATCGCGAAGCGGCCGTCCGGCGAGAGCTCGTAGGCGTGGACTCCAGTGGCGTCCGCGGGCGTGACGCGCGCGGCCGGCCCCGACCCGTCGAGCGGCGCGCGGTAGAGATAGCGGCCGATCCCGCTGTCGGGCGAGGCGAGGAAGTAGAGCAGGCCGGCCTTCTCGTCGACGCCCTCCACCCGGATGACGTCGCCCTCGAACCGCGTGACCAGGCGCTCGCCGGTCCCGTTCCGCGCCGCGCGATAGACGTGGCGCCAGCCGTCCTTCTCGCTCTCCCAGAGAAACTCCCGGTTGCCGCCGAGCCAGCGGACTTCGTCGACGACGTCCACCCACGTTTTCGACTCGTCGTGATAGACGGGACGCGCATCGCCCGTGCGGGCGTCGGCGAGAATCAGCTCGCTGCGGTTCTGGAGCCGGTTCAGCCGCTCGAGCGCGAGCGTTCCGGCGTCCACCCAGTCCATGCGCGCGACGTAGTTCTCGCGCGGATCGCCCGGAAGCTGCATCCACTCGACGGCGCGGGTCGAGAGGTCCACGACGCCGATGCGGACCGCCGAGTTGCGCGTGCCGGCCTTGGGATACGGGAACCGGGTGACGGTCGGATAGAGCGAGTCCGTATCGTCGACGAGCGTGAAGAGCTCGACGCCGGTCGTGTCGAACTGCCAGAAGGCGATGCGCTTGCCGTCCGGGCTCCAGCGGAAACCGTCGCGGATGTCGAGCTCCTCCTCGTCGACCCAGTCGGAGGTGCCGTTGATCGTCGTCGCCGAGCCGTCGCGCGTCAGCGGGAAGATCTCGCCGGAGGAGAGGTCCTCGAGCGAGAGATCGTTGTCGCGCACCCAGGCGACGCGCGTGCCGTCGGGCGAGATCTTGGCGAACATCAGGGACGATGGCGGCCCGGCGCCCCCGAGCTTGCGCGGCGCGCCCCGGCGGCGGTCGAGATACCAGTAATCGCCGCGCGTGTTGCGCCGCCAGACCTTCTTCGAGTTCGTGAAGAGCAGCATCCGGTCGCGGTCGAGCGCGGCGAAGGCTTCGATCGGAGTCGGGGCGGATGCGCCGGAGGCCGGGAGCCGCGACGCCGGGACGAGGACCTCGCGACGGCCCGTGGCCGTGTCGTAGGCGACGACGTCCTTGAGATCCTTTTCGGAAGGCGAGTCCTCGAGGACGGCGTAGGTGCGGCCGCCATCGAGCCAGTGGACCTTTCCGAGGCCCTTGCTCTTGTATTCCTCGGCCTCGAAGATTCGCTTCAACGCGTCGTCGAGCGCGGGCGGAAGCTGCGCGAAAAGTTCGCGCCCCGCGACGAAGAGAGCGGCCGCCAGCAGGAGCGCCCGGGTCCGGCTTCGATAAGGAAGCATTAGGAGCGCCGATTATAGGGACCCGCCGCGATTCCGACCGACTAGAATCCGCATTTCAAGCTGATGCCGTTGTACCGTCGCGCTCGCTTGCGCCGGGATCTCGCTGGCGCGACCGGCGCCCGGCTTGGCCAAAGGGCCTCGACCGGGCGCCTGATCCCGGCGCTGCGCGCTCGCTCCCGCGGTGCGAGGCTCCTCGGTCCGTCGCCTTCGCTCGCTTGGCGCCTGCTGCGCACCGGCCGTCCGCTCGCTCAAAGGAACTCGACGGCCGGCCTGGCGCCTCGCTTCGTTTCGGCTCCCGCGGCGCGCGAACTTCCTTCCTCGGTCACTTCGGGAGCTTTCGCGCGCCGCGAGCTGATGGTTCCATGCCTGCAGGCATTGAATTGCGGGAGCCGGTGCGCCTATGGCGCAGATCCCGAGCAAGCGAAGGCGACGGATGAGACTCCTCGCGCCGCGTCAGGGGTTCAGAAGTGGCGCTTCTCCTCCCGCGATCACCTCGGGAGACTTCGCGCGCCGCGAACGAAAGGGACTCGACCGTGACCCTCGAGGTGGGTTCCCGGCTGGGCCCTTACGAGATCCTCGGCCAGCTCGGTTCCGGCGGCATGGGAGAGGTGTACCGGGCGCGCGACACGAAGCTCGACCGCGACGTGGCGCTGAAGGTCCTGCCGCCCCACCTGGCGCGGGATCCGGCCGCCCTGGAGCGCTTCGAGCGGGAGGCCAAGGCGATCGCCGCGCTCTCGCACCCGAACATCCTGTCCATCTTCGACTTCGGCAACGACGGCGGGGTCGCGTACGCCGTGACGGAGCTCCTCGAGGGCGAGACGATGCGCGCGCGGCTGTCGGGAGGACCGCTCCCGCAGCGCAAGGCGGTGGAGCTCGCCGGCGGGATCGCCCAGGGTCTCGCGGCCGCGCACGAAAGAGGGATCGTGCATCGGGACGTGAAGCCGGAAAACGTCTTCGTCACACGCGACGGGCGGGTCAAGGTCCTCGACTTCGGCCTGGCCCGGATGGTGCCCTTCGGCCCGTCGGCCTCCCAGTCGGGGGTCACGGCCGGCGCCACGGAGCCCGGCATGGTGCTCGGCACCGTCGGTTACATGTCGCCGGAGCAGGTGCGCGGCGAGCCGGCCGACCACCGCTCCGACATCTTCTCCTTCGGCGCCGTCTTCTACGAGATGTTGACGGGTCGCCGCGCCTTTCAGGGCGCCTCGTCGGTCGAGACGATGATGGCGATCCTCCACGAGGAGCCGCCGCATCTTCGGGAGGGCAGCCGCACCCTGCCGCCCGAGCTCGTCGAGATCGTCAGCCACTGTCTCGAGAAGAGCCCGGATGAGCGCTTTCAGTCGGCGCGGGATCTGGCGTTCGCGCTCCGTTTCGGCGAGCGCGACGAAGTGTCGACCGCCTCGCGCCGCGCCCCGGCGATTCCCGAGAAGGCCCCGTCGATCGCCGTGCTGCCCTTTCGCAACATGAGCCCGAATCCCGACGCCGAGTACTTCAGCGACGGGATGACCGAGGAGATCCTCAACGCGCTGTCGCAGATCCCTTCGCTCCACGTCGCCGCGCGCACGAGCTCCTTCGCTTACCGCGGTAAAGACACCGACGTGCGGCAAATCGGCCGCGAGCTCGGCGTCGGCGCCGTGCTCGAAGGCAGTGTGCGGCAGTCCGGGCAGCGGCTGCGCGTGACGGCGCAGCTCGTGGACGTGGGCACCGGCTATCACCTGTGGTCCGACCGGTTCGACCGGGAGCTCCAGGACGTCTTCGCCGTGCAGGACGAGATCAGCCGCGCGATCGTCGAGACGCTCAAGGTGCGCCTGCTCGGCGCGGCGGACGCGCCGCTCGTGGCGCCCACGACGCGCGACGTCCGGGCGTACGACCTGTATCTCAAGGGGCGCTACCTCTGGAACCGGCGCCAGACGAAGCAGGCGATCGAGCAGTTCGAGGCCGCCGTGGCGATCGATCCGGAATACGCCGACGCGCATCTCGGCATCGCCGACTCTTATGCGGTCTGGGGTTTCTACGGCGGGATTCCGAGCTGGGAGGCGTTCGCCCGCGCGCGGTCCGCCGCCGAGCGCGCGCAGATGCTGGCGCCCGGCACCGCCGGCGTGCACCTGTCGCTCGGGATCATCGAGCACTACTACGGCTGGGACATCGCCCGCGAGGAGCGAGAGCTGCGGTCCGCCATCGCGCTCTCTCCGCGGTCGCACGAAGGGTTCTCCTGGCTCGCGCTCTGCTTCTCGGTCTCGGGACGCGCCGACGAGGCGCGCGAGATCGCGCAGCAGGGAGTCGCCGCCGAGCCGCACTCGGCCAATGCGCAGACGGTGCTCGCCTGGACCCGGATGGGCGTCCGCCGTTTCGCGGAAGTGGTGCCGGAGCTCCGGCGGGCCGTGGAGCTCGACCCCGAGGCGGCGTTTCCCGTCTGGTCGCTCGGTTTCGCGCAGCTGTACGCGGGCCAGGCGGCCGACGCCGTGGTGACGCTCGAGCGCGGTGTCGAGAGAACCGACCGCGAGCAGTTCTTCCAGATGGCGCTGCTCGGCGCGGCGCTCGTCGCCTCGGACCGCACACCGGAGGCGCGCGCCCTGCTCGAGGAGATGCGCGACAAGTCGCGGCGCACCTACGTCCCTCCGCACGACCTCGCCGTTCTGCTGACGGCGCTCGGGGATCGCGTGGACGCGCTCGCCGCGCTCGAACGAGCCTACGAGGAGCGCAACGCCCTGCTCTGGGCGCGGCTGCACTTTCCGATGTTCGACGCGCTCCGCTCCGAGCCGCGGTGGATGGCGATCGCGCAGAAGCTCGCGCGCACGGCGCCCATCCGGGGAGCGATCGTCACCGGATAGAGAAAGAGCCCGCGCTTCCTCGAGGAACTCGGGCTCCGGGATTCGGTCGGCGGGCCGTCAGGTTCAGGCCGTCAGCGGGGCCTCGGCCTCGTGCCGGGGGTACCGGGTCGCGACGTAGTCGTCCACGAGGGCCCGGAAGGCGTCCGAGAGCTCCTCGTAGGTGCCCTTCAAAGTCGTGAAGTGCTGTCCGTCGATGTAGACGGGGCAGTGAGGCTCCTCGCCCGTGCCGGGCAGCGAGATGCCGATCGAGGCGGCCTTGGACTCGCCCGGGCCGTTGACGACGCATCCCATGACGGCGAGCGTCATGTTCTCGACGCCTTCGTACTGCGTTTTCCATTCGGGCATCTTGTCGCGCACGTAGCCCTGGATGCGCTCGGCGAGCTCCTGGAACGTCGTCGACGTCGTCCGCCCGCAGCCGGGGCACGCGGTGACCGACGGCGCGAACGAGCGGATGCCGAGCGATTGCAGGAGCTCGCACGCGGCGTAAACCTCTTCGCGGCGGTCGCCGCCCGGCCGCGGCGTGAGCGATACGCGGATCGTGTCGCCGATGCCTTCGTTCAGGAGGACGCCCATTGCCGACGCCGACCAGACGAGGCCCTTGGCTCCCATGCCGGCTTCCGTCAACCCGAGGTGCAGCGGCTGATCCGTCTTCTTCGCGAGGTCGCGGTACACGGCGATGAGATCGAGCGGCCGCGACACTTTGCACGAGATGATGATCTGGTCTTTGCGCATTCCCGACTGCAAGGCGAGCTCGGTCGACTGCAGGGCCGAGAGCACCATGCACTCGTTGATGATCTCTTCGGAAGTGCGGCCGAGATCGCCATCGGTGTTCTCCTGCATCTTCGCCATGACGAGCTCCTGGTTCAGTGAGCCGCCGTTGACGCCGATGCGCACCGGCTTGCCGCGGTCGCGCGCCACCCCGCAGATCGTCGCGAACTGCTCGTCGCGCCGCGCGCCCTTGCCGACGTTTCCGGGATTGATCCGGTACTTGTCGAGCGCCTCCGCCATCGCGGGGAACTTCGTCAGGAGGACGTGCCCGTTGTAGTGGAAGTCGCCGATCAGCGGGGCCGCGACGCCCGCGTCGAGCATGCGCCGCTTGATCTCCGGGACGGCCTGCGCGGCCTCGGGCACGTTCACCGTCACGCGGACCATCTCCGAGCCGGCCTGCGCGAGCTCGATGCACTGGCGGGCCGTGGAGGCGACGTCGGCCGTGTCGGTGTTGGCCATCGACTGGACGACGACGGGCGCGCCGCCGCCCACCGGGACGGGGCCAACCGCGACGCCGACGGTGCGATGGCGAACGCGCGAATCCATGCGACCGAAAAATCTACCAGAGGATGGCCCGGCGGGCCGCGATCCGCGATATTTTCGCCCTGCAAGTCCCGGTGAACAAAGGAGGAACGGTGAGACGGAACGTAGCGGCGATGCTGGCTCTGGCGGCGGTTCTCGGCGGGAGTGCGCGGGCGCAGGAGAAGCCTCCGGAGAAACCGCCCGAGAAGGGCGCGGAACCCGCGAAGAAGGAGCCGCCGAAGGCGGAGCAGTCGGTCACGCAGCACAGCGCCGTGATCGGCGGTGTTCCCGTCGCGTACACGGCGACGGCGGGGACGCTCATCGTGCGCAACGACAAGGACGAGCCGTGGGCGTCGATCGGGTACATCGCGTACGTCCGCAAGGACGCGGGTGCGGGGACGCGGCGCCCCGTCACGTTCTCTTACAACGGCGGCCCGGGCTCCTCCTGCATCTGGCTCCACATGGGAGTGATGGGCCCTCGGCGCGTCGTGACGACCGACGCGGCCGCGACGCCTCCGCCGCCGTACCAGGTCGTGGACAACGCGTACAGCCCGCTCGACAAGACGGACATCGTCCTGATCGATCCGGTCGGCACGGGCCTGAGCCGCGCCGTCGGCAACGCGAAGGACCAGGACTTCTGGGGCGTCGATCCGGACATCGAATCCGTGGGGCGCTTCATCCAGCAGTGGATCACCGACAACGGCCGGTGGAACTCGCCGAAGTTCCTGCTCGGCGAGAGCTACGGAACGACGCGGTCGGCCGGCGTGGTCGACTGGCTGCAGTCGCATGCCGGCATGGCCTTCAACGGCGTCGTCCTCGTCTCCGTCGCGACCGATATCGGGGCGATCTTCCGCGACGCCGGGCGACGACCGCGCCTACCCGCTCTTCCTGCCGACCTACGCGGCGACGGCGGCGTACCACAAGGTCCTGCCGAGCCCGCCGAAGGACATCGATCCGTGGCTGACCGAGGTGCGCCAGTTCGCTGCGGGCGAGTACGCGGCGGCGCTCGCGCAGGGCGATCGGCTGCCGGACGACCGGCGCGCGGCCGTCGCGAAGAAGCTCCACGACTACACCGGGCTCTCGGAGGATTACTGGAAGCTCGCGGACCTTCGTGTCCCGGAAGGACAGTTCACGCAGGAGCTGATGCGGCAGCACCGCGTCACGATCGGCCGCCTCGACTCGCGGTTCGAGGGTCCCTCGTTCGATCCGCTCGCGAAGGGCTCGGAAGAAGACCCGCAGAGCGACGCGATCAGCGCGGCGTTCACGGCGGCCTTCTTCGACTGGTACCACGAGGGCCTGAAGTTCGGCCAGGGGAAGAATTACGTCGTCTCGGCCGGCATCTGGCCGAAGTGGGATTGGAAGCACAAGACGCCCGGCGCTCCCTTCGCCCTTCCGGGCATGACGAATACGGGCGTCGATCTGGCCCACGCCTTGACGACGAACCCGAACCTGAAGGTGCTCGTCCTGAACGGCCTCTATGACCTGGCGACGCCGTTCTTCGCGACCGAGTCGATGATGGCGCACCTCGGCGTCGGCAAGGAGGCCCAGGCGCGCATCGAGATGAAGTACTACCCGGCGGGCCACATGATGTACATCCACGAGCCGTCGCTGAAAGCGTTCAAGGCGGACGTGGCGGAATTCATCGATAAAACGTCGCGGTAGCTTGCTCGGGATCCTGCGCTCGCGCGCCGTCGTTTCCGTAATCTCGTTTAGGTCCTAATCCGCGCTCGCGCACCGGCGAACGACTCGGCCAAAGGGCCTCGATCGTTCGCCTGGATCCCTCGCTGCGCTCCCGCTCCCGCTCCCGCGGCGTGCGCCTCCTCCCTCGCTTCCGCTCGGGAGACTTCGCACACCGCGAGCGAAATGCCCAGCCCCGGCCGATATAGGCTTCCGTTGTCTTGAGCCTCGCCGCCGGAACACGCCTCGGTCCCTACGAAATCCAGTCGCCACTCGGCGCCGGCGGAATGGGGGAGGTCTACCGTCGCCTTCGCTTCCTCGGAGATCCGCCCTCCGGGCGCCGGGCCGCGGCTCGTCCGGATGCGAACTCGACCGCGGCCCTGATCTCCTCGCAGCGCTCCGGCTCCCGCGCCGCGAGTCGTTTCGCTCGGTTACTTCGCGAAACTTGGTCGCGCCGCGAACGATCATGACGCTCCCTGCCGGAACGAAGCTCGGTCCTTACGAGATCCTTTCTCCCCTGGGAGCCGGGGGCATGGGCGAGGTCTATCGCGCGAAGGACACGCGTCTCGGCCGGACGGTCGCCGTCAAGGTCCTGCCGGCCGCGCTCTCGGAAAACGCAGAGCTGCGCGAGCGCTTCGAGCGCGAGGCGAAGACGATCTCCTCGCTCTCACACCCGCACATCTGCGCGCTCTACGACGTGGGCAAGGAAGGCGCGACCGACTACCTCGTCATGGAGTACCTCGAGGGCGAGACGCTCGCGGCGCGCCTGGGCGGGGCGCGCTGCCGACTGGAGCAGGTGCTGCGCTACGGGACGGAGATCGCCGATGCGCTCGACAAGGCGCACCGGCAGGGCATCGTCCACCGCGATCTGAAGCCCGGCAACATCATGCTGACGAAGTCGGGCGTGAAGCTGCTCGACTTCGGTCTCGCGAAGCCGGTGGCTTCGATCGCCTCGAAGGCAACCTCGACCGCTCTCCCCACGCAGGCGGAGCCTGACGCGCGAAGGCACGATCCTCGGGACGTTCCAGTACATGGCGCCCGAGCAGCTCGAAGGGAAGGAAGCCGACGCCCGCACGGACATCTTCGCGTTCGGCGCGGTCCTCTACGAGATGGCGACCGGCAAGAAGGCCTTCGCCGGCGCGAGCCAGGCGTCGCTGATCTCCGCGATCCTGTCGCGACGAGCCGCCGCCGATCTCGCAGGTCGCGCCGATGACGCCCGCCGGCGCTCGACCGTGTCGTGCGCACATGTCTCGCGAAGGATCCCGAGGAGCGCTGGCAGTCGGCGGGCGACGTCGGCAAGGAGCTCAAGTGGATCGCCGAGGGCTCGGCCGCGGGCGTCGCGGCGCCCGTCGCGGTCTCCTCGCGCCGCCGCAACCGGGAACAGATCGCGTGGGCGATCGCCGTGCTCGCCGTCGCGGCGGCCGCGTGGCTCGGCCTGTCGCGCGGTCGCCCGGCTCCCGAGGCGCCGCAGCGGCTCGTCCGGACGAACATCCTGCTGCCGGAGAAGCTCTTCCTGAACAACGCGGTGGTGTCGCCGGACGGCTCCCGGGTCGTCTTCAGCGGACGGGACGCGACCGGAAAAGTCCAGCTCTGGGTGCGCCCGCTCGATTCCTACACGTCGACGGTCCTCGCGGGAACCGAGGACGCCATCCTGCCGTTCTGGTCGCCCGACGGCCGCTTCATCGGCTTCTTCGCCGACAAGAAGCTGAAGCGCATCGAAGCCTCCGGCGGATCGGCGATCGCGCTCTACGACGTGGACGGCTTGGGAGGCGCCTGGGCGCCGAACGGCGACATCCTCTTCGCGGGACCGAGCGGGCCCGCTCCTTCGTCTTCCGGCATCCGGCGGAAAGGCCGAGCCCGTCACGAAGCTCGACGCCTCGCAAGGGCGAGACCGCGCACCGCTATCCGTTCCTCCTGCCGGACGGCAAGCACTTCCTCTTCCTCGCCATGAACCTCGCCGGCGCGCGCGGCGATCCGGCCAATCGCATCTGGGCGGGCTCACTCGACGGCGGCGCCGCGAAACCGATCCTCTCGACCAGCTTCAATGCGCAGTTCGCCGACGGCCACATTCTCTTCATCCGCGGCGGCGACTTCGGAGGGAGCCTCCTCGCGCAGCCGTTCGATCCCGTCCGTCTGGAGACGGCCGGCCAGGCCGTGACCGTCGCCGATCAGGTGAGCCTGTTCGGCGATGTCCTGGGTTTCGGCGACTACTCGGTATCGAACACCGGGACGCTCGTCATGGATTCGTCGCTGCTCCTGCGCCGTCTCGAATGGTTCGACCGGAAGGGGTCGATGACGGGAACGTTCGGAGAGCCCGCCGCGCAGTTCGGAGTCCGAATCTCTCCGGATGGCTCGCGGCTCGCCACCGCCATCTACGACGCGGGCACCCAGAGCACGCAGATCTGGATCGGCGACGTCGTGCGCGGCGTTCGGACCCGCCTGACATCGGGCGCGAGCAGCAACACCGGCCCCATCTGGTCGCCCGACGGCTCGAAGATCGCGTTTCAGACGGACCGGAAGCATCAGGCCGACGTCTACGCGATGGCTGTCGACGGGTCGGGAACCGCGGAGGCGGTCACCGACGAGCTCGGGCAGCGGATCCCGACGGACTGGTCCCGGGATGGCCAGATTCTCTACCTCGACCGCGAGGCCGCGGGCGGCCGGCTGATGCAGCTCTCCGTCGTTTCGATGGCGCCGCCGCGAAAGCCGTCCACCCTCATCCCGCGGCAGCCGAAGGATTTCGGATTCTCGGTTCGGCTCTCGCCCGACAACAAGTGGATCGCCTACGACATCGACGAATCGGGAAGGTCCGAGGTGTACGTCCTCTCGTTCCCCGACGGGCATGGGAAAACTCAGGTATCCACGAGCGGCGGGATCGGGCCGAAATGGGTTCGCGGAGGGAAGGAGATCATCTACCAGGACTTCGACGGCCAGGTCATGTCCGTCGAGGTCGACACGAGTCACGGGGTTCGGGCGGGCACGCCGAAGCGTCTCTTCCAGCTGCCCGAGGGCTCCGACTTCGGCTGGGACGTCACGGCCGACGGCGAGCGCTTCCTCGTGAACGCGCCCGTGATCAAGAGCTCGTCGGTTCCATTGAACGTCATCGTCAACTGGACGGCGGCGCTCAAGAAATAGATGCCGCTCGTGGCGGCCCCGGAGTAGATTCCCGCGATGGCCCGCCGGGGAGTGCGCCGCCGCGTCGGAATGATTCTCGCCGCGGCACTGCTCCCACCTCTCGCGCGCGCCGCCGAGAAGGACCCGATCGAGGTCTTCTTCCGGGCTCTCGACAAGCGCGACCGTGCCGCGGCGTCGTCGGTTCTCCATCCCGAGGCCATGCTGTGGAAGCTCGGCGAAGAGAAGCCCGCGGCGGCCGGCGGGAGCGCCGTCCTCGACCTCCTGCTCGCCCGCTTTCCCGAGTTCCCGAAGTGGTCGTCGAAGATCGCCGCGCGGATCGGCGCCGGCGCCTTCGCGGCCGTGAGAGAGCGCGTCACGCTCGAGAAGGGCGAGCGCCCCCGGGAGACGCTCTATCTCCTGCAGGTGCGCCAGGGCGCGATCCGGCGGATCTGGGAGATGGACGCCCTGGAAGAGGGCGGGGACGTTTCGCTCCTCGTCGAGAAATGGAATGCACGCGATCTCCCGCGCTTCCTCGCCCTCTTCGAGGGGGACGTCACGTTCTTCGAGTTGCCGTCGGGCGAGCGCCTTGGGTCGGGAGAGGACGCGGTCCGGGAGCGCTACGAGAAGGTCTTCGAGAACGCCGATTCGCCTCGCCTCGAGGTGACCGAGAGGATGTCGCTTCCACCCTGGACGATCTACCGTTCGCGGCCCTCGATGGACGGCGAAGGCGGCGACGACGCGCTGACCATCTTCCAGACGCGAGACAACCTCGTGCGCCGCGTCTGGTTCGTGCGCGTCGGCCCGGGGATCTAGCTCTCAGGCGGCGGCGCGCGCCGGCACGACCTCGCGCAGCGCGGCGAGGAAGGCTTCCATCTCGTTCCGCCTCCCGATCGACACGCGCAGCCAGTTCGACATCGACGGGAACTTCCTTCCAACCAGAATCTTTCGCTCGCGGAACGCGCGGATGACCGGCGCGACGTCGGAGCGGACGTCGATCATCAGGAAGTTCGTCTGCGACGGGATGTAGCGCCGCTTCTCTCGATCGAGGCCGGCGCAGAGCCACTTGCGCGTGTCGGTGAAGAGCTTGCGCTGCGATGCCACGAGGTCGGGATCGGAGAGGCCGGCGAGCGCCGCCGCGAGTCCCGCGGAGTTCACGTTGTTCCAGGCCGCCTGGCGGCGGAGGATCTGCGCGTTGGCCTCGGAAGCGACGGCGTAGCCGAGCCTCAGGCCCGCCATGCCGTAGATCTTCGAGAAAGTGCGCGCCACGACGAGGTTGGGATGGCGGCCCATGAGCTCGATCGCGCTGCCGTATCCCGGTTCCTCGACGAAGTGATGGTACGCCTCGTCCACCAGCACGGTCGTCTTCGGCGGCACCTGCGCGAGGAACGCGGCCATCTCCTCGCGGCTCACGACGGTGCCCGTCGGGTTGTTGGGATTGCAGACGTAGACGAGCCCCGTCGTCTCGTTACACGCCTCGGCCATCTTCGGCAGGTCGTGGCGAAAATCCTTCGTCAGCGGCACCTTCGTCGCCGCGGCCTGCATCACGCCGGCGTAGAGGAGCACCGCCTCGAACGTCGGCTCGGCGGCGACGACGGTCTTCCCACCGCCCAGGTACGCCGCGTCCGCCATCCGCAGGATGTCGCTCGAGCCGCAGCCGAGCACGAGACGCGCGGTCGGGACCCCGTGGTGGCGGGCGATCGCGCCCCGCGTCTCGTCTTCCTGGCCGTCGGGATAGCGCGAGGCGATGGCGGCCGACTGCATCATCGCTTCCTTTGCCTTCGGCGTGAGGCCGTACGGGTTCTCGTTCGAGTTCAGCTGGATGAGGTCGTCCGGCGCGCCGAGCGGGAGGCTCGCATCGGCGCGCGATGCTCCGATTCCCGGCGTCAGCAGCGACGCGCCGGCGGCGGCCGTCGTGCACGTCGCGAGAAAGTTCCGTCGGGTCAGTCGCAGTCGCATCGAAACGCCCCCCTCTTCGCCGCTTCCGCGGCCTTCCAAAACGCGCTTAGCTTAGACGAATCCAACTCGCGGGCGGATCGCGCGTGATAGCGTTCCCTCCTACCTTGACGCTCGCCGCCGGAACGAAGCTCGGCCCTTACGAGATTCTGTCTCCCATCGGAGCGGGAGGCATGGGCGAGGTATATCGTCGCTCGCGCTTGCGCCTGGATCTCGCGTTCGCGAGCGGCTCGCGGCTCGGCCAAAGGGCCTCGACCGCTCACCTGATCCCGGCCCATCGCGCTCGCTCCCGCGGCGCGAGGCTCCTCCCTCGATTACCTCGGGAGACTCCTCGCGCCGCGACCGGAGAGCTATCGAGATGACGCTCGCCGCCGGAACGAAGCTCGGCCCCTACGAGATTCTGTCTCCCATCGGAGCGGGAGGCATGGGCGAGGTATATCGCGCGAAGGACACCCGCCTCGGCCGCGACGTAGCGGTCAAGGTGCTCCCCGCGCAGCTCTCCTCCTCGCCGGAGCTCCGGCAGCGCCTCGAGCGCGAGGCGAAGACGATCTCGCAGCTCTCCCATCCCCACATCTGCATGCTCCACGACGTCGGCCACCAGGACGGGACCGACTACCTGGTCATGGAGTTCCTCGAAGGGGAGACGCTCGCCGACCGGCTCGGCCGCGGCGCGCTGCCGGTCGAGCAGGCTCTCAAGATCGGCATCGAGATCGCCGACGCGCTCGACGCCGCGCACAAGAGCGGCATCGTCCACCGGGACCTGAAGCCCGGCAACGTGATGCTGACGAAATCGGGCGTGAAGCTCCTCGACTTCGGTCTCGCGAAGCTCGGTGCGGGCCCGGCCGGCGTCGTCTCGGCGGTGACGAGCCTGCCGACCGCGCTGCAGGAGAGCCAGCCGCTGACGACGCGCGGCACGATCCTCGGGACCTTCCAGTACATGTCGCCGGAGCAGCTCGAGGGCCGCGAGGCCGACGCGCGCAGCGACATCTTCTCGTTCGGCTGCGTGCTCTACGAGATGCTCACCGGGCAGAAGGCGTTCACGGGCAAGAGCCAGGCGAGCCTGATCGGCTCGATCATGACCTCGGAGCCCGCTTCCATTTCGAGCATCCAGCCGATGGTGCCGCCGGCGCTCGATCGCGTCGTCAAGGGCTGTCTCGCCAAGGAGCCCGAGCATCGCTGGCACACCGCTCACGACGTGCGCATGCAGCTCCAGTGGATCGCGGAGGGCGGCTCGCAGGCGGGCCTGCCCGCGCCGGTCGCCGCGCGGCGCAGGAGCCGGGAGAAGCTCGCGTGGGGCGTCGCCGCCGTTGCGCTTCTCGCCGCCGCCGCGTTGGGGCTCGGCTTCTGGAAGCGCGCGCCGAAATCGCCGCGCACGGTTCGCTTCGAGATCTCGACGCCCGAGGACGTCACGTCGATCGACACCCCGCGGATCTCGCCCGACGGCCGCTATCTGGCCTTCAACGCGACCGATGCGGGCGGCAAGACCCGGGTCTGGGTCCGGCCCCTGAACGCGCTGACGGCGCAGCCGCTTGCGGGCACCGAGGGCGCCACGCGACCCTTCTGGTCGCCCGACAGCCGCTTCCTCGGGTTCGTGGCCGAGGGCAAGCTGAAGAAGGTCGAGGTCACCGGCGGCCCGCCGCAGAAGATCTGCGACGCGCCGACGGGCTCCGACGGAACGTGGAGCTCCGAGGGCGTCATCCTCTTCGATGGCCAGGCCAACGATCCGATCCAACGCGTCTCGGCCGCCGGAGGCACGGCGGTTCCGGCCGTCAAGGCCGATCCAGCGCGGAAAGAGACCTCGGTCGCGTGGCCGGAGTTTCTTCCCGACGGCCGCCACTTCCTCTACATGGCGAGCGGACAGAAGCCCGAAGACAACGTCTACCGGATGGGCTCGATCGATTCGAAGGAGTCCAAGACGGTCGCGTCCGCCCAGACCCTCGTGACCTTCGCCCCCCCCGGGTATCTCCTCTTCGTGCGCGACAAGACGCTCGTCGCCCAGCCCTTCGACGCGAAGGCGGGCAAGACAAGGGGCGAGCCGATTCCGCTCGCCGAGCACATCGGGACGAATTCGGTCGGCCTGGCGCGGTTCTCCGTCTCTCGCGACGGGACGCTCGCGTATCGAACCGGGGAATCGGGAGATCGCATGGTCTGGGTCGATCGAAACGGAAAGGAATTGGAGACGGTCGGCGATCCGGGCGAGTACCACAATCCGGACATCTCTCCGAACGGCGGTGACCGGCTTGCGTTCGACCTGGCCGATCCGCGCTCGGGGAAGGCCGACATCTGGATTCGGGACCTGTCCCGCGGTGTCAGCTCCCGTTTCACTTTCGGAAAGGGAGACGCCTTCTGCCCCGTCTGGTCGCCCGACGGGAAGCGGATCGCCTTTTCGAACGACGGGGAAGGATCGACCAACCTCTACGAAAAGGCGTCCGATGGACAGGGAGAGGCGAAGCTCCTTTTCAAGTCGGAC
Organism: uncultured Acidobacteriota bacterium; assembly: GCA_963708395.1. Lineage (GTDB taxonomy): Bacteria > Acidobacteriota > Thermoanaerobaculia > UBA5066 > Gp7-AA6 > DATBFU01. The sequence goes on along the minus strand of CAVPSG010000002.1, from coordinate 401,619 downwards.
GAAACCAAGATCCTGTGCGACTGGTCGCACGACGGCCGGTACATCGCCTTCATGAGCCAGGGAAAGGACACCGGCTGGGACGTCTGGACTCTGCCCCTCTCCGATGGCGGGAAGCCCACGCCCTTCGTGAAGACGCCCTTCATCGAGCTGTTGCCGGTCTTCTCTCCCGACGTGCATTACCTGGCGTACATGTCGAACGAGTCGGGACGCCAGGAGGTCTACGTACAGAGCTTCCCGGGCCCGGGGGGCAAGTGGCAGATTTCGACGGCGGGCGGCGTCGAGCCGCACTGGCGCGCCGACGGCAAGGAGCTTTACTACCGGGCCCCCGACCAGAAGATCATGGCGGTGGACATCCGGTCCGACGGAGGCTTCCAGGCGGGAGTCCCGAAGGTGCTCTTCACGGGGCGATTCGAGTCCGGCGTCGCCCGGGATCGATACTTGCCGACGGCGGACGGCCAGCGCTTCCTCCTGGTCTCTCCCCTGGGCCGCGAGGCGATGTCGCCGACCACCGTCGTCCTGAACTGGGCCGCGGACCTGGGCCGGTAGCCGTTCGTCCCGCCGGCCCGAAAGTGCCAGCGCGCCCGGCGGTCCCGCGGTCATAGAATCCCTTTGGATCCAGGGAGGCCGCCATGTCCGACCAGCCGCTGACACGCTGCGATTTCGACAGCTCGGATCTTCTCGTGAAGGTGGACCTGACGCTCCCCGGCGACGTCAACGCCATCTCGCCCGTCGCCGAAAGCGTCATGCGCATCGTGACCGAGATGGGGTGTGCCGCCGGCAAAGAGTTCGAGATCGAGCTCGCGCTGCGTGAGGCCCTCGCCAACGCCATCGAGCACGGCAGCGGCCACGACCCTTCCAAGGAGATCCAGTGCTGCGTCGCTTGCGATCACACGCGCGGCATGCTCATCGTCGTGCGCGACCCGGGTCCCGGCTTCGATCCCGCACAGATCCCTTCGCCGATCAAGGGCCAGAACCTTTTCTCGACCGGCGGCCGCGGCATCTACCTCATCAACCAGCTGATGGATGAGGTCCGCTTCGAGAAGGGCGGCACCGAGATCCACATGGTGACGCGGCCGCCGGAGTCCGCCGAAGTCTCGAAGACGGCGTAGGCCGCACATTCGCGCGCTCGCCGGCGCGCGCCGTCCAATAGAATTCGCCCGAGAATCACCTCGCATGAGCCTAGTGCCGGGCTCCCGTCTCGGCCCCTACGAGATCCTGTCGCCACTGGGCGCAGGCGGGATGGGAGAGGTCTACAAGGCCCGCGACACGCGGCTCGGCCGGACAGTCGCGGTGAAGGTCCTGCCCGAGCGGATGGCGGAGGAATCGGACGCGCTCGCGCGCTTCGAGCGCGAGGCGAAGGCCGTCGCCGGTCTGTCTCACCCGAACATCCTGGCACTCCACGATGTCGGCCGCGAGGGAAGCGTGGCCTACGCGGTCATGGAGCTGCTCGAGGGCGAGACGCTGCGCGAGGCGCTCCACTCCGGTCCTCTGTCCACGCGCCGGGCGACGGAATACGCCGTGCAGATGGCGCTCGGTCTCGCGGCAGCGCACGAGAAGGGGATCGTTCATCGGGATCTGAAGCCCGACAACGTCTTCGTGACGCACGACGAGCGGATCAAGATCCTCGACTTCGGCCTCGCCAAGACGGCGAGCGGCGTCTGGGAAGACGATGAATCGGCGACGCATTCGCCGACGGTCTCCGGCTACACGGAGCCCGGGAAGGTCCTCGGCACGGTCGGTTACATGTCGCCCGAGCAGGTCCGGGGTCTCCCGCTGGACCATCGCTCAGACATCTTTTCGTTCGGATCGGTGCTCTACGAGATGGTGACGGGACGCCGCGCGTTTCAGCACGAGACGGCGGCCGAGACCATGACCGCAATTCTCAAGGAAGAACCGCTCGGGGCCGACCGTCTGGATCAACGGGTACCCGTGTCGCTCGGCGCGATCCTGCGGCACTGCCTCGAGAAGAAGCCCGACAAGCGGTTTCAATCGGCGCGGGATCTCGCGTTCGCGCTCGAGACGGCAGCGACGCCGAGCGCCGCGGCGCCGGCTCTGGCGGCGGCGGGACGTCCGAGGCGCCGGAAAGGGCTCGCGCTGGCGGCGCTCCTGGTCGCCGCGGCGGCGGCGGCGGGCTACTTCCTTCGTCCCGCACGGACGACGTCGGCCAGCGGCGACTGGCGGGACATGACGTTCACGCGGCTCACGACCGATCCCGGCTACGAGGGCGAGCCCACGTTCTCGCCGGACGGGCGGACGATCGCCTATGTGTCCGACCGTGACGGCAACTTCGAGATCTACCTCCAGCAGATCTCGGGCGGGCCGGCGATCAACCTGACCCAGAACCCGGCGGCGGACATCCAGCCGGCCTTCTCTCCCGACGGGCGGGAGATCGCGTTCGTCTCGAGTCGCTCCGGCTCCGACATCCTTCACGCGGCACCGGGGCTTCCGCACGTTGGAGGCGACATCTTCGTCATGCCGGCGCTCGGCGGTCCCGCGCGAAAGATCGTCGAGAACGGGACCTCTCCCTCCTGGACGCCGGACGGCACCGGCATCCTCTACGAGCACGGCTCGTACCGGAGCGCGCGGATCGGGCGCGTCCCGGCCACCGGAGGAGAAAGCCACGACATACCGATCGATGAGCCTTTCACCCTCCGCTACTTCTTTCCGAAGCTGTCGGACGACGGCCGGTGGCTGCTCTACCAGAACGGTTACGCGGTCGAGGTCGTCGCGGCGCAGGGCGGGAAGCCGAAGGTTCTCGTGCAGGGCGAATATCCGGCCTGGGGCCCGGGCTCGGCGAGCATTCTCTTCACCAATGATCTTCCGGGAAAGGGCCGTACGCTCTGGACGGCGCCATTCTCGCTCGTGCGGGGCGAGCTGGTCGGCCCCTCGCGGCCGCTGACTTTCGGGCGCGGTCCGGACATCGGCGCCGCCGCATCGCGCGACGGGACGGCGATCGCGTTCACGGCGGCGGACGAATCGCTGAATCTCGAGGAGATTCCCTTCGACGCCGAGGCCGGACGCGTCACCGGACCGGCGCGCGAGCTGACGCGCGGCAGCAATGCCATCACTTTCATTGGCCCCAGCCCGGACGGAAAGGCCGTGGCGTTTGCCGCAAGCCGGGGAGGAATCTCGCACATCTGGCGCGTCGACGCACCGGCGCCACCGACCGAGCTGACGCGCGATCCCGGCGTCTCCGACTCGAATCCCGCGTGGTCGCCCGACGGACGCCAGATCGCCTTCTCGCGCCAAGCCCTCGGGGCGGACAGCGGCTCGTCCGATCTGTGGCTCATGAACGCCGACGGGACGAGCCCGCGCCGCGTGACCGAGATGGTCGGAGCCGGGGCGCCGGTATGGATGCCGGACGGAAAGAGCATCCTGATTTCCCACGGCGACTCGCTCATGCGGCTCGAAGTGTCATCGGGCCACACGACCACCGTCCCATGGGCCGACGCGCGGACGCTCTTCGTTGTGGATGCCTCGGGGCAGTGGGTCGCCTTCCAGACGCATCAGGGGGACTCTTTGACCATTGCCGCCGTTCCGATGACGGGCGGAACGCCGCGCGTCGTCCTCCCCGTGCTTTATGAGGCCTTTCACCCGTCCTTCTCGCCATCGGGCCGCTGGCTCTACTTCCAGCCGAATCACAAGAACCTGTTTCGCGTGCCCGGACCAGCGCAGGACTGGAAGAGCGCGACACCCGAGAAAGTGACGGACTTCTCCGACGCCGATCTCTACATCGAGGACCCGAAGATTTCCACCGACGGCACGAAGCTCTTCTACACGCGCGGGCGGCGGACGGGTGACATCATCATTCTGCGCATGGAGAAGCCGAAGGGGAACAGGTGACGCTCGACCGTCGCTCGCGCTCGCGTCGGGATCTCGCTCATGCGACCGGCATCCGGCTCGGCCAAAGGGCCTCGACCGGGCTCGTGATCCCGGTCAACTGGACGGCGGAGCTGAAGAAGTAGCCGAATTCGGCGGCGGGAACGGCGCGAGGATCTGCTCGACGGCGCGGCGAATGTCCTTCGCGATGGCCTCCGGGCTGTTGCCGACGAACTTCGAGACCCAGCCACGCCAGACGAGCTTTCGGGCCGGATCCCGCATGTCGATCGCGAGCGTCCGCTCCCGGTAGGTCTCGCTTCCCACGTAGGTCGGGAGAGACCACCAGGTGTACACGCCGTATTGGTCGCGCGAGACGATCCCGTTGGCGCGCGTGTGGTAGTCGAGGAGAAAGTCCGGCGCGGCGCCCTCGGCGGCGGGCGAGAAGCCCTTCTTGACCAGGAGGGCCGTCACGTCCTTCTTGACGTGGTCGTCCACGAAGCGCGTGTCCACGATCGCGCTGCCGATGCCCTTGTCTTCCTGCGGATCGGCGTACCACGCGAACGTCTTCCAGCCGGCGAAGCTCACGTTGTGGTCCCAGGAGGCCTGCGGCGGCGGCGTCGAGCTGCAGGCGAGCCCGGCGGCCGCGACGGCCAGGACGGCAGCGAGGCGGAACGTCTTCATGCGCGCGACTCTACTCCAGGACCCGGACGCCGCGCGGTTGTATCCTCGGCCGCATCTTGTCCGAGACACGCGCGCCATCGCCCTGGACCCGGCGCGGCTTCGTCCGCCTCGCGGCGGCGGCGATCGGCGCGATCCCGGCGCGCCGGCTTCTCGGACAGGCCTCGAGTCCCACGCCGACCGCGCATGCGTTCCCGATCGTCATCGACGCCCTGGGCGGGCCGGGCGATCCGGCGGCGGAGGAAGGGGCGGCGCTGTCGGCCCGGGCGATCGCCGATGTGCGCGCTTCCGGAATCGCCGCCGCCAACTTGACCGTCGGACCGGTTGGCGAGCGCCCGAGCCTCGCGGCGTTCGAGGGAATCCTCCGCGACGTCGCCGACTGGGAGAAGGAGATCGAGGCGCATCCTGACGTCCTGATGCGCGTCGGCCGCGCGGCGGACCTCGACGCGGCGCGAGCCTCCGGGCGCCTCGGCCTGATCTACGGCCTCCAAGACGGCGTCGCCTTCCACGACGACGTCTCGCGTCTCGACGTGCTGCACCGCTTCGGCATCCGCATCATTCAGCCGACGTACAACCTGAGGAACCTGATCGGCGACGGATGCCTCGAGCCCGACGGCGCCGGGCTCTCGCGCGCCGGGCACGAGGCCGTCGAGAGAATGAACGCGCTGCGGATCCTTCTCGACCTCTCGCACTGCGGCCGGCGCACCACGCGGGACGGGCTCGCCGCGTCGAAGCGGCCGCCGGCCTTTACGCACACCGGGTGCGCCTCCGTCGCCGACCATCCGCGCAACAAGACGGACGAGGAGCTGCGCCTTCTCGCGGACAAGGGCGGCGTCGCCGGCATCTACTTCATGCCGTACCTGCGGCCCTCCGGCCAGCCGATGGCGGAGGACGTCGTCCGGCACGTCGAGCGCGCGCTGCAGGTGGCGGGGGAGGACCACGTGGGCGTGGGAACCGACGGGGTCATCTCGCCGACCGATCTCTCACCCGAATATCGGGCGCGGTTCCGCGCCGACATCGAGCGCCGCAAGAAGGCGGGAATCGGCGCGCCCGGCGAGGTGGCGGACGTCTTCCCGCTCGTGCCGGACCTCAACTCGCCGCGGCGGATCCAGAAGCTCGGCGACCTGCTCCTCGCGCGCGGGCACTCGACGGCGCGCGTCGACAAGGTCGTCGGCGGCAACTTCGCGCGGCTCTTCCGGGAAGTCTGGGGAGGAGACACGGCATGAGAGCTTTCCGGATTCTCCTTTTCGCATTCGCCGCAGCGCCCGCGGCGCTGGTCGCGCAGACGGCTCCTCTCGCCTCCGCTCCCTGGTATCAGCGCGACTTCCCGCCCGAGGAGTTCCGCGCGCGCTGGGAGAAAGTCTTCGACCGGATCGGCGACAAGGCCGTGGCGCTCGTGGCCGGTTCGCCCCCGCCGGCGGCTTCCTCTTCCCCCGGCAATCGAACGACTTCTACTACCTCTGCGGCGTCGAGACGCCGGGCTCCTACATCCTGCTCGACGGCCGGAGCCGCAAGGTCACACTGTTCCTTCCGCCGCGCAACGCGCGGCTCGAGGCCGCCGAGGGCCGGATCCTGTCGGCCGACGACGCGGAGCTCGTTTCCCGGCTCACGGGAGCGGACGCCGTGGCGCCGGCGGACGCGATGCACGGCGACTGGCTCGGGGCGGCGCCGGCGAATCTTCCCGAGTCGGTGTGGACGCCTTTCTCGCCCGCCGAGGGGTCGGCCGAGCAGCGCTACGAGCTCAACGCGCGCAACGCGGCGATCGCCGCGGACCCCTGGGACGGCCGGATCTCCCGCGAGGGGCGGCTCGTCGAGCTCCTGCGCATGCGGTACTCGCGCGCGAAGATTGCCGACCTGACGCCGGTGCTGGACGAGCTCCGGAGCGTCAAGAGCCCGCGCGAGGTCGCGCTGATCCGCCGCGCGTCGCGGATCGCGGGTCTCGGCCTCCTCGAGGCGATGCGGAGCACGCGGCCGGGCGTGCACGAGTGGGAGCTCGACGCCGCGGCGCGGTACGTCTTCCTGATCAACGGCGCGCGGCTCGAGGGCTACCGGTCGATCACCGCGGCCGGCACGGCGAACATCTGGAACATGCACTACTACCGGAACTCCGCCGAGCTGAAATCCGGCGACGTCGTGCTGATGGACTATGCGCCCGACGATCACTCGTATACGAGCGACATCGCGCGCGTCTGGCCGGTCTCCGGGAAGTACGGTCCGACCCAGCGCGAGCTCCTCGGATTCGTCCTCGCCTATCGCAACGCGATCCTGTCGCGGATCCGGCCGGGCGTAGCGCCGAAGGACATCCAGGAGGAGGCGAAGGCGGCGATGGAGCCGGTCTTCGCGCGCACGAAGTTTTCCAAACCGCTCTACGAGCAGGCCGCGCGCCGCCTCGTCGATACGGGAGGCGGCGTCTTCTCGCACCCGGTCGGACTTGCGGTTCACGACGACGGCGAGTACGCCAGCCGGCCGCTCGTCCCCGGCGTCGTGTTTTCGGTCGACCCGCAGCTGCGCGTCCCGGAGGAGAACATCTATCTGCGCTTCGAGGACGTCGTCGTGGTGACGCCGTCGGGCGTCGAGAATTTCACCGCGTTTCTGCCGTCCGAGCTCGACGGGCTCGAGAAGGCTGTCCGAGGCGACGGCGGCTCGGGCGGCGGGATTGTCCAGAAGTTTCCGCCGGCAGCCGCCGAAGCGCCGGAGTGACGACGAGCCGCTAGGGTTTTTTCGGCCAGCGGTCCCTCGGGACGTCGCGGTAGACGTCCTCGAGCTTTTGATAGCCGTCCGCGATCACGGTCGATACGAGGTTGTCCCGGTCGACGGAGACGGGCTCGATCAGGATCGATGGCACGTCGATCTTCCCGTTGGGCAAGCCCCGCGTCGCCTGGCCGGGGGGCTCCTTTCGGGCCATCCTCACCGCGACCTCGGCGGCCATGGAGGCGAGGAGCCGGATCGGTTTGTAGACCGTCATGCTCTGCGTGCCCGCGGCGATGCGCTGGCAGGCCGAGAGCTCGGCGTCCTGACCCGAAACGAGAGTCGTTCCCGCGAGCTTCTGCTCCGCCAGGGCCTGGATCGCTCCGCCGGCGAGCCCGTCGTTGGCTGCGACGACCGCGTCCACGCGGTTGTCGTTCGACGTGAGGGCGTTCTCCATGATCTTCAGGGCCTCGACCGCGAGCCAGTCCCGGGCCCACTGGTCCGCGACGATGTGGATGTCGCCGCGCGACACGTACGGGTCGAGCACCTTCTTCTGGCCCTGGTGATAGAGGTGAGCGTTGTTGTCCGTCGGCGCGCCGCCGATCACGGCGTAGTTTCCGTGCGGGCGGCGGGCGACGAGGTACTCGGCCTGCATCTGCCCGACCCGCTCGTTGTCGAACGAGACGTAGAGATCCACATCGGCGTCGTTGATCAGGCGGTCGTAGGCGATGACCGGAACGCCCGCCCGGTGCGCCGCCTCGACGATCACGGCGGCCGTCTTGCCGTTGTGCGGCGCAACGAGGAGCACGTCCACGCCCTGCGTCAGCATGTTCTCCGCCTGCGCGTTCTGCAGGGCGTCATTCCCGTTGGCGGCCTGGACGAGAACGTCGGCGCCGAGCTCTCTCGCGCGCGCGACGAGCAGATCGCGGTCCCGATGCCAGCGCTCCTCTTTCAACGTGTCCATCGAGAAGCCGATTCGAATCTTCTTGACGGCGGGCGAAGGCGACGTCGCCTTCTCGCGGGCCGGACACCCGGCCGCGAGCGCCGCGGCGATGACCAGAACGACGGTCCGCCGGCGACGTGTGAGAGGAGTCATTCGGGTCGGGAGACTACCGCGCGGGCCGGCGGCTCGCGACGTCGGCGGCGACGGCCGCGACGAGGATCGTGCCTTTCAGGATGGGCTGCCAGTAGGGCTCCGTGTTCATGAGGCTCATCCCGTTGTCGAGCGAGGCCATCACGAGGGCCCCGAGGAGCGCCCCCCACACCGTGCCCCGGCCGCCGAGCAGCGAGGTGCCCCCGATCACCGCGGCGGCGATGGCGTCGAGCTCCATCAGGCGCCCGGCGTCGGAGGTGGCCGAGCCGACGCGCGCCGTCAGAACGATGCCCGCCGCGCCGCACAGGAGGCCCATGAGCGTGAAGACTCCGGCGACGTGCCGTTCGATCGAGACGCCCGAGTAGAACGCCGCCTCGCGGTTGCCGCCGATGGCGTAGAGCCGACGGCCGAACGCGGTGTGGTTGGCGATCGTCGAGAAGGCCGCCGCGACGGCCGCGAGCAGCAGGACCGGCAGCGGAATCCCGGCATAGGCGTTCATGAGAGCGGTGAAGCCGAGGATCGCGACGGCGAGCGAGATCCGTCTCCCGCGCGACGTTCCCGAAACGCGCGCCGCGGCGAGGAGAAACGCCGCGGCGAGGGCGCCCGCGATGACCCAGCCGGCGCCCTTGCCGAGGTAAGCCTGGCCGATGCGGAGAAACGCGTCGCTCGGAGAGAGCGAGATGCCTCCCGTGATGCCGAGGAGCGTTCCCTGGAAAACGAGCATGCCGCCGAGCGTGACGATGAAAGAGGGCACGTGCATCCGCGCGACGATCGTTCCCTGCGCGAGGCCGAGGGCGGCGCCGAGGACGAGAGCCGATGCCAGCGCCGCGGGCAGGGGCCAGCCGGCCTTCACGGAAGCGATCGTCGCGACGGCGCCGAGGAGGCCCGACATCGCGCCCACCGAGAGATCGATCTCTCCCGTTACGATGACGAGCACCATCCCGACGGAGAGGAGCGCGGTCACGGACATCTGGCGCGCGAGCAGCGCGAGGTTGCGGGCGCTGGCGAAGGTGCCGCCCGTCGCGGCGAGGAAGACCGCCCAGATGACGAGCAGCGCGCCGGCGAGCGTCAGCGCGCGCCAGGAGAGACCGGTCCCGCGGCGCGGGGTCATTTCAGGCGCTCCCGGTGGCCGCGGCCACCACGGATTCCGGCGTGGCCGACGGGCCTTCGAGATGCGCCGCCGGCCGGCCCTGCTTCAGGACGAGGACCCGATGGGAGAGGGCGAGGAGCTCCGGAAGGTCGGAGGAGACGAGGACGATCGCGGCGCCTTCGGCCGCCAGTCGGCAGACGATCTCGTGGATCTCGGCCTTGCCCCCGACGTCGATGCCGCGCGTGGGCTCGTCGAGAAGCAGGATCCGCGGTCTCGCGAGGAGCCACTTTCCGATGACGACCTTCTGCTGGGTGCCGCCGGAGAGGTCGGCGACGCGCGCGGCGAGGGAGGGCGTGCGGATCGAGAGGGCGTCGACCTGACGGCCCGCCGCCTCGGCCCGGGCGCCGTCGTCGAGCAGGACGCCCCGGACGAACCTCCGCAGCGTCGGCAGCGTCAGGTTCTCGAGCACCGAACCTTCCGGGACCAGGCCGAAGCGTTTCCGGTCCTCCGACACGAGGGCCACGCCGGAGGCGATCGCCTCCGCCGGAGCGCGAAACGGGGCGCGGCGCTCGCGTCCGGCGATCCGCAGCGTGCCGGACACGCGGGCGCGGGCCGCGCCGAAGAGAGAGGCGACGAGGGCGGTGCGGCCGGAGCCCATGAGGCCGCCGATGCCGAGGATCTCGCCGGCGCGAACCGAGAACGAGACGCCGTCGAGCGAGAAACGGCCGGCCCGGTCGGGATCCGCGACGCGCCAGTCCTCGACCGAGAGGGATTCCGCGCCCCGGGGCGGGTCGGGCCTCGGGTACAGCGCCGACACGGGCCGGCCCACCATGGCCGCCACGACACGGGCCGGCGTGAGGTCTCCGGTGGGCGCCGAAGCGACCGTGCGTCCGTCGCGCAGCACCGTGATCCGGTCGGCGATCGAGAACACTTCCTCGAGGCGATGGCTCACGTAGATCGAGGCGACGTTCTTCGCCGCGAGCCCTCGGAGGAGGCCGAGCAGCCGCTGCGCGTCGCGATCGGGGAGAGACGCCGTCGGCTCGTCGAGCACCAGGATGTCGGAGTGCTTGTCGAGGGCTCGCGCAATCTCGACCAGCTGCTGCTGGCCGACGCCGAGCGAACGGACGGGCCGATCGACATCGAAGTCGGCGCCCACCCGTGCGAGCGCATCCCGCGCCGCCGCCCGCAGGCCCTTCCAGAAGATGAAGCCCCGCCGCACGGGCTCGCGCCCGAGCATCAGGTTCTCGGCGACGCTCAGCTCGGGCACGAGGGCCAGCTCCTGCGCGATGACGGCGACGCCACGGCGCTCGGCCTCGGCGATGCCCGAGAAGCGAGCGTCCTCGCCCCGGAGCCGGATCGTGCCCTCGTAGGTCCCGCTCGGGGAGTAGCCGGACAGGATCCGGATGAGCGTGCTCTTGCCTGCCCCGTTTTCGCCGCACAAGGCGTGGATCTGCCCGCGCTCGAGATCCAGGTCGACGGCGTCCAGCGCGCGAACTCCCGGGAAATCTCTGGTGATCCCCCGGAGCTCCAGGAGCGCCATGGCCGCGGTTATATCCTTTCGCGGCCGTCTGACGGCCAAGGAGGAGTCGACGTGATCGAGAACCATCGCGCCACCGGGAGAGTCTTCTGCGCCTTCGCGGCCGCGCTCGCGCTCTTCGGAACCGCGCGCGCCGCCGAGCCGCCCCCCAAGCCGAAAGACGCGGCGGAGGCGAAGCCGGCGGCCGGCCCCTACGAGCATCTGCCGTTCCGTTTCATCGGGCCGCCGGGCAACCGCGTGAGCTCGGTGGTCGGCGTGCCGGGCGACCCGAACGTCTACTACGCGGGCGCGCGCGTCCGGCGGCGTCTGGAAGTCCGATCGACGGCGGCAACCACTGGAAGCCGATCTTCGACGAGCAGCCCGCGCAGTCGATCGGCGCGATCGCGATCGCGCCGTCGGATCCGAACGTCGTCTGGGTCGGCACGGGCGAGCCGTTCATCCGCAGCAACGTCTCGATCGGGAACGGCGTCTACAAGTCCACCGACGCCGGCAAGACCTGGACGCACGTGGGCCTCGACAAGACCGGCCGGATCGCCCGCGTCGATCATCGATCCGCGGAATCCCGACGTCGTCTTCGTCGCCGCGCTCGGCACCTGCTACGGTCCGCAGCCGGAGCGCGGCGTCTTTCGGACGACCGACGGCGGCAAGACCTGGGAGCGCGTCCTCTTCGTCGACGAGAACACGGGCGCGTCCGACCTGGCGATGGACCCGACGAACCCGCGAATCCTGTTCGCCGGGACCTGGCAGATCGACATCAAGACGTGGGGACGCAAGAGCGGCGGCACCGGCAGCGGCGTCTTCGTGTCGCGCGACGGCGGCACGACGTGGAAGCGGATCACGGGTCACGGCCTTCCCGATCCGCCGCTCGGAAAGATCGCGGTCGCGGTCGCGCCAATCGAACCCGCAGCGCGTCTACGCCCTGATCGAGACCGGCGACCGCGGCTCCCTCTGGCGCTCCGACGACGGCGGCGAGAAGTGGAAGCTCGTCAACCACAGCCGCCTGCTGAACGAGCGGCCGCACTACTACTCGCGGATGCTCGTCATGCCGGACAACGCCAACGAGGTCTATTTCCCGTCGAACGGCATGGGCGTGACGCTCGACGGCGGCGAGACGGCGGAGCAGATCTCGCTGGGGCGGCGACAACCACGACATGTGGGCGGACCCGAAGGATCCGCGCCGCATGATGATCGGCAACGACGGCGGCGTCGATGATCTCGACGACGCGCGGACGGGAGTGGAACTTCGTGCGGCTGCCGATCGGCCAGATGTACCACGTCGCGACGGACAACCGCGATCCCGTACTTCGTCTATGGGCAGATGCAGGACGACGGCTCGATGCGCGGGCCAAGCCTGCGTGCCGGGCGCTGGCGGCATTTCCGCCGCGCAGTGGACCTCGACGGCCGGCTGCGAGACCGGATGGGCCACTCCGGATCCGGTGGACCCGAACATCGTCTGGGGCGGCTGCTACGCGGGCGTCGTCGAGCGCTTCGACGCCCGCACGGGAATGTCGCGGTCGGTGAGCGCCGTGGCCGGAGCGCACGATGGGCGCCAACGCCGGGCAGGTCAAGCTGCGGATGAACTGGACGTTCCCGATCGCGATCTCGCCGCACGACCACAACGCCGTCTACGTCGGCAGCCAGTACGTCCACGAGACCTCCGACGGCGGCCAGACCTGGGAGGCGATCAGCCCGGATCTCACGACGAACGATCCGTCGATGATGGGCGATTCCGGCGGCCTGACCGTGGACAACCTCTCGGTCGAGTACGCCGGAGTCGTGTACTCGATCGCGGAGTCGCCGAAGGAGAAGGGCGTCATCTGGGCGGGGACCAACGACGGCCAGGTCCAGGTGACGCGCGACGGCGGCGCGCACTGGGACAACGTCACGCGGAATCTCCCGGGCCTTCCGCCGAAGGGGACGGTCGGCAGCGTCGATCCCTCGCACTTCGACGGCGGCACCTGCTACGTCTCGGTCGATCTGCACCAGGTCGACAACCGCGATCCCTTCCTCTACAAGACGTCCGACTACGGGAAGACCTGGAAGGCGATCGCTTCGAACATCCCGAAGAGCCCGCTCTCCTACGCGCACGTCGTCCGCGAGGATCCGTTCCGCAAGGGCCTCCTCTACGCCGGCACCGAGAACGCGCTCTACGTGTCCTTCGACGACGGCGGGCGCTGGGAGCCGCTCCAGACGAAGCTGCCGCACGCGCCGGTGTACTGGCTGACGGTACAGCCGCACTTCCACGACCTCGTCGTCGCGACGTACGGCCGCGGCTTCTACATCCTGGACGACGTCACGCCGCTCGAGCAGCTGACCGATTCGGTCAGGGCTTCGGCCGTTCAATTCTTCGAGCCGCGGCCCGCGTACCGCTTCCGCACGGTCTCCCGTCCCAACCTCGCGCCCGCCGGCACGGCGCGCGGCAAGAACGGACCCGCCGGCGCCGTGCTGAACTACTGGCTGAAGGACGCGCTTCCGGAGCCGTCGCCGGAAAAAGACAAGAAGGAGAAGAAGAGCCCCGTCGAGATCACGATCCTCGACGCCGCCGGCCAGAAGATCCGGACGCTCTCGGGTCCGGGCAAGGCCGGCGTGAACCGCCTCGTCTGGGACCTGCGCTACGAGCCCACGATCGAGGTGCGCCTGCGCACGACGCCGTCGGGCAATCCCGCATGTGTGGGAGGAGAAGCGCTTCCGCGGCAAGGAGACCCGCGACGTCTACTACTACGGGATCAGTGCGCTGAAGAACGGCCCGCTCGTGGCGCCGGGAACGTACACGGTCCGGCTCACGGTGAACGGCCAGGACGCCGGCGTCCAGAATCTCGTCGTGAGGAAGGACCCCAACTCGGCCGGCACCGAGGCGGACGTCGAGGCGGCGACGAAACTTTCGCTGTCGATCTACCGCGACACGAACACGTCGGCGGCGATGATCAACCGTCTCGAGTGGACGCGGAAGCAGATCCAGGACCTCCGCAAGATGCTCACGGCGGAGAAGGCGGCCGCCACCGACGTCACATCCGTCGACGACCTCGAGAAGAAGGTCCGTGCGGTGGAGGATCGTGTGCTGCAGCCCACGCTCGCGGAGGCCGACCAGAAGTCGTTCCGAGGGCCGCTGCAACTCTATCTGGCCTTCCTCTGGCTCCAGGCCGAAGTGGGGCCGGGCGCCGCGGACGTCTCCGGCAACGCGGACTTTCCGCCCACGAAGCCGGACCTCGAGGTGTACGACCTCCTGTCGAAGAGGCTCGCGGACGCGCGGCTCGCGTACGACGATCTGTACGCGAAGGGCATTCCGGCTTTCGAGGAGGCCTCCAAAGGACGGATCCGACTCCTCTCGGTCGAGGAGCCGCCGGAGCCGCGACCCGAGCGCCCGAGCGAAGACGAGGACGACGACGACTGGACGGACTGAGTCGGCAGACGCATCGCGGTGTATCCTGATCCGCTGATCAATCGTCCCGAAGTGTCCGAGGGAGGTATTTTCGGAGTGGAGGCGATGAAGGAATACTCGACGCTCCTGGAAGAAGCCCTGGAAGCCTGGGAGTACACGCGGCAGGGGATCCTGGACGAATTCCAGGCCCTCCCCGAGAAGGATCTGGAATTCCAGCCCAACGAAAAGAGCCGTACCGCAATCGAGCTCGTTCAGCACATCGTCGAGGTCGGCACGCTCATGGTGGGCGAGCTGACGCGGTCGGACGGCGACTTCCAGCGCAAGTCCTATGAAGGCTTCCTGCACGAGTACGGGCGCGGCATCTCCGCCAAGCGGACGAAGGCGCAGCTGCTCGACGCGCTTAAGAAGACGCATACGGAAGGCCAGCGGCGCTTCCGCGAGGTCGGCGAGCTGCACATGCTGCAGTCGATCCGCCGCTTCGATGGAAAGACGGGCACGCGTTTCGCCTGGTTGAACCACGGGATCTCGCACGAGGAGTACCACCGCGGCCAGCTCGCCCTCTACGCGCGCCTCCTCGGGCGCGTGCCGGCGCTGACGCGGCGCATCGAGGGCAAGTGATCCCCGGCAGGGGACGCCGGGGCGCCGCGGCGGGTGCCGCGCTCCTGCTCGGCGCGGCGGCGGCGGCCCTGGCTTCGCAGGCGCCGCCTTCGCCTTCGTCCGACAAGCTCGGCCGGATCGAGTTTCTGACTTCCGGGACGCCGGACGCTCAGGCGCACTTCCTGACGGGCGCCCTCCTGCTCCACAGCTTCGAGTTCGAGGACGCCGCCACCGAGTTCCGGAAGGCGCAGGAGATCGAGCCCGGCTTCGCCATGGCGTACTGGGGCGAGGCGATGACGTACAACCACCCGCTCTGGGCGGAGCAGGACCTGGATGCCGCGCGCAAGGCGCTCGAGAAGCTGGCCTCGACGCCCGAGGCGCGGCGCGCGAAGGCGCCGACGCGCCGCGAGCAGATGTACATGGAGGCCGTCGAGGCGCTCTATGCCGAGGGAGGCGGAGACAAGCCGGCACGGGACCGCGCGTATGAGCAAGCCATGCGGCGGCTCCACGCGGAGTTTCCCGACGACCTCGACGCCGCGAGCTTCTACGCGCTCTCGATTCTCGGCGCCACCGAGGGCAAGCGCGTCACCGCGGAGTACATGAAGGCCGCGGCGATCGCCGAGGAAGTCTTCGCGAAGAACCCGGAGCACCCCGGCGCGGCCCACTACCTGATCCACTGCTACGACGATCCCGTCCACGCGCCGCTCGGCATGCGCGCCGCGCGTGTCTACGCCACGATCGCGCCGTCGGCGACCCACGCCCTGCACATGCCGTCGCACATCTTCCTCGCGTCCGGAATGTGGCCGGAGGTCGTCTCGTCCAACGAGGCATCGTGGAAGGCCTCGGTCGACCGCGCCGACCGCAAGAAGCTCGGTCCGGACGCGCACAGCTTCCACGCCCTGTCCTGGCTCGAGTACGGCTACCTCCAGCAGGGCCGCTACGCCGATGCTCGGCGCACGCTCGCGCTCATGGAGGCGGACGCGGCGGCGGGGGCGTCGTCGGGCCGCGCGAAGGCCGGCTTCGCGTCGATGCGCGCGGCGTACGTCGTCGAGACGCGCCGCTGGAAGGGCGACGCCGCGGCGCTGCAGGTCCCGGCGGACGACGCGAACCGCGACCTCGATCTCTTCACCACCGGCTTCGCCGCGATCGAGTCGGGAGACCGCTCCGGGGCGCGGAAAGCGCTCGCCGCGATGTCGGCGAAACCCGACGAGGGTGGAGGCGGCTCCGCGCACGCGCACGGCGGCGGCGCGATGGCGTATTCCGGCGGCTCCTCGGCGGGCGCCGTGCTGCGGCAGCTGCTCGAGGCCCGGATCGATTTCGCCGGGGGACACCGCGATCGCGCGATCGCGGGCGCGAAGTCGGCCGCCGCCCTCGAGGACGGCCTGAACTACGAGTTCGGTCCCCCGGACGTCGTCAAGCCCGCCCACGAGCTCCTCGGCGAGATGCTGCTCGAAGCGGGCCGTCCGGCAGACGCCCGCAAGGAGTTCGAAGCCGCGCTCGCGCGGTATCCCGGACGCGCGCTCTCGCTGCTCGGCCTCGCGCGCGCCGCGTCGAAGGCGGGAGACGCGGCCGGAGCGAAAGACACGTACGCGCGCCTGGCGGCGATCTGGAGCCGCGCCGACGCCGACCTTCCGGAGCTCGCGGAGGTCCGGCGCGAAACGCCGGTCACCGCGGCGGGGAGTCGCTAGGACTTTCCGTCGCGCCGCAGTCGCCGGCCCAGGAGCCAGAAGATCCCGGAGATCGCGAGAACGAGGCCGAACACCGCTGCTGTCGAGTCGAGGGTCGCGGCCGTGGCGCCCGCGATCGCGTAGATCAGAGATCCCGGCAGCGCTCCCGCGGCAGTCGCGAGCGTCAGGCGCTTCCAGGTCATCGAGGAGGCGCCGGCCAGGATCGCCACGGTCTCGGCGAGGACCGGCACGGGGCGCGTGACGACCACCGCCATCGCTCCCCAGCGGTCGAGCAGGGCGTCGGCTCGCGCCCGCTCCTCCGCCGGGACGAGCCGTTCGAGCCACGGGCCTCCGCGCCGCCCGAGGGCGAAGCCGAACAGCGCGGCCCCGAGCGTCCCGACGAACGAGAGGGCCGCTCCGAGCCCGACGCCGAAGAGCGCGCCGTGCGCGATCATGACGAGGCTCGACGGAACCGGAAGCACCACGTCCGCGACGAGCAGGCCCACCCCGAGCGGGGCCGCGAGCGCGCCGAGCCCCCGCAGCGAGGCTCGGGGATCGGTCAGGAGCGGCACGCCGAGGGCCTCGACGAGCCCGAAGAGGAGCAGCATGACGCCCATCATCGCGGCCGTGAGCAACAGATAACGTTTCATCGGCTCTCCGGCGTCAATCGTAGAATTGTAGCCAACGAAGCGGGAGGAGTCGCCGTGCGTACGCTTTTCGCGGTTGCCGCCCTGTCATTCGCTCTGGCCTCGGCGCCTTCGGTGTCCGCGGAATCCGCGCGCGGCGCGTTCACCGTCGGCACCGCCGCCGCCGCTCCCGGGCAGAAGGCGACCGGAGTCCTTTCGGTGCCCGCGGGCGTCGATGCCGGCCTCGACATTCCCGTCGCGGTCGTTCAGGGCGCTCGGCCCGGACCGGTGCTCGCGCTCGTGGCGGGCGCGCACGGCACCGAGTACGCCTCGATCATCGCGCTCGAGAAGCTGATCGAGAAGCTCGATCCCGCGCAGATCTCGGGGACCGTCGTCATCGTGCCGCTGCTGAACCTCGCGTCCTTCGAGCAGAAGGTCCCGCACGTGAATCCAGTGGACGGTAAGAGCATGAACCGCTTCTATCCCGGCAAGGCTGACGGCACGCAGACGGAGCGCGCGCTCTTCGCCATGACGCGCCAGGTCGTGGAGCGGTGCGACGCCCTCATCGACTACCACGGCGGCGATCTCGACGAGGACCTGCGCCCCTACGGCTACTGGATCAAGACGGGCAACGAGAAGCAGGACGCGGCGTCGCGCGGCATGATCCTCGCGTTCGGCCTGCCGACGATCATCATCGCCGCCGACCGGCCGGCCGATCCCGCGGCCTCGCGCTATCTCGACAGCACGGCGACGTCGCGCGGCAAGACGGCGATCACCGTGGAGGCCGGCCACGCCGGCACCGTCGAGCCGCAGGACGTGGCGGCGCTCGTGGACGGGACTCTCTCCGTGATGCGGTATCTCCAGATGCTTCCGGGCGCCCCGGAGAACGTCGAGCACCCGGTCTGGATCGAGAGCGTGAAGACGGTCGCGAGCGAGCAGACGGGCATCTTCTATGCATCGGTCGTCCGGGGCGCCTATGTGGCTGAGGGCACGAGGCTGGGGTACGTGACGGACTATCTGGGACGAAAGGTCTTCGAGGCGCGGTCGCCGGCGGCGGGGGTCGTCCTGTACGTCTGTTCGGTGCCGTCCATGAAGAAGGGGGACACCGTGGCCAACGTCGGGGTGGTGGCGGCGGCCTCGCCCGGCAAACCGAAATGAGCGAAAATCGTAAATAGAGGTTAAGGGAAACCGCCCGTGATTGCCTGCGCGCGCACAGTCAACCTCCTGCTCGACCAGGTCGGTCGCCTGGATCTGGTGCGTAAAGCCGACCTCCGGTGCGGCGACCGCCTCGAGGTCGAAACCGAGAACTCGACTTATTCGATCTGCGTCCACGAGGACGCGACGTACTCGATCTCGGGCGGCTGGTTCGACTCGCAGGGCCTCTCGCCCGCGCGCCTCTCGATCGCGGGATGCACCTGGGGCGGAAGCGTCATCAAGTCCGACATCGTCGCCGCCTGTGGGCTGCGCCTCGAGTTCGGCAATCGCGTCGTGACGAGTCGCATCCAGGAAGTTCGCTTCGTGCGCGACCGCGTGCGCGAGCTCGTCAACTAGTCCGGCTTTCAGGGCTCCGTCGAGGGCGCCGTCGTTGGCAGGGCCACTTCCATCTCGACCGGACCGTGGCCCGATCCGCGCAGTCGAAGCATCAGGAGCGCCGCGACGAGGCCGAGCGCGAGCGTGAGGAGCCAGAGCTCGTAGGGTCCGCGGCTCGCGAGGATCTGCAGTCCGCCCCACGGTCCTAGCATGAAGGCGAGACCCATCATCATCTGCGAGAGGCCCATGTACTCGCCGCGGCGCGCCTCGGGCGCGATGTCCGTCAGATAGTCGGCCATTCCGGGGAAGATCAGCATCTCGCCGAAGGTCCAGACGACGACCGTCGCGGCGACCTGCCACACGTTCCGCGCCCAGGCGAGCGATCCGAAGCCGATGCCGCAGAGCGCCGCGCCGAGCGCGAGCGTGCGGCGGTGCGGCCAGTGCGCGGTCGCGGTGTTGATGCCGACCTCGAGGAAGACGATGAGGAGCGTGTTGAGCGTGAAGAGGAGGCCGTAGACCGTTTCCGGAATCTTCAGATCGCGCACGAGATAGACGGGCATCGTCGAGATGTGCTGGAAGAACACGAAGGAGATCGGGAACATCGCGGCGAGGAAGTAGAGGAGACGCGGATCCCGGTGCGCCGCCGCGGCGAGACGCGGCGCGATTGAGTCCTCGAGCTCGCGCGGCGCGCGGCGGTGCGGCGGGAACGTCGACAGCGCCAGGATGACCCCGGAGAGAAGCGAGGTGCCGCCGTCCACCAGGAAGATCCAGCGGAACGAGATGCCGGCGAGCACGCCGCCGACCGCCGGGCCGACGCTCATGCCGAGGTTGATCGCGAGCCGGTTCAAGGCGAATGCCGGCTTTCGTTTCGCCGGCGCCACGAGGTCGCCCACGATCGTCAGGTTGGCCGGACGGAAGGATTCCGCGGTCATGGACAGCGCGAGAGTCAACGCGACGATTGCGGGAAGCGTCCGCGCGGCGGGGAAGGCGAGCATCACCAGGCCCGACGCGAAGAGGGAGATTCGCATGACGCGGATCGGTCCGAAGCGGTCCGCCAGCCGGCCCGCGACCGGCGCCGCGACGAGCGCGCCTCCGCCGTAGAGGAGGACCATGAGGCCGGCCGTCCGGATCGAGAGCCCGACATCGCGGGTCAGGTAGAGGACGAAGAACGCGAGGACCATCGACCCCGAGCGGTTGACGAGCGTCGCGGAGGCGAGCACCCACATCTCGCGGGGAAGGCCCGCGAGCCCGCGCCAGGGATTCCATCCGCTCCTCCGACCCGCGCGCATGACCTTGCGGGATGTTACGGGACGCGGGCGAAGGTGTTTTCTCTAGAGCCTTCGCCAGATCCAGGCGGCGAGGAACGCCAGCGCGGCGAGCGCCAGGAAGAAGCCGAAGACGTAGAGGAGGATCGGGAGGAAGGCGGTGTCCGGAGGCGGGTCGGGCTTCTCGCCGCCCGGGTCTTCCGTCAATGGACTCCCTGGTGCGCGAGCCACCGCTCGGCGTCGATCGCCGCCTTGCAGCCCTCGCCCGCGGCGGAGACCGCTTGCCGGTACGTCGGATCGGCCACGTCGCCTGCCGCGAAGACGCCCTCGACCGACGTCGCGGTCGAAGGGTGCTTCACCTTGAGGTACCCGACGTCGTTCATCGCGAGCTTGCCCTGGAAGATCGCCGTGTTCGGCGAGTGGCCGATCGCGACGAAGAGCCCCTGCGTGTCGAACGGCGAGCGCGCGCCGGACCGCGTGTCCTCGAGCGTGAGACCCGTGACGCCGCCCGGCGCGGCCCCGTGGATGTCGACGACCGCGGAATTGAGCTTCCAGGCGATCTTGGAGTTCATCCGGGCGCGCTCGAGCATGATCTTCGAGGCGCGGAATTCCTCGCGGCGGTGGACGATCGTGACCTTCGACGCGAACTTCGTCAGGAAGGTTGCTTCCTCCATCGCGGTGTCGCCGCCGCCGACGACCGCGACCTCCTTGCCCTTGAAGAAGAAGCCGTCGCAGGTGGCGCAGGCCGAAACGCCGTGGCCCATGAGCTTCGCCTCGCTCGGGATGCCGAGGAGCTTCGCGGACGCGCCGGACGAAACGATGACCGCCTCCGTCGTGAGATTCCCGCCGCCGTCGAGCTGGAGCCGGAACGGGCGCGCGGAAAAGTCCACGTCCGTAACGGTGTCCAGCACGACCTCCGTGCCAAAGCGCTTGGCCTGCTCGCGGAAGATCTCCATGAGCTCGGGACCCTGGATCCCGTCGCGAAAGCCCGGATAGTTCTCGACCTCGGTCGTGATCGTCAGCTGGCCTCCGGGCTGCGGACCCTCGATCACGATCGGCTCGAGCTCGGCGCGCGAGGCATACAGGGCGGCGGTCCAGCCGGCGGGGCCCGAACCGATGATGGCGACGCGATAGTGGCGCTTGGAAGGGGGCATTCGTGTCTCCCGTCGGGGGCGCAGGATATCAGCGCAGCCCGACAGACCGGCGGCGTATCGGTATCATCGCGTCCGTGCCGCGTCCCGCGCTCTCCCGCAAGCTCGAAGGGTTCGGCACCACGATCTTCACGGAGATGACGCGGCTCGCCAACGAGCACGGGGCCGTCAATCTGTCTCAGGGGTTCCCGGATTTCGACGGCCCCGATTTCGTGAAGGAGGCGGCGATCGAGGCGGTGCGCGCGGGACGCGGGCAGTACGCGCGAATGAGCGGGATTCCCGAGATCCACGCGGCGCTGTCGGCGAAGTACCGCCGCGACTACGGCCTGTCCTATGCGTCGGACACCGAGATCACGGTGACGTCCGGCGCCACGGAGGCGATCTTCGCGGCGATCCAGGGTGTCTGCGACCCCGGCGACGAGGTCGTCCTCTTCGAGCCGTATTACGACTCCTACAAGCCGAGCGTCGCGATGGCGGGCGCCGCGGCGCGGGTCGTGACGCTCCGCGCGCCCGACTGGCGCTTCGACCGCGGCGAAGTCCGCGCGGCCGTGACGCCGCGCACGCGTGCGATCCTCGTAAACACGCCGCACAACCCGACGGGCAAGGTCTTTTCGCGCGAGGAGCTGGAGTTCCTGGCCGGCCTCTGCCGCGAGAAGGATCTCCTCTGCATCACCGACGAGGTGTACGAGCACCTCGTTTACGACGGCGCGCACGTCCCCATGGCGACGCTTCCCGGGATGCGCGAGCGAACGATCACGATCTCCTCCTTCGGCAAGACGTTCTCGCTCACCGGCTGGAAGATCGGCTGGGCCGCGGCCCCGCCCGAGCTTTCGGCGGCCGTTCGCGCGGCCCATCAGTTCGTGACGTTCGCGACGGCGACCCCGCTCCAGCACGGCGCCGCGGCGGCCCTCGCCGCGCCTCCCGAGTATTACGCAGCACTGCGTTCGGACTACATCGAGCGGCGCGACCTGCTCGTCCGGGAGCTCTCGGGCATCGGCTTCGGCGTGCGGCCGCCGGCCGGCACCTACTTCGTCTGCGCGGACTTCAGGGCCTTCGGCTTCGAGGACGATGTCTCCTTCTGCCGTCACCTCGTCGAGAAGATCGGTGTCGCCGCGATCCCGCCGTCGGCCTTCTATGACCACAAGGAGCAGGCGCGCGGCTACGTCCGCTTCGCGTTCTGCAAGAAGCGCGAGACGCTCGCGGAGGCCGTGTCGCGGCTGCGGCGGCTCGAGAGAAGATAGCGCGTGGACCTCTTCGGCATTTCTCTCGCGACGATCCTCGTCGCCGTCTTCTTCGGCTGCGTGGGGTTCGTGGCGTTCCGCTACGGCAAGAAGATGGGCGAGCCGCGGCCGCTCTTCCTGGGGATCGCGCTTATGGCCTACGGCTACTTCGTCTCGAACGCCTGGGTCTCGTTCGCGATCGGCGCCGTCCTGACGCTGCTGCTCTTCTTCCCGCGCTGAGCGAGCGCTATCGGGTCTGAAGCTCCTTCGCGGCGAAGGCCGTGAGCGCCTCGACGCCTCCCGCGATCATGTCCTCGGCCACCGAGAAGGAGAATCGCAGGTGCCCCTCGCCTTCCGGCCCGAAGACCATGCCGGGGACCGTCGCGACCTTGGCGCCTTCGAGAAGCGCCTGCGCCGCGGCCCGCGAGTCGGTTCCGAGGAAGGACGGAATCTTCGGGAAGAGATAGAGCGCCGCGCGCGGCGTCGGGACGTCGAATCCCGCGATGCGGAGGCCCGCGGCGAGGCGATCCCGCCGTCGCCGGTAGCCTTCCCGCGCTTCGCGCAGGAACTCCTCGGACAGCGAGAGCGCCTCGAGCGCCGCCCACTGCGTCGGTGTCGAGACGCCGTTGATCGAATAGAGGACGGCCGTCTGCATCGCGACGAGGTAGCGCTCGGGCACGATGACGTAACCGGCGCGCCAGCCCGTCATGGAGAAGGTCTTCGAGAGCGTGAAGACGGAGATCGTGCGCTCCTCCATCCCGGGGAGGGACGCGGGGGAGACGTGCCCCTCGCCGTCGTAAATCAGATCCTCGTAGGCCTCGTC
Source organism: uncultured Acidobacteriota bacterium (assembly GCA_963708395.1). GTDB lineage: Bacteria > Acidobacteriota > Thermoanaerobaculia > UBA5066 > Gp7-AA6 > DATBFU01. The sequence continues at coordinate 378,456 of CAVPSG010000002.1, read as the reverse complement.
GGAGATCACCGCGAGGCCGTGGTCGAAGACGAAGCGGGACATCCCCTCGATCTCGGCGCGGGTGAAGACCTCGCCCGTCGGGTTGACCGGGGAGTTCCAGTAGAGGACCTTCGTTTTCGGGGTGACGGCCTTTTCGAGGGTGAGGAAGAGCCCCTCGGCGCGCGCGGCCGCGGTCGAGACGAGCACCGGGCGGCCGCCGAAGAACGCGATCACGTCGACGATCGGCGTCCAGTAGGGCGAGAAAACCAGGACTTCGTCGCCCGGATCGACGAGCGTCGCGAAGGCGGCGAACAGCCCGTGCATGCCGCCGTTGGTGACGATCGCGCGCTCACGGTCGGCGGGAATTCCGTTGCGCCGCGCCACCTTGGCGACGATCGCCGTGCGCAGCTCCGGGATGCCCGAGGATGGGGCGTACCGCGTCTGGTTCCGCGCGAGCGCCCGCGTCATCGCGTCCTTGATCGGCTGCGGCGTCGGCATGTAGGGCTCGCCGCCTTCGAAGCGCCAGACGGTCTCGCCTGCGGCGAGCCGCTCGAGAACGCGATTCCGAACCTGGACGATTTCCGAGAACCCGACCGAGTCGAAGCGGCTGGCCGGAGCGGGGTGCGCGCCTCGCGTCATGGTTTCTAGACCACCGCGCGGCGGCCGGGGCCCATGAGGTAGTAGAGGATCATTCCGAGGAAGGGCAGCAGGACGATCAGGAGCAGCCAGAGGATCTTGGTTCCGGTGTCGGCGCTGCTCTTCAGGAGCGACACGATCGCCACGATGTCGAGGATGAGGACGACCAGAGAGAGCAATCGAAACATGCCCGTTCCTCCCTCCCTACCCCGCGCTTGCCTGTCGTTTCAGAGCTTTTCCGAGATCGATTTGGCCTGGGTGAAAAGATACAGGTATTCGCGCCCGCCCGCCTTGGAATCCGTGCCCGACATGTTGAACCCGCCGAAGGGGTGGACGCCGACGAACGCGCCCGTGCATTTGCGATTGAGATACAGGTTCCCGCAGAAAAGCTCGCGCTTGCCCCGTTCGAGCCGGCCGCGGTCCCGCGAGTAGAGCGAGCCCGTCAGGCCGTACTCCGTCCCGTTGGCGACCCGGATGCCCTCGTCGAAGCTCTTGACCGGGATGACCGCGAGGACGGGCCCGAAGATCTCCTCCTGCGCGAGCCGGGCGTCCGGCTTGATGCCGTCCACGACGGTCGGCAGGACGAAGAAGCCGTTCTTCGGGCCGGCCTTGCCGCCCGCGACGACCTTGCCTTCCTTGCGGCCCACGGCGACGTACTCGAGGATTTTCTTCTGCGCGCCGGCGTTGATGACCGCGCCGACGTTGTTCTTCGGATCGCGGACGTCGCCGACGGTGAGCGCCTTGGTCTTCGCGACGACCCTGGAGAGCAGCTCCTTGTGCACCTTCTTGTGGACGATGAGGCGCGAGCACGCGGAGCACTTCTGTCCCTGGAATCCGAAGGCGGACTGGACGACGCCTTTGGCCGCCTCCTCGAGGTCGGCGGTCTCGTCCACGAGGATGAAGTCCTTCCCGCCCATCTCGAGCACCGCGCGCTTGATCCAGATCTGTCCCGCGGGGACCTTTCCCGCCTTCTCGGAGATCTCGACGCCGACGTTGCGCGAGCCCGTGAACGCGATGAGGCGCGTCTTCGGGCTCTCGACGAGGGCGTTGCCGACCGTCGCGCCGCCGCCGGGGACGAAGTTCAGGACGCCGTCCGGGAGCCCCGCTTCCTCGCAGGCCTGCACGAACATTTCCGCGATGCCGGCGGCGTCGGAGGAGGGCTTCAGGACCACGGTATTTCCGGTCACGAGCGCCGCGGTCGTCATGCCGGCCAGAATCGCCAGCGGAAAGTTCCAGGGCGGAATCACGGCGCAGACGCCGAGCGGGATGAACTCGAGCTGGTTGCGCTCGCCGGGAAACGGCGTCAGCGGCTGGGTCTCGGCCAGGCGCTCGGCCTCGCGCGCGTAGAACTCGCAAAAGTCGATGGCCTCGGCCGTGTCGCCGTCGGCCTCCGGCCAGGACTTGGACTCCTCCAGAACCATCATCGCGGAGAACTCGTGCTTGCGCCGGCGGAGGATGGCCGAGATGCGCAGGATCGCGGCCGCTCGCTCGTGCTGCGGAAAGGCGGCCCAGGCCGGGAACGCCTTGTGCGCCGCGTCGATCGCCTTGCGAGCGTCGGCGGCGGTTCCCGACGGGAAGCGGCCGATGACCTGTTTCGGATCGCAGGGGTTGACCGACTCGAAGGTCGCGGACGCCGACTGCTTCTTCCCGCCGATCCGGATCTTTCCGGCGATCGGGAGGCGCTTCTCGACCGCCGTCAGGGCGTCGCGGAACGCCTTGCGGTTGGCGTCGATCGAGAAGTCGGTCAGGGGTTCGTTCTGGAATTCAGGAAGCACGGCTAACCTCCGAGGGGCGAAACTTATCAGAGGTGGCGGGGCCTCTTGGTACCATCGCGGGAATGGCGGAAGGCCGGCCCGACGCCCTCGCGGATTTCACCACCGATCGCCGCGTCGTGACCCTGACCTTGATGGCGACAGCCATCGGGGCGATCGGCGCGCTCGTGGCGGCCGCGCTCGTCTGGTTGATCTCGGTCATCACGAACCTCGCCTACTACCATCGCTTTTCCTCGACGTTCGTCTCGCCCGCCGGCCATCACCTCGGGGCCTGGTCGGTTCTCGTGCCCGTCGTGGGCGGCCTGATCATCGGTCTCATGGCCCGGTTCGGCTCGGAGAAGATCCGCGGCCACGGCATCCCGGAGGCGCTCGAAGCGATCCTGATCGGACGCAGCCGTCTCGACGCGAAGGTCGCGGTTCTGAAGCCCATCTCGTCCGCCGTCTCCATCGGAACCGGGGGCCCGTTCGGCGCCGAGGGGCCGATCATCATGACGGGAGGGGCGTTCGGCTCTCTCTTCGCGCAGCTCTTTCACCTCTCGTCGGCCGAGCGAAAAACGCTCCTCGTCGCCGGCGCGGCCGCCGGCATGTCGGCGATCTTCGCATCGCCGATGGCCTCGGTCCTCCTCGCCGTCGAGCTCCTCCTCTTCGAGTGGAAGCCGCGCAGCTTCATTCCGGTGTCGGCGGCGGCGATCGTCGCCTCGGCTCTGCGCGTGCCGCTCCTCGGAAGCGGGCCGATTTTTCCCGTCGCACCCCACGCGCCGCTCGGCGGCGAAGCGCTGGCTTTCGCGCTCCTCGTGGGGCTCGTTGCGGGCCTGGGATCCGGTCTCCTGACGTCGCTCGTCTATGGCTTCGAGGATCTCTTCGCGAAGCTTCCGATCCACTGGATGTGGTGGCCGGTCATCGGCGGTCTCGCCGTCGGGATCGGCGGGCTCCTCGATCCGCGCGTGCTCGGCGTCGGGTACGACACGATTCACCTGCTCGTCGCCGGCAAGCTGCTCGGGTTCGCCGCGCTGGGACTGCTCGTCGGAAAGGCGCTCGTCTGGTCCTTCGCGCTCGGATCGGGCACCTCGGGAGGCGTGCTCGCGCCGCTCCTCATGATGGGCGGCGCGCTCGGCGCCTTCGGCGCCCCCTACATCCCGGCGGGCGACGCGAGTCTCTGGGCGATGGTGGGGATGGCGGCGATGATGGGCGGGACGATGCGGTCCCCGCTGACCGCCATCGCCTTTGCGCTCGAGCTGACGCACGACCTGAACGCGCTTCCCGCCCTTCTCGTCGGCTCGGTCGCGGCGCACGGCGTCACGGTGCTGTTGCTGAAGCGCTCGATCCTGACCGAGAAGGTCGCTCGGCGCGGCCATCACCTCGTGCGCGAGTACAGCGTGGATCCGATGGAGGTCCACCGTATCGAGGAGGTCATGGACCGCGACGTGGCGACGGTCCCGGCCGGCCTGCCGGTGGCCGAGCTCTCGCGCCGCATCGCGGCGGGCGATCCCGCGCTCTCGCGCCGTCAGGGAACGCCCATCGTGGACGAGGCCGGAAATCTCGTCGGCATCATCACGCGGAGCGACCTGATGAAGGCGATGGAGCACCGCCGGCAAGGCGAACCGGAGCGCACCGTGAGGGAGGCTGGCAGCGCGAAGCTCATCGTCGGATATCCGGACGAGCTCATGCGCGACGCCGTGCGGCGGATGCTCGAGAACGACATCGGCCGGCTTCCGATCGTCGAGCGCGAGAATCCGCGGCGGCTCGTCGGCTATCTCGGACGCGCCGATGTCATGTCGGCGCGCGTCCGCGGCTTCGAGGAGGAGCACGTGCGCGAGCGCGGCGGAGGCCGCTCATGAACCTGAAGGGCGCGGAGGAAGAGCGCTTCGGCGCGGTGGCATCGTTCTTCTATCGCCGCTGGGCGGAGCCGACTCTCTCGCCGCTCTATCGGCGCGTCGGCTCGGAGATTCCCGTAGAAAGCGGGAGGCTCCTGGACGTCGGGTGCGGGCCGGGCAAATTCTCGCGATTGCTCGCGGCGGCGAATCCGGAGCTCGAGGTCGTCGGTCTCGACGTCTCTCCGGAGATGATCAAGCAGGCGGGCCGCGGCCCGATCCTGCCGAACCTCGAGTTTCAGGAAGGCGCCGCCGAGTCGGCGGGATTCACGCGCCTCTTCGATTTCGCGGTGTCGCTGCTCTCGTTCCATCACTGGGAGGAGCCGCAGAAGGGGCTCGAGGGGATCTACGCCGCGCTCAAGCCGGGCGGCTTCCTCTGGATCTACGAGCCGGATTCGGAGGCCTCGAACGAGGACATCCGGCTGGACCGCGCGCCGCTCTGGGGCTGGCTGCGGATCCCCGCGCCGTGGCAGAGGCTCATCGCGCGCACCCACGGTTTCGCAGAGCGGGAAATCGACGAGGTGGTCCGCCCGCTCGTGGCGCAGACGTCGTTCGGCGAGGTGGACGCGTCCCGGCGCGGCTCGACATGGCGGCTCGCGCTCGCCCGGTGAGGGCGCGGACGCTCACCCGGTGACCTTGACAAGGCGGCCGGCGCGGGCTACAAGGGACGTCTCGATGAAACGCTTCGGCGGCGCCTGTTGTTGTCCCTGTCAGACCCTTTCGGGTCCGGCGGGCGTCGGCGTCCCCAGTTCTCCGTAGAAAGAAACAGAACCGAGACACCGAGCCCGCCGAAATCGGCGGGCTTTTTCGTTTTGGGAGGCTCGAGTGAGCACGGCGGCGACGAAGACGGCGGAGACGGCGGCGGTTCTGCCGCCACGCGCGGCGCGCTTGCTCGACGCGATCGGTCAAACGCCGCTCCTCGAGCTCGCGCGGATCGCGGCGGACGTCCCGGGCCTCACGCTCTTCGCCAAGGCGGAGCATCTGAATCCGGGCGGGAGCGTCAAGGACCGGCCGGCGCGCGCGATGCTTCTCGACGGGCTCGCCTCGGGGCGTCTCTCGCGCGGCCGTGCGATTCTCGAGGCGACGTCGGGCAACACCGGCATCGCCGACGCGATGCTCGGCGCGGCGCTGGGGTTTCCGGTGACGCTGTGCCTGCCGGCCAACGCAACGCCGGAGCGGCAGGGCATCCTCCGCGCGCTCGGCGCCGAGCTCGTTCTCACGGACCCGCTCGAGGGTACCGACGGCGCGATTCAGAAGGCGCGCCGCCTGGTCGCGGCGCGGCCCGACGCCTACTTCTACCCGGACCAGTACTCGAACCCCGCCAACTGGCGCGCGCACTTCGAGACGACGGGGCCCGAGATCCTCGAGCAGGCGGGGGAGAATCTCACGCACTTCGTCGCGGGACTCGGCACGACCGGCACGTTCCTGGGCGTGACGCGCTACGTGAAGGACCGCGCGCCGCACGTGGTCTGCGTCGCCATGGAGCCGGACGGACCGCTCCACGGGCTCGAAGGCATGAAACATCTTGCCTCGGCGATCGTTCCGCCGATCTGGGACCCGACGCTCGCCGACCGGCGGCTCGCGATCGCGACGGAAGAGGCTTACGCGATGTGCCGGCGCCTCGCGCGCGAAGAGGGTCTCTTCGTCGGTCCGTCCTCGGGCGCGAACGTCGCCGCGGCGGTGCGCGTCGGACGGGAAGCGGGTCCCGGAGCGACGGTCGCAACGATCCTCTGCGACGGCGGCGGGCGCTATCTCTCGCGGCCCTTCTGGAGCGCGCGATGATCCGGATCGCGGAGGACGCCGCGCGGGCGATCCGTGGGCACGGCCGGCGGGCCTATCCCGAGGAGTGCTGCGGCGCCCTCCTCGGAGAGGCGCGCGCCGGATCGGACTTCGCGAGCGAGGCGGAGGGGGTCGAGAATGCCCGGCCCGACGAGCGGCGGCGGCGCTTCCGGATCGACGCCGAGGAGTACCGCCGCCTGGAGCGGCTCGCCGAGGCGCGGGGGAAGGCCCTCCTCGGCTTCTACCACTCTCATCCGGACCATCCGGCGGTCCCGTCGGAGTACGACCGGGATCACGCCCTGCCGGTCTTCCATTATGTTGTCCTGGGAGTCGCCTCCGGAGAGCCCGGCGAAATGACGTCGTGGGTCATGTCGGAGGACCGCCGGGAGTTTCGCCGCGAGGAGATCCTGCCGGAGGCGACCGGGGGAGAGGAGTAGCGATGCCGAAGATCCATTTGCCAACGCCGCTTCGTCCCTTCGCGGGCGGGGCCGCGAGCGTCGACGTGCCGGGGGAGACCGTCGACGAGGCCCTCTCCTCGCTCGTCGAGCGCCACGCGGCGTTGAAGCGCCACCTCTACGACGAGAGCGGCCGGCTGCGCTCCTTCGTCAACGTCTATTTGAACGACGAGGACGTGCGCTACCTCGAGAAGGACGCGACCCGCCTCGCGCCGCAGGACGCGCTCTCGATCGTTCCGTCGATCGCGGGCGGAGCCGCGCCGCCGGCCGAGGTCGCGCCGGCCACGCTGTCGAACGAGGAGATCCGCCGCTACGCGCGGCACCTCATCATGCCGGAGGTCGGGCTCGAGGGGCAGAAGAAGCTCAAGGCGGCGCGCGTGCTCGCGGTCGGCGCGGGAGGGCTCGGCTCGCCGCTCGCCGTCTATCTCGCCGCGGCCGGCGTCGGAACGCTCGGGCTCGTCGACTTCGACGTCGTGGACGACTCGAATCTCCACCGCCAGATCCTCTTCGGCACTTCCGACGTCGGGAAGCCGAAGCTCGCGGCCGCGGCCCGGCGCCTCCGGGATCTCAACCCGAACGTCGAGGTGATCCCGTTCGAAGAGCGTCTGACTTCCGCCAACGCGCTCGAGATCGCGCGCGACTTCGACATCGTGGCGGACGGCACCGACAACTTCCCGACGCGCTATCTCGTCAACGACGTCTGCGTGATGCTCGGCAAGCCGAACGTCTACGCCTCGATCTTCCGCTTCGAGGGGCAGGCGTCGGTCTTCTGGGCGGAGAAGGGGCCCTGCTATCGCTGCCTGTACGCCGAGCCGCCGCCGCCCGGTCTCGTGCCGTCCTGCGCCGAAGGCGGCGTGCTGGGGATCCTGCCGGGGCTTCTCGGCGTGATCCAGGCGACCGAGACGATCAAGCTGATTCTCGGCAACGGAGAGCCGCTCATCGGGAGACTGCTGCTCGTCGATGCGCTCTCGATGAAGTTCCGCGAGCTGAAGCTCAAGAAGAATCCGGACTGCGTCGTCTGCGGCCCGCGGCCGACGATCACGAAGCTCATCGACTACGAGGCGTTCTGCGGCGTCGGGGCCGCGGAGGTCGAGGCCTCGCACGCCGGCGTTCCCGAGATCTCGGTCGAAGAGCTCGCCGCGATGCGCGAGCGGGGGCAGCCGCACGTGGTCCTCGACGTGCGAGAGCCGCACGAGATCGCGATCTGCGCGCTGCCAGGCTCCGTGCGGATCCCGCTCGGCGAGCTGACGGCGAACCTGAATCGTCTCTCGACGGCCGACGACATCGTCGTGCATTGCCGCTCCGGCGGACGCAGCGCCAAGGCCGTGAAGCAACTGCGGGAGGCGGGCTTCCGGCGGGTGCGCAACCTCGCCGGCGGCATCCGCGCGTGGTCGGAGCGGATCGACCCGAGCATGCCAAAGTATTGATCCATCGCCGGCGCTTGCTCGGGCCCGGAGGGCGCATCCTCGTCCCGTCATTGCGGGCGGCCGCAAGGGCCGCCCCTACGAAACGTTGGTCGCGTTGCGAGCTCTCCGTCGCCCAGCGCCCGCGCCGCCGGCCGATCGGGGTCAGTCCTGAGTTGTTGACTCTTGGCGTCGGGGAGAAGAGTTCAAGAGTTCGCGTCTGACCCCGTCTCCTCCTCTCGGGGAGAAGAGTTCAAGAGTTCGCGTCTGACCCCGTCCCCTCCTCTCGGGGAGAAGAGTTCAAGAGTTCGCGTCTGACCCCGTCCCCTCCGGGGAGAAGAGTTCAAGAGTTCGCGTCTGACCCCGTCCCCTCAAGGTATTGATCCGTCGCCGGCGCTTGCTCGGGCCCGAAGGGCGCATCCTCGTCCCGTCATTGCGGGCGGCCGCAAGGGCCGCCCCTACGAAACGTTGGTCGCGTTGCGAGCTCTCCGTCGCCCAGCGCCCGCGCCGCCGGCGTGGGATATCGTTCTCCCATGCCGGGGCCCGTTCCGCAGATCGACGTCGTCCAGCTCAAGCAAATGTGGGACCGCGGCGAGAAGCCCCTCCTTCTCGACGTTCGCGAGCCGCACGAGTACGCACTGTCGGACCTGCCGGACGCGATCAAAGTGCCGCTCCAGACGCTGCCGAAGAACCTCGAGAAGGTCCCGCGGGACCGCGAGCTCGTCGTGTACTGCCGGTCGGGAGGCCGCAGCGCCAACGCCGTGCAGTTCCTGCGGCAGATGGGATACGAAAAGGCGGTCAACCTCGCCGGAGGCATCAACGCGTGGGCGGAGCGGATCGACCCGGCTCTGCGAAAGTACTGAGGAGGCGAAGATGCGACGCGTGGGAATGGTGCTCCTGGTTCTCGGAATCGCCGGATTCCTCCTGGCCTCGAGCAAGCGCGCGGGATACGACAGCGTCCAGGGGGAGATCAAGTCCACCTTCTCGAGCTCTGAGCGCTCGCAGAAAGAGGGCTGGGAGACGGCGCGCTGGCTGTCCGTCGGCGCCGGCGTGATCGGCCTCGTCTTCATCCTCCTGCCCGGGAAGAAGGCCTGAGCCCCGGTCGGAGGCGCCGCGGCGGACCCGGACCCGCCTCGTTGCTGACGGCGGAGGATCTTCATCTCTTCGGGGAGGGCAGCCACCTCCAGCTCCAGGACAAGCTCGGTTCTCACCCGCGGGCCGTCGATGGCATCGCCGGCACTTCGTTCGCCGTCTGGGCGCCGTCCGCGGCATCGGTGTCCGTCATGGGCGACTTCAACGGCTGGGACAAGGAGAGCCATCGGCTCGCGCCGATCGGCGGGCCCGGCGTCTGGGAAGGGTTCGTGGCCGGCGTCGGAAAGGGCGCGGTCTACAAGTACCACGTCGTGTCGCGGCGAGCCGGCTATCGCGTGGACAAGGCGGACCCTTTCGCCGTGATGCAGGAGAAGCCGCCGCGCACGGGATCGGTGGTCTGGGATCTCGACTACGAGTGGGGCGACGGCGAATGGATGGCCGGGCGCGCCAAGGCAAACGCGCCCGCGGCGCCGATCGCCATCTACGAGGTGCACCCGGGCTCCTGGCGCCGGAAGAACGGGAAGGACTTTCTCTCCTACCGCGAGCTCGCCCGCGCGCTCGCCGACTACGCGGTCGCGCAGGGCTTCACCCACGTCGAGCTCCTGCCCGTGATGGAGCATCCCTACTACGCGTCCTGGGGTTACCAGACGACCGGCTACTTCGCTCCGACCGCCCGGTACGGCACGCCGCAGGACCTGATGTACCTCGTCGATCACCTCCATCGGCGCGGCATCGGCGTGATCTTCGACTGGGTGCCGTCGCACTTCCCGTCGGACGAGCACGGCCTCGTCTATTTCGACGGGACGCATCTCTTCGAGCACGCGGATCCGCGGCAGGGCTACCACCCGGACTGGAAGACGTGCATCTTCAACTACGGACGCAACGAGGTGCGCAGCTTCCTGCTGTCGTCCGCGCTGTACTGGCTCGAGCGCTATCACGCCGACGGCCTGCGCGTGGACGCGGTCGCCTCGATGCTGCGCCTCGATTATTCGCGCAAAGCCGGCGAGTGGATTCCGAACCGCTTCGGCGGCCCGGAGAACCTCGAGGCGCTCCTCTTCCTGCGGCGGCTGAACGAGGAGGTCTACGGCCGCTGCCCGGGCGTCCAGACGATGGCGGAGGAGTCCACGACGTGGCCGATGGTCTCGCGCCCGACGTACGTCGGCGGGCTCGGCTTCGGGATGAAGTGGGACCTCGGCTGGATGCACGACACGCTCGACTATCTTGGCCAGGACCCGATCCACCGGAAGTACCGCCACAACCTGCTGACGTTCCGCATGATCTACGCGGGAAGCGAGAGCTTTCTCCTTCCGCTGTCGCACGACGAGGTCGTCCACGGGAAGTACTCGCTCGCCGACAAGATGCCGGGCGACGCGTGGCAGAAGATGGCGAACCTGCGGCTGCTGCTCGCCGACCTCTACACACAGCCCGGCAAGAAGCTCCTCTTCATGGGCGGCGAATTCGGACAGTGGCGCGAGTGGTCGCACGACCGGGAGCTCGACTGGGATCTGCTGAATCATCCCCTCCATCGCGGCGTGCAGCGTCTCGTCGAGGAGCTCAATCGCATCTACCGCGCGGAGCCCGCTCTCCACGAGCTCGACGAGGACGCGCCGGCAGGCTTCGAGTGGGTGGATTGCCACGACGCCGAGGCGAGCACGCTCTCATTCCTGCGGAAAGGGAAAACGACGCGCGATCCGATCCTCGCCGTCTTCAACTTCACGCCGGTGCCGCGCCCGGGGTACCGCGTCGGAGCGCCGCGCGGGGGAATTTGGAGGCTCCTCGTCAATACGGACGCCCGGATCTACGGCGGCAGCGACTACTCTTCCAGCGGCGACGTCCAGGCGGCCGCGGCGCCGCTCCACGGCCGGCCGTTCTCGCTGACGCTCGACCTCCCGCCGCTCGCGGCGCTTTTGTTCAAGCCGGATCCGCGAGCCCGGGCCGGAAGCCGACGAAGGCGAGAAGGCTGCGGCGGAGCCCGAGCCGTTCGACGTCGAATCCGAGCTCGAGGAGGAACAGCCCGTCGAGGACGCGGTCCTGGCGTGACGCGATACGTCTGCGTCCACGGCCATTTTTACCAGCCGCCGCGCGAGAACCCGTGGCTCGAGGCGATCGAGGTCCAGGACTCGGCGTTCCCGTACCACGACTGGAACGAGCGCATCACCGACGAGTGCTACGCCGCCAACGCGGCGTCCCGGATCCTGGACTCGGAGGACCGGATCGCCGAGATCGTCAACAACTACGCGCGCATCAGTTTCGATTTCGGGCCGACGCTGCTCTCCTGGCTCGAGCGCCACGCGCCCGACGTGTACGCGGCGGTCCTCGACGCCGACCGGGAGAGCCGCGAGCGATTCGCCGGGCACGGCTCGGCCCTCGCGCAGGCATACAACCACGTCATCCTGCCGCTCGCCGGCGCGCGCGACCGCCGCACGCAGGTGCTCTGGGGGATCGCGGACTTCCGGCACCGGTTCGGGCGGGACCCGAAAGGGATGTGGCTGCCCGAGACGGCGGTGGACGTCCCGAGCCTCGAGGCGATCGCGGAGGCGGGCATCCGATTCACGATCCTCGCGCCGCATCAGGCGCGCGCGCACCGCCCGATCGGGACGGCGGCGTGGAACGAGGTCGGGCCCGAAGGCATCGATTCGACGCGCGCCTACCGCGCTCCGCTGCCTTCGGGGCGCTCGATCGACGTCTTCTTCTACGACGCCGCGATCGCGCGCGACGTCGCTTTCGGCGGTCTCCTCCACAGCGGCCAGCAGCTCGCCGCGCGACTCGCGGGCGCGTTCCCGGAGACGGAAGATCGGCCGCGCCTCGTGAACGTCGCCACGGACGGTGAGACGTACGGACATCACCATCGACACGGCGACATGGCCCTCGCGTACGCCCTGCGATCGACGGCCGCCGGAGGCAGGGTCGTTCTCACGAACTACGGCGAGTTCCTCGAGCGCTTCCCGCCGGCGGCGGAGGTCGAGATTCGCGAGAACACGTCGTGGAGCTGCGCCCACGGCATCGAACGGTGGCGGAGCGACTGCGGCTGCTCGACCGGCTCCTCGCCCTCGTGGGATCAGGCCTGGCGCGCGCCGCTGCGCCGGGCGCTCGACCGGCTGCGGGAACGCGTGGATCCCGCTCTACGAGCGCGAGGCGGCCGCCCTCCTCGCCGACCCGTGGAGGGCCCGGGACGCCTATATCGAGGTCGTGCTCGATCGCTCGCCGGAGACCCTCGATCGCTTCTTCGAAGCGCAGGCCGTTCGCCCGCTCTCGGCAGAGGCGCGAGTCCGCGCACGCATGCTCCTCGAGCTCGAGCGTCATGCGATGCTCCAGTACACGAGCTGCGGCTGGTTCTTCCACGATCTCGCCGGCATCGAGACCGTCCAGGTGCTCCGTTATGCCGGCCGCGTCGTCCAGCTCGCGGAGGAGCTCTTCGGAGAATCGATCGAGGAGCCTTTCCTCGGCGATCTCGAGGCCGCGGCGAGCAACCGGCTCGAAGAGGGGGACGGGCGCCGCGTGTACGACCGGCACGTCCGCGGCAAGATCGTGGATCTCGACCGGGTCGGCGGGCACTACGCCGTGCGCTCACTCTTCGAGTCCGAGACGGCGGAGGCGCGCATCTATTGCTGGGATGTCGCGCGCGAAGATCACCGGATCGCCGAGGCGCCGCCGATGAAGCTCGGACTCGGGCGCGCGCGTTTCACCTCGGACGTGACCGGCGAGTCGGAGCGCCTCGCGTTCGGCGCGCTCCATCTCGGAGACCACAACGTCCACGGCGGCGTCGTGCCGGCGCCCGGGGACGCGGATTGGGAGACGCTCGTCCAGAACGTCCAGCATGCATTCTCGCGCGCGGACGTTGCGGAGGTTCTGCGGCTTTTCCAGGCCGGATTCGGCGCCGACACGGTCTCGTTGAAGACGATGTTCCGCGACGATCAGCGGCGGATCCTGCGCGTCGTCCTCGAGTCCACGCGGCAGGAGGCCGAGGGCGCCCTGCGCCGGATCCACGAGCGGCATCTGCCGCTGATGCGCTTTCTGGCGGACCTCGGGTCGCCGCTGCCGCGGGTCTTCCGCGCGACCGGGGAGTTCGTGGTCAACGCGGCGCTGCGGCGGGCGCTCCAGAGTCCTTTGCTCGACGGGGCCGCGATCGTCGCGGCGCTCGACGAGGCGGCCGGCGAGGAGCTCGCACTGGACTCCGAGACGCTCGGGTACGCCCTGCGGCAGCGTCTCGAGGGATTCGCGCGGGAGTTCGCCGCGCGGCCCGAGGATCTCGCGCGGCTCGAGACGCTTCGCCGGGCGGTCGAGCTCTGCCGGCGCTTCCCTTTTCCGGTGCGGCTCTGGAAAGTCCAGAACGTCTACTGGAACGTGCGCGAGTCGGGGATCCTGCGGCGAAGACGACGCGTGGCGCGACGCCTTCGTCGCCCTGGGGAAGCTCCTGTCCATTTCGCCGCGCGCCGCCGGCGCGGACTGATCAGCCGGCCGGCTGGGTGTCGTCGGCGGAGTCGTCGAGCAGACGGTCGATCTTCGCGGCCTCGATGAAGTCGTTCTCGTGAAGGCCGCCGATGGCGTGTGTCCAGAGCGTCAGGTCCACCTTGTTCCAGTGGATCGCGATGTCGGGGTGATGGCCCTCGGCCTCGGCGATCTCCGCAACGCGGTTGACGAACTCCATGGCCTGCACGAAGTCGCGGAATTCGAAGCGGCGGGAGAGGCGGGTCGCGCCTTCGGCGAGAGACCAGCGCGGAGTCTCCGAGAGGAGATTGAGCGCCGCGCTCTCGGATAGCGGCGCAACGCCGCCGCGGCACGGCACGCAATGGCGGGCGGCCAGGCCCCCGTTCTTCACGGATGGATTCTATCGGCGGCGGGCGCCATCGGGCGCCAGAAGAATCGCACCGGACCGAGGCGGCGGACGCGGCCGTTCGGACCCCTCAGCTCGACGACGAGAAGATGCTCTGCGGCCGACGGTTCCGGCTCGATGGCCGCCTCGAAGCCCGCCTGCGAGCAGTCCCCGAGCGAGGGCAGGGCCGCGCAGACGTCGGGCCGCGGAAGGCGCACAACGGACAGGACGCGGTCGCCCGGCGAAATCAGGATCTGGACGTCCACCGGTCCGGCCGGCGACCGGGCCCAGCCGGCGATGCGCAGGGCTCCGTGCACCGAGGAGTCCGGCCGCGGAGAGTCGAGCGCGCCGGGGATCGTTTCGTCGGCGGCCGCGTCGCGCGTCCAATGGGGCGGCGGGGTCGCGACTCGCGACGGCTCCCGGGCAGGCTCCAACGCGGAGGCCGAGCGCCCGAGGAGTCTCGCCGCCAGGCGCGGGATCTCCGAATCGCGGATCTGCCAGAGGCGCTCGGGCTCGCGGTCGATGTCGTCGTTGAAGCCGCTCGGGTAGAAGCGCGCTCCGAGGAACTGCACGAAGATCGATGCCGCGGCGAAGACCGTGAAGAGCGCCGACGCCCAAAGCCGCCTGCCGCTTTTCGGCCACGCTCCGGCGATGAGAAGCACGAGGAGCGGCACGATCTCGATCAGGATGCGGTACCCGAACGAGTGGCCGCCCCACCAGATCCGCCAGCGCGAGAAGACGGCGAGCGTCAGGACGGCCGCGACGGTCAGGCATCGATCGAAAAGCGATCCCGAGCGTCGCCACGCCGCAACGCCGGCGGGGATCGCGAAGATCAGGAACGGGCTGAAGACGAAGAGGCCGCGCGCGGGGGAGAGCAGCAGGCCCGCGAGACCTCCCGCTACGTTTCCGGAGAATCCCGCCGGCACGACGTTTCGGGCGAGCGTGAAGGGATCGCCCCAGGACACCGCGCCGTGTGCGGCGACGAGGACGATCGGCAACGCGAAGAAAATCAGGAAGGCGGCGCGTCCGCGCGGGCGGCGGCGCATTTCCCAGAACACGAGGGGCGCCGCGATCAGCACGTTCGTCGGCCGGATCCCGATCGCGAGGCCGAGCGAGAGCGCGGCGATCGCCGCCGCTCGCGGCGTCTCGACCTGCAGCAGCCAGAGCGCGAGCGTCAGGAAGAAGAGCGATGGCCCGTGCTGGAAGAGCCCCTTGCCCGCGACGCTCCAGACCTCGGTGCCGAAGGCATAGAGCAGCGCAAAACCGAAGGCCGCGAGGTCCGACCGGCCGATCCTCCGCAGCGCGAGGAACACGAAGAGGACCGAGGCCGCCGCGAGCGCGGCGGAGGTGGCGAGTGAGAGGCGAAAGCGGTTCTCGAACAGCGGGAGTCCGGCGGCCTTCGCGGCGGCGAAGACAGGCACGTTGAGGAGCCCCGGAACGACCGGGTAGTCCGAGACGACGTGGCCGTTCTTGACGCGGAACCAATACGGCAGGGTCTCGCCCGGCCGGACGAACGCGTCGAAGTTCAGCGCATGGTGGTCGAGGACGGCGATCGGGAGGAGCTCCGCCGGCGCCGTGTCGCCGCTGCCGAGGTAGCGCCCGTCTCCGAAGAAGACGGCGAAGGGGAGAAGCAGCGCCGCGGCCGCGAGGAGAGCGGTCCGGCGGGAAGCCACGTCGCCCTTCAACGCTCCATACGTCGCGCGGCGCGAATCAGGCCGACGCCGAGCGTCAAGAGCGCCCCGGCGAGAAAAAGCGCGCCGACGTAGGCGAGATTGATCAGTCCGCTCGGCCGGGTCGCCGTGGGAGCCACGACGGACAGAAAGAACGCCGCGGGGATCAGGATCGCGGCGACCGGCACGCCGGTTCGGGCCAGCCACTTCCAGAAGGGTGGAAGCAGCGCTTCGTCCACGTAGCGCAGAAGCACCAGCGACAGGACGAGATAGACGCCCGCGTGCGCGTGGCCGGCGCGCCAGAGGTCGTGGCGCAGCGGATTGTCGACGTATCCCGGGGCGCCGGTGGTCAATGCCTTCAGCAGAGACAGTCCGCCGAAGAGAACCGTCGGAAAGACGACGAGCAGGACCCCGCCGAGCAGCCGCGATTCGCGTGACATCGCATCCTCCTCGTCCGGGAGGATACCGTCCATTCGAGGCGTCTTCTTCCGTCCTGACGGCCTCGAGTCCTCAACGCGCGCCCGCCCGCCGGCGGCCGTTCAGAGGAAGTCTTCGAGCGCCGCGGTCGTCTCTTTCGGTTGCTCTTCGAGGATCCAGTGGCCCGCGTTCTCGAGGACGACGGCCCGGACGTCGGTGGCAACCTCGGGGACCTGCTGCTTCAGGAATTCGCCGTTGGCCCTCACGCCGCCGATCGTCAACACCGGCATCGTCAGCTTCGTCCGCGCGAGCTCCGCAAAATCCTTCGCCGCCTGCGGGAACGACACGAAGTAGGCCCAGCCCGCGCGCATGCGCCCCGGCCGCGAGTACGCGGCCGTGTAGGCCGTGCGGTCCGCTTCCGGGATCGAGCGGGTCCTGTCGGCGGCGAAGTCGTTCCAGAAATGCTCGAAGTAGATGCGCTCGCGTCCCTGGACGAGCGCCTCCGGCGTCGGCCCGTTGAACCGGAAATGCCAGATTCCGGGATTGTTGTACACGGTCTCCCACTGGCCGACACCCGGCAGGAAGGCGTCCATCAGCACGAGCTTCTCGGTCTCCGCCGGAAACTGCGCGGCGTAGGCGTAGGCCACCATGAGACCGATGTCGTGCCCGACCACCGCGGGCCTTCGAGACGCCAAGCTCTCGGGCGAGCGCGTGGATGCGGACGGCGGCCGACTTCATGTCCAGACCGTCCTTCGGGATGTCCGAGTCGCCGATTCCCGGAAGATCCGGAGCGATCACGCGGAACCGTTTCGCGAGATCCGGGATGATCGGCCTCCACATGCGCGAGGTCTCGGCGTAGCCGTGCAGCAGGAGCACGACGGCGGGCCCCGATCCGGCCTCGAGATAGTGGAGCGTCAGGCCGTCGACGGTCGCGGTGCGCGAGGCGATGGCGTCTCCCTTCGCCGGATGCGATGGCGCGGCGGAGACCCTCGTGGCGAGCATCGAGACGGCGACGGCAATCCAACCCGCATAGCGGAGGCGATTCATCGAGACCCTCCTTCGTAATACCGGCCGTTCACCTCGTCACCCATCACGGCGAAATCGCTCGGAGAAGATTCCAGCGGGTCCGTCTGGAAGGTGAAGTCGAGAGACGGCACGCGAAACGCGGCCTCGAGCTGCGCCGTGGCCCGGAACCCTTCGAATCGGTACTGTCGCATGGGGTCCTCGTACTTGACGGGCTCGCTCCCGGCCTTGAAGACGATCTTGAAGTCCATGAACGCGGGCGTCGTTTCGGCGTCCATGGCCGGCCACCGCGGCTGGTCGATGATGGGAACGTTCGACATCTGGAGAGTCGCGGTCTTCCTGTCCGCGCTGAAGGTGATTCCGGTGGGAGGCACGGGAGTGACCCAGTAAAGGCCTTCGGGCGAGATCGGAGGATGGAAATCGTGAATCTGATTCGCAGGGACCGCCGGTCCCCTGAAGACCGTGAATCAAGTGTGGGCGAAGGCGGCGGCGTGCTCCCGCCGAGCCGCCCAGTATTCGCCGCTCATGTAGCTGTAGTCGGTAGTCGGCGTGCCCCACGCGAGGCGGTTGCCCTTGTTGTCGGTGCCCATGCCATGGAAGCCGTTGCACCGAGCCAGCCTTCCCTTGAAGTGGTAGATGCTCGAGAGCTCGACATTCGGCATGGGACTCTGATTGTGATTCCCGTTCTTGTCGAGCCAGGGAATCGGATAAGGGCAGGGGCCCCCGTTGGACGGCGCGTGATTCTGCGGGATCGGCGAGGCGCAACCTTCCGGCGCGGCGTCCGCCCGAAGACTCGTTGCCGAGGAAACGAGCCCCGCGGAAGCGATTCCGAGTCTCAACAGGTGCCGCCGATTGAAGTCCACGTCGCCTCCTATTCGGCCGCCTTCGCAGCCAACGCTTCGACGCCGGCGATGTTCTGCAGGAGCTCTCGCGGCAGCTCGTGCCGTTGCATCAAGTACTCCGGGGTGTTGTAGGAGATCCAGGCCATCCCGTCCGCGTCCTCCGAGACGAGGATCTTCAGCGGCAGGTCGATCGCGGCGCTCGGCGCGGCCAGCATCAGCGGCGTTCCGGCCTTGGGATCCCCGAAGATCAGCAGCTTCGTCGGGCGCATCGCGAGGCCGATCCTGCGGGCTTCTCCGCCGTGGTCCACCAGCGCAAAGAGAGTGACGCTCTTCGAGCGCAGAAATCTCTGAAGCCTCTCGACCGTGTCGTCGACCGAATGGCGAGAGGGAATGCGGGCGATCCCGTTTTCCGCCGAGGCGGGCACGTCTCCTCCTAGCTCTGGCTCGGGCCGGCGGCACGGTCGGGCAGCGAGATCGCGTCGCGGACTTCGAGCCGCGACACAGTGAGACGACCGATCTTGACCGACTTCAGCTCGACGCTTTCCGCGAGGAAGCGGCGAATGGCGAGCCGTCCGATCGCAAGCGCCCCGATCGCAACGGCACCGACGGCGACCGCTCCCATGGCGGCGGCCATCGCGGCCAGGCTCCGAGCACCCATAGAACGGCGTCGACGAACGGATCTCATGTCTTCCTCCCGCCTCGCACAGAGGACTCCGAGAGCCTTTCACATTCACTCCAATCTTTCGCCGGCATTTCGGGGCGGCGAGATACGCTACGCGCGGAGCGCGATCGAAGATGAAGCTCAAGGACCACGTCGCCATCATCACCGGCGCCACCTCGGGAATCGGCGATGCCTCGGCGCGGCTCTTCGCGCAGGAGGGCGCCCGCGTGACGCTGACGGGACGCAACGAGACGCGCGGCCGCGAGGTCGCGGAGGCGATCGCGGCGGCCGGCGGCACCACGTTCTTCGTCCAAGCCGACGTGCGGATCCCGGGAGATTGCCGGCGTGTCGTCGAGGAGACGCTGCGCGCCTTCGGAGGCCGCCTCGATATCCTCTTCAACAACGCGGGTGTGTTCCATCCCCACAACGCCGTCGACTGCACGGAGGACGAGTGGGACGAGACGGTGGACTCGAGTCTCAAGGGAGCATGGCTGATGGCCAAGTACTCGCTGCCGGTGATGATCGCCCGGGGGCGGGGCGTGATCATCAATCAGGCGTCGGGGTGGGGCATTCAGGGCGGCGACGAGGCCGTCGCCTATTGCGCCGCCAAGGGCGGGCTCGTCGTGATGACCAAGGCGATGGCGATCGATCACGGCAAGCAGGGCATTCGCGTGAACTGCCTCTGCCCCGGGGACGTCGAGACACCGATGCTCGCGGCGGACGCCGAGGCCCGGCACATGAGCTACGCGGATTACATGCGAGGCGCCGCGAATCGTCCGCTGGGCCGCGTCGGCACGCCGGAGGAGCTGGCGCGTGCGGCGCTCTTTCTCGCCTCCGACGATTCGTCCTTCATGACGGGGGCGGCCCTCGTCGTGGACGGCGGCGGCATCGCCGACTGACCCGACGATGAGGGGGCTGGCCGGCAAGCGGGTGGTGATCACGGGCGGCGCGAGCGGCATCGGCGCGGCGACCGTGGAGCGGTTCCTGCAGGAGGGGGCGCGCGTCGCGGTCATCGACCGCGATGCGGAGGGCGGCGAGGCCCTCCGCCGGAGACATCCGGATCTGGCGGGCGTCATCGAGGCCGACGTGGCCGATCCCGCCGCCGTGGACCGCGCCTTCCGCGAGCTCGACGATCTGCTCGGCGGACCGGACGTCACGATCAACAACGCGGGCATCAGCATCCGCCACGACTTCATGGACATCACGCCGGCCGAATGGCGCCGGGTGATGAGCGTCGACATCGACGGCGTCTTCTACGTGGCCCAGCAGTCCGCCCGGCGCATGCTCGCCGGCGCCGGGGGCGTCATCCTCAACATGGGCTCGACCTCGGGCATGAACGGTTACCCGCGCTACGCCGACTACAACGCCGCCAAGGCCGGAGTGATCGAGCTCACCCGCACGATGGCGCTGGAGCTCGCTCCGAAGATCCGCGTCGTCGCGGTGTGCCCGGGCTACGTCTGGACGTCGATGCAGGAGGCCGAGTACACCCCGGAGATGAAGGCGGCCGTGGACGCGAAGATTCCCCTGCGCCGCCACGCGACGCCCGGCGAGATCGCCGCGCTCTTCGCGTTCCTGGCCTCCGACGAGGCGCCGTACATCACGGGGCATCCGGTAATCATCGACGGCGGCGAAATCGCGGGGGGCCTGGCGAGCCGCTGAGGGGCAGACTCGCAGCAACGGCAGTCCCTGCTCCGGCGACATTCCCTCCTTCTGGCCTGCATGAGAATCATGCTCGCGGCGCGCGAAGTCTTCCGAGCGGAAGCGAGGGAGGAGGCGTGCGCCGCGGGAGCCGTAGCGCAGCGAGCGATCAGGCGCCTGGTCGAGCCCCTTTGGGCGAGCCAGGCGCCGGTGCGCGGTACGCGCAGATCGCGAGCAAGCGAAGGCGACGGTATGGCTGGGAGGCAGGGACTCGAACCCCGATTCACTGGTCCAGAGCCAGTTGTCCTACCATTGAACGACCTCCCAGTCGCTCGGCGAAGGGCGGATTATCGGAGAAGGCAGCGGGTCGGTCAAATCGTCGGCTGAGATGAAAGAAAAACCCCCGAGGGCCGCGCCGTCGCATGGACGGACGCGGGTCTCGGGGGACGATTCCTCGGGACGATCGACTACCGGGTGCGGCGGCGCGAGATCGCCAACGCGAAGCCGGCTGCCAGAGAAAGAACGCCGGCAAGACCGGTCAGGGGCACGGAGCTCGCCGTCTTCGGAAGCTTGTGATGAGCGGGCGCGGGTGCCGGCTCGGCGGCCGGAGCCGGAGCGGCCATGGCGGGCGCCGCCGTCGGAGCCGGAGCGGGCGCGGCCGGGGCGCCGGAAACCGCCGCCTTCACCGCCTGCGAGCTCACGACCGTCGGCGGGTGGTGCGAGACGATCGTGGCCGTGAGCTTGTCGCCGACCTTGAGCTGCGCAAGCTCGACTTCCTGGCCGTCGCGGAAGATCTTGATGTCGCGGCCGTTGACATCCTCCATCGTGAACTTTCGATTTCCGTTGGCGCCGCGAACGATGATCGCGTGGCCTGCGACGGCGAGCACCTCGGCCTGGCGGACCTCAGTCACCGTCACGGGCGTCACGGTCGTCGTCGTCGTGATCGTCGCTGTGACCTTCATTCCGGGCTTGAGGTCCGCAACGCCGATGTCCTTCCCGTCCATCTGGAACTTGAAGCCGTCCGGAACTGTGTACTCCTTTGTTCCCTGGTCCGTCCTGGCGACGACCGTGTTCCCGGACACGTCGACGATCGTGGCATGAACCGTCCGCGATGAGGTAGACGAACTTGCCTGCGCCGACGCGATGCCGGCGACAAGCAACCCGATGCCGAGAATCAATGAAAACTTACGCACCATGATTCCTGACTCCTTTCTCTCCCCCGTTACCTAGAGTCTATCGCCATGCATCGGCAGCCGGGGATAATGTTCCTATCCTATCGTCAATGCGGGTCCCCAAGGATAGCCTCCGACAACTCGAAGGGAGCGGTCTGGTGCATCGGCATCAAATGCGGGGCTGGCGCCTTCCGGCGCTCCTGGCGGGCGCCCTCGCGGCGGCGCCCCTGGCCGGGGCCCAGGAGCTCGAGCCCCGGGCCTATTCGCCCTCGCCGGTGGGCGCGAATTTCGTGGTGGCCGGATTCGGCCGGTCGACCGGAGACGTCGTCACCGATCCATCGCTACCCGTCTCCGACGTCTCCGCGCACGTCAACGGCGTCACCGTCGGCTACGGGCGGACGTTCGCCCTCTTCGGGCGCCAGGCGCTCGCTACCGCGGCACTCCCGTATGCCTGGGGGGATGTGGAAGGCAACGTCATGGAGGAGCGCCACCGGATCACCCGATCGGGCCTGAGCGACCTGAAGGCCAAGCTCGCGGTCAACCTCTACGGCAGTCCGGCGCTCACGCCGCAGGAGTTCGCGAAGCACAGCCGGGGAGTCATCGTCGGGGCGAGCCTCGCGATCCAGGCGCCGACGGGCCAGTACGACCAGACCAAGCTCATCAACCTCGGCACGAATCGCTGGGCGTTCAAGCCGGAGGTCGGCGTCTCGGTCCCCTGGCGGAAGTTCGATTTCGACCTGTACGCCGGAGCCGTCTTCTTCACGGAGAATCCGAACTACTTTCCCGGAACGGCCGTGCGCCGTCAGGATCCGATCGAGACCGTCCAGCTCCACATCGACTACACCTTCCGCCCGGGCCTCTGGCTGGCGCTCGACAGCACGTGGTACGGCGGCGGCGCGGCGCGGGTCAACGATGGACCGCCGGGCACGCGGCTATCCAACAGCCGCGTCGGCGCGACGCTCTCGATCCCGGTCGGGAAGCGCCAGTCCGTGAAGGTCAACTACAGCACCGGCGCCTCGGTCCGCGCTGGCCAGAACTTCGATACGTTCGCCGCCGCCTGGCAGATCCTCTGGTTCTGAGAAAGGCCCCGCGGCGAGTTCTAGGGCCGGTCGTCCTCGGTCACGATCCAGGTCTTGTCCGGGTTGTAGGCCTTGATGCCGGCGGCGAGCTTCGCCGTCTCCGGTCCGAGATCCTTCTGATAGACGATGCCGTCGTGGCTCACGAGGAAAGTCTGGATGCCCGTGACGCCGTAGTTGGCGGGCCAGGCCATGGCCGCGAAACCGCCGATCATCATTCCCTTGACGATGTAGTCGCGCGCGCCGAGCGGCGCCGCCGGGCCCTGAGCCGTCAGCGTGCGGAAGTAGTAGCCGTTGTACGGGTCGCCCTTTTTCGTGTACCCCTCGGCCAGCGCCTTGGCGATCAAATCGCCGATGGGTCCGCCGACGCTGCCGTCCGCGTTTCGCCACGAGAGGCCGTCGTGCTTGCCGGGAGAGCTGATCGCCTTCTGAGCGTACTGGTGCGTGGGATTTCCGTCGTGCGTCTGCTCGGCGTATTCCTTCTGCGCCTCGACGTATCCCCGCAGGAGCGAGATGGCGTCGAGCTCGTTGCCGCCGATGCGGCGGACCAGGATTTCCTCGCGGCCCTGGGAGGCGTCGAAGCGCCACTTCCCGCCGCTCTTGACGATCGGGACCGGCAGCGGCCATTCGTCCGCTCCCACCACGACGAGAGTCCGCTTCGGGTGGCTGGGGTCGGTCTCGAGCCGCATCTTCTCGCGGGCCTTCTTGGCGAAGCTCTGGCGGTGGTTCTTGTCCTCGACCGGGTCGCCGGAGGTGACGAGGTCTTTTCCGCCAGGTCCGAAAATCACCAGCATCGCGTCGACGTCGTCCTTCTCGGCGGCCGCGACGAGCGCGTCGGCGGCCTGTTGCGCCGTGTCGAACGCTTTCGCGCCGCCGGCCGGAGTTGCCGCAGGGCTCGCGGCCGAAGCGATGCCGGCGATCGCGAAGTACCCCACCAGAAGCGCGATCAGACTCCTGAGAATCGGTGTTCTTCTCATGTTTTCCTCGCTCCGGCGGCCTAACGCCGCCGCCCCCCGCCGCCGCCCCGCGACATGCCGCCGCCCCGAGAGCCCATGCTCGAGGAGCCGCGCGAGCTCGACGACCGCGCGCTCATGCCGCTCTGCGAGCCGCCGAAGGCGCTGCTGCTGCCGCGGCTGCTCGGCGACACGTCGCGGCTGCCGGCCCGGCTGCTCTGCGAGCCTCCGTAGCTGCTGCTGCCGCCGCGGTCGAAACCGCCCGAGCCGCCACCGCGATTGGCGCTCTGACCCTGGCGCGATTGCGCCTGCCCCTGCCGGGACTGCATCGAGTCGCCCCGCGTCCCGCCGCCGTACTTGTTCGCCGTGGCCCGGTCCTTGTAAGGCGCGCCGCCGCGCTGCTGGGCGTTGTGCTGCCAGTTGCTGTTTCCGCTACGGTTGACACCGTTCTCCCGGTTGTGGTGACTGACGTAGTTGTTGTTGTTGTTGATGTTGATGGTGTTGCCGCCGCCATGCCAGCCGCAGCCCCAGCCCCAGCCGCCGCTGATCCCGATTCCGACGGCGATTCCCACTCCAAATCCGATCCAGGCTCCGCCGGCGTAGTACGGCGGGTAGTACATCGGCGGATACGGGTAGTAGGCCGGCGCTCCCCAGATGACCGTCGGGCTGTAGGACGGCACGTAGACCACTTCCGGGCTGGATGGCTCGATGACGATGACCTGCTTGGACTCGACCGTCTGGACTTCGACCTTCTGCTGGTCGCTCGACTCGAGCTTCCCGCCGTCCTTGGCCTTCGCGCGCAACCGCTGCACCGCGTCCATCACGTCGCTCTCCTGTGCGAGAAACGCGTCGCCGAGATCCTTGGTCCACGCGATGTTTTCGGAGAGCCGCTTGAGGGCGTCGGGGATCGACACCAGGGCCTGGACGCTCGGATCCCAGGGCTGGTTCTCGGCTTCCTTCGCTAGCGCGTCGCCCTTCAGGCTCGAGTTCTTGTCGAGCCACTGCTGCGCTGCGACGACATCGATCGGATAGGTCGAGGCCACGAGACACTGTGCAAGCAGGGGATCCGGATAGAGCGCGACCGGCGCGACGAGAGAGTCCAGCTGATCGTTCGTGAGCTTCGCGGCCTCTTCGGGAACGTCCGCGCCACTCGAAGCCGGTAGCATGATCGGCGTCGGTTGTGGCGGCGCCTCCTGAGAGATCGCCAGTCCCGGAACGGCCATCCAGGCGCAGAGCATCCCGACGAGCGACGCCGCCGGCAGGCCCTGGAAGCGTGAGCGGATCGATTGGAGCGTTGGCACGGTGCCTCCGTTTCGCGACAAGCCTATCTCCGACGCCGTCGCCGCCGCAACGGGACCGAGGTCCGTCTGCCGAACGCCCGCCGCGCTAGAAGCTGACGGCGAGCGACGAGACGACGGTCGGCGTCTCCCAACCCGGATTGAAGACGTACGTCGTGAGCTTCACATTCTTGTATGTGAATCCGACGAAGACTCCCCGCTGCACGTCGAGCCCGGTTTCGTAGGCGCGGGTTCTCTGTGAGGCGAGTCCGAGCGTCAGCCAATCGAAGGGGGAATAACCGAGCTGGGCCCAGTTGTAGAAGAAGTTGTTGGCGGAGTCGTCCACGTCGATGACGTACTCGCCCTCGCTGTAGAGCTCGAAGCGTCCATAGGAAACCGTCAGCTCGAATCCGGGCGCGACCCCTCGCGTGTCGCCGAAGACGCCTCCCGCCATGAGCGTCGCGTCGAGGCGCAGCGCATCGCCGACGCCGAGATTCCAGCCCACCCAGGCCGATCCCGTCTTGTCCCCCTCGTAGTTGTAGCGACCCTCCAGGTGGAGCGCTCCGTGGTCGGCGATCACGGTCGGCTGGGCGTAGTGCCGGTCTTCCGGCGGGAAGTATCCATACAGGCTGGCGTTGAACTCCCAGCCGGGCTTCTCGGGCTTCTCTCCGGCGGCCGCGGCAGCCGCCGGGTCATCCTGCGCGAGAGCCGCGGCCACTCTCAGCGCGAGCAGGGCCCCGAGCGCGGTCCGACGCAGCACGTTCATCCTCCGAGGGCGATCGTCAGGCCGACCAGCGCGACACCGATTCCGACCATGGCGAGTCCGAGCCGCCACGGGTGGGCGCCGGAGTGCTTCGCCAGCGTGTAGCCGCCCAGAAAGAGCAGGACGATCGCGATCAGGTTGGAGATCCGCAGCGCGTGCATGGGGTCGCTCATCAGCAGGAAGGGGATCGCCACCGGAAAGGTCGACAGGAAAACGAGGAGAAACACCGCGGCCGCTCCGCGGAAGTCGTCGCGGCGGAACGGCACGCGCTTCGGCGGCTCCGGCAGTGCCGCCAGCCGCTGACGCAGCGTCTCGAGGTCCTCGGGGCGCAGGGCCGCGGCGAGAACCGGCGGCAGCTCGTCCGCGATCAGCGCATGGGCCGTTGCCGGGTCGGTAGTTCCGCGCAGGCTCCGCAGGACGACGATGCCGTGCCCCCTCTGGCCAAGGGTGTTCATGAGGTAGAAGATCGCGTCGATGATCCCCCAGGCGAGGTTGCAGCCGAGCGCGCCGATCAGCATGGTCCGGACGGCGTTGTGGCCGCTCTCCGCGGCGGAAAGAGAGCCCGTGAACGTCAGGACCATGATCAGACCGAACAGGATCTCGGAGAAACGTTCGGTCGGATCGAGGGCGCGCGCTCGTCCGGCCTTCCCGGCCCGGGACTGACGCGTGTCCGAAATCATGTCGATGGCGCCCTCCCGCTAGCCTGGAAGCAGATATGCCGTCACGGCGAATATTGCATAGACGGCCAAGAGCTGGATTCCCGAGTACCAGGCGGAGCGCCCGCCCGAGACCACGAAGGAAACCGTCAGGGTCGTGAGCAGGACGACCAATACCTGGCCGCCGCCGAAGTTCAGATCCATCGGGGCGGGGGCGACGAAGTAGCTCAGGATCAACAGAACGGGGGCCACGAAGAGGGCGATCTGGGCCGAGCTCCCCATCGCGACGCCGACGGCGAGGTCGACCCGGTTCTTGCGGGCCGCCGAGAAGGCGGTTGTCATTTCGGCCGCCGCGCCGACCAGCGCGACGACGATGAACCCCACGAACGCCTTCGACATCCCGAAGGTGACGGCCGCCTGCTGAACCGACTCCACGAAGATCTCGCTGACGAAAGCGATGCCGAGCGTCGCGATCGCGAGCGCGCCGAGAGCGACCGGGAGAGGCCACGGTTTGTCTTCGTGGTCCTCGCCCCCGACGCTCGCGAACACGTCGCGGTGGGTCTTCAGCGAGAAGAGCAGGCTCAACGCATACGTCGCAAGCAGGATGCAGGCGATGCCGAGGGAGAGCGGGAGCATGACGGAGGCGACGTTCAGCTGATCCACGCGGGCGACCGCGGACGGCACGACGAGGCCGATCGTGGCCAGCAACAGCATTCCGGATTGCGTGCGCGCGTTGGCGGGGTTGAATTCCTGCCTGTGGTGTTTCAGCCCGCCGAGCAGAAACGCGCCGCCGAGCATGAAGAGGCTGTTGGTCACGATGGCGCCCGTCACCGACGCCTTCACGAGGTCGAGCATTCCGGCACGCAAGGCGGCGACGGCAATGACGAGCTCGGTCAGGTTGCCGAGCGTGGCGTTCAAGAGTCCGCCGATCGCGTCTCCGGTCTTCGCGGCGACGCTCTCCGTGGCGCGGCTCAAGAGCCCGGCGAGCGGGACGATCGCGAGGACCGAGAGAAGGAAGAGCGCCGTGTGGGCTTCGGGGCGCAGCCGCTCGGCGATCAGGACAACGGGCACGAAGACGAGTAGCCAGGACAACGGGTTGTGCCGGAGCTCCTTACCGATCGTTTTCATGTTTTCGTTAGGTAAGAGTAGTCGCGCCGACCGCGAAAACTCCAATGAGACCAAGGTCCCACCGCCGGGCCGGGGTGACTTAGCATGGATACCGTGAGATCGACCTCTTTGCGCGGGTCATGACCTCCGTCGCGGTCGTCTGGTCGTTCGTCGCTTCCGCGTGCCTGACGATCGGCGTCATTCACGTTTTGATCGGTGTCCGGCAGCCACGGACTTCGCACCTCTGGTTCGCGTGGACCGCGATCTCGAGCGCGGCGATCGCAGCCTTCGAGCTGGCCCTGATGAACGCCGGCACGCCGGCTGGCTACGGCGCGCTGCTCCGCTGGATCCACGTGCCGATCTTCGTCTTCGTGGCCTCCCTGGTGATGTTCATCCGATCGTACTTCCGAGCCGGGCGTCCGGCGCTCGCCGCCGCGACGATCGCGACCCGCGGGCTCGCCTCCCTCGTCGTCAACTTCCTCCACAGCCCGAACCTGAACTACGCGAGGATCGACGCCATCCGCCACGTTCCGTTTCTCGGGGGATTCGTGACGGTCGCCGACGGGACCGCGAGCGCCTGGACGCGGCTCGGCGAGCTGGCCTCGCTCCTGCTCCTGATCTACCTGCTCGATGCGACACGCACGGTCTGGCGCCGCGGCGAGCGTCGAGAGGCATTTCTGATCGGGGGCAGCGCCATCCTCTGCGTCGTGGCCGGATCGGCGGTCTCCGCGCTCATTCATCGCGGCGTCCTGCCGGGCCCCTACATGATCAGCATTCCCTACTTCGCGCTTCTTCTCGTCATGTCCTACGAGCTGACCTCCGACGTTCTGCGGGCTTCGGATCTCTCGCGGCGACTCGGCGCGAGCGAGCACGCTCTTCGCGAAAGCGAGGTGCGCATCGCGCTCGCGACGCGGGCGGCGAACCTGATTTTTTGGTCCTGGGACGTCTCGTCCGGCGAGATCTGGATGAACGACCGGGGGCGAGAGGTCCGTGGATTCGGCCCCGAGGAGCGCATCGACTTCGAGCGGTTCCTCGAGTCCGTCCATCCGGACGATCGGGAAGACTTGCGACGCTCCATTCTCGATTCGCTCGAGAAAGGAGGCGAGTTCGAGAAGGACTATCGCGTGCTTCGGCCGGATGGAAAGGTTCGCTGGATCGTCTCCCGGGGCGCGGTCGAGCGCGACGCGACGGGCCGGGGGGTTTACGTCTTCGGCGTGTCCCTCGACGTCACGCGACGAAAGCTCGGCGAGCTCGAGGCGCAGCGGCGGGAAAACGAGATGGCGCATCTTTCGCGCGTCGCGATGCTCGGCGAGCTCTCGGGGTCCCTCGCGCACGAGCTCAATCAACCGTTGACCGCAATTTTGAGCAACGCGCAGGCGGCGCAGCGCTTCCTCTCGCAGAACGGCGGCGGCAACCTGGAGGAGCTTCGGGAGATCCTCCAGGACATCGTCGCGGAGGATCGGCTCGCCGGAGAGGTGATTCGCCGCCTGAGGCGGCTTCTGAAGAAGGGCGAGGTCGACGTCCAGAGACTGGACCTGGCCGAAGCTGCGGAGGACGTGCTCAAGCTCATGCGGACGGACCTGATCGATCGCGGCGTTTCCGTGAAGATGGCGCTGCCGGCGGCCCTTCCACCGGTCCTGGCCGATCGAACCCAGATTCAGCAGGTGCTCCTGAACCTCGTCACCAACGCCTGCGACGCCATGGCTTTCCTGGAGCCGAACGAGCGCCGGATTCACCTCGGCGCCGAGGTCTCCGACGGTGTCGTGCACGTTTCGCTGGCCGATCGGGGATCGGGTATCCTGCCGGGCGAGATCGAGCGGGTTTTCGAGCCGTTCGTCACGACGAAGACCCACGGGATCGGGTTCGGCCTCCCGATCTGCCGGACGATCATCTCGGCTCACCGCGGCCGTCTCTGGGCGACGAACAATCCTGATCGCGGTGCGACCCTTCATTTCACGCTCCCGGCCGCGGGTGCGGAGGAGTCCTCGTGAGCGCCAGCCACGAACGCGTCTTCGTCGTGGACGACGACCCGGGCGTGCGCAAGAGCCTCTCGCGTCTCCTGCGCTCGGCGGGCCTCGAGGCGCTCGCCTTCGATTCGCCCCAGGAATTCCTCCGCGAGCTCGGCGCCGACGCGGCCGGCTGCGCGATCCTGGACATCGCGATGCCGGGACTCGACGGGCTGGCGCTCCAGCGAGAGCTGGCGTCGAGGGGAAGCGAGCTGCCCGTGATCTTCCTGACCGGCCACGGTGACGTTCCCAGGAGCGTCGAAGCGATGAAGGGCGGTGCGACGGACTTTCTGACCAAGCCCGTCGACGACGACGTCCTGCTTGCCACCGTTCGCCGCGCCCTGGAGGCGGATCGCGCCGGCCGCGCGTCGCGGCGCGAGCGCACAGAGATCCGAGAGCGGCTCGCCAGCCTGACCCCGCGCGAGCGCGAAGTGATGGAGGGCGTCATCGCCGGCCGGCTCAACAAGCAGATCGCCGCCGATCTCGGAATCGCCGAGAAAACGGTCAAGGTCCATCGCGGCCGGGTCATGGAGAAGATGGCCGCGTCCTCCGTCGCCGACCTCGTCCGCCTCGCGGATCGCGCCCGCCAGCGCCGCCCGTAATCCGGAGGCCGTCGTCGCCACGGCATGGGACCAAAGTCCTATGGACGAGGGTCCCATTGTTCGGGGCGCGCGCGCGCCGTAGCGTCCAAGTCGTGAGCCGCGCGGTGCACCTCATCGCGGTGATCGACGACGAGGAGTCGGTGAGGCGCGCGCTCGGACGCCTGCTCCGTTCGGCGGGCCTTAACGCCGAGACGTTTCCGTCCGGCGACGAGTTTCTCGAGACGTTGCCGGATCACCGGCCCGACTGCATCGTGCTCGATCTTCACATGCCGAAGGTGGACGGCTTCCAGGTGCAGGCCTGGCTCGCCCGCGCCAACGTCCACATCCCCGTCATCGCCATCACCGGCCACGACACACCCGAGTCGGAGGCGCGCGCGTTGAAGGGCGGCGCCGTGGCCTATCTCCGCAAGCCCGTAGACGCCGACAACCTGCTCGGCACGATCGCCGAAGCCATCGCAGGAACCAAGGACGACAGAAATCACAACGGAGGAAACGCAAAATGAAGAAAGAAACCGCAGCGAAATGGCGGCGGGCGGCGGCAGGTTTGGCCGCCGCTGCGGCGCTCTTGGGATCGGCTTCCTACGCGCGGGCCGGCGCCGGCGAATCGGAGGCGGCCGCAACTGTCACGTCGGACACGCAGGCCACGACCGTGGTGGTGGAGGTTCAGACGCCGAAGCCGCGAATGGACATCTACGGCTTCGCGATGGTGGACACCGGGTACGACTTCAAGCAGGTCGACCCGGACTGGTTCGACGTGCTGCGCCCGACCAAGCTCCCGGCCTCCCCGAACGAGTTCGGCCAGGATGGCAACTTCTACGCCGGCGTGCGGCAGAGCCGGCTCGGCGTGAAGGGCTATATCCCGACGAGTCTCGGCGAGATCAAGACCATCTTCGAGTTCGAGCTTTTCGGGACCGGCGTGGACGCCGGCCAGACCACGTTCCGGCTGCGCCACGCCTGGGGCGAGCTCGGGCATTTCGGGGCGGGCCAGTCCTGGAGCCCGTTCATGGATCCCGACGTCTTCCCGAACTCGATCGAGTACTGGGGGCCCGACGGCATGGTCTTCTTCCGCAACGTCCAGCTGCGCTGGATGCCGATGCAGGGAGACAACGAGCTGTGGATCGCCCTCGAGCGGCCGGGCGCCTCCGCCGACCAGGGGCGCTTCGAGGACCGTATCAAGCTGCAGAACGTCAGCGGGCACTTTCCGGCTCCGGACCTCTCGGTGCATTACAAACGGAGCGGCGACTGGGGCCACGTCCAGATCGCCGGAATCGTCCGCTACATGAGCTGGGTGGACACAGTGCCGGACGAGGTCGATCTGTCCGGGCACGCGACGGGCTGGGGAGTGAACGCGAGCACGAACATCAAGATCGGGAAGACCGGCACCGTGCGCGCGTCGGTCGTCTACGGCGAAGGCATCGAGAACTACATGAACGATGCACCGGTAGACATCGGGGTCAAGACGAATCTCCTCGATCCGCGGCGGCCGTTCCTCGGCAAGCCGCTGCCCGTGCTCGGCATCGTCGGCTTCTACGACTTCAACTGGAACGAGAAGTTCAGCACGGCATTCGGGTATTCGCAGGTACACATCACGAACAGCAACGGCCAGGCCGCGAACGCGTTCAAGACCGGGCAGTACGCGCTCGCGAATCTGCTCTATTACCCCGTCAAGAACGTGATGGCGGGCCTCGAGTTTCAGTGGGGCCACCGCGAGAACTTCCTGGACGGCTTTTCCGTCCCCGATTACCGCCTCCAGTTTTCCGCGAGATACAACTTTGACATCCACATAGGAGGTGACAAGTGACCACGCGCCTGAAGGCGATTGCCCTCGCTCTCTCCTTTCTGTTTTCTCTGGCGGTGACCGCGCCCTCGGCGCGGGCTCAGACCCCGGCGCAGATCGACTCGGCGGTGAAGGCGTCCTACGACAAGTACAAGGACATCCAGGAGGGCAAGAACGCCGACTACATTCCGGCGCTCGCCAAGGTGGACCCGAAGATCTACGGCATCGCCGTGGTGACGACGGACGGCAAGGTCTACACGGTCGGTGATTTGAAGTCCGAGGTCTCGATCCAGTCGATCTCCAAGGTCTTCACGATGGCGAAGGTCATCGAGGAGCAGGGTCCGGAATCGATCGTGAAGCGGATCGGCGTGGACGCGACCGGCATGCGGTTCAACTCGATCGTCGCCGTCGAGTTCGCGCAGAAGGTGCTCGGGGGACCCGAGATCAATCCTCTCGTCAATCCGGGCGCCATCACGGCCACGAGCATGGTGGGCGGCGCGAGCCGCGACGCGATCTGGAGCAGCATCCTCGGCTACTACTCCGACTTCGCGGGGCGTCCGCTTTCGGTCAACCAGGAAGTGTTCAAGTCCGAGTCGGACACCAACCAGCGCAACCAGGCGATCGGCTACCTGATGTACGCCTACGAGTTCATCAAGTCCGAGCCCCTGCGGGCGACCGACATTTATACCGAGCAGTGCTCGGTCAACGTCAACGCGAAGGACCTCGCGATGATGGCGGCGACGCTCGCCAACGGCGGGAGAAATCCCATGACTGGAAAGCAGCTCGTGAAGGTCGAGAATGTCCCGGGAATCCTCGCCGTCATGGCGACGGCCGGCCTGTACGACAACTCGGGCAAGTGGCTCTATCACACCGGGCTGCCGGCCAAGAGCGGCGTCGGGGGCGGCCTGATCGCCGTCTCTCCGGGGAAGTTCGGCATCGCGGTCGTCTCGCCTCCGCTCGATGACGCGGGCAACAGCGTGCGCGGTCAGAAAGCGATCACGGACATCTCGAACGCCCTCGGCGGGAACCCGTATGCGTCCAAGCCCCGCTGAGGCCCGTCGAAAAGACGCTGGAAGGGCCGCGGTCGTTGCCGCGGCCCTCGCGGTCTTGACGGTTTCGGTTGCCGCTGCCCAGACCCCCGCGCCGACCCCGACGCCGTCGCGCGCGGATGTCGTGGCGTCGCACGTGGTCTCGTGCGCGTCCAAGCCGGGCGAGCGGAGCGACTGCCCGGCGGATACGTCCAAGGGGGTCGCGCTCGCCCGATCGACCGGCGAGGCGCCGTGCCTTCTCGGAAAGACCTGGGGATATACCGACGTCGGCGTCTGGGTGTCCGACGGCTGCGGCGCCGATTTCTTCCTCGGGGCGGAGCAGAAGGCCGCGCCAGCCGATCGAGGCGCCGAAGAAGAAGCTCGTCGATTACATCCCGAACGCCGGTTTCCGGCTGATCGAGGGAGACAAGGGCGAGATCTATCTGCGCATCTTCAGCTACGTCCGGTATCTGAACCAGAAGGGCCTCGATCCGTCGTACACGGACTTTTTCGGCAACACCCATTCCATCCAGATCCGCGAGGACGTCCAGTTGAACAAGGTGTTCTTCCCCTTTTCGGGTTGGTTCCTGACGCCGAAGTTCCGCTACTACCTGTACGTCTGGTCGCAGAACCCCGCGCAGGGGGAGGGCGCCCAGGTCGTCGCCGCCGGGAACCTCAGCTACACCTTCAATCGCTTCCTGACGCTCGGCGGCGGGATCACGTCCCTTCCGGGCGTGCGGAGCACCGAGGGGCAGTTTCCGTACTGGCTGGGAGTGGACGACCGGCTCATCGCCGACGAGTTCTTCCGGCCCTCGTACACGGAGGGCTTCTGGGCCAAGGGCGAGATCGTGTCGAACCTGAAATACATGGTGATGGCCGCGACGAGCATGAGCATTCTCGGCGTGAGCGCGACCCAGCTCGACCAGGGGCTCAATACCCAGGCCTTTTCGATCAACTGGCTTCCGACCACGGGCGAGTTCGGCCTGTACGGGACCTTCGGCGACTACGACTTCCACGATTTCGTCGCCACGCGTCTCGGGGCGCATTTCACCCACAGCCGCGAGGACAAGCAGACGCAGCCCGGGACGAACTCGATCGAGAACAGCCAGATCCGATTGACCGACGGAAGCATCATCTTCACGCCGGACCTCTTCGGCCCGGGCATCACGGTCAATCGCGTGACTTACGAGATGACGAGCGTCGATGCCGGCGTCAAATACAAGGGCTTCTCGCTCGAGGCGGAGTACTACTGGCGCCGTTTGAGCAACTTCACCGGATCGAACACCGAGGGGATCGCGGCCATCGAGGACCACGGTTTCCAGGTGCAGTCCTCCGCGATGATCGTGCCGAAGAGCCTTCAGGTTTACCTGAGCGGGTCGAAGATCCTGGGGCATTACGGCGATGGCTCGGAGATCCGCGCAGGCGCGAACTGGTACTTCCTCAAGGACAGGGGATTGCGCTTCAACGCCGAGTGGATTCATTTGAATCATTGCCCGGTCGGATACACCGCGGTTCCCTATCCGGTGGGAGGCAACGGAGACGTCTTCCACACCAACGTGGAGATGAATTTTTGATCCGAGGAGACGCCGCATGACGACAGGACGCCGAGCCCCCGTGTGGTCGGCCAGGATCTTCGGCGCGTCGATCGCGCTCGCGGCCGTGCTTCTCGCGCCGGCGCATACCCCGGCGCAGGGCGGTGAGCCGCCGGACGGCTATGAGTTCAACGACTCGCACTTCCACCTGACCAACTACGTCCAGCAGGGGATCGACGTCAACCGGTTCCTCGAGATCATGGGGACGAGGGTCGGCCGATCCACGCTCTTCGGCATCCCACTGCAGCAGACCTGGTCGTACGGCAACTCGGGCGACTTCGCGCCGACGTACTACCTGCAGTCGGACGCGCCGCTCTACTACTACTCCTTCACGGACGCCTACATCGCGACCGTCTACCTCGCGCTGCCGCCCGAGAAGCGCGCGCGGTTCGACCCGATGATCACCGGGTTCAACCCGGCCGACATGTACGGCGTGGATCACATCCGCCGCGTCCTGCGGGCGTTTCCGGGCGTCTTCTCTGGCATCGGCGAGTTCTCGATCCACAAGGAGTTCGTCTCGTCGAAGGTCGCCGGGGAGACGGCGAGCCTGACGAATCCGGCACTCGACCGCATCCTGGATTTCGCGGCGGAGTCGGGTCTTCAGGTCCTCATCCATAACGACGTCGACATGCCTTTCGCGAAACCGGACACCGAGCCCGTCTATCTGACGCAGATGCGCGACCTGTTGAAGCGTCATCCGAAGACCTCGATCATCTGGGCGCACATCGGTCTCGGCCGCGTGGTCCAGCCGGCGCAGAGGTCCGTTGCCACAGAGGCCGCCGAGCGAAGCCCCTATACGATGCAGCTCGTCGAGAGGGCGCTGACGGACCCGGGCCTCGCGCACGTCTGCTTCGACATCTCCTGGGATGAGGTGGCCAAGTACCTGGTGGCCACACCCGAAGTCACCGCGCGGGCAGCGGCTCTGATCAACCGCTTTCCCGACCGCTTCCTATTCGGCACGGACACCGTCGCGCCGGCCGATCCCAAGGCCTACTACGGCGTCTACGAGATGTACGCGCCGCTGTGGCGGCAGCTCACGCCCGAAGCGAGCCTGAAAGTGCGCAAAGGAAATTACGAGCGTCTCTTCGACGAGGCGAGACGGCGCGTACGTGCGTGGGAACGGGCTCACGCCGCGGACCCGAGATGAACGAGCATTCGAGGACTCTCTTTTCCATTGGAGGTGATTCGTGAACAACATCGCCAGGACCCGAACCGAACACGACCTGCTGGGAGATCTGCCGGTTCCCGCCGACGCCTACTACGGCGTCCAGACCGCGCGGGCGCTCGAGAACTTCCACATCTCCGGCGTCGAGCTGCGGCTCTATCCCGAACCTCATCAAGGCGTTCGCCATGGTGAAGCTGGCCGCCGCGCGCGCCAACTTCGACTGCGGGCAGTTCTGCAAGGAGATCCTGAAGGGGATCGAGGGCGCCTGCCAGGAGCTCATCGACGGCAAGCTGCACGACGAGTTCCGCCTCGACGTGTTCCAGGGCGGCGCCGGCACCTCGACCAACATGAACGCCAACGAGGTGATCGCCAACCGCGCGCTCGAGCTGATGGGCCACAAGAAGGGCGAGTACAAGTACTGCGACCCGCACGACCACGTCAACTGCTCGCAGTCCACCAACGACGCCTATCCGACGGCGCTCCACGTCGGGCATGGCGCTCGGCAACGTGCGAGCTCGTCGCGGCAGTGAAGCGAGCTCATCGCGGCGTTCCGCGCGAAGGGGAAGGAGTTCGCCAAGCATCCTGAAGATGGGACGCACGCAGCTCCAGGACGCGGTGCCGATGACGCTCGGCCAGGAGTTCGAGGCGTTCGCCGCGACGCTCGCGGGCGAGGTCCGGGCGCTCGAGCGCGATCCAGCACGTGCTCTGCGAGATCAACATGGGCGCGACGGCGATCGGCACGGGCCTGAACGCGCCGGCCGGCTACGCGCGAGAAGTGCACCGCGCACCTGGCGAAGATCACCGGGCTCCCGATCCACCTCGCCGAGAACCTGATCGAGGCGACGCAGGACACGCAGGCCTTCGTCCTCTACTCCTCCTGCATGAAGAGCCTCGCGATCAAGCTCTCGAAGGTCTGCAACGACCTGCGGCTGCTCTCCTCCGGGCCCGCGCTGCGGGCTGCGCGAGATCAACCTGCCGGCCGAAGCAGCCGGGCTCGTCGATCATGCCGGGCAAGGTCAATCCGG
Source organism: uncultured Acidobacteriota bacterium (assembly GCA_963708395.1). Taxonomy (GTDB): domain Bacteria; phylum Acidobacteriota; class Thermoanaerobaculia; order UBA5066; family Gp7-AA6; genus DATBFU01. Next base: position 342,206 of record CAVPSG010000002.1, on the reverse strand, counting down.
TCATCCCGGAAGTCGTCAACATGGTCTGCTTCCGGGTCATCGGCAGCGACCTGACGGTCACGATGGCCGCCGAGGCGCGGCCAGCTCCAGCTGAACGTCTTCGAGCCGGTCATCGCCGCCTGCATCTTCGAGGCGCAGACGATGTTCATCAACGCGGCGCGCACGCTGCGCGTGCACTGCGTCGACGGCATCACCGCCAACGCGGACGTCTGCCAGCCACTACGTCGAGTACAGCATCGGCACGGTCACGGCGCTGAACCCGGTCATCGGCTACGACAAGTCGACCGAGCTCGCCGCCGAGGCGATGAAGACGGGCCGGGGCATCCTGGAGCTGATCCGCGAGAAGAAGGTCCTGACCGAAGAGCAGATCGCGAAGGTCCTCGACCCGGCCGCGATGACGGGGCAGGCCGCCCCGGGCATGAATCGCCGGGCGCTCGTTCGCGCGACACTCCTGGCGGCGGCCGCCGGCATGCTCGCTCTGCCCGCGCGCGGCGCCGAGCCGGCGACCGACGGCTGGCGGTCCGTTCACCGGCGACCTGGACCGCTCTCGGGGCAACGGCAGACCCTTCCCGACCGAGGGCGAGCCGGGCCGCTTCGATCGTCAACCTGACGGGCCCGCTCGTGATCACGAGCGGCGAGGGGCTCGGCCGGGGCCTTCTCGGCGAGGTGATCGGCTTCGACGACGGCGGACGGCTGCTGGCGGGCCGCGCGGTCTTCACCGACGAGCACGGCGACCGGATCTTCTGCGCGCTCCGAGGCCGAGCCGATCGGGACCGGCCGCCGCGCCACCGCCACGATCACGGGCGGCACGGGTCGCTTCGCGGGGCTCGAGGGGAGCTTCACCTTCGCCTGGCAGTACGTCGTGGACGTCGGAGAGCGGCGAGGTCGAGCGGCCGCGCCGTCGAACGTCGAGGGGCGTACGCGGCTTGCGTCGGTCCACCGGCAGCGGCGGCCCATGACGCCGCGTGCGAAGACCCTGCGTCGCTCGGCTGGGCGTCTTCGGCCTCGGCGCGGCGATCTGGTTCTGGCCGGTGCCCGAGGGCCTGACGCCGCCGGCCTGGCGCCTCTTCGCGATCTTCGCCGCGACGATCGCGTCGGTGATCGTCGGCGCGTTTCCGATCCTGACGGCGTCCGTCCTCGCCGTCGGCATCGCCGTTCTCTCCGGGTCCTGACGCCCGCGAAGGCCTACGCCGGCTTCGCCAACGGGACGATCCTCCTGATCGTCGTCGCCTTCCTCGTGGCGCGGGCCATCGTGAAGTGCGGGCTCGGGAGCGCGGCTCGGCCACCTCGTCGTGAGCCTCTTCGGCCGGTCCACGCTCGGGCTCGGCTACAGCATCTTCCTGGTCGACGCGCGTGATCGCGCCGGCGTTCCCGAGCAACACCGCGCGCTCCGGCGTGCTCTATCCGCTCGCCCTCTCGCTGGCCGAAGGCGGCGGCTCGAAGCCCGACGAGGCGACCCGCAAGAGGCTGGGCGCCTTCCTCATGTTCTGCGCGCATGGCGAGCCTGACGCTCTCCTCGGCGCTCTGGCTCACGGCGATGGCCGGCAACCCGCTCGGAGCCGAGATCGGCAAGACGATGGGCTTCCAGATCTCCTTCGGCTCGTGGCTCGTCGCGTCCTCGGTGCCGACGCTCGTCGTCGCTGGCGCTCCTGCCGCTCCTCATCTACAAGGTCTTCCCGCCGGAAGTGAAAGCCACGCCGGAGGCGCCGGCCGCCGCGAAGAAGGCGCTCGCCGCGATGGGCCGCTCTGAGCCTCCACGAGAAGATCGTGGCCGCGACGTTCGTCGGCATGGTCGCGCTCTGGGGCCTCGGCGGGAACGCTGAAGCTCGACCTCGACGGCGGTGGCCTTCCTCGGCCTCGGCGTGCTGCTCGCGACGGGCGTCCTGACGCTCGAGGACATCGGGCAGCAGGGCGACGTGCTCGCGACCTTCATCTGGTTCGCGATCCTCTTCACGCTCAGCGGTCAGCTGAACGCGCTCGGCTTCATGGGCTACCTCGGGCAGCGGCTCGGGGGAGCGCTCGGCGGGCTGCCGTGGCTCGCGGTGTACGCGATCCTCGTCCTCGCGTACGTCGTCCTCCACTACCTCTTCGTCAGCCAGACGGCGCACGTCCTCGCGCTGTTCGGCGTCTTCCTCGGCGTCGGCGCGCAGCTCGGCGTGCCGGTGCCCGTGCTCGGGTTCGCGCTCCTCTTCGCGACGAGCTATCTTCTCGACGATCACGCCCCAGGCCTCGAGCGCCAACCTGCTCTTCGTCGGGAGCGGCTACCTGACGCAGGGCGAGCTCTACCGGCTCGGCACGATCACGACGATCTTCAACATCCTCGTCCTGCTTCTCGTGGGGACGCCGTGGCTGCTTCTGGTCGCGCGATGAGGGAGGAGACAGCATGACCTACCTGACGGAGGCCCTTCGCAAACACCCCGAGCTCGCGATCTTCCTGACGCTCGCCGTGGGCTTCCTGCTCGGGCACATCCGGATCGGCACCTTCCGCCTCGGCAACGTCGTCGGAACGCTGCTCGCGGGCGTCCTGATCGGACAGCTCGACATCCACGTCGATCCGGTCGTCAAGACCGTCTTCTTCGACCTCTTCCTCTTCGCGACCGGCTACAAGGTCGGTCCGCAGTTCATCCGGGGCCTGGGCAAGAGCGCGCTGCCGCAGGTCGCGCTGACCGTCGTCCTCTGCGTGACGAGCCTCGTGACGACGGTCGCGGCCGCGAAGGTCTTCCACTACGACTGCGGGACCGCGGCGGGCCTGATGGCCGGCGCGTTCACCGAGTCGACGGTCATCGGCACGGCGGGCGACACGATCAACCGGCTCGACCTGCCGGCCGCCGAGAAGACGCGGCTCCAGAACAACATCCCGGTCGCCTACGCGGTGTCCTATCTCGTCGGCACCGGCTTCGTCGTCTGGTTCCTGTCGAGCCTCGCGCCGCGGCTGCTCAGCGTGGACCTCAAGGCCGAAAGCCGGAAGCTCGAGCAGAGCTGGCGGACGATCGCGGGACCGGTCGCGCCGTTCGGCCTATCGGGAATGGGACTTCCGCGCCTACCGCCTCGACGACGCGCGCGTGGGCCGACCGGACCGTGGCGCGACCTCGAGAAGATCCTTCGCTCCCGAGCGCGTCTTCGTCGAGCGGATCCACCGCGGCGGGGATGTGCTCGAAGCGGAACCGGGAACCGTCCTGCGCCGCGGCGACGCCGTCGCGGTCGCCGCCCGCCGCCGCGTGCTCACCGCCGGGACGCCGATCGGCGTCGAGATCGAGGACCGGACGCTGCTCGATTCCCGGCCGAGGCCCTGGATGTCGTCGTGACCCGCAAGGACGTCGCCGAGCGGACGCTCGCCGAGATCGCGGAGAAGCACGGCCGCGGCGTCGCCCTCTTCAAGCTCGTCCGCGGCGGCGAGGAGATCCCCTTCGCGCCCTCGACGATCATCAACCGGGGCGACCTGCTGACGCTCTCCGGGGCCCCGCGGGACGTCGAGCGCGCCGGGAAGGCGCTCGGCTACATCGAGCGGCCTTCGAGCGAGACCGACGTCGTCTTCGTGGGCCTGGGCATCTTCGTGGGAGGTCTCGTCGGGATGCTGTCGGTCACGGTGGCCGGCATTCCGCTCTCCCTGACCGCGAGCGGCGGCGCGCTGATCATGGGCCTCGTCTTCGGCTGGCTGCGTTCCGTGCGGCCGACGTTCGGCCGGATCCCCGAGGCGGCGCTCTGGATCTTCGACACGATCGGGCTCGCGGTCGTTCATCGGCATCGGTGGGCCTCGCGCGCGGGCCCGAGCTTCGTCGACGGGCATTCGCCGGACCGGGCCGAGCCTGCTGCTGGTCGGCCTCGTCGTCGCGGTCACGCCGCACATGGCGGCGCTTCTCTTCGGCCACAAGGTCCTGAAGATGAATCCGGTCATCCTCTTCGGCGCCTGCGCCGGCGCCGGACGGTCACCGCCGCGCTGCGGGCGATCCAGGACGAGGCGCAAAGCAAGCTTCCCGTGCTCGGTTACACGGTGCCCTACGCCCTCGGCAACATCCTCCTGACGGCGTGGGGCCCGGTCATCGTCTTCTTGACGAAGTAGGAGGTCGCCATGTTCCGACGGAGCAAATTCTCTCTGATCACTGACGCTTCTGTTGATGGCCGCGGGGCACGGCGATGGCGCAGACGGCGCGCCAAAGGTCCTCTCCCGAACGTCGTCGTGCTCGCCACGGGCGGCACGATCGCCGGCGCCGCCGCGAGCGACGTCCAGGCCGGCTATACCTCGGGCCAGGTCGGCGTCGAGCAGCTCCTCGCCGCCGTGCCGCAGGCCAAGAAGCTCGCCAACCTGCAGCGGCGAGCAGATCTCGAACATCGGCTCGCAGGACATGAACGACGAGGTCTGGCTCAAGCTCGCGCGCCGCGATCAACGAGCTCGCCGCGATGCCGGACGTGGACGGCATCGTCATCACCCACGGCACCGACACGATCGAGGAGACGGCCTACTTCCTGAACCTCGTCGTCAAGTCGAGAAAGCCGGTCGTGCTGACCGCGGCGATGCGCCCGTCCACGGCGCTCTCGGCCGACGGCCCGCTCAACTTCTACAACGCGGTGGCCGTGGCGGCGAACAAGGACGCGGCCGGCCGCGGCGTGCTCGTCGTCGTCAACGACTGGATCCACGGCGCGTCCTCGCTCACCAAGACGAGCACGACGGCCGTGCAGACGTTCCTGTCGCCGCTGCGGGGCCTGATCGGCACCGTGGCCTACGGGGAAGCCGAGTTCTACCGCGGCCCGGTCGGCAAGAACACGGCCGACTCGGAGTTCTCGCTCGACAAGCGTCACGACGCTGCCGCGCGTGGACATCATCATGGCGTACGAGAACATGGACGGCGCGCTCATCGATGCGGCCGCCGCGGCCGGCGCCAAGGGCATCGTGATCGCCGGCGTCGGCAACGGCAACATGACCGAGACGGCCCTGAAGGCGCTCGCCGCCCAGGCGAAGAAGGGCATCGTCTGCGTGCGGTCATCTCGCGTGACGACGGGCAACGTCGGCCGCAACGTCGAGGTCGACGACGACAAGCTCGGCCTCGTGGCCTCGCTCGACCTGAACCCGCAGAAGTCGCGGGTGCTGCTGCGGCTGGCGCTGACTCGGACGACGGACGTGAAGCAGATTCAGAAGTATTTCGAGGAATACTGAGCGCGGGTGGCCGGGGCGCGCGGGCGAGAAGGAGTCGAGATGAGTGAGGCGCCGGGATTTCTCGGTTCTTCGATCGGGCGCAAGGTGGTCATGGCGGTCACGGGCGCGATCCTCTTCCTGTTCGTCCTCGGCCACATGCTCGGCAACCTGCAGGTCTATCTCGGACCGGAAGCGCTCAACCACTACGGCGTGCTGTTGCGCCAGCTGCTCCACGGCTCATTTCTCTGGATCGTCCGCGCCGTGATGCTCACGGCGGCATCGCTGCACATCTGGTCGGCGACGTCGCTGACGCTCGAGAGCCGCCGGGCGCGGCCGGAAGGCTACCGGGAGCAGAAGTGGAAGGAATCGACGTATGCCTCACGCACCATGCGTTGGGGAGGCGTCATCATTCTGCTTTTCGTGATCTATCACCTGCTCCACTTCACGACCGGCACGGTGCACCCGAGCTTCATCGAGGGCGACATCTACCACAACTTCGTCACGGGCTTTCAGAACGTGCCGGCCTCGCTCTTCTACATCTTCGCCATGCTGGCGCTGGGCCTGCATCTGCGGCACGGCGTCTGGAGCATGTTCCAGACGCTCGGCGTGTCGCACCCCCGCTACATGCGGATGGCGCACGTCGGGGCCTGGATCTTCGCGGTTCTCATCGTCGTCGGAAACATCTCTTTCCCGATCGCCGTCCTGGCCGGGATTCGTGAAGTAGCTCGAGGAGGTCCGCATGGAGCTTCGCGTCAAACATCCCGTCCGGTCCCCTCGAGAAGAAGTGGGAGAAGCACCGCTTCGAGATGAAGCTGGTCAACCCGGCCAACAAGCGCAAGTACACGGTGATCATGGTGGGCTCGGGGCTCGCCGGGGGCGGGCGGCGCCGCATCCCTGGCGGAGCTCGGCTACAAGGTGAAGTGCTTCTGCTACCAGGACTCGCCGCGCCGCGCGCACTCGATCGCGGCGCAGGGCGGCATCAACGCGTCGAAGAACTACCACAACGACGGCGACAGCGTCTTTCGCCTCTTCTACGACACGGTCAAGGGCGGAGACTTCCGCGCCCGCGAGGCCAACGTCTACCGGCTGGCGGAGGTCTCGGGCAACATCATCGACCAGTGCGTGGCGCAGGGCGTCCCGTTCGCGCGCGAGTACGGCGGGCTGCTCGACAACCGCTCCTTCGGCGGCGCGCAGGTCTCGCGCACCTTCTACGCGCGCGGCCAGACGGGCCAGCAGCTGCTGCTCGGCGCCTACCAGGCGCTCGAGCGGCAGATCGGCCTCGGCTCGGTCGAGATGTTCTCCCGCCACGAGATGCAGGAGCTGATCGTGGTGGACGGCCGCGCCCGCGGCATCGTCGTGCGCGACATGGTCACCGGCGAAGTCGAGACGCACCTCGGCGACGCGGTCTGCCTGGCGACCGGCGGCTACGGCAACGTCTTCTATCTCGCGACGTACGCCAAGGGCTGCAACGCCACGGCGATCTGGCGCGCCTACAAGAAGGGCGCGGCCTTCGCGAACCCGTGCTTCACGCAGATCCACCCGACCTGCATCCCGGTCACGGGCGAGTACCAGTCGAAGCTCACGCTCATGAGCGAGTCGCTCCGCAACGACGGGCGCATCTGGGTGCCGAAGGCGAAGGGCGACAAGCGTGCGGCCGGGCGAGATCCCCGAGGCCGAGCGCGACTACTACCTCGAGCGCATGTATCCGAGCTTCGGCAACCTCGCGCCGCGCGACATCTCCTCGCGCGCCGCCAAGCGCGTCTGCGACGAGGGCCGCGGCGTCGGCCCGACGGGGCTCGGCGTCTACCTCGACTTCGAGGACGCCATCGAGCGGCTCGGCCGGGACAAGATCGAGGAGAAGTACGGGAACCTCTTCGAGATGTACGAGCGCATCACCGACGAGGACCCGTACAAGGTGCCGATGCGGATCTATCCCGCGACGCACTACACGATGGGCGGCCTCTGGGTGGACTACGACCTGATGAGCACGATTCCGGGCCTCTTCGTGCTCGGCGAGGCGAACTTCTCCGACCACGGCGCCAACCGCCTCGGCGCCTCGGCGCTGATGCAGGGCCTGGCCGACGGCTACTTCATCATTCCCTACACGATCGGCAACTACCTCGCGCGGGAGAAGTTCACGCCGGTGCCCGCCGACCACCCCGAGGTCCAGCGCCGCGGAGAAGGCCGTCGCCGGAGCGCACGAAGCGGCTGCTTGGCGATCCAGGGCAAGCGCACGCCGACCTCGTTCCACCGCGAGCTCGGCAAGATCATGTGGGAGCACTGCGGCATGGCGCGGGACAGGAAGGGCCTCGAGCAGGGACTCGCGATGATCCCGAAGCTCCGCGAGGAGTTCTGGAAGAACCTGCGCGTGCCCGGCACGCGGCGCAGGAGCTCAACCAGTCGCTCGAGCACGCGGGCCGCGTGGCCGACTTCCTCGAGCTCGGCGAGCTCATGTGCCTCGACGCGCTCGAGCGCGACGAGTCCTGCGGCTCCCACTTCCGCACCGAGCACCAGACGCCCGACGGCGAGGCCGAGCGCAACGACAAGGACTTCTGCCACGTCGCCGCCTGGGAGTACCAGGGCGACGGCAAGAAGCCCGATCCGGAACGTGGAGCCGCTGGTCTACGAGAACGTGGAGCTCGCCGTGCGGAGCTACAAATGAAAATCACCCTCAAGGTCTGGCGCCAGAAGGACGCGAAGTCGAAGGGCGGCTTCGTCACCTACGAGGCCCCCGACGTCAGCGAGGACATGTCGTTTCTCGAGATGCTCGACGTCGTCAACGAGGGCCTGATCGGCAAGGGCGAGGACCCGATCGCGTTCGACCACGACTGCCGCGAGGGCATCTGCGGAACCTGCGGCGTCGTGATCAACGGCCGCGCCCACGGACCCGCGCGACCGAACGACGGCCTGCCAGCTCCACATGCGCAGCTTCAAGGACGGCGACGTGCTCACGATCGAGCCCTGGCGCGCGGCCGCGTTCCCCGTCGTCAAGGACCTGATCGTCGACCGCGGGGCCTTCGACCGCATCATCGCGGCCGGGGGCTTCATCTGCGGCGCCCGTCGGCGGCGCGCCCGACGGCAACGCGATCCCCATTCCGAAGGAGAACGCCGACCTCGCCATGGACGCGGCGGCCTGCATCGGCTGCGGCGCGTGCGTGGCGGCCTGCCCCAACGCCTCGGCGATGCTCTTCGTGGGCGCCAAGGTCTCGCAGCTCGCGCTCCTGCCCCAGGGCCAGCCCGAGCGGCGTGACCGCGTCCGGAACATGGTCGCGCAGATGGACGCCGAGGGCTTCGGCACGTGCACCAACCACGGCGAGTGCGAGGCCGCCTGCCCGAAGGGAATCCGCATGGAGTTCATCGCCCGCATGAACGCGGACTTCCTGCGGGCGTCGCTGACGGCGGGCCGCCGAAAGAGCGCGGGCGGCGAGGGTGGAGCAGGTTGAGACGCGTCGCCGCCGCGCGGCCCCGGCGGCCGGCGCGGCGATCGTTCTCGCCCTGATCGTCGCACCGCCCGCGGGGGCGCAGGCCTCCGGCGACGCCGACGCCCAGTCCGGGGACAGGCCCGCCGCGCGCGTCCAGGTCTACGGGTTCGCCATGCTCGACCTGATCTACGACTTCAACCAGGTCGATCCGAACTGGTTCGATATGGTGCGGCCGTCCAAGCTCCCGGCTTTCGCGAACCAATTCGGAGCGGACGGCAACTTTTGGGCGAGCGTGCGGCCGAGCCGCCTCGGCGTCCGCTCCTGGCTGCCGACGGCTCTGGGCGAGGTGAAGACCGAATTCGAGTTCGACCTCCTCGGCGTCGGGCCCGACGCCGGCCAGACGACCTTCCACCTGCGGCAGGCCTGGGGTGAGCTCGGCTCGTTTCTCGCCGGGCAGACGTTTTCGCCGTTCATGGACCCGGACATCTTTCCGAACGACCTCGAGTTCTGGGGACCGAACGGCATGGTCTTCTACCGCAACGTGCAGGTCCGCTGGACGCCGATCCGGGGACACGACCGCCTCGCGTTCGCGCTCGAGCGTCCCGGCGCGAACGGCGACAGCGGCGAGTTTGCCGATCGGGTCGAGCTGCAGCACATCGACGACCGATTCGCGTATCCGGACTTCTCGGCGCAATACCGCCACTCGGGGGATTGGGGGCACGTCCAGCTCTCGGTTCTCCTTCGTTACATCGGCTGGAAGGACACGCTCGCCGACGCGTTCGACCTGTCGGGGCACGCGATCGGCTGGGGCTTCAATCTTGCTTCGGTCTGGAAGGCCTCGAAGAGCGTCACCCTCAAGCTCGAGGCCACCTACGGAGAGGGGATCGCGACCTACATGCGGGACGCGCCGACGGACGTCGCCGCCGCGGTCAACGCCGACGTGCACCGGCCGGTCGTCGGCAAGGCGCTGCCGATCTTCGGAATGGTGGCGTTCTGCGAGATCCCGTGGAGCGACCGCTTCCGGAGCGCGATCGGGTATTCCCGCCTCGACGTCTCGAACAGCAACGCCCAGCTTCCGAGCGCGTTCAAGGCCGGCCAATACGCGCTCGCCGACCTGCTCTACTATCCCGTGAAAGACGTGATGACGGGACTGGAGCTCCAGTGGGGTCGCCGGCGGAACTTCTCCGATGGGTTCGCGGTGGACGACTATCGCCTGCAGTTCTCCGCCAAGTACAGCTTCTCCTTCGACCTGAGAGCGAAGAATTGAGCGCGGGCGGGTTCGGGGTGGCGCGGAGAGCCGGGAATTCTCCTTCTCGCGGTCACAGAACGGACCCCTCCACCACGTGAAAGAGCTGGTTCGGCGTCGGCCAGCCCTCCTTCTGGTCGTCGCCATCGCGATCTCCCTCGCGAGCCTCGTCGCGCTGATTCTCGTCCTCAGCCGCGGGCTGCCGCCGCGGACCGTTCTCATGACGACCGGCCCGGAGGGCGGCGCCTTTCAGGCGGTCGGCGAACGGTATCGCGCAGCCCTCGCCCGCGACGGAATCCGCCTGGTGCTCAAACCGTCTCTCGGCAACCTCGAGAATCTGGCGCGCCTGAACGATCCGTCGTCCGGCGTCTCCGTGGGCTTCGCCGCGAGCGGCCTGACGACGGAAAGCGCCTCGCCGGGGCTCGAGTCGCTCGGCACCGTCTCCTACGAACCGATCTGGATCTTCTGCCACGGCCTCCCGGAGGATGAGCAGTTCGGAGATCTGCAGGGCAAGCGCATATCGATCGACCCGCACGCAGGCATCATGCTCGATCTGTTGCGCGCCACGGGGCTCGAGAAGGCCGTCACGGTCGTCCCGCTCGCGCCGGCCGCCGGGGGAGAGGCGCTCCTTCGAGGCGAGATCGATTGCGCGTGCATGCTGACGGTCGCCGACGACCCCACCGTGAAGAAGCTCCTCGCCGACGAGCGCGTGAACCTCATGAGCTTCCAGCGCGCGGACGCGTTCGTCGCCCTCTATCCCTATCTCTCCCGAATCACAATCCCCCGGGGCATCGGAAGCCTCCCGAAGGACCTCCCGGGCCGGGACGTGACGCTCGTCGCGCCGATGGCCAGTCTCCTGGTGCGCCGCGAGCTGCACCCCGCCGTGCAGTACCTGCTGCTCCAGGCGGCGCAGGACATCCACGCGGCCCCCGGCATCCTGCGCAGACCGGGCCAGTTTCCGGCCGCCGAGCCGCAGGATGTCCCGCTGTCGAGAGAGGCACACACGTTCTACAAATCGGGCGGAAGTTTCTTTCAGCGGCATCTGCCATTCTGGCTCGCCGTCATCGCCTCCCGTCTCGTGGTCCTGCTCGTGCCGCTCATTGGGCTCCTCTACCCCCTCCTGCGCATCCTCCCGCTCGTGCTCAGCTTCGCTTTCGAGCGCCGCGTCAACGCCCTGTACGCCGAATTGAAAACGATCGACGCGCGGATCGGCGCCGGGGACCCGGCCGAAGAGATCTCGGCGGATCTCGCGCGCCTGGACGATCGGATCGGACGGACCCGCGTTTCCGCTTCCCGCGCACGCGAGCTCTACACGCTCCGGCACCACGCGAGCCTGGTTGCCGACCGGCTGGGCGCGCGGGTGGCCGGCCACCCGCAGACAACTTAGCCCGGGCGTCGCCGGCGCCCGGGCGCCCCATGGAACACGACCGCCGGGTCTACCGGCTCGTCGTGGGCGCGTCCGAAGTGCTCGGCGGCTCCTCGACCGGCCTCCACGTCTTGTCGGGGTTGTAGAGCTCCATCGCCTGGAACGCCTCGAGCGTCTTCGGCCCGAGGTCCTTCTCGTAGACGACGCCGTCGTGGCTCACGATGAACGTTTTCACGCCGGTCACCCGGTAGTCGGCCGGCGCCGCCACGAGCGCGAAGCCGCCGATCATGACCCCCTTCACGACGAAGTCGATCTTTCCGAGCGGCGCCGCTGGGCCCTGGCCCTTGAGGACCTTGAAGTAATAGCCGTGGTACGGCTCGGTCTTCTTCGAGTAGCCCTCGGCGATCGCGTTGGCGAGCCCCTCTCCGAGCGGCCCTCCAGCGGTCCCGTCGGGGTTGCGCCACACGAGGCCGTCCTGCTTCCCTTCGGTGCTGATGATCTTCTGCGCGTACTGGTTGAGGCTCGAGCCGTCGTGCTTCTCGAGCGCGTACTCATGCTGCGCCTCGACGTAGTTGTGGCAGGCCTCGATGGCATCGAGCTCGTTGCTCCCGATGCGGCGGTAGAGGATCTCCGTTCGTCCGGCCTTCGAGTCGAAGAGCCACTTGCCCCCCTTGCGGACGATCGGGATCGGCATCGGCCAGTCCTGGTCTCCGATCGAGAGGATCGCGTTGTTCGGGTTCTTCTTGTCGGTGAGGATCTCGCTCTTCTCGTGCGCCTTGGCCGCGAACGCCGCGAGCTGATTCTTGTCCTGAACCGGGTCCTTGGTGACGACGAGGTCCACGCCGTCCGGCCCGAGGATCTCCTTCAGGGCCGGCAGGTCGTATTTTTCGGCCGCGGCGACCAGTGCGTCGGCAGCCGCCTTCGGCGTGTCGAACGTCCGCTGCGGGGCCGCGGCCGGAGCCGCGGACTTCGATTCCGTCTGCGCCGACACGTCGAGGGCTGGCGCGACGAGGAGAACGCAGACCAATCCCGAGCCAAGCCAGTTCTTCATGGCGCTCACCTCCGCCTTCCGCCGCCGCCACCCCGGGAGCCGCCGCCTCCTCGGGAGCCGCTCATGCTCGAGGAGCCTCGGGAGCTGCTCGACCGGGCGCTGCTGCCGCTGAAGCCGCCCGAGCCGCCGCCGACGGCCGAAGAGCCCCTCGACCCGCCGCCCCCTCCGCCGCGGCTTGCGCTGCTCGCGCTGGGGCTCGCGCCGGCGCCACCGCGGCTGCCTCCGGCACCGCCGCCCCGGCTCGCACTGCTCGCGCTGGAGCCCGCCCCGGCGCCGCCGCGGCTGCCTCCGGCGGCACTGCCGCCCCGGCTCGCGCTGCTGGTACTGGGCCTCGCCCCGGCTCCGCCCCCCTGACGGTTGCTCGCCTGCGTGCCTCTCGTCTGCCCGCCGTATTTGTTCGCCGTCGCCTTGTTGGAGTAGGGGGCGCCGCCGCGATGCTGGGAGTTGTGTGACCAGTTGCCGCCCTGGCCGCGGTTTCCTCCGCCCTGGCCGCGATTCCCGCCGTTGACGTTCGTGTTCCGGTTGAAGTTGTTGTTGATGTTGATGTTGATCGTGTTGTTTCCGCCGCCGCCCCAGCCACAGCCGCAACAGGAGCCGCCCCAGATGGCCGCGCCCATCGCCATGCCGACGCCGAAGGAGACGAGCGCGGCGCCGGGGACATAGGGCGGGTAGTAGACCGGCGGGTACGGGTAGACCGGCGGCGGATAGACGACCGTCGGATTGTAGGAGGGGACGTAGACGACTTCGGGATTCGTGGGCTCGACGACGATGACCGTCTTGTTTTCGATGACCTTCGTCTCGACCTTCTGCTGCTCGTTGGACGTGAGGGAGCCCTTGTCCTCGGCCTTCTTGCGCATCCGCTGGACGGCTTCCATGACGTCGCTCTGCTGATCGAGGAAGGCGTCCCCGAGCTGCGTGGTCCACTGGATGTCGTCCGCGAGGCGCTTGACCACTTCGGGAACCGCCGCCATCGACTGGACGGATGGGTCCCAGGGCTGCTTGGCGACGGCGTCGGCCAGCGCCTTGTCCTTCAGGCTCGGGTTCTTCGCGAGCCACTGCTGGAGCTGGATGAGCTCGAGCGGGTAAGTGGACGCCGCGAGTGTCTGCGCCAGCAGCGGATCGGGGTAGAGGGCGATCGGAGCCACGAGCGAGTCGAGCTGGTCCGCGGACAGCTTTTCGGCCGCCGGTTCCGCCGCAGCCGCCTGAGGCGCCTCCTGCGGAGCCTCCTGCGCGAGAAGCGCCACCTCGCCATGCGCGAGAAGTGCGACGCAGACGACCGTCAGCGCCTTCCGGAGCAGAAGAGCCGAGCCTCGTGGTCGAGAAGAAATGAGTTCCATGGGATCTCCTTCAGCAGTCCGTCGAGAGCAAACGAGGTCGTGCGTCGTCCATGCCAGGCATTCAGCGATGGGGCTCGGGCGCCTTCGGCACGTCGCCCGGCGAGGCGACGACCGCCGACGGCGGCGCCCAGGCGTCGGTCACGCCGGGGACTCCCTGATAGATCCAGTTGGTCGGAGTCTGCGCCGGCATCGAGGCCGACCCCTGGGCGGCGCTCGCGGGCGCGCTGTCCCCGGTGTTCAGGACGCTGGCGGAGCCGCCGCCCTCCATGGGCAGATTGCCGATCTGCTTCGCGCCGAGCTGCTCCATGTGGATCTTGAACGCGTCGAGCCCCGTGACGCGCGTGATCTTCTTCACGTCTCCCGGCCGCAGGCTCATGAGGGTGCCCTCGCGCCAGGTGTGGAACCGATAAGTCGCGCCCTTCAGGATCGGCTCGTCGCGGGAATACATCTGCCCCGTGGGAGCGAGGTCGATCTGGTAGACGAACTCGCCGCGGACGTCCTTCGTCCGCGCGACCATGTTCTTGACCTTCGACTTCGGCAGGCGCACCGTCGCGCGGTCCGGCCAGACCTGGAACACGTAGACGTCGCCCTGGAGAACGGGCTTGGTCAGAGCGAAGCCGGTTCCGGACGGTACGAGGTCGATCTGGTAGATCTCGAGAGGAGGCTCTTGCGCCGGCGCCGGAGCCTTGGGTTGCTGGCTCCACGCGGGAACGGCGAGAGCCAATCCGATGGCGGCGAGGATCCTGACGTGTCTCATGTTCGGTCTCCTCCTGCTTTCTCTCCCGGCGAGGGCGACTCGACCCCCTGGAAGCGGGCGACAGCGCCCTCGAGATTGAACAGCATACGCTCGCGCCCGAGAGTCTTTCCGAGCGCGGAACGCTGAACCATGGCCAGCACGTCCGGGTTCAGGCCGACGAGCCACAGGGCGACGCCCTGCTCGCGCCCCCGCCGCTCGCCCTCCGTGAGCATCTTCAGGGCGGTGTACTCGAGATCGAAGACGGCGCTCAGGTCGACGGCCACCACTCGCGGTTTCGACTCGCCGAGGAATGCCTGCATCTTCTGCCCGACGCGTTCCGCGTTGGCGAAGAACAGGCGACCCTCCGGCCGCAGCAGCAGCAGTCCGGGGAAGGCCTCGTCCTCGGGATGCTCGCTCGAGACCGGCCGAAAGACGTTCGTGCCGGGCTTGCGACGGAGGACGTGGACGGGCGGATTCGCCACCTGGTGCGCCAGGGCCACGAGCGACAGGATGATGGCGACGAGGATGCCCTTCAGGGTCCCGAAGAGCATGACGCCTGCGAACGCGGCGAGCGCCCAGACGAACTCCGTCCGCCGGATGCGCAGGATCGAGCGGAACTCCACGGGCTTGATGAGCCCGATCGAATAGACGACGACGACCGCGGCGAGCGTCGCCTGCGGCATGAGGCCGATGTAAGGAGCCAGGAAGAACATCGTGGCGAGCGTGGCGCCCGCGGTGACGACTTCCGCGAGCTGCGTGCGGGCGCCCGCGTGCCGGTTGACCGCCGTCTGGCTCGTGCCGCCCCCTGACGGCATCGCGCCGAGAAAAGCGCCGGCCGCGTTGCCGAGGCCGGTCGCGAGCAGCTCGCGGTTGGCGCGCGGCGCGGGCTCGTCGCTCCGCGCGAAGGCGCGCCCGGCGGCGACGGTCTCCGTGAAAGACATCAAGGCGATTCCGATCGCTCCCGACCAGAGCACCGGGGCCAGCGAGAAGTCCGGCGTGTTGAGCGGAGGGAACCCCGTCGGGATGTGCCCGACGAGCTCGATGCCGCGCGCCTCGAGGCCCAGGAGGCCGGCGCCGGCGATTCCGGCGGCGACGGCGACGAGAGGCGCTGGCACGTGCGGAAGGAACCGCTCGAATCCGACGAGGATCGCGATCATGGCGGCGGCAACCGCGAGCGTCGGCAGCGACGTCTCCGGAAGATGCGCGACCGTCGCTCGGAGCTTGGCCAGGAAATTGGGTCCGGACACGTGGAAGCCGAGGAGCTTCGGCACCTGGTCGAGCACGATGACGACGCCGATGCCGGCCTTGAATCCGACGAGGACCGGCTCGGAGATGAAGTTCGCGACGAACCCGAGCCGGAGGATCCAGGCGGCGACCAGGATCGCCCCCACGAGAAGGGTCAGCGTCGCCGCGGCCCGAAGGAGCGCAGCCGGATCGCCTCCGGGAACGGCCCCGGCGAGATCCGCCCCGGTCAGGATGGCGAGCGTCGTGGTGGTGCTGACGCTCAGCACGCTCGATGTGCCGAGCACGGCGTAGACGAGCATCGGCAGAAACGCCGTATAGAGGCCGACCTGCACGGGCAGTCCGGCGATCGTGGCGTAGGCCATCGCCTTCGGGATGACGACGGCCGCGGCGGTGAGTCCGGCGACGACGTCCGGTTTCAGCCAGGCTTTCGAATAGCGGCGGAGCCAGCCGAGCGGCGCGGACGCGTCGAGCGCCTTCACCCGGCGGTTCCCGGCGCGGGAGCGGCGGCCGGCGCCTCGCGATTCATCCAGTCCTGGAAGAGGTTATGGGCCACCACGAGAAGCGTCGGTCCGATGAAGAGGCCGAGGAATCCGAACGTCAGGATCCCGCCGACCACTCCGAGGAAGATGAGCGCCATCGGCGCCTCCACGCCCCGGCCGATCAGCAGCGGCCGGACGATGTTGTCGGCGCCGCCGACCACGACGAGCCCCCAGACGGCCATGAAGATCGCCCAACCGGTCGAGCCGTTCGCGTTCAGCCAGAGTGCGGCGGGAAGCCAGAGAATCGTCGGGCCGCCCGGCACGACCGAGAGGAAGAACGTGCCCATCCCGAGCAGGAACGGCTGCGGGACGCCCGCCACCCAGAACCCGATCAGAGCAAGGATGCCCTGGACGGCGCAGGTCCCCAGAAGTCCGTTGAAGACGCTCTTCACCGTCGAGCGCACGACCGCGATCTGTCGCCGTCCCCTTTCGCCGCCGAGTCGAAACGCAATGTGATCCATGGTCGCGGCGAAGCGGTCGCCGCGAACGTAGAGAAGTCCGGCGATCAGAAGCGAGAGCGCGAATTCCAGGAGTCCCACGCTGACGCTTCCGACGGCCGCGACGAGGAAGTCCTTGACGGGCTTGACGAAGGGTCTCAGCTCCCGCCGGAACGATTCCGGATCCGCGGCCCAGCCCTGCCATCGCGCGGTCGCGGCCTTGCCCACGAGGGGCACTCCGGCGAGCCACGACGGCGGTTCATGGAGCCCGCCCTCGGACATCTGCTGGAAGCGGGCGGTGAGATCCGGCATTTCGGCCGCGAGATTGACGGCGAGGGCGGCGATCGGAATGAGAAGAACGAGCACGAGGGCGAGCGAGCAAAGGGTCGCCGCGAGGCGTCGGCGCCCGCGCACCCAGCCGAGGATCCGGCGGTACATACCGCGGGTCGAGATGGAGATGATTCCGCCCCAGATGAAGGCCGTCAGAAACGGCCGGACCACGAGATAGCAGCCGACCGTCAGAAGCAGAAGCGCGGCGCCCACCGCGTAGCGCTCGTATCGCCGTGAGCTTTCGGAATCCGTGCTCATACGACCTCCCGGTTTCGGTTCATGCGGGCTTTCCCTCGAGCAGAATCTTTCTCGCGGCGGCAAGATCCCTGCGCCTCGCCTTGTCGACCTTCGGGTAGTGGAGGTCGAGCGAGTCGAGCGTCTCGACGATCGCGGCGGCCACGACGACGCGCGTGAACCACTTGTTGTCGGCGGGCACGACGTACCAGGGCGCGTCCTCGGTGGCCGTGTTGCGGATCATGTCCTCGTAGGCCTTCATGTAGTCGTCCCAGAACCCGCGCTCCTTGATGTCGTTGCCCGAGAACTTCCAGTTCTTCTCCGGATTCTCCAGCCGCTCGAGAAAGCGCCGCTTCTGCTCGCCCTTGGAGACGTGGAGGAAGAACTTGCGGACGACGACGCCGTTGCGCGTGAGGTACCGCTCGAACGCGCGGATGTCCTGGAATCGCTCCTCCCAGATGTGCTTCGTGACGGATCCCGGCGGCAGCTTCTGGCCCTGCAGGAACTCCGGGTGCACGCGGACGACCAGCGTCTCCTCGTAATAGCTGCGGTTGAAGATGCCGATCCGGCCGCGCTCCGGCACGCGCTTCATGCAGCGCCACAGGTAGTCGTGGTCCAGGTCTTCGGCGGAGGGCGACTTGAAGGACGTGACCTGGCAGCCCTGCGGGTTGACGCCCGACATGACGTGCTTGATCGTGCCGTCCTTGCCGGCGGCGTCCATGGCCTGGAAGATCAGCAGCAACGCCCAGCAGTCCTGCGCGTAGAGCTTTCCCTGGAGTTCGGCGAGCGCCGCGACGCCCATCGCGAGGGCTTCCTTGGCGCGGGGTTTGTCGCCCGCTCCCAGGTTGAGCGTGCTGGCGGGATCGACGTCCTTGAGGCGAAAACCGCGGCCGTCGGTGACGCGGAAAGGCTTCGCGAAGCTCCGCGCTCTCTTGATCAGATCCTTCGTCTTCACGTCCGTGTCTCCTTTGCGTTTTCTCTTCGCGCCGACTCGTTCCGCCGGATTCCGAGATGGGTGCTCCGGATCGCTTCCGGCCTCGCTCCCGCGGGCGCGGCCGCCGCGACGCGGTCCGCGAGCCGCCGGGATGGACCTGCGGCCGCCATCATCGCGGAAGACTATAGATCCGCCGGACGTGCCCGCCATGGGACCAAGGTCTACCCGCCCTCCGGCTCGCCCTGCGGCCGCGCGGGATAGAGTCTTCGGCGGTTCTTGCTCTCGGTCGGTGCGAGCGAAAGGAGACCTCGGTGAACAGCAGACTCGGGGTAATCGTTGGCGCGATCGTGCTCCTGGCGGCCGTTTCCTGCTCGAGCCTCAAGATGGACGTCGGCTGGGACAAGCAGGCGGACTTCACGAAATATAAAACGTGGACCTGGAAAGACGACGGATCGATCAAGGATCCCGTCTGGTCGCGGCGGGTCCAGAGCGTCCTCGAAGACGAGCTCGGCAAGCGCGGCCTCCGCCGGTCGGACGACAGGCCGGATCTGTGGCTCGCGGTTCACTGGCGGCTCTCCGTCGACACGCACGTCGTCTCCTATAGCCCGGCCTGGGGCTATGGCTGGGGGCCCTACTGGGGAATGCCCTACATGACCCAGGTGTACGAGGTTCCGGCGGGCACGATGCTGATCGACCTCGTGGACATCGGCAAGAAGGAGGCGGTCTGGCGCGGGACCGCGAGCGGCGAGATCCGGGCAAATAAGGAGAACGAGGAGCGCGAGCAGCGGCTTCGCGAGATCCTCGACAAGATGTTCGCGGGGTATCCACCGGCACATTCGTGAAGCGCCCCGCGCCCCTGGCGGGCCTGTGGCAGTCGGACAAGGGATTGTCCGCGATGCTCGTCTTCCTCTGTCTGGCGCTCTTCGTCGGCTCGCCTCTGGCGGACACCGGGCGCGCGGGGGAGTTTGCCTTCGACATCCTGTTTTCGATGATTCTCGTGTCGGGCGTCGTCATCGTCGGCAAGCGCCCGGTCCTGACGTGGCTCGTCGCCGCCCTGACGGCGGCGACCCTTGCCCTGCGATGGGCGGGTTTCCAGTCGCCCGGCTCCTTGTCGCAGCTCGCGGGCTTCGCCTTGTCGATCGCACTCTTCTCGATTCTTGCAGCGCTCGTCCTCGTGCAGGTCTTTCGCGAGGGACCGATCACCGTTTATCGGATTCAGGGAGCGGTCGTCGTGTACCTTCTCGCGGGCTTCGCCTGGGCCGCGGCGTACGAGGTCGTCTATCGCGCATTGCCCGGGGCCTTCCAGTTCGCGCAACACGTCGTGAATGAGGGCCGCATCTCGCACGGCCTTCTCTATTTCAGCTTCGTGACGCTGACGACGCTCGGGTACGGGGACATCACGCCGGTCCATCCCGCCGCGCGAAGCCTCGCGATCGGCGAGGCCCTGGTCGGCCAGCTCTATCCGGCGATCCTGATCGCGCGGCTCGTTTCCATGCGGATCGCCTCTCGGCGCGACTTCTGAGCCGGCGGCGTCAGCGGCCCGCGGTCTCGCCCAGCGTGTCGAGGAGCTTGGCGATCAAGCCGGTCCAGCCGGTCTGATGCGAGGCGCCGAGGCCGGCGCCGGAGTCTCCGTGGAAGTACTCGTGGAACGAAACGAGATCCTTCCAGTGCGGATCCCGATGGAAGATCTCGTACGGACCTTCGACGGGCCGCCGTCCCGAGGCGTCGGGCAGGAAGATCCGCGAGAGGCGGCGCGCGAGTTCGCGAGCGACCTCTCGGAGCGTCATCAACCGGCCGGAGCCGGTCGGGCACTCCACGCGGAAGTCGTCTCCGAAGTAGCGATGATAGCGCTGCAGCGATTCGATGATGAGGTAGTTGATCGGAAACCAGATCGGCCCGCGCCAGTTCGAGTTTCCTCCGAAAAGCGGCGTCCGCGATTCGCCGGGCTCGTAGTCGAGCCGGTAGTCCATGCCTCCGGCGTGAGTCTCGTACGGATGCTCGCGGTGAAATCGAGAGACGGATCGGATGCCGTAGGGCGAGAGGAACTCGTTCTCGTCGAGCATGTATGCGAGGACGCGGGTGAGCTGCTCCGGCTTGACCACGGATAGCAGCAGGCGGTCCTCCTGCCCGACGCGTGTCATCGAGGCGCAGGACGAGGTCAGGTCGGGCCGGTATTTGACGAACCAGTCCATCCGGCGGCGAAAGGCCGGGAACCGCGCGATCAGCTTCGAGTCTCCCGTCGCGACGGCGGTCAACGGAAGCAGCCCGACCGCGGAGCGGACCTTGATGGGAACGTTGCGGCCGTCGGGCCCGTGCAGCGTGTCGTAGAAGAACCCGTCGTCCTCGCTCCAAAGGCCCTTCGCCTGCTCGTCGGGACGCTGGATCGCGTAGGCGATGTAGACGAAGTGCTCCCAGAACTTGCTCGCGACGTCTTCGTACACCGGATCCTCGGTCGCGAGCTGCAGCGCGATGGCGAGCATGTTGAGGCAGTACATCGCCATCCAGCTCGTCCCGTCCGCCTGGCCGAGGATCCAGCCGTTCGGCAGCGGGGTGTTCCGGTCGAAGATGCCGATGTTGTCGAGGCCCAGGAATCCTCCCTGGAAGATGTTGTTGCCGAGCGCGTCCTTCCGGTTGACCCACCAGTCGAAGTTGAGCAACAGCTTGTGGAACACGCGCTCGAGGAAAGCGCGGTCGCCTCGCCCGGTCTTGGCCTCCTCGATCTGGAAGACCCGCATCGCGGCCCACGCATGCACCGGAGGATTCACGTCGCCGAAGCTCCACTCGTAGGCGGGAATCTGGCCGTTGGGGTGCATGTACCACTCGCGCAGCATCAGCACGAGCTGGTCCTTCGCGAAACCCGGATCGACGAGCGCGAGGACGACGCAGTGAAAGGCGAGGTCCCACGCGGCGAACCACGGGAACTCCCACGTATCCGGCATCGAGAGGACGTCCGCGGCATACAGGTGCGTCCAGTCGGCATTGCGCCCCTCCCGGCGCTGCGGGGGCGGAGGCGGCTGTCCGGGATCTCCGAGGAGCCAGCCGCGGACGTCGTACTTGTAGAACTGCTTGGACCAGATCATCCCGGCGAGGGCCTGGCGCATGACGTTGCGTTCGTCGGGCGAGAGGCTGGCCGGAATGATCCCGGAGTAGTACTCGTCCGCCTCCAGGCGGCGTTGCGCGAGGGTGGATTCGAACTCGTCCGACAGCGGATCCGTGGAGACGCAAACGTCGTCGGTCAGGCGCAGCCGAATCCGGGCGCTCGCGCCCGCGGGAACGGAGAGGCGATAGCGAACGGCGGCTTTCGTGCCCAGTCGTGCGGGGTTGACCGCCTCGGTCCGGCCATGGATGACGAGCTCGTGGAAGGCGTCCTTGACGAATGGCGTCCCGTTGGGTACGCCGAAGATCTTTTCGGTGTTCGTGTCGTTCTCGGTGAAGAGCAGCTCGCCTCCATGCTCCGCGTGGAGGTAACGGCGGCCCACGTACGCCTCCGAGAGCTCGACGACCGGGCGCCCATCCGTGCGCGTCCCGGCGCGGAGATTCGGGCGCACCCGTCCGGGCTTCCACCACGTGTTGCGGAACCAGACCGTGGGAAGAAGATCGAGGGTCGCCGCCTCCGGGCCGCGGTTGGCAACAGTGATCGCGATGAGAATGTCTTCGGGAGAGGCCTTGGCGTACTCGACGACGACGTCGAAATATCGGCCGTCGGCGAAGACGCCGGTGTCGGCGAGCTCGTACTCCGGCTGTTCGATCGTGCGCCGCGCGTTCTCCTCGAGCAACTGCCGGTACGGGAACTCGGCCTGCGGGTACTTGTAGAGCGCCCTCAGATAGGACGCGGTCGGCGTCGCGTCGAGGTAGAACCAGTAGTCCTTCACGTCCTCGCCGTGGTTGCCCTGGGAGTTGGAGAGGCCAAAGGGCCGCTCCTTGAGAATGGGGTCCTTCCCGTTCCAGAGCGCGATCGCGAAGCAGACGAGCTGGTGCCGGTCGCAGAGGCCGAGCAGCCCGTCCTCGTTCCAGCGATACGCGCGCGCGGTCGCGTGCTCCTGCGGGAAGTAGTCCCAGGCCGTTCCGTCGGCGCTGTAGTCCTCCCGCACGGTGCCCCAGGCGCGCGCGGAAAGGTAGGGCCCCCAGCGGCTCCAGTGCACGCGCCGGGCGTCATTGTCCGCGAGGCGCCGGCTTTCGGCGATCGGGATTGTCATCTCGCTTTCGGGTCCGCAGTCTAGCGCCGCGCCGTGGAATCGCGTGCGGCGCTAGAATCGCGGCGCGGTGAAATGGGCGCTCCTCCCGGCGTTCTCAGCCATAGTACTCGTCGGCGCGATACTGCTCGGGATCAATCCGCCGGTGGCAATGCTCTGCGCCGCCGCCCTCATCGGTGCGGTCATCGCCGCGGTCCACCACGCGGAGGTCGTGGCCCACCGCGTCGGCGAGCCCTTCGGAACCCTGGTGCTCGCCGTGGCTGTGACGGTGATCGAGGCCTCGCTCATCCTGTCGATGATGTTCACGGGCGGCCAGGACGCCGCGGTGATCGCCCGCGATGCGATCTACGCGGCGGTGATGATCATCTTCAACGGCGTGGTGGGGCTGTGCATTCTCGTGGGCGGCCTCGCCCATCACGAGCAGACGTTTCGCGTCGAGGGTTCGAGCGGCGGTCTCGCAGCGCTCATCGTGATGGCGTCGCTCTCACTCGTACTGCCGACCTACACGACGACGACGCCGAGCGGTACGTATAGCCACACCCAGCTCGCTTTCGTCGGGATGACGTCGGCCGCATTGTGGGCCATCTTCGTCTTCGTGCAGACGGTACGGCACCGGGACTACTTTCTCCCGGTCGAGGACTCGTCCAATCCAGAGGCGCATGCGAGCCCTCCGACGAAACGCGAAGCCGCCGCCAGCTTCGGCCAGCTGATCGTCTGCCTCGTCTCCGTGGTCGGTCTGGCCAAACTGCTTTCGCCGACGATCGAGCGACTGGTTATCGAAGCCGGCGCGCCGAAGGCCGTCATCGGAATCGTCATCGCCGCTCTGGTGCTGCTCCCGGAGACGGGCGCCGCGGCGCGCGCCGCTCGCGCAAACCGGCTGCAGACGAGCATGAACCTGGCCATCGGATCGGCGATGGCGTGCATCGGACTCACGATACCCGTGGTGGCCGTTGCCGTGATCTCCTTCGGTCTGCCCCTTCACCTTGGCCTCGAAGGAAAAGACCTCGTGATGCTCGGCGTCACGCTTCTCCTGAGCTCCGTGACGCTCGGCACCGGACGCACGTACCTCATGCAGGGCGCCGTGCACCTCGTCCTCTTCGCGGCGTTTCTCTTCCTCGCGTTCGTTCCGTGATTTCGCGTGTTAGGCTCGCCACAATGCGGAGGCATTTCCGTCTCGCCGCGGTGCTCACCGTGGTGCTCGCCGCGCCGGCGATCGGGCAGGACGCCTCGACCGGGACGTTCACCGCCACCGCGGAGATGACGACGTCGCAGGGCACGCGCACGATGCCGATGACGATCATCGTCGCGCGGCCGCTCACGGTCGAGGAGGCGCAGCCGCTGCGGAAGGCGCTCGCGGAAGGCGGTCAGCAGGCGCTGCTTTCCGCAATTCGCGGCGGCAATCGCGGGCGCCTGAACCTCGGCAACCTCGAGTACCCGCTCGAGCTCGTCGTGACCGAGCCTCTGTCGGGCGGCGGCACGCGGTACGTGGTCGTCACGACGCGGAGCCTCAAGATCGAGGAGGTCAACGACAGCGCTCCCTCGCTCGATTATCCGTTCGCGGTGGCCGTCTTCGAGGTCCCCGACTTCGGGTCCGGCGAGGGCAAGCTATATCCCCGTGTGGCGTTGTCGA
Source organism: uncultured Acidobacteriota bacterium (assembly GCA_963708395.1). Lineage (GTDB taxonomy): Bacteria > Acidobacteriota > Thermoanaerobaculia > UBA5066 > Gp7-AA6 > DATBFU01. The sequence continues at coordinate 318,375 of CAVPSG010000002.1, read as the reverse complement.
TCAACGAGAGCGGCGGTGTCCACGTCGAGCACTACGACGAGCAGCCGGGCCGACTCAAGGAAATCCGTCGCCGCTAGCATCGACCACGCTTGAGGTGGCCACGGCTCGAACTTAGGGTTTGGACTCGGCGGGCGGCGCGGCGGCGGGCGATAGCCAGCCGGGACTCTCGATGTTCCAACCGCCGCCCAGGGCCTTGTAGATGTCCACGAAGTTCGTCAGGAGATTCAGCCGCTCGCGCGCGAGAATGATCTCGGCAGGGAAAGAGCTGCTGCATGGCGTAGAGGACCTCGAAGTAGTTCGAGAGGCCGCTGTCGTAGCGCACGTTCGTCAGCCGGACCATCTCCCGATAGTCGTCGACCGTGCGCTGGAGCTCGGCCACCGACGCCCCGAGCTTCTCGCGCGCGTAGAGCACCGTCGTCGTCTCGGCGAAGGCGCTCGTCACGCTCTGCTCGTAGAAGAGCCGCGCCTGCTCCCACTGCGCGTAGGACACGTCGTACTCGCTGCGGAGCCGGCCTCCCTGGAAGAGCGGGCCCGAGGAGACCGGCGGCGATCGACCAGGTCTTTCCCGCGGGATAGAAGAAGTTGTCGAGCTCGGGGCCGACGGCGCCGAAGACGCCCGTCAGGCTGATGCGCGGGAAGAAGTTCGCCGTCGCGACGCCTACCGTGGCGTTGGCGGCGATGAGCGTCCTGTTCGGCCTGGCGGATGTCGGGCCGCCGCTCGAGCAGGTCCGACGGAAGGCCGGCCGGCACCTCCGGCGGGAGCGGCTGGTCTTCGAGCGCCTGGCCGCGGGGGATGGGCCCCGGGTTGCGGCCGAGAAGCAGGCTCAGCTGGTTCTCCGTCGCCTCGATCTGCCGCTCGATCTCGGGCACCTGCGCGGCGACCTGGTTCGAGTGCCGCCGCGGCGTACGAGGTCTCCAGCGCCGAGGCCGCGCCCTGCGCGAGCTTGCGCTCGAAGAGATCGGCGGTGTCCTGGAAGGCGGTCACCGTGCTCTTGCGCGATCTCGAGCTCCTCGTCGAGCTCCCGGAGCAGAAAGTAGGTGCGCGCCACGTCCGAGACGAGGGAGAGCAGAACGCCGCGTCGCGCTTCCTCGGTCGCGAGGTACTGCGCCTTCGCCGCCTCGTTCAGCCGCCGGATGCGGCCCCAGAGGTCGAGCTCCCAGCCGAAGTTCACGTTGACGTTGTTCAGGTTTCGCGTCGCCGTGGTGAACGGAGGGACGTAGACGCGAGTTGCGCCCGCGCGACCACTCGGCGCCATAGTCGATCTGCGGCCAGAACTCCGAGCGGGCGATGCCCGCCCGCGCGCGGGCCTCCTCGACGCGCCACGCGGCGATGCGCACGTCGTAACCGGTCTGCGAGCGCCTCGTCGATCAGGCGCTGCAGACTGCGCGTCGCCGAAGACCTCCCACCAGGGCCGGTCGGCGAGGAGCGCCGCCGGCGCCGGCGGACCCTGGACCTCCCGATACTGATCGGGGGCCGGGACCGGCGGCTTCTTGTAGTTGGGTCCGACGGCGCACCCGGCCAGGAGCACGAGCCCGAGCAGCGGGATGCGGCGAGCTTTCTCACGTCAGTGCCCTCCGCCGGCCGGGGTAGGATTCGGAGCCGCTGCGGCCGTCGGAGCCGTGCCCTCCGCTTCCTTCGGTTTCGCCTTTCCCTTGCCGGCGAGCTTCTCGACCAGGACGAAGAGCGCCGGGATGATGAAGATCGCGATCCCCGTCGCCGCGAGCATGCCGACGATGACGACGGTTCCCAGGATCTTGCGCGACTCGGCGCCCGAGCCGGACGCGGTCCAGAGCGGCACGCAGCCGAGGATGAAGGCGAAGGAGGTCATGAGGATCGGCCGCAGCCGCAGCTTCGCGCCCTCGAGGGCGGCGTCCACGAGGCCCATGCCCTTTTCCTTCTGCTGGAGCACGGCGAACTCGACGATCAGGATCGCGTTCTTCGCGGCGAGGCCGATCAGCATGACGAGGCCGATCTGGCCGTACACGTCGAGGTTGAACTTCCGCAGCAGCAGCCCGAGGAACGCGCCGAACACCGCGACCGGGCACGGAGAGCAGAACGCCGAACGGGAGCGACCAGCTCTCGTAGAGCGCGGCGAGGATCAGGAAGACGAAGATGATCGAGAGGACGAAGACCCGCGCGCCCGCGCCGGCGGCCTTGACCTCCTGGTACGACATGTCGGCCCAGTCGTAGCCCATCTCGCGCGGCATGATCTCCCGGAAGACCTCCTCGAGCGCCGCCGTGGCCTGACCGGAGCTGTAGCCCGGCGCGGGAATTCCCGTGACCTGCGCCGCCCGGAAGAGGTTGAATCGGTTGGTGAACTCCGGCCCGGAGATGCTCCGGGTCGTCACGACCGCGGAGAGCGGCACCATCTTGCCGTCGTTGTTGCTGCACGTAGAACTGGTTGATGTCCTCGGTCTTGACGCGGCCGCTCGGCTCGGCCTGGAGGAAGACCTTCCACTGGCGGCCGAAGCGGTTGAACTGGTTGACGTAGATGCCGCCGAGGAACGCCTGGAGCGACTGGTAGACGTCGCCGACCTGCGACGCCCTGCTTCAGGACCTTGTCGCGGTTGATGTCGGCGTAGATCTGGGGCACCGCGGCGCGCCAGACGCTGTTGACGTTGGCGAGCTCGGGGCGCTTGCGCGCGGCCTCCAGGAACTTCTGGAGGTTCTGCGTCCAGGAACTCGACGGTTCCGCCGCTGCGGTCCTGGAGCCAGAACGAGAAGCCGCCGCCGGTGCCGAGGCCCTGGATGGCGGGCGGCTCGAAAGCGACGACGCTCGCCTCGAGGATCTTGGCGCGGAACTCTCCGTTCAGGCGCCGGACGATCGCGCTCGCCAGCATGTCCTCGCCCTCGCGCTCATCCCAGGGGTCGAGCGCGACGAAGTAGAAGGCGGTGTAAGGCGCCGAGGCTCCGGCGAGGAGGCTGTAGCCGGCGACCGTCGTGACGTACTTGACGCCCTTCGTCTCCGCGAGGAGCTTCTCGATCTTTCTGGCACACCGCGTCGGTCCGCTGGAGCGAGGACGCGTCGGGCAGCTGGACGTTCAGGAAGAAGTAGCCCTGGTCCTCGCTGGGGAGAAAGCCCGAGGGAAGCCTCTTGCCGAGCAGGCCCGACAGAACGATGAACCCGGCGAGGATCAGGAGGCTGACGACCATCTCGGCGGATGAGGAGGCCGGAGAGGTTGACGTAGCCGTTGGTCATCTTGTCGAAGACCCGGTTGAACCACGCGAAGAACTTGCCGAGCGGCCCCTTCGACTGCTTCTTGGGCTTCAGGATCAGGGAGCAGAGCGCCGGCGAGAGCGAGAGGGCGTTGAACGCCGAGATCAGGACCGAGACGGCGATCGTGATGGCGAACTGCATGTTCATCCGGCCCTGGATGCCGCCCATGAAGGCCACGGGGATGAACACGGCGGAGAGCACGAGCGCGATGCCGATGACCGGGCTGCGTGACCTCCTCCATCGCCTTCAGCGTCGCGTCCCTGGGCGAGAGGCCGTGCTCGATGTGGTGCTCGACCGCCTCGACGACGACGATCGCGTCGTCCACGACGAGGCCGATCGCGAGCACGAGGCCGAAGAGCGAGAGCGTGTTGATCGAGAAGCCGAGCGATCGGGAAGAAGCATGAACGTGCCGACGAGCGAGACCGGCACGGCGAGCAGCGGAATGAGCGTCGCGCGCCAGCCCTGCAGGAACAGGAAGACGACGATGATGACGAGGACGATCGCCTCGAAGAGCGTGTGCTCGATCTCCTTGATGCCCTCGGTGACCGGCAGCGTGGTGTCGAGCGAGACCACGTAGTCGAGGTCGTCGGGGAAGCGCTCCTTCAGCTCCTTCATCGTCTTCTTGACGCCCTCGGCGACCGCGATGGCGTTGGAGCCCGGGACCTGGAAGACGCCGATCGGGCAGGAGGGCTTGCCGTTCAACCGGGCGCGCTGCTGGTAGTTCAGGGCGCCGAGCTCGATCCGGCTGACGTCCTTCAGGCGCACGACGGAGCCGTCCGGGTTCAGCCGCACGACGACGTTGCCGAACTCCTCGGCCGAGACGAGGCGCCCCTGGGAGCGCACCGTGTAGGTGAACTCCTGCCCCTTGCGGCGCCGGCTCGGTGCCGATGCCTCCCGACGGGTTGACCGTGCTCTGCTGCTTGACCGCGTTCATGAGGTCGGGGACCGTGAGCCCGAGGCTCGCCAGGCGGTCCGGCTTGACCCAGATCCGCATGGCGTAGTCGGCGGTGCCGTAGTTCTGGATCTGGCCGACGCCCGGCACGCGGTAGATCGCGTCGTTGACGTTGATCGTGGCGTAGTTGCCGAGGAACAGGGCGTCGTAGGTTCCCTTGGGCGAGTACAGAGAGACGATGAGCAGCGGGTTGGATCGTGGCCTTCTTGACCGTCAGGCCGAACTGGTTGACGTCGGACGGGAGGTTCGGCTGGGCCTGGGAGACGCGGTTCTGCGTGTTGACCTGGTCGATGTTGATGTCGGTCTCGACGTCGAACGTGACGTTCAGCGTCATCGTCCCGTCGTTGGCGTTGGTGGACTGCATGTAGATCATGTTGTCCACGCCGTTCATCTGCTGCTCGAGCGGCGTCGCGACCGACTGCTCGATCGTGAGCGCGTCGGCGCCCGTGTAGGTCGTCGTGACCTGGATCTGCGGCGGCACGATGTCGGGATACTGCGCGGTCGGGAGCTTCGTCATGGCGACGGCCCCCGCCATCGTCATCAGGATCGCGATGACGATCGCGACGATCGGCCGGCGGACGAAGAAGGCGCCCACGGGTTACGTCCCGGTCTTCTCGGCCGGCGCCGGCCTCCGCCGTCCGGCGCGGCTCGAGGCCTCCTTGGGCACGACCGTCATGCCCGAGCCGCACGCGCTGCAGTCCCTCGACCACGATCCGGTCTCCCGGCTTCAGGCCCTCCTCGATCACCCAGAGGTTCCCTTCGACGCGGCCCGGGCTTGACGACCTTGATCGTCACCTTGTTGTCCGCGCCGACGACGGCGACCTGGTAGCTGCCCTGCAGCTCGGAGACCGCCCGCTGCGGCACGAGGATGGCGCCCTTCTTGACGTCCACGGCGACGCGCACCTTGGCGTACTGGCCGGGCCGCAGGACGTTGCCCGGGATTCGGGAACGCGCCCGCGAGCTGGATCGTGCCCGTCTTCACGTCCACCTCGCGGCCGACGAGGATCGCCCGGCCGTGGTGCGGAAAGACCGAGCCGTCCGAGAGGACGAGCTGCAGAGGCCCCTGCTCGAGGTTCTGTGCCGGCGCTGAGAGTCTTCTCGGGCGGGCCGTGCTTGGCCACCCAGGCGAGGTACTCCTGCTCGCTCGGATTGAAGTTGACCTTGATGGGATCGACCTGCGAGACCGTCGTCATGACGGTCAGGCGGTTGACGAGGTCGCCGACCTGCGCCTTCGCGACGCCCGCGATGCCGTCGATGGGCGAGACGACCTTCGTCCAGCCGAGGTCGAGCTTCGCCTTCTCGAGCGCGGCCCGCGCGGATCTCGACGTTGGCCTGCGGCCGTGCGCTCCCGCGTCTCGGCGTCGTCCAGCTCCTGCTGGCTGATGGCCTTCTGCGCGGCCAGGGGTCTGTAGCGCGCCGCCGTCGTCTTCGCGTTGGCGAGCGTGGCCTCGTACTGGGCGAGCGTAGCCCTTGGCCTGGTCGTACGTCGCCTGGAACTGCCGCGGGTCGATCTCGAAGAGGGTTTCGCCGGCGTGGACCAGGAAGCCCTCCCTGTAGTCCTGCTTGAGAAGGTAGCCCTCGATCTGCGGGCGGATCTCGGCGTTGACGAAGCCGTCGAGCGAGCCGATCCATTCCTGGAAGATCGGGACGTCCTTCTGGACGACCGTCGCGACCTCGACCGTGGGCGGCGGAGGCGGCGGCGCCTCTTTCTTCTTGCCGCATGCGGCGAACGTCATCGCGACGACCGCGACCATGAAGAAGAGACGCCTCGACGCCGGTCTGTCCATGCCCACCTCCCGGTTACCCGCCCGAGAGCGATGCTCAATCGAATCGGAGGGGGATTCTATAGCGCGGTCCGATTTCCGGGGCGTAGGACCAAAGTGCATCCTGTTCCTCGGACCAGCGGTCCCGGCGGCGCCGACCTGCTAGCATCGTCGAGGCCATGATCCCGGAAGTCTTCGAGTGCCCGCGCTGCGAGCGGCAGTTTGTGATCGACGGCATTCCCGAGACGGGGAGCGAGGAAGTCCACTGCCCGCAGTGCAGCCGGTTTCTCGGGGTGCGCGACATCGCGTTCGTGCTGCGGACCGAGCTCGACGAGCTGATCGAGCGGCTGTCCTACGAGAAGGACAGGCTGGAGAAAGACGAGGCCGTCTACGGCCTGACGGATTGCGACGCGGAGCTCAAGTACTACGGGCGCGAGGTCAGCCGGGTGACGACCGTGCTGCGAGAGGCGCTCAAGCAGCTTCACCGGCTGCGCGAGGACTACAAGCTCAAGCCCTGACTTCCGGGGAGATCGCTCCGAGAAATCTCTTCAGTCTCCGCAGCGATGTCTCCTTCCCGAGCAGCGCCAGCACGTCGAAGAGCGGCGCGCCGACGGTGACTCCGGTCAGCGCGAGACGCACCGGATGGATGAGCTTCCCGGCGCCGACCCCGAGTGATTCCGCCGTCTCCCGCAGCGCCGCCTCGAGCGGTCCCGCCGACCAGTCGGCCTGCGCTTCGAAGCGCGCGACGAGCTTCTCGACCTGCGCCGGCGTCTCGGGCCGAACCTGCTTGCGGACGCCGTCCGCGTCGTACTGCTCTGGGTCGCGCGCATAGGAGCCGAGCGCCCGCGCGAGCTCGATCGTCGTCCGCACGCGCGGACGGTGGAGCTCGATCGCGGGCAGCGCAATCGCCCGGGGAGGCAGCTCCTGTGTCGCGGCGGCCGCGGCGCGCGCGAGGAGCTCCTCACCCGGCATGCGCGCGATGTACTGCGCGTTCATCCAGAGGAGCTTCTCGGGATCGAAGACGGAAGGGGAGGCGCCCACGTGGTCGAGCGAGAACTCTTTCTCCATGTCTTCGCGCGACAGGATCTCGCGGTCGCCGCCCGGGGCCCAGCCCAGAAGCGCGAGGTAGTTGAAGAGGGCCTCGGGGAGGACGCCCACGTCGCGCCACTCTTCGACGGAGGCCGCGCCATGCCGCTTCGAGAGCTTCTTGCGGTCGGTGCCGAGGATCATCCCGAGGTGCGCGAACTGCGGGACCGGCGCGCCGAGGGCCCGGAAGAGCGCGACATGCTTCGGGGTGTTCGCAAGGTGGTCGTCGCCGCGGATGACGTGCGTGATCTTCATCTCGGCGTCGTCCACGCAGACGCTGAAGTGGTAGAGCGGATGCCCGTCGGAGCGCACGAGCACGAAGTCGTCGAGGGCGTCGGCCGGAAACTCGACGGGCCCGCGGATGAGGTCGTGGACGACGATCGTCTCGGCCGGCATCTTGAGCCGGACGACGTGGCGCTCGCCGGCGCGGGCGCGCCGGTCACTTTCGTCCGGCGGGATCGCGCGGCCGGCGCCGGAGTATCGGTAGGCGCGGCCCTCGGCCTCGGCATTCTTGCGCTCCCGGTCCAGCTCCTCGGGAGTTTCGAAGGCGCGGTAGGCCTTGCCCTCGGCGAGGAGTCTCTCCGCCGCGGCGCGATAGAGATCGTAGCGACGGGACTGGTAGAAGGGCCCCTCGTCCCAGTCCAGACCCATCCACTTCATCGACGAGAGGATCTGTTCCGACAGCTCCGTCTTCGAGCGCTCGACGTCGGTGTCCTCGATGCGCAGGATGAAGACGCCGTTCTCGCGCCGCGCGAAGAGAAGGTTGTCGAGGGCGGTGCGGACGCTTCCGACGTGCAGCGATCCCGTCGGGGAGGGCGCGAAGCGGACGCGGGGAGCGGACGTGCCGTCGGTCAAGGGGGGCGATGTTAGCCTGAACCGACCAGCCAGGCGGACGATGGAACCGAGCGAAGACGAAGGCCCCGCCGGAGGCAAGCTGCGCGCCGACGCGGTGCTCGTCGCTGTCACGGTCGTCTGGGGCTCTTCCTACGTCGTCATGCGGCACGCGCTCGAGACCGCGCCGCCGTTCGCTCTCATCTTCTGGCGGTTCGCGACCGCACTCGCGCTCGCGGCCGCCGCGGTCGCGATCCTGCGGCGCCGCCGTCCGGCGGGACTGCTCCGCGACGGGACGGTGCTCGGGACGCTGCTCGCCGCGGGCCAGTCTCTCCAGGTGCTGGGCCAGGCCGAGACGACGGCGACGAAGGCGGCGTTCCTGACGGGCCTGGCCGTCGTGCTGACGCCGTTCGTCGCCGTCTTCCGCACGAAACGGCTGCCGACGCTCGAGAACGGCCTCGGCATCGCGCTCGCGTCGGTCGGTTTCCTGCTGCTGACTTTCCCGGGGCGCGGCGGCGTGTTCCAGCGCGGCGACCTCTGGGTGGCGGCGGGCAGCGTCTTGTTCGCGTTTTATGGCGTCGAGCTCGCCGAGCGGGCGGGGAAGCACGACGCGCTCTGGTTGACGATCGTCCAGCTCTCCTTCGTCGTGGCGCTCGCGGCGGGCCTCGCACTGGCGCTGCGAGCGGCTCCGCTTTCGGCCACGCACGTCGGGTCCCTCGAAGCGCGGCCGATCCCGTGGTCGGGAGGATTTCCCTGGACCGTCGCGTACCTGGGCTCGGTCTGCACGCTGGCCGGCTTTCTCGGGTGGACGTGGTCGCAGGGCCGCATGTCCGCGATTCACGGCGCGATCATTCTCGCGCTCGAGCCGGTGTGGGCCTCGCTTCTCGCGGCGTGGCTTCTCGGCGAACGTGCCGGCGGGCGGGGCGTCGCCGGAGCCGCGCTGGTGCTCGCCGGGATCGTCGTATCAGAGCTGCGCCTGCGGGCGCGCCGGAACGGCTGAAAAGAATCGGAGACGCCGGAATCGTCGTATTGGAGTTCGAGGAGAACGACATGTCCGTCAGACCCGTGAAGAGCGTCCGAAGCTCGACGCCGACCCTCGAGGGCGCCGGCGTGAAGCTGCGCCGCGCCTTCGGATTCGGAAACACCGAGGAGTTCGACCCGTTCCTGCTCCTCGACGACTTTCGCAACGACAACCCCGCCGACTACCGGGCAGGCTTCCCGTGGCACCCGCACCGGGGAATCGAGACGATCACCTACGTCCTCGCGGGCACCGTGGCGCACGGCGACAGCCTCGGCAACAAGGGAGAGCTCGGATCCGGCGACGTCCAGTGGATGACCGCGGGCAGCGGCATCCTGCATCAGGAGATGCCGCAGGGCGACCCGCGCGGCCGCATGCACGGATTCCAGCTGTGGGCGAACCTGCCGTCGTCGCTCAAGATGACGAAGCCGCGCTACCAGGACATCGCCGCGGCCGACATCCCCGAGGCCGTGGACGACGACGGCACGACGGCGCGGATCATCTGCGGAGAGTTCTGGGGCAAGCGCGGCCCGGTCGAGGGCGTCGCGGCCGATCCGCGATACCTCGACATCTCCGTGCCGGCCGGGCAGCGCCGGCGGATTCCGGTCGACCGCGCGCATCACGCCTTCGCCTACGTCTTCTCGGGCTCGGGGTCCTTCCGGGACGCCTCCGCGCCGCAGGGCGTGCGCAACGAGCTCGAGGGCGTCGTGCCGGAGGCGGTCGAGAACCGCTCCCTCGTTCTCTTCGACCGCGGCGACGAGGTGACGGTTCAGGCGGGCGACGAGGGAATCCGCTTCCTGCTCGTCTCGGGCCGGCCGCTCGAGGAGCCGGTCGCGTGGCAGGGCCCGATCGTGATGAACACGCAGGCCGAGCTACGGAAGGCATGGTCCGAGCTTTCCGACGGAACGTTCATCAAGAGCCGATAAACCGTCGCCTACGCTTGCTCGCGAATCTGCGGCTGACGGCGCGCGTCCTCAAGACACAGCCGGACCTCTCGTGCGGTCGCGCCGTCCGCCGCACCGGCTAGCGGCTCGCCCGAAGGGGGCTCGACCGCTCGCCTGATTCCCTCGCGGCGCTCCGGCTCCCGCAGCGCGAGTCGGTTTGCTCGATCCCTCGCAAACCTTGGTCGCGCTGCGAACAACTGTTCCAGCCGGACCAGTACAGGAGTTCGCGGCGCGAGGAGTCTCCCGAGGTAATCGAGGGAGGAGCCTCGCGCCGCGGGAGCGAAGGCGAAGCGAGGGATCCAGGCGGACGATCGAGGCCCTTTGGCCGAGTCGGCCGCCGGTGCGGGAGCGCGGATTGAGACCCAAACGAGATTGTGCCAGCGGCGGAGCGCGATTGCAGGATCCCGAGCAAGCCGAAGCGACGGTTAGTTCAGCGGGAACGTCAGCGTGTACTGCCACGCGCCGCGGCCCACGACCATCCAGAGAGTCGTGCGGCTGTGGTCGCGGGCCAGGATCTTGTTGACGTCCTCGATCGAATTGACCTGCTCGCCGTTCAACGCGACGAGCGCGTCGCCCCGCTCGAGCCCCGCGCGCGCGGCGGCGCCGCCCGACTCGACCGTCGTGAGGCGCAGCCCGTCGCGCGTCTCGCGCAGCGTCAGGCCGATCGACTCGCGGAGCAGCCGGACGCCGAAGTCGGCGGGAGGCGCCTGGCCGGAAAGGGTCACCGTGCGCGCCGGACCGGCGGAGCTCTTCAACACGATCTTCATCGGCTTGCCGGGTCCGCGCGTCGAGAGCGCCGTTTCGAACGCCTCCGCCGAGTCGATCGGCTTCTCGTCGATCGAGACGATCTGGTCGCCCGCCTTGATGCCCGCGCGGTCGGCGGGGGAGCCGGGCTCGACGCTCCGCACGCGATAGCCGCGCGGGCGGTCTTCGTCGCGGCCGGAGATCGTCCGGCCGTGGATCCCGATCCACACCGCCTGGACCTTCCCGAAGCGCAGGAGGTCGTCCACGATGCGGCGCGCCCGATCCGCCGGAATTGCGAAGCCGATTCCCTGCGCGCCGCCGATGATCGCGGTCGCCACGCCGATCATGTCGCCCTGGATGTTCACCACCGGTCCGCCGGAGTTGCCGGGATTGATCGGCGCGTCGATCTGCAGGAAGTCGCTGTAGACGTGCTGATTCTCTCCGGGGACGCTGCGCCCGAGCGCCGACAGCACGCCGGCCGTGACGGTGTTCGACAGGCCGAAGGGATTGCCGATCGCGACGACCGTCTCTCCGATCAGGAGGTCCGAGGATGAGCCGAGCTTGATCGTCGGGAGGTTCGCCACGGCGCCGCGCGCCTTCAGAACCGCGAGGTCGTTGTCGGCGTCGGATCCCACGACGTCGCAGTCGAGCTCTTTCCCATCCTTCGTCGTCGCGATGATCTTCGAGGCGCCCGAGATCACGTGGTCGTTCGTGAGGATGATGCCTTTGGGGTCGATGATGACGCCCGAGCCGAGCGATTTGGCCGGCCGCGAATCCTGGCCGAAGAAGAACTCGTCGAAGACCGAGCGCTGGCGGCGCACGGTCTGCTGGGCGGCGATGTTCACGACGGCCGGGGAGACCTTCTCGACGACCTCGACGACCTCGCTGCGGCGGGACGGCAGCGGGGACGCGGACGAACTCACCGGCAGCGCGGCGGCGAACAGGAGCAGTGCGGCTTTTCTCACGCGACCGAGACCTTACGACAGAAAGCGGATTTTCGGGACCCCCCCTCAACCCGACCCTCCCCGCGGGGGAGAAGAAAAAGCCCCGCACGGGCGGGGCTCGAAAAACGAAGGAAGACGCGGTCAGCGCGCCTGGACTTCGACCGTCTTCTTCTCGTCCTTCGTTGCATCGGACGACGAGATCTTGATCTGCCGGGGCTTGGCGTCCTCGCGCTTGGGAAGCGCGATTTCGAGCAGGCCGCCGGAGAAGCTCGCCTGGATGCGCTCGCGGTCCACGTTGTTGGGCAGCGTGAAGGAGCGGACGAACTGGCCGTAGGAGCGCTCGACGCGATGGTAGTTCTTCCCGTTGCTCTCGCCGTCGAAGCGGCGCTCGCCGCGGAGCGTCAGAACGCCGTTCTCCATCTGGACCTCGATCTGGTCCTGGCGGAAGCCGGGCAGCTCCGCCGTCAGGACGATGCGGTCCTTGTCTTCGGCGATGTCGACGGGCGGCAGCCACGAACCGAGGCTCATCTCCTCGTCCCGCCGGGCGGACGACGGTGTGAACGCGCGGTCGAAGCGGCGCGCCAGATTGCGAAACTCGCGATACGGATCCCAGGAAACCAGGTCAACCATGAGACACCTCCATGAAAGCCGAACGACGGGTTCGGGTTTGGGTTGCTAGGCGACTTTCTCCACAAGCAGCGATTCGCCGTCCTTCGACACGTCGAGGTACGCCTCGTCGCCGTCGGACAGCTCGTTCTTCAGAATTCGGGAAGCCAGCGCGTCGGAGACCGACTTCTGGATCAGCCTCTTCAGGGGCCGCGCGCCGAACGTCGGGTCGTAGCCGCGCCCGGCGAGAAACTTCAGCGCCTTCGGGCTCCAGTCGAGGGTGATGCCGCGGTCGGCCACCGTCTTCGCGAGGGACTTGAGCTGAATCTCGACGATCTTCTCGATCTCCTCGCGGGTCAGCCGATGGAAGACGATGACGTCGTCGATGCGGTTGAAGAACTCGGGCCGGAAGTGGCGGCGCAGCTCCTCCTCGATCTTCGTCTGAAGCTCCGTCTCGCTCATGGCGCCGGACTCGGCGATCCACTGCGATCCGAGGTTGGAGGTCATGATGATGACCGTGTTCTTGAACGAGACGACACGGCCCTTGCCGTCCGTCAGGCGCCCGTCGTCGAGCACCTGCAGGAGGACGTTGAAGACGTCCGGGTGCGCCTTCTCGATCTCGTCGAAGAGGACGACGGAGTAGGGCCGCCGCCGCACGGCCTCGGTCAGCCGTCCACCCTCCTCGTAGCCGACGTAGCCGGGCGGCGCGCCGATGAGCCGCGCGACCGAGTGCTTCTCCATGTACTCGGACATGTCGACGCGCACGATCGCTTGCTCGTCGTCGAAGAGGAACTCGGCGAGCGCCTTGGCGAGCTCGGTCTTCCCGACGCCGGTCGGCCCGACGAAGATGAATGACCCGATCGGCCGGCGCGGGTCGGAGAGGCCGGCGCGAGCGCGGCGGACGGCCTCGGCCACGGCCTCGACGGCCTCCCGCTGCCCGATGACGCGCTCCCCGAGCCGATTCTCCATCTCGAGCAGCTTCTGTGACTCGGCCTCGATCAGCTTCGTGACCGGAATGCCGGTCCAGCGCGCGACGACGCTGGCGATGTCCTCCTCGCCGACTTCCTCACGGAGCATCGGCTGGCCCTTCTGGAGATCCGCCAGGCGCGTGTTCTGCGAGGCGAGCTCCTTCTCGAGCTCGGGCAGCCGCCCGTAGCGCAGCTCGGCCACGCGCTGCAGATTCCCCTGGCGCTCATACTCGACGGCCTCCTGCCGGACTTTCTCGATCGCCTCCTTGACCTGCCCGAGCTTCTGAATGACCTCCTTCTCGGCGGACCACTTGGCGCGCAGGCGGCTGGCAGTCTCCCTCTCCTCGGAGAGCTGCTTCTCGATCTCTTCGAGGCGCGCGCGGGCCTCCTTGGTCTTCTCCTTCGTGAGCGCGCGCTTCTCGATGTCGAGCGACATGATGCGCCGGTCCACCTCGTCGATCTCGGCCGGGACCGAATCGATCTGCGTGCGCAGGCGCGCGGCAGCCTCGTCCACGAGGTCGATGGCCTTGTCGGGCAGGAAGCGGTCGGTGATGTATCGGGCGGAGAGCCGCGCAGCGGCCACGAGCGCCGCATCCGTGATGCGCACGCCGTGGTGAATCTCGTAGCGCTCCTGCAGGCCGCGCAGGATTGCGATCGTGTCTTCGACCGACGGCTCGTCGACGTAGACGGGCTGGAAGCGCCGCTCGAGCGCGGCGTCCTTCTCGATGTACTTCTGGTACTCGGAAAGCGTGGTCGCGCCGATCGCGCGCAGCTCCCCGCGGGCGAGCGCAGGCTTGAGCATGTTCGAGGCGTCCATCGAGCCCTCGGACGCGCCGGCGCCGACGAGCGTGTGGAGCTCGTCGATGAAGAGGACGACGGTGCCCTGCGCTTCCTCGATCTCTTTCAGGACGGCCTTCAGGCGGTCCTCGAACTCGCCGCGGTACTTGGCGCCGGCGATCATGGCGCCGAGGTCGAGCGCCACGACGCGCTTGTTCTTGAGCCCCTCCGGAACGTCGCCCATGTGGATGCGCCGCGCCAGACCCTCGACGATGGCCGTCTTGCCGACGCCGGGCTCGCCGATGAGGACGGGGTTGTTCTTCGTCCGCCGCGAGAGAACCTGAATGACGCGCCGGATCTCCTCGTCGCGTCCCACGACGGGATCGATCTTGCCGCGCCGCGCGAGGTCCGTCAGGTCGCGCGTATAACGCTTCAGGGCCTGGTACTTGTCTTCGGGATTCGGATCGGTGATCCGCGTCGTGCCGCGGACCTCCTTGAGGGCCTTCAAGAGCGCGTTCTTCTCGATCCCCTTGGCCGCGAGCCGGCGCGAGGCGTCCCCGGCGGCCGGCTCGGTAAGCGCCATCAGAAGGTGCTCGGTCGAGACGTACTCGTCGCCGAACTCATGCGCGATCTCGAAGGCGCGGTCGAGGATCTTCGTCAGCTCGCGAGAAGGCGCCGCGTCGGCCGACGCGCCCGAGACCTTGGGCCGGCGGTCGAGCTCGTCCTCGAGCTCGGAGGCGAGCGCCTCCGCGTTGGCCCCGAGCTTCTGGAGGATCGGGACGACGACGCCCTCGTCCTGGCGGAGGAGGGCGAGCAGGAGGTGGTCGGGCGTTAGCTCCGCGTTGCCGCGAGCCCTGGCGTCCCGCTGCGCCTCCTGAATCGCTTCCTGGCCCTTGATGGTGAGCTGGTCGAACCTCATTCCGTTCCTCCGCACTGGCGAACCAAGCTGCCGGGGAGCCGGAACCATAACATCTTAGTGTTTCATTGTCAACTTCTGTAAGTATTGAATATGAGTGTCTTAGAGAAGATTTACTGGATCGGAGACTCCCGATTCCAGGAAACCCCGAGCCCTCAGCAGGCACGAGTCGCATCGGCCGCAGGGCCTCCCGCCGGGCTCCGGGTCGTAGCAGGAAGACGTGAGGGAGAAGTCGAGGCCGAGCGTCTGCGCGAGAAGGACGATCTCTCTCTTCGTGAGGCGCAGCAGCGGCGCGCGGATCCGGAACGCCGTCTTCCCCTCGACGCCGGCCTTCGTCGCCAGATTCGCCATCGTCTCGAATGCCTCGAGGAACTCGGGGCGGCAGTCCGGGTAGCCGGAGTAGTCGAGCGCGTTCGCTCCCAGAAAAATGTCCCGGGCGCCGAGGGGCTCGGCCCAGGCGAGCGCGTGCGCGAGGAAGAGCGTGTTGCGCGCGGGGACGTAGGTGGAGGGGATCGGCTCGCGCCCGAGCGCGTCCTTGGGGATCTCGGCCGAAGGCTCGGTCAGCGCGGAGCCGCCGCGGTCCGGGAGATCCAGCCGGAAAACGCGGTGCGCGACGGCGCCGTAACGCTCGGCGAGCGCGCGCGCTCGCTCGAGCTCGACGCGATGGCGCTGCCCGTAGTCGAACGAGAGCGCGTGGACCGCGAAGCCTTCCGACCGCGCGACGAGCAGACACGTCGCCGAATCGAGCCCGCCGGAAAGGAGGACGACCGCGGGCGGCGACGCGCTCATCGTCCGGGCACGTCGCCCCAGAGGAGCTTGTGGAGCTGGAGCCCCAGGCGGATGCTGCGGCCGCTGTCGCGGATCCAGTCGGCGAGGTCGCGCGCCACGAGCGTCTCCCAGACCGGCGAGAAGGTCACGACGTGGCGCCGGTCCAGGTCCTTTCGCCGGACGAGATCGAGCGACCAGTCGAAATCCGGCCGTCCCGCCAGGACGAACTTGAGCTCGTCGCGCGGCCCGAGGCGCTCGAGGTTCTCGGGCAGGTTGGCCGACTCCATGCCGCTGCCCGGCGCCTTGACGTCCACGATCTTGATGACGCGCGGATCGACGAGATCGAGCGGCACGTGGCCGCCGGTCTCGAGCATCACCGTCTTCCCCTGCGCCAGAAGCGCGTCCATCAGCGGATAGACCCCCTCCTGCTCGAGCGGCTCGCCGCCCGTGACCTCGACGAGGTCCGTGTCGAGCGCCGCGACGCGGCGCGCCGCCTCCGAAACCGGCATGTCCGCGCCGCCATGGAAGGCGTAGGCCGAGTCGCACCAGACGCACCGCAGCGCGCATCCGGTCAGGCGAATGAATGCGCACGGAAAACCGGCACGCGTCGACTCGCCCTGCAGCGACCGGAAGATCTCGGTGACGCGGACGACGGACTCCATGAAGGCGACCTACGGACTCGCGGCCGGGCGCGCGCGCGACCAGAGCGACAGTCCGGCGGTGTAGGCGAAACCGTTCAGGAAGATCAGCAGGAACGGGAGCGCCGTCCAGTAGTTTTCCTTCATCGCGAAGACCGTCGCGAAGAGGAACCAGGCGGCGAGCAACGCCTCGGCGGCCACGAAGGTGTCCCGGCGCGCCCGATACTTCTTGTCGCGCCACACGCCCTCGGATCCTTCGATGCGGTACTTCGGCGTCCGCGCGAAGTCGCCCGCCGTGGAGAAGAGGCCCTCGAGCACGGCGCGCGCGTTGTTGAGCGACAGCCCGATCCCGAGCGACATGAGGAATGGCATCGCGGACAGCGTCCGCTTCCATCCGCGCCCGATCTCTCGCTGCGAGGAGACGTAGAACGCCGCGAACGAGAACGTCGCTCCGAAAAAGAGGGGGAAGTCGAGCGCGATGAGCCGCTGCCAGCCGATCCGCTCGCGGATGAGGATTGCCGGCACGAGGAGCAGCGCGAGGAGCACGACGAGCACGTGGGAGAAATTTCCCGTCAGGTGTACGAGGGCCTCGGCCTTGACCCGCCACGGATGACTGCTGCGCAGGATCGCGGGTAGGAGCTTGCGTCCCGTCTGGATCGCGCCTTTCGTCCACCGATGCTGCTGCGTCTTGAAGCCGTTCATGTCGACCGGCAGCTCGCCCGGCACCGCGAGGTCGGGGAGATAGGCGAATCGCCAGCCGGCGAGCTGCGCGCGATACGAGGCGTCGAGATCCTCGGTCAGCGTGTCGGCCTGCCAGCCGCCCGCCTCCTCGATGCAGCGGCGCCGCCAGACGCCGGCCGTGCCGTTGAAGTTGAAGAAGCGTCCCGAGCGATGGCGCGCGGTGTGCTCGATGACGAAGTGGCCGTCGAGCAGGATCGACTGGATCCGCGTGAGCAGCGAGTAGTCGCGATTCAGGTGGTCCCAGCGCGCCTGCACGAGCCCGACGCGGGGGTCGGCGAAGTGCGGCATCGCGCGCCGGAGGAAGTCCGGCGCCGGGACGAAATCGGCGTCGAAGATCGCGAGAAACTCTCCGCGCGCGCTCTCGAGGCCGGCCTGCAGCGCGCCGGCCTTGAAGCCGTCGCGCCGCGTCCGTGGCCGATAGGCGACGTCGTGGCCGAGCGCCGCGAGCCGTCGGGCGGCCTCGCGGGCGACCGCGCGCGTTTCGTCGTTCGAGTCGTCGAGGATCTGGATCTCGAGCCGGTCCTTCGGATAGTCGAGCGCGGCCGCGGCGGCGATCAGCCGTTCCACGACGTAGACTTCGTTGAAGATCGGGAGCTGCACCGAGACGCGGGGGAGGGGATCGAGCGCGTCCGGCGGGCGGGGCCGCCGCCCGCGGTGGCGGTAGTAGAGGCAGACCATCAGCAAGCGATGCGCTCCATAGGCGGCGAGAAGGCCGAGGATTCGCGTAATAGGCCGCGAGCGTCGGCGATTTCTCCGACATGGCTGGTCATCCCGCTCGATTCTCCGCGCGTCGCTCGACGCGCGTGGCTCCTGCTCGGCGCGGCGGAGGCGGTCTACCTCGGGCTCGCCGCCTTGCCGGACGCACGCGACGCGGCTGCCGGCGTACCTGGCGCTCGGCGCCGCCGCGGGGATCGTCCTCGCCTCCTCGCGGCGCGATCTATCCGGATCGCGGCCCGCGCTTCCTGATCCTCGCGGCGGCCCTCTTCCGCGCGACGCTCCTGCTGCGCTCTCCGGATCTCTCCGACGACCTGCAGCGATATCTCTGGGACGCGCGGGTCTCGGAGGCGGGAATCTCGCCATACGCCCACGCGCCGGACGATCCCGCCGTCGCGCGGCTCGCGCCGGAGGAGAACGCGCGCCTGCCGCACCGCGAGCTGCCGACGATCTATCCGCCGGTCGCGCAGACGGCCTTCGCGCTCGGCAGCTCCGGCGGCCGCCGCCCGGTCGCGCTCAAGGCGCTCTTCGCGGCGGCGGACGTCGCCATCGTGTGGCTGCTCGGTGCGGCTGGGCGCCGGATTCGGCGCGGCGCTCTACGCCTTCCATCCGCTCCCGGTCCTGGAGATCGCGGGTCAAGGACATGTCGATTCGCTGGGCGTCGCGCTGCTCCTCGCTTCGCTCGCGCTCCTCGCCGCGCGGCGACCCGTGCTCGCGGGTATCGCGTTCGCGCTGTCGGTCCTGACCAAGTACGTCTCGCTCGGCGCCGTCCTGCCGGTCGCTGCGGCGTGGCGGTCTGCGATGGGCCGCGTCGGCGGTCCTGGCCGCGGCGGCGATCTGGGTCGGCGTGCGAGCCGCGGCGGCGTCGTCGCCGGCCGGCTCCCTCGGCGCTACGCGACGCGCTGGGAGTTCAACTCCGTCGCTCTATCCGGGCGCCGCCGCGCTCGTTCGCGCGGGCGACCTGCCGGCGCGCGCGAAGGCGGAGTTCCTCGAATGGAAGGCCCGGCACGGCGATCCGACATGGACCATGCGCGTCTTTCCGTACTTCTACGACGGTTTCTTCGCCCGCGCCCTGCTCGGCCTCTTGCTGGCCGCCGTCCTCGCGGCGATCGCGTGGCGCGTGCGGCACACCGCGAGGCGCCGTCTTCGCCTCGCTCGGCGCGCTGCTCCTCTTCGCGCCGACGCTCCATCCCTGGTACGTGCTCTGGGTCCTGCCGTTCGCCGCGTGGATGCGCGAGCCGGCCTTCCTCTGGCTGTCCCTGGCCGTTCCGCTCGCGTACGGCATCCTGTATCCGATGCCGGGCGTCGCGCCCCCGGCGCTGCTTGCTGCCGAGTACGTGCCCTTCGCGGCGCTCCTCGCGGTGACGCTCTTCCGGAGGGCGGCGGTATGAGATATCGCGCGGTCCTCGCCTACGTCGGGACCCGCTTCCACGGTTGGCAGCGGCAGACGAACGCGCCGCGCACCGTGCAGGCGGTTCTCGAGAAGGCGCTCTCGTCCTTCGACGGGTCTCCCGTGAACGCGCACGCGGCGGGGCGAACGGACGCCGGCGTGCACGCCGACGGACAGGTCGTCCACTTCGATCTGACGCGCGAGCGCGCGCCGGAGAGGGTCCGCGACGCGGTCAACGCGCTCCTGCCGGAGGATGCGCGACTGCTCGAGGTCGATTTCGTGGCGCCCGAGTTTCATGCGCGCCGCGACGCGGCCTGGAAGGAGTACTTGTATCGCTGGAGCCGCGCGCCCGTGATCGCGCCGCGCGACGCGCCGTTCGTCGCGCCCATCTCCCCGCGCGCCGAGGTCGCGCGCATGCGCGTGGCGGCGAAGGACCTGCCCGGAAGGCGGGACTTCGCCGTCTTCGGCGTGCGCCTGCCGAAGGGCGAGCCGACGATGCGCGAGCTCCACTTCGTGCGGATCGACGAGGAGGGACCGGAGATCCGCGCGCTCCTGCGCGGCGACGCCTTTCTGCGCGGGATGGCGCGCTCGATCTGCGGCCTGCTCGCGGACGTCGGGCGGGGCAAGGCGCCGGCCGAGCGCGTCGCGGATCTGCTCCGGACGGGAGACCGGCGAGGCCTCGCTCCGAAGGCGCTGGCCCGCGGGCTGACGCTCGTGCGCGTGGACTATGACTCCGGAGGCCCCGTTTGAAGAAGCGCCTCGGCATCCTGCTCGTCGTGCTCGCCGGTTGCCGCGCCGAGCCGCGCGGCGCCACCGCGCCCCTTCGTCCGCCGCCCGCCACCGGGCCGGCCGGCGCGATCGTGGACGCCGACGGGATCGCGCGCTCGGGATTCCTGCTGCCCGCCGGCGTCGCGTTCACCTGGGACGTGCCGCCGGGCGGCGGCGGCCGCCTGCGGCTCGACTGGGCGGCTCCCGGCGCCGGCGGCGATGTCGCGCTCGTCGTCGAGCGAATCTCCGGCGAGTCGCCGGCCCCGGTCGCCCGGCTCGCGCGGCGAGCGTCGGGGACTCCGACGGCGGCCGTCTGGAGCGAAGACGTTCCGTTCTCGGCCCGGCCCGGCGGGCGCCTCCGGTTCCGCGTCGAGCCCGGGGGGCCGCTCTTTCTCTCGGACGTCCGGCTCGCGCGTCCCGAGGCGGCCGCGCCGGCCGCCGTTCTCCTCGTCTTCGACACGACGCGGCATGACGCGGTCGGCTTCGGCGGCTGCCCGGACCCCTCGACGCCGCATCTCGATGCGATCCTCGCGCCTGCCTGGAAGGCGCCGCACGCCTATGCCGCGGCGTCCTGGACGATCCCGTCGATGGCGTCGCTCCTGACGGGGCGTGTCCCGGCCGTTCTCGAGGATTCCGACGGGTCTCCACTCGGCATCCCCGCGGACGTTCCGACGATGGCCGGCGACTTCCGCCGCGCCGGATGGTCCACGGCGGCTTTCGTCGCGAACCCGACGCCTTCGCCGAGAAAACGGCTTCGCGACGGGATTCGACGCCTTCTTCACGACGCCGTACGAGGGCGCGTCGATCACGCTGCCGGCCGGCGAAACGATGCGGCGCGTTCCGGGCTGGCTCGCGGCACATCGCGGAGAGCCGTTCTTCGTCTGGATTCATCTGATGGATCCGCACGATCCCTACATGCCGTCCGACCGGCCGCGCGGCAAGACGCCGTTCGATCCGGGCTACGCGGGGCCGATCGTGGGCGACGAGGTGAACCGGCTGCAGCTCGGCGATCCGCCGCCTCCCTCGCCGGCGGACGTGCGGCATCTCATCGCCCTGTACCACGACGAGGTCCGGCTCGCCGACGCCGACGTGGGGAAGCTATGGGACGCGCAGCCGGCCGACGAGCGCGAGCGCTGGACGGTCGTGTTCACGTCCGATCACGGCGAGGAATTCGGCGAGCACGGCGGCTGGAAGCACGGGCCGGCGCTCTTCGAGGAAACGCTGCGCGTGCCGCTCGCGGTCCGTCCGGGAAGAGGACGCGCGCTGCCGGCGATCCCGGCGACCTCCCTCGTCTCGCTTCTCGACGTGCGGCCGACGCTCGAGGCGCTCCTCGGTATCGCGCGGCCGGCCGGCGACCGCGGGGCCGGCGGCGCGAGCCTCCTCGACGCGGCGTCCTGGAATCGCGCTTCGCTGCCGCCCGTGACGATGCTCACCGGCGGCGCGCCCCGGGCCGCCGTCCTGCGACCGGCGAGCGCGCTCGTTTTCTTCGACCGGCTCGGCACACGCGGAATCCCCGATCCCGCCTCAGACCTCCCCGGCTATCGGCTCGCGAAGCGTCTGCCCGAGATCCTGCCCGGGCTCGCGCGATTCGATCTCGCGGCGGATGCCGGCGAGACGCGCCGGCTGGCGGTCGACGCCGCGACGTTCCCCGACGATTGGCGCGCGATCGAGCGCGCGATGGCGCACACGCGCCGCGGGCTCGAGCTGCGAGTGACCGGAGGCGGCCCCGTCGCGATCCGGATCGACGGCTTTCCGCGGTCGGCGGCGGCCGAGCCGTTCGCGCGGGAGGACGACGATCGCTTCTCCTGGAGCCGGACCGCGTCGGGCGCCGCGCTCTCGGCGCGCGTCGATCCTTCCGACGGCGTGGACGGCTTCCTCTTTTCGGACGCGGACGCGCACGCGGGCGCCGGCGAGGGCGCCTTGCGGATCCGGCTCGACGCGGCTCCCGCCGGGTGCGCCGCGATCGTGCTCGACGGCGCGCGGACGCGAACGATCATCGCCGGGAGCACCGAGACCGTTCCGATCGCCGCCATTCCGGCGAGCGTGCCGCGGCTCGAGGCGCCGTCCGGCTGCGCCGGCCTCTTTCTGTGGCGCGCCGAGGGCGCCGCCCGGGTCCGGTCGGCCGCCGAGGCGGCGGAGCAGCGCAAGAAGCTGCGCGCGCTGGGCTACCTGCATTGAGGGGGACTGGTCCGCACGGACGAGCCGCCGCCCCGGCGGGTTACACTGATCGCGTGATCGACAAAGAGAGGCTGGCGCCGGCGGGCTCGGCCGAGCGGCCTCTCCTCGATGAGATCGACCTGACGCGCCTGCCGCGGCACATCGCCATCATCATGGACGGCAACGGCCGCTGGGCCAAGCAGCGCGGCTCGCCGCGCGTCGAGGGACATCGCGCGGGCATCGCGTCGGTCCGCGAGACCGTCGAGACATGCGCGCGCCTCGAGCTCGAGGCCCTGACCCTCTACGCGTTCTCGGTCGAGAACTGGAAGCGGCCGCGGTTCGAGATCGTCACGCTCATGTCGCTCCTCAAGGAATACCTGAACCGCGAGCTCTCGAACCTGCTCAAGAACGACATCCGCTTCCGCGTGGTCGGGCGCATGAACGAGCTCGACGCCTCGGTCCAGAAGGAGCTTTCGAAGGCGCTCGCGGCGACGTCGTCGTGCCGCGGCATGACGTTCCACATCGCGCTCAACTACGGCGGGCGCACGGAGATCGTGGACGCGTGCCGCTCGCTCGCGAACGACGTGGCGGCCGGCCGGCTCACGCCGGAACAGATCGACGAGGAGACGCTGGGCTCGCGCCTCGGAACCGCGGGACTGCCGGACCCGGACCTCCTGATCCGCACGAGCGGCGAGATGCGTGTGTCGAATTTTCTCCTCTGGCAGATCGCGTACAGCGAGATCTGGGTCACGCCGACCTACTGGCCCGACTTCCGCAAGCGGCATCTCTTCGAGGCGATCCTCGACTTCCAGAAGCGGGAGCGGCGCTACGGCGGCGTGATCGCCGAGGGACGCGCGAGCGGGGAAGGCGAGGCGGACCGGGCGGAGAGCGCCGGGCGCTAGCCCCGGCGGCGAGGGAATCGTCGGGTTGGCGCTTCAGCGGGAGCTCGCCGCGGGGATCGCGATCCCGCTCGTCCTCGGGGTCCTCTTCTTCGCGCCGCCGATCGCTTTCAACCTCCTCGTTGCCGGGGTGACGCTCGCGGCGCTTTACGAGTTCCTGCGTCTTGCCGAGCGCATCGGCCATCCCGTCTCGAAGAGCGTCGCCATCGGCGGCGGCGCCGCGGTGCTGCTCGGCTGGTCGTCGTTCTGGGGTGTGGCGGGCGCTTCGGATCGCCGCGGCCTGACGGTCGCGGCCGTGCTGACGCTCGCAATCGGCGCGCTCGCCGCGATCGCGCCGCTCTTCTCGAGAGTCGATCCCGCCGCGGCGCTCGGCAGCGCCGGCTCGACCTTCTACGGCGTGTTCGCCGTCGCGTTTCCCGCAACCGCGCTCTGCGCGCTGCGCAACCACTCCCCGCAGGCGGTTCTCTTTCTCTTTCTCATCGTCTGGGGCTGCGATTCCTTCGCGTACTACGGCGGGCGGGCCTTTGGCCGGCACAAGCTCGCCCCCGTCGTGTCGCCGAAAAAGACCTGGGAGGGGGCGGTCGGCGGCCTCATCGGCGCGACGCTCGTCGGAGCGGCGGCGGGCGCCTGGAAGGTCCTGCCGGAGCTCGGACCCGCCCGCGGCGCGCTCGCGGGCGCCCTCGCGTCGAGCGCCGGGCAGATCGGTGATCTCGTCGAGTCGCTCTGGAAGCGCGGCGCCGGCGTCAAGGACTCGGGCGTCTTCCTTCCCGGCCATGGCGGCTTCTACGACCGGATCGACTCGCTCCTCTTCGCGGGTCCCGCCCTCGCGATCCTTCTCGCGGCCCTCTCGTAGGGCCTCGGCGGCGGCCGGGACGGGGCGCCGGCCCATATAATTGGCCGTTCCTCATGAAGAACCTCGCGGTGCTGGGCTCCACCGGCTCGATCGGCTGCTCGGCCCTGGACGTGGCGGCGGCGCTGCCGGACCGGTTCCAGGTCGTGGCGCTCGCGGCCGGCCGTTCGATGGAACGCCTCGCGGAGCAGGTCGTCCGGCATCGGCCGGAGGTCGTCTCGGTCGCGGCGGCCGCCGACGCGGCGCGCCTCCGCGCGCTCCTTCCGGCCGGCGCCGCGCCCCGGATCGTCGTCGGCCGCGAGGGGCTCGAGGAAGTCGCGTCGCATCCGAAGGCCGACACAGTGGTCGGCGGCCTCGTCGGCGCGCTCGGGCTGCGCTCGGCCTATGCGGCGGCGGTCGCCGGCAAACGCCTCGCGCTCGCGAACAAGGAGACCCTGGTCGTCGCCGGCGAGCTCATGATGCAGACCGCGAAGGCGAGCGGCGCGGAGATCGTGCCGGTCGACTCCGAGCACTGCGCGATCCACCAGGCGCTGCGCTGCGGGGGCCACGAGGAGGTCGCGCGGCTCGTGCTCACCGCCTCGGGCGGCCCGTTCCGCGAGCGGCCGCTCTCGGCCTTCGGTGAGATCACGGTGCCGGACGCGCTCGCGCATCCGACCTGGAAGATGGGGCCGAAGATCACGATCGATTCCGCCACGATGATGAACAAGGGCCTCGAGATCATCGAGGCGCATTTCCTCTTCGATCTCCCCGTCGATCGGATCGACGTCGTGATCCATCCGCAGTCGGCAGTGCACTCGTTCGTCGAGTACGTGGACGGATCGCTCATCGCGCAGCTCTCGAAGAACGACATGAAGTTCCCGATCCTCTACGCGCTGACGTATCCCGACCGCATCCCGACGCCGTTCGGGCGCCTGGATCTCGCCTCGCTCGCGCGACTCGACTTCGCCGAGGTGGACCCGCGGCGGTACCCGGCGGTCGGGCTCGCGCGGGAGGCGCTCCGGGCCGGCGGCGGCATGCCGGCGGTCCTGAACGCGGCCAACGAGGTCGCCGTGGACGCCTTCCTGACGGGGAAGATTTCCTTCCCGGACATCGTTGCCGTGGTCGCGGAGACCGCCGCGGCCGTCGGGGCCGTGCACTCTCCCGGATCGGTGGATGAGGCCGAGGCGATCGATCAGGAGGCGCGGCGAAAGGCCGAAGTCCTGGTGCGCCGGAGCCCGGCCGCGCCTGTGGGAGTCCGGGTCGCCGGCTGACATTCCTCCGAAGGAGCTCGCTTGACCATCCTCGGAAACACGCTCGCGCTCATCCTCGTCATCTCCGTCCTCGTGGTCGTCCACGAGTTCGGTCACTTCGCCGTCGCCAAGGCGTTCCGATTCCCGGTCGAAGTCTTCTCGATCGGTTTCGGCAAGCGGCTGTTCGGCCGGAAGTGGCAAGGCACGGACTACCGCGTCTCCGCGATTCCGCTCGGCGGCTACGTGCGCGTCATCGGCCTCGGGCCCGACGAGTCCACGCTCGCCGAGGGCACGTCGAAGGAGGTGCCGCCGGTCGGAAGGCGATGGGAGCGCGCGCTCATCCTCCTCGCGGGACCGGTGATGAACGTGCTGCTCGCCTGGGTGCTCCACTCGGCGGTCTTTGCGCTCGGCGCCCGCGTGCCGGCCTATGAGCTCCAGCCGCCCGTCGTTCGCGTCGTGCAGCCCGGGCTCGCCGGGGGAAGAGGCGGGCTTTCTCCCGGGCGACCGCATCGTCTCGATCGACGGCGACACGACCGCGCGCTGGCGCGACGCCGAGTTCCTCTTCGCGATGAACGCGCGCCAGAAGCTGGAGGTCGTGGTCGAGCGCGGCGGGAAGAACGTGACGCTCTCCGTGACGCCGCGCGCCGTCACCAAGTACGACATCGGCGAGGTCGGCGTGTACCCGGCGGCGCCGAGCGAGCCGCGCATCATCATGGTGGTGGGATCGGATCCGGCCTGAGCGCGCCGGGCTGCGGGCCGGCGACGTCATCACCTCGATCGGCGGGACCGAAGTGCGCGGCTCCCAGACGGACATCCTGAGCAAGGTGATGGAGGCGGTGAACCGCTCTGCGCCCGGTCCTTTCGAGATGCGCTATCTCCGCGACGGACGGCCGGGCGTCGCCTCCGTCACGCCGCGCCGCGATCCGGACGGCACGTGGAAGATCGGCGTGCAGGTCGCGGCGGACCTCAAGGAGGTCACGGAGAAGTTTCCGCTCGGCCAGGCGTTCGTCGAAGGCTGGCGCCGCGTGCGTAAGGACTTCCGGACGACGCTCGGCCTGCTCGGCCGGCTGTTCCTCGGGCGCGCCAGCGTGAAGTCCGATGTCCGGCCCGCTCGACATCGCGAAGTTCTCGGGCGAGGCCGCCCGGGCGGGGGCGATTCCGCTCGTCTCGCTCATGGCGGCGATCTCGCTGCAGCTCGGCATCTTCAACCTGCTCCCGATCCCGGTGCTCGACGGCGGGCACCTCTTCCTGATCGCCCTCGAGGGGGCGGCGCGTCGGGACTTCTCGCTGCGGGTCAAGGAGCGAATCCTCCAGGTCGGATTCCTGATGATCCTGGCGCTCCTGACGGTCGTCCTCTACAACGACGTCGCGAAGAACCTGCCGTCGCGGTGGTGGCCGTTCTAGTCGCTCGCGCTGTGTCATGAAAATTCGAATCGCCGTCGGCGTCCTCGGCCTGATTCTTCTGCTCATCGTCGCCGTGGCGGCGCTGCGGCGGCCCGAGGGCGCCGCGGTGACGGCGGTCGCGGCGTCGCGCGCGGATCTCTCCGTGCCGATCCTCTCCGACGGGACTCTCGAGCCTCCGGCGGGCGGGGAGCTTCGCGCGCCGGACCGCGCCACGGTCGCCGGGATTCCCGCGCGCGAGGGACAGCGCGTGGCCCGCGGTGAAGCGCTCGTGGTTCTCGAGAACGCGACCCTCTCGACTTCGGCGCGGGACGCGAAGTCGCAGGTGGCGGAGCTCGAGAGCGAGCGCGTCGCCGCGGAGGTCGAGCTCGCGAACGCCCGAGCCGAGGCGGCGCGCCTGAAGAAGGTCGTCGAGAGCGACCAGCGGCTCCTCGCCGAGGGCGCGATCACGCGCGGGGCCGCCGACGCGGACGCGTTCGCCGCCGCCGCCGCCAGGGAGCGCGAGCGTGCCGCGCGCGTCAAGCTCGAGTCGCTCACGGGCTCGCGAATGGAGCTCGCCGGCGCCTCGTCGCGCGAGCTCTCGCAGCGCGCCGAGGCGCTGACCGTCCGTGCGCCGGCCGACGGCGTCGTCTACAACCTTCCGCGCAAGGTCGGCGAGAGCGTCGACGAGGGGCAGCTCGTCGCGAGCGTGGCCGACCCCGAGCGCCTGCGCGTGCGCGTGCGCGTGGACCAGCCGGATCTGCCGCGTCTGCGCTCCGGGCCAGCGCCTCATCGTGACCTTCGACGGGCTGCCGGATCGGGAGTGGGCGGGCAAGGTCGTCCAGGTCTCGCCGGGGCTGCGCGACGTCGGCGGTCGGCTGGTGGCCGAGGTGCTGGGGGAGATCGCCGACCCGACGGCCCAGCTGCCGCCCAACGCGTCGGTCAACGTGCGCATCGTCGTGGCGGAGAAGAAGGGCGCGCTCGTCGTCCCGCGCGCGGCGCTCCAACGCGACGGCGAGCGCCGCTACGTCTGGGCGCTGTCGAGCGGGCGCGCCCGCCGCCGCGACGTGACGGTCGGACTCCTCGCGCCCGACGAAGTCGAGATCGCGAGCGGCGTCTCGGCGGGCGAGAAGGTGCTGATCCCCGGCATGACGCCTCTGACCGACGGCGCCCGGGTCGCCGCGCACTGACGGCAACGCCGATGCTTCGGAGCGAGACGCTCGAGACGGCGCTGCACCGTTTCCGGACGCATCCCGTCCAGATGGGCCTCACGCTCGTGGGCCTCGTCGTCGGGACGGCGGCGATCATCCTCATCGTGGCGCTCGGCCTGACCGGCCGCGCCTTCGTGATGGCGCAGATCGAGGGCGTGGGATCGCACCTCGTCTGGGGATCGTACGAAGGCACAGTGACGTCCGGCGTCCTGCGCACCGGCGACGACCAGATCACCGACACCGACACCGCCGCGATGGCCGCGCGGCGCGACCTCTACACGGGCGTCACGCCGCTCGTCGATTTCCAGGGCACGGTGCCCGTCCTCTCCCGTGCGGTGAACGTGGCGGTGCTCGGGACGACGCCGAACTATCCGCAGATCCGCAAGAACGTCCGCATCCTCGCCGGACGCTTTCTCGACGAGGACGACGTCGCGGGCCGCGCGAAGGTCTGCGTGGTCAGCCGGCCGCTCTACGAGGAGCTCTTCGGCAACGAGCCGCCGATGGGTAAGACGCTCCGCACGCTCGGCATGAACTTCCTCGTCGTGGGGGAGTTCGAGAAGCCGGTCGATACGATGGGGCAGGGTGAGGTGACGCCGCGATCGATCTTCATCCCGATCACCGTCGCGTGGTTCTTCACGCCGACGCGGCGCGTGGACACGCTCTTCGCGGAGGCGCGGGAGTTCTCCGAGATCCCGCGGGCGGCCGACACGATGGAACAGACGCTCCGCGACCGACATCGCCCGGGCGCCGTGTTCCGGGTCAAGACGATGACGACCGTGATCCGCGTGGCGCGCGCGATCTCGTTCGGGCTGATCGTGGCGTTCATCCTCGCCGCGGCCGTGTCGGTCGTCGTGGGCGGCGTCGGAATCATGAACATCCTGCTCGCGTCGGTCGAGCAGCGAACGCGCGAGATCGGCCTGCGTATGTCGGTCGGCGCGCGGAGGCGCGACATCCTGCAGCAATTCCTGCTCGAAGCCCTGATGCTGGGGTTTCTCGGCGCGTCCGCGGGCGTCGCGATGGGCCTGGGACTTCCGCTCCTGGCGCGCCTCGTCTTTCACGGCGTCCGCATCGAGATCTCGCTGCTCTCGGCGCTCCTCGCCTTTTCGTTTTCGTGCGCGGTGGCGGTCCTCTTCGGCGTCGTCCCCGCCTACCGCGCCGCCAGTCTCAATCCGACGGAGGCCCTGCACCATGAGTGACGTCCTGCTTCTGACCGTCCTGCTCGCTGTCGCCCCCGCCCGCGCGTCCGCTCAACCCCAGACTCCCGACGCGACGACCCTGACCGTGCGCCGCGCCGTCGCGCTCGCGCTGGCCCGGGCTCCGGAGATCGCCGCGGCCCAGGCCGCTGCCGACGCGGCCGCCGGTTCCGTGCGGGACACCGAGAGCCTGCGGAAGCCGCGCCTCTCCTTGAACTCCACGCCGGGTTACTCGACGGGCCTCCCGCTCTCCGTGGCGGGCGAGGTTCCATCCGCCGTCGGGGCCCGGCTCTCGATGGCGCTCTACGACCCTTACTCGGCGAGCGACACGCTCGAGGCGCAGGCCGACGCTTCGGCCGCGCAGGGCGCCGTCGATCAGGCGCGGGCGGACGTCGCCCGACGCACGGCTGCGGTCTGCGCCCGGCTCGCCGCCGACGAGACTCGGGCCGCGAGCGCCCGCCGCCGCGTGGAAGCCCGCGAAGCGATCTCGCTCCAGGAGCGCGCGCTCGCGCGCGAGGGCCGGCGCACCGACCTCGACGTCGAGCGGGCGGGACTCGAGGAGGCGCGGGCTCGGCAGAAGGTCTATGCGGCCGAGTCCGATCGCGACCTCGACCGCCATGAGCTCGCGCTCCTCACCGGGTATTCCCCGGGGACCGCGCTCACGATCTCGGGAGATCCCGCCGAGGCCGTTCCGCCGCCCGACACCGACGGCACGGCCGATCGCGCGATCGCGCGCGATCCGAGATGGAGAGCGCTCGGGCAGCAGGCCGACGCGCTCTCGCGCTCGGCGAAGCTCCTCGCGCAGACCTTCAAGCCCTCGGTCAACGCCGAGGCGCGGTACGCCTACGTCCCGCGCGGGTTCGGCTATGACAAGTACTACCTGAGCTTCCAGGAGAACGTCGCGAGCGTCGGCGTTTCGGTCGTGCTGCCGCTCCTGACCGGCGGCCACGAGGCGGCGCAGGAGGCGCGGTCGCGTGCGCGGCTAGAGCAAGTGCTGGCGGAGCGGAGTCTGCGGGAGGCGGACCTGACGCAGGCGGCTCGCCAGGCCGAGGCGCGTCTCGCGCAGGCGAGCCTCGAGACCGGGATCGCGCGGCGTTCGGCGGCGATTGCCGAAGAATCCCTCGCGCAGGCGCGGGCGCTCGCCCGAGAAGGCCGTGGGGAAGCCGACGGCGTGGCCCGCGCCGAACTCGCCCTGTCCGACGCGGAGGACGAGCTGGCGCACGCCCGCCGGGACGAGCTCGATGCCCGGCTGCAGCTGCTCGCCCTGCGAGGGGAGCTCCTCGCGACCTTCGGCGCCGAGGCTTCCCCAGCGGCTGCCGAAGCCCCCTCTCACCCCGGATAACGCAACCGAATCGCCCGGAAGGGCGTATCTTGTAAATATTGCATGGAGAGGCGTTCTCCTCTAAGCTACGCGGCTTCATGAAAGAGGGGGGCCGCGACAAGGGCGTCCCGGAGATGCCCGCGGAAGGCCTGCGCAACGCGATCGCCGCCGCGCAGCGCTATCTGCTTTCGATTCAAGCGGCCGGACGGCCACTGGTGCGGCGAGCTCGAGGGCGACACGATCCTCGAGTCCGAGTACGTCCTGACCCTGCACTTCCTCGGACGGACGGGCGAGAAGCGGGTGCAGAAGGCCGCCGAGTACCTGCGGCGCAAGCAGCTGCCCGGCGGGCGGCTGGGCGATCTACGAAGGCGGGCCGGCCGACGTCAGCGTCCTCGGTCAAGGCCTACTTCGTCCTGAAGCTCGCCGGCGACGACCCGACGCGCCGCACATGGTCCGGGCGCGCGAGGTGATCCTGCGCCTCGGCGGCATCGAGGCGCTGCAACTCCTTCACGCGGATCTATCTCGCGATCTTCGGCCAGTGCGACTGGGACGACTGCCCGGCGGTGCCGCCGGAGCTCGTGCTGCTGCCCGACTGGTTCCCGTTCAACATCTACAAGATGTCGTCCTGGTCGCGCGCGATCGTCGTGCCGCTCTCGATCATCTGGGCGACCAAGCCCTCCTGCGCGGTCCCGCGACTGCGCCGCGATCCCGGAGCTGCGCACCGGCGTCGCAGCCCGAGCGCCGCACGTCGCCGCACTCGCGAAGCGAGCGCTCCTGGCGCGTGCTTCTTCACGGCGGTCGATCACGATGCTCAAGCGCCGCGGAGGCCGCCGGGCTGACGCCGCTGCGCAAGCAGGCCCTCGCAGGCCTGCGAGGCGTGGATCCACGAGCGGCTCGCGCAGACCGACGGGCTCGGCGCGATCTTCCCGCCGATCATCAACACGATCATCGCGTTTCGCTGCCTCGGCTACGCGCTCGACGACCCGCGCCTCGCTCGCGCAGATCGCGCGAGCTCGAGAAGCTCGAGCTCGAGGACGAGGAGACGCTCCACGTCCAGCCCTGCTTCTCGCCGGTCTGGGACACGGCGCTCGCCATCGAGGCGCTCGTCGGACGTCGGGTCTGCCCGCCGGACGACCCCGCGCTGCTCAAGGCCGGCGCGCTGGCTCCTCGACCGCGAGGTCAAGCAGGTCGGCGACTGGAAGAAGGCGCTGCCCGGAGGCGCCGAGCCGGGCGGCTGGTACTTCGAGTACGCCAACGAGTTCTACCCCGACACCGACGACACCGCCGAGGTGCTGACGGCGCTCTCGCGGTCCGGTTCCCCGGCGAGGCCGAAGACCTCGCGCGCGCAGGGCGCCGATCGCGCGCGGCCAGGCCGTGGCTGCTCGCGATGCAGAACCGGCGACGGCGGCTGGGGCGCCTTCGACAAGGACTGCGACAACGAGGTCCTGACCTACATCCCGTTCGCCGACCACAACGCGATGATCGACCCGAGCTGCGAGGACATCACCGGCCGCGCGCTCGAGGCGCTCCACGCCTCGGAGTCCGGCCGGACCATCCCGCCGTGCGCCGCGCCGCGGCCTTCCTCGAGCGCGAAGCAGCTGCCGGACGGAACCTGGTACGGGCGCTGGGGCTGCAACTACATCTACGGCATCGTGGCTCGCGCTGCGCGGGCTCCTGCACGCCGGCGAGGACCTGCGCCAGGCGCCGCGTTCCAGCGGACCGCCGAGTGGATCCGCGCGCGCCAGAACGCCGACGGCGGCTGGGGCGAGCTGCCGCACTCCTACGACGATCCCGTCGACCAAGGGCCAGGGGCCGTCGACGCCCGTCGCAGACGGCCTGGGCGCTCGATGGCCCTCTTCGCCACGGGCGACCGCGACTCCGAGTGCCGTGCGCCGCGGCGTCGACTACCTGCTGACGACACCAGCAGTACGACGGGTCCTGGAAGGACGAGCACTGGACCGGCACCGGGTTCCCGAAGGTCTTCTACCTGCGCTACCATCTCTATGCGACGTACTTCCCGCTGCTGGGCGCTTGTCGCTCTACGCGCGGGAGGCGGTGCCGGCCGGCGTCTGCACGGCGCGAGCCGAGCGACGCGCCGAGGCTCGCGCCGCGCGGCCCTCGAGCACGGAGTGAACTGATGCGATTTCCCGCCCACATCATGACGGACACGATCCAGCACCAGGTGCAGCAACGCGATCCGCGGGCAACAAGCGCTATCCGTTCGTGCTGATGCTCGAGCCGCTCTACACCTGCAACCTCGCCTGCATCGGCTGCGCGATCGAGCGCCACACCGGCAAGCTCAAGGACCGGCTGCCGCTCGAGAACTGCCTCGAGGCCGTCGAGCGTCTCGCGAGGCGCCGATCGTCTCGATCTGCGGCGGCGAGCCGACGATCTATCCGGAGCTGCCGGAGCTCGTCGACGGAGATCATCAAGCGCAAGCGCCACATCTATCCTCTGCACGAACGGCCTGCTCCTCGACGAGAAGGTCTACGGCACGATCCCGCCCGCACAAGCGCCTCACGATCAACGTCCACCTCGACGGCATGCGGGAGACGCACGACTACGTCTGCGCGCGCGAGGGCGTCTTCGACAAGGCGATCGAGATGATCCAGGAGGGCGTCAAGCTCGGCCACCACGTGATGGCCAACACGACGGTCTTCAAGGAGACGCAACGTCGAGGAGGTCGAGGAGCTCTGCGAGCTCCTGACGGGCCTGGGCGTCGAGGGCATGCTCGTCTCGCCCGGCTACCACTACGAGTCGGTCGACGCGCGACATCTTCCTGACGAAGTCGGAGATCCACCAGAAGTTCCGGCGCGTGCTCGAGATCTCGAAGAAGTACAAGCTGACGTCGACGCCGATGTTCCTCGAGTTCGCGGCGGGCCTGCGCGACTACAAGTGCTCGCCCTGGAGCACGGTCACCTACACGCCGAACGGCTGGAAGGGGCCCTGCTACCTGATCGGCAAGACCTGGTCGCCGACCTTCGAGGAGTTCTGGAACGGGACCGACTGGGAGCTACTGGGAGTCGCGCCAGGACCCGCTGTGCCAGAACTGCGCGATGCACTCGGGCTTCGAGGCGTCGGTCGTCAGGGAGCTGCCCAAGCACCCGGGCGACATGGTCCGGATGATCGCCTGGAATCTGGCGGCGTAGCGGCAGCGCATCGCTCCGAGCCCTACGTCGCATTACGGCCGCAGGCGGTCGCTTCGCGACCGGGCGGCCGAGGGATTCCAAGACTGAGCGGGCCCCGTCGGCAGTAAGCTGGATCGCGATGGATCTCGTCACCGGCGGCACGGGCTTCGTCGGGGCGCACGTCGTCCGCGCGCTCCTCGCCGCGCGGACGCTCCGGTGCGCTGCCTCGTCCGTCCGCGGAGCCGCCGCGACAACCTCGAAGGCCTGCCCGTCGAGATCGTCGAAGGCGACCTGACCGATCCCGCGTCGCTCGCGCGCGCGATCGCCGGGCGTCGCGACGCTCTACCACTGCGCCGCCGACTACCGGCTCTGGGCGCGCGATCCGCAGGAGCTCTACCGCGCCAACGTCGGCGGGCACGCGACAACGTCCTGCGGGCGGCCGCCGGCGGCCGGCGTCGCGCGCGTCGTCTACACGAGCTCGGTCGGCGCGCTCGGCCTGACCGCCGACGGCTCGCCCGCCGACGAGACGACTCCGGTCGTCCGCGCGCCGACGATCGTCGGCCACTACAAGAAGAGCAAGTACGACGCCGAGCGCGTGGCCGAGGCGTGGGCGGACGCGGGCCTGCCGGTCGTCATCGTCAATCCCTCGACGCCGGTCGGCGAGCGCGACATCAAGCCGACGCCCACGGGCCAGATGATCGTGGACTTCCTGAACCGCCGGATGCCCGCCTACGTCGACACGGGCCTGAACCTCGTCGACGTGCGCGACGTGGCGCAGGGGCACCTGCTCGCCGCCGAGAAGGGGCGGATCGGCGAGAGATACATCCTCGGCAACCGCAACATGACGCTGAAGGAGATCCTCGACGACGCTCGCCGCGCTGACGGGCCTGCCCGCGCCGCGCGTCCGGCTGCCGCACTGCGATCCCGCTCGCCGCCGCGGCCGCGGCGACGCGGCGTCGCGCGTCGTGACCGGCCGGCCGCCGCGCGTCTCGCTCGAGAGCGTCCGCATGTCGCACGCACCGGATGTTCTTCGACGCGGGCAAGGCCGTGCGCGAGCTCGGCCTGCCGCAGACGCCGGTCGAGGAGCGCGCTCGCGCGCGCCGTCGCCTGGTTCCGGGAGAACGGGTATGTCCGCGCGGCCTGAGCGCCGGCCCCTCGCGATCGTGACGGCGCTGCCGGAGGAGCTCGAGGCGATCGGGGCCCTGGCGCGCGACGGGCTCGCCGTGGGAGCGTCGGGGGACGGGCCGCAGAACGCCGAGCGGGGAGCGGCTTCCCTCTGCGACGCCGTCCGTCCGGCGGTCCTCATCGGCGCGGGGGTGGCGGGCGGGCTGTCGCCGCGGCTCTTCGCGGGAAGCCTCGTCGCCTCGCGGCGGATCGTCGATGGCGCCGGCGAGGCGCCGCGCCCCGACGAGGCGCTCCTCGCGCGCGCGATTGCGGCGGGAGCGGCGGCGGCGACGCTCGTGACCGTGTCGCGCCCGGTCGTCGCGGCTTCCGCGAAGGCCGAGCTCGCGCGAATGGTCGGGGCGGACGATCGCGAGCCGGCCGCCGTCGACATGGAGTCGGCCGCCTGGAGCCGCGCCGCCGCGGCGCGCGGGATTCCTTTTCTCGCGGTGCGCGCGATCAGCGACCGGTTCGACGAGGACCTGCCGTCATACCTCGCGGACTGCGTGGGCGCGGACGGCG
Organism: uncultured Acidobacteriota bacterium; assembly: GCA_963708395.1. GTDB lineage: Bacteria > Acidobacteriota > Thermoanaerobaculia > UBA5066 > Gp7-AA6 > DATBFU01. The sequence continues at coordinate 283,538 of CAVPSG010000002.1, read as the reverse complement.
GGATCCGGCGCGGGGCGGTCGTGCGGCAGGCGCTCGCCCACCCGGCCACCATTCCGGCGTTGTGGCGGATGCGGCGCCGCGTCGGAGCGGCCGTCGCGGTCCTCGCGGAGTTCCTGCGGACGCTTCTCGCCGCAGACATTGCTTAGCCGTCCTGCGAGGAACCCTAGCAGGCTGCTGAAAAATGGATGCGGGCGTCGCGTCCGGCACTTTGCATCCGGCGCCCGGAAGACTGCATTCTCGAGTGCGTCTACGCTTGCAATGCGGGGGCGCCGGCAAAGTGCCGTCCACCCTTCGGGTTACGGCGGCGCGGGGCCATCTCCGTCGTCACCACTCCTCGCCGATGCGATGGCATCGCCGTCGTCGTGCTTCCTCGGATCTGACCCCGCGGCGCTCGTAACGCCATCCCACACCCTTTTTCAGCAACCTGCTAGGCGTCGGCCCCCGACGCCCAGTCGAGCGCGAAGAGGGAGGCGGCGCGCCGCTTCAGTCCCCGATCGTGCGCGACGAGATCGAGGTGAAGTGAGCTCCAGTCCGCGAGGAGGAGATCCTCGTCGCCCTGCCCGTCGTACGTCTTGAGATAGCCGCCGCAGGGCACACAGAAGTCGATGCGAAGACCCGCCTCTCCCTCGACGGTCACGACCGAGAGTTTCTGCGAGTCGTTTTCGCAGAACGGGCACTTCGTGCGCGGAAACTGCCACCGGGTGCTGCAGCCGCCGCACACGAGGAGCCGTTTGCGCCCCGGGTCCGTTCCGAGAAGCTGCGCCATGGCGGGCGGCGAGCCGCAGGTCGGGCAATAGCGCCGAAGCCAGAGCTCGTCGTTGCGCCATTCGTCGAAGGCCGCGACCACCGGAAAGAGATAGCGCGCCAGCGCGGTCCAGCCGAGATATCGCAGCAGACCCGGTGCGGGCGGGGCGAAGTCGTCCTCTCCGAGCAGCCAGTCGACGATCCGCCGCGCATCGTGCGTTTCACGCCGTAGCGCCTGGTCGAGGAGCGCCGCGTCCGCCGCGAAATCGCCGGGGGAGCGCTCCGCGGCGAGCCTTGCCACGAGGGACGCGGCCGCGGCGCCGGCCGGCGGGCGGTCGATCGCGGCCCCCTCGCTCCGGAGGAGCGGGACGCCGGCGCGGAAATCCCCGCCGTAATCGTCCCAGGACGGGGTCTCCGCTTTGGCGATCGCGATCTCGCGCGCCGCGCGCTCGACGGCGGCACAGAGGCTCGCGACGGGCTGGAGGTAGGCGTGCGCCTGCACCCAGCCCTCGCGGGTCAACTTCAATGCGCCTCGTGGCCCTCCGGCTTGGCGAGAACCGGCAGGAGCCGCGCGCCGAGGCCGAACAGGAAGATCGTCGCGGCGATGAGCCCGATCGAAACGCCCCATTCGAAGATCGACGGCATGTAGGAGTGCGGCGCGACCCAGGGCATGCGGCCCCGGAACGTCATCGCGAAGAGCACGACGTTCATCCGGTTGTACGCGACGCCGAGGACCGCGAGGAGAGCCGCCACGAGCAGCGTCCCGGGGCGGTCGCGGAGCGACTTCCGGGACAGCAGGACGAGCGGAACGACCGCTCCGAGGAGAATCTCCGCCGCGAAGGCCAGCCCGAGACCTCCGGAGAACGCGCCCGAGAGCTGCCCCCGCAGCGCCATGTCACCGAGCCGGAACCCGAGGTACACGATGAGCGCCCACATCGTGATTTTCCCGACGGACGACAGGGACTTCATCGGCAGCGGGCGGTGCCAGTTCTTCGAGATGGCCATCTCGATCACGATGATGAGCGCCGTCCCCGCCACGATCGAAGACAGGAAGAACGAGACCGGCATGACGGGCGACCACCACGGCGAGGCGAGCATGTTCGGCATGAGGAGGTACAGCGAGCCGAGGGAGCTCTGGTGCATCGTCGAGAGCGTGACCGCGGCGATGGCGAGCAGGATCGGCTCGAAGCTCATGCCCCGCGCCCGGAAGATCCACGCGAGCGCCCCGAAGATCACGGCCGTCCCGGCGGCGTAGACGGGGTTGCGCGAGAGCATGTAGACGAAGAGCGTCACGGCGAAGGCGACATAAGCGCCCGACCAACGCCGCCAGAGCTCGAGGAGCCGGGGAAGGCCCCAGTGCTCGAGCGCGACCGGCAGGAACTCGAAGAGCAAGATCGTGACGTAGAGCCCGACGCACCAGGAGACCTCGAACATGGCCGAGTGCTCCGGCGACTGGAGCCCGAGCTGATAGAAATGCCAAGGCAGCCCGAGGTCCGCGACGAGAGTGACGGTCACGAAGGAGTAGCTCAGGAGGCCCATCAGGACGGCCCCTCGCCCGAGCCCGTAGAGGTCTTTTCGCTGGAAGATGTAGATCGTCCCGGCCATCGCGAAGGCGCCTGCCGCGACGGCGATCCAGACGAGGTCGAAGACGATCCAGAGTCCCCACGGATACGTGTCGGAGAGGTGCGTGCTGCCGCCGAGGCCTCGGGCGAACCGCATCACCATCGAGAAACCGCAGAACGCCACCAGCAGCAGCATCACCCAGTTGAACGGAGTCAGCAGCTTCAGGGGCAGGCGCTCGAACTCGACGTGATGGCCGCCGTGACGGTCTTCCTCCGACGGCGCTCCCGCGACGGCCGCGACGGAAATCGTCCGCTTGCGGAAGAACGCGTAGGCCGCGCCGAGGAGGGCGCCGAGCGCCATCACGGCGGGAGGCACGGCGCCGAGCGCGGCGCTCGTGAACCGCGGGAACGGCTTCTCGCCGAACTTCGGGAAGCCGATTTTCTCGAAGGGGACTCCGGAGAGATACAGCACGCTCGTCCCGCCGAGCTCCTTTTCGCCGTAGATGTGATCGACGTACCGCTCGGGACGATCAGCCTGCCGCTGCTTCGCGAGCGCGAGCATCTCGTCGCGGGTTCCGTAGCGAAGCGCGTCGGCGGGGCAGGCCTTGACGCACGCGGGAGTCATGATCGTGTCGACGAAACGCTTGGTCTCGTATTCGGAGGCGGCCACGCCGTTGAACTGGATCGGGGCGGGCTGGTCCGTGCGGTCGGCGCAGTGGGTGCACTTCTCGATCTTCGGGGCGAGCTTGTCCCACTCCGCGGTCGGCACGTCCCACGGGCATGCCAGCATGCAGTAGCGGCAGCCGATGCATTTGTCGACGTCGTAGGAAACGGGGCCGTCCGGCTGGCGGTACAGCGCCGTCGTCGGACAGGCGGAGACGCAGCCGGGCTCCAGGCAGTGGAAGCAGCGCCGCATCACGAAGTTGGAATCCAGGCCGCCCGGCTTCTCCGGATTCACGTTCTCGTGGAACGAGATCAGCGTGTACGTCTTGGCGGAGAGCGTCGCCGGATTCTGAAATCCGAGCTGGGCCTGGAGCTCCGTCTCCTCGCCCTCGCGCTCGTTCCACTGCTTGCAGGCCACCTGGCAGGCGCGGCAGCCGATACAGTTGGTGATGTCGATCAAGGTCGTCCGGATCGGAACCGGAGCCGAAGCCGAAGCGCTCGGCGTCGTCATGACCGACTCCCTGTCTCCGCGCGCGGCGCGGACGCCTTGACCACGTTGACGAGGCAGGCCTTGGTCTCCTGAGTTCCCGCTCCGGGATCCGCGGCGTCGATCGTGAGGTGGTTGACGCTCGGGCCGGTGGAGAGGCCCTGGAATCCCCAGTTGTAGGGCATCCAGACGATCGTGACTTCCTGGTCGCCGATCTTCAGCGCCTTCATCCGGGGCGTCACGAGAGCCTTGACCGTGAGCTCTCCGCGCGCCGACGAGACCCGCACCCAGTCTCCCGATTTGACCCCGAGCTTCTGGGCGAGCGCAAGGGGCATCTCCAGGACCGGCTCCGGAACGAGCTCGTTCAACCACGGAATGTTGCGAGTCGTCGATCCGGCGCACCAGTGCTCGGCGACGGTCGATGTCATCAGGACGTAGGGGAACTTGTCGGCCGTCCCGATCGGCTGATGCGACTTGACGCGCGGGTACTTGAGCATCGGGTTGCTCTTCATCATCGGGTGGAGCAGGTTTTCCACCGGGCTTTCGACCGGCTCGTACATTTCCGGGAGCGGGCCGTCCTTCGGCACGTAGGCCACGTCGCGCGGATATCCGGGATTCTTCTCGTCCGGATCCGAGTAGACGGCGGCGAAGAGCCGCCCGACGCCTTCCGCGCCCAGGTGGAATGCCCGCTGCCCGTTGGGCGTGTTGGGCCCGTCGGTCAGCACGGGGACGTCCGGCACGTCGTATCCCGTCCAGCGCTTCGCCTCCTCGTCCCACCAGATGATGGGTTTCGAGCCCGGATAGGGCTTGCCGTTCCGGTCGCAGGAGGCCCGGTTGTAGAGGATGCGCATGTTGTTGGGCCAGGTCCAGCCAAAGCCCGGATAGAGTCCGAGCCCTCCCGGGTCGGTCTTCGAATCGCGGCGCTTCGAAAGGTTCTCGCCGTTGCCGAACACGCCCGCGTAGATCCAGGCGCCGGACGACGTCGAACCGTCGGCCCGCAGATCGCTCACCTTGCGGATGAGATCGCCCTTCTTGAGCCCCGTTTCCGGGTTGTCGCGCAACGCATAGCCGTTGATCTCGCGCAGGACGTCCTCGGCGGTGGTGTAGGTCCAGAAGGCCTTGTTGATGATCTCGTCCTTCGGCTCCTTCGAGTCGTGGACCAGGTCGCGAACGCGGCGGAACACGGCGTCCACGATCTCGCCGTCGGGCTTGGCCTGCCCCGGGGGCTTCACCGCGGCGTGCCGCCACTGCACCATGCCGCCCGAATTCGAGATGGTTCCGTTCTTCTCCATGAAGAAGGCGGCGGGCAGGAGGATGACTTCGGTGGCGATGGACTTGGGATCCACGCCCGGACGCTTCCAGAAGGTCGCGGTCTCGGTCTCCCAGATTTCCTGGAGAACGAGCGTCTCGAGCTTCGCCATCGCGTCGAAGACCAGGTTGAGGTTGGGTACCGTGACCGCGGGATTCTGGCCGATGATCCAGAGGAGTTTGAGCTTCCCGGCGAGCGCATCCTCGAACATCGGGAGCGTTCCATAGTCCTTGGCGGCGTTGCGCTTGGGGAGCCAGCCGTAGGCGTAATCGTTCTCGGCGGTCGCCGCGTCTCCGAAGAACGACTTGAGCTGATTGACGAGGTACCGGCTGTCGGCGATCCCGTTCTTGCGCACGTAGTCGCGGATGGCCGGCTCGGCGCTGGAAGGAGAATTGAGGTAGCCGGGGTAGTAGTTGTAGAGCACTGCCATGTCGCAGGCGCCCTGCACGTTCGGCTCTCCGCGCAGCGCGTTGACGCCGCCGCCGGGCTTGCCGATGTTGCCGAGCAGGAGCTGCAGGATCGTGAAGGAACGGATTCCCTGGACTCCCGTCGTGTGCTGGGTCATCCCGAGCGCGTAGAGGATGGATCCCGGCCGGTTCTTCGCCATCGTTTCCGCGATCTGCTGGATCTGCGCGGCCGGGATGCCCGTGATCTGCTCGCCGACCTCCAGCGTGTACCGCGAAACGTGGGTCTTCAGGCGCGAGAAGACGCAGTGGGGGTCATCCAGGCTCCTGGCGACGCGCGGCTTGCCCTTCGCGTCGAGCTGATATCCCCAGCTCTTCGTATCGTACTTGTGGTGCTCTTCGTCGTACCCGCTGAAGACGCCGTCCTTGAAGTCGAAGGCCTCGTCACTCAGATAGAGGGCATTGGTGTGGGTGAGGACGTAGTCCTCGTCATACAGCTTGTGGACGAGGATGTGATTGATCATCGTGTTCTGCAAGGCCGCGTCCGTGCCGGGCCGGATGCGCGCGTACACGTCGGCCGCCGCGGAAGTCCGGGTGTATCGCGGGTCGACGTGGATGATCTTCGCCCCGTTTTCCTGGGCCTTCCGGATCCACTTGAAGGCCATGGGGTGGTTTTCGGCCACGTTGCTGCCTTCCACGAGGATCGTCTTGCAGTTCTGCAGATCGATCCAGTGGTTGGTCATCGCCCCCCGCCCGAACGAGGCCCCCAGACCGGGGACCGTGGGGCTGTGTCAAAGTCGGGCCTGGTGCTCGACGTAGGCCAGGCCGAGCAGCCGGGCCGCCTTCTGGAAGAGGTAGCACTCCTCGTTCGTGTTCTGCGCGCCGCCCAGGAAGCCGATCCCGTCCGTCCGGTTGACCGGCACCTCTTTGTCTCCGACCTTCTCCGTCGCGATCCAGGTCTCGTCGCGCGTCTTGCGGATCTTCTGCGCGACCCGGTTCACCGCGTCCTGCCAGGTGATGTCCTCCCAGTGGTCGCTACCCGGCGCCCGGTATCGAGGCGTCGTCAGCCGTTTCGGCGACGCGTGCGTCGCGAACATGGAGATCCCTTTGACGCACAGCGACCCGCGGTTGACGATGTGGTCGTAGTCGCCTTCCATCCGGATCAGCTTGCCGTCGCGAACCGCCGCGATCATTCCGCAGCCGCACGAACAGAAGTTGCACGAGGTGGTGAACTCGGAGATTTCCGAGAGCGTCAGCTCCCTGGTCGCGGCGCGCATCGCGGGCACGTCGATGAGGCCGTCCAGCGCGAGCCCGGCGCCGGTTCCGAGCGCGATCTTCAGCAGATCGCGGCGATTGACAGCCAATCCCGAATCCGGTCCCGAAGGTCCACTCATCGGTGTGCCTCCATTTCGCGGTGACGGGTGTCGAACGAGGCGATGACCCGCGCGCTGTCCTCAGAGAATGAAAAGAGCCGCCCGATTCCGTCTATGCTCCCGCCGATGCCGTCGCTCGAACACCTGCTGGAAAAGACGAGCCGCACCTTCGCGCTCTCGATCCCGGTCCTCCCGGAGCCCACGCGCCGAGAGGTGATGATCGCGTACCTGCTCTTCCGGATCGCCGACACCTTCGAGGACGCGTCGCACTGGGAGCCGGCGCGTCGAATGGAAGCGCTCGGCGAGTTCCGCGCACTCCTGAACGACTCCTCGTCCTCGCGTCCGAAGGCGGAGCGACTCTCGGCTCAGTGGGTCGCCGCCGGCATCACGTCGCACGCGGGCTACCGCGAGCTGATGGCGGACATCCCGTTCGTCCTCGAGTCCTTCTTCGAGCTTTCCCCGGACGCCGTCGCGCCGGTTCGGGCGCACGTCGAGCGATCGGCGGAGGGCATGGCCGGTTATGTCGGCCGCACGAAAAACGGAAGCCTGGTCCTGGACGACCTCGCCGACCTGAAGACCTACTGCTACTTCGTCGCCGGCATCGTCGGCGAGATGCTGACGGAGCTCTTCCTGATCGGGAGGCCGAAGCTCGAGGCGATCGCGGCGTTCCTGCGCGAGCGGGCCGCCTCGTTCGGCGAGGCGTTGCAGCTCGTCAACATCCTGAAGGACTCGGCCGGGGACGCCGCGGAGGGACGGACGTATCTGCCGCCCGCGGTCTCGAGATCCGAGGTCTTCACTCTGGCCCGGAAGGACTTGGAGACGGCGGGCGCCTACATCGGCGCGCTGCAGTCGGCCGAGGCGCCGCGCGGCCTGATCGAGTTCACCGCGCTTCCCGTCCTTCTGGCCCGGGCGTCGCTCGACCGAATCGAAAGGCATGGCCCGGGCTCCAAGGTCGGCCGGCCGGAGGTTTTCCTTCTGACCCAGAGGCTCAAACGATCTCTGGACCGGGGCGAGCCCGCCGTCTGACAGGCGGCTCCGCATCAGGACCTCCTCCTCACGCGAGTATCCCGCGCGGGTTCGGTTCCATGAATTGGACCTTGGGGCAACTCCAAGGATGACTTGATGCGTATTCATCATTCCTTCAGGTCGCGATTGCACCAAAGTCTCGCTAGGCGCGTTCTGCGGGAATGTAGTAAGAAGCACGCGACGCTTCTTGGAGGTGGCCATGTTGGCGAAGCGGGGTGCCTTGCTCGCCGTGGGTTTCATGGCGTTGGTTCCGCTCTCGCCGGCGGACACTCGGCCGACGCGCGTCGTCGGGATGCGCGATCCGGCCACGAGTCCGCAACCGGACTCGCCGCAGTCGAAGTACGCTTCGAGCTCGAAGGAATTCTGGCTGAGCCAGGACCAGTTCGACTTCATCCGGCCGGGCTTCCACATCACCGTCAACGGCATCACGATTCCGGCGGACGGGCAGCCGGTCGTCGATCTCTCGTTCACCGACGATGGCAATCAGCCGCTCGACCGGCTGGGACAGGTCACGCCGGGAGCGCTCTCCGTCAGCATGGTGCTCGCGTGGTGGGACGCCGGCCTGCGCCAGTACACGGCCTACACGACGCGCGTGCAGACGTCGGCGCCCGATTCGCCCCACCCCAACGTGAAGGCCACCCAGGCGGCGGCGGACTCGGGCGGCGCGTGGACGGACGTCGAGGTCGGGCATTCGATCTATCGCTTCAAGACCGTGATCACCGCGGTGCCGGGAGTGCCGTACGATGCGACGAAGACCCACACGCTCGCGATCTACGCGACGCGCGACACGAGCGACATTCTCGGCAAGGACTACTACGCGAACGTCGAGCACGACTTCCGGCCCGACGCGGCGCGCCGGTCACCGACACCTGGGACATGATCCCGAACGCGGCCTGCAACACGTGCCACGACCCGCTCTCCGCACACGGCGGCTCGCGCCAGGACGTCAAGCTCTGCGTGACCTGCCACAGCCCGCAGACGACGGATCCCGACACCGGCAACACGGTGGACTTCAAGGTCATGATCCACAAGATCCATAGCGGCGAGAACCTGCCGAGCGTCCAGGCCGGCACGCCCTACGTGATCATCGGGAACAACAGTTCCATCCACGACTTTTCGGACGTCGTCTTCCCGAAGGACATCCGCAACTGCACGACCTGCCACGCGGCGCCCGCCACGCAGGCCTCGAACTGGTTCACGTTCCCCTCGCGCGCCGCGTGCGCCTCCTGCCACGACGACGTGAACTTCGTGACCGGTGAAAACCATCCGGGCGGCGTGCAGGCCGACGACTCGCAGTGCGCCAGCTGCCATCGCCCGCAGGGCGACCGGGATTTCGACGCCTCGATCATGGGCGCGCACACCCTTCCCTCGAATTCGACGCAGTTGAAGGGTCTGAACGCCCAGATCCTCTCGATCACGAACGCGACGCGGGGACACAGTCCCACGGTCACGTTCAAGCTCACGGAGAACGACGGCACGGCCGTCGATCCGTCCACGCTCGGATCGAACCTGAACCTCCTGATGGGCGGGCCCTCGGCCGATTACGCGATCCAGCCGTTCCGGGAGCGCGCCGACGGGGCAGGCTTCGACGGCTCGGTCGCCACGTACACGTTCACCCACGCCATTCCCGGCGAAGCCACCGGAACGTGGGCGTTCTCGATCGAGGCACGCCGCACCGTCACGCTCGATCCTGCGCCGCCGGACGGCTCGAGCTTCACCGAAGCGGCGTTCAACCCGGTCTCCTATGCCTCCGTGGACGGCAGCGCGGTGGCGCCGCGGCGCCAGGTCGTCGATATCGCGCTTTGCAACGGCTGCCACGGGCAGCTGGCCCTTCACGGAGGCCAGCGCCTGAACACCGAAGAGTGCGTGATCTGCCACAACCCCAACGGCGACGACTCCTCACGCCGGCCGGCGGACAAGAACCCGCCCGAGTCGATCGATTTCAAGCGGATGATCCACCGCATCCACACGGGAGCGGACCTGACGGCGGACGTCCAAGACTGCACGGAATCGCCCGACGCGCGCGGCTGCTTCACGATCTACGGCTTCGGCACCCCTCCCAGCGTCAACAATTTCAACCACGTCGTTTTCCCGGGCGACCGGCGCGACTGCGAGCGGTGCCACATCGCCGGCACGGAGGAACTCGTCGGCACGCCGCCGCCCGGCTGGCTGAAGACGAGCACGCCGCGCGACTGGTACACGCCGATGTTCCACAACGCCGCGGCCTGTCTGGGTTGCCACGACACGCAGGCCGCCGCGGCGCATGCGTTCCTCAACACGGCTCCCTTCGGCGAGGCGTGCGCGGTGTGCCATGGCCCCGACGGAATAGAGCCGGTCGACAAGGTTCACGCGCGGTAAGGCGGTGGCGACGGGCCGTTCCTCCGGGCTTTGGGGGGAAGTGAGGGTGTGATGACGCGGGGACGTACCGCGCTCGTGCTCGCGGGGTTCCTGTTCGCCGCCGGGGTTCTGGCACCGGCGCAGGAGAGCCCTTCCCCGACTCCCGCAGCCACGCCGACTCCCGCGGCAACTGCCGGGCCGGCCGCGGAGACCACGCCAGCCCCGGACGGAACGCCGGCTCCGGAGGCGGCGAAGGCGGCGGAGCCTCTTCCCAAGTGCGCGGACTGCCATACCGATCTCGTCGCCGCCTTCGCGAGGAATCCCCACGCGCGCTGGTCCCACAAGGGCAAGGCGCCCGACATTGAAGAGTTCTGCTCGACCTGCCACGGCGACGGCACCAAGCACATCGAGGGCGGCGGAGACGCGGCCGAGATCCAGAAGTTCCACGGCGCCGAGGGGGCCGAGCTCTGTCTGTCGTGCCATCAGAAGACGAACGAGCACGCGTCGTTCGCGATGGGATTCCACGCCAACTCCGCGGCCGTGAATTGCCTCTCGTGCCATGCGATCCACGGGAACGCGAAGACGGAGCCGTTCCTCCTCGCGAAGAAGCCCGGTGAGCTCTGCCAGACCTGCCACGCGGGGATCGTCGCCGCGTTTCGCAACAAGCCATATGCCCATCGCCTCGACCGCGGCGGCATGACGTGCCTCGACTGTCACGACCCCCATGACCGCAAGGGGCAGACGGTCAAGCTCACGCGCGCCGGCGAGCTCGCCTGCCTGAACTGCCACGCCGAAAAGCGCGGGCCCTTCGTCTTCGATCACGTGACCGGGACCGCGGGCGACTGTCTGTCCTGTCACCAGCCGCACGGCTCGAACAATCCGAAGATGCTGCTCTGGGCCCGCGTTGACCAGATGTGCCTTTCGTGCCACTCGCAGACGGGCGGGCCGGCCACGGCGGGACCGCAGCCTCCCTCCTTCCACGACCTGACGCTGCCGCGTTATCGCAACTGCACGAGCTGCCACGTCGCCGTGCACGGGTCCAACCTTTCGCCGGTGCTTCTGAAGTAGGCGCGTCATGCGAAGGAGTTTCCGTCTCGCGCTCGGGGCCCTGATGATCGGCATTCCGGCCGGCGCGGCGCTCGCGCAGACGCAGACGGAGACGCAGACGCCGACACAGGCACCGACGCAGGCGCCGCCGCCGCTGCCCGAGTTCGAGCTCGGCTACCGCTTCGTGGACGTCTCGGGCAACGACCAGATGTACCGGTCGCAGATCAACGACCGTCCGGGCTTCCTCCTCCACATGCTGTCCTGGAACTCCACGGCGCCGTTGGACGGCGTCTTCGACTATGCGCATCTCGACGCCGACGACCTCGGGGCCGGGCCCGCGGGCTCGCTGCGATTCTCGGCCGGCCAGATGGACATCTACCGTCTCAATTTCACCTGGCGGCGGACGAACCTCTATAGCGCTCTGCCCGCCTTCGCCAACCCGTTCCTCGACGACGGGATCGTCCCGGGCCAGCAGACCTACAACCGCTCCCGCGACGTCTACGACGCGGAGCTCCAGATCCTGCCGGGCAAGAAGTTCACGCCGATTCTCGGCTTCACGCGCAACATCTACCGCGGGCCGGGCACGACGACGTATCACGTGGGGGAGAACGAGTTCGCCCTGGACGACCGCGTGCAGTCCGTGGACGACGAGTACCGCATCGGGCTCGCGTTCGACGTCGGGCCGGTTCGCGGGGCCGTGATCCAGGGCTGGCGCCGGTATCGCTGGTCGGACACGGCGTCGCTGCAGGCCGGCGCCGGAGACGGCAACATCTCCTTCCCGATCCTGGGCCAGCCGATCACGGCCGACGGGATCGCCCGGACCACGACGAGCAAGGTCAACACGCCCGTCACGAGCGCGTGGGTCAGCGGCCAGCTCTTTTCCCGGGTGAAGCTCATCGGGAGCTACGTCCGCGCGGACGCGAACGGCGATGCCCAGTCGGCGGAGACCGACAACGGAAGCTTCGTTTCGTTTCAGATCGCTCGCTTCTTCGCGGGCCTCGACGACTCCATCAGCTCCAAGGCCAAGACGGACTACTGGCGCGGCTCGATTCGGGCCGAGATCAACCTCCTGCCCAGCCTGGACCTGACCGCCGGCTGGACCGAGAAGAGCCGGACGCTCGACGGGCTGGCGCTCGTGACGAGCCTCTACCTGGACACCGTGACGTACGCCGGCGTGAGCGTCGGCGACCTTCAGAAGCTCGTTCAGAACGACACGGCGATCGACCGGACGGATCGCACCTTCGACGCGACCGTCACGGCGCGTCTCATCGGGCCCCTCGTGTTCAACGCGGGGTGGTCCCAGACCCACCAGGACGTCACGTTCTCGGACCAGACCTCGGAGGTGCTCGCGGCGGAGCCCGGACAGAACTTTACGCGGACCGTCAACACCTACGGAACCGGCGTCAGTTACTCGTGCGCCGGCCTGACGTTCTCGGCGGATTACCGCCGGGACGACGGCGACCAGCCGATCTTCCGCACCGACTTCACCGGTCGCGACCGGTTCAAGTTGCGCGGCGGCTGGAAGTGGAAGGACCTCGTCCAGATCGGCGCGACGTGGCAGGAGACGAAGGCGCACGGCGACGCGCCGGAGATCGGCTACAGCACGAAGGTCCGCGAGCTCCTGGCCGATGTGGAAGTCGGACCGGTCGCGAAGATCCTGACCTTCCACGCGTCCGCCGGCGAGTTCAAGACGACGCGGGACATCCTGATCCGCCAGCCGCAGGATTTCGACATCGTCCCGTCGGCCCAGCGGGAGATGGGGCACACCTGGGAGGGCGGTCTGCGCGCGCTCTGGAACAGCCTGACCGTCGACGCGGCCTACCTCTGGATGCAGAACAACGGCTCGATTCCCTTCACGATCAATCGGGTGCGTGCGCGCGCCGAGTATGCGTTCGGGGGGAACATCGGTGTGGTCGGCGAGTGGATCCGGGACCAGTACGGCGAAAAGCCGGCTTTCGACCAGGCCGGGTCACTCGCCGACTACAACGCGAATCGATATGGAATCTATCTGCACTGGCGGCCGTGAAGAGGCGTATAAGATTCCGGCAAGGAGGAACTCGATGAAAACAAGGGGCTCGCGTCTGGCGATGACGGCGGCGCTTCTCTTCTGGGGCGGCTGGGTAGCATTCTCCGGAACCTCGTCGGCGGACATGGAGATCCAAAAGCAGGCGAAGGCGGCGGGCGTGACCGTCAAGGACTGCACGACCTGCCACGTCGAGAAGCTTCCGAAGAAGGAATCCCACGAGTTGAACGACGCCGGCAAGTGGCTCCTGGCCGAGAAAGACAAGCGCAAGGCGGCCAAGGTCGACGGCGCGTGGCTGAAGGACTACCCCGGCAAGTAGTGAGACGTCGCCTCGCGGCCCTATTTCTGTTCCTGAGCGCGGGTCCGCTCGCTGCGGACCCGCGCGACTTCGGCGTGCCGGAGCCGCACGGCTGGCTCGGCACCACGAGCCAGTGGATCCGCGGCTTGGGTCTCGTTCTCGCCGCTCTCAATGTCGTCATCCTCTTCGTTCTCTGGGCCCGCATCCGACGCCGCGGCGTGACCTCGGCTTCGAAGGCCTTCGTCCTGGGATCGGTCGTCGTCCTGCCAACCGTGGTCGCGTTTCTCGCGACGGCGCACGGGATGAGCGAGTCGATGAAGACGGAAGCGTGCGGCGCCTGCCACATCATGGACGGGCACTTCGCCGACCTGCGCAATCCGAAGAGCGACTCCCTCGCCGCCGTGCACTACAAGAACCGGTACATCCAGGAAAACCACTGCTACACGTGCCACAGCGACTACGGATTCAACGGGACGGTCGGCGCCAAGCTCGAGGGTCTCGGGCACACCTGGCGGAACCTGACCGGCCACTACGAGCTGCCGCTCAAGATCCGTGCGCCGTACTCCAATCTGCGCTGCCTCGCGTGTCACGGCGGCGCGCAGAACTTCGTCGCGAAGCACGACAAGGACGAGATTCCGAACCTTCTGTCGGGCAAGGATTCCTGCCTCGACTGTCACGGGCCGGCGCACAAGCCGGAGTCCGGGAAGCCCGCGGAGGCGGAGAAGCAGGCGTTGCGATGAACGAGCGCGACTTAGGCGTCGATCAAAAAGCGGCGAAGGCGCTGCGGATCGCCGCCGTGGCGGCCATGGTGGCGCTGATTCTCTCGATCGTTCTCCTGTTCAAGGAGACCGCCTACACGTTCGTCGTCTTCATGTTCCTCGGGCCGCCGCTGATCCTCGTGGCCGCGGTGGCACTGGGCTGGGTGATTCTCCGGGAACTGAAGGCGAAGCAGGTCCTCTAGCCCCCGAAGGGCCTCAGGCCGCGGCGCTCGAGGGCGTCGCCGATTTCCCCCGCGGCAGGACCTTCAGGATCGCCTTGACCGCCGACGGCACGAGGATCGGCCGCAGCAGCCGCCGGTCGTAGGCGGCGAATCGGCGCTCGTTCTCCGACGAGGCAGAGCTCCAGGAAGGGCCGCAGCGAGAAGTCCGAGAAGCTCGTGTGGCTCGACAGCGTGAAGCCGTCCTGAGTCTCTCGCGCCGCCGCCTCCGAGCTGCATCGCGCCGCCGGACGCGGTCCAAGGCCTGGGCGACGATGTTCCAGCGCGCGCCGCGCATCGAAGGCCGGGCGCAGCAGGCAGCGGGCGCTGCGCGCGCAGGTACGCGGCCCAGTTGACGATGAAGAGGATGTGCCGCGCCTCCTCCTGCATGATCGTCTCGAATACCGCGACGACCCTTGCGGGAAAGAGGCCCGACTTGCTGCCGAGCGAGAAGAGGCCGAACGCGAAGAACGAGTCCAGGCACTCGCCGTAGCCGGTCCGCAGGAACGTCCAGGTCGGGTCCTTCGGCACTTCGGCGTCGGGAAACGGCTTGACCGGGATGCCGTAGTGGCGAGGTCAGCCGCTGGATGACGTCGGCATGGCGACCCTCCTCGTATCCCTGCAGGCGATCGCCTCGGCGAGGACCGGATCCTGCTCCGTGCGGCCGAGCGCCTGCACCTTGACGGCGGTTGCCGCCTCGGTGCGCGCGGCCTCGTTCCAGACGGGCAGGGCCTTCAGGCGCGCGAGGCTCTCCGCGTCGAGGTCCGGCCAGCGATCTCGGCTCGGGCTTGAACGGGTCGTGGGTCTCGACGAACGTCCGGCAGAAGAGACGCTTGTGCTCCTCGGAACCGATGCGAACGGAATCCATGCGGCGTCGATCTCCTTTCTTGGTGTGGCGCGAGGGCGCCGCCGCGCACGCTCCGAGCGACCCCCGCGGCCTGTAAACCCTATCACGAGAGGGAGATTCGGCCTGATATACTGCTCGCTTTTACACCGAGGAAAACGGGCCGGCGCCAGCCGCCCGGCGGTTGGCAGGGTGGGGTTGCAGAAAGCGAAGCCATGAAAGTCTTGAACCGCATCGAGGGTCCGCAGGACCTCAAGGCCGCTCAGCCACGAGCAGCTCGCAGACGCTGTCGCAGGAATGCCGGGACACGATCATCGAGACGATCACGAAGACGGGCGGCCACCTGGCCTCCAACCTCGGGGTCGTCGAGCTGACGCTCGCCCTGCACCGCGCCTTCGACAGCCCGAAGGACCGGCTCGTCTGGGACACGTCGAACCAGTGCTACACGCACAAGCTCGTCACCGGCCGGCGAGACCAGTTCCCGTCGATCCGGACGCCGGGCGGCCTCTCCGGCTTCGCCGAGCCGACCGAGAGCGCGCACGACACGCTCGCCGCCGGGCACGCCGGAACCGGGCTCTCCTACGGCCTCGGCATCTCGATCGCGCTCCAGGGCGCCCAGGACGACCCCTACGTCGTCGTGATCGTCGGCGACGGCGCCCTGACCTCCGGGCCCGAGCTACGAGGCGCTCAACAACATCGTCCACGTCAAGCCGAAGCGCCTGATCGTCGATCTTCAACGACAACGGCTGGTCGATCTCGGAGAACGTCGGCTGGCTGGCGCACTGGCGCAACCGCTTCGAGCTGCATCCCGACGTACCAGAAGTTCATCGAGGCGGGCCACAAGCTTCTTCAAGCGCCTGCCCAAGGGCGACAAGGCCTGGGAGCTCGCGCGGAAGCTCAAGAGCTCGGTCGAGGGCCTCTTCCTCCCGAACCTGATCTGGGACGAGCTCGGCTTCCACTACGTCGGCCCGGTCGACGGGCACGACTTCCGCGAGCTCGAGGAGGCGCTCGCGCGCGCCAAGGACGTCTCGGCGCGACGGCACGCCGGTCGTCATCCACGCCCTGACGCACAAGGGCCGCGGGTACCAGCAGGCCGAGGAGAATCCCTCGCAAGTTCCACCAGCCCGGGCACGCCGCACCGGCGCGCCCGGGCCGGCGCCGCGGCTCACCTACTCGCAGGTCTTCGCGAAGACGCTCATCCGCGATGATGGAGAAGGACCCGAAGATCGTCGCCATCAGCGCCGCGATGCTCGAGGGCACGGGCCTGATCGAGGTCAAGAAGAAGTTCCCGGAGCGCGTCTACGACGTCGGCATCGCCGAGGAGCACGCCGTGATCATGGCCGGCGGGCATGGCCAAGGCAGGCTGGAAGCCGGTCGTCGCGATCTACTCGACCTTCCTGCAGCGCTCCTTCGACCAGCTCATCCACGACGTCGCCTCCAGAATCTCCGCGTCACGATCTGCATCGACCGCGCGGGGCTCGTCGGCGACGACGGCAAGACGCACCAGGGCGTCTTCGACATCTCCTACACGCGCGTGCATCCCGAACATGACCGTCGCCGCGCCGCAAGGACGAGAACGAGCTGCAGCACCTGCTCTGCACGGCCATCGACTCCGGGCGGCCGTTCGCGGTCCGCTATCCGCGCGGCGCTCGGCGCTCGGCGTCGCAGCTCGATCGCGGAGCTCGAAGACGATCCCGATCGGCAAGGGCGAGATCCTGCCGGAGGGCCGCGACCTGACTGCTCCTCGCCTACGGCTCGATGGTCGCCGGTCGCCGCGCGAGGCGGCCGAGGAGCTCGAGGAGCGCGGCATCGCCTGCGGCGTCGCCAACGCCCGCTTCGCCAAGCCGCTCGACCTGGAGCTGCTCCGGCGCGATCGCCGCAGTCGGCGCCGCGCATCCTGACGCTCGAGGAGCACCTCGCGATCGGCGGCTTCGGCAGCGCGGCGTGCTCGAGGCGTTCCACGGCGAGGGCCTGCCGACCGACGGGTCTGAGGTCCACGCGATCCCCGACCAGTTCGTCGAGCACAGCCCCGCGCCCCAGCAGCGCGCAAACCTCAAGCTCGACGTCGAGGGCGTCGTCGAGACGGTCCTCGCGCTCTACCCCGACCTCGGCCGCGCCGGTCCGGACCGCGGCCGGCGCGCGACGGGATCGCGCGCGCGAGAACGAAGTTCGCGGAGACGGTGACACTGGTGAGTCGACCGCGACTTCTCCGGGCATCCAGGTCGAGAAGCTCCTCGTCGCCGGCCTGCGCGGCTTCTGCGCGGGCGTCGTGCGCGCGATCGACGTCGTCGAGAAGGCGCTCGAGGTCGTCGACGGACCGGTCTACGTCCGCAAGGAGATCATCCACAACCGCTACGTCGTCGACGAGCTGCGCGAGCAAGGGCGCCCGCTTCGTCGAGGAAGTCGACGAGGTGCCGGACGGCGCCTGGCTCATCTTCTCCGCCCACGGCATCGCGCCGGCGGTCCGCGAGAGCGCGCGCCGCGAAGAAGCTGCGGACGATCGACGCGACCTGCCCGCTCGTCACGAAGGTGCACCTCGAGGCGATCCACTACGCGCGGCAGGGCTACACGATCATCCTCGTCGGCCACCACGACCACGACGAGACGGTCGGCACGCTCGGCGAGGCGCCCGACGTCGATCCGCCTCGTCGAGACGACGCGAGGACGCCGAGACGGTCACGGTGCCCGACCCCGACCGCGTCGCCTACCTGACGCAGACGACGCTCTCGATCGACGACACGCGCGAGATCCTCGCGGTCCTGAAGCGGCGCTTCCCGAAGCTCAGGGCGCCCGGCCAAGCAGGACATCTGCTACGCGACGCAGAACCGGCAGGACGCCGTCAAGGCGATGGCGCCGCACGTCGACCTGCTGCTCGTGCTCGGCGCGCCGAACAGCTCCAACTCGCTCCGCCTGTGCGAGGTCGCGCGCGCCAACGGCGTCGCGTCGCACCTGATCGAGCGCGCGCGAGGACATCCGGCCCGAGTGGCTCGAGGGCGTCCGGGTGCTCGGGCTGACCGCGAGCGCCTCGGCCCCGGAGATCCTCGTGCAGGAGGTCGTGGCGCTTCGCCCGCGAGAGGCTCGGCGTCCGGAGGTCGAGGAGTTCGAGACCGTCAAGGAGGACGTGAGCTTCCCGCTGCCCCAGGAGCTGAAGGCGCTGTCTGAAGCCCGCTCCGCGGGAAGCGGTTTGACCGGCGCGCCCGCCGAGTTCCCGCCGCAGGCTCGCATGGAAACCGGTGGCCTCCCGAGGCCGGCCCGCCCCGCGGGCCGGAGCACGCTGCGTCTGCTTCTGGCCGGCGCGGGCATCGCGCTCCTCGTCTGGCTCTTCCGAACCGTCGGCTGGAGCGCGATCGAGGCGAACCTGCGCGCGATCGGCGGCTGCGTTTCTTCGTCCTCGTCGCCCTGTACGGCCTCGCGCAGACCGCGTTCTTCCTCGGTTGGTGGGCCGTGATGGATCCGCGCCCGCCGGCGGCGCGCTCCCGGCGCTCTTCGCGCGTCTACCTCGCGGGCGACGCGGCGAACTACTTCGCCCCGGGCGGCGTGGCGGGCGAGCCGCTGAAGGCGCGCCTGCTCTCGGGGAGCCTCGGTGCCGGCCCGGCGCTCGCGACGGTGACGCTGCACAAGCACGTGGACCTGCTCGCGCAAGTCGTCTTCGTCGCTCGCCGGCGTCGGCGTCGCGCTCGCGCGTTTTCCGATGTCGCCCGCGGCGCGCGGGCGGCGCGCTCGCCGGAGTCGTCGCTCCTCGGCGCGATGCTCGGCGGGTTCTCCTGGGCCCTGCGGCGCGGGACGCTTCGCGCGGCGCGGTGACCTGGCTGTCGCGCTTTCGGGTCTTCGCGCGCGCCTGCTCCGTCACCGGGAGAAGGCGCAGGCCGTGGACGACCAGCATCCGGCGCTTCCACGACGAGCAGCGCGGCGCGTTCGCGGCCGGCGTCGGCTGTGCTTTGTCGGCTGGTGCGGCGGAGCGCTCGAGACCTGGATCGTGCTGCGCCTGCTCGCGCCCGGCAGCGGCTGGGCGCACGGCCGTCGGCATCGAGTCGCTGGCGGTGGTCGCTGAACGACGATGCTCCTCTTCATCCCGGGCCGCATCGGCAGCGCCGAGGGCGTGCGCACCGGCGTCTGCGTCCTGCTCGGCCTGACTCCCGCGCAGGGCGCCGCCTACGGTCTGGCGCGCCGCGCGCGCGAGCTCGCCTGGCCGTTCCGGGCCTCGTCGTGCTCCTGCGCGGACGCTGCGGCCGAGCGAGAGCGGAGGCGACCGCACCCGTCGCGAAGCTCGCGCGAGGGGAGGCGCGCCCGTGACGGCGGCATCGGCCCCCGTGCGCGCCGTGCTGTTCGACTTCGGCGGCACGCTCGACGCCGACGGCGTCGCCTGGAAGGAGCGCTTTCGGCGGCTCTTCGGCGGCGACGCCACGCCGTCCGAGCGCGTTCGACCGCGCCTTCTACGACGCCGACGACGCGCTCGTGGGCGCGATCCCGCGCGACCTCTCGTTTCGAGGAGACGGTGCGGCGGCTCTCGGCCGCAACCTCGGCCGAGCGCCTCGGATGCGCGGACGAGCGCGCCGGACGGTCGCGGCGCCTTTCCTCGAGGACGCCCGCGCTCGATGCTCGGCGCGCAATGCCGCGGTGCTCGAGCGACCTCGCACGCGCGATTCCGCTTGGCGATCGTCTCGAACTTCTACGGGAATCTCGAGACCGTCTGCCGCGAGATCGGGCCTCGCGCCGCACGTCGATGCCGCCATCGACTCGGCGGTCGTGCGGCTGCGAGAAGCCCGACCGTCGGATCTTCGAGCGGCGCTCGCGACCCTCGGCGTCGCCGCCGCGGCGGGCGGTCTTCGTCGGCGACTCGCTGCCCCGCGACATGGCGGGCGCGCGGGCCCTCGGCATGCGCCACGTCTGGGTGCGTTCCGAGGCGTCGGAGGGCGGCGCCTGCTGCCCCGGCGACCCCGTCATCGGCCGCCTGACGGAGCTGTCCGGAGATGCTCGCGTGAGCGCCGATCGCCGCCGGAGCGGCTGATCGCCGCGGGCGAGGGCTCGCGCCTCGAGGACGCTCGGGCGTCCCGAAGCCGCTCGTCGAGGTCGCGCGGCGTGCCGCTGATCGAGCACGTCCTCGCGCAACTTCGAGGCCGCCGGAATCGAGTCGCGCCGCGATCATCTTCAACGAGAACGAAGCGGACTGCGCGGCCTACGTCGCGCGAGCGCTTCCCGGCGCTCGTCTCGACGGTCCTGCGTCCGGACGACGCGCTCTCGCTCGAGAGCTTCCGCGACGATCCTCGCGCGTGTCGCCGCCGGGGCGGCTTGCTCGTCTCGACGGTGGATGCGTTCTGCCCGCCGCAGGACTTCGCGGCGTTCGCGCGCGCGGCCGCGGCCGCGCCGGAGGACGACGACCGTGCTCGCCGTGACCCGCTTCGTCGCACGACGAGAAGCCGCTCTGGGTGGACGAGCGACGCGGCAGGCCGGATCCGCCGCGTCGGCGGCGCCTCCGGCGACGCGGTGACGGCGGGCATCTACGTCTTGTCCGGAAGGCGCGCGCGCCGGAGACGCCGCCGGCTTCGCTCGGGCGCCTGCGCGACTTCCTCGCGTGGCTCTGCGAGTCGGGCGAGCCGATGCGCGCCGTCGCGATCGGGAAGGTCGTGGACGTGGACCGCGCCGAGGACCTCGCGGCTGGCGGAATCGCTTCTCCGAGCGGCCGACGGCCGATGCGGGAGGCGCCGCGTGAGCCGACCGCGCTGCTGGGGCGTCTACCGCGAGCTCGCGCACTCGCCGGGACGCGAGACCGACGACGCGCGAGATCCTGCGGGCCACGGCGGCCGAGCTCGAGGAGCGCGGCTTCCAGGTCGAGCTCAAGTCCGCCGACGAGCTGCCGGAGACGACCGACGCCGCGGCCGTGCCGCCCGTTTCTCTTCGTGATGTGCGAGCGGCCGCGGTCGTCGAGCGGCTCGCGGCCTGGGAGCGAGCGCGGAGTCCGGATCGTCAATCGGCCGCAGGCGATCCGCAACACCGACCGGGAGCGCACGATCGCGCTCTTCGCGCGGCACGCGTCGCCGTTTCCCGAGAGCGTCCTCGTCGCGACGGAAGGCCGCGGACGCGGCCGCCGCGTCTCCGCCTGCCCGTGCTGGATCAAGCGCGGCGACGTGCACGCCACGGAAGCGGGCGACGTCTCGCTGCGGCGGACGGCCGGCGGCGCTCGCGGCCGGCCTCGCGCGGCTCGCCGCGCGCGGCATCGCGCGCGCGGTGCTCCAGGACCACGTGCCCGGCGACCTGATCAAGTTCTACGGCGTGGCGCGGCGACGGCCGACGCCGACCGCGCCGGCCTGGTTCCAGTGGTTCTACCACCGCGACCAGGTCCTCGCGAATCACCCGTTCGACGCAGGACGCCCTGCGCGCGCGCGTCGGCCGCGGCCGCGGCAGCCCTGGGCCTCGAGGTCTACGGCGGCGACGCCATCGTCGCGGCCGGACGGCGCGACTCTTCGCTCATCGACCTGAACGCGTGGCCGAGCTTCGCCCTCTACCGCGACGTCGCCGCGCCGCGCATCGCCGCGCTCCTCGCGGCGCGGTTTCCGACGACGAGGTCGGAGTGCCCCGATGACGGAGACCGTGAGAAGCGCAACGAGGTCGGCCCGCGCTCGAAGACGCATCGTCGAGCTCGAGGAGCGGCACATGGCGCCGGGCCTCCAGTCCTTCGCCCTCTACTCCGGGCCTCGCGATGGCGCGCGGGCAGGGCAGCCGGCATCTACGACGAGGACGGCAACGAGCTACATCGACTTCATCGCCGGGATCGCGGTCGGCAGCGTCGGCCACTGCCACCCGCACTACGTCGAGGCGCTGCAAGGCGCAGGCCGAGCGCCTCACCTTCGGCAGCTTCACGACCGAGACGCGGGCGAAGTTCCTGGAGCTCCTCGGCAGCCGTGACGCCGCCGGGCCTGACGCGCATCCAGCTCTTCTCGGGCGGCGCCGAGGCGGTCGAGGCGGCGTTCCGGCTGGCCAAGTCGGCCACGAAGAAGTTCGAGTTCGTCGGCTACTCGGGCGCCTTCCACGGAAAGACCGGCGGCGTGCTGCCGCTGCTCTGGGGCGACTTCAAGGACGGCCTCGGGCCCTTCGTGCCGGGCTGCTACTCGGCGCCGTACGCCTACTGCTACCGCTGCCCGCTCAACCTGACGTATCCCGACTGCGGGATCGCGTGCGCCGAGAAGACGCGCGACGTGATCAGGAACCAGACCGGCGGCGCGGTCGCCGCGATCATCGTCGAGCCGATGCAGGGCACGGCCGGGCAACGTCATCCCGCCGCCGGGCTTCCTTCCCGCCGATCCGCGCGATCGCGAAGGAGCACGGCGCGCTCTTCATCGCCGACGAGATGATCACGGGCTTCGGCCGCACCGGCAAGATGTGGGGCGTCGACCACGACGGCGTCGTCCCCGACGTCATGACCGGTCGGCAAGGGCATCGGCGGCGGCTTCCCGCTCGCCGGCGGTCGTCTCGACCGACGAGCTCACGAAGGCGAAGCCCTGGTCGAACCCGTCGGGCAGCTCCTCCTCCTACGGCGGCAATCCGCTCGCCTCGGCGGCGGGCCTCGCGGCGCTCGAGATCATCATCGAGGAGAACCTGGTCGAGAACTCCGAGCGCGTCGGCGCGCGCGATGCTCGCGCGAGCTCCAGGCGATGCAGGAGAAGCACCGCGATCATCGGCGACGTGCGCGGCAAGGGGCTGCTCCTCGGCATCGAGCTCGTGAAGGACCGGCGCACGAAGGAGCTCGTCTCGAAGGACTTCACGAAGGCGCTCTTCCAGGAGTGCCTGCGCCGCGGCCTCGTCGCGATGTCGTACACGCCGGTCATCCGCATCAACCCGCCGCTCAACATCGACGAGGAGACGGCGCTCGACGGCCTCGAGATCCTCGACGAGGCGCTCGGGGCCGTCGGCGAGGGAGTGGAAGCTCGACTGAGCCGCCGCGTCCTCGGCCGCGCCCGAAGGCGCTTCGGGGGCGCCCTGATCGGCGTCGGCCACGTCGCGCGCCACGGCCACCTGCCCGGCTGGAGCGCGGCGTCGGACGTCGCCATCGTCGCCGCGGCCGACGCGCGGCCGGAGCGGCGCGCGCCTTCTCTCGAGGCCTGGCCCGAGGCCCGGTGGTACGCGTCGGCCGAGGAGCTCCTCGCGCGAGGCGATCTCGACTTCGTCGACATCTGCACGCCGCCATCGACTCCACGTCCCGCTCGCGCGGGCGGCGCTCGAGCGCGGTCTTCACGTCCTCTGCGAGAAGCCGCTCGTGCTCGATCCGCCCGAGGAGCTGCGCGGCGCTCGCGCGCGCTCGCCGCCGGGAAGGAGCGGACGCTCGTGCACCGTCCACAACTGGAAGCACGCGCCGGCCGTGGCGCAGGTCACGGGCTCTGCTGCGCGAGAACGCGTCGGCGAGGTGCGCCGCTGCCGCTGGGAGACGCTGCGCGCACCAGGCCCGCCGCCGCCGCAGGCGAGACAGGCAACTGGCGCAGTCGATCCCGCGCAGTCCGGCGGCGGCATCCTCGTCGACCACGGCTGGCACGCGCTCTACGTGATCCGCGAATGGCTGGGCGGCCGGCCCGCGACGATCGCCGCGCGCCTCGAGACGCGCAAGCACCGCGAGTTCCCGCTCGAGGACACGGCCGAGATCCGCCTCGACTGGAACGGCGCCCGCGCCGAGATCTTCCTGACCTGGGCGGCGGAGGCGCGGCGCAACCGCGCGGATCATCGAAGGCGACGCGCGGCGTGCTCGCGCTCGACGGCGGCCGCGCTCACGCTCTCCGATGCCGGGCGGCGGCGCCGCGCGTCTGGGAGTATGCCGTCGCTCACCGAAGGCTCGCACCACCCGGACTGGTTCGGCGGCGTCGTCGCGGAGTTCCTGAGCGAAGTCGGGAGCCCGCGGCGCGCGGCGGAACCTTCGAGGCCGCGCCTGTGCGCCGAGATCCTCGCCCTCGCGCAGGACTCGAGCCGCCGGGGCGGCGAGCCGCTGTCCGCGCGGCGTGCGCCCGGCGAGCGATGAACGGCGGCCTTCGCCTCGCCCTCGTCGCGCCGGACGGCCCCGCGGCCGTCGCCTCCGGAGACCGATGCTCCTGGGACTTCCCATCGTCCGCCGCACGGCGCTCTCCGCGCGGCGCGCCGGGTTTTCCCGCGTCGGCGGTCGCCGGCGCGTCGCCGGAGAGCCCGCTCGCCCGCGCGCTCGAGGGAACCGACGCGAGCGGCTCGCGGCCGGCGCGCCGGCGCCCGACGGGGCCGTGCGGCTGCCCTGGAACCGCGTCGCTGCGGGCGGGGGAAGTGCGGCAGCTCGCGGCGGGCCGCCCGGCGTCGGAGCTCGGCGTGGTGCTCGCCTCCGAGGCGGATCGCCCGGCCGCGGAGCGCTGGCTGCTCCAGGGGCTCATCAAGGACACGGAAGGCTTCATGTCGCGCCACTTCGAGCGGCCGATCTCGCTCGCGGTCAGCCGCCGGCTCGCGGACACCGCGCGTCACGCCGAACCAGATGACGCTCGTCTCCGTCGCCATCGGGCTCGTCGGCGCGCTGTTCTTCCTGTCGCAGCGTCCGGCGCTCCAGACGGCCGGCGCGCTGCCTGTTCCTGCTCCACTCGATCCTCGACGGCTGCGACGGCGAGCTCGCGCGTCTGAAGTTCCAGGAGTCGCGATTCGGCGGCGTGCTCGACTTCTGGGGCGACAACGTCGTCCACGTCGCGATCTTCGGCGCATGGCGCTCGGCTGGAGCCGCGCAGGATCTCGGCCGCGTGGCCGCTCTGGCTGCGGCGCCGCGGCCGTCGTCGGGACCTCTCGCCTCGGCCGGCTTCGTCTACTGGCGGACGATGCGCGAAGCGCCAAGGAAGGCCCGCTCTTCACGTCCGTCGCGAGCGAGGCGGACGGCGCGGCTCTCGCGGATCGCCGACGCCCTCGTCGCGGCGCGACTTCATCTACCTCGTTCTGATCCTGTCCGCTCTTCGGCAAGTCGCCGACTGGTTTCTGGTCATCTCGCGGCCGTCGGCGCTCCGATCTTCTTCCTCGTGCTCTCCGTCGTCGCGTGGAACGAGCGCCGCGCCGCGAAGAGAGGCCTCATGAGTGACCGCACCTCCTTCTATCCGGAGCTCGCGCAAGAACATCGCGCCGGCCGAGGGCCCGCTCGGCGTCCTGCTGCCCGGCCTCGGCGCCGTCTCGACGACGCTGATCGCCGGCGTCCACCTGATCGAGAAGGGCCTCGCGCAGCCCTTCGGCTCGGTGACGCAGATGCAGAAGCTGCGGCTCGGGAAGCGGACGCGCGCCGCGTTCACGTCCCGTCAAGGAGCTCGTGCCGCTGGCGGGCCTCGACGACCTCGTCTTCGGCGGCTGGGACATCTTCCCGGACAACGCCTACGAGGCGGCCGTGAAGGCCGGCGTGCTGCCGGGCGAGATGCTCTCGCGCCGTGCGGGCGGAGCTCGAGGCGGTCGCGCCCGATGGCCGGCCGTCTTCGAGCGCGCCTGGGTCAAGAACCTCGACGGCCGCCAACGTCAAGAAGGCGCCGACGAAGATGCACCTGGCCGAGGCGCTCATCGCAGCGACATCGAGGACTTCCGCGAAGACCTCCGGCGCGCGACGCGCGCCGTGATGGTCTGGTGCGGCTCGACCGAGGTCTACGCGCAGCCGCAAGCCGGTGCACGAGACGCTCGCCGCGTTCGAGAAGGGCCTGCGAGGACAACTCGCCCGACATTCCGCCGTCGATGATCTACGCCTACGCCGCGATCGCCGAGCGGCATTCCGTACGCCAACGGCGCGCCGAACCTCTCCGTGGACGTCCCGGCGCTGATCGAGATGGCGCGGGCGAAGGGCGTCCCGATCGCGGGCAAGGACTTCAAGACCGGGCCAGACCCTGATGAAGACGATCATCGCGCCGGGCCTGAAGGCGCGGATGCTCGGGCTCGCAGGGCTGGTTCTCGACGAACATCCTCGGCAACCGCGACGGCGAGGTCCTCGACGACCCGGGCTCCTTCCGCTCGAAGGAGGTCAGCAAGGCCTCGGTCCTCGACGCGATCCTCCAGCCCGAGCTCTACCCCGAGCTCTACGGCGACTACTTCCACAAGGTCCGCATCGAGTACTACCCGCCGCGCGGCGACGCCAAGGAAGGCTGGGACAACATCGACATCGTCGGCTGGCTCGGCCAGCCGATGCAGATCAAGATCGACTTCCTCTGCCGCGACTCGATCCTCGCGGCGCCGGTGGTGCTCGACCTGCTCCTCTTCCTCGACCTCGCGCAGCGCGCCGGCCTCTCGGGCATCCAGGAGTGGCTGTCGTTCTACTTCAAGTCGCCCGATGTCGCGGCCCGACCTGCGGCCCGAGCACGACCTCTTCGTGCAGCACCTGAAGCTCGCCAACACGCTGCGCATCCTGGTCGGCGAGGAGGTCCTCGACCACTCCGGGCCTCGACTACTACGAGGGAAGCGCCGCGACGCCGTGACGCCGGCCGGAGGGACCCGGGCCCGTACCCGGATCTGGATCGCGGCGAGTTTCGCGCTCCTCGTCTTCCCGCTCGTCCGGTGGGCGCGGGTTCCGGCCGGCGGACGCCTGTTCCTCCCACGCACGCCGGTCGACGGAGTTCGCGCGGATCTCGCCCGCGTCTGGACGTTTCTCGACGAGGCGCGGCGCGCGGTCCCGGAGCGCTGCCGCTTCACGGTCCGCTCGTCGGACTTCTCGCTCGAGATGGACGTCTTCATGATCGCGATCGGCTTGCTGCCTTCCGCCCATCCCCGCCCGTCTTCGTATTACGAGAAACGGCTGGCGCAGCCTCCGGGGGACGTCGAGTACGTCCTCTACTTCGGTGAGCCCCCGCCGGAGCTGCCGGGCTTCCGCAGGATCTCGAGACTGCACGACGGCGCCATCTTTCGCCGGGCGCCTCCGCGATGACGACGATGCTCTTCTTCGCCGCCGGGCACCTGCTGCTCGTGCCGTTCGGAGCCGGGCTCGCCTTCCATCCGGCGATCCGCCGCCTGCCCATTGCGGCGCGTCTCTCCGCCGCGCTCGCCGCCGGCGCCGTCGGGCTGACGGCCGAGGCGCTCGTGCTGACGGCGTTCGGCATCCCGTGGTCGGTCGCCACTCTTTCCGCGCCGTTGCTTTTCGTCTCGGCGATCTTCGCCTGGCAATGGTCGCGGAGGCCGTCCGCGTCGGAGAGAGCCATCGACCCTCCCGTCTTCGGTCGCGGTGCCGCCGTCGCTCTCGCGGCCGCCGCGGCGCTGCTCGCGCTCGCGCACGTCGGCGCGAGTCTCGCGACCGAACGGGCCACCTCCGTCGACTACGTCTACTTCTGGGGAGTCAAGGCCGCGCGCTTCGCCGCCGCGCGCGCCGTCGATCGCGAGCTCCTCAGTTGGCCGTTCTTCTTCCACGCCGTGCCGAGCTATCCGCCGCTCGTTCCGGTCGTCGAAGCGTTTCCGGCGATGCTCGCCGGGGAGATGGCCTGGCGGACCGGCCCGCTCGCGGCGCTCTTCTGGCTCCTGGCCGCGCTGCCGGTCGTGTGGTTTGCGCTGCGTCGGCGCCTTCCCGCGGACGGGGCGGCCGCCGTAGCCGCGTTCTGGACCGTCGCCCTGGGTCTCTCGATCGTCTTTTCTTTTTCGGGCGGAAACGGGGAGGCGCCGCTGCTCTTCTTTCTCACCGTCGCCGGCGCGACGCTTCTCGGAGAGATCCCGGGAGACTCACGACTCCTGCCGGTCGTGGCGCTCGCCGGCGCCGCGCTGACGAAGGCCGAGGGTGCCGTCGGCGCGGGACTCCTCGTGGCAGGCGTGGCGCTCCGGGACCGGCTCGCGGGACGGCCGCGCACGATCGCGCGGGGATGGGCCCTCGCCGCGGCGCCCGCCGCCGGCGTGCT
Source organism: uncultured Acidobacteriota bacterium (assembly GCA_963708395.1). GTDB lineage: Bacteria > Acidobacteriota > Thermoanaerobaculia > UBA5066 > Gp7-AA6 > DATBFU01. The sequence continues at coordinate 255,618 of CAVPSG010000002.1, read as the reverse complement.
CCTCTGGTTCGGCTTCCAGCGGGCGGTGGGTCTGCCGGTCGGGTACGCGGGCCACGGGCCGTTCTTCGACCTGCACTTCGAGAACGTCGGCCCGATCTTCGCCGCGGGGATCGGAAACCTGTCGGCGGGCACCGCGGGCCTCTCCTGGATCTTTCCGGCGGCGGTGATCCTGTTCTCCCGCCCGCGACGCGCCGCCCTGCCGGCACTCACCGTCGTCGCCGGAACCCTCCTCTTCCTCGTCTTCGACTACCTCCACGACGCGGGCGACCCGTCGGTGCGGATCGGCTGGACGATGCCGCGCGTGACGCAGTCGGCTCTGTCGCTCTCGATCCTGGCGGCGGGGTTTGTGGGATTTGGGTCTCGGGAGTTGCCGTCGAGGTCCCGACAGTAGGGGCGGGGCTCGTCCCCGCCCGGGCGGCCGCGAGGGCCGCCCCTACGAGGGCTTCCGTTCCTCGCCGAACTGCTCGAGCAGCTCCTGGCCGATCCGCCGGGAGACGAAGATCTGCTTCAGGTAGTTGAGCGACGTGATCGCGAGCGGGACGCCGGCCGCGGAGAAGGGCGCTCCCATCGCCGCGAGCGCGAGGTGCCGGGCCTTCTCGCCGCGCGTGAACTCGGGATTGCGCAGGTCGAGCACGCTGCCGTAGTAGCGGAAGACCATCTTATAGACATCCGACAGGAGTGTCCGGAACCCCATCTCGCTGCCCCAGACGAAGCACTCGCCGGTCCGGACCTTTTCGAGGAACTCCGCCGGTGTGTCGGCCTCTGCGACGGTATAGACCAGCGCGAGCGGCCCGAGCGTGTGCGCGTCCGATCCCGCGACGAGGGAGACCGCTCCGCGTTTCTCACGGACGACCGCCATGAGGTCCTCGATGAGACGATTGTGCTGCGTCGCCATTGCGCCGTTCTTGACCTCGAAGACGTCGAACATCCGGAGCATCTCCTCGAAGTAGCGCCGCGGTGAGTTCCGCATCCGGTAGTTCTGGAACATGTGGTTGGCCGACGCGAGGATCCGCTCCTCCTTCAAGTAGGCGTGCAGCTCGTAGATGTCCCGTCGACGCTTCTGGATCTCCGCGTGCTGGCGCTCGTCGATGCCGAAGACGTTGACGTGGATCCGCTGCCGCGTGTCCGGAAACCACGTCTCGACCTCCTCGGAGATGAAGAAGTCCGGCAGGTCCGGATTCCTGTCGAGGAGCGCCAGGCAGCCGTCGATCGAGTCGTGATCGGTGATCGTGACGAAGTCCATGCCGCGCTCTTTGGCGATGCGGTAGATCTCCTCGGGCCGGTTGTAGCTGTCGCGGGTGTTCGCGATTCGGAAGTATTTGAAGGTCGAGTAGACCGAGTGGCAGTGCAGATCCGCCTTCTTGAAGCGCGGGTCCTGGGGCAACGCGGGTGCTTCGGCGGGCGACTCCGGCATCGGACGTTCAGGGTCGCAAATCGCGTGCCGGTGTGTCAAACGAGCGGCTCTCGCGGGTCGCCCGGAGGCCGCGGCCGTGTTAGTTTTCGCAGGAATGGGCCGATTTCTGTTTCGCGTGGCCTATGGGGTGCTGCTCGTCCTGCTCTTCCTCGCGGGGGGCTGGATCGTCTTTCGGCGCTCCATCGTCGGCCGCACGGTCACCGTGCCGGACCTCTCGGGGCACGATCTTTCCGAGGCCGGGCGGCTCGCGGCGCAAGCCGGCCTCCGCGTCGAAAACGAAGGCCGTCGGGCGCGCAACGACGACAAGATCGCGCGCGACCGCGTGCTCGCCCAGGAGCCCGAGGCCGGCTCGCTCGCCAAGCCCGCCCAGACGATCCGCGTGGTCCTTTCCCTCGGCCCGCGGGAGCTCAAGGTGCCCGACCTGACGGGCCTGCCGCCGCGCGCCGCCGCGCTGAAGCTCGCGGAGGCCTCCCTGACGCTCGGATCGACGTCCTGGTATCGCGACGCGCTCGCGCGCGTGGGCATCGTGGCGCAGGATCCCGAGCCGGACGCGGTCGCGGGCCGGAACGTGGCCGTCGCCGTTCTGACCAATCGCGGGCAGCCCGAGACTCGTTTCGTGATGCCGGACCTCGTCGGACAGGACGCCGACAGGATGAAGGCGCGCCTCGAGACCTTCGGGTTCCGCGTCGGCAGCGCGCGCTACGAGACCTACGAGGGCGTCGCGCCGAACACGATCCTCAAGCAGTTCCCGCCGGCGGGCTTTCCACTCGGCAGCCGTGAGGTGGTCTCTCTCACCGTCTCGCGTCCCGCCGAGGCGACGAGGTCGGCGCCCTCTCGATGAGCGTCCGCATCGCCCCGTCGCTCCTCGCCGCGGACTTCGCGCGCCTCGCGGACGGCCTTCGCCTCGCCGAAGAAGGCGGCGCGGACCTCGTCCACGTCGACGTCATGGACGGTCACTTCGTACCGAATCTCACGATCGGACCGCCGGTCGTCGCAGCGCTGCGGCGCGCGACGAAGCTGCCGCTCGACGTGCACCTGATGATCGAGAAGCCGGAGGCGACGCTGCCGCAATACCTCGACGCGGGCGCCGACTGGATCTCCGTGCACGTCGAGGCGACGCACCATCTGCAGCGCTGCCTGGACCTGATCCGGAAGGGAGGCGCCCGCGCGGGCGCGGCCATCAACCCCGGCACACCCGTCGAGTCGCTCGAGGCGGCGTTCGGGGATCTCGACTATGCCGTCGTGATGTCGGTCAACCCCGGATGGGGTGGCCAGCCGTTCCTGCCGGGGAGCGTGGCCAAGGTCCGTCTCCTGCGCGTGCGGGCGAGCGCGTCGGGAGCGCCCTCCCTCGCGGTCGAAGTGGACGGGGGCGTCACGGAAGGGAACGCGTCGGCGCTCGCGGGGGCCGGCGCGGAAATTCTGGTGGCCGGTACCGCGATTTACGGGGACGCCGATCCGCGCCGCTCGATCGAACGGCTCCGGGCCGCGGCACAGGAGGGGGTTCGGGTTTGACTTCGTTTTCCTTCGGAAAGCTGCGGCGCGCGGCGGGCGCCGCGGCGTTTGCGTCGGTGTGCCTCGGACTTCTCCTGGCGTCCGGGTGCTCGAGCTCCAACGCGCCCCGCAAGCCCGACAAGCTGACGCAGGAGCTCCTGAGCACGCCGAAGGAGCAGCTCTACGCGAAGGGCAAGGGCCTCATCGACAAGAAGAAGTGGGAACAGGGGCGCAAGTACCTGAGCTACGTCTTCGAGACCTACCCGAACGACGTCCTGGGACGCGATGCGCTGCTGCTCGTCGCGGACTCCTACGTGAAGCAGGGCGGCACCGCGAGCTACACGGAAGCGCGCTACCGTTACCGCGATTACCTCAACCGGTATCCTGACGCGCCCAAGCGCGACTACGCGCGCTACCAGTTTGCCTTCTGCTCAGACAAGGAGCATTCGGGGCCGGATAAGGACCAGACGTCCACGCGCGACGCGATCACGCAGTACCAGGCCCTCATCCGCGAGTTTCCCGACTCGGCCTACGCCGGCGCCGCGCGGGAGCGGATCCGGCAGCTCGTCGACCTCCTCGCCGAGCACGAGTTCGACGTCGGCTACTTCTACATGCGCAAGGGTTCCCTCGGCTCCGCCATGGGCCGGTTCAGCGGTCTCGAGGATCGCTATCCGGACTACGCCAACAAGGACAAGCTCTTCTACTACGAGGCGCGGACCCTCGCGCGGCTCGGCCGGCCCGAAGAGGCGGTCCGGTACTACTCGCGGATCCTGGAGGAGTACCCGAAGAGCGAGTTCTCGAAGAAGGCGCGGCAGGGGCTGAAGAAGCTCAAGGTGGCTCCGCCTCCCGGCGACCAGAAACAGGCGGCCAAGCCGACGGACGTTCAGCCCTCCAAAAACTGAAAAGAAAGAGTTTGTTAGGGTCCTGCGGGCCTCCCGGAGGGTTCCGCGGTTTGACAGACGGGCCGAAACCTCCTAAATTAAAGCCCAAGGCAGTTTCAGCCGAATTTTTTCAAGGAGTCGCCATGCGTCTCCCTCGCCGCCGTATCCTGGCCGCGGCTCTCGTCCTGGCTCCCGCAGCCTGGGTCGGAGCCCAGACTCCGCCGCCCGACGCCAATCTGGCGACGACGGTACCGTCGTCCACCGGCAGCCTCGAGACGGCACCCAAGCCGACCGGCTACGAGAGCGATCTCTATTGCTTCGGCTACCTGGGCGGTCTGAACGAAGGGTTCGTCGCGCAGGTCACGAGCGCCCAGGACGTCGCCGAGCAGGTGGACTACGCGACGGGAGATCTGCTTTATCTCGACACGGGCGCCGATCAGGGTCTTCGGGTCGGAGACGAGTACTGGCTGGTCACCGCCGAGAGCGAAGTCTTCCACCCCTCCAACGGGGCGAGCATCGGACGGTTCTACCAGTATCGTGGACGCGCCGTCGTTCTGTGCATCGGGGCCCACTCGGCGACGATCAAGGTTCTCGACTCCTGCACGGACATCCCGATGGGCGCCTTCCTCAAGAAGTTCGACCCGATCCCCATTCCGCTGGCGCGCAAGTCGCCTCCGGCGACCACCTGTGACCCGCCGTCGGGCAAGGCGGCGGGCCGGATCGTCTATTCGCGCGACGGAGTCGTGGCGCTCGGGCAGGACACGCCGGTGATCGTCGATCTCGGTATCGCCAACGGCCTTCAGCCGGGCGACTTCCTGACGATCTATCGCTACTCGACAGGCCGCGTCTACGGCATCGAGCCGCAGGGCACGTACTGGGTCAACGTTCCGCCGCCTCCGGGAGTCGAGATCCCGCGCACCTACCTCGGCGAGATCTCCGTGCTCGAGGTGGGAGACCGCTGGGCGATCGGCCGGATCACGGACTCGTACCGGCTGATCGAGGTCGGCGACGAGGTCGAGCTCAAGTAGACGCTCGCATCGAAAATTATTCGGAGAGGCGGCTCGGCCGCCTCTCTTTTTTTTGTCCGCGTCGCCGCCGGCCGGCGGGCGCGCGGCGATTCGCCGTTTGGCACGAAAACGATCGGCGCGATGCGATGCCGATGCAGCGTCGCACTGTTGCTTCCGTCGCGGGGGCTTGCGTCGCTACCCGTTCCGACATCGCTCTGCTAAGATCCGCGGCGTTCCAAGCGATTCTGTTTTAGCGGGGGGAAGTCACGTGAATCTGGACGGGCAACTGCAGCAAATCATCGACGAGCTCCTGGCCCACGGCATTTCCCTCGATCTGGCAAAGAAGGAATTCGAGAAGAAGTACATCGTCGGCGCCGTGAAGCGGTCGTCCGGAAATCTCGGCCGCGCGGCGTGCTCTCTCGGAATCCATCGCAACACGCTGCGCAACAAGGTCGGGATTCTGAACATCCGCCTGCCGCGCGAGAAGCGGCGCGTCTCGCCGGACATCGTCAAGAAGAAATAGCCGTCAGCCATCAGCTATCAGCGGAGAGACGGCACCAAACCGGCAGAGACGAAGATTCGAAGCGCTCGCTGACAGCTGAGAGCTGAAAGCTAGCTCTTCGGCTTGTCCTTGGATTCCTCGCCGGTCTTGACCGAGTCCTTGAAGTTCTTGATGCCCTCGCCCAGCCCTCTGCCCAGCTGCGGCAGCTTTCCGGCGCCGAAAATGATGATGACGATCAGCAGGATGACCAGCAGCTCCGGCAGGCCCAGTGAGCCAAACATAGCGTTCTCCTCGAGACGGTTAGCTTAACAGAGGCCGGAGGCGCTCCTCGAAGAGGCGGCGAAACGCCGCGTCCTCCGGGGCGTCCGAGAGGAGCCGCCGGACCAGGGCGAGCTCCCCGGGCAGGTACTGCCGGTAGACGGGGCCGCGCCCCTGGGCGACGGCCCGCGCGAAGGTGCCGCAGACTTTCCAGGCCCTCTGGAGGAGGACCCGGTCGAGCCGCCGCGCGAGGTCCCCGGCGTCGAGGCGCCGCCGCGCCGCGAGCTCCGCGATGGCGCCGCGCGCGAGCTCGGGCGTCATCCAGTCGAGTGTCGTGCGCTCCCAGAGAAGCGATGCGACGTCGTAAGTGTCGGGGCCGGAGCGCACATCCTGGAAATCGATCGCGGCGACTTCGCCGTCGCACGGGAAGAGATTGTTGCCGTGAAAGTCGCGGTGCGCGAGCGCTTGCGGGTGCGCGAGGATCTCGCGGCAGAGCGCGTCGGCCCAGCGGTCGTGAACGGCGCGCTCGCCCTCGGACAGCGGGCTCGCGAGCAGGAGATCGAACACGGCCTCGCGCGCGAGCCCGAGCTCGCGCCGGAAGAGCGCGAAGTCGAACGGCGGATTGATCTCGGGATCCGACAGCGCGGCGATCGCCGACGCGGCGCGCACGGCGTCGGCGAGGCCGCCGGTGCGCGCCTCGGGCTCCGTCGCGAGTCGGCTCGCGAGATCCGACGACCCGAGGTCCTCGACGAGCTGATGACCCTCGCCGTCGTCTGCGAGAATCCGAGGGACCCGGACGTGGCCCTCGAGCGCCGCGCGCGCCGCCACCCAGCGACGGCGGGAATCCGCCTCTTCCTGGGGATAGGCGACCCCGAGCACGCTCACGCCGCCGGGCAGCGCGATCCTCAGGTAGCGGCGCCGGCCGACGTCGCCGGGCAGTTTCTCGACGGCGGTAGGCTCGCACCCGGTGCGCTTCAGCAGCCGGGCGAGGCCGGAGAATTCCGCGGTGAGGTCGGCTGCGGGAGGCACGTCGGGGGGCGGGGGATGACTCGGTGGCTTCATCCGCGAGGGCGCGCCGCCCGACATGTTCTCAGCTCTTCGCCAGCGAGAGGACGATCTTCTTGATCCGCACCGGCGTGTTCGGCCGGTCCTTCGCGTCGCGCGGAACGGCGGCGATCTTGTCGGCGGCGTCCATCCCCGACACGACCTCGCCGAAGGCGGAGTACTGGTTGTCGAGGAAAGTCGAGTCCTTCACGACGATGAAGAACTGCGATGAAGCGGAGTTGGGGTTCGAGGATCTCGCCATCGAGACGATGCCGCGCTTGTGCGAGACGTCATTGAACTCGGCGTTGATGGTGTTGTTTCCGTTGCCCCCGGTGCCATACGGCTGCCGCGGATCTTCCGGCTTCTTCGTCAGCGGATCGCCGCCCTGGATCATGAAGCCGGGGATCACGCGGTGGAACATGGTCCCGTCATAGAAGCCCGCGGCCGCCAGATCCACGAAGTTCTTCACGTGGTTGGGCGCCTTGTCGTAGAAGAACTTGATCGTGATGTCTCCCATGTCGGTCTGCAGCGTGGCGAGCGTGTTCGCATAGTCGCGCGGCGCCTGTGTCATCTTCTTCTTTCCCTTTCCCGCCGCCTGGGCGGGGGCCAGTGCCGAAGCGAGCAGCGCGACGGCGCACAGGAGCGATGTCGGCAGGGCGAGTTTCGTCTTCAAAATCCGGCTCCTTTCCCGAATCGGAATCAAGATAACACGCGGTCTGCCGCCTTCCCTTCCCGACCGCGGGCATAAGATTTGGATGTGCGCGAGAACGTTGCCGGCCGGACATGAGCGGCCCCGGGACGGCGCCCGATGTCCTGATCGTGGGAGGCGGCGTCGTCGGGCTCGCGCTCGCCGACGAGCTCGCGGGCCGCGGGCACGCCGTCCGGTTGCTCGAGCGTGGATCCACCGGCGCCGAGGCTTCGTGGGCGGCGGCGGGGCTGCTTTCCCCACAGTCGGAGACCCGGTCGGCGGGTCCCTTCTTCGAGCTGGCGCTCGAGAGTCTCCGTCTGTACGGTCCCTGGGTGGCGGCGCTCGAGGCGCGCGCCGGCGAGTCGGCCGGGTTCCGGCGCACCGGGCTCGTGCGCCCCGCATTCGACGAGGCGCAGGAGGCGTCGCTCGATGACTTCCTCTGGCAGCGCGATCGGGGGCTTTCGCTCGAGCTGTGGAATGCCGCGGAGATCACCGAGCGGCTGGGGCCGGACGTTTGCCCCGACGCGCGAGCCGGTCTGTTCTTTCCGGACGAGGCCGTCGTCGACCCGCGAAAGCTCACCCGGGCGCTCGACCGGGCGGTCCGAGGCCGCGGCGTCGAGGTCCGCAGCGACACGCCGGTTCGGACTCTTCGCATCGAGGGCGGGCGATGCGTCGGCGTCGAGACGGAGAGGGAGTTTCTCGGCGCGGGATGCGTCGTGGATGCCGCCGGCGCGTGGGCCGGCCGCGTGGGCGGGCTGCCGTTCTCCGTGCCGGTCGAGCCGGTGCGCGGCCAGATCGTCGAGCTCGATTGCGGCGCGAGGCCTCCGGCTCTCGTCCTGCACGGCGAAAGCACGTATCTCGTGCCGCAGGGCGCCGGGCGCGTCCTCGTCGGCGCGACGGTCGAGCGCACGGGTTTCCGGAAGGAGGTCACGGCGGGAGCGATCGCGAGTCTGCTCGCGGAGGCGAGACGCCTCTATCCGCCCGTCGGCGATGCGCGGTTCGTCACGGCCTGGTCGGGACTGCGGCCGGGGACGACCGACGGCCTTCCCATTCTGGGCGGATGCGGAACACCGGGACTCTTCTTCGCGACGGGGCATTACCGCAACGGCGTCCTGCTCGCGCCGGCGACGGCGGCGCTTCTCGCGGACGCGATCGAGGGGCGGCCGGCGGCCCGCCTCGAGCCCTTCGCGGTCGAGCGCTTCGCGCGGGCCGATCCCCGCCCGGGCGGAGCGCCGCGGGGGCGGGTGAAGGTTTTCGGATAGAATTCATGCAGTGGCGGCCGGGGGATGACCCCCCGCCGAAAAGGGGAGACAGGGCCTCGGATCGCCGGACGGGTCCGGGCACCAGAAAAATGCGAAAAGCACTCTACGCGGGTGTGCAGCGGACCGCGGATGCGCTTTGGAAGGTGACCCGCGCCCTCGACTCCTACTTCCCGGAACGGCGCTTCCAGCCCAAGTGGGCGCCGGCGCCCCTCCAGAAGCAGCGCGAACGCTCTTTCCCTCCGCTCGGCTTCCCGCGCGAGACCGATTCGCTCTGCCCGCGCTGCGTCGACGGAGGTCCGCGAGCAGATCCTCTCGGGCCGAGGCCGACTGGAAGGTGCTCGTGGACGGCAACCCGGGCGAGATCCGCGCGCGCATCGTCGAGGAGGACGGCCGGATCCTCATGAAGAAGGACTGCCCGAAGCACGGCCACTTCGAGGACGTGATGTCGACCGATCCCGCATTCTTCGAGCGGCTCGAGAGCCTCTATCCGGGGCGCGACTTCGTGATCCCGAAGGACGGTCTGCACGAGCACGGGACGTCCTCGATCAAGTACGGGCGCGGCGCGGTCCTCACGATCGACCTGACCAACCGCTGCAACATGATGTGCAACCCGTGCTTCATGGACGCCAACCAGGTCGGGTACGTCCACGAGCTCGAGTGGGAGGACGTCAAGAAGCTCCTCGACGACGCGGTCTCGATCAAGCCGCGCCGGCAGCTCTCGGTGCAGTTCTCGGGCGGCGAGCCGACGCTCTCGCCGCACTTCCTGCCGGCGATCCGCTACGCGCGGGAGATCGGCTACTTCTCGGTCCAGTGCGCGACCAACGGCATCCGCTTCGCGCAGGACGAGGAGTTCGCGCGAGAGGCCGCCGAGGCGGGCCTGCGGTTCGCCTACCTCCAGTTCGACGGCGTCGGCAACGAGAACAACCAGCACCGCAAGGTCGGCAACCTCTTCGACGTCAAGCTGCGGGCGATCGAGAACCTGCACCGGCACGGCGTGGACATCACGCTCGTCACGACGATCGTCAACAGCGTCAACAACGACCAGGTCGGCGCCATCTCCGGTTCGCGATCGAGAACATCGACAAGATCAACGCGGTCTCGTTCCAGCCGGTCTCGTTCACGGGCCGCGACGAGGACATCGACGACGAGACGCGCAGGCGGCAGCGCTACACGCTCTCGCACCTCGCGCACGACGTGAAGGACGCAGGCCGGAATCGGCGAGCCGATGCGCGACTGGTTCCCGCTGTCGGCCTCGGGCCCGTTCTCGGACCTGAAGGACCTGCTCGGCGGGCTCGAGTCCGAGTGGGGCTCCCTCAAGTGCGGCTGCCATCCCAACTGCGGGATCGGCACGATGCTGCTGGTCGAGGAGAAGACGCACGAAGCCGTCCCGGTGCCGGCGTTCCTCGACGTCGACCGGCTGCTCTCGCGACATCCAGCGCCATCACCGACTCGGCGCGCGAAGCGCGTCTGGACGGCGTCCAGATCGGGCCTCGCGGTGCTGCGGAACCTTCGGCCCGGAGGGAATCCCCGCCTCGCTTTCGCCCTGGAAGGTCATCAAGATCATGGACGGCCACACCGGCGGCCGGCTGGGGTTCGCCGAAGAAGAACCGCTACCACTGGCGCGTGCTCTTCGTCGGCGGGATGTGGTTCCAGGACCTCTTCAACTACGACTTCCGCCGCACCGAGATGTGCATCATCCCGTACGCGACGCAGATGGGGGAGATCTCGTTCTGCGCGTACAACACGGGCGTCGGCTGGCGGAAGATCATCGAGGAGATGTTCCAGACGGCGACGCTCGCCGAGTGGTACAAGACACAGGGCCGGCACGAGGTCTACGCGCGCGGCCGCAACGTTCCTCTGCCGGCGCTGCCCGGTCAGACCGTCCCGATCGTCCCGCCGCTGCCGGCGCAGGAGCCTCGCCCGGCCGTCGCGGCGTCCGGGATGCTTCCCGTTTACGGCGCCGTCGGGAAATAACGTCGCCGTCGCTTGCTCGGAATCTGCGCCTCCGGCGCACCGGCGAGCGGCTCGCCAACCTCGGCTCGACCGCTCGCCTGATTCCTTCGCCGCGATCCGGCTCCCGCGGCGCGGGTCCTCCGCTCGATTACTTCGCGGAGACTCCTCGCGCCGCGATCGGACGGTGAGGCCATCGTGAACTGTTCAACTCTCGGCTCGAGGCGAAGAGTTCACAGGGATCCCGCACTCGGCAGGTCCCGCGCGTTGAGCTCCGCTCACGCTCGGCGGCGAGCACGCCCGAAACCGGGCGCAGGTGAGGCTGCTCGAGACGACCGACCTCGAGGACGCGCGCGCGGGCCTTGCCGTCCTGCGCGGGCTGCCGGACGTCGATCGCCGGCGCATTGCCGTGGTCGGCCATTCCTACGGCGGATCGCTTTCGCTTCTCCTCGCCGCATCCGAGCCGGAGCTGCGCGCGGTCGTCGATTTCGCCGGCGCGGCGAACAGCTGGTCGAAGTCCGGGATTCTGCGTGAGCGTCTCCTCGCGGCCGTGGACCGGCTCTCCGTGCCGGCCTTCTTCATCCATGCCGCAAACGACTATTCGACCGTGCCGGGCCGGGCCCTGGCGGCGGAGATGGAGAAGCGGCAGAAGCCGCATCGGCTGAAGATCTATCCGGGCCTCCGGAGCTCGCCGGCCGACGGGCACGACCTCGTCTATTCGGGAGTGCCCATCTGGGAATCCGATGTCTTCGCGTTTCTGGACGAGACGGTCCGCTGAGGACCTGGCCTAACCTCTTCCCCAGCGCGAAGCTCGCGGTCCGGACGGGTGGCGAGCCGGTGCTGCGGCCGGATGCCGCGGCCCGGATGGCCCGCGGGGATGCGCCGGCCCGGACGGACCGCGGGGATGCGCCGGCCCGGATGGACCGCGGGGATGCGCCGGCCCGGACGACCGGTGCGCCGCCCGGGGTTTATGCGCCGCCTCGTGCGCGGCCCGCCGCTCGGCCTTCTCCTTCGCACGCCTGCGCTCCTCGGCCTTGCGGGCCCGGATCGCCGCGATGCGCTCGGCGAGCGGCACCTCGAAGCGCTCGGCGGGGGCCTTCGAGTAGTCGAAGCCCGGGACCGTGATGCGCGGCAGACGCTTTCCGATCGCGCGCTCGATCTGCGCGAGGTCGGTCTGCTCCTCGGGCGAGACGAAGGTGAAGGCGTCGCCCGTCAGCTCGGCGCGCGCCGTGCGGCCGACGCGGTGGATGTAGTCCTCCGGGACGTGCGGCACGTCGAAGTTCACGACGTGGGAGAGCGCCTCGACGTCGATGCCCCGCGCCGCGATGTCGGTCGCGACGAGGACCTTGAACTTGCCCGCCTTGAAGCCCGCGAGCGCCTGCAGTGCGCTGGAGCTGGCTGCGGTTGCCGTGGATGCGCTCGCACGCGATCCCGTTTCGGGTGAGCGTGTCGGCCAGACGGTTGGCGCGGTGCTTGGTGCGCGTGAACACGAGCACGTTCCCGATCTCGCCGCGCCGGACGAGCTCGGCGAGCAGCGGCGCCTTCAGGTTCTGCGGCACCGGATAGACGGCCTGCGTGATTCCGACGGCCGGGGCCGCCGCGCGCTCGAGGTTGACGGTGAACGGGATCCTGCAGCATCTCGCGCGTCAGCTGCACGATCGGCGCCGGCATGGTGGCCGAGAAGAAGAGCGTCTGGCGCTTCGACCGGCAGATGCTTCAGCACGCGGCGGATGTCGGGCAGAAACCCCATGTCGAGCATGCGGTCGGCCTCGTCGAGGACGAGGACCTCGAGCCCCTGGAGCTTCGCGTAGGGAAACCGAAAGTGGTCGAGCAGACGGCCCGGCGTCGCGATCAGGACATCCACGCCCGTGCGGAACGCATGTTCCTGCGGGCCCATGCCGACGCCGCCGAAGATGGCGGCCGAGGAGAGCGGCGTGTGGACGGCGAAAGCGCGCGTGTGCTCGTCGATCTGCGCGGCAAGCTCGCGCGTGGGCGTGAGGACGAGCGCGCGCGTGATGCCGCGCCGGCCATCATGAGGCGGTGAGGATGGGAAGCATGAACGCGGCGGTCTTGCCGCTGCCGGTCATCGCGCAGGCGAGCACGTCGCGGCCCGCGAGGGCGGGCGGGATTGCATCCTGCTGGATCGGCGTCGGGCGCGCGAACCCCATTTCTTTCACGCCGCGAAGGAGGTCGGGGTGGATTCCAAATTTCGAGAAGGGCATGCGAGTCGAGTTCTTTCCGCGGGTCCGCCGGACGGGCGGACGTCCGCTGTCATTTCGTCCGGCTTGTTGTTGTTCGGGAACGGAACGGAGGAATCGCCGGCGAGGCCTGCGTTCGTGAGGCGGCAAAGCCTCTCACATCCGGCGGCGAAAAGCCAGCGGGGTGGCTAGCGCCAGCCCGAGCGCATCGAGGGCAGGAGCACGGACGCGAGGCCGTCGCGATGGCTGTTCGCGACGGCGGCAGGCGAGGGTCGAATCGCGAGGACGGCGGCCGCTGCGAGAAGGCCGGCCAGCGTCGCAACCGCGAGCGTGCGCTTCGCGAGCGGCAACGCGCGCAGCATTGCGAGAAACGCGAGCGCGGCGGCGATGAGAGGCGGCAGGAGCGAGAGCCTCGGCGAAAGACCGGCGGCGACGCCGAGGTTGAACTCGACGAGACCAATCTTGAGATCGTGCGCGGCGACCGTGCGCGCCGGGTTCCACGAGTAATAGGGAATCATCCAGTAGGTCGCGCCGCAGAGGGAGACGATGACGGCGGCGTAGACGACGGCGGCGAGGAGGAGGAACCGGGCGGCCGGCCGCTCGACCGGGCGCTCCCGGCTCGCGAGGAGAGAGAAAACGAGGAGGAATCCGGCGACCAGATAGCGCGGCCCGAGACACCAGCCTCCGCGCCAGTGCGGCGGGAGGAACCCGGCGATGAGGAGCACGAGAAGCAACGGTCCGAGCGCGGTCGCGAGAAGCCTCGGATCGCGGCGGATCTTGTGGAGTGAGCCGGTGGCGACGATGGGCCACAGGATCAGGAACGGCGAGAAGTACAGAAGCCCGTGCGAGGGGTCGAAGAAGAGGCCGAGGATCGCGGACGGCGCCGGCCATGAAATGCCGCCGACGCCGCGATGCCCGAGGATCGGGTACGTCTGGTTGAACGTCGCGGGGAAGTGCAGCGGTCCGCCGAAATAGTGCGCCTGATACCAGAGGACGAAGATCGCCGGGACCGCCGCTCCGGCCGCGAAGAGAGCGAGACGCACCTTCGAAGGCTGGAGAAGCGCCAGTCCCGTCAGGCAAAGCGCGATGACGATCGTAGGGTACTCGCTCGCGACCGCGACTCCCGCCAGGAACCCCGCGCCGGCGGCCGCGGCGCGGCCGTCGTCTCTGGTCAGCAGCGCGAAGCTCAGGAAAAGGAGCGACGCGACGAAAGCGTGCGAGAAGAAGGAACGCGCGTAGACCTGGAACGGCGTCGCGAAGAGGAGCGCGAAGAGCCAGAGCGGAGAGGAGGGGAGTGGCCGGCGCGCGGCGGATGAACACGGCCAGCGCGATCCCCACGACGAGCGTGACCGAGAGGACGCGCGCACCGTAAAAGACGAGCCAGTCCGCGAGCGAGACGGGCATCGGCAGAAAGAGCCGCAGCAGGCGATATCCGGGAATCGCCGCCACCGAGAGACCCGGCGCCTTGTCCGAGTAGCTCTTGCCGGCGCGGACGGCGACGTCCGTGTGCGTGCCGAGGTCGCGGATCTCCGGGCCGATTTCCGCCGTCCCGCGCTCCGCCAGCGCGCGGAGAAGCTGGTAGTGGCTGCGCTGGTTCGAGTCGGCCGCGCCCGGATAGATGCCGACGAAGTACACGCAGGTGAAGACGAAGCACGCGAGGATCGCGAGGCAGGCCCGGCGGATGCGGGCCGGATCGGGATCGGAATGCGCGTTGGGGTGCGAGGCCACGGTCGCTGTCTTCTTCCCGCAGGCTATACCGGCGGCCGTAGAATCCGGCCCATGAGAAGCGCTCGAAGAATCGGCACGCTCACCGCGATCGCTTGCGCGGCGCTCGCCGCCTGCCAGCCGCCGGGCCGTGAGAAGCAGAGTCCCGCACCGGCTGCTCCGACGCCGCCGGCGGCGGCCGTGGTCTCGCCCACGGCGTTACCCGCACCCTCGGGGCCCACCTCGGGTCTCGGCGAGCTCATGCTCTTTCAGCAGCTGCGTCACGCGAAGCTGTGGCTCGCCGCCGACGCGCGCAACTGGGACCTCGCCAACTACGAGTGGAAGGAGCTGCAGGAAGGCTTCGCCGACATCAAGCACTACTTTCCGACGCGCCCCGACTCACCCGTGCCGATCGATCAGGCCGTCGAGACGATGATGACCGATCCGCTGAAGCTGGTCGGCGACGCGATCCAGAAGAAGGACCCCAAGGCGTTCGCCGCCGCGTACGACATGCTGACGGACGGCTGCAACTCGTGCCACCAGGCGTCGAACCATCCGTTCACGGTGTTGCAGCGTCCCAAGGCAAGTCCCTTCCCGAACCAGAATTTCGCGCCGCCGAAATGAGCCTCGTGGGCTTGCCGTTCCAGCGGACTCACTCCCTCGCTTTGCTCGGGCGCTCGCCGCTGAACGGCGGCGCATTGAAAAGTGCCCTTGGATTCGTCGTGGGCGTTTGGGTTCTCATGCCCGTGTGCGGCGCGTCGGCGTCGCCTGAGGAAGAGCCGGCGGTCCCGGACTTGATTTCGCAGTACAGGAATCGCGATGGCGCCGCTGGAGCCAAGATCAGTCTGGAGATCTCCCGCGCCTTCGTAGCTCACCCACGGTCCTGGCTCGGTGCGATGGCGAGTCAGCCTGACGTCTTCAACGATTGGCTGAAGGGACTGGCGGACGAGACGTTCGTCGCGTGGGACCCGAGTCAACAAGCCGGCTTGGCGAAGCTCAAGCACGATATGGAGAAGACTGCCGCGGGCGCGAAGGACAGCAATGACATCCCAATGGCCTCCCGCATCCTGGCACGCCTAAAAGGGATCAAGATTCGCGTCGTCGATTGAGCCTTCTCATCCCTTGACCGCCCACCCCTTCTTGGCCAGCAGGTCCCGCAGCCGCTCGCGCTGATCGCCCTGCAGCTCGACCGACGTCTGGCCCACGTGGCCGCCCGTGCCGCAGGCCTTCTTGAGCTCCTTCGCGAGCTCTTCCAGGAATGTGCGGTTGTCGGGCAGGCCGTCCACGACGGTCACGCTCTTGCCCGACGCCCGGTTCTCGAGCCGCAGCTTCGCGACGATCTTCGCAGGTACGGCCTCGCGGGCGCGCTGGCGAGCGCCGCGGCGCAGTGGCAGTCGTCCGCGGGCCACCCGCACTTGCCGCAGACGCGCCCGCGGCCGGTCGAATAGACGAGCCGGCCCTTCTCGGGGCTCACTTCTTCAGGTACTTCTCCAGGAACTCGTCGCCGCGCCGGTAGGCCTCGATCCAGTGGGCCTGCACGAGGAAGTCGTGGATCTCGTCGGGGAAGATGAGCTGCTCGACGGTCACTCCCTGCGCGCGCAGCGCCTCGGCCAGGTCCACGGTCTGCGAGAAGGGAACGTTGCGGTCGTCGTCGCCGTGGATGAGAAGCACGGGCGACCGCCAGGTCTTGACGTCGGCGATCGGCGAAGACTCGATAGGCGAGCCGGCGCGCGTCGGCGCGGTCGCGGTCGTCCTCGTCCTCGACGACGCGGAACCAGTCGCTCCAGTTGTGGACGCCGTGGAGATCGACGCCGGCGGCGAAGAGATCCGACCCGCGCGCGAGGCCCATCGCGGTCAGGTAGCCGCCGTACGACCCGCCCCAGAGGCCGATGCGCGCCGGATCGACATCGGGCCGTCCGCGCAGGTAGAGGCCGGCGCCGGCGACGTCGCGATACTCCGACGCGCCGCGCGCGCCGTAGTCCACGGCCTCGCGGAACTCCATGCCGTAGCCGATGCCGCTGCGGTAGTTGACCGAGAGCACGATGAAGCCGCGGCTCGCGAGGTACTGATTCATGCCGTACGCGTTGCGGTAGTAGTACATGTAGTGCCAGCCGGGCAGCATCTGGCGCTGGGAGCCGCCGTGGAAGAAGACGACCGCGGGCCGCCGCTCGCCCGCCGCGAGCCCCGGCGGACGGAAGAGCTGCGCGTGGACCGGCATCCCGTCGGTGGCCGAGAAGACGACCGTCTCGGGAACGACGAGCGACGCCTCGGGAAACTCGGCGGGAACCGATCCCGGCGCGAGCTCTCGTTCCGCGCCCGGCGCCCGAGCGGATGACCGGCGTCGGATGCTTCTTCGCTCCCGAGCGGATGTAGGCGATCGCGTCGCTCCCGGCCGGGACCGGCGACCACTCCGATCCGTCGCCGGACGTGACCGCCGTCGGCTTTCCGCCCGCGACGGCGACCCGCCAGACGTGGCGCCGCTCGATGTCGTCCTGGTTCGAGTTGTAGAGGATCGACTTGCCGTCCGGCGTAAGAGTCACGTCCTCGACCTCGAACGCGCCGGGCGTGAGCAGCGCCGGCGCGCCGCCGCCATCGCCGGAGACGGCGTAGAGGTGCGTCCAGCCGTCCTTCTCCCACGGAAAGACGATGCGGCCGCCATCGGCCCACAGGAGCTGGTCCCTCGAGACGACCTCGCGGAAGACGCTGCCTCTGCCCGCGTCGGCGCGGAAGACCGGACGCGTCTTTCCCGTCGCGGCGTCGGCCATGAGGATCGACCAGGGCTGCCCCTCGCGGTGCGGCCGCAGGATCTCGCGGGCGGACGGCGAAGAGGGAATGCGGATGAAGGCGATCCGCTTGCCGTCGGTCGACCACGCCGGCTCGGAGTCCTGATCGACGCTCGGATCGAGATACCGGACGGCCTTGCCGGCCGGGTCGAAGACGCCGATGAAGGCGTGGTCGCCGCGTCGTGAGACGAAGGCGAGGCGCGATCCGTCCGGCGACCAGCGCAGGTTGCGGCAGTTTCCGCGCGCCTGGAACGCCTGCGAGGCGGCGGAGGAGCCGTCGAGCGGCGCCCACCAGACCTTGTCCTTCTGGACCCAGGCGATCCGGTCGCCGCGCGGCGAGATGGCGAATCCAGCGCCATCCCCGACGCGCTTCGGCGCTCCGCCGGCGCCTCCGGAGGCAGAAACGACGAAGACCGCCTGCGTCGCCCCGGCCGGATCGCTCAGGGGATTCGGGACCTCGCTCGCGCGGTTGGGCGGGCCTCCGCGCACGTACGCCACGCTCTTGCCGTCGGGCGTGAACGCGACTTCGGAGATTTCCTGCCCGTCGTCGTCGGGATACGCCGTCACGGCGTGCCCGCGATAGTCGGGCGGCGCGGCCACCCAGACGTTCCGCGCGCCCTTTGCGTCGAAGACCCAGGCCACCGCGCCGCCGGAAGGCGCCGCGACGAGATCGGACGGAAACGGTGCCGACAGGACCTGTTCGAGCGTGAAGGAGCGGGGCGCGTCGGCGGCGGCTAACGGCAGCTCGAGGGCTCCGGCGAGGAAGAGAGCCAGGGCGAGCGAGGTCCGACGAAACATCGTTTTCACCTCCCGGAATTCCGCGCGATCATACGCGAGCCCCTGCGGAATCCCGTTTGATGTAGTGTTGCCGGTTCGAAATCATGCGCGAAGCCGCCGCCACCGCCGTTTCCACCTCCGTCCGGGCCGACCGGCGGGCGCTCGCCATCGTGGCGCACGTCGACCACGGCAAGACGACGCTCGTGGACGCGCTGTTGAAGCAGTGCGGCACCTTCCGCGCCGGCCAGCACGTCCAGGAGCTCGTCATGGACTCGGGCGAGCTCGAGCGCGAGCGCGGCATCACGATCCTGGCGAAGAACACGGCCGTGGCGTACCGCGGCACGGTCATCAATATCGTGGACACGCCGGGCCACCGCGACTTCGGCTCGGAGGTCGAGCGGATCCTGACGATGGTCGAGGGCGTGCTCCTGCTCGTGGACGCCTCGGAGGGCCCTCTGCCGCAGACGCGCTTCGTGCTGAAGAAGGCACTCGAGGGCGGCAAGCGTCCGATCGTCCTCATCAACAAGATCGACCGGCCCGATGCGCGCGTCGCGGAAGTCGAGGAGGAGATCCGCGACCTCTTCCTTTCCCTCGCGACGGAGGACCACCACCTCGAGTTCTCCGTGCTCTACGGGGCCGGGCGGCTCGGGTTCGCCTCGCGCGACCCGAACGCCCGCTCGGGCAACCTCGAGCCGCTGCTCGAGGCGATCCTGAACGAGATCCCCCCGCCGCCGATCGCCGACGCGGCGTTCAAGATGATCGTCGCCAACATCGACTACTCCGACTACCTCGGCCGGCTCGCGGTCGGGCGCATTCACTCGGGCAGTCTCTCGCTCGCCACGGACATGGCCGTGGTGCGGCCGGACGGCACGATCATCCAGAAGGGAAAGTCCGGCAAGATCTATCTCTTCGAGGGGATCGAGCGCGTCGAGGTGACCGACGCGTCGGCCGGCGACATCTGCATGATCTCGGGCTTCCCGGAGATCGAGATCGGCGACACGATCCTCGACCTTTCCGACCCGACGCCGCTGCCGGGCATCCGCGTGGACGAGCCGACGCTCTCGATGGAGTTCCGAATCAACGACTCGCCGATGTCGGGTCTGTCCGGCAAGTACGTGACGAGCCGGCACCTGCTCGAGCGGCTCGAGAAGGAGCTCGAGCGCAACGTCGGCCTGCGCATGGAAAAGACGCCGGAGCCCGACTCGTTCCTCGTTCTCGGGCGGGGCGAGCTCTCGCTCGCGATCCTCGCCGAGACGATGCGCCGCGAGAGCTACGAATTCTCGCTCGGCCGGCCGCAGGTCATCTTCCGGCGGAGCGCCGACGGGCAGCTCGAGGAGCCGTACGAGGAGCTCGTCATCGACTGCGCCGAGGAGTTCACCGGGAGCGTCATCGCGGCGGTGGGCGAGCGCAAGGGCGAGCTCAAGCATCTGGGCAAGCACGGCGACCGCGCGCGGCTCGAGTTCACGATCCCGTCGCGCGGTCTGCTGGGGTTCCGGCTGGAGTTCCTGACGCTGACCAAGGGGACGGGGCTCCTCAACCACCTCTTCGACCGGTACGGCCCCCATCGTGGGCCGCTGCCCAACCGCAAGCGCGGCGCCATGATCGTCAAGGAGCCGGGCGACGTGACGGCCTATGCGCTCGACCGCCTGGCGGACCGCGGCGTCTTCTTCGTCAAGCCGATGGACAAGGTGTACGGCGGCCAGATCGTCGGCGAGCAGGCCAAGGAGAGCGACATGGTCGTGCAGCCGTGCGAGAAGAAGCACCTGACCAACATGCGCGCCTCGACGTCGGACCAGGCGATCCGCCTGACGCCGCCGCGCGAGCTCAACATCGAGCAGGCGATCGAGTGGATCAACGACGACGAGCTCGTCGAGGTGACGCCGTCATCCATCCGGGTCCGCAAGCGCGTGCTCGACCACAGCAAGCGGAAGCGGGACAAGAACGACTAGGGACTAAGGACTAGAGACCAACGTCGGTCCTTAGTCCCTCGTCCTTAGTCCAGCGTACAGCCAGATCGCTCCGGCCACACCGATCGCCACCGGCAGGATCAGGAACGCCGTCTGCAGCGACGTCCGGTCCGATATCGCGCCCAGCAGCGGCGGGGACGGGACGTCTCCGAAGAGGTGGATCGCGAAGATCTGCAGCGCCATCGCGCTCGACCGCTGCGAGCTCCCGACGGCGCCGATCGTCGCCGAGTTGACGGGGCCGGTCGACGCGAAGAGCAGCAGCTCCGCGACGACGATCGCCGGCAGGTAGACGGCCGGCTCGGGAGCAACGAACGCCACGAGCGCGGCGGGCGCGGCGGCGAGCGTCGCCCAGCCGCAGACGAGCAGATCAGCGTTGGGCCGCCGCGGGCGAAGCCGGTCCGCGAGCCATCCGCCGGCGAACGTGCCGGCGAATCCCGTCCCGACGGCGATGAGCCCGAACTGCACGGTGGCCTGAGAGGCCGGGACGCCGCGCGCGCGCACGAGAAACGCCGGCGTCCAGAAAGCGAGCGCCCCGAGCGCAAACGTGTACGCCGCGTAGCCGGCGATGATCCGGCGATAGGGAGCGTTGCGAAGGAGCGACCGGTAGCCCTGGCCCGATCGTTCTCGGCTCGCCGGGGCGGACGAAGAGGTCCGCGCGCGGGTCTCCGGCAGCGCGAAGCAGAGGAGCGCGAGGAGCAGTCCCGGCAGTCCGGCGATCAGGAAGGCCGCCCGCCAGCCCCACCGCTGGTCGACGAGCCCGCCGAGGATGTAGCCGGTGGCGGAGCCCACGGGGATCGCGGCGAAGAACACCGCGTACACGCGCCCGCGCACGCGGTCCGGGAAGTAGTCGGCGAGCAGGGCCGGGGCGATCGATCCGTACGCCGCCTCGCCCACGCCGACCGCCGCCCGCGATGCGAAGAGGCCGGTGAACGATCGGGCGAGGCCGCCGAGCGCCGTCGTGACGCTCCAGAGCGCGACCGCCCCCGCGAGGAGCCGCGGCCGCGATCCGCGGTCGCCGAGCACGCCGAAGAGGGGCGACGTCAGCATGTAGACGATGAGGAACGCGCTCGCGAGCGCGCCGAGCTGCGCGTCCGTCGGAGCGAGCTCCGACTTCTTGAGGCTCTCGACGATCGAGGCGACGACGAAGCGGTCGAGGTAGTTGAAGAGATTGAGAAGGGTCAGTACCGCGAGGCCGAAGCCGGCGAGGCGGACCGGAGCGTCCCGGCTCACTCGGAGCCGATGTCCAGCCAGCAGGGGATCGAGGAGAGAAACGTGAACCCGACCTTTGCGTAGAAGCCCTGGGCCGTCGCGCGGCTGTCGAGGTACATGCGGGGAAGTCCTTCGGCGCGGGCGCGGTCGGCGAGATGGTGGAGCATCTGGCCCGCATGGCCCTGCCCCCGCTCGCTTTCCTCCGTGACGAGGTCGTCCACGAAGAGGTGCTCGCCGCGCGCCAGGGTGTGGCTGCGCCGCGCGCCGGCGAGGCAGACGAGTTTCCCGCCGACGAAGCCGCCGAACAGGCGATAGCCCTCAACCTGCTGGCGGCGCACTTCCGCGAGGAACGACTCCTTCCGGAGGCGCTCCCGCAGCACGGCCATCAGCGGGAAGGCGGCCTCGATCTCGGCGTCGCTGCGCAGCTCGCGGACGTCCACGAGGGCGGATTCTACGGGAGGCCTGCTAGGGCCCGTAGAGAGAAAGCTTGAACGCGTTCGACAGGAACTTCGCCATGGCGTCGCGGGTGACGGCGTCCGTCGGACAGTACCGGTCCCCTCCGCAGCCGGCGATGATGCCGCGAGCCCAGAGATAGTGGACGTGCTTGCAGAACGTGTTGGTCGACGGGCACGTCGCTGAAGTGGAGATTGGGACTCGCCGCCGAGCAGGAGTAGGAGAGGCCCGTCACGGGGTCCGGCCCATAGGTCATCGGAATGCCGCTGCCGCCCGCGGGAGCGACGACCGCCTTGGCGATGAACGACGCCATGTCGAGCCGGAGCACGTTGTCGTTCGGACAGTACTTGCCCGCGGCGCAGCCGAGCGTCACGTTCTGCGCCGCCACGTAGTGGACGTGCTTGCAGAAGATGTCCGTCGGCGCGACGTCCGTGAATAGAGAGTGGCCGCCCGGCTTGCAGTCGTAGGGCTGCGCGTTGACCAGGCCGCTGGCCGGCACTTTCGCCCCGCCTCCCGAGATCCCCTTGGCGATGAAGATGGCCATATTGGCGCGGGCCACGGGGTCGTGCGGGCAGTAGGTCGTCGCCGTGCAGCCGGTGGTGATGCCGTAGTGGAGCAGCGTCTCGATCCGCTTGTAGAAGGTCTGGGTTCTCGGCACGTCCGTGAAGCTGTCGCCGATGTGAACGGTCCACTGCTTCACGGGGTCCCCCGACGTCAGCGTTTCGAGGAACGTCGCGTCCCAATGCACCGCGGGCCGGGGCCCGCCGCCGGTCGATACGGTGAGCTGGTAGCAATTGTCCGTCGCGAGGTGGCAGCCCTTCGACGGCGCCCGCGCCGATCGTCCCGTAGTCGGCCGAGCCGTCGTCGAGGTTGTAGTCGGGGCCCGCTGGTCCCGTGAAGGCCGAGGCCGTTCCGGTGGGTGACTCCGGGCTCGCCGTGGGGTTCTTCCAGGACGGCTCGACGAAGGCCGACTCTTCGGGCTCGAGCACGCCGTTGCCGTCCGAGACGATCGAGTTCGGGGCGCGGTCCACGTCGAGGGCGGCCGCGTTCTTCGAGAGGAGCACGAGCGACAGATTGTCGGCATATCCGTCGTTGTAGAACCCGTCGCCCGTCTGGACGAGGTCGATCTGAGCCGACCGCGCGTTCGTCGGGACGTCCGCGGTGAGGGTGCGGAAGAGAAGGCCGGTGACGCTGTTTCGGTCGACCGCCAGCACCGGGCCGATCACGAACGGAGTCCCGATCGCGGCGGCGGAGCCGTCCCGGAAGGTGACGGAGAGCGTCGCGTTGTTGTCCTGTCCGCTGAAACCGCCGAGCCAGCCCGACAGGACGAAGGAAAGACTCGAGGCGTCGATCAGCGCCGCGCCGCCCGAAAGGTCGATCGACTGCCGGAGCTGGCTCGTCACCGCGCAGCACCCGCCGGCGAAATAATTCGCGCCCCGATCCGGAGGGCCGGGAATGTTGGTGTCGAGAGGAGCGTACGTGAGCGATTCGGACGTTCCGGTGACGACCGTCCAGCCGGTCAGCGTGCTTCCGGTTCCCGCCTCCGCCCCGCCGTTGACGATCAGGTTCGCGCCCTGCGCCGCTCCGATTCGGGCGGCGCCGAGCAGGCAGACGAAGCCGAGCAGGGCGCGCCAAGCCGGTCGACACGCGATGAGCTTGCCCATTACCCCTCCTCGATTTTTGGAGCGATCAGGGCCCGTAGAGTATCAGGTGGAACGCCGTCGTCAGGAACTTCGCCATGGCGTCGCGGGTGACGGCATCGTCGGGACAATAGGTCGTCGCGCCGCAGCCGGAGATGACTCCTTTTGCCCACAGGTAGTGCGCGTGCTTGCAGAAGACGTCGGTGGCCGGCACGTCGGTGAAATGGACCGAGGGGCTGCCGGCGTCGCAGGAGTACGAGAAGCCCGTGACGGGATCGGGGCCGTAGGACAGCGGCACGCCCGGCCCGCCGAGCGGCGCCACGATCGCCTTCGCGACGAAGGACGCCATCTGGATCCGCGTGACGGTGTCATTGGGGCAGTAGCCGCCGCCCGCGCAGCCCGCCGTGACGTTCTTCGCCGCGATGTAGTGCACGTGCTTGCAGAAGGAATCGGTCGGCAGAACGTCGGGGAAGAGCGAAACGCCGCCCGCGGTGCAGTTGTACGGCGAGGCGCCGACAGTGCCGCTCGAAGGAACCTTGGGCCCGCTTCCCGCGATGCCCTTGGCGATGAAGATGGCCATGTTGGCGCGCGAGACGGGGTCGTTCGGGCAGTAAGTCGTCGCCGTGCAGCCGGCCGTGATCCCGTAGTGCAGGAGCGTCTCGATCCTCTTGTAAAAGGTTTGCGAGCGCGGCACGTCCGTGAAGCTGTCTCCCACGTGGAGCGTCCAGGTCTTCGACGAGGCGCCGAGGAGGCGCTCCTCGAAGGTCGCGTCCCAGTGCGTCGGCCGCGGGACCGGCGCGAGAATCGGAAGGGGAGCGAGCTCGAGCTGGAAGCAGGCGCCCGACGCCAGGCAGTCGTGCGTCTGGCCGGCGTCGACCGTGCCGTAGTCCGCGAGACCGAGCTTCACCTTGTACTGCGCCGGACCGTTGCCGCTGAAGGCCGTGGCGGCGCCGGCGATCTCGGTCGGCGCGCCCGACGTGTTCTTCCAGGACGGCACGATCGTCACGGCCTCGCCCGGCTCGAAGACCCCGTTGCCGTCGGACAGGTTGGTGGTCGTATCCACGCGAAGGGCCGCCGGGGAGATCCCGTCCGGTTCGATCGTGCACTTCGACGAGCATCCGTCTCCGTCCGCCGTGTTCCCGTCGTCGCAGTCTTCGAGGCCTTCGAGGATGTTGTTGCCGCAGGTCGAGGCCGGCAGCGTGCCGACCTCGCCGGCGTTGTTCTTCGGCGACGGGAGGGTGAGGACGAAGTCCGCGGCGCTGACGTCCGTGTCGTCGCAGAAGTCGAGGCCGAAACTTCCGCAAATGTCCAGGCGCCGCGAGAGGGCCCGGCCGACGATGTC
Source organism: uncultured Acidobacteriota bacterium (assembly GCA_963708395.1). Classification (GTDB taxonomy): domain Bacteria; phylum Acidobacteriota; class Thermoanaerobaculia; order UBA5066; family Gp7-AA6; genus DATBFU01. The sequence goes on along the minus strand of CAVPSG010000002.1, from coordinate 231,048 downwards.
TCCCATCCGGAACGGCGCGCCCACGCCGTCGGATGCCCCCGTGTAGTCGCCGAGCGCCACGCAGTCGGGCGTCACGCCCGTGCCATCGCCGGCCCAGCAGATCTTCAGTCCATTGCCGGTGGTGTGAACCGGCGAGATCGTGAGATCCATCGACACGCCGAACAGGGTCGCCGCGTCGGCGGTTCCGATCAGGAACGTCGACTGATCCTCACCGTGGGCGAGGTTGCCGCCGGGAGGGTCCGGAAAGGTCAGCGTGCCCGCGAGCGATCCGTCTCCGTTGTACACCGTCAGCGAGTGGCCGCCGACGAGGTTCTGGCCGGGCGCCCACATCTGGAGCATCACGTAGCTGGCGTCCAGCTGTGCCACGGTCCCGCCGAAGACCTGGACGATCTTCACCTCGTGGAACGTGGCGCGGAGGGAGGCGGGGACGGCTATGCCGGCGAGGATCGCGAGACCGAGTCCGAGCTTGGCGCGCATTTTCCCTCCCCCGAAACGTCGGCGATTTGGCGCCCACGCTACCCGAGAGAAGGGCCGCCGGGGCGCCTCCTAAGTCTTTCCTAGGATTGGCGCCCCGCCGGCATCTTCGATGCTTTGGGCCTAGTTCTTCGGGCCGTAGAGCAGGAGGCTGAACGCGTTCGAGAGGAACTTGGCCATCGCGTCGCGCGTGACCGTCTGCGTCGGAGCGTACGTGGTCGGCGAGACGCCCGCGACGATGCCCCGCGCCCAGAGGTAGTGAATGTGCTTGCAGAAGGGGTTGGTGTAAGGCACGTCCGAGAAGTGGACGTTGGTCCCGAAGGAGTTGCAGTTGTAGGAGAAGCCCGTCACCGGGTCGGGGCCATACTGCTTCGGGATCGCGTTTCCGCCGTTGGGCGCCACAATGGCCTTCGCGATGAAGCTGGCCATCGCGTCGCGCGTGATCGTTCCGTCGGGACAGAAAGTGCTGGCGGTGCATCCCGCGGTGACGTTCTGCGCCGCGATGTAGTGCACGTGCTTGCAGTACACCGCCGTCGGCGCGACGTCGGAGAAGACCGAGGCGCCTCCCGCCGTGCAGTTGTAATCGATTCCGCTGACCTGGCCGGAGACGGGGATGTTGGCGCCGCCGCCGGCGATGCCCTTCGCGATGAAGATGGCCATGCTGCCGCGATTGACGGTCTGCGCCGGGCAGTACTGTATGGCGTTGCAGCCGGCCGTGATGCCCGTGTGCAGCATCGTCTCGATCTTGGCGTAGAAGGGGTTCGAGCGCGGCACGTCGGTGAAGCTGTCGCCGACGTGGAGGAGCCAGGTCTTCGCCACGCCACCCGTCACCTGCTCCTTGAACGTGGCGTCCCAGTGCGTCGCGGGGCGCGCCGCCGGGTCGGACACCGAGAAGAGATAGCAATTGGCGGTCGATGCGAGGCAGTCGCCGGTCGTGTTCGCGTTGATCGTCCCGAAGTCCGCCGAGGTGTCGGTGAGGGTGTAGGTCGCGCCGGACGGCCCTCCGGCGTTCGAGGCCGTGCCGGTCGCCGTGATCGGGCTCTCCGTCATGTTCAGCCAGTTCGGATCGATGATGACCGTCTCGCCCGGCTCGAGGACGCCGTTGTGATCCGAGACCGTGCCCGTGCCGGATTGCGAGTCGACCTTGAGCAGCACGGCGGTGAGCTGCGCGATCGTGAGCTTGGTCGCGGTGGCGCTGTAGGAGAGGTCCCAGCCGAGGCCCGCTCCCGGGGACGGCAGGGTCAACGTCCCGAACGTGCCGGTTCGCGACGCGTGCTGGAGGATCGTGAACGAATCGCCGACGGCCGGCGTGTAGCCGAGGTTGACCTTGAGCTCGCCGCCCAGCGTGGCGGCTCCCGCGATCAACATGTCGTCGTAGTCGTTGCCCGCGGCCGTGCCGTTGATGTCCACGTTGTAGACGCCGGGCGAGGCCTGCGTGTACTTGTGACTGTTCGTGATCGCGATCTCACCGGGAGAGTTGCCCGGGCTCGCCTGGCCGGTCCCCGAAACGCTGACGTCGCCGTTGATGTTTCCGTTGCCCTTCAGGACGCCACCCTGGATGTTCAAGGCCTGACCCGACGTGCTGTTGACGTTTCCGCCGTCGAGAAACAGCGCGCCCGCGGTCTGGGTATAGATGCCCTGAAACGTCAGGTCGCCGGTCTGGGCGTCGATCGTCCCGGTGTTCGTGGTGTTTGCGTAGATGGTGAATGTTCCGGCGCTCGTCGTGCGCTTGAAGGTGCCGGAGTTCGTGAAGGTCTGGCCCCCCGAGCCGTTGATGTACGCGTCGTTCTGAACTTCCCACGTGCCCTGGTTGTTGAGCGTGCCGCCCGTCGAGATGTAGACGTATTCGGCTCCCGCTCTGAGTGGCCGTGCCCTTGTTGACGAACGGCCGCTGCAGCGTGACACTGGATCCGTTCATGGTCAGCGTGCGGCCGGTGTCGACCGTGGTCGTGCCCGTGCCGGCGAGCGTTCCGCCCGTCCACGTGTAGATTCCGCCGCTCGCGACGCCCATGCTGTCGGAGCCCTGAAGCGTTCCGCCCGAGTGGGTGAAGTTCGAAGGCGCAATGGTCGTGCCGCTGTTGAAGGTGTTCGTCCCACCGCTGACGGTCAACATCGACAGGGGTGAAAACGACGAGCCGCTGCCGAACGTGGTCGTCGCGGCCGAGAGGAGCAGGTTGCCGCCCGAGCCCCCCTTGAAGTCTCCCGTGAGCGCCCAGGTGCCGCCGTTGAACTGGACGGTCGTTCCGGCGAAGTTGAAGTTATTGGAGTTGTTCCCGCCGCCCGACAGCTGGAGCGTCCCGCTGTCCACGTTGACGGTCCCGCCGGCGCCGTTGAGGTTCGCCTGAATGAACGCGGTTCCGGCGCTCGTGGTCCGGTTGATGGTTCCCGTATTCGTGATGATCTGGCCCGAGCCGTAGATGCCCGAGTCGTTTTGAATCTCCCACGTTCCGGAGTTGTCGATCGATCCGCCCGTGGACATCGAGATGTAGGCGTTGCTGCTCATCGTGGCGGCGCCCGCGTTCGAGATCTTCCGCTGGAGCGTGACGCCGCTGTTGTTGACGAGGAGCGTGCGGCCGGATCCGATCGTCGTCGTGCCGGTTCCCGACATCGTGCCACCGCCCCAGGTGAAGGTTCCTCCGCTCGCGAGCGCGAACGAATCGGATCCGGTGAGCGTGGGGCTGCCGGTCACGGCCCAGTTCGTCGGCGTGACCGCCACGCCCGTGTTGAACGTCCACGTTCCATAGCCGACCGTGATCGTCGACACCGAGAACGAGGCGCCGCTGTTGAACGTCGCGGCGGTGTCGCTGTACAGGTACAGGTTGCCGCCCGAGCCGCCCGAGAAGTCGGCCGTGATTGCCCACGTGCCGCCGTTGATCTGAAGCGTCGTGCCGGTGAACGTGAACGTGCCGCTGTACGTCCCGCCGCCGTCGAGCCGCAGCGTGCCCGTCGTGACGTTGACCGTACCGTTGCCGTTCAGCGTCGGCTGGATGAAGGCCGTGCCGGCGCTGACGGAGCGCTTGAGCACGCCCGGCGAGTTGTTCTGGAAGAGCTGACCGGTCCCGTAGAAGCCCGAATCGTTCTGGATGTCGATCGTGCCGGTGTTCGTGATCGAGCCGCCCGATCCCAGCGAGAAGTATCCGGAGGAGTTGAGCGTGGTCGTTCCGGCGTTGATGTACGGCCGCATGAGGGTGATGCCGCCGCCGTTGATGCAGGTGGCGCCCGAGGAGATCGTCATGTTGCCCGTGCCGCTGAAGGTCCCGCTGTTCAGATTGAGGACGCCGCCCGACGCGATCGTCAGGTTGCCCGAGCCCGTGGTCGTTCCTGTGGGGGTGAACGTCCCGTGCACCGTGACCGTGGCGCCCGAGTTGATGGTCAGGCCGCTCAGGCCGATCGTGTCGGCGGCCAGGATGTCCGGCTGGTTGCCCCCGCTGTTGACGGTCACCGTGTCGCCCGTGTCGGGATAGTTGGGCGCGGTCGTGCAGCCGCTCCAGTTCGTCGTCGTCTTCCATGCGGTGCTCGTCGCGCCCGTCCACGTGCACGTGTCCGCGCGCGCGGTCGAGACGGTCAGAAGAGCGATGGCTGCGAGTACCGTGGCGAGGAACCCGGCGTGAATCCGCGAGGCCCGGAAGAGTCTCATGGTGCCCACCCTCTCCTTATTTCTGTGTCCGACAGATTCAGACCGACATGTGCCTTATGGGATGCGCGGACGCTATGGCGGGTGTGCCATCGGAGTCAACGGTGGCGGTGGAGGCGGCACCAAAGTGCCGGTGGAATGGACGGTCGTTGACGGAGGCGCCGCGCTCGGGCCTTCACGAATCGGGACGTCTTTCGCGAGACTTTGTCTCCGTTCCGCTCGGGCACGAGCGACGGTGGGCGCGAGCATCTCCTTGTCTTGGAAGGCGTAAGTGTCCGCCGGTTGTCCGCTCCGATGTCGGGGTTCAGGGTTCAGGGTAGTCCGGACGGGCCCTCTTCGACTTCCGGGAGGACGCAGGGCGAGAACTCGGACGTCCCGGCCGCCGCGCTGGTTGCCGTCGCCGCCACCCCCTGCCCGCGCGCCGCCGTGAGCGAAACGCCGAAGTCCGCGTGGCCTCCCGCGTCGGTCGTCACGTTCCAGGTCGCGATTTGCGTCTCTCCCTGACCGTAGCCCGACGGATCGCAGGTCTCGTTCGAGAAGAACTGGAGCGTGTAGCTCGTGTGCGGCGCCGCATCGAGCGTGCCCTCGACGCTGTACGGGGTCACCTTCGTGAGCACCGGGAAGTTCACCGACCCGCGAGAGCCGGCCTCAGCTCCGTGATTCGGCGTCACGCCGTCGCCGCCGAAGTCGATGCCGAGCCCGCCGTTGTCGTGGATCGAGTTGCTCAGGATCGCGTTTCCCGCGCCCGCTGTGAACTCGACGACGACGCCGGCGCCGGCGTTGAACGCGATGTGGTTTCCGTTGGTTCCCGAGTCGGAGCCTCCGATCGTGCTCCTCCGAGCCCCGTCCCGCAGGCGGAGGCCATCGGCGTTGGGGAGGGCCGCAGCGCTCTCCGTCGCGTCCATGCCGATCCGATTGCCCTCCACCGCCGTCTCCTCCGCGTCGAAAGCGATCTCGATCCCCGGCCCGGAGTTTCCCGAGATCAGATTTCCCGCCGGGCGCGACGGGCCGCCGATCGTCGCGCGCGCGGCGCCGCTGACGAGGACACCGGCGCCGGTGTTGGGGAGCGCGGAGATCCCGGCGGCGTCCGTGCCGATGAAGTTCCCCCTCACCACGGCTCCCTCCCCGGGCGAGACTCCCGGCCCGCCGTTTCCCGACACGAGATTGCAGGCGCCCGAACAGGGCCCCGAGGGCCGGACCTCTTCGGTGCCGCCGATCTTCCCGCCGCCGCGGATGCCTCCCTTTCGGTTGGGGAGACGCGCCGTGCCTGAGGCGTCGGTGCCGACGAAGTTCCCGAGCACGGAGTCGGCCCGTCCGGCGCCGATGCCGACGTCGCCGTTTCCCGAGACGAGGTTTCCGGCGGCCGGCGCGGCGCCGCCGATCGTGTTGCCTCCCGCCCCCGTCGAGACGATGCCCTCGGCGCCGTTGCCGAGGGCGCGCTTTCCGGAGTCGTCGGTGCCCACGAGATTTCCTTCGACGACGTTGCCGCTCCCCTCGATCCGGATTCCGGCGCCCGTGTTGCCGGAGACGACGTTGCGAACAGGGTTCGACGCGCCGCCGATCCGGTTGCGATCGCAGCGGACGAGGATCCCGATGCCACGATTGCCCGGCGCCGCGGCGCCTGCCAGGTCCGTTCCGATGAAGTTGCCCTGCACGACGTTGCCGCCTTTCTCGTCGAGCACGATCGCTGCGAGCGCCGTCGAGTGAAAGCGGGAGAGGACGAGCCCGCGGACCGCGCTCGATCCCGCCGTGATGCGCAGGCCCGCGGCTTCGTCGCCGGCCGCGGCACCGTCGACGGCGACGATGGGGGAGCCGTTCCAGCCGGGCTGCTTCGTCGCGTCGAGAACGACGGGATCGGCGATCACCGGCAGCGGCGACGTCAGCCGGATCGTGACCGGGCCCGAGCCCACGGCAAACAGGATCGTGTCGGGGCCCGGGTGCGTGTTGGAAAACGTGATCGCGTCCCGCAGCGTGCAAGGCGCCTGGCCCGTCAGCGCGCAGCCGGCGGCGTGGAGATCGTCATCGGCCTCCGTGACCGTGACCGTGGCGGCGCGCGCCGTGGCAGCGCCCGCGGCCGCGAGTCCCGCGGCAAGAATCGAAACGCGAAGCGGTCCGGGACGCCTCACCGCGTCCATTGTCGCCCAGCTATGGTCCGTAGAGCAGGAGCGAGAACGCGTTGCCGAGAAACTTCGCCATCTCGCCGCGGGTCACGCCATCGTCCGGGCAGTAGTGTCCGGAGGCGCAGCCTCCGATGATGCTCTTGGCGTAGAGAAAGTTGACGTGCTTGCAGAAGGCGTCGGCCGGCGTCACGTCGGTGAAGGACGACTGGGGCGTGCCGGCGGCGTCGCAGGAGTACGAGAGGTGCGAGACGGGATCGGTGTACGTCAGCGGGACCGCCGTGCCTCCTCCGGGCGACACGATCCCCTTGGCGACGAAGATCGCCATCTGCGCGCGGCTGACGCTCTGCGTCGGGCAATAGCGGGTCGCGTCGCAGCCGGTCGTGACATTCCGGGATGCGATGTAGTGGATGCTCTTGCAGGCGATCGAAGCGGGTTCGACGTCCTGGAAGAGCGAGACGCCGCCGGCGACGCAGTTGTAGGCCTTGGCGCCGACGGTCCCCGAGACGGGGACATTGCCGCCGCCGTGCGCGATCGCGCGCGCGAGGAAGATCGCCATCTGGTCCCGAGGGACGTTGTCGCCGGGGCAGTACGTCGTCGCGGTGCAGCCGACGGTGATCGCCTTGTGAAAGACGGTCTCGATCTTCTTGTAAAACGGGAAATTGCGAGGCACGTCGGTGAAGCTGTCGCCCAGGTGAAGGTTCCAGGTCTTCGCGGCGTCGCCGGTGCTCGGCGTCTCGACGAAGGTCGCGTCCCAGTGGGTGATCGGGCGGACGGCCGTCGGCGACCCCGACATCGAGTAGCAGGCGGAGCCGCAGGATTTCGAGCCCGAAGCCGAAAGCGTCGAGTAGCTCGCCGCGCCGTCGACCGTCGCATAGGCGCCGCCGGCGGGGCCGGTGAGGGCGGCGGCGGAGGCGGTGAAGGCCAGCGTTCCGCCGGACACGTTCGTCCACGTCGGCCGGACCGTCACCGTTTCGCCCGGTTCGAAGACCCCGTTGCCGTCGGACGTCGCGAGGTTGGTCGGGTCCGCCTCCAGGGCGTTCGGGGCGACCTGCGGATGAGAGAACTCCGACGTGTCGTTGTCGGCGTCGGTGGCGGTCGCCGTCACGTTCACCGCGGATCCCGGAAACGTCGCCACGAACGTCGCGTGGCAGGAGCCGTCCGTCGAGGCCGTCGTCGAGCCGAGATAGGTCTGCCCCTCGTTGAAACCGGATGGATCCGGCGTCGGGTTCGAGAAGAATTCGATGCGGTACGTGGCGCTCGCGGTGCTCTCGAGAAACCCGTGGATGTCCACGCTGCCTCCGGCGGGGAGAACCGCCGTGATGATGGGAGCGTTCTGTTTCCCGTTGGCTCCGGCGTCCGCGTCGCAGGCGTCGTTGGCGGAGGGGCCGTCGATGCCCAGGTCGATCCCGATACCGCCGGTGGCGGCGCTGCTCGTGTTGGCGAAGATCGAGTTTCCGAGGACGGCATTTCCAGCGGTGTTCGAGGCGAGGACGACCCCGCCGCCGGTCGCATCACCCGCTCCGTTGAAGGCGATGACGTTGCCGGCGCCCGCGGCCGTGCCCCCGATGGCGTTGTCGTGCGCCATGCAGAAGGCGTGGATGCCTCCCTTCGCGTTGCCGAGCGGCCCCGTCCCCTGGGCGTCGGTGCCGATCCGATTGCCCTGGATCGTGTGGCTGGTCGTCTCGGAGCAGAAGCCCGTTCCGAGATCGATCCCGTAGAAGGCGTTTCCGGAGATCAGATTGCCCGCTGCGGCGGTCGTGCCGCCGATCGTGACCCCGGCGCCTCCGAACGTCGCGATGCCGTGGCCGTTGGGCAGCGCGGCCGTTCCGGAGGCGTTCGTCCCGATGTAGTTCCCTTCGACGCGGCTGCCCACGACGTTGGCTCCGTAGTCGGCCTCGAAACGAATGCCGGCCGAGAACGCGGTGGACTGGCTTCCCGAGATCAGATTCCGGGCAGCCGGGGTCGTCCCGCCGACCCGGTTGTTTGGCGACCGGATGAAGACTCCGAAGCCGCCGTTGCCTTTCGCGATCTGGCCCGTCGGGTCCGTTCCGATGAAGTTGCCCTCGATGACGTGCCCTCCGTTGGTGCCCTGACCCCCGGTGCTGTCGATGCTGATGCCGAAATTCGAAAACTGGTTGATCACCAGACCGCGGATCGTGCAGTCGTCGGAATAGATCTGGAATCCATTCGCGGATCCGATCAGGTCGCCCGAGATTTCGATCAGAAGGACCGCGTTGTTGCCAACCGCGAGGGTATTCGGGCTCGAGCCGGTCTGCGTGTAGCCGTCGATCGTGACCGGATGGGTGATGTTCGGAAGGGCCGAGGACGGGTGGATCGTGCGTACGCCGGCGCCGGCGATCGCAAAGTGGACGTCGTCGGCAGCCGTGGTCGTGTTGGCGAACGTGATCGCGTCGCGCAGCGTGCAGCTCCCGGTCCCGGTCGTCGCGCAGCCGGGGCTGTGGAGGGCGTCGCTCCCGTCGTTGACCGTGATCACGACGGCGGAGAGCCGAACGGCGCCGAGCAAGGCGAACAAGCCCGAGATGACCCACCGTCTTGGGGAAGACGTCACGATGGCCTCCTTTTCGTGCGGCGCGCGACTCTACAGCAGCCCCAACCGGCGACCGGCGCCACGGGATGCGGATCGCCGCCTATGGACCGTAGAGCGTCAGGCGGAACGCGTTCGAAAGGAACTTGGCCATCTCGGCGCGCGTGACGTCGCCCTCCGGGCAGTAGGCCGTGCTCGAGCAGCCGGCGATCACGCTCTTGGCGGCCAGATAGTTGACGTGCTTGCAGAAGACGTCGGCCGGCGTCACGTCGGAGAAGAACGAGTGCGGCGTGCCGGCGGCATCGCAGGAATACGAGAGGTGCGAGACCGGGTCGGTGTAGGTCAGCGGAACGCCGGCGCCACCGGCCGGCGCCACCATCCCCCTGGCGACGAAAATCGCCATCTGCGCGCGGCTGACGAGCTGGGTGGGGCAGTAGCGGGCGGCGTCGCAGCCGGTCGTCACGTTCCTGGACGCGACGTAGTGGATGCTTTTGCACGCGATCGAGGTGGGCGGAACGTCAGTGAAGAACGAGACCCCTCCGGCGACACAGTTGTAGGCCTTGCCGGAGATCGTTCCCGCGACGGGCACGTTGCCCCCGCCATGGGCGATGGCGCGCGCGAGAAAGATCGCCATCTGGTCGCGGGCGACGGGGTCGTCCGGACAGAACTTCGTTGGGGTGCAACCGAGCGCGATCCCGTTGTGGAACACAGTCTCGATCTTCTTGTAGAAGAGCGGGCTGTAGAACGGCGCGTCCGTGAAGCTGCTTCCGACGTGCAGTGTCCACGTCTTGACCTGGTTGTCGCTCAGGGTCTCTTGAAACATCGCGTCCCAATGCGCGGCGGGGCGCGTGACCGGGCGCTCGATGAAGAAGACGTAGCAGCTGTCGTTGCACTGTGCCGGGTATCCCGCGTCTCCGGGTTCGTAGGCTCCGGTGTAGGAGGCCGTCGGCGTCATGATGGTGTAGGTTCCGCCGGCGGGACCGGTGAAGTTCGTGGCCGTCCCGGTGAACGTCCGGAGACCTCCTCCCATCTGCCGCCAAACCGGCTCGATGACGGCCGGCTCGTCGGGCTCCAGGACGCCGTTCGCATAGCCGCTGCCCGAGCCGGGCGGATTCGGTTTGAGGTCCGCGGGGCAGAGGAAGGATGGGAAGAATTCCGACGTGCTTCCAGCCGCGTTCGTGGCGGTAGCGGTGACCACCTCGCCTTCCGGAACCGACACGGGAAGGATGGCGGTGAAGGAGGCCTCGCAGGAATCGTTCGTCGTCACGGGCATCGAGCCCAGGTACGTCTGGCTCGAACCGCCGCCGCAGATAACGCCCGAATAGAAATCCAGCGTGAAGTCCGAGCTCGCCGTGCTGTCGAGGGTCCCATGAACCGTCGTCACGCCCGGAGACCTCTCGACCGACGTGATCACGGGATAGTTCTGGCGGTCGTTCGGCCCCGTATCGGCGTCGCAATCGTCATTGGTGTCCGGGCCGTCGCCGTAAACGCCGCTGCTGATATCGATTCCGGGCCCATGATCAGAGAAGATCGAGTTTCCGCGAATCGAAAGTCCGGTTCCCCCGAGTACGAGCACGCCTGCGCCGCCTTTTTCCGAGCCCGTAACCGAGGATGCCTTGTTGAACGCGATGAGATTCCCCTCGCCCGGCCCAGTTCCTCCGATCCGGTTGAGGCCGCCGGCCTGGATCCCGGGGACGTTCGGAATGGCTTTCGAGCCCGTCACGTCCGTTCCGATGAAGTTGCCCTCGACGACGTTGCCGGTTCCGGAGAGATAGAGCCCGCCGAAGGCGTGACCGGAGATGACGTTCCCCGCTCCAGAGGCGCCGCCTCCGATCGTATTGTGGCTTCCGTCGCAAATGATGCCGGTCGTTCTCGGCGCGGAGCCGTAGCCGACGTAAGGCATCGCCGAGGTTCCCGAAGCGTCGATGCCCACGAAGTTCCCTTGGACGATGTTGCCGTCGCTTTCGATGATGAGGCTCTCTCGACCGCCCGACAGGATGTTTCGTGAGCCGGGCCCGAGGCCTCCGATGACGTTGTTCGGGCTCGTGTTCTCGATGTATATGCCGCGCCTCGGCAAGAGCGACATCGCCGTTCCGCTGGGGTTCGCGCCGATGAAGTTACCTTCGAAGACGTTCCCGCCCTTCGTCGTGACGTAGATCAGGGGACCCTGCGACTGGGACCCGCTGAATACCAGGCCACGGATCGTCGTCCCGCCGCAGGAGATCACGAGCTCGTCGAAGAGGATGGACACTTCGTCCGAAGTGATCTCGATGCCGAGCACGGCATTGTCCGCGAGGCCCGGGCCATTCGTATTCGAGCTCGAGCCGGGCTGTGTGTATCCGTCGATTGTGACGGGGTCGGTGATCTCAGGCATGTCGGCCTGCAGGTCGATCCTCTGAACGCCCGCGCCCGCGATGTTGAAATCGATCTCATCTTTCCCGGCTTTCGCGTTCGAAAACGTGATCGCGTCGCGGAGAGTGCAGGTCCCGGTTCCCGTCGCGGCGCAGCCGGAATCGTGCAGCGTGTCCGAAACGTCATTGACGACGATCGTCGCGGCCTGGAGCCGGCCGCTGAGGAGAAGCGCCGCCCCGGAGAACGCGAGGATCGCTCGCCTAGGGCCCATACAGCAGGAGCGAGAACGCGTTGCCGAGAAACTTCGCCATCTCGCCGCGCGTGACGCCGTCGCCGGGGCAGTAGTGCCCCGAGAAACAGCCGGCGATGATGTTCTTGACGTAGAGAAAATTGACGTGCTTGCAGAAGGCGTCTGCCGGTGTGATGTCCTGGAAGAACGAGTGTGGCGTTCCGGCCGCGTCGCAGGAATACGAAAGGTGCGAGACGGGGTCGGTGTAGGTGAGCGGAACGCCGGCGCCTCCGGCCGGCGCCACGATCCCCTTGGCCACGAAGATCGCCATCTGCGCGCGGCTGACGAGCTGGGTGGGGCAGTAGCGGGTGGCGTCGCAGCCCGTCGTCACGTTCTTGGAGGCGATGTAGTGAATGCTCTTGCAGGCCGTCGAAGTGGGCGCGACGTCCGTGAAGATCGAGATGCCTCCGGAGACGCAGTTGTAGGCCTTGCCGGAGATCGTTCCCGAGACGGGCACGTTGCCTCCGCCGTGGGCGACCGCGCGCGCGATGAAGATGGCCATCTGATCGCGGGGAACGTCATCGTCGGGGCAGTACGTCGTCGGTGTGCAGCCGAGCGTGATGCTGTTGTGGAACACCGTCTCGATCTTCTTGTAGAAGGGCTGCGTCCGGGGCACGTCGGTGAAGCTGTCGCCGATGTGGACCTTCCAGGGCTTGGCACCCTCGCGCGTGGACATCGTCTCGACGAAATTCGCGTCCCAGTGTTGTGCGGGCCGCGTCGCGGGATCGGAGACGAACATCGAGAAACAGTTCTGGGTCACCGCGCAGTTGCCGACGAACTTCTGTGTGATCGGTCCGTAGTCGTTCGTCGCGTCGACGGTCGAGTACGAGGCGCCTGCTGGCCCCGTCAGCGCCGAGGCGGACGACGTAACGGTGATCGGGAGCTCGGTGGGGTTCTCCCAGTTGGGACGGACGGTGACCGTCTCACCGGGTTCCAGGACGCCGTCGCTATCGGAACCCGCTGCGAAATCGGTGTCGGCCTCCAGGAAGCGGGGAAGCAGGTCGGCACACCGCGAGAACTCGGAGGTCGATCCGTCGGGCGCCGTCGCCGTGGCCGTCACCTTCTTGCCGGCCGGCACCGCCACGCTGAAGTTGAACGTGGCGTTGCCGCTGCCGTTGGTCGAAGCCGACGTCGATCCGAGCCAGGTCTCTCCTTCGCCGAACCCGGACCCGCTGCACTTCGTGTTCGCGTAGAAGTCGAGCGTGTACGTCTTGTTGACCTCGCTGTTGAGCGTGCCCTGGATCGATGACGCGGTGACCGTGTTGACGAGCGGATAGTTCTGCAGGCCATTTGAGCCGGTGTCCGCGTCGAGCGGATCGTTGGCCGTCGGGCCGGAGAGCGTGCCGCAGCAGCCGATTTCCCCGATGTCGATTCCGAGGTCCTGGTGGCCGATCGGGTCGGGGGTTTGACCGTTGTCATGGATCGAGTTGCCCCGGACCTTCACCCCGACGAGGTTGTGAGTGAACGGCCCGATGACGACGCCCTCCAGGCCGTTGAACGCGATGATGTTGGCCTCTCCCGTCCCTGTGCCCCCGATCGTCATGGGCGCGGCGTCGGCGTAAATGCCCGATGCGATATTGCCAAGATGGATCGTGCCGCCGCCGTCCGTGCCGATGCGGTTGCCCTGAACCGTGATCGTGCCGCTCAATACGCTCTGCACGTACAGCGCTACCGTCTGTCCACCGATCACGTTGCCGGCTCCCGCGGCGGATCCGCCGACGAGCGCGCCGCCGGTGATCTGGTAGATCTGGACGCCCTGGGTGCCAAAGGGCGAGGTGAAGACCGACGTTGCGTTCGCCTTGACGCCGATCAGGTTGCCCTGAATGGTCGGATTGGTGACGTTGCCGAGAACCATGCTGTAGCTCGTGGCGGAGACGATGTTTCGGTCCGCGGCCGCCGTTCCTCCGATCTGCCAGTCGTCGCCGCTCACGTTGATTCCCCAGGTATTGAAGACGGGGTTCAGTCCCGACGCGTCGGTTCCGACGTAGCAGCCGACGACCCTGGCGCCAATGGGGTAATCAAAGCCGTTGAGGCTCCCGATGCCGTTCTGGAATCCCCCATTGATCACGAGGCCGCGGAGCACGATGTCGGTGCTGTTCACGAAGAGTCCGGTTCCGGAGCCGCCTCCCACGGCCGATTTCACGACGATCTTCAGAACCGCGTTGGAGGCGAAAGGCAGGGTGTTGACCGTCGCGCCCGTCTGGGTGAACCCGTCGATCGTCATCGCGGTGTCGAGGGAGGGCAGGCCGCCCGTCAGAATCGTGCAGACGCCCGTGCCGTCGCATCCGGAGTCCGAGCCGGGAATCGCGAAGTGGATGACGTCCGCGCCCGATCCCGCGATGCACTCGCCCGCGGCCGCGCCGGACGCCGTGTCGGTGTTCGCCGCCAGGATCGCCTCGTGGAGCGTGCACTTCCCGTCGTTGGCCGACGTGTCGCCGGTGCCGTTGACGACGATGGTCGCGGCCCGGGCGGAGGGGATCGCGACGGCGGCGACGGCGAGCGAGAAGACGAGGAGCCGGGCTCGTACGAAGGGACGGGCGCGCATGGGACCTCCTTCGCAAAGTGGAACCGGGACGGTAGCGGCCGACGCTACTCCCCCGGTTCCGCCGATGTCAAAGGGATTGGTTCGGGAGTTTCAGGGTCCGTAGAGGACGAGGCCGAAGGCGTTTCCGAGGAACTTCGCCATCTCGTCCCGGGCGACGTCGCTGTCGGGGCAGTACGTCGTGGCTGTGCAGCCGCCCACGACCCCCTTGGCCCAGAGGAAGTGCACGTGCTTGCAGAACTGGTCGGTCGCGGGCACGTCCGCGAAGTGCGTGTTCGGGCTGCCCGTGTCGCAGGAGTAGGAGAGGCCGGTGATCGGGTCCGGCCCGTAGGTCGGCGGGACCGCGGGGCCTCCGCCGGGCGCGACCATCGCCTTCGCGACGAACGACGCCATCGCGGCGCGCGTCACGAGCTCGTTCGGGCAGTACATCCCGGGACCGCATCCGAGCGTCACGTTCTGCACGGCGATGTAGTGCACGTGCCGGCAGAAGGTGTCGGTCGGGAGCACATCGGTGAACGCCGAGCTGCCGCCCGCCATACAGTTGTACGGCGTCGACCCCACGACGCCGCTCGACGGGATCGCCGCTCCGCTACCGGCGATGGCCTTCGCGAGGAAGATCGCCATCTGGGAGCGCGAGACGTTCTGGGAGGGACAGTAAAGCGTCGGCGAGCAGCCCGTCGTGATCCCGGCATGGAAGATCGTCTCGATCTTCTTGTAGAAGATCTGGGAAGGCGGCACGTCGGTGAAGGACCTGCCGACGTGGAGCGTCCAGGCCTTCGCGTCTCCCGTCGAGAGCGTCTCGGTGAACGTCGTGTCCCAGTGCGAGGCCGGACGCGCCGCGGGATTCGAGAGCGAGAGCGCGTAACAATTGCCCGTGTCGGCGCAGCTCGCCGTCGCGCCCGCCGCCACCGTGCCGTAGCTCGCCGCGGCGTCCGGAGCGCCGTACACCGCGCCGGACGGTCCGGTGAACGACGTCGCGGTCCCCGTCAGCGGAAGCGGCGCGCCGGTGATGTTCTTCCACGCCGGCTGTACGGTGACGAGCTCTCCCGGCTCGAAGACGCCGTTGGCGTTGGAGGACGCGGTCACGAACGGGTCGATGCCGATCGCCTGCGGCGCGGCCTGCGGCGGACCGGGCGTGCGCGTGATCGTGGGCGTCGCGGTCGGCGGCCCGAAGGTCGGCGTGCGCGTCGGTGTCGGGCTCGCGGAAGACGTCGTCGGAGTCCGGGTCGCCGTGCGCGTGAAGGACGGCGTGATGCTCGGAGTCGGAGACATGGTCGCGGTTCGCGTGAGCGTCGCCGTGAACGTCGGCGTGGTGGTGAAGGTCGCGGTCCGCGTCCGGGTCGGCGTCGGTGTGTTGGTCGGGATCGGGATCGTGTACTGGAACAGGTCGGCGCAGTCGGGCGTCTGGCAGGCGGTGCACGTCGCGCACGTGCCGCTGTTGGCGAAGATCTCGATCCGGAGCCCCGTCGTGTTCCATGCCTCGAACATGTAGCGGACGGTCGTCCCGCCGGGCTGCGGCGGGATCGTGGCGCTCACGACGTCCACGGTCTGCGGCGTTCCGGTCGAGAGGTCCGTGAACGTGCAGCCGTAGGCGCCGGTGGCGACCTGTGTCGTGCCGGTGCCGACGCCGAGGACGCCGTTCGGCGTCGTGCCGTCGGTCGTGTAGTAGAGGCGCGCCTGTTGCGTGAAGCCGTCGAACTCGATCCGGAATCGGACCGTCTCCGTATCGGCGCTTCCGGGCAGGATCGGGCTCGCGTATGTCCCGCAGCCGCCGCCGATGTCCGACGGGTTGCCGCGCTCGTGGAAGATCTCGTTCGCCTGTCCGCGCGCGGCGGCGGGAACGAGCGCGATCGCCAGGGCGAACGCCGCGGCGAGTCCGCGTGCCTTCACGCCGCCATTCTGACACGCGGAGAGGCCGCGCCGACTTCCCTTAAGGGAGTCCGAACGTCCGCACGATGAACGCCGCCATCTCGCCGCGCGTGTTGCTGTTCTCGGGGCAGTAGACGTTGAAGCCACAGCCGCCCGTGATGTTGCGGCGGGAGAGCTCCTCGATCCACTTCGCGAACGGGTTCGAGACCGGAACGTCGGTGAACTTGCCCGTGGCCGGCGGCGGCACGAAGCCCGAGCCGAGGAGCGTCCGGAGGAGGAAGACCGCCATCCCGTCCCGCGTGACCGTCGAGTTGGGGCAGTACTTGCCGCCGCCGCAGCCCGATGTGACGCCAAGAGAGGCGAGCAGCTCGATGTGCTTCGCGCCGAATGCGTTCGCCGGAACGTCAGAGAACATCGTGCCCGTCGCGGGCGGCGGAACGAAGCACAGGCCGTACTTCGCGCGAATGAGGAAGATCGCCATCTCCGCGCGCGTGATCGTGTTGTTCGGACAGTAGATTCCGGCCCCGCAGCCCAGCGTGATGCCGCCTGCGATGAGTTTGACGATCGAGGAGGCGTAGAAACCGGCGTCGGTCGGCAGCGAGACATAGCCACTCTTCAGCCGGCCGGTCGGGCCTCCCGAGACGGACACGACGAGGTCGTAGGCCGCGCCGGCCGGCAGCGCCGGAGCGTTCGCCGTGAGCTGCGTGGCCGAGCTCACGTTGACGTTGGTGGCCGGGACACCGCCGATCGTCACGGCCGGCGTCCCCGAGAACATCATGCCCTTGATCTGCAGCCCCTGGCCG
Organism: uncultured Acidobacteriota bacterium; assembly: GCA_963708395.1. Lineage (GTDB taxonomy): Bacteria > Acidobacteriota > Thermoanaerobaculia > UBA5066 > Gp7-AA6 > DATBFU01. Next base: position 214,420 of record CAVPSG010000002.1, on the reverse strand, counting down.
CCGGCGGACACCCCGGAGTCCGGCGTCGTGGAGAAGACGATCTCGGGGGAGAGCTCCGAGGTCGATCCCGCGCCGTTCGTCGCGGTCGCCGTCACGGGCTGTCCGGCCGTGATCGGCGTTGGGAGGAGTGCGTTGAACGACGCGTCGCCTGAGGTGTTGGTCGAGACGTCGATGCCTCCGAGGTAGTGATCGGCCTGCACCGCCGCGCGCGGGCGGCTGCGGCAGACTGGATTGGAGTAGAAGTCGAGATGGAAGGTGCTCGAAGCCGTGCTGTTCAGCATGCCGATCACGCGCGTGCCGCCGCTCTCCGGCGATGCGGAAGTCAGGATCGGAAAATTCTGGAGCTCGTTGGCGCCGGTGTCGGCATCGCCCGCGTCGTTCGGCGTCGGTCCGAGCGGCGAGGCCACGAGGTCGATCCCGAGCCCCGGCGTGCCGCCCGGCGTCCCGAGGTTGTCGAAGATACGGTTGCCGCGGATCGTATTGCCGCCCTCGCAGCAGCCGACCGTGACCCCGGAGCCGTGATTGTAGGCGACGACGTTGGCCTCGCCGGAGGCGTCGCCGCCGACGACCACGTTCTTGCCGAGCGAGACGTTGATTCCCGCGTGCTCGTTGCCGAGGAGCTTCGTCTGCGTCGGGTCCGTTCCGACGAAGTTTCCCTGGATAACGGCGCCGTCGGCCTGGTAGACCTCGATGCCGGCGAAATGCCCGCCGGAGACGTTCGCCGCGCCCGCCGCCGTTCCTCCGACGACGATCCCGTCGCCGCCGTACTCGAGATAGACGCCATGGCCCTCGCCTCCAAGGAGCGCCTTCGTTTCGGTGGGGTCGATGCCGAACCGATTTCCCTGAATGCGGACGTCCGTCATTCTCGTCACGCGCATGTCGAACCCTTTGCACGCGAATCCATTGGCGGCGGCGGCCGTGAGGCCTCCGACCGTGAAATTGCTCCCGTCGTACATCAGGATCCCGGAGCCCGCGCCGAGCGCGACGGCGCCGGTCTTGTTCGTGCAGAAGAGGTTCCCTTCGACGACCGATCCGGCGTTCGACCCGTAGCCGAGCTCGAGCCCATCGGCACCCGAGTTGCTCGACGCGAAGAGGTTCCGCGCGGCCGGCGTCGTTCCGCCGACGCGCGCGTTCTCGTGATTTCCGAGGATCGCGCCACCACCGACGGCCGTGACGGTGATGCCGTCGGTGTGCGTCCCGAGGAAGTTCCCCTCGATCACGGTGTTCTTGACGCGCTTCAAGAAGTCCGTGGCGATGAGGTAGGACGTCGTGTTGACCATCGCGAGCCCGCGGATCGTCACGTCGTCGGCGCCGATCTGCAGGCAGTACGAGCCGCCGTTCGTGCAGTCGATCTCGATCTTGAGGACCGTATTCAGGCCCTCGTCCGGCGCGTTCGTGTTCGCGGACGCGCCCGACTGCGTGTAGCCGTCGATCGAGACGGCGCCCGTGATCTTCGGCAGGGCGGTCGCCGGCGCGATGACCTGGACGCCGGAACCGGAGATGTCGAAGTGGATGTCGTCCGCTCCCGAGTGTCCGTTCGCGTCGGTGATTGCCTGGCGGAGCGAGCCGGCGCCCGAGTCGGCGGTGGTCGTGACGGTGTAGGTGTCGGCGCCCGCGGGGAGAGCGGCGGCCGCCGCGAGGACGAGCCCAGCGATCGCGAGACGGGCGGTGCGAGGCGCCATGTCGGTTCCTCCTGGCCGCGCGGGCGGCCTTCTATCCATGAACTCGACGAAATCGCCCGAAAAGGGCCACGGAGCCCGACCCGCCCGCACGCACCAAGGTGGGGGAGGGCCTCCGCTAAAATACTGATCCCAAAGCAATGGACGACCATCCGGCCGACGCCGGACCGGGGGCTCCGGAGCCGCCCCCGCCGGCCGAGATCACGGCGATCCTCCGCGCCGCCGAGGCCGGCGACCGGGAGGCCGTCGACCGTCTCTTTTCGATCCTCTACGGCGAGCTGCGGCAGATCGCCCACCGGCAGCTGCGGCAGGCGCCCGCCGAGCGGACGCTCTCGACGACCGCGCTCGTCAACGAGGCGTACCTGAAGCTCTCGCGCGGGGCATCCTGGTCGGCCCGGGACCGCTCGCACTTCTTCTCGATCGCGGCCCGCGCGATGCGCATGATCCTGATCGACCGCGCGCGTTCCCGCACGCGCGGCCGCCGCGGCGCCGGCCTGCGGCCGCTCGATCTCGACGCGGCGGACATCCCCGTCGAGGAGCGTGCCGCCGAGCTCGTGGCGCTCGACGAGGCGCTCGACCGGCTCGGCGCCGTGGACGAGGAGCTGGCCCGGCTCGTCGAGTGGCGCTTCTTCGCCGGGCTGTCGGTGGACGAAATCGCGGCCATTTCCGGACGCTCCGTTCGCACGTTGAAGCGCCACTGGCAGACGGCGCGCGCGTTTCTCTTCCAGGAGCTGAGCACGTCGGGTCCGACATCGTGAGCGGCTCGGACTCCTCGTGGGCCGCCGTCCGGGCCCTCTTCGAGGACGCTCGTCGAAGCGGGCCCTCCCGAGCGCGCGCGGCGCCTCGCGAGCATCACGGACTCGGATCTGCGCAGATCCGTCGAGCGGCTGCTCGAGGCCGAGGCGCGCGCGGGCGGCTTCCTGGAGACGCCGGCGGCCCAAATTGCCGGAGAGCTCCTCGACGACCTGTCGGTACCGGCCGACGAGGCGCCGCTGCCCGAGCGGCTCGGCGCCTGGCGCGTGCTCGGCCGACTCGGACGCGGCGGGATGGGCGAGGTCCTGCTCGGCGAGCGCGCCGACGGGCTCTTCGAGCAGCGCGTCGCGATCAAGCTCCTGCGGCGCGGGATGGACTCGGAGGACGTCCTGCGCCGGTTCGAGCGCGAGCGGCGCATTCTCGCGCGGCTCGAGCATCCGCACATCGCGCGCCTCTCCGACGGAGGCGCCGCGCCGGACGGCCGCCCCTACTTCGTCATGGAGCTCGTCGAGGGAAAGCCGATCACCGTCCACTGCCGCGAGCGAGGGCTCGCGACGGAGGACCGGCTGCGCCTGCTCCTCGATTGCTGTGACGCCGTCTCCGCGGCGCACGCGCGGCTCGTCGTCCACCGCGACCTCAAGCCCTCGAACGTCCTCGTGACGGACGCGGGGCAGGTGAAGCTCCTCGATTTCGGCATCGCGAAGGTGCTCGCGGCGGAAGAGGAGGGCGGTGCCGGCGCCGAGACCGGCGCGACACACGGCGAGATGCGCCTGCTGACGCCGGCGTACGCCGCGCCGGAGCAGGTTCTGGGGGAGCCCGTCACGACGGCGACGGACGTCTGGGCGCTCGGCGCGCTCGGTTACGAGCTCCTGACCGGAACGCTCCCCGTGCGCCGCGACGCGCGCGAGGCCGCGGGGCTCGCCGCGTCCGTGGAGCGCGAGACCCTGGAGCGCCCGAGCGCTCGCGTCGCCCGGACGGAGCCCGAGAAGCTCCCGCTGTCGGAGCCGACGCCGCGCGAGCGCAAGCGCCTCGAGCGTCGTCTTTCGGGCGACCTCGACAACATCCTCGCGACGGCGCTGCGCCGCGAGCCCGAGCGCCGGTACCCGTCGGTCGCGGCGCTCGCCGCCGACATCCGCCGGCACCTGTCCGGCCGGCCCGTCTCGGCGCGCGCGGATTCCGTGGGCTACCGCGCTTCGAAGTTCCTTCGGCGCCACCGGCTCGCCGTTTCGGCGGCGGCGCTCGTGCTCGTCTCGCTCCTCGCCGGCCTCGGGGCGACGGTCTGGCAGGCCCGCCGCGCGGAGGCCAACGCGCGCGCGGCGCAGAAGGCGGCGCGCCGCGCCGGGCGCGTCAAGGAGTTCCTGATCGGGCTCTTCGAGGTCGCCGACCCCGAGAAGTCGTCGGGCGGCTCGATCACCGCGAAGGACCTGATCGATCAGGCGGGCCGGCGTCTCGAGACCGAGCTCGCGAACGAGCCCGAGGTGCAGGCGGATCTGTTGGAGGCCGTTGCGCGGATCGATCGGGGACTCGGTCTGCTCGACCCGGCCGAGAAGCTCGCCCGACGCTCTCTCGCGATCCGGGAGCGGGTCCTGCCGACCGGGGACGCGGCGATCGGCTCGAGCCTCGCGACGCTCGGCGCCGTCGAGACCGGCCGGGGCAAGCTCGACGTGGCCGAGCGGCTGCTCGCCCGCGCCGTCGCCATCCTGGAGGCGAAGGACGGCCCGGACAGCCTCGCAACCGCTCGCGCGCGCAGCGACTACGGGCAGGTGTTGTTCTGGAAGGGGGACGGCGTCCGATCCGAGGCGCTCGAAAGGCGCGTGTACGAGACCTTCCGCCGCGAGCTCGGCGACGACAACGTCCAGACGGCGATCCATCTCGGAAACCTCGGCGTGCTGCTCGACGAGATCGATCGGCTTCCGGAGGCCGAGGCGGCGTATCGGAAATCGATGGCGGTGCTCGAGAAACGCCTCGGGCCCGAGCATCCGACGCTCGGCGAGAACTACCTGAATCTCGCCGAGCTGCTCGAGCGTCTGGGCCGCGCGGACGAGGCCGAGGCCCTCTACAAGAAGTCCTACGACGTGCGGCGGCGCGCCCTCGGAGCGTCGCATCCCGCGCTCGGCCAGACGCTCCAGTTGACCGGGCTCTTCTACCTGAATCAGGGGCGGCTCGACGAGTCGGAGAAAGCTTATCTGCAGGCGCTCGCGATCTTTCGAGCGATCGATCCGAAGCACTTCGAGGTCGGCAAGATCGAGAACGGCCTCGCGCTCGGCGCGTCACGGCGCGGACGCTACGCCGAGGCGGAGGAGCGGCTCGCCCGCGTCGAGGCGCTCTTCCGCGAGGTGCTCGGAGAAAAGCACCCGTTCACGTGGATGGCGATGGGGAACCGGGCCGACCAGATCGCGCGACAGGGGCGCCTCGCCGAGGCGGAAGCGATGGAGCGCACCGTCGCCGCCAAACTCGTCGAGTTGAACGGCGCCGACAGCGGGGAAGCGCTCGACGCGGAGGCGCACCTCGCCGAGACGCTGCGCTGGCTGGGCCGTCCGGCGGAGGCGCTGCCGCTCCATCAGCGCGCGCTCGCCAAGCAGACGCAGCTCGTCGGCGCCGACAACGTCCTCGTCGCCCTGCTCGAATACCAGGTCGCTGCCGACCTGCTCGCGATCGGGCGACCGGAGGACCGGGCGGAGGCGCGACGCCTTCTGGACGCGGCGTTGGCGACCCTGGGGAAGCGCTCGCCGCCGCACTGGCGGATGGCCGAGGTCGTGGCGGCGAGTGCGAAAGCGCGCGAGCTATATCAACATTGATATAGCTACTTGCCCGGGACGTACGTCGCCCGGTTCTCGGGCCCTTCCCAGACCGTGACCTCGGCAACGCGCGCCCAGCCGAGCGCGCCCGAGGCGTCGAGCCGCTCGGCGAAATGCCGCGCGAGGTTCTCGGCGGAGGTGTTCCGCCCCGCGAAGGCCGGGTGCTCGTTCAGATACGTGTAGTCGAGCTCCTTCGCGATCGCCTCGAGCGCCCTCCTCGCCGGCACGAAATCCACGGCGACGTCGTAGCGCTGGAGCTTCTCGGACTCGAGCACCGCGTCGACGCGGTAGGAGTGGCCGTGCAGCGGTTCCGGTCCTCCCTCGTAGTCGATGAGGTTGTGGGCCGCCTCGAATCGGGCGGCGACCGTGACGCGGTACGGCATGGCGCGCATGTTATCGGTTACAGTCCGCCTCGAGGGGAAGGAGGGTTTCGATGGGTGCCAGACGCCTTTTCCTTCCGATCCTGCTCGTCGTCCTTCTCGCGGGGCCTGCGCGCGGGCAGACGCCAGGGAGCGGCAAGGCGCTCGGGATCGACGACTACTTCCGGCTGAAGCGCATCACGCAGGTCGCCGTCTCGCCGGACGGCCGGAGCGTCGCGTACGTCGTCCACGCGGGCGCGATGCTGACGTATTACTCGGACAAGCTCCCGCCGGCCGAGAAGCGGAGCGTCCAGACGGCGTACCTGCAGAGCCTGGCCGAGTCGGAGCCCCCGAGAGTCCTGGACGCCATCGCCGATGCGCAGTCGCTCGTCTGGACCCCGGACTCGAGATCCCTGGCGTTTTTGTCGGCGCGCGGCGGCTCGAGCCAGGTCTTCTCGTACGACGTCGACGGCGGAAAGACCGCGCCGCTCACGCAGTCGCCCGACGGCGTGCAATCGTTTCGCATCGCGCCGGACGGCCGGACTCTCGCATACGTCACGCGGGCGGCGACACCGCCCTCGAAGAGCCTCTACAGCCAGCTGAACAACGGCGACCAGGGGATCGTCATGGACAGCAACACGGTGTCCGTGTACGACTTCGTCGATCCCGCCAACGACACCGCGCGGCGTCCCGCTCCGGCCGTGCTGCACGTCGCGCCGGCCAACGGCGCGCCTTTCGATGTCGCGGCGCCGGGAGAGCCGGGCGCGACCTCGGACGATTATCACTGGTCCTCCGACGGCCGCTTCCTCTCGGTCGAGTACGTCTCGAACGACGTGAAGCCCTCGCTCATCGGAAGCTACCGGACGAGCCTCGGCGTTTTCGACGTCGGCTCTCGTCAATTCCGCGTCCTCGCGAAGGCTGTCGAGCCCGAGGGCGCGCAGCCGGGTACGCGCTACGCCGGCGGGGAATGGGTGCCGGGCGCAAGCCGGCTCCTCGTGCGGCGCGTCACCGAGACCGACGCGTGGGTGAGCCCGTCGCATCCCGACTGGACGATCGCCGGCGCGGCGTCGCCGGTGACCGACGCGGCCGTGTGGCGTCCCGTCGAGGTCTACGGCGCGACGTTCCATCCCGTCGACGCGTCGCGGATCCTGCTCGAGGAGACGCGCGAGGGCGTGCGGTCGCTTTTCGATCTGACGCCGTCGGGCGTCGCGCGATCGGCGATGGTGTCGGGCCTCGACGGCTCGATCTCGCTCATCCGCTTCAGCGCCGATTTCTCGACGGCGGTCTTCGTGAACGAGAGCCTGACGCGGCCGCCGGAGCTCTTCGTGCGGAAGGGGGGCGCCGCGCCACGGCAGCTGACGGACCTGAACGGCGAGATCGCCCGGCGCGTCGGTTACACGGCGCGCGAGGTGAGCTGGCCGGGCGCCGACGGCGTCGTCGCCCGCGGCTGGCTGCTCGAGCCGGCCGGCGCCGGGAAGGGACCGTGGCCGATGATCACGCACGTCCACGGCGGCCCCGGCTTCGCGTTTCCGAACGCGTTCGCGCCCTACTTCGAGATCTGGCCGTATCCGCTCGAGGTCCAGGCCGGCCGGGGACTCGCGATCTTCATCCCCAACTATCGCGGCACGCAGTCCTACGGCCGCGCGTTCGCCTCGCCGAAGCGGCTCGATGGCGAGCCGGCCGACGACGTCATCGCCGGCGTGAGGAAGATGATCGCGGACGGTGTCGCGGACCCGGCGCGGCTCGCGATCACGGGACAGAGCCACGGCGCCTGGCTCGGACCCGTCGTCATGACGCGCGAGAAGATCTTCCGCGCGAGCTCGTTCGCGGAGGGCGCCTCGAACGACGTCGTCCTGTACTCGCTCATGCCGGGAGACCTCAACCGGCAGGTGCACGACGTCGTGACGGGGCTCGGCAAGAGCTTCTGGGACGATCCGCAGCCGTATCTCGAGGGTTCGCCGGACATGCATTTCCAGGGTGTGCGCACGGCGAGCCTCTGGGAGGCCGGCGCGCAGAGCGCCGCCGTGATGATGTTCAGCTACCCGAAGGTGGCGCGGCACTTCGGCGCGCCGACGGAGTTCGTCGTGTATCCGAAGACGCAGCACAACCCGAACCTGCCGGCGATCCAGCGCGAGTCGGCCAACCGCAACCTCGACTGGTTCGATTTCTGGCTGAACGGCCAGGAGAACCCGGGCGAAGGAAAGGCCGCGCAGTACGAGCGCTGGAAGAAGCTCGAAGGCACAGTCGTCCTGGAAGCCGAAGGGCCGGAGAAACGCGGCGAGCGCGCGCAGCTGGTAGCGTCCGTCAGGTGGCGAGCGTTATTTCTCGGGTGACCGAAAGCACGCCTGCGCCTCGGGCGGGATCGCGAGGAGTCTCTCGAGGACCTTCTTCGCCGTCGCGGTCTCGCCGGCGGCCGGATCGAGGTTCACTTCGAAACGCAACCGCGCGCCCGAGGCGTCCGTGTCGAGCGAGAGGGCCTTCACGGCCGGCATCGCCTCGCGCCAGCCCCCGGCCACGCCTCGCCGGCGCGATCGATCTGCTCCGGCGAATCGAGCCGCACGACGTAGCGCGCGCCGCTCACCGCCTTCGAGAGCGGCGGCTCCGCCGGTCCGACCGCGCGCAGCGCGACGACGGCGACTCCCGCCGGCAGCTTCTCCGTGATGCGCCCCGCGGCGTCCGCCGGGAACGGCGCGATGCCCTCGACGTCGAAGACCTCGTGCCGGCTCTCGAGCCCCAGCGCCAGCGCCGGCCCCATCGAGAGCTTCATGTGCGGGTTGAAACCCTCGGAGTAACGCGCCGGCAGACCCGCGGCGCGGATCGCGCGCTCGAGGACGTCCATCGTGTTGCGATGCGAGAGGAAGCGCGCGTCGCCGGTCTTCTCGAAGGTCACTCGATGGCGGAAGACGCGGTCGCCCTGGCGAGCCAGACGCGCGGCCGACGGGAGGTCCGGCATCGCCTTCTGCCGGTACGCGGCGCCCTTGGCGACCTCACGATAGGCGGCGGGATCGGACTCCGGGGCCGCCGACGAGTCGAACGCGGGCAGGGAAATTGTGCCGACACGTCCCGGCCCCGCGGGGGTAGGGGCGGGGCTTGCCCCCACCCTCGCCGCCATCGGCTGCGCGAGCACCGTGTCCTCTCCATTGCCCGGCACGCCGCAGGCGTAGCAGTGGCCCCACTTGCAGTCCTCGGTGCGCATCTCCTTCCTGGCCTTGAGGAGCTCGATGCCGAGCCAGCGCTTGACGATGGACACGTCGAGGACGTCCCAGGGCAGGACCTCGTCGAGCGCGTATTCCCGCAGGTACGACTCCTTCGAGATCCCCTCCGTTTCGAACGCGCGCATCCAGAGGTCGTAGCGGAAGTGCTCGCTCCAGCCGTCGAACCGCACGCCGGACCGCCACGCCGCGTGGAGCACGCGCCCCATGCGCCGGTCTCCGCGCGAGAGCGCGCATTCGATCTCCGCCTCGCGCGGCTCGTGCCACTTCATCTTCGCGCCGCGCACGTTGCGGAACCGGTCCTTGAGGTGCCGGAGCTTGCGCTCGAGCGTCTCGACGCCGTCGAATGGCGCCCACTGGAACGGCGTCCAGGACTTCGGCACGAAGGATCCGACGGACACGTTGACCTGCTTGCGGCCGTGCTTGCGCCCCTGCGCGAGGATGCCTTCGACGAGCGTGACGAGCTCGTCGAGGTCCGGCGGGGTCTCGGTCGGCAGGCCGATCATCGTGTAGACCTTGATGAGGTCCCAGCCGCGCCCGAAGGCGACGTCCGCCGCGGCGATCATGTCGGCGTTGGTGAACGTCTTGTTGATGACGCGGCGCAGGCGGTCGGAGCCCGTCTCCGGGGCGAACGTGAAGCCCGACTTGCGGACCTCGGACACCGCGTCGGCCAGGCCGACCGAGAAGGCCTCGGCGCGCAGCGAGGGCAGCGAGATCGAGACGCGCCGCTCGGAGAGCTGCGGCGCGAGGCACTTCACGAGCGGCTCGATCTGCGAGTAGTCGGCGGTGGAGAGCGAGAGGAGTCCCACCTCGCTCCAGCCCGACTCGGCGATGAACTTCGTCGTCATCGCGGCGACGTCGCCCGGGTCGAGCTCGCGCACCGGCCGGTACCAGTAGCCCGCCTGGCAGAACCGGCAGCCCTGCGTGCAGCCGCGCATGACCTCGAGCCCGAGGCGGTCCTGCACGATCTCGACGGACGGGACCATCGGCTTGTCGGGGTAGTACTCGGGCTTGAGGACCGGCACCCATGTCCGTTTCGCGCGCTCCGGAGCGCGCGGGTCGTTGCGCGTGATGGCTTCGATGCGGCCGTCCTCGCGGTACGTCACGTCGTAGAACGACGGGACGTAAACGCCTTCGATCGCGGCGAGCTCCGCGAGGAGGTCCCGCCGGGAGAGGCCGCGTGCGCGGCCGTCACGATAGACGTCGAGGAACCGGAGGAGCGCCTCCTCCGCGTCGCCGACCAGGAATGCGTCGAAGAAGTCGGCGATCGGCTCGCAGTTGGCCGTGCACGGACCGCCGCCGAGCACGATGGGGTCGCGCTCGCGGCGCTCGCGCTGCCAGACCGGAAGGCCCGCGAGGTCGAGCATGTTGAGGATGTTCGAATAGTTGAGCTCCGCCTGGAGCGAGAAGCCGAGCACGTCGAAGTCCGCCGCCGCCGCGAACGACTCCGTCGAGAAGAGCGGGATTCCCGCCTCGCGCATCTTCGCCTCGAGGTCCACCCAGGGCGCGTACACCCGCTCGCAGGCGAAGTCGGGCCGGCGGTTGACGAGCTCGTAAAGAATCTTGAGCCCGGTGTGGCTCATGCCGATCTCGTAGGTGTCGGGGAAGGCGAGCGCCAGCGTCGCCGCGCAGGACGACAGGTCCTTGCGAATGAGGTTCCGTTCGAGGCCGACGTAGCGGCCGGGCTTCTCCACCGAGGGGAGGAGCGGGTCGAGCCGAGGGCGAAGAGACGCGTAACGCATCCGAACCCGCAATCTTATCCGGACCCGGGGGATCGCGGGGGCGTCGGGTCTCAGTCCCCGAGTTGGAGACTGAAGGCGTTCGACAGGAATTTCGCCATCTCGTCCCGTTTCAGGTTCAGCGTGGGACAGTACAAGGTGAGACCACATCCGGCGATGACGCCCCTCGCCCAGAGATAGTTCACGAACTTGCAGAACGGGTCCGAGGGCGGCACGTCGCTGAAGCGGTAGTCGTGGGGGTTCACCGGATCGCACGAGTAGCTGAGACCCCAGTAGGGATCCGGACCATACACGAGCGGCACGCCCGCCTCGCCGAGCGGTGCGACCATCGCCTTCGCGACGAGAGCGCCCATTTCCAGCCGGGTCGAGGTCGCCTCCGGACAGAATCGGTTCGCCCCGCATCCTTGCGTGACGTTCTGGACGGCGAGGTAGTGGACGTGCTTGCAGAACATGTCCGTGGGGAGGACATCCGTGAAGAGGGAGGTCCCGCCTTCCCGACAGTCGTAGTCGGAACCGTTCCACGTTCCGCTCGATGGGATCGCCGCGCCGAGCCCGGCCATCCCGCGCGCGAGGAAGATCGCAAGCTGTGCGCGCGTGACCTGGTCGTCCGGGCAGTACCGGTCCTCGCTGCAGCCGATCGTCATCGCACTGTGAAAGGCGGTCTCGATCTTCCGGAAGAAGGGCTGTGAACGCGGGACGTCGGTGAAGCTGCCCCCGATATGAATTTTCCAGGTCTTCGGCGAGGCAAGAAAGGCGTCGAGCGTCTCCGTGAATTGGATGTCCCAGTGCCGGGCGGGGCGGACCTCGGGGCTCGAGACGAAGATCACGTAGAAGTCGAAGTCGCACTCGTGCGTCGCGTACGGATCGATGCTGTATTCGGCGTGGGAATCGACGAGCTCGTAGGTCGCGCCGGGCGGACCCATGAGATCCGACGCAGTCCCTGTTGCCGTGAGATGCACGCCCGTAAGGTTCGTCCAGAGCGTTTCGATGCTCGCGGTCTCGCCGGGCTCGAATATTCCGTTGCTGTTGCCCCCGTAAGATGCGTGATCTGCCCGCGCCCAGGCCGGGGCCAGCGAGGCGCACTGAGAGAACTCCGACGTGTTGCCGGCTCCGTCCGTCGCCGTCGCGGTGACGATGTTTCCCGCCGGCACGCTCAGCGGCTGAGTGAAGGCGGCGTTGCCGGCGCCGTCGGTCGCGACGTTGGCGGTGCCGAGATAGGTCTTGCCCTCTCCGAAGCCGGATTCGTCGCAGACGGGCGTCGCATAGAAGTCGATCGTGAAGGCGGCGTTCGGCTTGCTGTTGAGCGTCCCCGATGCGCCGCCCGCGGTAAACGACGCGATGACGGGAAAGTTCTGGAGATCGTTGGCCCCGGTGTCGCCGTCGCCGGCGTCGTTCAACGTCGTTCCCGGGCCGCCGTCGAACAAGTCGATTCCCAGCCCTCCCAGAGAACCCTGCGGCACGTCCCGGATGTTCTCGAAGATGCGGTTTCCCCGGACGGTGACTCTCCGGCCTGACACGAGCACGCCGGCGCTCATCCATCCCCACCGGCCGTTGAAGGCGATGACGTTCGCCTCGCCGGTCTCCGTGCCCCCGATCGTCACGTCGTTCGCGTCCACGCGGATCCCGCCCTCCCGGTTTCCGAGGTCGAGCGTGCCGCTCGGGTCGGTGCCAATCGCGTTTCCTCGGACCACGGTCCCGTGGCCGGAGTCGATCCAGATTCCCCATTGGGCGTCCGCGATGATGTTGCCGGTGCCCGGCGTCGTCCCGCCGATCGTGTTGTTCTGGCTTGCGACCCGGATGCCTTCGGCCCCGATGCCGAGACTCTGAGTGCCCGTCACGTCGGTTCCGAGGAAGTTGCCCGTGACGGTATTGCCGGAGGCCAGGCTTTCGCCGGGGGCGTCTCCGAGCGCGATGCCGGGCCCGCCGACGGAGATGACGTTTCGGGCGGCGGGTGTGTCGCCGCCGATGAGGATGTCCGTCCCGACCCGGACGAGCACGCCGACCTGGGACCCGTATCCGTAGACCGCCTTCGTTCCCGACCGCTGGAGGCCGATGAAATTGCCCTGGATGATGTGTCCCGAGTTCGGCGAGTCCCCGATCAGGATCTGCGTGTGGTTTGCCGCGATCAGGTTCTTCGCGGCGGGCGAGGTGCCGCCGATCGTGGCGTCGGTCTGTCCTTCAATCAGGATTCCAATTCCATTCCACCACGAGTTGACACCGAGGGTGGACGTTCCGATGAAGCAGCCTTCGATCCGATTGCCCGAGTACGGTCCGGCGGCGAGACGGATGCCTTCGTCGTGGCAGTATTCGATCGACAGACCCTTGATGACACTGTTGCTCGTCGCGAGCGCCAGGCAGCCGTGCTCGCCCGCGTCCCAGCCGTCGACCTGGATCGTGAGCTCGGTGTTCAGCCCGAGCCCCGGACCGTTCATGTTCGGCGACGCGCCCGGCTGCGTGTAGCCGTCGATCGTGACGGGATCGGTGATGACCGGAAGCGGACTCGTCAGCGTGATCGTTTGGACGCCGGTGCCCGGGATGCCGAAGGCGATGACGTCCGCGCCGGGATGGGCGTTCGCGTCGAGGATGGCCTGGTGAAGCGTGCCGGGCCCGCTGTCGCCGGTGTTGACAACGCTGAAAGTGTCGGCCGACGCCGCGGCGCAGCCCAGCAGGAGGCCGAGAACGATCGGTAGAGACGAGCGCTGCAGGTACCACATCGCGAGATGACGCTATGGCCAGCCCCACTGGAGCCCATGATGCCTTCTACCCAGATCGAGCGTAAGCCTCTGACGCCGCGAACGATCGGCGACGGGCGACCGACCGATGGTTTTCGTTCGATCGCCCGCCGTTCGTGTTCCGGCTTCTCAGGGCCGATACAGCACCAGGTTGAATGCATTAACCAGGAACTTCGCCATCACGTCCCGCGTGACGTCGAGCGTCGGGCAAAACGTGGTCGCCGTGCATCCGCTCACCATGCCGCGGGCCCACAGGTAGTGGACGTGCTTGCAGAACGGATCGGTGACATGGATGTCGGAGAAGTGGAGATTGGGACTCGCCGTGTTGCACGAGTAACTCAGACCGGTTCCGCTGTCCGTATACGTGAGCGGAACGGCGGCTCCGCCGCCCGGAGCGACGATCGCCCGGGCGACGAAGATCGCCATGTCCGATCGCATGACGTCCAGCGTCGGGCAGAAAAGATTCGGCGCACAGCCCGTCGTCACGTTCTTCGCGGCGATGTAGTGCACCGCCTTGCACTCGGGGTCCGTCGGAGCGACGTCCGTGAAGAGCGACGTCCCACCGGACTCGCAGTCGTAGGGACTTCCGTTGACGTTGCCGGAGACCGGGATTGTCGCGCCGATTCCGGCGATCGCGCGGGCCAGGAAAATCGCCATTTGCGAACGCGAGACGTCGTCGCCGGGACAGTAAGCCGTCGACGTACAGCCGGCGGTGATGCCGACGTGGAGGAGCGTCTCGATTTTCTTGTAGAACGGCTGGCTCTTCGGCACGTCCGTGAAGCTCTCGCCGACGTGGAGCGTCCACACCTTCGCCGTCTGTCCCTGATTCGTTATCTCCGTGAAGAAGAGGTCCCAGTGCGTCGCCGGACGGCTCGCCGGCTTCGACGCCGACATCACGTAGCAGTCCACGCATTCGCCGACCGTGTCCGGGGTGATCGCGCCGTAGTCGCCCGTGCCATCGGCGACCGTGTACGTCGGTCCCAACGGGCCCGTCAGACCCGACGCGGTCGCGGTCAGGTCGACGTCCCCGGCTTCGAGGTTTCTCCAGGAAGGTTTGACGGGAACGGTCTCTCCGGGCTCGAGCACGCCGTTGTTGTCCGACGTCGCGCTGCCGCCGTCGTCGACCGCGATCCCGGCGGGCGCGATCGAAGGAATTAGAAACGTCAGGTTGCAAGAGACGAGGCCGAACCTGCCGCGGCAGAGCTCGTAGGCGCCGATGTCGAACGCGGCGTTCTGCGGGCGCTTGGCGCCGCGCTGATCCGTCCCGAGCGACGTCGCGGAATCGGCGTGCCCGAGAGCGGAGCTGCCCAGGAAGAGCGCCATCGTCGGCGTCTTGCCGCCGTTCATATGCAGGAGCCCGAGGTGCGGATCGTCAGTCACGACGACGCCGGGACAAGGGTCGAAGGCGCCGGATCCGTTGCTCATGACGAGGTTGCCGACGCCGGTCTTGGAGACGTTCCCCTGCGTGATGCACTCGTCGGCGCCGTTGTTGGCTACGAGTGTGTCGTCGAGTGTGAGTCCGGCCGGGTTGAAGATGTCGTCGCCGAGCACGGCGATGCCGGCGCCCGTTCCCGTGCCCTGATTCCCGCTGACGGTGGCGTTCACGAGGGTGAGCGAGCCGTTGTGCGAGAAGATCGCGGCGCCCGCGTCGCCGCCGTTGTGCACGCCGGTTCCACGCGACGCGTAGTTGTTCGTGAAGGTGCTGTTGTGGATCGTCACAGTCCCGCTGTCGTTGAAGATCGCCCCGCCCAGGGCTCCGCCGCCGCCCCCGCCGTCCGCCGATCCGGCGCCGCCCGCATAGCCGGCGCTGCCCGGGCCGCCGATTCCGGCGAAGCTGTCCCCGATACCACCGCCCCCGCCGAAGCCG
The DNA here is from genome assembly GCA_963708395.1 of uncultured Acidobacteriota bacterium. GTDB lineage: Bacteria > Acidobacteriota > Thermoanaerobaculia > UBA5066 > Gp7-AA6 > DATBFU01. The sequence goes on along the minus strand of CAVPSG010000002.1, from coordinate 199,281 downwards.
CCGTTCCCTCCGCTTCCCCCATTGCCGCCGTTGCAGGTTCCGCCGCCTCCTCCGCCGAAACCGCCGTCGCCGCCAGACACACGGCTCGACGTCTCGTCGCAGGCGCCTCCGCCTCCTCCGCCGTAGGCCCCGTTGCCGCCGTCGTTGCCGGCGCCACCGCCGCCGCCGCCGCCTCCTGGACACTTGCCATCGTGACCGTGATTGCCGTTGTCGCCGCCGTTACCGCCGCAGAGGTACCCGCTCGCACCGCCGACGTTGCCGTTGTTATTTCCCCCGGTGAAGACCGTCCCGCCTCCGCCTCCGCCTCCGGCGTCTGTTCCGCTGCCGCTGTCGCTCACGCCGCCGTCGCCGCGCGCCCCGCCGCCTCCGCTGCCGCCACCATAGCGATGTCCTCCTCCGTTGCCTCCCAGCCCGCCGCCGCCCCCGCCGGGGTTGCCGGAGTTGAAGACGCCGATGGCGCTGCCGCCTTGCGCTCCATTTCCGTCGAACGTGCAGTTCTCGATCGTGAGCGTCCCATCCTGGAGATAGACCGCGCCTCCGGCTCCGAGGCCGCCGCCGCCGCCGTCCGCGCCATCGCCGCCTTTCACGTGGAATCCCTTGATGTAGAGATTCCTCAGAGTCAGGCTTCCGGTGCCCGACACCGTGCCGCCCGGCGTCTTGATCGAGGCGGAGCCGACCGCGAAGAGCCGCACGTTTCCGCTGCCCGCCCATTCGAGGGTGGCGCCGAAACCTTCGATCGTGATCGTCGAGAACACGATCGGCGTCGCCGTCGGGCCATACGGGTTGTAGGCATCGCCGTCGAGAAACGCGGTCATCGGGAAGAGCGCTCCCCCCGGCAAGACGATCGTGTCGTCGCCGGTGCCGGCCGTGCAGTTGCTCGCTGCGAAAACGTCCGGATCCGTCTGCACGACCGTGAGGCTCGCGCGAAGAGTGGATGCGTAGATCGCCTCCTGGAGAGAGCAAGGACCGACGCCGCTGATCTTCTGGTCGGCCGTTCCCACGGCGATCGTCGCGGCGTCGATGTGAATCGCGCCGACGAATCCCGACAGCAAGAAGAAAGGAATGAATTTCCGCCGAAGGATCGGTCGCATGGTCCCACTCGCTTTCGAAAATCGGCCGCGAGGCCGTGCCTGCCCGTCGAAGTCTTCGAGACGGCTAGACCGGAGGAGGGGAGCGCGACCCGAGGAGTCGATGCGGGCGGAATCGCTCTGCGTCCGCATGGAGGGCGGAGCGACGAGCGGAGGGCAGAAGGTCGGTCTTTCGCGGCGTGGTCGCGGGGAAAGCCGCGACGAAATCGAAGGGTAGGCACGCGAAACACGGATCGTCGACGACCCATCGAAGACACTCCACGACTGGAGAATCACCAGGGATCATCGGAGAGGCGTCAAGGAAGATGCCCGAGTCGCTTCGCCCGCCGGTGAGCAGGTCGGCGAGGTCGTTTTTGTGATGGTGCGGCGCGAGGGCGGCGCCGATCAGGAATGCGGCCAGGCAGACCGCCAGAGCGCGCCGCGTTCGGCGAAAGACGCTCTCAGCTGTCCGTCCGGGGTCGAGCCGTCGAGACCCCATCCGAGGCCCCTCCTGGCTGTGGCGTCTGGGGACGCTATCGCCGCGTTCGAAGTCGTGTCAATGGCACCTCTACGGCGCGTACAACAACAGGTCGAAGGCGTTGCCGAGGAAACGGGCCATCTGGTCGCGCGTGACGCCCTGGGTGGGGCAGTAGGTCGTGCCGGTGCAACCGGAGACGATGCCTTTGGCCCACAGGAAATGCACCTGCTTGCAGAAGGCGTCCGAGGTGCCGATGTCGGTGAAGTGCAGGTTCGGGCTGGCCGGATTGCAGGAGTAGGAGAGGCCCGTGCCCGTGTCCGTGTAGGTCTGGGGAACGGCGGCGCCGCCGCCCGGTGCGACGATGGCCTTGGCGACGAAGATCGCCATGTCGCTTCGGCTGATCGCGCCGTGCGGGCAGAAGTTGCCGCCGCTGCAGCCGAGCGTCACGTTCTGGACGGCCATGTAGTGGACGTGCTTGCAGAAGATGTCGGTGGGTGCGACGTCGGGAAAGAGCGAGCGTGCCTCCATTGACGCAGTTGTAGGGGTTGCCGTTGAAGGAGCCGGAGACGGGGACCTGCGGACCGCCGCCGGCGATGCCCTTGGCGAGGAAGATCGCCATCTGGTCGCGGGAGACGGCGTCAGCGGGACAGTACTTGCCGGTGGCGCAGCCGGCGGTGATGCCGGTGTGGACGAGCGTCTCGATGCGCTTGTAGAAGAGCTGGCTGCGCGGCACGTCGGTGAAGCTGTCGCCCAGGTGCAGCTTCCAGACCTTCGGAGGGTCGGACGTCGCGGGTGTTTCGGTGAAGGTCGCGTCCCAGTGCGTTGTCGGACGCGACGCGGGATCCGTCACGAAGAACGAGAGGCAATTGCTCCCGCAGTCCGCCGTGGCGCCGGCCCCGATCGTTCCATAGCCCGCCGCGTCATCGGGAATCGTGTACGAGACGCCCGTGCCCGTGGGCCCGCTGAAGTCGGAAGCGGCCGTGCTGAACGCCACGCCGATTGTCCCGACGTTCTTCCAGGAAGGCTTGATCGTGACCGTCTCGCCGGGCTCGAAGACGCCGTTGCCGTCCGAACCGGCACCGGACGCCGGATCCACCGCGATCGCGACGGCCGCGACGGCGGGGCCCGCCTTGAGAACGATGTCGTTGCCCGTGGCGCCGAGATACGTGATCCGGAACGTGCCGCCGGCGACGACGACCGCGGTCTCGGGCAGCCCCGCGAACGCGCCGACGACCGCGTCGGTCGCGTCGTTGGCGAGAATGGTGAAGGTGTCTCCTTCGGCCGGCGTGAAGCCCGTGGTGATCGAGAGCGCCCCGGCCAGGGCGACCGTCCCGGTGATGTTCAGCTGGTCATACTGCGTTCCCACGGTCGTGCCGTTCAGCTCGATCGCCAGCGTGCCCGCGGCCGTTTGCGAGTAGTTGCCGATGACGTTCAGGATCCCGGGCGAAAGGCCGGGCGCGACCGTGCCGCCATTCGAAATGCCTCCGGTGATCGTCCCGGCGCCCTTCAACGTCCCGCCCTGGATGTTCAGGGTCGTGTTGGTCGCGAGGTTTCCGCCGTTCAGAATCGTCTGGCCGGCCGTCTGGGTGAAGACGCCGTTGAATGTGAGGGTCCCACTCGAGGCGTTGACCGTGCCGGTGTTGTTGAAGGGGACGTTGCAATAGGAGGAGCCCGTGGCCGTGGACTTGGTGAAAGTTCCGGCGTTGTTGAAGGCGGTGGTTCCGGCGAAGTTCTCAATGCCGTTGTCGGCCGTGGTGGTGAAGGTGCCGTTGTTGGTGATCACGCCTCCGGTGAAGTCCAACCGTCCGCCCGTCCAGCTGCCCGTCCCGTTGACCGTGATCTGACGCTGAACCGCGACTCCGGCACTGATCGTCAACGTGGCTCCCGAGGCGATCACCGTCGAACCCGTCCCCGACATCGTCCCGCCCGACCAGGCGTAGCTCTTGCCCGAAGGCACCGTGACCGTGGCCGAGCCGCTGAGGTTGCCGGCAGACTGCGCCCAGTCTCCCGCCCCCGAGGCGATGTTCATGTTGAGTATGCCGTTGGTGATGTTGCTGGTGCCGGTCACGCTGTATGTCCCGGCTCCGCCGACCGTGGTGGTGCCGCCGGTGAACCCCATCGTCCCGGCGCCGCTGAAGCTCTTGCCCGCGGCCAGCGTCACGGCCTGGGTGCCGCCGCCGAAGTTCAACGTCCCGGTCGCTCCCGCCGCGAAGCTGCCCGTGCTCGTCCCGCCCCCGTTCAAGTTCATCGTTCCGCTGTTGATCGTCACCGTGCCGGTGTTGTTGAAGGGGACGTTGCAATAGGAGGAGCCCGTGGCCGTGGACTTGGTGAAAGTTCCGGCGTTGTTGAAGGCGGTGGTTCCGGCGAAGTTCTCAATGCCGTTGTCGGCCGTGGTGGTGAAGGTGCCGTTGTTGGTGATCACGCCTCCGGTGAAGTCCAACCGTCCGCCCGTCCAGCTGCCCGTCCCGTTGACCGTGATCTGACGCTGAACCGCGACCCCGGCACTGATCGTCAACGTGGCTCCCGAGGCGATCACCGTCGAACCCGTCCCCGACATCGTCCCGCCCGACCAGGCGTAGCTCTTGCCCGAAGGCACCGTGACCGTGGCCGAGCCGCTGAGGTTGCCGGCAGACTGCGCCCAGTCTCCCGCCCCCGAGGCGATGTTCATGTTGAGTATGCCGTTGGTGATGTTGCTGGTGCCGGTCACGCTGTATGTCCCGGCTCCGCCGACCGTGGTGGTGCCGCCGGTGAACCCCATCGTCCCGGCGCCGCTGAAGCTCTTGCCCGCGGCCAGCGTCACGGCCTGGGTGCCGCCGCCGAAGTTCAACGTTCCGGTCGCTCCCGCCGCGAAGCTGCCCGTGCTCGTCCCGCCCCCGTTCAAGTTCATCGTTCCGCTGTTGATCGTCACCGTGCCGGTGTTGTTGAAGGGGACGTTGCAATAGGAGGAGCCCGTGGCCGTGGACTTGGTGAAAGTTCCGGCGTTGTTGAAGGCGGTGGTTCCGGCGAAGTTCTCAATGCCGTTGTCGGCCGTGGTGGTGAAGGTGCCGTTGTTGGTGATCACGCCTCCGGTGAAGTCCAACCGTCCGCCCGTCCAGCTGCCCGTCCCGTTGACCGTGATCTGACGCTGAACCGCGACCCCGGCACTGATCGTCAACGTGGCTCCCGAGGCGATCACCGTCGAACCCGTCCCCGACATCGTCCCGCCCGACCAGGCGTAGCTCTTGCCCGAAGGCACCGTGACCGTGGCCGAGCCGCTGAGGTTGCCGGCAGACTGCGCCCAGTCTCCCGCCCCCGAGGCGATGTTCATGTTGAGTATGCCGTTGGTGATGTTGCTGGTGCCGGTCACGCTGTATGTCCCGGCTCCGCCGACCGTGGTGGTGCCGCCGGTGAACCCCATCGTCCCGGCGCCGCTGAAGCTCTTGCCCGCGGCCAGCGTCACGGCCTGGGTGCCGCCGCCGAAGTTCAACGTCCCGGTCGCTCCCGCCGCGAAGCTGCCCGTGCTCGTCCCGCCCCCGTTCAAGTTCATCGTTCCGCTGTTGATCGTCACCGTGCCGGTGTTGTTGAAGGGGACGTTGCAATAGGAGGAGCCCGTAGCCGTGGACTTGGTGAAAGTTCCGGCGTTGTTGAAGGCGGTGGTTCCGGCGAAGTTCTCAATGCCGTTGTCGGCCGTGGTGGTGAAGGTGCCGTTGTTGGTGATCACGCCTCCGGTGAAGTCCAACCGTCCGCCCGTCCAGCTGCCCGTCCCGTTGACCGTGATCTGACGCTGAACCGCGACCCCGGCACTGATCGTCAACGTGGCTCCCGAGGCGATCACCGTCGAACCCGTCCCCGACATCGTCCCGCCCGACCAGGCGTAGCTCTTGCCCGAAGGCACCGTGACCGTGGCCGAGCCGCTGAGGTTGCCGGCAGACTGCGCCCAGTCTCCCGCCCCCGAGGCGATGTTCATGTTGAGTATGCCGTTGGTGATGTTGCTGGTGCCGGTCACGCTGTATGTCCCGGCTCCGCCGACCGTGGTGGTGCCGCCGGTGAACCCCATCGTCCCGGCGCCGCTGAAGCTCTTGCCCGCGGCCAGCGTCACGGCCTGGGTGCCGCCGCCGAAGTTCAACGTTCCGGTCGCTCCCGCCGCGAAGCTGCCCGTGCTCGTCCCGCCCCCGTTCAAGTTCATCGTTCCGCTGTTGATCGTCACCGTGCCGGTGTTGTTGAAGGGGACGTTGCAATAGGAGGAGCCCGTGGCCGTGGACTTGGTGAAAGTTCCGGCGTTGTTGAAGGCGGTGGTTCCGGCGAAGTTCTCAATGCCGTTGTCGGCCGTGGTGGTGAAGGTGCCGTTGTTGGTGATCACGCCTCCGGTGAAGTCCAACCGTCCGCCCGTCCAGCTGCCCGTCCCGTTGACCGTGATCTGACGCTGAACCGCGACCCCGGCGCTGATCGTCAACGTGCCGCTGGCGCCCACGGTCGTCGCGCCGGTACCTGCCATGGTGCCGCCGGACCACGCGAACGTACCCGAGATGGCCAGGTCGCCGACGCCGTCGACCGTGCCGCCGCTCTGCGTCAGCCCGGCGACGGTGTGACTCGTCGAAAGAGTGACCGCACCGCTCGAGATGCTGGCGGTGTCTGCGGCGCCCGGGAAGCCGCCGCCGCAGCTCGTCCAATGCGCGGCTGTCCAATCGGCCGTCGCGCCGTCCCAGACGCAGGCGTTTCCCATTACATCTCGCGGACAGAGGAGAAGGGCGCTGGCCAGCAGGAATACACCGCCGACCGACCGTTGAAGATTCATGGCCTCTCTCCTGTTTCGCGATCTCTACGGGGCGTAAAGAACGAGGTCGAACGCGTTGCCGAGGAATCGGGCCATCTGGTCGCGCGTGACGCCTTGCGTCGGGCAGTAGGTCGTGCCGGTGCAACCGGAGACGATGCCTTTGGCCCAGAGGAAATGCACCTGCTTGCAGAAGGCGTCCGAGGTGCCGATGTCGGTGAAGTGCAGGTTGGGGCTGGCCGGGTTGCAGGAGTAGGAGAGGCCCGTGCCCGTGTCCGTGTAGGTCTGGGGAACGGCGGCGCCGCCGCCCGGCGCGACGATGGCCTTGGCGACGAAGATGGCCATGTCGCTTCGGCTGATCATCCCGTGAGGGCAGAAGTTGCCGCCGCTGCAGCCGAGCGTCACGTTCTGGACGGCCATGTAGTGGACGTGCTTGCAGAAGATGTCGGTGGGAACGACGTCGGGGAAGAGCGAGGTGCCTCCATTGACGCAGTTGTAGGGGTTGCCGTTGAAGGAGCCGGAGACGGGGACCTGGGGTCCGCCGCCGGCGATGCCCTTGGCGAGGAAGATGGCCATCTGATCGCGGGTGACGGAATCGCCGGGACAGTACTTGCCGACGGCGCAGCCGGCGGTGATGCCGGTGTGGACGAGCGTCTCGATGCGCTTGTAGAAGAGCTGCGAGCGGGGCACGTCGGTGAAGCTGTCGCCCAGGTGCAGCGTCCAGACCTTGGGCGGATCGGCGAGTGTGCTCGGCGTCTCGGTGAAGTGGGCGTCCCAGTGCGTGGTCGGACGCGAGGCCGGATCGGTCACCATGAGCGAGTAGCAGTTGCTGCCGCAGTCGGCCGTGGCGTTGACCGCCATCGAGCCGTAGACGGCATCGGGGTCCGCGATGGAATACAGGCCCGCGGCGCCGGGCCCGGTGAGATTCGACGCCGTGCCGGAGAGCGAGATCGGGTCCGTCCCCTGGTTCTTCCAGGACGGCTTGATGCCGACCGTCTCGCCGGGCTCGAAGACGCCGTTGCCGTCGGAGGCGCCGCCGCTCGTCGCCGTCGCGTCCACCAGGATCGACTGCGCGCTCGCCGCCGGACCGGCCTCGAGCAGGACGTCGTTGCCCGTGGCGCCGAGATAGGTGATCCGGTACTTCGCCGGGAGGGCCGTCACCACGGCCGACTCGGGCAGCCCGGCGAAGTCGCCCGTGACGGCGTCCGACGCGTCGTTGACGATGATGGCGAACCCGTCGCCGGCGGAGGGCGTGAAGCCGCTCGTGACCGCGAGCGATCCGGCGAGGGCTACGGAGCCGTTGACGACGAGCTGGTCGTACTGCGTGCCCGCGGTCAGGCCGTTGATCTCGACGGCGAGAGTTCCGGCGGCAGTTTGCGAGAAGTTGCCCGCGATCGTCAGGATGCCCGGCGAGAGCCCCGGCGCGACCGTTCCGCCGTTGAAGACGTTACCGGTGATCGTGCCCTTGCCCTTCAGCGTCCCGCCCTGGATGTTCAAGCCGGAGCTCGCGCCGACGTCGCCGCCGTTCAGGGTCGTGACGCCCGCCGTCTGCGTGAAGATCCCGGTGAAACCGAGCGCCCCCGACAGCGCGTTGACCGCGCCGGCGTTGTTGAAGGGGATGCCGACGGTGCAGGTCTTTCCGGAGCCCGGATTGCAGGTGAACGTTCCGGCTGCGTTGTTGTTGAAGGCGTTGGTGCCGCCGAAGTTGCCGATCGAGTTGTCGGCCAGCGCAGTGAACGTGGTGTTGTTGTTGAGCGTCCCGTTGGACATCTGGAGCTGGCCGGCCACCCACGTGATCGTCCCGTTGTTGGTGATCGTCCGCTGGATCCCGACCGCGCCCGAGTTGATCGTCATCGTCCCGCCGGAGGCGACCGTCGTCGTCGCGCCGCCGGACATCGTCCCGCCCGTCCACGCGTAGGTTTTCCCGGAGGCCACCGTCACGGCGCCCGAGCCGGCCAGGGTCCCGCCGGAGTGGTTCCAGTTGCTCGCGTTGGAGGTCTTGTTCAGGTTGTAGGTCGACCCGGTCAGGTTGACCGTGGGCACCGTGTAGGTCGTCGGCGTCATGTCGATCGTGCCGCCCTGCAGGTTCAACGTCCCGACCGTGAACGTTCCGGCAGTGATGGAGTAGTTGTTGGTGATGGTCAGGATCGTCGAGGTGGCATCGATCGGTCCCGTGCTCGACCCGCCTCCGTTGATCCGCATCTCACCCGTGGAGACCGTCAGCGTCCCCGCATTGGTCAACGGAATGTTCATGTCCAGCTGCCCGGTCCCGGTGTTGCGGGTGAACGTTCCGGCCGCGTTGTTGTTGAAGGCGTTGGTGCCGCCGAAGTTGCCGATGTTGTTGTTCGGCTGCGCCGTGAAGGTCGCGTTGTTGTTGATGGTCCCGTTACTCATCTGGAGCTGGCCGGCCACCCACGTGATCGTCCCGTTGTTGGTGATCGTCCGCTGGATCCCGACCGCTCCCGAGTTGATCGTCAGCGTCCCGCCGGAGGCGACCGTCGTCGTCGCGCCGCCGGACATCGTCCCGCCCGTCCACGCGTAGGTCTTCCCGGAGGCCACCGTCACGGCGCCCGAGCCGGCCAGGGTCCCGCCGGAGTGATTCCAGTTGCTCGCGTTGGAAGTCTTGTTCAGGTTGTAGGTCGACCCGGTCAGGTTGACCGTGGGCACCGTGTAGGTCGTCGGCGTCATGTCGATCGTGCCGCCCTGCAGGTTCAACGTCCCGACCGTGAACGTTCCGGCAGTGACGGAGTAGCTGTTGGTGATGGTCAGGATCGTCGAGGTCGCGTCGATCGGTCCCGTGCTCGACCCGCCTCCGTTGATCCGCATCTCGCCCGTGGAGACCGTCAGCGCCCCCGCATTGGTCAACGGAATGTTCATGTCCAGCTGCCCGGTCCCGGTGTTGCGGGTGAACGTTCCGGCCGCGTTGTTGTTGAAGGCGTTGGTGCCGCCGAAGTTGCCGATGTTGTTGTTCGGCTGCGCCGTGAAGGTCGCGTTGTTGTTGATGGTCCCGTTGGACATCTGGAGCTGGCCGGCCACCCACGTGATCGTCCCGTTGTTGGTGATCGTCCGCTGGATCCCGACCGCTCCCGAGTTGATCGTCAGCGTCCCGCCGGAGGCGACCGTCGTCGTCGCGCCGCCGGACATCGTCCCGCCCGTCCACGCGTAGGTCTTCCCGGAGGACACCGTCACGGCGCCCGAGCCGGCCAGGGTCCCGCCGGAGTGATTCCAGTTGCTCGCGTTGGAAGTCTTGTTCAGGTTGTAGGTCGACCCGGTCAGGTTGACCGTGGGCACCGTGTAGGTCGTCGGCGTCATGTCGATCGTGCCGCCCTGCAGGTTCAACGTCCCGACGGTGAACGTTCCGGCAGTGACGGAGTAGCTGTTGGTGAACGTCAGGATCGTCGAGGTCGCGTCGATCGTCCCGTGCTCGACCCGCCTCCGTTGATCCGCATCTCGCCCGTGGAGACCGTCAGCGCCCCCGCATTGGTCAACGGAATGTTCATGTCCAGCTGCCCGGTCCCGGTGTTGCGGGTGAACGTTCCGGCCGCGTTGTTGTTGAAGGCGTTGGTGCCGCCGAAGTTGCTGATGTTGTTGTTCGGCTGCGCCGTGAAGGTCGCGTTGTTGTTGATGGTCCCGTTGGACATCTGGAGCTGGCCGGCCACCCACGTGATCGTCCCGTTGTTGGTGATCGTCCGCTGGATCCCGACCGCTCCCGAGTTGATCGTCAGCGTCCCGCCGGAGGCGACCGTCGTCGTCGCGCCGCCGGACATCGTCCCGCCCGTCCACGCGTAGGTCTTCCCGGAGGCCACCGTCACGGCGCCCGAGCCGGCCAGGGTCCCGCCGGAGTGATTCCAGTTGCTCGCGTTGGAAGTCTTGTTCAGGTTGTAGGTCGACCCGGTCAGGTTGACCGTGGGCACCGTGTAGGTCGTCGGCGTCATGTCGATCGTGCCGCCCTGCAGGTTCAACGTCCCGACGGTGAACGTTCCGGCAGTGACGGAGTAGCTGTTGGTGAATGGTCAGGATCGTCGAGGTCGCGTCGATCGTCCCCGTGCTCGACCCGCCTCCGTTGATCCGCATCTCGCCCGTGGAGACCGTCAGCGCCCCCGCATTGGTCAACGGAATGTTCATGTCCAGCTGCCCGGTCCCGGTGTTGCGGGTGAAGGTTCCGGCCGCGTTGTTGTTGAAGGCGTTGGTGCCGCCGAAGTTGCTGATGTTGTTGTTCGGCTGCGCCGTGAAGGTCGCGTTGTTGTTGATGGTCCCGTTGGACATCTGGAGCTGGCCGGCCACCCACGTGATCGTCCCGTTGTTGGTGATCGTCCGCTGGATCCCGACCGCTCCCGAGTTGATCGTCAGCGTCCCGCCGGAGGCGACCGTCGTCGTCGCGCCGCCGGACATCGTCCCGCCCGTCCACGCGTAGGTCTTCCCGGAGGCCACCGTCACGGCGCCCGAGCCGGCCAGGGTCCCGCCGGAGTGATTCCAGTTGCTCGCGTTGGAAGTCTTGTTCAGGTTGTAGGTCGACCCGGTCAGGTTGACCGTGGGCACCGTGTAGGTCGTCGGCGTCATGTCGATCGTGCCGCCCTGCAGGTTCAACGTCCCGACGGTGAACGTTCCGGCAGTGACGGAGTAGCTGTTGGTGAACGTCAGGATCGTCGAGGTCGCGTCGATCGGTCCCGTGCTCGACCCGCCTCCGTTGATCCGCATCTCGCCCGTGGAGACCGTCAGCGCCCCCGCATTGGTCAACGGAATGTTCATGTCCAGCTGCCCGGTCCCGGTGTTGCGGGTGAACGTTCCGGCCGCGTTGTTGTTGAAGGCGTTGGTGCCGCCGAAGTTGCTGATGTTGTTGTTCGGCTGCGCCGTGAAGGTCGCGTTGTTGTTGATGGTCCCGTTGGACATCTGGAGCTGGCCGGCCACCCACGTGATCGTCCCGTTGTTGGTGATCGTCCGCTGGATCCCGACCGCTCCCGAGTTGATCGTCAGCGTCGAGGTCGCCGCGATGGTGGTGGTGCCGCTTCCGGACGTCGTGCCGCCGGTCCAGGAGAAGGCGCCGGACACATTCAGGTTGCCGGCGCCGTCGATCGTGCCGGCGGAGTGCGTGACTCCGGTCACGGAGTGGCTGGTGGAGATGGTGAGAGTGCCTCCGCTGACGACGATGCTGTCGCCGGCGCCCGGAATCACGCCGCAGGACCAATGCGACGCGCTCGTGTTCCAGTCGTTCGCGGTGCTGTCCCAGGTGCAAGTGGCCGCTCGCAGTTCGTGCGGAAGGAGGAGCGAAGCGCCGAGCAGAGCGAGCGCCGCGGCCGCGGGCCGGAAATACCTCTTCATTTCGCCTCCCAGGTTTGGCAGGCGAATTAGACACCAAGCGGCCGTGCCGGGCCCGCCCCACTTTGGTGGTGTGGGCTGCCTACGAGTACTTGAACCCCGTCCCCGTGTTGAAGAGCACGACCCGGCTCTCGCGGTCGAGCCGTCCCTCGCGCGCGAGCCGTTTCGCGGCCGCCCACGCCGCCGCTCCTTCCGGGCAGACGAAGAGCCCCTCCGCCGCGCCGATCTCGCGCTCCGCCTCGCGGATCTCGTCGTCCGTCACGGCCACCGCGTCGCCCCCGGAAGCCCGCAGGTCGCGCAGGATGAGGAAGTCCGCGAACGCCTTCGGCACCCGCAGCCCCGAGGCATAGGTCGCCGCGTCCTCCCACTTCTCCGAGACGTCGCGGCCTTCGGAGAAAGCCTTCGGGATCGGCGCGCAGCCTGCCGCCTGCACCGAGATCAGGCGCGGCCGTTTCGGCCCGATCCAGCCCATCTCCTCCATCTCCTCGAAGGCCTTCCACATGCCGATCAGGCCCGTGCCGCCGCCGGTCGGATAGACGACCGCGTCCGGCAGCTCCCAGCCGAGGTCCTCCGCGAGCTCGTATCCCATCGTCTTTTTGCCCTCGACGCGGTACGGCTCCTTGAGCGTCGAGACGTCGTGCCAGCCTTCGAGCGGCGCGCGCTCTGCGACGATGCGGCCGCACGCGTCGATGAGGCCGTCCACGAGCGTGACCCGCGCGCCGTAGCGCTCACACTCGCGGCGAAAGAGATCCGGCGTGTCGCGCGGCATGAACACGTGGCATTCGATGCCCGCCTTCGCGGCGTACGCCGCCGCCGCGCCGCCCGCGTTGCCGGCGGTCGGCAGCGCGATCTTTTCGTAGCCGAGCTCTTTCGCGCGCGAGACCGCGGCCGACAGTCCGCGCGCCTTGAAGGAGCCGGTGGGATTTCCGCCCTCGTCCTTGATCCGCAGATCGGAGAATCCGGCGATCGGCCCGAGGCGGTCCGCGCGCAGGAGCGGCGTGCCGCCTTCGCCGAGCGACACGACGTTCGCGGGATCCTCGACTGGCATCATCTCGTGCCAGCGCCAGATCGTGCGCGGGCGCTGCGCGGCGGTCGCGCGATCGACAGCGCGCGGGTGATAGCGCGCGAAGAGCGGGCCGCCGCAGCGCGCGCAGAGATTGATGCGCTGGTCGCGCTCGTACGATGCGCCGCACTTCGTGCAGGTGAGATGCCCGAGGAAGGAGAACACGGCGGAATTTTAAGGCAGGCCTTCGGCGCGACGCAGAGCCCACAGGATAACACCAATCTGCTAGGCGAACATCCTTGACGCTCTTCGAAAGCGGAGGCGATAATCGCCGCGCCCATGGAGCTGAACGACCACCTCCGCGAGATGCTCAAGGAGCTCGGCCAGGCGATCAATGAATCGATCTCCGGCTCGGGCCGCGTCCACGAGTCCATTCAGCGGATCCGCGAAGAGGGTTACAACCTCTACATGGTCCTCGACGCGAAGGTCGGCGTGAACCGCCGCGAGTCCGCGAAGAATCGCCGCGGCGCCGGGGACGACGACGCGCCGGCCGCCGAAGCCTCGGCCGAGCGGGCCACGTTCCGCATCAACGTCAAGGATCTGCGATTCCTCCGCTCCGTCGGCATCGATCCCACGCGCAAGGTGCGCGCGCGCCGCGGCGTGACCGTTCGCGTCGGCGCGACCCGCGTCGCGGCCCGCCGCGCGCGGTAGTCGACCCTCCCCCTCCGTTCCTCTCCCGTCCGTTCTAGACTCGCAGGCCATGTCTCTGCCTTCCGATCCGCTCGGCTTCACGCGCGACGGATGGCGGGCCGCGGCGAAGGTCCTCGAGCTGCCGCGATACCGCGGCGACCAGATCTTCGATGCGCTCCATCGGCAGGGAGCGCGCGCGTGGGACGCCGTGGCCGTGCTGCCGAAAGCGCTCCGCGAGCGGCTCGCGCGCGAGGCGCCGATCCGCCTGCCCGAGATCGCCCGCCGCGAGGAGTCGGCGGACGGGAGCCGCAAGTACGGTCTCCGGCTCGCCGACGGCGCGCTCGTGGAGGCCGTGTACATGCCGGGCGATTCGGGCCACGCCGTAGTCAACGAGTTCGCCGACGCGCGCGCGGAAGGCCCGGGCGCTCCGAAGGCCGCCGCCAAACGGCCGCCGTCCACGTCCACACTCGCTCCGGACCGCTACACCGTCTGCCTTTCCTCGCAGACCGGCTGCGCCGTCGACTGCGCCTTCTGCGTGACGGGCCGGCTCGGCGGCGGGAGGAATCTCACGGCCGGCGAGATCCTCGGCCAGCTCTACGCCGTCGAAGACGACGTCGGCCGCGGGGCGGAGGGAGGGGGACGCCGCGTCGTCTTCATGGGAATGGGGGAGCCGTTCTTGAATCCCGAAGGCGTGCTCCCGGCGCTCGAGATCCTCTTCGAGACCATCTCGCCGCGGCGCGTGACGGTCTCGACCTCGGGCGTGACTCCGGGCTTCGCGCGATTCGCGGCGCTCGACAAGCGGCCGAATCTCGCCGTGTCGTTGAACGCCGCCGACGAGGAGACGCGCACCCGCCTCATGCCGATCACCCGGACTCATTCGCTGGCCGATCTCGTCGCTGCGATGCGACGCTGGCCGCTCGAGTCGCACCGCCGCCTCACGGCGGAGTACGTCCTGATCGCCGGCGTCAACGACTCCGAGGAGGACGCGCGCAAGCTCTTGCGGCTCCTGCGCGGTCTCGAGGTGAAGGTGAACCTGATCCCGCTCAACGAGGACCCGACGTACCTGCCCGGCTGGAAGCGCCCGGCGGAGGCGGCGATCGACGCCTTCGCGCGCGTGCTGTCGCGCGGCGAAATGCCCGTTACGGTGCGGCGCAGCCGCGGGTCCGACGCGAGCGCCGCATGCGGGCAGTTGAAGGGGCGCACAGTAGATTCGCGGCGGAGGGGTAGTCGAGTTGTCAGTTGACAGTCATCAGTTCTCAGTTCCGGAACTGACGACTGAGAACTGACAACTACTTCTGCAGATTCTCCGAGAAGAAGTCCGTCCACCTTCTCGCGTACTCCTGCGGCAGCACGATCTCGGCCTCGTTCTCGTGGTGGCAGTGCCCGGCGCCGGACGCGCGCCAGACGATGCTTCCTTCCGGCAGGCTCTCCTCGAGACGCTTGGCGAAGCGCGGCGGCACGAGGAAGTCGCGATCGCCGGAGACGAGGCAAACGCCGGCCGTGACGCGTTCGGCGCTCGCGATGGGATCGACACGGCCGAGATCCGCCGCGCTCCCGGAGGCGCCGAGCTCCCGGCGGATGCGGCCGAGCGCGCGCCGGACCGCGAGCCGCGTCGTCAGGCCGAGGAGCCATGGCGGGAAGCCCGTCGCGATCGCGAGATAGTGGCGCGCCATCTCGAGCGCATCGGCCCACGGCGACTCGATCCAGAGTGCGCGCACCTCGGGCCGGCCCGCCGCGAATTCGAGCGCGATCGTCGAGCCCGCCGAACAGGCGTGCAGCCCGAGGCGCTCCGCGTCGATGCCGAACCGCGACCGCGCCGCCGCGACGAGGCTCGCCAGATCCTCCTTCTCGAGAAACCCGTACGTCACGAATCGCCCGCCGCTCGGCGCGTGGGCTCGAAGATCCGGCAGCAGCACGTTGTAGCCCTGGCCGAGCGCGCGCAGCGCGTCGGGCTGCCACTCCGCGGCGCTCCCGCCCTTGCCGTGCAGGAAGACGATCGTCGGCCGGCCGGCGGCGTCGCCGCGCGTCGCGAAGACGGCCGCGAGCTCCACCGGATCGCGCGGGCCGCCGTGATGCCGGAAGTCCGAGACGTCGGCGCCGGACTCGCGCAGCGCGTCGAGCAGGTCCTCGCGGCGGACGGTCGTCGGCCCGAGGCCGCTCGAAGAGATGAGCCGATCCGACAGGAGCCGCGAAGCGAGATAGGAAGCGCCGACGAAGGAGACGCCGCCGCCGGCGAGCAGCGCCGCGGCGAGCCGGCGCGGTTTCACTCCAGGCCGAGCTTCTCCCGGACGGCGCGGGCCTTCTTTCCGAAGAGCCCGACGACTTCCACCGGGCCGTTCACGTACGACTGGCAGGCGAGCCGGATCGGCTTGCCCTTCCAGCGCCCCCGGATGAAGGCGAGCGGCTTGGCGAACCAGATGCCGAGAGAGAAGCGCTCGAGACCGGTGGGCGGCGACAGGTTCTCGGCGCCGGAGACGGGGAGGACGGCGCAGGTCGTGCACTGCCCGTGTCCGCCGCAGGCCTGCCAGAGCTTCGCGTGCGCGTCCATCGCCGCGTCCCAGAGCCGGTAGCCCTGCCAGACCTCGATCGTCTCGCCGTTGATGACGCAGCGCACCCGTGCGCGCTCGGATTTCGGTTCCGCCGCCATGCCGTCATTATAGGGGGCGGTCCCGGAGCCGATAGAATCGCCGCCATGCGACGCCTTGCTTTCGTCTTCACCGGTCTGATTCTCGCCGCTTCTCTCCGCGCGCAGGACGCGGCGCCGTCATCGGCGGCCGCGGGCGCCGGCGCTCCGACGCACTTCCAGCTCGTGCCGGCCGGCGATGGCGTCTGGGCGGCGATCGCGAAGGACGGCGATCCGGCCGCGGGCGGCAATGCGGGCTTCGTCGTCGGCCCGGATTCGGTCCTCGTCGTGGACGCGTTCGTGTCGCCGGTCGCCGCGGACGAGCTCCTCGGCGAGATCAGGAAGAAGACGACGCTTCCCGTGAAGTGGCTCGTCAACACGCACTACCACTACGACCACAGCGGCGGCGACGCGGCATTCGTGCGCGCCGGCGCGTCGGTCGTGGCGCACGAGAACGAGCGCGCTTGGGTGCGGAGCGAGAATCTCAAGTTCTCCAAGGAGCCGACGGCCGAAGACAAGGACCGCGTCGCGCATCTCGTCCTGCCCGATGTCACGCACCGCGACGGGCTCACGATCTGGCTCGGCGACCGCCGCGTGGACGTTCTCGCGCGACCGGGTCACACGGGCGGCGATTCGGTCGTCGTGGTGCCGTCCACCAAGACGGTCTTCACCGGCGACCTCTTCTGGCACAACACGCTGCCGAATCTCATTGACGCCTCGACGGACTCGTGGATCACGACGCTCGACGGGTTCCTGCAGTCGTTTCCGGACTCGACCTACGTGCCCGGCCACGGCGAGGTCGGCCGCGCGCTCGACGTGCGGATGTTCCGCGACTATCTGACCGGCCTGCGGCTCTCCGTCGCCAAGGCGATCTCCGACGGGAAGTCCGGCCAGGAGCTCGTGGATTCGGTGTTACCGGCGTTGAAAGCGAAGTATGGGAGCTGGAAGTGGTTCGACGGCTTCGCACCGCGCAATCTCGAGCAGACGGAGCAGGAATTGAAGGGGACGAAGAAGATCCCGAAGAACGGCGGTTAGGGAGGGCGGACGACTCCGCGAGATGCGGCAGTGCTGACGGAAGCCGAAATCGTCGAGGCCGTACGGGCTCAGTTCGCCGGCGAAGAGCCGCCCGGACGCGCCGCGCTCGGGATGGTCGAAGGGGGCCTCGAGTCGTTTCCGAAATCCACGCAGCTTTGGATTCTCCGGGGCGACCTGATCCAGTTGAGTGACGATGACGTGTCCTACTGCCTGGACGACGCGCTCGCGAGTTATCAAAAGGCGTTGGAATGCGATCCTGGAAACGGCCAGGCGTACGAGTCCATCGGACACCTTCTGGACGAGGTGATGGACGAGCCGGCGAAGGCCGAACCGTATTTTCGAAAGGCGATCGCGCTCGGCCGGACCGACGCGGCGCGCGAAGGGCTGGCGCGCGTTCTCGAACAGCTCGCCCGTTCGAAATAGTCCGCGGCCTCCCCCTACTCCGACAACTCCTTCCGCTTCTTCCGCAGCAGCGTCAGCTCGATTCCTTCACGCTGCTGGCCGGGCAGGAGGGATACGCACACGCGCGCGGGGTCGCGCGGATCGTCGGTGATCACGGCCGTCGTTCCCTCGTAGACGAGGAAGACGTACTCCGCCGGGGCGTCGAGCGCGAGGCGGAATCGCCCGTCCGCACCGGTCGTGGCGGGCTCGCGCCAGAAGACGTCGCGTCCGCCGGGGATCGCCTGCACTCGCACACCCGGGACGGGCCGGCCCTCTTCGTCGGTCACGCGGCCGAGCACGACGGCCTTCTGGTTCTGGGCCAGTCGTTTCGCCGCGTCGGTCGGCGGCGGAGGTCCGGCGCAGGCCGCGGAGACGACCACGACGAGCGCGGCGGCGGTGCGGAAAAGCGGGCGTGGCATCGCCCGCCGATCTTACGCGCGGCGTATGCCATGATGCCGCGCCGGAGGTCCGCATGGCCGAAGAGAAACCGGACGAGATCCAGCACTTCGCCGTCAACGGCACCTGGACGGGCGACGGAAAGGGCTGCGGCGAGATCCGGACGGACATGGCCGAAGTCCGCATTCCGATCGGCGGATCGAAAGACCTCGGCGGCTGCGGGGTGGGCGCGAATCCCGAAGAGCTGCTCCTCACCTCGATCGCGGCGTGCTTCCTGAACACCTGGGCGATCTTCATCAAGAAGCTCGCGATCACGTATGCCGAGCCCTCGGTGCGGGTCACGGGAGAGCTCGGCAAGGATCCGGCCGGCGGCTTCAAGATGCTCGCGGCGAAGATCCACGCCCGCGTGCCGGCGTCGCTCCTTGCCGAGAACCGGGCGCAGGTCGAGAAGACGCTGCAGCTCGCGGAGAAGTACTGCATCACGTCCAAGGTCGCGCGCGCGGCGATGCCGCTCGAGGTGGTCGTCGAGGAGGTCTGAGGGGGCGGCCCGAAGGGACCGTGCGATGAGACGCATCCCGATCGGGGACGCATTCGACCTGCACTCCTTTCGTCCCGAGGACGTCGCCTCGGCGCTCGACGAATACCTGGGCGAGGCGAAGGCCGCGGGCCTCAGCGAGGTCCGCGTCATTCACGGAAAGGGAACGGGCGCGCGGCGCGCCGAGGTGCGGCGGCTGCTGGCGCGGCGGACGGACGTTCTCGAGTTCTCCGACGCGCCGCCCGAGCGCGGCGGCTTCGGCGCGACGGTCGTGCTTCTGAAGAGTTAGTCGCGGGCTAGATCACCGGCGCGCGGCCGCCTTCCGAGACGGCGGATGGCTGCGCCGGGACCGCGACCGGCGCGCCGCAGACGCAGGCCGTCGCGAATCCTCCCGCGGCGTCGCGCGCCGTGCCGGTCTCGATCCTCCGGCCGTCGTTGATCGCCCGGTCGGTGGACCAGCGGCGCACGGACCCCAGGAGATGGCCTCTCTCGTCCACGTACTGCACGGTGACCTGGCATCCGCACTTCGGGCACTCGGTCCAGTAGTAGTTCAATTCGGTTTCCTTTCCGACGTCGGCATCGGAGCGTCACGGCGGCTCGGGGCGCCCCGCATCTCCTTCAACGCTTTCTTGCGCTCGTACATGACGCGGTCGGCCTGCTCGATCGCGAGGTCGAACGGGATGGTCCGCGAGTACGGCGTCACGCCCACCGAGGCCGCCAGGAACCTTCGATAGGCCTTGGGGAGATTCGGCGACTGGCGCACCTCGTCGATGCGCGCCGGCAGCATGTAGAAGCGCTTCTTCGCGACGCCTTCGTCCATGCCCGGCAGAAGCGCCAGGAACTCGTCGCCGCCCCAGCGGATCAGGAAGTCGTTTCCGCGGATGAGCTTCTTGATCGCCGTCGCGATGGTCCAGATCGCCTTGTCGCCTTCCTCGTGTCCCTCCGAATCGTTGATCGTCTTGAGACCGTCCACGTCGATCAGCACGATGGTGCCGGACGCGTTGTCGTCGACCAGCGAAGGCCGGATCTCCTCGAGGAAGAAGCGGTTGTGCGCCTCCGTGAGCGGATCGAGCTGTGCGCGCCGCTTCGTGCGCTGCGTCTCGCCGACCGTGCGCGCGTGGACCATCGCAAGGCGGGCCTCGGTATCTTCCATCGCCCAGATGATGAGACCGATGCCGAACAGCATCTCGAGAAACAGGTCCACGAACCCGATGTAGCCGAGCGCCGGAAGCGCAGGGTTCGCCCGCGATGCCGAGTACGCGAAGAAGAGCGCGTACGCGACGTGCGCAAACGCGGTCGCCCCCGCGAGGAGCGCCGCGAACTTCCGTCCGAGGCCGCGCGCGCGGCTGCGCATGATGAACAGCGTGATGACGAACCAGGCGACCGCGCCGATCCCCATGTGGACGGCGTAGAAGAGCGAGCCGGTGAAGAGCGCCGCGACGGCGAACGCGAGCGGCAGGGAGCCGATCGCGGCCCGGAGGATCGGCCGCGCGATCGGGAAGTCGTGGTCGATGCGGTCGGCCGCGACGATGAGCGCAGCGAAGTAGAGGAGCTTGAAGTACTGATACGGGAATCGCTCGAAGGGGAACTCGTAGAGGACCGAGAGAATCAGCCCGCCGAGGGCGACGGAGAGGAACAGCCAGCCCCATCCCGCCGCTTTGAGCACGCGGCTCCCGCTGCCGCGGGACAGATAAAAGAAGATGAGCGCCAGAAGGACGGCTCCGACCGCCTGGACGAGCGTCCCGAGAACGGACAGTTCCATGAGTTTGTACCGAAGGGTATGGACTTCAGCGGCAAAGAGTCAACAGTTCAGCGGTTGAGCTGGCCGCCGATCCGGCGAAATGTCTGTCCTTCGCCGGCCGCGCGGCAGTCGCCGCCGTCGGGTCCGCACTGCACGGGCACGCGCCGGAACGTGTCGGGCCCCTCGAGCTTCAAGGCCCAGCTCGCCGGCCCGCCGGCCGAAGGCGTCAGGAGCAGATCCGTGCCCGCCGGAGCGCCGGCGAGGCCCAGGGCGACCTCGGCGTCCCCCAGGCGAACGGACGCCGGCCCCGGAGCGGGGGAGACGACGAGGCGTTCGCGGCGGTCGGTCGTCCAGGCGCCCGGCAGGTACTCCAGCGCGAGCTCCTGCTCGGCGCTGGCGAAGACCTGGATCTCACGGTCCTGCCACTGGATGATCGAGGCGTAGCCGCCGTCGAACCGTCCGGCTCCGCGAACGGCGGCGCTCTGAGGGGCCTTTCCGCCGGCAACGGTGAGCCGGATCGCGACCTTCCCCTCGTAACCGGCCGAGATCTCGAGGCCCTTCTCGTCCTGCTCGAACGGCTTCACCGCGGTGACGGGAAGCCGGAGCTCGCCCTGGGCATCCGAAAGCACCGCCGCGTAGGCGCCCTTTTCGCGGTCCGTCTCGAAGCGCAGCCGGGGGCCCTTCGCGAGCCCCGAAAGCGCGTAGCGCCGCGCGA
This sequence comes from uncultured Acidobacteriota bacterium, assembly GCA_963708395.1. Classification (GTDB taxonomy): domain Bacteria; phylum Acidobacteriota; class Thermoanaerobaculia; order UBA5066; family Gp7-AA6; genus DATBFU01. The sequence goes on along the minus strand of CAVPSG010000002.1, from coordinate 178,491 downwards.
GCCCTTCGAGGTTCGCGTTCGGGTAGAGCGTCGCCTCGACCCACGCCGGAATCGAAATGCCGTTGATCTCGGCCGACGACTTCGCGGCGTCGAGGCGCATCTCGAATCCGCGGAACGTGTAGACGCGGCTCTCGTGCAGCGTGCCCTGAGTGACCGCGTGCGTTCGCTCGCGCACGTAGCGCGCCGGCTCGTTGAATCGCTGGTCCCAGTGGCTCGACCACCCGCCCGAGTCGCAGTCGGCCAGCGCGTCCTTCTCGCCGTAGACCGGCAGCCGGTTCAGCGCGCCGTCGCGCAGGCGCCAGACGCTGCGGCAGACGGTGTCGCCGCGCGAGGCCGCGACCTCGAGCAGCGCCCCGGCGCTTCCAATCGACCCCGACGTCATCGCGACCGCGGGGAGGCCGCCGCCGGGAACGGGGACGTCCGGCGCGGTCCCGACGCGCTGGCCCGAAGCGTCGCGCGCCTCGAGGCGCACCCCGGCGGCGTACGCGATCGCCGTGATCGTCTCGTGGCGGCCCTCGCCGGAAAAGTCGTCGGTGATCGACGACGGCGGCGAAGAAGCCGCCGCGCGCGCCGCGAGGAGAAGGAGAGACGCGAGCGCCGTTGCGCCCGTTCGCATCGTTACTTGCGCGCCGCCTCGTCCGCCGAGAATCCGATTTTCCCGTGCGTGCCGTCGCAGAAGGGCTTGTTCGCCGAGTGGCCGCACCGGCAGAGCGACACGCTGCGCCCTTCTTCGATCGAGATCGGATTTCCTTTCGGGTCGAGGATCGTGAACGGTCCGTTCGCGCGATACGGTCCGTTGGGAATCATCTTGATCGTGACGTCGGCCATCGAATCCTCCGTGAAAATTGTCGAGAAGATTGTAGATCCAATCGACGATGACGCGCGATCGCGCGAATCTTCGTGCTACCCTTGAAAGGCCCGCGTGCAAGCTTTTGAAAAAGCGCCTCCGGATGTCCAGGAGATCCTGACCAAGCCCATCAAGGAGCTCGGGCTCAAGCTCGAAGGATCGCACCTCGAACGGTACGTTCAGAAGCTTTACCGCGAGCTCGAAAGCAAGGGCCTGAAGAAATTTCGCCCGCTCTGCTACCTGACCGATGAATGGGGCTGTCCGTCGGGCGAGCCCGTGATCGGAATCCCTTTCTATCTCGCCGATCCCAAGCTCGCGCGGCTCGAGAAGGCCATGAACGATCTCGAGGACGAGCGCGAGATCCTGATGTACCTCCGCCACGAGGCCGGGCATGCGTTCAACTATGCCTACGAGCTGTACAGGACGCCGGAGTGGCGCGATCTCTTCGGTCCGTTTCGCCGTCCATACCGCGACAACTACCGCCCGATCCCGTTCTCGCGCCGCTTCGTACGGCACATCGCCGGCTGGTACGCGCAGAAGCATCCTGACGAGGACTTCGCCGAGACGTTCGCCGTCTGGCTGACGCCGCGGTCGCAGTGGCGCAAGCGGTACAAGGGCTGGCCGGCGCTGGCCAAGCTGCGCTACGTGGACCGGCAGGCGCATCGCGTGCGCGACGTCGAGCCGCCGCGCGGCAAGGGTCAGGCCGATCTGACCGTGGACGAGATGGAGACGACGGTCGCCGACTTCTTCCAGCGGGCGCTCGAGAAACACCTGTCGCCGACCGAGCTCGCGCTCGACACGGATCTGACCGACATCTTCAAGATCTCGCGCCGGCGCAAGAAGCACGTTCGCCCCGCCGCGGATCTGCTGCGGGAAAACCGAAAGACGATCGTCGACAAGGTCGCCTACTGGACCGGTGTCCCGCGGCCCCTCATCAAGGAGCTCGTCGAATCGATCGGCACGCGCGTCGAGGAGATGAAACTCTCCGCCGACACGCGGCGCGAGAAGGAGCACGTGGCGGAAGTCACGGCCTACGCGACGGCGCTGGCGATGAATTACGTGACGCGCGGAAAGTTCGTTCAGTCGTGAGAGCGCTCGCGGGGAAGGGCGACGCATGAATCGAGAGAAGGCGATGAAGGTGGCCATCCTCTACGACGTCCTCGAGGACGAGGTCGAGGCCGAGGCGCCGCCCGACGCGCCGCCGCCGCGCAAGGGCCGCCCGAAGCCGAAGAAGAAGCGCAAGAAGCGGGACAAGCCGGACCGCGAGGAGATCTTCGCGGCGCTTCAGAAGCTCGGCTACGAGCCGTCCTACCAGGTCGTGGACGGCCGGCCACAGTCGCTCATCGCGCTCGCGCGCTGCGACACCGACCTCTTCTTCAACCTCGTCGAGTCTTACGCCGGCGACGACACGATGGACATGAACATGGCGGCGTACCTGGATCTCCTCGGCGTCCCCTACACGGGCGCCGGGGCGCACGGCCTGTACCTCGCGCAGGACAAGGCGCTCGCCAAGAAGATCTTCGCGTTCCACGGGATCCGCACGCCGTACTTCGCGACGTCCTATCGCGGCAAGCTCGACCACTCGCACGACATCTCCTTCCCGCTGATCGTGAAGCCGACATCCGAGGATGGATCGATCGGCATCGACGCGTCCTCGGTCGTCGCGAGCGTGAAGGAGCTGATGGAGAAGATTCACGACATCCACGAGGAGTTCGACGCGCCGGCGCTGATCGAGGAATACATCGAGGGGCGCGAGATCTACGCCGCCGTGATCGGCAACGAGAATCCCGAGGCGCTGCCGCTCGTCGAGCTCGACCTCTCGAAGCTGCCCGAGGGCACGCCGCGGATCGCGGGCAAGGAAGTGAAGTGGGAAAAAGAGACCGAGGCGTACAAGGTCACGAAGTCCGCGCCGTGTGAGGACCTGGACGAGGAGACGACGCAGCGGCTCTCCGAGACCGCGGTCGCGGCGTATCAGGCGCTGAAGCTGCGCGACTACGGCCGCATCGACATGCGGCTCTCGGCCAAGGGCGACGTCTACGTCATCGAGGCGAACCCGAACCCGTGGCTTTCGTCCGGCGCGGAGTTCGCGATGGCCGCGCGAAAGGCGGGGCGGTCGTACAGCCAGCTCATCGCGGACATCGTGGATCTCGCGAAGGCGCGGTACGCGAGCGAGTAGGGGCGGCCGTTACGGCCGCCCGTTGTGGCATCAAGGCGACTTGGGCGGGGGCAAGCCCCGCCCCTACGACACAGCGCGCGTAGGGGCGGCCCTTGCGGCCGCCCGTCATGGCGACGCCTGCGGACTACAATCCCGGCCATGAAGAAGACGCTTCTCGCCTCTCTTTCCCTCGCACTCCTCCTCCCGACCCTCGCCGCCGCCTCCGAGGTCGCGGGCGTGCGCCTTCCGGAGACGGCCACGGCCGACGGCAAGACGCTGAAGTTGAACGGCGCGGGCCTCCGCAAGAAGCTGATGTTCAAGGTGTACGTGGCCGCCCTCTACGTCGAGAACCCGTCGAAGGACGCCGCGGCGGTCCTCTCCGCGACCGAGATCAAGAGCATGCGACTTCACATCCTTCGGAGCCTCAAGGGCTCGCAGGTCACCGACGCGATCTCCGAGGGCTTCGAGCGCAACTCGAAGGACCAGATCCCGAAGTTGAAGCCACGCCTCGACAAGCTCGGCACGATGATTCCCGACGTCGTCGAGGGCGATGAGATCGCGCTGACGTGGATTCCGGACAAGGGCACGAACGTTACGGTGCGCGGCACCGACCGCGGCATGATCGAGGGACGCGATTTCGCCGATGCTCTCTTTGCCGTGTGGCTCGGCCCGAATCCGGTGCAGGACGACCTGAAGAAGGCGCTCCTCGGCGCGCCCTCGCCCTAGGGGTCCGCCCTAGGGGTCAGACGTGAACTCTTGAACTCCTGAGGCAGGAGTACGTCGGTCGTCAGCTTACGGTCCGGTTCCAGAACTGAAAACCGACGACCGAAAACCGATGACTCATCCGGCTACGCCGCCTGCGGCCGCCGCCCCTCGGCCGGCTTCGGCCCGAGCCCGATCCGCCGGCGGAACCGGTCGAATCCGACGCCCCACAACATGAGCTGCGTCCAGACCCGCTCCGCGACGGGCGGCTCGTTCGACGCCGCCCGCGAGCACGCGCGTCACCGCCTTCTCCATGAGCTGCGGCGGGTCGGGCGTGCAGAAGGCTTCGAAGAAGACCGGATCGTAGAAGTTGTAGACGAACCGGCGGAATCGCGCGACGAGCTTGCGCGCCTCGCGCTCGTACGACTTCAGGTCCGCGGCGTCGAGGCGGCCGTGCTTCGAGAGCGCGCGGTCGATCGCGCCCGCCGCCCGCTCGCCCATCGCGAGCGCGAGGAAGACTCCGGTCGAGAAGACCGGATCGAGAAACGTCGCGGCGTCGCCCGCGAGAACGTACCCGTCTCCGCCCATCCGCGCGGAGCTCGAGGAGTAGTCCGAGATCGCGTGCACGGACGAGAAGCGCTCGCTTCCGGCGAGCAGCGCGGGCATTCGCGGCGAGCGCGCGATCAGCCAGTCGAAACGCGCCTCGAGCGACGGCGCGCCGGATTCCTTCGCGATGGCGGGATCGAACACGGCTCCGACGCTCGCGGTGCCGTCGGAGAACGGGATGATCCAGTACCAGACGCCGGAGTCGATCGGCAGCAGGATGTCGCCGGGCTTGTGTCCCTCGGGCCAGCGGATGCCGCGGTAGTGCGCGAAGAGCGCCGCGCGCTTCAGCTTCGCGTCGAACGTCCGAGTGCCGAGCTTGCGCGAGAGGAAGGCGCCCTGCCCCGAGGCGTCCACGACGGCGCGTGCGCGAAGGTCCATCGCCGCGCCGCCCTTCGGTTTCGCGCGCACGCCGACGGCGCGGCCGCCCTCGAAGAGCACGTCCTCGACCGCGGTCTCCTCGCGGACCTCGGCGCCGCTCGCCGCAGAGTGCCGGAGGAGCAGCTCGTCGAAGTCGGCGCGCTTGACCTGGTACGCCATCGGATGCCGCGCGTCGGCGTCGCCGAAGACCACCGGCCGCACGCCCTGGCCGTCCATGTCGTTCCAGAAATACGCGCCGTACTTTTCCTGGAAGCCGGCCGCGCGGACCTTCTCGAGGACGCCGAGCTTCTCGAGGATCGGCAGGCTGTAGGGCAGGAGCGACTCGCCGACGTGGAATCGCGGGAAACGTTCCTTCTCGAGCACGACGACGCGGCGTCCGGCGCGCGCGAGGAGCGTCGCGACCGTCGAGCCCGCGGGGCCGCCGCCGATGACGACCGCGTCGTAAGATTCGGTCATTGCGCCATTCTATGGGAGGCGACGGCTCCGCTCCGGCCGCGATCGCGTTCGAGAACGTCCGCAAGAGCTTCGGTGGCCGCGCGGCGCTCGACGGGTTCACGCTCTCGGTCGGCGCCGGCGAGACGGTCGCGCTGATCGGCCCCTCGGGCTGCGGCAAGACGACGGCGCTGAAGCTCGTCAATCGCCTGCTCGACGCGGACGGCGGCGCGGTGCGCGTGCTCGGGAAGGACGTCCGGACCGAAGATGCGATCGCGCTGCGCCGGGGCCTCGGCTACGTGATCCAGGAGGGCGGCCTCTTCCCGCACTGGAGCGTCGCGGAGAACGTCGCCGCCGTGCCGCGCCTGCTCGGCTGGCCGGATTCCGAACGGCGCCGCCGCGCCGACGAGCTCCTCGCGATGGTCGGCCTGCCGCCCGAAGAATTCGCGGCGCGCCTCCCGCGCGAGCTCTCGGGCGGACAGCGCCAGCGCGTCGGCGTCGCCCGAGCCCTGGCGGCCGACCCGCCGATCGTCCTGATGGACGAGCCGTTCGGCGCGCTCGACCCGATCGCGCGCACGGCGCTGCAGCGGGAGTTCCTCGAGTGGAAGCGGCGGCTCGGCAAGGCGGTCCTGCTCGTCACGCACGACCTGCGCGAGGCGTTCCGCCTGGCCGACCGCATCGCGGTGATCGACGCCGGCCGCGTGCATCAGGCCGGCACGCGCGCGGAGCTGGAGCGCTCGCCGGCCGACGCGTTCGTGCGGGACTTCGTCGAACAGGGAATGGCGTGAGCGGTTTCCCGGCGTACTTCTGGGAGCGCCGCGCCGAGATCGCCGCGCTGACGGGCCAGCACGTCGTGCTCGTCCTCGTCTCGACGGCGCTCGCGGTCGCGATCGGGCTGCCCCTCGGCATCGCGCTGACGCGGCGTCCGAAGCTCGCGAAGCCCGTGCTCGCGGCGGCGTCCGTCATTCAGACGGTCCCGAGCCTCGCGCTCTTCGGGTTCCTGATCCCGCTGCCGCTCCTCGGCGGCATCGGTGCGCGCACCGCGGTCACGGCGCTCGTCGTGTATGCGCTCCTGCCGATCCTGCGGAACACCTACGCCGGCATCACGTCGGTCGATCCCGCCACGGTCGAGGCGGCGACGGGGCTCGGCATGACGCGCGGCGAGCGCCTGCGCCTCGTCGAGCTGCCGCTCTCGCTGCCGGTCGTGCTCGCGGGCGTGCGCATCGCGGCCGTGGTCTCGGTCGGCCTCGCAGCCATCGCGGCGGCGATCGGCGCCGGCGGCCTCGGCGTTCTCATCTACCGCGGCATCGCAACGGTGGACAACCGGCTCATCCTCGCGGGCGCGCTGCCGGCGGCGCTCCTCGCGCTGGCGGTGGACGGCGCGCTCGGCTGGCTCGAGCGGCGCGAGTCATCGTGGAGGACCCCATGAGGCTTCTCAGGGTCGGTGTCGGAGTGCTCGGGGCCGTTCTTTTTTCACCGCGGGATGCTCCCGCGGGGCCCGCGGCCCGATCCGCGTCGGCTCGAAGAATTTTTCCGAGCAGGTGATCCTCGGCGAGATCGTCGCGCAGGCGCTCGAGGCGAAGGGCATCCCGGTCGAACGCCGGCTCAACCTCGGGGGGACTTTCGTGTGCCACAAGGCGATCGTTGCGGGGGAGCTCGACGTCTACCCCGAGTACACGGGCACGGCATTGACGGCGATCCTGCGCGAGAAGCCGGTGTCCGATCCGGCGGCGGTGCGGCGCACGGTCGCGGAGGCGTATCGAAAGCAATGGGATCTCGTGTGGTCGCCGCCGCTCGGTTTCGAGAACAACTTCGCGCTGATCGTCCGCGCGGAGGACGCGAAGCGGTGGAACCTCGCCCGGATCTCCGACCTCGCCGCGCATGAGAGCGAGATCCGGCCCGGATTCGGCTACGAGTTCGTCGAGAGGCAGGACGGGCTCGCGGGTCTGTCGCGCGCGTACGGTCTGACCTTCGCGCGGCGCCCCGTCGAGATGGACCTCGGCCTCCTCTACGCCGCGCTCGAGAGCCGCAAGGTGGATCTCATCGCCGGCAACTCGACCGACGGCCTCATCGACGCGCTCGGCGCCGTCGTGCTCGAGGACGACCGGCGCTACTTTCCGCCGTACGAGGCGGCGTTCGTGGTGCGCGGGAGGCTGTGGCGCGAGCGGAAGGGCGTCCGGCAGGCGCTCGAGGCTCTGGGTGGAACGCTCGACGCCGCCGCGATGCGCAAGCTGAACGCCGCCGTCGACCGGGACAAGCGGCGCCCGGAGGACGTGGCGAAGGAGTTTCTGGCCCGAAAGGGCCTCCGGAAACCCTGAAATCTGTTAACATTTTGGGCAGTCAACCGGTCCGAAAAGAGAAGGAAATCGAGCATGCGGGGCGTTTTTTCGCTCTCCTCGACAGGCGATTGGGCGTTGATCTCCGCCTGCGGGGTGCTCGTCTTCCTTCTCGTCATCTCGTTCCGGTCGCGCTCGACGGTGTTCTGTCAGTACCTCAAAGCGATGACCGGGATCTCGCTCGCGCCTCGCGACGTGACGCGGGAGTTCAAGAAGGGCGGGCAGGAAGGCGTGCGCGACCTGTTCCTCGATCTGATCATTCGCGAGGACCTGAAGCACGGGCCCGTCACGATCCCGGACGCGGCGCCGAAGAAGAAGGACGAGTCGACGCTGGTGATGTGACCGGGCGTAGGCCGGTCATGCGGCCGTGTCGGGCGGCCACAAGGGCCGCCCCTACCTCTTGTTTGGCGTAGGGGCGGGGCTTGCCCCCGCCCGTCATATCCGGGCCGCCGCAGGGGCGGCCCCTACGCCCACGCCGTTACGGACGGGCGGCCACAAGGGCCGCCCCTCCCTCTTGTTTGGCGTAGGGGCGGGGCCTGCCCCCGCCCGTCATATCCGGGCCGCCGCAAGGGCGGCCCCTACGCCCCGGCCCGTTACCGCCGGGTGGCCCCTACGCCCGGGCCGCCCCTACGACTCGATCAGCCGGAACGTCGGCACCGGCTCCCGCCCGAGCACGCTCCGCAGCACGGTCGCGTGCAGCACTTCGTCGGACAGGATCTTTCCCGCCGACGCCGACAGCGCGCGATCCTGGAATCGATCCACCACGTAGAGGTACACGCGCGCGGCGCCGACCTCGAGCTTGAACGCGAGCTCGAGCACGTCCTTCTCGTTGGCGAGCGGCACGCCGAACTTGTATTCCTTCTGCGGCTCGGCCGGCGTTCCGCCCTTCCCCTTGACCGCGTCGGCGAGGAGATCCCGGTGCAGCTCGTGGCTTCCCTGGAAGAGCAGCCCGACCTCCTTCGCCTTGGCCGAAAGGAGGCCGCTCGATCCCGCGAGCCCGTACGCCCAGATCGCCTGGTGCTCGAGCGCGAGCGCCGTGTTCATCAGCGTGATGTCGTCCGCGGCGTCGGGCTTCTCGCCGGCCGCCTTGCTCTTGCCCGGCAGCCCGAAGACCGGCCGGCCCGCCGCGGCGAGCCCCAGCGCGAGGCCGACCCGACCCGCCTCTCGAAAAAGATCGCGGCGTCTCTGCATGGAGTCTCTCCTTACGTTCTGCTTCTGCGTCGATTGTACCGAGTCATCCTCGCTGATGACGGTACGGATACCGCGGCTCCGCGGATCTTCGCGGTATCCTCCGGCGCGACGATGGCGAGCACCGAGACCGACCGGGCCCTCGTTTCCCGGATCGAGCGGCGCGACGCGGACGCCCTGGCGCTCCTTTACGACCGCTACGCCGCGCGGCTGAACGGTCTCGCCTCGCGAATCCTCGGCGAGACCGGCGAGGCGGAGGAAATCCTGCAGGAGGTCTTCCTCTACGTCTGGCGCGCGGCGGCGAGCTTCGACGGGACTCGCGGGACGGTCCTCGCGTGGCTCCTCGTCGCGACGCGCAGCCGCGCGATCGACCGCCTGCGCGCTCGCCGGCCGGGCGGACGCGAGCGCCTGCGCCCGCTCGAGGAGGCGCCGGAGCCGGCGTCGCCAGAGGACCCGGCTTCGGGGGCCGAGGGGCGCCAGTGGGAGGCGATCTGCCGCGCGGCGATCGGCGAGCTGCCGGCCGACCAGCGGCAGGCGCTCGAGCTCGCGTATTTCGACGGGCTGACCCAGCAGGAAATCGCCGAGAAGACGCGGGCGCCGCTCGGCACGGTCAAGACGCGGATGCGCCTGGGTCTGATGAAACTTCGGGACCGAATTCGCCCGTACCTGTCTGAGGGGAGAGATGCGTCATAACGAGACCCACGAGGAGCTGGCGGCCCTCGCCGCCCTGTCCGCCCTCGAGGGCGAGGATGCGCGCATCTTCCAGCAGCATCTCGAGGGGGGCTGCGCGCGCTGCGAGGAGATCCTGGCGGACCTGCGCGCGGCGTCGTCGGCCTTCGCCTCGGAGGTCCCGCCCCGCGCGCCCCGCGCCGGTCTGCGGGCGCAGATCCTGGAGAAGGTGGAGAGCAGCACCGGAAGGATCGCGCCGATGCGCCGGAAGCGCTCCGTCTCCGAGAGCGTGGCCTGGTTCGTCGCCGCCGCGGCGTCTCTCGTGCTCGCCTTTCTCGGGCTCGACGATCTGCGGCTGCGCGGCCAGCGCCAGGAGCTCGCCGTCCGCGCGACGCAGCTTTCCGCGAAGCTGTCGTCGGCCGAGCGCGAGATCGCGCGGCGGGATCTGCGCGTCAAGGTGCTCGAGAGCGAGGACGTGCGGATCCTGTCGCTCGCGGGCAAGGACCCGCAGCCGGACGCGCGCGCGCGCGTCTTCTGGAGCGAGAAGGCCAAGCGCGGGATCCTGCTCGCCGGCAATCTCGCGGCGCTGCCCGCCGGCAAGCAGTACGAGCTCTGGGTCTTCGATCAGGGCAAGCCCGTCGCGGCCGGCGTCTTCGATGCCGACCCGCAGGGGCGCGCGTTCCACGAGTCGCCGGATCTCGCGGCGATCGCCGCCGCGCAGAATTTCGCGGTGACCGTCGAGCCGCGCGGCGGCGTCGCGGCGCCGACGGGGCCCATCGTGCTCGTCGGAACGCCCTCGGCGTAGGGTGGGCGGCCGCGAGGGCCGCCCCTACGATTCCATTCGTAGGGGCGGGGCTTGTCCCCGCCCGTTATCGCCGGATGACCGCATGGCCGCCCCCTCATAATGTCGCCGTGCCGCTCCGACATCGCGCGCTCCTCCTCTCCCTCGCCTCGCTCTCCCTCCTCGCCGCGACGCCCGAGCCGGCCACGGTCCATCCGGCCCTCGGCCTCGACGTCAATCTGCCGGCCGGCACGTCCGCCGCGGAGCAGCGCCGCGCGCTCGACCTGGCGCGCCGGACCGGCGCCTCGCTCTACGCGCTCAACCTCTCCTGGTCGGCGGCGGAGCCGCAGCCGCGCCAGTACCGCGTCGCCGACCTCATCCGCACGGCGCGGCTCCTGCGCCAGTCCGGCGCCGTCCTGCACCTCGACCTCCCGCTCGTCGCCGGCCGCGCGCGGGACGTCCCGGCGGACCTCGCGGGCATCCCGTTCGACGACAGCCGCCTCTCGCTCCGGCTCGGGCGCCTGCTCGACGCGCTCGAGCCGGCGCTGCGCGACGTCTCGACGCTCTCGCTCGGCTACGAGGCGGACGCGTATTTCGCCGACAAGCCCGACGAGCTGCGGGCCTACCGGCGCCTCTTCGACGGCGCGGTGCAGTTTCTCGGCAGAAAGGTGCCGCGCCTGAAGGTCGGCGTCACGACGTCCGCTCCGACGGAGAGCCCGGCGCCGACGGTCGCCGCCGCGCTCCACCAGCGCAGCCCGATCCTCTTCTACATCTATGCGCCGTTCGAGTCGTCGAAGCCCTTCTTCCAGCGCGATCCGGACTCGATCGAGAAGGACTGGCGCGCGCTCCTCGACGCCGCGCCGAATCGTCCGATCGCGTTCCCCGAGGTTTCGTATTCCTCGGCCGAGGAGAACGGCGGCACTCCGGAAAAGCAGGCCGACTTCGTGCGGCGGATGCGGCGGCTCGTCGCCGGCGCCGACGGCCGGCGCATCCTCTTCGCGCGCTGGGTCTCGTGGCGCGACACCGCTCCGGACGGCAAGGCCGCGACCGATCTCGAGCGCCGGCGCGACGCGTTCTTCGCGCACCGCGGGCTCCAGACGCCGGACGGCGCCGCGAAGCCGGCCTGGCGCGCGTGGGTGCGCGCCGCCGGTCCCTGACGCGTCCGGAGGGCCGCCAACTGTGGGAGGATTCCTTTCGAGCGTCGAAGGAGGTCTTCCATGAAGCGTCCGGTCCTCGCGGCGATCGTTCTCACGTCGGCTCTCGTTGTCGCCTGCTCGTCGGCGCCGGTCGCGCCTTCGGTCGCGGTCGAAGGCGCCAAGAACGACGTCAAGGCCCTCGTCGGAAAGTGGAAAGGCGAGTACGAGAGCAAGCAAAACGGCCGTTCGGGCTCGATCATCTTCGAGTTCAAGTCGGGAACCGAAGGCCACGGCGACGTCCTCATGTATCCGAAGGGCTCGAAGGACCCGATCAAGCCCGCGGCCGGCAAGGACCTCTCCGAGGAACAGATCCGCAACATCCCGCAGGTCCTGAACGTCAGCTTCGTGCGGAGCGAGAAGGGGATCCTGACGGGGACGATGGATCCCTACACCGACCCCGACTGCAATTGCGACGTGCGCACGACGTTCGCCGGCACGATCGACGGCGACGTCATCGTCGGGCGAGTTCACGATCGAGCGCTGGGACCACCCGGGGCCCCAGGTGAAGGGCACCTGGCACGTGAAGCGGGAGAGCTGATCCCGGCGTGATCACGCTCGACCGATTCATCCTGGAGCGCGAGCACGCGCATCCCGGCGCGACCGGCGAGCTCTCGATGCTCCTCATGCGCTTCGGCGTCGCCGGCAAGCGCATCGCGAGGGAGCTGGCGGTCGCGGGACTGCGAAAGACGCACGGGTCGGCCGGCAGCGCGAACGTCCAGGGCGAGGAGCAGAAGAAGCTCGACGTCATCGCCAACGAGATCCTGATCGAGACGTTCGACTACGGCGGGCTCGTCGGCGCCGGCCGCGTCGGAGGAGCTCGAGACCCCGCATCGCTACGAGAAGAACGCGGAAGGCGGGCGTTACGCGGTGCTCTTCGATCCGATGGACGGCTCCTCCAACATCGACGTCAACGGGACGCTCGGGACGATCTTCTCGATCCGGCACCGCGGCGAAGACGAAGACGGCGGCCTTCTCAAGTCGGGCTGGGCGCAGGTGTCCGCCGGCTACATCCTCTTCGGGCCCGCGGTCCTCTTCGTCTACGCGGACGGCGAGGCCGTGCGCCTCTTCACGCTCGATCCTTCGATCGGCGAGTTCCTGCTGACGACCGAGTCCGTCCGCATGCCGCAGCGCGGCCGCGCGCTATGCCGTCAACGAGGGCCGCGCGCGATCGCTGGGCGCCCGGAGGTGCGCGCGTTCGTCGAGCACCTGAAGGAGAGCGACGCGGCGACGGGACGGCCGTACGCGACCCGATACTCGGCGTCTCTGGTCGGCGATGTCCACCGGATCCTGCTCGAGGGCGGCATCTATCTGTACCCGGCCGACTCCGCGGCGGACGGCAAGCCGAAAGGCAAGCTGCGGCTCCTCTACGAATGCGCGCCGCTGGCGCTCGTCGTCGAGCGCGCCGGCGGCGCCGCGACGACGGGACGGGAGGCCGTGCTCGACGTCGTGCCCGAAGACCCTGCACGAGCGCATCCCGATCGCGATCGGGAGCCGGACCGAGGTGGAGCTGTACGAGAGATTCGTGCGGGGGTCTCGGTAGGGGCGGGGCTTGTCCCCGCCCGTCATGCCGGGCGGCCGCAAGGGCCGGCCCTACCCCCGCCCGCGCCGCCCTACCGACCCGCCGCCGCCGCCCTTCGCTCGATCTCCTCCGGCGACACGTCCTCGACGTGCGTGGACATCCACCAGTGGTTCCCGCACGGGTCCTCGACGCCGGCGCTGCGGTCGCCGTAGAACTGCGTCGCCGGCTCGCGCAGCGACTTGCCGCCGGCTGCCATCGCGCTCTTGTACATCGCGTCGCAGTCCTCGACGGCCAGATTGATGTTCATTCGCATCGGCCCAAATTCGTCGTTCGCGTCCGCCAGCATGACGACCGAGTCGCCGATCCAGACCTCCGCGTGATGGACGCGGCCGCCGTCCTCGAACTTGTATTTCTCGCGCGCGGCGAACGCCTTCTGGAGGAACGTCAGGAGCTTCGACGCGCCCTTCACGACGAGGTATGGCGTGACGGTGCGCACGCCGTCCGGGATCGGATTGACCTTCGGCTTGCCGATCGGCGCCGAGAAGATCCAAACGTGGCCGAAGGGATCCTCGAGCTTCGTGTTTCGCTCGCCGTAGGGCTGGTCGGTCGGCGGTTGCAGGATCTTCGCGCCGGCCGCCGACGCGCGCGCCGCGACCGCGTCGACAGCGTCTACGGCGCGCGTCTCGACCTGCAGGCGCACCGGCGAGCCGCCGAGCGCGCGCGGTCCGAGGACCTCGTGCTCCGGATACTCGTCGGCCAGCATGATCGTGGACTTGCCGATGCGGAGCTCCGCATGGCCGATGCGCGCGCCGTCTTCCATGCGCATCTTCTCGACGGCGCCGAAATTCTTCTTGTAGAAGTCGATCGCCGCCGCCGCGCCTTTCACGACGAGATATGGGGTGACGACGTCGGTCGAGGTGTCGGGAGAGTTGGTCATGAGCTGCCTCCTTCGAAAGGTCGGAGTGTGGCGCCTCGCCGGGGACACGGATTGTAAAAAAATGACGGGTCGCCGGGATTCTCGTAGGGGCGGCCCTTGCGGCCGCCCGGGTACGCCGGGCGGGGACAAGCCCCGCCCCTACAGCCGCCCGCCCGCCGTCCCGTTCACATCGCCACGTGATTCCGGTGCCGTCCCCGCCGCTCGAGATATGCCGTCGGGTTGATCCCCGAGAACGCCCGGAAATCATGGATGAAATGCGCCTGGTCGTAGTACCCGCACGCCACCGCCACGTCCGCCCACTCGACGGACTCCTGCCGGTGGATGCTCGCGAGCACCCGCTGGAACCGCCGCACGCGGCAGAAGACCTTGGGACGGAGTCCGACCTCGTCCTTGAAGACCTCGATGAACCGCCGCGGCGAGAGCCCGATCTCCCGGGTCACGTCGGCGATCGTCTGTGCGTGCGGCGCGCGGCGAAATTTGGCGAGCGCGTGCGCGACCGCCGGATGCCGCCCCGATGCGCGGGCGAGGCGGCCGACGAGCTCGCGCTCGAGCACGTCGAGCTTCCTCTCCGGCGTCGGCGCCTCGAGCGCCTGCTGACGCAGACGCTGCGCGTCCGTCCGGCCCCAGAGGTCCTCGAGCGCCGTGTGTCTTCCGGCGATCTCGTGCGACGGCGGTTCGATGAAGGGAAAGATCCCGCCGGCCTTGAAATGCACGCCGACCGTCGCGACCTGCTCCTCCGTGTCGATGACGAAGAACTCCGACTGCGGCCCGCAGACGACGGCACCGGGCAACCTCAGGCAACGCTCGGTGTCGCCGGCGTCGTAGAGCCGCGTCTCGTCCTCGCGCAGGTTGATCACGATTTCCGCCGTCCCGGTCGGCAGAGCGCGCTCCTTCTCGTGGGACGGACGGTCGGTCTCGTAGAGCCAGAGGAGCGCCACGAAATCCGACAGCGGAGGCGCGGGCACGCGGTGGAGGATTCCCACGGACGTTCTAGGATATCGCCGGCTCCATGAGCGTCTCTTACCGCGAGCATTCCCTTCCGCCGCCGCTCTCGGCGTTCGTCGAGTGCGTGTGGTTCCTGCGCGTCGCGCGCAACGGCGCGCCCGTCGCGGCCGCTGCGCGTCCCGTCGAGCGCGTCGTTCCGGACGGCTGCCCCGAGCTCGTTGTGCAGCTCGCGAATCCGTGCCGCGCGGGGCGTCCGGGTGAGCCGCGCGAGCTCCAGCCGGCGGCGGTCCTCGTCGGGCCGCTCACGTCGAGCCTGCTGCTCGAGCCCGCGGGCGAGGTCGCGACGATGGGCGTGCGATTCCGGCCGGGCGGCCTCGCGGCGTTTCTGCGCGCGCCGGCGGACGAGCTCGCGGACCGGCAGGTCGGCGTCGAGGACCTCTTCGGGAAGGACGCGGCGACACTGGTCGACGAAACACGGGAAGCGGAGGACGACGGGACGCGTGTCGCGATCGTCACGCGGCTGCTTCTCTCGCGCCTCGGCCGGGGCGAGCGGCCGGCGCCGGCGCTCGACCATGCCGTCGCGTCGCTCCTCGCCCGGCGCGGCCCGGTCCCCGTCGAAGGCCTCGCGCATGAGCTCGGCATCTCGCGCCGCCAGCTCGAGCGGGCATTCCGGCGCCGCACCGGCATGACGCCGATGCAGCTCGGCCGCGTCATCCGTTTCCAGAACGTGTTTCGCGCGCTGCCGGAGTCCGGCGGCGACTGGGTCTCGGTGGCGCTCGACTGCGGGTACTACGACCAGTCGCACCTCATCCGGGATTTTCGCGAGTTCGCCGGAGAGTCGCCGCGCGCGTTCCTGCGCGAGCCGGGCTCGTTCGGGAAGGTGTTCACGTCGCCGGAGCGGCTCGAGCGGTTCTTCGGCTGAGGCCGAAAGCGTCGCATCCGTCCAAGAACGGCGGCGCGGCCGCCAGTAGGCTCCCCCGTGAGGAGGATCGAATGATGATCGCGTCGCTCCTGGTCTACCTGGCGCTCGCCGCCCCGGCTGAAGATCCGCTGGCCAGTCTCGCGTGGATGGCCGGCGACTGGATGGGCGCGGACGGCGGCGTCGAGATGGAGGAGCGCTGGACCGAGCCGCGCGGCGGAATGATGCTCGGGATCCATCGCGACGTGAAGGCGGGAAGGGCGGTGGACTTCGAGTTCTTCCGCGTCGCGGCGACGCCCGAGGGGCTCGTCTATTTCGCGAGCCCGCGCGGACGGCCGGCCGTGCCGTTCCAGGCGATCGAGTCGAAGAACAAGCGGGTCGTTTTCGAGAACAAGGAGCACGATTTCCCGAAGCGGATCATCTATTGGGCCGGCGACGACGGGTCACTGCACGCGCGAATCGAGGGAGATGCCGGCGACAAGGAAAAGGCTATGGAGTGGACGTGGAGGAGGGGGCGGTACTGACGTTACGAGCGGTGATTGCGTAGGGGCGGGGCTTGTCCCCGCCCACATGATCGGCAACATTCATCGTAGGGGCGGGGCTTGTCCCCGCCCGTCGTTCCCGGGCGGCCGCGAGGGCCGCCCCTACGTCCCCTGCCGTGCCGGTGACGTCGCGGTTCCCGCGACAATCTATTTGGTGTGACGGATCGGAAAAGGCTTCGGCACCCATCGATCGACTATGCCGAACCGGGTCGCGCCTTCTCGGTGACGATAGCAACACTCAACCGCATTCCGGTTTTTCTCGACGTGTCGCTGGGTCTCGAGTGCGTGGGTCTGCTTCGCGATGTCTGCGACAAGTCTAAGACTCGGACCTTCGCCTATTGCTTGATGCCTGACCACGCGCACTTACTTCTAGGGATGGGCGCGGGCGCCTCGCTGTCGGGTGTCGTGGGTGCCTGGAAATCTCTTTCTTATCGTGCGAGAAGAAGCTCCGGAAGGCCAGGGCCGATGTGGCAGCGCAGCTTCTTCGATCATGCGCTGAGGCGGGAGGAAGACCTTCGCAAGGCGGCGGAGTACGTGCTGAACAATCCCGTCAGGGATGGGCTCGTCGAGGATCGCCGCGACTATCCGCTGTGTGGATCGTTCGAATTCGATTTGTAGCCATGATGGGCGGCCGCAAGGGCCGCCCCTACAAGACCGGGAATCGTAAGGGCGGGGTTTTATCCCCGCCCGAAATGCGACGCTGCGCGTCCGTCAGTTCGGAAAAAACAGTCCCAGCGCCCGCGCGAGGAAGCTCGCCATGCTCCCGCGGGTCACGGGATCGTTCGGGCAGAAGTTTCCGTTGCCGCAACCCTGCGTGATGCCCGACGCCGCGAGCGCCTCGATGACCTTGAAGAACTGATTGTTGGTCGGCACGTCGGCGAACGTCGCGGTCAGCGGCGCGGGGGAGACGACCCTCTTGTAGAAGAGGCGCACGTTGCGGAATCGCAGGTTCTGGTCCGGGCCGAGAAAGATGTCCAGCAGATACGTGTTCGCGAGGTTGTTGATGACCGGTCCGTCCGCCAGGCTCGTCGAGAAGAAATCGCATCCGGGCTTCCCGGACGAGGACACTCCGGCGATCCGGGCGCAGTCCCCCGTGGGGTCGGGACACTCGAAGAGGCTGCTCTCGAGCTCCAATGTGTCACTGTCGTCGCAGCCGGTGATCTCGATCCCGGTGATCTTCGCTCCCGAGGGAAGCGACACCCCCGTCGCGAGCTCCGTGGGACTCGTTCCGTTGCCGTGGCGCATCGCGGGCTCCGGACCGGAGTCCGTCGCGAGGGTTGAGCTCACCGGCTCGAAATCAAAGGCGCCCTTCTCGAGGACGATCTCGTTTGAAGCGCGCGCCGGCCGCACGAAGATGACTCCGCTCTGCCCGACGCCGCCGATGTTCCCGTGGATCTCGCAGTAGTAGGGATTCGTGCCTGCCTTCGTGAACGTGACGTTGAACGGCCACACTTGCCCTTCCGGCGGTGCGACGGACCCGCTCACGAAGGAGCCGTCGTCTGCCACGACGTTGTGGATGCCGTCGTGATTGACCCACCGCACCGTGTCGCCGACCTGGATCGTCAGGAACTTCGGCGTGAACTGCGCCGTGTCCATGTCGTTGCCGGTCGCGGTGACGATCCACGTCGTCGCGGCGCGCGCCGCCGGCGCGGCGAGACAGAGCGCAGCCCCGAGGATCGCCGGGAGCGCCCGGCTCTGCCGCAGTCGCGACTCGCGCATTCGTTTTTCGAGGGGAAGTGCCGCGCAGATAATAAAGCCGCGGCGTCGCCGCGGCTAGGGGCACTCGAGTGGTAGGGATTTAGGGGTGGTTTACCTAGGCGTTGAACGACTTCCCGCAGCCGCAGCCGCCCGTCGCGTTGGGATTCTCGACCGAGAAGCCGGCGCCGCGAAAATCCTCGACGTAGTTGAGCTTCGCGCCCTTCAGGTAGGTGGCGCTCTGCTGGTCGACGAGGACGGTGATCCCGCCCTGCTCGATGACGTTGTCGCCTTCCTTCTTCTCGTCGAACGTGAAGCCGTATTGGAAGCCCGAGCAGCCGCCGCCCTGGATGAACACGCGCAGCGGCTTGTTGTCCGAATCCGGCATCGTGCGGGCGAAGTACTTCACCTTCTCGATGGCGGCGTCGGTCAACGTCAGGAGCGGGCCGGCCTCCGTGATCGGTGTCGGGGTGCTGGATTCGAGAGTCGTGGACATCGGGGCTTTCTCCTTAAGTTTCGACGGACGGGGGCATTATCTCAGATCGGGCGGACCCGGGCGGATTGGGCGGGGACAAGCCCCGCCCCTACGGACGTCTTGTTTATTGGGTCGCCCGCATCATTTCCGGTTCGTAGGGGCGGCCCTTGCGGCCGCCCGGATTCACAAATCATTGGTAGGGGCGGCCCTTGCGGCCGCCCGTCAACCGCCGATCGCCAAATTTCTCAACTTCTACGACGCTTTTTTGACCTCCACGGCCGCCGTTCCCAGCAGCCGGTCGATCGCTTCCCAGGCCGGCCCCACCGCGTCGGGCCTCGACACGAACGACACGCGCGCCGCGTCCACCTGGAAATCCTCGAACCCCGGCATCGCCTCCATCTCCCACTCCTTCCGGAACCTCCGGGCCTCGTGGTCGAGCAGGGGCCGGTTGAACGTGCCGATCGCGAGCCTCGAATCGTTCACTTCGAAGACCGATTTCGACTCCACCTGCACCGGGCGGGGGCCTTCCTCGTGTCTCTCATCGCCATCCATAACAGCAATCGCTGTGCCACCATTCCAAGGGCCCTCTTCGCGCCCCCTCCACAACATCTGGTATTTTTACTTGACTCACCATCAAACGAGTTTTAGGGTGGAAAGCAACGCTGGCGGATTGCCCGCGGTTTTCGTTTCTGCCTTGAACTGAGGCTTTAGGCAGTGTGGGGGCGGAGCGTTTGGCTTTCGTTTCGATAAGAGGAGGGTGGCCGGAATGAGCGCTACGGAGAAGGAAGCCCGGGGACCGAAGGCGGCGCCTCGCACGACGGATGAAACCCGAGCTGGTTTGCGAGGGCTGACTTTCGAGCGCCGATACTCGGACCCTTCGGTCTCTCCGTACGACGCCATCGAGTGGGAGCTGCGCACCGCGGCGATCACTTCCGAAAAAGGCGAGACGATCTTCGAGCAGAAGAACGTCGAGGTCCCGAAGTCCTGGTCGCAGACCGCGACCAACATCGTCGCGCAGAAGTATTTTCACGGCCGCGTCGGCACGCCCGAGCGCGAGTCCTCCGTCAAGCAGCTGATCGAGCGCGTCGCCGCGACGATCACCGGCTACGGCGAGAAGGGCGGCTACTTCAAGACCTCCGCCGACCGCGACGCCTTCCATGACGAGCTCGCCGCGATCCTCGTCAACCAGGTCGCCTCCTTCAACTCGCCCGTCTGGTTCAACGTCGGCATCGAGCCGAAGCCGCAGGGCTCCGCCTGCTTCATCAACGCGTGCGGCGACTCGATGGACTCGATCCTCCGCCTCGCGCGCACCGAGGGCATGCTCTTCAAGTACGGCTCGGGCACGGGCTCGAACCTCTCTTCGATCCGCGGCTCGCACGAGACCCTCTCCTCCGGCGGCACCGCCTCCGGCCCGCTCTCCTTCATGAAGGGCTTCGACTCGTTCGCCGGCGCGATCAAGTCGGGCGGCAAGACGCGCCGCGCCGCGAAGATGGTGATCCTCAACATCGATCACCCGGACATCGAGGACTTCATCCTCTCCAAGGCGAACGAGGAGAAGAAGGCGTGGGCGCTGATCGACGCCGGCTACGACGGCTCGTTCAACGGCGAGGCGTACGCCTCGATCTTCTACCAGAACGCGAACCACTCGATCCGCGTCACCGACGAGTTCATGCACGCCGTCGAGTCTGATGCCGACTGGTGGACAAAAGAGGTCCTAACGGGCGCGCCGCACCGCAAGTACAAGGCGCGCGAGCTCATGAACGACATCGCCGAAGCCGCCTGGGTCTGCGGCGATCCCGGCATGCAGTACGACACGACGATCAACAAGTGGAACCCGGTCAAGGCCACGCACCGGATCAACGCGTCGAACCCGTGCTTCCCGGGCGATCAGAGAGTTGCGACCGACAAAGGCTGGATCGCTTTCAAGGAGCTCATCGGGCGTGTCAACAAGGGTGAGGAATTCAAGGTCTGGACGCATCGCGCGACGGCGAAGGAAATCGCCGATCTCACGATTCATCGATGGCGGCCACAGAGTTTCTGATTTTTCGGGACTGATTCTTTCGTCCCCCTCGCAATACATGATTACTGGAGTCAAGGACGTATTCCGAGTCCTCTTCGATAACGGCGTCGAGATCCGCGCCACCAAGAATCACCGCTTCTGGACGACCAATCGAGGCTACGTAGCCGTCGAAGACCTGCGTCCGTCTGACCGAGTGCTCTTGCGCTGACGCCCCAATTCCGGCGACCAATGCTGAGAAATCGCTCCCCGTTTCAAGCGACTGGGAGAGTCTATCGCGAGAGCGGAGACCGCTTGAGCGCAATGTCGTTCCCGAAGGCGTGGTCGCCTGAGTTCGGTGAATTGCTTGGCCACTTGGTCGGTGACGGTTCCGTCGGCGCGTCGATGCTGTCTTGGATCTATGGAACCGAGGATGACGCGCGAGAACTTCATGCCACGCCATCGCGCTTTGCTTCGCAGCTACGTTGGCGAAGAATCGGTCAACGGATGTCCTCCAGGCGAATGGTACTCGCCAACTTCGAGTCAGCCGAGCCCCGTTCCGTCGTTTCTTGGCTGCCCTCGGTGTCGCGCAGAAACGGGCACACGAGAAGAGAGTGCCAGCCACATTGCTTCAGGCCACTGCGGAAGCGCAGATCGGGTTCCTTCGAGGCTTGTTTGGTGCTGATGGCTGCTTGGTGAATCAAGAGGCGAAGAGAACTCGATATGCCGGGCTCGTTCGAGGTCGCAGTCTCTCGTTCAGGATGTTCAGAAGCTACTCTTGACGTTCGGCATCCAGAGCACGATCTATGTCAACGAGAACGCGAAATCTACATTTGAGTACCGAACCGTCGATGGCAAGGACAGGACCTACGCCGGCAGGCCAATCTCCTACGATTTGAGGATAAGCGGTCCGTCTCTTGAACGCTTCGCAAGGACAATTGGCTTCTCTCTGACTCGGAAAAATGAGAGCGCTCAAGTCTGCGGTCGAAGAACACGTCTTTTATCGTGAAGATCCAACCACTTCGATCAGCGACGTCGTCTATGAAGGTCCAGAAGTTACGTACAATCTCACCGAACCCCTGCACCACTCGTATCTTGTTGAAGGGATTGTAGTTGCGAACTGTACGAGTACATGTTCGTCGACGACAGCGCCTGCAATCTCGCGTCGCTGAACCTGATGAAGTTCTTCAACCACGACGACGGCTCCTTCAACGTCGAGGCCTTCCGGCACGCCTGCGACGTCGTGATCAGCGCGCAGGAGATGCTCGTCGACAACTGCTCCTATCCGACGGAAGCGATCGCGCAGAACTCCTACAAGTTCCGGCCGCTCGGCCTCGGCTACGCGAACCTCGGCGCGCTCCTCATGGCGACGGGCCTGCCGTACGACTCGGACGAGGGCCGCGCCTACTCCGCCGCGATCACTTCCATGATGTGCGGCGAGGCGTACCTGCAGTCCTCGCGCATCGCCTCGGAGCTCGGCCCCTTCGCCGGCTACGAGCCCAACCGCGAGGCCTTCCTCGAGGTCATCGGCATGCACCGCGACGCGGCGTACAAGGTGCCGATGGCGACGACGGCCAAGGGCGTGCCGGCGGATCTGCTGCGCGCGCAGAAGGCGGTCTGGGACGCGGCGCTCGAGTCCGGCAAGCAGTCCGGCTACAAGAACGGCCAGGTCACGGTGCTCGCGCCGACCGGCACGATCGGTTTCATGATGGATTGCGACACGACCGGCGTCGAGCCCGACCTCGCGCTCGTCAAGTACAAGAAGCTCGTCGGCGGCGGCACGATCAAGATCGTCAACAACACGGTGCCGCTCGCGCTCCGGCGCCTCGGCTACAGCGAGACCGAGGTCAACGAGATCATCGACTACGTGGACGAGAAGGGGACGATCGAGGGCGCGCCCGGATTCAAGTCCGAGCACCTGCCGGTCTTCGACTGCGCGTTCCGCGCGTTGAACGGCACGCGCTCGATCCACTACTCGGGCCACGTCCGGATGATGGGCGCCGTGCAGCCCTTCCTCTCGGGCGCGATCTCGAAGACCGTGAATCTGCCGCCCGACGCGACGCCGGACGAGATCGCCGGCGTGTACATGGACGGCTGGAAGCAGGGATTGAAGGCGATCGCCATCTACCGTGACGGCTGCAAGAGGACCCAACCCTTGAATACCGCGGCATCAAAATCCGACACCAAGTCTCCCGAGAAGCGGACCTCGCTCGAGTACGTCGGCAAGGCGAGCGCGCCCATTCCGGCGCCGTACCGGCGCAAGCTCCCCGACGAGCGCCGCTCGATCACGCACAAGTTCAACGTCGCGGGGCACGAGGGCTACATCACCGTCGGCCTCTTCGAGGACGGAAAGCCCGGCGAGATCTTCCTGCGCATGTCGAAGGAAGGCTCGACCATCTCGGGCCTGATGGATTCCTTCGCGACGGCGATCTCGCTGACGCTCCAGTACGGCGTGCCGCTCGAGGCGCTCGTCAACAAGTTCACCCACATGCGGTTCGAGCCCTCGGGCTTCACCAAGAACCCCGAGATCCCGATCGCCAAGTCGCTCGTGGACTACATGTTCCGGTGGCTCGGATCGAAGTTCCTGACCGCCGAGGAGAAGGAAGCGATCGGCGTCATCGCCCGCGACACCCACAGCGACGCGCCCGTGCCCGTGACCGATCAGGTCGTCTCGGCGCGGCCGACCGGGTCAGGCAACGGCGTGACCTTCGAGACCTCCACCGACGCCCCGGCCTGCCACGAGTGCGGGTCGATCATGGTGCGCTCGGCGGCCTGCTACAAGTGCATGAACTGCGGGGCGACGAGCGGGTGTAGCTAGGCGCCTAAGAGGCAGAAGGGGGACCGCACATGGATCGCCCTCACCTCCGCTCGATTGGCGTAAATGAGTTCATTAGGTTGGCGGGCGAGGGAACACTCCTTCTCTCGCCCAAGTTTCAACGCCGTCGAATCTGGCCTCCCAAGGCGCGAGCCTTTCTAATAGACACCATACTGAAGGGTTTCCCGATCCAAAACTCTATATGAGGCAGAATCTCGACCTACGCTCCAGCAAAGCAATTCACGAAGTAGTCGACGGCCAGCAACGGCTTAACGCAGTCCTGGACTTCCACAAGGGCGAACTGCGTCTAGCGGTCGACGATGACAGTGATTACTCTGGTGAGTCATTCGAGTCTCTTCAAAGGAACTTCAGAAGGCCTTTCTGTCATATGAGTTCTCTGTAGATCTTTTAGTCGACGCAGCAGACGCCGACGTGCTCGAAGTCTTTGCGAGAATAAATTCGCACTCTGTCCCGCTGAACGCGCAGGAGAAGAGGAATGCGAAGTATTTCGGCTCCTTCAAGCGCACGGTCTATGCGCTCGGTTTTCAGCACCTTGAATTCTGGAAGAAGCACAAGATCCTGTCTGACGCCGGGATAGCGCGAATGGGGGAGGCTCAGCTTGCCTCTGAACTCCTCGTTGCGATGGCAGCTGGACTTCAGGACAAGAAGAAGTCACTCGACGCTTACTATGAGAAGTGGGATGACCGATACCCCTACAAGAAGAGTCGATTGCCCGATTTCAAGATGTTGTCGATCTCGTGGAGCTCAGCATGGGCTCGGCGCTTACCCGGAGCAACTTTCATCGGGCGCCACTTTTCTATTCGCTGTTTCTGGCTCTATACGAGATCCGGTACAAGAAGGTCGCTGATCTCGATTCGCCGAAGGGATCGTTCACGGAGACGGATGCCGAGCGTCTTCGGCGGGCGATAGGTCGACTCGACGGCGTGCTGAGGAATCCTGACCCGCCTTCTGACTACCAGGAGTTCGTGGTCGCATGCCAACGGCAAACAGACAACCTGGGTCCGCGGAGGACTCGACATAAGACAATTCTCCACGAGTTCAGAGAGGCACCGTAGAGAAGCTGCCGCGCCGTGACTCGCCTCGACAGGGTACGGTTGAGATTCGAACGCCGACTCGATGAGGCCACAAACTTTGTGGAGAGATGTGGCTTTGCGGTGGATCCGGGGCGACGGCGGCTTGCACTGCGGGGAGATCAGCGAGAATGGGTCTACGAGGCGGCGGCCCTCAGAGTAGTGATTGGGAGCGAGCATTTCTTCGAGGATGTGCTGGGTCTCTACGCACTGGGGGAGCGCGCTGGATCTGGTTATCGGCCGCGGCGGGTGCGACAGGTATCTGATTCACTGCCAGGGATTCTAAGCGTCTTTAGGGGCGATCAGGACTTTGTAGGTTGGAACAGCCCTTCGGTCCTGATTGACCGGGCCGAGCGTTGGCTGAAAGGCGGAGAGCCCTTCCGCAGCACCATCGCAGGCGCGAGTCAACTGATGGGGTACCTCGCGAAAATACGAAACGTGGTTGCGCATGAATCTGACGATGCATATGCCAAGTTCGAGAAGGCGACGCGTAGGTTGTACGGCTCTCTTCCTCGTCTTCCCTCGCCGGGAAGGCAATTGGAAGCGCCACCACCTCCTGGCATTCCCTCGCTGACAGGCAGCAGCCTTTTTCAGGCGGCCGTCGAAACCTATCGCCTTGTCGCAAGAGGAGTGGTTCCGTGAGGCAGAGTCCAGGTAGGCGGCCGCGGGACGGTGGCAGAACACCGGGACGTATCGTCACGGGAGAGTTCGTTTTTGTCTCTGACCCTCACTCTCCGTCCGACCTGGAAGGAGCAAAGAAAGTTATCAAGCTCAGTCCTTTGTTGTACGCGATCAGGGATCCTTGAGTTGCGCATGACAGCTCCCAGGAGGCTCTACTTCGACACCAGGGGCTAGTCGGGGTCGGTCCTGATTTCTGATTTTGGGGCTTCCTCGATCCTCGCTCAACCTGAATTTGTCGCGGGCCGGGGCTCGAATCAGAAATCAGGACTGACCCGCTGATGCCTCGGGATCAGAAGTCGCAGCCAAACGGCTACCGTGCTCGCAGGATCAGCGGCCACTGCGCCGGTTGTGATTGAATCCGGCTCAACATGAGATACGCGCTGGCCGGGATTCTACCTCTGGCAGCCCTGCTGGTCATTGCGGGCTGTTCCTCGCGTTCGGGCTCTCCCTCTCCGTCTACTTCCACAGTGCGCGTCGCTGCGAAGGGTGTCATCGATGACATCGATCAGAGCCAGGGCTGGATCAAGGTAACGTTGTATGCCGTAGACGGCCACTCGTTACCTAAGCCGGAGCAGACTGTCCTGAGGCTTCTCGGTGTGGCTTCTGTTCGCTCCACCGACGGTTCTATGCGAACGATGAGCGACTTGGAAGCCGGCCAGATGATCTACATCAGTTCGGAAAACCTTCCGTTTCAATCCATGACCGGCGGTTGGTCTTGGTCTAGTTGGTACGGAAGTGGATCTGGCACGCTGAGCTCGGGTATCTTCGTCACTCGTACAATCGTGTATCAAATGGCGTGCACCGGGGGAGAGCGGCTGCCTGATGAAGAGCTGTCGTCAACGCTGCGGAGTCAAGACCTGTCTCTGTCCTAAGAAGTCGGCGTGAACAACACGTCGACAAAGACTGTAGACAAATGGTCTCTGCTCATCGCTGTGCTTGCGCTCGGCGTGTCTCTGTGGACTAGCTGGTGCACCTTGGCGCAACCGGCGAACTTGACAATCGAGGTCGGCGCTGACCTTCTGCTGACCGCGAAGCCGCGCGTAGGGCTGTCATGTGTGGTTGGTAATACCGGGCGAAGGAAAGCTGGGTGTCCCGCGCGTCTCTTAGATGGAACCGTCCGGCTCGGGCGTTTGAACTGATGTTTATGTCCTCCCAGTTGGAACAATTGGTTATCGAGAAAGACGGGAGGATTCGATCGGTAGCACAGACTATATATTCGCTCCCGACGCCGATTCTCATTGGTGGTCGCGAGCAGAAGGCGGTCTTTCTGTGGTTCCAACCGGAGCAGAGCTCGGCATTTGAGTTCGAAGAGGGCCGACACGTCTGCGAACTGGCCGTTTACCAGGGACCTAAACTGTTGGCTGAGCGGTCGTTTGAGATCCAGCTCGCCAGCGAGATTGCCCGAGGACTCAAAGTCGACATGGAGCCCTCCAGAATTCCGTGTCAAGCGGTCGGGATGAGCTAGTCGGTAAGGGAGAGGGGTTAGTCCTGGGTCCGGGTCCTCGGGGTCAGACCTTCTCTAAAGCGGCGGTGACTCGTCAAGCCTCCGAGTGAACTTGAGCTAGTTTTCGTGGTCTTGCCCACGACGAGCCGAGGGAGGGGCGGATTCAGGCTTCTCTTCGTGGTCGCCCAGGCGCCACAGGATGTTTTCGGAGTCACCGGTCGCAATCTGATGAAGCGGGGTCAAGTCCCCAGGACTGACTCGCGATCCGGTTGATCCGAAGCCCCTTTCTCGGCTCGTCGTCGAGCGGCGTCTGCCTCCTTTGAGGTGGTTCAGGCGGCGGCTTTGTAGGTCTCTCCCGTGATCCAGAGGCGGTGGAGCAGAACGGCGATCTTGCGAGCAACAGCGACCCGGGCTTTCCCGTGGCCCTTCTTCCTGGCCAGCCTCAGACCCCACTTCTTCAACCGACACGTGCCCGCGCTTTCGAGTCAGCAGGACGTGGGCGGCCTCCACCAGGTAGCTGCGTAGCATCCCGTCGCCCTCTTTGGTGATGTGCCCGTGCACCTCGAGCTCTCCCGACTGCGCCACCGAGGGCACCAGACCCAGATATGCCGCAACCTGCTCGCTCGATCGGAACCGCTCGGGTCGTCGATGGTTGCCACGTATGCCGTCGCGGTAATGGGTCCGACTCCCGGCACCGTCATCAGCCGCCGGGGGACGCTGCCTTCGGCCGCCGCCTGACGGATCATCCTTCCGCCATCTGTTCCGACGCCCTCAGGGCCGCCGGCGTACCTCGACCAGCGGCTCGAGCATCTCCCACAGCTGCGGGCTCTTCTCACACGCCAGCTGCCTCACCTGCGAGGCAAACTGCGACTCCTTCACCTCTCCCAGCTTGATCCCGTGGCCTGTAGCAGCCCGCGGATCCTCGACCCCTGCGCCAGCGCCGTCTGTACCAGCCCCTGGCGCGCCTGCAAAAACGTTCTCGTCGCACGGGCCTCCACCGACTTTCGGTGCACCGCCGTGTACCAGCCCGTCCTGCCCATCCGTGCCAGGTTGCGCGCGTCCAACCGATCCGTCTTCTTCTTGGTCCGGATCACCCCTTTAGCCTTTCGCGCGTCGATCACCACAGCCTCGTGCCCAAGCCCCTCCAATATCTTCGACAACCATTCCGCCAACGGCCCAGCCTCCAGCAGGCAACGCATCCGACGGCGTCCCTTCAACACGCTGGCCAGACCCGCTTCGTCCGTCGACACCTCCTGCTCCAACATCACCGCCCCGCGCCCGTCCAGGATGCACACCAGACTTGATTTCATCGCCACGTCGATGCCACAGTTCTCCACGTCAGCCTCCCGTCGTTTGAGGCAGCTCCTCACCAGAGTCGACCTCGTTACACCGACATCCGGAGGCTGACTTTATTCCTGCCCTCCCTCCGCCGCGGCCGCTTTACGACATCTGAATAATGATTTTGGTCGCGCCGACGGTGCGGAGGTTGTTGCGAGCCGGGGGAGCCGTCAGGAAATCAGACTGACTCTCCGGGCTACTTCTTCGGGACGATCGTCAGCTGCGTCGCGGCGCCTTCCCATGAGACTCAGGACGGAGCGGCACGGGCGTTGCAGCCGCCGGCGCCCTTAACCCATCCGCCAGGAGCCCGATCAACCTCCTCCGAAAGAATGTTCGACTACCTCGCGGTACCTGGACCCTCGCGGCCGCCTCGGCGAAGGAGCATCCCCGTCGGATCAGGTGCAGCAGCTGTGCCTCGACCTCCGGCAGCCGTCCTTCGATCCGATCGAGCGACAGCCGGACCTCTACGTCTTCGGCCCCGTCGTACCCGCGATGGAGGACAGCTGCCTCTGCCACAGCCCGCGACTCGCGCGTCCTGCGGACTGTCTTAGCCCGCCAGTACCGCCGTATGAAGTGCTGGACCGCCGTCGCTAGCCATGGAGTCACCGGCATCGTCTCAAGCGGCCCGCTTCGAAGTAACCACAGGAAGAGATCTTGCGCCACGTCTTCCGCGTCCGCCGTTGGAAGGCCGGCAAAAGACACGTCCGCAGGATCCGCGCGTAGGCCTCGCGGATTCCGTTCGGGGAATCCGGCGCGGTCTTCGCCGCCGTCCTCGTTCCGCCGTAGAGCGTCCATCGCTGACGTCCCTCAGGGGCCTGGCTAGAGAAGGGGAGAGCGTGAATGATACTAGCCCTTTTCCGTTCGTCAAGCGATTTATGTAAGAGGGTTTTCTTGTTAGCGATAAGAAGGAAGGAAGCGTGAGCCAATACACGTAACCAAAGTCGGTCCACAGGGGTGAGGCGTGGATGGCCGGATTGCCGCAGTTGGCCCCCGCCATCCCGACGGGCAAAGGAATCCCCTTGCGCGTGATGCGATTGGCCCAGGTACAACGACTTCAGCATTTTGAGTCAATGGTCAACCGGTGCAGTAGGGTCAAGGACATTCTGGTCTTGCAGAGATGCCTTACGCGAGATTTGAAATCAGAGGCAGGCCGCTTTGACGGCCGGATTCAGAAGGAGGTTCCATGAAGCGAACCAGGATGTGGGTGCTTGCGGTTATCGGTCTCTTGTTCTTCTCCGTCGGTGCGACTGCACAAAGCACGTCAGGAGCGACACACGGTGTGGACTTGGGTATCGGGCGCGGTATGGATAGTCATCGACCCAATATTCTAGTGGCTTGGCGCAACACGGAACGAATCCTGGAGGTTGAGGTACTGGTCCGGAATCGCGGCGATCGGGCCGGTCGGGGCAACGTCCGCGTGGAAATCTGCGACGACGAAGGTAAGACTCTTCCTCCTCTCGACCAAACCGATTCCGGTAATAGTGCCCGCGCGGGAAGATGGGGGCGAACAGGGGACGGTCGTACAAACCAAGGGCTTCCGGATGATGAACATCATGTTTGATCAGTTAGATCGCCTGAATCAGCGCTACAAGCTGCGTGCCGTCGTCGACACCGATGGTGACGACCTAAACCCGGTCGACAACGTGGCTACTAAGGCATTCAACGTGGACGGCCGGGCGTTGCCTTCAAGTCAAAACCTGTATCGGTACCGGCTGACCAATGCCAGTGATGTGCCGGTGCGCGCGAATGTCTATCTCGAGCATACGCCCATCCCCGAGGGTTGGGTGATGACCGCGGATCCCAAAGCGGGAACGGAAGTGACGCTCGGGCCGCACGAAGTCTTCATGGGCTATGTCACGGTGAAGACGCCGAATCGCGTGGATGATGGACAGTACACAGACTTGCAGGCGGGCCTGGTCTCGGGAGAAGGGAAGAAATATACGTTGGATCAGGACGAGTGGTATCTGGTGGCCACGAAGCAACCGCCGCAGGTGGATGCACCTACGGTTACGGCAAAACCGGACGGATCGATAGCCGTGAACGTGGCGGCCTTCGATCCGATCTGCGGCATCAAGGAGGCTAGCGGGGTGCAAGTGGCTTACTCGCTCGATCATGGAACGACCTTCTCGACACGCGTGATGGCTTATACGCGCGGTAACTTCTATGACAAGACATGGTTCGAGGCCGTTCTTGGCCCCTTTGCGCCAGGCGTTGAGGTGGCCACGGTGGTCACCGTGGCGAATAACGCCGGGGTAACCAAGAGGTTTGATCTGCAGCCGGTAAGGATCGCCGCCGAACTGCCCGGCCGGGATCAGTCGGCGGCCAAAGATACTGGCGAGAAGTGAAATCGAGACTGATGGACCGAAGGATGAAAGGACAGGTGATCTAGCCCAATGCGTCGCAGACAGTTTTTAGCCTCCTGTGCCTCAGGAGTGGTGGCCGCGACTGCTTGGCCCGTGGCGGCGGCCGCAGTGCCAAAGACGAAGGGCAGTGAGAAGGCCCTTGCGACCCTTCAGGCGGCGAAGGAACAGCAGATCGGCGGCAACTTTGAGGGCTTGCAGAAGTCCTTTGACACCGAGGCTCTGCTGGTGGAACCGGGAACGCTAACGCCCGTAGCTGGTCGCTCAGCCATCGTGGATGCTCTCCGAAAGAGTAGCCAGGAGCGACGGCTGTTGTACTTTTACTATCGGCAACCGGAGTTGCTCGACGTCGGCAGTAGCGTTCTGGTCATTTCCAATTATGAAGCTGGCTATCAGATGTCCGGCGAGACAATCGAGGAAACTGGAAAGTCCTCGAACGTGGTGCTGACCGCCGCGGGTCACCCACAAATAGCTCTTGAAATGCAAGTGCCGAATCTTTATTCCGGAGGTTATGGGGCGTTGGGAACGGCGCTGACCTCCCGTCATATCGGTGTCTTTCCTATGCGGGCGCTGGGCGGAGGTGAAACCAATGAAGCGGGGAGCGCTGGCGGCGGAGAGAAGGATACGCTCTATTCCACTGTTCGACGAATCGATAGCGCCTGGGTGACGGGCGATCCCGGTGAGATCCTGAAACGCGCCAACCAATCGGGGGTCTTCCTGATCGGAGACTACAGCCCATTTTACATTGCTGGTGCTCGGGCAGTGAAGGAGCACTTCGCGGATTTCTATAAGACGTCGAAGGTGAAGGCCCTAAGGGAACAGGATCCCCTGGTCAAGGTCTGGGGAAGTGTCGCAGCCGTGTATTTCAACTTTGATCTCGATTACAACTTGGGAGGCAAGGACCGGCGAAGCCCTGGAAGGGCCGTTTATACCTTCACGAAGGGTCGTGGACCCGCAGGCTCTTGGGTGATGGCCGCCTGCGCGGCTCGCACCTAGTCCTTCGAAATGTTGGAGATCCGTATCCCGCTGCGGTGGGACCCTCCTGAGGGTGGCGCGCAGTGCGATGAAGGCGCGAACGTACCATGCATGCTGTGGCTCGAGGCGGCAAAGGGCTCAGTATTCCGATTGCCTGTGAGATATGCGCGCTAGGTGTAGTGCTGGCGCTTTCGCCTGTTGATGCCGGGCCGGTGGCCTCGCAGTCGCTAGGGTTGCCGGCGGTCATTGCGCCCCGAGACAATGAACCGTCGCCGGCAAAGGTGGCGCTAGGCCGCCGGCTCTTTTTTGACAAGCGTCTGTCAGGGGACAACTCCATCTCCTGCGCCACTTGTCACGATCCCCATTACGGCTTCGCGGATCCGCACGCCGTGTCGATAGGGGTGAAAGGGCGGCAGGGGGAGCGGAATAGCCCTACGGTGCTTAATAGCGCCTTTATCGATCCTTTGATGTGGGATGGCAGGGCGAAGAGTCTGGAGGAGCAGTCTATGCTTCCCTTTCAGTCGCCCGTGGAGTTTGATTTGGCGCCTGATGAAGCGGCTCTGAAGCTCAAGAGGCAGGGCTATTCCGCGGGGTTTGAGCAGGCATTTGGCGAGGATGTGACCCCCGAGAACATCGCGAAAGCGCTGGCCACATATGAGAGAACCCTCGTCTGCGGAGACTCGCCATTTGACCGGTACTTGTTCAAAGGGGAGAAGGATGCAATTTCGGTCGAGGCTCGGCGGGGTTTCCAGGTGTTTCTATCCGCTAAGTGCGACTCGTGCCATCTGATCATGACAGAGGGCTTGCACCCTTTTGCCTTAAAATATGTGCTGTTCACGGATAGCAAGTTCCACAACCTGGGGGTGGGTTCGGGCAAGGCGAACGCGGACCCGGGACTCTTTGCGATTACGGGCGAGCGGGAGGACTGGGGACGGTTTCGCACCCCGATGCTCCGCAACGTTTCGTTGACCGCTCCCTACTTCCATGATGGCAGCGCGGCAACGCTGGCGGATGTAGTGGACTTTTACGACAAGGGTGGAACGCCGACACCGAACCTCGATCCCGCCCTGCGCCCGTTGAATCTTTCGCCGCAACAGAAGCAAGACCTGGTGCGCTTTCTCGAATGTCTCACGACGGCAAGTGTTACGGCGCTTGCTGGCGAGGGCGAACGAGCCGACAAGGAACCATGATTACTCGGCGGCGGTTTGCGCGTGACCTGAGCGGCCTAGCAGTGATGGGACCGTTTGCGGGAGAGTTGTTTCTTGCGCGGCGTGCTCGTGCTGATACGCCCGCGCGGCAAGACCTGGTATGGCTCGACGCAAACGAGAACCCGGCGGGGCCACCCCCATCCGCCATCGCCGCTATCGTGAACGGGGTCGGCGCCATCGCTCGTTATCACTTCGGGGAGTTTGCCGAGGTCAGCAAAGCGCTAGCGGAAAGCGAGGGCGTGACACCAGAGGAGATCCTCTTCGGGATCGGGTCAGGGGACGTTATCAACGCGGCGGTCTGCGCGTTTACGTCGTCCTCTCGGCCCTTAGTGACTGGGACGCCGACGTACGAGATTCCGATCGAATTCGCGCGAAGGCTGGACAAGAAGGTAGTCCAAGTGGTTCTGACTGAGGATTGGCAATTTCCCGTCAAGGAGCTGGCCGCCGAGGCGGCGAGAGCGGGGGGTGGCCTTATCTATTTATGTAATCCCAACAACCCGACGGCGTCGCGGACAACGACGGAGAACGTAGACTGGCTCGTGACCAACCTTCCACCGCACACGGTGCTGCTCGTTGACGAGGCATACATTCATTTCGCCGAACCGAGCGAGGTCGAGAGCGCGCTGAAGTACGTCAAACGGGGTCTCAACGTCGTTGTTACGCGGACGTTCTCCAAGATCTATGGTATGGCTGGGGCACGCGTCGGCTTCTGCTGTGCGAGACCGGATCTCCTCAACGAGATGAGGCCGTTCAAGAACAACGTTGCTCCGATTCTCGGTTTACGCGCCGCAGTGGCTGCCCTTGGCGAGAGAACCGACCTGATCCCGACTAGAAGGGCAAGCATCGCTCGCACTCGAGGAGCTGTGTGTGAATGGCTGCGCCAGAGAAGCGTCAAGTATATTACCCCGTGCGCCAACTTCGTGATGATTGACGTCGGGCGGGACGCGCGCTCATTCGGCGGCGATATGCTGCGCCGAGGTGTGGTCGTTGGCCGACCGTTTCCTGCCGCGAACAAGATGTTGCGAGTAACTATTGGAACCGACAGCGAAATGACGAGATTTCGAGAGGTGTTTTGGGACGTTTATTCTGCTTGATGCCGGGCCCTTACAGAGCTAAGGCGGCGGAAACGGATTCTGTGACGGGGCTTGCTTTCCCCGAGAGATCAGAGGCTAAAGATCGGCAGGATCTCATCAGGGTCTGCCGGGTTCCAGGGCTAGCCGAATGAGGGGCGAGTTGGGGCATGACCTGGGTCAGGCCTAGTTTGCTGATTTCGTGTAAACGGGGAAGGGGTTCGCTCGTGAGCTTCTCGACGATGTGGTCGAGGCGGGTGGGCAGGGCCAGATCGAACCTCAGATGGTGCTCGAGATCGGCGCGAGGCGGCCGGACGAAGGACGAATCGTCGCGGCCGAGGTGGCGGGCGACCCAGCGAACCGAGAGGCTGCCGAAGGGCCTTCTCCCAGGTAGGCAGCTACTCGCGGACGGCCGCCGGCGCCGCCGTCGAACTGGTGAGAGTGACGTCTCCCTAGGACGTCAGACGGCGAGCGACGAGAGCCGGCGTGCCGCCGGCGACGAGTCCCGCCGCGAGGCCGACGAAACCGACGGCGCCGGCCGGCAGGCAGCCGATCGAAGCGGCGAGCCCAAACGCCGCCATGGCCGGCGCCCAGAACGCCGCACCTCGCCACCGTCTCCAGCCCGTCGACGTCAGCCCCGCCGCGCAGCCTCGATGGCAGCGACGTCGATCTTCTTCATCGGCATCATCGCCGCGAACGCCCGCTTCGCCTCGTCTCCGCCGGCCGCGAGCGCGTCGGTCAGTGCGCGCGGCGTGATCTGCCACGAGAGGCCCCAGCGGTCTTTGCACCAACCGCATTGGCTTTCCTGGCCGCCGTTGCGGACGATGGCGTTCCAATAGCGGTCGGTCTCTTCCTGATCGTCGGTCGCGACCTGGAAGGAAAACGCCTCGCTGTGCTTGAACGTCGAGCCGCCATTGAGGCCGAGACAGGGAATGCCCAGAACGGTGAACTCCACCGTCAGGACGTCATCCTTCTTGCCGCCCGGGTAGTCGCTGGGCGCCTTGTGAACGGCCGTGACCTGGCTGTTCGGAAACGTTGCCGCATAGAAGCGCGCGGCCTCCAGCGCGTCCTTGTCGTACCAGAGACAGATCGTGTTCTTCGGCTTCATGTTCGTGTGCTCCTTGCGTTGAATGGCGTCCGTTCCGGATTGTGGAATTCGAGGGCCTGGGGCTCCCTCATCGCAGCGCGATCCCTCCCGATGCCTCCGCTGCAAGCCGCAGGCCCAGGAACTCCGCGATCGCCGGCGCGATTTGCGTCATGCGCACGACGCCGAGTGGGCCGCGGCGCTCGAACGGGCCGGCGAGTATCAGGGATGCGTACATCTCCGGCCGGTCGGGCGCGTAGCCGTGGGCGCCGCGCATGGTCGAGGGTCGGGACCAGTCGCCGGAAGCGTCGTTGCCGAAGTGGAATCCCTGCCGGGCGTTGAGGACGAGGGGCGCGGATCCGCCGAAGGCGCGGACGCGAGCGGCGTCGAGGACGTCGGCGATGCCGCTGGCTTGATCGGCGGCTTTCGCGGCGACGAGTTTCGTGACGCGGTCGAGGGTCTCCCGATCGTTCTCGTCGAGCAGGTGGAGGGCCGTCGAGCCGCCGTCGGCGTGGAAGGCGGCGCGCCAGCTCCGGACCTTCCCTTCCGCGTCGAGCTCGATCAACCCGGCCTGGCGAAGGAGCGTGTTGGGATAGATCGTCGTCGAGATCGGCAGGAAGCCGTGGTCGGAGACGATGGCGATGAGCGTCGTGGACTCGATGCCGGCCTTGCGCAGCGACTCGCGGATCTCGCCGACGTAGCCGTCGGCCTTCTCGATCGCGGCGTACGCCTCGGGCGACCCGGGCCCGTGGTCGTGCTCGGCCCCGTCGGTGTCGAAGATGTGCAGGAGCGTCAGCGACGGCCGGTAGGTCTCGATGAAGAAGCGAGCGATATCGACGCGCTCCCGGTCGGTCCACTCGCTCAAGGGCGGGAAGGGGCGGCCGCGATGGGCGCCGGCGTCCTCGAAGACGCCCGGGGTCGAGAGGGCCGCGAGGAGCTTCAGGTCGCTCGGGGCCGACGAACTGGGACGTTGGAACTCCGGCACCTGGTACGTCGCGCCGAGGCCGATCGAGACGGGCCAGGAGACGGTCGCCGTGCGAAGCCCTCGCGCGGCGGCGGCGGAGACCAGCGTGGGGACGCGGATCTCGTCCGCGTACCAGTACCAGGCGCTGCCGCCCACGCCCGTCGGATCGAAGTAATGGTTCGACGGGATGCCGTGCACGTTCGGCAGCACGCCGGTGATGAGCGTCGTGTGCGACGGATACGTCACGGTGGGCAGGACGCCGACGACGCCCTCGGCCCAGACTCCCTCACGCATCAGCCGGCGGAGGTTGGGGACCTTCAATCCCAGCGCGTCGGCCCGGGCGTAGCTTTCCGATTTCAGGCCGTCGATCGAGATC
Source organism: uncultured Acidobacteriota bacterium (assembly GCA_963708395.1). Taxonomy (GTDB): domain Bacteria; phylum Acidobacteriota; class Thermoanaerobaculia; order UBA5066; family Gp7-AA6; genus DATBFU01. The sequence continues at coordinate 142,767 of CAVPSG010000002.1, read as the reverse complement.
ATCACGACGTGGCGCGGGGCGCGGTCCGCGTCCGCCGCGCGGGCCACGGCCGCCAGCAGGAGGAGGAGTGATGCGAAGAGGAGGCGGACGGTTTTCATGGGGCGGGAGCTTACAGGGAGGAATGTATTCGTCGGGTTGAGAGCCTGCCGAGCTCGGATCCCTGCTGTCGCTCGGGATGGCAGGTCCACGAATGCACGTCTGACCCCAATCCCTCCTCCGTCGGTGTCGACCCGTCTCTTGCCTGGACGCTGGTGCAGGGAGATGGGTTCTTGACCTAGTCCCCCGCCCAGAACAGCCCCAGCGCGTTGGCCAGGAACTTCGACATCTCACCGCGCGTCACGAACTGGTTGGGGCAGAAGTTTCCGCCGCCGCATCCGCTCGTGATGCCGGCGGCAGCCAGGGCCTCGATGGTGCGGAAGTAGAGGAAGTTCGTCGGTACGTCCGCGAACGTCGCCGTCGCCGGCGCGGGACTGACCTGGAGCTTGTACAGGACGATCATCCCGCCGAGTCCCACCGTGTGGGTCGCCGTCGTCGTGATGTCGGCTCGCAGATAGTAGTAGTTGAACGGATCGACCACGATGTTCTTCGACGTGACATCTTCCGACAGGCTCTGGCAGCCGATGCCGGACGTCGTCAGCGTATCCGTCTGCTTGATCACACTTGCCTGTCTCGTCGGCGACCACCAGAAAGCCGCTGACCGGCTCGATGCCGCCGCTGTCGTCGCAGGCGTCCATCGAGAGGGACTCGATGAGGGCTCCCGCGGGGAGCCGGAGGGGAGCGGAAAACGAAGAGGTGTCGAACGGATTCCCTCCCTTGGCGGTCCGGAGGGTCTGCACGTCGCCCTCGGTGCTGAAAGGCGTCGTGGACGTGAGCGGCGCGAAGGCGACGCCCGGGACGCCCACGGGCGCGGCAACCGTCGTGCCGTAGTCGTGCGGCGCCGCCGCCGCGGCCTGAGCCCGGACAGTTCGAGTCGTGACGAGAACGCAGGCTGCAGTCAGAAGAACGCGCAGGGCTCTCCTGGGGAACATGTGCGACCTCCTTGTCGATGTTTGATGGCCGGCGACACGGAAATGGTACGCCGGAAGCGCTCGGCTCGTCCGGGGCCTGCCGAGCTCGGGATCCCTCGCGATCGCTCGGGATGACAGCTCGATGCGGTCCCCCTCACCCTGCCCTCTCCCCCGAAGACGGGGGCGAGGGAAACGAGAGAACTCCCTCTCCCGGTGACGGGAGAGGGTCGGGGTGAGGGTCTCCTTTCAGCTTGTCATCCCGAGGAGTCCACGACGAGGGATCCAGAGCTATCTCGCTGCCGATGCCGTCCGGCTCAGAGCCTGCCGAGCTCGGGATCCCTCGCGGGATGACAGCGCGACGGGCGGCCGCGAGGGCCGCCCCTACGCATCGCGTCCGAAACGTAGGGGCGGGGCTCGGCCCCGCCCTCCGCCACGGCATTTCGCCGGGCGGTGGGATCGGTGCCGAGGTCCGCTGTCAGGAAGTCAGGAACGAGCTTTGTGCCCGCGCCGGACCTCCGCGATCGCCCGCTCGAGGTCCGCGTTGATCCTCTGCCGGTCGATCTGGTATTCCGCTTCGGCCTTCTCCTGCTCGGCCGGATCGCTCCGCCGCCTCGACGCGTCGTGGAAGTGAATCTCGAGCTCCGCCAGCCGCGCGGTGGCGACCCGCCTGGCCTCGGCGATCTTCTCCTTCTGCGCGGCGGTCAACGGCTTCTCCTTGCCGGCGTTCGGATCGGCGGCTCGCAGCCGTTCCATCGCGAGGTCGTAGGACGACTTGAGCTTGTCCGTCATGGAGGGATGCTACTTGCCCGCCTTCGGCAGCGGCGTCCGCGAGTACATTCCGATCGGATGTCCGGACGGGTCGGCGACTACGGCGATCGCGCCCTTGTCGTCGGAGAGGTCGAACGGGAAGCCGGGCGGGATCATCCCGCCGAGCTCCTTCGCCTTCGTGCAGTGTCCCGGAAGGTCGCTCACCTGGATGTAGACGACGCCGTCGAACGGACTGATCTTGCCGTCGGCCACGCGAAGCGTTCCGATCGGCCGGTCGCCGGAGACGATCTCCAACGCCCGGTCGGTTCCCTTCAGGGACGTGAACTGCCAGCCGAAGAGCTGTTCGTAGAACGCTCTCGACTGAGCCAGGTTCGTCGTCGTGATGTCGAACCACGCCACGCGGCCGTCTCCCACATCCGGCTTGGGCCCCTTATCGTTGCCCTCCGCGGCCGCGGAGAAGCCGCTCGCCAATACGAGAGCAATCCCCGCCGCGATGTGTCTCGCTCGCATGGTTCCCTCCGAAGTGGAGAGAAGGCTACCAAATCGAACGAAGGAGGTCGGTCCGGACAGGCTTCGTGCTCCCGGGAACGCGTCTTGCAGTCCTCATCTCGTTCGCAACCCTTTCGTCTCGAAGGAGGCCGCATGGACGAGAAACGCGACCGCGAAGGAATCAGCCCCGACGATCTGGCTCCCGATCCGCGCGACGCGCGCGGCTTCAAGGAGAACCCGGCGCCGCAAGGGCTGAAGACACCGCCCGAGATCGAGCCTGGTGAGGACTCTGGCGAATGGACCCGAGGCGGCGGAACCAATCCGAACGAAGGGAGCGGGAAGAAATAGCTTGCCGCGGGAGTCTTGCGGCACCGACGATCTCCAGGGCTGCGGATATCCTTTCCGCCGGAGGTGCCTATGTCCGCCATCCGCCGCCGTCGCGTCGTCGCGGTTTTCGGGATTGTGCTTTCGACCGCCGCGGCGTCGGGCATCGCGGGAGCGCAGACCTACGGACCGAAGGATCAGGTCCTGACGATCGACTCGTTGGCGTTTCTTCCGGTCAACCCGTCCTTCGCTTCCGACTACGCCCCATCAACCAACTATCTCGGAGGCAACGGGGCCGGCGGGAGCTACCGGGCTCCGGTCCACCTTCCAGACGGCGCCGAGATCACCCAGATGTGTCTCTATTACTACGATCCCAATTCGACGGGAACGGACGCGACGATCGAGGCGATGAAGCTGCCGGCCGGCGGGCAGGAGGCGGGGCTCGTTGTGGTGCACGGCGGCTCCGTCTTCGAATACGTCAACATCGGTTACGGAACCGTCTGCACGGACCCGATGTCCTTCACGATCCGCTCGGATGCCGACCTCGACGGGATGGGATCCCGGCACCTCGCGTACTTCGTCTACGCGGAGACGCACGCGGCCACGAGGATCGGCGGGGTTCGGATCACCTGGCATCGCCAGATCAGCCCCCCGCCGCTCTCGCCGACGTTCGCGGACGTTCCCAATGGCGCGTTCGCATACGCGGGGATCGAGGCGCTCGCGGCGTCCGGAATCACGCAGGGCTGCGGCAATGGCAACTTCTGCCCGAACCAGACACTGACACGAGCGCAGATGGCGGCTCTCCTCGCGAGGGCGCTCGGGCTTTACTGGGGGAATTGAGGCCGCGAGATCGGTACGGTAGTTGGGCGTCAGACCTGATTTCTGATTTCGCGATGGTGGCGGCGGCGCGGCGAAGGAGGGTCGCCGTAGGCGATTGTCATCACAACATCAACTGTGTGTACCCGTGCTCCGGCCAGTGCTGCCGCGCAGAGGCAACGCGCGCGGGGTTCGGACCGGCGCCGGAGGTTGAGGCGGCATCCGCTCCACCACCTCGAATGGGACGCGGCCCCACCACGTCCCCCACCGGTATTGCCCCGTGACCGGGTCCCTCGGCGCTGCGTATTCCTGAATCGTCCAGAAGTCGGTATCGTTGATCGGGTCAACCACGGTCGCGCTGTAGTCGCCCCAACGGTTTGTTGCGAAGCCGTCCTGATCCCGGAAGTAACTGTCCTCGCCCGCCTTGAGCAGCCGCTCTTCCCGGAGACTGCCAGGAGGATCGTTCGCCGCCCGGTAGGCGTAGCCGCCGCTCGCAAAATGCTGCGCGGAAAAGCTCGCGAAGCCGAGCAGCATGTCGCCTCTTGCGTTTACGGCGAGGCTGGGGAAGGCGTAAGAAGCGACGCCCAAGGCGTCCTCGAGGCGCCCACGCTGGATGATTTCGCCGTCGGGAGCGAGCTGCCACCACTGGATGCCGGCGCGTGTCGGCATGACGGCGGGCAAGAAGATCGCATGAGTCGCCCAGATCGTGCCATTGCGGAAAACCACCTCGGTGTACCCGAAGCACGAGATTCCTCTCGGGTCGCCCTTCTGCGGACAGTCCGGGCCGTAATCCGCCCAGGGATTCGGAGTGGCAGCAAAGGCCACCGGCGTCAAGACCTCTGAGCCGATCGGGCCGGTGATGCTGTAGAGGCGCAGGACGCCGTTCCCGCTGTCGTTGCCGTTCCAGTTCGATACGAGGTAGAGAGCCGACACCTCGGGATCGAGCGTGACGGCCGGGACGGGGCCCATTGGCACGATCTTGCCGGAGAAGGACCGAAACGAGCCTTTCCCGCCCGCGTAGAGGTCGGCCTTGCCGAAGACCCAGATCCTCGTGCCCGTGGTCGAATAGTTCGTCGAGCTGGTGACGACGATCCAGTTCTTGTTGAACCCAGTGTTCGGGATGTCGACGGGCAGGTCGGAGTCCATCATGTAGAGATTCCAACTGCCGGTCGGATCCCCGTCCTGGGAGACGCCCACCAGGAGAGCCAGGCCATAGCTCCCAACTGCGGTCGTGATCCAGCGGTCGGCATAGGGGTCGTAGACGACGCGCGGGTCGTACACTTCGAGATCGCCGCCAGGAGAAAGACGTTGCCAGAAGGCCCAGAGCGGCACCGTCGAAAGCGGGTTGCCGCTCCGATCCTGGATTCGGATCGAGGAGTTCAACGTCACCATCAGATGATTGGGCCCCGCGGCGCCGTGTGTGTCGGGCGGCTCGACCGAGCCGTTCGGCAGTGCTTCGAAGCTGGCCGCAAGCGCCGGCGAAGGCAGCGTGGCCGACGGAGGGACGGCGACGTCGGCGCGTGCTTCCATTTTGACGATCGCCCCCTCCGGCACCGGCAGGTCCTGAGAAATCGGTCGCGGTCGCTCCGCTTCGTACGCCCGCAACGCGGGCCGACTCTCGGCGCTCAGACGCTCCATGTCGCGCCAGCGCACGACGGCGCGAGCGACGGGTTCCCCTTGCTCGCCGCGGACCGCCGCACCCGAAGAATCGAGCGCCTGCGCCGGAGGCGACGAGCTCATGGCGACGAAGATGACTGCCTCGAAGACGGCCGCGCGGCGCGCGAAGGTCTTCATGGGTCCCACTCTATCCGCAACCAGTCCTGATTTCTGATTTCGGGGACCGCCGGTCCGGAGAAGGTCGGTCAGGCGCTGGAGACGCGCTTGGAGACGGTTCACTTCGCCGCCTTCGGTAGCGGCGTCCGCGAGGAGATCGAGTCCGGAGAGGACTCCGGCGAATGGACCAGGGCGGCGGGACCGACCCGAACGAAGGCAGCGAAAACAAATAGCGAGCACCGATCGCTGGGCTGACCTCTCAGGTTGACATCTTACCCGAATAGTCCTAGTCTCGGGTCATATGTCGACCCAAGGAGCCAGGGAACGCCTCGAGCTGCTGCAGGGAACACTCGACCTTCTGATCCTGCGCACCCTGATCTTCGGATCGCAGCACGGGCAGGGCATCGCGCGCGCCATCCAGCAGACGTCGGACGAGGAGCTCCTCGTCGAGCATGGAGCGCTCTATCCGGCGCTCCAGCGCCTCGAGGAGCGCGGATGGATTTCCGCGAAGTGGGGTGTTTCCTCGAACAACCGCAGGGCGCGCTTCTATTCATTGACTTCGGCCGGCCGCAGGCAGCTCGGGAGAGAGACGGCCAAATGGAAGCGGCTCGCCGCCGCGATTGGACGCATTCTGGATCCCCAGGAGGGTTAGACGATGTTTCGCCGCAGGCGAACGCCGACGGACTTCGGCGCCGAGATCGAGGCCCACATCGAGCTCGAGACGGAGCGCCTGCGGGAAGAGGGGTTGAGCGAGGAGCAAGCGCGCGCCGCCGCGCATCGCGCCTTTGGCAGCCGCCTGCGGGCCGAGGAGCGGTTCTACGAGTCGGAGCGCTGGCTCGCGTGGGACCACTTCGTTCAGGACGCGCGCTACGGGCTGCGGATGCTGCGCAAGTCTCCGGGCTTCGCCGCGGTCGCGGTTCTGACGGTCGCGCTCGGCATCGGAGCCACGACCGCGATCTTCAGCGTCGTCGATGCGACGCTGCTTCACCCGCTGCCCTATCCGCGGCCGGAGCAGCTCGTCCGCATCCAGGCCGACCTTCCTGGCGTCGGCACGAAGGACGTCGGCATGTCCTATCCCGAGATCCAGGACCTCGCGCGCTCGGGAATCTTCCAATACGTCTCGCCGACCTGGTATGACGACAACAACCTCACGGGCTCGTCGGCGCCGGCGCGCGTCAGCCTGCTCATCGTCGCGCCGACGTATTTCGCGTTGCTGGGAGTGAAGCCCCAGCTCGGACGCACCTTCGATCCCCGGAATCACGAGCCGGGATTCACCGGCGAGGTCGTCATCAGCGACGGCATGTGGAAGCGCTCCTTCGCGAGCGATCCCCGCGTCCTCGGGACGGGCGTGCGGATCGACACGGACCTCTATCGCGTGATCGGCGTCATGGCGCCCGGCTTTCACGCTCCCGGCAAGACGACGAGAGAGCGCAACATCGAGGTCTTTGCGGCGACCACTTTCTACGGTCCGCCGCTCCTCGATCACCCCCCGAGAAAGGGGCGGAATCTCCCGACCGCGATCGCCCGCCTTTCGCCGGGCCTGACGATCGCGGCGGCGCAGAGCCGGCTGGACGCGCTGGTCGCGTCGCTCGAGAAGGAGTTCCCCGAGGACTACCCGGCCCAAAGCGCCTGGACGCTGCGGCTGGCGCCGCTCAAGGAGGGCATCGTCGGCAACATCCGCCAGCCGCTTCTCCTGCTGCTCGGGGCCGTCGGATTGGTGCTGCTGATCGGCTGCGTGAACGTCGCCAACCTTCTTCTCGCGCGCTCGAGCGCCCGGGGACGCGAGATGGCCATCCGTCAGTCGCTCGGCGCCGCGCGCGCGCGGCTCGATGCGGCAGCTCCTGACCGAGAGCCTGTGTCTCTCCGTGCTCGGCGGCGTCGCCGGTCTCGGCATTCTCTTCTGCGCCAAAGGATTTCTGACGCGCCTCATCCCGGAGAGCCTGCCTCGGTTGAACGAGATCGCCGTAAGCCGCGGGGTTCTCCTCTTCGCCGTTGCCGCCTCCGTCGCCGCCGGCGCGCTCTTCGGCCTCGCGCCCGCGCTGCAGGCCGGCCGTCTGAAGCTGATTTCGAATCTCAAGCGGGAAGGCCGCGGTTCGACGGGCTCCCGGGAACAGGCCCGCACGCGGCGCGTCCTGATCGTGACGGAGTTCGCGCTGTCGCTCGTGCTCCTCGCCGCCGCGAGCCTGCTCCTGCGCAGTTTCCGGGATCTCGTGAACGTCCGTCTGGGATTCGATCCCGACCGCGTGATGACGGTGCGGACGCGGTTTCCATACCCGAACGACGTCAAGATCGACGCGTACGCCACAATCGCGCAGGAGGCGCGGTTCACGAAAGAGCTGATCCGGCGAACGCGTCGTCTGCCCGGCGTCGAGGAGGCGGCGCTCGGCGACGTCGGAGCCGTTCCGCTCGCGCACGATCGCGACAATCAGACGCCGCCGGTCTCGCTGATCCTGGAAGGCCATGCGCCCGCGGGCGCCAACGATTTTCCGCTGGTGGATTCCGCGTTCGTGACGCCGGAGTATTTTCGTCTGCTCCGCGTGACGCTCCTGCGCGGGCGCCTGCTCACGGACTTCGATACGGAAGAAGCGCCTCCCGTCGCGGTGATCAACGAGGCGATGGCGAAGACGTACTGGCCGAGCGCCGATCCCATCGGCAAGCACCTGAAGCTGGATTGGAGGTCTCCTTCGTGGGCGACCGTGGTCGGCGTCGTCGCGGACGCGAGGGCCGAGTCGATGGAGAACGCGGCGATTCCGCTGATCTACACGAGCATGTATCAGAAGGTCGAGCACCGCGTCCCGCACCATCTGGCGATCTTTCTCCGCGGGAACCTGGATCCCGCCGCGATCACGTCGCAGGTGCGTCGGGAGGTGCAGGCGATCGATCCAGGCCTCCCCGTATTCGGGGAACAGAAGCTCGGTGAGACGGTCGCCGCGGCGCTCGCAGCGAGGCGCTTCGCGATGGAGATGGTCGGCCTATTCGCCCTGACGGCCCTGCTCCTTGCCGCGATCGGAATCTACGGAGTGATCTCCTTCGTCGTCAGCGAGCGCGCCCACGAGATCGGCGTGCGGCTGGCGCTCGGCGCGGGGAATCGCGACATCCGGCGTATGGTGCTTCGCCAGGGCCTGGGCCTCGCCTTAGCCGGCGCCGCGGTCGGGCTGCCGTGCGCGCTCGTCGCCTCGCACCTGATGGCGGGACTCCTCTTCGGAGTCCGGCCCACGGACGTCCCGACCTTCGCGGCGGTGGCCGGCGTGCTGATCGGCGTCGCGCTGCTGGCCTCCGCCGTTCCGGCGCGGCGGGCGACGCGAATCGATCCCATGCGGCTCCTGCGTGACGCCTGAAGGCGGACTTATAAGGAGGAATCCGATGAGACGGTCTTCGATCGCCGCGATGTCGCTCATGCTCCTGGCCTTGGCCTTCGTCGGTCCACGGCGCGCTCAGGCTCAGGCCCAGGCCGACGCTCCGCGGCCTGCGATTACTCGAGCCGACGAGATGCTTTCCCTGTGGAACGGCATCGGCAACAAGCTCGTCGCCATGGCGAAGGACTTCCCGGAGGAGAAGTATGACTTCCGGGTACAGAAGGACCAGCGCACCTTCGCCCAGAACCTGCTGCACGTCGCCGCCGTCGACTATGATCTGCTGCGCTCGATCTCGGGGTCGGCCATGGGACCCGATTTCGGCAAGGAAAGACACAACCCGTCGCGCGACGTCTACAAGACGAAGGCGGATGTCCTGAAGCTGATCGAGCAGGCCGTGGCTGACGGCGGGAAGCTCATCCAGCAGCAGGGCGACGCCGGGCTCGACAAGATCTCGAAGGCCGCATGGGGAAACCGGCTGGTCCACAATTCCTACAGCTGGATGTCCGCCATCGAGCACAGCGCCGAGCACTATGGCCAGCTCGTCGTCTACTACCGCGCGAACGATCTCGTCCCGCCGGACTCACGGCGGTAACAGGCCGCTCGTCGGCCCGCCGGGGCCCTATGGCCCGGAGCCGGACTGCCGCTTGCAGTCCGAGAGCTTGCGGAGGAACCTGAGTTGGGGTCAGTCCTGACTTGTGGAGTTATTGGTTCTGGAATAGGGCTCGCCGCGGAGGCAGTTGAGCTGTGCCCAATTTCGGGTACGGTACTCCGGGGTCAGGCATGAAGTCTTGACCTCTTCACATGGTTCAAGAGTTCACGCCTGACCCCCGATTGGCGGACCCCCGATTGGCGCCCTGAGCCGAGGTTTCCAATCCGCGCGACGCGTGGGGCTTCAGGAGAATCCGGCGCCGCAAGGGCTCTAGACACCGCCCAAGATCGAGCCCGGGGAAGACTCGGGCGAGCGGACCAGGGGTGGTCTGACCCCGATGTCCGATGCCGCTCGTGTCAAGGCTCGTCCTTCTCGCCGCAGAGCTCCTAGAACGGGAAGTGCAGCCCGAGCGCGCGGGCGAAAAACGCCGCGATCTCGCCGCGTGTCACGAACTGGTTCGGACAGTAGTTTCCGCTGCCGCAGCCGCCCGATATTCCGGACGCGGCGAAAGCCTCGATCGCCCGGAAGTAAGTGTGCGTCACGGGAACATCTCCGAAGGTGGGCGACGCGGGCGGCGCACTGATCTGGAGGTTGTACCCGACCGAGATGTCGTAAAAGCGCAGACCGGAACCGGCGGGACCGTTGATCACGATGCGGAGTTGATAGAGATGGAAATGATTATCGATCGTAAACGGCGAGAGTGCTATGGATCCAGGATCCTGGCAGCCCTGACCGGATTGCGTCGAGATCGATAACAGCGGATTCACGGTCGCGAGGTCTCCCAACGCAATCTCGTCGAGAGAACCAGTGACGGTTCCCGTGCCGTCCTCGCAGGCGAGCAAGGCGATCGAGAAGACGCGCGCGCCCGACGGCAGGTCCAGCGGCGCGATGAACTCCTTCGCTCCGGCACCGGTCGTTGCATACCGGCCGTTCTGGAACACGCCGACACCCTGTGTCGAGAAGCTCGGGGCGAAGGCATAGGCGTGGGCTCTCTGGATGATAAAAGACTTCGTGCCCCAATCCGGAGCCTTCACGGCCGGAGAATCTCCCGCCACGACGGGACGCGCGGCGAGGAGCAGAGTCAGGGGGAGAGCAGTCTTCGCGATCGAACCCAAGCGACTGCCCATGGCCGCCAGATGCACGAACTTCTTCATGATGCGCACCTCCCTATTCGAGGGTCGTCTCGGAGTGGACTCGGAGCCAAACATACGCCCGGGAGGCTCTGCGCGACCATCAGAGAGATTGCGGGAAGAGGGAAGAGTTGGGGTCAGTCCTGACTGGTTGAGTTGTTGGTTCTGTGGTTCTGGAAAGGTTGGGTGTCAGTCCTGAGTAGTTGAGTTGTTCGTTTTGGCGGGGACGACGGCTGTAGTCGCCGATGCCCTTTGCCGGAGAGTCCGAACCATAGTTTCGATCTTGCTGCGGAGCTCGGCGTCGGTCGTGAGCTGGTCCTCCAGGCTGCCGAGCGGGCGAGAGAGGGCGGAGTCGTCGCGTCCGAATCGACGGACAACGCGGCGGGTGGGGATCCGGGGTCCGGCGCGGCCCGGTGAAGATGGGGACCTGTACTCCGGTCTGGTCAGTTCGAGAGCGGAGCGAACCGTTCCGGAGGTATCTGCTCGAAGACGACGGACGTGACGTCCTGTGTCATATGGCGATCGCCCTCGGTTTGTGAGAGCGCGAACGGACACCAGATGCCGTCCACGACCTCATAGCGCCTGACCACCCCTGCAAACTTCGTCGTCCCTTCCACGCCATCGATTCGCTGCAATCGATGCGTGCGGACGTCGAGCCACAGATCTGTGGGAAGGCTGTCCGCCGGTGTCACCGTGACGATGTCATACATCGTTCCCTCGGCCTCTTTCCGCCCGCGGTATTCGAATCGCGCGGGGAAGCGGTCGGGGTAAAAGAATCCCGAGATGGTCAGATAGGTGCTTCGTCGCGCGCTCGCGAGGCCCTGAGGCGAGGTATCCGTCTTTGCCGCGCCGTCCGGGCCGACAGACCACGCCTTCTGACCATCGAAGCCGCTCGTGCTGGTGCGGCCGCCAAGGGTGTGCGTGCCGACGCTGCGGAGCGCATGCAGATCGCCCCAGCCCTCGTACGTCCCGCGGACTCCCTCGAGGACCATGTCGCCCTTTTCGTGAAATCCAGCCGGCACATCGAGCGCCGCCCCGCCGCTTGCGGCCTTGAGTTGACCCATCAAGCGCTCGCCCTCGGAGCGGGGGTCCTGAGGTCTGGTGCAGCTGGCCGCGGCAAGAGCCGCTGCGATCAACAACTTCGAGCCGGGCCGGCGCATGGCGCGTCACGATATCGCGAGACCGAGGTCTGCAGCGTCGGGGTCAGTCCTGACTCCTTGAGTTGTTGGTTCTGAAGGGGGAGCGCAACAAGTCAGGACTGACCCGAAGTTATGGCTTCGTTTTCACTCCGGCGACGAGCTTCAGGAAGCGCGGATTCGAGCGCAGCGGATCGAAATTGGGATCGATCGTCAGCCAGGCGGGGGTGAGGTAGTCGCCTGCTCCGAGAGGCGCCAGGACTTCGTACGCGCCGAGTCGCGTCCCCGCCGCGAGTGTCAAATGGTGGTCTCGGGGCGAACTTTAGCAGGAGTGATGTCCGGCTCCCGTCCGCCGCGAGCCTCGTGGAGGAGGTGACGAAGTCGGTCTTCCGTTGTGGTCAGGCCTGCAAGCCTGAAGGGGTCCGCAAGATCGCTACGACGTCAGACGCCGTGCGACGAAAACCGGCGTGCCGCCGGCGACGACTCCCGCCGCGAGGCCGACGAAACCGACGGCGCCGGCCGGCAGGCAGCCGATCGAAGCGGCGAGCCCGAACGCCGCGATGGCCGGCGCCCAGAACGCCGCACCTCGAGCGTCCCGAGCGCGCCAGCCGAGAATCAGCCCCGCGGAAACGCCGCCGAGAGCGCAGATCCAGAGACCTCTGTCGGACATCAGAAGCATGCAGGCTTGCGGATTCATGGCGCCGATCGCCGCGGGAAGAAGGCATGGCAGGATCCCGGCGAGCGCTCCTGCGCGCGATCCCTCGGCATACGCCTCGCCCCGCATGTGTCCTCCCGCGACGACCAGCGCGAGGCCCGCGAGACAGGCGATCGCGAATGGGGAGCGCTGGCATACCATGATCCCGGGCAGCGCGAGAAGCGCGACGGCCGCTCCGCGCAGGAGAGCGCGCTCGAGCCGGCTCCGCTCGTAGGCGCGGCGGGCGGCGTCCTTCAGACGAATCTCGATGAGCTCAAAGGCTGCCATCGTTCATCCTCCAACGGGCCCTCAGACGGCCGAGCGCCCTCTCGACGCGCTTGCGGAACGTCGGTCCCGGAAGATCCGGCCGTTCGCCTCGGGCGTAGGCCATGAGCGCCGCCGCGTCGGAAGCCGGCAGGGAGGCGAGGGCGCGCTCGAGCGCCTCCTCGGATTCCCGCGCCATCGCGGCCGCTTCGGGGGACGGCTCTGCGTCCTCGCGCTCGCCGGCCGCGGACAAGTCCTCCTCCCGGCGCCGCCTCGCGCGCGTGCGGTGCGTTCGGATTTGCCAGGCCGCAACTCCCAGCACCCAGGAAAGGGCGTCGCGCCGGGCGTCGAACTCGCTGGCGCGAGAGAAGACGCGCAGCAAGGCCTCTTGTGCCGCGTCCTCGGCCTCCTCCCACGGCAGGCAGCGCGCCGCGTAACCGCGCACGAGAGGCCAGACGCGGCCGAAAACGGGATCGAAGGCCGCGCGATCGCCTCGGGCGAGCGCGGTCAGATCCCGCTGCAGCTGCTCGCGCCCGCCCGAGTCCACCCGTGCCCGTGCAACCGACGCGCTACTTCTCGCAGGACTTGGCGCAGCAGCAACAGGATTTGTCTGCTCCGCAGCTTTTTTCCGCCGTTCCGTTATTGACGCCCTCCGCGAAGACCGCGCCGATCGTGAGCGCGGCGACCGTTACCAACGCCATCCAGAGTTTCCGCATTGCAGCCTCCCTTGCTTCTGCCTCCGGCCCTCGTCGCCGGCGGTCATTGGAGATAGGCGGATGCCGGGCAGGGCGTGACAGGGGCGGGAGGCGGGGGGGATAGGGCGGGAGCGGACCGAGGCCAGGACAAACCCCTCGGGTGTCCGGTTTCGCTGCGAGATTCCGCTTTAGTGAAGTGGAAGGGTTGTTTCTTTTCCAAGGAGGTGGGCCGTGCGCGTTCCGATTTCGAGCGAGAGGCGGTGGCTCTCGAGGATCGTCGCCGGAGCAGTGTTGGGGACGGCAGCGCTCGTGTGCTCTCCGGCGGTCGCTCAGCAGGTCGTCCTTTACGAAAACAAGAATTTCCAGGGCCGGAGCAAGAGCGTCGGCGTCGGTGAGCACCGGCTGTCGGACTTCGACGCGGTCGCCTCGTCGATCCGTGTGCCCGGCGGTCTGGTGGCGGTCCTCTACGAGCACGCGGACGACAACGGCGGCTACGGGGTTTCCGTGGATCTGCTCGAAGACCGTCCCGACCTCTCGAAGCTGAGCTTCGACAAGAAAGCCGCATACGTTTCGGTGTTCGTGGGCAAGGACGCGAGAGGCTTCGTCTGGGCGCGAAATCGGATGGAGAACGGAACCTTCGTGGCCGGACATTGGGAGCGCGCGCGGGCGGCCGGCTCGCCCGTCAACTCGACGGCCGTGCTGTCGCCCCCGATACCTCCCCATGCGGGCCCGCGAACGGGTGGTGGCATGGGCGCCGTCCGGAACCACACCGAAACCGGTACGCCGGCTTCCGTCCTCGAGACCACTTACAAGAATCCCCCGTTCGACACGTCGAAACAGGCGTGGCCGCATTGGGCGAGCGGCGTGGTGAACGGGAAGACGATGTTCCCGGACTGGAAAGACGTCAACGTCATTCCGTACACACGTGTCTTTTCGAGCCCCGACTACTCGAAGAACGAGTGGACTCAGATTCTGAACCCGGACGAGGACTACGAGGTCGACGTGGTGGGAGCCTGCGGCCGGGCAATCATCATGACGGACGGGCAGGACGGGATGTCGGGAGCCGACGTGCCGTTCACCCACCCGTTTGGAACGGATTGGGAGTTCTACATCGCGCCGGACCCGCCGTATCAATCACTCGCAGCGCCCCCGGCGCCGGCGCCTTTCACGCATCCCGAGTACGCGACTTCCGTGAAGATCGCGAAGGACGTCTTCGGTCTGGACCTCGTGAATACGCTGGGCGTCGAGATGGAGAACCGCCTGATTCCGGGGCCCTACCGCGTCAAGACGGGCGATCGGGTGGCTGTTTTCGGGCGTTGGATCGTCGACACCGGGCATCCGGATTTTCACACCGAGATCCATCCGCCGCTGTTGCTCGCGGTCGCCAGGGCGGCATCCGACCAGGAGACGACGTCGACCGTGATCGGGCGCCCCTACCTGGTGAGCCAGCGGTGGCCCGGGGGACCGGGTGGCGTCGTCAGCGTGGGGATGATCGATCACCTTCTCGAAGAGGCGGACAAGGTTCCCTTGAACTCGGCGAGAGTCGAGGCGCATCCCACCATTCTTCCCAAGGCGTTCACGGGCGTTCACGCCTTCAGCTACACCGTCCGGCCGCCGTCGCCACGAAACAGTCCGTCCGACCGTCTGATCGCGACCTTCCACTTCACGGTCCGATCGGGCGTGGCGGTCCAGGTCGTCAACGTCGGAGGAGACGCCGTGTCCGTTGTGGTGGCGATGAACGGGAACACCACCACGCGCGGGGATCTGCCCGCGAAGCACGATCTCGTCGTCGACCGCGACGGTCTGAAGAAGATGGACTCTCGCGCTGGACAGCTGTATCTCGGGAAAGAGATCGAGAGTGGTGTGACGAGTCTCGGAGTCGGAGCCGCGCTCCTGGCGAGAGGCGTCCTGACCGATCGCTACGACGCCCCGGTCGCCCACAGCGTCCACGACACTGAGGTCGTCAAGGTTCCGGTGGACACGCTGCGCGGCAACACGCCGTTCTCGGTAGACGACGCACAACCGTTCCCGATCTACGGGCAGCTCACGCTCACCTGGGAGAGGGGGACTCCTCGGTAAATTCGGATGGGGTCAGTCCTGAGTTGTTGACTTCGCGAGGGCGGTCGCGCTCCGGGCTCAAGTCAGCAAGTCAGGACTGACCCCATCCGACTCTTGCGCCGAACGAGTCCGGAACGATTCCGGAACTCCTCCTTCAGACTTGCGACCCCACCGGTCGGTACATTGCCTCCTGTCTGAAGGAGGTGAATAGGTGCCGACGGGGCTCCAATTGCTTTCGGAGCGTAGCAGGAAGGACGGAGACCAGTATGCTGGCCCACCGTCCTGACTCGAGTAACACAAAGAAGAGAAGGACACCTCAATGTCATTGTCATCAGTCACAGCGGCGGACTTCCAACACTTGGTAGATTGGGTGAAGCAGCCGGGCCCGCCTCACGGGAAAATCTTTGGTGTGTGGGCAGACCTGGACAGGAGGCCGACGACCGTCGCCCCGAAGAAAGGACATGGTATTCCCGGACCCTTGTATGGTTCGAACGCTGGCGTCGGCGGCCTGTTTTACCAGCCTTCGTATAGCGTGGGGGGCACTGCGTTCCCGGCTTTCTTCCGTGGAATTCTGTACAAGGATTTCGTCGATCTCAGTGACCACGTGTACGTAACTCTCTCTTCGCTAGGCTCAGCCGTGTCCGTCGAGCTGACGTTTCCAGGATTCGCGGCTGAAGGAAAGGGCCTCAAGAAGGAGAACAACCCCGGGTGGGACGGCCTCGAGACTCACTTTCACGATTCCGAAGGGAAGTATTCCGATACCTTGGATTTCTTCATGACGGTGATGCCGGTACCCAGGAGCGCTGAGATGGCTCCGATTCGTCACGGTTGAGTCGCCCACGAAGCCGGGCGGAGTTTCGAGGCATGACCTCGGAACTCCGCCGACCTCGGGATGAGGCGGGCGTCCAGCAGGCGACGCCCGCCGTGGTGGGAAGTGTCGAGATGCAGAGTGGAGAAGGTAGCTGGGTCGATCAGTCGTTCTCCTTGACGGAGAGAATCTGATGCGTGACTCTTCCACCGCAGGAGGCCGACGTGCTTCGAAACGTAAAGTCCTGCGTCTCACCTGGGTCGAGGCGTGTTTCGCAGCAATTGTTGGTGTCGCCTCCATACGCCGGCGTAAGGACGCGCCAATGAACCGTGACGGTCTTCGAGGATCGATTCCGCATCTGAATTGTCCACCAATGAAGCTGGCCTTCGTTGGTGTCCGCGCAGCACGCTCGGGTTTCAATGAGTCGGTACATGGAATCCGGTGTGAAGGGACCACTGGGCTCACAGAGCCCGTAGACGGGGCGAGCCAATAGGACCATCGCGCCGAAGCTGAGCAGAGCGAGTCCCTGGGATCGTACCCTTTTGAGCATCGCGACTCCTTTCATCGGTTGGGCGTAGCACCCAGCCTTGATGTAGAAGTGCCCGCTCGGGCTACCTCGTTACAGCGGTGCAGGGAGACAACCCACAGTGCCGGGCCGGCCGCGATCGTGGCCGACCCGGCGATTTCAATTTCGGGTCAGTAGCTCTTCTTCGCGCCGCTTGGGAAGCCGCGTCTAGCTACTGTGAATGGACAACGATGTCATCCTCGTCGGGGAACGTGGCGTTCACGGCGCGGCAAATCCGACATGTGTCGACATCCGTGCAGCCAAGCGTCGGGTTTGCGGGGTTCGAGAATTCCGGGAGCCCGCACTTTGCCTGAATCTGACAACGGAACCAATGGCCGTCGCTTCGCATCGTGATGAAATCCGCGCCAATGATCTTCGCCCCCGGATGTGGAGACCTGAAGTCTGCGCAAAAGAGGTCCTTGCAGTCGGGGCAATCCACAGTCTGGCCCATGGCTCGGTAATCGCGATTTCGCACGAGCGTCATGCGGTCATCGTAGAGGAGCGCTTTCGAGTTCTTGGGCGCGAACTTGCTCGTATCCACGGTATCGGTCTTTCCCGTGGGGCTCGTCTGCTTTCCAATATCTCCTTTCGCGTGCGCACCTTGAGATAGCCAAAGCGCGACCAAGGCAGTAAAGACCACGAATCCGAGGAATGCAGTCCGGTTCGGCATACGCCACCTCCTCCATGCAACAGGACCTTCGTTCCGAGAGTCGCCGAAGTGCCGAGACCGTTACACGGGGCGGAAGGAACGGCCGAGGTCGAGCCATCGCGTCCGCGATACGCTCCCCCTCTCTCGCTTTCCGAACGGAGGCTCCCATGGCGACCAATCAACCGAATCCCACCAGCGCGCCGCCGCCTCACGTCCAGATCGTCCAGATGGGGATGGGCTACTGGGTGTCGCGGGCGCTCTACGCCGCCGCGAAGCTGGGCATGGCCGACAAGCTCGCAGGCGGCCCGCGCAGTGCGGCGGAGCTCGCGAAGGAGACGGGCACGCTCGCGTCCGCACTCCACCGGCTGATGCGGCTGCTGGCAGGGCTCGGCATCCTGAAGACCGAGCCTGACGGGCAGCGGTTCTCGCTGACGCCGCTCGGCGAGGCGATGAAGTCCGACGCGCCCGGCGCGGCGCGCGCGACGCTCATCTCGCTGGCCGGCCCCGTGTTCTGGAAGGCCTTCGGGGAGTACATGTACTCGCTCGAGACCGGAAAGACGGCCTTCGAGAAGGCCTACGGGATGCCGGTCTTCGACTATCTCGCCTCGCACCCGCAGGAAGCGGCCAACTTCACCCAGGCGATGATCGGCGTGCACGGCGATGAACCGCCGGCCATCGTGGCGGCCTACGACTTCTCGGGCTTCGGGACCGTCGTCGACGTGGGCGGAGCGTCGGGGAACATGCTGGCGGCGATCCTGAGCCGCTATCCCGGACCGCGCGGCGTGCTGTTCGATCTGCCGCACGTCGTCGGTCATGCGGCGGAGCACTTCCGGGCCCGCAGCCTCGGGGACCGCGTCCGCGTCGAGGGCGGAAGCTTCTTCGACAGCGTGCCCGCCGGCGGCGACGCCTACGTCCTGTCGCACGTGATCCACGACTGGAGCGAGGCACAGTGCCTGACGATCCTCGGCAGCTGCCACAAGGCGATGAAGCTGGACGCGAAGCTCCTGATCGTCGAGATGGTCCTCCCGGCCGGCGACGAGATGCACCCCGGCAAGCTGCTCGATCTGACGATGCTCGTGATGCCCGGCGGTCAGGAGCGGACCGAGGCCGAGTACGCGGCCCTTCTCGACAAGGCCGGATTCCGCCTCACGCGCGTCGTTCCGACGCCGTCGCCCGTGAGCGTCGTCGAGGCGGTGAAGAAGTAGGGGGAACTTCTCCACGATGCACGATCGCGGGCGGCACCTCGGGATTCGCGAAGCGCTCGGGTCTCTCATCGCCTGCCTGCTGTCGCTGGGAGCGGTCGGGGCCTCCGGCGCCGCGGAAGGCGTTTCTGAGACCCGCATTCCCGTCGGGGGCGCGTCGATCTACGTCCGATCGGTCGGGCAGGGGCAGCCCCTCATCGTCCTCCACGGAGGGCCCGACTTCGACATCTCCTATCTGCTGCCCGACCTCGATCGACTGCAGGATCGCTTTCGCCTCATCTATTACGACCAGAGCGGGCGCGGGCGGTCCGCCGAAGGCGTTCGGCCGCAGGACGTGTCGCTATCATCCGACCTGGACGACCTCGAGCGGCTGCGGCGTCACTTCGGACTCGAGAGGATGGTCCTTCTCGGTCACTCCTGGGGAGCGGTGCTGGCACTCGAGTATGCACTGCGTCATCCAGAGCGCGTCTCGCGCCTCGTCCTGATGAATCCTGCGCCGGCGTCGGCGAACGACGTGGCCGTGCTGCGCAAGTCGTACCGGGAGGGTCTCGGCGCGGACTTCGAGCGCCAGCGCGCGATCGTCGAGGGCGCGGCGTACCGGGCCGGAGATCCGGAAGCCGTCGCCGCACGCTATCGGATCCACTTCGAGCACGCGCTCTATCGATCCGAGGACTACGAGAAGCTCATGGCGGCGATGAAGGCAGCTTTCATCCGGCAAGGCAGCGCCGGCATCCTCGAGGCGCGCGCGATCGAGGGCCGGCTCATGGATGACACGTGGAACGTTCCCGGGTACGACCTGACGCCGCGCCTGCAGCGCCTTCGAATTCCGACGCTCGTCATTACGGGGGATCACGACTTCATCCCGGTCGAGGTTGCCGACCACGTCGCGCGAGCGATTTCCGGCGCGAAGCTGATCGTGATCCCGAATTGCGGGCATTTCTCTTACCTCGAAGCGCCCGACGAGGTTCACAGGGCGCTGACCGCCTTCGTTCGGTGATGCCACGGGGTCGACGAGGTCAGTCCTCGCCCCGGACGCGAAACTCAAGAAGTCAGGACTGACCCCCCGGGGCACTCCGTCGCGCCGCGTTTATCCGGCTTGGTCGGCATTCTGATGGGCCAGAAGCGCCGCCAGGTCCGCCTTCGACAAGGTCCTCATCAATTGGACCTGGTTCTCGCCCAAAATCACATTGAGGTTGTAGAGCCGCTTCGTTTGCGAGTTGGGTATCGTCGTGAACAGGCGGGGCGTGTTGTAAAGCTGGGCAATCTTGAATCCTCCCCGCAGAGCGATGACCGTCAACCAGATGTCGTCCTGCTGCGGGCAGGACCGCGTGAAGTCCATACCAACCTGCTTGAGATACCGAAGGTACTCGGGGGGATAGATGACGCCCGATACGCCGGTGATGAGGTTCAGGTGGCTGGGTCGCGTGTCGTCGCAAGGAGCCCAGCTGTTGTACGGCGTCGGCCGGGTTATGGCCATGCGCATGCGGTGCGCGCGAAAGCAATGGATGGCTGCCGGGTTGGCCTCATAGCCGCGGATCAATTCCTCGAGCCACGTCTCCGGATAGATGACGTCGTCGTCCGCGGTAGCGAGCGGCGCCGCGAACGCGGTTTCGGAATTGATGTACGGATGGTATTTGGTGTGGGGGCCGAGATCCTCGGTCAGATGGATCACGAGGCCTCGTGCCCTCAGCCTTTGGAGAGACGACGGAAGGTGCGAGTAAGACCTTTCATCCGTGATCCAGAGATGGAGTTGGCGCGGCTTGCGAGTGCCACGGGCGATGGACTCGATGGCATAGTGCACGAGCTCGAGTCGATGAGGTTGCGTCGTCAGCGACACGACGGGTCCCGCGGCATCGAGCAGGGATTCGCTCGACCGCCTGTTCCTCAGATGGAGGCGGTAGAGGGCCGGTCGAATGCGCGCCGCGGCGAGTCGGGCCAGCGAGCGTTGCCGAATGCCCGAGAGACCGAGAGCGACGCGCGTGCGGAACGTCCAGCGTCGGGTGAGCACGTCACGCTTGGTTCGGGTGAGCGACCAGTCGCGTTGCCGGCGAAGCTCGGCCATCTCATCGACGGGGACGGTAACGGCTTCTGCCAGGAGCCGGGTCAGATCGTAGAAGCCGAGGACGTCGCGCTTGTGCGTGGTGATCAGGACCCGGTCGGCGTTGTCGAGCGCGATGCCTTTGACGCCCCCCTCCCGGGTGTCGTACCGCCCCGAATAGAACGTTTCGTCATCAACGACTCGAACGGAGCTCGTGGGCTCCTGAACGCCGTTCCAGGTTCCGTTGGGATGATCGAACGCATGCAGGTACTGGCTGCCAGCATCCGCGACGACAATCCGGCCATCCGAGGTGAAGCGCACGCCGTGCGGGCACACGAGACCGCGCAGCACAGCCGTGGGCGGGGTCTTTCGATCAAGGCTCGGCGTATTTGCGTAAACGAGCACTTCACCATCGACATGATTGCTGATGGCGATCCAGGCGCCGTCGCCGCTGATACAGACACCGTCGGGGATCTTGAGCCGGCTCTCGATGACAACTCCGTGGTTTCTTATTTCGATTGACCGGCCGAGGGAGACGCTGTGCGCGGTGACGGCGTTCCAGTGGTCGTTGCAGACGAGGAGACGGTAGCGGTTGGACCCCGTGGCATGGGAAGCAATCGACCCGGGAGTCAGGACCCGTGCGGAAAACAGTCCGTGTCCCTTGATTCTCGCGAGCGGTTCGATGCGTCGCTCGCGGGGAGGGACCCCGGGGGCGGGGACGCTGTAGACGCAGACATCGCCCCCGCGGTTGCAGACGACGATGTGGTCGTTTCCGAGAAAGGCCACGCCGTGCGGCTCGCGGAAAGAGTCGGAGTGCAGGATCGAGAAATCCGACAGGGTCACCTGCGGCGCTGGCGATCGTCCGGCGGTATCGATGTGGATCCGGATCGCGAAGACGAAGATTCGCTTGCCGAAATAGTCGAGGATGACGAGGCGTGAATTGTCCGGGGACAGTGTGATGTCCTCGGTCCGGCCTATTCCGGCGATGACATCACGCACGCCGGCGGCGGCGTCGTAGGCGAGGCGAGCGTCCATCACGTCAGGCGGCGTCCGGTTCTCGCCCGCTTGCCGGAGATCACGCGGCCGCACACGTCGATCGAGGGGCACTCGCAGCGGAGGAGCTTGCTCAACAGCTCGTCCATGGTCTCGAGCCGCGCGGCCGTCGCGCGGACCTCGGTTCGTTTCTTCTCCGCGAGTCGGCGCCAGCGGTCCCGCCCGAAATCGCGGACGAGCTGGCGGGTCTCGGCGAGAGTGAAGCCGGCGTCGATCGCGAGTTGGACGACGAGGAGCGGCGCCAGGTCCTTCTCGTCGAACTGCCTTCGGCCAGCCACCCGGCGGGCCCGAGGGATGAGTCCCCTCTGCTCGTAGTACCGGATGGCCGACGCCGCCAGGCCCGTGCGCTCCGCCAGCTGTCCGATCCGCATGCGCGATTCTCCTTGACTTAAAGTGTACTTGAAGTTGTGGGATGGGGCTGAAAGGAGAATCGACATGAGAACCTGGCCCACGCTCCTGTCCGCGATCGTCCTCGTCGGCCCGTCCGTCGCCCCTCCCGCAGCCGCCGAAAATGCCCTCGTCTGCAACGTCGCCGCGCTGACCGCCGCGCAGCACGAGCGCCATCAGAAGCTGGGGCGACTGCTGCGTTCGGCGGTCGTCCAGAAGGCCGAGCTCGAGAACGGGTACGACTTCGTCATGGACCTCGGCCGGCTGCCGGCCGATTCCGCCGGCGAGGCCTTCTGCGTGGTCGAGGTCGCCGAATGGGTGGACCTCGAGTCCCGCTGCTGCCCCTTCCTCTCGTTCGGCATCGAGCTCGAGCCCAAAGGGAAGACCGTCCGGCTGCGCCTGACCGGCGGCAAGGGAGCCAAGGCATTCCTGGAGTCGGAGGCTGGACCGCTCGGGATGGGGGAGTGAGACTCATTAAGAATCGTGGGGGCGGGGCTCGTCCCCGCCCCCGAGCTTCGCGCTGTCATCCCGAGCTCGCCCGGCGACAATGCCGTCCGGCAAAGGGCCCGCCGAGGGCGGGATCCCTCGATGTCGATCGGGGATGACAACTCAACGGGCGGCCGCGAGGGCCGCCCCTACGCACCGATGCGGCTTCGGGGAGACTCGGCAGGAGGCCGAATTATCGAATTGCGATACTGCGCTTGATGTTATTCGATAAAGATATTATCGTTATTCGATAATGAAGGTAACGATCATGTCAAAGCCAGTCACGTCCTCCGCCGCGCTGCCGATCGCACACGTCGTGCTTCGGATCCTCATCGTCCTGAATTGGATTGGAGGAGCCGCGATCCTGGCGCTGCTGGTCGTAACGCCCAACGAGCGATGGATCATGACCGCGTTCAAACTCACTCCTTCGCCGGACACGGAGCGGCTCGTCATGGGCCTGCGCGCGATCGCCGGGTTCGGTCTCGCCGCGGTACCGCTGAACTACGTGGTCCTGAAACGGCTGCTCGCGATCGTGGAGACAGTTCGCGCGGGCGACCCGTTCGTCGCCGCGAACGCGTCCCGTCTGCAAGCAATCGCCTGGGCGCTTCTCGCGACGCAGCTTCTCAGCCTCGTCATCGGCGGAATCGCCAAGGCGGTTTCGACGCCGGCGCATCCGCTCCATCTCCAGGCCGGCTTTTCGATCAGCGGGTGGCTCGCCGTGCTCCTCACCTTCCTGCTGGCGCGCGTGTTCGCCGAAGGCGCGCTCATGCGCGAAGACCTCGAAGGGACGATCTGACGTGGCGATCGCCGTCAAGCTCGACGATCTCCTCCACGACCGGCGGATGACTCTGACGGAGCTCTCGGAACGGGTCGAAATGACGCTGGCCAACCTCTCGATCCTCAAGACAGGTAAGGCGCGCGCGATCCGCTTCTCGACGCTCGAGGCGATCTGCGGCGCGCTCTCGTGCCAGCCTGGCGATATTCTCCGGTTCGAGGCCGAGCAAGCAGAACGCGAGCCACCGCCGGCCGCGAGCAAACGGAGCGCAAGCCGATGAAACGTCGAGTCACGCTGACGATCACGTCTCTGCTGTCGATCCTCCTCTTCTCATTTCACTGGGCGGACGAAATCTCGCGCGGGATGGAGCCGGGAACCGTCTCCGCCGTCGGGGGCCTGCTCATCCTGGCCGTCTGGCTTTGCGGAACGCTGGTGCTCGGAGATCGGCGATCGGGGCTGATCATCATCCTTCTCGGGTCGATCCTTGCGTCTGGCGTCCCGGTCCTCCATATGCAGCGGGCGGGACTTCTCGGCGGCCGGATCGCGCCCAACTCCAGCGGCGCCTTCTTTTGGGTCTGGACGAACATCGCACTCGGCGCGAGCGGGATGGTGTCCGTCGTCCTCTCGGTTCGCGCGCTGTGGAGCCTGCGGCGAGGCCAGCCGGACAAGTCAGCAAGTCAGGACCGGGTTGAGAGGTCCGGGTTGAGGGGTCAGTCCTGACTAGTTGACTTGTTGGTTTCGGAGGGCGCAACGAGTCAGGACTGGCCCTCGAGTCGTCAGGACAAGTCAACAACTCAGGACTGACCCTCGAGTCGGACCGGAAATCGTAGGGGCGGGGCTTGTCCCCGCCCGCTACTTCGCCGTCGCGAACGGAGCCACGCCGAGCTGCCAGAACAGGAAGGATTGCTCGTCGGCGAGCTCCGTATCGGCCTGCGACTTCGTCGAGCCCATTCCGTGTCCCGCGTCGTAGTCGACGCGCAGGAGAATCGGTTTCCCGCTCGTCGTCGCCGCCTGCAGGCGCGCCGTCATTTTCGCCGCCTGCCAGGGCGCCACGCGCGGGTCGTTCGTGCCGGTCGTGAGGAGAACGGCCGGATAGGCCGTGCCCGGCTTGACGTGATGGTAGGCCGCCATTGCGTACAACGCCTTGAAACCGTCCGGATCCTTCACCGTGCCGAATTCCGGGATGTTGGCGGGCCCGCTCTCCATCAGCTCCGAACGCAGCGCGTCCGAGTCGCCGACGCGGATGAGCGCCGCGCCGAACAGATCCGGCCTCTGCGTGATGGCGCCCCCGATGGTGATGCCGCCGGCGCTCGTTCCCTCGCCCGCGAGACGGGCGGGTGACGTGAGCTTCTGATCGATCAGATACTGGGCGCAGGCGAGGAAGTCGTCGATCGTGTGCTGCTTGGTCGACTTCTGGCCGGCGCGGTGCCAGTCCTCGCCATACTCGCCGCCGCCGCGCACATGCGCGACGGCGAGCACGCCGCCCCGCTCGTACCAGGAAAGGCGCGTCGGCTGGAATGCGGGCTCGAAAGAGATTCCGTAGGCGCCGTAACCGGTGAGCCACGTCGGATTCGATCCGTCGCGGACCAGGCCCTTCTTGTGGATGATCGAGAGCGGCACCATCGTTCCGTCCGCGCTCTTCGCCTTCACTTCCTCCGACTCGACTCCGGAAAAGTCCACGGGCGACGGCGGCAGGAGCCCCGTGTCCGTCGCGCGGCCGGTCTTCGGATCCAACAGCAACCAGAGAGGCGATCGCGTCCACGCCGTCAGGGACACCAACGCCCCCGGAAATCGCGGATCCGTGACGACCGACTGCGCCGATCCATCGGGAAGTCCCATCGGCTGCGGGGCGCCGCCTTCGAAGGGCACTCGCCGGAGACGCCCGACGCCGCCGTCGAGGTCCCGCACGTACAGGGCATCCTGCGCGACGCCGATCGCCGTGATGACGGCCTCGCTCGGTGCAACGAGCACGCTGGCCTTGGCCAGGTCCGGATGCGCGATTCCGGTTTCGAGGACCTTGAACCGCGACGCGTCCTTGTGGCTCAGCAGGTAGATCCTTTCGCCGCGGGCGTCGAAGTTCGTCACCGCGTCCTCGACGTCGGCGACCAGATGCCAGGGCGTCTCCGCGGCCGCTCCGAGCGTCTCGAGCGGAGCGGCGTAGATCGTCGCCTCGTTCTGCACGCCGTGAATCACGAGGCCGAAGGCCCAGGGCGAAGCCGGCGTCAGGACCACGATCGGAATGTCGTCTTCCGAAACCTTGACTCCCTTCGAGACGCCGATCCCGAAAACCGCCGGCTCCTTGTCCGCGTCCCTTCCGAGGACATGGAGGAAGGCGAGGCTCTTGCGGTACTTGTCCGTCGGCGGCGCGTTCGGCGCGAGCTTCTGCAGCCGGTTGAACACGAAAGAGCGCCCGTCACGCCGCCAGGACACCACGCCGACCTGTGCGCGGTCGATCGAGTCCGGGAGCACCTTTCCGGTCGCGCTCTCGAGAACGTGGAGCACGCTGTTCTCGGAGCCTCCCTCGGAGATGCCATAGGCGACGTAGGTTCCGTCGAGCGAAGGCGTGAAGTAGTCGATCGACCAGTGCTTCCCGCCCTGGCCGAGCTTTTCGGGGTCGACGAGGAGCCGCTCCGGTCCCTTGAGGCCATCGCGCACGTAGAGCTTTCGGTTGTCGGAGCCCGGCTCGACCTTGAAATAGAAGAAGAGCGCGCCCGCGCGCTGGACCTGCAGAACGTTGACGCCCGCGTTGTCGAGCTCCTGGATCCTCGCGAGAAGCTCCTTGCGCCCTGGAATGCGATCCAGGACCGCGCGCGTGTAGTCGTTCTGCGCCTTCATCCACGCGGCGACCTCCGGGTCTTTCGTGCTCTCCATCCAGCGATACGGGTCGACCACCGCCTGACCGAAGTAGGTGTCGGTGACCTCTCGCACGGGCGCCGCCGGCGGCGGTGCCTGCGCGAAGACCGCAGCGGACGACAGGACGAGAACGGAAGACAACGCGACGAGGGACCGCCGAGATCGGGTCATGGCGCCTCCACGAGCCGATGATTTCATCACATCGGCGCGGCGAGACGCCCCGAGCGCAGCAGGGTGAGGCAGGATCCTGCCCCCTCTCCCGGTGACGGGAGAGGGTCGGGGTGAGGGTCTCTTCGGTCTCTCCTACTTCGCCGCGGGTTTCGCGTTTCTCGGGTCGTCGGCCGGGTTGACGTACTTGAACTCGACCGGTCCCTGTCCATAGAGGACGATGTCCGCTCCCGAGCTTCCCGCGAGCGCGTAGTGGTTCATTCCGGCGGGCTGCAACGCATATCCGCCGATCCCGATCGTCCGGTTGCCCGTGGCCGTCATCGACAGCTTGTCGCCCATGCCGAAAGTGAGCGCGCCGGCGGTGACGACGACGTTTTCGTCGGTCGGGTGGGAGTGCGCGGGAATGGTGTAGTTCGCGGGAAAGCGGAGTCGAACGGAATAGGCCCCGGTGCCCATCGGATTGCCGCTGAGGACTGCGATCTGGGCGCCGGGAGGCAGCATCGGGGGCGCGGGGCCGAATTTGGCGTCGTCGGCCGGGGCGATGACGTATGAGGCGGTTTGGGCCGCGGCGGCAACGCAGAAGCAGGAAAGCGCGACGATGTAACTCCAGGTCGAGAGCTTCTTCATGGTGTTCTCCTCCTCAGGGGTACCTTGCAGCGGACTATATAAGCGGTCGCGCTCGAGTTTCTCCCTCTCACCTGCCTTTCATTCAGCAGATTGGGGAGCCGAGTTGGGGTGAGGGGACTCATGGACAGTCGCCGCCCTGCCCTGCGCGTCAGTGCTCGAGGCCGCGCAGCTGCGACAGCTTCTCCGGATTCGTCACGATGTAGATCGCGTCGATGCGGTCGCTGCGCGCTTCGATCGTGAAGACCGAGAAGGGCCGGCCGTCCTGATAGCTCACGATGCCGGGGCGGCCGTTGACCTCGACGAACCGTTGCTCGACTCCGAGGGTCAGAAGCCTCCGCTGACCGTGCACGCCGGCCTGCGCGACTTTCTCCCGTCCGAAGATCGGAAGCATGAGCGCCGAGGCCTTGCCGCCGCCGTCCGTGTGGAGCACGACGTCGTCGGAGAGGAGTGAGATCAGCGCGTCCATGTCGCCGTCGCCGGCCGCCCGCGCGAACCGCCGCAGCAGCTCCGAGTGCGCGCTCGCCCTCGCGCGGAAGCGTGGACGCGTCAAGCGTACGTGCTGCTGTGCTCGACTCAGGAGCTGGCGGCTGTTCGTCTCGGTCAAGCCGAGCGTTTCCGCGATCTCGGCGTGTCTGTAGTCGAAGACCTCGTGGAGAACGAAAACGGCGCGCTCGGCCGGCCCGAGCCTCTCGAGCAGGAGCAGCAGCGCCATGGAGACCGACTCGTCCACTTCGAGAACCGTGGCCGCGCTCGGGCCTGGCTCCGTCACCAACGGCTCCGGCAGCCATTCGCCGACGTACTCCTCGCGCCGCGAGCGCGCCGACTCGAGCTGGTTGATGCAGAGTCGGCTCACGATCGTGACGAGGAAGGCCCGCGGCGATCGGATCTCCTCGGCGGAGGCGCCGGCGCGCTGCCAGCGGATGAACGCCTCCTGGAGCACGTCCTCGGCGTCTGCGACGCTGCCGAGCATGCGGTATGCGATCGAGAAGAGCAGCGCGCGATGCTCTTCGAACGCCGCGAGCGCGGCTGCGGCGCTCTTCTCGACCGGTCGCGATGCCGCCGTCGTATCCGCGTCGCGGCTCATGATGCGGTCAGGCCGACTGCCTTGCCAGCGCCGCCGACGGCCGCACGCCGGCGCGGTCGACGGAACCAGCCGGAACGGCCTCGAGCCGATTCCGCTTCTCGAAATAGACATACGACGTCACGAGCGCGGCTAGAAAGAAGAGCGGATCCGCGGCGAAGTACCAGGCGTCTCCGACGGAGAAGTGCGCGATGGCGGCCGAGACGAGCGTGATCGCGAGTCCCGCGTACGCGAACTCGCGGACCTTCGTCGGCAGTCCGGGCCACAGCAGGGCCAGCACGCCGAGCACCTTGGCGGTCGTCAGCTCGATGCGGAAGTAGTCGGGATAGCCGAGGTGCTTGAACGCGCCTTTCATCGGCCCGAGCGGGTTCTTCAGGTTGAAGTTGACGGCGCTGTACAGCATCACCCCGCAGACGAGCCCCGTCGCGATCCAATAGATGACCGTGTCCTTCTTCTTCATGCTCATGGTCGACCTCCTCGGACTCGTCGCCCCGGTATCTGGCCGAAGTCGTTCCCGGTGACGTGGTCCGAGAGAAAGACCGGACAGGCCGCCGAAATGTGACGCCTGCGCACAACTCGAATGAATGCCATGAGTTGCAGGCTCGGTGGTCGAGTGCGCCGGTTGCGCGACATGATCCAGAAACAAGTAGTCGGGGAGCCGCGGTGGAGGTTCGTAGCCTCGTGGCTCGGGATGAGCGGCGACCGCCGCCGCAAGCAACCTTCCTGCTCGAGTAGCGTAGCTTCTCGCAAGGAACCAGCACATCAGAATGGCGCGGCCGGGATTGGTCCGCTGGTGCGGAAGGGCTCTCGCGGGGGGAGGGCTGTTGACCTTCCTGCTCAACGCCACACTGACACCTCTGATGGTCGCGAAGGCTCCTCTCGAGCAGACGGCCGCGTCGACGGTATTTCTCTACCGGCAGAGCCTTGCGATCCTGGTCGCCGCGCTCCTCCTGCTCGGCACGATCGGCCTCTACAGCGCGCAGTCGGAGCGCGCGGGCGTTTTCGGAGGGATCGCGTTCGTCATGGCGTTGCTCGGGAGCGCGCTTCTTCTGGCGTGGGAGTGGATCAACGTGTTCCTGATCCGCGAGCTCGCCCTGCGGGCTCCGGCGGCTGTTCGGACGCTCGAAACCGCCAAGGGCTTTTCAATGTACGACCTCGGCGCGCTCATACCGATCACGTTGTTTTCGATCGGTTGGATCGTGCTCGAGGTCTCGACGCTGCGAGCCTGGAAACCGGGACGCCGGCCGGCAGTCGTCGTGATCGCCGGGTTTTTCCTCATCCCGATCCTGAGCGCCGCGTTCGGCGTGACCTGGGGCGGAGTCGCCGGCAACGCGATCCTGGGATTCGGCTGGTTCTTCCAGGGTCGGGCTCTGGCTTCGGGAGAGGGGTCAGTCCTGACCAGTTGAGTTGTTGGTTCTGGAACGAGGGCCACGGGTCACGGCGTCAGTTGTGATTCGCTGTCCGGGGCGTCGGCGCCCGGCTCAGGCCCGCTCGCAGCGGGGTGACCGCCGCCAACGAAGCCGGGCACTCGAGCTGCGAAAAAGTGCCCGGCGGATTCGGGTCGAGGGAAACGAGAGAAGAAAGGGGGGCGACATGGCGCCCCCCTCGTGGTCTTACTCCGGGGTTTCAGGGGTTCTAGTCGAAGCTCGACGGGCGGTTGGTCGAGTCGAAGTACAGACGCAAACCAGTCGCGTTGGTGTGGCCGGAACACTGGGAGCCGTCGGGGTTGGTCCCGATTCGGGTCAGGACTTTGAGGCCCAGAACGTCCGCGCCCGTGAAGACCTCTGTCGGGAAAGGGCTGAATACGACAGTGACCTTCTCGGCGGAATTCGGGTCTTTGGTCACACCCTGGATGCAGCGAGTCAAACCCGTCGCTAGGAGAACGCCGTTCTTGTACAACTCGGCCTGCAGGTCAAATCGCGTCTGCAGATCGTCGCTGTTCTTCAATCCGATCCAGCTGTCGAGGTGGTTCCCGCCGGACGACGGAACCTCAGCCCCCGGTGTCATCGTCCAGGTCCCGATCTCCTGGAACGCGTTTCCACCAGTGAAGCGGATGCCCGCGGAATCCCTGTACTTCGGCGTTGAAGCAGTCGGAGCAGCATCCAGGAAAAGTACCGAAGGGTTGGCGTTGGGGCCAGTACCGCGCAGGGAAAGGCATCCCACGACGGGCACCGCCAGCGCGGGGATCCGGAGCACCGGAATGGGCGCCGTGGGGACGACCGCGGCGTTGAAGATCAGTGTGTTCCCGAGCGGGGTACCCGGCGGCTCGTTTGTGTGCGCATCTGGATCGTTCGCCGGATTGTCCATGTCGTAACCGATCGACGTCAGCTCGTCATTCTCGGCATGGACGATGTAGGTCGAGCCCCGACCGTAGCGGAAGAGTTGGGAGCCGCCGCCGAGAGTGGTCGTGACCTGCCGAAAGTCGAAGATCGCCGCGTTGCGTCCGTTGCCGCAGTAGCTATTGCGCTCGAAGGTCCCTTCGAACTCGTACCCGGTGAGGCTGGAGGTCGCCAAGATGCGCTGCGCAACGGCGAGGCCCCAGTTGAGGTTCTCGGCGAACAGATTGTCATGAGCCTTTGCATCGAGGCTCGCGGGCTGGGTCGAGTCGCTCTGGGAGTCGTCGTTGACGAGGAAAGAGAGGCCCAGGCTCGTGAAATTGGGTCCCAACGCTCCATTTCCGCGGAACTCGTTCCCGGACACTTCGACGGAGAGGCTCCCCGGCCCGGAGTCGACCGGCTTGAAGTTCTTGTTCAGCGAGCCGGTGCCACCTTCGAAGGCTGCCCCGACGTTTGTATTGCCAATCACCAGGTTGCCGCTGAAGGTGACGGACTTGGCATCTTCGGGCCGCCCGCCGAAGGACGCGCTGCCGCTGAACATCGAAGTGAGGCGGTTTCCCTGGATCGTGCCGCTCGCCATGCGCGAGACGATCCCCGTGTTGGCGCTCTGAACGAGGTTCCCGTCGATCGAGAAACCGTCTGTCGAGAACGAGCCGTCTATGTTGATCACGGCGCCTAGCGCCGGTGCCACGGGAAGCGGTTGCATCCCGTCGAGGACGAGCCCGGTGATCCGAACGTTCGCGGCCCGCACGTAGAACATGACCGTGCCTGCTAGGAGATTCGTCTGAACCTCGGCCACAGCCTCCTGCGAAGCCGAGGGGAATCCATCGGGACCAAGCGCGAGGGGCGTCGTTCCGGCGAGAGTCAGATTCGGGAGGTCGAGGACGATCCCCGACTCGTTGTACATGCCCGGTGCGATCAGGATCGTTGTCGAGCCGTCGGTCCGCCCGTGCGCCGCCGCGACAGCCGCGGTGATTGTCGTGTAGTCGGCGGGGACGTGAAGGTCGGCGGCGGGAACCGACGTACAAACAAGAAGCAGGCCAGCCGAAAGAATCGAGGGCGCGAGATCCCTCCGAGCAAGACGGCCGAGGCGAATGCGTTTGGCGTTCTTCATGATTCCCTCCTTGCGTGATAATCAGGATGTCGCCGCAAGGTCCGGGAAGTCGTTGGCGAAACGCTAGAAGTTTCTTGGGCTTTTCTGGGAGCGCCAATGCGGGTTCAATTCGGGGAGTACGTGCTCGACTCGGAGACGCGGCAACTCTCAGTTCGAGGCAAGGACGTTCATCTCTCGCCCAAGGCTTTTCGGTTCCTCGAAGTGGTTCTGGAAAGGCGACCCAAGGCACTTTCGAAGAGCGAGATCCACGAATGTCTCTGGCCCGGCACGTTCGTTTCGGATGGTTCGCTCGCGAGCCTTCTCGTCGAGGTCCGGTCGGCAATCGGGGACCGCGCCCGACGAGCTCGTTTCGTGCGGACCGTTCATGGCTATGGTTATGCCTTCAGCGGAAGCGCGCGGGAAATCCGGGAGGGCGCTTCCGCGGTGGGCGGCGAGAAGTTGATCTACCGGCTCATCTGGGGGGGCCGCGAGATTGTCCTCGGTCCTGGCGAAAACCTGCTGGGACGAGATGAAGAGGCCGTCGTCTGGATCGACGATGCCCTCGTGTCGCGCCGGCACGCGCGGATCGTGATCGACGGCACGGGTGCGGTGCTCGAAGATCTCCACAGCAAGAATGGAACGTATCTGCGGGGAACGAGAATCAAGGCCTCCAGGAAGCTTGCCGACGAAGATCTGATCAAGATCGGACCGGCATCCGTGGTTTTCCGCATCTTCAAGGAGACGGCGTCGACCGCCACGGCCGCCGGGAGTTAGTCGCTCACCTCAGCCCGTCCACCGAGAAGAGCTCGGAGGAATAGGTGTGGTGCGTGTAGACGCAAGTCTTTCCGTCCGCCGAGAAGAAGACTGCGCCGATGGCTCCGCCCGACAACGGGTTGATGGGCTGTATTTCCTTCCAAAGCTCGCGGCTTCCGGTATGGGGGTCGAGGCGGTAAATGCGCGTCGTCATGTAAGACTCGCCCGGGTGCAACTCGTCAGCACCCCGGACATAGAGCTCTTCGCTCGCGGTCCATTGGATCGGTTCCTCACCGGGAAGAAGGCCAACGACCTTGTGGACTTCCGTCGTGTCGGTGGAATAGAGGGTCCAGTTGCCGTCGACCGCGCGGGCGCAGAGAAAGCGGCCGTCTCCCGACAGCAATACCCCTCCGACCCCGTTCGGCGTGACCGAGCGGGGCTTCCCCCCGCTGAGGTCCTGTACCCAGGCACGGCGGCCGTGCGCACGGTCCTCCGCCATGAACCAGATCCTCCGGCCGTCCGGAAAGAACCCCATCCGTCCTCCGTAGCTCAGCTCGCCCGTCTCGATGGCTCTTGGCTCTCCGGGTCCGGTTGGAATGAGAATGATCCGAGGATCCGGACGGGCGTTGGCGAGCACAAACTTTCCGTCCGGCGAGAGCGCCCATGCGTAGCCATCAGCCAGCTTCTTCGCCGGCGAACCGTCGGTCCGCCGCAGATACACGGACCGGCTGCCCTGTCCGATCTCGTTGAAGAGAAGCGTGTCGCCGCTCGGGGTGAGACCGGCGGCCACGGAGCGGTCGAGGTGGGACAGATTGCGCGGGCGAGTCTCGCCCGGAAAGTCTCCCAGGATCTGGGAGCTCTCGGAGACGCGCCCGAGCAGCACCCGGCCCTCCGCAGAGACATCGTGAAGCACGAAGTCTCCCGGTAGCGTCGTCACGAGCCGTTTCGTCCCACCGGGGATGAGGGCGAGAAGATCGGTCGCCCCGCCGGCCACCGAATTGAACCAGATCTCATTCGTCGCTCGGGACCAGGCGACCTCCAGGGCTCGCTCACGGAGATCGCGGACTCGCGCGCCGGGCTCGATCACGTAGAGGTTGAGTCGGTACGCGAACGCAATCCGATCGCCCGACGGCGAAATTGCGATATGGGGATAGAGTTCTGAATTGAGCTCGTAGAGCACGCGGCCCACAGGAAATTCGATCCGATTCTTGCCTCCGACGTAGTGCAAGACAGCGAGTGACTTGCCGTCCGCGCTCCAGTCAGCGAAGTAGGTCTCTTCGAGGAGCTCTCGGGGTGCGCCGCCGGCGAGCGGCGCCTCGGCGAGCATCCCGCGGAGTCGACTCGGGTCGAACGTAAGGTCCGAGTGCGGAGCACGAAAGATCGAGTCGAATCGCGGCTTGATCAGAAGCGCCATCTGGCCGGAGGAGGAGATGGAGAGAATCTCCGCGCCGGAGAGTCCGAGCGAACCCGTCTCGGGGCTATCGGAGCGCGCGGTGAAAAGTTCGGTTGGTTTGCCCTCCCACTGCGCGGCGTACACGACCGTCCGGCCGTCCGGCGCAAACCGCGCCGACGAGATGCCGGCGCTCCGAAACGTCAGCTGTTGAAAGCGCGGCGAAGCCTCGTGCGACCGCTCGACCCGACGGCCGAGCAGGTAGATTCCCGCCAGGATGGCCAGGAGCGCGGCAACCAGGCCGATCGATCCTGGTCTCGTCGGGAGTCGCGGACCATCGAGCGCTCGACGGACCTCGCCGGACACGTCGGAAGCGTGGTCGCGCAGAGTCGCAAGGTCTCGCGCCAGATCTTCCGTCGCCGCATAGCGGTCTTGCGGGTCCTTGGCGAGGCATCGCTCGACGATCCAGCGCAAAGGCTGAGGGATCTTGGAGTTGTGCGACGAAATCGGCTCCGGATCGTCTCGAATGATCGCCGCGAGAGTTTCCGGCTTCGTCTGCACGATCGAATGGCCGCTGGCCGGTCGCCATTTCGTAGAGGATCGAGCCGAAGGAGAACTGATCGGACCGGAAATCCATCCGTAGTCCTGCCGCCTGCTCGGGTGACATGTACGCCACCGTCCCCATGACGGCTCCGGGTTCGGTCCCCCCCGTGATCGTCGCGGCTTGCGGCGCCGGTCCTCTGTTTCCATCCGGACGCGCTGACGTCGCGAGACCGAAATCCATGACCTTGACGATGCCGTCACCCGTGACCATGATGTTTTCGGGCTTCAGATCCCGATGAACGATGCCGGTCGCATGGGCCTTCGCCAGTCCATCGGCGACCTGGGGGGCAATCGAAAGCAACTTGCGCAAGGAAAGAGCGCCGGCGTAGAGCAGCTCCCGTAACGGTTTTCCATGCACGAGCTCCATCACGATGAAAGAGGTGGAATCGCTTCGCCCGACCTCGTAGATCGTTACGATGTTCGGATGGTTCAAGGCGGAAGCCAGCCGGGCTTCGGTCTCGAAGCGCTTCAGACGCGCCACATTGGAAGACAGCTCGGCTGGCAGGACTTTCACTGCGACCTCACGCTGAAGGCGCGCGTCCCTGGCTCGGTACACTTCGCCCATTCCGCCGGTCCCCAGCAAGCTGAGAATCTCGTACGGACCAAGCCGCGTTCCAGCTGAAACGGGCATAGGAGAAGGAAGAAATCATATCGCCGGCTCGACTCTCTTCCCGACAACAGGCGCGAGGGCATGGGTGGGGCGGCCGCGAGGGCCGCCCCTACGCTGTGGACCGCCCCATCCCCGCCCGCAGCAGGGTGACCGCCGCGTACAGGACGACGGCGAGAACTGCGACGCGCAGCGCTCCGAGGGGAAGGGACTTGACGAGCCACACGGCGACGATCACGCCGGGAATGCCGCCGAGCGCCAGTCCGAGCGCCGACCGCTGCTGGAAGCGCCGTGCGGACAGAAATCGAACACCGGCGACGGTCGCGACGAAGGCGCCGGACCCCATCATGATCGGAAACGCCGCCCGCGGATCCATGCCGAGCAGACTGAACATGACGAGGCTCGGCGCGTAGTTGCCGATCCCGAGCGGCAGAAGCGCGCCGAGGAGGAAGTTGATCGCGAGCGCGAGCACGAGGGCCGCCGGCGTCAGGGCGCGCGCCGTACCGCCGGTCCCGCCGGCCGGCATCCACCCGAGCAGGCCGGCGGCCATGAACACGGCCGCCACGATCAGCGCGGTGCCGATGCCCAGTTGAATCGCGCGCCGCGAAAGCCTGGTCACGACTCCGGTTCCGATCCACCCGCCCGCCACGCACGACGACGATGAGCGCCGTCATCTGCAGCGGATCGACTTCGACCACGCTGATGAACAGCACGGCTTGCGTCAGGACCGCCAGCGCGTCGCCGACGATGATCGTGCCCGGAATCAACTCATCGGGCACGAGGCGGAACAGGCGAAACACCGCGGTCGTCGTCGCGAGCGAACCGATGCCGAGCGTGTCGAAGAAGTTGGTGACGAACCCGATGACGAGATCGAGCGCCGTCGGTGCCGCCGCCCCGCGATCCGAAGAGATGCGCCGTGCTTCGAGGATCCAGCGGAAAAGAAAGAACGCGCCCGCGGCCACGAGCGCGCCGATCAGAGCCCGGACGAGCGTCATGCGGTCATGCGATGGGATCGTTCACGTCGGCACGCGTGCGGGAGCGCGGCTATAGTACTTCCCGCGAGGACTGCCATGGACGACCGTGACGATTCGTTCGAGCTCTACGATCTGCGCGTGGAGGTCGTCGCGACGGACCGGCCGTTCGTCTGCGGGCACCACGCCGGCGACTTCTTCGAGCTGCGCGGCGAGAACCTCTCGCTGCCGCCCGGCCAGTCGTTCTCCGTTTACGCGTTGGCGGCGTTGCTGCCGCTGCTGCCGGCGAAGCAGCGTGTCACGCATCCGCACGACTGGATGACCACGGACACCGAGGTCGCCTGTCCCGATCCGAACTGCGGTGCGCGGTTTCGCATCTCGCGCCTCAAGACGCGGACGTTCCGGCATCGCGACGTCACGGCCGTTCCGCTCGGCTGAAGCCGCCGGGTTTCCGTGACCACGATTCCGCGCGTCGAGCTCGCGCCCGGCTACACGATTTCCCGCGTCCTGAAGGGCGGCTGGCAGCTGGCCGGCGGCCACGGGCCCGTCGACGAGGCGGCCGCTCGGGACGACATGGATCGGTTCGTGGAGGCGGGCGTCACGACGTTCGATTGCGCGGACATCTACACCGGCGTCGAGACGCTGATCGGCAAATGGCGGCGGCGGCGAAAGGGGAGCGCGGGCGCCGCGGCCGCCGCCGGCGTCCAGGTCCACACGAAATACGTTCCCGATCTCGATCGTTTGCCGACGCACTCGCGAGCCGACGTCGTGCGCGGGGTCGATCGCTCGCTCGCGCGCCTCGGCGTCGAGCGCCTGGATCTCGTTCAGCTGCACTGGTGGGACTACGGCGTGCCCGGCTACGTCGAAGCGGCAGCGTGGCTCGACGATCTGCGGCGAGGCGGAAAGATCCGCCACGTCGGGCTGACGAACTTCGACCGGCAGCGCCTGTCGGAGATTCTCGCCGGCGGCACGGCGATCACCTCGCATCAGGTGCAGTACTCGGTGCTCGACCGCAGGCCGGCCGCGGGTGTCGCCGCACAGTGCGCCCGAGACGGCATCGGGCTGCTCTGTTACGGCGCCGTTGCCGGCGGATTCCTCTCGGATCGTTGGCTCGGCACGGCGGATCCGGCGCCGCCGCTCGAGAACCGATCGCTCGTCAAGTATCGGCTGATCATCGACGAGTTCGGCGGATGGAATCGTTTCCAGGAGATGCTCGCCGCGCTCGGCCGAATCGCTTTGCGTCACGAGGCGACGATCGGCGCCGTGGCCATCCGGTGGGTGCTCGATCAGCCCGGCGTGTCGGGCGTGATCGTCGGCGCGCGGCATGCGCGTCACCTCGACCAGATCCGGAAAGCGTGCGAGATGACGCTCGACGACGAGGATCTCGTGGAGATCGCGCGCGTCCAGTCGGCGTCCCCGGGTCCGCAGGGCGACGTCTATTCCCTCGAGCGCGTGAAGGGCGGACCGCATGCGGCGATCATGCGGTACGGGTTGCAGGATTCGTAGGCGCAGGGCTCGTCCCCGCCCAATTTGAACGGGCGGCCGCGAGGGCCGCCCCTACGCCGCGGAATCGAAATGATTCGCCGTCATGGACCACCGTGTTACCCTCATAGCGATCCCCGGAGGACAGCGATGTCGCGATTTCTGCGTCTCGCGATGCTTCTTTCGGTCGTCCCGCTCGCCTCCAGGCTGCTCGCTCAAGCACCGCCCTTCGGAGGAGAGTTCCAGGTCAATACATACACAACGGGAGATCAGGATTTCCCCGTGGTCGCCGTCGCGCCGGATGGCCAGTTCATCATCGCCTGGCAGAGCCAGTATCAGGACGGCTCGAAGCACGGCGTCTTCGCGCAGCTCTACGACGCCACCGGCGGGAAGAGCGGCTCAGAAATCGCGGTCAACGCATATACGACGGGCGACCAATTTATCGTCAATGCCGCTGCCGGAAACGACGGCAACTTCGTCGTGACCTGGCAGAGCAAGCAATACACCCCGTTTTATGGAATCTTTGCGAGAAAATTTCTCCACGGCACCAACGATGGGCCGGGATT
The DNA here is from genome assembly GCA_963708395.1 of uncultured Acidobacteriota bacterium. Lineage (GTDB taxonomy): Bacteria > Acidobacteriota > Thermoanaerobaculia > UBA5066 > Gp7-AA6 > DATBFU01. Next base: position 105,115 of record CAVPSG010000002.1, on the reverse strand, counting down.
CCTCGTCAACACCTACACGACGGGCGGCGCGTACACTTCTGCCGTCGCAATTGGCGCCGACTCGAGCTTCGTCGTCGTGTGGGCGGACCACTATCCGGCGGACCACGTGGGAATCTTTGGACAACGATTCGGGCCCACGCTGGGATCGGCCGTCGGCTCGGAAATTCAGGTCGCCGCCGGCTCGCTGCCGGTATCTCCGGCAGTCGCCATGGACGACTCCGGCGAGTTCGTCGTCGTCTGGGAAGATAATCCGGGCCTCGGCGGCTACGGGATCTTCGGACAGCGGTTCGACACCACCGGCGCGAAAGTCGGATCTGTTTTTCCGGTCAACACGCACACGACCGGCGATCAACGGAGTGCGAAGGTGACGATGGGGAAGCACGGAGACTTCGTCGTCGTCTGGTCGGACTACAGCGGCGAGGACGGTGACGTTGGCGGCGTCTTCGGCCAGCGCTTCGACGCGTCCGGAGAAAAGGTCGGGTCGGAGTTTCAAGTGAATACGTACACGACGGGGTATCAGACGTCGGCTTCCGTCGCGATGGACACGCGGGGTGGTTTCGTCGTGACCTGGTGCAATGGCTACGTCACCAATGGCAGCATTCTCGGCCAGAAGTTCGACCGTACGGGAGCGAGAGTCGGTTCCGAGTTCGCCGTCAACACGTCCACGACGGGCCGCGTCTACCCAAACCTGCGCGTCTCGTCCGGAGGAAGCGATGCCTTCGTCGTGACGTGGTCGCACGGGGGAGGGGACGGGGACGGCCTCGGCATCGTTCGAACTCGCACCGATCCGCTGCCGCGGCCGATGCGGGTGGACGCACACAGCTCCTCCGGAACGACGTCCAACGTGAATGGAGTGCTCGAGCCCGGCGAGACGGTGCGCGTCGAGCCGACGTGGCAGAACGTCGGCGGCAACGCATTCTCCCGCACCGGAACGGCGAGCGCCTTCACCGGACCGGGCGGCGCGCTGTACCACATCAACAACACGACCGCGGACTACGGTTCCATTCCGAAAGGCGCCATCGCCAACTGTTACGACGCGTCGACGGCGCACGACTGCTACCGAATGACGGTGGACGCGCCGGCGAGCCGTCCCGCGACGCATTGGGACGCCACGTTCCAGGAGGATCTCGACGTCAACGGCTCTCAGATCTGGACGCTGCACGTGGGAGACAGCTTTTCGGACGTACCGGTATCCCAGCCCTTTTACGCGAAGATCGAGACGATGCTGCACTTCGGAATCACGTCCGGGTGCACGGCGACAACCTATTGTCCGGGCGCCGTCGTGCCGCGCGACCAGATGGCGATCTTCATCGCGAAGGCGATCGCCGGGACGGGGCCGCTCGTCCCGACGGCCGGGTTCGTCGGCGGGCAGAGCTACAACTGCATCAACGGCGGGCACTCCCTCTTCACCGATGTCCCGCCCACGGATCCGGCGTGCAAGCACATTCACTATCTCGCCCGGGAAAACGTCACGCTCGGCTGCAACACCGGCCTGTATTGCCCAACCCAATCCATCACGCGGGACGCGATGGCCGCCTTCGTCGCCAAGGCGATCTTCGCGCCGAAGGGCGCCGCGACGGTGCCGCTGACCTACGGGCCGGACCTGAAGACAGGCTTCTCTTACTCGTGCGACCCCGGCACGCCGAACACGCACTTCACCGACGTGCCCGTGTCCGAGCAATTCTGCAAGCACATCCATTACCTCTGGGCGACCGGCGTCCTCACCGGGTGCACGGCGACGGAGTACTGCCCGACCGCGTCGGTGACCCGGGACGCGATGGCGAAATTCATCGCCAACGGGTTCGGCTTGCAGCTGTACGGACCGTAGAGGGCCCGCGCGCCGCTGTCATCCCCGAGGAGTCCACGACGAGGGATCCCGAGATTCCTCGCCGACGATGCCGTCTTCCGGCTGAGGGCCTGCCGAGTTCGGGATCCCTCGCGATCGCTCGGGATGACAGCTCAAGGGGCGGCCGCGAGGGCCGCCCCTACGTCACGTGGTGGTAACCTGAATCATTCACCCCCGGAGGATTCGCGGCATGGCCGAAGGTCCCGATCAGGCCGGATCGCCCCGCGGCGACGGGCACGCGCGCTGGGTCCGTCTCTCTCATGGGTCGTCACGCTGAGCGTTCTGACGCTCGCGTTCAGCGGGTTCGAGATCCTCATGGTCCATCCGCGGCTCTACTGGGGAAAGGCGGGCAACGACCTGACGCCGGCGCTGCTCGAGCTGCCGATCAGCCGGAACTACAAGCACGGCGGCTACGACAGGCCCGTTCCGCTGACTTCGAAAGCGCGTCGGGGCCCGTGAGCGCCAACCGGACCTACGAGATCTTCAACGAGAATGGCTGGGGGCGCAGCCTCCACTTCCTCGCCGCATGGTTTCTCGTGCTGCCCGGCCTCCTCTATCTCCTGCTCGGATTGTTCAGCGGCCACTTCCGCTCGCAACATCTGGCCCCGGATCCGGGAGCTCGCGCCGCGTCCGGTGTGGCGCGACCTGGTCGAGCATCTGCGCCTCCGGAGCCCCGCGGCGTCGGGCGGGCCCCGCTACGGCCTGCTCCAGAAATGCGCGTACTCCTTCGTGATCTTCGTCGCGGCTCCGCTGATGGTGGCGACCGGGCTGACGATGTCGCCCGCGGTAACCGCCGCGTTTCCGTTTCTGCTGGACCTCTTCGGCGGCATCCAGTCCGCGCGGACGATCCACTTCTTCACGTCGGCGGTGCTCGCTGTTGTTCGTGATCGTGCACGTCGTGATGGTCGTCCGGTCCGGATTCCGGCGTCAGATCCGGGCCATGACCCTGGGGAGATGACATGAAGGAGAAAGAGAAGGCGGCATCCGGCCTCCTCACGCGCCGCGGGGCCCTCGTCGCGGGAGCGGTGGCGGTCGGCGGCGTGATCGTCGCGCGGCGGTTCCCGAAGATCCTGCCGCCCACCTGCGGCAACGTCCTGCGCGCGGGCGACACCTTCACGTACGGCATGCAGAAGGCGCTCCTGTCGGACCACGCGCTCGTGAAGGAATACCGGCCCGAGGACCTCACGTCGTTTCCGGCGACGGGCACCACCGACCCCGGCGCCAGCAAGAAGGCGGAGTTCGGCGATGCGTACCGCCGTTTGCAAGGACGGCGGGTTCGCGGACTGGCGTCTACCGGTCGGAGGCGCCGTCGCAAAGCCGCGGGAGTTCTCGCTGCCGAGCTGAAGCAGTTCCCGCCGCGGACGCAGATCACGCGCCACACGTGCGAGGAAGGCTGGAGCGCCATCGGCCAGTGGACGGGCGTGCCGCTCTCGGCCGTGCTCGACGCGGCGGGCGTCCTGCCGTCCGCGCGGTTCGTCCTCTTCACCGCGTACGACGGCTGGGTCGACAGCATCGACATGCTCGACGCGCGGCACCCGCAGACGATCCTGGCCTACGGGATGAACGGCCGCGACCTGCCGATTCCCGCACGGCGCGCCGGTGCGGCTGCGCGTGGAGCGGCAGATGGGCTACAAGAGCATGAAGTTCCTGCGCAACATCGTCGTCACGGACAAGTTCGAGGACGGCGGCGAGAAGGGCAACATCCAGAACGGCTGGGCCTGGTACACGGGGATCTGACGAGACCTCCCTCTCCCGGTGACGGGAGAGGGTCGGGGTGAGGGTCTCCCGCGCTGTCCTGGCGTGGCCTCGACCGTGATGTAGCGTCGGCAAGACTTCGGGAGGTCCTGCATGCGAACCGCCTGGCTGATCGTGTGCCTTGGCGCGGTAGCCTCCGGCGTTCCTGCGCAGAACTTCGATCCCTCCGATCGCGCCCCCGCCGAAGCAGCGATCAAGGCCATCCGGGCGGATGCGATTCGCGCGCACATGCGGTTCCTGTCGGACGATCTGCTCGGGGGCCGGTTTCCCGGAACTCCCGGCCACGAGATCGCGGCGCGCTACGTCGCGGCGGAGCTCGAGGGCATGGGCGTGCTGCCGGCGGGGGAGCACGGAACGTGGTTCCAGAAGGTGCCGTGGCGTCGCGGCACACCGGACCCGCTTCGCAGCTCGATATCGCTGTCGAAACCCGGCGAGGACGTCGTGCTCGAGGACCCGGACGACTACTGGTACTACTCGGACGTCTCCCGCACGGAGAGCAGCGTGGAGGCGCCCGTCGCCTTCGTGGGATACGGCATCACCGCGCCCGACATGCACTACGACGACTACGCGGGCATCGACGCCCGCGGCAAGATCGTGGCACTGATCAGCAACGCTCCGCCGACCTTTCCGTCGTCGCAGGCCGGCTATTACGCGGACCTCGCGCGGAAAGCCCGCAACGCCGTGGCGCACGGCGCCGTCGGGCGCCTGGAGATCTTCCTGCCCGAGGACGACGTGGACATCTCGGGCGACGGGGTTTGGATGGAAAAGGACGGAACGCCTCACGATGCCGTTTCGGGAATCCGCGCCTGGGCGTGGCTTCGTCAGCGGGGCGCGGAGAAATTGTTCGAGGGGGCGCCGAGAAGTCTCGAGCAGGCTTTCACCGAGGCGCGCGCGGGCCGGCCGCAGTCCTTTCCGCTCGCCTGGAAGGCGAAGATGCACGTCGTCAACACGCATCAGTCCTTCGACGCCTCGAACGTCGTCGGCAAGATCACCGGTTCCGACCCGCGCCTGCGCGATCAATACGTGATCTACACGGCTCACATCGATCACATGGGGATCCATACCGGCGCGGAGGGGGAACGTTGCCTGGCGGCCGAGGGCAGCAAGGACATGGTCTGCCACGGCGCCATGGACAACGCGTCGGGTGTCGCCGCGCTCCTCGAGATCGCCCGCGCCTACACGCGGCTGCCGGTGGCGCCGCGCCGTTCCATCGTGTTTCTCTTTCCGACGGGCGAAGAGGACATGTTCGAGGGATCCGACTATTTCGCCCACTTCCCGACGGTCCCGGCCGCGGCCATGGTCGCCGACATCAACATCGACATGCTGCCCGGCATGCTCTACGCATCCAAGGACCTGGTCATCGAGGGGGGAGACCACTCGACCCTGATTGAGAATGCGAAGCGCGCCGCTCTCCTTACGGGCTACATGCTGAGTCCCGACCGGATGCCGCAGATGAACTTCTTTGCGCGCAACGACAGTTACTCGTTCACTCTGCAGGGGGTCCCGTCGGTCCAGGTGCGCCGGGGAGTCGACGGGGTCGAGGTCGGCGTAAAGTGGCTCGCCACCCGGTACCACACGCCGCTCGACAACATGGAGCAACCAATCGACTACGAGGCCGGCGTCCGGGCGACTGGGATGATCTTCCTGATGGGCTACGACGTCGCGCAGCAGGAGAAGCGGCCGACCTGGAACGCGAACGATTTTTTCGCCAAGTCCGCCGGCAAGTGAGCGGGTCCCGCTCGCTCGTCCATTCCTATCAACCGATTGCTCGAGAAGGTCCTCAACCTTTCTGCGCTTTGGCCGTAGAGGTCGCCGAGGCCGGAAGCAAGGAGGTCTGACGTGCGGCGACGACCTGTTCTCAGGAACGTCTTTCTTTTCGCGGCGGCGGCCATGGCGCTCGGGCAGACGAGGGTCGGCGACGGCAGGTCCGGGGGCGCCGCGGAGTGCACCGGCGCTCTCTCCGCCCGCGACATCCAGGCCATCCGCGCGGTCATCGAGGCCTACCGCACCGCCTGGCTGCGCGGCGATGCGAAGGGCGTTCTCGGAGCCTTCACGTCCGATGCCGTCCTGCTGCCGGCCCACGGAGCGCCCTGGGTGGCCGGAACGGCGGCGATCACGAACTACTGGTGGCCTCCCGACGCTCCGGCGACGACGATCACGAAGCTCGCCATCACCGTCGAGGACATCCAGGGCAATTGCGGCGTCGCGTCCGTCTATGGGCGAGACGACGTCGCGTGGACGCAGGTCGAAGGCGGCGCGACGCGGACGCACGGCCACCCGGGCACGTACCTCAACGCCATGCGCAAGCTGCCCGACGGCTCCTGGCGAATCTCGCGGCACATGTGGGACGACGGCGTGTCTCGCTGATCGAGGCGGCCGGCCGCGAGGGCCGACCGTATGCCAGCGGAGATCGAAATGAATCTTAGGGGCGGGGCTTGTCCCCGCCCGAGATGAGACGGGCGGCCGCAAGGGCCGCCCCTACGCCCCGGCGCGTGACGAGGCGCGCGGTGGCGTACGCGAACCTGAAACCTGCGGAGATTGCCTCCCGTAACGTGACTCGTCGGCCCGTGACCTGCCGGGCGACGCAGGCGCGGGCGGAGGAGAGTACGGCATGAAACGAATCCGATTCTCGTGGATCCTGTCAGCATTTTGCGCGATCGCTTGCGCATCGCTGACCGCCGGGCAGACGGCAAGGCTGGCGACCGACGACGCGCGCTATCCGTGCCGCGCCGTCCACACGTTCGACTTCTGGGTCGGCGATTTCGACGCGACGCCGTGGGACAAGCCGGGCTCGCCGTCCGGAGGACGCCTGCACAACACGCGCGAGTACGAGGGCTGCGTGATCGTCGAGCGGTGGGAGGGCGCGAAGTCTCGCGGCATGAGCATCTCCTTCTACGACGTCAACCGGCGCGTGTGGCGCATGGTGTGGAACGGCGATGACAACCGATCGAATGACTTCGAGGGCTCGTACCGGGACGGCGCGATGCGGTTCGAGGGCTGGGTTCTCGACGCCGACGGGAAGCGGCTCCTCGCGAGGAACGTGCTGGAGAACGTGGCGCCGGACACGATCCGGCACATCTACTCGACGTCCGCCGACGGCGGAAAGACGTGGACGGTGAAGAGCGACGGGCGATTCGTGCGGCGGAAGGAATAGCCGAGCAGAGGCGGGCGCTCGGCCCCGGACGGACTCTAGGCGTCGACCGTCTTGGGGACGGTCGTGCGCGCCGGCCGGCCGCACGTGCAGAGGAAAGACAGCGTCTCTCCGACGGTTCCACCGATGTTTTGGCGGCTCGTCTTTCCGCAGCCATCGCAAGTCAACGCGACGATCCGGATCCGGGAGCCGGTGAACCCGTGCCAGAACTGGAGACAGCTTTCGACGCCGAACCAGTGCTCGTAGACCGTCGCCTCACCGGAGTCCTTCGCCAGCGCGTGCCGGACGGCGGCGAGCTCGTTGGCGGAATGCTGGTCGAAGTGGGCGAGGCGGCCGCGAAGTGCGGCGTCGGTCAGGCTGCCGATCGTCGTCGGCGGAGCGGCTCCTCCCGTGGCATCCACCCTCAAGAGGATCAGTCCGGGCGCGTTCTCGATCCTCGGAAGGCGGCTGAGGAGGATGGCGACCGATTGGGGTTGCGGGGCGCCCATCGCGTCAGGCCTCGCTTCGCGAAATCGCGACGAATGCCGTCGTCGCCTGGCGAAGGCTCGTGGCCACGGACTCGCACGCGCGATGAGCTGCCGCCGCCGACTCGCTCGCCTCTCCGGAAAGTCCCTTCTCCGTTCCTCGCTCGAGCTCGACGGCGAGGTCTTCGAGCCAGAGGGGGAGCAGGATCATCATCTTGCGGGTCAAATCCTCGGAGCGCTGGTCCACGCCGGTCATCGCGCCGAGGATCCAGTCGAGATTCGCCCAGTCGCCGCTCGGCGACATGAGCTTGCGCGCCTCTCCGTAGCGAGCCTTCAGTCGATCGAGGACTTCGCCTCGGATCGAGTCGTCGGCCAGTTCGGCCGCTTCGACGGGCGGGACCGGTTTCACTTCTCGGCGGCTTTCCGGAGAGACGGCAACTGGCTGGGCATCTCGCCTCCCCGTTTGCGGCTCGGCTGGATCCGCATGACGCGCCCGCAGAAGGAGCACTTTGCACTTCCGTCGTGCGCGACCTCGGCCTGGGTGGACCGGCCGCAGTCGCGACATCTCCACGTCCGCAAGGAATTCATGACGACTCGCGTTTCTCGCCGAAGACCGGCGACGGGCGGTCATGAAAAGCTGACTGGTGCCGTCGGGGGGATCGGAGGTTGAAAGCATACCACGGGGGTCGTTGGCAGGCCCCGCCGAGCTCGGGTCTGACCCCCTCATCGAAGCCACTCGGACTGCATCAGCGCGCCGAATTCCTCGACGGCGCCCACGTACGATTCGGGAGATTCGTCCTTCGCGTTCCGTGTGTACTGCCAGGAGAAGCTGAGCGGCGCCGGCGTCTTCCAGCCGAACCATTTGAAGTTCTGCCGCTGGGTCTTCAGAACCTGCGCATCGTTCCAGTTCTGGCCGAAGAGAACCATTCCGGCCTCGAGCTTCCGCAACTGCGGAATGGGCGCCTCGCCGAGCGTCGTGAATCGGTTCTCGATCCAGCTCAAGCGTTCGAAGAGCCGCTGATACACGCTGTTGGTCTGACCCCAGCGCACCGAGACGAAGAAAACCACGAGCCGCGATTGAAAGAGCTCGCGCGTAATCCTGTACAGCTGGTCGTCGGCGTTGTTGATCGAGGCCCAGCAACGGTGGTGGCCCGTCGGATTCTTGGACCGGGAGGGCAGGCGCGCCTCGCGTACTCCGCAATTGTTGCCCTTCTTGGCGCTGATGTTGCCCTCACAGGTGTGGATCTTCAGCTTTGCGACGTCGAGCAAAACGACGCGCTGCTTCCGACGTCGGAGGTGGTCCCGGATGCGAAGCGCGAGCTGCGTCGTTTTCGGGAGGTCGAACGCGTGTTTCCGATAGCGCGTGCTGGTCGTCAGCAACAGAATGTCGTTCCCTTTTTCGAGATATCGGATGAGGCGGGAACATGAGTCGATCAGACTCGGTCGCGCACCGTGCCTCGTCGAGGCGGTCGCTCGCTCAGGCGTTGGGGTCAGTCCTGATTTCTGGTTTGGAGCGCCGGCGGTCGCGTCTCAAGGCTTCGCCGCCGCACCCGTCTTCGGCTCTGCCGCTTTCTCACGGGGAGGCGCGCTCTTGACGTACTTGTCGAACCAGCGCAGCTCCTCGTACGCGAGCTGCTCGTTGGATTCCATCGCCGAGTACCAATGCGGCTCGTGCGGCAGCATCACGAGACGTGCCGTGCCGCCGTTGCCGCGGATCGCCTCGTAAAGCTTCACGGACTGGAGCGGCGTCGTGCCCGGGTTCGCGTCGTCGGCGCCGTGCATGATCAGCAGCGGGAGCTTGATCTTGTCGGCGAAGAAGAACGGCGAGACCTGAAGGTACACGCTCTGGCCCTTCCACACGGAGCGGCGCTCGTTCTGGAACCCGAACGGCGTGAGCGTCTTGTTGTACGAGCCGCTGGTCGCGACGCCGGCGCGGAAGAAATCGGTGTGGGCGATCAGATTCGCCGTCATCAGGGCGCCGTGGCTGTGGCCGGTGACGCCGATGCGGTCGCGATCAACGACCCCGGTGCCGACGGCGGTGTCGACGGCCGCGCGTGCGTCCTCCACGAGCTGATCGAGGTACGTGTCGTAGGCCTGCTTCGGATCACCGACGATCGGGAAAGCGGCGGAGTCGATGATCGCGTATCCCGACAGAAGCAGCAGGCGGTAGTTGGTGAGATACATGAACTCCCGCTCCGAGCCGCTGATCTGCCCCGCCGTCGACGTGCTCGCGTAGTCGAGCGGGTAGGCGTAGAGGATTGCCGGGAGGCGTGTGCCCTCCTTGTAGCCGGGCGGCGTGAGAAGCCGGAACGAGAGCGGCGTGCCGTCCTTGCGCTGGTACTTGACCAGTCGCTGCTGGATCGAGCGCACCGCGGGCGTGGGATCCGGGATATGCGTCACCACGCGTACCGTCGAAGTCATCGCGGCCTCGCCCGGGTTCGGTGACGCGACCGCCTTGCCGAGCGTGCGGAGCATCGCGTTCGGCGGATCCGTCGGGGATTGGTGCCACGTCAGGAACGCACGGTCGGTCGAGCCGGTGAACGCCAGGAAGGACTCGAGTGCGGTCTTGTCGCTGCGAAACAGCCGCATGGACTTGCGCGATTCGAGGTCGAAGTGATCGAGAAAGGGCCGATCCCCGTCGACCGACGCGCCCCTGCCGCGAAGGAAGATCGCGCCGCCGTCGTGGCGCATCACCCATTGCCCGTTCGGCAGCGCCTTGTAGACCGGCTGACCGGGGTCCTTGTAGCGCTCGTCGCTCGACATGTCCCACAGGACTCGAGGCTTGGTCGCAGGATGGTCGACGTCGGCGAGGAACGTGCGCCGCCAGTGCTTGTTCTCGTCGAACTCGTGCAGCAGGGCCACGCCTCGATGCTCACTCCAGTCGAAGCCGGCGTAGCGCTGCTCGACGCGGGCGATCTCGGCGGGCGCGTCGGTGAACGGGGCGCTCAGCGTCATGACCTTGTCGCGTTCGGGGACGTTCACGTTCCAGTCGCCCCCATCGAGCGCCTCGGCCCAGACGAGCGTCGCCGGTTCGGTCGGACGCCACTCGAAGTCGCGCGGGCCGGTCGGCACGCCGGCGATCGGCACCCGATCCGAGAGCGGCAGCTTCGCGAGCGTGCGCGTCCTGCGGCCGGTGCGGTCCCAGAGCTCGACGTCGTGCGCGAAATTCGGGTACGTGGTGACGTAGGAGTACGGCTTGTGAATCACTTCCACGAGCAGGTTCCCGCCGTCGGGCGACGCGTTGACGTCTGCGATGATCGCCGGATCGCCCAGCGGCGTGATTGCGCCGGAGCCTGCGTCGACGAAAGCGAGCTGGCTCGACGCGTAATAGTCGAAGAGGTCCTCGTCGTGCTTGCTCGAGAGCGTGTCGCGCGTCTCGTAGGTGCTGCTCTCGCCTTTTTCTCCTACCGCCTCCTGGATGCTCGGGCCGCCCGACGCGGCGGATGCGTCCGGAGGCGGCCCGGCATTCGCCGGCACGAGCTTCACGAGCAGCGTCTTTCTGGTCGGGCATCCACTGCAGCGAGCTGCCGAGCATCGGGTTCAGCCGCGCATCGCCGAGGCGCCGGATCGCGCCGGTGACGGCGTCGCCGATCCACAGCTCGACGGCGTCCTTCGAGGTGTTTCGGAACGCGAAGCGCCGCCCGTCGGCGGCCCACGCGAAGCCGTCCAGGCAGCCGCCGGGGGGCAACGTCACCGGCGTCTCGCGGCCGGCGGCGACTTCGACGAGCATCAGCGTCTGCGCGCAGGGCGCGATGCCGTAGCCGCCCGGGGTGTCGTGTTTGCGCCGCGTCCGCGGCTCGACGCGCACGCCCGCGAGCCTCAGGAACGGCTCGGCGACTTGCGCGATGGGCGGGTACCGGACCCACGAGACGAGAAGAATCCGGTCCTGCGTCGGGCTCACCGACGGACTCGGCGGCGAAGGCGCGTGAAGAACGTCGAGCACGTACTGCGGCGGCTTGTCGTAGCCCGATTCCGCCGATCCCGCCGCGGCCACGCACGCGAACAGGGCCGCAAGGAGCGTGGTGAGCGCGGGGCGCGAGCGCACGGCGGAAGCCTAGCATGCGGCGACAGGTTGCCAGGGCGCTCTAGAGAATGACCTGCCTGATTCAGCGCAAAAGAATCGTATGAGACATCACGATCGAATATCGGGGCAGACTCGCGACGGGCACAAAAAAAGGTGTCGCCTCGCGGGCGACACCCGTTAGCGATCGTGAAGCCCGCGCTCTACTGCGACGGCTCCACGGTGATCTTCAGACCCGAGGCCGCGATCTTCAAGTTCGCGCCCTTCGTCTCGCTCTTCAGGTTGATCACGACTCCCTTGCTATTTCTGAGCGACGAGTAGCCGACTCCCTTCCCCGCCGTCCCTTCGGCGCCGGCGGCCGCGTACACGCCGTTCAGATCGTCAACCGACTTCAGGTTGTAGACGTTGCCCGAAGCCTCCGCGCTCGTGATTCCCACTTCGGCCACGGAGAGGCCATCCACCTTCACGCGATAGGTCTTGCCCTGGAAGGAAATGTCACCGTGGCCCCAGCTCCAGCCGATCCCGGCAGCGACGGAACCTTCCGACAGGCTGATCGTGGCGTCCGGCGCCTTGTCGGCCGCAAGAGCAGGCACGCCCAACAGGAACGCCACCGTCCCGAGAACGGCTAACCAAACAGTCCATCGACGTTGCATGGCTTTGTCCTCCTCGTCGGACGTGATTCTGCAAGCGTCACGCCATCGCAATGGAACTTCTTGCCGTTGAGAGACATGTCGTCAGTCCGGGGAAATTAAAGTCGCTCGGCGATGAGCCGGTCGGCGCGCGCGATGTCGATCTCGTCGAGACTCGCGGCCTTGCTCGTCAACTCGTCCAGGATTCCCTCCTGAATCGCTCCGCGCCGCCTGGCCTCGGCGTAGGGAATCGTGTGGAACATCACCATCGAATAGCGGGGGATGAACCGGCCGGGGTGTCTCTCCTCGAGGCGGAAGGAGAGATCCTTTTTCAGCTGAAACTTCCGCTCCCGGACGGTCGACCGCATCTCGATGTAGTTCTCGAGGGCCATGTCGGCGATCGCGTCGGTGTTGGGCCGGCGGTGCGCTTCGAATTCCGCGAAGATCTCGTTCCACGGGCGATCCGGATCTCGGAGACTCTGGTCGAAGGCGCTGCAATCCTCGAACGCCGCGTTCATGCCCTGCCCGTGAAAGGGAACGATCGCGTGCGCCGCATCGCCCAGGACGAGCGCCTGATCCTCGAACGACCAGGGCGCGCACCGGATCGTCTCGAGATGGCCTGTGGGATTTCCGAAGAAGTCCTCGACGAGGCGAGGCATGAGCGGAATCGCGTCGGCGAATCGGCGCCCGAAGAGCGCGTGAACGGCCTCGGGCGTCGTTAGGGCCTCGAAGCTTTCTTCTCCACGATTCGGCAGGAACAGGGTCGCGGTGAAACTGCCGTCGACGTTGGGGAGCGCGATCAGCATGTATTCGCCGCGCGGCCAGATGTGCAGGGCGTTCTTCTCCATCCGCCATCGGCCTCCGCCTGCCGTTGCCGCCGGGATCGTCAGCTCCTTGTACCCGTGGCCGAGCGGCTCCTCGTCGAGTCGTCCGCCGGTCCGTTCCATGATGGCGGCGCGAACCGCCGACGCGCTTCCATCCGTCCCGATGAGGACGTCGTAGGGCGTTGCTTGCGGAACCACCTTGCGGTTCGCGAAGTCGACGCCGCCAACCGTCTCTCCGAAGCGGATGGAGACTTTCCCGGTCCCCTCGGCAACGTCCAGAAGCAACGTGTTCAAGCCCGCGCGCGAAATCGAGTAGATGATCTCGTGCGGCTTGTTGCCGTAGGGAACTAGCCGGAGCCGTCCTTCCTCGTCGTGAAGCATTCTCCCGGCCATCGGAATGAGCGCTGGCCGGAGGCTCTCCATCACGCCGACCTCTTCGAGCGCGGAGATGCCGCGATTGGCGAGCGCCAGGTTGATGGAGCGACCCGCCGATGGCGCCGCGTTCCGGGGATCCGGGCGGCGCTCGAGGAGCGTCACGCGGTGCCCGCGCCGGGCCAGAAAGATCGCCAGCAGCGAGCCGGCGAGACCGGCGCCGACGAGCGTGATCTCCGAGGTGTCGCGAGGCGTTCTCACGGGAGTACTCGGAGGCTACACCGACCCTGTACCGATCGTCGCGCACCACGGAGACTGAGCCGCTCGCGTCGGCGAAAGATCAGGTTCGCAGCGATCCCACGTATCGATAGGTGTTGAGGAGCACACCCGTTGGTGTGGCCTTCGTGCTGACGAGCGCGAGCTCCAGCGCGTCAACACTGTCCGAAAAGAAGCGTTTGCCGCGGCCCAGCAAGACCGGGTAGACGATCAGCACAACCTCGTCGACCAGCCCGAGGAGGTCCTAAGGTCGAATTCCCTTAGCCGTTGACGACGCTCAAGATGTTCCCATCCGGGTCCTTGAACCAGGCGTTGCGCATCGGTCCGAAAACGTGCACGTCTCCCTCGTGGGTGACGCCCGGGAAGTCGTATTTATCGAACGCCACACCCTTCGCCTGGAGATCCCGCACGATCGCGTCGATATCTTCGCCGACCACCCACGTGACCGCCGTCGCCTGATTGGTCCCCGCGAACTGCGACTTGTAGACGAGGATCTTCGAGGTTCCGCTCTCGAACGCGAGCACCTGCGGACCCGTCGGGCCGGCGACCTTCAGGCCGAGTTTGTTTTCGTAGAACTTACGGGCGACTTCGAGGTCCTTGACCGCGACCGTAGCAAGAGCGTTCTTCTGTCCGAGCATTTCTCCTCCGAGTCCTGGAACTTCAGGGGCCGCCCGATCACAATTTGGTGTCGGGCGGTCATCAACGACTCCGAGCGTCGGGAAAAGTCAGTCTTGATTTGATGTGCTCCCGCCTCGAGCGCCAAGACCGGATGGCATGAATCCCCTCTGCACCTGCGTGAGCGGGGGGAGAGGGCAAGGGACAGGGGGGCAATCCTCCTCACAGCGCGTTCCGGAGAATCTTGACGAACCGGCGGACCTCCTCGTACTGGTTGTAGAGGGGGACGGGCGCCACGCGAATCACGTCCGGCTCGCGCCAGTCGCAGACGACGCCGGAGGCTTCGAGTCTTTCGAGGACGGTTCTTCCCGGGACTTTCGACTTCACCTGAAGAGAGAGCTGGCATCCGCGCTGGCGCGGATCTGCCGGCGTGAGGATCTGAACCGGATCGCCGACCTCCCGCGCGAGCAGCCACTCGAGGTAGGCCGTGAGGCGGAGCGATTTCTCCCGCAGCGGCTCCATTCCCCCCGCTTCCATGAAGATGTCGAGCGAAGCTCGAATCGCCGCGAGCGAGAGGATCGGAGGGTTCGAGAGTTGCCATCCCTCGGCGCCGGGGATCGGCCGGAATCCCGGTTCCATCCGGAAGCGCGACTCCTTGTCGTGGCCCCACCAGCCGGCGAACCTCGGCAGATCCCGCGACGTGCCATGGCCGTGCCGCTCGTGGACGAAGCAGCCGCCCACCGAGCCCGGGCCCGAGTTCAAATACTTGTACGTGCACCAGACGGCGAAGTCCGCGTTCCAGTCGTGGAGACGCAGGACGAGGTTGCCCGCCGCGTGCGCCAGATCCCAGCCGACGATGCAACCTTTCGCGTGCGCGAGCCGCGTGATCGCCTCGATCTCGAACGCCTGGCCCGTGTAGTACTGAACTCCCGGAAGCAGTACCAGCGCGATCGACTCGCCCTCGCGTTCGAGGATCCGAGCGATCTCGCCGGTGTCGATCGAGGGGTTCTCCGCGGGCGTCTCGGACCGCAGCCGCACGAGCGCCTCCGCCGGGTCGAAGCCGTGGACGGCGGCCTGCGACTCGACCGCGTAGTCGTCGGAGGGGAAGGCATGCTCCTCGATGAGGATCCGATGCCGCTCGCGCGTCGGCCGGTAGAAGCTCGTCATCATCAGGTGAAGGTTGACGGTGAGCGAATTCATCGTCACGACTTCGCTCGGAGACGCGCCCACCAGCTGGGCCATCGGCTCGGCGAGGAGCTCGTGGTACGGCATCCACGGGTTCTCTCCCGAGAAATGCGCCTTGACGGCGAGGCGCTTCCACTTCTCCAGCTCCTCGTCCACGTACCTCCGAGTTCTCTTCGGAAGGAGCCCGAGCGAATTGCCGGCGAAATAGATCTCTTCTTCGCCGCTTTCGCTCCTGGGAATGTGGAATTCGTTTCGGAATCTGCCGAGCGGGTCCTCTCGATCCAGGGCGGCGGCGAAGTCGCGTCCGGGCTGGAACTGCTCGTTCACGCGACTCCGCCGAAACGCGCCGCGGGAAGGTCGAGCCACTCGAGCGCCGTGCCGTGCAGCAGCCGCGCACGGGTCTTCTCCGGGAATCCGCACGAATCGATCAGCTCTCCCGGGCGAGGCTCGCCGAGCGGGAAAGGATAGTCGCTGCCCAGGGCGATCCGCTCGGGGCCCATCAGATCCACGAGGTAGCGCAGCATCCGCGGATCATGCACGAGCGAGTCGAGGTAGATCCGCCCGAGATACTCCCGCGGCGAAACGTCGTTCGAAACGGCGCACAGATCGGGCCGGGCTTCGAAACCGCGTGTGATGCGCCCGATCGTCGCCGGAAAAGCGCCGCCGCCGTGCGCGAATCCGATCCGCAGGCCCGGCAGCCTCTCGAGCACGCCGCCGAAGATGAGCGAGCAGATCGCGAGCGAAGTCTCCGCGGGCATCCCGACGAGCCAGGGGAGCCAGTAACGCGCCATCCGATCCCGGCCGGCCATCTCCCACGGATGGACGAAGACGGCGGCCTTGAGCGTCGCCGCCGCCTCGAACACCGGAAAGAGCTCCGGGCTGTCGAGATTCGCTCCGTTGACGTTCGAGCCGATCTCGACACCCGAGAGCCCGAGGTCCCGCACGCAGCGCTCGAGCTCCCGGATCGCGAGCTCGGGGCTCTGCATCGGGATCGTTCCGAGGCCGGCGAAACGCGCCGGATGCGCGGCCACGACCCCGGCGATGTGGTCGTTGAGATGCCTCGCGAGCTCGAGCGCGGGAGTCGGCTGCGCCCAGTAGCTGAACATGACCGGCACCGTCGAGAGAACCTGCACGCCGACGCCCGCCTCGTCGCATTCGTGGAGCCGCGCGTCGACGTCCCAGGAATTGCTTTCGATCTCGCGGAACACGGAGCCGTCGACGATCATCCGGGCGCTTCCGGAGGCGCCGCGGCTGCGGGTTTTTGGTGCTCGATGCGAACGAACCGTTCGCCGCCGGGCAGGTTACGGAAGTCGGGCAGCCTCTCGGGAAGGATGTGGGTGTGGACGTCGATCTTCAGCAAGTCAGCGGGCCGGCGCGGGCATCACCGTGCCGCATTTCTTGCAGCGGCGATTCTTCTCGTCGGCGAAGAACCGGTCGAAGATGGGCGGGAAATCCTTTTCGACGTCCTGGAGAGTGAAGAACTCTTCGTACAGCAGCGAATTGCACTTGTCGCAATACCACTGGAGCCCGTCCTTCTCGTGCGGGAGCCGTTTTCGCTCGATGACGAGACCCACGGAATTCGGCATCCGCTGGGGCGAATGAGGGACGCGGCCCGGAAGGAGAAAGATCTCGCCGGCGCGAATCGGGATGTCCGCGACCTTTCCGCCCTGGATCGTCTTCAGGACCATCTCGCCTTCGAGCTGATAGAAGAACTCGGGCCCCTCGTCGATGTGGTAGTCCTTGCGGCTGTTCGGCCCTCCGACGACCATGACGATGAAATCGTCTTCGTCGAAGACCTTCTTGTTGCCCACCGGCGGCTTGAGCAAGCTCCGGTGCTCGTCGATCCACCGCTGGAAATTCAGCGCCTTCGATTCCATCGCGTTCCTCGCGCGTAGTATATCGGCGTGAAATCCGACTCGAAGAGCCCGACTCCATCCACCGTGTCCTCGCGCGCTCCGCGGCCTCTCGGTCCCTATCCGCACGCTCGCCGGGTCGGGAATCTGCTGTTCCTTTCCGGGATCGGCCCGCGGCATCGCGAGACCGAGCAGATTCCCGAAGGGATCGAGGCTCAGACGCGCGCGTGCATCGAGAACGTGAAGGCTATTCTCGAGGACGCCGGGAGCTCGCTCGAGAAAGTGGCCGACGTGACGGTCTTTCTGACGAACATCGACCGCGACTTCGCCGCGTTCAACCGGGTCTATGCGGAGTACTTCGAGGGCATCCGGCCGACGAGAACGACTGTCGGCGTCGTGGCGCTCCCGGTCCCGATCTCGGTCGAGCTGAAGATCATCGCGGAGACTTGAACTCGAATCCCATCCGGCTCCTCACGTCGGGAGGAAGTTTGGGAAGCGCCGACCGGGGAATGAAGAAGCTCGAAAGAGCCGAGAGATCCGAGAAGACCTTGTGACGCTCGGCCGCCCGGTCGAGATACTCATGACCCGACGTGCCGCCGGTGCCGATGCGGGTGCCGATCATCCGCATCGCCATCTGGGCGTGGCGCTGGCGCCAGGTCGTGAAGTTCCTTTCGATGTCCGCGAGGACTGCGAGCAGGCGGAAGGGCAGGTGCAGAATCGGCTCGTCCCGATAGAGATTGATGAGGAGCGCCGCCTGGAGCGCGCGCCGGGAGAGGTGACGACCCGACGCGGCCGCGCTTCGGGTCTCGCCGGCTTCCGGCTCGAACAGGTCCGCGAACCGTCGCGCCGTCGCCTCGACTCCCGAGAGCTGGGTGGCTTTCTCGCCTTCCGTCAGAGTCGGGTTTCCCCGGATCGAGGCACGGTCGGCCGCGAGCATGACGTCGACCGCCCGCCGATACTCTCGCCAGAAATCGAAATCGCCGAAGTGGAGAAAGGGCGTTCGCTCGAGCCAACCCTCGATCAAATCGAAGAGCGAAGGCTCCTTCTCGGAGGCCTCGACGCGCGCGGCATCCTCTTTGGTGAAGCGCGACGTGTACGGAGCGTCGTTGATCTGAAGACGGTCGCCGCGACGCATTCCAAGCTTGTTCTCGATGAGACGGAATTGAACGCTCTGGAAGCCCGATGCCGGGAAGAGCTCGTCCCGGAAGTCGAGGAAGTCGAGAGGCGTCATGGTCTCGAGAACGTCGACCTGTTGAATCAGGACGCGCTGGATCTCGACGATGCGCCCGCATCGCAGGGCCGCCTGCCCGAGCTCCTCCTCCGCGACCCGAGCGCCGCGAAAGGTCGCGAGCACCGCGTCGAGCTCCCACAGGATCTGTTTGAACCACAGCTCGTAGGTCTGATGAACGATGATGAAGAGCATCTCGTCGTGCGCCGGCCGGCCATGGAGAGCGCTCTGCATCTGCTGGCATCCGAGCAGCCGTTCGAGCTGGAGGTAGTCCGCGTAGTAAAGAGGGCCGCGGGGCTTTTCTTTTTCCATCTGGGCTCGCTTCGTACCACGACGCCCGGAGCGATTCAAACCGGGGATAGGATCTCGTGGCGGTGAAAACGGTCCTCAATTTCATCGACGGCGGGTTCCGGCCCCCCTGCTCCGGGCGATACATTCCGGACGTCGACCCGGCGACGGGGCAGGTCATCGCCGAGATCTCGGAAAGCGGCCCGGACGACGTGGATGCCGCGGTCGCGGCCGCGTCCCGCGCGTTCGCGTCATGGCGCCGGACGCCCGCCGAAGAGCGATCCCGCCTCCTGATCCGGGTTGCCGAGCTCCTCGAGGAGAACTTCGACGAGCTGGCGCGGCTCGAATCGGAAGACAGCGGGAAGCCGATCGCGCTCGCGCGCCGGATCGACGTTCCCCGAGCCGTCCGGAACTTCCGGTTCTTCGCGACCGCGATCCTGCATGCCGAAACGCCCTGCCACATGACGGACGATCGGGCGCTCAACTACACGATCCGGCAACCCCTCGGCGTCGCCGGGCTGATCTCACCCTGGAACCTGCCGCTGTACCTCCTGACCTGGAAGATCGCTCCGGCCGTCGCCGCGGGGAATTGTTGCGTGGCGAAGCCTTCGGAGCTCACGCCGCTGACCGCCGATCGGCTCGCCGCACTGACGCTCGAGGCCGGAATTCCGCCCGGCGTCGTCAACATCGTGCACGGCCCCGGAGGGAGCGCCGGCCGCGCCCTCACGTCGCATCCCAAGGTGCCGCTCATTTCCTTCACCGGCGGAACGAAGACCGGCGCGGACGTGATGGCCCAGGCGGGACCGCTTTTCAAGAAGGTGTCTCTGGAGCTCGGAGGAAAGAATCCGAACATCGTGTTCGCCGACGCCGACCTCGAGCAGGCTGTCGCCACGTCGATTCAATCGAGCTTCGCCAACCAGGGGGAGATCTGCCTTTGCGGATCGCGTCTGTTCGTCGAGAGGACCATCTTCGACGAGTTCCTCGACCGCTTTCTGGAGGGAACGAAGAAGCTCCGGATCGGGGATCCTCAGGACGATTCGACCGACATCGGCGCGCTCGTGAGCGAGGCGCACCGCCGCAAGGTCGAAGGCTATGTCGCGCTCGCGAAAGAAGAGGGCGGCCGGATCCTCGTCGGCGGAAACCGTCCCCAAGACCTTCCGGAGCGCGTGCGGAGCGGCTACTTTCTGGAGCCGACGGTGATCGCCGGCCTCGACTGCCAGAAGCGCGTCATGCAGGAGGAGATCTTCGGGCCCGTCGTCACCGTCACGCCCTTCGATTCTCCCGAAGAGGCGATCGCCTACGCCAACGGCACGCGCTATGGACTTTCGTCGAGCGTCTGGACCCGCGACCTCCAGAAGGCCCATCGCGTCGCCGCGGCGATCGAGAGCGGGACGGTCTGGGTCAACACGTGGCTGCTGCGGGATCTTCGCGTTCCCTTCGGCGGAATGAAGGAGAGCGGCCTCGGGCGCGAGGGCGGATTCGATTCGCTCGACTTCTTCACCGAAGCGAAGAACATCTGCGTCAAGCTGTGAGGTCACGCTCCGCCCTGACGATTCCCTGATCGGCCCCGGTCTCTTCTCGGTGCGTGCTACCCTTTACTGTCCTTGAAATCACCAATCCAGGCGAGGATGCGCGGGACGCTCCTGGCGTCCGCCGTGGTCCTCGGGGTCTGCGCAAGCGACGCCGCGGCGGTTCCCCTTCCGTTCAAGAACTGCGGCAAGGCCGGCGACGTCATCGCGGTCACGTCTTTCAACGCCTCCGTCTGGCCTCCCCAGGGCACGCCCGCGCCCATTCAGATCACGGCGGTCTATGACGGCGGAAAGCTCGACCGGCTCGATGTGACGATCCTCTACGGCGTGAACTGGGTTTTCACGACACAGGGCAGCCTGGGTACGACGGCCTCCGGCGGCTTCGTGCCCCTTCCGGCGTCGATGCCGCTGACTCTCGTCGGCCCTTCGCTTCCGATTCCGGCGGGTCCGACAGACGTCACGCGGACCTATCAGCTCTCCAACCCGGGAGCGCTTCCCATCACCATCCACTGCCGGGCCAACATCGGGCAACCAATTTCGTCGGCGAATGCCGTTCTGAGCCTGACCTACAACGGCGCTCCCGGTTTCCCGCTGGTGAACGATCCGGCCGGGGTCTATGAAGCGACCCTGGCCGTCACGGAGACCTCCGGCCAGGGGGTTTTCTGTATCGATCTGATTTCCCCGAGAACTTCCTTCGTCGCGGCAGTGATTCCCGCCGCGATTCCCGACCTTTCTCCCATGATGAGAGCGCTCCTATTGGCTGGGCTGATCGTCGCGGGGCTGCTGGCTCTGCGGTTGCGGTGATCGGGGATGACTGGCGCCGGGGGATCGAGGAGATGACCGACCTCAGGACGCGGTTCCTGCGTCCTGAGGCGATTCCGCCGCCTCGGTGGCGCCGGCCACTTCGAGCGTCAAGCGGACGCGCCCTTTCGTGGAGCCCTTGACGGCGCGCGGCGCCGGCAGCTCGACCCGAGTCGCATCGACTCCCGCGGCGTCGACCAGGGCCGCCCGGACAGCGTCGGCGCGCGCCTGACCGAGTTTCTCGAGCTCGCCGGCGGGGATCGGCTGGG
The DNA here is from genome assembly GCA_963708395.1 of uncultured Acidobacteriota bacterium. Lineage (GTDB taxonomy): Bacteria > Acidobacteriota > Thermoanaerobaculia > UBA5066 > Gp7-AA6 > DATBFU01. Next base: position 84,009 of record CAVPSG010000002.1, on the reverse strand, counting down.
AGGCGGCGATCTTGCGGCGCAGCTCGCTCGCGTAGGCCGCCTCGTCGAGGGCCGGCTTTTCTCCCGCGGCGCCGGACTTCTCCTGAGCGCCACGCAAGGCCGCGAGATCATCGCGTGTCGCGGTCTCCAGGTAGATCTTTTCGAGAGCCGACACCGACGCAGAGGATCCGCCGGCCTCTTCGCCGAGCCGTTTCCGGAGCGCCGCCTCCCGCAGCGCCGTCCCGTCGGCGGCGTCGTCCCAGGCGCCCGGCACCACGATCCGCAATTCCGGGCGCGCCTTCAGGCCGGTCGCCAGGGTCTTGAGCCGCTCGGCGGACGCCGGTTCGAGCGCCGAGCTCCCGGCGGGAAACTCGACGTGGCCCAGATCCTCCTCCTCTTTCCCGCCGCCGATTTTCGAGAGCAGACGGAACGGAGACTTGATGATCCCGGAGACGACGCCACCCATCGCTCCTCCGATCGCGGTGCCGACGCCGAACTTCGGGTCGTCGAGCCGGCCCTCGACGGGAACGTCGAGCGTGATGCGGCCTTCCTTGTCCGTCAGTAGCGAGACGCCGAGCTTGATCGGAAGATTCACCTTCCCTTCGCCCTCGACCTTGTCGCCGAGCGTCAGGTCGTGCGTCACGATCTGATTGGCGCCCTTCAGGTGCTGATCTTTGATCGCATAGGCGAGGTCGAGGTCGCTGTGACCCCTGGTGACCGGATAGCCCAGGTAATGGACCGACATGGGAGACAGGGGCGGGAACTCGATCCGCTGCAGGCCGAGCTTCAGGTTCGTCGCGCGGCCGATCTGGAAGAGATCCATCGCTCCCTTCAACGAGATGTCGCCGCCGCCGCGCAAGGCGGCGCCGATCTCGATCTGCGCCGGGGAATGCCTGGAGGATGAGGTCGCGGTCGCGATTCCCTTGACCGTTCCCTGGATGCGCTCGACGGCCAGCGTGTAGGGAGGACGCAGCCGATGATCCGTCAGGGCGACGGAACAGTCGGCGAGGACGACCGAATCGACGCGGATCGGGATCGGGTTCGCTTGCTTCGGCCCCGGCGTCGGCCCCGGCTCCGGCGCCGGCGATGCGTGAGGCGGTCGCGAATCCTTCGACGAGCTCGCGGCGAGCCGTTTCTGGACCTCGAGAACGCTGAGCGCGCCCCTCTCCGAGATGACGAGGTCGATTCCCGCGCGGTGAACGTCGACCGACTTGACCGCGATGGCCGTGGGACCGTATCCGGCCTCGACGCCGCGAACCTGCACCGCATCCCATTTCAGAGGCGTCGAGCCCGTGACCGTCTCGCGCAGCGCCATCGTTCGGACATCGAGGTCGCCGGCGAACTTCGCCGAGACGCCCTTCTTCCCGTCGACGGCGCCCGCGACTTTTCCCTTCGATCCCGCGCGCCCGGAAAGGATCTCGAATGGAAACAGGCGGCCCAGGTAGGGCTGCGCGACGGTCAGGTCGAGGCCGTCGAGCGCGACGTCCGCCTCGAATCTTACGGGCTTCATGCTGAACCGGCCATTCGACTTCGTCGTCCCGCCTTTGGGAAGCGAGGACGAGAACTGGACGCCGAAGAATGCGCCCGGGCGGGTCGTGAAGCCCGTGATCGCCATCTGGATGTCGCTCGCTTCGAGCGATACGGGCGGGTTGAGGGTGCGGTCCTGGAAGCGGCCGTGCGAGCCGACGACCTCGAAATGGGCGACATCGACGGTCCAGGGCGCGGCCTTCTCGATCTCCTGGTACGTCTGGACGACGACCTCGCGCGTCGGCGCGGGAACCATCCGTTCCCAGCTCATCTTTCCGTCGGCGTCCCGCTGGACCAGCACGCTCGGCCGCTCGAGCCGCAGCCGCTCCACGACGAGCTCGGCTTCCGGCCAGCGGAAACTCCCTTTCGTGATCGTGGCGGCCGGGACTTCGAGCACTCGATCACCCTGGCTCATGACGGTCAGGCCTTTCAGTGCCGTCTCGAAATCGTTGACGCGGGCTCGGACCTTGCCGTCCGCGGCCGCGACCGCGTAGTGAAGGCGGCCCGTCAGCTCGCCACTCTCGACCGTGAACTGGAAGTAGGGTTCGAGCAGAGGCCAGAGCTCCTTGAGGTGCAGGTCTTCGAGCTTCACGTCCCCTTCGATGCCGAGCGGCTGCACCGTCACGCTCCCCGTGGCGCGAACGACGCCCGATCCGGGCAGGCGGATCGCGATCTCCTTCGTGCCCTGGCGTTGAGGGATCGTGCTGACTTCGGAGAGCTCGAACACGGACGGCCCGATGGCCATCTTCAGAGGCTTGGCGCGCGCCTGGTCCTCGACGTTGATCGTGGCTCCGCTGATCTTGATGTGCTGCAGCAGCGCTCGGGGCAGGCCCGAATCCGGCTTGGGCTGGGGAGCATGAGGAGGTTGCCTCTTCCGGACCTCCTCGATCACCTCGGCCACGTTGATCCGGCCGTCGGCGAAGCGCTTCGCCCCGATGACGGGATTCACCATGCGGAACTCGCTCAGGGTCGCCGCCCAGCGGAAGAGGCTGGAGAGCTCGGCATTGGCATAGATCTCGTCGGCGGAGAAGAGCACGGAGCCGCGGCGATCGGGGATGGACAGGCCTTCGATGGTGAGCGAGAGAGTGAAGGGGTTGAATCGGACCGATCGGACGGTGGCCTCGAGGCCCGCTCGCCTCCGGAGATTTTCGATCAGCAGATGCCGGACGATGGGAGGGATGACGAGGAAGCCGACGATCAACCAGGCGATCCAGAGGCCGAGCAGGGCGGTGCGCCAGCTCCGGAGTCGCCAGTTTCGCAGCCAGGCGAGAAGCCTGCGCGGCAGGCGGCCGCTTCCGGCGGGTTTCTCGTCGGCGGGTGCATCCATGTCCTCGAACCTCTTAACACTCAACGGGTGGCACGGGGTAGTTGCCCATTGGGCTTATGTCGCCCGCCCCAAAGTGTCCCGGCGAACGGTCGCAGAGAGCCGCGCACCCGCTCGAGAGCCCTTCCGCCGGCCTGCTGATGCTCGAGCGAGGCGCTAGACTCGGCCGTCATGGTGATCCGGCCGGAGGTGTTTCGCCGTCTCTGCAGCGCGCGCCGGTCCCTGACGGAGATTCCGGAGACGCCTCTCTCGGTCGCCGAGGTCGCCCGGGAGGCGCGGATCTCCCCGTTCCACTTCATCCGCCAGTTCGATGCCGTCTTCGGGCAAACGCCGCATCAGCTTCGGATCGAGGCCCGCCTCGAACGAGCGAAGCGGCTCCTGGCGATGGGGGAGCTCTCGGTGACCGACGTCTGCATGGAGGTGGGGTTTTCGAGCCTCGGCAGCTTCAGCGATCTCTTCACCCGCCGCGTCGGCGAGACGCCCTCCTCGTTCCGCCGGAAGGCGCGCGCGATGGTCCCGGTGCCGGGCACGCTGCCGCGGGAGCTCTTTCCGGGCTGCCTCGCCCTCATGAGCCGTCTGCCGCCCTCGGCATTTCGCAGTTTTCGAGAAGCATAGGGGGCGCCGCTCGACCACACTCCGACGCGGAGGAAGGCGATGCAGATCAAGCTCACGAGCGTCATGGTGAACGATCAGGCGAAGGCGCAGAAGTTCTATACCGAGGTCCTCGGGTTCAAGACCAAGGCGGACTTTCCCGTCGGCGAATATCGCTGGATCACGGTCACTTCCCCCGAGGGCCCCGACGACGTTCAGCTCGCGCTGGAACCGAACGCGAATCCCGCCGCGAAGACCTTCCAGGAAGCGATGTTCGCGCAGGGTATTCCGATCGCCGCCTTCGAAGTGCGGGATATCGCGGCCGAATTCGAGCGCCTGAAGAGGCGCGGTGTCGCGTTCACGATGGAGCCGTCGCCCGCGGGCCCCGTGAAGATCGCCGTCTTCTCCGACGGCTGCGGCAACCTGATTCAGCTCTATCAGCCCGCCTGACCGGAGCCGGCGAGACCGGCCCCCTGGGACAAATGTCCCAGCCAATCGGCTCCGAAGCGGCCGCTCCGGGACGGAGTTCCCATTGTGGGGCAGCGGTACGGGCGCGATCGTGGGAGCGAAAGGAGGGGTCACATGCTCACCCACGACTACTCGTACCCGGAGATCCTGCAGAACTCGCTCAAGGTGGCCTGGACGGAGCGCCAGGTTCTCGAAGGCCGGGACTTCGACTACTCGAAGCGATTCCTTCCCGATCGACTCTCGGGAGTGGACGGCATTCGCTGCCTGAACGACGGTGAGAAGCTCAAGCTGAATCAGATCATGGGCAACGCGTACTGCCACATCTTCGCCTTCGTGGAGGAGTACATCATTCCGCAGGCGCTGGAAGCCGCCGAGCGGGACATCTACGGCGACGAGACTCGGCTGCGGACGCTGCTGCGGTTCGCCGAGGACGAGTCGAAGCACCAGGAGCTGTTTCGGCGATCGACGGCGCTGTTCGAGAAAGGCTTCGGCGTCAAATGCGGCCTGATCCCCGGCCGCGAGGAAGTCGCCCGCGTGGTGCTGAGCAAGTCGCGGCTCTGCAGCTATCTGCTGACCAGCATGATCGAGTGGTTCACGCAGTCGCATTACGTCGAGCACGTGCGCGATCGAAGCGAGCTCGACGGACTGTTCCGCGACCTGATCCGGTATCACTGGATGGACGAGGCCCAGCACGCGAAGATCGATTCGCTGCTGATCGACGAGATCACCCGGGAGATCAGCGAGAAGGATCGCGAGACGGCCGTCGACGAGCTGCTCGAGCTGGGCGGCGCAGTCGATGGCCTGCTGTCGCAGCAGGCAGACCTGGATCTCGAGAGCCTCGCGCACGCCATCGGGCGGACTCTGTCCGAGGATGAGAAGGCGGAGATCAAGCGGAATACCCTCCGCGCCTACCGATGGACGTTCCTCGTCTCCGGTCTGGAGCATCCGAAGTTCGTCCGGATCGTGAGTGAGCTGACGCGGAGAGGGCCGGCGAAGCTCGAGGCCGTCGCCAGGGCGCTGTCGAGCTAAGGCCTGAACCCCCGGTCGCGGGCGAAGACGATTGCCTGCGCCCGGGTCCACACGCCGAGCTTGTCGAAGAGATTCGAGATGTGGTTGCGAACGGTCTTCTCGCTGATCGCGAGGCGCTCGCCGATGTCGGCGTTGGCGAGCCCCTCGCGTGATCAGCACGAGGACCTCGCGTTCGCGGGCCGTGAGCTGGCCGAACGCGGGGTCCTCCCCGAGCGGGGCCGGGAGGCCGGCGAAATCGAGGACGACTTCCTGGAAGCGCGCCCACGCCGGCTCGTCCTCGAGGAGGATGTGGTTGCGGGAGTCCAGCTCGACGAACTGGGCTCCCGGGATGCCGGCGGCCAGGAGGCGCGCTTCCGAAACGGGGCAGACCTCGTCGTCGCGGGAATGGATGACGAGCGTCGGCGCCTGGATCGCGCCGAGCAGGCCGGAGGCCTCGACCGTCGAGCGGGCCTCGAGGAGCCGCGCCGCCGCCTCGCCGGTGCTGGTCCGGCGGCACAGCTCGTTGAACCAGCCGATCCGCGCTTCGCTCGCGCCGGGGATGAAGCGGGACGTGAAGACCTGGCGGAACACCGGATTCTCCTTGCCCCAGCCGACCCGCATCAGCTCGAGCATGGCGCGGTACTGGCGTTCGCCTTCCGAATCGCCGCGCTGCGCCCAGCCGCGGGCGTAGCCGCCGTAGAGAACCAAACGCGAGACCCGCTCCGGATGGCGCGCGGCGTAGGCCGCGCAGATCGCGGCGCCGGACGAGATCCCCAGCAGTGCGAATGGCTCCTCGACTCCCGCGGCCTCCGCCACGGCGTCGATGTCTCCGAGCAAGCGTTCGAACGAGAGATCCTCGACCTCTCGGTCCGTCAACCCGCAGCCGCGTTCGTCCCAGCGCAGGAATCGGAAGTGGCCGCCGAGGAAGCGGATCCAGTGCCCCCAGACGGGGCTCTCCAGCTCGTACTCGAGATGGGTCAGCCAGTTCGCCGCCTTGATCAGGACCGGGCCGGCGCCGATTTCGGCCCAGGCGAGCTGCACGCCGTCTTCCGTGCGCAGGTAGCGGACGCGCTGACGGAGTTTCGTATCCATGGGCGTTGCACCGGAATTGTATGAGCGTAGCGGGGCTCGTTCCCGCCCGATGTCACTCGGGATGACGTCCCGATCATCCAACTCTCCTTCCCCGGTGTACTCCTCCCTGAAGCCGCTGCCATGGCTTCGGGAGGCTCGATGGAATCGCGAGACCTGAATCGCCGGAAACTCTTCAAGGCCAGCGTCGGGGTCAGTCCTGACTAGTTGAGTTGTTGGTTCTGAAGGGGGGAGCGCAACAAGTCAGGACTGACCCAGAAGTTATGCGCCGTGTTCCGGTTCCGGCCGGGCGGCGGGATCGCGGTCGTGACGTTCTCGAACTTCGAGACGGCGCCGGCGGGGAGGATCTATCAGGCGTGGGCGCTGTACGGCGTGCGGTGGGTCTCCCTGGGAACAGCCGAGCCCGATGCGACGGGGAAGGCGCGGCTGATCGCGGAAGGCGCGGAGTTCCATGCACGGCCCGAGGCGTTGAAGGTCACGGAAGAGCCGATGGGCGGGAGTTCCGCACCGACCGGGGCGGACGTGGTGCGATGGGAGCCCGCCTCCTCACCCTGACGCCTTGACTGCGGATCGCGAGCGTTCAAGCCGTCGTCGGCCGCCGGATCCGGGCGAAGCGCAGGGTCCAGCGCAGCACGCGGGTCGTCGCGATGACGAGAGCCGGCCCGCCGACGAGGCCGATCGGCACGAGCCACCAGCCGAGAACGTCGCGGGCCGCGGGGTCGCTGTTCACGCCGATGTCGAAGATCGCGTGCGGACCGACCCAGGCTCCGATCTGGCTCGGAGCGAAAATCTTGAGCAGCCCTGCCAGAGCCAGGGCGGCTCCCGTTGCATATCCGACGACGCCCAGAATGAAGAGCACGAAGCCCCAGGCGCTCAAAGTCGACCAGCGATGGATTCCGCGCATCACGACTCGGGGGGACAGGCTGCTTCGAGCCCGGGCGACGAGGGCGTCGGCCTGGTAGAGAGGAGCGATCTGTTCCGGGCTGCCGAGAGCCTTCAGGATCGCGACCAACCGCTCGTCCGTGAGCTCGCCGCTCGCCTCGGCTCGCTCGAGGATGTGCCCTCGGATCTCCCTCAGGATCTCGGAGACCTCGTCGGGCGGCAGCTCACCGAGGCTGCGGCGCAGCTGCATCAGATAGGCATCGATCTTCTGCTGAACCCTTTCCGGATGACTCATCGCTCCTCCTTCGCCAGGACCGGCTCGATGAGCGAGTCGATGCGGGCGAAAAACGTCTTCGTGTAGCGCGCCATCGCGGTGGCTCGACGGCGCCCCGACGGCGTCAGCCAGTAGTACTTGCGCGGATGGCCGCCGTCCGACTCGACCCACTCCGAGTCGATCAGGCCATCGCGCTTGAGTCGGCCGAGAATCGGGTAGATGGTTCCTTCGGCGAGGAGCAAGTCCGAGTGGGCTTCGAGCCTGCGGATGATGTCGAGGCCGTAAAGCTTCTCTTTCCAGAGACTTGCGAGGATCACGAGATCCAGCCAGCCCTTGCGGATCTGTGTCTCCCAGTTTTCGCTCGGGGTCGATCCGACGTTTGGTGCCATGCATAGACATATACGTTGTATTGCTAGGTATGTTTCGAGCCGAGAGGTGAAGGGGAGGAGGCTACGGCTACGGGCAGTCGGTCTCGCCGCGGGCGTCGATCGAGGGTGACTTCGCGACGGGGCGTGCGCGCTACTTCATCGTCGAAGGCGTCGCCTTGAAGCTCGCCGCGTAGTCCCACTTGTCGCTGCCGAACGTTCCGCGGCCCGAGACCTTCCCCTCGACCTGGGAGTCGTCGAAGCGGCCGGGCTCGAAGGTCTGCTGGTCGGCGCGGTTGACGATCGCTCCTCCGACCTCCTTCGCGTAGATCCATCCGGTTCCGGAAGGCTTCTTGTCCGGGCCGATCGTCACTGCGACGCCGTGGATCTTTCCGGCGCGGGCCAGGTCGGTCAGCTCCAGACGGTACGCATCGTCCAGGATGCTCTTGGGGACCTCGTTGTCGGTCAGGAGCACGACGACCACCGCCTGCGTCTTGTCGGCGGCGCTCGGCTGACGGCGGGCGTAAACGTGCGCGAGCTTGTAGGTCTTGCCTGCCGCCGACATCGAGCCCGTGACGGATCCGGGATCTGCGGCGGCGCCGGCGATCGGCAGGCCGAGGAGCAAAGACGCGGTGAGGACGAGCAGGCGGCGAGAGAGTGCGATCCGATCGAAGTGGTGCATCGAAGCCTCCTTCCGGGGCTCTCTAAAGATACCGCTGGTTTTCTTTCTCTTCGCGGCGTTGACCTCGACCTCCCGTCGGCGATAGCGTGTTGAGAGCCACCTGATCGCGATGTTTCGTTCGAGGAGCTCTGGTGCGGCTGTTGCCTGCTGGCCGCGATCCCGGTGTGTCCGTTCGAAGAGGAGAATCGTCATGACGAGCGTCTGCCGTCCGTACCTCCTTCTCCTGGGAATCCTGTGCGCCGTAGTGGGCGTCCCGCGAGCCCTCGCCCAGACGCCGCCGATGCACCCGGAATTTCAGATCAACACGGTCACGACGGGCGACGAGAGGCACCCGACGGTAATCGTTGGCCCCGCGAACGGCAGCTTCGGGATCGCCTGGCAACGGCCCGGCGCCGGCGGTCCCGACGTCGTCGGCAACGGCTTCGACCCGGACGGAACGCCGAACGGCGACGAGGGTCTCATCAATACCTTCACCACGGGCGGTCAGTCCGGGCCCAAGGCCGCAGGCAATCTCAACAGCCACATCGTCGTCGTCTGGATGAGCGGGGGGCAGGACGGAAGCTTCACCGGTATTTTCGGACAGCGCTTCGACGACAATGGAGCTCTCGGGGGAGAGTTCCAGGTCAATACCTACACGACCGGCTACCAGTACAGCCCGGCCGTCGCCGTGGACTCCTCCGGCAACTTCGTCGTGGTCTGGGCGAGCGATGCGCAGGACGGCGACAAGGGCGGCATCTTCGCGCAGCGGTTCGACAACACCGGCGCGAAGGCCGGCGGAGAGTTCCAGGTCAATACCTACACGACCGGCTACCAGTACAACCCGGCCATCGCCATGGACGCCTCGGGCAACTTCGTCGTCGTCTGGCCGAGCTCGGGAGAGGACGGCGCAGGCTCCGGAGTCTTCGGACGGCGCTACGACAACACGGGAACCGCGCTCGGCGGCGAGTTGCAGGTCAACGTCACCACGAGCGGCGATCAGGGGCAGCCGGACGTCGCGTCCGACGCCTCCGGAAACTTCGTCGTCGTCTGGACCACCGGTTCCGACGGCTCCGGATACGGAACCATGGGGCGGCGCTTCGACGCGTCCGGAAACCCGCGCAGCGGTGAGTTTCCGATCAACACCTATACGACCGGGCAGCAGAACCGCCCGCGCATTGCCATGGATTCCGCCGGGAACTTTCTCGTTGCGTGGCACGGCAAGGGGGAGGACGATCCGGCGGCGCCCGACGGCTTCGGCGTCTTCGCGAGAGCCTTCAGCGCGACGGGCCGCCCCTCCAGCGTCGAGTTTCCGGTGAACACGTACACGACGGGCGATCAGGCGCGCCCCGCGGTCGCCCTCGACGACCGCGGAGACTTCGTCATCGCCTGGGAGAGCGTCGGGCAGGACGGCGACGGCTATGGAATCTTCGGCCGCTCGGGAGGTTTTCCGCCATCTCAGGCGCTCACCGTGGACGTTCACGACGCGACCGGGACACGAGCTCCGACACCGACGGCGTGCTCGAGCCCGGTGAGACCGTCCTGGTCGAGCCCCTCTGGAAGAACACGGGCACCGCGGATCTACCGCTCGCCGGCACGGCTTCCGCCTTCCACGGGCCGGCGGGCGCGCTCTACGCGATCCCCGACGAGTCCGCGGATTACGGAACGATCGCCGCCGCGGCGTCAAGCGATTGCCGTATCGCGACCGGCAACTGCTTCGAGCTCGCGGTGACGACTCCGGCGGTCCGTCCCGTGACGCACTGGGACGCGCAGTTCAAGGAAACGCTCGGCAGCGGCGTCACGAAAACCTGGACCCTGCACGTCGGCGACAGCTTCACGGACGTGCCGCGCACACAGCCTTTCTACAAGAAGATCGAGACGCTCTTTCACAACGGAATCACGGCGGGGTGCACGCCGACGACCTATTGCCCGACGCAAACGGTCTCTCGCGGGCAGATGGCGATCTTCATCGCCAAGGGCGTCGCGGGAACCGCGGCGCTCGTCCCGGCGAGCGGGTTCGTGGGCGCCCAGGCGTACAACTGCGTTTCCGGCGGCGTCTCCCTGTTCACCGACGTCCTGCCGACCGACATCGACTGCAAACACATCCACTACATCGCCGCGCAGAACGTGACGTCGGGCTGCAAGACGGGACAGTACTGCCCGAACGACGACGTGTCGCGCCTTCAGATGGCGTCTTTCATCGCCAAGGCGATCCTCGCGCCCCGCGGCGGCTCCGCGATTCCGATGAGCTATGGTCCGGACCCGATCACCCACCTCTCGTATTCCTGCGACACGGGCTCACCCAACACGTTCTTCACCGATGTGCCCGCGACCGATTCCTTCTGCAAGCACGTCCACTATCTGTGGGCCAGGGGATTCATCGCGGGCTGCGGAGGAACGAGCTATTGCCCGGGACAGACCGTCACGCGCGACGCGATGGCGAAATTCCTGGACAACGCGTTCGCGCTGCAGCTGTACGGGCCGTAGGGGGGTCGCCCATTCGTGACGGGCGGCCGCAAGGGCCGCCCCTACGACGTCACATCAGGAAACGTAGGGGCGAGGTTTGTCCCCGCCCGGTGGTACATCAAAAATCGTAGGGGCGGGGCTCGCCCCCGCCCATTCGTGACGGGCGGCCGCAAGGGCCGCCCCTACGACGTCACATCAGGAAACGTAGGGGCGAGGTTTGTCCCCGCCCGGTGGTACATCAAAAATCGTAGGGGCGGGGCTCGCCCCCGCCCATTCGTGACGGGCGGCCGCAAGGGCCGCCCCTACTTCGAAGCGGTCTTCCCCGCGTCCGCCGCCAGCAGCGCCTCCTGCGCCTTCGCCTGCGCCGGCTTTCCCCACGCCTTGTACAGCTCGGCGCGTGCCGTGATCGCTCTCTTCGCGAAAGTGTCGGCCGCGCCGCGCTCCTTGATCAGGCTCTCCTCCGCGGCGCCCACCAGCGCGTCGGCCTCCGGGTAGCGCTTCTTCGCGGCGAGGACCTGACCGAGCCGAAGGCGCGCGAGCGCCACGGGAAAGCTCGCGTCTTCGAACTTCGCCGTCCGGATCGCGAGCCCGCGCCGCGCCGCGGCTTCGGCTTCGTCGAGCCTCCCGAGACGCATCAGCGCCCCGGCCTTGCCGACCAACGCCGATGCGACGTCGGGATGGTCCGCCCCGAGAAAACGGGTCAGACGCACCTCGGCCTCCTGATACTTCTCGAGGGAGGCGGCATCGTTGCCCTGCGCCCAGTAGACGGCCCCGAGGTTGGCAAGCGTGCGCGCGACCGGCTCGGCGTCGTCGCCGAGCGCTTTGCGCCGGATCGTCAGGACCTTCTCCAGAGTCTGAGCGGTCTTCTCGTACTCGCCCTTCCGGAACGAGACGTTGCCCAAATTCTCGAGATTGCTCGCGTACTCGGGATGGTCCTCTCCGAGGGCGCGCACCACGATCGGGATCGCCTCCGCGAAAGTCTTCTCCGCCGCGTCGAGGTCCCCGATCTGCGTCTGCGCGACCGCGAGGTCGTTCAGCGCGGAAGCGAGCAGGGGCCCGTCGTCATGGAGGCCGCGCAGAATTGCGATCTGCCGGGTCTCCGCCTCCACGGCATGTTTCCAGTCGTTCTGCTCTGTATAGAGACTGCCGAGCATTCGCAGGCTCTCGGCCACCTCGTGGCTGTTCGGTCCGAAGATCCGCTCCCGGATCGCGAGCCCCTCCTTGCCGAGCTTCTCGGCCTCCGGATACGTGCCCTTGTTGACGAGGGTCCGGGCGAGCTCGTTGAGCGCGCCGGCGGTTTCCGCGCTCTCCCTTCCGTGGAGCTTCTCCCGTGTCGCGAGGGCTTCTCGAAGCAACTTCTCCGATTCGTCTGCCCTCCTCTGGATCTGCAGGATCTGGCCGAGCGTGGTGAGCGTCCCCGCGACGGCGTCGGTCCCTTGTCCCTCCGCAGCGACGCGAAGGTCGAGGGCCCTCCGCAGCAGCCGCTCGGCGTCCGCGTATTCTCCGAGGCCGTTGTAGGTGCTGCCGATCGTCTCGAGCACGTCGGCCTCGACGAGCGGCTGCCCGGGGAACGCGCCGTGCACCTGCTTTTCGGCCTGCTTGAGCGCGTCGACGAGCGAGACGCCCCGCGATCCGCCGCGCTGCCAGGGATCCGCGGCGCCGAGCGTGCGCTGCAGGAACTGGTTGATCGCGGTCGCGCGCGCGGCCTCCTGCGTCGCGCGATCGCGTTCGCGCCGGATCTTGCCGGCCTGGATCGCGAGCGCGACGACGGAGACGACGACGACGAGGGAAACCGCGGCCACGGCGCCGAAGACGACGCGGTGCCGTGAGACGAGCTTGCGGATCTGATACGCGGTGCTCGGCGGATGCGCGAGGATCGGCTGGTTCGCGAGGTATCGCTCGATGTCCTCGGCCAGCGCGTCGGCGCTCGCGTACCGACGGTCCGCCTCCTTCTCGAGCGCCTTGCCGACGATCGTCGCGAGATCGGGATCGAGCCGGTAACCTGCGCGGAAGGTCTCCTGCAGCGGCTTCGGAGGCTCTTCGAGGACGGTCTTGAGCGCCGCGACCGTCGATTCGGGCAGGTCGTACGGGAAACGTCCCGTGATCGTCTGGTAGAGCGTGACGCCCAGAGAGTAGACGTCGCTCCGCAGATCGATCTCCCGGCTGGCGCCGCGCGCCTGCTCGGGACTCATGTACGCGAGCGTGCCGCCGATCTGTCCGAGCTGGCTGAGCAGCGTGCCCGCCGCCGAGCCGTCGCCGTCGGCGATGCGCGCGAGGCCGAAGTCGAGGATCTTCACCGTCGGCTCGAAGGGGCGGGAGTGGCCGGGGGAGCTCTGCGGCTTCTCGTCGGCGACGACGAGGATGTTCGATGGCTTCAAGTCCCGATGGATGACTCCGCGCTGGTGCGCGTAGGCGACCGCCCGGCAGATCGTCGCGAAGAGGCGCAGCCGGTCGCGCAGCTGCTCGGGGGAGGGCCGATCGCCGCCCATCCGCTCGCGAACGTACTCGTCGAGCGGGCGGCCGCGGACGAGCTCCATCGTGAAGAAGTGCTGGCCGTCGGCCGTGCCGGCCTCGTAGAGCGCGGCGATGTTCGGATGGATGAGGCGTGCGAGCGTCTGCGCTTCGCGGCGGAAGAGGCGCAGCTGCAGATCGTCCACGACGCGGCCGCCACGGACGACCTTCAGCGCGACGCGGCGCTGCGGATCGCTTTGCTCGGCCTCGTAGACGACACCCATGCCGCCGCGCCCGAGAACGGAGTGAATGCGGAAGCCGCCGATCTCCCCGGGAAGCGGGAGGTCGGATGAAACTTCCGGGAATCCGAGCGTCGGAAACTGCGTGTCGTCGGTCGCCATGCACACCCCGGCCGCTTACCCCCGGGATGAACGCACTTTGGCCAGGGGCGAACGGTCGGGCGGATCCTATCGCGGGGGTACGCGGTCTTCCGGTCGGTGTCATCCCGAGGAGTCGTCGACGAGGGATCCCGAGCGTCCCTCGCCACCGATGCCGTCCGGCTCAGGCCCTTCCGAGCCCCGAATCCGTCACTATCGCTCGGGATGACCGCTCGGGCCGATCGCATAGATCAGGCGGAGTCGGCCGCCCGGCAGCTGTTGAATCCTCCGCAGCTCGAGCTCACGACGGCGTTCCGTCGTCGCGAAGAGCGCCTTCCCTCGACCGGCGATCAGCGGATAGACGATGAGCCGGATCTCGTCCACCAGGCCCGCGTCGATGAGGCTCGCCGCCGTTCGAGCGCCGCCGAGCAGATAGATGGTCCTGCCGGACTGCTGCTTGAGAGCGGCGATTTCATCGAGCCCGCGGACGAAGCGCGTGTTGGGCCAGCCGGCCGACGTCAGGGTGTTCGACAGCACGAAATGCGGGGTCTTCGCGGCGAAGCGGGCCCATTCGAGCTCCGCCGGTGTCGGTGGCGCCCCGGTGATCCACTGCGTCTTGTCCGGCTCGTTCTGAATGCCGGTCCAGTACCCCTCGTAGCCGGGATACATGCCTCCTCCGAGCAGGCAGGCGTCGATTTGCGGCGTCAGGCCGTAGTCTTCGGACCACGCCTCGACCCAGTCCGCGGACCCTTCGGGTCCCTCGATCCTTCCATCGAGAGAAATCTTCATTCCGGCGATCAATTTCCGCATCGATGTCTCCGTGTTGCGCCCGGCCTCGTTCTACTTCCCCGTTCGGATCAGATCCATGAACCTCCGCATCGCGATTTGCGGAACGAGGCGGCGCTGGTCGGCCGGCATGCGCTCCTTCATGATGTCGTTGGCCAGCTCGCGCACCCTCGCGGACGCGTTGCTCCTGCGGCCGGTGTCGAAAGGCGGACGGGGGTCGTATTCGATCGTGAGCTGAATCGCTTCGGCGCGCTCGCGGCCCGCGATCTGGCTCGCCAGCCAGATCGCCAGGTCGATTCCGGCCGAGACACCGGCGGCAGTGACAACCTTGCCGGATCGCACGAGGCGGTCGTGAGCTCGAGGCTCCGCACCCAGGATCTTGAGCACGTTCATTCTCCACCAGTGCGTCGTCGCCGGCAGGCCCTTCAGGATGCCGGCGGCGCCGAGGATCAGAGCGCCGGTGCAGACGGACGCGGTCCAGGTCGTCGTCTCGTGGACCTGCCGCAGCCAGTCGAGGATCTGGTCGTCGACCATCTGACTCGGCGTGGTCGTGCCGCCGGGCACGAGCACGAGATCTGGCGACGAAGTCTCGGCGATCGTGTGCGTCACGCCGAGCAGGAGCGTGTGGCCTTCCGTCTCGAGCGGACCGAGCTCCTTTCCGACGAATCGGACCTCGGTGTCGGGCAGGCGCGAAAAGACTTCCCACGGTCCGACCGCGTCGAGCGCGGTCACCCCCGGGTACAGGAGGATCGCGATCTGAAAAGGCTTGCCGGGCCGGTTACGACCCGGTTGCGCCGGACTGATCACCGAAGAGGAAGTAAAGCGCCGGTAATGTCGTGAGCGCGCCGAAGGTCAGCAGCGACGCGCCGAGGCGCTTGCGGATCCGCTTGCGGAGCCTGGCGGAGGCCAGCAAGCCGATGCCGGCGCCGAGGGCGGCCCGGGTGGCAACGACGAAAGCGAACTGCGGGAGCGAGAGGTCGATGCGTTTTTCCATGGCATGTCTCCCCGGAAAAATCGCCGCAAGATCAATGCCACGAATGGGGGCCGTGCTAACTTCGAGGGGTGGGGGCCAAGCGCCGGGAAACGCCACGAGCAGACCCCGCGGAGCTCCTCCGGTCACCGCTCTTTTCGCGCACCGCCCATAACGCGCTGCGTGTGATGGAAAAACTTGCCACAGCGTCGATTCGGCGTCCAGGCTCCGGGCGGAGCCTCGACGGGATCGCCGAGGAGACCGGCCTCGATCTTCCGACTCTGACACAGCTCGTCACGTTCCTGCGGCAGGCGGACCTCGTGTCGCAGCGCGGCCACTCCGGAGCGCTCCGCCTCTCGCGTGACGCCTCCACGATCTCCGTCCTCGAAGTCATCCTCGCGATCGAGGGCTCGGGAATCTGGAAGCACTGCCTGTTGGGACTCGCGGCCTGTTCGGACTCGTCGCCTTGCCCGGTCCACGTGGCATGGAAGGTGGCCCGCACACGGCTCGAGCGGCATCTCGCGGGCGAATCCATCATGAACCTCGCCCGCGCCGTGGCCGTTCGCCGGCGGCGTCGGGGTCGCCCGTTCCGTCGCTCGGACCGCAACCCGGGGGCGTCGACGCGGTAGCACCGGCGCCCCGCCGTCGTGCGCCGGATGGGAGCGATCCTTACGCGCCCGACGCAGCCCGCGCCGGCAGCTCCAGGCTTTCGTCGAGCGACCGCGCCAGCAGCCGCCGTGCCACGAACGGGATCGCCATCGCGTTGACGGCGACGTTGCGTATCCTCAGGGCGAGCGACGTCTTCGGCGCGAAGAAACCCCGAAGGCGCATGGCGGCTCTCTGCTTGCCGGCGATGAATTTGCGCAGCCGTCGATCGTACGCCGCGAGGGCACGCGCCGCGTCGTTTGGAGTGCGTTCGAGTTCCTCGGCCAGGACATAAGCCTCGGCCATGCCGAGCCCCGTGCCCTCCCCGGCGAGAAGCGATGGACAGGCGGCGGCGTCGCCGACGAGTCCCACGCGGCCGGAAAACCAGCGCGGCAGGTGGATCTGGCTGACGCGGTCGAAGTAGACTTCCTTGACCTCCTTCATTCGATCGAGGATCTCGGGCACCTCCCATCGCATGCCGCGGAAGGCTCGCCACAGAGCTTCCTTCACGCCCGCGCCGCGAGTGTCGCCGCCGATCCGCTCTCGGCGGCAGACCAGAAGAATCAGCGTCTCATCGTCCCGCAGAGACACGCGCCCGACCTGCCGGCCTGGCTGGGTGTGCGAGACGTAGGTCAACTCGTCGCGCCGCGGGTAGCCGGCGAGCCGAAAGGCCGCGACGTAACAGTCGAGCGGTTTCTCGAAGGCCTCCTCCGGTCCGAAGGACAGCTCCCTCACCTGGGAATGGAGCCCGTCCGCTCCGACGACGAGATCGAAGCGCTCCTTCCGCCCGTCCGAGAGGGTCGCGAGGACTCCGTCGCCGCGCGATTCAATTGCGGCGATCGACCGGCCGAAGTGCGCCGCGATCCCCTCGCAGGCGCCGAAGAGCGCCGCCGACAGATCCGATCGCGCGAGGCTTATGAACCGTCCGTGGAGAAGTTCGCGCATGGGGGCGAGATCGAAGCCCGCCTCCTCCCGCCCGTCGGCGTCCACCATGCTCAGCCGCTCCATGAGGTAGCAGCGTTCCCGCAGCCCCGGGATCAATCCCATGCGGTCTGCGATCTCGTAGCCGAGCCCCCAGAAGTCGACCATGTAGCCGCCCGTGCGGAGCGCGGGCGCTCGCTCGAAGAGGACCGGATCGTGGCCGGCCTCGCGCAGCCAGTACGCGAGCGTTGGTCCCGCGACACCGATTCCGTTGATGCCGATTCTCATGCGGCGCCTCCGCGGTCGAAATATATCGCAATACGATATATTTCGACGACTCGGATGGCATTCGGGGCTTCGAAACCCGAATGCCGAACCGTCCTGCCGCTCCGGCGAGCGGCCCGCGGAGAACCCGCGCCTATCGCTCGGGGTTTCGGGCGGCGCTCCTCACTTGAGCATCATCCACAGATACGCGTACTGCAGCGCGTCGACCTGCGCCGTCTGCTTGTTGACGGCTCCGCTGCCGTGGCCGCCTTCGGTGTTCTCGAAGTAATAGACCGGATGACCGAGCGCCTCGAGCTTCGCCACCATCTTGCGCGCGTGACTCGGGTGCACGCGGTCGTCGCGCGTGTTCGTCCAGTAGAAGGGCGTCGGGTACCTCGCGTCCGCCTTGAGGAGCTGGAACGGCGACCAGGCCTGCATGAACGCCCAGTCCTCCGGCTTGTCCGGGTCGCCGTACTCCGACATCCAGCTCGCGCCCGCCAGCAGATGATTGAACCGCCGCATGTCGGCGAGCGGCACCTGCGCCACGACGGCGTGGAAGAGCTCCGGATAGAGGACCATCGTTCCCGAAGACGAGCAGGCCGCCCTGCGAGCCTCCCATGATCCCGAGCCGGCGCGGCGAAGTGATCTTGCGCGCGATCAGATCCTGAGCGACGGCCGCGAAGTCCTCGAAGTTGTGGATGTGTTTCTCGCGGACGGCGGCCTTGTGCCAGGCCGGGCCGAACTCGCCGCCTCCGCGGATGTTCGCGAGCACGTACACGCCGCCGCGGGAGAGCCAAGCGGCGCCGAGGACGCCGTTGTAGGTCGGGACCTCCGAGATCTCGAAGCCGCCGTACCCGTAGAGGAGCGTCGGCGCGCTTCCGTCGGTCTTCGTTCCCTTCGGGCGCACGACGAAGTACGGGATCTTCGTGCCGTCCTTCGACGTCGCTTCGAGCTGCTCGGTCGTCATTCCGGTCGCGTCGAAGAAGGCCGGCATCGTCTTGACCTTCGCCGGCGCGCCTCCGTTCTCCGACACCCAGAGAGAGTCGGGAGTCGTGAAGTCCTCGTACGTGAAGAAGAAGGTCTCCGACTGATCGCTCGTGGCCGAGAGATACGCCGTGCCGACGCCGGGCGTCGGGATTTCGGTCTTCTTCCAGGCGTCGCCGTCGAGGGAGAGCGCCGTGATGCGGCTCTTCACGTTGTCGAGCGTCCGGAGGAGAACCCGGTCCTTCGTGCGGTCGACGGTCGCGAGCGACGTGCGCTCGCCCGGTTCGAAAAGGACGTCGAACTTGCGGACGCCGCGGAGGAGGTCGTCGACCGCCGCGGAGAGAAGCGATCCCTCGCGGTACGTCTTGCCGCTGCTCGATGGAGTCCAGTCGCTCCGCAGCGAGAAGAGAAGCCGGCCGTGAAAGAACACGCGGATGTCGGCGTCCTCCGGGATGTCGAGCTTGACCAGATGGTCACCGAGATCGAGGAACGCCTCCTGCTTGAAGAACGCGGGAACGCGCGTGACGATGTCGTAGCGGCCGTCGCTCAGGATCTCGCTCTGGCCGCCCGAGGCGACGTCTTCGGTCTTGCCCTCGAAGACCGTCTTCGCGGCAGAGACCGGCGTGCCGCGTTTCCAGACCTTGACGATCCGCGGATATCCGGACGTCGTGAGCGAGCCCTGCCCGAAGTCGGTGCCGACCCAGAGCGTGTCCTCGTCGCGCCACGCGACCCGGGACTTCGCCTCGGGAAGCGAGAAGCCGTCCTTGACGAAGTCCTTGGTTTTCGTGTCGAACTCGCGCTCCACGGAGGCGTCGGAACCGCCCTGCGAGAGGCTGACCATGCAGCGCGTATCGGCGGGCGGCAGGCACTCGGCGCCGTGGAAGACCCACGCCTTGCCCTCGGCTTTCGCGAGCGCGTCGATGTCGAGAACCGTCTCCCATTGTGGCGCCGGCGTGCGGTAGGAGGCGAGCGTCGTGCGCCGCCAGATGCCGCGCTCGTGCGCGTCGTCCCTCCAGAAGTTGTAGATGGTGTCGCCGAGGAGCCGGGGCATCGGGATCTTCTCTTTCGAGTCGAGGATCTCGAGCGTGCGTTTGTAGATGGCCTTGTACTCCGGGCGCGCCTCGAGCACCTTCGTCGACTTCGCGTTGTGTTCCTTGGCCCACGCCAGCGCCTTCTCGCCTTGCACCTCTTCCAGCCACTGGTACTGTTCGTCGCCTCCCGCCGCAGCTCCGAGAGCCGCCAGCGCCGTCAGGAGCACGAGGATCCTCCTCATTCGTCCACCTCCAGAAGGCCAGGATTCTATGGCGAGTCGGGCGGCGCTACGGCGCTACGGCGAGTACGTGAGGCCCGCGAGAACTCCGCCTTTCGGACTGTCGTGCCAGCCCGCGAGCGCGGCGAAAGCGAGGCTCGTTTTCGGTCCGAGCGCGTAGGTGCCGCCCAGAGTGAGCTGGAGTTGGCGGTCGTGGTCGTGTGCCGTCCAAATCTGCGCGCCGTTGAGGTCGACGCCGAGCGCGAGCCTCGGGGTGACGTCCACGGTGACCGACACGCCCTCGGACACGATCTTTCCGGGCGTTCGGATGCCGATGGCGCCGGTCAGCGTGTTGCCGTTCGCCTGGTAGCCGAGATTGAGATGAAGGACGGCCCGATCGGAAAGCGACTTCTGCGCGATCGTGTTCACGACGAAGTCGGTGAAACCCGAGCCGAGCTGCGTCTTCGAATTGCCGCTCGGCACCTCGACAGCCGCGCTGGCCGCGAGCGCCGGGCGCCACCCGTCGCGATCCTCGTCGCAGAACCCGTACTTTGCGGCGAAATCGATGTCACCGAAGCCGAACGCGTCGGCGAGGGAGGCGCCGGAATAGCGGTTGATGAGGAGGATGGGGAAGTCGACGTTGAGCTCGAGATTTCGGAGAAGCCCGAACTGGACGACGAAGTTGTTGGTCTCCTGCCAGTGGTCAGGCGCGGCGCTCTTGGGCAGCACGGCATACTGGTTGAAGTACTCGAAGTTCCAGCGGCCCTTCTCCGTGACTCCGGCGTCGTCGGTGAGGAATGGAATCTGCGCGCTCGCGTGCGCTGCGGCGGCGAGCCACGCGATCAGGAGCAGCGTTTGCGTCCGCGGGCGGCGCATGGATGGGCGGGCGAGAGCTCTATCGGCCGCGGGTCATCAAAATGACTTCACCGGAGCAGGGCTCGGCCCCGCGCAATTTCTCGTTCGGGTCGCCACGATCACGCCGGTGGCAATGCCCACAATCGCGAGCGCGGCGCCGAACTCGCCGATGACCCAGGCCGTGCGGCCGGTCCGTAGGGGATCGAAAACGGACTGGATCCAGAGATTGTGGCTCGCGTGCAGGATGGCCGCCGGCCAGACGCTCCCGGAAACGAGCCGGATCCACGCGAAGATGAAGGCGATTCCCAGCACGAGCAGCGTGAAGCAGGTCAGGCTGTACCAGGCCGGCGTCTGCCCGTGGTAGTTGGCGAACAGCAAGACCGGGAAGTGCCAGAACGCCCAGATCGCGCCGGACGCGAGCGCGACGCGCGAGAACGGCAGCTTGCGCGCAAGCTCGGGCACGAGGAACCCGCGCCAGCCGATTTCCTCGCCGAGCGCGGTGGTGAGCGAGAGCACGACGCCGAGCGTCGCTCGGACCAGCACGTAGCGGCCGATCGCCGCGCCGCTCGTCTCCCCCGGCCGGATCAGCTTGTTCACGAAGCTCTGGTTCGGGAACGCGCCGAGACGGAGGGCCCAGGTCGCGCCGTAGGCGATGAGGCCATAGAGGACCGGGATCGCGTAGGCGGCAGCGGCATAACGCCAGCTCCAGCGCCAGCCGATTTCCGAGAGCCGGCGCGCCGTCAGGAGCGACGCGAGAAGAGCCGCGGCCGCCGGGGACCACATCAGCCCGACGACCCAGAGGCCGCCGCCGCCCTCGAGCGTCCCCGCGCGGATGATGAGGAAGTAGAAGACGGAGGAGAAGCCGAACGTCAGGACGAGATACGTCCCGACACGGCGACCGACCGAAACTTCCGACGGCATGAAGTTTCGGCGGAGTCTATCTCTCCTTCCCCGGCGCCGGCTGTGGTCTCGCCCCCCAGATCAGGAGCCAGAAGATGATCGGCGTCTCGAGGAGTGTGAGGATCCGCGTCACCGGCCCAATCGCGTCGGCGGACTGCGGGAAGACCAGGTTGGCGATCGAGCTCCCGAGGTAGCCGAAGGCGGCGGCAATCAGCAGGACGCCCAGGAACCGGGGGATGAATCCCGATCGGATCACGCAGGTGGCAAACGGGAACAGCCACAGCCCCCAGAAGATCTGCGCGACGAGGAATCCCTGGCCGTGCAGGCGGAGGCACAGGTAGGCGAGGGCGTCGCGTTGATGCGGATCGAGGCCCGACAGGAAGTCGGTCCCGCCGGCGCCGCCGGCCAGGTTCAACGCGGCGATCTCGGTCAGGACGTTGACGAACGCGATCGGGATCGAGACCAGAATCAGCACCAACATCGACAGGGCGGGTCCCGGGCTCACCGGCTGGAACAGGCGATACAGGACGAGGGCGACGTAGATGAACAGGGCCATGCCGAGAAGCTCGGCGCCGAGGCCCAGCCGGAAGAGTGCGCCGGACGTCCGGAGCCGTTCGGCCGTGCCCGCCGCGTCGCCTTTGACGACGAGCTTGCCGGGGACGTAGACGAGGGCGAAGGCGCCGGGGATGCTGCTCAGAAGGTAGAGGAGGCCGGCAAGGCGGGCGGTCTTTCTGGTCGAGTCCATGTTCTGCCCCACTGATACGGGGAGGCCGGGAGCGGGTTCCGTCGAAAGCGCGGCCGCCGCGTCGGCGCCTGAAACTCGAAGCCGCGTCGCCCGTAACAGATCGCATGGCGTCGCCGCGCCTCCGGGTGCTGCTCGCTCTCCTGGCCGTTCTGGCCTCCCGCCGGACTCTGGACGCGCAGCGTCTCGAAGCGCTCGGCCCGCCGGCTCGCAAGTACGTGAGCGTCGCCGCGCCGAGGGTGATCCTCGAGCACGTGGAGATCATCGACGGAACCGGAGGCGCACCGATCCCGGACCGGAACCTCGTCCTCGAGAACGGAACGATCGCCGCGATCGCCCCGGGCGCCGACGTCGCGCCGAGCGAGGGGACGGCCGTCCTCGACCTGAAAGGCGACGCAGTCATGCCGGGCATCGTCGGCATGCACGGGCACCTCTTCTATCTCGCGCTGCCGGACCTCGGTCCCGACGGGAACTTCGAGCGCCCGGCCCTCTTTCAGCAGATGAGCTTCTCCAATCCGCGCCTGTATCTGTCCGCGGGCGTGACGACCATGCGCACGGCCGGCAGCGTGGATGCCTTCACGGACCTGAGGATCAAGGAGGTCATCGAGAAAGGCGCGCTGCCGGGTCCTCACCTGGACGTGACCGGCCCGTACCTCCAGGGAAAGACGGACGGCGTGTTTCTCCAGATGCACGAGCTGACCGGCCCCGACGACGCCCGGCAGACGGTCGCCTACTGGGCCGATCGCGGCGTCACGTCGTTCAAGGCCTACAAGAACATCACGCGCGAGGAGTTGAGAGCGGCCGTCGAGGAAGCTCACAAGCGCGGCCTGAAGGTCACGGGGCATCTCTGCTCGGTCACCTATGAGGAGGCCGCGGAGATCGGGATCGACGACCTCGAGCACGGCTTCTTCACGAACACCGCAGGCGACACCGGCAAGAAGCCCGACACGTGCACCGACAGCGAGGGCGACGAAACTCTCGAGCACATGAGCCCGGGAAGTCCCGAGGCGAACCATCTCTTCGCTTCGCTCATCGGACACCACACGGCCATCACGTCGACGATGCCGGGCACCGCGGCGTCCCTGCCGCCGGCGGCCGGCCGGCCGGCGGTGCCGCCGTGGGTCTTGGAAGCCATGTCGCCCCCGCTGCTCCAGGGCTATCTGTACGGCCGCAGCCGCGCGTTCGACCGGACGAAACAGGAAACGAGCGCCCGCCTCCTGAGACGAAACATGGACCTGGAGCGCGCTTTCGAGGCGGCCGGGGGACTCCTGCTCGCCGGCTCGGACCCCGTGGGTCTCAACGGAAACATCCCGGGCTTCGGCGATCAGCGCGAGATCGAGCTCCTCGTCGAGGCCGGCTTCGCGCCGGTCGAGGCCATCCGGATCGCGACTCTGAACGGCGCCACCTACCTCGGTCAGTCGAGTCGTATCGGCTCGATCGCGGTCGGCAAGAACGCGGATCTCGTCGTGCTGAAGGGCGACCCGGCGGCCCGCATCACCGACGTCGAGAACGTCCAGATCGTCTTCAAAGACGGCGTCGGATACGACCCGGCGAAGCTGCGCGATTCGGTGAAGGGACACTACGGGGAGTACTAGGCGGGCGGCCGCGAGGGCCGCCCCGACGTCCGGAGGTCATTCGATGAAATGGACACGAATCTTCCTTCTGGCGGTGGCGTTCGCGATCGTCGCCGTAGCCTGGGAGCAGAGCGCAGCGACCTGCGCCACGCCAGAAGCGCCGCCGACCGTCGCGTCCGTCGTGGATCACCAGGTCAGCGGCATCGAGAAGCAGATCCTGGACGTCGCGGAGGCGATGCCGGAGGGCCGGTACGACTTTTCTCCCGAGAGCCTCAACATTCCGGGCGCCGACTACAAGGGCGTGCGAACGTTCGCGCTCGAGCTCAAGCACGTCGCCGCCTCCAACTACTTTCTTTGGGGAAGCGTCACGGGCGACAAGATCCCCGACAACCTCCGGGGCGGCAACGGCCCCGAGGAGATCAAGAGCAAGGCCGACATCATCAAGCTCTTGAAGGAGTCGTTCGCGCTCGGCCACCGCGCCGCGGCGGGATTGACGGCCGAGAACATGCTGCAGCCGGCGGGAACCAGTAAGTCCACCCGACTGCACTTCGCGACCTTTGCGGTCGCGCACGCTTTCGATCATTACGGTCAGATGGTCGAATACCTTCGGATGAACGGCATCGTGCCTCCGGCCAGCCGGAAGAAATCTGAGTGACGCCTCGACTTCCCGGCGCCGCGTCATGACGCGCCGATCGAACGCACGCGTCGCCGGATTCGCGTTTCTCGTTTACATCGCCGCGGCCTTCGGCGGAATGATCCTCGAGGGCAAGGCCTCGGGTGGGGAGGGCCCGGCGGCGAAGCTCGCGAGCATCGCGCAGCACGCCGGGGTGATGCGGCTGGCCATTCTGCTCCAGCTCGTCGGGTGCTTCTGCGCCCTCGTTCTCGCCGTGACGCTGTACGCGATCACGCGCGATCGGGATCAAGACGTCGCGCTGCTGGCGATGGCTTGCCGGATCGCGGAGGGAGTCATCGGCGCCCTGTCTCTTCCACGCATGGCGGGGAGGCTGTGGCTCGCGACGGCCTCGGGCGCGGAGTCGCCGGATCCCGCCGTGGCGGCCGGGGCCGCCGCCTCCCTGTTCGGGCTCCCGAGCTGGGGGACGAACCTCGGTGCGACGTTTTTCGCGGTCGGCAGCACTCTCTTCGCCTGGCTCATGCTCCGCGGCCGGATCGTTCCCGCGGCGCTCGCGTGGCTGGGCGTCGTCGCGTCGGTTCTCGTCCTGGGGATCCTGCCCCTGGAGCTCGTCGGGCTCGCCGGCAGCCCGATCACCGACTTCATGTGGCTTCCGATGCTCGTCTTCGAAGTGTCGCTCGCGTTCTGGTTGATCGTGAAAGGTGCCGCGCTGCCGCGGAGAGAGGAGGTCTCGTGAGGCGAAGAATCGCGTGGCTCGCGGCGCCGGCCGGTTTGTGGCTTGCGACGCTCGGCGGTGGAGTCGCGCTCGCCGCCGGTCCCCCGGAGACCGTCCACGTCACGTACCACGTCCCGGAGGGCAAGCTCGACGAGTTCCTGGCCGTCCTGAAGCAGCACTTCCCGGCGTGCCGCAAGGACGGACTGGTTCACGCCGAGCCGCATCTCATCCTCTCCGGCAAGGAGGACGGCGGCAAGCCGGTCGTGATCGAGATCCTGACGTGGAATGACGGGGACGCTCCCGACAGCGTCCCGGAGCATCACCCCGCGGTCAAGAAGATCTGGGACGGACTGAACCGTCTCACCGAGAAGCGCGGCGGCAAGCCCGCTATCGAGATCGACGAAGTGGAGCTGGTGAAGCCGGCTGCCGCGAAGACGCCGCGACGCTAGCTCGGCGGCGTCCAGATCGGACCGAATCGGGTCCGCTTATTTTTTCCCTCCGCGCCTCCGGCGCACCCGAGCGTCGTGATGTTCTGGCACGTGATGATCCGCCATCGGACCTTGCCCGGAACGGCCTTCGGGTCGATGTGCGGCAGGGAAATGGGAGCTCCGACCGGAAGATCGACATCCGGAGACTTGAAGCAACCGCATTCGCTCTGCTTGTACCAGCACTTCCGAATCGGAGTCGGCAGATTGCCCGTGAAGAAAGAGATGGCGCAGTAGCCGTTTGGGCCGCCGCAATCGGAAGTGTTCGCGCACCCTTTCGCCTCGGGGCCGGCGACCGGCTCGTAGAGCAGACAGCCGCCGCCCTTCTTTCCGAAATCGCCGCCAGGATCTTCCGTCAACGTGATCGTGCCGGAGATGAGGCCACTCGCGTCCCGATGAATTGCGCCCGGCTCGATCCGGTAGCGCACAAGCTCCATTGGTTGTGTGCGCGACGGGTCGTGCTGCGGATCGCCGGCGATCGCAACGCCTGCCATGGGAGCCAGCGCGACGCTCGATCGCACGACGTATCGGACCACGGATCTCCACGTGGCCTTCACCTCTTTTCGTCCATCGCCGGAGCGACGTTGTCGGCGGTTCCCCAATTGAGGCCGAGCGCGTTGGCGAGGAACTTCGCGAGCGCGCCGCGCGTGACGGGCAGGTCCGGGCAGAAGTTGCCGTTCCCGCATCCACCCGTGATGCCGGAGGCGGCCAGAGCTTCGACGGCCCGGAAGTATGGGTGGTTCTTCGGCACGTCGCCGAAGGTGGCGACGGCCGGCGGCGGTGACATCTGGAGGGTGTAGAGGATTTGAATGCCCTGGAACCGGAGGTTCGCGGCGAACGCGTTCATCCGCACCTGAATCGAATATGTCCCGAGGCGGTTGTCGATCGTGATCGGCGCCGGTGCGTCGGAGGGGAAGGCGTAGCAGCCGGGCGCGGTGTCGTTGTCGGTGGCGACCCGAAGAAGCTCCGTCACGATCTCGGCGTCGCCGTCGACGGAGCTCCGATTCAACGCGGCGGTCATCTGGCCGTTGGTGTTGTTGTCGCACCCGATCAGGTAGAGGTATCGGACGAGCGCGCCCGAAGGCAGCGAGACCGATGCCTCGAACGTCCCGGTCCCGCTCATCGCCCACCGGCTGCCGAGCGCGCTCACCGCAAACCCGTCGTCGCTCCTCAACGGTTCGAACGCCGAGGCGTTGATGCTGAGAACGTTCAGAGCCGACGCGCCGGAAGTCGGATGGAAGAGCCTCGGCGGCGAGTCGCCGGCGAGAAGGGGCGCGGCCGCCCAGAAGGCGGCGACCGAGAGCAGCCGTCGCCGAACCCTTCGGCCGTGCGTCACGGCCTCTCCTTCGCTTCGGACGCCGAAGCCGCGGGCTCGGCGACCCCCCAATGGAGGCCGAGCGCGTTGGCGAGGAACTTCGCGAGCGCGCCACGCGTGACGGGCAGGTCCGGGCAGAAGTTGCCGTTCCCGCATCCACCCGTGATGCCGGATGCCGCGAGGGCTTCCACGGCCCGAAAGTACGGGTGGTTCTTCGGCACGTCGCCGAACGTCGCGACCGCCGGCGGCGGCGACATCTGGAGCTTGTAGTGAAGGCGGACCCCCTGGAACCGGAGGCTCGGCGCGAACGCGTCCATCCAGACGATGACCCAGTAGGTCTCGTTGTCGTTGTCGATGGTGATCGGAACGGATGCGGCCACCGGGAATCCGGAGCACCCGGGGGCCCCGGAGTAGTTCGTGTCGACACGCAGGAGCTCATTCCCGTCGTCAAGGTTGCTCACGCGGCCCACCCAGAGAGCAGCCGAGATCCGGCCGCTGGTGCTCTCGTCGCATCCGATCAGGACGAGGTCTTTGACGAGCGCGCCGGATGGCAGCGATACGGGCGCGACGAACGCGCCGGTGCCGCTCGTCGGCCGCCGACTCCCGACCGTGTAGGTCACATAGCCGTCATCGCTCGACCAGGGTGTGAAGCCAGGGGCGCTGATGGTCAAAACGTTGGGAGCTGATGTGCCGTAGTTGGGCTGGGAAGGCGTCGTCGGGAAATCGCCGGCGAGAAGATGTGGGGCGGTCGCGAAAACGCCAAAGAGCAGATTCGAGACTCGCAAGAAGCAGCGCATCGCTCTTTCCTCCGCAGTCCTTCGAGGTTTCGGTGCTGTAACATCCAATTCCCGATGCAGACCGGGCGTTACACGTCTCCCGGCGGCCCGTCGGGTGAGCAGAACGCTCCGAGACCCGAGGAGCTGGAGGGTCTTCAGAACCGTCTGCGCCTTTTCGCCGCGCGGCGCCTCGCCGATTGGACGGCGGCGGAGGACGTCGCACAGGAGGCCGTCCGGCTGGCGCTCGAGGCGATCCGCGACGGACGCATCGAGGATTCCGCGGGGTTGCCCGGTTTTCTCTTCCGGACTGCGGAGCACATCTGCCTGCACCGCGCTCGTTCGGCGGTCCGCGAGCAGAGGGCGCTGCGCCGCCTGGGCGCCGACGGCGGAGCGGTTGACGAGAGCCCGCTCCGTGCGCTCATATCGGCCGAGGAGCAATCGGGCATTCGAGAGGCTCTTGGACGGCTCGAGCCGGCGGATCGCCAAATCATCGAATTGAGTTATCGAGAGGAGCTTTCTTCGGAGGAGATCGCGCGGCGCCTCGGGATGACCGCAGGCGCGGTCCGGGTGCGCCGGCATCGCGCGATCCGCCGCCTTGCGGACGCGCTCGGTGTAACGAAGGCCGGGGACCGGGAATCTTGAAAGATCCCATGAGAACCGTGATCGACTGCCGGAGCGCCGGGGAGCAGGACCTGGCGCCGCTCTACCTCGCGGGGAAGCTTCCGGAGGACGTGGCGCAGGCCTTCGAGCTGCACTATCTCGGATGCCGCGAATGCTGGGAGGACGTCCAGGCCGGCGGCAAGCTCCGGGCGACGTTTGGAAGGCCTGCCGTCGCGCTGGCTTCCGCGGCCCCGCGGCCGAGCCGTGCCTGGCTTCCGTTCGCCGCGGCGGCCGCGATTGCCCTGCTGGCGGCCGGTGTCTGGCAGGTCGCGCGCCGTCCATCGATCGTCCCGTCCGGGCGCGTCGTCCGCGGCGCGGCGGCCGGTCTCGAGGTCGCGGTCGCGCCCGGCGCACGGGGGTCCGTCGAGATCCGCTGGCAGCCGCAACCCGACGCGGCGTCGTACGAGATCGAGATCGTCTCCTCCGACGGCGCGCTCGTCTGGAAGACTGAGACGCCGGAGCCGCATCGGACCATCGAGGCCGGCTCGTTCCCGCCGGCGCCGGAGGGAAGGAGCTATTCGATCGGCGTCGCGGCGCGCGACGCCCTGGGGCAGGTTGTCGCGAAGAGCGCGCCCCTCGCGCTCCCGGGGCGATAGGCGGCGATGGGCGTCGAACTCCTCGGCATTTTCGTCGCCCTGCGGATGAGCCTCGGTCTGGCCGCTCCCCCCGGCGCGGGGCCGGGCATCGTCGTCGAGAAGGCGACTCCGGGCTTCGAAGCCGAGAAGGCCGGACTCCAGCCCGGCGACGTCCTCGTCTCGTGGTCGCGCGGGGCGAATCCGCCGGCGAATCCGAGGGCGGCGCGCGGCGTCTTTCGCTCGCCCTTCGACGTGCCGGAGGTCTTCATCGACCAGGCGCCGCGGGCGAAGACGCTCACGCTCGCGTTCGTTCGCGGCGGCAAGCGCCTCTCGGCGTCGATCGCGCCGTATCCCTGGCGGCTCGAAACGCGGCCGCGATTCGCCGGCGCGAGGCTCGATCTCTGGGAAGACGGGCGGCGGCGCATCGAGCAGGGCGACCTTCCGGGGGGACTCGACGCCTGGCGCCGTCTCGCGTCCGCTCTGTCTTCCTCGGGCGGCCGTGTCGAGGCTGCCTGGGTCTGGAGCCGCGTCGGCCGGATGCAGGCCGAGGGCAAGCAGATCGACGCCGCGCTCTCGTCCTTTGAGGAAGCGGCGGCCGAGGCCCGCGCGGCCGGCCGGGCCGATGTCGAAGCGCACCTTCTGGGAGAGCGCGGCGATTTCCTCTGGAACGCTCCGCGGCCCGCGGACGCGCAGAAGGCGATGCGAGACGCTCTTGCGATCCGTCAGCGGCTCGACCCGGACAGCCTGGCCGCGGCGCAGGCGCTCTTCGATCTCGCGCGCGTGACGGAGTACCTCGATCCCGAATACGAGCCCGCGGCGCGGCGGGCGCTCGAAATTCGCGAGCGCCTGGCGCCAGGAAGCGGCGTCGAAGCCGCGAGCCTGGGCGCGCTCGCCCGCGCCTACAGCGAGCGGGGAGACTTACGCACCGGCCGGAACCTCCAGCAGCGAGCCCTCGCGATTCACGAGAAGCTCGATCCCGGCAGCCGGACGGTCGCAACGACGTTGAGCGCGCTGTGTGCGATCGACCTCAACACGGGAGACCTCGCTTCGGCGCAGGCGGCCTGCGATCGTTCTCTCGCTCTCTGGAACCGGCTCGGCCCGAACGAGCCGGGCGCCGCGATCGCGCTTCACAATCTCGCGACCGTGGCGCGCAAGCGCGGCGACCTCGACCGCGCCGGCGAGCTCTTCCGGCAGGCGCTCGCCATTCGGGAGAAGACGGCGCCCGTGAGCCGCGGGACCGGGTGGAACCTGTACGAGCTCGCGCTCGTGGAGATGCGGCGCGGGAACCTGGGCGCGGCCGAGGAGTTTCTGCGGCGTTCTCGCGAGGTCCAGAAGGTCGCGCTGCCGCCGGGCTCGCCTTATCCGGGCATGGCGGGCGTGGTGGAGGCGCAGCTCACGGAGCTGCGCGGCGACCTTCCGGGAGCCGCGTCGCGCCTTCGACAGGCCGTCGAGTTCTTTCAGGGCCTCACGCCCGACGGCGCATGGGTCACGTTCGCGTCGAATGACCTCGGACGCGTTCTCATGCAGCTCGGTGAGACGGCGGAGGCCGAGCGCGAGTTCCGCCGCGTCCTCGCGATTCGCCAGAGATACGCGCCGCAGAGCCGCGAGACCGCCGAGTCGAGCCACAACCTCGGCTTGCTTCTCTGGAAGACAGGCCGGCTGGAGGAGGCCGAGGTCGAGCTGCGGTCCGCGCTCGACGACCTGGAGGCCCAGCTGGCGACGCTCGGCGGCGTGGAGGAAACCCGGACGATCTTTGCCGCGTCCTTCTCCGACTTCTACAAGGACTATCTGAATCTCCTCGTGGAGCGGCGCCGGGAGGAGGATGCCTTCCTCGTCCTCGAGCGCTTCCGCGCGGGCGCATTTCTCCGAAAGCTCGCCGAGCGCGATCTGGCCGCCCCTCGGGAAATTTCGCCCGACCTCGATCGCGAGCGCCGGCTGCTCGGAGCGGAGTACGAGCGAACGCAGGCCGGCATCCGGGAGCTTCGTCCCCGGGAGGACGGCCCGAAAATCGAGGAGGCCCTGGCGCGGCTCGCCGACGTGCGGCGCCGGCAGGAGGAGGTGTCCGAGAGGATTCGGAGGGCTTCTCCGAAATACGCCGCGCTGCGTTACCCGAAACCGAGCGATGCGGCGGCGGCGCGCGAGGCGCTCGATCCGGGCACCCTTCTCCTTTCTTATGCGGTCGGCCGGGACCGGACGATTCTCTTCGCCGTCTCCTCCGCCGCCGATTCGCGGGCCCTGTCCGTCTTCACTCTGCCGGTGGGCGAGGCGCCGCTGCGCGAGTCGGTCGAAGCGTTTCGGCGGCTGCTCGAACGCAACGGATCGCCTCGCGACGTACTCGACCGCGGCCGGTCACTCGCGGAAACGCTGCTCGGCCCGGCCGCCGCGCTGATCGCGAAGAACGACCGGCTCCTGATGTTCCCGACGGTCCCTTGCACACGCTTCCGTGGGCCGCGCTCGTCCGCGACGCGAAGTCGGAGCGGCCGCAGTACCTCGTCGAGAGCAAGTCCATTCACACGGCGGCTTCCGCCACTGTCTATGCGGAGCTGCGGGGCTCTCGAAAGGGCGCGCGGGCGATTCCCGCGGTCCAGGTGAAGGCGTTCGGAGATCCTCGGTATCCGGTCCGGCACGAAGGGGAGCCGGCCGCGACGAGAGGCGGCGGCGCGGAGGATCCGGAGGCGGACGTTGAGACCGCCGGCGACGCCGAGGTCGCCGCGGTCCTCCGGGGCGGCCGCCACCGGTTCGAGCCGCTCCCGCGCTCCCGTCAGGAGGTGGAGGCGATCGCGGCCCTCTACGCGCCGCGTTCGGAATCGTACGTCGGCGCCGAAGCGACGGAAGAGCGCGCCCGATCGGTCGGAAAGGACGTCCCGCTCATTCACTACGCCTGTCACGCGTACGTCAACGAGCGGTTCCCGCTCGATTCGGCCCTCGTGTTCACGATTCCGGAGAGGCCGCGACCGGGTCAGGAAAACGGGCTGCTCCAGGTCTGGGAGATCTTCGAGACCGTCCGCATCGACGCGGACCTCGTGACTCTTTCCGCATGCGACTCGGGTCTCGGCAAGGAGATGGGCGGGGAAGGCCTGATCGGTCTGACGCGCGCCTTTCAGTACGCCGGCGCGCGCTCCGTCCTCGCATCGCTCTGGAAGGTCGAGGACGAATCGACCGCGCGGCTGATGAAGAGCTTCTACGGCTACCTGAAAGCCGGAAACACCAAGGACGAGTCCCTGCGCCTGGCGCAAATCCAAGCGATCCGCTCCCGGGACTTCGCGCACCCCGGCGCCTGGGCGGGCTTTCAGCTCGCCGGCGACTGGAAGTAGGCCGCCGGCCGCTCGTCCGAGTCTCTTACTCCTTCACCCGCACCTGGTCGGTGATCCAGTTGACCTCCCAGGTCTTGCCGCCGTCGTCGGAGAACGACTGCTCGAAGTGCGGCGAGCTCGTCGTCGTGCGCGTCCACTCGTAGCGGACGAGGATCGTCCGGCCGTTCCACGACTCCTGGTCGTAGAACTCGCCCTTGCCGTCCCTGAAGGAGCCGATCGTCGGGATATCGAGCGTGCCCTTGGCGGCGTTGACCCAGTTCAGGTTCCATTGGCGGGAGCTCGGGTTGTAGAGGCGCAGCGTCAGCCCGAGGATGTGACCCGTCGGGCCGTTCACGTCGAACTCGTCGATCTGCGCGTTGCCGTTCCAGAGGGGGCGGCAGTCGCCGACGCCGTCGAACTCGATCCAGGTGGTCGAGCCCGTCAGCGGATTCTGCAGCCGCTTCAGGTGGTACTTCCACTTGCCGAGGAGGAAGTCGAAGTCGCGCTGCCCATCGCGCAGTGGCGTCATCGCGGGCGTCGGCCTGGGCGGCGGGGTCGTCTCGGGAGCGGAGCGCAGCGGCGCGGCGCCCGAGGCGAGGAGCATGGCGGCGAGGAGAGCGGACGATCGAGTGCGCATCGCAAGAACCTCCGTCGGCTCTCGAGTCTCGTCCGGCGGAGGGGTGGCGGCAAGGTCCACTTCCGTCGAATCCAAGAGGACCACTGGAGAGAGCCCTTGTCATAATCGCCCCGATGTCGGGCTTCGCTTCTCTCCTCGGCGTCCTGCTGATCGCGGTCCTCCTCGCCGCCGCGGCGCGCCGGCTCGGCGCACCCTATCCGGCGTTCCTGGCGCTCGGCGGAGCGGCCCTCGCGCTCATCCCGGGCGCGCCGCGATTCACGATCGACCCGGAGATGGCGCTCGCGCTCTTCGTCGCGCCGGTGCTGCTCGATGCCGCCTACGACACATCGCTCCGGGATCTCCGGGATAACTGGGTCGCGGTCGTGAGCCTCTCGGTCGTGTGCGTGGTCCTGACGACGGTCGCGGTCGCGGCCGTCGTGCGCGCGCTCGTGCCGGCGATTCCCTGGCCGGCGGCCGTCGCGCTCGGAGCCATCGTCTCGCCGCCCGACGCCGCCGCGGCCACCGCGGTGCTGCGCTCGCTCCGGCCGCCGTATCGGATCCTGAAGATCCTCGAGGGCGAGAGCCTGCTCAACGACGCGAGCGCCCTCCTGATCTACCGTCTGGCCCTCGGCGCGCTGACGGTGCGCGCGTTTGCGGCCGAGTCGGTTGCGCCGACGCTCGGACTCGTCGTGATCGGGAGCTTCGCGGTCGGCGTGGCGCTCGCGTGGGTGATGCTGTGGGTGACGCGGACGATCTGCGACGTGCCGACCGCGATCATCGTGCAGTTCGTCGGCTGCTTCGGCGTCTGGATCCTCGCGGATCGGCTCGGCCTGTCGAGCGTCCTCACGATGGTGACTTTCGCGATGTCGGTCGCGCGTCGGGCTCCGGCGACCACGCCGGCGCGGATCCGCATCCCGTCCTACGCGGTCTGGGAGTCGGCGGTTTTCGTGCTGAACGTCCTCGCGTTCGTTTTCATCGGCTTGCAGTTGCGCCCGATCCTGGAGAGCCTGACGCCGGATGTCCGCGCGCGGTACCTCCTCGTCGCCGCGGCGGTCGTCGCGACCGTGATCGTCGTGCGGATCGCGTGGGTGATGACCCACAACACGATCTTGCGCTGGCGGATCCGGCAGGTCGGATTCCATCCGCCGCGTCCGACCTCGCCGCCGACCGTCGGGAGCGGCCTCGTCATCTCGTGGGCCGGCATGCGCGGCATCGTCTCGCTCGCCGCGGCGCTCGCGCTGCCCGCCGAGTTTCCGTATCGCGGCCTCGTCTTACTGACGGCGTTCGCGGTCGTGCTCGGGACGCTCGTGGTGCAGGGGCTGACGCTGCGGCCGCTGATGATGCGGATCGATCTGCCGGAGGACGACCCCGTTGGGCGGGAGGTCGAGGCCGCGCGCCGGCGAGCGCTGGAGGCCGCCTACGCGGCGCTCGGCGAGGAGGGGTCGGCCGCCGCGCGCGCGCTGCGCCAGGCGTTCGATGCGCGGCTGAATCGCCGGACGTCGGCGGATCCGTCGGCAGGGGAGTTGCAGGCTCTCGGCGTGGCACGGCGCGTCGTCTTCGAGATGCGCGCGCAGGACGACATCGGCGACGACGCGTTTCATCGGCTCGAGGAGGAGTTCGACTGGATCGAGATGGGGATCGGAATTCGCCTCGGGGAGGGATGATCGGATGTTCGTCGGGCACTACGGCGTCGCGCTCGCCGGCAAGCGGGCGAGCCTGAAATTGCCTTTGGGATTGCTCTTTCTGGCCGTCCAGTTCCTCGACGTCCTGTTCGCCGCGTTCGTCCTCTGCGGGATCGAAAAGCTTCGTATCGTTCACGGATTCACGCCGTACAACCCGTACGACCTCTACTGGATGCCGTACACGCACAGCTTCGTCGGCGCCCTGTTCTGGTCGGCGCTCGTCGGGTGGATCTGGTGGATGGCCGCGCGACGCGTGCCGGCGGGGGAGCGGCGCGTCGGCGCGCTCGTGCTCGGCGGCGCCGTCTTCTCGCACTTCGTGCTCGACGTGCCGATGCACACGGCCGACATGCCGCTGTGGCCGGGCGCCGGAGCGCCGAAGATCGGGCTCGGCCTCTGGAACCATCGCTTCGCGGCGGTTCTGGCGGAGCTCGCGGTGCTCGTCGCCGGCGGGTGGATCTATCTGCGGGCGTCGCGGCCGAAGAGCCGGTTCGCGCGGATCGGGACGATCGCCTTTGCGATCTTTCTCGTGGCGATGACCATCATCACGCCGTTCCAGCCGGACCCGAAGAGCCCGGCCGCCTTTGCCGCCACCGCGCTGGCGGCGTACGCGGGGATCGCTGTCGCGGCGGCGCTCGTAGATCGCGGACGGGCGATGATGCCGCGGCTCGCGTCACCCTGACCCTCTCCCCCAGTGGACCGGGGGAGAGGGCAGAAGGCGGCCTGCTCCGCTACTTTCCGTACAGCTTCGTCACCTTCGCCGTCAGCTCGGGCGCGGGCTTCGGATGGACGCTGCCCCGGACGATGATGTCGATCGGCGACACGGCCTTGCCGTAGTACGCCTTGTTGTAGTCCTCGCTCGGCTTGATCACGGCGCCCGAGATGTCCACGCCTCCGTAGGCTCCCTTCGAGCGGCTGTAGAAGACGACGTCGGCCTTCGGAGTCGTGGCGGCGCCGACGCCCACGGGCCCGACCGCGACACTCGCGTCGGCGCCCAGTTTGAAGGACTTCGACATCAACGAGTCGATGGCCTTCTGCGTCATGACGAGCCCGACGACTTCCGAGTCCTGAACGCCGGCCTGGAATCCGGCGCTCGCGGTTCCGATCGTGTAGAAGGCGGGGCCGTTCCACGCCTTCTCGGTCTTCACGACCAGGACGCACCGGCCGCCGGACCCGCCGATGATGAACCCGGCCTTCACGATCTGGTGGCAGACGAAGAGGCCTTTGGCCTCTTTGGAGTGCTCACGGAACCAGTTCATGTCCGGGTCGGCCACGAAATTGTCGAGCGTCAACCCCGCGTTGGAGACTTCCTCCTGTGCTTCGGCCTTGCTCGCCTTCGCCCACGCGGCGGACGAGGTCAACAGGAGCAGCAGGCTCAGGACGAGTTGCATTCCGGTGAATTTCCGCATGACAAACCTCCTCATGAATCGAGGACGGAAACTACCATGAAGGGAGAAAAATCGCGTGACGGGGCCGCATCGTGATCCCGGTGCGAGACCTAGGAACGCCCTCGCCCCGCCAGCCGCCAGAACTGCGTCTCGTTGAGCAGCGTGATCCGGTGCCCCTTCTCGCGCAGGCGCTTGATCTCCATGAGCTTCAGGCCCGCGTCGCGGCCGGCGGCCTGCAGCGGATTGGGCCGGCCGCGCACGACGACGGTCGTCTTCGCCGACGGCCCGCCGTGGACGATCGCGCCGGCGCGGCGGGCGGCGCGGGCCGCCTCGCTGCGGCGCCGCGTCAGGATGCCGGTGAACGCGAGGTGCACGCCCTTGAGCGTGCGCAGCCGCCCGACCTTGAGCGGCGCGGGCGGATGCGTCAGCGCCGTCGATCAGCTCGTCCGCGCTCTCGTACCGCTTGCGCGCGCTCGCCGATGCAGCGATAGACGATCTCCTTCAGGTGGTCGCTGCAGCGGCAGCCGCCGGACCTCGCCGGTGCGAATCCGGTCCTTCGCCGTCCCCTTGACCAGCATTCCGAGCAGCTGTCCGACCTGATAGACGTCGTCGCGCGCCTGCCACTTCGGGGCGGCGCCCGCGAGGATGTCGCTCGGAGCGCCCAGCGGGTTCAGCGTGCGCGCGGTGATGCCGCGCCGGTCGCTCTGCTGCCGCACGATGCCGAAGTCCCCGAGCTTGAGGCTGCCGTCCGTCGCAGACGAAGACGTTCATCGGCGTCAGGTCGCGATGGAGCATCTGGCCGCGGTGGAGCTTGCCGAGCACCTCGAGGATGCCGGCGATCTCGCGGCGCGCGGTCTTCTCCGCCCAGCCCTTGCCGCGTGCGCTGGAGGAAGGCGCGCAGGTCGCCGTGCCGCGCGTACTCGAGCGCGAGGCAGTAGAGGATGCTCCCGTCCTCGCGCGATCAGCGGAAAGGCGTCGAAGACGCGGATCGCGCGCGGATGGCCGTCGAGGAGCTGGCCGAAGTACGCCTCGCGCAGCCATCCGTCGATGTGCTCGCTCGCCTTGATGCGATCTATCGCCGGGACGCCGCGGGAGCGCGATGCGCGTCGCGAGGTAGGCCTGGCCGAAGCCGCCCTCGCCGAGCAGGCGCTCGATGCGGTACTGGAGCTTGCGTCTCCGGGCTCGTGACGACCTGCTGCGGCAGGAGCAGGGCCTTCCCCCGTGCCGCGCGCGAGGCCGCGGACATCGCGACAGTCGTGGCTTTGGAGACGGCGGTCATGGCGAGATCGGTGGGAGTCTATCCAAGAGAGATCGCGACTACGGAGTGCGGCCGTGCCCTCGGCGGGCGATTTCGCGAAACCAAACGCCCGGCCGTATCGTTGCCGGTGCGGAAGCGCATGCGCGTCGTCAAGTACATTCATTCCTGCCTTCTGGTCGAGGCCGGCGGCGACCGGATCCTCTTCGATCCGGGGAAGTTCACGTTCCTCGGCGGCGAGGTCGATCCGGAGACTTTCGGGAACGTGTCCGCGGTCATTGTCACGCACGACCACGCCGATCACGTGGATGACGAAGCGGTCCGGGAGATCCTCGCGAGAAACCCGGCGTCGGTCCTTTTCACGAACGCCGAGGCGCGCGCCGCGTTTGCGAGGCGGGGCCTCGAGGCGACGGTCTTCGAGGCGGGCTCACGGAAGGTGGGCGGGACGATGCTGCGCGCGGTCCCTGCTCCCCATGCGCCGCTCGGAGCGGCTCCGCCGCGAAACATCGCCTACGTCGTCGCCGAGACGCTGCTCGTCCCCGGAGACTCCTACGCGGCGGAGCTCGACGTCTGTCGCGGGATTCGAACCCTCGCGCTGCCGGTCTCCGCGCCATGGGCCAAGGAGCTCGAGACAACGGCGTTTGCCGAGCGCATCACGCCGAAGGAGATCCTGCCGATTCACGACGGTTTCGCGAAAGACGCGTTCCTCGCGGGACGACATCAGAACTTCGAGAAGTACTTCGCCTCGCGCGGAATCGCATTCCGAAGTCTCGTGAAGCCCGGCGACGCGGCGGAACTGGAGTAGGGGCGGGGCTCGTCCCCGCCCGTCGCGGTCGGGCGGCCGCGAGGGCCGCCCCTACGCAATCAGCCGCGATTGGCGGGCGCGCCCCTACTCCGCCGGCTTGACCCCCAGCGTCGTATAGAGCGCCGCGGCGTCGTACACGGTGCCGTCCTTGATCACGGTCACGACGCGGCGGATGTCGGTGATCCGCGCGGTCGGATCGCCGTCCACGAGGATGACGTCCGCGTTCTTGCCCGCCGCGATGGATCCGGAGACCTTGTCGCGCTTCATCACGCGCGCCGGGTCGATCGTCGCCATCTGAAGCACGCGAGGCGCCGGGATCCCCGCGGCGACGTAGTTGACGAGCTCCCGGTGGAGCGTGAAGCCGGGCAGATCGTCGGTTCCCGCGACGATCGTGAGCCCGGCGTCGTGAAGCTTCTTGAGCATCTTCAGCATCGCCTGGTACGAATCCCGATACCGCTGATCCATTCCGGCCGGCACGGGAAGGCCGACGTTCAAGAAGTTTCTCCGGATTTGCGGCGGCAGGCGCCCGGCCACCGGCGCGAGCGTCGGCGCGTACGAGCCGTCCCGTCCGACGAACATGTCCTCGAACACGCTCACCGTGGGATCGAGGACCGTATGGTGATCCTGCAGGAGTTTCACGAACGCCCGCACGCGATCCGAATCGAGGTCGAGCTCCGCGGCGTGTTCGGCGACCGCCGTGAACCTCGCCGGCGTGCGCGTGTCCGGGGCCTTGTCGAAGAGGAAGTTCAGGAACCAGAAGTTGGCGTGCTGGACCTCGTCGTAGCCCGCCGCGACGGCCTGCTCCATCGTCATGAAGGCGGGGATGTGTCCGCTGACGCGCATCCCGTTCCGGTGCGCTTCGGCGGCGATGATCGGGACGAGCTCGGGCTTGACCGAGCTGTAGATCTTGATCTGCTCGTAGCCGAGCGATTTGTACTTCGCGATGTCGGCCTTCGCTTCCTCGGGAGTGTCGGCGAAGATCTTCGTCGGGCCCTGGAACGGGCCGCGCCCGTCGATGAATCCCGCCATGATGACGCGCGGACCGGCCAGAGTGCCGGCATCGAACTTTCCGCGCAGGTCCTGCAGGTGGTCGATGTCGTTGGCGAGGTCGCGGACCGTCGTGACTCCGGCCGCGAGATGGAGGAGACCGTCGTCCCAGTCTCCGAGGTGGACGTGCATGTC
The DNA here is from genome assembly GCA_963708395.1 of uncultured Acidobacteriota bacterium. Lineage (GTDB taxonomy): Bacteria > Acidobacteriota > Thermoanaerobaculia > UBA5066 > Gp7-AA6 > DATBFU01. The sequence continues at coordinate 45,285 of CAVPSG010000002.1, read as the reverse complement.
CCAGAGCCCCGGGAGGAGCATCTTGCCTTTCGCGTCGAGGATCTCGGGTGAGGATCCGAGGCCGAGGCTCGCATCGCCGTCCTTGGCGACGGCCGCGATCTTGCCGCCGGAGATCCGCACCGACATGCCGTCCCGGACCGTGCCGGCCTCGCTGTCGAAGAGACGCGCGTGCTCGATGACGAGGTCCTTCGCCGGCTTCTTCCGCAGCTTCGCCGCCGCTTCTCCTCCGAGCGCCGCGGCGTGCGCCTTCTGCGCCTCGAGGAGCGCCGGCCATGCGGCTTCCGCGCCCTCGGGGACCGTCGCGGACCAGTCGCTGCCGCTCGCGAAGAAGCTCTTGTCCTCCAGAAGCCACGTCGGGCTCGGCGTGAACGAGAGTCCGGTGACCTCGTACAGCGTCGCCGTGTGCTTCGTTCCGCCGACCTCGACCGGACGGTCGGCGACTTTCTCGATCCGCGCTTCGCCTTCCGGAAGCAGCGGCAGCCGGTGCCCCGGCGCCGCGAGGAGGGCCCGCTCGAGCTCGCCCGTCAGGACCGCGTCGATCGGCACGTAGAACGACGCGCCCGAGATCGGCTTTTCCCCTTTCTCGGACTTGTTCGACCAGGAGGCCTTTCCGCCCGACATGCGGAACGTCTCCTGAATCGGAGTCTTCAGATAGTTGTTTCCCGCCGCGTGGATCTCGACGGGGATGCCGCCCTTGTCCACGACGAAGCGGGACAGGATCGACGGCCCGCGTCCGCGGTCGTTGAACGCGAAGAAATTGTGGCGCGCGCCGTCCGGCGTGTCCCAGATCGCGAGGATGCCGGCCTTGTTGCCGGCGAACAGGACCGCGTAGCGCCGCGCGCTCGCCGGGACTTCCGGGGGCACCTTCACCAGCGTGGCCTGGACGTCGGACGAAGAGGTTTGGGGCTTTTGGGCGGCGGCGCGCGCGGAGGCCAGGATCGAAGCGGCCATCAGGACGAGGGCGAGGCGGCGAAGGGTCATGAGCGCTCCTCCGAAGGCGCCTACTCTAAACCGGAGCGGCGCTCGGCGTTCTGTCCGACGCGCGTCGCCGGAAAGAGGTTAGCCTCCCGGTCCCGCTTCCGGGTCATGAACCGTCGGCAGCCTATTCGACGAACGGCGGGACGAAGGGCGCAACCGCTCGAGAGCCGCCTCGTACGAGCAGTCAGTGGCTCCCGGGAGGACGACATGACGTTCCGGCTCACCGGTTCTCTGGCTCTCGCGTTCGGGCTTTCGGCCGCCGCGGCTCTCGCGCAGCCGCATCCGCTGGAAACCTCGGTCGAAAAGGCCCGGGCGATGCTGACCGAGGAAGACCTCGGCGGCGGCGTCTACGTCTTCCGCGCGCCGTCGGATCTCGAATACTGGACGGCGACGAACTCGGTGGTGATCGTCGACGACGACGACGTCACCGTCTTCGACAGCTGCACGCGCGCAGTGACCGCGAAGGCGGTGATCGCCGAGATCCGCAAGCGGACGGACAAGCCCGTGCGCGTCCTCATCAATTCGCACTGGCACCAGGACCACTGGTCCGGCAACGACGCGTATGCGAAGGCATTCCCGGGGCTTCGCATCGTCTCGAGCGCTGAGACGCGCGCCTACATGGCGGTGATGGGGTCCAAGTTCTTCGTCAACGAGCTCGAGCAGTTCGGTCTGTCGAAGATGCGCGAAGAGCTGGCAGCGGCGATCCAGAGCGGGAAGCTCGCCGACGGGTCACCGCTCACCGCGGCCGTTCGCGCCCGCAAGGAGGCGAGCATTCAGATGGCGAGCCAGTTCGCGGGCGAGGTCGCGGCGCTCCCGCGCGTCCTTCCGAATGTCGTCTATCGGGACGAGATGACGTTCTGGAGCGGCCGTCGCGAGCTGCGATTGATGAGCGTGACGGGCGACGCGACCGGGTCGACCGTCTTGTACCTGCCGGGAAGCCGGATCCTCGTCACCGGGGACGTCCTCGTGAGCCCCGAGGACGGCAACGGCCCGCCGCCCTGGACGACGAATTCCTACGCGATCACGCCCTGGCTCGAGAGCCTTCGGAGGCTCGAAGCGCTCGACACGGCCGCGATCGTTCCCGGTCAGGGGCCCGTGATGCACGACGAGACTTACCTTCGGCGGACGATCGCGCTCTTCGCAACGGTCCTCGATCAGGTGCACGCCGCGCTCGCGCGCGGTGTCTTCCAGTTGAGCGAGCTGCGGGCGGCGGTCGACGTGGACCGGATCGGGCGGGAGTACGCTCCGGAGGCTCCGTTGAGCGACGACTTCCGCAAGGTCGTGGCGAAGCTCACCGAAAAGGCGGCGGAGGAGGCCCTCGACGGGGCGAAATTGAAGTAGAAAGTAGAGAACATGGGGGAGGCGCCGATCCTGTTCTCCGCGCGAGCCCGCCTCGTGAGCGTGATCGCGGCCGTCGTCTTCGTGGCGGCCGCGATGATCGGCGGCTACCGGAGCATCGGCCTGCCGCCGGTCGTCATCGTCGGCGGGTCCGGCATCGCGGGTTTCGTGATGTGGACGCGCACCTACCTGAAAAATCCCCTGCAGCCCCGAATCATCCTGCCGCCGTTTCTTCTGACCGTGGCCGCGCTCGAGATTCACATGATCGAGGAGTACCAGAAGGGATTCGGTCCGGCGATGAGCCGCCTGTTCGACATCAGCTGGACCGAGCACTCGTTTCTGATGATCTTCGCTTTCATCGGGCCGACGATCTACGCGTTGACCGCTCTCGGCCTCTTCTACCGGTTTCCTCTGGCGGGCTTCATCGCCTGGTTCATCTTCATCGGTCCCGGCGTGGCGGAGTTCACGCACTTCATCTTTCCGCTCCTGAGGCCGGCGATTCGGCCGGAGGTTGCCGGCCCGGTCTCACAGATCGTCTCGAATGGCCGCTTCATGGCCGACATGCCCAACTACTGGCTGAAGGCGACGGGTGTGTATTACTTTCCGGGTCTCTATACGGCCGTCCTGCCGATGATCCCCGGCGTCATCGCGATCCGGCGCGTCATTCGGGCGAGCCGGGCCGCTTCATTCAACCCCCGGGAGGGGACATCGTCGAGGTGAAGGTCTCTCTTCCGGCTTCCGGTTCGAGGACCTCACCGTATCGACGACGTCCTCGATCGCACGGGCGACGTCGTCCGGCGCCTCGAGATGCATCCGGTGGCCGGTCGGGAGAATTCGCTGCTCGCCCCGGATCGAGAGGCGCGCCAGGGCGGCCTGCGCATCGCGGCGCTCCTTCTCGAGCCGTTCGGCGGGCACGCCGTGGCCGTCGCCGTAGCCGCCATTTTCGCGCGTGAGGACGATCAGCGGCAGATCGCCGAGGATCCCGTCCTGCGGCACGGCGTGCCACCGCGCGAAGTACTCGACCGACCACTCGCGCTGACTCGCTTCCGCGTCATCGATTGCCGTGAGCGTCTGGGCCCATCGCCGGAAATGCTGCGCCTTCTCCGGGAGCCTCGCGTAAATCGGAGGCAGCTCGTCGACGCCGGCGGGCGCCGGACCGGATGGTGGCGGCCGATCCTCCGGGAGCATCGATTCGCGCGGTTCCGGGATCGGAGCACCACGGGCGCCCTCGAAGAGACGGAGAACGCCGTGCGGAATGGTGATCGGCTGGTTCTCGGAGACGGACTCGGCGAGAACGAGACCCGCGACGTCGCCCCGGTACGTCTGCGCGAACTGCCGGACGACCGGTCCGCCGTAGGAATGCCCGACGAGGATGAACGGCCCCTTCTCGCCGAGCCGGTGGAGCGCCTCTCGCAGCTCGAGGTTGATCTGTGCGAAGGTCCGCGGCTTCGGTCCCGGGTCGCTCCAGGCGTAGCCGGCGCGGTCGTAGGTACAGATGCGCGCGAACCTCGACACGCGGTCCTGAACGAGGGCCCAGTCGAACGAAAAGTCCCCGAGCCCGTTTTCGACCACCACGGTCGGCCTCACGGCGCCGGTACAGAGGATGTGAAGTCGATGTCCCCCGAGATCGACGAGGCGTCCGGGCGGCCTCGGAGCGGGGGGCCCCGCGGCGACGGCGGGTGTCGCGATCGCGAGCAGGAGCGCCGGAATCCGAGCAGTCTTGAGCATGGCTGCACGGCTTGACGCTTCTCGGCCGCGAGAGTTCCGTCCTTCGTCCCACCGAGTTGACTGGCCGGACCCGCGGTCATAGCCTCGCCTGCCTGGAGGTCTGATCATGGCGACGAAGAAATCGGCGAAGACGGCTCGTGCGAAGAAGGCGGCTCCCCGCAAACCGAAGGCGACGGCCTCGAAGTCCGGCAACGGGGGAGCCCGGTCACTGACTTTGAGATCGGCGTCACCGAGCTTCACGGTGGGCGATCTGGACAAGAGCCTCGGCTGGTATCGCGACGTGCTCGGGTTCGACGTCGAGGAGACGTGGAAGGATGAGGGAAAAGTCGTCGGCGTGTCGCTGAAGGCCGGCGACGTGTCGTTCATGATCGGGCAGGACGACTGGAAGAAGGGCCGCGACCGGAAGAAGGGCGAAGGCTTCCGGATGTTCTGCACGACGAAGAAGAGTGTCGACGACATCGCGAAGCGGATCGAGTCGAAAGGCGGCACGCTCGATCAGGGACCGACCGATCAGCCCTGGGGCGCGCGCGTCATTTCGCTGACCGATCCGGACGGGTTCAAGATCACGATCGCGAACGAGACCTAAGGTCGGGCGGCCCCAAGCGCCACCCCTACCGCGTCGGATGGTAGGGGCGGGGCTCGTCCCCGCCCGTTCTCCTCCCCGGGGGAACATCCGCCCGCCATCTGCGTACTTGCGGGAAGGAGGGTAAGTGTATGCGCCGCTTCCTTCTTCTCTTCGCCGCCGGGCTGCTCGTCGCAGCGTCCGCGGCCGCCGCGCCGCGGGTCGAAGTCACGGACATCGTAGACACGGGCTTTTCCGCAGATTTCGCCTCGGGCAGCCGATTGAACCTCCACGTCCGCTCGGGCGACATCGAGATCGTGGGGAGCGACCAGGACAGGATCACGGTCACCCTGTCGGGCAAGAGCGCTCCGGAAGCGAGGAAGCTGAAGGTGCGACTCGATCGCCATGAGGGCGCGGCCGATCTGCGCGTTTCGGGAGGCCCGCACAACGACCTCACGATCACGATCGGCATTCCGAAAAGCACCGATCTCTACGCCCGGATCCCGTTCGGCGAGGTGAACGTCGAGAACGTCGTCGGCAACAAGGACATCGAGCTCCACGCGGGCGATCTGACGGTCCGGCTGGGCAACCCGGCCGACTACGGGCGTGTGGACGCGTCGGTGTTCACCGGCGAGGTCGACGGCGATCCATTCGGCGAGGAGCACGGCGGTCTGTTTCGTTCCTTCAAGAGGGAGGGCAGCGGCCCTTACCGCCTCCATGCTCATGTCGGCGCCGGCCAGCTGACGCTGCGGTAGACGTCTTCACGCTTCCCGTCAAGGGAGAGAACCGGGGTGAGGGTCTCTTACTCTCCCCGAATCGAGATTGCCGGGTCGGTCTTCGCCGCGCGCCGGGCGGGAACCCAGCTCGCGAGAACGGTCGCGCCGGCGAGCGCCGCGGCGCCGCTCGCAAGCGAGGAAAGACCGGCCGACGTGTCCGAGAGAAGCGCCGAAAGGATCCGGCTCGCTGCAACTGCGAGGACGAGCCCGGCCGCGATTCCCGCCACGGCCGTGCGCAGCGATTCGGCGAGGACGTCGCGCGAGATTCGATCGGGCCGGGCGCCGAGCGTCATCCGGATCCCGATCTCCCGCCGCCGCTGCACGACGTCGTACGCCGCGACCGCCGACGTGCCGAGGGCCGCGAGGCCGATCGCGGCTGCGGTCAGCAAGAGCAGCAGGAAAGCCGCGAGCCGGCGGCCGGCGAGAGAGTCCGAAATCCGCCGATCCATCTCCTCGACCGCGAAGACGGGAATCTCCGGGTCGAGGCGCGCGAGCGCGCGGCGCACGGCCGCCGCCGCCGCTTCGGCTCCTCCGGCGGCGTTCACGACGACAGCGAGGGATCGCGGGGCCGGGTCGGCCTGGGCGAGCGGGACGAAGAGGGCCTGGCGCGGCGGCTGTTCCAGGCTCCGCTGGCGAACGTCGCTCACGACGCCGACGATCGTTCGCCATGCGGCGTCGTTCGAGACACGAAGCCGCCGGCCGACGGCGTTCTCACCGGGGAAGAATCGGTCGGCCATCGTGCGGTTGATCACGGCGACGGGCGGGCTGGCCGCCGTGTCGGTCTCCGCGATCTTCCGCCCGGCGAGCGTCGGGATGCCGAGCGTCTCGAAGTAACCCGCCGACGCGGCGAGCACGTCGGCGTCGAAGACGCCGGCCGCCGCCGGTTCGGAACGGCCCTCGATCTCGAGCCGCCGGCTCGGCGTCGCGCGATCGAGCGGGAGGCTGCTGACGGCTCCCGCGCGCGCGATCGTCCGATCGCTTTCGAGATTCTCGAGGAGGTTCTGGAGCAGGCCGCGCGCGCGGCTCTCCGATTCGTACCGCAGCCGCGGGAGCGCAACGCGCAGCGTCACGACGCCGTCCGACCGAAACCCCGTCGGGGTGGCGAGAAGGCGATGGAAGCTCTCGACGAGAAGGGTCGTGCTGGACGTCACCACCACGGCGAGCGCGATCTGGCCGGCCAGGAAGAGCCGGCGCATGCGGCGCGCCCGGGGATCCGAGGTCGTCCGCGGGCTCGCTCCGCCCGAGACCGCCGCGCCGATTCGACGCCAGCGCGCGGCCGGCAGAAGGCCGAAGAAGACGCCCGCGGCGATACAGATCGCGACGCCGTATGTCGCCGCCCAGACGTCGACGCGCGGGTCCGCCTCGGCGGGGATGTAGTCGAATGGGATGAGGCGAAGGACGATCGGAACCGCCTGCGCCGCGAGGAGCAGGCCGACGGCGGCGGCCGCGGCCGCGACGAGGAGGCCCTCGGCCACGGCCTGCCGAAGAATCCGCGCCCGCCCCGCTCCCAATGCGATGCGGATGCCGGTGTCGCGGTCTCGCGCGGCGGCCCGCGCCAGCCAGAGGTTGGAGATGTTCGCGCAGGCGACCGCGAGCACCACCGCGGCGGCGCCGAAGAGAATCCAGAGCGCCTGCCGGACGTCGCGCAGGACGTCCTCTTGCAGCGGGACGCTTCCGCCTCCATCTCCATATGGAAGCGGATCTCCTCGGCGAGGCGAGAGTCGCGCTCGTGCGAGCTGAACCAACCAGTGATGAAGGCCAGCGCAGAGCGCAGGCGTGTCAGCGGAGAGAGCGGCATGGGCGGAAATCTCCAATCACGCGTGAGTCATCCGGAGCACGAGGTTCACGGCATCCGACTGGCGCTCCCACTTCTGTCGCTCGGCGGCCAACGCCTTTCGTCCGGCGGCGGTGAGCGCGTAGTACCGCGCTCGTCGCTTGTGCTCGGTGGTTTTCCAGGCGGACGATACGAGGCCTTGCCGCTCGAGGCGGTAGAGCGCCGGGTAGAGCGAGCCCTGGTTGAGCTGAAACACGCCGCGCGACCCTTCCTCGAGTCGTTCTGTGATGCCCCAGCCGTGCATCGTGCCCAACTCGAGCGCTTTCAGCACGAGCATGTCGAGCGTGCCCTGGAGGACGTCGGTGGTGGGCCAGGAGGCCATGGGATTGGTTCCTCGTTCCTTTAGACAGTCGAAAGAAGATAAGGGTTCGGTCCCCACTTTGTCATCCCCGTCATCCCGAGCGCAGCGAGGGATCTGCTATTCCCGCCTTGCCTGCAGATCCTTCGCTGCGCTCGGGATGACACAGAGCTTGCACACTTCTTTTACAGCTCTCGCACCCTTTGGACACCTGGCCGCACACTCGCCGCCGTACTCTCCGGCGACCCCCGTGAATGGTGAGCGATGCGCGACCTCTGGCAGGACCTTCGCTTCGCGACGCGAACGCTGCGCGCGACCCCGATCTTCTCCCTCCTGGCGATCCTCACGATCGCGCTCGGTGTCGGCGCCAACACCGCCGCGTTCAGCATGGTGCACGGCGTACTGCTTCGCCGCCTGCCCTACGCCGGCGACGCGCGACTCGTCCACGTGACGCAGCCGTCCGCGACTCGACCGGACAGTCGCTTCTCCGTACCCGAGATCAAGGACTACCGCGCGCAGACGAAGAGCTTTGCCGCCGTCGCGGAGTACCACTCGATGCCCTTTCAATTGTATGGGCGCGGCGAGCCGCAGCGCGTCCAGACCGGCGTCGCCTCCGACAACTTCTTCACGCTGCTCGGCGTGAAGCCGATTTATGGCCGCGTCTTCGCGCCCGGCGAGGAAGAGGTCGGCGCGGCGCCCGTCGTGCTGCTCAGCTACCGCTACTGGATGGAGCATTTCGGCGGCGACCCGAGCGTGGTCGGCACCACGTTCACGATGAACGACAAGACGCACACCGTGATCGGCGTGCTCCCACCCCTGCCGACGTATCCGGACAACAACGACATCTGGATGCCCGCCGGCGCGTGTCCGTTCCGTGACGGCGTGATGAACCTCCGAAATGGACGCATGCTCCAGCAGTTCGCGCTGCTCGCGCCGGGCGCCACGATCGAGCAGGCGCGCACGGAGCTCGCCACCATCTCGGGTCGCCTCCACGCCGAATACCCGGCCAACTACCCTGCCGCGAGAAAGCTCGACGTCGCGCTCACGCCGCTCAGCACGGAGCTCCAGCAGCAATCGCGAACGCTCTTCCTCACACTGCTCGCCGCCGCCGGTTTCGTGCTGCTCATCGCGATGACAAACTTCGCGAACCTCACGCTAGCTCGACAGCTGCGCCGGCAGCGTGAGATCGCTTTGCGCGCCGCGCTCGGCGCTGGTGCGGGGCGAATCTTTCGCCAGCTCGCCGTCGAAAGTCTCTGCGTCAGCCTCACCGGCGGACTGCTCGGCGTCGGGATCGCATACAGCGGTCTCGGACTCCTGCGAAGCCTCGCGACCCGCGTCACGCCCCGCGCCAACGAGATCGCGATCGATCCGACCGTGCTCGCGTTTGCGTTCGTCGTCAGCATCATTGTCGGGCTCGCGGCGGCCGTGATGCCGATGCGGCGCCGAACCGGCTCGCTCGCCGACGCACTCCGCGCCGGAAGCACCACGGCGACGTCGACACGCGGCGACGGCCGAGCGCGCGGCATTCTCGTCGGCGTGCAGGTCGGCATCGCATTCGTCTTGCTCGTTGGCGCGGGCCTCATGGTCCGGAGCCTCGTGAAGCTTCAACGCGTCGACGGCGGCTATGTCGTGTCGAACGTGCTCACGGCACGCGTCGATCTCGATTGGACGCGTTACTCGAATCCGTCGGTCACCACCGACCAGCGTCCGCTCATTCGTTCATTCGCCGACCGACTCTATCAACGGATCGCGCAGCAACCCGGTGTGACGTCGGTCGCGCTATCGACCGATTTTCCGCTGAACGCGGGCCAGCCCGGGACGCAGCCATTCCAGATTCGCGGCCAGGACGTCGCGGCCGATCGCCTGCCGAAGAGCGACGTGACGCTCGTGAGCGGCGACTACTTCAAGACCATCGGCGTCCCGGTGCTTCTCGGCCGCTCCTTCTCCGACGCAGATCGCGACACGTCGAACGTGTCGACCGTCATCGGCCAGCGGCTTGCCGCGACCAATTGGCCGAAGGGCGACGCCGTTGGCCAACAGCTCTCGATCGACGGCGGCCGGCGCTGGCTGACCGTCGTCGGCATCGTTGGCGACGTCCATCAAAATAGCCTGTCGCAAGACATCACCGACGAGATCTACATCCCGTATTTCGTCAGCCCGTCCAGTGACTTTCGCGTTCTCGTACGGACGACGAACGACCCGTCGCCGATGGGCGCGGCGATTCGTAACGCCGTTCGCGAGCTCGATCCGCGTCAGCCCGTCGTGTCGATCCAGACCCTCGACCAAGTGCGCGGCACTCGCCTCTCGGAGCCGCGCGTGACGACGGCGCTGCTGACGTCATTCGCGCTGCTCGCGCTCATCATCACCGCCGCCGGCCTCGCGGGCGTCATCGCCTACACCGTGAATCAGCGACTCACCGAGATCGGCATCCGCGTCGCGCTCGGCGCAGACGGCGGGTCGGTGGTGTGGCTCGTGATGCGCCAGGGGTTGGGGCTGGTGGCCGCCGGCCTCGTGGCGGGCGTCGGCACGTCGCTGGCCGTCACGAAGTTGATGCGCGGCCTTCTCTACAACACGCCGCCGAGCGACGCGCTCACTTTCGTCGGCGTCGCGGCGCTGCTCGTCACGATCGCGGCGGCAGCGTGTCTGCTTCCTGCGCGACGCGCGCTCGGCGTCGATCCCGTGCAGGCGCTTCGGCGGACCTAGCCCCCTTGTCATCCCGAGCGCAGCGAGGGATCTGCAATCCCGTTGTCATCCGCTGTCATCCCGAGCGCAGCGAGGGATCTGCAACTCAAGCGCACGCCTCGCAATCGTTCGATCACGCACCAGCGTCCTTTGTACGCAGCGTGCGCGCATGCGAACGTTCTACGTCTACATCCTCGCGAGTCGGTCGAGAACCCTGTACACCGATTTCACGAACAACCTCGAAGTGCGCCTAGAGCAGCACCGCTCGGGCTGGAGCGCATTCACGACACGATACCACGTCCACCGTCTCGTCTATTACACGATGTTTAGCAACCCACTCGACGGCATTCGAGCGGAAAAGCAGATCAAATCGTGGACGCGGGCGAAACGAATCGCGCTCATCACGTCCGTCAATCCGACGTGGATAGATCTGTCCGAGGATTGGCGTAACGACGGGGGAATTGCAGATCCCTCGCTGCGCTCGGGATCAGCGCACTTGGTATGCAGGTTACCGAGGCTTCGGCGCAATGCGCCACTCGAACGGCTGCGTGAGGTCCGTGCGATCGAGCCGGATCGTCGTGTCGGCCAGAACCTCCTTGCCCGACGTGAGCCGAAGCTTGACCGGCTGGTGGAGCTTGACCGCGCATACAACGAAGCGACCCTCATCGTCGACGTCGGAGTCGCGCCGCACGCCGCGAATTGCGATCTCCTTCGCGCCCGCGAGAAAGTACTCCTGCCACGTCGATGCGACCGAACCGTTCGGAATGCGCGGACGGTCCGGAGCGAATACGTGACCCAGCAGCACCACCGTGCTGTCGCTGACGCGGATGTCGTGACAGATGTCCTCGATGACGTCGGCGATCGGCGCCAGCTCGATCTGCGCCATCGTCGTTTGTGCGCGAATCGCATCCACTGATTGGCTCACGATGCGCGACTGGACATACGACTTGAGCGCCGTGTCGCGCGCCGACAGACTGTACTTCCCCGGGATGGCGGCGATCTCGAACTCGCCGGCGGCGTTCGTCAGCACCGTGTCCGGCGTCCCGACCAGCGTGACGACGGCATTTGCGACCGGAGCCTTCGTCCGACGCTGCGTCACGGTGCCGCGCACGATCGCGGGAGTGTCGGTGAACTTCGTGCTGTCGTCCCACTTCGCCTCGAGGACGATTCCGCCGGCTTCCACGATCTCGTGAACTCGATAGTCCGTTCGCTGTTGGCGCGACACCGGCCGAAGCTGGTCTTGCGGCGCGCGGCTGGCGCTTGCGGTCAGCGGCTGGATCTCGAGCGTCGGAAGACGCAGATGCCACCGCTCGATGAACGACACGCCATTCGGCATCGACCGAAACTCGATGTGGCCGCCGGTCTTCGCCGAGATGGCCGCCCGCTCGAGCGCCGTGTAGAGAAAGTCGAGCGACCGCAGCTGCGGGACCGACGCATCCATCCAGATCACACCCGTGACGTCCGGAATCGTATCGCGCCCCGGGGACGGCGAAAACGCGAGGCCGATCTGCCCCGGATGCTCGGCGTCGGCGCGCTGCACGTGGAAGCAGTGCGTCGTTGCGAACGACTCGTCGAGCAGCACATCCGCGTCCGGCGCGTTGTAGATCCGCACCGACGGATCGTCGAGGATATAGCCGTGCCGAGCGAAGTAGATCGGCGTCTGCGACGCGATGAAGGGACGCGTCGTTCGGCCGGAGGAAATTTTCTTCGTCTGGCTTCGAACGCGCTCGTCGTTCGGTGCGAGACGACTCTCGTACATCACCATCTTTGCCTGCGCCGGCCTGAGCTCGCGCGCGACGACCGCCGAGAGCAGGCCCGCGCGCGCCTGATCCCAGAGATCGAACGCGCTGCCGCGATCGGCCGATCCCGGACAGAGCTCGCTGTCGGTGACCTTGACCGCGTTGAGCATCGGAGGAATGCGATCCATGGTCAGATCGAGCGGCTTCCCCGCCGCCGGAAGCGGCGCGTTGACCGGCCGGTACCCGATGCGCGTGACGCGAACGCTCGCCGCGCCGGCTGTCGCTCGCGATCGTGAAGCGTCCGTCGGCGCCAGTGATCGCGCGGGCGGTCGTCGCCCCCGCGGCGTCCAGCACCGTGACGACAGCGCCGCCGAGGCCGGCCTGCGTTGGGCCGTCACGAATGATCCCCCTCAACTGCGCTTGGGCTATCGCCGGAATCACGATCGCCAAGACGCCGATCAACCAACCACGCGCGCGCATCGGATCATCCATGGGTGGGTGGATGCCTCCAGCTTAGGGACCCACCCACCTCGCGGAACATGCCCGGGATTACGATTTCGTGAAAGCGAGGTGAGGGCTCGATGTCTGTGCGGGGAGCGTGGCTCTCCGCGGCCCGCGCAACGCTTAGATCGACTCGCGACGCGCCTCGAGAGCCGTCCATCCGCTCGTGGCGGTCTGGACCTTGGTGCCTCTTCCCGCCCCGGCCAGCGTCCTACACTATTGAAGCACCTCGCGCCCCTTGCCCCCGGAGGCCTCATGCGCGCCCTTCGTTTTACCAGCGTGACGCTGTCTCTCCTCAGCGTCTCGCTCGCGCCGCTCACCGCTCAGCAGCGCCCGGCAGAATCGCGTGCAGCTCGAGCAATACCTCGACTGGGAAGAAGTCTCGAATCCCCAGCTCTCACCCGACGGCACGCAGATCCTCTTCGGCCGGCGGTGGGTGGACAAGATGAACGACCGCTGGGAGTCGTCCATCTGGCTGATGGACGCGGACGGCACGCACCAGCGCCAGCTCGTGCAGGGCGGCGACGTGCATTGGTCGCCCGACGGCAAGCGCATCGCGTACATCGCCAAGGGTGAGCCGAGCGGACACGCAGATCTTCGTCCGCTACATGGACGCCGAGGGCGCCGTCACTCAGATCTCGCATCTGACCGATAGTCGCCGACGGGTCTCGAATGGTCGCCGGACGGCAAGTCGATCGCGTTCACGATGAACGTCGCCGGCGCGCGACAACTTCCTGCGCATCAACATGCCGACGCCGCCCAAGGGCGCGAAGTGGACCGAGTCGCCCAAGGTCGTCACTCGGCTCAACTATCGCTCCGATCGCGTCGGCTACACGGACGAAGCGTATCGGCACATCTTCGTCATTCCGGCCGACGGCGGCACCGCGCGCCAGATCACGAACGGCGAGTGGAACCACTCGGCCCCGTCGTGGTCCGCCGACAGCAAGTCGATTGCGTTCTCATCGCTTCGCGAGCCGGACGCCGAGGCGAAGTTCCGTCAGTCGAACATCTATGCGGTGAGCCTCGCGACCGGCGAGATCAAGCAGCTCATCGCGTCGCGCCGGCACGAGCGGCAATCCCGAGTACTCGCCCGACGGCCGCTTCATCGCCTTCATGTCCGCGGACTCCGTCGACCACTCGGCGTGGGCGGAGACGAAGCTCTGGGTCATGAACGCCGACGGCTCGAGCGCGCACTCCGTCAGTGGCACCCTCGATCGTCCGATCTCGGGCGTCACCTGGGCCGAGGACAACACGGGCATCTACTTCAACGTGGAGCACGAGGGGTCGAAGGATCTCTACTTCGCCACGACCACGGGCCAGTTCCACCCGATCACGGCGGGCAAGCACGTGCTCACGGTGAGCGGCGTGGGCAAGACCGGGCTCGCGGTCGGCGTTCAACAGCACGCCCACGAAGCCCAACGACGTCGTGACGTTCATGGTGCCGAAGACCGGCACGGTGTCGACGTTCAATCAGGTCACCGCCGTCAACGACGACGTGCTCCAGGGCAAAGAGCTCGCGCAGACGGAAGAGATCTGGTACACGTCGAAGGACAATCTCAAGATCCAGGGTTGGATCGTGAAGCCGCCGGGCTTTGATCCGAGCAAGAAGTATCCGCTGATGCTCGAGATTCACGGCGGCCCGCAGAGCATGTACAACGTCGCGTTCAACTTCGCGCGCCAGGATCACGCGGCGAACAACTACGTGATTCTCTACACGAACCCGCGCGGCTCGACGGGCTACGGCGAGAAGTTCACGAACGAGATCAAGAACGCGTATCCCGGCAAGGATTTCGACGATCTGATGGCGGGCGTCGACACCGTGGTGGGCCGCGGCTACATCGACACGAAGAACATGTTCGTGTTCGGCTGCTCCGGCGGCGGCGTGCTGACGAGTTGGACGGTCGGCCACACGACGCGCTTCGCGGCGGCGGCGGCGCTCTGCCCCGTGATCGACTGGATCAGCTTCGTGGGTGAGACGGACGGCGCGGGGTGGTATCAGAACTTCGAGCGGCCGTTCTGGGAGGATCCGTGCGAATACTCTGCGGCGCTCGCCGATCATGTACGTCGGCAGCGTGAAGACGCCGACGCTGCTGATGACGGGCGTGCTGGATCTTCGGACGCCGATTCCGCAGATCGAGGAGTACTATCGCGCGCTCAAGATAAGGGCGTGCCGACGGCGATGATCCGGGTAAACAACGAATTCCACGGGACGTCGTCGACGCCGTCGAACTGGCTCCGGACGCAGCTCTATTTGCGAAGTTGGTTCGACGAAGTACGGGACGATGCCGGCGAGTGCGGTGACGACGACTTCGTTGCAGCCGCAGTAGGCCGCTCGGTCGGGAAGGTCAGCGGGGCGGCGGGCGCTTTCAGCGCCCGCCGCCCCGTTCCCGTTTTCGAGCGGCAGCCGCGGAAAGGCAGCTATTCGGTAGTCTGCGTAGCTGCACGCCTTGCTGTAATATCTTGGATGTCTAATTAGAGATGTGAGGCATACTGCGCTTCTTGCAGCCTTTGATGGTTTGACTTAGCATCCGTCTGCCAATCGAGACGAGCCTGAAATCGCCCCACGCTCGTATGAACCGACATCAGATCCTAGCCTTGGCATCGGCGTTCCACGCAGTCGCCTGCACGGAGACTGCGCCGTCGCGCGCGCTCACTCCGCGCGAGCTCGGCAACGTCACGGCGTTTGCCAACGCGCTCGGCTACATCCGCTTCTTCCACCCGACCGACGCAGCAGTGAGCGTGAACTGGGATGCGTTCCGGTGCGCGGCATCCGCGCCATCGCGAGCGCGACGTCGGCCGACAGTTTGGCGACGGCTCTCTCGTCCGTATTCGCGCCGATCACCTCGAACGTGCGGTTTGCGCGAACCGGCGTTCCGCTGCCGACGACACTACAAAAACCCGACGATGCAACGCACGTCGTGTTCTGGAGACACCTCGGCGTCGGTGCGCCGAGTGGCGGCAGTGCTGTGCCTGGACGGTATCGAAGCGAGCGAGTCGTTGCTCCGCTCAGCGAGATTGGACATCCAATCGCGTTCCAGGACGAGGTCCCCGCCCTCTCGCTGCCGCCGGTTCCCGACCCATCGCATCCGATGATCGTCGCACTCGGCGGCGGCGTGTCGATGACATGCCGATCGCTTTGTTTACCCACGCGAGCGCCGTCGAGGAAGCGTTGCGCGTGCCGAACCCGTCGGGCGTCGTTGAAGGCTTCACGGGGAACGATCGCGCGACGCGGCTCGCCGACGTCGCACTCGCATGGTCGCTCTTCAAGCATTTCTATCCCTATTTCGACGTCGTCCACACTGATTGGCCGTCGGCGCTCGACACCGCGCTGCGCTCCGCCGCGACCGACGCCGATGGCGTTGCATTTCAAGCGACGCTGGAGCGGCTTTTCGCAGCACTGCACGACGGGCATGGCTTTATCCGCCCATCGCCGATGCCGTCGACTCCCGACGTCCGCTTCGGTTGGGCCGAAGGCCGCGTGCTCGTCACAGCGATTGGACGGTCGGCCGCCGCGAGCGGGCTCCAGGTTGGCGACGAAGTGATCTCCGTCGAGGGGGATGCAATCGAGACGTACCTCGCCGAGCGAACCGGCCGCATTTCCGGTGCAACGCCACAATGGATTCGAACGCTTGCGCTTCAACGGCTGCTCGCAGGCAGTTCCCAAGCCCGTGCGGAGCTCCGCGTCCGCGCGGCGAGCGGCGCGACACGTGATGTCAGTCTCTCGCGCGACGTGAGTCTCTCAGAAGCGCCGAAGGTCGCAGTCAATCCGAAGGTCGATTCAATTGCGGAGGTCGCGCCGGGCGTGTTGTACGTGGACCTCGGCCGCAACACGTCGGCCATCGCCGACGGCCTCATACCGCGAGTGCAACGCGCAACCGCTGTCATATTCGACATGCGCGGGCGCACACGCTGGAACGCGCTCAGGCTCATTTCGCATTTCAGCGACACGCTGAACCATTCGCCACGCTTCATGATTCCGGTGGTCACGCTACCGAACTACGAGCACGTCGGATTCGTCTGACGATTCGTGGACCGTTGCGCCTGCGACACCGCGACTCTCGGCGCGACTCACTTTTCTTGTCGTACGGAGGCGACATCAGCAACGAGGAGACCCTACTCGGCATGGTCGAGGGAATCGACTTGGCGACATCGTCGGCGAGCCGAGGTGGGGCACGATCGGCGTGGTGAATCCGTTTATGTTGCCCGGCGGGTGCAACGTCTACTGGACGGGCGAGCTTGTGCAAAAACGCGATGGCACGCGGCACCACGGCGTTGGCATGATCCAACCGTGCCCGTCGCTTCCAAGTTTTACGTCGCAGGAATTCGGGCTGGCGGACGAGGATTCTCAGCGGGCTATCTCCTCGCAAGTGCGGTGTGGCTCCATGACTTAGCGACCTGCGGTCGTTGCACGGAAAGGCGGAGCCACTTCAGCACAGACTCCAGACGCATCACACCCGCTCTCCGCCCGGGAACCGCTGGCGCCGGGTTAACCCGGGCCGTTCCTTGCCGACCGATGACCGCCGGCCTAATCTCCTCCTATGGACTATCGCGAGCGGATCACCATCGAGCCCCGGCAAGGCAGTGAAGCCGTGCATCCGCGACCTCCGATTACATCGACGACGTGCTTTCTTATCT
The DNA here is from genome assembly GCA_963708395.1 of uncultured Acidobacteriota bacterium. GTDB lineage: Bacteria > Acidobacteriota > Thermoanaerobaculia > UBA5066 > Gp7-AA6 > DATBFU01. The sequence continues at coordinate 28,214 of CAVPSG010000002.1, read as the reverse complement.
CGCGTCGGGCATCAGCCGAGGCGAAATCCTCGCTGACTTTCCGGATCTCGAGCGCGATGACTTTCTCGCTGTCTACGCCTTTGCAGCCGATCGAGAGCGCCGTTTGCTCGCCGATCCAGCGGTGTAGCGACCCGATCGCGCATCGTGGCCATCCGGCGCTGTTCGATGAGAACCTGTCTCCGGTCCTTGTGAAGCAGTTGGCCGACCCTCTACAAACTCGCGCACGTCCGCGATCTCGGCCTCCAGGCGGCCGATGATGAGGCGACTTCGTTGGAGGCTGCCACCGGCGGCTACGTCATCGTTACCAAGGATGACCATTTCCGACAACGAATTTTCCTCCGCGGTGGACCGCCGAAGGTGGTCTGGCTGCGGCTCGGCAACTGTCGAACAAGAGGAGATTCCAACAAGCAGTCCGCGAACGGTCGGCAGAGATCAACCACTTTGTCGGCGACGCCGTCGCCACGCTTCTTGTTGTGCGTCGCGTCGCTCACGCAGCGGGGCTCTCATAGCCGCTGCTGACTAGCCAAGGCAGCAGGGACCGAGGCCTTGAACGCTCGCAGCACTTGCGCGCGATCACCAAAGAGCCGCACACGCGCGCAACCGATCGGCAATAAACCGCGAACCAGCCGTCGGGATGTTCGCCGGAGTTGGGGAGTAGTGCCAGATCACTTGGCAACGTGTCGAGCCGACTTGGCGAGACGTCGAGATGACTTGACCGCTCGTCGAGCCGCCGCTGACCGTCGCGGAGATGACCGCGCTTCGCTGAATCAGGCAGCCTGGAGCAACGTCGAGGTCACCACGATACCGTCTCCGGAGACGAGCGGTCGAACCGCCACGACAACCGTGCGGTATAGTCGACGAGAGCGGTCGGATGCCAAAAGCGACCTTGCCGGCTGCTCACTCGTATCCGAGCCGGTCCTGCATAGGCCACCGAGCGCGGTGACGCAGCTCACGCTCCTCAATGCGGAGCTCATCGTCCACCAACTTGATCTCGAATGCCACCAACTGGCAACACGACGCGGCCGACCAACCCGCTCGAATCGCACCGTGCATCGTCGCGTACCAGCAGGAGCCACTGCATGCCTCGAGACGTGATCGTCGACACGTGAGGACGCATGCTGATCAGTTCAGCGGTGGCGCACTACCGGCGATCGGCCGCGGCGGAAACGTCGCCCCCTGCGTCGCGCCATGCCGTGTCTGCGCATCGTAGGCCTCCTGCTCGACCCGCTGCCGCGTCACGATGCCGTCGGTGACGCGCTTGGCCTCGGCGCTGAAGGACGTGCACATCGTGTTGAGCCGGCGGATCGCCGTGAGCACGTCACGTGCGGCACGACCCGAGATGTCCTTGTGTCCGATCTCGTGCGTCTCGAGCGCGGCGAGAAACTGTTTCCATTGCGCGACGAGCGCGGGCGACGCATCGGGCGGCGGTGTCCACCTCGGCAAGCGTGATCTCGGAGCGAACGTAGACACTCACGTCGCTGACCGTGCAGTTCGGTCCGTCGTGCCGCGTCTTCCATTCCCATCGCAATGGCGACTGGGTTTCACCGAAGAAGCTCGCGCCGGTTTCCGTTTTTGGCCCCAACCGCCGCATGTCGGCGACGAGCTCCCGCGCCGTCGTGCCGTGCACGTCGTAGTAGGTCACGTCGGTCGACCCGGCGACGCCCGCAGGAAACGCATCGAGCGCAGGATTCTCGGGGTGCGTCGTTGCACAGGCAACGGCGAGGAGGGCCAACGGAATCGCCCTCGCGGCGGCGAACGTTCTGTTCTTCATCATCGCGACCCACCGTCTACAGCAACCAAGAGCCGCGCGAAGCCTGGATCGGACCAGATCGTCTCGAACGACGGATCGGTGTGCATGAATACGTCGAATGCCTTGTTGTGCGAGAATGCCTGACGCAGGAGATCGAGTGCCTCGCCGCTGCTGCCGCGCAGCGCGGCGATACGCGCACGTTCCCCGAGCAGCTCTCCGATCGCCGCGTCGGACCCACCATCGATCGCGACCTTCAACCGACGATCGAGCCGTGTGAGCGTCGCCGTGTCGCCAACGTGCGCCGCGGCGAGCGCCTCGTACCGAACCCATCGCGCCGAGTCGGCGCTCGTCGAGGCGAGCAGCGTCGCGATGCGCGATCGCAGCTCCGGCCAAGCGCGAACTGACGCGAGCACCCAGCTCAGCCCAAATCCAGAATTGGGTTGGCCCCGCGCTCCGCCGCGGGCAGCGATGCATACCACTGCAGCGTACGGTCGCGGATATGCGGGACCCAATCGCCGTGTCCGTGGGCCGCGGCCTCCAGCGCCGCCGCGGCCAGCACCTCCCCGGCGTGCCAGTCCCCCAACGTCGGAAGCGCCACCGCCTCGTCGAACAACGAGTCGAGCTGGCGCGGCGTGCCCGCGCGCGCCAGATAGCGGGCATCGGCCACCGCGATTCCCATGTTGTGCGGGTAAGCGCGCGCGCCGGCGACCACGTCCGCTCGCGCCGCGTCCACGTCGTCGAGCATGTCGTCCAGCATCACGCGCGTCGGCCAGTAGCTGAACCAGCCTCGCAGCCAACCGCGATTCGGATCGAGCGAACGAAGCACCGAGTCCGCGTCGCCGACGCGGCGAAAGGCCAGGAGCTGCATGCTGTAACAGATCGCGAAAAACGAGTCGGGATACCGATGTGCAAGCTCTCCGTAGCGGCGCATGGCGGCGGGCTCGCCGCGATGCGCCGCGTCGGTCGCGTCGAACCACAGCCGCGACATCGGTGACAGCTGTTCGCGGCGGCGGGCGAGGACCTGCATGATCGAATCCGCCGTCGGCGTGCCGCGCAGCGACAGCGTGGTAACGGCGTTCAGCAGTGCCTCGGCAAACGTCGTATCCAGCCGGGCTGCCATGAGAAAATGCTCATTGGCGCTTCCTTCTTCCCGCCGCACGAAGTAGTCGACGCCGCGCACGTATTCCCGATACGCGTCATATCGGAGGGGCGTGGCGCGCGTCCGCAGCATGTCGCCGATCTGCGGAAATGCCGCCTGGGCCACCAACGTCCGCGCTTGATCCTGAAGCGACAGCCGCGCCGCTTCCGGTCGATCGATCGGCACGGCGACGGGCTTGAACGTCCATTCCTGCCCGTCACTCGTTGCATCGGACAGGCGTGCCATGAAGCGCAGGCTGTCGCCTTCCTTGTAGTAAGCGCCGGCGATCACGAATCGCGCGTGGGCTGCGTCCGCGAGCTGCGCGGTCGTGCGCCCGCCGGTTCTCGCCAAAAGCAGCGCCGCGCGCGAGTCCACGATGTGAATCGAATCCGACACGCTCAGCCCCTGAATCATCCAATCCGCCGCCATCACGCCGATTCGATTGAGCGTCGAATCGCCGGTTCGGTTCTCGAGCACCGACACGAGTAGCCTCGTCGCGCCCAGCGGCGCGTTCGTCGATGTCGCGCCCGCGCGACGCGCGAACGCGATTCCACCGAGGGCGAACACGACACACGCGGCCGCGCCGACGAGCGCGATCAGCCGACTGTCGCGGCGTCTCGACGGTGCGGCTCTCGACACCGGCGACCCGATCGCCGGCGATGAGCTCGACTCCCCCGGCGCGGCCGGCGTCGCCGCCGGCGGTGTCTGTCCACCGAGGTCGCCGATCGATTCGCGCAGCGCTCGCGTTTCCGCGGACGGTGCGACGTCGAGCTCCTTCGACAACCGGCGAACCAAGCCGTCGTAGGCGACGGCCGCACCGGCGACCTCGCCCGCACGAGCGAGCAACGACATCAGCCGGCGAACCGCCGGCTCGTCGAACGGCGACAGCTCGACCGCCCGCCGTGCCCATTCCACACTCGCCTCGCGGTCAGCGAGCGCTCCAGCCGCGCTCGCCGCCTCGGTTCGCAAGCGTTCGCGCTCGGTGGACAACCACCGCTCGAACTCGTCCGTCTCCGAGACGAAAAGGCCGTCCGCGAGCGCGCCGCGGTAGAGGTTGACCGCGGTCGCGAGATCGCGTGATGCGAGCGCGGTCTCGAACTGGCGAATGTCGCAACCGAGGACGGTCGGCTCCAGCGCGAGCTCCTGATCGCCCCGGCTCACGATCGCGGCGTCGCCGAGCGATTGGCGAAGGTGGTGAACGGCCTTGTTGAGCGCTTGGCGGGCTCTCGACTGCTCGAGCTCCGGCCACAGGAGGCCCACCAACTTGTCGCGCCGGCAGAAGCCGGGAGTGGCCGCAAGATAGATGAGGAGGGCCAGCCGCTTCGGCTGAGCGAGCACTGCCGCAAGCTCACGGCCGCTCTCGTTCCGCAGCTCGATGGCCCCGAGCACGCGGAGTTCGATCATCCGCGACGATGTTCTGCCAGAAAACTCACCGGAATTTCTGAAAAAAGTGTCGGCGAAGAGCCAGGGAAGCGGCGCGGAAGGGCTGAGGGACGCCCTCGCCGCAGGATGCACACGACCGGCGGGCAAAAAATAGTAAGCGACGTCACCCGCCGGCGACCGCACTCAACCTGAGCCTCCGATATTGTCGACCATCTCGCGCTTTCTCACTGCCGCGTTCGCCACCGTAACAGTCACGGTCACGAGTCGCGCACAACTACCACCAACTCCGGATGCCCGCCCGAGGTTCGTGAGCGTCGCCGCCGGGAGCGCCCACTTCTGCGCGCTCGACTCGACCGGCGACATCTATTGTTGGGGCGACGGGTCGTGGGGACAGTTGGGAAACGGGTCGACCCTGTCGTCGCCGTTGACGCCAGTCCGTGTCACCAGCCTTCAGCATTTTCGCCAGGTCGTCGCGGGATCCACACACAGTTGCGCGTTGACCGACGGCGGGTACCCCTATTGTTGGGGATCGGACCTCTCGGGTGTAATGGGCGACGCCACCGTGCGCGATCGATGCGCCATCGGTGTCCCGTGCGCGACAGAACCGGTTCCCGTGGCGATCGGGTTTCGCTTCGATTCGCTCAGCACAGGCTTCGAGCACACGTGCGGACTCCGCGACGGGCGCGCGTACTGCTGGGGACGTGATGACTCTGGGCAGCTTGGCGCCTCTGGCCTCATGTCCGTGTGCGACGGCGTCGCATGCAGCCGCACGCCGGTTGCTGTGAGCGATTCGGTCCGCTTCTCGTCGATCATTGCGCGCGGAACCCACACGTGCGGCATTGCGAACACAACGCTGTGGTGCTGGGGCGACAATCGCTTTGCGCAGCTGACGGGGCGCACCGACCCCGGCACGTCCGCTCGACCGATGGCAGTGTCGTCGAACGCATTTCGCCAGGTGAGTGCGTCGGGCATGTACACGTGTGGCGTGACCGTGCAGGGCAACGTCGAGTGCTGGGGCACGAGCGACCGCGGGCGACTTGGTGCGTCGAGCGGCAGTGTGACTCGCGCGATCGTCGCCGCACCGGACGGCGAACGGTTCGTCCAAGTGAGCGCCGGCGGCTCGCACACCTGCGCGCTTGCGTCGAGCGGCACGGCCTACTGCTGGGGATCGGATGCCAGTGGCGCGCTCGGCGGACCGACACGCGAGTCCTGCGATGGGCTTCCCTGTTCGTCCGTTCCTGTTCGCGTCGCGCTTCCGTCCGCGCTCGTCGATGTCGCCGCCGGCGGATCGATGAGTTGCGGGACGTCATCGGACGGCGGCGTCTATTGTTGGGGCGGTGATGCGCGCTCGGCGAAGGTCGCCGTCATTTCGAAAGATTGAGGGCGTTGCGCCGACCCGATACGTGACCTACATCCTTGCCGGATTTTCTCGTCCGCCGAATTATTGTCGCCTGACTCTCACCGGCGAGGCGACGAATGACCGAGCAGAACCGCGACGAGGCCGTGAATCCGGAGCCCGAGGCAGTGATCGGCGATCTCCAGCCCCAACCGCAAGTCGTGACGGACGAAGACGTGGACGGCATCCGCGGCGGTTCGTCGAACCTCGCGAATATGCAGCACGAGGTGTTAAAGGCGGTCGTTCAGAACCTGCGAGGCTAGGGCGCATCGCGGCGTTCATGAACGTTGACCGCTGATGCGGGCAGGCGTTCTGGTATACGGCGCCAACGGATTCGTCGGCGAGGTCATCGCGCGTCTCGCCGTCGAACAGGGCCTTCGACCGATTCTCGCCGGACGCCACGCTGCGGCGATCGAGCGGTTGGCAACAGCGCTCGGCACTGCGCACCGCGTGTTCAGCGTCGACGATGCCTTGGGCGTGGGCGACGCGCTTCGTGACGTGCGCGTCGTGCTCAACTGTGCCGGCCCATTCATGTACACGTCGCGAGCGATGGTCGAGGGCTGCTTCCGGACCGGAACGCACTACCTCGACCTGACGGGCGAGATCCCGGTGTACCAGGATCTCGCCGCGCGGCACGCGGACGCAGTGACGCGCGGGATCATGCTGCTCCCTGGAATTGGGTTCGACGTCGTTCCGACGGACTGTCTCGCCGTGCACCTCAAGCAGCGCCTTCCATCCGCCACGCGTCTCACGCTCGCATTCAGGTCGACCGGTCCCGCCTCGCTCCCGCCGGGCACGCAGCGCACGATGATCGAGCTCGCACAGCACGGCCTCCTCGTTCGACGCGATGGACGGCTGGAGCACGAGCGTATGAAAACGCTCATGGTCGATTTTGGTCGCGGTCCGAAGCGGGCGTCGCTCTTGACCTGGGGCGATGTGTTCACCGCCTACCGAAGCACCGGCATCCCCAACATCGAGGTGTATACCGCGATGAACGCGGCGGCGCGCGTCCAGCTGCTCGCGGTCGCGTACGCGCCGGCGCTCTTCAAGCCGAAGGCGGTGAGGAAGCTGCTCCAGCGGACCGTGACGCGCGGTTCGACTCCGGACGAACGTGCACGGACGTCGGCGCACGTCTGGGGCAAGGTCGAAGACGACCAGGGGAGAAGCGTGGTGTCACGGCTGCACGGTCCAGAAGCGGCGGTCGACTGGACGGCGCGCGCCGCCCTCGCGGGGGTGCGACGCGTGTTGGCCGGAGACGCGCCCGCGGGATTCCAGACGCCGGCACAAGCGTACGGCGCGGACTTCGTGCTGGAAGCGTCTGGCGTCACGCGCGAGGACATCTGAGCACAAGGCTTATCGCATCGTACTAGTTCTTCGGTCGTACGACGCGGCTCATCGAGGCGTCGCCGCGATAGTCATTGACGACAATCGCGGCGTGCTCGAGGTCCGCGGAAACGGAAATGGACGACACCGTTCCCGGAATGGTGCCCAGCTTCTCCGCTCGGTCAGCTCGCGTCAGGTGATACAGCGAATACCTCTCCGGCGTGTCGGCGAGGCGTAGCAACAACGTTCCGTCGCTCAGCCAGCCAACCTCGCCGCCGTCGCCAGCGATCGTGAACCAGTGCTGTACCGACAGGTCGGACAGCGACATCACGCTCACGCCAACGGAGTCCTGTCCGGGTGCGTTGTAGCCGGCGAATGCGACGAATCGTCCGTCCTGCGACACGGCTGCGGAGTACACCGAGGCGTACCACGTCGGGACGGGGATTCGTCGTGGCGCCAGCTCTCCGAGGCGCTGAAGGCTCAGTTCGGGCCTGTAGCCTCTCACCCAAATCCATCCGCCTTTTGGTAGACGCGCAAAGTTGCGCGGATATTGGTCCGAGTTCAGTAGCTCGCGCACACCTCCAGAGCCGACATCCACCAGCGCGAGATGCGCGCCAGAATCCCTGAGCGCGCGGATAGCGACGGTTGCGTCGTCGGACCAAAACGCTTCCGTTGTGCGCTCTCCGAGCGCGAGCGGCGTCAAGGTATCGGGCAGGCCGTCGAACGGAATCGTGGACCAATCCGGGTGTGGATCCATGGGTCGTCCGCCGTCACGGCCGACGAGTATCTGCTTGCCGTCGGGCGACATGCGGACATTGAGCGCAGAACTGGACTTCAGCAACGGCTTCTGCGGAAATTCGCCGCGAAGGGCGTGGGCCATGTCGAGCGCAAACAGCGAGTAGTCGGTGCTCCCCTCATCGAGCACCAGCGAGGATCCATCTGTCGTCACGCCGAATCTCGTGTGGACGGCGGTGTTGATCGTGTCGATGGTCTTTGCGAACCGGCCCGAGACCGAGTCGATCGGAATCCGGAGCACGGCGCGCTTCGGCCAACCCTCTCCTCCGGGGGAGATCCACAAGGCGTCGGAGGACGCGTGGGCCTCGGTGTCTCTGCTGCCCTGATTGCCGATGACGGATCGACTCACGACCTGACCATCTCGTTGGATGACGACTGCCTCCAACGGCGCGGCCGACGTTGAAACCTTGCGATGCAACCCGATCACCAGCCACTTCGAACCCGGGACCTGCAGTGCGAACGCAAGTTGGTCTCCGCGGCCGCCGACCTGGATGCTGTCATGAACGACACCGTTCAGATCAGCGACCAATAGCAAACGGGGGTCGTCGTCGAGCCTGCCCTGCCTCACCAAGAGCAGAGAATCGCCATCGGCGAAGAACGTTGCTTGTACCTGGCGGTCGATGCGATCGACTTGCTGCTTCACACGCCTCGGCGGTGTGCCTCCGAACGACGCCGAGACAATGTAAGTACCGAGGGCGGCCCCCATATTCCCATGAACAAGCAGATTGCGACGATCGGGACTCCAATCAATGGTATAGATGGCGTTGGCGCCGTCGAGCAACCGACGCGGTCGACCGCCCGCCACAACTTTCAGGTCGATGCCGTATCGGCAGCCGCTCGGGCCACAGGTCGCCGTTCTATACGCGAGAATCTTCCCATCGCCCGAGATCGCGGGAATCGCCGCGTCACCCGTCAACGTGATCACGCGGTGATCGGTCAGCGCGGTGACTGCGCGCCCCCGTCGCGCGATTTTTCCGTGCGCGAACCGCGCCCCAATGGCGACGACCGCGACGACCGCGACGGCACCGGCAACACCAAGCGCAACAAGAATTCTCTTATTGACCCGCGGTGGCGGTGGAGTCGAGGCGTTCGTCGCCGCCGGTGTGTCGAGCGCACGGATGAACGCCCCCGCGGTCTCGAACCGGTCCGCCCGCACTTTCGATAGCGCCTTGAGCACACCGGAGTCCACACCTTCAGGCACGGTGTCGCGGATGACGCGGAGGCTCGTCGGCCGCTCGGCGAGTAGCTTCGCGATGATTGCCTGTTTCGTCGCACCGGTGACGGGCGGAACGCCGGCAAGCATTTCGTACAGCACCGCGCCCAGCGAATAGATGTCGCTCCGCGCATCAATGGTACGCTCGCCGGTCGCCTGCTCCGGACTCATGTACTGCGGTGTGCCAAGCGAGAGGCCCGTCTGGGTGAGCCGCGTAACGCCGGCCTCCGCCATCGCGAGCGCGATCCCGAAATCGGCGAGCACCGCCTCACCCTCGTGCAGCAGAATGTTCTCGGGCTTGATGTCTCGATGCACAACACCTTGTGAGTGCGCGTAGTCGAGGGCGCTGGCGATCTGTCGTGCAATCGAGAGCGCGTCGTCAAGCGGGAGCTGGCGCTCTCGCGCCAGCCTTGCGCGGAGACTCTCGCCGCGCACGTACGGCATGACATAGAACAGCGCGCCGTCCGCGCTTCCCGAGTCGATGAGAGTCAGAATGTGCGGGTGGTCGAGCCTCGCAGCGATCTGGACCTCCGCGAGAAATCGGTCGGTGCCGATGGCGGCGGCGAGGTCGGCGCGGAGCACCTTGAGTGCGACATCGCGATCGTGCTTGACGTCGCGAGCCAGGTAGACGGTCGCCATTCCCCCGGCACCGATTTCACGCTGGACGCGATAGCGTCCGGCCAGCATCTCGGGCAACTGACCCGGCGGCCCGGCGAGCAGCGCCCCAAAGCGTTCGACGGCGCCGGCTGCGAACAATCGATCGGGGCGAGCGCATTCGGCGAGCAACGCCTCGAGCGCATCACGCAACTTGGCGTCGCCAGCGCACGCGCGATCCAGGAACGCCCGCCGCTCGGACGGCTCGAGGTCGAGCGCCGCGTCGAGCAGCGGCGCGATCTCCGGCCAGCGATCGGGCAAGATCGGTCGGCTCATCGGGAGGTCGTCGGGTGAGCGTGCGGTCATTCAGCCAACGCTCGGCGCAGCAACATCCGCGCTTTGACCCAGTCGCGCTCGACGGTGCGTTCGGTAACGCCGAGGGCTTCGGCAATCTCTTTTTCAGACAGTCCGCCGAAGAATCGGCATTCGACCACTTTGGCGAGGCGGGGCTCGACGGCCGCCAGTCGTTCGAGCGCGTCGTCGATCGCCAACAGCGTGTCTGCACAGTCGTCGGCCGCAATCACTTCCTCGTCCAGCGTGATTGCCCCACGCGCGCCTCCCCGTTTGAGTGTCGCGCGGTCCCTCGCGCGATTGACCAACACGTGTCGCATGGCGACCGAGGACAAGGCGAAAAAGTGCGCGCGGTCCCGCCAGTCGGACTGTGACTGGTCGACGAGTTTCAGGTACGCCTCGTGAACCAGGCCGGTGGTGGCAAGCGAGTCAGTGTGCCCATGCCGAGCGAGATGTTTATGCGCGATCGCTCGCAATTCGTCGTAGACCGCTGGCAGCAATCGATCCAGCAGGGCATGACGCGGGCTACGCAGGGCTTCGAGGGCACCCATGCTATCGGGCTCACCGGTCATGTCGCTCCAACCAGCACCGGACTGCGGGGCGCGGTGGTCTCAGGGCGCATGCGACGTCGCGTAGTCCGCGCACTTCTCGCGCCTCAATCTTCCGCGATGGGATGCGCCGAGTCAAGCGTGAGCGCGACGTCGCGGCGAGGCGCCGGCGCCAAATGTCGGGTTACCGCCGGTAATCGTGTGCTTGTTCGTGGGGCGCATCGCCCCGGCGATTCGCGTCAGCGTGGCGCAAATCAAGAGCCAAGCCCGGGCTATGGAGGACGACATGTCTTGCAAAGTATCTCATGCGTATCTTCGAACATACACGTTCGCCATGCCGGCCAGGCTCGTCGTCGGCGCGCACGCCGGCGCGGCGCAGGATCGCGACGATAGCCGACGTCGACGGGCGGCTGGAGCAACTTGCGGTGTGGTCGCTGCGCAGACAGTGTTGACCGTCGTCGTTTCGCCGCTCGAGTGGTCACCGAGCGGTTCTGGAGGCGCGGTGGATCTTCCTCGGCGTGGTCGTCTGCATCGATTTTTCGGCCCGCTCGTGTTGGCCACCGCCCTGTGGTGGTCTTCGGCGCCGGTCGCCGCGCAAGGAATCACGACGGCGGCAATCCGTGGCGCCGTCCGCGCCGAGAACGGCGCCGACGTCGACGGGACGCCGGTGCGCATCGTGAATCGCGCGACCGGTTATCGGAGCGACGCGCGGGTGCGCCGCGGCAGTTACTCGATTCAAGGACTCGAAACCGGCGGACCCTACACCGTCGAGGTACGGCGGATCGGCTTCGTGCCGCAGACCCGGACAATTCCCTACCTCAACCTCGGCGATCGTCCTGACATCGACTTCCTCCTTGTCGCCGTCACGCGCCTCGATACCGTCATCGTCGATGCCGACAATATCGATGCGCAGAGGGCACCGGGACGAGGAATTGGGACTTCGATCTCGGACTCGACGCTGCGCCGGCTCCCGACGCTCAACGGGGACATTTACGACTTCATGCGCATGGTTCCCCAGGTCACCACCCGATTCGGCTTGTCGGGTGGAGGGGCCGCCTTCCGCTTCAATAGCTATCTCATCGACGGAGTGAGCGAGCGAATTCTTCAGACCAGCGGTAATGGCGCGGGGGCGGCGCCCCTCACCAGCACGAGCAACAGGACCATCCCGCTGGAGGCCGTGAAGGAGTACCAGGTGCATCTGTCGCCGTTCGACCCGCGCTATGGCGACTTCACCGGCCTGCTCGTCAACGCCGTCACGAAGCGCGGCACGAACGATCTGCACGGATCCGTATATGGGGATTTGCGGAACGCGCAACTCGCGAGGAGTGGCACGCTTCTGGGAACCTCGTCATTCGAGCGCGAGGTGTTTGGCTTCTCCCTCGGAGGGCCGATCGTTCACGATCGCATCCACTTTTTCATTGCTCCCGAGATTCAGCGCGCCTCGCAACCTGCTCGTGGGCCGTATGTCGGCCAGGCCAGCGATGCGCCATTTCCGGTCCCTGTGTCGTCGGATACAGTAGCGCGGTTCGCTTCGCTGCTGCACGACCGGGGGCTCGACCCAGGCGACGGTGGTCGCGTCAAATTACCGAATCCGAATATCGCGCTGTTCGGACGGGTGGACTTCGCGCTGCCGGAGCTCGCGAGCCGCCTCGTGCTGCGCGAAAGCTACAGTGACGGCCAGTTTTCCAACTTCCAACGACCCGTCACGAACCGCAATTTTCAGCTCACCAGCGTCGCCGGCGTGATTCGCCTGACGAAGCGAACGACGGCGGTTCAGCTGTTTTCTCAACTGTCGCCCGCCGTGTTCAACGAATTTCAGTTGGGCCACACCGACAATCCGATCGGCGGCGGGACGTCCGTGCAAATGCCTTCGATTTCGGCTTCGGTCGTCGGTGCCACGCTGCTCGCCGGGCCTGAGGTGCGCGCCCAGGGCGGCGGCAGCTCGACCGGTGCCTCCACCGAGATCGGCGACTACGTCGTATTCCAGCCAGGGCCGAGTCACACGCTCGGGTTCGGCGCCCACGTCGAGTTCTTCCGGTACGCTGCGATCGGTGTCAAAACGGCCTATGGACAATGGACGTTTCCGAGCCTCGACGCGGTCGCCGCCGGGGCCCCGTCAGCTTTCACGATCAGTAGAGATTTCGGCAGCGCCGCATCCCCTGTGGCGGGGGCCGAGCCCAGCCTGTACGCGAGCGACGAGTGGCGTCTCAGCGACCGCATGTCGGTGACGCTCGGCGTGCGGGCCGATGGTTTGACGTTCAGCCAACATCCGGCGTACGATCCGCAAGTCGATTCAGTGTTTCATCGCCGCACCACCGACTTTCCGCGTTTTCGCCCCCAGTGGTCGCCGAGGGTCGGGTTCATGTGGCAGCCGGACGACGACCACCGCACGAGCATTCGCGGAGGCGCCGGCCTATTCGTTGGTCGCCCGCCGCTGGGTTGGCTCGTTGGGCCGATGCGCTCGGACGGCGTCGGCATACGGACGCTGTCGTGCGCCGCTGGAAATGTGCCCGCGTTCACCCCGTACCCCGCCGTGCAGCCGACGACGTGCGCGAATGGATCCGGCCCGGCGAATGGCGCGGTCACGCTCGTCGATCGAAACTTGCGCATGGCGGAAACGATGCGCGCGTCTGTTGGCGTCGACCAGCGCCTGCCATGGAACCTGATTGGCGGCGTGGAAGCCTTGTACTCGCGAGTGCGATCCGACTTCGGCTTCTTCAATCTCGGCCTCGGCGGCCCAACGGGTGTCGATTCGCACGGTCGAGTGATGTACGGATCGCTTGGCACTGATGGCGTTGCGCGCCCGTCGCTCGTCGCGGGCAACCCGTTTTCAGAGGTCGTCGATCTTCGCAACCAAACCGGCGGGTACTCATGGTCGGTTACGGGACAGGTGCACAGGCCATGGTCCGACCGTCTCGAGATGGGTCTCTCATACACGTATTCGCGTGTCCGCGACGTGCGATCCATCACGAGCAACATGACTCCAATTCCGCTCGACCTCTGGGCGGGCGAACGCCCGGGCTCCGGCCGCCTCGATGACGCGACCTCTGGCGTGTCCTCGTTCGAGATCCCACATCGGGTGGTGCTTTCGGCGACGTACGCGGCGCGATGGAAGCACCGAACGACCGACATCTCACTGTACTACATCGGCGAGTCTGGCGTGCCGTTCACATACGGCGATTCGACGGCCGGAAAGTTCACGGGTGATCTGAACGCCGACGGTACCGGCGCCGACGATCCCATCTACGTGCCGCGCGACGCGACCAATCGGTCGGAGATTGCCTTCGCCGGAAGTTCAGACTCGGCGACAGCGCAGGGCGTGGCCTTCGAGAAGTTCATTCACAGCACGCCGTGCCTCGATCGGCAGCGAGGCCGCATCGTCGCGCGCAACAGTTGTCGCAGCGCGTGGGTGCACACCTCGAACCTGTCGGTGCGGCAGTCGCTGCCCGCGGTTGGCGGACATGCCGCGGCGGTCCAGCTCGAGGTATTCAACGTTCTCAACTTGCTCAACAAGTCGTGGGGACTCTTCGAGGTCCCCAGCCCGTGGATTCTGCAGAACGCGGGGCGGACGCAGACGCCGGTGGCGCAGCCGCTCTACACGTTCAACACCCCGGCGCGCAACGTCCAGAACGCCGAGTCCAGCTACCAGCTGCAGCTCTCGCTGCGGTACAGCTTCTAGCGACCACGCTGTTGCTCCGGTGTCCCGTTGATCAGCGCCTGTCCAATCCCGCGCATTCGCCGCTCGGATGATGGACCAGCGACGCCGAAGAAATGTCGGGTTGTGAATCGAGATCGTGTGCTTGTGTCTGGGGCCAGTTGCAGCCCAACCGACGGCGTCGGCCCGAGCCGCCAAAACCGACTCAAGTCGCGGAGCGATCGATGTCCAGACAAATCGTCGTGTGGGGAGCGCGCCAATCGCGTCGCGGCGCCTCGAATGCGAGTCTTCGAACGTATGCGCGACGGGCGGCCATCCTGTTCGTGGTCGTCGGATCGGCGTCGGGCTGTACGACGACCGCAGTCCGGCCGTCGAACCAGACCGAGTCCCGACTCATACAATCGTCAAACGGTGTCCGCGGCGGACCTTTCGCGCGATGGACAAGACGACATGGCTGCTCGCGGCGTTGCGTCGCGTACGTCCGGAATTCTTCAATCCGCGTGGCTTAGCGCCGCTGTCGGTATCCATCGACGGAGGAGCGCCCATGGAGCTTTCGATCCTCGAGTCTATGCGTGTCTCGACGATTGAAGCTGTGAGCCTGGAGCACGGCGCTTCTGTCCATCGGCCCTCGCCTCACGCCGACGGGTTCGGTCATCGTGGGTGACGTGCTGCTGGTGCGAACGCGGCGCAGATAGACGGCCATCTTCGGTCGGTCGACGCGACGTCAGCGTCGGGGAAATCACGCGCCCGCGGCGATCAGTCCGGCTTGTACGGCGCCGTGATGTGAATTGGCACGGCGGTCTCGCCCCAGTGAATCCGTAACGACCGCGGTCTCACGAAGCACGACGGGAAAATAGATCGCCATGGTTTCCATGTGCGACACCGTCTCCGGCGTGACCTCCACACGGAGCAGGTCCTCCGACGCGCCCGGATATGGCTTGTGGAACGTGTGCGCCGCGCGGCTGAGGATGAACGTCCACGTGCCGCGCTGGCGCGGCACGAGCCACAGCGAGTACTCACCCGCCTTGACCGCGTGGCCCTCGAGCACGACGTCGTGCGCGAAGGAGATTCGCGTGGCCGAGTCCGCCCCGGGATGCCAGATGCTGTCCCAGGGAACGAGCTGGCCGAATAGCACGCGGCCGCGCGCGATCGGCCGACCATACTCGATCGCGATCTTGGTGAACGCCACGTCCTGCGTGACGCTCCCTCGTTGACTGAACGGATATCCCTGCGCTCGCGCGGACTGGCCCGCGACCAGCGCGCCAATCAGCGCGAGCGCTCGGATTCCAGAGGATCGCACTACTTCGCGACCGCCGGCACGGGGGCGGTTCTCATGTACCCGCCACCCTTCTTGCACCCGGTGAACGCCGCCGCGACGACCAGCGCGACCACCGCATATCGAACGACCCGCATGTTGCCTCCTGAGACCCGAAGTTGGCTCACTGATAGACGAACGGCAGCAGCGTCGACGCCGTCGTGTTTTGCAAATAGATCAGCACGTCGAACGTGCTGGGGAACGTCACAGGTCCGAAGAACGACGCATCCGATTCCGGGTTGAACGCCGAGCCGATCGACCGCATTTGGATCGGCCCCGCGAGCGGAGCGGCCGGCGCGCCGCCGGCTGGAATCAGGTGCGTGTTGAACAACAGCGCCGATTTGCTCGTGCCAGCGAAGATCGCCTCGATGGAGTTCGACGGAACCACTGTCGACCGCCACGACTTGAGACCCTCACCGTTGAATCCCA
Source organism: uncultured Acidobacteriota bacterium (assembly GCA_963708395.1). Taxonomy (GTDB): domain Bacteria; phylum Acidobacteriota; class Thermoanaerobaculia; order UBA5066; family Gp7-AA6; genus DATBFU01. Next base: position 12,324 of record CAVPSG010000002.1, on the reverse strand, counting down.
CGGCGTTGAAGTTCCCCTGCGCGAAGAGGAAGCCGACATTCACGTAATCGGTTCCGTAGCTCGCGCGGAGGTATCCGCCCATGTACCCGGTCACGTTGTTGATGTGGCCATCGTGTGCCCACAGCACGACCTTGCCGGTTGGTCCCACCTGGCTTCGGATCCAGCCGACGTTTTCGGCCATGAAGCGGTCGCGCGCGGCGCTCTCGGTGACGTTGCCCACGACGATCATCCGCTCGTACTGCTGCACGAGACGCGCGTCGTGCAGCCGAAGCTGGAACGTGTCCGCCGGCGCCGCCGACGAATACTGCGCAGCATTCGCCGCGATGCGGTCGTAGACCTCCTGCAACCCGGCGGCGCACGCGGCCTGGTCGGCGGGCGACACCTTGCCTCGATAGAACCCGACCTGGAGCGCCGGGCCGAGCTGGCCGTGATTGCGATACGGGTTCATACAGTTGAAGCGCGTGGCGACGTACGCGCTGTCCGCGCGATTGATGCGTGTCGCGAACGACTGCACGCTGTCCATCGCCTCGCCAGGAAACTGCATGTCGAATCCGAGGAACTGCACGCGCTGTGACGGCGGCGCCTTCGCGTTCCATTGCCGCATCCACTCGATCATGTCGAGCACTTCCTGCGTGTTCCACGTCCAGAAATACAGGCGCGACAGCAGCACCTTCGGATCGCCGACGCCGGTGAGCACGTAGCGGTTCATGTCGTTCGCTTCCGGCGTGGACGCCTCGATGGCGAACGTCGTGAAGCCCATTTCCTGCACCAGCATCTCGAGAATGCGGTGCTTCATCAAAAAACTCACGCGTGCCGTGCGTGCCCTCTCCGAGGCCGACCACGTGCGCGGTGCCGATCACCTGTTTGAGCGGCTGAAGATTGGCCGAGCTTTCCTGAGGATTCGTCGTCGTGACGAGGGACGCGGTTCGTCCGAGCCAATCGATCGCGCTGGGCGGCGCCGGCGAAAATCCCTCGAAGTCGAGGTTGAGCGGCACGTTTCCGCTTCGGCCATACGCGGCCGCGACCGCGGCGGAATCGTCGCCCGTGAGCTGCGGCGTCTTGAGGGTGTTCGTCGTCGGAACGTCCGTGCCGACGACCTCGAGACGGCAATCGTCGATGAGCAGTATACCCGACCCGGACATGACGGCTCCGACCGTGAGACCGATCGCGTTCGACGGCACGTCCAGCACCGACGAGATCTGGTGCCAATCGGCCGTGCCGGTGAGACTCCGATTCGACATGTCGTCGATGCCGGTGTACTGCCCGGGTCCCTCGACGCTCAGGTAGAGACCGACATCGCCGCCGCCGACATCCGTGTGCGCGACCCACGCCGACCAGCGTACGCGCTTTCCTCGGTACGAGTCGGCAAGGAAGTTCTGCATCAAGTACGTCGTCGACGTTCCCGACGCCGTGAATCCGTGGATGAACGCCGCCGCCGTACCGCCGTGATGATGCGTGTAGTCGACGCCGACGGTGAACGCCGGCGTGGGATACGCGCCCCAGCCGAGCGGGGCGCCCTGGACCTGATTGTCGCCCGTCGCCGGCGGACTGGACAGCTCCCGTGGGTCGCACCCAAGCACCGCTGAACAACAGGGGAGCGCGACGAGGAGGAACCGCCAAGAAGTCCAGATCATAGAAGCACTATGCTACTGTCGCCGCGCACGCTGGCAAGATCGGGGAAAGCAGATCCTTCGCTGCGCTCGGGATGACCGAAGTAGATGGATTCCATGCGCGCCGCGCACATCTTGTCGCCGTCCCGATGTTTTCGGGCATGACCCGTACTCGCTCCGTTCACTACGCGTGGGTCGTCCTCGCGGCGACCTTCGTCACACTTCTCGCATCGGCCGGCGTGCGCGCCACGCCGAGCGTGTTGATCATTCCGCTCGAGCAGGAATTCCATTGGACGCGCGCGACGATCTCGTTCGCCATGTCGATCAACATCCTGCTCTACGGTCTCATGGGACCGTTCGCCGGCGCGTTGATGCAGCGATTCGGCGTGCGTCGAACGACCATGGTCGCGATGGCTGCGCTCGCCGCATGCGTCGGTCTCGCGACGCGAATCACGGCGGCGTGGCAGCTCGTCGTCATCTGGGGCATCGGCGTTGGGCTCGCGACGGGCATGGTCGCGATCGTACTCGGCGCCACCGTCGTGAACCGCTGGTTCGTCGAGCGGCGCGGGCTCGCCCTCGGCATTCTCACGGCGAGCACGGCGACGGGCCAGCTCGTCTTTCTGCCGATGCTCGCGTCGATGATCGAGCATCGCGGATGGCGCACGGCCGTCGCCATCGTCGGCGGCGCGGCGGCGCTGACGATCGTCGTCGTCGCGCTGTTCATGCGCGAATATCCCGAGGACGTCGGCTCGGCTCCGCTTGGCGGCGTCCCCATCGGTCGCGCACGCGTCGACCGCGAACCCGATCGGCGCCGCGCTCGGCGCGTTGCGGGACGGCACTCGTTCGCGCGACTTCTGGCTCCTCTTCGCGACGTTCTTCATCTGCGGCGCGTCCACGAACGGCTTGGTCGGCACGCATCTCATTCCGGCGGCGCACGATCACGGAATCCCCGAAGTTCGCGCGGCGGGACTCGTCGCGATGATGGGCATTTTCGACCTGTTCGGGACGACGGGCTCCGGGCTGGCTGAGCGATCGATGGGACAGCCGCAAGCTGCTCGCGTGGTACTACAGCCTGCGCGGCCTCAGTCTGATGTTCTTGCCGCGCGCGCTCGCGGGCGGTCACGACACGGGTCTCGTCGTGTTCGCGGTGTGGTACGGGCTCGATTGGATCGCCACCGTTCCGCCGACGGTGAAGCTGGCGACGGATGCGTTCGGCAAGGAGCGCGCGCCGATCATGTTCGGATGGATCGCCGCCGGCCATCAACTCGGCGCCGCAACGGCCGCGCTCGGCGCGGGCTGGATCCGCACCAGCACGGGCGACTATCGCACCGCGTTCTGGACGTCGGGCGCGCTGTGTCTCGTCGCCGCCGGGTTGGCGCTCACCGTCGGCAGAACCGTCATCCCGAGCAGAGCGAGGGCTCTGCAGTTGTCGGTCGGGACTGCAGATCCCTCGCTTCGCTCGGGATGACTATTTGCCGAGTTCGCGAACCCAGATATTGCGGAAGCTGATCGGCGCGCTGGGATCGCCGTGCGCCTGTAGGAGAATCGCCGCGGCGCCGTGCGCCTTGTACTCGGGCTGACCGATGTACTTGGTGTCGCCGCGCAACGCGACGTGATTCTGAATCAGCACGCCGTTCTGAAGCGCGGTGACGTACGCCGGCGTGTTGACTGAGCCGTCGGGCTTGAACGTCGGCGCCATCCAGACGACGTCGTACGTCTGCCACTCGCCGGGCTTCCGCATCGCATTCACGAGCGGCGGAAACTGCTTGTAGATGCTGCCGGCCTGCCCGTTCACGTATGTCTTGTTCTCGTACGAGTCGAGCACCTGCAGCTCGTAGCCGAAGTCGGGCGTCCACGCGAGATAGACGCCGCTGTTGCCGCGCTCCTGTCCCTCGCCGGTGATGCCGGGAGGAATGCGCCACTCGATGTGTAGCTGATAGTTCGTGAACTTGCGTCGCGTATGGATGTCGCCCGACGGTTTGTTCACGGTGACGACGCCGTTCGCGACGGTCCACTTCGCCGGCGACTCGTCCTTCGCGGACAGCCATTCGTCGAGGTTCTTGCCGTCGAAGAGGACGATCGCGTCGGACGGCGCGTCGGCGTTCGCGCGGCCTGGAGTGATCACCACCGGCACCGGCGTCCACACTTCGGTGTCGGCGGGCTTGGGTGGCGGCTTCGGCGTCTGGGCGACCGCAGCGGACGCGGTGAGAGCGAGCAAGAGGGTCGAAGAGAACCGGCGCATGCGGAGCTCGGAAAGGTGTCGCCATATCATGGCGCACTCGAGCGAACGCGCAAGCGGAAAGCAGAATCCTTCGCTTCGGCTCAGGATGACAGACTACTTGCGCGTGCCGAGCTCGCTCAGCGCCGCGTCGATGCGCGCGCCGAGCACCGGCGCCTCGCGCCGGCTGAACGTCGCCGTGAGATGATTGCCGTCGCGGAAGACGATCGTCCCATTCCGCACCACCGGACACACGGCCGAACCGCACACCCGATCGCCGACGTCGACGAATGCCACCGTCGACAGTCCCCGCGCCGCCGCCGTCTGCGCCGCGACCGCGTTCGGCACGAGCGATCCGCTGCGCGCGTACTCGCACGGCGACCCGCTGAACGGCGCGCCGCTCGCGCGACGCGAGAGACACGACGGCACGTCGAATCCTGCGCTCGGCGTCCCGCGGATCGCGATCGTGTTGATGCCGGCGCGCGCCAACGTCGTGTACGTTCGCTTGAGACCCAGGCCCCATTCGATCGGCGAGATCGCCCAATCGGCGTCGCCGCGCTCTACGTAGCGATCGTAGCTCGAGAGCACCACCGCGGTCGGGTGCATGGCGACGATGCGCTTGAGCATGGCGTGCCGCCACTCGGTGCACTCCGTGTAGTAGCGCTTGAGTCTCGTGTTCACGAGCTCCGGAACGTCGGCCACCGGGCAGGCCGGCTTGATCATCGCCACGATCTTCCAGCCGCGCGCTCGGCCGATCTGGTCCATGGCGGGAAGCCAATGCTCGGCGTGCGAGTCGCCGAACAGCACGACGATCTTCCGCGCCGTCACGTCGCCGAATACACACGGGCCGGTCGCGTTCTCGAGGAGCGAGCCCCAGCAGTCGTGCGACATGGCGTCGTCGCGCGCCGCCGCGAAGCGCCGTTGCACGGGCGTCGACGCACCGCGCGCGGCGACGACCAGAGCGCCGTACGCGATCGACGCGGCCGCGAAGCTGGCGACCAGCGCCGCGACGTTGACCCACTGCGGGCGCCACTCGAGCCACTTGCCGCGCCGCGCGGGCTCTTCGACGAACCGATGCGTGAGGACAGCCAACCCGAGCGCCGCGAGCGACCACATCGCGCGACCCCCGACGTCGATGTTGCGATTCAGAACCGCGCCGAGGCCGACGAGCGGCCAATGCCAGAGATACCACGAGTACGAGACGCGACCGAAGAATTGTAGGACGGGCGCGCCGAGCGCGCGGCTCACGGAGCTGTCGGGCGCTCGTCGGCCGCCGATCAGCAACGCGGCTGTTCCGGCGACTGGCAGCAAGGCCGCGATTCCCGGATACGGCGTCGCATCGTTCAGCAGGAATACCGCGGCGCCGATCGCGATCAGCCCCGCGATCTGAAGCGTCAGCCCCACCCGCTCGGTCTTCGAGGATTCATTCGTCACCGCGAGCGCGACGATGGCGCCAACGGCAAACTCCCAGATGCGCGTCGGCATGCCGAAGAACGCCCACGGCTGCGCGACGCGCGTGACCCAGAGGGACACCGCGAACGAGACCGCGCCGGCGATCGTCACGCCGACGAATAGGCGCTTGCGTGTCGCGTCTTCGTTCCCCTCCGACCACATGCGGCCAATGAACGCGAAGAGCAGCGGCCACGCGATGTAGAACTGCTCTTCCACCGCGAGCGACCACGTGTGGAGGAGCGGATTGTCGGACGTCGCGTGATAGTCGACGGCGCCGTTGGCGAACACGATGTTGCCGTAGTGCAGCGCGACGGCGCGCGCGTCGGTCATGATCGCGGGGCTGTCGATCGGCGCGTAGATCCACAGCGCGATGGCGATCGTCGCGAGCAGCACGACGAGCAACGCCGGCAGCAGCCGCCTGGCGCGTCGTGCATAGAACTCGGAGAAATCGACGTCGCCGGTCTCAACGACCTCGCGCGCCAGCATGCCGGTGATGAGGTAGCCGGACAACACGAAGAAGACGTCGACGCCGACGTAGCCGCCGGCCAACCTCGAGACGCCGGCGTGGAACGCGACGACGAGCAGAATCGCGAGGCCGCGAAGCCCCTCGATGTCAGATCGAAATGCCGGGCGTTCCGGAGCCATTTCTAAGCGTACGGGCGTTCAGGCCAAGAAGTTACCGGCCCAGAAGTTACCGGCCCGGCTCGACGCACACGATTTTCATCTGCTGCTCGGCGAAGGGGTCGAGCTGGTCGAGATAGTCGAGCGATTGCTTCGCGGCTTCGGCGAACGACGTCTCCCCGGCCTGGAGGCCACTTCGCGCCATCGGAATCAGGTCCCGCGCCATGCGCGCCAGGCGGCAGCTCTCCGCCTTGTCCGAGAGCTTGGCGGCTTCGGTCAGCGCCGACTGTGCGAACCCCAGGGCCGCCGCGCCCGTGAGGAAGCGTGTTTGCTCGGACGACCGCACCGAATCCGCGAACACGAGCATGCGCAGCGACGCGGCGAAGTCCGCGCTCGTCTTCGTCCCGTTGGCTGCGCGGTAGAGCGTGTTGCCCTTCGCGAGAGCGAACTGCGCGACGAGGGACGAATCGTCGCCGTGGGCGAGCCCGGCGCGCAGCGCCACGAGCGCGCTGTCCGGTCGCCCGAGCTCGATCTCCAACTGCGCGATCATCAGGTGTCCCTGCGCCATCGCCGTGTCGAGCGCCACGGCCAGCTTCGTTGCGTTCAACGACTCCGCGATCTTGCCGCGAGCGCGCAACTCCTTCGCGTTGATCGCCAACAGGTCGGCACTCTGCGGGAACAGCGCGAGTCCGCGAGACACCACCGTGTCCGCCTCTGCCTTGATGTATTGCGAGTACAGCGAATACAGCCGAGCGTCGTGCGGAAAGGTCGCGACACCGTGCGCGAGCGTCTCGATCGCTTTGACCGGAACGTCAGCCCAGTGGTACGCGAGGCCGAGCCGCAGAAAGAAGACAGAGTCGCCGCGAGCCACCGTGTCGCGCGCGAGGAGTGTTTCGCCGGCGGTGATGGCGAGCGGCCAATGCTTGTTCTCGTATGCCGCGAGCCATTTCAGCTGCATGAACCGCAAGTCGTCGGGCCGCGCGCTCGACTGAGCCACGATGAACGGCTCGGCGCGCTTCGCGTTTCCACCGTCGAGGAGTGCGTACCCGACGCGCACGAGTTGATCGACGTCGCCAGTATCGGTGGCCGCGAGACGCAGCCAATGAGCTGCCGCCTCGTCGCGCCGGCGCAGCGAGTCCAAGGCGACCGCGGCCGCTTCCAGGCCGTGCGGACTGGTCGAGTCGATCGCGAGCAGCGCTTCCGCTTCGGCGAGAACCTTCGTGGAGGGCGTCTTGTTCTGACGCAGCGCCCACACGAGGCACGTTCGCGCGATCGCGCCGCGGTCGTACGCGGCGATCCCCGATTCGGCGGCGGCGATCGCGCGCGCGGCGCTCCCCTCGCGCAGCGCGTTCTCGCACCGGCGTTCCGGAATCAACTGTCCTCGCGCGGCCGCGATCGAGCGCGCGAACAACAGAACGGCAGAATCGAGCTTCGGGGCGGTCGCGTCGGGCAGTGGCTGCCTGAGGCGTTCGTCTCGCAACAGAATGAGCTGGCCCGTGATGCGGGGTCCGCCCGGGCCATTGGAAACGGACGCCAGCACGAACTCGTCGGCGCGAAGATATCGACCGACCGAGCGGACCTCGCGCAGATCGAACGCGGTGTCGGGATCGAAGCCGGCACGCTCCATTCGAATGGCAATGTCGTCGCCGTCGATGACTTCGACTTCGTGTTTGTTGACGAGCTTGCCAATTCGCCCGCGCACGGCGTCCGCGGCCTTTCGGCCGAGCTTCATGTCGGCGCCGGCGCGGGGCGTGAAATTGACGATGAGGAGCCCCTGGCGCGTGAACTCAGGGGTGTCTTTGGCGGGCTCTTTCGGTTTTGTGGGTGCGCGCTGCGCGGCCACGGGCCACGCGAAGACGATCGTCGCGACCACAGCCTTCGCGAGCGCGCGACATCGCGCGGCTGCGTGAAGCGTCATTCGGTTGTCTCGAGCGTGAAGTCAGGCGTCCAAGGCCCCCCAATCTGGCGCACGGCTCGAGCGCCGCGCCATACGGCATTCGACTATTCAGTTTAACGATTGCCCGCAGGCTGTCGTTGAGCCGTTTGCAAACAGCGGTCAAAGTGACAAGATTGTTCCCTCGCCGTCGCACCGTGCGACGGTCAGGCTCTCAGTCTCGGAGGTGGCTATGCATACCGCCATCCGCTCCGTCCGCCCCGGTTTCGCGCCGGGAGCTCTGACGACGAACGCTTGAACTCGCGAGCCGGCCTCCGCCGGCTCGTCCAAGCGCTTCCCAAGCTCCGACGAAATCCGGGCCACCGTCGATCACGCCGGTCGGACCCTCTGGCCGGCGCGCGCCCATCGCCATCGGAGCCATCCACCAATGAACATCGAAGCAGCTGGCAACGCGCCGCTCGAGACGGCGCGCGTGGTTTCGCAGCACCGTGATCGCTACGTACTACGATTTCCAACCGGCGATGCGGACGCGCATCTGCCGGGCCGCTTTCGGCACACCGCGCTGTCGCCCGACGATTTTCCGGCGGTTGGCGACTGGGTTCTCGCGTCGGTGGCGCGCGGCGATCCACCCGTCGCGACGATCCGAAGCGTCGGCCCGCGTCACGGCGCCTTTCGGCGAAAGACCGCGGGCGACGTGACGACGGCGCAGATTGTCGCGGCCAACGTCGACATCGCGTTTATCGCCGCGGCGCTGCCCGGCGACGTCAACCTTCGCCGCATCGAGCGCTATCTCGCGCTCGCATGGGAGAGCGGCGCGATGCCGGTCGTGGTGCTCACGAAATCGGATCTCGTCGAGAGCACCGACGACATCGTTCGCGACGTCCGTTCCGTCGCGCTGGGCGTCGACGTGCTCGCGGTGTCGACCCTCACCGGCGCCGGGCTCGATGCCATCGTCGCCATGCTCGCGCCCGGAATCACCGCGGTGCTTCTCGGATCGTCGGGCGCCGGCAAGTCGACGTTGGTCAACGCGCTGCTCGGCGAAGATCGCCAGCGCGTCGGCGAGCTGCGCGACGACGGCGCGGGCCGCCACACCACGACGCACCGCGAGCTGATCGACCTTCCGAGCGGCGCGTCGCTGATCGACACGCCGGGGATGCGCGAGCTCCAGCTCTGGTCCGCCGCCGAGGGTCTCGACGAAACGTTTCGCGACATCGTCGTGTTGGCGGAGGAGTGCCGCTTCCGCGACTGCGCGCACGAGACGGAGCCGGGTTGCGCGGTGCTCGCGGCGCTCGCGAGCGGGGCACTCGAGGCCGAGCGGTTCGAGAGCTGGCGTCATTTGCGACGCGAGTTGGCGTTTCTCGAGCGAAAGCAGGATGTGGCGGCGGCCGCGGCCGCGCGCAACTACGCCAAGTCGATGCAGCACGCGCTCAGGAGCAGGCTGCGAGAGAAATATGATTAGCAGTTCGCAAAAATCCACCAAAAAACAATTGACCGCAGGGACGCAGAGAAACGCAGAGAAAAACAGAGAGAATAAGAATTGAACTTCGCATCAAGTCGGCATCGGCCATTGCAGCATCACGATCTGTTGTTCTCTGCGGCTCTCTGCGGTCTCTGGTGCGCCAGGATAAGCCTGGTCTCTCTTGTGACCGGAAGGAGGTCACCATGTGAAGGGCCTGTGAAACATGTAGCCGACTGAGCGTCGACGGTGAGCAATCACGGCGGCGAAGCCTCGGAAGGCGCACAGGGTGAGCCGTAGCGCAAGCGAACCCAGTTCGGCCTCGAAACGCAACGATGAGAGTGGCCAGCCTGCCAGAGATGGTGAAGCCAGCACGAGCGATGAAGCACAGGCGTATGCAGTCGTTCGGCTCTCCGGGGTGGGAGGGGACGGCGCGCACTGAGAGAGAGAACGAGGAACCTGGGAAGCCCGACCGGGGCGACGTCGTGGTCGAACGCAGCATGAGGAATCCATAACTCGTGCGGCGCCGTGGTCGGGAATCGGACGGGGTCAGAGTAGCGTGGAAGCCGGGTAATGCCGGGGGAGCGAAGGACCCCGACCAGCAGAATGCAGTCGTCAGAGACGAGGAGAGCCGCTTGCCGAACCTGGCTACTACGGACGATCAGGGAGAACTGCCCGAGGCCTTTGCGGTAAATCGGGACGGGCTGCCTGGGAAACTCTTCACGCTGAGACAGAAGCTCTACTTGAAGGCAAAGCGAGAGCCGACGTTCCGGTTTTATGCGGTGTACGACCGGATCCATCGGCGCGACGTGCTCTGGGCGGCCTGGGCCCAGGTGGCCGGTCACGAGGGCGCACCTGGGGTGGATGGGGTGACGATCGATCAGATCGCCAACTCGCCTGGGGGACCGGAGCTCTTGGTGGAGACGTTGCACCAGGAGTTGCGGACCAAGACGTATCGTCCAGACGCGGTGCTGCGGGTACTCATTCCCAAGCCAGACGGACGCATGCGGCCCCTCGGGATTCCAACGATTCGGGACCGAGTGGTGCAGACGGCGGCGAAGTTGATTCTGGAGCCGATTGTCGAGGCAGATTTTCTGAACTGCTCCTATGGCTATCGACCGGCGCGGAGCGCAGCCGATGCGTTACGCGTGATCGAGCAGAATGTGCGGGCTGGGTACACGGCCGTCTACGACGCGGACATGCAAGCGTACTTCGACACGATCCCGCATGACCAGTTGTTGAAGTGTGTCGAGCGGCGGATCGCGGACCGGTCGGTCCTCCATCTGCTCCGCCTCTGGCTCAACGCGGTGGTGGAAGAGCGTGACGAAGACGGTCGACCGAAGCGCAGTCGACCACACCAAGGGACGCCACAAGGGGGAGTCATTTCACCGCTGCTGGCCAACCTCTATCTCCACTGGTTTGATGTCGTGTTTCACCGATCCAAAGGTCCGGGCGTATGGGCGAAAGCTCGACTGGTGCGGTATGCGGATGACTTCATCATCATGGCGCGATACATCAGTCCTCGGATCACGACGTGGGTGGAGCACATCGTGGAGGGGTGGCTTGGGCTCACGATCAATCGGACGAAGACCCGAGTGATTGCCCTTTCACCGTGCGAGGAAGCCTCGCTGGATTTCTTGGGCTACACCTTTCGCTACGATTGGGATCGCCATGGACGACACCGGCGGTATCTCACGGCAGTGCCGTCGAACAAGGCGATGGAGAAGCATCGAAACGAACTGCGGGAGCTGACCAGTCACCAGCGGGCATTTGTGCCGCTGACGGAACTGGTGAAGCAAGTCAATCAGTATCGGCGTGGCTGGGCTGGGTACTTCAGCTTCGGGGATCCCCGTGGGGCGTATCGAGTGTCCAATGCGTTTGCCATTGCACGATTGACGAAGCACCTACACCGTCGGAGCCAGCGCCCCTGCCGCCCACCGGCTGGGATGACTGCGTATCAGTTCTTGACCCGCCGTCTCGGTCTTGCCCTGTTATGAAGTTGCTCAGCTCCTCGATAGCCGACTTGTGAATCTGCTGGGAAAGCCGGATGCGGGAAACCCGCACGTCCGGTTTGACGAGGGGGACCAGAGTCATCTGGTCCCTACTCTACCGGTAAAAGGCTTTTTCACCAGCCTGTTAGTGCGCGTTTGCTGTTCCAGTTTGCGCCCGCATGCATTCGTTGATTGCTAGCGCGCGAGGACGAGCGCGATCATCCCCCGCGAAGTCGACAAGTTGCGCGGCCCGCCGCGCGTAGATCGATAGTCGGCGGCGGTTCGGAGCCACTCATCCAGGCTTCGACAATCGAAAGTCGACCCCCGCTCCCGGTTGGAGCGCGAATCTCGTCGGCGCGATGGTCGACGACTCGAAGCCGCCGAGCACCTGCGCGAATGCTCGACAGCCGACCTCGTCTTTGCTCCCGAAGCGCATCAATCCCGTCATCACCCGCGGGCCGGCGACGAGCCCGACGATCTTGTTGCTACGTCGCGATGCCGGATCGACGCCGAGGGTGTCCCACCGACTGGCGTACCGACTCGCCTCGGCCACGATCGCGACGTGAGGGGCCGCGGTCACCGCGAGTTGCAGCACTACGCCAAAGTCTGGAAAGGTTCTGGCGACCCGCACGGGAGATTCAACTCGTCGCACAGCGGCCGGACATTGACGTCAGCGGGCGTGGCCATCATGACGCCGAGCGCGACATCGACTGTCGACCGACCGCTGTCCACCGGGGTTGTCTTGCGCCGAGAGAAGCCATGGTGGCGAAGGTCAGAACAAAGAAGATCCGCAGTTTCATGAACTCGAATGTGATTCGAGCCCCCATCCGCCCCCATACGTCGTATGACGTAGCGCCATAAACGAAGGGCCGGCGCTTCCGCGCCGACCCTTGGACGAACGACTCCCGACTCGCGACTAAAGTCTTTCTCTCGCGACCGTTCGTATAACCCACTGCTCCTCAGACTGGAAAGAGCATCTCTCTGTATTTTGGCAGCGGCCACACGTCGTCCGAAACGGCGAACCTCCAGCGCGTCCGCGCTGTGTCGCACGTCCTGCATCGCGTTCGCGCCGTCCGAGGTCA
>CAVPSG010000001.1:0-527591 GCA_963708395.1 uncultured Acidobacteriota bacterium | reverse complement strand
CGACGTACGCCCGAGCAGCACTCGGATGCGGATCTCGAGCTTCTCGCGAAGATAGGCGAGCTTGCCGCCTTCCCTCAGGCGAGTCAGAAACGGCCTGAGCTTCGTCCGAAGCTGCGCGACGCGCGTGCGCAGGTACTTCTCCGGAATCAGTTCTCCGTGCCCGGGCGCCCAGGTGTCGAAGAGCGCAACGAGGCCTACTTCCTGTCCCTGCTCGCGCAGGCGCTGCGCCATCTCGAAGGCGACGAGCCCGCCCGCGGAGTGTCCTCCGATGTAGTACGGCCCTTCGGGCTGGAGAGCGCGGATCTCGGAGAGGTAGGCATCCGCCATGTCCTCCAGCCGCTCGGGCACTCCCTGCGAGTCGTCGAGACCCCGCGCCTGGAGCCCGTAGAACGGCTGATCCGGCCCGAGCCGCGTCGACAATGCACGGTACGGCAGAACGCTCCCGCCCGCCGCGTGCACGCAATAGAACGGCGGCCGGGTTCCCCGCGGCTGGATCGGCACGAGCGACGACCACGGCGAAGACCATCCCCGCTCGCGCAGGATCTCCGCGAGCTGCCCGACGGTTGGGGCCTGAAAGAGGGTGGCGAGCGGGAGCTTCTTGCCCGTCGTCTTCTCGATCTCCGCGAAGAGACGCACGGCCAGGAGCGAGTGCCCGCCGAGATCGAAGAAATCGTCGTCGAGGCCGATGGGCGCTGTCTGCAGCACGGCCTCCCACGTGCGCGCCAGGTGCAGTTCCAGAGCGTCCCGCGGCGGCTCGTAGTCCCTTTCGAGCCGGCGCCGCTGCCACTCGGGCGATGGGAGCGCCAGCCGATCGACCTTCCCATTCTTGGTCAGCGGCAGCGCGTCGAGCCGCATGAACGCCGACGGCACCATGTAGTCGGGGAGTCGGTCCGCAACGTGCTGGCGGATGGCCTCGGGAGCCCAGGGCAGCCCGGGCTTCAGGACGACGTAGGCGACGAGGCGGCGGTCGCCCGCGACCTCCTCGCGAACCGCGGCCGCTGCGTCTTGGACGGAGGAATGGTCGCGAAGGGCGGCTTCGACCTCTCCGAGCTCGATTCGGTAGCCCCGGACTTTCACCTGATCGTCCGTGCGTCCGAAAAACTCGAGATTCCCGTCCGCTCGGTATCGGACCATGTCTCCGGTGCGGTAGAGACGCGCGTCATCGAGGCCCGAGAAGGGATCGGGCAGGAAGCGCTCGGCCGTCAGCTCGGGCCGCTCCCAGTACCCGCGCGCCACACCGTCGCCGCCGACGTACAGCTCCCCTTTCGCGCCGATGGGAACCGGCTGGCGGTGCCGGTCGAGGACGTACAGGCGCGTGTTCGCGATCGGGCGTCCGATCGGGACCGGTCCCGCGGGCGGATCGTCCGACGACACACGGTAGATCGCGCATCCGACGACCGTCTCCGTCGGGCCGTACTCGTTGAAGATCGCGGTCTCCGGGGCGAATTCGCGCCAGCAGGAGAGGCTCTCGAATCGGAGCGCCTCGCCGCCGACGACGAAGGCGCCCGTTCGCCCGGCGACGTCCTCCGGCAGCCGTCTCGCGGGCGAGAAGGTCGAGGCGCGCGGGCGTGATCTTGACGACGGAGAAGCCCGCGCGTTCGCGCAGCGCGCGGCTCAGTGCCTCGATCGCGAAACCCTCCGCGAGCAGCTTCACGCGCCTGCCGCAGAGAAGCGGCCCGAAGAGCCCCGTGATCGTCAGGTCGAACGACAACGAGGACTGCACCGGCGCACCGGAGCCCCTCTCCATATCGTAGGCCCCGATGCACCAGGACAGATAGTTGGTCAGCCCGCGATGGGTGACCATGACGCCTTTGGGCCGGCCGGTCGACCCGGACGTATACATCACGTAAGCGAGGTGATCCGACTGCAGGCCCGCGTCGAACGATTCCCCCCTCCGAGTCTCGATCGCCGCCCGATCGGCGTCGAGCCGCACGACGCGGCCGGCGAACGGCGGCAAAGACTCCTCGACGGCCTCGAGGGTCACGAGCACCTCGACCCCCGAGTCCTGGAGCATGAAGGCGAGCCGCTCCGCCGGGTACGCGGGATCGAGGGGGACGTACGCGCCTCCGGCCTTGAGCACTCCGAAGAGTCCGACAGCCATTTCCGGCGACCGGGGCACGCACAGGCCGACCAGAACGTCGGGTCCGACGCCGAGCTCCCGCAGATGTTCCGCGAGCTGGTTCGCCTGGCGATCGAGCTCCGCGTAGGTCAGCGTCTCCCCTTCGTACTCGACTGCGACCGCGTCCGGAGTCCGGGCGGCCTGGCGCTCGAAGAGCCTCGGGAGGGGGTCGGCCGGAGTAGCGGCCGTGGTTCGGTTCCATTCGTGGAGGAGCAGGCGGCGCTCGGGCTCCGAGACGAGCGGCAAGCGGGAAACGGACCGGTCCGGATCCGCAACGGCGGCTTCGAGGAGCACTTCCAGGTTCGCGGCCATGCGGGCCACCGTCGCCTCGTCGAGGAGATCGGTCGCATACTCGAAGACGAGCAGGAGCCCCTCCTCCTCGTTGACGGCGAGCAGTCGCAGATCGAACTTCGCGCTCGCGTCGGGGAGCTCCACCGGCGTCACTCGAAGTCCTTCGAGCTCCAGAGCCGCCCCCGGCGCGTTGTCCAGCTCGAACATCACCTGGAAGATCGGCGCGTGCGCGAGGTTCCGGTCCGGCCGCAGCTCCTCCACGAGCTTCTCGAACGGAAGGTCCTGGTGCGCGTACGCCTCGAGCGCGGTTTCGCGGACACTCTTGAGAAGACTCGCGAAACGTCGGATCGGACGCGAGATCCGAGCGCATGACGAGCGTATTCACGAAGAAGCCGATGAGCCCCTCGGTCTCACGGCGCGAGCGGCCCGCGATCGGCGTGCCGACGAGGACGTCCTCCTGACCGGAATAGCGCGCGAGCAGAACATCGAATGCCGCGAGAATCGTCATGAACAGCGTCGCGCCTTCGCGCCGCGCGAGGTCCTCGAGCGCCGCCGTCAGCGCGGGGCGGAGTCTGCGCCGATGCTCGGCGCCCCCGTGAGAGGGCCGCGCGGGACGAGGGTGATCCCACGGGAGCGAGATCACCGGCAGCTCTCCCGCGAGCTTCGACTTCCAGTACGAAAGATCTTCCTGGAGCCGTGAACCCTGAAGAGTCTCCCGCTGCCACGCCGCGAAGTCGGCGTACTGGATCTCGAGCGGCGGCAGGTCGTCGGCGGCGGCCGCATCGCCCGGCCGATAGAGCCGCGAGAGCTCCGCGAAGAGCACGCCCATCGACCACTCGTCGCACACGATGTGGTGCATCGTGAACAAGAGCCAGTGCTCGCTCGGGTCCGAGTCGCAGAAGGCGGCGCGCGAGAACTGCGGCGCCCGCCGCAAGATCGAATGGCGTCTCCGCCTCGGCGGCCGCGATGGCATGAGCCTCGGCCTCGCGTCGCTCGTCTGGAAGGCCCGTCAGATCGGTGACCGGCAGCGTCACCGTCGCGTCCTCGACGCGAGCCTGCGGCTCGCCGTTGTTTCCTCCGAACGACGTCCTCAGGACCTCGTGCCGGAAGACGATCGCGGCGAGGGCCGATTCCAGTGCCGCGACGTCGAGCGGGCCTTCGAGGGACAGAGCTTCCGGAACGTTGTAAAGCGACGTTCCGGGGTCGAGCTGCTCCAGGAACCAGAGCCGCTGCTGGGCGAACGACAGGGGGGCTTCCCTTTCGCCGCGCCGAGGGATCGATGCCGCTGGCGAGACGCGCGCCGCGGTGTCGGCGAGCAGGCGCCGTTCGAGGAGCGCGCGTTTCTCGGGAGAGAGGCTCGCGATGCGCGAGGCGAGATCGTTCATTTTCCGGGGGAGGGTTCCGCGCCGGGACCGGACGAAGGCGTCTCGTTCTCGAGCTCCTCGAGCAAGCCGCGCGAGATCGTCGGGCGAGGCCTGCTCGGCCTGTGCCTGCGCGATCACGAGCGACAGCTCCTCGACCGTCGGAGATTCGAAGAGCGCCCGCAGCGGGATCTCGATCGCGAACGCGTCGCGGAGCCTCGAGACGACCTGCGTGGCCAGCAGGGAGTGCCCGCCGAGGTCGAAGAAGTTGTCGGTCGCTCCGACGCGATCGAGGCGCAGGAGATCCGCCCAGATCGACGCGACGGATTGCTCGACTGGCGTTCGAGGAGACACGAAACCCGCGCCTTCCTCGCGCGAGCGACCGGGCTCGGGGAGACGCACCCGATCGACCTTGCCGCTGCCCGTCCGCGGCAGTGCCTCGAGCAGGACGAAGGCGGAAGGAATCATGTGCCCGGGCAGCCGGGCCTTCAAGAACGTCTTCAGCTCCGCCGCATCGACGATCCCGGGCCTCGCGGGAACGAAATAGGCCGCCAGTCGCGCCCCCGTGCCCTCGTCGCGCCCGACGACCGCCGACTCGCGGACTCCCGGGTGCTGCTCCATCGCGGATTCGATCTCGCCGAGCTCGATCCGGAACCCGCGGATCTTGACCTGCGAATCGAGGCGGCCGAGAAATTCGAGATTTCCATCCGGGAGATAGCGGACTCGGTCGCCCGTGCGATACACGCGGTCGCCCGGGCGCTCCGAAGGGGTCGGCGAGGAACTTCTCGGCCGTCCGCTCCGGATCGCCCCGGTAGCCGCGCGCGAGGCCCGCGCCGCCGATCCAGAGCTCGCCGGCCGACCCGATCGGGCACAGGCCACCGCGGGCGTCCACGACGTAGAGCTTCACGTTCGCGATCGGGCGCCCGATCGGTACCGACGACAGCGGAAGGTCGCCGCCCGCCGGCTCGTACATGGTCGCGGTGATCGTCGCCTCCGTCGGGCCATAACCGTTCAACCAGCGGACGCCTTCCCGCACGTGGCGGCGCCACCACGCGAGGCGCTCCGACAGGACCCGCTCGCTTCCCGCGACGACCAGTCGCAGCGACGGAGGCAGGGGCCGTCCCGAGCGCTCGAGCTCGGCGACCCACTCATGCCAGAAGCCCGAGGGCAGATTGACGACGGTCGGCTGCTGCGCCTCCAGAAGCGTTCCGAATTCCGGCGGTCCGATCACCTCGCCAGAGCGGAAGAGGACGGTCGCTCCGGCCGCCCAGGTCGGAAAGATCTCCTCGGCCGCCACGTCGAAGGACAACGCCGCGAACTGCAGCACGCGGTCCGACGGGCCGAGCTGGAATCGGCGCCGGATCGCGCACGCGTGGTTCACCACGGCCCGATGCGGGATCATCACCCCTTTGGGCCGGCCGGTGGAACCGGACGTATAGATGATGTAGGCGAGGTTGTCCGGGGAGACTCCGCTCTCGGGCCGAGGAGCGCGGCGGGCCGGGACGGACTCCGAATCCACGAGGACGACCTTCCAGCCACCCTCTCCCACCAACGGCGAAAGACGCGGATCCGTTACGAGCACCGGGGCGCCGGAGTCTTCGAGGAAGAACCGGAGTCGTGCCGCCGGATAGGACGGGTCGAGCGGAACGTAAGCTCCGCCGGCCTTCAGGATGCCGAGCAGGGCAACCGCCGCCGAAAGAGAGCGCTCGAGGCAGATTCCGACGGGAACGTCGGGCCCCACGCCGAGGTCCCGGAGCCGCTGCGCGAGGGCGTTGGCGCGCGCGTCGAGCTCCCCGTAGGTCAGTCGGTTCCCGTCGGCCTCCGCCGCCACGGCGTCGGGCTGGCGCGCGGCCTGCGCCTCGAAGAGCTCGTGAAGGGCTCGATCCGATGGAAAGTCGACCGCGGTCGCGTTCCAGGCGCCGAGCAGTCGCTCCCGCTCCGTCTCCGTCAGGATCGGCAGCTCCGACAAGCGCCGATCCGGCCCCTCGGCAATGCCCCCGAGAAGAACCTCGAGGCTGGCGAGCCAGCGTCCCGCGGTCGATCGGTCGAAGAGATCGGAGTTGTACTCGAGGGAGCCCGCGAGGCCCTTTTCGTTTCGCGACATGTCGAGCGTCAGGTCGAAGTTCGACACCACCGTGTCGAGCTCGACGTTTTCGAGCCGCAGTCCCGGGAGATCCGGGTACGCCATCGGGTAGTTCTCGAACGCGAACATCACCTGGAAGAGCGGTGAGTGCGCCAGGTCACGCTCGGGCTGAAGATCTTCGACCAGGCGCTCGAAGGGCAGGTCCTGATGCGCATAGGCTTCCAGCGACCGTTCGCGTACGCGCCCGAGGAGCTCGCGAAAAGTCGGGTCTCCCGACAGGTCGATCCGCAGGACCAGCGTGTTGACGAAGAACCCGATCAGATCCTCGGTCTCCACGCGATTCCGGCCGGCCATCGGAGTCCCGATGAGAAGGTCCTCCTGGCCGGAAAGCCGCGAGAGGAGCACGGCGAAGGCGGCGATCAACGTCATGAAGAGCGTCGCGCCCGATTCCCGCGAGAGCGCCTCCAGCTTTTCGGCGAGCGCCGGCGCCATCATCCGGCGCTCCTGCGCGCCGGCAAACGTTTGCTGCGCCGGTCGCGGGCGGTCCGTGGGCATCGCGAGCAGCGGCAGCTCTCCCGAAAGGCGCTGCCGCCAGTAGCCGAGCTGCTTCTCCTCGACGTCGCCCCGCAGCCAATCGCGCTGCCAGACCGCGTAGTCCGCGTACTGGACGGGAAGGGACGGCAGCTGCGGCTCTCCTCCAGAGCGGCCGGCCCGGTACAGGGCCGCCAGCTCGTCGAGCAGGACGCCGATCGACCAGCCGTCGGCGGCGATGTGGTGCATCATGAGCAGAAGGACGTGGGAGCGGTCCTCCTCTCGGACCAGCGCGGCCCTCAGCATCGGGTCGCGCGACGAGATCGAAGGGCCGCACGAACGCCTCCGCGAGCAGCCGCCGCAGCGCCGGCGCCCGATCGCCCTCCGGCAGTGTGGAAAGGTCGCGTCGTTCGACAGCCACCCGCGGCGCCGCGCCGACAACCTGATGGGGCTTGCCGTTCTGCGAGGCGAATGTCGTTCGCAGGGCCTCGTGCCGTCCGACGATGGCGTCGAGCGCCCGGGACAACACGGCCACGTCGAGCTCTCCCGAAAGGCGAAGAGCGAGGGGCAGGTTGTAGTGGGCCCGGCCGGGCTCGAGCTGATCGAGGAACCAGAGCCTCTGCTGCGCGAAGGAGAGGGGCGCCGGACCGGTCTCCGGGCGCTTCCCGATCGCGGGGACTGGGCTCGCGGCCGCGCGTTCTCGAAGGAGGCGTGCTTCGAGCAGGGCTCTCTTCTCCGGCGAGAGACTCGCGATGCGCTGGGAGAGATCCGTCATCTGGGATTCACCTAAAACGTCCGCTACGGGAAAAACCGCCGGGCCATTCCCGCGCTCCTCAGAGGGATTTCCCGTCCGCGCGCGGGAGTCACCGACCGATTCCGGCTAGACGTGAGGCCGCGCCTTGTCGGGAGTCGCGACGCCTTCCGCTCGGGCCGGACGATCGCGCGTCTCCCGCCGAACCGACAGTTTCGCCTCTGGAAGAAACGAGTTCAGGAACCGTCTCGTCTCGTCGTTGTTTCCGTCGCGGGAGAACTCATGCAGCCGCGCGAGCGCCCTCTCCACGTCCTCGGCGGATAGGCGCCGAGCTTCCCGATGAAGATCTTGGGGTGGCGCGTCTTGGCGATGTCCTCGCCGAAGAGCTCGAGCTCCTCGAAGAGCTTCTCGCCCGGGCGCAGGCCGGTGAAGACGATGTCCATGTCCTCGAAGGGCTTCAGTCCCGTCAGCGTGATCATCGCCTCCGCGAGGTCGAGGATCCGCACCGGCTCGCCCATGTCGAGGATGAAGATCTCCCCGCCCTCCCCCATCGCGCCGGCCTGAAGCACGAGCTGCGCCGCCTCGGGGATCGTCATGAAGTAGCGGCGCATCTCCGGGATGCGTGACGGTCACCGGCCCGCCCCGGCGGATCTGCTCGCGGAAGATCGGAACGACCGAGCCGGCCGAGCCGATGACGTTGCCGAAGCGCACCGCCACGTAGCGCGTCGTGTAGCGCCGTCGCCAGGTCCTGCACGACGAGCTCCGCGACGCGCTTGGTCGCGCCCATGACGGACGTCGGCCGCACGGCCTTGTCGGTCGAGATCATGACGAAGGCCTCGACGCCGTGCTCGCCCGGCGAGCTCGCCGAGCAGTCCGCGTGCGCGAGGATGTTGTTCTTGATCGCCTCGGCCGGGTTCGCTTCCATCATCGGCACGTGCTTGTGCGCCGCCGCGTGGAGGACGACCTGGGGGCGATGCGCCTCGAAGATCCGACGGATCCGCGGCTCCTCGCCGACGTCGGCCACGAGCGGCACGACGCCAGCTGCGGGAACGAGCGCCGCAGCTCCTGATCGATCTCGAAGAGCGCGAACTCCGCCCGCTCGACGAGCAGGAGCTTCGCCGGCTTGAAACGCGCGACCTGGCGGGCGAGCTCCGAGCCGATCGAGCCGCCGGCGCCCGTCACCATCACGCCCGTGCCCGCCAGGAACTGCCCGAGCTGCTGCCTCGTCGAGATACACCGGCTCGCGGCCCAGCAGATCCTCGATCTGGACGTTCCGAATGCGCGTCACCTGCACCTTGCCCTGGAGCACCTCGTAGAGGCCCGGGATGATCCGGAGCTTCACCGGGATCTTGCGGCAGATGCCGATGATCCGCAGGATCTCCCGGCGCGAGATCTGGGCGATCGTGATGACGACCTGCGCGATGCCCAGCTCCCTGACGAGACGCGGCAGGTCCTCGGTCGTGCCGAGGACCGGAAAGCCGTGGATGACGCTCCCCTGCTTCTCGGGTCGTCGTCCACGAACCCCTTCACGTCCAGGCGATGTCGCCGCGCCGACGATCTCGCGCGCCGCCAGCACGCCCGCCCGTCCCGCGCCGACGAGCAGCGCCGGCTTGCGCTCGGGGCCCGTCGACGGAGCCCGCGCGCTCGCGCTTCTCGCGGTATTCGAAGAGCGCGCGGCGCGCGACGCGCAGCGCGAGGACCGCGCCGAAGGCGAGGATCGTGTCCATGAGGATGATCGAGAGCGGGACGCGCCATGGCTTGAAGCCGCTCGGGCAGCGCGAGGCGCAGAACGAGCAGCGGCAACGCCGACGCGGCCGCCGCGGCGACGAAGGTGCGAATCTCGGCCATCCCGACGTACCGCCAGATGAACCGATAGACGCCGAAGGCCAGAAGCGTCGCCGCCTGAATGCCGACCACCAGAAGAAGCTGCTTTCGAGCGTCCGCGAAACGCGGCGGCCGGAATCTGGAAATCGAAACGCAGCAGGTATGCGAGGGCGAAAGAGGACACCAATGCGACGGCGTCCAAAACCGCCTGAACGATCCGAACCGCTCGCCGTCCCACGAGGAACCTCCGCGAGACACCGCTCTCGGTCTCCAGCGAGCCAGGTTCCCGCTCGATCTCGCCAAGGGGAGACGAGACCATGCGCGTCCGATGAGGCGACGGGTCCTCAGCCAACGGGCTTCCTTTCGAAGAGATATCGATTCTTTTTTGGGTCCGAGGAGGAAACAAGGCCGCGGGAAGCCACGACGTTCTTTCCTCCCCGCACCATCAAGGTCGGGGACATAACTCCTATGAGTTCAATGATATCCGATCTCTTCCGCCTTTGCAAAAGGGACTCAAGTTCGTGGCGGCGAGGCCGGCGCACCAGCGGGACGGCCCCTGGACCGCGGGAGTCAGAACCGCCAGAACCGTCCTGTAAAGGACGCAAACATCGGACCAGGCGGACCGCCGATCGAGGTAGGCGGCATAGCTTCGAAGCTTCGCCGGCAGGAGCTCTTCCCGGTAAAACCGCTCCGGGTCGCCTGGCACCGCGGCCAGGACCGCCTCCTCGTCGCGCAGCTCGAGGGTCACCGGGTCGGTGATGCCGGGCCGCACCGCCAGAACTCGCCGCCAGGCCGGGTCTTCGGGCTCGACGTATCGGGGCACCTCGGGGCGAGGCCCGACGAGGGACATGCTCCCCTTCACGACGTTCCAAAGCTGCGGCAACTCGTCGAGCTTCGATCGGCGCAAGAATCGACCGACCGGCGTGACGCGCGAATCGCCGCGCGTGGTGACGAGAGGCCCACTCCCGGACAGGCGCATCGTGCGGAGCTTGTAGAGCGTGAACGGCCGCCCGCCCCGGCCGATCCGCTCCTGCCGGAAGAAGGCGGGGCCCGCGGAGGTGGCCTTCACGAAGAGCGCCGCCGCGGCGATCAGGGGCGACGCCAGGACCAGCCCGACGCTCGCAACGGCGGCTTCGACGGCGCGCGGTATCCCTCCCGACAAGGGCGTCTCCGGCCGCGTCAGCCCTTGGCCGCTCGTGCGACGGCGCGGCCCCGCGCGTGGCGGGCGCACAGATTCTTGACGGTCTCGACGACATGTCCGACTTCCTCCCGCGTCATGCCCGGAAAGATCGGAAGACTGACGAGCCGCTCCCAGACCTCCGTCGCCGCCGGAAGATCACCGGGCCGCCAGCCGAACGTCTCCTCGTAGTAGGGATGGAGATGGAGCGGCCGCCAGTGGACCGAGCATCCGACGCCGGCGTCCTTGAGCGCGTCGAGGAACGCGTTCCGATCGACGCCGAGCCGGTCGAGGCGCAGGCGGATCGGGAAGAGGTGCCAGGAGTGAATCCGATCCGGGCCGTCCGGCGGAAGCTCGATCTCGTCGACGTCCGCGAGCTCTCGGAGGAACCGGCGCGCGATCGCCTCGCGCTCGAGGCGCATGGCCTCCGCGCGCTCGAGCTGTCGGAGTCCGAGCGCCGCCGCCACGTCCGTCAGGTTGTATTTGAAGCCCGGGGCGACGATCCGATAGTCCCAGCTCCGCCCGCCCGAGTAGCGATCCCAGGCGTCCTGAGAGAGGCCGTGAAGCGACATCATCCGCATGCGTCGCGCGAGATCCTCGTCCTCCGTGATCGCCATGCCGCCTTCGCCGGTCGTGATGGTCTTGTTCGCATAGAAGGAGAAGCAAGAGACGGCCGACGTCTTCTCCCCGCACCGGCGCCACGAAGCGCGGGCGCTCGCCCGCCAGGCCGCCGGGAAGGCATGCGCCGCGTCCTCGACGACCCACAGTCCGTGCTTCGCCGCGAACGCCGCGACGGCGTCCGTGTCCATCATCCAGCCGGCGACGTGGACCGGAATGACACCCACGACTCGCGTGGATCTGGAAATCGACGCCGGAAGGCCTCCCGAGGCGAGGGCCGCCAGCTTTCGCTCGGCGTCCCCGAGATCCATGTTGAGCGTGACCGGATCGCAGTCCACGAGGATCGGAATCGCACCCAGGTATCGCACCACTTCGGCCGACGCGGCGAACGTCATCGCCGGCACGAGCACACCCTCGCCGGCCTTGAGACCGAGCGCCTCGATGGCCAGATGAAGCGCCGCGGTGCACGAGTTGACCGCAACGGCGTGCGTCCCGCCGACCGCCGTGGCGAACTCCTGCTCGAAGCGGCGGACCCGAGGACCCGTCGTGAGCCAACCGGATTTCAGAGCGGCGACGACTTCGTCGATCTCGGCAGTCGGAGACGTCGGGCCGGAAAAATGGAACCTTCATGGACATCAGCGGGGGCCTCCTGCCCCCCCATCCACCGGCGGCCGAGCGGCCGTTCCCGCAGGCGGAACTTCCTGTGCCGACCCGGCGGACACTCCGTGGATCAAAAAGAGAGAGCGCCTCACGCCCGACGTTGAACAGCGCGTCGAGGATGCTCAGACCGGGCTCGAAAGCACCCTCCCGCGCCTGCGGATAGGCCCGCGCCGCGTATTCCTTCACCTCGAGGGTGATTCCGGCGGCTTCGAAGTTCGAAGCCTGCTGATAGTTCTGCCCGCCTTTGCCTGAGACGTAGGTATCGGCCCCGACGGCCTGAGCTAGCGCGATGTGCCGTTCATCCCTCGACTGAACGACGGCGAGCGAGCTCGCGCGCTCCATTCGGGTCCCGATACCGATGAACTCGGAGATCGCACGGATCATCCGAATATTGAAATCCGCCAGATTGCCCCCGGCGGTCTCGTAGACGGGCTTTATCAATTCGAACACCTCGGCGAAGTGAGGCGTCCGCCGGTAGAAGGCATCGAGCTTGTTCAGGTGTTTGCGAAACCATTTTGCGTCCGCGATGGTCACGTCCGCGATTCTTTGATGAAGGCCCCGGTGCGTCGGGACCGAAAGCCAGACGGGGCCCGACTCTCCCAGAACCCTCGCTCGGTAGACGTAGCTCTGCCCGGTCGAGATCTCCGCATCGTCGAGAAAAACAAAAACGTCGCAGTAGCGAATCTTTGCGAAGTAGCCGCACCAGGGAATGTAGTTCGGCTGGTGGACCCCCAGTTTCATCGACTCCCCTTCGCCGAAAGGAGACCGCGGAAGGTTCCCACCGCATACGCGCCGTGAGTGCAGAGAAACACGGCCGGAAGCCAGAGCGCGGCGAGACGAATTGCCGGCATCCACGCCAACGCTGCGAGGACGATCGCCAGCAGATAACTGCATGCCAGCGTCGCCAGCGCCGCCGCGCCGAACGGGCGCAATGGGCCGGGGACAATGGCGAGCGTGGCGCTCGCGATCAACGCGGCGTAGAACACCGACGGGGCCACGTGGCGCCAGCCGTGGGACGACACACGCCGGCCGACCCAGAGTCCGTTTCCGTACATCTGTTTCACGAGACGTCCGAAAGTCCCCGGAGGAGAGTAGCGGTCCTTGAGCTCGGGAGACGTCACGATCCGAAACCCTGCCGCTCGTGCTCGGGTCGTGAAGTCGATGTCCTGATTCCTCACCATCGTCTCGTCGAAAAATCCCACCTTCTCGAAGACCTCCCGGCGAAACGTCGGGCAGAAGGCGATCTCCGTCTCCTGGGGCTTCTTCAAGCGGGAAAAGCTTCCGAGGCGCCGTCCCAGTCGACTCTCGGCAAACGCCTGCGATGCGGCCTCGAAACGCGTCGCGGCGGGCGGGTAGTCGTGAATACATCCGACGATCCCCGCCGAGGGATCCTCCAGTTGCCTTTGCAGCGTCGCGAGAAAGCCGGGGTGGAGGGAGCTATGGCCACTGACGAGGAGGACGGCTTCTGCCCCCGCATCGAGGCAGGCGTGAATGCCCAGATTGAATGCCACGGGGGCGATCCTCGCCGCGTTGTCGAGGAGCCGCAGTGAACGAAGCCGGTTTTCCCATCGCTCGATGATGAGCCGGGAATCGTCCTCCGAGCGTCCATCGACGGCCGCGATACAACAAACGGTCTCGAGACCCTCCTGGGCCATCAGCGACTCGAAGAGACCGTCGAGCCACTTGGCTTCGTTCCGAACCGCGACCACGACGCCCAGGCGGAGCGCTGGCTGGTCCGAGAGCCCCGGGCGGCCTCCGACCCTTCGCGACTCGGGCAAACCGGCGTCTAGAGAACCCAACGAACGACCTCGAAGGCCTCGGCGTATTGCTGCCCGACCTGTACGCCGCGTGTCAGCGCGAGAGAGCGCACGAAGTCTCCCGAGAGGTAGTTGCGGTGCTTCTGGGACGCGTAGCACTCGAGTGCGTCGACCTTTCGCTGCAGCTGACCTGGCGAAAGGGCGGCGAAGCATTGGGTCGCGAAGTTCAGGTTGTTCCACGGAAGCTCGTAACACAGGATCGAAGTTCTCTTGAAAGCGCGGAGACCTTCCTGAGCCACCGTCGTGTGGTCCTGATGAAGATCGTGCGTCGGCGGCATGATGACCAGATCGGGCTGGATCTCGCGGCTCAACGCCACGAGATTCTCGAGAATGGCCTGCCGGTGGGCCGCGAAGTGACGGACGGGATACCCGTAGAGAAGAAGTCGCGAGGGCTCGATACCCAGTGTCTTCGTCGCCATCTTCACTTCGGTTTCCAGAATGTTTCGTGGAAATTCGGAAGGGACCGACTCTTCGGCGATCGAAAACGCGGCATAGAAGACCTTGGCTCGCATGTCGACGAATCGGGAAATGGTGCCGCCGCAACCGAGCTCTCCGTCGTCCGTATGGGGGGCGAGAGATGACCGTGGCATGCTCATCAATGGCTACACGAAACAAGGCGATATCCCTCCCGGGCGTTCGCGGCCTCGAAGGACCGACGGAACCGCCCCATGGAATCCCGGAATTGGTGACAGATTGACCGGCTCAGCACGGGCCCGGACCGATCCCATCATCCGCGCAAACTCTCGTAGATCCGCAGCATTGCACGCGCACTCTGGTCCACGTCTACGTCTGCTCGACGTAAGCGTTCAGTCGCAGCGCGCGCTGCCGCGCCTGATCTGGGTTCGAGAGCACGGAATTCAGACGCTCGACAAGCTCCGGAACTGTCTGGGACGCGACCAGAGTCCCGCGGTCGTCGCCGAGAAGCTCAGGAATCCCGCCGACGGCGGTCGCGACGACCGGCAGGCCCGCCGCACCTGCTTCGACGATGACGGTGGGCATCCCCTTCCGACCGCGACGGGAGGACGAGGACGTCCGCGGCCCGCAAATAGAGGGGAATCTTCGAATTGTCGACCGCGCCGACGCTGAGGCACCGCGGATCGCCCTGAATTTCGGCGCGAAGTGGCCCGTCGCCGACGAAAACTCCCAACACGTCGTCCGCGTCTCGTTGTTTCAGGGCCTCGCGCAGGAGGTCGACGCCTTTGGCCTTCAGGAGCGCGCCGACGAAGAGCGCGATTCGCTTGTGACCCGGCAGCCCAAGCAGCCGCCGCGCCGCATCCCTCTCGGGGAGCTCTCGAAACCGTCGAAGGTCGATCCCGATGGGCATCACGCTCGGCCGTCGACCCGTCAGCCCTTCGGTGCGATCGGCCAGGGCGTTGCTGACGGCGGAGACGAATGTCGCGCGGCGGACTGCCGTCACGAAACATCGGCGGGTCACGCGATTGACGTATGGAAGGACATTGACATCGCTTCCGTGCAGAGTCAGAACGACGGGGATCCGCCATCGCGAAGCGGCTCTCTCGGCCGCCAGGCCGCAGGGGTAGGCGAAGTGCGCGTGAATGACGTCGGGCGCGCGCTCCACAGCCCGATTCAGGCATCGGGCGAAGCTTCGATGCCGGAGAGCCAGGTAGTTTCCCCTCGGAATCTGCCAGCACCTCGGCCGATGAACGAGGACTCCGCCCGAACAGTACTTCGTCGGGATGCGGTCGTATTCCGCCCACTTTCTCGCGAATCGCGTCATCGGCCACGGTACCCGCGCGACGGGCGCAACGACCTCCACGCGTGCGCTCGCGCGAACGAGCGCCTCGGCGAGAGTCCGATGGAAGATACCGGCAAACCGGGACGAACCCGCCGGATAGTCCGTCACCAAGAACGCGACCCTCATTCCAATACTGCCGAATGGGTGACCGCTGTCCTCCCCCCGCCGGCGATCCGGAATCGCTCGGCCGAGGAAAGCGCGACCCGAGACCTCCGACGGCGTTTCGTCACACCCAGAATCGGACGCTCGCTCGCGACGGCCAGACCCAGGACCAGCCAGTGAAGCTTTCGGTATTGCCATGTGAGGCTCAGGTTTACGATCAGGACGGTCGACAGGAGTGCCACCGGGACGAGCCCGTAAGACAGTTTACGAGCCCGCCACGCGGCGACGCCGCACAGAAGCATCCCGACGAAGTACCGGAATGCCGCCGATGAGCCCATCCTCCGTCAGCACCCACAGGTACACATTGTGAGTGTCACGCTCGCCCCCCTCGCCGAGACGGTGGCCGAGCTGGAGGAGGTTCGTGCCGACACCCCAGCCGAGTACCGGCCGCTCCAGGAACATTCGCCAGGCGACCGGGTATATTTTCTCTCGGCCGGCGAGGCTGCCCTTCTCGTATGTCAATTCCCAGCGCTGGCGCGCGGTCTCCGAGGATGACGCCATCGCGATTAGAACGGAGAGTCCGGCCACCACGATAAACATGTTCCGAACTCGGATCCACGCCGAACCCCGACGGAGAACCAGGATCGCGATCCCGACCGCGAGGGCCACGAAGGGCCCTCGGGAACCCGTCCGAACGACTCCGAGGCCGATCGTGCCAAAACAGACCCAAGCGACCGCTTGGGTGAAACGCCCGGCGCCGCTCCGTCCGTATCCGACGCCGACGGCCGCGACGAGCCCGAGCGCGAGAATGGCTGCAACGTTGTTGGGGTCCTCCTCGAAGGCCGTCTCCCGTTGGCCGGAGTAAGCGGCCGACGTGACGCCCCACAGCTGAAGTACCGAAAGGAGTACGCAGGCCCCGACGAACGTGTGGAGCGTCCCCAGGAAGATCTGCCGATACCGAAGAAGATTGCTCGCGATCAAGGTCAGGGCGAGCATCTGAGCGAGAAGAAAGATTCGGCTCTTGGCTTCGTCGAGATACACGGAACCACGAAGCAAACCCAAGACTCCGAACACCGCGATGAAAACGACGAAGCACCAGACGGCGGCGCGCGGTCGCCGAAAGCAAATCGTCGGCTGCAGGAGCGCCAGCGCGAACAGGACCCACCCCATCAGGCGAGACGGGGAAATCGAACCGAGTCCCAGGTCCAGCCCTTCGAACGGAATGGCCGCGACGAACAGGGCAAACACGATACGGATCAGCGCCCAGGGAGTCCGATCGGTGCGCCGAGCACCGCCGGAGACGGTGGTCGACGCTTGCGAGACGGGGCTGGTTCGGGCGAGCGTCGCTTCGTACCGAAGGGAAGACCGAGCTCTTCTCATGACGTCCGCCTCAGCACGTCGATGACAGGGCTTCGTTCATCCGCTTCTCGCGACGGGCGCGCGCACGCTGGGGACCGGCGCCCACTCGGTCGACGCTTCCATCGCTCGACGAAGAATCCCATCGAGCGCCACAACCATCGTTGACCAGGAATAGATTTCGGGACGGCCCTTCGGCCGCGTCTCGCCGCGAATCGCGTTCGAGAGGAAGGCCACCATTTCTTCGATTTGCGCCCCGGTGAAGCATGCACCGAGCCCGGCGGTATTAATGATCCCCTCCAGGTTGCTACCCCTCGGCGCCACCACAAGCATCGGTGTCCCCAGCCCGATGGCGTCGAAAACCTTTCCCGTGACAATTCCGAGGTCTCTCCTGCCCGCCGCCTCGAGAACGGAGGCGATGACGATCGAGACTTGCGCCCCCTTGACCGCGGACAACACCTCACGCCGAGACCGCAGGCCATGAATGACGACCCGATCGCTCAAGTCGGCGCGGCTCGCTTCTTCGCGAACGTGATCCCCGTGCCAGCCATAATAATGAAAGGCCCAGCGTCGCCCGTCGGGCGTGTCGAGCTTCTTCAAACGTTGCAGTGCTCGCATCACCGGAGTGATCACTCTCTTCGGCGGATAGAACACTCCGGCGTAGACGATCGCGAAATGATCCAGCTGCAACGGCTCCACGCCCCAGGATTCCTCGGGGTCGAAGCCATTCGTAATCACCTTCACATTGCCTGGCCCGAGCCCCGACCGGGTCTCGAGTACTTGAGCCACGCCGGGAGAGACCGCGATCGTCGCGGCGGCGCCCCGAAGCAACTTCGTTTCGACGAGACGATGACCTTGCCGGGAGTCGCCGGAGGCATGCGGATTCGAGGTCCAGAGATCGCGATAGTCCAGGACGTACGGGCGATGAAGTCGTTTGGCCAGGCGCCGGGCGAGTTGAAATGATCCGAACGGCGCGCCGGTTGCCAGGATGAGGTCGACGTCATGGCTCTCCAAGCCGGCGCAGGCCCTTTCGGCTTCCCGCATCCAGCCAATTTCCATCTCCAACCCGAGAGCTCGCGCGACGCGCCGCAAAACGCCGCCGGCGAGCCTCCATTGGGAGCTCGACGGACCGGCCAGGTGGCCCGGCGAGAGAAGACGCCAATCGTGCGCGGTTCGAATGCAGCGCACGCCCTCGCGACTGAGCGTCTCCTCGAGTTCGGCGGCGCCCTCAGCGTTGCGCCAGACACCCGCCTCGGGCGTAACGACCGTGACGTCCCAGCCCGCGCGAGTCAGCCACTTCGCCATGTTGTAGGCGCGAACGCCCCCGATCGCGTTCGCGGGGGGAAAGTAGTAGGCGAGGAGGAGGAGCTTCGGCTTTCTCGTCGACGTCGACATCAAGCCATCACCGGCCGACTTCCGCGCGCTCGGGCATCGAGCGGGTACCATCCGGTTGACCGACGAGTCTTCGATACGCCTCGACCAGCTTCTGCTCTTCCGCCTCCCAGTTGTACCTCGCAAGGACCGCGCGCCTTCCGCTCTTTCCCATTTGCCGGGCCTCCTCCCGATGCGTCAGAAGGTATCGAATCGCTGCCGCAATCGCGTCGGGATTCCGGGGATCGACACATAGCCCGCAGCGGCTCTCGCGGACGATCTCCTGCCAGAGCGGGAAATCCGACGCAATCACCGGAAGCTCGGCGAGCATGTACTCGAAGAGCTTCACTGGCAGAGCGTTTCGATAGCTCTCCGTCGGATGCAAGACCACGAGACCGGCTTGCGACCGCGCGTAGATCGATTCCACTTCTCGACGGGAAACGAAGCCGTGATAAACCACCCTCTCCCAAGCCGCAGTCCGCCGGAGCTCGTCGAGGAGGGACGGCGGCCAGAACTCTCCGGCCAGATGAAGCGTTACACTGGCTTTCGCGGCGGCGTCCAGCAGCTCACAGATTCCTCGGACCCGACTGATCGAGCCCACATAGCAGACGGCGCCTGGCTCGCGCGGCTCCAGGGCGACGGTTTCCGAACCCGCGGCGATCGGAAAGTTGTTCACGTCGCAGGTGCTCGCGTTCTGCCGGAGAAACCGATCCCGGATGAAAGGTGTCGCGGCGACGATGAGATCGAATCGCCGGGCCATCGCATTTTCGTATCGTTCGACGACGCGGGAAAGGATCGGGCGGATCCAGCTTTTCAGGTAGTGCTTGGACAGAATCTGGCGGGGCAAATCCTCGTGAACGTCATAGACCACACGTTTGCCCTTCTTCTGCAAACGGCGAGCGATCGGCATCAGTTCGGGGTCGTGGAAATGGTAGACGTCGGCGTCCACTTCGAGGGCGCGACGGTAGACGCGTCGCCCTCCGAAAAGCATCCTTCGAAGCCGCCCGCCGCAGCGGCCAACGTCGAGGATTCGGACTCCGTCCTGACTTCCGTCGCCCTTTCCGTCGGCGACGACGAGGTCGACGGCGTAGCCGTGATTCGCCAGGCTCCGGCACTCTTTGACGAAGATCCGCGTGTCCGACCGCGAGTGCAGACTGGTCAGATGGCAGACCCGGATCCTCGACGGGAGGGTCGCGGCCACGGGTGTCGCCGTCAGCGGAAGCCTCCCGCGGCGCCAGGATCGAACCCGCTCGAAGAGCCCAAATCCCCGGCGTGGTCGGCCAGCCAGGCCACCAGCCCTTCGTACACCTCGGACCAGGCCCGCCAGGAACCTTCCAACGAAGAATTGTGCCAGAGGAGGGCGAACGTGCCCCCGACCGCCTCGCAGCGCTTCGCGAGCGCCAGTGCGTGCGTCGCCGCGGCGGCCGGCGAAAGGCGACGGTAGTCGCGCAACGTGCCGTCCATCACGATCAGCGGAATCTCCCACAGACCGAGCTCCCGGTTCTTCTCGAGATCGAACGGCCGATAGGGGTGACAGGTCCCGCACCGAAACCCCTCGTGATCGAAGAACGTCAGGGTCGAGTCGTAGGTCAGGCCGACACTCTCCCAGTCCCGCCACGTGTCGGGCACCCGAAATCGGAGGTAGTGCTGGCGACCGCCGAAGCGACCGTGGCCCAGAATGCCGGCGAGCCTTCCCTTCTCCTCGGCGAGGCGCCCGGAATCCCCGAGCGTTCGATAGCCGGCATGAAGCCCGATCTCGAAACCTCCGCCTCTCAGCGCCTCGAGGCATTCCCGAGCCTTCGCCGAGCGGAGGTCGTACCCGCTGTCGTAGGCACTCTCTTCCGCGGCCATGAAGTAGAAGGCGCTCGGAAGACCGTTGCGCCTCGAAATCTCCGCGAGACGTCCGATCCCGCGGTACGAAGCGGTTCGCCGGGGGGCCAGGATTTGCGTCATGGCCTCGGATGCGGTCCAAGTCGCGCGCGAAATACTTCGGCGCTCCAGAAGGTTCTTCGCGACCGCCCCGACCGCTCCTCTCAAGCGGTTGAACGGGAGAACGACGTCGACATCGTGGCTGAGCATCGCCCGAAAAGCACGCTTCTGTGGACTCCACTCGGGGAGGAGCCTCCGCAGCCACTCGCGGAGGATCAGGGCATACTCGTCGACGATCGGACGGTCGAGAAACCCCTGCCGGAAGGACACGCTCTCGGCCGCAGGCATGCGGCCGTGCTGGTCGCTTCTCCGAGTCACCGTCTCTTCCCAGCGGGAAAGCAGGAACAGAGTCGCGGCCACGATGTCGGCCGAGAAAACGAGGCCGCCTCCCGGGGTCGCCCGGGCAAACCCCCTCGTCCGCTCGGACTCGGCGCCCCAGAAGAGCACGGGAACAGGATCCTCGATCGGCAGACGAGAGCCGCGAGGCAGAACATCCGCGACGGGAATTCGATCGAGACTGTGGGGAGCCCTCGCGACCACCGCCGTCCAGGAGTCCGCGGCGCACGGAGTCACCCAGACAGTGCCCTTCGGAGCCGACGAAGGCGCCGGCCCGTAGTGAACGGAGATTCCGACGGGTTCGAATCCGGTTTCGTCCTCCGCGGCATGCTCCGAGACTCCCGCGCGGCGGGCAAGCTCGCGCCACGCGTAGCGGACGGCCGCTTCCGTCGGGTGCCGCGGATGGGCATCCAGAGAGAGAGGTTCCTCGGCGGTTTGCATCGGTCAGCGCGGCAGCAGGTTTCGACAGAATCGAACCTGAACGGCGGTTCGCGCGACGGGAAAGCGACCCCTTCGCAGGTTCTCATGGATGACGCCGAGGAGGCTGCCCGTCGAGAACTCCCAGCTCAGACGACAGTCCACGCACGCCGGATCCGAGCACGTGAAGAACGCCGGCTCTTTGCGCAGGAGCTCCAATTCGACTTCAAGGGTGCGCTTCATGTCCGTGATCTTGCTCTCGGCGAGACCGATGCGGCCCTCGTTCAGGATCGCTCCGGCGCGTCGATAGTGAGGCATGAAATTGACGAACCCCCGCGCGCACGCGCCGGCCCAATCCCGCTCGAACGTGGCCGTACGTCCGGACGCGTCGACGTATCGCACTCCCGCGCGCCGGCGCCTCTGGCGCAGCTTCAGCATTCCGATCGCCACGTGCGTGGTCCCGACTCCGACCGTCTTCTCCTCGGGACCGATCTTCAAATTGCGTCCCCCCTCCTCCGCCATGACGCGAAGCACGTCGTAGGCGTAGGAACCGGGCCCGTGAGATTCGGTCAAGTCCTTCGCGCGGGCGCCGATCGCGGTGAATTTCTGGATCGGGTGGCCGCTCCGAAGTGACTTTGGGTACCGGATCATCGCGTTCGCCAGAGCCCCGGCATAGGAAGGCGTCTTGGAGTCGCTCACGCGACCCGCGTCCTCCGGGCTGAGCGGAAGCGGGTAAGCCGTAACGAACGAGTCCGTGACGATGGTCCCGCCGCTCCCGACGGCCTCCAGAAGAGCTTCCAGTAACGCATCCGCTCCGCCAACCACGTGCCCGATCGATTTGAGCGAGACTTTCGCGTTCAGCAGGTCTCCAGACGCCACGCCGAGCGCCCTCAAGTCCCGGACGAGATCGGCCCGGCTAAACGACTGGACTCCCGAAACTCTGGCGGCGTCCGCTCGGGCGGCCATCATCGAGGCTCGCGGGCACCCCGGATCCGAGCCACCTTCCGCAGCACCGCGTGGGCGCGCTTCTCCATCGGTGGCCCGATCAGGCTCCCGTCGAGGAGCGCCACCCCCAGACCTTTCTTGCGGCACTCATCGATCGCTGCGACGATTCTCTCCGCCTCCCGGATTTCCTCTTCGGACGGCGAAAAAATCTCGTTTGCGATCGGAATCTGATTGGGATGCAGAATCGAGCTGGCCGGAAAACCCCAGCTCGCGCGACAGGGTCAGCTCCCGTCGGAAGCCTTCCGCGTCGTGAATGTCCAGGTATGGCGTATCGATCGCCTCGAGGCGCATGGCGCGGGCGGCCATCACGATGAGGGCTCGCGGCACGAGAAAACCGAGGCCGTGGTTTCGATGCAGGCCGTCGAGATCCGTCAGATAGTCCTCTCCGCCGAAGGCGAGCGCGACAAGCCGCTTCGACGCCTGTGCGATGGCCAGAGTGTGGAGCGCCGCGGAGGAGGTCTCGACCAGCGGGCACATCTTGAACTTCCCGTGCTCGAAGCCGTTGTCCCGTTCGATTTGCGTCAAGAGGCGATCGAAGTAATGGATGTCGCGCTCGTTGTAGACCTTCGTGAACATGAATCCGTCGACAGCGGGACGTGCGACCCATCGGAGATCCTCGGGCAGCATGCCGGTTTCCAGGGCATTCACGCGAACGAAGACCTGTTGCCGGTAAATACCCTTGTCGATGTAATCCTGGACGTTCCGGCGCGCCTCCGGCTTCTGGACGGCCGGAACCGAATCCTCCACGTCGAGGATCACGGCATCGGCCTCCGTCTGCGCCGCCTTCTCGAGGAAGCGAGGCAGATGACCCGGCACAAACAGCATCGTGCGGAGACTCTTGCTCATCCCTTCTTCCTTCCCTTCCGATGCAAAGCCGATTCCGCGACCCCGCGAGTTCCGAGACCGCGAGGCGACCCGCCGCGACCCGCCGGCGGCTCCGGCCGCCGGGGAATCAGCACCTTTCGGCGAAACCTCAAGACCTCCTCGTTACGTTGATTCCTCGCAATCGTTTCGACCGAGACGACTCCGCGATCGGGCCTGGATTTCGAAGGCGCAATGGAGAGCACGGTGGACGTCGCATGGATCGTGTCTCCGAGGAAAACCGGCGCGAGATGTTCGATGTTCTCGTACGAAAGGTTGGCGATCGCCCGGCCGCTGATGTCTCGAACCGTGAGACCGACCGCGAGCGAGAACACGAGCGTTCCGACGACTAGGCGTTGGCCGTGCTGGCTTTTGGCTGCGAAGGCGGCGTCGAGATGGAGCGGATGGTGGTTCATGGTCAGGAGCGAGAACAGGTTGTTGTCGCTCTCGGTAATCGTCTTTCCGGGCCAATGACGGTAAACGTTGCCGACCTCAAAGTCCTCGAGATAACGGCCAAACGGAAGTTGCGCACCCGAATCTTGCATCGGCTCCTCTAAGTCCGGACGGATCGGCCGGGGCGAAACCGGAGGAACAGCCGTGCAAGCTCCTCGTCGGTGCGGAACACGTAAACGAGATGGATCGCGAGGATCAGGGTTGCCGTGCCGACCAGAACCATCGGCGGCGCGCCGAAACTCAGGAGCGCGCCGAGAACCAGCGCGGCGGGAAGGAAGCGAAGAATGTTCATCCAGAGGACGCGGCTGCTGGCGGACGACGGGTAACCCGCAGCCGCCATGAGGGCCAGGTTCATGCCTCCATAGACGAGAAGCCCGGAGATCCCGAAAAACAGGAGAGCCAGCCGGGCATCTCCCAACCGAGCGCCGAGCCACAGGGCGAGGAGTCGGGTTCCGAAGATCACGACGTTGAACACAAGGCCCCATCGCTGCCGCTCGAGGACGCTGAAGAGCGTGATAAGCGGTGAAGACACGAACCAGAAGAACATCCAGATGCTCAGGATCTGGCTGTAAACGCCGGCCTCGGCCCACTTCGAGCCGAAGACCAGAACGAAGAGGTCGCGCCCGATGAACGTCAGAATCAGGAGGGGAAAGAGCCCTAGCGAGACAAGACGGCGAAACGTCTCCTGGATCAGTCGGGGAAGCGTTCCTTCGTACCTCGCCTTGGCGGCCCTCTCGAAGAAGACCATCCCGATCGCACCGCCGATCAGGTCCATCGGAAGCCGCAGGAGCCGCGTGCCGAGGGCATAGTATCCGACAACCGCCTGAGAAAAGTACGCCGACAAGAAGAATGTCGGCAGCTGCCAGGACAAACTGTTCAAGAGTATCGACCAGGTTCCATAGACCGGGAAACGTCGGTGCCGTTTGAGGCCGACCCTCATTCGATCGAACCGAATGGCGCGCCGAAACAGGGCATGGTCATCCCGCCAGATCTGCCAACCGAGAGTTCCGGTCGCGACGGCGGATCCCAGGACGCCAGCTCCGATGATGCTGCCTCCCGTGGCATGGCCGAGATACCCGGCTCCGATTTGAGAGGCGTTTGAAACGGTGGCGCTCGTCACGCGCGAAATCGACAGTCGCCCGAAGCGCTTCGTCCGCGAATTCCATTGATTCAGCGCAAAGAAAAGCCCTCCGGCGAGGACGCTCACGGGTAACAGCCAGAGATATGGCTTGATCGCCTGGGCCTTCAGCAGCCGAAGCAGCGGATCGCCGAACACCACGAGCACGGCCGTCGCGGCCGTCACGAACAGGACCGCCCCCACGCAGACGCCGAGCAGGTTCGCCGCCTCCTCGTCGCTCTCCGGGAGCATGACGGCTTGCTCGTAACGCATGCAGGCGATCGCCGCAAGAAGCGTCGTAAACGATCCGAAGAGAGCCGACATGCCGAACGCCTGCGGCGCGTAAAGCCGGGTCAGAATCGGCGCGACGACGATCGAAAGGATCTGCGCCAACGTCGTGCCCGAAACGAGCTTCAGAACGTCTCCGGAGAAGCTCGGCTTCGCGCGGGGCGGACCCGGCGAAGCGGCGCTGGCGATCGAAGGAGGTCCAATCGGAGGCAATTGCCTTCGCACCTAACCAGAGACCAGTTCCCGGGCGATCCGCCGGCTCGCGTCGCCCTGGCCGAAGATCCCGAGGGCGCGCGCCAGGTCGGCCGAGGCCGCCGGCGCCACCGAAAGATCCGCAAAGTCGGCCCCGGCGAGCACGCTCGCCCGCGCCTCGACGAGCTCCGGCCACTCGGTCTCCGCGCGCAGGATCACGCTGGGAACGCCGAGAAAGAACGCCTCGCGCTGGACGCCGCCCGAGTCGGTCAGGACGACCCGCGCTTCGGCCTCCAGCGCGAGCATGTCGAGATATCCCGACCGGCGGAACGACGCGGAAGTCGCTCGAAAGACATTCGGACATGCCGAGCCCGTCCAGGCGCTTGCGCGTTCGCGGATGCACCGGAAAGACGATGGGCATTCCGAGTGTCGCGACGCGGTCGAGCAGTCGCCGAATCCGCGCGTCGTCGTCCACCGTCTCCGGCGCGATGCGCCGTCAGGAGCGCGTACGCGCGGGGTTTCAGGCCCAGCTCGTCGAGGACCGCGCGAGCGTTGCGGCGGGCGATCGGAAGGAAGTGCAGCAGCGCGTCGAACATGACGTCGCCCGACGCGGTGCACGCCTCGGATGATCCCCTCCTTGCGGAGATTGGCCACCGCCGTCTCCGTCGGACACAGAAGGAGGTCGGAGACGTGGTCCGTCAGGACGCGGTTGGTCTCCTCCGGCATGACGCGGTTGTAGCTGCGCATTCCGGCCTCGACGTGCGCGACGCGGCATGTGCAGCTTGCTCGCCGCCAGCGCGCCGGCCAGCGTCGAGTTCGTGTCGCCGTAGACGAGCACCCAGTCCGGCTTCTCGCGTCAGAGGATCGGCTCGATGCTGGATGCAGCATCTGGCCCGTCTGATACGCCGTGGCCGCCGAGCCGACGCCGAGGTTGACGTCGGGCTCGGAGATCTCGAGCTCGCGGAAGAACACGTCGGACATCGCGTCGTCGTAGTGCTGCCCGGTGTGGACGAGCAATTCCTCGTGACCGCGCCTCGCGCAGCGCCTGCCCGACCGGCGCGGCCTTGATGAACTGCGGCCGCGCGCCGACGACGGTAACGATCTTCATCGGCTAGCCACGGAGGAAATCCGAGATCGTTGCGATCACTTCGTCCTGCTGCGCGCGCGTGAGCTCCGGATAGATCGGGATGCTCAGGCACTCGGCCGAAAGCCGCTCCGCCGACGGCAGGGCGCCGCGGGACGAGGGAACGTCCGCGAAACATTCCTGCTTGTGCATCGGCACCGGGTAGTAGATCTCCGTCCCGATCTTGCGTTCGGTCAGGAGCGGTCTTCGAGCGCGTCCCGCCGTCCGCTCCCGAGGACGCGCAGCGTGTACTGGTTCCAGATGTGGCTCGTTGTCGGCGTATGGCGCCGGCAGCACGATCTTCGCGGCGGCGGGCCCCCGCGTCGCCGAGGCGTCGGTCTGGCACAGCGAATCCGCGAGGCTCGCCTTGGCGACGCCCGGGATCGCGGCGAGCTTCGCGTGTAGTAGGCCGCGTTCGCCCGCCGCTTCTCGTGTACTCCGTCATAGTGCGGCAGCTTGACGGACAGGAGCGCGGCCTGCAGCGGGTCCAGCCGGAAATTGCCGCCGACGTACTTGTGGAAGTACTTCGGCTTCGCGCCGTGAGCGCGGAGCATCCGCGCGCGGCCCGCAGGTCGTCGTCGTTCGTCACGAGCATCCCGCCGTCGCCGAAGCCGCCCAGGTTCTTCGACGGGAAGAGGCTGAACATCCCGAACGTGCCGATCGCCGCCGACCTGGCGTCCCTTGTACGTCGCGCCCATGGACTGCGCGGCGTCCTCGATGACCGGCATCCCGCGTTCGCGCGCCAGCGCCATGACGGCGTCCATGTCCGCCGCCTGGCCGAAGAGGTGGACGGGCATGATCGCCTTCGTCCGCGGCGTGACCTTGCGGGCGGCGTCCTCGACGTCCATGTTGAAGCAGTAGCGGCAGGAGTCGGTGAAGACCGGCGTCGCCCCGACGCGCGAACGCAGCCGGCGGTCGCGAAAACGTGAAGCTCGGGCAGATCACTTCGTCGCCCGGCCCGATCCCGAGCGCCATCAGGCGCGAGCAGGATCCCGTCGGTGCCGGACGACACACCGATCGCGTGCCGGACGCCCGCGAGCTCGGCGATCTTCGATCTCGAACTTCTGGACCTCCGGCGCCGAGGATGAACTGCCCGGAGCGCAGCACGCGCTCGAAGGCAGCCTTAGCTCGCCTTCGAGAGCCAGGTTCTGGATGTTCAGATCGAGCAGGGGGACGGCCATCGCTTTCTCTCCTTCCTTTGGCGTCGCGCTCAGGCTGCTCTTGAATTCGTCGTACGTCGTCTTGCCGACGGCCAGCTCCGCCGGCAGCGGCGACTCCTCGTCCAGGTCGAGGCACCGCAGCACGCCCGGCTCGACCTCGCGGTAGCGGCAGACCCGACTCCGGGCAGCGCATGATGCCGTCGGCGTCCGGCTTGAGAGAGTGGCCGTGCCGGCTCATCCAGCCCTTCTGCCGCGCCGGGACGCCGACCATCAGGGCGTAGTCCGGGACGTCCTTCGCCACGACCGCGCCCGGCCGAGATGAAGCAGTACCGGCCGAGGGTGATGCCGCAGACGATCGTCGCGTTGGCGCCGACGGTCGCGCCGCGGCGGATCAG
The DNA here is from genome assembly GCA_963708395.1 of uncultured Acidobacteriota bacterium. GTDB lineage: Bacteria > Acidobacteriota > Thermoanaerobaculia > UBA5066 > Gp7-AA6 > DATBFU01. The sequence continues at coordinate 500,498 of CAVPSG010000001.1, read as the reverse complement.
CGTCTTCTCGTAGAGCGAGTGGCGGTTGACCTGCGAGCGCGGGTTGGTCACGTTGGTCAGGACGCAGGAGGGTCCGAGGAAGACGTCGTCCTCGATCGTCGTGCCGGTGTAGATCGCGACGTTGTTCTGGACCTTGACGTTGTCGCCGATGACGACGCCGTCGGCGACCATGGTGTTCTGGCCGAAGATGCAGCGCCGCCGATCCGGGCGCCCGACAGGACGTGGGCGAAGTGCCAGATCTTCGTGCCGTCGCCGATCGTCGACCGGCGGATCGACGACGGCGGTGGGATGCGACGAAGATAGCTCAAGCGTTCACTCCTTCATCGGATCTGTGCCGGATTCGAAGACCGAGGACTTACAGCTCGCCGAGCGCGACGGGCCGCCCGTTGAGCTGCAGAGACGTCTGGCAGGCCTGGAGGACCCTCAGGACGTCGATGCCGCTCGTCGGCGTCGCTCAGCGGGCGCGCGCCGCGTCGCGCACGCAGTCGAGGAAGTGCTCGCACTCCCGGCGCAGCGGCTCCTCGGCGGAGAAGGCGATCGGCTGCGTCTCCCCCTTCTGCAGGACCGGCTGCCGGTTGTCCAGTCGACGCGCTGATCGTAGAGGACGAGCTTCTCGGGCAGGCTCACTGTCGTCGAAGACCGCCATCTTGCGGTCGCCGACGACGACGAGCTTCTGCTCCTTGAAGGGATTCAGCCAGCTCACGAAGATGTGCGCCCGGACGCCGGTCGAGAATGGAGGCACGAGACGGTGACGTCGGCGAGATTCGGCGTGATGTAGCTGCCGCCGCTGCACGTGACCTGGATCGGCGTCTCGCCCACCAGGCGCAGGATGACGGCGATGTCGTGCGGAGCGAAGCTCCAGAGGGTGTTCTCCTCGCGTGCGGATCTTCCCGAAGTTGAGCCGGTTCGAGTAGATGTAGTTGACGCGCCCGAGCGCCCCCTCGGCGACGAGCTCCCGCAGCGCGAGGACCGCCGGGTGGTACTCGAGGAGATGACCGACCATCAGGATCCGGCCGCGGCGCTCGCGCCTCGTCGCGCATCTCGATGCCCTGCTCGTAGGTCAGGGCGAGCGGCTTCTCGACGAAGACGTCCTTGCCGGCCGCGAGCGCCCGCATGGTCAGCGGATGGTGCGTCTCGGCCGGCGTCGCGATGACGACGGCATCGACATCGCCGTCGAAAGCCGCCTCGAAGGAGTCGCTGGTCGCGACGCCGGGCGCGATGCGCGAGCGCGCTGGCGCGCGCCTCTCCGCCGGATCGCAGACGAGCGCAGCGCCCCGAGCGCGGCGAAGTTCCGGACCAGGTTCTGGCCCCAGTAGCCGCAGCCGAGGACGGCGAGAGTCGGCGCGCTCACAACCTCGGCCGCTCGGTATCGCCGGACCGCAACGCAAGACGGACCCTTGCGAGCCGCAACGAGCGAAAGCGCCGAGATAGAAATAGTTCTTGAACGGGGACGGCGCAACCCGAATGGCGCGGAGAAAAGCCGCTGCGCCGCGCGACGCGTCTCCCCGCGTAGCAGAGGAGCGCTCCGAGGTCGACGATAGCGGCGGCTCAGGTCCAGCGGATATGCCGCGAAGAACGACGCGATCTTCTGCGAGCTGACGCGCTCGAGCCCCTGATCATGACGCCGATAGTTCGTCGAGAGCCGCGTACCGTGGACGCTGTAGCGCACGAGGGCTCGGGCAGGAAGACGAAATCGAACGAGTGCGCCACGCGGATCCACATGTCGTACTCCTCGCCGAAATCGACCGTCTCGTCGAAGAGGCCGACTTCGTCGAAGCACTCCCGCCGAAGGAGTGACGGTCGAGGCCGTCCCGACGCAGTTGTTGCCGGCAAAGCTCGATGCAGGATGTGCCCTCGTCCTGCTCGGGCGAATCGGTCTTGACGACACGGTCCCGTGGCCCGATCGATCTTCTGGAATCCCGTGTAGACGACGCCGGTGACGCGGCGCGGACTCGTCGAACATCTCGACCTGCCGCTCCAGCTTGTCGGGCAGCCATTCGTCGTCGTCGTCGAGAAACGCCATGAAGGCGCCCGATCGAGTTCAGGACTCCGGTGTTCCGCGCCGCCCCGACGCGCCAGTTCGTCTGGTGAGCGATGTATCGAATCCGAGGATCCTCGAATGCTCCGAACGACCGCTTCGGTGTTGTCGCCCGAGTTGTCGTCGACGACGACGATCTCGAAGTCCTGGAAGGTCTGGTTCAAGACGCTCTGAATCGCCGCGCCGAGCAGACGCGGCCGACGGAAAGTCGGGATGATCACGCTGACCCGCGGGGCCTCGGAGAGGCTCGGCGGCCGACCGAGAACCGGAGGACTTCGCTCGCTCACGATTGCCGCCCGCGCCACTCGTGACGCCCGAAAGGGCGCCCCGATGCTCCGTTTTCCAGCGCAGCAATGGTCGGACGACGCCCTCGATGTGCCATCCGACGTCGCCCCGGGCCGAGTCTCCGTCCATGGTGTCCACGACCTGAAAGGCCACGACATCCTCTTCGTAAAACTGCCGCATGTGCTCGTTGAAGAGGCCGACCGAGACGATCATCGTGCCTTCGGAGAGAAGGTTCCCCGGGATCCGCCCGTGCTCACGTACCGCCCGGCAGGCCGCGGCACTCGCCGCCACTCCGGGTCGGACTCGTAGCTCCGGAAAACGGTGATTCCGTCCTCGTTGTCCAGAAGGAAATAGGGCGTCAGGACGTACCCCGGCTTCCAAACCTCGTACTCCATCTCGACGCCGATCGCCCGACGGATGTCGAGTACGTCGGTGATCTTCCCATGCTCGTCGCGCAGCCGCACGGCGCGCAGGCCCGCGACCTCGGCAGACCGTGTACACGACGGTTTCTCGAACTCCCGCGACCCCGTCGTTCCGAGACCCTGAGTCAGATAGGCGCTGACCACTTGCGCGGCCGGACCGTCTTTCACGACACCGCCTCGGTCGAGGAGGATCACGCGCTGGCACAGCCGCGCGACCGCCGGCATGTTGTGGGTGACGAAGAGCACCGTGCGGCCGCTCGTGCCCGACGTCCTCCATCTTGCCGAGGCACTTCTTCTGGAAGGCCGCGTCGCCGACCGCCAGCACCTCGTCCACGATCAGGATCTCGGGCTCGAGGTGCGCGGCGACGGCGAAGGCCAGCCGCACGTACATGCCGCTCGAGTAGTGCTTGACCGGCGTGTCGAGGAACCGCTCGACCTCGGCGAAGGCGACGATCTCGTCGAACTTGCGGTCGATCTCGCGCCTTGCGCATGCCGAGGATGGCGCCGTTCAGGTAGATGTTCTCGCGCCCGGTCAGCTCGGGGTGGAAGCCGGTGCCGACCTCGAGCAGCGAGCCGACGCGGCCGCGGATCTCGGCCGCAGCCCTCGGTCGGCTCGGTGATCCGCGACAGGATCTTCAGCAGCGTGCTCTTGCCGGCGCCGTTGCGGCCGATGATGCCGACGACCTCGCCCGGCGTCGGACCTCGAAGCTCACGTCGCGCAGCGCCCAGAACGTTCGTCCGGGCCCGTCCGCGCGTCCGCGCTGCCCGAGCGGAACGAGCGCGAACGGGCGCCTTGGCAGCGCTCGCGATGCGTCTCGCGCATCGTCTTGTAGCGCGCTTCGTGCTGCCGCCGATGCGGTACCGCTTGCCCGAGGCTCCTCGACGCGGATCGCGAGCCCGGTCATCGACTCGGTCTCAGACGACGTCGGCGAAGCGTCCTCTCCATCCGGCGGAAGTAGAACGCGCCGCCGACACGAGCAGCAGCGACGGTCACGCCGACGCTGCGCCGCGAGCATCGGGCCCGGAGCGAGCCCGTGCCGAGCAGCGCCCAGCGGAAGCCCTCGACGACGCCGCCATCGGGTTCAGGCCGTAGAGCCAGTCGGCAGGCCCAGCTCGCGAGCTTCGCCGAGACGCTGGCTCGCCGGATAGATCGACCGGCGTCGCGAACAGCCAGATCTGGACGAAGAACGGCACGACGTAGCGGACGTCGCGGATACTCGACGTTCAGCGCCGACAGCCAGAGCCCGACGCCGAGCGCCGTCGCCGATCGCGAGCAGGAGGAAGCAGCGGCAAGCCAGGACGCCGTCGCCGTCGGCGCAGATGCCGTAGCACAGCATCATCCCGAGCAGGACGACGAACGCGATCGCGAAATCGACGAGCCCCGACGAGCACGGACGCGATCGGGATGACGAGCCGCGGGAAGTAGACCTTCGTGATCAGGCTCGAGTCGCCGACGAGGCTGTCCGACGACTGGGTGAGCCCGTGGGCGAAGAAGCTCCAGGGCAGCAGCCCCGCGAAGCGAGAAGAGCGGGTACGGCATGCCGTCCGACGGCGACCTTGGCGAGCCGCCCGAAGAAGAGCGTGAACACGACCATGGTCAAGCAGCGGCTGGAGGATCGCCCAGGCGGCGCCGAGGACCGTCTGCTTGTAGCGGACCTTGACGTCGCGCCAGACGAGGAAGTACAGCAGCTCGCGGTAGGCCCAGAGCTCGCGGAGCTTCAGGGCGACCCAGCCACGGCGCGGGCTGGATGACGAGGATCGGCGGCAGCCGTTGCCAGTCAGCCGGAGTCGAGCCGCTCACACTTGCCTCCCTCCGAAGTCCGCGGCGTTCCTGGCGCGCGTCGCTCCAGTCGCCGGTAGCCGCGATGCCCCGAGGAGTGAAAGGCCGAGGTGGGCGTAAGCTCGCAGCCCGAGGGGATTCAGACGGAAGCGCCCGCAGCATCGAGCGACGCCCGAGCGCGGCCTCGCCCTCGCGGCAGCGGCGAACGCCGACCCAGAGGCTCTGCCGACCGAGATTACGCCGGAGCGCCCGGGACCGCCCGTGCTTCTCCAGCATCCTCTCGATGCCCTGATCGAGCGCGCCGAAGTCCCGCCAGATCTTCTTGCTCATGCACGAAGTACCGCAGCAACGGGTCGCCGACGAAATCGAACGCGAACCAGTTGCGAGAGGCGAATCCAGAGGTCGTAGTCCTGGAAACTCGGCAGCGCCTCGTCGAACGAGCCCGCCTCGCTCGAAAGCATCGCGCTGGACGACGACGCATGAGGTTCCCCCGACGACGTTGGACGCGAGGATCTCGCGGGACACGTCCCCCCTCCTCTCGGCGATCTTCTGCCCACGAGACGCCCGGTCTCGCGATCCACGACGACGATAGCTCGAGTAGACGAAACCGGGAGCCTCCCTGGAATGCGCGAAAGACGTCCAGCGGCTCGCTCGAGCTTCTCCGGAAACCACTCGTCGTCGTCGTCGAGAAAGGCGATATAGGCGCCGCGCGAGTTTCGGATCGCGGCGTTTCGCGCCGCGGCTCCGCCCGCGGCGGCCCTCTCCGCGGAGATAGGTCACGCGGGGTCCACGAATCGCCGAGACAACCTGCGGCGTCTCGTCCTCGGAGGCGTCGTCGACGACCAGAATCTCGTGATCCGTCAGCGTCTGGCTCGAGCGCGCTGCGAATCGCGGCTGCGAGCATCTCGCGCGCGGTTGCGCGTCGGAATGACGACGCTGACGAGCGGCGCCATCACTCGGCCTCCGGCTCGGGGTGAAGCAGCCGGACGAACGAGCGCGCGGGATGAAGCAGCGAGAGCGCTGCCGCCGCGATCGCGGCGCCCCAGATCCGCAGCCGGCTCGCCGACAGCCCGAGCCGCCGCAGCTGGCCGCGATGGTACGTCCAGAATTCCCGGCCCGGCCGACGGAAGAAGCTCGCGCCGAGGAAACGATAGTAGCTTCGGACGAGTGTCCGCGAGGCCGGCGCCGGTACTCATCCTCCGTGAGATTGGCCGGCCCGTACTGCTTCAAGATCGCCAGGTGCTCTGGGAGCGAGCTGCCGAGCCGCTGGGACACTCGGTGCGCACCGCGCCGCTGCGGCGCGTGAACGTCAGCACCTGATGAACGAAGCCGAGGTCCCGACCACTGAGAACCTCGTAGCAGGCTGCCGTGTCCCAGTGCCGAGGATAGTTGGCCTCGTCGTAGAAAGGGTTCCGGCTGCGGATCATCCTCCGAACGGAGCAGAAGCGACGTGGGCGTCCCGAAGACGTAGACCTTGCCGAGTAAGCGCGAGCCGGCAGACCTCCCGGCCCCGACACGACGTCGCTCGGATAAGGCAGGCCGTCGAGCGTGACGTATTCCTCCTCGAGCCGGTACGCGCTCACCATGGCCACCGAGGGATGCGCCTCCGCGAGCGCGACCATCCGCTCGAGACACTCGGGAAAAATCCAGTCGTCGGCCTGAACGACCTTGCAGTACCGGCTGCTCGGCGCCATGTGCCCGAAAGCCGATCTGGTGGTTCTGCATCGCCGAAACGAGCCTCTCGTTGCGTAGATACGCGGATCCGGGGCTCCCGTCGCGCGTACTGCTCGATGATCCGTGGCGTCCGTCCGTGCTGCAGTTGTCGACGAGGATGTACTCCCAGTTACGGTACGTCTGCGCGAGCACGCTCTCGATGCACTGCGCGAGCGTCTCGGCGCCGTTGTATACCGGCGTCACGCATGCTGACGGCAGCGGGCGAGCGCAGGCCTCGCGGCGATCGTGCTCGTTCATGCCTTGACGACGTTCGGCAGCGGCTTGCGGTAGACGCCGCGCGTGTCGACGACGAGCGGCGCGTGCCGGGCGACCAGCTCGTAGTCGACCGCGGGTGGTCGGTCACGATCACGACGGCGTCCTGGCCGCGAGCAGCTCCGCGCGTCAGCGGACGCGACGCCAGCGGCGGCAGGTCGGGCCACGCGCGCATCCGCGGCGCCTTCGGGACGTGCGGATCGTGGTAGGCAGACGTCGGCGCCCGCGGTGCAGGAGCAGCTCGATGATCTCGAAGGCCGGGCTCTCGCGGGCATCGTCGATGTCCTTCTTGTAGGCGAGGCCCGAGGACCAGGACCCGGCTCCCCTTGACCGCCTTGCCGCGCTCGTTCAAGGCGAGCTGCGAGCTTCTCGACCACGTAGTGCGGCATCTGGACGTTGACCTCGCCGGCGAGCTCGATGAACTTCGGCGGCGACGCCGTACTCGCGCGCCTTCCACGACGAGGTAGAAGGGGTCGAGCGGGATGCAGTGGCCGCCCCAGCCCGGGCCCGGGTTGAAGCGCATGAAGCCGAAGGGCTTCGTCGACGCCGCGTCGAGCACCTCCCAGATGTCGATGCCCATCCGGTCGAAGACCATCTTGAGCTCGTTGACGAGCGCGATGTTCACGGCGCGGAAGATGTTCTCGACGAGCTTGGTCGCCTCGGCCGTCGCGGGCGCTCGACGACCCGGACGGTCCGCGCGATCGACCTGGTCGTAGAGCGGCCTGCGCCAGGTCGCCGGAGACGGCTGGTCGACGCCGCCGACGACCTTCGGGATCGTCGCCGTGTCGAAGCTCGCGTTGCCCGGGTCCTCGCGCTCGGGAGAGAACGCGAGGAAGAAGTCCTCGCCGCAGCTCGAGCCCGGTCTCCTCGAGGATCCCGCGCACGAGCTCGTCGGTCGTGCCGGGATAGGTCGTCGACTCGAGGACGACGAGCTGCCCGGGCCGCAGGCGCGGCGCGGATCTGCGCGCGCCGTGTCGACGACGTAGCTCATGTCCGGCTCGCGCTGCGGCGTCAGCGGCGTGGGCACGCAGATCAGCAGGACGTCGGGCTCGCCCAGGCCGCAGGAAGTCCGCGGTGGCGCTGAAACTTCCCGGAGCCGATCGCCGCGGTCAGGCGGCTGCCATCGAGGTGCTTGATGTAGTTGCGCGCCGGGGTTCAGCGCCTCGACCTTCGCCGGGATCGACGTCGAATCCGAGGACCGGGAAGCCCTTCTCCGCGAACGTCAGGGCCAGCGGCAGGCCGACGTAGCCGAGGCCGATGACGCCGATCCGAGCGCGTCCGGTCTTCGATCTTTCGGGCCAGCTCGGCGAGCGTCGCGCCGCGCCCGCGCGCTCCCCCGAATCGCGGTTCGGCGTCGGTAGCGGGGAGACGAGAGCTCGACATTCTCGATCCTCCTGTCATGTCGTCCGTGTCGCCGGCGCCGGGCAGGCTCCGCCCCCTTCGGTGTCCGGACCGAAGGAGGAACCACTCTTCTTTGTCGAGCGCCGACTCCCGCGCCCGGGAGCTAGGCGACGGCGCTTCGAACGTCTCGCGCGAGCCGCGGCGGAGGACGGAAGGCGGACGACCGCGCTCCCGATCGAGCTCCACCGCCACGGCTTTTCGCAAGATCGAAATCGACACGACCAACCGCGGGCGCTGCTCCGCCCGCGAACGACCACTCCGAGATATCCCTCGAAAGGCGCCCTCGACGATCCGCACGGGGGCCCCCTCGGGCAGCGGCTCGCACGGCTCGAGGCTCGGCGCCTGAGACCTGAAGGCTTGCGGAGCTGGCCGAGCTCCTCGGAGAGAAGCGCCTGGTCCGGGACCTCCAGGACCTTGACGATGAGATTGCTTCGAAGCGCGGCGATGCCGTTCCGCCGGGCCGCCCCGGAAGAACAGGTAGCCGGGAAAGAGCGGAAGATAGGATCGACGCGTCCGCCCGTGGCGGCGGACCGCGTGCTCACGCTGCGGAAGATAGAAGCCGAACGCGAAGCGGGCTGGAGGAAGCGCGCGAGCGCCTTCTCCTGGCGACTGCGGACGTGGGCGACCCACCAGGGAGCCGACGTCGATCGGAAGCGCAAAAACGTCTTCGGGAAACGCATCCGGTTCGGGTTTGAGCAACGGCATCGTGATCCCTATCCTCCCGCGGGGAACGTCCGACGCGAACGTTGCCACAGGACTCCATTTTTTGGACAAATCTTACCATGAGGGCGCAGCCTCCCATCTGGGTGTAAATACCTAGCGTATCTAGGCTTTTCGGCCTATGGGGTCTCTTGGAGGGAGTCTCAGCGACCGTCCGCTGCCGCCCGGCGAGAAACGACGCCCAGAGCGCGTTTTGGCCCTCGCGGCCCGCCGTCGGAATCGCGAGAACTGTCGCGTCTCCAGACAGCGCGATCGTCGCCGCGCGGGACGGCCCCCATCCGTAGGCGAGAATCGTAGGCGAACCCTGCCCGACCCGATCCCGCAGACGACGCCCCGACCGCTCGGGATCGAGACAGATCGAGACAGAGCCGCTCGCCGACCAGTCGCCTCGCGGGAATTTCGACGAGAGGCGCTAGCCGGCGCTCCGCATCCGCGAGCCCCGGCTCATCGCGCCGTCCGCGAGCGATCTGCCGCGAGAGAAGGGCCGCGTCGCATCGCGCCGCGTCGGGTCTCCGGCAGACGCGCCAGAGCGAGCTCCGCATCCTCGAAGCGCCCCCGCGCGACGTCGGAACGCGCGAGGTCGAGAAAATAGGGCGTCCACTCCGGGTCGCCGGTCGTCGAAGCGCGCGCGAGCTCCATCGCGTCGTCGAGCTTTCCCGCTCGGAGCGCGACGCGAGCACGCAGCGACGCGGGCGGAGACGGGAGCGGAATCGACCGTTCGCTCGAGGAGCTCGGGCGACGCCTCGGGCCGTCCCTCCCTCGAGGAAGAACTCCACCAATCGGAGCTTGGCGTTCCGAGTCCAGGCGCTGCCCCGTCGTCCGGCCAGATCTCGAGGAGTCGCGCGAGCTCCTCGCGCGCTCGAGCGTCATCGAACTGACCGAACGGATGGCGGGAGAACCAAGTCGCGCAGCCTCGTCGAAGCGCATCCCGATCACCGAGCTGGCGCCGACGCTCGAGCGCGTCCAGCTCTTCCCCTCGCTCCCGACGTTCGGCGCGTTCCGCGCGAGCGAGGAGAAGCGAGACCGCCGCCGTTTCGCCGAGCGGGCACAGAGAAGCGGCGCGCCGCCTCGAGAGGCGAGGCTTGGTCCGGAAGCAACCCCGTGGCGAGGGAGACGCCGGCGACCGATGCAATTTCCGAAAAATGGCGCGCCACGAATCGCGTGCTGCGCAAGGCATGGCGAAAAGCGTCGTCCGCCGCAACACGCTCGCCGGCTGAAAGCCCGGACCAGGCCTCGAGCTGGGCCGACGCCAGGGCCGACCAGATCGGCATCGACTCCCGGCGCCCCGTCCGCCGCCAGCTGCAGCGTCCGCCGAGCACGGGCCTTCGACCCGGAACCGGAAGCGACTGCGAGCGAGGTAGCGATGCTCCGCCCAGCCGGGGCGAAACGCGATGGCCTCGAGGAGGAGGTCCTGCGCCTTCCGCCCGAGATTCCCGGTGAGGCGGCGATCCTCGTCCTCGTCTCGGGCCGCATCGACCGCCGTATCGAGCGCCAGATCTCCGGCGGGCTCGCCCCGCAAAGTCTCCGATGATCTCCGGGTCCGCCTTATCGAGGCCGGCGGCGCGGACGAACTCTTCGGCGGCCCGGCGCTGGCGAAGGTCTCTGCGCATAGTGCATCGCCGCGACGGCAGCCGAGAATCGCGAGGCCTGCGGCCATCCGCCCACCGCGCCGGGACGCGGGAACGACGGCGGACTCGCTCACGGAGATTCTTCGCGGACCGAGGATGCCTGGGATCTCCCGGGCAATGGTTTCGACGCGATCACGGCCCGGGGATTCGCGTCGAAAAGGCCTCGCTCCGCATCTTCTCCCCAATCCTGCCGCACCCGGCGGCGAGCCGCCTCGAGTCGCGGCGGCCGCCGGCCGACCGAATGCGCGTCGGACGCCACGAGATGGACGAGCCCCCGCCGAAAAAACTCCTGACACGCCTCGAAAGGCCCGTCGCCGAAGTCGCCGAGGAGACTTCCGGCCGTGATCTGAACCACCGCCCCGCGGGCAACGATCCGCGCGAGAAGTGTCGGGTCGTGAGCGAATCGCCGATTGCGCTCGGGATGGGCGACGACCGGCGTGACGTCGAGCAGCGAAAGCTCGTGGAGGACCGCATCCGTCGACGGCGGCAGTGCGCCCGCCAGGAACTCCAGGAGCAGGTAGCGCCCGCGATTCAACGTCGTGAGCGGACCCGCCGCGCCGCGCTCGAGGAGCTCGACGGCGTCCGAGGAAAACGCGATACTCGCAGCCGGCGAGAACCGCCGGGGAGCCACCGAGCAGCGTGTTCAGCTTCAGGATGAGCTGATCGCGAACCGCGGGGTCCTCGTTGAGCCAGCCGTCGCGGAGAACGTGGGGGGTCGCGACGATGGTCCGGGTCCCCTCCGCCGCCGCCAGCCGGCAGAGCGCGACAGCCTCGTCCCAATCACCGGGCCCGTCGTCGATTCCCGGCAGACAGTGAAAGTGGACGTCGATCACGAGAGATCGCGCGCGGACCGCGATCCCGTCAGACCGTGCTCGCGCGCGTCGCCGGCCTCCCGTCCGGGTCGCCCATGTCGCGAGCCGGATACCCGTCCTCGTAGCCGTACGGATCGGCGTAGCCGCCCTTCTCCTCGGGCAGCGCGTTGATGACGACCCCGAGCACGCGCACGTTGCTTCGATAGAGCTTGTCGCGAACGCGCGCGACCTGCTCGCGCGGCGTCTCACCGCCCTTGACGCACAGGACGACGCCGTCGGTCTGGTTCCCGAGAAGGAGCGCGTCGGCCACCGGAACCACCGGAGGAGCGTCGAGCACGACGAAATCGAAATTCATCTGGGCGAGCGAGAGGAAGCGGCTCATCGCCTCCGAGGACAGAAGGCCCGAGGGATTCGGCGAGGCCGGCCCCGCGGGGATGACCGAGACTTCCGGAATGTCGGTCTTGATGATCGCCCGCGCCGGGATCGACGTTGCCCGCCAGGATCGAGACGAGCCCCGTCCGATTCGGAACGCGCAGGATCTCGTGCAGACGCGGCCGATGGAGGTCGGCGTCCACGATCAGGACCTGCTTGCCGAGCTGCCCCAGGACGACCGCGAGGTTGACGGCCGTCGCCGTCTTGCCTTCCCGCGGCACGCAGGAGGTTACGACGATCGACTTGATGCCGCCAGCTCGCGACAGAAGCAGAGCCGTTCGCAGATCGCGATATCGCTCCGCGATGCGGGAACGCGGGTGCGTGTGCGGAAGCAATTCGATCGTTTCGGGAGGCGTCTCGGCCCTCTTGCATTCTTGCCTTTCCGAGCATTCGCCGGTATCCGTAACCCTTCGCGCGCCGCCTCCCGCCGCGGGGATCACGCCGAGCGAAGGAAGACCGAGAGCATGCTCGACCTGCTCGGGCGTGCGGAGGCTCCGGTCGAGGAACGAGAGGAGGAAGGCGAGCCCGACGCCCAGCATGCCGCCGCCGACGAGCCCGAGGGCGATGCTTCGGAGATAGGACGGGCGATACTTCTTGAGCGGCGGCAGGGCGCGATCGACGACGCGCACGTTGGCTTCCCCCGCTCCACCGATGCTCGCCATGGCCGCGATCTCCGACTGACGTTTGAGCATGCTGTCGAGCATCGAGCGCTTTGCGTCCACCTCCGTCCGGAGGTGGTTGTACTCGACGGCGTTGCTGTTTAGCGTCATCGCCTCGGTCTTCTGGGAGCCGAGAACGGCCTTCAGGTTCTCCTCCCGCCGAAGCGCCGTCAGGTAGTCGCTCTTGGCAGCGTCGCGGGCCTTGTCGACGGTCTCCTTGACGACCGCGTCGATGTGCTCCTTGCCCTTGTCGATCTGGGCCTTCAGCTGCTGCATCGCCGGCCACTCGGGCTTGAAGATGCTCAGCTTCTCGGCGTAGTCGCGCTCGAGCTTCAGGTTGTCCTGCTCGAAGCCAGGAGATCAGCCCGCCGGAAAGCGTGTCGGCGATCGCCTCCGGCTTCGCCGTCTCGACCTCGTGGTACCGCGCCTCCTTGGAGACGCGGTCCGCGACCGCGCTCGCGTAGTCGCGATTGAGCGACTCGAGCTTCTGGAGCGTGACGTTGGTCTGCGGATCGACCGAGATGATGTCCTTCTGGCGGCCGTAGGCGAGCAGCTGCTGCTCGAGCTCCTCGAGCTCCTTCTTCAGGTCGCGAATCTGGTCGGCGAAGAACTGGGAGGCGCGCTCCGACATCTCGGTCTTCGCCTCGAGGTTCCACTGGATGTAGGCCTCGGCGACCGCGTTGGCGACGTCGCAGCGAGGCGAGGCGTCGGGCGCCTCGCAGGAGAGCGCGAGGAGATTGGTGCCCTTGACCTGCTCGACGTCGACGCTCCCCTGGACCCAGTGCGCCATGTTCAGGACGCGAGTCGTCGACCGTGCGGCGTCGGGCTTCTGGGCTGCCGGAGCGCCGCTCTTCGTCGGATTCAGATCGGGGTTCTCGAGCAGATTCAGCTTGCGGACGACACGCTCCGCGATCTCGCGGCTCGTCAGCAGCTTGGCCTGCGTCGGCAGGAAGTCCGGGTCCATCGCGCGCGTAGAGCTGCGGCCTCCAGTTCGCGTCCAGCGGCGTGCCCGGATCGCGGTCCACGGAGAGAATCGTGACGGCGAGAAACGTCGGCTCGGAGAGCACGCGAATAGAGCGCCGCCGCGATGAGCGCCAGAGTGACGCAGAGCAGGATCAGGCGCCGGTGCTTCCAGAGCGACGGCGGCGTATTCGCCGATCCTGCTCGTGAAGCGAAGGCTCATCCGGCGAGGGATTCTTCGATGAGATTCGGGTTCGTGTGCCATCAGAAGAACGACTCCTTCACGATCACGACGTCTCGGACTGAGCTTCGGATCCGGATCCTTCCCCGAGACGACCCGCGAGAAGTTGACGACGATCTCGGCGTCCTTGCCGTCGGCCCGCGCCGCTTGATCCGGACCTTCGACGAGGCCTTGTCCGTCATCCCTCCGGCCTTGGCGATGACGGAGAGCAGCGTCAGGCGGTCATCCGCCGTCGAACTCGAGCGCGCCCGGAGACTTGACGGCCCCGAGGCAGAAGACGCGCAGCGAGCGCTTGGCCTCGACGTTGACGATGTCGCCCGGCGCAAGCGGCACGTTCCAGCGCGACGAAGAACCTCGGAACAGCTCGTCCACGTCCACCTCGAGCGTGTCGGAAAGCCCGTTCTCGGACCGGCGCAGGACGTAGATCGTCTTGCCGGCGCGCTCGGTCAGGCCGCCGGCCGCCGAGATCGCCTGGAGGAGCGTCCAGCGTCCCGAAATATTGAGCGAGCCCGGCCGCTGCACGGCGCCGAGAACGGAAAGCGGCTTGTTCGCGAACTCCTTGACGACGACCGAGACGTTGGCGCGATTGACGTACTTCTCGGTCAGCATCTTCTCGAGCTTGTCGCGCACCTGCGAGCGCGGTCAGTCCCGCGACGGAAAAGTCGCCGATCATCGGAAGGTCGATCGTCCCCGCGTCGGTGACGCGGCGCTCGAGGTTCAGATCCGGGATCTCGAAGACCTTGATCTCGAGAAGATCGCGCGGCCCGACGGCGTAGTCCCGGCGACGTCGGGACCGCGGCGTGGTGCCGGCGGCCGGCGCCGCCGGCGGGCGCCGCCTGGCCGGCCCCCGAGGGCGCTCGCCGGTCGATGACGAGACCGCGAGGGCAAATAGCCGCCAGAAGAACTCTCATCGTTCTTCATTCTCTCGTCAGCTCCCCGTTGAAGGAGAGGCCCGTCGTGACCCGAAAGACCTTGCGGTCGGGCGCCGTCGGAGACTTCAGGATCGTCCGGAGCGCGCTCGCCCGCGAGCACCGTCTTTCCGAAGAGGAGGATGGACACGCTCCCTCCGTAGTCGGTCGCGTCGTCGATTCGCTTGATACCGCTCGGTAAAACGCTGAAAGGATACGAGTTTGTTCCCGTCTCTCGCAAAGCCCTTCAGCGCCGAACCGCGAGCCGAAGCGGATGGCCAGGGCGCCACCATAGCGGGATTCGACGTACAGCCGGTCCGCCGCGACCAGGGAGTAGACCGGCCTGCGGTGGCCGTAGGCCTGGAGCTCGATCGGCGCCCCCGATCGAGCCACGAGACGAAGTAGGAGCCGACGGTCGTGTTGTAGCGCGGGAAAGGTCGACATCGACGGCACGCGCCTTCCGATAGCCGCCGGCGATGTTCACGTAGTATTTCTGCCGGTCCCACTGGAGCCCGCCGAGAAACGCGAAGGTCTCGTTGTTGCGAAGGTCCGGATCCTGCACGAAGTCGCTCTTCGTGCCCTGCACGCCCGCCGTCAAATCGAGCGACGAGGTAAAACTGCAAACGGAGACCGGCGAGCGCGCCGGCGTCGGTCCGATCGTAGACCTGGGCGTTCGACCGGCTCCGTCGTATCGATCTCCTGGGAGCCGTAGCGCAACTGGTGAACTCTCCGCCGCGCCCGACGAAGAACAGGGACCGCGTCAGACCCGACCTCGAGCTTGCCCTCGCCGACCTTCTCGGTTTCGATGACCGTGGCCTGCGTCTCCGAGTTCAGGACCACCGTCCCCCGGTCGAGCGAACCCGTCGCCTCGAACGAGAGCCGGTTGCCGAGCGCGAGGAAGGACGCCGAATAGTCGCCTCGCCCAGGTCCGGCGATCGACGAGCTTGTCGTACCAGATGTAGCTCGGAACGGCCACGAACCGCAGATAAATCTTCGAGCCCATCGGAGCAGGATGCCGCGACCGCCGGCGCCCGCGGTCACCGTCCAGTCGGCGACCTTGGGCTGAGCCGTCGGGCCGGCTGAAGACGTTGCTGTCGTAGCCGGCGTTGTCGACGACGATCATGGGAATCACGCGCATCGGGCCGAGAGAGAGCCGCGCGCTCTCCATGTCGGCCTCGACCACTTCCTCGGTCGTGATCGTCCGTTGGCGTCGGAACCTGGTCGATCTCGACCGCCCTGCCCGAGGGCCGGGCACCGCGACCATCAGGGCGCACAGCGCCAGGAGCCGAGACGAACCAATGGCATCATCGTGCGCGGCATGCGGGCTCATCGACTGCGGTCAGACTCTCGCGGAGGTGCTTTCACCGGCCGGTTCCGACCGGCTCGACACCGTCGCGTTCATCCTGCTGCTCCTCCTCGCCGGGTTCGGTCCGCTGCTCTACGGAGTGCCGCCGGAGACGCCGCGACCGGCCGTGGGAGGAGGAGCCGTGCTCCCCGGGGCGACGCGCTGCTCTGCGCGATGGCGTTTCTGATCGCGGCGCTAGCATTTCTGTCCAAGTCCTCGCCTTCTCCCAAACGCGCTCCCCGGCGTCCCGCTCGGGGCCACGGCCGCTCTCGCGCTGCTCGGCGCCGTTCAACTTCTTCCGCTCCCGGAGGGGGTGATCGGAGTTCTCGCCCCGACGAATCTCCGAATTTACCACGAAACGCTTGAGATTCTGAGGCTTTTCGGCCGGCACGACGTTCCGCTGGGCCTCGAATCTCCATCGCGCCGAGCGAGACGGTTTCCGCCCTCCTTCTCCTCACGGCCTACGCCGCCCTCTTCGCCGGCCGCCGCGAACCTCCTCCAGTCGCGGCCGCGGCGGCGGCGTCTTCGTCGGCGTCCTTCTTGTGTCGGCCCTGTTCTCAGGTCCTCTGGGCCGCCAGCGGACCGCCCCGAACGGCGGCTTCGAGGGCCTCTTCGCGAACCCGGACCATTTCGCCGGCTATCTCGAGATCGCGCTCGCCCTCGCCTTCGGCGTGCTCTGGGCAGAGGTGCTCACCAACCGCGACCGGGTCATCGACGTCGACGACAAGACCGGAGAGGTTCGAGCGCCGATTCCTGCCGATGGCGCTTCGCGTCCTCCTCTGGGGATTGATCGCCGCCGGTATCGCGTTGACCGAGTCCCGCGGAGCGCATCCTTGCCGCGGGAGTCGACGACCCTCGGCCTGCTCGCGCCGCGCTCCGGCAGCGACGTTCGCGCCGACCCCGGCGAGCCGTCACGCGGTCGCGCTCGCCGTGCTGATCGGAACCGTCGCTCGCCGCGGGCGCTCGCCGGCGCGCGGACGTTTCCAGCGTTTTCTTCTGACCGATCCCCGCGACCTCGGCTCGACGACGCGCGTCGCGATCTGGAAGACCTCGTGCGACGCCTGGCGGGAGTTTCCGATCGTCGGCTCGGGCCTCGGCACGTTTCGCGAGGCCTTCCGCCGCGTGCAGCCGCCCGAGCTCGTCGGCCTCGTCGAGCACGCGCACGACGACTTACTCCAGATCGCCGTCACCGGCGGCGCAGTCGGTGCGTTTCTCGGGCTCGCTCTCTTCGTCTCGCTCCTGGTCGTCCTCGCGCGCGCTCGCCAAACGGCAGCGTCACCGCGAGGAGAGCGCGCTCGCCTCGGCGGATTCGGCGCTCTCCTCTCGCTCACCCTCCACGGCCTGGTCGACTTCAGTCTCTCGATCCCGATCGTCGCGGCCACGCTCGCGTGCGCCCTCGGCGCCGCGTGGGCCGCCGGCAGCCGGACGTGACGGCTTACCGCGACAGGTCGAAGGGAACGGCGACGCGTCATCCAGGCCTCGACGGCCACGCCGGCCTTCTGCGCCGGGCTCGAAGCGCCACTGGCGAACCGCGGCGACGGCGGCCGATCGAGATCCGCCTGCACGCCCCGCACGACCTCGACGCGCAACGGCTCTCCGTCGCCGAGACGAGAACGCGGAGGAGAACGATGCCTCCAACGCGCGCCTGAAGGGCGGCCGGCGGATAGACGGGCTTCGTCGTCGACAGAAGCTGGGGCTGGCGGTCGAGATCTTCGCGGGGCGGAATTCGCCGTCTCTGGCCTCGGACGGGGCGTCGGCGACGGCCGACGGGTGGCTCGCCGTCGGGCGAAGGCGCCGCGGTCGCCGGCGGCGGCCAGTCGCGACCGGAGGCGGCGCGGACGGCGCGAGGCGCCGGGAGCGCTCGGCGAGACGGGGCTCGCGCCCGAGGAGCGCTGCGGCGGAGCGAGGAGCGCCTCGGCATCCGAGGCCGCCGAGGCGGCGCCGGGCGAGGGCGGTGAACTCGCTCCGGCGGGCCGGTTCCATCGGCGCTTCGCGACAGGCGGGAAAGGCGCGCGAGACCTGGACGAGCCGCACGAGCGTGGACGTCGCATCCGCCGGGCTGACCCGACGCCTCCTCGGCGAGCGCCGGCTGCGCGAGCGCCTCGCAGAGCAATACGCGGGCGCTCGAGGAGACCGAAGGCAGCGATCCGAAAGTTGGTCGCAGCCTCGGCGGTTGCCTCGCCGAGAGCTCCGCCTCGCCGGCGCGCAGCCGCAGCTCATAGAAATCCTGGCCAGCGAGCCGACGAAGACGGGCCAGAGCAGAAGGACAGCCGACAGGCGCCAGTTCATGTAACCTCGCCCAATGTCGCACGATTCGTCCCACCGAGCAACTCGGACGCGACGAACGCAGTCGTCCTCCTTCTCCTGGCGACTCTCTGCGGCTCGCGGCGCAGATCGCCACCGGACTACTACCTCGCGCCTTCGGGAGACGACAGCGCGAGCGGACGGGACCCGCAGCATCCCTGGAAGACCTGGAAACGCGTCGCGGATCGCGCCGTGCTTCGTCCCGGAAACCGCATTCGGCTTCTCGACGGCACCTACACGCCCTCAGACGGGCCTCCTCGCCGTGAATTGCGAGGGCTCAACCGGCCTGAACGGAACGCCATCGGAGCCCGTCGTGATCGAGGCCGTCAACGAGCGGCAAGCCTTCCTCAAAGGCGACGGCTCGGGCCGAGTCATCTGGTTTCGCAACTGTTCGTACTATCGCGTTCAGGGTCTCCACATCGAGAGCGCCGACAACGCCGGCTTTCAGAACGCCCACGGCGTCGTCGAGTTCGGCGGTAGCGAATCGCAACCGTCCGCCGGGCATCGTGCTCCGGCGCAATCTGATCGCGCGACAACAATCGATACGCGAACAGCCATCTCGTGCAGCTCGATGCAGACGCAGGGACGTCTCTCGTCGAGGAGAACGAATTCTACTTTTTTCATCGCCACGCCCTGCTCGTCTTCTATGGCACCAAGACGATCTTTCGGCGGAACTACGCCAACTCTCGAGGCTACGCCGGACCTCCTCTATGGGCCGCGTGTCCGGAGGTCCCGGCGGAGACGAGAGCTTTTCCTGCTACCCGTGCTCCGCAGCAAGCTTCGAGAACAATGTCTCGGAAGGAAGCATCGAGGGTTTCACGGTCAATGCCTCCGCACCATCGAGCGACAACGCCTACTTTGGAAACGTGAGCCTGAATGAAGACGAAGGATTCCTCGCCAAACGCCCGAGGCGACGTCGCGGAGAAGATGCCCGTGATACGACGCCTCTCGAACGACGTCGTCGTGGGCGTCCAGTCCGTCGGCATTTACGCTCGCGCCGCCAAGAACACGACCGTGGTATCACACATCGATCTTTCTCGCAGCGAGACAAGGCCATCGGGATCGTGGCCGACGTTACAACGCGCCGGGACACCGGGGAGACGGACTTTCGAGCGTCGCCGTCAGGGACTACGTCGTCGTGGCGATCCGGATCGGCCGCGTACGGCTTCCGAATCGAGTCGCCGAGCCCGTCGGCCGGTTGGACTGGTCTCTCGATCACGTGCTGGCCTTCGGGAGCCGCGACGACTTCTCGCCGCGTACCGACGACCCGCACGTCAAGAACGCGGCCGTCTCGGACCCCGGCTTCGGCGCCTGCCGGCTCTGGTGCCCCGACGGCGCCGCCTGCAAGGGCGCCGCTTCCGACGGCGGCGACCTCGGCGCGACGGTTCTCTACAAGTACGAGAACGGCGTCCTCACGAAGGAGCCTCTCTGGGATCCGTCGACGGGCGCCTTCCTCGGCGCCGGCGCGATCGTGCCGGGCGTCAACGACGTTGCGGGAGCGTCGCTCTTCGACATCGCGAACCGCCTGAACGTGAATCGAAACGGCTGCGCCTTTCCTGCGGGCTACGCCGCGAGCGGCGGCCCGCGTGCCGCACCGCGCCGCCGACGCCCCGGACCGCTAGCCGAGAAGCCGGTCTCGGTTCCGCTCGAGAAACGCTACGACTCGAGCGGCGTACTGGCGGCGTCACCCCCGGCTGCGTCGGAAGGTTGATGCAGGACGGCTCCGTTCCTCGGCGACCGGATTGGATCCCGCTTCGTAGAGCCACGTCTCCCATCCGGACGTGACCGGGTGAATCGGCGACCGGAACCAGTCGGAGAGCGCGATGCCCCGCGAGGCGGCGGCGCGGATCAAGCGGTCGCGGTCTCGAACGAACACCGGATACTTCAGGAAGGTGTGAACTCGCATGCGGCGGTTCGAGGGGCCGCGGTACCCCCATGCGCTCGAGCGGCCGGTGGTAGATCTCGGCGATCGCGCGGCGATGGGCGTTGTCCCGGTCGATTCTCGAGATCCCCGCCAGCCCGGCTCGGGCCTGCGTGTTGGTCAGAGCTTTCAGAAATCCCTCGGGGCGCTCTGTACCCGCGACCTCGGACGCGTCGGAGGAGCCCGGCACGAGACCGGTCCGGCCGAGTGCCCGATAGCCGGCCGCCGCGAAGGCGAACGCTTCGGGCCGGCCGAGCGCGGCCCGCAGGCGCAGCAGCAGGCCGAGGAGCCTCCGCTCGCGCGCCGAAGGCGAGATGGCGCGCGCTTCGATCTCCCGCAGCCGAGCGGCGAGATCCGGATCCCGCGCCACGGCGAACCCACCGAGACCCGTGGAGAAGGGCTTGTTCCACTGCGTCGAGAAGAAAGACGCGTCCGCGATCGTCCCGTTCTTCCGTCCCCGATACGTCCCGCCGAAGCCGTGGGCGCAGTCCTCGATGAGCGCCAAACCTCGGCGCACGGCGATCGATCGGAGCTCGTCGATGGGAGGGGCGAGCCCGAAGGTGTTCTGCGCGAGGATCGCACGCGTTTTCGGCGTGATGCGCATCTCGAGCTTCGCGAGGTCGACGTGGAACGTCACGGGCTCGATCTCGAGGTACACCGGACGCGCTCCGGCGTAGAGGATCGCGTTCGGAACGACGACGCAAGTGAACGCCGGGATCAGGACCTCTCCGTCGGTGATTCCCAGCGCCTCGAGGATCGCGGAGAAGGCGACGCGCCCCTTCCAGAAGAGCGTGACGTGCTCCGGCGACAGCTCGAGGTAGGCCGCGATCGCCTGCCGATAGGCAGAAATGTCGTCCCGACGCATCGATTCTCGGTTCTGCGGCGGCAGGCGGGCGGACACGCCGCGCGCCCATCCGCGCTTCTCGTTTATCCTTTCGCCTCAATGTCGCACGATTCCGCCACCGCGGCAAATCTCCTGGACGGTGCCGCACTCGCGCGCACGATCCGCGCCGAGGTCGCCGCCGAGGCTCGCGCGATCGCCGCGGCGGGACGCGTGCCGCGCCTGGTCGTCTTTCTCGTCGGAGACGACGAGGCCTCGCGGAGTCTACGTCGGAGCGAAGACGAGGGCCGCGGCCGAAACCGGACTGCGCGCCGAGACGGTGCGCCTCCCGAAGACGACGCGCCCGGAGGAGCTCCTCGAGCGCATCGCCGCGGCCAACCGCGACCCCGACGTGGACGGCATCCTGGTCCAGCTGCCCCTGCCCCGCGCACACGACACGCGGCGCGTCCTCGACGCCATCGATCCCGGCAAGGACGTCGACGGCTTTCACCCCGAGAACGTCGGCCTCCTCCATCAGGGCCGCCCGCGCTTCACGCCGTGCACTCCCGCGGGGATTCTGGCGCTGCTCGACGCGAACGAGATCCCGCTCGCGGGCCGCCGGGCGGTCGTGCTCGGGCGAAGCGACATCGTCGGCAAAGCCCGTGGCCGCTCTTCTGACGGCGCGCGACGCGACGGTCACCCTCGCGCACTCGCGCACGCGCGAGCTGCCGGCACTCTGCCGCGAGGCCGAGCTCCTCGTCGTCGCGATCGGCCGGCCCGGATTCGTCACGGCCGATTTCGTCCGGCCGGGGGCCGTCGTCGTGGACGTCGGCGTGAACCGGCTCGCTTCGCTCTCCGATACGCCGGCGCACCTGCGCGCCTCGCAGCGCATTCGCCGGATGCTCGAGTCCCGCGGCCGGGCGCTCGTCGGCGACGTGGACTTCGACGCGGTCTCCCCGATCGCTTCGCGCATCACGCCGGTCCCGGGCGGCGTGGGGCCCCTGACCGTCGCGATGCTGATGAAGAACACCACGCTCGCGGCACGGAATCGCCGAATGAAATAAGGCATAGGCATACAGGACCTGTTTTCATTGGGGCCGACAGCGGTGTGCGCAATGGTGGCATCGGCTTCCCGCCGTTCGAAATCGGACACTTTCGTCCCGGAGATGGGCAGAGACCCTCCGCATGAGAGTCTCAAGTCATTTATTTCCTGACGTTTACACTCAGGGTTGGCTGGCACAACCCTCGCCCTATAGACCGCCGGCCATGGATGTCGCACGCGAAGGAGTGGTCGAAGCCAAGCGGCGGCGCCGCCTGATCCTCGCCGGCTCGGGCGTCGTCGCGGCGCTCCTGCTCACGCTCGGGCTCTCGAGGCTGAAGCCCGCGGCGCCGACCGTCGAGAAGAGCACGGTCTGGATCGACACGGTCAAGCGCGGCCCGATGCTCCGCCAGGTGCGCGGCCCCGGCTCGCTCGTCCCCGAGGCCGAGGGAATCCGCTGGATCTCCGCAGCAACCGACGGCCGCGTCGAGCGTCTCCTCGTCCAGCCAGGCGCCATCGTGAAGCCCGACACCGTCCTCCTCGAGATGTCGAACCCCGAGCTCGACCGCGACGCGCTCGACGCCGAGTGGCAGCTGAAGGCCGCGCAGGCCGAGGCGACCAACGTCAAGGTGCGCCTCCAGCGCGAGCTCATGGACCAGCAGGCCGCGGCCGCGACCGTCGAGTCCGACTTTCACCAGGCCGAGCTGCCAGGCGCAGACGAACGAGGGCCTCTTCAAGGAGGGCCTCGTCGCCGACCTGACCCTGAAGCTGTCGCAGGTGCGCGCCGAGGAGCTCAAGACGCGAAACGAGATCGAGAAGAAGCGGCTCGCGGTCTACGCCGAGTCCGCCAAGGCGCAGATCGACGTCCAGGAGGCGCACGTCGAGCAGCTGCGCGCGCTCGCGAACCTCAAGCGGTCCCAGATCGACGCGCTTGCACGTGCGGGCCGGGATCGCCGGCGTCCTCCAGGAGCTGCCCGCTCCAGGTCGGCCAGCGCGTCACGCCGGGCACGAACGCTCGCCAAGGTCGTGCAGCCCGACAAGCTGAAGGCGCAGCTCGAAGATCGCCGAGACGCAGGCCAAGGACATCGAGATCGGCCAGCCCGCGTCCATCGACACGCGCAACGGCATCGTCGCCGGAAAGGTCTCGCGCGTCGATCCCGCGGCGCAGAACGGCACGGTGACGGTGGACGTGGCGCTCGACGGAGCGCTGCCGAAGGGCGCGCGGCCGGACCTCTCCGTGGACGGCACGATCGAGCTCGACCGGCTGGACGACGTCCTCTACGTCGGGCGGCCCGGCGTTCGGCCAGGAGAAGAGCCAGGTCAGCCTCTTCCGCGTCAACGCGGACGGCGACGAGGCGACGCGCGTCAAGGTGCGCCTCGGCAAGAGCTCGGTCAACACGGTCGCAGATCCTCGAGGGCTTGAAGCCCGGCGACAAGTGATCCTCTCGGACATGAGCGCGTGGGACTCGTACGACCGCGTGCGGCTTGAAATGAGCGAGCTCGGGAGGAGACGATGAGCTCCAACGGCCATCCCGTCATCAACCTCGAGGGCGTGACCAAGGTCTTCTTCACCGACGAGGTCGAGACGCACGCGCTCTCGGGCATCCACCTCGAGATCGCGCAGCGGCGAGTACGTCTCGATCGCCGGCCCCTCGGGCTGCGGCAAGTCGACGCTGCTCTCGATCCTCGGCCTGCTCGACACGCCGACCGCCGGCCGCTACTCCCTGAACGGCAAGCCGGCGGAGTCGCTCACGCTCTCGGAGCGCGCGCGCATCCGCAACCGCGAGATCGGCTTCATCTTCCAGAGCTTCAACCTGATCGGCGACCTGTCGGTCTACGAGAACGTCGAGCTGCCGCTGACCTACCGCGGCATGCCGGCGCACGGAGCGGAAGAAGCGCGTGCAGGAGGCGCTCGAGAAGGTCGGCATGGCGCACCGCATGAAGCACTTCCCGTCGCAGCTCTCCGGCGGCCAGCAGCAGCGCGTCGCCGTCGCCCGCGCGATCGGCGGCAAGCCGCTCGATCCTCCTCGCCGACGAGCCGACCGGAAACCTCGACTCGGCCAACGGCGAAGCCGTGATGGGCCTCCTCCGCGACCTCCACCGCGAGGGCGTCGACGATCTGCATGGTCACCCACGATCCGCGGTTCGCCACAGCACGCCGAACGCACGATCCACCTCTTCGACGGCCGCGTCGTCGAGGACGAGAAGGGCGAAGAGCGCGTGCACTCCGAGGAAGAGCTGAAGGAGAGCGGGTACCGGGTGAGCTGATGGGAGCGCTCCGGAAGGACCTCCGCTACGCGGTCCGGACGCTCTGGAGGAGCCGCGGCTTCACGGCCGTCGCCGTCGCGACGCTCGCCCTGGGGATCGGGGCCAACACGGCCCTCTTCGGTTGGATTCGGGCACTCCTGCTCGATCCCCTGCCGGGTGTGCCCGGCGCGAACGACGTCGTCGCGGTCGAGACCCGGACCCCGGCGGGCACGCGCATCGACTCGTCCTGGGCGGACTACACCGACCTCGCGGGCGAGGCGCGCAGCTTCTCCGGCATCATCGCGTTCCAGCAGCGCCACGTCACGCTTCAGGAAGGTGAGCGCGCGCGGCGCCTCTACGCCCTCTTCGTCTCGGGCAACTACTTCGACGTCCTGGGCGTCCGGCCCGCGCTCGGAAGGACGTTCCTTGCCGAGGAAGGGAAGGTCCCGGGCGGCGCGCCGGTGGCCGTCATCGGATACGGATTCTGGCGTCAGCACTTCCGGGGCGATGCCCGAGTCGTCGGGCGAACCATTCGGATCAACGATCAGCTGCTGACCGTCGTCGGCGTCCTGCCCCGCGACTTCAAAGGGACGGTCAACGGCCTCAACTTCGAGGTGTACGTCCCGGTCGCGGCGGCCGGCCGCATCGGGGGCGAGGTCGGCGGCAGCCGGGCGCTCCTCGAGGGAAACCGCACGACGCGCTGGCTCGCGATGATGGGCCGGCTGGCCCCCGGATCGGACCTGCGGATGGCGCAAGCGGAGCTGGAGACAGTCGGCGCGCGGCTCGCCGCGGCCTACGCCGACTCCAACCGAGGGATCGGTTTCGTGGCCGAGCCGATCCGGGATGCGACCTACGGCGCCTCGTCGCGGTTCGGGACGGTCATCGTGGCCCTCTTCGCCGCCGTGGGGCTCGCGCTCCTCGTGGCGTGTGCCAATGTGGCGAGCCTCCTCCTCGTCCGCGCCACGGCCCGCCGCGGCGAGATCGCGCTGCGCGTGGCTCTTGGCGCGACGCGCGGCCGTCTCATGCGGCAGCTCGTCACCGAGAGCCTCGTTCTCTCGTTCACCGGCGGCGCGCTCGGGCTGCTTCTGGTGCCTCAGGTCAACGCGCTGATCGCGGGCATCCTTCCGGCCGGAATCCCGCTGCCGCTCGACCTCAACCCGCCCTTCGACGCCGCCCTCTTCGGATTCGCCTTCGCATCGTCGCTCGCGACCGGCGTGATCTTCGGGCTCGCGCCGGCATTCCAGGCCTCGCGCCCGCAGCTCCGCGACGCGCTTCAGGAAACGAGTGCGGGAGCCGGCGGCCCGGGCGGGCGGCAGCGCCTTCGCCGCGCGCTCGTCGTGGCGCAGCTCGCTCTTGCCGTGGTGCTTCTGGCGGCGACGGGACTCTTCCTCGCGAGCCTGCGGAACGCTTCCAGGATCGATCCCGGCTTCGACGCGTCGGGTGTGCTCCTCGTCGGTTTCGACTTCCCCGCTTCGCTCGACCGCGCGGCCGCCGTGCCGTTCTATCGGAGCCTCCGCGAGCGGGTCGCCCGGATCCCCGGAGTCGTGGCGGCGAGCTACGGCAACCATCTGCCGCTCTGGATCGAGGGGGGCGACTGGGAGGAGATCGGAGTGGAGGGATACACGCCGGGCCCCGACGAGAACATGAAGATCGACGTCACACTGACCTGGCCCGGCTACTTCTCCTTGATGCGCATGCCGCTCGATCGTGGCCGCGACTTCGACGAGCACGACGACGCGAGCTCCGCCCCGGTGGCGATCGTCAACGAAGCGTTCGCCGCGCGCTACTTGAAGGGTCGGAGCGCGATCGGCGCGAAGCTCCGAATCGGGGGCGATGAGACTCTGGTCGTCGGGCTCGTTCGCACGGCCAAGTACCGGAGCCTCACCGAGGCGCCGCGGCCGTTCGTCTATCTGCCGCAGCTCCAGATTCTGCCGTCCGGCACGGCGCTGCACGTCCGCACCGAGCCGGGAATGGCCGCCGGCCCGCTCCTCGCGCGCATCCGGGCGGAGGTGGCGGCCCTCGACCCGCGGGTCGCCACCCTGGGTGTCCGACTCTCCGAAGCGAACGAGACGGCGGTGCTTCCCCAGTCTCTCGGCGCGCGGTTCCTCGGCGCCCTCGGCGCGCTCGTGCTCGCGATTTCCTCGATCGGCGTGTACGGCGTGGCGGCGTACTCGGTGTCGCGGCGGCGACGCGAGATCGGGATTCGCGTGGCGCTCGGCGCGCGGCCGGCCGAGGTCCGGCGCATGTTCCTTCGCGAAGGAACGATGCTGACCGCGGCGGGGCTGGCCGCGGGCCTCGCCGGTGCGATCGCCCTGACACGCCTCCTCGGCGGCCTGCTGATCGACGTCGGCCCGGGCGACCCGGGCATTCTCGCGGGCGCGGCGTTCGTGCTCGGCGGCGCGGCGCTCCTCGCGTCCTGGCTGCCGGCGCGGCGCGCGGCGGCAATCGACCCCGCGCAGGCCCTTCGCGCGGACTAGGAGAAGGACGATGCTCTCGGATTTCCGACACGCGCTGCGATCGCTCGCCAACGCGCCCGGCTTCACCGCGATCGCGATCGCGACCCTCGCGCTCGGAATCGGGTTCAACACGGCGGTCTTTTCCGTCGTGGACGCCGTGCTCCTCCGCCCCCTCGCCTACGCGCGCCCCGCCGAGCTCGTGCGGGTCTTCGACCGGAGCCCGTCCAAGGGCATCCCCCGATTCAGCGCCTCGCCCCGAAACTTCGTGGACTGGCGCGAGCAGAACGCGACCCTCTCCGGAATGGCCGCGTTCTCGGGAGACGATGCGACCCTCCTCGAGGGCCGCGAGCCCGAGCGCCTGCGAGCGGAGGACGTCTCGCCGGCGCTCTTTCCCGTGCTTGGCGTGCCGCCGCTTCTCGGGCGCACGTTCGACCCTGGTGACGAAAAGCCGGGCGGCCCGGATGTTGCGGTCCTCTCCTGGTCGCTGTGGCAAAGCCGATTCGGAGGCGATGCTTCGATCGTCGGCCGCTCGCTCCGCTTCGAAGACGCGCGCCGCGTCGTCATCGGCGTCATGCCCCGGGACTTCCGATTCCCGAGCCGCTCCGCCGACCTCTGGCTTCCGCTGGTCCTGACCGAGAAGAATCTCTCGAATCGGGGGCAGCATTGGCTGGGCGTTCTCGGGCGCCTCAAGCCCGGACTCTCGGTGGCCCAGGCACAGGCCGACTTCGACACGATCGCCGAGCGCCTCGCCTCCGCCTATCCGGAGAAAAACACCGGCTGGAGCGAGGAAATCGTTCCGCTGGCCGAGGCCATCTCCGGCAACTCGCGAAAACCGCTGCGGCTGCTCGTCGTCGCCGTGGCGTTTGTCCTGTTGCTCGCCTGCGTGAACGTCGCGAACCTGCTGCTCGCGCGCGGCCTCGCGCGCCGCCGCGAGGTGGCGATCCGAACGGCCATCGGCGCGTCGCGCGGGCGCATCGTCCGGCACTTCCTCGCGGAGACGGTCGTGCTGGCGCTCTCCGGCGGTGCCCTCGGAACGCTCGGCGCCGTCTGGCTCACCGCGGCCCTCGTCCGGCTCGGCGGCGCCGCCCTGCCGCGCAGCGCCGAGATCTCCGTAGATGCCCGCTCCCTTCTCTTCGCGCTCGCCGCCGGGCTCGCCGCCGCGGCGCTCGCGGGCCTCCTCCCCGCGTTCTCCGCCTCCGGGTCCGTGGACTCCGAGGCCCTGCGCGAGGCGCCCGGGCGCGCCACTTCGGGTCGGCGGGCCGCGACCCTTCGACGGATTCTCCTCGCCGCCCAGCTCGCGCTGGCGCTCGTTCTGCTCGTCGGCGCATCGCTCTTGCTTCGCAGCATGCGCGCGGCGCTTTCCGTGGATCCGGGATTCCGCCCGAACGGCGCGCTCGTGGCCGAATTCTCCCTGCCGGAATCGCGGTATCCGGGGGACGAGCGCGTCCTCGGCTTCTACGAGCAATTGATGGATCGGCTCCGGCGTCTGCCTTCGGTCTCCTCGGTAGGAACGTCGATCGTCGCGCCGATGCCCGGAGGAATCTGGCACTCCTACTCGGTCGCCATTCCCGATCACCCGCGACCGGAGTCTGATGAGATCTCTCTTCTCTACCGCGTCGTGGGCGGCGACTTCTTCACCGCGGCCGGCGTCCCGCTCCGCCGAGGTCGCGTGTTCCGGCCGGAGGACCGCAAGGGCGCGCCGCTCGTGGCCGTGATCTCCGAGACCGCCGCGCGCCGCTGCTTCCCGGGCGAGGACCCCATCGGCCGCCTTATCCAGATCGGCGATCGCACGCCGACACCGCGGCGGGTGGTCGGCGTGGTCGGCGACGTCCGCGAGGAGAGCCCCACGTCCCCTCCCGACGCGAGCATCTACGTCCCCCTCGCACAGAAACCCTGGACCGAGGCCGCGGTGATCATCCGCACCTCGGGCGATCCCGAAGCGATCGCCCCGGACGTGCGCGCGCAGATCCACGCGCTCGACCCGGAGCTTCCGCTCGACGGCCTCGCCCCGCTCTCGGAGCAGCTCGGGCGCGCCCTCGCGGAACGGCGTTTCCTCCTCACGCTCCTCGCCCTCTTCGCGGTTCTGGCGCTGACGATCGCGACCGTCGGAATGTACGG
Organism: uncultured Acidobacteriota bacterium; assembly: GCA_963708395.1. Lineage (GTDB taxonomy): Bacteria > Acidobacteriota > Thermoanaerobaculia > UBA5066 > Gp7-AA6 > DATBFU01. Next base: position 471,976 of record CAVPSG010000001.1, on the reverse strand, counting down.
CGTCGCGTCGCGGTCGGCCGCGGAGCGGCGACGCGAGATCGGCATCCGCGTCGCTCTCGGCGCGGAATCGCGCGACGTGCTGCGGCTCTTCGTGGGCGAAGGCGCACGGACGGCCGCCCTGGGGTGGGTCGCGGGCGTTCTGCTCGCGCTGCCCGCCGCGCGCCTCACCGCGGGCCTTCTCTTCGGCGTCTCGGCCGCCGACCCCGGGAGTTTCGCCGCCGTGTCCATTGTCCTCGCCGCCGCCACGCTCATCGCCAATCTCGTGCCGGCGATCCGCGCGCTCCGCGCCGATCCCGTCGCCTCGCTTCGGGCCGACTGACGCGATGCTTACCCTGCCGCGGGACTTCCGCCAGGCCGCCCGGCGCCTCGCGCGAGCTCCGCTGAGGCCGGAGTAAACATGAGCGGATTTCTCCACGACCTGCGCCACGCCGTCCGGAGTCTTTCGAAGAGTCCCGGCTTCACGGCGGTGGCGGTCCTCACGATGGCGCTTGGCATCGGCGCGACGACGGCGGTCTATTCCGTCGTCCGCGCGGTGTTCCTGCGGCCGCTTCCCTTTCGCGACGCCGCCCGCCTCGCGATCGTGTGGGAGACGGACCTGCACAACGGCGAACGCAACGGCGGCGTCTCCTTCCCCGACCTGACGGACTGGCGCCGAGAGAACCGCTCCTTCTCCGCGATCGCCGCCTATCGGCGCCTGGACCTGAACCTCGCCGATCCGGGCCGCGAGCCCGACCGCGTGGCGGTGGCGACGGTGACGGCGAACCTCTTTCCGCTGCTCGGCGTCGCGCCCGTCCTCGGCCGGCCGCTCTCGCCCGACGACGACCGCGAAGGCGCGCCTCCGGCGGTGCTCCTCTCGCACGCGCTCTGGCAGTCGCGGTACGGGAGTTCTCCCTCCGTGGTCGGCAGGACGATCGCGATCGACGGCATCCCTTCGACGATCGTCGGCGTCATGCCGGCCGGCTTCGAGTTTCCCGCGCGCGCGGCCGCCTGGATGGCCCTGACGCCCATGCTCGGCGCCTTCCGAACCGAGCGCGGTGTCCACGCGATGCTCGCCGTGGCGCGGCTCGCCGACGGCGTCTCGATCGAGGCCGCGGGCGCCGAGATGGGCGCGATCGCGGCGCGCCTCGCCCGCGCGTACCCGAACGAGAACGCCGGCCGGGGCGCGCGCGTCCAGGGTCTAGCCGATGCGCTCGTCGGAGACCTGCGCCGCGAGTTCGCCATCCTCTTCGCGGCCGTCGTGGCCGTGACGCTCGTCGCCTGCGCCAACGTCTCGGGGCTCCTTCTCGCGCGCTCGCGCGGCCGCGCTCGGGAGATCGCGATTCGCCGCGCGCTCGGCGCGGGCGCCGCGGACGTCGGCGGTCCCCTGCTCGCCGAGGCCCTCCTTCTCGCCGTCGCGGGAGGCGGCGCGGGACTCCTTCTCGCCGCCTGGGGCATCCGCGGACTGCTCGCGCTGTCGCCCGACACCATCCCGCGCATCGCGGAAGTTCGCCTCGATCTGCCCGTCCTCCTCTTCACGCTCACCGCCAGCCTCGGCGCCGGAATTCTCTCGGCGCTCGCGCCACTCGGACGCGTCGTTTCGGGCCGCGAGGGCTCGCTCGAGCGCGCCGGCTCGGGTCGCGCGTCGCGGGAGACGCTGCGCGGTTCGATGGTCGTCGGGCAGGTCGCGCTCGCCGGCATGCTTGCCACCGCCGCGGCGCTGCTCGCCGTGAGCTTGCGCAATCTCGAGCGCGTCGATCCGGGGTTCCGCGCGGAAGGCCTGCTGACGGCCGAGCTCGTCCTGCCGCGCTCGAAGTATCCCGAGCCGCCGCACACCGAAGATTTTTACAAGTGGCCCGAGGTCCTGCGCTTCTACGCCGGATTTCTTCCGAAGCTTCAGTCGCTGCCGGGCGCCGCGTCGGCCTCGTTCGCGCTCAACCATCCGCTCATGGCGGGGTGGACTTCCGAGATTCAGATCGAGGATCTCGTGCACCGGCCGGGCGACCGCGACGAGGTGTACATCCGGCCGGTGGCTCCCGGCTATTTCCGGACGGTGGCGTCCCCCGTTCTCGCGGGCCGGGATTTCGACGACCGCGACCGCCAGGGCTCGGCGGAAGTGCTGATCGTCAACTCGGCGTTCGAGCGGCGCTACTTTCCCCGGCAAGGAGCGCTCGGGCACACCGTGAGCTTCTGGAGCCGTCCGCGTCGGATCGTCGGCGTCGTGGGCGACGTCCGATTCCTGGGACCGGGCTCTGAGCCGGCCCCGGCCGTCTATCCCTGCCTTCTGCAGGTCCCGATGAACTCCCTGGCGGTCGTCGTCCGGGCGCCCGCGGGCATCGATCCCGCGGCGCTCGCGCCGGCGCTTCGCCATGCTCTCCAGGACGTCGATCCGGACGTCGCGCTCTTCCACGTCCGGACCGCCAGCGCTCTCGCGTCCGAGTCGTTCGGCTCGCCGCGGTTCCGGGCGCTTCTGCTGACGCTCTTCGGCGCCGTCGCGCTGCTTCTCGCCGCCATCGGGCTCTATGGACTCCTCTCCTTCGGCGTGGCGCGCCGGGCCCGCGAGTTCGGAATCCGTGTCGCGCTCGGCGCACAACGGACCGAAGTCGCGCGTCTGGTCCTCCGCGAAGCAGGAGCGCGCGCAGCGGCCGGCATCGCCCTCGGAGCCCTCGGCGCGATCGGCGCCGCGAGGCTCCTCTCCGGTCTTCTCTTCGGCGTGCGACCGGCCGAGCCCGCGGTGTTCGCCACCGTCGCGGTGCTTCTCGCGATGACGGCGGCCGCGGCCGCGTACCTGCCCGCGCGGAGGGCGACGCGTGTCGACCCCGCGGTCTCGCTTCGGACGGAGTGACGCGATGATCGATCTCCCGAACGTCGAAAGAGCCTTCGTGACGCTCGCCGCCGCCGCGCGGCTCGATCCGGTCCAGGCGCTGAGAAAAGAGTAGACATGAGCGGATTCCTCCACGACCTACGTCACGCGATCCGAAGCCTTTTGAAGAGTCCCGGCTTCACCTCGATCGCCGTCGCGACGCTGGCGCTCGGGATCGGCGCCAACGCCGCGATCTTCTCCGTCGTCCGCGCCGTGCTCCTGAGGCCCGCTTCGGCCTACGCGCAGCCCGAGCGCCTCGTCACCCTCGAGGAGCGGGAGAAGGACGGATCCCCGTCGCACACCTCCTTCGCGACGTACGTGGACTGGCGCGCGCGCAGCCGCTCTTTCGAGGAGATCGCCGCGACCTCCTTTTGGAGCCCGACGCTCGCGCGGCGGCGAGCGCGACGCCGAGCGGCTCGAGGGGCTCCGCGTCACCGACGGCTTCTTCCGGATGCTCGGAATCCAGCCGGCGCTCGGCCGGGACTTCCTCGCCTCCGAGCAACAGCGGGGGAATCATCGGGTCGTCATCCTCGGGGCACGGCCTCTGGATGCGTCGATTCGGCGGCGATCCCGCGGCCGTGGGCCGGTCGATCGTCATCTCGGACGCGCCCTATCAGGTCGTCGGGATCCTCCCGGCCGACTTCGAGTCCGTCTTCTCCCCGTTCGCCGGGCGGTCCACGGAGATCTGGGCCCCCCTCGCCTACGGCGCCTCCGAGCCGTGGGCATGCCGGGACTGCCGCCACCTTCGCGCGCTCGGGCGCATCGCATCGGGCGCCACACGGGAATCCGCAAGCGCCGAGATGGACGCGATCTCGCGGGCGCTCGTGCGCGAGTATCCGGGCTCCTACGCGGCGCCCGGCGTCCTCGTGACCCCCCTGTCCGAGAAGCTCACCGCGGGCTCGCGCTCCGCGCTGTGGGCTCTGGGCGCGGCCGTCGGCCTCGTCCTCCTGATCGGATGCGCGAACGTCGCGACGTTGCTTCTCGGCCGCGCCGCCGAGCGCCGGCGCGAGGTCGCCGTGCGGCGCGCGCTCGGAGCCTCGCGCGGGCGCCTGGCGCGCCTCGTTCTCGCGGAGGCGCTGGGGCTCTCGGCGGCGGGCGGCGCGCTCGGCCTCGCGGCGTCGAGCTGGATCCTTTCGGCCTTGAAGACCTCCGCTCCGCAGCTTCCGCGGCTGGCCGCGACGCGAATCGACGGACCGGTGCTCCTCTTCACGCTCGCCGCTTCGTTCGCGACCGGCCTCCTCTTCGGCGCCATCCCGGCGCTGTCCTTTTCGCGCGAGGAGCCGGAGCCCACGCTCCGATACGGCGGCGGCCGCGGAGTCTCCGGCGGAACCCGGCGAATGGAGCGGCTGCTGGTGTCGTTCGACGTCGCCCTCGCGCTCACTCTTCTCTTCGGTGCGGGCCTATTGATCAAAAGCACGTCCCGTCTGATGCATGCCGAGCCGGGCTTTCGCGCCGACGGTCTCCTGACGATGCAGGTGAACGTCTCCGGCGCCGCCTTCGAGCAAGACAGTGCGATCCTCGGCTTCTTTGACCGCGTCCGGTCCGCGGTCGAGGGCTGCCGGGAGTCGTTTCGTTCGGGTTCGCGAGCCAGATCCCGCTCGGAGGCGATCTCGACCAGTGCGGCTTCCACGCCGAGGACCGCCCGAGCGCCAACCCCGCCGAGGACCCTGAAGCGGACCGGTACGCCGCGACCCCAGGGTACCTCTCGACGATGGGCATCCCCATCGTCCGCGGGCGAGACATCCTCGAGAGCGACCGATCCGATTCGCCACCCGTCGTCCTCGTCAACGAGACGCTCGCGAAGCGCGTGTGCGGACGCGAGGACCCGCTCGGCAAGCGCGTCAAGGTCGGCGGCACCGACGGTCCGTGGCGCACCGTCGTCGGCGTCGTCGGCGACGTCCGCCACGCCTCGCTCGACGCGCCGCGCACGATCCAGGTCTACCTGCCCCACACGCAGTTCGTCGCCTCCGAAATGGAACTCGTCCTGCGGACAACGGGATATCCGGGCCGCTTCGCGGCCCGGTCCGGGCGGCCATCCGCTCGGTGGACCCGTCGCAGCTCGTGACCTCGGTCGCGACCATGAGAAGCGTGATCGAAACGGGGACCGCAACGCGGCGCTTCTTCCGGAATCTCCTGGCGGCCTTCGCGGCGATGGCGCTCCTGCTCTCGGCCGTCGGCATCTTCGGCGTCGTCGCCGGGCACGTTGGGCGGCGCACCCGCGAGATCGGAATCCGGCTGGCGCTCGGCGCGCGCCGGGGCGCGATCCTCCGGCTCGTCACGCTGGAGACGATCCGTCTGGCCGCGGCGGGGCTCGCCTTCGGTCTTCCCGCGGGACTTCTCCTCGGGAAGTGGCTTCGCAGTCAGCTCTTCGCCGTCGAGGCGGGCGACCCGGGAGTGCTCCTCGCCGGAGCGGCGACGATCCTCACCGTGGTGGCCGTCGCGACCCTTCTCCCCGCCCGGCGCGCCGCGCGGCTCGATCCGGTCCAGGCGCTGAGAACGGAGTAGACATGAGCGGATTCCTCCACGACCTACGTCACGCGATCCGAAGCCTCTCGAAGAGCCCCGGCTTCACCTCGTCGCCGTCGCGACGCTGGCGCTCGGGATCGGCGCCAACGCCGCGATCTTCTCCGTCGTCCGGGCCGTTCTGCTGAGGCCCCTTCCCTACGCGGAGCCCGAGCGGCTGGTCACGCTGCCGGACAACATCTCGATGCCGGAGCTCTCGGACGTGCGGGAGACCGGCCGTTCCTTCGACGCCGTCGGCGGCTCGGCGCTGCAGCCGCTCGATCTGACGGGCGGCGGCGATCCCTTGCAGATCACCGGGGCGCTCGTCACCGGCGACTTCTTCGAGGCCCTGGGAGTGCCGGCGGCCCTCGGACGCGCGCTGCGGCCCTCGGACGACCGCGAAGGCGGCGAACGCGTCGCCGTCGTAACCCACGGTCTCTGGCTCCGCCGCTGGGGGGCGGATCCGGGGCTCGTCGGCCGCGCCGTGACGATCAGCGGCCAGCCGTACACGATCGTCGGCGTCATGCCCGCCGGCTTCGCGCTCCCCGAGCAGCGGGTGGAGCTCTTCCTGCCCGCGTGGGTCGGCTATCCCGCCGGCGCGCGGGATCGGGACGTCCACTTCGCGCGGCCGATCCTGCGTCTGCGGCCGGGCGTCTCGATCGAGAAGGCTCGCGCGGAGCTCGCCGCGATCTTTCGCCGGCTCGCGGCGGCCCATCCGGATACGGACACCGGCCTCGACCCCGGGCTCGTCTCGCTCCGCGAGCGGGTCGTCGGCGACAGCCGGACGGCGCTCGTCGCCCTTTCGGGCGCCGTCGGCATGGTTCTGCTGATCGCCTGCTCGAATATCGCGAGCCTCCTCGTGGCTCGAACGCGCGCTCGGGCGAGGGAACTTGCCATCCGCTCGGCGCTCGGCGCGAGCCGGCCCCGGCTCGCCAGCCACGTGCTGGCGGAAAGCAGCCTGCTCGCGCTCGCCGGCGGAGCGGCGGGGTTGGCCCTTGCGGATTGGGGGACGCGGATTCTGGTCACGCGCCTCCCGGATTCGTTGCCGCGCCTCGCCTCGGTTTCGACGGATCGCGGCGTCCTCTTCTTCACGCTCGCCGTCTCGATCGCGACGGGGCTGCTGTTCGGGCTGGTTCCCGCGATGCGCGCCGCGCGCCGCCCGCCGGGAGCGGGGGTGAACGGTCCGCGCACCACCACCGGCATCGAAGACCGGCGCCTCGGCACGGCCTTCGCCGTGTCTCAGGTGGCCCTCGCCCTGGTGCTCCTCGTCGGAGCGGGGCTTCTCGCCAACACGCTCTGGCGCCTTCGCTCGATCGACCCCGGTTTCCCGGCCGGCGGCCTGGTCACGGCGCACTTCAACCTTCCGGAATCGCGTTACCAGCGCCTGCCCTCCCAGCTACAGTTTCGGCGCCGGCTGGTCGAGCTTCTCGCGGCTTCGCACCTCCGGGCCGGAATGGTCAGCGAGATCCCGCTCGGCGGCTCGGACCTCAACCACCAGTTCGTCATCGAGGGCCGGCCGGCCATCCCGCCCGGGCAGGAGCCGCGGCTCCAAACGCGAAGCGTGATGGGCGACTACTTCGGGACGATGGGCATCCGCCGGATCGCCGGGCGAGACTTGACCGACGCCGACCGCGAGGACGCTCCCCTCGTCGCCGTCGTCAACGAGAGCATGGCCCGGCTCTACTTCCCGGGCGGAAGCCCGATCGGCGCGCGGTTCCGCTGGGCGCGAGACAGCGGTCCGCCGAGGTGGATCGAGATCGTGGGCGTCGTGTCCGACGTCCGGCACTTCGGGCTCTCGACGGGAGACCTTCCGGCGGCCTACACGACCTATGCCCAGGTCGGCGTCGACTGGAAGCGCTGGACCGACCTGGTGGTGAGGGCGCCCGAGGGGACGACGGGCCTTGCGGAGACCCTGCGCGAGAGGATCCGCGAAGCCGACCCGCTCCTGCCCGTGAAGTCGCTTCGACCCGTCGACGAGATCGTCGCGGGCTCTCTCGAGCGGCCGCGTTTCCTCGCCGGGCTCCTCGGCGCCTTCGCGGGCGCGGCGCTGCTGCTCGCGGCACTCGGCGTGGCGGGCGTCCTCGGCAACCTCGTTGCCCGGCGGACGCGCGAGATCGGCGTGCGCATCGCGCTCGGAGCCGATCCGGCACGCGTTCGGAGGGAAGTGATCGGCGAGGGCGCCCGGATCGCGGCCATCGGCATCGGGATCGGCCTCGTCGGGGCGTTCGCCGCCAGCCGCGCGCTCACGAACCTGCTCTACGCCGTGCGCCCGATCGACCCGGAGACGTACGGGGCGGTCTCGCTGCTCCTCGCTGCGGTGGCGATCGGGGCCTGTTACCTCCCCGCGCGGCGCGCGTCCCGCGTCGACCCCATCGAGGCGCTCCGAGGGGAATGAGAGGAACCATGATCGATCTCAAGAACGTCGAGAAAGCCTTCGAGACCCGCGCCGGACAGACCTTCGTCCTGCGGCGGATCGACCTGACGATCGCCGAAGGCGAGTTCGTCACGATCATGGGCCCGTCGGGCGCCGGCAAGTCGACGCTGCTCGTCGATCCTCGGCATGCTCGACCACGACTGGACCGGGCGAGTACCGCTTCCTCGAGCCAGGCCGTCCACGAGCTCAAGCCGCGCGACCGGATCGAGCTCAACAAGAAGAACATCGGCTTCGTCTTCCAGCAGTACCACCTGCTCGACGACCTGACGGTCGCCGAGAACCTCGACATCCCGCTCTCCTACCGCAACGTCAAGGGCTCCGAGCGCGCGGCGATCGTCGCCGACACGCTCGACCGCTTCCAGATCGTCGGCAAGAAGGACCTCTTCCCGAACCAGCTCTCGGGCGGCCAGCAGCAGCTCGTCGGCGTCGCGCGCGCGCTCATCGCGAAGCCGAAGCTGCTGCTCGCCGACGAGCCGACCGGCAACCTCCACTCGGACCAGGGCCGCGAGATCATGCGCCTCTTCAAGAAGCTGAACGACGAGGGCACGACGATCGTCCAGGTCACGCACTCCGAGGAGAACGCGCACCTACGGCCACCGCATCGTCCGCCTGCGCGACGGCTGGGTGGCGGACTCCGAGACCGTGAAGGACCGGATGGGCCAGCCCGCCGGCGCGACGCGATAGGACGCGATGAGCTCGCTCCTTCAGGATCTTCGCCACGCCGCCCGGATGCTCGCTCGCAGAGCCCCGGCTTCACGGCGGCCGCGGTGGCGACGCTGGCGCTCGCGATCGGCGCCAACACCGCCATCTTCTCCGTCGTGCGCGGCGTCCTGCTGCGCCCGCTGCCTTCGCGAGCCCGGAGCAGATCGTGAGCATCCAGGAGCGGGACCGGGACGGGACCCCGTCGCACGCGGCTACCCGACCTTCCTCGACTGGCGGGCCCGCAGCCGGTCGTTCGCACAGATCGTCGTCGCCTCGGACTGGATGCCCAAACTTTCTGCGGGTGCCGGAGTTGCCGCGGAACGCATCGTGGGGGCCCGCGTCTCGGACGGATTCTTCCGTCTGCTGGGCGTCCGACCGGCCATCGGCCGCGACTTCCTGCCCTCCGAGGACGCCGCGGGAGCCAACCGCGTCGTCCTCCTTTCCGACGGTCTCTGGAGACGACGGTTCGGCGCAGACCCGGAGATCGCCGGCAGGACGATTCGGCTGGGCGACGTGGCGTACCTCGTGGCGGGGGTTCTTCCCCGCGACTTCGAGCCCGTTTTCACCTCCGACCCGGCGAAGCCCACCGAGATCTTCTCGCCCCTGGGTACGACACGGGCCTCCCACAGGCCTGCCGGACCTGCCGCCACCTCCGAGCGATCGGGCGGCTGAGGACGGAAGTTACGCCCGCGCAGGCCGCCGCCGAGATGGGGATCTCGCCGCGGCACTGCTGCGAGAGCACCCGACCGAGTATCCGGGCGCCGAGGTCCTCGTGAGGCCCTTCTCCGACAGCCTGACCGCGCGCGCGGGCCCGCTCCTCTGGACGCTGCTCGCGGCCGTCGCTCTGATCCTGCTCATCGGCTGCGCCAACGTGGCGAGTCTGCTGCTGGCGCGCGCCGGCCGCCGGCGAAAGGAAATCGCCCTTCGCGTGGCCCTCGGCGCCTCGCGCGCCCGAGTGGCCGCCCTCTTTCTGGTGGAGGCGCTGATCCTCGCACTCCTCGGAGGAAGTCTGGGCTTCCTGCCGCCGCGTGGACGCTCCAGGCGCTGCTCGGCATCGCTCCGGCCAACCTTCCGCGCGCCGGCGGAATCGCGCTGGAGGGCAGCGTCTTCCTCTTCACCCTGGGGATCTCGTTGATCACCGGCATGCTCTTCGGCGTCGTTCCGGCCCTGCTTATGAGCCGCGCGCCGATCGAGCCGTCTCTTCGCGAGGCCTCGGGCGCCTCCGCGGGCCGGCGGTCGCGCCGGGTGACGGACGCTCGTCGTGTTCGACGTGGCGATGGCCTTCATCCTCCTGTCGGGAGCGCTGCTGCTGCTCCAGAGCACCTTCCGCATCCTTCGGGTCAACCCGGGATTCCGGAGCGAGGGGGTCCTGACGATGGAAGTGGACGTCTCCGGCGCCCGCTATCGGGAGGATCCGGCGATCAGCCGGTTCTGGGAGCGCGTGCTCGAGCGGGTGCGCGCGTTGCCGGGAGTCCGGAGCGCCGGACTCGTCAGCCAGCTTCCCCTCGGCGGCAACTTCGACGGGTACGGCGTCCATCCGCAGGACAAGCCCTCGGCGAATCCGGAGCTCGACCCGAGCGCCGACCGCTACTCTGTGAGCACCGACTACCTGCGGACGATGGGCATCCGCGTGCTGCGCGGACGGGACATTCAGCCGGGCGACCGCGCCGACGCGGCGCCAGTCGTCCTGATCAACGCGGCCTTGGCACGAAAGATCTGGCGCGGCGAAGACCCCATCGGCAAGCGCGTCGCGGTCGGCGACCCGCAACCCTGGCGGACCGTCGTCGGAGTCGTGGGCAGCGTGCGTCAGATGGCGCTCGACGCGCCCGACACGCCGCAGGTCTATCTTCCCCGCGAGCAGTTCGTGGATGCGGGCATGGTCCTTGTCGTCCGCTCCGCGAATCCCGAGCGTCTCGCCAGTCCGGTCCGAGCCGCTATCGCCGCCGTCGATGCCGACCAACCGGTCGTGCACGTGGCGACGATGCAGCAGATCCTGTTGGGCTCCGCCGCGCCCCGCCGATTCGCCGCCGGCCTCCTCGCCGCTTTCGCCGCTCTGGCTTCGCTTCTCGCCGCCGTCGGGATCCTCGGCGTTCTGTCCGGAGTTGTCGGCCAGCGGAGGCGAGAGATCGGCATCCGCGTCGCGCTCGGCGCGAGCCGGCAGCGAATCGTCGCGCTGATTTCGACACAGACCCTTCGCCTCACGCTGGCGGGAGTGGCCGCCGGCCTCTTCGGCGCCCTTCTTCTGGCGCCGGCGATCGCGTCACAGCTCTACCGCGTCTCGCCCTTCGACCCCCTCACTCTGGCCGCCGCGGCGGCGCTGATCGTCGCCGTCGCGCTGGTCTCGAGCATCGCTCCCACGCGGCGCGCCGTTCGCGTCGACCCCGTCGCGACGCTGCGCGCGGAATGAAGGAGATGAGACGTCCATGAACCTCGTTCCACCCGACCTGCGGTACGCGCTCCGCGGACTCCGCGCGAGCCCCGGCTTCGTCGCGGCCGCCGTGATCACTCTCGCGCTCGGAATCGGCGCGAATGCGTCCGTCTTCAGCGCCGTTCGCGCGGTGCTCCTGAAGCCTCTTCCGTTCCGCGACCCGCACCGCCTCGTCGGCATCTGGGACGTCCAGCCCGAGGTCCCCTTGGCCCCGGCAGCCTCCGGCCAGGTCGGGGATTGGCAGGCTCAAGGCCGGAGCTTCGAATCGATCGCGTACTCGGATTATCGCTGGTACGCGGTCGCAGGACCCGAAGATCCCGAGCGGCTTCTCGGCGCGGCCGTGTCGCCCGAGTTCTTCTCGACTCTCGGGCTCGCGCCCCTGGCCGGGCGTGCGCTTTCCGCGCCGCCGGGCGCTGGCGATTCGCGCGAGGTGGTCCTCAGCCATCGCCTCTGGCGCCGCCGTTTCGACGCGCAGGCCGACGCGATTGGACGGACCCTCCGACTCAATGGAGAGGACTACACGATCGTCGGGGTCATGCCGCGCCGCTTCGACTATCCGGATGCGGCCGAGCTCTGGACGCCTCTCGTGCTCACCCCCGCCGAGCGCCTCGACCGCGGCGTTCACACCTACCGCGTGGTGGGCCGGCTGAAGACGGGCATTCCCCTGTCCGCGGCACAGGAAGAGCTCCACGCGATCGCGATGCGCCTCCGCACGGCTTTTCCCGCCACCGACGTCGGGCACGACGTCCGACTTCTCGATCTCGGCCGTCAACTGGCGAACGAAGCGCGTCCGGCTCTCTGGACACTTTTCGGAGCCGTGGGCTTCGTCCTCCTGATCGCCTGCGCGAACGTCGCGAACCTCTTCCTCGCACGCACGATCGCGCGCCGGCGGGAGATGGCGGTGCGCGTTGCGCTCGGCGCGAGTCGCGGACGCCTCGTGCGGCAACTCCTGATGGAGAGCCTGCTCCTCGCGGTCTGCGGCGGGCTGCTCGGGCTGGGCCTCGCGTACTGGGGCCTCGACGTAATGCAGAAACTCCTTCCGCTTCAGCTCTCCGAGGCGACTCCCGTCGTGATCGACACGGACGTGCTCGCCTTCACCTTCGGGATTTCCGTTCTCACGGGGATTCTGTTCGGTCTCGCCCCCGCGCTGTCCGCGGCCCGGCCCGACGTGGCGGCCCGCATGGACGGCGGAGGCCGCGTCGGATCGGATGGCCCGAGCCGGGGCCGCCTGCGGAACCTCCTCGTCGTCTCCGAGATCGCGCTGGCTCTCGTCCTTCTCGCGGGCGCGGGTCTCATGTTGCGCACGGTCGCCGCCCTCGAGCACGTCGATCCCGGTTTCCCCCTCGACGGCGCCGCCACGTTTCAGCTCTCGCTTCCGGCGATCCGATATCCGACGGCCGACGCGCAACGCGCGTTCTACCGAGAAGGGATCGAGCGCCTCGGGGCTACTCCCGGCGCCGCCGCGGCCGGAGCGATCAACAGCCTTCCATTGAGCGGCATGAGCACCAACGGCGACTTCGAAATCGCCGGGCGGCCCGCCTTCCCGGCGGGCCAGGCGCCGATCACCTACTACCGCGTGGTCACGCCCGCCTATTTCGCCGCGACCCGGATCCCGATCCGCCGCGGCCGCGCGTTCGAGCAATCCGATCGCGAAGGCGAGCGCCCCGTTGCGCTGATCAACGAAACGATGGCGCGGCGCTTCTTCGCCTCGGAGGATCCGATCGGGCGACGGATCCGGATCCGGTGGGGCGGCGACGAGGCGTGGCGGGAAGTCGTGGGCGTGGTGGCCGACGTTCGCGCCGAGCAGCTCGACGAGGGGCCCGTCGCGGAGACTTACCTCCCATATTTCCAGCACCCCCTGCCGACGATGTCGTTCGTCGTGAAGGCCGTCGACGATCCGCAGAGCCTCTTCGAGCCGATCCGTCGCACGGTTCGCGGACTGGATCCCGAGCTGCCTGTGTCCCAGCTGGCCCCCCTGGCGCAGATCGCGGAGAGCGCCGTCCAGCCCCGGCGGCAGTCCACGCGGCTCCTCGGCCTCTTCGGCGCGCTCGCCGTCGGGCTCGCCGCGCTCGGGCTCTCGAGCGTGCTCGCCTACTCCTTCGCCCAACGCCGGCGCGAGCTCGCCATCCGTCTCGCCGTTGGGGCCGATCCTCGCCACATCCTCCGGCTCGTCGTGCGGGAGGCGTTCCGCCTGTCCCAAATCGGAATTGCCGCGGGGATTCTCGGCGCGCTGGCGGTCACGCGCCTGCTGTCCGGACAGCTCTACGGCGTGCGCGCGGCGGATCCGGTGAGCTTCGCGGCGGCAGCGCTCCTCATGGCGGCCGTGGCGCTCGCCTCGAGCGCGCTGCCGGCGCGCCGAGCCGCGAGGCTGGATCTCCTCGCCGCCCTTCGGAGCGTGTAGCGCGAGATGAGCGGAAGAGTCGACCCGGCGGATGCCGGCCGCATGAGGGACCGAAACAAAGGGAGGCGGAGGTCATGACGACGCTCCTGCAGGATCTTCGGTTCGCGCATCGAACGCTCGTGAAGAGCCCCGGCTTCGCGGCCGCGGCGGTGATCACGCTCGCGCTCGGAATCGGCGCGAACACAGCCGTCTTCTCGGTGGTTCACGCGGTGCTCCTTCGGCCCCTCCCCTTTCGGGATCCCGACCGGTTGGTCGTGATCTGGGAGGATCTGTTCCGCGAGGGGAATCACCGCTTCAGCGTCGCCGCTCCAAACTTCGAGGATCTTCGAGCTCAGCCCGGCGCCTTCGAAACCCTCGCCGCGCAGATTCCGCGAGGCGCGAACCTCACGGGGGGCGGCGATCCGGAACCGAGCCGCGGCGTCGGAGTCACCGGCAACTACTTCTCCGCGCTCGGGCGCCGCGCCGCGCTCGGCCGCACCCTCGTCGCCGAGGACGACAGCCAGCGTCGCAAGGTCGTGGTGTTGAGCGACGCGCTCTGGCGGCGCCGTTTCGGCGCCGATCCGTCCGCCGTCGGGCGCCTCCTCCACCTCGACGGGGAGCCCTTCACCATCATCGGCGTCATGCCGAAGGACTTCGCGGCCCCCTCCCACTTCAAGGCGCCGCAGGATCCGGCGGAGTTCTGGATTCCGCTCGATTTGCAACCCGCCTGGAACAACCGCGCCACAGCGGTGCTTCAGCTCATTGGTCGATTGAAGCCGGGCATGACTCTCGCGACGGCCCGGGACGAGGTCGGCCGCCTGGCGCGGCGCCTCGCCGCCGATCACCCGGAAACCAACGCGGGTGTCCGGTTCGCTGTCGTTCCGATCGCGGAGCAGATCGTCGGCGCAGCGGCGCCGGCCCTGCGGCTCCTGGTCGGCGCGGTCGCCCTGCTTCTCCTGATCGCATGCGCCAACCTCTCTTCTCTCCTTCTCGCACGAGCCTTCACTCGGCGCCGCGAGATCGCGATCCGAATGGCCCTGGGCGCGGGCCGGTCCCGGCTGTTCACACAGCTGCTGACGGAGAGTCTGTTGCTCGGACTCATGGCCGGTGCGGTCGCGCTGCTGCTCTTCATGTGGGGTGCCGACGCCCTACGTGGTTTGGCCCCCTCGAGCGTGCCGCGCCTGGACGGCGTGGGCCTCGACATGTGGGTCGCGGTCTTCGCCGCCGCCGCGTCTCTCGTGGCAGGACTTGGCTTCGGCTTTGCGCCCGCCCTCGAGGCGGCTCGCCTGGACATTCGCTCGGCGATGGCCGGCGCCCGAGCCGCTCGAATCGGGCGGACGGACCTTCGCGGCGGCCTGGTCGTCGGACAGATGGCGCTCGCGCTCGTCCTCCTGATCGGGGCCGGTCTGATGCTGCAGGCCGTACGCCGGCTCTCCGCCTTCGACATGGGTTTCCGCTCGGAAGGAGTCTTGTCGCTTCGAATCGGTCTGCCTTCCGAGAAGTACTCGACGCCGGAGAGCCGTCTCGATTTCTTCAACGACTTCTTCGGCCGGCTCGAGCGGTTGTCGGGCGTTGTGGCCGCAGGCGGCACCACCCGATTCCCGCTCGACCCCGCTTACGGCGTCGGGAGCCTCAACCTCGAGCGCCGGCCCTTGCCGCCGTCGAACCGGCCGGTCGTGGGCGTGCGCGTCGTCAGCCCGGATTACTTTCGCGCTCTCGGCATCCCCCTGTGGGCGGGACGTCCCTTCGGGGCGGGAGATCGGGCCGGCGCCGCGGCGGTCGTCCTGGTCAACCGCGCTTTCGTCGTGCACTACTCGCCCGATCGATCTCCGCTGCAGGAGCGCCTGGCTCTCGGGTCCGGGGAGACCTCCTGGCGGACCATCGTCGGCGTCACGGGAGACGTCAGTCACGACGGAATCGATGCCGCGGCCATTCCGGAGGTCTACCTGCCCCTGGCGCAGAGTCCGGAGCGCGGCCTCAACATCGTCATCAAGACGCTCGCCGATCCGGCCGGACTCGCGCCGTCGGTGCGCCAGGTTGTCTCCGCGATCGACCCGGAGTTGCCTCTCGTCGAGCTGCGTCCCATGAGCGCGCGCGTCGAGGACGCCATCGGCCAGACCCGATTCGTCGTTCGGTTGCTCGGATTGTTCGCCTTGTTGGGCGTTCTCCTCGCCTGCCTGGGCCTGTATTCGCTCATGGCCCAAGACGTCGCACGGCGCCGCCGCGAGATTGCGATCCGGGTGGCGCTCGGCGCGCCGAAGGGGCAAGTCATCGCCGCGCTCCTCGGGCGAGCCGGTCTTCTCGTATCGGCTGGATTGTCGATCGGTCTGGTCGGAGCCCTCGCGGCCTCCCGCTTGCTGGTTGGACTCCTGCACGGCGTGAGCGCTGCGGATGCCGGAGCCTATGCCCTCGCGGCGCCTCTCCTCGCCGCGACGGCGCTCGCCGCGGCGTTCATCCCGGCCCAGCGGGCCGCCCGCGTCGATCCGGCCTCCGCGCTGCGAGGAGAGCCATGACATCTCTTTGGAACGATTGTCGGTACCCGATCTCGGCGTGGCGCCGCCCGGTTTCCCCACCCCGGCCGCGGGATCGAGACGGACGTGGACGTCTGCGCTCTGCCGGCGCGCCGGGTCGCGCGGGTCGATCCCGTCGGAACTCTGCGGAGGGAGTAACGGCGGAGCCTCCGAGCCGATCAGAGGAGAAGTCATGACAACGATCCTGCAGGACCTTCGGTATGCCCTGCGAGCGCTCGTCAAGAGCCCCGGCTTCGCGGCGGCCGCCGTGATCACGCTCGCGCTCGGAATCGGCGCCAACGCGGCGATCTTCGCGCTCGTCAATCGCGTGCTCCTGACGATGCTCCCGGTCCGAAACCCGCGCGAGCTCGTTCTCCTGCGCTCGGAGGGTCCGATCCAGGGACACGGCTGGAGCGATTCGGACATCGCGACGTCGTTCACGTACCCGATGTACCGGGATCTCGCGGCCCGGAGCGATGTCTTCGCGGGGCTCATGGCCGAGTTTCCGTTCGATGCGAGCGTGAGCGCGCGCGGAGCGACCGAACGCGCCGCCGGAGAGCTCGTGAGCGGGAACGCGTTCGACGTGCTCGGCGTCGCGCCGGCGCTCGGCCGCACGCTGACGCCGTCCGACGATCGCGCGCCCGGCGCGCACGCGGTCGCCGTCCTGTCCCACGGCTACTGGACGCGCCGATTCGGCGCGGACCCCTCCGTCCTGAACAAGACGATCGTGGTGAACGGGCAGCCGCTGACCGTCGTCGGCGTCGCCCGCGACGGCTTCTCCGGAATCCAGCCCGGCCGTCCTGCGGACGTCTTCGTGCCGATGATGGAGAAAGCGCAGATGACGCCGTTCCGGAACGGCCTGGACGATCCGAAGGACTACTGGGTCCAGATCGTGGGACGCCTGAAGCCGGGCCTCGCGCGCGGAAAGGCGCAGGCGCGGCTGGCGCCCCTCTACCGCTCGCTCCTGACGGAGCTCGTGCCGGGGCTCCAGGGATGGGACGACAAGACCCGCCAGCAGTTCGTCGAGAAGAAGCTCGAGCTCCTGCCCGGCGGGACCGGACGTTCCGTCCTGCGCGACGGTGTCGGCAAGCCGCTCGTCTCCCTGATGGGCATGGTCGCGCTGGTCCTGCTCATCGCCTGCTCGAACCTGGCCGGCCTGCTCGCGGCGCGCGGCGTGGCGAGACAGCGCGAGTACGGAATCCGCCTGGCGATCGGCGCCGGACGAGGACAGCTGCTCCGCCAGTCGATCGTCGAGTGCCTCGTGTTCTGCGCCGCGGGCGGCGCGCTCGGGCTCCTCGTGGCGCAGTGGACGCTGGCCGGCCTGCTCTCGGCGTTTCCCCCCGACTTCGACTTGCGGCAGCTCGCCGTGCAGATCGATGGGCGGGTCGTCGTCGTCACCGCGATCCTGTCGCTTCTGGCCGCTCTCTTTTTCGGGCTGGCGCCGACGCTTCGCGCGATCCGCCTCGATCCGGCCGCGACCCTGCGCGGCTCGGAGCGCGGCGGCTCGGCCGGACGCGAGGCGCTCAAGTTCCGGCGGTGGCTCGTGACGTCCCAGGTCGCGCTCACGCTCGTTCTGCTCGTCGCCGCCGGGCTCTTCGTCCGGACGCTGCAGAATCTCGGGACGAGTGGAGCTCGGCCTCAAACCCGATGGCCTGCTCGGCTTCACCGTCGCGCCGGACCTCAACGGCTACACCGCCGAACGCACGTCGGCAATGGGGCGGTCGTTGATCGAGAGCCTCTCGATTCTGCCGGGCGTACGCTCCGCCACCGCCGCCGAGCTCCCGACGCTCGCCAACGAGACCCGCGGAAGCAACGTCCGGGTCGAGGGCCTCGAGGCCGACGCGGATACGACCCACGTCCAGGTCAACGAGGTGGCTCCGGACTACTTCGCGACCATGGGCATTCCGCTCGTCGTCGGGCGGGAGCTCGTCTGGAAAGACGACGCGAACGCGCCGAAGGTCGCCGTCATCAACGAGACGATGGCCAGGAAGTTCTTCCCCCGCCGGAGCCCGCTGGGGGGAAGGTTCGGGTTCACTCACGGCGGGTCGGCCGTCACGGATATCGAGATCGTCGGCGTGGTCCGCGACAGCAAGACGGACACGGTGGACAAGGAGATCGCCCCGTTCGCGTACCTGCCCTGGCAACAGAACCCCCAGCTCGGCCGGCTCACCTTCTACGTGCGCTCGAGCGAGGCGCCGGAAAGCCTCACTCCGGCGATCCGCGCGGCGGTGGCCCGAATCGACCCGCAGCTTCCCATCTTCGATTTGAAGACGCTCCGCACCCAGATCTCCGAATCGCTGCTCGCGCGTCGGCTCGTGACACTGCTGTCGGCGGCCTTCGGAGTCCTGGCGGCGCTTCTCTCGGCGCTCGGCATCTACGGCGTCCTCGCCTTCGCCGTGGCGCAGCGGCGCCGAGAGATCGGGGTTCGGATCGCGCTCGGTGCGACGCCGTCCGATGTGCGTCGGCTCGTGCTCGCCGAGGTCGCGTTCTTTCTCGGCGTCGGAAGCCTCGCCGGACTGCCCGCGGCCTGGGCGCTCGGGCACGCGGTCCGCACGATTCTGTTCGGAGTTCCCGCGGCGGACCTCTCGATCTTCGCCGGAGGCGTCGTGCTGCTCGCCCTCGTGGCGATGTCGGCGGCCTACCCGCCCGCGCGCCGCGCCGCGCGCACCGATGCCATCGAGGCGCTGCGCAGCGAGTGACGGGAAGGGAGGGAACAAACACCTTGAACAATCGCACCCTGAGCGCGCTCGCGCAGGACGCCCGCTACGCGGTCCGGACGCTCGTCCGCCGGCCCGGCTTCGCCGCCGCAATCATCGTGACGCTCGGCCTCGCGATCGGCGCCGCCGCCACGATCTTCGCCGGCGTGGACGCCCTCTTCCTGCGCGCCCTGCCGATTCCCGAGGCCGATCGCGTCATGACGCTCTGGGGCCGCAACAAGGCCGGCGGCTTCGACCACTCGAACGTCTCGTACCGCGACTTCGAGGACTGGCGCCGCGAGGCCCGCAGCTTCGAATCGCTCGCCGTGATGTTCCCCGTCACGCAGACCCTCACGGGGCGGGGCGAGCCCGAGGCGCTCGACGTCACGCTCGTCACCGGAGATTTCTTCCGCATGATCGGCGCCCGCGCGGCGTTCGGACGACTGCTCGGGCCCGCCGATGACCGGCCCGAAGCACCTCGCGCGGCGGTTCTGACCTGGGCATCCTGGCGCGAGCGTTTCGGCGCCGACCCCGCCGTCGTCGGCCGGACGCTCACCCTCGACGGCCAGCCCGCGACGGTCGTCGGCGTCCTCTCGCCGCGCACGATCCCGGGCCTCGAGACGACGCCCGTATGGTCGGCGCTCGGCCCGAGCCTCGGAGACCCGGACCGGGGCGACCGCAGTTATCTTGCGGCCGGGCGCCTCCGTGCGGGCGTCACGGTCGCGCAGTGCCGCAGCGAGCTCGACGCCATCTCGCGCCGCCTCGCCGCGGCCTATCCGAAGTCGAACGCCGGATTCGAGGTCAACGTGATCCCCCTCGAGGAAGACCTCTTCGGCGCCAAGTTCCGAACCGGGCTCTACACGCTCCTCGGAGCCGTGGGCCTTCTGCTCGTGATCGCGTGCGCCAACATCGCGCAGCTCCTGCTCGCGCGCGGCGCGGCGCGGGATCGCGAAGTCGCCGTTCGCGCGGCGCTGGGCGCCTCGCGCGGCCGGGTCGTGGCCCAGATGCTGACGGAGTCGGTCCTGCTCGCGCTCGCGGGCGGCGCCGTCGGCCTCCTGTGCGCGCTCTGGGGCGTGCAGACGCTCGTCCGGCTGCTGCCGCCCTATACCGCGCGGCTCCCCGAGATCGCGCTCGACGGACGCGTCGTCTTCTTCGGATTTCTCCTCTCGCTCGTGACGGCTACGGCCTTCGGTTTGCTGCCCGCGCTGTCCACTTCGCGCGCCGGTTTCGGACAGGCCCTGCGCGCCGCGTCGGCGCGGACGGCGGGAGGAGGGCGCCGCGCGCGCCTCCAGGCGGGGCTCGTCGCCTCCGAGGTCGCGCTGGCGCTCGTGCTCCTCGCCGGCGCCGGTCTCGTCGTCAAGAGCCTCGCGCTGCTCCGGCGCGTCGATCCGGGGTTCCGGCCCCAACACGTCCTCACGATGCGGCTCGATCTGCCGGACGGCGAGTTCGGCAGCGACGATCGCATGCGCGCCTTCTATCGACCGCTGCTCGAACGCCTGGGCGCGCTGCCAGGCGTGCGGGCCGCGGGAGCGGTCACGACGCTTCCAATGAGCGGCAACAACTCCTGGACGTTCATCACGCCCGAGGGCCAGGCGCCGCCGCCGCCCGGCCAGGAGCCCCGCGTCGGGCGCGTCGTCGTCTCTCCCGGCTACTTCCGTGCGATGGGCATCCCGATCGTTCGAGGACGCGCGTTCCGCGACTCCGACGAGGAATCCGTCGGTCGGGTCGCGATCGTCAGCCAGGAGATGGCGCGGCGGTACTGGCCGGGACGGGATCCGATCGGGAGGCGCTTCGGGCGAAGCCGTCCGACCGGAGAATCGCCCTGGATCGAGGTCGTGGGCGTCGCGGGAGACGTGCGGCATCGCGGGCTCGCGGCGCCCATTCGCCCGGAGATGTACTTCCCGCTCGCGCAGGTGCCCGAAACGAGCGTGAGCATCGTCCTCGACGCGCCCTCCGATCCCGCGGACCTCGCCGCGGCGGCGCGCCGTGAGATCCGCGCGCTGCGGCCCGACCAGGCCGTCTCGAACCTCCAGACGATGGAGCGCTTCGTGGACGACGACACGAGCTCGGAGCGCCTGCTCGCCTGGCTCACGGCCGCCTTCGCCGTCGCCGCCGCGGTCCTGGCTTCCATGGGCCTCTATGCCGTGGTCAGTCTCGCCGTCGGTCAGAGCCGACGGGAGATCGGCATTCGCATGGCGCTCGGCGCCCAGGGGCGCGACGTCATCGCGCATGTGCTGCGCCGCTGGATGCTCCTCGCGCTCACGGGGATCGCGGCGGGTCTCGCGGCCACGCTGCTCCTCGGACGCCTCGTGGCGAGCGTTCTCTTCTCGGTGCGCCCCGGCGACCCCGCGGTCCTCGGCGGGATCGTCGCTCTCGTCGCCGCGATCGCGCTCGCGGCGAGCTATCTGCCGGCACGCCGGGCGTCTCGCGTCGACCCGGCGCGCGCCCTGCGCGCGGAATGACGGAGATGCGCCTGCCGGGAGATCTGCGCCAGGCGCTGCGGATGCTCCGAAAGAGTCCCGGCATCTCGGCGATCGCCGTCCTTTCGCTCGGGCTCGGCATCGGCGCGACGAGCGCCGCGTTCAGCATGGTCGAAGCGATTCGACTCCGGGCTTTGCCCTATCCCGAGGCGGACCGCCTCGTCGTTCCGGTCGAGGGCTCTTCCCGCCGGAGCGCCGACGAGCTCACGACGGCCCGCTACGCGACGTATCGCGTCTGGCGTAACCGACTCCGGACCATCCGGCCGCTCGCGGCCCACGTGATTTTCGGCGGATATGTCGCAGCGGACAGCGACCGGGAGACCGCGGACAGCGGAGAAGCGATCTCGCCAAACCTGCTCGAGCTCCTCGGAACGGCGCCGGCTCTCGGGCGGGCCTTCACTCCAGAGGACGACCGATCTGGGGCCGAGCCCGTCATCCTTCTGAGCGATTCCCTGTGGCGATCGCGCTTCCACGCCTCTCCCGACGTGCTCGGCCGCGTCGTGCGGATTTCGGGAGCGCCCTACACGGTGATCGGCGTCCTTCCACCCGGGATGCAGTTCGAGTACCGAAGCGCTTTCTGGATACCCCTCGAGCCCTATCTCGAGCGTTCCGCGGCACAAAAGCGCACGAACATCGGCGACAGTTCGGTCCGTCTGCTGGGAAAGCTCGCTCCCGGCATCGGCTTCGGGCTGGCGCGCGCCGAGCTCGCCGCCGCCTCGCCGCCGCCTCCGCCGGGCCAGCCCTCCTGGAAGGCCTTCCTGCGCCCGCTTCGTCAGGACGCGCTCAAGTACTGGCGATCCTACGATCTGGCATTCGGCGCGATCGCGCTCGCGGTGCTTCTCATCGCGTGCGCCAACCTGGCCGGTCTGCTCCTCGTCCGGACGATCGGCCGCCGCCGCGAATTCGCCGTGCGGAGCGCCCTCGGCGCGTCGCCCCGGCGTCTCGCGGCGCAGCTCGCTGCCGAGGGGCTCGCGCTGGCGGCCCTGGGTGGCGGCGCCGGCCTGATCGTCTCGCGATGGGGCATCGCCCTGCTGGCGCCGATGCGCTCGGCCATGGGCCTATTGCCGGCCTCCGTCGAGGACCGCCTCGGCGCCACCTCGATACCGGTCTCGATCGCCGTGACGGCCGTGGCGGCGCTGCTCGTGAGCCTCGTGCCGGCATCGCGTCTCGCGCGCTCCGCGCCGCAGAGGTTCCTGAAGGGCTCGACGGTCGGCCAGGCCGGGCAGACCGCGCGGCGCCGATCCCAGCACGTGTTCGTCGCTCTCCAGATCGCAGGCGCCGTGATCCTGGTCAGCCTCGGCGGCGCCGCCGCGCGAAGCTACCGCGACTTCCACGGGCGGGACCGGGACGACACCGCTCGCGTCGTGTACTCGAATCTCGAGATCCCTCGAAGAGGCTCCGCCGAAACGCCCGCCCAGTTTTTCTCGACCGCGCGGGAACGCTTTCTCGCCTTGCCTGGAATCGACACCGTCGGCGCAGCGCTCCGGGAGTTCACGATGAGGCCGCGTGTCGGCGGCGAGACGCCGGTCGTGACGGTGACGCGCGCCGCCGGCGAAAGCGAGGCCGCCGGCAGCCGGGTCGGCGGGTTCGCCGTCGATCCGGGCTTCTTCCCGGCGACGGGAGCCGCCGTCGTGCGCGGAAGGAACTTCGGCTCCGCGGACGACGAGCCGGGAGCGCGGGTCGCGATCGTGAACGATCTCGCGGCGAAGACGTGGTGGCCGGGCGAAGACCCGATCGGCCAGCGCCTCAAGTTCGGCCGCGCCGGTGAATCGGCCCCCTGGGCGACCGTGGTCGGCGTCGTCGAGAACGTCCGGGAATCCGATCCGATCGACCTCTTCGAGGACCTGCGCCCGACCGTTTTCGTGCCCCTGTCCCAGGGAACCGGCGATCTGATCGAGATCTTCTTCCGCACGAAGGGGCCCGCATCGCCCACTGCGATCGGAGCCGTCCGAAAAGCCCTGCGGGAAGCCTCACCCGAGGGCCATGCGTTCGTCGCGACGCAAAAGGCCGTGTATCGGCAGGTCCTCGATCCGATGCGGCGCAACGTCGCGGGCATTTTCGGCGCCGCCGTCTGCGGCCTTCTGCTCGCGGCGATCGGCATCTACGGCGTCCTTTCCCACGCGGTCGAGCGGCGGCGGCAGGAAATCGGAGTCCGCCTCGCGCTGGGAGCGAGCCGCACGGCCGTCTCCGGCCTCCTGCTTCGCGAGAGCCTCCGGATGGCCCTCCTCGGCCTCGGCACCGGCCTTCTCGCGGCGCTGGCCGTGCTGCGGCTCCTCCAGGGTCTCTTCTTCGGCGGCCTCCGGGTGGACGCGGCCACCGTCGTCGGCGTCGGGGTCGTCCTGGCGGCGCTCACGACTCTCGCGAGCGCCGTGCCGCTGCGGCGCGCGCTCCGGGTGGATCCCCTCGCATCGATGCGGAGCGAATGACGCCTCCGATAAGCTCCGCCCGTGGCCCCTCCGGCTAGCCGGATCCTCGTCGCGGACGACCAGAAGGACGTCCTCGAAGCCCTGCGCCTCCTCTTCAAGGCCGAAGGCCTCGAGGCCGAGACCGTCTCCTCTCCCGCGGCCGTGGTCGGAGCCGTGTCCGCGCGCGATTTCGACGCCGCTTTGATCGACCTGAACTACGCCCGCGACACGACGTCGGGCCAGGAAGGGCTCGACCTGCTCGCGCGCCTGCAGGAGATCGATGCGAGCCTGCCGGTCATCGTGATGACGGCATGGAGCAGCGTCGATCTCGCCGTCGAGGCCATGCGCCGAGGAGCGCGCGACTTCGTGCAGAAGCCGTGGGAAAACGCGCGCCTGCTCGCGACGCTCCGCACACAGATCGCGCTCGGACGCGCGCTCCGACGCGGCGCGCAGCTCGAGGCGGAGAATCGCATCCTCCGGCCCGAGCCGGACCCCTCGATCCTTGGCGAATCCGCCGCAATGCGTCCCGTGGTCGAGCTCATCGCTCGGGTCGCGCCGTCGGACGCGAACGTGCTCATCGTCGGCGAGAACGGCGCCGGGAAGGGGGTGGTCGCGCGGGCGATCCACGCCGCCTCGACACGCCGGAACCGGCCTCTCGTGACGCTCAACGCCGGCGGAGTTTCCGAGGGCGTCTTCGAGAGCGAGCTTTTCGGACACGTCAAGGGCGCCTTCACCGACGCGCGCGCCGACCGGGTCGGGCGCTTCGAGCTCGCCGACGGCGGAACACTGTTTCTCGACGAGATCGCGAACGTGCCCGCGAGCCAGCAGGGCAAGCTCCTGCGTGTCGTCGAGACCGGCGAGTTCGAACGCCTCGGGTCTTCGCGCACGCGCAAAGTGGACGTTCGCATCCTCTCCGCGACCAACGCGGATCTCGCAGGCGAAGTCGCCGCCGGCCGTTTCCGCCAGGACCTGCGCTTCCGCCTCAACACCATCGAGATCACCGTCCCTCCCCTGCGCGACCGACGCGAGGACATCCCCCTCCTCGCCCAGCACTTCCTCGGGCTCCACGCCCGGCGCTACCGCAAGGACGTCGCCGGATTCGAGCCCGCCGCGCTCCAGACGCTGCTCGACCATCCCTGGCCCGGCAACGTCCGCGAGCTCGACCACGCGGTCGAACGCGCCGTGCTCCTCGCGTCCGGCCCGCGCGTGCGGCCGGCGGATCTCGGACTGCGTCCGCAGCGCGATGGCGCCGAACCGCCGCTGGAGGAGATGGGCCTCGAAGAGGTCGAGGGCGTCCTGATCCGGAAGGCGCTCTCCCGCTTCGGCGGCAACGTGAGCCGCGCGGCGGAGGCACTCGGCCTGTCGCGCAGCGCGCTCTATCGCCGGATGGAGAAGTACGGGCTCTAGGGGCCGCGCATGCTTCGCGAGGTCGCGCCGGAAGGGCGCCGGGAGCTCGCCCCCCTCTTCCGCTCGCACCCGCCGCATCTGCGCGCCGGAATCGCGTCGGTGCTGGAGGGCCGGGTGGGCCGCGCCTGGATCTCCGGAGACGGAACCGCGGGCGCCGCGCGGCTTTCGGTCGGCTGCTACGACGTCTTCGGCGGCGACGCCGGCTCGGCCGCGGCGGAGGAAGTCTCCGGCGGCGTGGCCGGCCCGCGCGAGCTCGTCCACGGCAACGATCCCCTCTGGGACCGGCGGCTGCGCGAGCTCTTCGGCGCGCGGCTGTCGGAACGCCACATGCGGTCCTACGACGGCGAGGGTCTGGCGACCGGGCCGTTGCGGGAGCTCGCCGCCGCGCTTCCGGCCGACGCCTCCCTCCGGCCCATCGACGAGCGCGCCTCGGCGGAGCTCGACACGGAGCTGTCGCCGCACGCGCTGCAGGTCTACGCGAGCGCGACGGAGTTCCTCGGAGAGGGCTTCGGCTTCGGCGTGTTCGTCGGCCATCGGCTCGCCTGCGCGGCGACCTCGTACGCCGTGGGCGGTGGCGCCGTCGAGGTGGCCATCGCGACGCGGGCCGCGTTTCGCGGCCGCGGCTTCGCGGCCGCCGCGAGCGCGCGCCTCCTGCTCGAAACGGTCGCGCGCCGACTGGCGCCGCACTGGAACGCGTCGAATCCCGTCTCGCAGCGGCTGGCCGTCCGCCTCGGCCTGCGGCCGGCCGGAATCTGCGAGGTGCTCTACCTCGCCTGACGGGCGACCGTATACTCGCCGCCGAAGCAGGCGCGCCTCGCCATGAAGCTCGCGCACGACAAGCGGGTGATCCTCCTCGCGAGCGCGGCCGCGCTGCCGGCCACCGCCGTGGCGGTCGCGATCCTCTGGAGCCAGGACTTCACCGACCGCACGCGCTGGACGCTGACGGCGCTCGTGCTGATCTCGGCGGCGGCGTTCCTGCGAGCGCTCTGGGAGCGCGTCGTCCGGCCGCTGCAGACGGTCTCGAACCTCCTCGCCGCGATGCGCGAGGACGACTTCTCCATCCGGGCGCGCGGTGCGCGCGGAAACGACCCGCTCGGTGAGGTCCTGCTCGAGGTCAACGCGCTCGCGGACACCCTTCGCCGGCAGCGCCTCGGCGCCCTCGAGGCGACGGCGCTCCTTTCACGAGTGATGGCGGAGATCGAGGTGGCGGTGTTCGCGTTCGACGAGGACGGCGAGCTCCGCCTCACGAACCGCGCCGGCGAGCGCCTGCTCGGCCAGCCCGAGCCGCGGCTCCTCGGCCGGAGCGCGGCGGAGCTCGGCCTCGAGGAGTGCCTGCGCGAGGCGACGCCGCGTGTCCTCGACGCGTCCTTTCCCGGAGGCGCCGGGCGCTGGGAGGTGCGGCGCAGCTCCTTCCGCCAGGGCGGCCGTCCGCACCATCTGCTCGTGCTCGCCGACGTGTCCCGGCCGCTGCGCGAAGAGGAGCGCCAGGCGTGGCAGCGGCTCATCCGCGTGCTCGGCCACGAGCTGAACAACTCGCTCGCGCCGATCCAGTCGATCGCCGGCAGCCTCTCGGGTCTTCTCGGAAACGAGACGCCGCCCGCGGACTGGCGCGAAGACGCCGGCCGCGGCCTCGCGGTCATCGCCTCGCGGGCGGAGGCGCTGTCGCGCTTCACCGGCGCCTACGCGCGCCTCGCGAAGCTTCCGCCCCCGCGGTTCGAGCGCGTGGAGCTCGCGGCGCTGGTTGCGCGGGTCGCGGAGCTCGAGACGCGGCTCCCGGTCCGCATCGATCCGGGCCCGCCGCTCTCCCTCTCGGCCGACCCCGACCAGCTCGAGCAGCTCCTCATCAATCTCGTCCGCAACGCCGCGGATGCGGCCCTCGAGACCCGCGGCGGCGTCGCGGTCGGGTGGGAACGGATCAACGGAAAGCCGGCCCAGGTCGTCCTGCGCGTCGAGGACGAGGGGCCGGGCCTGACGCGAACCGAGAACCTCTTCGTGCCGTTCTTCACGACGAAACCCGGAGGAAGCGGCATCGGCCTCGTGCTCTCGCGGCAGATCGCCGAGGCTCACGGCGGGACGTTGGCCCTGGAGAATCGCCGCGGCGCGCGCGGCTGCGAGGCCGAGCTGCGGCTGCCGCTGTAGAAACTAGACGCGGAACCTCTTCAAGCGCTCGCGGTAGCCCTCCGAGAGCGTCAGCTCCGTGCCGTCCTTCAACGTGACGCGATAGTCCCCGTTGAACCAGGGCACGAGCTCCCGGACCCGATCGATCCGGACGATCGTCGACCGATGAATCCGGAGGAATCGATTCGGTGACAGCCGCGCCTCGATGCCGGACGTCGTCTCGTGGTGAACGTACTTCTCAGCGCCGACGTGGAGGATGACGTTGTTGCGCGCCGACTCGATCCAGTCGATGTCCGCGATGCGGACGAAGATCGAGCGGCCGTCTCGCTTGACGAGGAGCCACTCCTCCAGCCGCCGCTTCTCGGGACCGTCGGTTTCGGCCGCGGCGTGCGCGCCGCGCGCCCGCGTGAGCGCCGCGGCGATCCGCTCCGAAGCGAACGGCTTGACGACGCAGTCGGCCGCGTCCACCTCGAAGGCACGAACCGCCAGCGTCTCGCGCGAAGTCAGCACGACGAAGGCCGGACGCGTCTCGCGCGGAAAGGCGGCGGCGACGTCGAATCCCGAGAGGTCCGGAAGATCCGCCTCGAGGAAGACGACCTCGGGGCGCAGCCTCCGGATGGCCTCGATCGCCCGGCCGCCGTCTTCGGCCTCGGCCGCGATCTCGACACCGGGCAGCCGCTCGAGCGCGCGCCGCAGAACCGCTCGGGACGAGCGATCGGGATCGACGATCACGGCGCGGCATCGCGCGGCGGCAACCGGGACGAAGGTCGTCGAAGGAACCGCCGCCGGGAGGGTGCGTGGCGGCGCGAAGGACCCGAGAGCGTTGACGCTCGACATGCCGCGAATCTACGCGGACGGGCCTCCGGCGTCTTGCAAGAATCCGACATCCCCCGGGCCCTTCCGGGCGGCCGCCGGACAGACCCTCAGGCCGGACTCCCCGTCCATCGTGAAGCCGGGGTCGGCGCCCGCGCCCGCCGCCCGCCGCGCAGCGAGGCCGCGAGGCGTCAGGCCGGAGAGCCGGCGGACCTCGTTGACGAGATGGGCCTGGTCGCAGAAACCGAAGTCGGCGGCCAGTCCCGCCCAATCCGGGCGTGCTCCCCGGTCGAGGGCCCGAAGCATCGCCTGGAATCGCACGATCCGCGCGAGGGACTTCGGCGCGAGCCCGAGCGCGGTCGAGAACCGGCGCTCGAGCTGCCGAGCAGAGACCCCGGAGGCGCCGCAGATGTCTCCGATGCGCACGCGTCCCCGGCGACGCCGGATCTCGCCGGCGGCGGTTTCGACGGCGGCGTCGCGGGACGCGCCGTCCGCGAGCCGCGCGAGAAGGAACTCTTCGGAGACGCGCATCCGCACGGAGTCATCGGCAGCGTCGAGAAGGCGCTCCTCGAAACGGCGTCCGCCCGCGCCCCAGACGTCTTCGAAGGAGACGAGGCAGTCGGTGAGCGCATCGAGCGGCAGGCCGAGGAACGGATAGGCGCCACCCGGCCGGAAGCGGATCCCCATCGTCGCGATCGGCCCCTCGGGCTGGATGTAGAGCGGACCGGTCAGCTGCCCTGCGACCACTCCGGGCGCGAGCCGCCTCGGCGCGCCCTCCGGCGACCACTGCCGGAAAGGGCTTCGCCGATGCAGGACCACCTCGACCGAACCGATCGGGAGGAGGCGCTCGACCGGGCTGCCGGCACCCTTCGTTCCGGCCCCTTCTTCGAGAAACCAGAAACACTCGACGTATCGGCCGAGCTCGCCGTGGGCGCGCAACTCTCGGTACATGAGGGATCTGCTCCTGCCCTAGACATACGGCGGGGCCGCCCGAAAGATTCGTCCGGGGCCCCTGGCGGGCCCCGAACGCACAAGATCGTGTCAGGCCCGCTGGGGCGCCGGGGCACGGTACCGCTGCGTCGCGTAGCCCACGATCAGGCCGACGATGGCGCCCGGCAGCATGATCTCGAAGTAGTAGTGCCTGCCGTCAGGCTGGGGCATCGAGGCCACGAGCCACGCGAGCAGCAGGCCGACCGAACCGCCGAAGAGGATACCGAGCGGAAGCGAGTCGACCTTCCGCGCGAACCATCCGATCAGCACGCCCGCGATCAGCCCCTTGAACATCGAGCCGACGACGATCATCACGATCTGCGAGCGCACCGCCGGCGTGAAGAGCGCCGTCAGTCCGTCGAAGATTCCGAGGACTCCCCCGAGAACGAGACCGAAGAGCGGTTTGCTCATTTCGCAATGCCTCCTCGAAGATCAATTTAACCGCTCGACGGATTTTCCCGAGGCTCGCGCCTCCGGTTTTTCGGTCGACGATTCAGATTCTCGAACCCTCGCCGATTGCAAGCCTCGGCGCCGGCTCCGCCGGCGGCTCCGGCAGTCGTCTCGCGACCCCGATGCCCCCTGCCGTCCAGGGGTCGTGTGATTTGTCACGGCGTTGCGGCATGGCAATGGCGTTGCTCCCTCTCGGGTGACGCGGGGCGCTTCGCTCCGCGCAAACGAAGAGGTGGAAGCATGACCGAGTCACCCGGAAGACGGAGCCGGCACCTGACGCGATGGGTGGCGGGCGTCGCCTGGACCCTCGCGGCGGTCGCGGGCTTCGCGCAGCAACAGTCCGGAAACATCTACGGCCGGTGCGTGGACGAGCAGCAGGCGGTGCTGCCGGGCGTCTCCATCACGCTCGAAGGCGGCGGCGCGCCGCAGACGACCTTCACCGACGCCAAGGGCGAGTTTCACTTCCTGAACCTCGCGCCGGGCAGCGAATACGTCGTCACGGCCGTGCTCCAGGGCTTTTCGACCGTGCGCCGCGAGCGCGTCTCCGTCACGCTCGGAAAAAATACCGAGCTGACGGTCCCGATGTCTCTTTCCGCCGTCGCGGCGACGATCACGGTCTCGGGTGACACACCGCTGCTCGACACGCGCAAGACCGACAGCGGCCACACGTTCACGCAGTCGGAGCTCACGGAGATCCCGACGGCGCGAGACCCCTGGGTCATCCTGCAACAGAGCCCGGGCGTGCTCGTCGACCGCGTCAACGTGGGCGGAAGCCAGGGCGGCCAGCAGTCCAACTACGTGGGGAAGGGAACCGACGGATCGCAAAACTCCTGGAACGTGGACGGCGTCGTCATCACGGATATGGCCGCGCTCGGCGCCTCGCCCACGTACTACGACTTCGACGCGTTCGAGGAGATGCAGGTCACGACCGGCGGAACCGATCCTTCCGTGTCCGTGCCCGGCGTCACGCTCAACATGGTGACCAAGCGCGGCACGAACACGGTCCACGGCTCGACGCGCGTCTTCGTCACGGACGAGAAGTTCCAATCGACGAACATTCCTCAGGAAGCCATCGACCAGGGCATCACGCAGACCAACCGCATCTCCGGAATCCAGGACTACGGGGTCGAAGCCGGCGGTCCCATCGTCCCCGACAAGGTCTGGCTCTGGGGCAGCTACGGCCGCAGCCAGATCAACCTGCAGCAGACGGGCGGCGCGCTCGACCGGACGACGCTCGAAAACGAGAGCGGCAAGCTGAACATCCAGCCGATCTCGTCGAACTCGGCGACCGTCTTCTTCTTCCGCGGCGACAAGATCAAGCAGGGCCGCAGCGCCGGACCGACACGCCCGCAGGAAACGTCCTGGGATCAGAGCGGGCCGACGACGATCTGGAAAGGCCAGGACGAGCAGGTGTTCGGCGCGACGTCCGTGCTCGAGGTGTCCTGGTCCTATCCCCGGAACACGTTCAGCCTCACGCCGGAGGGTGGGTTGAACGTCGACGCCTATCGCGATGCGAATCGCGTCTGGCACAACTCGTACCTCTTCTACTCGACCGACCGTCCGTCGCATCAGGTCGCGGCGAATGGATCCTTCTTCACGCACACGGGATCGCTCGGGCACGAGATCAAATACGGCTTCGGCTATCGCACGCTCGGCCTCTCTTCGATCACGGTCTGGCCCGGAACCGGCAACGTCGTGCGCGAGAACCTCGGCCAGGTCTTCCTCACGCGCCCGAAGATCCTCAACGCCGCGATGACGTACTGGGACGGGTTCCTCGGCGACACCGTCACGGCGAACAACCTGACGGTCAACTTCGGCGTCCGATACGACGAGCAGTCCGGCCACAACCAGCAGAGCATCGCGCCCGCCAATCCGCTCTTTCCCGAGCTCCTGGGACAGCTCGACTATCCCGGCGGCCCGACGGAGTTCCATTGGAAGAACTGGCAGCCGCGGGTCGGGGCGACCTATGCCTTCGGCAAGGGGAACAAGACGGTCGCGCGGGCATCGTACTCGCGCTTCGCGGACCAGCTCGGCACGGCGCAGGTCAGCTTCGACAACCCGAACGGTTACTATCCGATCCTCCGTTACGAGTTCCACGACGCCAACGGCGACCACATGGTCGAGCGCGGCGAGCTCGGAAACTTCGTCGGCGCGAACTACGTCGACCCCGGCAATCCCAACTCGGCGTCGTCGCCGAACATCACGGATCCCAACCTGAAAGCGCCGATCACCGACGAATTCATGGCGGGGCTCGATCAGGAGATCCTGCCCCAGTTCGTCGCCGGCCTGACCTACACGCACCGGATTCGCAAGGACCTCATCTACACGACGTTTCCGGGCTACACCTCGGCCGACTACGTGCCGATCGACCCGGCGACGCTCGATCCGAGCGAGTGCACGCCCGGAACGCACGGCGGCTGTCTCGCCTACGACTCCCAGGGCCACGTCATCGGCGAGTCCGGACCCATCTACGGGATCGCCAACTACACGGGCAACAGCGGCCTCTTCCAGACCAACCGCCCCGGCTATCGCCAGACCTACGACGGCGTAGAGCTCCAGGTGACCAAGCGTCTCTCCGACCGCTGGATGGCGCACGCCTCGTTCACCTGGTCGAACTGGCGCCAGAACAAGGGCGAATGCTTCGACCCGACGAACTCGGTTCAGGTCGGCAGCCCCGTGACCGCGACCGGAAGCAACTCGTGCGCGGACGACATCGCGTACTACGGAGGTGCGGGCATCGGCGGGAACTTCGCGAACGTCTACATCAACTCGACGTGGAGCTTCAACATCAACGGCCTCTATCAGCTCCCGCTCGGCTTCAACCTGGCCGCGAACTTCTACGGGCGGCAGGGTTATCCGATCCCCTACTTCGTCGAGGTCGAGACGGGCGACGGCACGCCGACGTCGACCAAGGACGTGGCGGTCGGAAAGGCCGACGACTTCCGCAACAAGTCCGTGTATCAGCTCGACATGCGTCTCGAGAAGACCATCCCGCTCTTTTCCAACCAGGCGAACCTGACCTTCTCGGCGGACGTCTTCAACCTGCTCAACTCCGGCACGATTCTCCAGGTCCAGAACGCCTCGGGCGTGGCCAACCAGATCCTGGAGATCCAGAGCCCGCGCGTGATCCGATTCGGGGCGCGCCTGGCTTTCTGAGCCCTCGCGCCTCCGCTCCTCGCCCGGTCCGCCGCCACCGGCGGGCCGGGCTCCTCTCGCCGCTTCAGCGACCGAAGAAGATCAGGATGGCGGCGCGCGCCGCGAGGTATGCCAGGACGAGCGCGATCGGCGTTCGGTAGCGCCGGACGAATCGCCCGATCCGCTCGAACGGCGTCTCGCGATAGGCCGATGGGACCTCGCCCTCGAGGAACCTCCCGACGTCGGCCGAAAGAGCCGGCACGCTCGCGTAACGTTCAGCAGGACGCGGCGCCATCGCGCGGCGGGCCACGGCGCCGAGCGCCCGCAGCGCCGCGGCGTCGCTCGCGGGCGGAGCGGCGAGCAGATCGCGCAGGATGACGCCGAGCGCGTGGATGTCCGTCCGCTCGTCCACGAGGTCCGTTCTCCCTTCGGCCTGCTCCGGCGCCATGTGTGTCCGCGTGCCCACGACCGTGCCGCCCGGCTCGGCGGGATCCTCCGCGCGTCGGGCGACCCCCCAGTCGAGCACCAGGACCTCGCCGAAACCGCCCAGCATCACGTTCTCGGGCTTGAGATCCCGATGCACGACGCCGGCGGCGTGGGCGAACGCGACCGCGTCGCAGATCTTGCGAAAGACGGCGAGGCGATCGAGGAGCGACGGCTCGGACCGGGCGTACTCGTCGAGCCGGCGTCCGCGCACGTGCTTCATCGCATAGAAGACGCGGCCGTCGGGGAGCCGGCCCGCGTCGTGTACCGGCACGAGGCCGGGGTGCTCGAGGCGCGCCATGACCCGCGCCTCGCGGAGGAGACGCTCGGCCTCCACGCCGGCGCCGCCGGAGCTCTCGAGCGTCAGGACCTTCAGAGCCACCGGCCGCTCGAGCGCCGCGTCGTCAGCGAGATACACGGTTCCCATGCCGCCGCGCCCGATCTCCTCGCGGATCGCATAGCGCGTGCCCGTCAGATCCGGCCGGTCCGCGGCGGCGCGCAGCCGATCGAGCGCCTCATCTGAGAGCCATCGCACAAGTGAGAAAATATGCCACCGCGGAGCCGAACGCGCGAACCCGGCCGCGGACGCCACGTAGATACAGGAGGCCGATGAGCCTCGAGCCCCGAGACCGATTCGCCCCGCTTCCGCTCCCCGACCGCGGGGCCGCGGACTTTCGTCTCGCCGGCCGGATCGTGCGGCCCGCGCTGAACCGCGTCGAGAGGCCCGATGGAGAGGTGTCGCTCGAGCCGAAGGTCATGCGCGTGCTCCTCGCGCTCGCGCGGCGGCCCGGCGAGGTGGTGTCGAAGGAAGAGCTCTTTCGCGACGTGTGGGACGGCGCCTTCGTCTCGGAGGACGTCCTGACGCGCGCGATCGGCGAGCTCCGCCGGCTGTTCGGCGACGACGCGGCGAGCCCCCGCGTCATCGAGACGATCCGGAAGTCCGGTTATCGGTTGATCGCGCCGGTGACGCCGGCCGCCGCAGCGGGGCCGGCCGAGCTCCTGGCGGTTGGAGCGCCAACGGGTCGCCGCGGAGGCCTCGTCGCCGTCGCGGCGGTCGCGGTCGCTGTCGCGGCGGCCATCGGAGCCGCTTTCCTTCTCCGAACCTCGCCGCGGCGCGACGCCGGGCCGCTCCGCGTCCGGCCGCTCACGAGCTACCCCGGCAACGAGCGCGATCCCGCGCTCTCGCCCGATGGCACGCGTGTCGCCTTCGCGTGGAACGGCGGTTCGGGCGACGCCATGAGCCTCTACGTCCAGATGGTCGGCGGCGAGAATCCGCTGCGCCTCACACACGAGCCGTCCGTCGAGGACCGAACACCGGCGTGGTCTCCCGACGGCAAGCGCCTCGCCTTCACGCGCGCGACGCGGAGCGATTGCCGGATCTTCCTCGTCTCGGCGCTCGGCGGCGAGGAGCGCCCGCTCGCGCCGTGCGGCGACGCCGAGTATCGGCGCGTGGCCTGGTCTCCCGACGGCAAGTGGCTCGCACTGTCGCGGCGCGACACGCGCCACGTGCTCACGCTCGAGCTCCTCTCCCCCGACACACTCGAGCGCCGTCCGATCACGCGCGCGCCCGACGGATTTCTCGGCGACACGTCGCCCGCTTTCTCGCCCGACGGCGAGACGCTCGCCTTCACGCGCAACCTGACCGACGGCGTCAACGATATCTATCGCGTGGCGGTCTCGGGCGGAGATCCCGTGCGCCTGACCTTCGACGACCGCGACACGATGGGAAGCGACTGGTCGGCCGACGGCCGGAGCATCGTGTTCTCCTCGAGCCGCGCCGGGATCTACAGTCTGTGGCGCGTCGCGGCGAAGGGCGGCGCCGAACCGTCGTGGGTCGCCGGCGGCGGCATCAAGATGAAGCACCCCT
Source organism: uncultured Acidobacteriota bacterium (assembly GCA_963708395.1). Lineage (GTDB taxonomy): Bacteria > Acidobacteriota > Thermoanaerobaculia > UBA5066 > Gp7-AA6 > DATBFU01. The sequence continues at coordinate 437,337 of CAVPSG010000001.1, read as the reverse complement.
CGGCCGCGCGCCAGGGAAATCTCGTGGCGTTCGAGAACTGGCTCTACGAGATCAACCTCTGGCGCATTCCCGCGCGGGCCGGCCCCGGAGCGCCGGCGCCCCGCCGTCTGACCGAGGCAACCGACGAGTGGAACTTCGGCCCGAGCCTCTCGGCCGACGGTGCGCGCGTCGTCTTCGTCTCGACGCGCTCCGGCAGCGAGGAGATCTGGGTCGCCGGCTCCGACGGCGCCGGCGCGAGGCGCCTGACGTCGTTTGGAGGCGCGCGGCTCGAGTCGCCGCGGCTCTCGCCGGACGGCCGGCGCGCCGTCTTCTCGGCGCGGGCGCCGGCGCGCTCCAACCTCTACCTCGTGTCCGCCGACGGCGGCGTCGTGGATCGGCTGACCGATGAGTCCTCCGACGCGCTGGCGCCGCGCTGGTCGCGCGACGGACGCTCCGTCTATTTCGCCTCGCGGCGCGGCGGAGCCGACTGGCAGGTCTGGCGTCTGGATCTCGAGGGACACCGCCTGACGCCGGTCACGGCGCCGGGCGGATACGCCGCGGAGGAGTCGCCGGACGGCCGCTTCCTCTACTTCACGCGTGCGGACGCCGCGGGCATCTGGCGCGTCGGCCTGCCCGGGGTGCCCGGCGAGAGGGCGGAGCGCGTGACCGACCGGCTCGCGCCGGAAGACTGGGCGAACTGGCAGGTCGGCGCGGCCGGGATCTACTTCCGCGAGCTCTGCCCGAACCACGAGGACGCCGCGGTCGCGCTCCTTCCGTGGGACGCCTCCACGCCGCGGGATCTGGTCCCGCTGCCCGATCAGGGCTGGTCCGGTTTCGCGGTCTCGGCGGACGGCGCGTGGATCGTTTATCCGCGCGTCGACCGCCACACCTGCGACATCCGCGCGATCGAGAACCCGGCCTGACGTCGCGCGGGTGGAAAGTCAGCGGCGCAGGTCTTCCGCGCGGATCGGCACCCGGCGCAGGCGTTTACCGGTCGCCGCGAAGATCGCGTTGGCGACGGCCGGAGCGACCGCCGGAACCGGCATCTCGCCGAAGCCGGAAGGTCGCTTGAGACTCGCCGAGGCGACGGCGTAGACCTCGATCTCCGGCATCTCGCCGAGCGGGAGCACCGGGAACTCGCGGTAGCTCGTCTCGACCACGCGGCCCTTCTCGATCGTGATCTCGCCCTTCAGCGCGTAAGACAGAGCCCAGGCCACGCCGCTCTCGACCTGGCCCTCGAGGCCGAGCGGGTTGACGACCAGCCCGCAGTCGAGCGCCGTGACGACGCGATGCACGCGCACGTCGCCCGCGTCCCCGACGGAGACTTCCGCGACCTGCGCGATGAGCGTCCGGCCGTGGTAGACGTTGCACGCGATGCCGCGCCCGGAGCGCCTCCCCGGGAGCTCCGGCAGCGGCGAGCCCCAGCCCGCCTTCTCGGCCGCGAGATCGAGCACGGCGCGGAGCTCCGCCCGATCCACTTCGCGCCCGGCGTACGGGAATTTTCCATCGAGGTGGCGGCGCCGCAGCGCGAGCGGATCCTCGCCGAGGTCGTGTGCGATCTCGTCGATGAGGCACTCCCGCGCAAACACATTCGGAGGGTAGAAGACGGAGCGCCACGCGCCGGTCGCCAGGGGGGACTCGACGTCCGTCCACTCGACCCGCAGGTTGTCGATCGCGTAGGGATAGTCGTAGCCGCCCCAGGGATTGGTGTCCGGCTCGTCCACGGCGTTCGGGTCGAACGCGCCGAACATCGTCAGGTGGAACGTCGTGAAGCGATGAGTCCAGGCCACGATCCGTCCCGACGCGTCGACTCCCGCCGCGACGTCGGCGCGCCCGGCCGGGTGCAGGAAGTCGTGCCCGAACTCGTCCGCGCGCGACCAGACGACCTGCACCGCGTGTCCGGCTGCGCGCGCGACCTCGACAGCCTCCAGCGCGTAGTCGGCGCCGAGACGCCGGCCGAAACCGCCGCCGATCATCGTCACGTGCACGACGCACCTTCTCCGGATCGATCCCGAGGAGCTTCGCCGCCTCGCGCCGCACGCGCTGCGGATTCTGCGTCGGCGTCCAGATCTCGCAGCGGCCGGACGACACCCGCGCGATCGAGCTTCCGGGCTCGACGGAGGCGTGCGCCTGGAACGCGTCGCGGTAGGTAGCCGAGAATTTCTTCGCCGCGCCGGCAAGAGCCGCCTCGACGTCACCTTCCTTGCGCGACACATGGCCGGTCCGGGCGGCCGCTTCGTCGAGGCGGCGCCCCAGCTCTTCCGTCGAGAGCGCGGCGTTGCCTCCCTCGTCCCAGACCACCTCCAGCGCGTCGCGCCCGCTGAGCGCCGCCCAGCTGTCGGCCGCGAGAATCGCGACGCCGTTCGAGATCGCGACGGCGCCGCGAACGCCGGGAACCTTCTTCGCCTTCGCGGCGTCGAAGCGCACGAGCTTTCCGCCGGCCACCGGGCACCGCGCGACCGCCGCGAAGAGCATGTCGGGCGTCCGCGTGTCGAGGCCGTACTTCGCGCTCCCGGTCACGATCGCCGGGCCGTCGATCCTCGGCACGCGCGTCCCGACGATCCGGAAGTCCTTCGGGTCCTTCAAGGGCGCGTCCCGCGGAACCGGAAGCCTGGAGGCGTCCGCGGCGAGCGCGCCGAACCCGAGGCGCCGGCCCGTCGGCGCGTGCACGACGAACCCCTTTTCCGCGCGGCACTCCCCGGCCGGCACCTTCCAGCGGCGCCCGGCGGCGTCGACCAGCATCGCACGGGCGGCCGCGGCGGCCTTGCGAAGCACTCCCCAGGACGACGCGACGCTGTCGCTGCCGCCCGTGCTCATGTCCTCGTAATCGGGCGACGGCGAAGCCTGCTCGATGGAGACGGAGGACCAGTCGGCCTCGAGCTCCTCGGCGAGGATCATCGCGAGGCTCGTGCGGACGCCCTGTCCCATCTCCGATCGCGCGACCACGAGCGTCACGCGCCCGTCGGCTCCGATGCGCAGCCACTGGTTCGGCGCGAAGCGGGCGCCGGCGGCCGGCGCGGTTTCGGCGAGCAGTGGGACGCGCAGCGCGGCGCCCGCCGCGCCCGCGAGGGCCCCGTACCGCAGGAAATCCCGCCGCGTGGCGCTCATCGCGCGCCTCCGAGCGCGCCGGCGCGCCGCACGGCCCGGCGAATCCGCGCGTACGTCCCGCAGCGGCAGACGTGCCCGTCGAAGGCGTGGTCGACCTCCGCGTCGGTCGGACGGGGCGTCCGGGCGAGCAGCGCCGCCGCCTCCAGGATCATTCCCGGCTGGCAGTAGCCGCACTGGGCGACGTCCTCCGCCAGCCATGCCTTCTGGCAGGGATGCCCGCCGTCGGGCGAGAGGCCCTCGATCGTCGTGAACTTCCGCCCCGCCGCCCCCGAGACCGGCACCTGGCAGGACCGGATGGCCTCGCCCGCCATGAGCACGGTGCAGGCGCCGCAGACGCCCATGCCGCAGCCGAACTTGGTTCCCGTCAGACCGAGCCGGTCGCGCAGGACCCACAAGAGCGGCGTGTCCGGGTCCGCCGCATCGACCTCGCGAGGCTGCCCGTTGACCGTGAATCGGTATCGCGCCATCGAGTCCTCCTCGACGCTTCTTACGGTGGAATCCGGCCGGAGGTCCCGAGGTCCTGCCGAGGTTCTCCCGAGGATCGACGAAAGGAGCCTATGGAGCGCGTCGGCCGAGGATCACCCGGACCTCCTCGCGGTATTCCCGTTCGCTCCCCGTCACGCGGCGGAGCCGCTCGAGCACGATCCGGCGGAACGTCCGCCGCGCGAAGGCGAGCTGGTTGGTGACCTCCGTGACGGACAGGGACAGCTCCCGGCCCAGCTCCGCGTAGGTCGGCGCACCCCCGGGAGGGTCCAGGTCGTAGGCCTCGAAGAGCCGGAAGGCCGGGGACTTCCCGCGGCGCCGGCACTCGGTCTCGAGCTCGGCAAGGGCGGCCGAGAAGAGCCCGCGCACGAACTCGTCGTGGAAGACTTCCTCGAGCGGCTTCCCGGCGGGCAGGGGGCGCTCGGAGATCTCCCCTTCGGCGCTCTGGAAGTCGAGCGAGAGGAGCGGCGCGCCGGGATCCCGTTTCAGACGTCGGGAGGCCTTGCGCTCGTTGGCGACGTATCCGTCGAGGCAGGTCCGCAGGAACGTCCGGAAGCTGCCCTTGCGCGCGTCGTACGCCGAAAGCCAGGACTTCTCGAAGGCGCGCGCGAAGAAACCCTGTGTGAGATCCCGCGCGCCCTCGCCGTCCTCGCGCCAGCGCAGGCGCAGGTACTTGTAGGCCGGCTTCCAGTACGCGTCGACGACGGCGGAGAAGCCTCGTTCGCGGGTGTCGGGATCGGAGCTCCCCGCCTCGCGCACCGCGGACAGGCGCGTCGTCGGGAACCGGCCCCGGCCGCCGGTGACGGCGTCCTCGCGCATCCGGCGAAGGATATGCGACCGGCCGGGCGGACGATCTCAGTCCCTCCGGACGAGCGGGAGCCCCAGGCGCTCGAAGGTGTCCCGCGTCTCGGAATTCAAGTCGTAGTCGCCGAGGCGATCGGCCGGCACCCAGGCCGCGGCCTCGAACTCGTCGTTGAGCGTGATCTCGCCCGGCCGCGCCCGGCACTCCGAGACGAGGAAGATCATATGGAGCTCTCGGCGCGATCCGTCGGGAAAGAGCTTCTCGGCAATGCGCTCCTTGAAGAAGAGCGGCCGGCTGTCCGAGATCTCGAGGCCCGTCTCTTCCCGAATCTCCCGTGTGAGAGCCTGCGCGATCGTCTCGCCGGGCTCGACACCGCCTCCCGGCAGACCCCACTGCCCGGGAAAGACGCCGCGATGGCTCGGCATCCGGCAGATCAGGTACGCCCCGGACGGGTCGCGCAGGACGGCGGCCACGACGATCCGTTGCGGCGCCGGTTCGCTCAAGAGACGGCGTCTCCCGAGGCGGCGGGTCTAGGACCCTTCGAGGCGAAACGGAAGGCCGAGGAGCCGCGACCGCAGCGCGGAGGGTGTCACTCCGAAAGTCCGCCGGAAGAAATGTGTGAAGTGGCTGTGGCTCGCGTAGCCGAGCTCGAGCGCGAGGTCCGTCAGCCGCGATCCGGGATCCGAGACGCGTTCGAGCGAGCGGCGCAGCCGGATCTGGTGCTGGTACTCGGACAGCGTGAGGCCGGTCTGACGCCGGAAGACGTGACAGAGATGGAACGCCGAGCATCCGAGCTCCCGCGCGAGCTCGGAGAGATCCAGCGGATCCCGCGCGCGCAGGGCGACGATCGTCTTGGCGTCTTCCGCGAGCTGGGCGTGCCGCGCCTCGGCGCGGTGCCCGGGACGTCCCCGGCCGTCGTGCGCCGCCACGGCGCTCGAAACGACGCGGTCGAGGATCCAGACCATGGTCTCCTCGAGATAGAGCCGGTCGGGCTTCTCGGACGTGGCCGCATGCAGAAACGCGCGGCGCTGCTCGAGGTAGGTGCGCGGATCGCTGGGACCCCAGGCGAACCGGAAGGGCCGATCGCTCTCGGCCGCGGCCGGATCGTAGCGAGCGAGCACGTGCCGCAAGGTGTCCGGCTGGATCCAGTACCAGTCGCTGTCGTCGCCCTCGGGCCACACCCGCTGGCGGCGAAAGACCTGGCCGGCGTTGTAGAAGTTCACGAGGTTCGGCCCCGACACGAAGGGCGTCGAGCCCTCGTGCTGGATCTTCACGACGGAGCGGGGAAAGACGAAGATCGCGTTGTGCGTGGGGCCCGAATCCACGAAGAGCGGATCCTCCGGCCGGCACCGGAAGGTCGCCATCGCGAGCAGCGGGCTCCGGAAGACCAGATGGTCGACCCGGGTGATGGCGCGATCGATCGAGTCGCCGACGCGATCTGCCTCGGCGAGGGCCGGAACTGCCAGGGACGTCGGAGGAGACGACCGGATCACTTCCACGCGGGAAACAGTACTCCTTCGGGGAGGGGTCGGACTATCAAGACGTTGCGCGGAGCGGCGGGGGCGGGGCGGCCGAAGGGCTTCTTGGGGCATTTTCAGACCTCGATCGCGCCGGCGACGGCCTTCAAGTGCTCCCGGAACGTGAGGCCCGGATGCGCGGCCCGGCTCTCCAGGAATTCGCCGAAACGGAACTGCTCGGAAAGCCTCCGGCCTTCCCGGACGCGCCTTGCCTGCTCCTTCTCGGTCCGGGCAATCCGCGCAGCCGCCTCGAGAACCTCGGCCGCGCGCGCCCCGTCGAGAAACACCGCCCCGTCCTCGTCGGCGAACACGAGGTCGCCGGCGCCGATGCTCTGGTCTCCGAATCGCGCGTGCGTCAGGGCGTCCGCCGGCCGTGGATCGAGGCGGCGCGGCCCGACGGGCGTCGGACCGTAGCTCCAGACCGGCAGGCCCACGGCGGCGATCTCCGCCGTGTCGCGATGAAAGCCCCAGACGAGGATGCCGGAGAGTCCGGCGGCGCGGGCCTCGAGCGCGACCAGATCTCCGATACACGCCTCGTCCGCGCGCGCCGCGTTGTCGATGACGAGCACGTCGCCCGGCCGCGCGGCGCCGAAGGCTTCGAGGAAGACGTCCACGCTGCCGGTGTGCCGCGCGGGCAGCGCCCGCCCTGCGGCACGCGTCCCGGGCCGAACGGGTCGCAGTCCCGGCGGCGCGAGGCGCGGGGCGATGCCGATCCGCAGGCACGCGTCCGCGATCGTCGGCGTCGAGAGCGTCGCGAAAGCCTCGGCCGTTTCTCGGGAATCCATTGCGGCTCCCCTCAGTACAGCCTTTCGGGCAGGAGAGCGTCCATCGCGAGCGGCCGGCCGATCGCGCGGCGGCGCTCGAGAATCTGGGCGAGGTGCCGTTCGCCGTGGTCGGCGTACAGCTCGAGAAGCTGGCGCAGCGTCACCTCGCCCCACTGCGCATGGCGGCTCGCGAGGCTCCACGCCGACTCGGGCGCGCGGGAGAGGAGTCGCCCCGAGACCGACCGCAGCCGCGCGAAGAGGTCGAGCGTCTCGCGAACGAGCTTCTCATCGAAGCGGGCGTACTCGAGCGCGGCGGCGAAGCGGTCCTGGTCGTAGGCCGGGAGCGGGCCGCCGGGCTGCGCAAGCGTCAGGCGAAAGCGCAGCGCGCCGCACGTCTCCGAGTCGGCGACGTGGCAGACGATCTCTTGAATGCTCCACTTTCCGGGAGCGACGTCGGCGGAGAGCTCCGCCGTGCCGAGGCCCTCGATCGCGCGCGCGATTCGCGACGGCGCCGCACCGAAGGCCGCCAACAGACGGTCCGTCGGGATGTCGCGATAGACGCCGGGAAAAGCGGAAATCGACGCCGCCGTCGTCATGCGCTCTCGCAAGAGGCGGCCGCCAACCGACCGGCGCCCGCGGCGCGCAGCAGACCGACCGCGACATCCGCCGGCGGATGGCCCTGACCTTCGACGAGCGCGACGGTGAGCTGCGCGAGAGGCTCGAGGTATCGGGCGACGGAGAGCGGGCCCGCCAGGACGGCTTCGAAGCCGAGGCTCTCGATGAACCGGCCGGCGAGATCGTTCGCGGCGGCGTCGTCACCGGCGTAGAAAACCGCGGGGCGCGCGCCCCCGAAGCCGCCCGGATTCTCCACGACTTCCGCATAGACGTGGTTGAACGCCTTCACGACGCGGGCGCGCGGCACGGCGCGCGCGATCTCCTCGGCGCCCGAGGTGTCATGCCCGAGCACGAGCGAGAGGCCGTCGGGAGTCGCCGGGTTCGTCGCATCGAGAAGAATGCGGCCCTCTCCGGATGCGGCGGCCGCGACCGCGCGCAGCGCGTGGGGCCACCGCACCGCGAGGAGCGTGAGATCGCCGTGCGCAAGGGCCTCGGCGTAGGTGCCCGCGCCCGCCGGCCCGGCCTTCCGGGCGGCGTCGAGGGCGAAGGAGGGGCGCCGCGACCCGAACACGACCTCGTGGCCGCGCGCGGCGGCGCGGCGTCCGAGCGCTCGTCCCATCCGGCCGCATCCGAGGATCCCGACCTTCACGACGCCAAGCTAGCGCCGGGCCTCCTTCAAAACAATCTCTTTGTATTCAACTGATCCATGAGATATGTTCATCGAAATGGACTGTCGTCGGAGGCGCGCGTGAACCTTGAGGTCCGTCATCTCCGGCTCGTCCTCGCCGTCTGTGAGGAGGGGTCTCTGACCGCGGCCGCGCGACGCCTGCACCTGACGCCCTCGGCCCTCTCGCACCAGCTGCGCGACGTGGAATCCGCGACCGGCCAGCCCCTCTTCCTGCGCGAGGGCCGGCGGATGCGGCCGACGTCGGTCGGCGAGCGCCTGCGTCAGTCCGCGGAGCGCGTGCTCTCCGAGCTCGACGCGGCCGAACGGGAGATGCGGGACGGCGAGCCGCGCCTCGAAGGCTCGCTCCGCGTCGCGACCGAGTGCAACACCTGTTACCACTGGCTCCCGGCGGCGCTCGAGGTCTTCCAGCAGCGCTATCCCGGCATCGGAATCGACATCGTCGTCGAGGCGACGCGCGAGCCCATCCCCGCCCTCCTCGACGGGCGAATCGACGTCGGCATCGTGACCGATCCGGTCAAGGGCATGCGGATCGAGACGCAGCCGCTCTTCGAAGACGAGCTCGTCGCGGTGCTGTCGTCCGATCACCCGATGCGGAAGACGCCCTATCTCTCGCCCGAGCATCTCGCGGCCGGCACGCTGATCACCTACGCCGCGCCGAAGGAAGAGCTCACGATTTTCCAGGACGTTCTGAAGCCCGCCGGCCTGCGGCCGCGCCGCTGGCTCCCCATGCAGCTCACCGAGGCGATGATCGAGATGGCGCGCGCCGGCCAGGGGATCGCGATCATGGCGCGCTGGGCGGTGCAACCGTACGTGAAGCGCGGCGGCCTCGTCGTGAAGAGCGTCACCCGGCGCGGTCTTCCGCGGCAGTGGCGGGCGGCCTGGCTGCGCCGCCGGGCGAGGCCGCCCTACCTGACGGAATTCGTACGCGTCCTCGCGCAAACGTCGAATCCCGCGGTCGCGGCCTTCTCCCGCAGCGGCGCACTCGGCTAGCGGCTCGCGGCGCGGCTCCGGGTGGCCTGCTTCTTGCTCCTTCCTGGAGCGAGGTGTCGCCATGGAACCCGTCGTCGGAATCTTCACGACCCGGAATGCCGCAGCCCGCGCGGCGAGATCGCTCAGAAACGCCGGCTTCGCCGAGGAACAGACGCAGCTTCTGCTGCCGGAAGCGAGCGGCCGCGAAATCGCGGAGGTCCCGACCGAGGAGACGGAAGCGGGCGGAGTCGCGCCGGCGCTCGGCGCGGTCGTGGGCGGCGCCGCGGGCGGAGCGCTCGGCCTCGGGCTCGGCGCGGCCGTCGCGAGCGTGCTCGTGCCGGGGGCGGGGATGGTGACGGCCGTCGGACTCCTGGCGGCCGGACTCTTCGGTGCGGGCGGAGCCGTCGGTGGCGCCGTCGCGGCCGAGAAGCTCGAGGAGGAAAGCATGCGCGGGCTGCCGCGCGACGAGATCTACCTCTACGAGGACGCTCTTTCCCTCGGCCATACGGTCGTGTTCGCGCTGCCCGAGAACACGTCCCAGAGCCACGCCGCGCGAGCCATCTTCGAAGCCGAAGGCGCCGAGTCGGTCGACGCGGCCCGCGAGCGCTGGTGGATCGGTCTTCGCGAGGCGGAGAAGGCGCACTACGAGGAGACGACGCCGGGCTTCGAGGAGGTCGAGGAGTCCTATCGGCGGGGCTTCGTCGCGGGCCTGCATCCCGACGCCGCGGAGTCCTCCGCGCAGAGCGGCGCGGACGTCCCCGACCCCGAGGCCTATCGGCGCGGCTATGCGCGCGGACGCGAGCGCCGTGCTGCGGCCACGGAAGTCCCCGCCGGAAGGGTCTAGACCGATCTCAGATCCGGTCGAGCACGGCGACGGTCCGGTCGCTCTTCGCGTCCCCCGTGTTCAACGTCGTCCGCGGCTCGAAGAGCACAACCTGAGCCTCCTCGCGGGCCGACGGCTTGTGCTCCACCCCGCGCGGGACGACGACGAGCTCGCCCGGATCGAGCACGACGTCTCCGTCGCGGAAATGGATCGTGAGGCGCCCCCCGACGCAAAGAAACATCTCGTCCTCGGCGTCGTGTTTGTGCCAGACGAAGTCCCCCTGCACCTTGACGAGCTTGACCAGGTGGTCGTTGACGTCCGCCACGATCTTCGGCTTCCACTGGTCCGAAAAGAGCCCGAGCTTCTGCGACAGGTTGACCTTCTCGACGTTCATGACTTCTCCTCCTTCACCGGCAGGCTTCGCGCGCGGACCTCTTCGGACGTCAGACCGTACAGCGGGGGCGTCTCGACGCCGAGCATCGCGAGCGAAAGGTAGATCTGGCCCCGATGGTGGACCTCGTGCTCGACCATGAGCCGGAGCCACTTGCCGACGCCGATCTCCGCGCCTCCCGGCGTCACGCACCGCGCGGCGAGGTCGGCGTCCGAGAGGCTGCGGAAGATCTCCATGGACTCGGCGTGGAGGCGCTCGAAGTAATCGCGCACCGCCGGCAGCCCGTTCGCGAGCTCGGCGGCGTGCCCCGGATAGCGCGACGGGCGCCCCATCGCGTTCTCGGCGTACATCCATCGCTCGACGCCGGCGAGGTGCCGAACGTAATCTCCGAGCGTGAAACGCCCCGGCTTCCAGCTCCACTCGAGATGCTCCTCGGAAATGCGGTCCACGACGCGGCGCGTGCGCCCCCGCACCTTCTCCCAATAGTCCAGAAGCGGCGCGACGCGATTCGGCTCCATCGAATCAGGCGCTCCCGCCGGCCACGCGGCGCAGGATGTGCTCGGCCTCGGCCACGACGCGCCGCACAATCTCTCCGGCCGGCTCGATCGCGTCGATCAGACCCGCGTCCTGACCGAGGAAGAGCGGCGCGTACGACCGATCGCCGGCCTCGATCGCGCGCCGCATGCGCGTTCCGACCTCGGCGCGCCGGGCGCGAAGCTCCCCTTCCCGCCCGCTCCACTCCTCGATCAGCCGGTTGCGCGCGACGCGGGAGAACGCGCCCGGCCAGACGCGCGCGTTGGCGATGTCCGGGATCTCCGTCAGCAGCGTGTCGTGGCCGTCGCTGTCGAGGATGGCCTGCTTGTAGGCCGCGGCGATCGGCGCCTCTGGCGTCGCGAGGAACCGCGTCCCGAGGAGCGCGCCCTCGGCGCCGAGCACCAGCGCCGCCGCGAGACCGGCCCCGGTCGCGATGCCGCCGGCGGCGAGCACCGGAACGGGCGCCACCGCCCGGACCACCTGGGGCGCGAACGCCATCGTTCCCATGAGGCCGACGTGACCGCCGCCTTCGGTGCCCTGGGCGACAACCGCGTCGGCTCCCGCCCGCGCCGCGCGCCGCGCTTCGCCCACGGTCGCCGCCATGTGGACCACTTTCGCGCCGGCCGCATGGGCGCGGGAGAAGAGCGGCTCGAGATCCTGTTCCGGCCACGGCCACGCCGTGGAGAAGACCGGCGGAGCGGCCGCGAGCACGGACGCAATCGCTTCCTCGTCGGCCCGGAAGAGCAGCAGGTTCATGCCCCAGGGCTTCCGCGTGCGATCCCGCATCTCGCGCGCAAGCGCCGCGATGCGATCGGATGGCAGCCCGGCGCATCCGAGGATCCCGAGCCCGCCGGCCTCCGAGACGGCGGCGGCGAGCTCGATTCCCGTCGCGCCCGCCATCCCGCCGAGGACGACCGGATACGCGATGCCGAAGAGGTCGCAGATCCGCGTGCGCATCGCTTCGGCGCCTACTTCGGGAACGCCGACACGTCGAGCCCCGGGATCACTCCGAGCGCGTTCTTGTAGTAGAGCTTCTTCAGCACGTCGTCCGGCAGGTCGAGGCCGTACATCTTCCAGAAGGCGTGCCGCTTGCGGTAGTAGTCGAAATATTCGTCGGAGGTCTCGAGCACGCGGAAATACACCGGATACTCCGACGCCTCCCAGACGTCCTTGCCGAACATCACGCGGTCCTGGTACTTGACGAACCAGTCGTGCGCGAACCGCGGCTGCCGCCCGAGCTCCGCGAGCACGGCGCCGATCTCGGAAAAGACGTTCGGGAGCGCATCGAAGAGACGGCCCAGCCGCGCCAGGTCTCCGCCGAGCCAGCCGAGGTGCGCGTCAATGAACTTCGTCCGGGGATGCTTCGCGAAGAGCCGGTGCTGCTCGGCGATGAGCTGCTCCCAGGGCGGATACTTGTCGGGCGGCCGCGCGCGCTGCGGGAATTGTTTGAGCTCGAGCCAGCGCTCGTTGAATCGGTCCTGCGGGTCGAAGAACGACTTCGGCTCCGCCGTGTGGATGAGCACCGGGATGCCGAGCGCCGCGCACTTCTCGAAGACGGCGTCCAGACGCGGATCGTCGACGGCCACGCGCTTGCCCTGACGGTCCTTCACCGTCATGCCGAAGTTCTTGAAGATCTTGAGGCCCGAGGCGCCGTGCTTCACGTCCTCGGCGAGCTGCGCCGCCGCGCGGTCGCCCCACCCCGGATCGTCGATGCCCGAGAAGTCCAGGTTGGCGAAGACGGCGAAACGCTTCGGGTAGCGCCCCTTCAGGTTCGCGACCCCGCGCTCGAGCTCGGCGCCCTGCCCTCCGGACAGATTGACCATGACCTGCAGGTTGATGGAGTCCATCTCGCGCACCATCTTCGCGACGGCCTCGGCCGAGAGATCCGTGTCCTGGTGATTGTGGACGTCGATGAAGGGATACCGCGCCCGCGGCACCGGATGCTGCGGGACGACGAGCGTGGATTTCGGCTCGTAGTCCTCGATCGACATGGTCGAAGAGGAGGACGTCTGCGCCGAACCGGACCGCGCGAGGAGGAGCGCCGCGGCGAGCGCGACACTCCCGAGGCGTCTTGTCGGAATCATCACGGAAGACTACGTCCGAAAGCGTCGCGGGGTTGCACGCTCGTCCCCGAAGGGATCGGTCCACCCGGCGCCCGAGTGGCCCTTCCTGCGACGCGGCGCTTGCCGTAAAAGGGAGTCATGAGCGCTCGTCTCTTCGTCGTCGACGCCTTCACCGACCGTCCCTTCGCCGGAAACCCCGCCGGAGTCTGCGTGCTCGCGCAAGATCGTGACGACCGGTGGCTTCAGGACGTGGCCCGCGAGATGAACCTCTCCGAGACAGCTTTTCTGTGGGGCGGGCCACGCGCCTGGAGGCTGCGCTGGTTCACGCCGACCGTCGAGGTCGATCTCTGCGGTCACGCGACGCTCGCGTCGGCGCACGCGATCTGGGAGGCCGGCCTGGCGGAGCCCGGCGCGCCGCTCACCTTCGCGACGAAGAGCGGCGAGCTCCGCGCCGGCGGCCGGCCGGGTGCGATCGAGATGGACTTCCCGGCCGTCCCCGCCGTTTCCGCGGCGCCGCAGCCGGGGCTTCTCGAGGCGCTCGGCGTCGGCGCGGCGGAGTGCCGGTACACCGGCCGCAACCGAATCGATTCGCTCCTCGAGATCGAATCCGAGATCGCGCTGCGGGCTCTGGCGCCCGATTTTCGGAAGCTGGCCTCGGCCACCCAGCCGGACCGCGGCGTCATCGTCACGGTACGCTCCGAGTCGCCCTCCTGCGACTTCGTCTCCCGCTTCTTCGCTCCCGCCGCCGGGATCGACGAAGACCCGGTGACGGGCTCGGCGCACTGCTGCCTCGGCCCATATTGGGCCGGGAGACTCGGCAAGACGAACCTGACGGGGTTCCAGGCCTCGGCCCGCGGCGGGACGGTGGGCGTGGCCGTCGGCCCGAACGGCCGGGTCACCCTGTCCGGCGCCGCGGTCACGGTCTCGCGCGGCGAGCTCGTCTAGCGCCGTCTCGAGTCCGCGCCGGCGCGGCCTCCGCCCCCGCATAGAATCTGGCGCCCGGGAGGCGCCATGAAGCGAATCGCCCTGCCCGGGATCCTCGCGGGACTTCTCTCCCTCGCCGCCGCCGGCGACGAGCCGCCGATCGCGGTGCGCGCCGCGCGGCTGCTCGACGTGAAGTCGGGCCACTACGTCGAGCGCCGTCGTCGTCGTCCGCGGCGACCGGATCGAGAGCGTCGGGACGGCTCGGCGGTGCCGGCCGGCGCGAAGGTCATCGACCTCGGCGACCGCGTCGCTCCTGCCCGGGCTCATCGACGCGCACACGCACGTCCTCCTCCAGGGCGACGCGACCGCGGCCGAGTACGACGAGCAGATCCTCAAGGAGTACCCGGCGCACCGCGTCGTCGCGCGCCGTGCGGGCGCATGAAGATCGGCTCGAGCACGGCTTCACGACGATGCGGGACCTCGAGACCGAGGGCGCCGGCTACGACGACGTCGCGCTGCGCGACGCGGTCAACGAAGGCGTCGTTCCGGGCCCGCGCATGAAGGTCGTCGGGCCCGCGCTCTCGACGACCGGCAGCTACCCGATCACGCACTTCCGGCCCGGACTGGAAGTTTCCGACGGGCGTCATGATCTGCGACGGCGCCGACGGCTGCCGCAAGGCCGTGCGCGAGCAGCTCTCCTACGGCACCGACTGGGTCAAGATCTACGCGAACACCGGCGGCCTGCGCCTGACGGCCGACGGCTACGTGGACTCGCCGCCCAACTGGACGAAGGAGGAGATCGAGGCCGTCGTCTCCGAGGCCCACGCGCACGGCGTGAAGGTGGCCGCGCACGCCCGCTCGGACACCGGCGTGCGGATCGCGGTCGCCGGCCGGCGTCGACTCGATCGAGCACGGCGACTCGATCCGCCCCGAGATGGCGGCCGAGATGGCGCGCAAGGGCATCTTTCTCTGCCCGACCCTGACCGTCGTCCACTACGTCTCGGGCCCGCGCGCGGCCGCGGGCTGCGCGATCTGCGGCGAGTCCGAGAAGATCCAGGCGAAGTCCTTCGACAACTGCCGCAAGGCCGGCGTCAAGATCGTCTTCGGCACCGACGCGGGCGGCTTCCCCTGGACCGAGATCAACCAGGCCAAGGAGTTCGAGTACGAGGTCAAGCTCGGCATGACGCCGATCGAAGCGATCCGCACCGCCACGACGATCGCCGCCGATCTGCTCGGCTGACAGGGCAAGGTCGGCGTCGTCGAGAAGGGCGCCTTCGCGGACCTCGTCGCCGTCGCGGGCGATCCGCTCGCCGACGTGTCCGTCCTCGAGAAGATCGACTGGGTCATGAAGGGCGGCCAGGTCGTCGCGGTCCGACCGGCGTCCCGTCGACCAGATGCTGCGGGTCGGGCTGACCGGGGGCCTCGCATCCGGCAAGTCCACGGTCGCCCGGATGCTCCGGCGGACCGCGGCGCCGCCGTCTTCGACGCGGACGAGATCGTGCGCGACCTCTACCGCGCCGGGCGGCGCCGGCGCGACGGCCGCGCGCGACCTCTTCGGCGACGCGGTCCTCGACGGGGCGGGCGCGCGTCGACCGGGCGCAGCATCGCCGCGATCGTGTTCGGCGATCCGGCGCGGCGCCACGCGCTCGAGGCGCGCATCCATCCGCTCGTCGCGCGCGGAGCGCGAGCGCCGCTTCGCGCGAGGCCGAGCGCGCGCGGCGCCGCGGTCGCGGTCGGCGAGGCCTCGCAGCTCCTCGAGGCGCGGAACGAAGTCGCGATTACGACCGGGTCCTCCTCGTCGTGGCGCCGGAGGAGGAGCGCATCCGCCGCTGGGAGCGAGCAGGGCGGCGACGCCGAGGACGCGCGCCGGCGCATCGCGCGCGCAGCTCGCGCCGTCGGAAGCCGCTCGACCGCGCCGACGACGTCATCGTCAACGACGGCTCCGTCGATGAGCTGCGCCGACGCGTCGCGGCGCTTTATCACCGCTGGACGGAGATCGCGGCGCCGCCGCCGAAGTAAGCTGCCCCCGATGCGCCTGCGCTCCCCGACGCCCGCCGCCTGGACCGCGACGGTGATGGCGGACTTCGACGCCTTCCTCCTCGACCACGCGGCCTGCGAGCGCAAGGCATCGGCGACGGCGATGGGTCTCGTCGCGCACTACCCCGACCGCGCCGAGCTCGTGCGCGCCTGCGTCGCGGTGGCGCGCGAGGAGCTCGAGCACTTCGAGAGCGTGTGGAAGCTCCTCCACGAGCGCGGCCTCGTCCTCGGCCCGGACCGGCCGAACCCCTACGTGGCCCGCCTCTCGCGCGAGTTTCGCCAGGGAAGCGACGCCTATTTCCTCGACCGGCTGCTCGCGACGGCGCTGACGGAGGCGCGCGGCTGCGAGCGGTTCGGCCTGGTGGCGGCGGCGCTCCCCGACGGCCGGCTCAAGGACTTCTATCGCGAGCTCGCCCGCACGGAGGTGCGGCATCAAGAGCTCTACGTCGACCTCGCGAAGACGTACTTCGACGACGACGCCGTCGTGGCGCGGCTGGACGAGCTCCTGGCGGCCGAGGCCCGCGTGGTGGCCGAGCTCCCGGTCCGAGCGGCGATCTACTGATGGCCGGAGCGGGCGATCTCGACGGGAAGGCCGCGCGCCAGTACCTCGCGCGCCACGCCGAGCCGGAGTCCCGCGCCGCCGACGCCCTTGCGGGACCGTTCGGCCACGCGCTGATCGTCCCCGCCTACGGCGAGCGCGAGAGCCTCTTCTCGCTGCTCGCGTCCGTGCCGGAAGGGCCTTCCGGCCCGGTCTTCATCATCGTCGTGCTGAACGCCCGCGCCGATTCCCCGGACGAAGTGCATGCGGCCAACACCGCGGCGCGCGATCGGCTCGCCCGCGAACTTCCCGAGACGGCCGTCCTCTCCGAGGGGCCCTTCATTCGCGCATACCGGCTCGAGAAGGGGACACTCGTCCTCGTCGACCGCGCGCGCCCGGGCGCGTTCCTTCCCGAGGGCCAGGGCGTCGGCCTCGCGCGAAAGATCGGCAACGACCTGGCGCTGCGCCTCTCCTCCCTCGGCCGCGTCGCATCGCCCTGGCTGCACAACACGGACGCCGACACGCTCCTGCCCCGCGACTACTTTGTTCAGACCCAATTGTTGGACCCCTCCGTAACCGCCGCCGCCGTCTACTTCTACGCGCACCGGTTCGAGGAGGACGAAGACCTCGCGCTCGCCGGCCGCCTCTACGAGATCTCGCTCCGCTACTACGTCCTCGGTCTCGCCTGGGCAGGATCGCCCTACGCGTACCAGAGCATGGGAAGCTGCCTGGCGATCCCGGGCGCGTTCTACGCGGCCGTGCGGGGCTTTCCGAAGAAGAACGCGGCGGAGGACTTCTACGTCCTCGACAAGCTCGCGAAGACCGGGACGATCGCGCGGCTCTCGGGCGCGCCGCTGACGCTCGAGGGGCGGCTCTCCGACCGCGTCCCCTTCGGCACGGGCCGCGCGCTGCGGGATCTCGTCGGAAAGAAGCGCTCGCTCGCCGGCTTCCGCCTGTACCACCCGCTCGTCTTCGCGCACCTCGCGGCCTGGCTCGCCGTCCTCGACCGCGTCGCCGCGACCGGAAACCCCGCGCGGGCGCTCGAGACGCTCCCGCCCTCCGGCCAGTTCTTCCGCACCGACTTGCTCCGCGAAGCGCTCGAGGAGCTCGGCGCCGGAGCGGCGATCGCCGAAGCGCGGGCGCGCTCGTCCGACGCCGCAACCCTCCGGCGCCACTTGCACACCTGGTTCGATGCGTTCCGAACCTTGAAGCTCGTGCATGCACTCCGCGACGGCGGCCTCCCCTCGCTGGCATGGCGGGAGGCGCTCACCGAGGCGCCGTTCACCGGGCTGTCGGCTTCGACCGACGACGAGCCCGAGGCGCTGCGCGAGGCGCTCGCCGAGCGCGAACGGGAGCTCGCGGAGTCGCCCGCGGGAGTGCCCGCGATGCCTCCGGCGCCCGACGCCTGAGAATCAGAACGGGAAGCCGATCGAGACATAGAACTGCCCGGCGCTCTCGCGCACCGTGGGCGTGGGAAAGATCGGAATGACGATCGGGTGCTCCGGATCCGTCACGTTCACGACGTCGTAAGGGATCGTGCGGCGCGCCACCTTCCAGGCGTATTCGGCTCGCAGCGGGCCGATCGGCAGCATGTAGAAGAGGCCGGCTCCCACGCTCTGGCGCAAACCGTCGTCTCCTTCGAACTTCAACTTCACCTGAGAGAAGCTTCTCCACACCTGCGAGGCGTCGTAGAAGACGCTGCCCCCGAGGTTGCCGAAGATCGGAAATCTCAGCTCGGTCGAGAGGGACAGGAATCCGTTACCGCCGAGGATGCGCGGCCCGCTGTTGCAGTCGAAGTTGACGAGCGTCGGGTACGTGTTCTGACAGTTCCCCTGTCCGGGCACCGCGCTCTCGCGCGCCTGGGTCGTGTAGTCCACGGTCGCGTTCGACAGCGAGGCGAGCGTGCCGCCGGGGACGCCGAGCAGGTCGGTCTCGAAGGCGCGCCCCGTCGAACGGCCGCCCACGAAGAACCTCTCGGCGATCGGGACCGGCACTTGCGCGTTGCCGTAGGGGAAGATGCCGCCGAACCGGGCCGACCCGACGAGGACCGCCCGTCCGATCGGCTGGAACCACGTGCCCTGCGTGGCGAACTTCGTATATTGCGCCTCCGCGGAGAACACGGGGAAGGCGTACTTGCCCGCGACCGACACGTAGTAGCCCCGGTGCGGGTCGATGGGGTCGTCGCGCCGGTCGTAGAAGAACGCGGGGCCGATGGTCGCCTCCTCGATCGGCTGGTCGGCCCGCGGGAACTCCTCGATTTCGATGATCGACAGGTCCTCGGGATTGATCGGGCGAATGCGTTGGTACTCGAGGCGAAACGACGTGCGGAGATATTTGCCGAAGACGTGCGCCACCTCGCTGACGAAGCCGAGCCGCTCGAGGTCCACGTTCTGGATCGTCTCGCGCGCGGCGAAGAGGACGGAAGTCAGCGGATAGTCCGTCCCGATCAGGAAGGGATCGCGGTAGCTGACCTGGATTCGAAAGCGTCCCGAGAGGGCGATCTGCCCTTCGAGGCCGGCCGTGCGCAGGCCGCCGAAGAGATTGTGGTCCGTGACGCCGCCGACGACAAACGGGTC
Source organism: uncultured Acidobacteriota bacterium (assembly GCA_963708395.1). Lineage (GTDB taxonomy): Bacteria > Acidobacteriota > Thermoanaerobaculia > UBA5066 > Gp7-AA6 > DATBFU01. Next base: position 418,526 of record CAVPSG010000001.1, on the reverse strand, counting down.
GTTGCGATTCTCGCCGGCGTCGGGCACGTACTGGTAGCCGAATCCGTACAGGAGAGAGAAGGGCCGCGCTTCCTGCACCTCCACTTCGACGTTGCGCTCGCGATCGGAAGGGTCCGCGGCTTCGGGGCGGATGTCCACGCGGCGAAACGCTCCCGTTCGGGACAGCCGGCGCTGCGCGTCCAGAATCTTCTCCTCGGAGAACGGCGCTCCTTCCTTCCAGGTCGCGAGCTGCCGGATCCGGTCCGTCTTCGTGCTCGTGTTGCCCCGGACGATCGTCTTGCCGAAGAAGGACCGCAGGCCCTCCGTGACCTTGTAGGTGACCTCGGCGCTTCCGCCGTCCGGCGAGAGGACGTACTCGTCGCGCACAGCGACCTCGAGCCAGCCGCGGTCCTGGTAATAGGCCTGGATCGCCGACGCGTCGGCGCGGAGCGCATTCGGATTGAGCGGCTCTCCGGCGCGGACGGAGAGAAGCTTCTCGAGGGCCGCCGTGTCCGTGTGCTCGGCGCCCACGAGGTCGCGTTTTGCGACCACGGTCCGGGGCCCCTCGACGACCGGGATCCGGACGACGAGTCGGCCGGGGCGCGAGCCGTCCTGCACATCGGCGGGCCCCACCTTCGCCGCGATCCAGCCGTGGGACTGGTACCACCCGAGGATCGCATCGAGGTCGCCCTTCAGGTCCTGGTCCGTCAGCTTGCCCGGCCGGATGACCGGCACGCCCTTCGGCGTGACGACCATCACTTTGCGCAGCGTCGCGTTGGAAGCGGAGGCGTTGCCCTCGAAAACGATCTTCTCGACGGCGTACCGCGTGCCAGGTTCGACGTCGATCGTCACGACGACGCGGTCCGGCTGGGTGTCCAGCTTGTAGTCCACCTTCGCGCGGAAATAGCCCTTGCTCTGGAGGAGACGTCCCTCGTTCTCGGCGTACTGCAGGACGAGGTCCTCGTCGAAGATCTGGCCCTCGAGCAAAGCGTCGAGCGCCCGGCGCACCTTCTTCTCCTTGACCCCGGTGGTCTGGAGGACGACCTCGGGTCCCACGGCGATCCGATAGACCGGGGCGATCCCGCCGTTCTCCTCGGGCTGCGCGGCAATGAGCTCCACCTGCGCCTTGAGGCGCCCCTCGGCGTGCAGGAACTCGCGGATTCGGATCGCGTCGGCCGAGGCCTTCGCCTCGCGGTAGGGCTTCCCGACCTTCAGCTTGGCCTTCGACAACAGCTGCTCCGCCGAGTACGGCGCGATCGGGCCGAGAAGGATCGCCGGATCGACGCGCGCCCGCTCGCCCGCGTCGATGCGGTAGATGACCCGCGCATCGAAGCGTCGCCGGTCGAACTCGGTCTCCGCCTTCACCTTCGCGTTGGGGAATCCCTCCGCCAGAAGGCGGCGCTCGATCGCCTCCGTTCCGTCCGCGACGTCTTCCGCCGAGTAGACGCTCCCCGCGAAGTACGGCAGAGCGCGGCGCAGCTCGTCGCGGGAGAGGCCGCGCTTCCCGGCGAACTTGATCGTGTAGATGCGGAAGGCGCGCAGAAGGACGACGCGCACCGCGACGCCGCCGCCGGCCGCCGTCACCTCGATCTGCACGTCGGCGAACTGCCGGGTTCCGAAGAGATTGCGCACCGTCTGCGCGGTGGCGGCCTCCGTCAGAACGCTCCCGGCCTCGATCACGAGCAGGCGCGAGAGGTCGGACTTTTCGACCGCCCCATCGCTCGCGTAGGAGATCGACAGGACGACGCGGCCGTAGAGGCTCCCCGGCGTCTGGGCCACGGCGCCGGCGGAGACGCCGAGCCACACGGCCCCGAGGAGCGCGGCGCCGCGCGCGAGGCTCACGAGCGCGTCCGTCGCCGCAGGTCGATGAGGTAGACGTTGTTCTCGTCGTGGCGCAGTCGCAGGACCCAAGTCTGGGAGATCCGCCCCTCGACCTCCACGACGGGCTCGCGGCTGCCCGCCTCGAAGAGCGGCTGCGAGTAGGTCACCGACCAGTTGGGCGAGATCTGCTTTCCGACGGTCGTCGTCGCGCCGGCGAGGCCGCTCGACGTGAAGACCGGGTCGATCTGGAAGCGCTCCAGCCGGAAGAGCTTCTGCGCGGGCCGCGTGAGAACGCCGGTGGCCGCGCTCCCGACGATGGAGCCGGCCGTCGAGGCGAGGGTGCCGGAGACGTCCGTCGTCGTCGAGCTGCCGGGCGCCGCGCCGGTCAGCAGCAGGTTGACGAGATCGGCGTCCGGCAGCGGCGGATCCGACGAGAAGGTCGTCTCGAGCCGCGGCCAGCTGCCGGCGACGTTGACGGCGATGTCGTAACCGCGCACCTCTGCGCGCGCCCGCACGTCGAGGATCGGCGCGAGACCGCGAGCGCTCGCGAAGGTCACGGTGCCTGACTCGATCTCGTAGCGCACGTCGCGGAACGTGACTCGGCCGCCTTCGTCGAGCGTGACCTGTCCGACGAGCGTCGGATCGGAGACAGTGCCCCGCGCCAGCAGATCCACGGTCCCCGTCAGGCGCGCCAGATTGTTTCGCACCTCGAGCGCCCGCGACGACACGACGTGGATCTCGAGGCGCGTGCGGTCCTTCCACGGCTCGCGCGCGACGGCGCCGGTCGGGCGGCTCTTCGCGAGGAGATCGGTGAGCGTCAGGTCGAAGTCGCGCGAGTAGGTCCCGCGCTGGAGCACGACTTCCCCTCGCACGAGATTCCCGGTCGGCCCCCCCGTCGCGACGAGGTCCGCGTCGACGACGAGCCGGAGGTCCTCCGGGTATCGCAGCGTCACGCGGCGGCCCTGCACCGTCATACGGAAGTCCTTCAGCGCGAACCCGTCCAGGCCGAAGGTTCCGGCGACGGACGCATCCCCTCCGCCGACTTTCGCCCGCGCCTCGACGGAACCGGTGCCGGCGGCATCGAACCGGATCGTGCCCTCGATGCCGTCCATGATCTGGGAAATCCCCGGCATGCGGTACTTGCCGTCCGAGAGCGAGACGTCTCCCGCCAGCCGCGGCCGCGCGATCGGGCCGTTCGCGGCGATCGCGAGCCGCAGGCGTCCGTTGAGCGGCACGTCGGGAAGGAAGAGGGCGACGAGCGCCGGGTCGAGTGGCCCCGAGGCCGTGACGCTCATCTCGGCGGGATCGCCCAGCCCGATCCATCCCTGGAGCGCGAGCGCCGTGCCCTCTCCCTCGATGGAAAATGGCGCGAGCGTCAGCCGCCGTCCGTCGAGAGTCGCCACCTCCTCGTCGGCGATGTGCAGCGCCGCCGGACGGCCGGGCAGGTCGATCACGGCTTTCGTGACGCGGATTCGGCCGCTCGGCCACTCGCCTTCCTTCGTGGGAAGGACGATGGTGCCCGCGGCGTCGACCGCGCCGCCGTATCCCGCGGGCAACTCCATCGGCGTGAATCGCATTAGGGCCGCCAGGCTCGAGGCCTCGAGACGCACGTCGAGCGGAGCGCCCTCGCGAAAGATCTCGCCGGACGCCGTTACGCGGAACTCCTTCCCGACGACGAGCTCGCCCTCGAGGTTCCCGGCTTCGACGCGGGCCGAAACCGCGGGCTGTTGGTTTTCGGGAATCGCGTGCCCGAAGAGGACCGTCTGCGCGAGCGAGGCCGTGAGCGTCAGATCGGGCCGCTCGAGCGTCCCCGACCCCGAGACCTGGAAGGACGCTCTTCCGGCAACGTCCTTGCCGAACGCGCGAAGGGCCTCGACGGCGTCGAGCGACACCCCGTCGCCGGCCATCCGGACCTCGAACTGCTTCTCGTGAAGGGCGTACGCGCCCCTTCCGCCCACCATGCCGCCGCCGATCGGGGCGCGGACCTCTTCGAGCGCGAAGCGCCCGGGCGTCAGGACCGCGTGTCCGGTGACGCGGTCGAACGCCTGTCCCCACACGTGCGCGCCGTCGAGCTCCGCCGAGCCGCCGCCGGTGAGCGCCGTCTTCGATCCGGAGAGCGGGAAGCTTCCCGTCAGCCGGCCATCGATCGGCAGATCGAGGTCGAGATACTTGAGAAGCCGCGGAAACGGAAACTGTTTCGCCGAAACGACGAGATCGAAGTCCGGTTTCCCGGGATGCGCACGATAGGCCGCCCGCCCCTCGAGTGAGAGCGTCGCGTCGCCTTCATAGACGCGCAGCGGACGAAAGAGGAACGCTCCGTCGGACATGTCCACGGTGCCGCGCGCGCTCCCGAATACGACGCCGCCATAGCGGGCGTCCTCGGCCGTGACCTGCACCGTCGCTTCGGGATTCGACCAGGTCCGGCCGAGGTGTCCGGCAACCTCGCCGGTGCCGCCGAGGCCGAGCGGCGCCGGTTTGGCGCCGCCCGCCGCGACGAAGTTCTGGAAGACGCGGTCCATCTCGGAGAAGTCGCGGGAACGGAGGCGGAAGTCGAAATCCGGCTGCCACTGGCCGATGGGAATCCCTCCGGTGAACTCGAGCGTCGACGTGCGGAAAGCGCAGCGCGCAATTCTCGAACCCGATCCGCCCGCGCGTCACCACGAGCGGGCCGCCGCCCTCCGTCGGGATGCCGAAGCGCCCGCGGACCTGCGAGACGGCCGGCCCCGCGCGGACGTCGAACCGGCCGCCGCCCGAGGCGTGCGTGATCCCTTCTTCTCCCCAGCGCAGCGCGAGGCGGAGCGAGGCTTCGCCCGAGAGCCCCGTACCGGGGAGACCCAGGTCGGCGAAAAACCCCTCGAGCGAGATGCCGTCCCCGTCGACGGCGATCGTCATCGGCAGCTGTGCCGCCGTGAGCGCGGCGATGCGGAACACCCCCTGCGCCTGCCCGCCGGCGTAGCGCGCATGCTCGATCTTCGCGACGAGCGCCTCCGGCTCCGCGACGATCGACGCCACGACGTCCTGGAGCAGGAACGGCGCGCGCTGCGCCCGAGGCACGCGCAGGCTGCCGGTCACCCGGAATCCGCCCGAGGGCGGGACCTCCAGTCGCGCCCGCACGGAGGCGTCGCCCTCGAAGCCGAGCCCGGAATGGAAGACGCGCTCGACCTCGGCGACCTTCAGCTCGCCCGAGACGAACAGTCCGACCCGCGGATGCGCGAGATCCTCGACGGCGCCGGTGGCGACGAGCCGGCCGAAGGCGCCCTCCATCCGGAAGTCGTCCACCGTGATGCCATGAGGCTCGTCGATCGCGAAGCGCAGCGACAGGGCGGCGACGATCGGCTCTTTGCGCGGCAGACGCAGCGTCGAGCGGCGCGCGACGAGAACGCCGCGGTATCGGTCGGGACCCGTCGAGGTCACCTCCGCCGCGAAGTCCTCGAGGCTGCCGTCGAGACCGACCTTCCGGCCGTCGAACTCCAGAACGCCCTCCTGCACGAGCAGAGAGCCGACGCGCACCTTCACGCCGCCGGCGTTCCGCGTCGGCCGGGCGAGGCCCGGAGGCAGGTTCCAGCGCCCGTCGGGCAGTTGCGCGAGAAAGATCTTGGGACGCAGGGCGCGGATGCGGCCGAGCCGCAGCTCGCCTTCCGCGAGCGAGCGCCCGCCGCTGATCGAGATCTGCTCCGCCGTGAGTAGCGGGTGATCCTCGGGAAGCCCGAGCTTCGGGTCGTTGCCGACCTTCACGTTCACGAGCGAGACCGAGGGGGGCAGCAGCCGGAGGTCGACCGTCTCGAAGTCCACCGGAACGCCGAGCGCCTCCGACAGGCGCGCCTGCGACACTCCGTGCAGGAGGCTCTGGAAGCGCTCGGACTTCCACACCGAGTAGCCCGCCAGGATCAGAAACAGGACGATGATGGTGAAGAGCCGGAGGGTCGAGAGCCGCTTCAGGAGCGGCGTCGGCGTCTCCGGCGTCGGGTTCGGGTCGGACACGCCTCAGACGCCCCAGTTCAGCTTCTCGGAGAGCTTGCGGAAATGGTCCGCATCGGGCGCGCGCAGGAGCGTCACCGGAGAGCGGCTCGACCGGATCTCGATCGGCGTCCCGGCGCGCACGGGCACTCCCTCCTGCCCGTCGAGCGTCAGATGCAGTCCCTCACGACGCCCGCGGTCGAGCACGACGAGGCCGATGGGATCCGCGTCGCGCACGACGAGGGGCCGCTGCGCGAGCGAGTGCGGGCAGATCGGCGTCACGACGAGCGCCGGCAGCTGCGGATGGAGGATCGGGTCCGCCCGCCGAGAGGTTGTAGGCCGTCGAGCCCGTCGGCGTCGAGACGATGACGCCGTCCGCCCGGAAGCGCGCGACCGGCTGGCCGCCGACCGAGACGGAAAACGTCGAGATGCGCGCGAGGGCCTCCTTGTTCAAGACGGCGTCGTTCAAGGCGCGGTAGGTCCCGCGTCCCGGTCCTTCCAGGATCTCGACGTCGAGCCGGCGGCGGCGATCCTCGCGGAATCCGCCCGACAGGACCTCGTCCAGCCGCGAGAGGGCCTCGTCGCGGCGGAGACCCGCCAGAAACCCGAGCACGCCCACGTTGATTCCGAGCACGGGCGTCGCCGGCGGCGCCGCGCGGGCCACCGAGAGGAGCGTCCCGTCGCCGCCGAGGACGAAAACGAGGTCCACGTCCCGGGCGATCCGGCCGCGCGAGATCCCGCTCGACGGCCGGCCGAGCGCGACCGCGGTCTCGGCGTCGAGCGTCACGAGGCGCCCGCGCCGGCGGAGCGCCCGCTCGAGGGCGACCGCCAGGCGCAGGGCCTCCCGGACGGGCTTCGCGACGAGCCCGACCCGCCGGAATCGAGGACGGCCCCGGCCGCGCAATCCCTTCATACCGAGAGCTAAGGATTTACACGAACCGGGCACTCGAAACGCCAGGAGGAACTCCTGGTTCCCCGACGCCCCGCGGATCGGCGACGGGATCGCTTCCATGGGGACGAGGCCGAGACCCTCGCCGAACCCGCGCACCTCCTCGACGACGCGCCGCCGGACGGCTTCGGAGCGAACGACGCCGCCGCGCGGAACCTCCCCGCGGCCCGCCTCGAACTGCGGCTTCACGAGCACGACGATCGCGCCGCCCGGCGCGACGAGAGGCACGACGGCCGGGATCACGAGCCGCGCCGAAATGAACGAGAGGTCGAGCGCCGCGAGCGCCGCCGGCTCCGGGACGTGGTCGCGCGAGAGGTACCGCGCGTTGACCTTCTCGCGCAGGACGACGCGCGGATCGGCGCGCAGCCTGGCGTCGATCTGCCCGGCGCCGACGTCAATCGCATAAACGCGCGCGGCACCCCGCTGGAGCAGGCAGTCCGTGAAGCCCCCGGTCGACGCGCCGACGTCCAGGCACACCGCCCCCGAGGGATCGAGCCCGAACGCGTCGAGCGCCGCCGCAAGCTTGACGCCACCGCGCGAGACGTAAGGATGCTCGGGGCCGGCTGCGCGGATCGCCGCGTCTTCCGCGACGGGCGTCCCCGCCTTGTCGACGCGCTTCCCGTCCACCTCGACCCGTCCAGCGAGGATGAGCGCCTGCGCCTTCTCGCGCGTCGGCGCGAGCCCGCGCGCGACGAGCAGCCGATCGAGCCGCGTTTTCACGGGAATGTCAGGAGCACCTTCACCGAGCCCTCGGGCGCGCCCGCCCGCGCGAACGCCTCGACCGCGCGATCCACCGGAAACCGATGCGTCACGAGGTCCTCGACGGCGACACGGCCCTCGGCGAGGAGCGTCAGCGCGAGCTTCATCTCGACGGGGCCGCAGGAGTAGGACGGCACGACCGGGACTTCGCGGAAGTACAGCGCATTGCCGTCGAGGGAGAGCCGGTCGCCGGGTGCCGGCATCGTGAAGAGAAGGAGGGTGCCGCCGGGAGCCACGGTCGTGAAGGCCTCCGCGATGACCTCGCTCTTTCCGGGACAGACGAGCACGAAGTCGAAGCCGTCACCGCCGGAGATCCGGCGGGCCCCTTCGGCGAGCGTCTCGCTCGAGACGTCGATCGTTTCCGCGGCGCCGGAGGCTTTCGCCATCACGCGGCGGGACGCGACGCCGTCGGCGCCGACGATGCCGGACGCGCCCAGACGCGCGGCGTAGCGGATGGCGAGCTGGCCCGCGGTCCCGAGCCCGACGACGAGCAGCCGGTCGTCGTGGTGGAAGCGCCCCTGCCGAAAGGCCTTCACGACGGTCGCGAGCGGCTCGGCGAAGCTCGCGGCCTCGTCCGACAGGCCGTCCGGAATTCGCTGCGTGTCCCTCGCCAGGTTGCCCGCGGGGATTCGCACGAGCTCCGCCATCGCGCCCGGATCGAGCCGCGAGGAGCGCCAGGCCGCGCAGTGGACGAAGCGGCCGCGCCGGCAGGCCGCACAGTCGAGACACGGCGCGTGGTGGTGCGGCACGACCCGCTGCCCCGGCCGGAACGCCGTGACGCCTTCGCCGACCGCCGCGATCTCGCCGGCGATCTCATGGCCGGCGATCGTGCCCGCCTTTCCCGCGGCATACCAGCCGAGGAGGTCCGAGCCGCAGATGCCGGCGGCGCGCGTCCTCAGGAGCGCTTCACCCGGGCCGATCCGCGGCTCGGGCATCTCGACCAGCTCGACGTCTCCGCCCGCAACGAACCGGACGGCTTTCATCGGGCCCGCTCCATCACGGCGCCCCTCCGTCCGGCCGCACCGCGTAGCGTACGCCGTCGCTCCGCGCCTGCGCGTCGAGAAAGCGCGGGAGATCCGAGAGCGCGCCGATTTCGCTCACCAGCGGCCGCGGGTCCACCTCCCGGGCGGCGAGCATCGCCATCGCCGCGCGCGCCTCCTCGGGCGTGTAGTGGAAGGAGCCGATGAGCGACATCTCCCCGTAGTGGAGCTGCGCCGCGTCGAAGGAGACCTGCGCCCCCGGGGCGCAACCGCCGAAGAGGAGGACGCGCCCGCCGTGGCGAACGAGATTCGGCAGGCGCATCCACACGCCCGGGTCGCCCGTGCAGTCGACCGCGGCGGCGGGGAGCGCGCCGGTCCGCGAGAGGAGATCCTCCGGTTCGCGCCGGCCGAGATCGAGCACCTCGGCGCCGCATCCCGCCGCGAGCGACAGCCGATCCGGCCGCCGTCCCGCGACGATCGCCGGCACGCCACGGGCGCGCGCGGTGGCGGCCCACAGGAGAGCGAGTCCGCCCGATCCGTAGATCAGGAGCCGCTCGGGGGCCGGCGCGCCGAGACGATTCCACCCGTGAAGCACCGACGCGAGCGGGTCGAGAAACGCCGCGGCCTCGTCCGACAGCGACGCCGGCGGCCTGTGAAGGCTCGCCGCAACGACGCCCGCCGGCACCCGCACGAATTCCGCGAAGGCGCCCCAGGTTCGGTCCGCGTGCCCGGCCGCGCAGAGATTGGCGTCGCCGCGGCGGCAGTCCGCGCAGCGTCCCGCAAGGCCCCGTCACGCCGGGCACGACGCGCTGGCCGAGCAGCTCCCGAGCGACGCCTTCGCCGACCTCCACGACCTCGCCGCAGACCTCGTGGCCCATCGTGACGGGATAGGAGATCCGGGCGTGGCCGCGGTGCAGGAGCTTCAAGTCCGTCCCGCAGGTCAGCGCGACGCGCACGCGGAGGACGACCTCGCCGGGCGCAGGCCGCGGCACGGGAAGGTCGCGCTCCTCGAACCGGTCGAGCGCGGTCTGGACGTAAGCCTTCATGTGCCGGCCTTCACGCCGGCCTCAGGAACGCCGCTCGCCGACGTATCGCGCGAGACCCGGAAGGAGCCCGCCGCCGCCCGGCAGCTCGCCGGCGGCCGCGAGCGCCTCTTCGACGTCTCCGCGAGCATCGCGCGCGAGCGCTCGACGCCCCAGACGGCCGGGAACGTCGCCTTGCCCGCGGCGGCGTCCTTGCCCGACGTCTTGCCGAGCGTCGCGGCGTCCGACTCGACGTCGAGCAGGTCGTCCTTGATCTGGAACGCGAGGCCGATCGGCGCGCCCGTAGCGGTCGAGCCGCGCGAGATCCTCGTCCGCCGCAACGGAGAGGATCGCCCCCGACGGCGAGCGACGCGCGGATCAGTCGCCCGGTCTTGCTCTCGTGGATCGACCGCACGAGCTCCTCCGACGCGGAGGCCGAGCGCCGCGCGCCTCGAGGTCCGCCACCTGGCCGCCGATCATGCCGGTCGTCCCGATCGCGTCGACGACCGCGTCGAGCGCCCGCACCTTCGGCGCCGCGTAGATCTCCTCCCGCGGATAGCGCGCGAACGATCCCGAGGCCGTGCGTCAGGAGCGCGTCGCCCGCGAGGATCGCCGTCGCCTCGCCGAAGACGACGTGGCAGGTCGGCACGCCGCGCCGCAGGTCGTCGTTGTCGAGCGCGGGCAGGTCGTCGTGGATCAGCGAGTAGGTGTGGATCATCTCCAGACCGCAGGCCGGCTCGAGCACGGGCCGCGCCTCGCCGCCGACCGCCTCGGCCGCCGCGAGCGCGAGGATCGGGCGCAGCCGCTTGCCGCCGGCGAAGAGCGAGTGGCGGATCGCGCGGTGGAGCGTCGACGGCCACGCGTCGGCCGGCGGCAGGAGCCGCTCGAGCGCGCGCGTCGATCTCGGCCTTGCGGCGCGCGAGCTCGGCCGAGATGCCCTCAGCGGCGATCGTCGTCCCCGTTCGTGCCTTCGTCGGCGGTATCCTCGTCGGCGCTCGAAGGGCGCGGTCTTCCACTCGCCGGCCGCCTCCTTGAGGACGATCTCGACGGACTTCTGCGACCTCGGAGAGCTTTCCGTCGCAGAAGCGCGCGAGCGTCCATGCCCTCCTGGAAGAGCTCGAACTGGCGCTCGAGCCCGAGCTCCTCGGACTCGATCTCCGCCGACGATCTCCTCGAGGCGCGCCATCGCGTCCTCGAAGCTCCTCTCTTTCGGGCGCGCGGTCATGACTTCTCGCTCCTCCGTTTCGGGAAAGAGTGACGGCGGCGCCGGCGGCTCCTCGCGGAAGAGCGGCGCGTCCTCGCGGATCCGGCCGCCCTCGCGCACGACGGCGCCGAGCTCGCCCTCGTGCAGCCGCACGCGGATCCGCTCCCCCGCCTTCGACCTCCGAGGACGAGAGCAGCGGCCGCTGCGCCCCCGGCTTGTAGGCGACGGCGTATCCGCGGGCGAGGACGGCGAGCGGAGAGAGCGCGTCGAGCTTCGCCGCGCGTGCCCGCGAGACGCTCCCGGCGGCGCTCCAGGACCCGGCGCCATCCGCGCCTCGAGCGGTGAGCGAAGCGTGCGCCAGGCGCGCGCGGCGTCGGCGAGGCGCGGCGACGCGGGCGAAAGCCCGCAGGATCCGGTGCGCCGTGGGCCAGACGCGCGCGCTCGGCCGCGGGCCGGCGGCGCCAGCGCGTCGACGCAGCGCCTCGCCGCGACTGCGCGACGCGACTCGCGCCACTCGCGCAGCCGTAGCGCGAAGCGCAGCAGCCCTTCGGCGCGCGACAGCGCCGACAGGCGCGCGCGCTGCGAGCGAGAGCCTCGCGGCCAGCGCGCGCTCGGCGCGGCGCCGGGCGTCGGAGACGCGGCGCGCGAGGCCGTCCTTCCGCTCGATGACGAGCTCGGCCGCCGCCGACGGCGTCGGCGCGCGCAGGTCGGCGACGAGATCGGCAGATCGTGACGTCGGTCTCGTGCCCGACCGCCGAGATCGTCGGGATCCGGCGACGCGGCGAGCGCCCGGGCGACGCGCTCGTCGTTGAAGGGCGCGAGGTCCTCGGGCGAGCCGCCGCCGCGCGCGACGATCAGGACGTCGAACGCCCCGCGCGCGCTGCAGGCGCGAATCGCCGCGGCGATCTCGCGCGGCGGCGAGCTCCCCCTGGACGCGGACCGGGTAGATCGTGATCGCGAGGCCGTCGAACCGCCGGCGCAGGACCGGAGGATGTCGCGCACGGCGGCGCCCTCCGGAGACGTCACGACGCGCGATCGCGCGCGGGCAGCGTCGGGATCGGGCGCTTGCGCGCCGGGTCGAAGAGCCCCTCGGCCTCGAGCTTCGCCTTCAGCTGCTCGAAGGCGAGCTGCAGCGCTCCCGCGCCCGACCGGCTCGAGGGTCGCAGGCCTTGATCTGGAACTTGCCCTGCGGCGCCCAGAGGTCGAGCGAGCCGCGGGCGACGACCTCGAGCCCCGGCTCCGGCCGGAACGGCACGCGCGCGAGGTCCGACGCGAAGATGATCGCGTTGACAGCGTCGCCGCGCGGTCCTTCAGGGTGAAGTAGCCGTGTCCGCCGCGCAGTCGAAGCGGCCGATCTCGCCGACGACCGCGACGTCGCGCCAGCCGTCTTCAGAGCGCGACGCCGACCTCGGCCAGGAGCTCGGAGACCGTGTAAGGCCGGGGCGGCGCCGCGGCGGGAACCGGTCTCGGGAACATCCGCGACATTCTAATCGGACGCGCCCGGCTCCCGATCCGGGGCGGTCGCCGCGGAGAACGGCAGGGCCCAGACGAGCAGCGTCGCCATCTCGACCTCGGTGTCGCCGAAGTTGTATTCGAAGAAGCCGGCGACGAGAAGCGCGATCGAGGCGAGCAACACGGCCGGCCAGCAGCGCCGCGACCTCGGGCCGCCGCTCGCGGCGCAGACGCCGCGCGGATGCGGCGATCGGAAGGATGGCCAGCGCCGAGATACGTCGCGGCCGCCGGAACGCCCGTTGGCCGCGGCGATCTGTACGGCGTTGTTGTGCAGGTGCGGACGTTCCAGTGCAACGCGTCGGGATCGCGGTAGAGCGGGTAGTAACGCTTGACCATCTCCGGGCCGAGCCCGAAGACCGGGAAGTCGCCGACCATCCGCATGCCCGCGTGCGCCATCGCCACGCGGTCCCGGTTGCTCGGATCGGAGAGGTCGCCGATCGAGCGGATCCGGCTCGCGAATCTCCGGCAGGAAGCAGCGCAGACGACGAGCACGAGCGCGGGCAGCAAGAGGAGCAGCCCCTGCGGCCGGCGCCAGAGGAGGTAGGCGAGGAGCGCGGCGAGCATTCCGACGTAGGCGTTGCGCGTGAAGGTCAGGAGCAGGGCCGCGAGCGGCACCGCGGCAGTGAGGCCGATCCAGCGGCCGCGGCCGCGGCCCTCGAAGGGGAACCCGAGCAGGATGCAGCTCGCGATCATGACCAGCGCCGGAGAAGGTCATGTAGGTCGACAGGTTCGCATGGATGCGGTTCTCGAGATCGTCGCCGCCGTGCGCGAACTGCCAGAGGCCGGCGATCGCGATGGCGGTCCCGCTCGCGGCGAGGGCGAGCGTCACGAGGCGGCCGCGACCGGCGTCGTCCGCGAGATCCATCGCGATCGGCAGCAGCGAGCATGAGAAGGACTCCGGCGAGGTGTCGGGCGCTCGTCCGCGGATCGGCGGAGAAGACCGTCGACAGCGCCGTCAACGCGGCGAGCAGCGCCGCGAGCGCCGCCGGCCAGGACTCGAGGGAACGGCGGAATGCCGCCTCCGCCGCACCGCGTCCGCGACCCACGGAGGAGCGAGGAGGCCGAAGGCGATGTAGGCCGGGGCGATGAACGGAGTCAGGAAGGCGAAGAGGAGAAGGAGCGCCGAACGACGGAGTCTTGCCGGATCGGTCGACCGTCCGCAGCGCTTCAGCGCGCCTCGGAGCCCGGGCAGCGCCTCGTCCACGAGCATGACCGGGATGTCCGACACGATCGGATAGACGAGGTCGGCCTGCTTCGAGTAGAGGCCCTGTGTCACGACCGGCTCCTCGTCGCGGAACTTCTCGCGGTACTTCTCGACGAGCTTGCGGCGCGTCTCGTCCTTCAGGTCGACGAGCTCGAGCGGCCCCTTCGTCTTGGGGCACACCAGAATCGCGAGCAGCTCCGGATCGACGGCCATGGCGGGCCTCCGCCGGGAAGAGTATCAGGGGTCGGGCCGGCCGGGCGCCCGGCCGACCCGCTCCGCGAGCCGTCCGCTACTTCGCGTTCTCCATCGGCACGGGAAGATTGCTCAAGAGCTGCAGCCTCATGGCGGTCGTGACGAAGTCGTCGAGGAGCGCGAAGTGGCCGGCGGCCCGGACGTCGATCTTCTGGCTGTAGATGCCGAAATACTTCTGTCGCAGTTCCGTGGTCTTCTTCTGCGCGTCGGCGGACTCGTTCACGAGCGACGTGATCTGCTCATTCGTCAGCGCGTCGATGTTCTGGATATACCGGCGGACGATGTCGATGCGGGCCGCCGTGATCGCGTCCTGCTCCTTCTCGAAGTCGCCGTAGACGGACCAGAACGTCTGGAGCTGGGCGGCCGGGAGATAGCTCATCCCCGCGCCGAAGAGCTTGCGGCGCTGCTCGCTGACCGCCATCCGGAACTTGGTGGTGTCCACGACCGGAGTGCCGGACGGAGCGGGCGGCGGCTGCGACTGCTGCGCGGCCGCGTTGCCGCCCAGGCTGGCGACGAGAGCGACGATGACCAGGGGCTTCTTCATGACGAATCTCCTCCTCATGTCCTCATGTAATCCTGGAGCGCGGATCGTATACCGAAGGCGCGGACCCGCCGGATTCGCCCGCTCTGCTAGCTTTCGCCCGTGCGGATCCTGCAGATCGTCGACGGCGACCGGTGGACCGGCGCGGCGGCGGTCGTCTTCGATCAGACGGCCGCCCTGATCGCCGCGGGTGTCGAGGCGCAGTTCGGCTATTTCGGCGACAGCTTGCTGTCCGCGCGCCTCGGTCCGCTCGGCTGGGCACGGCCGCTGCTTTCGCACGTGCGCGGGCCCGTCGGCTACGCGCGCGAGGTGCGGCGCCTTCGCGAGATGCTCGTCCGCGAGAAGATCGACGTCGTCCACGCGCATCGGTCCTACGACCACACGCTCGCGGCGTTCGCCGTTCGGGGGACTCCGGCGCGCCTCGTCCGCACCCTGCACCACGTGCGGACGACGCGGCCGGATCCCGTCACGCGCCTCGTTTTCGGGCGGACCGACGCATTCGCCTACTCCAACCGCGAGATCGCGCGGCGCTTCCGGCGGCCCGGACCCGTTCTGCCTCCCGTCGTCGACGCGGACCGCTTCCGTCCACGGGACGAGGGCGCCGCTCCGGCGATTCCGCCGAACCGCTTCGTCGTCGGCACGGTGGGCAAGATGTCCCGCGGACGCGGCCATGAAGAGGCGATTCGCGCGGGAGCGCGGGTCGCCGCGGCGCGCCTCGCCCACGTCGGGCACGGGGAGCTTCAGCCGGAGCTCCGGCGGCTCGTCGCGGCGCTCGGGGCGGCGGACCGCAACGAATTCCTCGGATACCAGGAGGAGACGCTGCCCGACCTCTATCGCTCGTGGGACGCCTTTCTCTTCCCCGCTTCCGGCTCCGACCAGGGGCAGCGCGCGATCCTCGAGGCGATGGCGTCGGGCCTGACCGTCGTCGCCGCGGACGTTCCGGGCGTCCGCGACCTCGTGACCGACGGCGCGGACGGCCTCGTCGTCGGCGGACCGGAGGGGCTCGCGCCCGCGCTGGCCCGGCTCGCGGACGACCCGGCGCTCCGGAGTCGCCTCGGCCTCGCGGCGCGGTCCCGCGCGCTCGAGTTCACCCCGGATCGCTACGCGTCCCGCGCGCGCGCATTCTACGAGTCCGTCCTCAGAGGGTCTCCAGCACCTCCCGGGGATGCGTCTTGGGAGACACCTTCGGATACGTCTCGCGGATCCGGCCGTCCGGCCCGATGACGTACGTGATGCGCTTCGCGGTCAGCGCCTTCGCAGAGTCGCAGGCGCCGTAGGCCAGTCCGATCTCGCGCTCCGTGTCGCAGAGGAGCGGGAACGGGAAGCCCTGCTTCTTGGCGAACTCCGCGTTCTTCTCGACGGAGTCGAACGACGCGCCGAGGATCTCGGCGTTCTTCTTCTGGAAGTCCGCGTAGAGGTCGCGGAACCCGCGACCCTCGGCCGTTCAGCCGGGCGTGTCGGCCATCGGGTAGAACCACAGCACGACGTTCCGTCCGCGGAACTCGTCCAGCCGGCGCGTCGCGCCCGTGTGGTCCCGGACCTCGAACCCCGGCGCCGGATCTCCCGAGTTCAACATCGGCCGCTCCTTTCTCCAGAAGAACAGTCGCATCAGGCCCGCGCCGCTTCCGGCGGCGCCGGGTCGGGCTCGAACGCCGGAAGCGGCACTTTCTCGCCGCGCCGTTCCATCCGGGTCCACTCCCAGACCCGCGCGTACTTGAGGAACGTGCAGTAGCCCTGCAAGCCGCAGACCACGAGGCCGGCACCGCCGTCCAGGAACCCCGCCTGGAGGACGTACATGCGGAAGAAGCGCCAGGCGGGGCGCAGGGCGACGGCGAAGGCGCCGGCCCGGCGCCCGCGGCGGAATCGGTCGGCGGCGCCCCATTCCGCGTAACGGTGGAGCTTCTCGAGGTACTCGCCGAACGAGCGGTAGGTGTAGTGCGTCAGCCGGCGCCGCAGGTACGGCGCCGGGCCGCGCGTCTCGACGTCCGCGTGCACGCGCTTGTTCGGGTACCAGGCGGCGCCCTTGCGGATGAGGCGCACGAGCCCGTGCGCGCCGAGGCCTGCCGTGCCGCATGACCCGGCCGAAGAAGACGTTGTCGCGCCGGATCCGATAGTGCGGCGCCGACGGCCCGCTCGCGAGGAGCTCGCGGATCTCGCGCCCGAGCTCCGGCGGGACGCGCTCGTCCGCGTCCACGATCAGCACCCAGGGATTCGCGGCCCGCTCCATCGCCCAGTTCTTCTGCGGGCCGATGCCGAAGTACTCGTGCTGCAGGACGCGCGCCTTCGGGAAGGCGGCGGCGATCTCGACAGTCCGGTCGGTCGAGAAGGAATCCACGAGGAGGATCTCGTCGGCGAAGGCCAGGCTCTCGAGGCACTGCCGGATGTTGGCCTCCTCGTTGAAGGTGGTGACGATCGCGGTCAGGCCCGTGTCGGTCACGGCGTCGTTAGTCCACCCGCACCTGCACCCGCTCGATCCCCGTCGCCTTGCCCGTCGCCTCGTCCACGTCGACGATCGCCGCCCGAGAGCCGGATGTCGCGTCTTGGCGGTCTCGAACGAGCGCGGCGTCTGGGACAGGAACTTCTCGATGATCCGGTCCTTCGAGAAGCCGATGATGCCCTCGTAGGCGCCGGTCATCCCGACGTCGCGCTGAGATAGGCCGTGCCGCCCGGCCGGATCGTCTCGTCGGCCGTCGGCACGTGCGTGTGCGTGCCGAGCGACGGCCGAGACGCGGCCGTCGAGATACCAGCCCATGCGCCTTCTTCTCGGAGGTCGCCTCGGCGTGCATGTCCACGAGGATGACCTTGACGTCCTTCAGCGCGCGCGAGCTCCTCGTCGGCGACGCGGAAGGGCGAGTCGGCGTTGGCCGGCATGAACACCTGGCCCTGCAGATTCAGGACGCCGACCGGGAATGCCGGCGGCCGTCTGCTGGACCGTCACGCCACGGCCGGGGTTTCCGGGCGGGTAGTTGGCGGGCCGCAGCAGCCGGTCCGAGGCGTTCAGCGTGTCGTAGATCTCCTTCTTGTCCCAGATGTGGTTGCCGGAGGAGAACACGTCGATCGGCATCTTCGAGAGCTCCGCGAAGAGCTCGACGGTCAGGCCGAAGCCGCCGGCCGCGTTCTCGACGTTGACGATCGTGAAGTCGATGCGCCGCTTGTCGATGACCGACCTCGAGCGCTTCGACGAGCGCGCGGCGGCCCGGAGCGCCGACGACGTCGCCGACGAAGAGGATGTTCATGGCTGGTGCGAGGTGCGAAGTGTGGGGCGCGAAGTTGCGGCCACAAGACGCTGAACTTCGAACCGGGCACCTCGAGCGGCGCACTTCATCTCGCATACTCCACGGCCCGCGTCTCCCGGATCACCGTCACCTTGATCTGCCCGGGGTACTGCAGCTCCGCCTCGATCTTCTTGGCCACGTCGCGCGAGAGCCAGAGCGCCTCGTCGTCGGTGACGCGGTTGGCCTCGACCACGATGCGCAGCTCGCGGCCCGCCTGGATCGGCGAACGCCTTCTGCACGCCCTTGAAGCCGTCGGCGATGTGCTCGAGCTTCTCGAGGCGCTTGACGTAGGTCTCGAGGATCTCGCGCCGCGCGCCGGGCCGCGCGGCCGACAGCGCGTCCGCGCCGTTGACCAGCACCGCCTCGAGCGACCGCGGCTCGTAGTCGCCGTGGTGGCACTCCATCGCGTGGATGACCTCGTTCGACTCGCCGAACTTCTTCAGGACCTCGCGCCCGAGCTCGAGGTGCGTGCCCTCCATCTCGCGGTCGATCGCCTTGCCGATGTCGTGGAGGAGGCCCGCGCGCTTGGCCGACCTCGACCTTGGCGCCGAGCTCCGCGGCCATGTTCGTCGCGAGCCAGGCGACCTCCTTCGAGTGCTGGAGCACGTTCTGTCCGTAGGACGTCCGGTACTTCAGGCGCCCGAGCAGCTTGACGAGCTCCGGGTGGAGGTCGGGGATGCCGAACTCGAGCGCGCGTCGCCTCGCCCTCCTGCCGGATCTTCTCCCAGAGCTCCGAGCGCACCTTCTCGACGATCTCCTCGATGCGGGCCGGGTGGATGCGGCCGTCCACGATCAGCTTCTCGAGCGCCAGGCGAGCCACCTCGCGGCGCAGCGGCTCGAACGCCGAGATGACGATCGCCTCCGGCGTGTCGTCGATGATCAGGTCGACGCCGGTCGCGGCCTCGAGCGCGCGGATGTTGCGGCCCTCGCGCCCGATGATCCGGCCCTTCAGGTCGTCCGACGGCAGCTCGACGACCGAGACCGTCGCCTCGACGACGGTGTCGGAGGCCAGGCGCTGGATCGCCATGCCGATGATGCGCCGCGCCTTCTGCGTGGCCTGCTCGATGGCCTCTTCCTCGATGCGCCGCATGAGGCCGGCGCGCCTCGACGCGCGCCTCGTTCTCGATCGAACTGACGAGATCCCGCTTGGCGTCCACGGCGGTCATGCCCGGAGATCTGCTCGAGGCGCTTCTTCTGCTCGTCGACGAGCCTGGAGGCCTCGGCCTGCGTCTCCTCCACCTTGCGCTGCTGGTCGGCGAGCGCCGCGCTCCTTGCGGCCGTACTCCTCCTCGCGCCGCTCCTGCGAGGCGAGCTTGCGGTCGAGGTTCTCCTCCTTCTGCGACGACGCGATTCTCGAGCGCCGCGATCTCCTGGCGCCGGGCCTGGATCGTCTTGTCGAACTCGGCCCTGGCCGCCAGGACCTTCTCCTTGGCCTCGATGGCGGCCTCGCGGAGCTTGCGCCTCCGCCGCCTTCGTGGCGTCGGCGCGGATGCCGCTCGGCCTCGGTGCCGAGCGCCGCCCGCTCCCCGGCGAGACTTCCGGCGCGCCATGACGAACGCGATCGCCCCGAAGACGGCGGCCACGGCCAGGCCCGCCGCGATGGCGATCGCGAGAGATGTACTCATGTCGGCTCCCCTCTGCCCGGGGGACGCCGAAGACCGCGGCGGCTACACGATGAGGCGGAAGTCTCTTCCCGACGAGGGTTCGATCTTGCCGGCACCAGGGAATCCAATTCGTCCGATCGCTTCAATTCGTGCCCCTTTCGGGGTTGCCGACGCGTCGCCTTCAGGCGCCCAGGGCGTCGTCCAGTTTCCGAATCAGGCGTTCCGCCCGCGCCAGCGCGTCCGACGGATCGTCCATCCGGTTTTCCCTCACCCGCTGTAAGATCATCCGAGATGTTCAGAGCGGCGAGGATCGCGATTTTCGTCGTGTCCACCGTCGCCGTCTGCTCGGCCACCTCTTTCATCCGGGAATCGACGAAACGGGCCAGATCGTGAATATAGCCAGCTGTCTCCTTCGGCGCGGACGTTGTACGTCTGGCCGAAGATCTCCACCTGAGTCACGCTGCCCCGCTTGTCCAAGGCAGTAAACGACTCCTTTCGAGGCTGGAGTCTAGCACGAGAGCGCAACAGCCCTCGGGCACGCCTATTTCGACGCTTCCGCCGCCTCGAGCGATTCGATCAGCTTCTGCAGACGCTGGCGGACGCCTTCCTGCTCCTTCTCCAGCCGCTCGACGGCGCCCCGGGATTCGCCGGCGTCCTTCTCCGCGCGCCGCGCCGCGGCCAGGTCCGCCTTCAGCTTTTCGTTCTCCTGCTCGAGGCTCCTCAGACGCCCGAGCAGCTTCTCGACCTTCTTTTCCAGCGTGTCGAAGATCTTCGTGTTGTCCATCCGTCACCTCCGCCGAACGCTCCTCAGAGCTCCGCTCCCAGATTCTGTGCGAGCGCTCGCGCGAGACGCTGCACCTCCCCGTTGACCTCTTCCTGCTCCAGGGTGCGATCCGCGGCGCGGAACGCCAGCCGGATCGTCGTCTTGACCTTTCCGTCGCCGACCCCCGGCCCGTCGTATCGGTCGAGGAGGCGCAGGGACTCCAGATTCGCGAGGCCCTGCCCACGCGCGAACCACGCGATCTCCGCCCAGGGCAAATCGCGCCGCTGAACGAACGAGAGGTCCGCCTCGATCGCCGGGTATTCGGAGTAGGGGCGAAACTTCGCGGGAGTGGCCGCGGCCAACAGCGCATCGAGAAGGATCTCGCCCGCGAATGCCGCCGCCGGAAGGCGCCGGCTCTCCCGTTCGGCGTCCGAGACCGCGCCGACGACCGCCACCACCGCGTCCGCGGAATTCTTCGCCAGAGCCGCCTGCCCGCGAGCGAAGGCGTCGGCGGCAAACGGCGCCCAGACCAGCGATTCGGCCGCGAGAAAAGGAGCCAGGATCGCCTCGGCGATCGCCTTGGCGTCGAAGAAGTCGGCCTCGCGGCGCGCCGGCGGCTCGCTCCAGTCGCTGCGCCAGGACCCGGCGATCGCGAAGGCCAGCCGGCGGGCCTCGAATGACTCGGGCGCCTCGGGCTCGACCCGCCCGGCCAAACGCGCGCCCGATCTCGAAGAGTCCCGCGCCCGAGCGCCCGTGACGCAGGTTGCGCGAGACCGCGTCGAGCACGCCGGGCAGGAGCGTCGCGCGCAGGCTTCGCCGGCCGTCGTCGAGCGGGTTGGAGAGATTCAGCCGCTCCTTCGCGGCGCCGGAGACCGCGAGCCAGTCGCGGAACGGGCGCCTCCTCCTCCGCGGTCGATGAAGGGAAAGCTCACCGTCTCGAAGAGCCCGGCGGCGGCCGCCGCGTCGGCGGCGCGCTCCTCGATCACGCGGAGCGGCTCCAGAACCGCGCCCGGACCGCGCGCGGCCGGCAGCCGCGACGGCAGCCGGTCGTAGCCCCAGACGCGCAGGACCTCCTCGACGAGATCCTCCTCGCGGCGCACGTCGCACGCGAAAGAGCGGGATCGAGACGGTCAAGTGCTTGCCGCGGCGCTCGACGGAGAAACCGAGCCGCGCGAGCGCCTCCTCCGCGAACTCGAGCGTCGAGCCGCTCGTCGCCGGACAGCAGCGCGCAGGCGGGCCAGACGCAGCGTCGTGCGGCGCATGCGAAACGGCGCTCCCGGCGCGTCGAGCAATCCCGGGCGCGAGCGCGCCGCCGGACGCCCTCGACGACGAGAGCGCGCCGCGAGGTCGAGCGCCGCCGGGAATCGCCTCGAGATCCGCGCCCCGCTCGAAGCGGTGCGAGGCGTCCGTGTGCAGCCCGAGCCGCGCGGGCCGTGCGCCGGACCGACACGGGATCCCACCAGGCGGCCTCGAGAAGCACGTTTCGGGTCGTGCGCCGTCACGGCGGTGTCGAGCCCGCCCATGATGCCCGCGAGCGAAACCGGCGCGCTCGGCGTCCGCCACGACGACGTCGGAGGCGGTCGAGCGTCGCGCTCGACGCCGTCGAGCGTGACGAGCTTCTCGCCGCGGCGCGCCTTGCGGACGATCGAGCAGCCCGCCCGCGAGCTTGTCGAAGTCGAAGGCGTGGAGGGCTGCCCGGTGTCCCAGAGGACGTAGTTCGTCGCGTCCACCGCCGCCGAGATCGCCTTGGCGCCGATCGCTGCGAGCCGCGCCGCACGCGCTCGGGCGCCGGGCCGTTGCGGATGCCGCGGACGAGGCGCGCGCCGAAGCGGCGGCAGAGCGTGGGACCTGGATCACGACGGACGTCGAGCTGCTCGGTCGACTCGCCGGAGGACGCGGCGTCGCCGCGCGTCGCGGACGTCGTCGCGCCGCGCGAGGCCGGCCATCGCCGCGATCTCGCGCGCGAGGCCGCGGTGGCCCATCGCGTCGGGGCGGTTCGGCGTGATCTCGACGTCGAGGATCGTGTCGGAGCCCGCGAGCTGCGGCCGACTCGACGGGAAGCCCGGCCTGGTCGAGCAGCGCGCGCACGCCCGTCGGCGCCGCCGGCGGCGGCGACGTCCACGTAGATCGTCGAGCCACTCGAGCGAGAACTTCATCGCGCCGCCTCCCGCGCGAACTGCGACAGGAACCGCTCGTCGCCCTCGAAGAGCAGGCGCAGGTCCGGGAACCCGTAGAGCAGCAGCGCGACGCGGTCGAGCCCCAGGCCGAAGGCGAAGCCCGTGTACTCCTCGGGGTCGATCGCCGACGCCCTGCAGGACGCGCGGGTGGACCATGCCGGCGCCCATGATCTCGATCCAGCCCGAGCCCTTGCACTTCGCGCAGCCCGCGCCCCGGCAGAAGATGCAGCTCATCGCGACGTCCACGCCCGGCTCGACGAACGGGAAGAACGTCGGGATGAAGCGCGTCTTCGTGCCGCTGCCCGAAGAGCTCCTCGAGGAACGCCGCGACGGTGCCCTTCAGGTCCGCCATCGAGATGCCGCGGTCCACGACGAGCCCCTCGACCTGGTGGAAGACCGGCGAGTGCGTCGCGTCCACCTCGTCCTTGCGGTAGACGCGGCCCGGCACGATCAGCCGCAGCGGCGCGCCGCGCCTGCGCATCTCGCGGATCTGGACGGGCGAGGTGTGCGTGCGCAGGAGCAGCGGCGACGCGCGCCTTGCCGGTCGAGCGAGCAGCGTGTCCTGCGTGTCGCGCGCCGGATGCTCCGGCGGAAAGTTCAGCGCCTCGAAGTTGTGGAAGTCGTTCTCGAGCTCCGGGCCGTCGGCGATCGAGTAGCCCATGCGCAGGAAGATGTCCTCGATCCGCCGCCGCACGATCGTGATCGGGTGCAGGCCTCCGGTTCGCGGGCGGCGCGCCCGGGCAGCGTGACGTCCACGGCCGCGGCGCGCTCGCGCGCCGCGCCTCCTCGCGCGCGGCGAGCCTCCGCCGAGCCGCTCGATCGCACGCCTCGATCTCGCGCCTTGGCGGCGTTCGCGCGCGCGCCGAAGCGCCGCGCGCTCGGCCGGCGGCAGCTCCTTGAGCCCGCGAAGAGCGCCGGCACGAGCCCCTTCTCGCGCCCGAGGTAACGGCCCTTCAGCCGCTCGAACTCGGCGCGCGAGGACACACCCCGCCCGATCTCCTCGCGAAAGGAGCGCAGCAGGACTCGAGCGACCGGGTCCTCCGAGTCTGCCGGCGTACCGACCGCGAGCCGCTCACGCCGATCTTCGAGGGCCTGCTTGGCGACGCCGACCAGGTGCGTGAAGGCGGCCGGATCGGACACGGCGAGCTCGGCGAGCATCTTGCGGTTGATCTCGTTGCCGGCCTTCTTCAGGCCGTCCATCAGCCGGCTGTACGAGATCTCGTTCTCGCGCGCGGCGGCGTTGATCCGGACGATCCAGAGCCCGCGGAAGTCGCGCTTCTTCGCCTTGCGGTCGCGGTAGGCGTAGACGAGCGACTTCTCCACCTGGAGCTTCGCCATCCGGTACGACTTCGACTTCGTGCCGTAGTAGCCCTTGGCGAGCGCCAGGGTCTTCGCCCGGCGGTTCTTCCTCTTGGGTCCCCTCTTGACGCGAGGCATGGTCTCTCTCTCCTTGGCGTTCGTAGGGCCGGTCGCCGCGCTCTAGGCGTACGGCAGCATCTCCCGCACGCGCGCGGATGTCGCGCCTTGGACACGGTCGTCGACTGCGCGAGGCCGCGCTTCCGGCCCGGCGCCTTCTTGGTGAGGATGTGGCTCTTGAAGGCCTTGGCCCTCTTGAACTTGCCGGACGCGGTCTTCTTGAACCGCTTCGCGGCGCCGCGATGGGTCTTCAGCTTCGGCATGGTCGTTCCTTCTTCCGCGGCTCCGCGCTGGCGTCAGCCGACGCCGCCTCGCGCGCCGGCGGGCTTGCTCGCCCTTCTCGTGCTTGACCGGCGACGAGGATCTGGTAGAGCCGGTTGCCGAGCATCTCCGAGCGCGACTCGGCGATCGGCCTTGCCGGCGAGGTCCTTCGAGCAGCCGGTCGAGGACCTTCTGGCCGTTCTCGCGGCGCGCCATCTCGCGGCCGCGGAACTGCACCGTCGCCTTGACCTTGTCGCCGTGCGCCAGGAACTTCACGATGTTCTTCATCTTGAAGTCGTAGTCGTGGTCGTCGATGTTCGGCCGGAACTTCACTTCCTTGACCTGGGTCGTCTTCTGCTTCTTCTTCGAGTCCTGCTGCTTCTTCTTCTGCTGGTAGATGAACTTGCCGAAGTTCATGATCCGGCAGACCGGCGGGTTGGCCGTCGGCGCGATCTCGACCAGGTCGAGCCCCGCCTCGCGCGCCTTCTGGAGCGCGTCGGCCATCGCGCACGACGCCGAGCGCCTCTCCCTCTGCGCCGATCAGGCGGACCTCCTTCCACCGGATCTGTTCGTTGACGCGAATGCTCTTCTTATCGATCTTTCACCTCCGCGATCAGTTCGCTGCCTCTTCGCGTCGACCGCCGCGACGGGCGGCCGCCACGAAATCTTCCACCGACATGGTCCCGGCGTCTCCGCCGTGGCGCAGGCGGACGGCGACCGTGCCCGACGCGGCCTCCTTCTCGCCGACGACCAGCATGCACGGGCACCTTCTGCAGCTCCGCCCGGCGGATGCGCGCGCCGAGCTTCTCGTTCCTGTCGTCGCTCTCGACGCGCAGCCCCGCGGCCGACAGCCGTCGCCGCCGCGCGCGCGCGGCCGCGGCGAACCGGTCCGAGACCGGCAGCACGACCGCCTGCACCGGCGCGATCCAGAACGGGAAGTCGCCCGCCGTGTGCTCGATCAGGATCCCGATGAAGCGCTCGAACGAGCCGAGGATCGCGCGGTGCATGACGACCGGGCCGGTGCGCGCTGGCCGTCCTCGCCGATGTAGGACAGGTCGAAGCTCTCCGGCGTGCTCGAAGTCGCACTGGATCGTGCCGAGCTGCCAGGGCCGCCCGATCGCGTCCTTCACGCGGAAGTCGATCTTCGGGCCGTAGAAGGCGCCGTCGCCCGGGCGTGACGACGTGCGGGCGCTTCGCCTTCTCGAGCGCGGCCGCCAGCGCCTCCTCGCCGCGATCCCACTGCTCGTCGGTGCCGATGCGCTTCTCGGGCCGCAGCCCGAGCGAGATCTCGACGTCGGTGAACCCGAAGGCGCCGTAGACGGCGTCCGCGAAGTCGAGGAACCGCGAAGATCTCGCTCCTCGACCTGCTCGAACGGCGTGAAGATGTGCGCGTCGTCCTGGGAGAACGTGCGCACGCGCGTCAGGCCCGCCGTCACGCCCGAGAGCTCGTAGCGGTGGAGGCGGCCGAAGTCGGCGTACCGCACCGGCAGGTCGCGGTAGGACCAGAGCCGCGTCTTGAAGAGCAGGAAGTGCCCCGGGCAGTTCATCGGCTTGACGCCGAACTCCCGCTCGTCGATCTCCGTCCAGTACATGTTCTCGTGGTAGTTCTGCGTAGTGGCCGGAGAGCTTGAAGAGCTCCGCGTCGAAGATCTGCGGCGTCAGGACCTCCTGGTAGCCGCGCTTGCGGTACTCGTCTCGGAGGTACTCGAGCAGGCCGTTGTAGAGCGACCGCGCCCTTCGGCATGGAAGAACGGCGACGCCGGCGCCCACGGGTGAAACGAGAAGAGGTCGAGCTCCTTGCCGAGCTTGCGGTGGTCGCGGGCCTGCGCCTCCTCGAGCTGCTTCAGGTGCTCGTCGAGCTCCTTCTGCGTCAGGAAGCGACGCGCCGTAGATCCGCTGGAGCATCGGGTTCTTCTCGTCGCCCTTCCAGTAGGCGCCGGCCGTGTGCGTGAGCTTGAAGACGCCGAGCGTGCCCGTGGAGGGCACGTGCGGGCCGCGGCAGAGGTCGATGAAGTCCTTCTGGCGGTAGCAGGAGACGCGCGTCGTCCGGGAATGCCCTGCGATGATCTCGACCTTCAGCGCGTCGTTCTGGCCCTCGAAGATCCGCGATCGCCTCGCTCCTTGGACATCTCGAGCGCGCTCGATCGGGTTGTCCTCCGCGACGATCTTGCGCATCTCCGCCTCGATCGCCGCGAGGTCCTCGGGCGTGAACGGGCGCTCCGGGTTGAAGTCGTAGTAGTAGCCGTTCTCGATCGCGCGGACCGATGCCGATCTGGACCGTCGGGAAGAGGCGCTTGACCGCGTTGGCCGTCAGGTGCGCCGTCGAGTGGCGGTAGAGCGGCGACGCGCCTCCGGGCGACTTCGCCGTGACGATCTCGACCGTGCGCGTCGGCCTCGACGCGGGCGGACGAGATCCACGAGCCTTGCCGTCGACTTGCCCGCCCAGCGCGTCCTTGGCGAGGCGCGGACCGATCGACTCGGCGACCTCGCGCACGGTCGTGCCCCGCCGGCACGACTTCGCGTCGAGCCGTCGGGGAGCGTCACCGTCACTGTCTGCGCCAGGGCTTCCATGATCGTCTCCTGTTCTCCATCCCAAAAGAAAAAACGCGGGTCACCCCGCGTTTTCGGTTCGACGTTGGTAGGCGCTAACGGGATCGAACCGTTGACCTCTTCCGTGTGAAGGAAGCGCTCTCCCAGCTGAGCTAAGCGCCTGCGTTCGAAGAAGTTGGTAGGCTCGAGCGGATTTGAACCGCTGACCCCTACCGTGTCAAGGTAGTGCTCTCCCCCTGAGCTACGAGCCTAGTCGTCCCGGAGCGCGCGTTGCGCGTTCCGGGGGGCTACGGGCCGGGAGCCTGCGGGGCTTTCCGGGAGACCGGCGCCTCGATCGAGATCGCCGCTCTCCTTCCCGGCCTTCGTCCCTGTTTGAAAAAGATCTGCCCGGCGAACCGCCGGGAAAACGCGAAATCTAGCACAAAGGCGTGAGGGCGCGGGAAGCGGCGCCGCCGTGGCCCGGCCCGGCCCGGAGATGATGTTAGCGTGAAGCGCCGATCGCGGGCGGGAGACCGATGAAGCTCGTCATCCAACTGCCGGCCTGGAACGAGGAGGAGTCGCTCCCCCGGACCCTCGCTGCCCTGCCGCGGCGGCTGGCTCCGTTCCGTGAAGTCGAGATCCTCGTCGTGGACGACGGCTCGACGGACGCCACGGCGGAGGCCGCCCTCGCGGGCGCCGATCGGCTCGTGCGGCTCCCCGCCCACGCAGGCCTCGCCGCGGCGTTTCGCGCCGGGCTCGAGGCGGCGCTCGTCGCGGGCGCCGACGTCATCGTCAATCTCGACGCCGACGGCCAGTACGATCCCGGCGATATTCCGGCGCTCGTCGCGCCGATCCTCGCGGGGCGCGCGGACCTCGTCATCGGCGACCGCGGGCCCGGGACGCTCGAGCACTTCTCCGCCTCCAAACGCCTCCTGCAGCGGCTCGGCAGCTGGGTCGTCGAGCAGGCGGCCGGCATCGAGGTGCCGGACGCGACGTCGGGCTTCCGCGCCTTCTCGCGCGAGGCGGCGCGGAAGGTCAACGTCTTCTCTCGGATGACGTACACGCTCGAGACGATCATCCAGGCGGGATCGAAGGGCCTGCGCGTCGCCTCGGTCCCGGTGCGGGCCCACCAGACCCACCGCCGGTCGCGTCTCCTCTCGTCGGTCCCGCACTACGTGGCGGTTCAGGCGGCGAACATCCTGAGGATCACGGCGCTCTACAAGCCGCTGAAGCTCTTCTCGGCGGCCGCGGCCGTCTTCCTGCTCGCGGGCGTCGCGCTCGGCGCGCGCTTCCTCTACTACTTCTTCTTCACGCCGCGCGCCGCCGGGCACGTTCAGTCGCTGATCCTCGCAGCCGTCCTGATCCTGGTGGGCGCGCTCACGTTTCTCATCGCGCTGCTCGCGGACCTCGTCTCGATCAACCGGACCCTGTTGGAAGAGTTGCGCCTGAGTCGGCGGGCCGTCGGCGGTCGGCTCTCAGCTCTCCGCCGGAAAAACAGAAACGACGCGTCCGAGCCGACAGCTGATCGCTCCTCTCAGGCCCAGTCCCCCGCCTTGCGCGACAGGACGGGCGCTCCCTCGAGCAGCGTCAAAATCGCCTTCGTGCTGTCCGCGACCGCGAAGAGGATCCGGTCTTCTCGCGCGCGCGTAATGCGTTCTGGATCGCGATGTCGAACTGCGCGAGCAGCGGATCGAAGTAACCGCCGATGTTCGCGATGACGATCGGCTTGCCGTGGATCCCCATCTGCTTCCACGTGAGCATCTCGATGATCTCTTCCATCGTCCCGAACCCTCCCGGAAACGCGACGAACGCGTCGGAGAGGTCGAACATCCGTTGTTCGCGCTCGTGCATCGTCGAGACGACCTGCAGCTCCGTCAGGCCGCGGTGCGCCGACTCCCGCCCTTCGAGCGCCTTCGGGATCACGCCCGTGACCTTCCCGCCGGCCGCGAGCACCTCGTCGGCGATCGCGCCCATGAGGCCCTGCGCGACCCGCCGTAGACGAGCCGACGCCGCGTTTCGCGAGCTCGCGCCGAAGGCGCGGATCTCCTTGTCGACGGCGGAGTTCTTGCGAGTCGCTGCTGCTGCAGTAGACGCAGACGCGCTTCAAGTCCATGGGCGGATCTTACCCGGCCTGCCGGACGAAGCGGCTGCCCGGAGAGTCGAGCGGCACGCCTTTCGCGGCACAGCGGGCACTCGCGCCTCGGGCCAGGCCGGAACCGCGAGCGAGAGCAGCGAGCGCGACGGGACCGCGAACGCGTCCGGCGGGCAGTCCGCGATCCACGATCGAGCCGACCGCGACGACGCGTCCGCCCGCTGCCTCCGACCGCGGCCGCTGCCTCGCGCGTGGACTTGCCGGTCGTGAAGACGTCCTCGACGACGACGACGGGCTCGCCCGGCTCGAGCGCGAACCCGCGCCGCAGCGAGAAGGCGCCGTCCTTGCGCTCGACGAACATCGCCGGCATGCCGAGCGCGCGCGCCGTCTCGTGGCCGATGATCACTCCGCCCAGCGCCGGCGAGACGACCGCGCGCGGCGAGAACTCGCGCAGCCGCCCGCCGAGCTCGCGCCCGGCCGCCTCGGCGCGCTCCGGCCACATCAGCAGCCGCGCGCACTGCAGGTAGCGGTCGGAGTGCAGGCCGCTCGAGAGCCGGAAGTGGCCGCGTCAGCAGCGCGCCCGTGTCTTCGAAGTCCTTCAGCGAGATCATCGCAGCGAAGTTATCAGTTATCAGATTCTCGGTTTCGGAGAGCGTCCGATCAATCTCGACGATCGTCCGAAGCTGACAGCTCCTCTCAGCCGTCGCTCTCCCTGGCAGATCTTGTGGTGCTCGATCTTCTTGTAGAGGTTCGATCGCGGCGTCTGGATCACCTCGGCCGTGCGGCTGATGTTCCAGCCGTTCTCGCGCAGCTTGGCCACGAGGAACTCCCGCTCGGCGAACTCCTTGAACTCGGACAGCGTCGCGAGCTCCAGCGCCGCGGTCTCGAGATCTCGGCCGGCGGAGACCCGCGCCTCCGGCGGCAGGTCGCGCGCCTCGATCGGATCCGCGTCGGTCATGATCAGGACGCGCTCGACCAGGTTCTGCAGCTCCCGCACGTTGCCCGGCCAGGCCCGGGCGGCGAGCAGCTCGAGCGCGCTCGGCGCGAACCGGCGCGGCCTGCGGTGGTCGCGCTCCGAGAAGACGCGCGTGAAGTGCTCGACGAGCGCCGGGATGTCCTCGGGCCGCTCGCGCAGCGGCGGCGTGCGCAGCGGGACGACGTTCAGGCGGAAGTAGAGGTCCTCGCGGAACCGGCCCGCGCGGATCGCCTCGGTCAGGTCGCGGTTGGTCGCGGCGATCGACCCGCACGTCGACCTGCCGCGACCCGCGCCGCGCCGACGGGCTCGACCTCGCCGGCCTCGAGCACGCGCAGCACCTTGGCCTGCGCGCGCGCCGACATGTCGCCGATCTCGTCGAGGAAGATCGTGCCGCCGTCGGCCTCGACGAACTTGCCGATCTGCTTGCGCACGGCGCCGGTGAACGAGCCCTTCTCGTGGCCGAAGAGCTCCGACTCGATGAGCTCCTCCGGAATCGCGGCGCAGTTGACCTGGACGAACGGGCCCGACGCGACCTTCGAGCCGCGGTGAATCTCGCGGGCGACGAGCTCCTTGCCCGTGCCGCTCTCGCCCAGGATCAGCACGGTCGCGCCGGTCGGCGCCGCGCGCGCGACCTCCTCGCGCAGGCGCCGCATCGGGCTCGCTGTCGCCGACGAGGACCGACTCCTCGTCGAGCTCGGCGCCGGAGCCGCTGGTTCTCGGCCGCGCAGCCGTGTTGCGCGAGAGCGCGTTGCGCGACGCGAGACGAGCACGCGCTCGCGCTGGAGCGGCTTCTCGAGGAAGTCCACGGCGCCGCGCCGCGTGGACTCGACCGCCGTCGCGATGTCGCCGTGGCCCGAGATCATCAGGACGGGCGGGCGCGCCCTCGCGCGCGACGATGCGGTCGAGCATCTCGAGACCGTCCATGCCCGGCATCTTGATGTCGAGCAGCACGGCGTCCGGCGGATTCGCCTCGAGCTCCTGCGAGCGCCGCGCGGCCCGTCGGCCGCCGTCGTGACCTCGTAGCCCTCGTACTCGAGGATCATCCGGAGAGTGTCGCGGATCGCGGCTTCGTCGTCGACGACGAGGATCCGTCTGGCCCATCGGCTCGCTCCGTCTACAGGCGCGGAGCCCGCGTGCCACTCGATCTCCACGCGATTCTCAACTTCGGGCCTCGGGCTTCCTTCCCCGAAACGGATGCGCCCGCCGGAGGGGCGGGCGCGGAGCCGTTCCCGGGACTTCCGCGAAAATCAGTCCCGATCTTGACCAGGGCGAAGAGCGAGACGTTGCGCGCTGCGGACTGTAGACGTAGAGCTTGAGGTAGTCGCCCTTCTTGGCGCCTTGCCGACGAGCTTGCCGAACTCGTCGGTCGAGTCGACCTTCTGCCCGTTGACCTGCGTGATGATGTCGCCCTCTGGAAGCCCCGCGTCGGCCGCCGCGCGAGACCTCCTTGACGTGCACGACGAAGAGGCCCGTCGACGTCGGCCTCGATGCGCTGCCATCTGGCGCATCTGGGGCGTCAGCTCCTGTGACCGACATGCCGATCTTGCTCGCGCGAATCCTCGGAGCTCGCCTTGCCCTTCTCGTCGTCGCCGGAGCCTTCGGCGCCGCGCTCGGCGAGCGTCGCGCGTGACGCGTCACGTCCTTGCCGTCGCGGACGACGCTCGAGCTTGACCTTGCTGCCCGGGGCCTTGCCCGGAGACGTAGCCGATCAGGTCGCGCGTGTCCTTGACCGGCACGTTGTCCACGCGTACGATCGTGTCGCCCGGCTTGATGCCCGCCTTGTCGGCCGGCTTGCCCGGCATCGACCGACTCGACGAACGCCCCGTCCTGGACTTCAAGCTTGAAGGCCGCCGCGCTGGTCGGAGTCCACGTTGCGGATGTTGATCCCGAGGATAGCCGCGCACGACCTTGCCCTTGCTCCCGCAGCTGGGGCAGGATCGCCCTTCAGCGTGTTGACCGGAACCGCGAACCCGATGTTCTGCGCCGGCCGGAACATCGCCGTGTTGATGCCGATGACCTCGCCGTTGACGTTGATGAGCGGGCCGCCGGAGTTGCCGAAGTTGATCGCGGCGTCGGTCTGGATGTAGTTCTCGAAGCGAGCGCGTCGTCGCGTCCGCCGTCAGGCCCGAGCGGTCCTTGGCGGAGACGACGCCGACGGTGACGGTCTTGTCGAAGTTCAGCGGATCGCCGATCGCCATGACCCACTCGCCGACGCGAAGCTTGTCGGAGTCGCCGAGCGGAAGCGGCGTCAGTCGCTGCTTCGCGTCGATCTTGAGCAGCGCGAGGTCCGTCGCGGTGTCCCGCCCGATGACCTTCGCCGTGTAGCTGTCTCCTTGTCGTTGATCCGGACCTCGATCTTGTCGGCGCCGTCGATCACGTGGTTGTTCGTGACGATGTAGCCGTCGTCGGAGATGATGAAGCCGGTGCCGCCCTGGACCTCCTTGTGCTCCTCGTCGTCGCCGCTGCCCGCTGGCCGCGCTGGCCGCCGGGCGGCCCGAAGAAGAACTCGAACGGATCGTCGCCGCCGTCGCCCTGAAGGGGCTGACGCGACGGCGGTTCGGTCCGCCCTTGACGATGTCGGTCGACGTGATCGAAACGACCGAGGGCATCGCCTCGTCGGCGATGTCGGCGAACGAGGGAAGCGCCACGGACGTCGCGCGGGACGGCGCCGGGCGTCGACTCGCGCTGGGCCTCCGAGCGCGGCGTGATGTTGACCGACCCGGCGACGACCATCCCGAAGACGACCGCCGCCGCGATCAGCGCCGAGAAGGAAAGGGCGCGTTTTGTGGACTTCTGCATGGGATTTCTCACTCCTCTTAAGCCGGGGCTCGCGCCCGGGCACAGAATTAGGAAACGCGCGTCTATGCGGACCGAATTCCTCGATTTCGCGAAAGTCCGAGGCGGCCGTGCTCGACCAGCGATGCACCGATCCATCGCGACCGGAATGCCCGCCTCTTCCAAAAGCGCTGGCGGACCGCCGGGTCCACGACTCCCTGCTGCATGAAGAAGAACCCGACGCCCCGGGCGATCGGCCTCCCGGCGACCGTCGGACGCGACCTCCGAAGACCGGCGGAAAACGTCCACGATGTCCAGGACGACGTCCTGCGGAATCTCGGAGAGGTTTCGGTAGCACGGCTGCCCGAGGATCTCTCGATGGCCCGGGATTGACCGGCACGACCCGATAGCCCGCCGCCATGAGGTAGCGCGCGATCTCGTGGGACGGGCGGTCCGGATTCGGGGAGCAGCCCACGACCGCGATCGTCCGCGCGCCCGCGAGCGCCTCGCGAATCTCCGCCGGATCGTTCATTGCGTGCTCCCGCCCTCTCTCTCCGGGACGAATGTTGTAGAAGAAGGTTACGGTAACTCCTTCCTTGTCGGAATTGCAGGTCCTTGGGGAGCGGCCGGAACGGCGAAGAGGTCAGGATGGCCTGGAAAGCGGCGTAGTCGAAGGGCGGCACGTCCGACTTCCTGAGGATCGTGGCGCCTTCCACCCGGCCGTCGCCCCGGATGTAGAAGCGGATCGGTCACCTTCCCCTTCCATCCGAATCGCGCCAGATCCGGCACGTCCCAGTGCAGCTTGATCCGCCGGATCATCTCGGCGGCGTACGGCCCCCAGTCGTACCAGGTCGTGTCGAACGAGAGCGGGCCGGAGTCGACGAACCCTCCGTTCGGATTCGGGAAACCGGCGCCGTTCTCGCCCGAAGGGCCGCCGACGCCCTTGGCGGCGTCCTGGATCGCCTGCTGGAGTCCCTGGAGCGTCGGGGCCGCGGCCGGGCCGCCCGGGGCGTCGGAGCCGGCCTTCGACTGGGGCTTCGGGACGACGAACCCGGTGGACGCATCGGCCGTCTTTTCGTCTTCCGTCTTGGGACCTCCCGGGGCGGCGCTTTGCGGGCGCGCCTGAGCCTGACGCACGGGCGCTCCCGGAGGCGGCACGGCGGGAGGCGAAGCCGGGCGCTTCGGGCCGGGTGCGAGCCCTTCCTTTCCGGGACGCTCGGCGACGAACGGCGAATCGGCCTTCTTCTTCGACGGGTCGCCTCCGCCGGCGCGCCGATCGGCATCCGACAGGTCGGACTTCTTGGGATTCTGGCGCTCGGGACCGGGCGCCTCGCGGAAGATGATCGGGACCTTGTCGTCCGGGTTGGGAGGCGGCACGAAGGCCGCCAGCAGTCCCTTGCTGGGGTCGTGGGACGAGGTCGGTGCACTCAGAAGCAGCAGCAGGATCAGCGCGTGGACGACGAGCGAGACGAGGATCGCTCGCTCACGCGGGAACGCGGGCTCCGCGTGATGATCGACGTCCTTCTCGAATTCCGGGACATCGACCTCGGCCGGCTCCGCGAGGGCGGAAATGTCGGGCCGCGCGACGGCCAGAGGGCCGGCGTACGGAACGCCCTCGAGCCCGAAGAAGGAGCGGCTGGCGGCCTCGAAGCGGACGGGCGGCGCCATCGCGAGGCCGAAGAACGAGGGCGACGAGCCCGAGGACGCCGCCTGCCGCGGTTTGAGGCCGGGCCGGCCGCGGCGCAGGATCGCGAGCGGAGCCGGCGGGACGCCGTGGAGGCCGAGCAGCGACGGGTTCGGCGGCGTCTGGTCGGCGCCGGGGGGAGCCGACCGCGGGATGAACGGAGTCGCCTTCAGTCCGGAGAGACCGAGAACGGATTCCGAAGGAGAGTCGCCGGTCGGGCCCACCAGGGATTCCCGCCGGATCGGCGCCGCGGCGAGGCCCTCGAGCCCCAGGATCGACGGCGTCGGCGCCGACCCGTTGTTCTGAGAAGAGGGAGGCGGAAGCCGAAGGGGACCGGGTTCGACGCGGCCGAGCTTTAGAATGCTCGTGGCCGGCGGCTCCTCCGCATCTTCATCTGCTCCAGATTGTCCGAATTCGAGCACACGGTCTCCCACCACCGGGACAGGTGTCCCTTGATGGTAACGCGGCGCGAACCAAACCGATTTCTGGCGAGGGCTCTTTTCGGCGCGGCTCGTTCCAAGCCGCTCCGGCACAATGGCTTGTCGCCGGCGGCGGGCTCCCCTCGTTGCCTCCCCCCGCCCCTTCTGATAAAAGACGTCCCGCTTTACGCTTCTGGGGAAGTGGAATGCGGGCCTCGGCCCGCTTTTTTGTTCGATGAGAAAGCTTGAGCGACAAGACGACATCGAGGAAATCGGAGGCCGATCGCGGCGGAGAAAGGGTGCCGCCTGCTCGACGTCGAGTCGGCGGGCGCCGGGCGCTTCGACCGTCCTCCGCCTCGTCCTCGAGCGGACCGACGGCGGCGCCGGTCACGGTCGAGGACTGCGAAGCGGTTTCGCGCGACGCCTCGCCGTTCTCGACGTCGCCGACGAGATCGCGCACCGCTACACGCTCGAGGTCTCCTCGGCCGGCCTCGACCGCAAGCTCTACTCGCTCGAGGACGCGCGCGCGGTTCGTCGGGCCGCCGCGTGCGCGTTAAGACCGAGACGCCCGTGTGCCCGCGCCGCTCGGAGACCCGGAGCGCGCCGCCGCGATCTCGCCGGCGCGAAACTTCGGCGGCGTGCTCGAGCGATCGAGGGCGACGTGCTCACCGTCGTTGATGAGGAGAATCGCAGAATCTATAATGTCCGTTTCGGCGATATTCGGCTGGCCCGGCTCGACTTCGAGTGGCCGGACGAGAGGCAGGGGCGATGAGGAGAGCGGGTTTCCATGATCATCGATCCGTCGGTCATCCGACAGGTTTCGCGCGAGAAGGACATCGACGCCGAGAAGATGTTCGGCGCGCTCGAGGAAGCCATGTCCTCGGCCGCGCGGAAGTACTACCACGACAAGGCCGTGGTGACGGTCGATCGACCGCAAGACCGGCGAGATGACCGTCTACTCGCCGCCGGACGGTCGTCGCCGAGCTCGACACGGAGTCCGAGGAGCCGCCGCCGCAGATCCTGCTCGACGAGGCGCAGGCGCTCGTGGCGCAAGAAGGGCACGAAGGGCGAGGTCCGCGTGCTGCGGCCCGGGCGCCGAGGGCGAGCCGCCGACCGAGGTTTCCGACGTCGCAGCTCGGCGACGAGATCCGCATCTACCGCGAGCCGGTCGGCCTCGGGCGCATCGCCGCGCAGACGGCCAAGCAGGTGCTCTACCAGAAGGTCCGCGAGGCCGAGCGCGACAACATCTACAACGAGTACTTCCCGAAGCTCGGCGAGCTGATGAACGGCACGGTCAAGCGCTTCGAGCGCGGCGACATGATCGTCGACCTCGGCAAGACCGAGGCCATCATCCCGCGCGACCAGCAGTCGCGCGCCGAGCGCTACGGCCAGGGCGAGCGCATCCGCGCCGATCCTCTACGACGTGCACAAGAACCCGAAGGGCCCGCAGCTCGTCCTCTCGCGGACGGACCCGCGGCTCCTGATCCGCCTCTTCGAGATGGAGGTGCCCGAGATCTACGACGGCACCGTCGTCATCAAGGGCGCCGTCCGCCAGCCGGGCGAGCGCGCCAAGGTCGCGGTGCGCTCGCGCGAGCGCGACGTCGACCCGGTCGGCGCGTGCGTCGGCATGCGCGGCAGCCGCGTCCAGTCGATCATGCGGGAGCTCCACGGCGAGAAGATCGACGTCATCCTCTACTCCGACGACCTCATCACGTTCGCGCAGAACGCGCTCGCGCCGGCCAAGATCACGCGCGTCTCGCCGATCCACCACGAGGACGGCGACGATGAGCCTCGACTGCGTCGTCGAGGACGACCAGCTCTCGCTCGCGATCGGCAAGAAGGGACAGAACGTCCGCCTCGCCTCGGCGCTGATCGGCATGAAGATCGAGATCAAGGGCGAGACCGAGGTCAAGGGCGAGGTCGCCCAGGCGCTCTCGCGGATGCTCGCAGGCCTCGCGCCGCCGGCAGACGCCGGTCGCCGAGATCCCGGGCATCGGCGAGAAGACGGCCGAGCGGCTCGCCGAGGCGGGCATCGCGACGCTCGGCGACCTGCTCGACAAGACCGCCGCGGAGCTCGCGGAGATCCCGGGCATCGGCGAGAAGACGGCCGAGAAGATCCTGGAGGCCGCGCGCGCCGCCGAGCAGGCCGCCGCCGACGAGGCCGAAGACGACGGAAGAGACCGAAGAGGACGAACCGGACCGAGGAGCCGCCGGAAGAAACGGCCGTCAGGGAGTAGACCGAGCCGCATGGGAAAGATCCGCGTCGAAGAACTCGCCGCCCAGATGGGCGTCGGCAGCAAGGAAGTCCTCTTCCTGCTGCAGTCGATCGGCGTCGACGTCAAGTCGCCGCAGGCGGACGCTGGACGAGTCGACCGTCCTCGCCATCCTCCAGGGCAAGACGCACGCGCCCAAGCAGCTGATCGTGCGCGACACGGAGGCGCAGGCCGTCCCGGCCGCAGAAGAGCGCGCTGTCGCGGATCAAGATCGTCGAGAAGCCGGCCGCTCCGGCAAAGCGCCGCGGCCGAGCCCGAAGCCGCGGCCGCCGCGCGAGAGCGCCCGAGGCCGCGGCGCCGAAGGCCGCCGCGCCGAGCCCGCGCGCACCGCCGTCGTGGCCTCCGAGCCCGAGGCGGAGGCGCCGAAGGCCGCCCCGGCCCCGACCCGCCCGCTGCCCCGCGCAAGATCGTTCTGCCGCCGCGACCGGCCGCGCCGCCGCGGACCTCGCGTCCCGCGCGGACCCGCTGCCGGCCGCGACCCGCCGCGCCGCGCCCCTGGGCCCGGCCGGGCCGATCGCCGCCCGATGGGCCCGGGCGGCCCCGCGCGGCCGATGGGACCCGCGCGGGCCGGCCGTCCGATCGGCCCGGCCCCGGCGCTCCGGGTCGGCCGATCGGACCGCGCCCGGCGGGCCCGCTGCCGGCCCGGAGCGGCCCGTCGGCCGTCCCGGCGGACCGCCGGTCGGACGCGCCGCGCCTCCGGCCGCGCCCGGAACGCGGCCGCCGCCAAGCGCAAGAAGGACGACAAGGAAGCGAAGCCAAGAAGGCCGCGCCAAGAAGCGCGGCGCGCAAGCCGAAGATCACCGTCGCCGACGAGGTCGATCTGCGGGAGTTCGTCGGCGACTATCAGGAAGACACCTACTCCGACATCTCGCTGCCGCTGATCGAGAAGACCGCGGCGACCGAGGAGACGCCGGGCCGCCGAGCCGCGGCCGATGTCCAAGTCCGCGATGCGCCGCGCCGCCAAGGAGACGCGCACGCACGACTCGGGCAAGCTCCTCGAGTTCAAGAAGCCGCTGCCGACGGGCCCGGTCTTCCTCACGGAAGGCGTCACGGTCAAGGAGCTCTCCGAGAAGCTCGGCGTGCTCGCCAGGACATCCATGCGGCTGCTCCTGCAGCGCGGCATCATGGCGACGATCAACCAGACCGCTCGACGCCGCGACGGCCGATCCAGATCGCCAAGGAGATCGGCGTCGAGGCCGCGGTCGTCTCCTTCGAAGAGGAGATGGAGCTCTCCCGCGCGGCGCCGGAAGCGGCCGAGGCGACGCGCCGGCCGCGGAGCGCGTGCCGCGCGCCCCGGTCGTGACGGTCATGGGCCACGTCGACCACGGCAAGACCTCGCTGCTCGACGCGATCCGCGCAGACCAACGTCGCGGCGGGCGAGGCCGGCGGCATCACGCAGCACATCGGCGCCTACCGCGTCGAGGTCCAAGGGCAACGCCGATCGTCTTCCTCGACACGCCCGGCCACGAGGCGTTCACCTCGATGCGCGCGCGCGGCGCCAAGGCGACCGACATCGTCGTGCTCGTCGTCGCGGCCGACGACGGCGTCATGCCGCAGACGATCGAGGCGATCGACCACGCGCGCGCCGCGAAGGTCCCGATCGTCGTCGCGATCAACAAGATCGACAAGCCCAACGCCAACGTCGACCGCGTCAAGAAGGAGCTCGCCGACCGCAACGTGCTCCTCGAGTCGTGGGGCGGCGACGTGCCGTCGGCCGAGATCTCGGCGCTCAAGAAGCAGGGCATCGACCACCTGCTCGAGCTCATCCTCCTCGTCGCGGACCTGCTGGAGCTCACGGCGCCCGCCGTCGGCGAGGCGCGCGGCGTCGTCCTCGAGGCGCGGCGCGAGGCCGGCCGCGGCAACGTCGCGACGGTCCTCGTCCAGGCCGGCACGCTCAAGGTCGGCGACGTCTTCTTCGCCGGCTCCGCCTTCGGCCGCGTCCGCGTCGATGCACGACGACCGCGGCGAGAAGCGTCGACGGAGGCCGGGCCCGCGACGCCGGTCGAGGTCACGGGGTTCGAGGACCTGCCGCAGGCGGGCGACCCGTTCCAGGTCGTCGAGGACGAGGCCAAGGCCCGCTCGGTCGTCGTCCTTCCGCCAGCGAGAAGGAGCGCGAGAAGGCCATGGCCGCCGTCCTCGAACGCTCTCGCTCGAGCAGCTCTTCTCGCAAGATCCAGGAAGGCAAGATCAAGGACCTGCCGATCATCCTGAAGGCCGACGTCGCGGGCTCGGTCGAGGTCCTGTCGCAGGCGCTCGAAGAACCTCTCGAACGAGAAGGTCAAGGTCTCGCTCCTGCACGCCGGCGTCGGCGCGATCAACATCAACGACGTGCTGCTCGCCTCGGCGTCCGGCGCGATCATCGTCGGCTTCAACGTGCGGCCCGAGAAGAAGGCCGCAGACGAAGCCGAGAAGGACGGGCGTCGAGATCCGCCTCCACACGGTCATCTACAACGTCACCGACGAGATCAAGAAGGCGATGGAGGGCCTGCTCGAGCCGACGCTCAAGGAAGTCGCGCGCGGGCCGCGCCGAGGTGCGCAACACCTTCAAGGTTCCGAAGTTCGGCGTCGTCGCCGGCTGCTACGTCACCGAGGGCACGATCCCGCGCAGCGCGCAGGTGCGGCTGCTGCGCGACAACCGCGTCATCTACGAGGGCAAGGTCGGCTCGCTGCGCCGCTTCAAGGACGACGTCTCCGAGGTCAAGCAGGGCTTCGAGTGCGGCATCGGCCTCGACCGGTACCAGGACGTCAAGGTCGGCGACGTCATCGAGGCCTTCCAGATCGAGAAGGTCGCCGGGGTGATGGAAGGCTCGCAGTCGGCAGTCGCGTCCGCCTCGGCGACCGCAGCGGAGCTCACGACCTTCATGGTCATCGCCTACGCGGTCTTCGACCTGCACCTCCCGGGGTGCCGCGGCCTGAAGGAGAAGCGGATGGTCGCTCCAGAGCCTCAAGACCCGCATCCGCAACGAGTTCGAGGTCTCGGTCGCCGAGGTCGGACGACCAGGACCTGCTCCAGCGCGGCGCAGCTCGCGCGTCGCGGCGGTCGGGCCCGACCAGCCGCCGCTCGACGCGCTGCTGCAGGAGATCCTGGCTTCGTGGAGTCGAATTTCGACGGAGAGATCCTGATATCGAGAACGAGTTCATCTCATGTCTGAGCGACCGACGCCATGAAGACGGACTCCCGCCGCCGCCAGCGCGTCGCGCGACTGCTCGTCCGCGCGGAGCTCTCGCGCCTGGTCCTGATCGAGGCGCACGACCCGGACCTGCGCCGCGTCACGATCACGGACGTCGAGATGCCGCCGCGATCTGCGAGTCGGCGCGCGTCTACTTCTCCTGCCTCGGCGGCGAGGACGAGCGCGAGAGGCGCGGCGGCGGCCCTCGACCGCGCCGCCGGGATATCTGCGCCGCGAGGTCGGCCAGCGCTGCCAGCTGCGCTACGCGCCGGAGCTCCACTTCCTCTCGACCGTTCGCTCGAGCGCGGCGCGCGCATCGAGGAGCTGCTCCGCGAAGGTCCTGCCGCCGCGGACGAGCCGACGAGGACGACGAGCCGTGAGCGCCGCGGCACGTCTGCCCGATGCGCTGCGCCGCGGCTTCCTCCTCCTGATCGACAAGCCGGCGGGCCTCACGTCGCACGACGTCGTCGAGCGGGCGCGCCGCGACGACCGGCGTGCCCCGCATCGGCCACAGCGGAACGCTCGACCCGATGGCGACGGGACTCCTGCTGCTCTGCGCGGGCGGCGCGGCGCGGCTCCAGGGCTTCTTCACGCGTCATGGACAAGTCCTACGAGGGCACGATCCGGCTCGGGCCGCGCGACGACGACCTACGACCGCGAGGGCGAGACCGTCGGCCCGGACCGCGACGCCGTCGCGGCGTGACGGCGCGCGGATCGTCGAGGCGGCCGCCGCGGCGTTCCGCGGCGAGTTCCTGCAGGCGCCGCCGCCGTACTCGGCCAAGAAGGTCGGCGGCCGCAAGTTCTACGAGATGGCGCGCAAGGGCGAGACCGTGCCGGTCGATGCCGAAGAAGGTGCGCGTCACGCGCCTCGACGTTCGGCGAGCCCGCCGGCGGGCCGCGCTCGCCGTTCTCGATCGCCTGCTCCTCGGGCACGTACATCCGCTCGATCGCGCGCGAGCTCGGCGAGCAGCCTCGGCTGCGGCGCGCACCTCGAGTCGCTGCGCCGCACGCGCATCGGCGACTTCTCGCGTCGCCGACGCGGTCGCCGCTCGAGCGCTTCGAGGCGATGCCGCCGAGGAGCGGCTCGCCGCCGCCGCACGCCGTGCCGCTCTCCCGCGTCCCGTTCCCGTTCCCGCGGATCCGCTCGCCTCGCTCGAGGCCTGGAAGATCCGGCGGGGACAGTCGGTCCCGGCCCGCGGCGTCGACGGCCCGCGAGGGCGACTGGGTCACCCTCGTCGGACCCGCCGACGAGATGCTCGCGCTCGGCCAGGTCACCCCGATCGGCGACCGGAGGCGTGAGCGCTCGATCAAGCCCGAGATCGTGCTCGAGAGCCGAACCGAGGTCTTCCGCTGCGAGCCGAGAGCCGACGGCTGACAGATCTCCGGCCTGTGATAGTCTTCGCCGCTTATAGAAAAAGAGTGAGTGTTGAGAGAGCATTGGAGGATGAGTGAACGTCACGGAATATCGAGTCCGGAAAAGCCGAACATCGTCCAGCAGTTCCGGACCCACGACACCGACACCGGATCGCCGGAGGTCCAGGTCGCGCTGCTGACGAACCGCATCGCGTACCTGACCGAGCACTTCCAGTCGAACGCGAAGGACCACCACTCGCGGCGCGGACTGCTGAAGCTGGTCAGCCGGCGGCGGCGGCTGCTCGAGTACCTCAAGAGCGAGAGACCCGAGCGCTACCACAGCTGATCGAGCGCCTCGGCCTCCGCAAGTAGATCCGTCCGGCGCCGGCGCCGGCGCCGCGGCGAGTCGCCGCGGCGCTCCGCGCGCCTCCCGTTCCGACGGCCGACTCCGACGCCATTCGACAGAAGGAGAAGACCATGATCGCACCAGATCACCGTTCCCCTCGGCACCGAAGTCCCTCGAGATCCAGATCGGCAAGCTCGCCAAGCAGGCCGACGGCGCCGCCGTCGTCCGCTTCGGCGACACCGTCGTGCTCGCCACCGCCGTCTTCGCCAAGGAGCCCAAGGAGAACGCCGACTTCTTCCCGCTGACCGTCGACTACCG
Organism: uncultured Acidobacteriota bacterium; assembly: GCA_963708395.1. GTDB lineage: Bacteria > Acidobacteriota > Thermoanaerobaculia > UBA5066 > Gp7-AA6 > DATBFU01. The sequence continues at coordinate 376,915 of CAVPSG010000001.1, read as the reverse complement.
CGAGAACACCTACGCCGCCGGCCGGATCCCCGGCGGCTGGTTCAAGCGCGAGGGCCGGCCGACCGAGAAGGAGATCCTGACCTCGCGCCTGATCGACCGTCCCGTGCGGCCCCTCTTCCCGAAGGGCTTCAACCACGAGACGCAGATCATCGCGTTCGTCCTCTCGGCCGACGGCCAGAACGACCCCGACGTCCTCGCCATCAACGGCGCCTCCGCGGCGCTGACCTGCTCGCTCGATCCCGTTCCACTCGCCCGTCGGCGCCGTCCGCGTCGGCCGCATCGACGGCAAGTTCGTGCTCAACCCGACCAACGCCGAGCGCGACAAGTCCGACATCGACCTCATCGTCGCCGGCACGCGAAGACGCGGTCGTGCATGGTCGAGGCGCGGCGCCCGCGAAGTCTCCGAGCGCGACATGATCGACGCGATCCTCTTCGGCCACGAGGCCGTCGCGCCAGATCGTCGCGGCCCAGAAGGAGCTCGCAGCGCCGCGGCGGATACCAGAAGCCGCACTGGCAGGCGCCCGAGCCGCTACCCGGCCGCGATCTTCGCCGAGGTCCGGCAGCAGTGGGAGGCGCCGATGATGGCGGCCCTGACGCATGCCGGACAAGATCGCCTCCTACGCCGAGATCAAGGCCGTCAAGAAGGCCGCCGTCTCGCTCGTTCCCGAGACCGAGGAGCCGAGACGGCGCAAGCACGGCGCCAAGGCCGCCGACGACCTCGTCAAGGTCCTGACGCGCGAGACGATCCTCGACCGGCAGCAGCGCCTCGACGGCCGCGGGTTCGACGCAGATCCGGCCGATCACGTGCGAGGTCGGGCTCCTCCCCCGCACCCACGGCTCGGCGCTCTTCACCCGCGGCGAGACGCAGGCCCTCGTCACCGCGACGCTCGGCACCTCCGACGACGCCCAGATCATCGAGGAGTACGAGGGCGAGTCGCGAGCACACGTTCCTGCTCCACTACAACTTCCCGCCGTTCTCCGTCGGCGAGGCCAAGTTCCTGCGCGGCCCGTCGCGCCGCGACATCGGCCACGGCAACCTCGCGCGCCGCGCGCTCTCGCCGATGCTCCCGACCGAGGACGCTTCCCCTACACGGTGCGCGTCGTCTCCGACATCCTCGAGTCCAACGGCTCCTCCTCGATGGCCACCGTCTGCGGCGGCACGCTCGCGCTCATGGACGCGGGCGTGCCGATCAAGGCGCCGGTCGCCGGCGTCGCGATGGGCCTCGTCACCGACGGCGACCGCTTCGCCGTCCTGACCGACATCGCCGGCCAGGAAGACCACTACGGCGACATGGACTTCAAGGTCGCCGGCTCCGCGCGAGGGCATCACCGCCCTCCAGATGGACATCAAGATCAAGGGGCTGCGCCGCGAGATCGTCGAGCAGGCGCTCGAGCAGGCGCGGCGCGGCCGCCTCCACATCCTGAGAAGATGGCCGCGGCCCTCGACAAGCCCGCGCCCGAACATCTCGCCCTACGCGCCGCGCATCTTCACGATCCAGATTCCGCAAGGACCGGATCCGCGACGTCATCGGCTCGGGCGGCAAGACGATCCGCGCGATCATCGAGGAGACGGGCTGCAAGATCGACGTCGAGGATTCCGGCACGGTCTCGATCGCGTCCTCCGACGAGGCCGCGGCGATGCAGCGCGATCGAGATCATCGAGGGCCTCACGCAGGAGCCCGAGATCGGCAAGATCTACAAGGGCAAGGTCCGGCGCGTCGAGGCCGTACGGCGCGTTCGTCGAGATCCTGCCGGGCCAGGACGGCCTGGTCCACATCTCGGAGCTCGCGCCCTACCGCGTGCGCGAGACGACCGACGTCGTCAAGGAAGGCGACGAGGTCACGGTCAAGATCATCGCCGTCGATCCGATGGGCAAGATCAAGCTCTCGCGCAAGCAGGCGCTCTCCAAGGAGGAGCTCGAGGCCGAGATGGCGCTGGCGCCCGTCGGCGCGGCCGGCGAGGACGAGGGGCGCGACGAGTTCCCGCGCGGCGGCCGGGGCCCGGGCGAGCACCGCGGCCACCCCAACCGCGACAACCGCGGCGGCCCGCGGGGCGGCAGCGGCGGGCGCCACTAGACTCCCGAAGATTCGAAAAAAGGCGCGGCTTCGGCCGCGCCTTTTTCTTTCCGGTCGCCCTCCCCTCCTGGGCTAACCTGTCGGCTTGCCGCGCCCCAACGTCGCTGCGACCGTCCCCACCGCGGGTTCCGGATTTCGTTTGCTCGCCGCGGGCAGCGCCGCTCTCGTCGCTCTCTTCGTCGCGACGGCTCCCTGGACGATCGCCGGCCTCACGGCCTTGCGGCTCTCGCCGATCCTCGCGGCGGCATTCCTTCCTCTGGGGCTCGGGCTGCTGGTTCCGGCGTGGCGCGCCCGGGCGGCCCGGCTCCTCGACGCCGAAATTCGCATGTCGAACGCCGTGCTTCTCGCCGGAACGTGCGCCGCGGCGATCTTCTGCGGCGCCGTCCTCTTCTCGCGGTTTGCCTCCCTCGAGCTCTCGGCCTGGGATACGACCATCTTCTTCGACCGGCCGATCGCCGCAACTCTCTCCGGCGGAGTTCTCCCCGTCGCCGCGACCGGCCGCAGCTATCTGGGGGTGCACGCGAGCTACGTTCTTCTCGCGTTCCTCCCGTTCTATGCCATCGCGAAGACGCCCCTCTGGATCCTCCGTGGCGCACGCGATCGCCATCGCGGCGGGAGCGGCCATGGGCTATCGGCTCTTCCGCCGCCTCCTCGGCGACGACGCCGCGGCGGCGCTCCTCGCGGCGGCATTTCTCTACTGAACAGCTTCACGGCCCGAGCGGTCGAGTATGGCTTCCATCCCGAGGGTCTCTACCCGCTCGCGCTCTTCGGCGTCGGCATACGCGCCTGATCGCGAAGCGGCGGCCGCTTCTGGCCGTCTCGGCGATCCTCGCGCTCTCCATCAAGGAGGACGCGGCGCTTCTGCTCGGCGGCATCGGCCTCGCGGCCGCGATCTTCCGCAAGCCGCGGCGCGAAGGCGTTCTCCTCGCCGCGGCGGCGGTCGCCGTCTTTCTCGTGAGCACGCGCATCGTGATGCCGGCGGCATCGGGGAGTCCTGCCGATCGACCGTGGTACACGTCCTACTGGAGCTCCTGGGGCGCGACACTTCCGAGCGGCCGCCGCCGAAATGGCGCGGCATCCCATTCGGTTGGCCGGCCGCCTGGCACGCTCGGCAATCCCCTCGCTCCTCGAGAGCGCCGCCTTTCTGCCGCTCGCAGGCCCGGAGGCGCTGCTCGCTTCCCTCCCGGCGCTCGTTCCCTGCGCCGCCGCCGACTTCGAGCCCCTGCGCCGCTTCGAGATCTACTACTCCCTGCCGGTCCTTCCCTTCGTTTTCGCCGGCGCGGCCCTCGGCATCGCCCGCCTCGCGCCGGACCGGCGCCGGCGGAGGCTCCTCGCGCTCCTCGTGTTCGCGGTTTCGTCGCTCGACGGCGCAAGCTACTACGTTTCGGCGTGCGAGCCCGGCGCGGAGGGATCTCGCCGCGGCGGTCGAGTCCCTCGGAGAAAAGCCGGCGGCGATTCAGGGGACGCTCTACCCGCATGCGGGCTATTCCGCGGCGCGGCGGCCTCTCGAAACGAGCCTCATTCGCCCCCGGGAAGCCGTCGTCCTGGCGCCGGCGACGGACGCCTATCCGCTGACCAAGGCCGAGCTCGCCTCTCTCGAGGCCCGCCTCACCGCGGACCAACGATATCGGCGAACCGAGTCGCCGAATGGCATCGTCGTCTTCCTGCCGTCCGTTCCGTGACGCCTCAGTACGGCATCTCGTCGTCGCCGAGTCCGAGCATGTGGCCGATCTCGTGGACGACGGTGTCGCGGATCTCGCGGACGGCCTCGCCGCGCGTCTCGCAGGAGCGCAGGATCGGGCCCCGGAAGATGGCGATCTGCGCGGGCAGGCGCCGACCGCCGCGGCGTCGCGCTCGAAGAAGGGCACGCCGCGGAAGATGCCGAAGAGCTCCTCGTCGTCGGGCGTGTCGGTCTCCGTCGTAGTCCTCCTCGGACGGCTCTTCCTCGACGATCACGACGACGTTCTCGAGGTACTTGCGAAACTTCGCGGGCACCGACGCCAGCGCCTCCTCGACGAAGGACTCGAACTGGGCGGGACGATTCGACGGGACGACATTCGAATCGGATGGGCGGGGACGAGCCCCGCCCCTACGAAGGCTCCTTCACGAACAGCCGCTCGAAGTTCGCGGTCGTGGCGCGCGCCACCGTCTCGAGATCCGACCCCTTCACCTCGGCGAGCTTCTTCGCCGTCTCGACGACGAAGGCGGGCTCGCACGGGCTTGCCGCGGTGAGGCACGGGGGCGAGATACGGAGTGTCCGTCTCGACGAGCATCGCGTCGAGCGGGAGGCCCGCCGCGGCCGCGCGGATGTTCTCGGCGGCGCGGAACGTGATCATGCCCGGAGAACGACACGAGGTAGCCCGAGCCCGATCGCCCTCCGGCCGTATTCGGCGTTCTCGGTGAAGGAGTGGAAGACGCCCGGACGCTCGCGGCGCGGCCGGCGCTCGAGCAGCGCCAGCATCTCCGGCCCGCTCTCGCGGTTGTGGAGGATCGCGGGCAGTGCCGAGCGCGCGCGGCGCAGATCGAGCATCCACTCGAGGACCTCGATCTGCTTGTCCCGCGGCGAATGGTCGTAGTGGAAGTCGAGGCCGACTTCGCCGATGGCGGCGACCCGCGGCTGCCGCGCGAGCTCCTCGAGCGCCGCCCCGTCGCGCTCGGGATCGAAGTCCTTCGCCTCGTGCGGATGGATGCCGACGGCGGCCAAGACGTCCGTGTGGTTTGCCGCGAGCGCGGCCGCCGCCGCGGAGTCCTGCAGCGTCGTCCCGGGCACGAGGAACCGGCGAAACGCCCGCGGTCGCGCGCCCGCGCGAGCAATGCTCGTCCGCGTCGTCGCCCATCTGCAGGTGGCAGTGGGAATCGGCAGAGCGAGCGTCAACTACTTGACCTTGCTGCCCGGCGGAACGTCGGCGGCGCACCTCGAGCAGCGACGGGCTCCCCCGCCTCGCCGACGGTCGCGGCGAGCACCATGCCGTTCGACTCGACGCCCATGAGCTTGGCCGGCTTCAGGTTCGCGACGACGACGACGTTGCGCCCGACGAGCGCCTCCGGCGCGTATCTGCGCGGCGATGCCGGCGACGATCTGACGCTGCTCGCCGCCGAGATCCACCTGCAGCCGCATGAGCTTGTTCGACTTGGGCACGCGCTCGGCGGCGAGGACCCTCGCCGTCCGCAGCCGCACCTTCTGGAAGTCCTCGATCCCGATGCGGCCGTCGGACGGCGGGGCCGCCGCCGGCAGGGACGCCGGCGGCGGGAGGCGCCGGGGGCGTCTGCGATTCGCGTCATGGTCTGCTCCTTTCCGCCGAAATAGGCCGCGGCGTCGGCGCGCGGAAAGAGCGGCGGGAGCCTCGGGCATGCGGCGTCGCCACGGCGCGAGCCCTCCCCACTCGAGATCGGCGCGCGACGGGATCGCGCGCGGGCAGCCCGAACGTCTCGAAGATCTTTCGGCGACGTCGCCGGGCACGAACGGGCGAGAGCATCACGCCGAAGAGCCGCACGCCTTCGGCCGCCGCGTAAAGGATGCGCGATGAGCCGCGGCCGATCGCGCCCTCCTCCTTGCGGATCTTCCACGGCTCGCGCGCCACGACGTAGCCGTTGATCTCGCGTCAGGAAGCGCCAGACGCGCCTCGAGCGCGCGGTTCGAGACGAAGCTCCTCCATCGCCGCGCGCCACTCGGCGCAGCGCGCGCTCGTAGGCCGCACGCACCTCGTTGTCGGCGCCGCACCTCGGGCGGCGCGCCGCCGAAGGACTGCCGGCACAGCGCGGCGACGCGCGACACCGTGTTGCCGAGGTCGTTGGCGAGGTCGGCGTTGTAGCGCGTCGAGGAACGCCTCGTCGGAGAAGTTCGCGTCCTGGCCGAAGGCCATCTCGCGCAGCAGGAAGTAGCGCAGCGCGTCCGGCCCGAAGTCGCGCGACGAGCGCGTCGGGCCGCACGACGTTGCCGACCGACTTCGACATCTTCTTCGCGTCGCGCAGCCACCAGCCGTGCGCCCAGACCGTCGTCGGCAGCGGCAGGCCGGCCGAGAGCAGGAACGCCGGCCAGTAGACGGCGTGGAAGCGCAGGATGTCCTTGCCGATGAGGTGCACGCGCTCGGCCGTCGGGCGTGGTCCCAGAACTCGCGGTACGAGCGCGTCGTCGCGGCGAGCCGAAGCCGAGCGCGGTGATGTAGTTCGCGAGCGCGTCGAGCCAGACGTAGACGACGTGGCCCGGCTGGCCCGGGAACGGGATCCCCCACTTCACCTTCGTGCGCGAGACCGAGAGGTCGTTGAGCCCGCCGCGACGAAGGACGCGACCTCGGCGAGGCGGCGTCTCGGGCCGGACGAACTCGGGGTGGCGTCTCGTAGTGCGTCGAGCAGCGGCTCCGCGTACTGCGAGAGGCGGAAGAAGACGTTCTCCTCGGACTCCCAGGCGCAGTCGGCGTGCCGTGGACGGGGCATCGCGTTCTCGGCGTCGAGCTCCTTCTCCGTGTAGAAGGCCTCGCAGCTCGAGCAGTACCAGCCCTCGTGCTTCGCGGTGTAGAAGTCGCCGGCCGCCGTCGATCCGCGCGATCAGCGCCTCGACGCCGCGGCGGTGGCGCGGCTCGGTCGTGCGGATGAAGTCGTCGTTGCGCGATCTCGAAGGTCCGGTAGAGCTCGTGGTAGCGCGCGACGACGCGGTCGGCGAGCGCGATCGGCGCGATGCCCTGCGCCGCCGCCGCCTTCTCGATGTTCTGGCCGTGCTCGTCCGTGCCCGTCAGGAAGCCGCGTCGTCTCGCCCGATCAGCCGGTGGAAGCGCGTCGACGACGTCGCGTGACGACCGTCGAGTAGATGTGCCCGATGTGGGGCAGGTCGTTGACGTAGTAGATCGGGGTCGTGAGCGTAGAAGGTCTTCATCGGAAGCGCGAAAGATATCAGGGCGATCGCCCGGCCCTCACAGCAGCCCCGCCTCGCGGAACGAGACGCACCCTCCCGCGCCCACGACGATGTGGTCGAGCAGACGCAGCCCCGACGGCCTCGGCCGCCGAGGCGAGTCGGCGCGTGAACTCGCGGTCCTCGCGCGAGGGAGTCGGATCGCCCGAGGGATGGTTGTGGTACAGGATCACGCGCCGGCGGCGTTCGCGAGCAGAGCGCGTCGCAGGATCTCGCGCGGCTCGACGACCGCGCGGTCGAGCGTGCCGCGGTAGATCTCGGGGTCGTTGCGCAGGAGCCGGTTGCGCGCGTTCGAGATACAGCGCGCCCGTGCGCTCCTGCGTGCCGTCGCCCTGCGAGCGCCGCAGGAACTCCTTGACGAGGCGCGGCTCGTTCAAGAGGTCGCGGCCGGCCAGCGTCTCCGTGGCGAGCCGGCGCGCGATCTCGAGCGCCGCCTCGATCGCGGCGGCGCGCGCCGTCCTTGATGCCGCGCTCGCGTCGTAGCTCGGCGCCCGAGACGCCGGCGAGCCCGGCGAGGCCGCCGTGGGCCGCGAGCAGATCGCCGCGCGCGCTCGAGCGCGCTCTCGCCGCGGGATCCCGGTGCCGAGAAGGAGCGCGAGAAGCTCCTCGTTCGAGAGCGCCGACGGCCCGAGCCGCACAGGCGCTCGCGGGGCCGGTCTTCGTCGGGAATGTCGCGGATGCGGATCGGGAAAGCGCGCGGGGAATTCGGTCATGGCGTCTTTTCGCCGGAAGACCGCCGGATCGCCGGCGCGACCCGATGAGGACGAGCGCCATCCTGCCACCGGCGGGTGGAGAATGCAACGGTGCGCGGGCTCCTGATCGCCGCGGGCCTCCTCCTCGTCGCGGCCGGCCTCCTCTGGCCGGTTCTGTCGCGCTACGCGGGCAGGCTACCGGGAGACGTCTTCGTGCGCCGGCCGGGATTCACGTTCGTGTTCCCGATCGTGACGTGCCTCGTCGTCTCGCTGCTCCTGACCCTCATCCTCTGGCTCTTCCGGCGCTAGACCGTCAGTCGCCGTCCGGCCAGCTCCGCTCCGAATCGCCAACCGCGAGAACGATCTTTCCGCCCTGCTTTCCCTCCTCCATGCGCGCGTAGGCCTCGGCGGCGCGGGCCAGCGGATAGACGCGGTCGATGCGCGGCGAGAGCGCGCCCGAGGCGACCGCCGAGCAGCAGCTCGCGGAACTCGCGATCGTTCGCCATGGTGGAGCCGAGGATCGAGAGCTGCTTCCAGAAGATGAGGCGGATCTCCTCCTTCGGGTTGGGTCCGGTCGTCGCGCCGCACGTCACGATGCGCCCGCCCTTGCGCACGGCCTTGCAGCGACGTCATCCACGTCTTCTCGCCGACGGAGTCGACGACGACGTCGACGCCGCGCTTGGCCGTGATGCGCGCGGACCGCCTTCGCGACGTCCTCGCGCGCGTAGTCGATGACGACCTCGGCGCCGGCCTCCTTCAGCCAGCGCATCTTCTCGTCGCCCGACGTCGTCGCGAAGACCCGCGCGCCGCAGAGCCGCGCGATCTCGCACGGCCGCGCCGGCGACGCCGCCGCCTGCGCCGTGGACGAGCACCGTCTCGCCGGGACCGACCGCGCCGCGCCCGACGATCATCCGCCAGGCCGTCTGGTAGGCCAGCGGAAACGCCGCCGCCTCCTCGAAGGAGAGGCGCGGCGGAATCGGGAAGACGTTTCGCGGCGGGCACGACGACCTTCTCGGCGAACGTCCCCGGACCGTGCTCGCCGAGGATCTGGAACTTGACGCAGAGGCTCTGCTCGCCCGCGCGGCAGAACTCGCAGACGTTGCAGTAGAGGCCGGGCTGGACGAGCACGCGGTCACCCGGAGTGACGCCCTCGACGCCCGCCCCGACGGCGTCCACGACGCCGGCCGCGTCCGCGCCCGGGATCTGCGGCAGCGGCACGTCCGGGATGCCGTTGCGCACGAAGAGGTCGAGGTGGTTGAGCGCGGCCGCGCGGACCGCGATCGCGCACCTGCCCCGGCCCGGCCGCCGGCTCCGGACGGTCGCCGTACTGCAGGACCTCGTTGCCGCCGTGCTTCTCGAAGAAGATCGCTTTCATGGTTCGAAGACTAGTTCAGGTAGCCGAGCGATCGCAGCTTCTCCAGGTACTCGCGGTCGGTCGGAGCGTCGGGTCGCCGCGCGGCGCGACGCGCGGGCCGTAGGTCGCGACGGTCGCGGTATCGAGAGATCGGGGCGCGAAGAGCACGTCCGCCGGCCGGCCGGGCAGGTCCCGCGCGACGGGAATGCCGGCGCGCGCGAGGATCGAGGGCGCGACGTCCTCCGTCGCGGATCCGCATGGTCTTGCGCTGCCGCTCCGTCGAAGACGAGCATCCGTCCGAGCGCGGCTTCGCGGGATGGCGTCGGCCGCGAGCACGACGACGGCGTCCCCCCGCGCGCGCGCCGCCCGGACCTCCTCTTCGAGGAAGCGCGCCGTCTCCGCGAGCGCGGCCCGGCGGGCGCTCCGGCTCGCCCGCGGAGGATGTCGAGTCCCGGCAGGTACACCGTGCGGATCCGCTCGCCGCCGCCGGGGCGCCGGAAGAGGTCGCGGGCCCGCCGGTCCGCGTCGACGCCGTCGCGGGCGCCGGCGAGCAGCTCTTCGTTGCTCACGACCGTCGCGCCCGGCCACGGACCCGACGCCCACCAGCCCACAGCCAGGCTCGGGCATGCCCGGCGGAGGCCGCGACCTCCCAGAACGCCGAGCCGGCGGCGGTCGGACGCCGAGACCGGCGCGCTCGCGGACGAGCCCGAGCGCCGGCCCGACCCGCCGCAGATACCACGACGTCCCCAGAGGCGGCGCGCACCGCGGCCGGCGAGAAGAGCGGGCGCACGCGCTCGAGCGCGCGCACGCCATGGCGCTCGGGCGGCTCTCCCGTCGCGAGGTCCGTCCAGATCTCCGGCGGAGAAGCCGGGCGCGCCGGCCACCATCCGGCCGCGCCGCTCGCGAAGAGCTCCGCGAGGTCTCGGCCGGCCTCGGCCTCCGTCCCGTCCGTCGAACCCGTCCACCGCCAGCACGACGACGGCGCCGGTCCTCGGCGACGGCTGGGCGGCGGCGCCGGAACGGCCTCCCGGCGGACGCCGAGCAACGTCAGCGCCCCCGTGAGCACGAGCAGCGCCGCCGACGCCAGCGCGAAGACGGCTGCGCCGGCGCGACGGGAAGGACGCGCGAATGGGCGATAGGCGCGCGCGAGGAACTCCGCGCGCGCACCGCGTGGCCGCGAGGAGAGCGCCGCCGCCGCGACCGGCACGCCCCAGAGCAGCGCCCGCGTCGACAGATCGCGGGCGAGACTCCAGACCCCGCCACCCAGAGCGCGAAGACCGTCCCGGCGGCGGCGAGCCGCGGCCGCGGCGGCGAGCGTTCCCGGCGTGCGCGCACGGTCCGCCAGCCCGAGACGACGAACGCCGCCAGCGCCGCCGGCAGCGAGGTCCGCGAGGAAGAGATGCGCGAAGAGCACGGCCACGGCGGCGAGCGACGCGCCAAACCCCGCCTCCGTGGACTCGACGGCCGCGACCGAGGCGAGCGCCGGGCGAAAGCCGTCAGAACGACGGCCGGGAAGAACAGTCCGCCCCGTCCCTCGAAGACGCGGCCGGAAGAGCAACCGGTCGACGCGTCCGTCGAGATAGCCGAGCTCCCGCAGGCGCCGGCGCGCCTCCTCCAGAGGGACGGGCGAAGTCCCGCTCACGAGCGGCGGTCGCGCACGACCCGCGCGAGATCCGCGAGCACGCGGCCGCGGCGGCCGAGCGGGCCGAGCGCCTCGACGGCGGCGGAGCGAGCAGCTCCTCCACGAGCCGGTCGCGACGACTCGGCGCCGAGGAGTCGCGCGAAGTTGGCGCGATGGCGCGTCGCGGCCGCGGTCCTTGCCCATCACCTCCGCGTCGCCCTCGAGGTCGAGCAGGTCGTCGGTGATCTGGAACGCGAGGCCGAGGTTGCGCGCGAAGCGCGTCAGCGCTTCGAGCTCCGCCTCGCGCGCTCCCCCGGCGATCGCCCCGCCGCGCACGGCCGCGACGAACAGAGCTCCCGTCTTGCGCGCGTGGATCGCCTCGAGGTCCTCGAGCCGCAGCGCGCCGGCTCGCGCCGCGAGGTCGGCGGCCTGGCCGCGCAGCAGCCAGGCCTCGACGGCCTGAGCGAGCTCGCGCGTCAGGCGGGCCCGCGTCGGCCGGCGAGGCTCCCGCGGCGCCCCCCACGACCTCGAACGCGCGCGCCACGAGGAGAACCGCCGCGAGCTCGGCCGTCGCGACGCCGTGGACGAGGTGCAGAGCCGGGCGGCCGCGCCGCCGCCGGGCGTCGTCCATCGAGGGCAGATCGTCCAGCACGAGGGAGGCCGCGTGGACGAACTCGACCGCGACGGCGACGGCCAGCGCGGCCTCCTCCGGAGCGCGCGGCGATCTCGCCGGCGGCGAGGGCGACGAGCGGCCGGAGGCGCTTGCCGGGCGAGAGGACGGCGTCGGAGACGGCGCGCGCCAGGGACTCGGGCGAAGTCGCGGGAAGCGCGCGGCGGAGCTCGTCCTCGAGCCCGGCCCGCTGCGACGCGGCGAAGCGGTCGAAGAGATGATCCGGCGAGAGCCATCAGGATCAGGCCGCGTCGCGGCGCCCGCATCCGGGGCGCGCCGCGTCCGCGCCCGCGAGGCGCCGGCCGCGTCTAGGCGAAGCTCGCAATGGCCTCCGACTCCGACTCGTACACGTCGAAGACGGTGATGAGCTGCGTGACGGTCAGCACGTCGCTGATCTTCGGGGGCAGGTGCAGCAGCTTCAGCTTCCCCCCCTTGTTCGTCACGGAGGTGTAGCAGCCGACGAGCTCGCCGATGCCCGAGGAGTCGATCGTCGTGACGTCCTGCATGTTGATCAGGATGTTCTTCTTGCCGGAGTCGACGAGCTTGTTGATCGTCTCGCGCAGCTGGACGTCGCCCGAGCCGATCGTGATCTTGCCCTTGAGCTCGACGATCTGCACGCCGCCGGACCTCGCGCACGTTCGTCTTCATGCTGGGTTCTCCTCCTTCTCCATCGCTCGACTGCATTCAACTTCTTCGTGAGGACGATTTCCATCCCGCCGCTCGCCGCGCGGTCGAATCGGACGTCGTCCATGAACGTCTTCATGTAGAAGATTCCGCGTCCCGACGTCTTCAGGCGGTTCTCCGGAGCGAGCGGATCGCCGACCGCTTCGCGGATCGAAGCCGGGGCCTTCGTCGCGGATCCGAGATCGCGAGCGTGTCCTCGACGACGTCCATCTCCAGGTGCACCCTCTTCGAGAGATCCTGCCCGTTGCCGTGCTTGATCGCGTTGGCGAGCCCCTCGCGCAGCGCCATGAGAATCCAGTGCTTGCGTCTCCTCCGGGACGTCCCGACCCTCCAGCAGCTTACCGCACAGGTGCTGGGCCATTTCGATGTTTTCGAAACGGCTGGAGAGAGACATCCGGACCGGGCCGGCTTTGCCGGACGGTCTTGGCAACGGTCATTCACGGACTTGGATGCAAAATCCGGCGGATCTTATGCGAAGTTCCCGGGAAAAAGGAACCGAAAAGGCCGCGGGACGGGCGAGAGCGAGCCCCATGCTACCCTGCCCGAGTGAGACGATCCTTCGTTCTGGGCGGCGCTTCTCGCAGCGGCGGCGGCCGCCCCGGCTCGGGCTCCCGGCGCCGACGGACCTCCTGCCCGCCAAGGTCGCCGAGTACGCGCAGGCCGGTCGAAGCGGTCCGCGGCCGCAAGTTCGACCGCGCCGTCCCGGCCACCGAGATCGACGCGGCCGAGCTCAAGGAGCCCTGCGCAGCAAGCTCGCGGAGTCGCTTCCCGCGACCCGCCGAGGAGTACGCGCCGCACGCTCGTCGGCGCTCGGCCTGATCGAGGAGCACGCCGGACCTTGTCGACCGGCTCGTCGACTTCTACGCCTCCCAGGTCATCGCGTTCTACGACCCCGAGCCGCGGCGCTTCTTCGTGGTCAAGGGCGCGGCGTCGACGCTGGACGGCGAGGCGCTGGAGGGCGCCGCCGAGAAGCTGATCTTCTCCGCACGAGCTGACGCACGCGCTGCAGGACGAGACCCTGCGACCTCGACCGGCGCATCAAGGCGCTGAAAGACGACGGCGACCGCGCGCTCGCGCTCCAGTGCCTGCTCGAGGGCGAGGCGACCCTCGTCATGATCCAGGCGGCGCTCGCGGACCTCCCGGGCGCGGACGAGTCGGTCGAGGAGCAGATCGCGCCGCTCCTCTCGGCGGGCAGCCTCGAGAAGGCGAACGTGCCCAAGGACGTGCCGGCCTACTTCGTCGAGCAGCTCTTCTTCCCTTACGCCGAGGGGACCGACTACGTGCGGCGCGCGGTGAAGAAGGGCGGCTGGGCGGCGGTCGACCGGCTCTGGAAGAGCCCGCCGACTCTCGAGCGCCGAGATCCTGCATCCGGAGGATCCTCCCTTCGCGCCCGCGGCGAACCTTCTGCCCCGGCCCGCGACGATCGCTCCGGGGGAGCCCGCTCCCTCTACGCCGACACGCTCGGCGAGTGGAGCCTGCGCTTCCTGCTGCGGCGCGGGCTGCCCCCGGCGGAGGCGGACGCGGCGGCCGCCGGGTGGCGCGGCGACCGGATCGCGTTCTTCGCCGGCAAGGGCGACGCGATCGCCTACGTCTGGCGGATTCGCATGGAAACGCCCGAGGCCGCGGGCCGGCTCGAGCAGGCTCTCGCGAAGTCGCGCAAGACGAACGCGTCGGCGCGTCCCGAGACGACGCGCCGTGAGGGAACGGACCTGGTGGTCGCGAGCGGGATGCCGGTGCCGGGCGGAAGCTCGGGCCGCTAGATCTTCTCGGTTCCGGCTCAGCCCGGCAGCGCCTTCAGAATCATCGGGATCACCAGGAACATCTGGATTCGCGTCGAAGACTCCGTGCGCCACGATGCAGGGCAGGACGTTGCGGTAGAGGTGGAGAGTGAGCGACAGCACCGTCGAGATGACGAGGATCCCCACGAGCACGATCGGCTGGCCGTACGCCCCGTGGGCCGCCGTGAACATGAGCGTCGCCGCAACCGGCCCGACGCGCGTCTGCAGGAAGGCCCGGAAGAAGAATTCCTCGACGACCATCGCCGAGACGACGATCGCGATCTTGACGGAAGCGGGCCGCGCGATCAGCCAGTAGATGAGCGGCGAGACTTTGGCGCTTCCCCCGCCGGGAGCGCCCGGCGGGCCGCCCCGGACGAGCACGTAGGCGCCCACGAAAAGCGCCGCGAGGAGCAGCGTCAGGAGCCAGCCGGCGGCGCCGATGAAGATGCCGGCCGAGAGGTCCGCCGCCGGACGCTCGCTCCGCAGGCGGAGGAAGTCGCGCCACGACCGGCGGCCCGAGAGCAGGTAGTAGCACACGAGAAAGAGCGCGAGGACCGCGTGGACGCCGAAGAGGCTGACGAACGAGAGTGGGCGGTCGGCATCGGGCTCGCCGCCCGCGAGCCCCGCGGCGAACGGGATGGCGACGGTCAGCAGAAGGACCGCCCCGAGGAGAAACATCGCCGCGGCGCGGCGTCCGGGAGTCGCGAATCCGTCCTGAGCGAGCACGGCGCGCGAACGCGCGCGCAAGAAGGACAGAAGGATCCCGAGGCTGCCGAGCAGCAGCAGCGCCAGAAACAGAATCGGGCTCATTTCGCGGGGGAGCTCACGGGCCGCGGCGCGCAGCATACCGTAACGTGCTTCGCCGCCGCGCGGCTGGACTTTGCGGCGGCTTCCGCGAGACGATCGGTCTCCTTCATGACGAGCCAACCGGCGCTCGCGGCCCGAGATCTCGCGAAGTCCTTCGGCGGCCGGCGCGCGCTCGACGGCGTCACGCTCTCCATCGCGCCGGGCGAGATCTTCGGACTCCTCGGACCGAACGGCGCCGGGAAGACGACCTTCGTGCGCTCCGTCGTCGGCCGCGTGCGCCCCGATGCGGGGACACTCTCGGTGTTCGGCCGGTCCCCCGGTGAGTCCGCCGCCTCCGCGCTGCGCGGATGGGTGCCGCAGGAGATCGCCCTCTATCCCCTGCTCTCGGCGCGCGAGAACCTCCGGAGCTTCGGCCGCTACCAGGGCCTCGCCGGAGCGGAGCTCGACGCCGCCATCGACCAAAGCCTCGCGTGGGCGGCGCTGACGGAGCGCGCCGACGAGCGCACCGAGAAACTCTCGGGCGGCATGAAGCGGCGCCTGAACATCGCGGCGGGCACGATCCATCGGCCGCGGCTACTCCTCCTCGACGAGCCAACGGTGGGAGTGGATCCGCAGTCGCGCGAGCGCATCTTCGAAATGATCGAGGAGCTCGCCGCGGAAGGCGTCGCGATCCTCTACACGACGCACTACATGGAGGAGGCCGAGCGGCTCTGCGACCGCATCGCGATCATCGACCACGGCCGGATCATCGCGGCCGGGACGCAGGAGGAGCTCGTGTCCTCGACACTCGGGAGGCAGCGGACGCTGACGATCGATTCCGAGGGGCGGCTGACCGAACCGCTCCGCGAGGAGCTGCGGCGGCGCGGGGCGTCCCTCACGGATGACGCCGCCGTGATCCCCGTCGCGGAGCCGGCGCGCGAGATCCCCGAAATTCTGGAAATCTTCCGCCGCCACAGCGTCGCGGTGCGCGACCTGACGCTCAAGGCGGCGAGCCTCGAAGACGTCTTCCTCCACCTCACGGGCCGGGAGCTGCGCGAATGATCCTGGCCGTCGCTCGCACGCATCTCGCCCGCCTGCGCCGAGACCGCGCGGGATTCATCCTCGCGTTCGTCGTCCCGATCGCCTTCTTTTCCGTCTTCGCGCTCGTGTTCGGCAGCCCGCGCGGCGCCACGCGGAGCATCCCGGTCGCGGTCGTGGACGAGGACCGCAGCGAGAATTCGCGCCGCTTCGTCGAGGCGCTCGGGCGGGAAAAGGGGCTGCGCCTTCTCACCGGACCGGCCGGGACGGCAGGCGCGCCTCGCGCGGTCTGGACTCGCGCCGCCGCCGAGGAGGCGGTCCGCGCCGGGGAAACGCCGATCGCGCTCATCGTGCCGAAGGGGTTCGGAGAGGCGCCGATCCACTTCGGCCGCGCGCCCGAAGCCCCGACCCTCCTGCTCCTTTCCGACAGCGCCGACCCCGTCGCGCCGCAGGTCGTCGCGGGCCTGCTGCAGAAAGTGGCGCTCACGGCGCTCCCCGATGCGATGGCGGCGACCGGAATCGCCCAGATGGATCGCTGGGGCGCGAGCCTCTCGGAAGAACAGAAGGCGCGGCTCCAGGACGCGATGGGACGTCTGCGCGAGCACTCGAGCTCGGGTGCGGCGGCGGCCGGAGACGGCGGTTCGGGGCTCGTCGCCGTCGAGACCCGCGACATCGTCGGCCGGACGAAGAAGAACCCGGCGTCGGCGCTCCTCGCGGCGGGCCTCGGCGTGATGTTCCTCCTCTTCTCGGCCTCGGGCGCGGGCGGCGCTCTCATCGAGGAGTCCGAGAGCGGCACGCTCGACCGCATCCTCGGGACGCGGGTGACGATGACGCAGCTGCTGCTCGGAAAACTCCTCTATCTCTCCGCGGTCGCCGTCCTGCAGCTCGCGGTCATGTTCGTCTGGGGACAGATCTTCTTCGGAGTCGAGCTGACGAATCACCTGCCGGGCTTCCTGCTGATGAGCGCCGTCACGGCGCTTGCGTGCTCGAGCTTCGGTCTCGTGCTCGCCGCGGCGTCGCGCACCCGGATCCAGCTCGTCGCCCTCTCGAACCTCCTCATCCTCGTCATGTCGGCGCTCGGCGGCAGCATGGTGCCGCGCTATCTCCTCTCGGAGAAGATCCAGAAGCTCGGCCTCGTCACGCTCAACGCCTGGGCGATCGACGGATTCCTGAAAGTGTTCTGGCGGGACGAGCCGCTCGCGAGTCTCTGGCCGCAGGTCGTGGTCCTCCTCGCGGCGGCGGTTTTCCTCTTCGCGCTGGCGCGGCGGCTCGCGCACAAATGGGATGTGGCATGAAAACAGTCCGACTCGGAATCGCGGCGATCCTTCTCCTCCTCTTCGCATCGGCGGCCGTGCGCGCGGCCGTGCCCGAGCCGGTCTCGGGCGACTACGCCCTGCGGGACTTCCGCTTCGGAACGGGCGAGACGCTGCCGGAGGTGAAGATCCACTACCGGACGCTGGGGACGCCGCGCCGGAACGCGAAGGGCGTCGTCGAGAACGCCGTGCTCATCCTCCACGGCACGACCGGATCGGGAAAGCAATTCTTCACGGAGAACTTCGCCGGCGTGCTCTTCGGTCCCGGCCAGCTGCTCGATGCCTCGAAGTACTACCTGATCGTTCCCGACGGGATCGGGCACGGCGAGTCGAGCCGGCCGTCCGACGGCCTGCGGATGCGATTCCCCCGCTACACCTACGACGACATGGTGGCCGCGCAGTACCGGCTCCTGACGGAAGGCCTCAAGGTCGACCACCTGCGCCTCGTCCTCGGCACCTCGATGGGCGGCATGCACACGTGGGTCTGGGGCGAGAAATACCCCGACTTCATGGACGGCCTCGTGCCGCTCGCCGCGCTGCCGGGCCCGATGTCCGGACGGAATCGCGCGTGGCGCCGCATGATCCTCGACGCGATCCGCGAAGATCCCGAATGGAAGAACGGCGACTACGAGGCGCAGCCCCGCGGGCTGACCGACGCGGTGCACCTCCTCGTCCTGATGCTGGGTAATCCGGTCGAGTGGCAGAAGGCCGCGCCCACTCGAGAGGACGCGGACCGGTATCTCGCGACGCAGACGGCGTCGCGCCTGGCGGGACAGGACGCCAACAATTTTCTGTATGCCTTCGACGCGTCGCGCGATTACGACCCGTCGCCGGGCCTCGAGAAGATCGAGAAGCCCCTGCTCGCGATCAACTTCGCCGACGACTTCATCAACCCCCCGGAGCTCGGGATCCTCGAGACGGCGGTGGCGCGCGTCCGCCGGGGGCGCGCGGTCGTCGTTCCCGCCGGCCCCGCGACCCGCGGACACGGAACCCACTCGCTGCCGGTCGTCTGGCAGGAGTACCTGAGAGCTTTTCTGGGTGCCCTGACGCCTTAAGACCGCCTCATCGTACGGCCGCAGTGGTCCCGGGATTGCTAGGCTCTCGCTCGTGCCGCTTGGCTCTTTCGTCCTCGCCGCGCTCCTCGCCGCCGGTTCCGCCGGCGCGGCCTCGCCCCCGGCCTGGCGAGCGAAAGTCGACGCCCGCCTTCTCGACGCCGCAGCCGCGCCCGATCGCGCTTTCCTCATCGTCCTGTCCGAGAAGGCGGACCTCTCGCGGGCGCGGCAGCTCTCGGGCAAGCACGCGAAAGGGCGGTTCGTCTTCGAGCGTCTCTCCGGGACGGCCGCGCGATCGCAGGCGGGGCTCGTCCGGTTTCTCGCGGCGCGCCGCGTGAAGGCTGAGCCCTACTGGATCGCGAATGCGATCCGCGTCCGCGGCGGCACGAATCTCCTGGAGGCGATCGCCCGCCGTCCCGAGGTTGCGCGGATCGAGTCCGACGCGGAGATGCGAGTGCGGCTGCCGATCCCGCGACCGGTGGCCTCCGGGCCGCGGGCGCCGGCGGCTGAGCCGTGGAATCTCGTCGCGATCGGCGCCCCCGACGTCTGGGCGGCGGGAAACACCGGCGCGGGAATCGTCATCGGCGACGCCGACACAGGACAGCTCTGGGATCATCCGGCGTTAAAGCCCCGCTATCGCGGGTGGGACGGGAGCGCCGCGCACCACGATCACAACTGGCACGACGCCGTGCACGACGCGGGAAGCGGCAACGCCTGCGGCTCGGACGCGACGGCCCCGTGCGACGACGACGGCCACGGCACGGCGACGACCAGCGTGGCGGTCGGAGACGACGGCGCGGGCACGCGCACCGGCGTCGCGCCCGGCGCGCAATGGATCGGATGCCGGAACATGGACCGGGGCAGCGGCACGCCGGCACGCTACATGGAATGCTTCCAGTGGTTCCTCGCGCCCACCGACTCCGCGGGCGCGAATCCCGATCCCGATCTCGCGCCGGACGTCGTGACGAACTCGTGGGACTGCCCTCCGGTCGAAGGCTGCACGACGCCGGACATCCTCAAGACGGCGGTCGAGAATCTGCGCGCGGCCGGCATCGCGGCCGTCTTCTCGGCCGGAAATGACGGTCCCGCCTGCGGCACGATCGGCGTTCCGGGCATCTACGCCGCCGGGATCACGATCGGCGCGTGCGACGAGGCGGACGCCGTCACGGACTACTCGAGCCGGGGGCCCGGGGAGGACGGGCCGAAGCCCGACGCCCTCGCGCCGGGCAACGACATCCTGGCGGCGTCTCTCGGAAGCGGCTTCGCGGCCTTCGCCGGAACGAGCGCCTCCGCACCCCACGCCGCCGGGCTCCTCGCGCTCGTGCTCTCGGCGGCTCCGTCGCTCTCCGGAGACGTGGACTCCCTGCAGACGATCCTGCAGGGCACGGCCGTGCCCGTGACCTCGAGCGACGCGTGCGGAAGCCTTCCGCCGGACGCCGTGCCGAACGACTCGGCCGGCTGGGGACGAATCGATGCCGCGGCGGCTTTCGACGCCGTGCGCTGCCCGCCGCCCACTCCGGTCGTAACCGCGCCGAAATCCGTGCCGGCGCTGGCGGCAGCTCTCCAGGCCAGCGCCGTCTCGCGCCCGTTCCACACTTACGCCTGGACGCTCCAGGGCGGCAGCATCACCTCGGGACAGGGCGCGAGCCGGGTGACGTATTCGAGCGGAGGGCCGGGCACGACGATGAGCCTCTCGGTCGTGGACTCGTACGGCACGTGCGATTCGCCGGCCGGGACGGCGAAGATCTCCGTCGACTTCCTCGACGCGCCTCCGTCCTACCTCTTCCACGGCGCGGTCGACGCCGTCTCGCGCAACGGCCTCGCGTCCGGATGCGGCGGCGGTAACTTCTGCCCGCAGGATCCCGTGACCCGGTCGCAGATGGCGGTCTTCCTGCTGCGGGCGGTGCATGCACCCGGATACAAGCCGCCGGCCGCGAAGGGCGGCATCTTCCACGACGTACATCTCGGAACATTCCTCGGAGATTGGATCGAGGAGCTCGCCGCCGAGGGATACACGACCGGATGCGGCAACGGCGACTTCTGCCCCGACGCACCGATCAACCGCGCGGCCGCCGCCGTGTTCCTCCTGCGCGGACTGCACGGGCCGACCTACAGGCCGCCCGCCGCGAAGGGGACCGTCTTCTCCGACGTGCCTGCGGGGACGTTCCTCGGCGACTGGATCGAGGAGCTCGCCGCCGAGGGCGTGACCTCCGGCTGCGGCGGCGGCAGGTTCTGTCCCGGAGACGTGGTCTCCCGCGGCGAGATGGCGGCCTTCCTGTCGCGCGCGTTCCCGCTTCCCTAAGCGCCACCCTACAATAGAGGCAGTGCTCCGCCGGTTTCCGGTTCTCCTCGGGATCTCTCTGCTCGCGCACGCGGCGGGCGCACACGCCTCGGTCATCTACGTCGACGCGGCCGCCTCCGGACCGACGCACGACGGCGCGAGCTGGGCGACCGCGTTTGACGATCTGCAGGCGGCGCTCTCCGCCGCCGGCGCGGCCGACGAGATCTGGGTCGCGGCGGGAACGTATGTGCCCGGAACGGATCGCACCGTGAGCTTCGCTCTGAAGAACGGCGTCGGGGTCTACGGCGGTTTCGCCGGCACCGAGACGCTGCGCTCGCAGCGCGACCCCGCCGCGCACGTCACGACCCTTTCGGGCGAGATCGGCGCGGCGGGCACCTCGGACAACAGCTACCACGTCGTGACAGCGGACGGCACGGTGACGGCGTCGGCGGTCCTCGACGGGTTCACGATCACGGCGGGCCACGCGAACGGCGCGACGACGGATCAGCAGCGCGGCGGCGGGATGCTCGTCGGCGGCGGCGGCCCGACGCTCTCGCAGCTGCGGTTCTCGAGCAACTACGCGTCCGACCGCGGCGGCGGCGTCCGCGTCGAGTCGGGCGCCCCGGCGTTCTCGGTCTGCGCGTTCACCTCGAACTCCTCCGGGACGGCCGGCGGCGGACTCTCCTCGGCCTCCGCGACGTCGCTCTCCGTCAAGCGCTGCGCGTTCACGGGCAACGGGACGGCGTCGACGCGCGGCGGCGGCATCGACGCCAACTCCGTCGCCGCGAGCGACTGCCTCGTGGCCGGAAGCACAGGCAACGGTGTCTACATCGCCCAGGACGGCGCCACCTTCGTCAACTGCACGATCGCGGGAAACTCGAGTTACGGCGCCGTCTTCGTGGGCGGCCCGAATAGCTCGGTGGCCAACTCGATCCTGTCCGGCGACGCTCTCGGCGAGATCAGCCCGTTCTTCTTCGACGCGAACGTCACCTTCAGCGACGTTTCCGGAGGCCACGCCGGGACCGGGAACATCGCCTCGAGTCCCAATTTCGTGAACGCCGTGGGCGGGGACTATCACCTGGGCTCGTCTCCCTGCGCCGACGCCGGAAGCAACGCCGCGGCGACGGGGCTCACGACGGATCTCGACGGCCTGCCCCGCTTCTTCGACGACCCGCTGCAGATCGACACCGGCGCCGGCACCGCGCCCATCGTGGACATGGGCGCGTACGAGCGCGTGCCGCTGTCGGTCTCGAGCCCCGCGGGCAAGTCGGTCTGCGCCGGAGCATCGGTGTCGCTGTCCGTCACGGCGTCGGGACAGGCCACCCTCTCCTATCGCTGGCGCAAGGGCGGCTCGAATCTCGCCGACGGCGGCGCGATCTCGGGTACCGGGACCGACACGCTGACGATCGACCCCGCGGCGACCGGCGACTCCGGCAGCTACGACGTCATCGTGACGGACGGATTCGGCCAGATGAAGACCTCGACCGCCGCCGCGCTCACGGTAAGCGCCGTCCCGCCGGCGCCGGTGACGACCGCCCCGAAGTCCGTCGTCGTCGGCGCGACGGGCGTCGCCGCGAGCGTGCCCGATCACTCCGGATCGACCTACGCGTGGACGCTCTCCGGCGGGACGATCACGTCGGGACAAGGCACGCACCAGATCGCATTCTCGGCGGGCGGCCCCGGCGCCACGATGACGCTCACCGTCGTCGAAACCGGAGCGGGCGGCTGCGTCTCTCCCGAGAGCGCGACGAAGGTGCAGGTGGACTTCGCCGACGTCCCGCCGTCCTACCTCTTCCACAACGCCGTCGTCACCGTGGCGCGCGACGGCATCACGACCGGCTGCGGCGGCGGAAAGTACTGTCCGGACGATCCCGTCACGCGCGACGCGATGGCGGTGTTCATCCTGCGGGGCGAGCACGGGGCGTCCTACAACCCGCCCGCCGCGATTGGAAACGTGTTCTCCGATGTGACGACCGGGACGTTTCTCGCGAAGTGGATGGAGCAGTTCGGCAACGAAGGCATTTCGACCGGATGCGGCGCCGGCAGCCCGCCGCCCTACTGCCCGACGGCCGCGGTGACCCGGGATGGGATGGCGGTCTTCCTCCTGCGCGGCAAGCACGGCGCCTCCTTCAATCCGGCCGCCGCGACCGGCGCGGTGTTCTGCGACGTGGCGACCGGAACCTTCCTCGCGAAGTGGATGGAGGCGCTCAAGGCCGAGGGCATTACGTCCGGATGCGGAGGAGGCGCTTGCGGCAAGCCGAACTACTGCCCGGGGAACACGGTCAGCCGGGGCGAGATGGCCGCCTTCATCGTGAAGACTTTCGGGCTGCCCTGACGGGCTCGATCCCAAAAAACCGTCACCGCGCCTTCCGTGGACCGCCAAAAAAGACCTATGTCATAGAAGCAAGCCGTTCGCGGGACGCACCTTATCGCGGACCGCCCGTGGTACGCCGCTTGCTGCCTCCTCGGGCAACATGCAGTTCCCGACCCCGCGAGGGCCGGGGAGGAAACGGAATCGCCGGTCCGGCGCCGCTTCCCCCTCGACGCTCCGGCAGACGGGAGGCCGCGGCCGCTCGGGGCTCGCCGTCTCCCGCGCTGTGTCGGGTGTCGTGCGTTCCGCATCGGACGTAAACGCTTCGAACAACCCGTCGTCCAATCTCCCGAAAAGCGCCCCGGTCGACGCCTCGCCTTGCGTTTTACGGCATGGAGGTGAGCGGATGGGTCAGCTCTCGAAGTCTCCGCGCGCGAAGCTCCTTTCCACCCTGGGCGCGGCCAGCCTTCTCGCAGCCGGCGCGGCCGCCGCACAGACCTTGCCGGCTCTGCCGCCGCCGCCCCCACAGGTCTCGGCGCTCTCTCCCACGTCGGGTCCCGCCGCCGGCGGCACGCGAGTCACCGTCCAGGGCTACCGCATGCAGTCCGGGGCGACGCTGCAGGTCGGCGCCGGCACCGCGTCGGGGCTGACCTACACGAGCGGGTCTGCGATCGACGCCACGATGCCCGCCGTCCCCGCGGGAACGGTCCAGGACGTCGTCCTCACGAATCCGGACACGTCGGTCGCGACGCTCGACGCCGGATGGTTCGCGGACTACAACGACGTTCCGAAAAGCTACCTCTTCCACGACGCCATCGAGAAGATCTCGCGCAAGGGAATCACGACGGGATGCGGGAGCGGCAACTACTGCCCCGAGAGCCTCGTCACGCGCGGCGAGATGGCCGTGTTCCTCCTGCGCGGCAAGCACGGCTCCGCCTACGTTCCGCCGCCCGCCACGGGCACGGTGTTCCTGGACGTTCCGCTCGGAACGCCGTTCGCCGCCTGGATCGAGCGCCTCTCGGCCGAGGGCATCACGTCGGGCTGCGGCGGCGGCAACTATTGCCCGACGCAGACGGTGACGCGCGACCAGATGGCGGTCTTCATCGTGCGCTCGGAGCACGGCTCGGGGTTCATGCCGCCGGCTCCCGTCGGTCTCTTCGCCGACGTGCCGACGACGCGGATGTTCGCCAACTTCATCGAGCAGCTCGCCAACGAGGGCATCACGGCGGGATGCCTGCCCGGCTACTACTGCCCGGACGGCACGGTCACGCGCGGACAGATGGCGACGTTCCTTTCCAAGGCGTTCAGCGCGGACCTCATCCGGCTGCTCGAGCAGGCCACGTGGGGACCGACCGACGGCGCGCTCGACCACCTCCGCAAGGCCGGCATGACGGCGTGGCTGGAGGACCAGCTCGTCGAGCCGGCCTCGAGCTACCCGACGATGGCGCTCTGGCCCTCCACCGTTCCGGTCTCGTGCGACTCGAACTGCCAGCGCGACAACTACTCGATGTATCCGCTCCAGCTCCGCTTCTTCACCAACGCGCTCTCCGGCCCCGACCAGCTCCGCCAGCGCGTCGCGTGGGCGCTCCATCGAATGATCGTCGTCTCGGGCGTCAGCCTGAATCAGCCCTCCTGGATGGTGCCTTACCTCCAGATCCTCGACCGCGACGCCTTCGGCAACTTCCGGCAGCTGCTCGAGGACATCACGATGAATCCGGCGATGGGCAACTACCTGGACATGATCACGTCGACGAAGTTCAACCCGAACGAGAACTACGGCCGCGAGATCCTCCAGCTCTTCTCGGTCGGGCTGAATCTCCTCAACCCGGACGGCACGGTCCAGACGGACTCGAACAACGAGGCGATCCCGACCTACGACCAGGACACGGTGACGGGCTTCGCCCGCGTCTTCACGGGCTGGAAGATCGCGCCGCCGCCGCAGACGGGCGTGCCGAACTACCTCGACCCGATGCAGCTCAAGTCGAGCAACCACGAGACGGGGACGAAGCAACTCCTCGGTGGCGTGACGCTCCCGGCCGGCCAGACGGCGACGAAGGACCTCTCCGACGCGCTCGACAACATCTTCAATCACCCGAACGTCGGGCCGTTCGTCTCGATGCAGCTCATCCACAGCCTCGTGACGTCGAACCCGAGCCCCGGCTACGTCTCTCGCATCGCGGCCGTCTTCGCCGACAACGGATCCGGCGTCCGCGGGGACCTCAAGGCCGTCGTGCGGGCGATCCTCCTCGACCCCGAGGCGCGCGGCGAGAGCAAGACCGACCCCGACTACGGCCGGCTCAAGGAGCCGGTGCAGCTCATCACCAACGTCCTCCGAGCGATCGGCTCCCGCTCGGCCGACGGCTCCACGACGAGCGACGGCTACCTGAATCCCCAGGCCGTCAACATGGGCCAGGACGTATTCCGTCCGGCGACGGTGTTCTCGTACTACCCCGCCGACTTCAACGTCCCGGGGCCCGCCGACATCCTCGGGCCCGAGTTCGGGATCCTCTCGGCGACGACGGCGCTCAAGCGCGCGAACTTCATCAACACGATGGTGTTCAGCACGATCGGCGTCGGCAACAACTCGCCGAAGGGTACCTCGCTCGACCTCTCGAAGCTCCAGGCGCTGGCGGCCAAGCCCGAGTCCCTCGTGACCGAGCTCAACCGTCTCCTCATGCATGGCTCCATGTCGTCCGGAATGCAGACGGCGGTCCTGAACGCCGTCAACGCCGTCTCGAGCACGAAGCCGCTGCT
Organism: uncultured Acidobacteriota bacterium; assembly: GCA_963708395.1. Classification (GTDB taxonomy): domain Bacteria; phylum Acidobacteriota; class Thermoanaerobaculia; order UBA5066; family Gp7-AA6; genus DATBFU01. The sequence goes on along the minus strand of CAVPSG010000001.1, from coordinate 351,600 downwards.
GCGCGCGCAGCAGGCGCTGTACCTGGTAGCCACGTCCTCGCAGTATCAGGTGGAGAGGTGAGCATGGACCAGTCGCGACGGGAATTCCTGATTCGCACCGGCTGCGCGGCCGTGGGCGCGGCCGCTCTGAACGCGGGCCTGAAGCAGTTCGGGCTCATCAGCGCGCTCGCCGAGACGCGGGCGCCGGTCGACTATCGCGCGCTCGTCTGCGTCTTCCTGTCGGGCGGCAACGACGGGAACAACATGATCATCCCGCTCGACTCCACGGGCCTCGCCAACTACAACACCGCGCGCAGCACCGCGGAGTTGGCCATCGACTCCGGCACGCTCCTGTCGATCACGCCCGCGGGCATCGGCACCAACTTCGGCCTGCACCCGAGCCTGGTCGAACTCCAGGGTCTGTTCAAAGACGACAAGAAGCTCGCCGTCGTCGCGAACGTCGGCCCGCTCGTCCAGCCGCTCACCCGCACGGACTACCAGGGCGGCGCGCCCCGGCCGTATCAGCTCTTCTCGCATTCCGACCAGGTCACGCAATGGCAGACGGCGCGCGCCGACACGCGCGTGCACACGGGCTGGGGCGGACGCACCGGGGACCTGACGCTCTCCTACAACGGCTCCTCGAGCTTTCCGATCGTGACGTCCGTCGCCGGCCAGGTCATCTACGGTATCGGCGTGAACGTCAATCCGCTGGGAATCTCGCCGGCGCCGACGCCACTCAACCAGGTGCTCGTGCTGTCGGGTTTCAGCGGCTCGAGCGAGTCCACCGCCCGCCGCAGCGCGTACGACACCATCCGCGGCCTCGACACCGACGTCACGATGGTTGCCGCGTCGAGCGACGCGACGAACCAGGCGATCACGATCGGCCAGCAGCTCTCGTCGGACCCGGCGCTGACGACCCCGTTCCCGAACTCGAAGCTCGGCAACCAGCTGAAGCAGATCGCGAAGGTCATGAAGCTGAACCAGACCTCGGCGGCCCTCGGCCTGCGTCGCCAGATCTTCTTCTGCCAGCTTGGCGGCTTCGACACGCACCAGAACCAGATCTCGAACCAGTCGGACCTGCTGGTCGACCTGTCGCAGTCGATGAGCGCGTTCTACAACGCGACGGTCGAGATCGGCATCGCCGACAGCGTGACGACCTTCACGCTTTCCGACTTCGGCCGCACGCTGCAGCCGTCCGGCTCGGGCGTCGGCTCGGTCGGATCGGATCACGGCTGGGGCAACCACCAGTTCGTGCTCGGCGGCGCGGTCGCCGGAGGCGACTTCTACGGCGTGACCGGATCGAACGGCTCCGTCTTCCCGACGCTCCAGATGGGCGGTCCCGACGACACCGACTCACGCGGCCGCTGGATTCCGACGTGCGCGGTCGAGCAGTACGCCGCGACGCTGGCGACGTGGTTCGGACTCGCGCCGGCGGACGTCGCCACGGTCTTTCCGCTGATCGGCAACTTCACGACCCCGAATCTCGGGTTCCTGAGTTAGATCGCGCGTCCGGTGGGGTCCCTCCTCTCGATCGCCTTCTCGATCGGGCTGAACCTCGCCGGCCTCGGGCGGCAAAGCGCCCTCGCCGCCGCCTTCACGGCCGGCCCGGGCAATCCCGCGGCCGGCGCCCCGGTCATCTTCACCGACGCCTCGGGCGGCGCACCTATCTGGTGGCAATGGGATTTCGGAGACGGCGCGACCTCCGATCGGCCGCAGCAGTCCCACGTGTTCGCCGCGCCCGGCACGTATGACGTCCGCCTGACCTGCGGCGACGGCTCGGCGCAGTCGGCCGTGGCGCAACTCATCTCCGTGAGCCCTTCCCGGACGCTCCGGCTCCTCGCCGCGCACGGGTTCGACGTGACCCTCGAAGCGCGGGATCCCCGAACCGGTCGTAGCGCCTCGGGCCAGGCCGTCCCGCAGGACGACCGCTTCGGCTACTTCACCGTGCCCGACCTCGCGCCGCCCTCCGATCCCGCCGCGCCCGAGGTCTTCGTGAAGATTCTCGACGAGACGGCGACCGGACAGGACTACTTCGTGTACTGGGGCAGCCTGACGGATCTCGAGTACACGATGACGGTCGTCGAGACCGCGACGGGCGTCTCGAAGACGTACCACAACCTCGCGACCGACGAGCCGGCCTGCCTCGGTGCGGACACATCCGGTTTCTCGGCGACGCCCGTGCCGACACCGACGAGGACGCGGACGCCGACGGCCCATGGAACGCCGACCCGCACGCCGACTCCCACCCGGACGCCCGCGGGCCCGACGCCGACCCCTACTCCGACGCCGACTCCAACGGGAGGCGCGCCGACCCCGACGGTAACGCGCAGCGGGACGCCGACGGCCACACCCTCGCCGACTCCGACCCCGACGCCGGGCCCGGTGGTCGTGAAGCTGCGGGCCGTTTATTGGCAGTGGGACTTCGTGCAGGGGCCCGAAACGTCTCACACCGCCCCCTATCCGGGCGTCAACACGATCACGCTCCACCGGGGCGTGACCTACGAGTTCCACGTCTACAACGACGGGCCCGTGCTCGATCCGCCGCTCAACCCGCACAGCTTCAGCGGCGTCGCGGCGATCGGCCTGAACGGGTGCGAGCTCGACACGGGCGCGGCCGACATCATCCAGACGATCACGCCGATGACGACGGGTAATTTCCCGTTCAATTGCACGTTTACCGACTGTGGAACGGGAGCCAATCAGCACGACGCCATGCACGGCGTCATCAACGTCGTCCCGTAGCGTCTCCCCCGATTTCGGATTTGTTCGCGCCCGGCGGCGCACCACCGCCGTGCTATTGTCGGACTCTGCCCGCCCGCTACGATGGCAGGCGGAGGTGATGCCGGGGGTCGTATGACACACACCCACGTGAAGCCGAGACGCCCGTTCTTGATGGAGTGCGCGCACTGCGAGAAGAGCCTCCTGGTCCGGGGCTACGACCTCGAGGACGCAGCGACGCGCGTTCTGGTTCACGGCTGGCGCGCCTTCGCGGACAACGTGCTCCACTGCGCCCGCTGCGACGGGCGGGAGCGCCAGCAGGTGTGTGAGCACTGGACCCCCCAGCGCAAGCCGCGCCTGCGCCGGCAGCCCGAAGCGTAGAGCTCGAAGCATCCCCCGATCCGTTGGCCCGCCCGGGCGGGCCTGGACCGGATCGCGAAAAACAGAGAATCCGCGGCGCTCAGCGTCCGTGGTGTAATCCCTGCCTCAGTGACCCCGATTCGAGAGAGCCGCGCGCGGCTGCTCTGTCTGATTGCCAGTGCGCTCCTGATCGCAGCGCGCGGGGGAGCGCAGTGCGACAGCTGCGCGAAGCCGTCGTTCGGACCGGCGGTGCGCATCTATCCGGCCTCGAACGGGAAGGACATCGCGGTTGCGGATTTCAATCTCGACGGCGTTCCGGACGTCGTCGTCGTGAACGGGGCCGCGGCGAGCCCCGCGGTCGTCGTCTACCTCGGCACGGGTACGGGGTCTCTTGGAGTAGGAACCACCATCGCAAAAGCCGCGGCGACGGCCGTCGTCGCGGCCGACTTCAACGGCGATGGCATTCCGGATATCGCGACCTCGGCCGACTTCGCATCGAGCACTCTCATCTTCCTCGGACTCGGAGACGGCTCGTTCCAGGACCCGATCGAGGTATCCGGCGGAGGCGCACCGATCAACGCCGCTGACCTGAACGGAGACGGCGTCCTCGATCTCATCCTGTCGCCCGGGCCTCTCTACGTTCTGCTAGGCAATGGCGACGGGACGTTCCAGTCACCGTCTGTCGCTCCGCTGAAAAACGATCTCATCTACGGGCCGATTGCGGTCGCCGACTTCGATGGGGATGGACGGCTCGACACCGCCGCCAACAGCTCCGAGGGGATCGTGATTCTCCTCGGCAACGGCGACGGCACTTTCCGGCCGCCGCGGCCGACCGGACTTCGGGGTGTCAACCCAGCTGCGGGCGATTTCAACGGGGACGGCGCGCCGGACCTCGTCGTCGACTTGTGGGATGCCTTCGACGAGGGGCAGATCCTCATTGGTGGGGGTGACGGCACCTTCTCGGCGGGCCAGACGTTTGCCACCGGGCCCGGCCCGAACAACTTCGTGATCGCGGATCTCGACGGCGACGGGCGCTTGGATGTCGCAGTCTCCACGAATCAGACGGCCTCGGTCTCGATTCTGATCGGCCGTGGAGACGGCAGCTTCGCGCCGCCCGTGGGCTACGCGACGACGGGCGGCAACGGGCGAATCGTCAGTGCAGATTTCGACGGCGACGGATCTCTCGACCTCGCGGTGCTCTCGACCTACTTCTCGGTCGTTCAGATCCTCCTGTCGCAGGGAGGCGGCCGGATTGCCGCGCCGCCCACCTCGTCCCTTTCTCTTTCAGCCTCTGTCTTGTACAGCTACACGTCGCCGGTCCTCGCCGACTTCACCGGAGACTCGATTCCCGACATCGTCGTCTCGAATCCCGGATCGAAACAGCTCGCGCTCGGTCGCGGAGACGGAACCGGGGTCTTCACGACGCTTTCGCATCTCGACTTCACTGACCCCGTGATCGGGTTCGCCGTCGCCGACCTGGACGGCGACGGAAACATGGACATCGTCGTCGACACCAACCTGCATACGATTCCGCTTCTCGGAAATGGCGACGGCTCGTTCCGCCGGCTCGAGGCCTTCGGGCTCATCTCGGGCCTGGCGACCATCGGGGATTTCAACGGAGACGGCAAGCCGGATCTCGCCAAGGTTCGCTACGACGAGGGCCAGATCGACGTCTATCCGGGCAGCGGCGACGGGACCTTTGGAGATTCGGTCTCGTTTGCGCGAAACAAGCCCCAAGCGATCGCCGCGGCCGACTTCGACGGCGACGGGTTCTCGGATCTCGCGATTCTGAGCCCTCAGAACAACGCGGTCTGGATCGCGCTGGGCGGACCGGGCGGCCAACTGTCCCTCGCGTGGACCATGGGCAACCTCATCGGGCTCCAGTTCCTCGCGCTCGGCGACGCCAACGGCGACGGCAAGACCGACGTCGTCGTCTCCTACGACAACGGAACGCACCTCGCGACCTTTCTTTCCCACGGCGACGGATCTTTCTCCGATCCGGTGACGTCGAAGGGATTCCAGCTCGGGCAACCCGTGATCGCGGACCTCACCGGGGACGGCGCCGGCGACTTGATCAGCGGCGGCGGCTCGTCACTCTATGTTCAACCCGCGATCGGAGATGGATCTTTCGGCGAGCCCGTCGGCTACGCCGCCAGCTTTCTCCCTTCGATTGCGGCCGGGGATCTGAACGGCGACTCCAGGATCGATCTCGTCGCCGTCGTTCCCTCCTCCCCCGTTCTCGTGACCAGCCTTGTCAACACGCGTTGCGAGCCGAAGCGGCTCGCCCTGACCCATCAGCCGACCTCCTGCGACGTGCCCGGTTCGGCCTTCGAAACGCAGCCGGTGGTGAAGGTGTTCGACGACGGGGACAACGTGGTCGCGTGCGACACGGGAACTGTGACCGCGTCGATCGCGGCGGGCACTGGATCACCGGGCGCCGTCCTCCAGGGTACGGCCGCGGTGGCCGCCGTGGCCGGCGTCGCGACGTTCTCGGATCTCGGCATCGACCTGGCCGGACGCGGCTATCGCCTCGAGTTCTCTCATCCCCTGGCCGGCACGACGCGCAGCCGCACGCTCTCGCAGGGCCTCACCGTCGCCTTGAACGGCCCGGCCCTGACCTGCGACAGCTTCCCTCCCACGTACCGCACGGGAGCCCCGGGCTACGACCGCTACGTCTGGAAGCTCGACGAAGTCGAGGTCTCCCGCGGGCCCATGCCAACGCTGGCCGGCCTGTCCACCGGCGATCACACCCTCGAGGTCGACGTCTTCCAGGATGATTGCACGGCGAGCCAGTCGCGCACGATCACAGTCCAGACGGGGCCCGCCGCACCGTCGATCGGGGCGCCTCTGTCGGTCCCGGCGGCCGCGACCGGCCTGCTGGCCAGCGTGACATCCCACCCGGGAAGCAGCTACCACTGGTCGCTCCTGGGCGGGACGATCACGGCCGGACAGGGCACCGAAGAGGTCACCTTCACGGCCGGTCCCGCGGGAACGACAATGACCCTCGAGGCGATCGAGGTCTCCGCAGCTGGCTGCGAGTCGCCGGCGGACCACGCCCGAATCCAGGTGGACTTCGCCGACGTGCCTCTGTCCGACCCCTTCCACGACGCCGTCAACGCGATGGCCCGCAACGGCATCTCGCACGGCTGCGGCGGCGGCAGCTTCTGCCCCGACGCGCTGCTGACCCGCGATCAGATGGCGATCTTCCTCTTGAAGACCGAGCACGGCGGCAACTATCTGGCTCCGCCATCTCGACTTCTTCGGGACCGGATTCGCCGACGTCGCCGCAGGGGACTTCGCCGATACCTTCATCAAGCAGCTTGGCCTCGAGAAGATCACTACGGGTTGCGGCGGTAACAAGTACTGTCCGCACGATCCGGTCACGCGGTCTCAGATGGCGATCTTCCTGTTGCGCATCGAGCACGGCGCCGACTACCAGCCGCCGGCCGCTACCGGAGAGGTTTTCCACGACGTCGCCGGCGGAGACTTCGGGGCCCGTTTCATCGAGCAGCTGGCGCGCGAAGACATCTCCGGCGGCTGCGGTAACGGCAACTTCTGCCCCAACGCCACCGTCTCACGCGCCCAGATGGCCGCTTTCCTTAAGAGAACCCTCGACCTGAGGTGATGCGATGAGAGGGCGACCTTCGTCTCGAAAGGGATTCACGTTCCTGGCCGGAGCCCTGGCCTGCCTGTGGACCACGACCGCGCTCGCAGACTGCACGACATGCAGCAATCCTTCCTACGACGACGCGGTCATCACCTATCCAACCGTGACTCCGACGGGCCTCGCCGTCGGAGACTTGAACGGCGACGGCTACCCGGACGTCGTGTCGGTGCCGGGACCGGTGACGCCCCTCGGCGATCCGACGGTCGCCATCTTTCTCGGGACCGGAACGGGCAACCTTCGCCCCGCGTCCTACTCGCCGGTCGCTTCCGGCGTCCACGTAGCGATCGCCGACTTCAACGCCGACGGCACGCCGGACATCGTGACCACCGGCGCCCTGGCCGAGATCGACGTGCTCCTCGGCGTGGGCGACGGAACTTTCCAGCCGGTGATCGTGACATCGACTGCGTCTCCGTTGTACGGACCCCCGCTCGCGCTCGACGTGAACGGCGACGGATTTCCGGATCTCGTCGCGGCGACACCCGGAGGGATCGTGGCCTTCCTGGGCAACGGAGACGGCACGTTCCGGGACCCGATCTCCCTTCCCGACACGCTCGGGGCGAATGCGTTCGTCGTCGCCGACTTCGACGGCGACGGCTTCCTGGACGTCGCGAGCAACGCGAGGGCGATCTCCGTGTCTCTCGGAAATGGGGACGGGTCGTTTCGTCCGCCCGTCGTGACGGCACCCGCTCAGTTCGGACTGAGCGTCGCAGCGGACTTCGACTCGGACGGAATTCCCGACCTCGCCTCGACGGACTTCGACGGCAACATCGTCGTCTATCTGGGCCGAGGAGACGGGACGTTTCGGCGCGGGAACAGTTACTTGGTGGAGTTCGTCCCGCCGACGGGGATCGCCTCGGGGGATTTCAACGGGGACGGAAGGACGGATATCGCCATTCCGACGCAGCAAGGCTGGATCGCCATATTCCTGGGAGTCGGCGACGGCACCCTGCGCCCGTCCGGAAGAGGACCTACATACACAGACTTTCAACCGAATGCCGTTGCCGCCGCCGACCTCGACCGGAACGGGTCCGACGAGCTCCTCGTCGGAGGAAGCGGCAGGTTCTCCGTGTACCAGGGTATCCCGCCTCTGGGAATCGGGGTCCCGGGCACTTTTCTCGTCACGCACATCCCGATCTCCACGGCGGTGGCGGACTTCAGCGGGGATGGACGCCCGGACATCGCGGTCGCGTTCGGGACGTTCGGGTTGCGCGGGGTGGACCTCCTCGCGGCGAAGGGGGACGGGACCTTCGAGATTGTCTCCGGACCGACTTTCACCGACAACCCGACTCGGATGCTCACCACCGACTTGACCGGAGACGGCAAGCCCGACCTCGTTGCTGCGACCGATGCCGGAATCACGGCTTTCGTCGGGAAGGGAGACTCGACGTTCGATACCTTCGTGACCGCGGGACCGGCGGCGGATTTCATCGCGCTCGATGACTTCGACGGCGATGGAAAGCCGGACGTCGTGACGAGCATCAACGCCTCGTCCGTGTTCGAGACGGACATCTATCTCGGCAAAGGCGACGGAACTTTCGCCGGCCCGACGAAGATCACCGATGCCGGCGGCCCGATCGCGGTCGGGCGCTTCGACGGCGACGCGCATCCGGATCTGGCGATCTCGGTCGGCGGCGATCACCTGCAAATCTTGCTTGGCGACGGATCCGGAGGCTTCTCGCCGGGGCAGACGATTGCCGTCCCGGGGTTCGCGGGGTCGATCGGCGTCGGGGACTTCACCGGCGATGGGAAGGTCGATCTCGTGGTGGAGGCGCTGCCGAGCGGCTTCGTGGTCTTCCCGGGCAAGGGCGACGGCACGTTTGGCGAAGCAATCGCCACGCCGGTCGACTCGAATCTCTACCTCGGCGACCTCCGAGTCGTCGACGTGAACGGGGACGGGAAACTCGATCTGTTCGTCGTTTCGTCGACTCTCTTCCTCGGAAATGGAGACGGGACGTTCCGCGAGTCGTCGTCCTTCTTCCGCAACGGCAACGCAAATGCGTACGCCGTGGCCGACGTGGACGGCGACGGCCGCCTGGATCTCGTCTTCGGCGATTACTACAGGAAGGAGGGGAGCTCCTACGGACTCGTCCGAGTGCTCTCGAGCACGCAATGCGAAGCACGTCGCCTCGTGGTGACCGGTCAGCCAACGTCCTGCGACGTGCCCGGCTCGGCCTTCGAAACGCAGCCGGTGGTGAAGGTGTTCGACGACGGGGACAACGTGGTCGCGTGCGACACGGGAACTGTGACCGCGTCGATCGCGGCGGGCACTGGATCACCGGGCGCCGTCCTCCAGGGTACGGCCGCGGTGGCCGCCGTGGCCGGCGTCGCGACCTTCCCGGATCTCGGCATCGACCTGGCCGGACGCGGCTATCGCCTCGAGTTCTCTCATCCCCTGGCCGGCACGACGCGCAGCCGCACGCTCTCGCAGGGCCTCACCGTCGCCTTGAACGGCCCGGCCCTGACCTGCGACAGCTTCCCTCCCACGTACCGCACGGGAGCCCCGGGCTACGACCGCTACGTCTGGAAGCTCGACGAAGTCGAGGTCTCCCGCGGGCCCATGCCAACGCTGGCCGGCCTGTCCACCGGCGATCACACCCTCGAGGTCGACGTCTTCCAGGATGATTGCACGGCGAGCCAGTCGCGCACGATCACAGTCCAGACGGGGCCCGCCGCACCGTCGATCGGGGCGCCTCTGTCGGTCCCGGCGGCCGCGACCGGCCTGCTGGCCAGCGTGACATCCCACCCGGGAAGCAGCTACCACTGGTCGCTCCTGGGCGGGACGATCACGGCCGGACAGGGCACCGAAGAGGTCACCTTCACGGCCGGTCCCGCGGGAACGACAATGACCCTCGAGGCGATCGAGGTCTCCGCAGCTGGCTGCGAGTCGCCGGCGGACCACGCCCGAATCCAGGTGGACTTCGCCGACGTGCCTCTGTCCGACCCCTTCCACGACGCCGTCAACGCGATGGCCCGCAACGGCATCTCGCACGGCTGCGGCGGCGGCAGCTTCTGCCCCGACGCGCTGCTGACCCGCGATCAGATGGCGATCTTCCTCTTGAAGACCGAGCACGGCGGCAACTATCAGCCTCCGCCATTCTCGACTTCTTCGGCACCGGATTCGCCGACGTCGCCGCAGGAGACTTCGCCGACACCTTCATCAAGCAGCTCGGCGTCGAGAAGATCACTACGGGTTGCGGCGGTAACAAGTACTGTCCGCACGATCCGGTCACGCGGTCTCAGATGGCGATCTTCCTGTTGCGCATCGAGCACGGCGCCGACTACCAGCCGCCGGCCGCTACCGGAGAGGTCTTCCACGACGTCGCCGGCGGAGACTTCGGGGCCCGCTTCATCGAGCAGCTCGCCCGCGAAGGAATCTCCGGCGGCTGCGGTAACGGCAACTTCTGCCCCGACGCCACCGTCTCACGCGCCCAGATGGCTGCCTTCCTCAAGCGCACAATCAACCTGGAATAGTCGCTGCCCGCCGCGCGGCGGACGAACGGACCAGCGTCGCGTCGTGAGCCGCTCGTCCGAGAACTACCGAAGATGGCGGGGCCGACGGGACTCGAACCCGCGACCTCCGGCGTGACAGGCCGGCGTTCTAACCAACTGAACTACGACCCCGCGACAGGACGGCGCATCATATGGGAAGCGGGGCCGGGAGTCGAGTCCGTCGGAGCGTCCCGGGATTGCCACCGCGGCGAACGGACCGCTTTGAGAAGGCCGCGACACAGCGCGAGCGCCCGCGTGGGTGCTCGCGAGCTCACGGGAGTCGAGAGGCCTCGCCCGCGCGGGGCTCGAACCAGACGGCGGTCCAGCTCGCTTCGTTCTCGATCAGCTGGCAGCGCCGGCCCTTCCGGTCGGATATGAGCTCCGCCAGAGCCAGCGCGCTCCAGTCGCTCGTCGAGAACGGCGGCACGTAGCGGCCGACCTCGCCGAACACTCGCTGCTGCACGAGCGCGTCCAATTCGGGGCCTGCGTGAATTTGCAGGCTCCCGGCTCGAGCAATCTCCGTACCACGCCGGCTCAGCCGGACGCCAGGCGCCGCGCCTCGCGAAGATCGCGAACGAGGCGATGGTGAAGGCGCCTTCGGCTCGCCGGGTCTGGCGCGCGGAGCACCGCGGCGGGGTGAAGCGAGCGCACGATCGGCGCGCTGCCCTCGAGCGGCCGGCGCGCGAGCGATTCGGCCGCCGTGACTCCGAGGGCGACGACGACGGATGGCGCGACCGTACGGATCTCGGCCTCGAGCCAGGGATGGCAGGCCGTCACCTCGGAGACCCGGGGCTTCTTGTGGATCCGCCGCTTGCCTCGCTCTTCGAACTTGAAGTGCTTGACGGCATTGGTGACGTAGACGCTGTCGCGAGGGATTCCGGCCGCCTCGAGCGCCGCGGCCAGCTCCGCTCCGGCCGGACCGACGAACGGACGTCCTTCTCGGTCTTCGCGGTCTCCGGGCTGCTCACCGACGAGAAGGATCGCGGCGCCGGCCGGCCCTTCACCGAAGACGGTCTGCGTGGCGTCTCGGTAGAGCGGGCAGCCGCGGCAGTCCTTCGCGGCGCGGGCCAGCCGCGACAGGCTGCGCGAGTCGGGGACGAACGGCGAGGCGTCGGCGGCCGGGCGGTTCGGCATGCAGCCGCTCTCAACCTCCGAGATTCGGCGCGCGGCGCGGAAGGCGCGGCGGCCGTGGACCGTGGCGCACCGCGCCGGCGACGGGAACGTAGTCGAGCTCGCGGCCCTCGCGCGCGCCGCGAAGCAGAAGGCCCCCCCGGCTCATGTCGCCGCGTCCGACGAAGTCCGGCGGGAAGAGCAGGCGGGTTCCGAATACGTCGACGAGAAGATCCACGTATTTGCCGGTGGCGACGCTTCCGAGCAGAACGACTTCGGCTCCGCCACCCGTCCTCCGGCGAAGGCGGCGCGCGTCGCGTTCGAGCGGCTCCCGATAGAGCGGATTTTTCGGATGGATGTCGACTTCGGCGAACGCCCTCAAGTCCGCGAGTGCGACGGGCGAGTCGACGGAGACGAGTCCCCGCGAAGGAGTGATGACGAGAGCGCCCGGGCCCTCCCCGTCCGGTCGGGCGAAGCGCCTGGCGTACTCCAGCTTCCCTCGGAAATAGAGACCGGAGAGAAACGCGAAGACCTCGCCGAGGGGCGCGGCGCCCTCGCGGAGCCGCGCCGCCAGCTCGAAACGGGCCTCCTCGCGAAGGAGGAGCTTCGCTCGGAGGCCCGTGCAACTCGCGGGTGAGAGCAGGAAGACCCGAGGCGTCACGCCGCCGAGGATACGCAAGAACCGAACCGGTCTTGACCGCGAGCCCCGGTGGTCAGCGCAGGAGACGCCTCACGGCTCGGCGGCCGCTCGCGATGGCGCCCGGCACGGTGCCGCTCTCCCACCGCTCGGTCGCCTCTCCCGCAAGGAAGAGTGTGTCGGCGACAGGCTCCGCGAGCCGGTCCGGCGCCGACGCGCCGCCGACAGCCGGATAGCTGTAGGCGCCGCGCGAGAAGGGGTCGCGGTTCCAATCGTGCTCGTGGGCCGAGACGAGAAGACGTCCGAGCCGCCGGCGATCGACGCCGAGGACCGTGGAGAGCGTCGTGAGAGCTCGCTGGGCGACCTCGCGGCCCGAGAGGCGCTCGAGCTGGTGCGCCCCCATCCAGCCGGCCCAGGCCGTCAGGCGGCGCGCGTCCGCCGCCGGAGCGAGCGTCCACCACGTCGGAAACACTTCGCCGGGCGCATGGAAGAAGTCGAGCGCGTCAACTCCCTGCCCGGCCCGGCGGGCGAGCCATCCCGTGTCCTCCCAGAAGGCTTCGCGAAATCGCAGGATGACCTTACGGACCCGCCCCATCCCGATGCCTTCGAGCGCTCGGCGCGCGTGAGGGACCTCCGGGTCCCAGCGGATCGATCCCGCTTCGCCCGCGGCCGCACGCAGAACGCCGGCCGGCACGGTCATGACGAGGCGCGCGGCGTGAAAGACGGCGCCCGAATCCACGCGCACACGCACCGAGCCCCGCTTCCAATGCACGTCGGTGACGACCGAACCGAGCCGGATTCGGCACCGCTTCGGATCGAGACCCGTCCGAAGGCGCTCGAGCACGCTCGCGTATCCGCGCACGACGCGAAACTGGGCGCGCTCGTCCGGCGGGGCTGGCGGCCGTCCCGCGGTCGACAGCGCCTTCTCGCTCGCGTCGTCGAACGGCGCCGCGAAGTAACCGTCCACCATCGATTCGACGAGCCGCCGGTCTGAGGAAGAGAGAGCTCGAGGACCGCGAAGGAACTGGGCGACGGAGCGGTCGGCTCCCCGCGGCTTCATCCTCCCGGTGATCGCCTCGAAACGCTCCCAGAACCTCCTCTCGCGGCGTAGACGCGGGCCCGTCTTCCAGAGGTGCACGTCGGGCAGCCGGTCGATGAGAAGGCCGGCTTCGTGCGCGATGTCGAAGACCTCCCGCTGCCGCCCGTGCACGAACTCCGCGCCGAGCTCGATCGGCAGCGACTCTCCGTGGAGCCGCTGCGTGCGCACGCGGCCGCCGATGCGCCGCCGCGCCTCGAGGACGAGGACCCGACGCCCGGCGTCCGAGAGAGCCTTCGCGGCCGCGAGCCCGGCCGCTCCGGCGCCGACGACGAGGACATCCCAACGCTGCGACGACATCGTCGCGATCCGCGTGAAGCAATCTGCCGCCTCGAGGCGACAGATTGCATTCACGGGGATGCGATGAGATTTAGCTCGACGGGAACATGGGCGAACTCAAACCCATTTCGGCGGCGACCATTTTTTTCTTGATGGCCCGGCGAGCCCCGGTCCTCTTCACGGCCCGGCGGACGCGGGCGCGACCCGCCGCCTTCCGAACGACGCGGCGACGCACGGCCTTCCTGACGACCCGGCGGCGCACCCCGGCGCGCCTCACGGCCTTGCGGACGCCGCGGCGAGCCACGGCCTTCCGGACGACGACCCGGCGGCGCCTGGCGGTCCTCCGAGCGCGGCGGCGCGACACTCTCCTGGCCATCCGGCGAAGCCGCCCGCGAGCCACGGCCCCCCGAACTCCGCCCTTGCCAGCCCTTCTCGCGACGCGCTTGGCCCGGCGTACCCTGCGAACGGCCCTGCGCACCCTTCTCTTCGCAACCCGTCTCACCGTCTTTCTCATCGTTGGTCCTCACTTATTAAGGGTCCAGGGCGGATGAACCGGGTCACGGGCGCCGCCCAAACTATCGCCCGGTGACTCCATCGGGCGGCGCTCGCGTCGGGGGCCGTCTTTTTACCGGCCGCTCCGGAAGACCCGTTGCAGCTTCACCCATAAGCTCCGATCGTCGGCATCGCCAGATCGCTCTTCGATCTCGCCCGTGGCCGGGACCCTTCAGATCGGCGCGGTCGGACTTGGACGCCGTGTCGCAACCAATCTACATCCAATCGAGCACATGCAACCGCGATTTCACATCGGTAAGTACATTTGTGTCGCCGATGCAGCGACGCCTCCCGTCGGCGTGAAGGCTTGCAACAAGCGCGAATCCGGAAGCAACATCTCGACGTTTCCGGAGAGCCACGGGACGCGTCCGTCCCGTCACGCTTCGATGTTGGTGGGAGGTGAGGGGATCGAACCCCCGACATCCTGCGTGTAAAGCAGGCGCTCTACCGCTGAGCTAACCTCCCGGCGCCGCTCCGATTCTACGGGGAGCTAGACCTTGACCTTCTTCAAGTCGCGAAGATCCGCCAGCGGCACCGGCCGGGCGAGGAGGAACCCCTGTCCGTACGGGACGCCGAGAGTCTGCAGCACGCGCAGCTCCTCCCGCGTCTCGATGCCTTCGGCGATGACACGCGTGCGCATCTTGCGCGCGAACGAGAGCAGCGCTTCGAGCAGATCCTGTTTTGTGCGGCGCCGGTCGATGCCGCGGACGAAGACGTTGTCGAACTTCAGATAGTCCGGCTCGATCTCGGCGAGCGAGGACAGACTGCTGTATCCGGTCCCGACGTCGTCCACCGCGATGCGGAAGTTCTGCGAGCGGAACTTCGACAGGACCTCCCGGAAGAGGCTCTCGTAGACGGCGTACGTCCGTTCCGTAATCTCGAGGACGATGCGGTCGGGCGACAGGCCGAAAGAGCCGACTTGCTCCAGGAACATCGGGCCCAGGAATTCCGGATCGGAGGCGGCGGCCGGCGACATGTTGATGAAGATCTGCCGGTCGCCGTTGGTGCCCGCCACGGCCTCGAGCGAGCGCTGCCGGCAGACACGCTCGAGCGGCATCAAGAGATCGGTCCGCTCCGCCAGGGAGAAGAGCGTCTCGCCGGACTCGAACTCGCTGCCGCGCGGTCCCCGCGAGAGCGCCTCCATGCCGATCATCTCTCCCGTCGCGAGGTCGAAGACCGGCTGGAAGACGGGATGGATCTCGCGGCGCTGGATCGCGTCCTTGAGCAGCTCGCCGCCGCGGATCTCCTGGCGCACCGTCTTGCGCGTGACCTGATCGCGCGCCTCCTGGAGGCCGCGGTACACGAGCCGCTCCGAGCGGTATTTCGGATCGAAGCTGATGCGGCCGGCGCCGACGAAGGAGCGGAAGCGTCCCGAAAGATCGGCCCGCTCGGCGAGATATCCGCGGATCAGCTGATCGAGCTCGGCGGCCTTCTGCTCGAGCGCGCCGGAATCGTTCAGGAAGGGCTCTTCCGGACTGATGATCAGGATGATCTCGTCGGAACGGACGTAAGGCAGGCAGAGAATCCCGTTCGGCACGATGCCGTCCGCCTGGAAGGCCTTCAGCCGGCGGACGAAATCGAGAAGCAGGTCGTCGTAAGCCTCGAAGCCCCAGACCTGCTCGACCTTCCCTTCGGAGCCCGGGCGGAAGATCAGGACGGCGAGCGAGCCATGCTGCTGGATCTGTTTGCCGAGGTCCTCGGTCAGGGTGGCGATCGTGGGGAGGCCCGTGTCCCGGTCGTACAGCCGGGTCCGTTCCTTCAGCCACTTACCCCTTAGGGCGACAAACTCGCTCTCGCGACCCTTGTTCATTGCTGCCCGAGCCCCTTCAGGATAGCACCCCGGCCGGGGGCGCCGGCCCCTCGGCGAACGCCGCGATGGCCTCGCCCGTGCCGAGCACGATCAGGACGTCGCCGCGCTCGAACCGATCTTCCGCCCCCGGCACGAAGCGCCGCTCGAGCCCGTCCCGCGTGCGCCGGCGCACGGCGAGAACCGACACGTGGAAGCGGCTGCGCAGCCCCGCCTCCCCCATCGTCCGTCCCTGCGAGCGACGCGGGCAGCGGAAGCTCTGCGAGGCGATGCTTCTCCGGGAGCTCGAAGAAGTCCACGTCGCCGGACTGGTGCTCGCCCGAGAAGGTCTTCACGCGCGCCATCAGGCGGCTGCGCTGCAGCACCTCCTGATCGAACGCGCCGAGCAGGTCGCGGCGCGTCACGATGCCGAGGAACTTGCGGCTGTCCGGCGAATCCACGACGGGCAACTGCCCGAGGTCGCGGAACCAGAGCTTCTCGTTGACGCTCGTCAGCGGCTCGAGCGGCGTCGCGAACGGGATCTCCGCGACGAGGTCCTCCGCGATCACGAGGTCCGACAGGGACGGGTCGGCGAAACGGCTCTTCACGTCATGAAGATCGATCACGCCGAGAAGCCGGCCCGCCTCGTCGCCGATGTAGAGGTAGAGGCTCCGGGTCTCGAGAAAGGTGCGCACGATCTGCGAGAAGGTCGTCGTGGCGGGCAGGAGCTTCACGTCGGTGCGCAGGATGTCGGCGACCTTGAGCGTCGACATCGCCGTCGCTTCCGGCGTTTTCTCCCAGACGATGCCGGCCGAGCGCAGGCTCGCGATGTAGATCGAGTCTTCCTCGAAGAACCGCGCCGAGAGGATCGCCGCGACCGAGACGACCATCATCGGGAGCAGCACCTGGCTGTTCTGCGTCAGCTCGAAGACCATGATGACGGCGAGCAGCGGCGCGCGCGTGACGCCGGCCATGAGTCCGCCCATGCCGAGAAGCGCGTAGCCTCCGACGGGAGCATCGAAATTCGGAAACGCGATGTGGCAGATCTGCGCCACGACGCCGCCGACGGTCGCCCCGACGAGGAGGGTCGGCGTGAAAACGCCGCCGACGCCGCCGGAGCCGATGGTCGAGGCCGTCGCGACGATCTTTCCGAGGAAGAGCGCGAGAAGAAAGAGCAGCGTCGGGTTGCCGCGCAGGATGCGGTTGGTTCCCTCGAAGCCGTTGCCCCAGACCTCCGGCAGAAAGATCCCGATGATGCCCACGATGGCGCCGCCGAGCGCCATCGAAAGCGGCGGCGGCAGCTTCGCCGCGGCGAAGAGACGGCGTCCCTCGCGCAGCCCCCGGACGAAGAGCGCCGACGCCGGGCCGGCGAGGAGACCGATCAGGGCGAAAGGAACGAACTCCGCCACCGACTCGAGCCGGAACGCCGCGACGCGGTAGACGGGCTCGTCCCCGAGGAAGAACCGCACGAGGAGCGTCGAGGTCACGGCCGAGACGACGGCCGGCCCGAAGATAGCCATCGAGAAAGTCCCGACGACGACCTCCAGCACGAAGAGCGTCGCCGCGATCGGCGTGTTGTACGCGCCGGCGACGCCCGCCGCCATGCCGCAGGCCGTGAGAATCCGCAGGCGCTCGGGCGAGACGTTCCATCGCCGGCCGACCGTCGACGCGAGGGCGGCGCCGACCTGGATGATCGGCCCCTCGCGCCCTTCCGATCCGCCGGAGGAGATGACGGCGATCGACGCCGCGGCGCGGCCGAGCGACTCGCGCAGTCGGACGCGGCTGCGTCCGAGCGTGACGACCTCGATCATCTGCGAAATCCCGTGCGTGCCGCCCGCCTCCCGATAGACGTACGACACGATGAGGCCGCCGAGCAGGCCGCCCGCCGCCGGCAGGAAGATCCGCAGGAGCACGGGAAGCGATTCGGCTCCGGCGACGACGTCCCTCGCGTCGAGCAGCCACTCCGTGAACCGCGTCGTCAGCGCGCGGAAGACGATCGCCCCGAGCGCGCCGAGCGCGCCGGCCACCGCCGAGAGGAAAAGGAACTGGGTGTTGGGGTCCCGCCAGAAGAACTGGCCGAATTGCGGGAGCGCGAAGCGCGAAGCGCGGGCGCTTCGGCGCGGCGGACGGCGCCTCCCCTTCGCTCATTCCTCCGCGCCGCCCCGCTCGTCCACGTCGTCGTCTCCGCCGAAGAGGAAGTTGTGGGCGCAGTCGCGGCTGCAGAAGATGCTTCCCCCGGTCCGGACCGTGCAGTCGTTGCACACGGACTTACGGCAGAAGCGGCACAAGGGAAGGGTGTACCCGAGGTCGTTCCCGCAGATGGCGCAACGGTCTCCGGAGCCCGTCACAAGAGACAGTATAGGCTCTATAATCCGCGCTCTTCGAGCGCAAAGCGGCGGTGTAGCTCAGTTGGTCAGAGCAAGCGGCTCATATCCGCTGTGTCGGGGGTTCAAATCCCTCCACCGCCACCAGCCGATCCAAGGACTATGATTTCTTCGCGGATGGTCCCTCTCCTGGCCGCGCTCCTCCTGCTCGCGCCGGCATCGCAGGCGGCACCGCTCCGCCTGCGCCTTCTCGATGACCGCGGCAAGCCGATCACCGAGCCGGTGAAGGTCTGTCTCTACCGGGGCCTCGAAACGTCCTGCCTCGAGCGGTCTCCTTACGAGGTCCCGCCTTCGATGCAGAAGTTCGAGAGTTTGACGGCCGAAGGCCCGGCGCACGGGCCCATCAACTTGAACCGGAGTGAACTTGCCGGCCCCGGGCCCTTCGAGCTGTCGGTACGAATCCCGAGAAAGGGGCTCCTCACGATCCAGGGGCTTCCGACCGATCCGGTCGCGCTTTCTCTCTACGCCGGCGACGACACGACGTTTCGGAAGCCGGCCTTCCGCTTCGAGCACATCGAAGCGGCCGGCCTCCGGATTCCCGCGCAAAGATTCGTCCTCGCGCTCTCGGAGGGACGCAGCGCGCCCGACCTGCAGCTGCTCACGGTCAAGCCGGGCGCGCAATACGGCATCGTCTACCACCGGCGCCCGGGATGGTCGTTGCTGTTTCGGAGCGTCGGGGCCGGTCGGGCTCCCGTCGCGCGAGCGGAGGCGATTCTGCTCTCCGCCGCGGCTCCCGGGAAGGAGAAGGAGATCTCGAAGTCGACGAGCGACCTCGACGGCCTCGGGACGGTCTCCGGCGTGGTCGAACCCTTTGCAACGCTTTCCCTTTCCGCGGCCGGCTATCTCGCAGAGTCCGCTCCAGGGCTCACCGCGGCGCGCGGAACCTTCACCTTCCGCGAGGTCGTTCTGGAGCGCGGAGGGAACGTGAAGGCACTGGTCACTCTGGACGGCAAGGCGGCGGCGGGAGCGGCATGCCAGCTCGCCTCGACACAGCGGAAGCAAGACTCCGGGAGCCGCCTGCCGACCGCCGATGTGCTCGCGGAATCTCCGGTGTCGGTCAGTGGGACCTGCGAGACGCCACGACTTCGGCACGGAGACTACGTGTTCCGGGTGATTCCCAGGGACTCGCACAACTCCGACGACCAGCTGGTCATGTTGCCGGAAGACGGCACAGTCGACCTGGAAGTGAGGCTCCGACGATATTCCGTGTCGGGGACCGTGCGGCGCGGAGAGAAGCCGGAGCCGGGCATGCTCGTCTTTGCGACGAACGACGCGGACTTCCCGGCGTTCCCGGCCCCGAGGAGCGCCCCGCCGGAGCCGCTGAAGATGGAGACCGACGAGGAGGGCCGCTTTCACGGAGCCGTGTGGAGGAGTGGAAAATACACGTTCACGGTGACGACCAAAGCCGTCGTGGTGGCCGGAACGCGAACCGTCGAGGTCGGGGACGACGGGGCGATCGTCGACCTCCAGTTGAACGAAGGTGACTTGTCGGCTGTCGTCGTCGACCAGCGAGACACGCCTGTTCCAAATGCATGGGTCAACGCGAGCGTTCGGATCCCGGGCGGCTGGGACAACCGATGGGGCTACGCCGACGAAGCCGGTCAGTACTCCTTTCCTCTCGAAGGCGGCGGCCCAGTGAAACTCATCGCCGGAAAGGACGGGTACAAGAACTCGGATGAAGTCGAGCTCAACGTCTCGCCAGATCAAACGATACCGACTCAGAGGCTCGTGGTGACGAAGCTCGACACGATCGAAGGTCACGTCCTGTGGCCCGATGGCTCGGGCGCCTCGGGCATCGATGTCGCGACCTACGACGCCACGCCGAACAGGGCGCCGATCGACGCCGGAAGCGTACTGACGGAACCGGACGGCCACTTTTCCGTGGCCCGGGCGCCCGGCGGATCGACACGCGTCTTCGTGACGGGGGCCGGTTGCCCGCTCCAGGCCGCGGATATCGCAAACGACTCGACCGATGTGCGGCTCGTGTGCGCTCCGGTTTCCTCGGGCCTCGAGGCCACGATGAAGAAATCGGACGGAACGCCGGTCCAGGACGAGCATGTGCTCCTTCGGTGGAACGGAATGGTCATCCCGCGCGCGATACTGAAATCGCATCTGACCTTCCTGGGAATGCCGGATGGCACCGACGGCTCCGGCCGGCTCGCGATCGTCGCGCTGCCTCCCGGCAACTACGACGTCTTTCTGCAGGACTCCTCCTCGGAGGCGACGATCTCGGAAGGTCTCCCGTACGGCTTCATCTCGACGGTGACCCTGCCTCCAATGGAGACGGCGGAGCTCGAGGTGCGCGTCGAGTAGTCGCTCGAGTCAGAAGCGTCACGATCGTGTCGCGCGCGACCTCCCCGGACGGGCAGCGGCTCAGCGCGCGGCCGGGATCTCGACGAGACGCGCCACGGCGGACCCCGACCGATCGAAGAAGCGCCGCTCTCGCCGCGGGCCGCGGTACTCCTCGAGAGCCTTCGAGAAGCCCTCCGCCCCCGCGTCGAGGCTCGGAGAGCCCGTCGGGACGAGGAAGAGAAGAAACGCTCCTCCGTCGGCGATCTCGGCGGGCCAGGAGAGTCTGGCGCGAGGAGCGAGTCGAGGTCGCTCCCCAGAAGAGCTCGGTTCCATACACCGCGCCGCCCGAACCGACGTAGAGGTTCTTCTGGAATCCCCAGTTGAGGATCTTCAGACGATCCGACGGCACCGGGTGTGAGCGCAGGTACTGGCCGACGTCGTCGACCGCGCTCGACCAGAACCGCTTGCCCCCGGTTTGACGGAGCCCGCGATCGATTCTGACGTCCCATCCGATCAGCAGCACGGCGAACCCGGCTGCCGCCACCCCGAGCAAGGGCCCGGCGAGATCGGAAACCGGAGAAGATCTCGACCCCGAGGATCGCCAGCGCGGCGACGGCGAGCGGAAGCACGGCCACGAGGTGATGCGACGCGATGCCGAGGCTCGACGTCGCCATGATCCCCGTCAGGAGAACTGCCGTCAGGGCGAAGGCGCGTCGCGAGCGCGAGATCTCCGAATCGTGCCCGGATCGGGAGGAACACGCAAAAAAGGACAGCGACCAGGAGAGCGAACCCGAGCCCGACCTGCCACGACGGCATCGGCGGCCCGGCCCAGATGACCCGCTGCTCGCCGTCGGCGATCATGACCTCCGCGAGCTCGCGCAATCGCTCGGCAAATCGGCTCGCCGGCAGCGGCCGGCGCGCATTCGCGATGTACTGGACGGTCGCCATCCGCGAGCCGATCTCATACAGGATGAGCGGAAGAGCCCCGCACGCCCCCCCAACGCCCATGGCCCACCCGCGATCCCGCCGCGGGACTGCCCGCCGGCCGTAGACGAAGAGCACCGCCACGCCTACGGACGCGAGAAGCCACAGCACGTTGACCCGAGCCCAGACCCCGAGCCCTCCGGCGACTCCCAGCAGAAAGGCCGAAAGCTTCGTTTGGCGACGGAGGTGGTTCGTCAGCGCCGACGCGACAAGTCCCATGGAGGCCATCCAGACGGAGACTCCGCCGTTGTCGAATACCGTGAGGTCGAGATAGGACGGGTGAATCGCGACGAGCACTCCGGCAATCAGCCCGGCGGCGGGGCCGACCTCCGTGGCGATCAGCGTGACGAGGCCCGCGATTCCGACGCACCCCAGCACGACGCCCGAATACCGGGCCGTGGCGGGCGTGATTCCGAGCGCGGCGAAAAGAGGCAGCGCCACGAGGGACTTCGTCGTGCCGACATAGGGAATGATCATGAGCGGCCACCGCCGGCCGTGGGTCGTCAACCACCGATCCCTGTCGCTCGCGGTCGGCGGCGCGCCGACACCGTGGAGGAGAAAGACCGCCGATTCCACGTAGAGCGCCTCGTCATACTGATAGCCGACGCGCGCGCCGATCAGCCGGCTCGCCAGAGCGACGTAAAGGACGAGGGGAATCCCGAGCGCGAACGCGAAGAGGACCCTGGCCTTGCGCCCGAGTGTCTGAGAAGTCATTTGGTCTTCTGGTTTTCTACCGGTCCGGCGCTCCCGACGACCGGATAACCGGATGACAGGACTCCGGCGGCCGATACGGACTACCATAAAGTCGATGGGTCCCGTAAGTCGCGCGCTCGCGGAGGCCTCCGAGCAGGCTCTGATGCCGCCGGGCTCTTCGGTCCTCCTCGCCGTCTCGGGCGGCGCCGACTCGATGGCGCTCCTCGTCGCCTCGGCCGAGATGGTGCCGGAGACCGGCTGGCGGCTGACGGTCGGGCACGTCCACCACGGCCTCCGCGCCCGCGAGGCCGACCGCGACCGCTCCTTCGTCGCGGAGCATGCCCGCCGGCTCGGCCTCCTCTTCCTCGAGCGCCGCGTCGACGCCCGGGGCGCCGCGCGGCGGCTGCGCCTTTCGATCGAGGCGGCGGCCCGCCACGTGCGCTACGAGGCGCTCCTCGACATGGCGCGGGAGGCCGGAGCGTCGCTCGTCGCGACGGCCCACCAGAACGACGACGTCGCCGAGTCGCACCGGATGGCCCGGGAGAGACGCGGTGGAACCGCGCGCCTCGCCGGCCCGCGCGAGAAGCGCGCGGACGGCATCGTCCGGCCGCTGCTCGCCGTTTCGCGGGAGGAGATTCTCGAGTTCCTCGCCGTCGCGCGGCGTCGGCTTTCGGCGGGACGCCTCGAACGGCGACCTGCGTTTCGCCCGCAACCGCGTCCGGCGCGAGATCGCCGCCGCTCCCCAGGAGCGGCGCGTGCGGCTCGCGGCCTCCGCCACGGAACACGCCGCCGCCCGCAAGCGCCTCGACGAGGAATTCGAACGGCGGGTGCGACCGCGCCTGCACTTCGGCCCCGGCGCGACGCTTGCCGATGCCGTCTTCCTGGCCGCCTGTCCGCGCGACCTGGCGCGGCGCGCGATCTCGGAAGCGGCGGCGCCGTTCGCCCGACCCGGACATCCATCCTTCACCGGACGGGAGCGCGAGGCCATCCTCGACCGGTTGGCCGCCGGACGGGACTTCCGTTTCGAGGCCGGCCGCCGCGTCCGGGTCGAACGCCGGGCGGGACTGCTCCGCGTGGCGCGCAGCCCGGCCGTCTCACTCGCCGCGGCTCGCCGGGTGTAGGATTTCGGCAAGCAGACCTGCACAAGACGAATGGACGCGCCGAGCTTTGAGAGACGTTTCGAGGCCGAGCGGATCGCCGCGCGCGTCGCGGAAGTTGCGCGGAAACTCGACGAGGATTTTCAGGGACGGCCCGTCGTCCTCCTCTCGATCCTGAAGGGCGCCGCGCTCTTCACCGCGGATCTCGCTCGCCAGGTGCGCACGCCCGCCGCGCTCGAGTACATCAGCGTCCGGCGCGCCGAAGGCGACGAGATCCTCCAGATCGATTTCGCCACGAGATTCGACCTCGCGGGCAAGTCCGTCGTGCTCCTGAAAGACGTCGTCAACACGGGCGTCATCGAGACCTACCTCTCCGACCAGCTCCGCGGGAGCGGCGTCGAGAGCGTTCGGATCGCCGCCATCGTCGACAAGCCCCACGAGCGCCGGACCGACCTGACCGTGGACTACCCCCTCTTCACCTCCGAGGGAGGCACGTTCGTCGGCTATGGCATGGAGTACAAGGGCCTCTACGGCAACCTTCCCTACGTGGCCGAAATCGCGTCCGGGCAATAAATTCCGACGCTTCTCCGTTATGCTCATGTCCTGGCTCGGAGAGCCTGAGGAAGAGCCTTAGGAGAAGACCCGTTGAACGCCACCATCAAGAATCTGCTGGTCTGGATGGTCATTCTCGTGCTGATCATCCTCGCCTGGAACGTCTTCAAGACGGGCGCCGCCTCGATCGAAGAGATCAGCTTTTCGCAGTTCATGGACCAGGTCGCGCAGGGCCATGTCCAGAAGGTCACCATCCGCGGCGACGAGATCCGCGGAATCTACGCGCCCGCCGCCGGCAAGCGCGACACGACGTTCCGGACGTACGCGCCGAATTACCCGAAGCTCGTCGAGGACCTCCGCGAGAAAGGCGTCGGCATCGAGGTCACGCCCCTCAAGGACTCCTCGCTCGTTTCGGCGCTCGTCATGTACGGGCCGCTGATCCTGCTCGTCGCGATCTGGTTCGTCATCATGCGGCAGATGCAGGCGGGCGGGAACAAAGCCCTCTCCTTCGGCAAGTCGCGCGCGAAGCTCCTGACGCCGACGCAGAAGAAGGTCACGTTCAAGGACGTGGCCGGCGTCGAGGAGGCGAAGGTCGAGCTCCAGGAGATCATCGAGTTCCTCAAGGACCCGCAGAAGTTCCAGAAGCTCGGCGGCAAGATTCCGAAGGGCGTGCTCCTGATCGGCCCTCCCGGCACCGGGAAGACTCTCCTGGCGCGCGCCGTCGCGGGCGAGGCCAACGTTCCCTTCTTCACCATCTCCGGATCCGACTTCGTCGAGATGTTCGTCGGCGTCGGCGCCTCGCGCGTCCGCGACCTCTTCGAGCAGGGCAAGAAGAACGCGCCCTGCATCATCTTCATCGACGAGATCGACGCCGTCGGCCGGCACCGCGGCGCGGGACTCGGCGGCGGGCACGACGAGCGCGAGCAGACCCTCAACGCCCTGCTCGTCGAGATGGACGGCTTCGACACGAACGAGGGGGTCATCCTCGTGGCCGCGACGAACCGGCCGGACGTCCTCGACCCGGCGCTCCTGCGGCCGGGCCGCTTCGACCGGCGCGTCGTCGTGGACAGCCCGGACCTGCGGGGGCGCGAGCAGATCCTCAAGGTGCACACGCGGCAGACGCCGCTGGCCGAGTCGGTCGATCTCTCGGTGATCGCGCGCGGGACGCCCGGTTTCTCGGGCGCCGACCTGGCGAACCTCGTCAACGAGGCGGCGTTGAACGCGGCGCGCTTCAACAAGAAGAAAGTCGAGATGATCGACTTCGAGTACGCCAAGGACAAGGTCATGATGGGACCGGAGCGCAAGTCCATGATCATGACCGAGCAGGAGAAGCGGAACACGGCGTATCACGAGGGCGGTCACGCGCTCGTGGCCGCGATGCTCCCGGACGCCGATCCGCTCCACAAGGTCACGATCATTCCGCGGGGCCGCGCGCTCGGCGTCACGATGCAGCTGCCGGCCGAGGACAAGTACTCGCACACGAAGGAATACCTCGAGTCCACGATCACCGTGATGATGGGCGGCCGCATCGCCGAGGAACGGTTCATCGGGCACATGACGACCGGCGCCGGGAACGACCTCGAGAAGGCGACGGACCTCGCGCGCAAGATGGTCTGCGAGTGGGGCATGAGCGAGCTCGGCCCGCTGACGTTCGGCAAGGTCGAGGGCGAGATCTTCCTCGGCCGCGACTTCGGCCGCACGCAGGACTACTCGGAGGGGACGGCGAACCAGATCGACGCCGAGGTCAAGCGCATCGTGACCGACGCGTACGGCCGCGCGCGGAAGATCATCACCGACAACGAGAAGTCGATGCACCGGCTCGCACGGACGCTCCTCGAGAAGGAAGTCCTGGACGGCGAAGAGGTCCTGCAGATCATCGCGGAGGAGACGGGCATCGACGTCGCGAAGCTCCGCAAGGCGGGGCCGCCCCGGCCGCCGATCGCGACGACCCCCGGTTCGCCCGAGCCCGCCGCGGGCGGCAAGGTCGGACCGCTGGTGCCGGAGCCCGCCTAGGCTGGCGGTTCGTTTCGCCGCGTGAGCGCGTGAGTATCGCTGAAAAGTTTCTCCCCGAGCTCGACGCGGAGATGGCTTCCACGCGCCGCGTCCTCGAGCGCGTTCCGATGGACCGCCTCGACTGGAAACCGCACCCGAAGTCGCGAAGCCTCGGCGAGCTCGCGACGCACGTCGCCGAGACCACCCGCTGGGGAATCCGCCTGGCCGCTCCGAGCTTTCAAGTCGGCAGCGAGAAGCCCCCTTCGCTGCGGACGACCGAGCAGCTCCTCGCGCGCTTCGACCAGAACGTCGCGGAGAGCCGCGCGGCGATCGCCGAGGGGTCCGACGACGACATGGCGGAGGAGTTCCAGGTGCTCCGCCCCGACGGCGCGCTCTTCTTCCAGCTTCCGCGGAAGGCGGCCGTACGCCGGCTCCTGCTCAATCACCTGATTCACCACCGCGGTCAGCTGACCGTTTATCTGAGGTTGAACGACGTCCCGCTGCCCGCCGTGTACGGCCCGACCGCGGACGAGTCGATCTGAGCTGACCCCGAGGCCTTCCGCTAGACTGCCGGCGTGGCGGCCGAATCGGATCTGGTCTTCCCGGCGAAGGACCGCGAGACTCTGACGGAGATCGGCGGCTGGGACGCGCTCCGGCTACCGTCTTTCGCGTCCTCGGACTTTCCCGTGGACGTCGTCCGCTTTTCCGGATCGGCGTCTCCTCCGGTCGTCGTCTCCCGCGCCCGCCGCGCCGAGACGCTGAAAGCCCTCCCCGCGACCCTTCGGGATCGGGCGCGGGCGGCGTTCGAGCGGGCGGAACGCGCGCCGGCGCGATGGGGCCTGGCCGGGGGACGGGCCCTCGAGCTCGGCCAAGCGCCCCTCGTCATGGGCGTCGTGAACGTGACGCCGGACTCGTTCTCCGACGGCGGCCTCGCCTTCGATCGCGACCGCGCGATCGAGCGGGCGCTGCGCTTCTTCGACGAAGGCGCCCACGTGGTGGACGTGGGCGGCGAATCCACTCGACCCGCCACCGGCGCCTACGGCTCGGCTTCGGAGGTCTCCCTCGACGAAGAGCTCTCCCGTGTCGTCCCGGTCGTCCGCGGCATCCGGCGCACCAGCCCGGCTCCCCTGTCGGTCGATACCCGCAAGGCCGCGGTCGCTCGCGCCGCGCTCGCGGAAGGCGCGGACGCCGTCAACGACGTCTCCGCCCTGCGCCACGATCCCGAGATGGCGGGCGTCGTCGCGGCCGCCGGGGCGGGGCTCGTCCTCATGCACATGCGCGGCGACGATCCCCGACGCATGCAGGACGACACGACCTACGGGCACCCGATTGCCGACATCGCCGAGGCGCTCGCCGCCGCGGCCGCGGCCGCCCGTTCGGCGGGCACGGCGCCCGAGAAGATCGCCGTGGATCCGGGCCTCGGCTTCGGCAAGAGCCCCGAGGGGAACCTGGCCCTCCTGCGGCACCTTTCCGCGTTCCGGACGCTCGGGTTTCCGATCGCGGTCGGCGCGTCGCGCAAGGCTTTCGTCCGCCGGTTTTCCGGGATCGCCGAGGACTCCCCGGCCGCCGAACGGCTCCCGGGATCGCTCGCCGCGGTCGCCGCGGCCGCCGCCGCGGGAGCGGCGCTCGTGCGCGTGCACGACGTCGCGGACACCGTGCGATTCCTCCGGATGTCGCTCGCTCTGTCGCGGCCGGCGCCCGTCGAGGCAAGCATGCGCGTGCGGGAGGGAGTCCGGTGATCGAGCGGCTCTCCGGCCCCATCGGAGCCCTCTCCCGCCTCTCGTTCACCTGGCGCGACGCCGTCGACATCCTCGCGGTGGCGTTGATCGCCTACGCTCTCCTGCGCCTCATTCGCGGCACGCGTGCGGTACAGATGGTCGCGGGGCTCGTGATCGTCTTTCTCGTTTACCGCGTGGCCGTCGCGCTGCGTCTCGGAACGCTGCGCGAGGTCCTGAAGAGTCTCATCTTCTATCTGCCGTTCGGCATCATCGTGCTCTTTGCCGCCGAGCTGCGCCGCGCGCTCGCGGCGTTCGGGAGGACGCCGCTCTGGTTCTCCTCGTACCATGCCGAGGAGCTGATCTCCGAGATCGTGCTCGCGACGACGTCGCTCTCGACCCGGCGCGTCGGCGCGCTCATCGTGCTCGAGCGGCAGGAGGGGCTGAAGACCTACATCGAAAACGGCGTCCGTCTCGATTCCGCCGTCTCGTATGATCTTCTCGTGACGCTCTTCGCGCCCGGCACGCCGCTCCACGACGGCGCCGTCATCGTCTCCGGCGAGCGCATCGCCGCGGCCTCGTGCTTCCTGCCCCTGACGCTCAGGGAAGGGCTCTCCAAGCGTTACGGCACGCGCCACCGCGCCGCGATCGGGATCACCGAGGAGACCGACGCCCTGGCGATCGTGGTCTCCGAGGAACGCGGCACGGTCTCGCTCGCGCGGCAGGGCGAGCTGCTCGACGAGCTCGACGCCAAGTCCCTTCGCGACTCGCTCCTGCGCGAGTTCGCGACCGGACGGTAGGTCCGTGTCATGGCACTGCCGCGACTTCTCACCCGGAACGCCGGCTCGAAGCTTCTGGCGCTCGCCATCGCACTCGCGCTCTGGTTCTCGCTCTCCGGAGAGCGGCGCGAGCGCACGTCGGAACGGACGTACCATGTTCCTCTCTCGATCGTGAACATTCCGGCACACTCGCTCGTCGCGTCGCCCATGCCGCCCTCCGTGGACGTCCGCCTGCGCGCGCCGTTCACCGCGTTCCGGCAGCTCGAGCCGGACCGGCTCGAGGCGGTGCTGGACCTGAAGGAAGCCGCGCCGGGCGACCGTGTCTACCGCCTGACGGCGGACGACGTGAACGTCCCCCCCGAGGTCGAGGTGATCTCGATCTCGCCGCAGGAAATTCCGTTCCGGTTGGACACGCTCGAGGAGAAGACGCTCCCGGTGGTCCCCGCCGTGGTTGGCGAGCCCGCGCCGGGCCTTCGCGTCGCCGGCGTCCGGTCCGAGCCTCCGACCGTGCGCCTCGCCGGCCCCGCGACGGTCCTCGCGCGAATGACGGAAGTCGCGACCGTTCCCATTTCGGTCGCGGGCCGCACCGCCACGTTCACGATTCCCGCGGCGATCGCGGTGTCGGATCCCGGCCTGCGCCTCCGCCAGGCGCCGGGAGTCGCCGTGACGGTGCGGCTCGAGCCCGTCGCGCCGGCCGAAGCACCGACTCCTGGGAAGGTCGGGTGATGAGGCTTTTCGGCACGGACGGGCTGCGCGGCCGTGCGGGCGATTTCCCGCTCGACGACGCGTCGCTCGTGCGCATCGGACGCGAGCTCGGCCGCCGCGTCGTGCGGGAAGGCCGGCCGCCCGTGGTGCTCGGCGGCGACACGCGCGAGTCCACCCAGCGCATGATCGGCCGGCTCGCAGCGGGCCTCGCGGAGAGCGGCTGCGCCGTCGCCGCGGCCGGCGTGATGACGACGCCGGGAATCGCCGAGCTGGTGCTCGAATGCCGCGCCGGCGCGGGCGTCTCCGTCTCCGCCTCGCACAATCCGTACGAGGACAACGGCGTCAAGATCTTCGGTCCGGACGGCCGCAAGTGGCCGGACGAGGACGAGCAATCGCTCGAGCAGATCCTTCTCGCGGCGCGCGACAGCCTGGCGGATGCCCCGGACTCCTCGAATGGCCATGCGCCGCCGCGCGACCCCTCGCTCGCCCGCGCCTACCTCGACCGGCTCGCCGCCCTCATGCCGGCGCACCTGTCGGGTCTCGCCATCGTCGTGGACGCGGGAAACGGCGCGGCCTGGGAGCTCGGCCCCGCCGCGCTCACCCGCGCCGGCGCGCGGGTCGAGTCGATGTCCGTGGCGCCGGACGGCCGCAACATCAATCGGGGATGCGGCGCGCTCCATCCGGAAGGAATGGCGCGGCGGACGAAGGAGAGCGGCGCGGCGATGGGCGTGGCACTCGACGGCGACGCCGACCGCTCGATCTTCGCGGACGAGTCCGGCCGAACCCTCGACGGCGACGACGTCCTCTGGATCGTGGCCCGTGAGTGGAAACGGCAGGGCCGGCTCGCGCCGGGCGGCGTCGTCGGCACCGTGATGTCGAACTTCGGGCTCGAGGAGGCTCTCGCGCGCGAGGGCATCGCGTTTCACCGCGCGGCGGTGGGCGACCGCAACGTGGCGCGGATGATGGAGGAGAAGAGCGCGACGATCGGCGGCGAGACGTCGGGGCACATCCTGCTCTCCCTCTCCCCGGCGGGCGACGGAATCCTGACGTGCCTCACGCTCGCCCGCATCCTCTCGGAGAGCGGCGGAACGCTCGGCCATCTGGCCACTCTCGAGAAGGTTCCGCAATCGCTCCGCAACGTGAAGGCCGCGCGGCGCATCCCGCTCGAGGACGTGCCCGCGCTCGTCCAGGCGGTCCGGCGCGCGGAGGAGTCGCTCGCCGGCCGCGGCCGCGTTTTCCTGCGGTACTCCGGGACGGAGGCGCTCCTGCGCATCCTCGTCGAGGGACGGGACGAGAAGGAAGTGCTCGCGGTCGCCGAAGAGCTCGAGTCCGTCGCCCGCCGGGAGCTGCCCCACTGAGCAGCGGGCCGCCGCCGTCCGGGAGCGGCGTTCGCGCCCTCCTCTTCGACGCCGGAGGCACTCTCATCCACGTGGACGGCGAGCGCTTCTCCGTCGCCGCCGGCCTGCCGTGGGACGAGCGCGCTTTCGACCGCGCGGAGGCGGCGGGCGTCGCCGCGGTGCAGCGTCTCGTCCTCGAACGCCCCCGCTCGACGGACGCCGAGAGACTGCCGCTCTTCCTCGAGGCGATCCTCGAGGATCTGGGAATCCCCCCGGAGGGACGCCGCGCGGCCTCGGCCCGCATCGCGGCCGAGCACCGGCGGTCGAACCTCTGGTCGCGGGCCTATGCGGACGCGGCCGCCACGCTGGAGGCGCTCGCTCGCCGGGGCTATCGGATGGGCGTCGTTTCGAACGCCGACGGACGCGTGCGCGGGCTCCTGGAGCGCGCCGGACTCTCGCCGTTTCTCGAGATCGTCGTCGACTCCTCGGAGGTCGGCTTCGAAAAGCCCGACCCGCGCATCTTCCAGGCTGCGACCGCGCGCCTCGACCTGCCGCCGTCCGCATGCGCGTACGTCGGCGACATCTACGAGATCGACGTCCTCGGGGCGCGCGGAGCGGGCCTGAGGGCCGTCCTCATCGGTACGGGCGCCGCGCCGGAGGGAGTGGAGCGTGTCGAGCGACTGCCGGAGCTGCTGGAGCTGTTTCCCGACTAGGGACTAAGGACTAGGGACTCGATTTGTCCCTAGTCCCTGGTCCTTAGTCCTTGGTCAGCGCTCGAGGTCCGGTATCTCTCCCACCGTCGAATTCGGCTCCTGGGAGATCAACGCCGTTCCCGCGATCGGCAGCAGGACGGCGTGATTCCGGTCGGCGAAATCGAGCCAGACCTCGTAGTACCCGTGCGGGGAGACGGCCATCAGGCGGCCCGGCTTGTTCTTGAGCTCGAGGGTCGGGCAGAAGACGATCACGCGCGCGGGCAGGTCCAAGCCATCCTCCCTGCCGGCCCGGAGGCCGGCTCTCGCAGGTCCACGCGACCTGCTAGCCGATTATCTCAAGCATCTCGGGCCACGTCACGACCCGCACGCCCAGCGCCTTCGCTTTCTCGAGCTTCGAGCCCGCCGCCTCGCCCGCGAGGAGGAAATCCGTCTTCTTCGACACGGACCCCGAGACGCGCGCGCCGGCCGACTCGAGACGGGCCGTCGCCTCGTCGCGCGAGATGCCGGGCAGCGCGCCGGTCACGACGACGCTCTTGCCCGAGAGCGGCCCCTCCGCCGGCCGGGCCTCGCCTTCCGAGAAGTTCAGTCCGTGGCCGCGGAGCGCCTCGACGAGCGCGCGATGCTTCGGGTGAGAGAACCAGGCGAGGACCGCCGCGGCGGTGCGCGGCCCGACGTCGCCGACCTCCTGCAACTCCTCCTCGGTGGCGGCCGCGAGACGATCGAGGGAACCGAAGCGCCGGGCGAGCGTCCGCGCCGCTTTCTCGCCGACGTGCCGGATGCCGAGTGCGAAGACGAGGCGCGAGAGCTCCATCTTGCGGCTCGCTTCGATCTCGGCAAGCAGGTTCGCCGCCGACTTCTCGCCCCAGCGCTCCAGCTCCATGAGGTCCTCGGCGCGGAGCGCGTAGATCGAGGCGACGTCCGTGAGCAGTC
Organism: uncultured Acidobacteriota bacterium; assembly: GCA_963708395.1. Classification (GTDB taxonomy): domain Bacteria; phylum Acidobacteriota; class Thermoanaerobaculia; order UBA5066; family Gp7-AA6; genus DATBFU01. The sequence continues at coordinate 319,754 of CAVPSG010000001.1, read as the reverse complement.
CCGCGGCGACCAGCTGATCGATGAGCTTCTCCCCCAGCCCTTCGATCCGCATCGCGCGGCGCGAGCAGAAGTGCCGGAGCGCCTCCCGGACAACGGCGGGACAGGCCGGATTCACGCAGCGCGAGGCCACCTCGTCCGCCTCGCGCACGACCGGATCGCCGCAGGCCGGGCATCGCTCGGGCATGGCGAATGGCACGGCGTCCGGCGGCCGCTTCTCGAGGAGCACGCGCACGACCTTCGGGATGACGTCGCCCCCCTTCTCGACGACCACCGTGTCCCCGACGCGGACGTCCTTGCGGGCGAGGTCCTCGTAGTTGTGGAGCGTCGCGCGCTTGACGGTCGTGCCCGCGAGCAGGATGGGGTCGAAGTGCGCGACCGGCGTGAGCGTTCCGGTCCGCCCGACGCCGGCCGAGATCTCCCGCACGACCGTCACGGCCTCTTCCGCCGGATACTTGTACGCGAGCGCCCAGCGCGGTGACTTGGCCGTCGCGCCGAGCCTCCTCCTGGAGCCGCCGGTCGTCCACCTTGATGACGACGCCGTCGGTCTCGAAGTCGAGCTCGTGGCGCTTCTCGGCCCACTCTTCGAGAAAGGCGCGGACCTCCCCGAAGGATTCGCACCGCCGCCAGTGCGAGTTGACCGGAAATCCCCATTCCCGGAGCCGCTCGAGCGCCTCCGTCTGGGACCCGGGCATCTTCGGCGCCACGGCGATCGCGTACAGCCACGCCTGGAGCCGGCGTCGGGCGGTCACCCGCGAGTCGAGCAGCCGCAGCGTGCCGGCGGCGGCGTTGCGCGGGTTGGCGAAGAGCGGATCGCCGTCCGCCTCGCGCTCGGCGTTCAGGCGCTGGAACGCGGTCTTGGAGTAGTAGACCTCTCCTCGCACCTCGATCGCGCCCGTCTCGGAAACCTGGAGCGGGATCGCGCGGATCGTGCGGACGTTTTCGGTCACGTCCTCGCCCCGACGGCCGTCGCCGCGCGTCGCGCCGCGGACGAGAACCCCGCCCTCGTATCGGAGCGAGATCGAGAGGCCGTCGATCTTGAGCTCCGCAACGTAGGCGTCGGGCTCCGTTCCGCCGAGCGCGCGGGAGAGCCGCGCGTGCCACGCCTCGGCCTCCTCCCAGGAGTAGGCGTTCTCGAGCGACAACATCGGCGTCGCGTGCGTGACCGCCGCGAAGGATTCCGCGGGCTCGCCGCCGACGCGCCGCGCCGGAGAATCGGGCGAGGCCGAGCTCCGGATGCTTCTCTTCGAGCGCGACGAGCTCGTGCATGAGCGCGTCGAACTGGGCGTCCGTAATCTCCGGGCGATTCTCGACGTAGTAGAGGCGCTCGTGCCGCCGAATCTCGTCCGACAGATCGCGCGCGCGCCGCGCCGGCGCGCTCTCCGCGGACGCGCGCGGCGCCTTCTCGCTCATCGAGCGCATGCTACAGTCTCGCGAATGCCCCGGGCAAAGAAGCGGCCGGCGCTCCTCGCCTGGGCGGCGCTCTCCGCAGCGTCGGGTCTCGCAGCCGCGCCTCTGACTCGCCCGATCGCATCGTACGAGATCTCCTGCCGTCTGGACGCCGAGCAGAAGACGGTCTCCGGCACCGAGATCCTGACCTGGACCAACACGACGAGCCACCCGACTTCGACGCTGCGGCTCCACCTTTACCTCAATGCCTTCCGCAACACGCTCTCGACGTTCTGGCGCGAGCACGGCGGGCGGCGCGGCCGCCGCACCATCCCGGAATCCTGGGGCTCGGTCGAGATCACGCGACTCGCGCTCTCCTCGGACGGAACGGACCTGCTCCCCGCGATGCGGTTCATCGCGCCCGACGACGGCAACCTCGACGACCGCACGGTCGCCGAGATCCCGCTGCCGCGGCCGGCGCTTCCCGGCGACACCGTCGCCGTCGCGCTCGACTTCGTGTCCCATCTGCCGCGCGTCTCGACGCGCACGGGATACAAGGGCGACTTCTTCCTCGTCGCACAGTGGTTCCCGAAGATCGGCGTCCTCGAAGACGCCGGCTGGAACTGCCACCAGTTCCATTCGAACAGCGAGTTCTTCGCCGACTTCGGCGACTACGACGTCACGATCGACGCGCCCGTCCGCTACAAGGGCAAGATCGGGGCGACCGGCGCCGTCGTCTCCGAGCGGGAGACGTCGGAGGGCCGCGTCGTCACGCGCTTCCGACAGGAGAGCGTGCATGACTTCGCCTGGACCGCCGACCCGGATTTCCGGGTCCTCCGGGACATCTTCCGCGAGCCCGGCATCGGCGACGTCGAGATCAAGCTCTGCCTCCAGCCCGAGCACCTGGCGCAGGCATACCGCCACTTCCGCGCCGCGAAGGCCGGCCTCTCGGGATACGGCCGCGTCCTCGGCCCCTACCCGTACGCGACGCTGACGATCGTGGATCCGCCGTGGGGCGCCATCGGCGCGGGCGGCATGGAATACCCGACCTTCATCACGGCGGGCACGCATCTCATCGCGCCGGCCTCGCTCCAGTCGCCCGGAGGGCGTGACGGTCCACGAGTTCGGGCACCAGTATTTCTACGGCCTTCTCGCCTCCAACGAGTTCGAGGAGCCCTGGCTCGACGAGGGATTCAACTCGTACATGACGGCACGCGTTCTGAAGCACGAGTACGGCGACGCCCGGTCGTATCTCGAAGTGTTCGGCGTGCGCTTCCCGCTCGGCATCGACGTGCGCCTTCCGCTCGACGACAACCGGCGCTACTTCGCCCACGCCATGGACGACCCGCTCGGCCTCCCGAGCTGGAAGTACATCGACCGCGACGAGTACGGCGCGCTCGTGTACTCGAAGACGGCGCTCGCGCTCGCGACGATCGAGCGGCTCGTCGGAACGCCCGCGATGGACCAAGCGTTGCGGCTCTACTCCGAGCGCTGGCGTTTCCGTCACCCGAAGACCTCGGACTTCATCGCGTGCCTCTCCGAGGTGACCGGCCGCGATACGCGCTGGCTCTTCGACCGGACGTTCTTCTCCTCCGGGACCGTGGACTACGCCGTCGCCCAGGCCACGTCGGAGCCCGCGCGCCGGCCTCGCGGCCTCTTCGACAAAGACGGAAAGCTCGTCCCCGCGGAGCCGGCGGGCCTGCCGCACCCCCGCGGCTACGACACGAATGTCGTCGTCCGGCGGGAAGGCGACGTCGCGCTGCCGGTGGATGTGCTCCTGCGTTTCGAGGGCGGCCACACCTATCGCTCGCACTGGGACGGCGAGGCGCGCTGGAAGAGCTTCCGCGTGGCGTCGGGACCGCGCCTGTTCGACGCGGTCGTCGATCCGGACGAGAAGATCCTTCTCGACGCCGACCGCACGAACAATGGACGGCGTCCCGAGCCCGATCCGCGCGCCGCCTCGCGCTGGACGGCCCGGGCCGTGTTCTGGCTCGCAGAATCTCTTCGACTTCGCGACGGTGGCCTGGTGAGCGGCCCGTCGGCCCTCGTCTGCTTCGGCCGCGGGCTGCGCGCCTCCCTCTCGAAGCCTTATCTCGGGCTCTCGCTCTGGCTGATCCAGCTGCTCCTCGCCGCGGCGCTGATCCTGCCGATCTCGAACTCCCTCCACGCGAACCTCGACCATTCGACGATCGCGGATCGCATGGTCGGAGTCCCGGACTATGGCTGGTGGGAGACGTTCCGGCGCACGCACCCCGACATCCTCGGAACGTTCGGCGACGCGGCCGAGGGCCTGCTCTCGGTGCGCGGGATCGAGCCCGATCAGTTCGACGGCCTCCGCGGCGTCGGCGCCTCGGCGTTCTCGCTCGCGCTCCTCGCGATCTTTCTCCACGCCTTCGCGCTCGGCGGCGTGCTCGGCGCGCTGCGGGAGCCCTCGAGCTCCCTCGTGGCGTTCGGGCGGGAGGGAATGCGGCGGCTTCCCGCTTTCCTCGCCTTCACGCTCGCGGCCTTCGCGGGGTCCGCGGCCGCGTACCGCTGGATCTACGTCGAGTCCGGCCGCGCCCTCGAGCCGCGGGTCCAGGAGCTCTCGACGGAGGGCGCGGCGCTTGCCGTCACGGGACTGCGCCTGCTGGCGCTTCTCGTCGCGCTCGCGGCCATCAAGCTCGCTCGCCGACTCCGTCCGGACGGTATGGGTCGCCCGGCCGGATCTGCCCCCCGTCTCGCGGTTCCTCATGGGACTCGGCGGCGCCATCGCGAGGCCCCGACGCCTCTTCGGCGTGCTCCTCGGTTACGTCCTGCTCACCGCAGGCCTCTACGTCGTCTGGATCGTCCTCGATCCGCCCGCCGGCGGCGAGGCGCGCTTCGCGCTCGTCCCGCTCATCCTGACGCAGCAGGTCTTCGTCTTCGTCCGATGTCTCGTCAAGGTCGGCTACTACGCGGGGATCTCCGAGGCGCTGACGCGCGTGCCCTCGCCCGAGTATTCCTACGTCGCGCCGGGAGCCCCTCCTACTCCGTCAACGGAGGGGATCGCTGACGACCTGGCTCTCGAGCGTCCGGCCGGCGGCGTCGAAACGCACGCGAAAGAGGAAGGGCCGGCGGCGTAACACGCCCTTCGCGTCCACTTGCCAGGGCCCCGCGAACCAGGGCAGGAAGCGCAGGTCCTCCCAGACGATGACTCGGTCCCGCCGTCGGGCTCGGATCGCACGACGGCGCTCGGGAAGCGCGCGAAGCGAAGATACGCCTGCACGTCTTCGCCGCGCCCGCGCCGCCGCGAGGGCCGGCGAAGGCAGCGGCTGGGGAAAGCGTCGGATCTTGACGCGCCCGATCGGCGGGTAGAAGTCTTTCAGGCTCGCGAAGATCTCCGAGAACCGGAGCGGCGGCCGCGGATCGTCCGATCCTCTTGCGAACGGGCCGACGTCGAAGAAGCCGACATCCACGGCGTCGCCGCGATCCGCAGAGCCCGAGCCACCGAAAAGGCGACAGGAATTGCGGCAGCGCCGCCACGCGGGAGCCGAGTGGTGGCTGATCCGCGCGCCGCCAGGCCTCGAGGGCGCGCGCGTGCTGCACCGCGCAGAAGGCGACGTAGAACGCGAGCGCGGCGCTCCCCGCGGCGGCGATGACGCGGGAGCGGTCGCGAAACACGAGAGCCCCGATCAGCGAGATCGCCGCGAGGCCCGTGAAGATCGGATCGAGGATGAAGACCCAGTCGAGCGAGTAGCGATGCTGCGAGACGGGAAAGAAGAACATCGTGCCGAACGACGTGATCCAGTCGAAGAGAATGTGCGAGCCGATCCCGATCGCGGCGAAGAGCCAGAGCGTCGCGAGCCGGGCGCGGCGAAACACGAGGCGCGCGACGAGCGCGACCAGGAGCGCGAAGACCGGCAGAACGAGGAACGAATGCGTCCACCCGCGGTGGTAGCGCAGGTAGTCGAGGCGCGTCCGCAGGTAGAGAATGTCGAGATCCGGCAGCATCGCCGCGATCAATCCGATCGCGAGGGCGGCGCGCGCACCCGGGCGATCCGCGGCCGATCGCGCGAGCACGCTCCCCGCGAGGCCGTGAGTCACCGTATCCATGGTCCCCGGGATGATACCGGCCGGACTGCGCCGCAGGGCGGTTCTATAATTGGCGGGTGAATTCCGTCCTCCTCGTCGACGACAGCGGGCTCTTTCGCTCCGTCGCCGACGCGATCCGGCGCCGGACCTCCTGCCGTGTCCTCACGGCCTCGAACGGCTCGGACGCCCTTTCGGTGGCGCGCGAGGAGAAGCCCGACCTCGTCTTCCTGGACGGCGAGCTATCGGGAATGAGCGGGCTCGACGTCTGCCGCGTGCTCAAGGCCGACCCGCGCTTCGCGCGCACTCCGGTCGTTCTCGCGACCGACGAAGAGGGAACCGAAGTGCGCCGCGCGGCCGCCGACGGGGTCCTGACCCGCGCTTTCGACGAAGCCGCGTTCTTCGGCACGCTGCGCCGCTTCCTGCAGCTCTTCCCGCGAAGCAACGAGCGCTCGCCCGTTCCCTGGCGCGTCGTCTTCTGGCGTGACGGCGCCGAGCACGCGGGGGCCATCCGGGATCTCTCGCGCGGAGGTTTCTTCGTCCGGACGCCCGTCGCGCTTCCGATCGGCGCCCGCATCGAGGTGTCGTTCGAGATCCCGGGTGAGCGCGCCGACCGCAACGTGGTCGCCGAGGCGATCGTCGTCCGTGTGGGAGCGGAGCCGGACCCGGGGCTGGGCTGCCGCTTCTTCCGCCTGACGCAGGGCTCGCGTTCCTATCTGGAGGACTGCCTGCGTCTGCTGTCTCTGGCGGAGGCGCCGGAGGCGGTTCCCTGACGGAGGACTTGGGACCGGGGACGGAGGACTCGCGAGGCTCTAGTACGTAGAGTCCTCAGTCCTCAGTCCTCAGTCCGCTAGCTCTTCGTTCCCTTTCCCAGATCCACGAGCTCGATCCCCGCGTCGCGCGCGACGGCGATCGAGCGCTCGTCCCGATAGAACTCGCCGAAGTAGACGCGCCCGATGCCGGCGTTCGCGATGAGCTTGAAGCAGGGCCAGCACGGGCTCGCCGTCGTGTAGATCTCGGCGCCGTCGACCGCGACGCCGTTCTTGGCGGCCTGCAGGATCGCGTTGGCCTCGGCGTGCACGGTGCGACGCAGTGGCCGTCCTCCATCGAGGCACCCGACGTCCTCGCAGTGCGGCAGCCCGCGGATCGAGCCGTTGTAGCCCGTCGAGAGGATCGTCCTGTCGCGCACGATCACGGCGCCGACGTGCTTGCGCGGACAGGTCGAGCGCGTCGCGACCTGGCGCGCGATGTTCATGAAGTAGGTGTGCCAGTCGACGCGCTCGGACACGCGGCGGATTATGCACTCAGCGATCCGTCGGTCAGAATCGCGACGCTCCATGGCCATGGGGACGCCGCGTCGTCGTAACGGGATTGGGCGCCGTGACGGCGATCGGCACGAGCGTGCGCCGAGTTCTGGAAGAACCTGACCGCGGGCGTCTGCGGCATCCGCCCCCTCTCCCTCTTCGATGCCTCGACCTACCGGACGCAGACGGCCGCGGAAGTCCGGGAGATCCCCGACGGCGTCCTCTCCCCCGTCGAGAAGCGCCGGATGTCCCGCGCCGACCGGATGGGTATCGCCGCCGCGTCCGAGGCGATCGCCGCGGCCGGGCTCGACCTCTCGCGCGAGGATCCGACGCGCGTCGGCGTGATCCTCGGCGGCGGGACGTCCGGCCTCCTCGACTCGGAGGAGTTCTTCGCGCGGCACCTTCAGGGCCGGAAGGCGCGCCCGTCGCGCGTCCTCAACCACCTGCCCGACGCGATCACCGACCGCGTCGCGCAGCACTGGAGCCTCGAGGGCATCAAGTCGACGATCACGACCGCCTGCTCGTCCTCGGCCAACGCGATGGGATACGCCTTCGACGCCATCGCATCGGGCCTCGCGGACGTGTCTTGACCGGCGGCTCGGACGTGCTCGCGCGCCTCACGTACGGGGGGTTCAATTCGCTGCGATCCGTCGATCCCGATCCCTGCCGCCCGTTCGATCGCGAGCGTCGCGGCCTCTCGATCGGCGAGGCCGCCGGCATCCTCGTCTTCGAGGAGGAGGAGCGCGCGCGTCGCCGCGGAGCGCCGATCGTCGCGGAGTTCCTCGGCTACGGCGTGACCTCCGACGCGTACCACATGACGGCGCCGGACCCTTCGGGGGCGGCCGGCGGCCGGACCGTGCGCGCCGCTCTCGCGTCGGCCGGAATCGACGCCGACGCGGGTCGACTACGTCAACGCGCACGGCACGGCGACGCCGCAGAACGACTCCGCCGAGACGGCGGCGCTGAAGACCGGCCTCGGCGAACGGGCGCGGAGGATCCCGGTCTCCTCGATCAAGTCCATGATCGGGCACTGCCTCTGCGCGTCGGGCGCGATCGAGGCGGTCGCCACGGCGCTCACGATCCGCGAAGGGATCGTCCCGCCGACGATCCACTACGAGAACCCCGATCCGGCGTGCGACCTCGACTACGTCCCGAACGCGGCGCGCGAGGCGGACGTGCGCGTCGCGCTCTCGAACTCGTTCGCGTTCGGGGGCAACAGCACGGTCGTCGTCCTGGCGCGCGCCTGAGCCGTCGCATGCCTTCGCGCGGCGTCTTCACCGGCACCGGAGCCGTCTGCCCGCTCGGGCGATCGGCGCCGGAAGTTCTACCGGCGGCTGCTCGCGGGAGAGAGCGCCGTCCGTCCGATGACGGAAGACGAGCGCAAGGGACTCCAGGCCACGCACGTCGCGCGGTGCGACGGCTTCACGCCGCAGCCGGAGATCCCGCCGATGAAGGCCCGCCGGTTCGACCGCGGAAGCCAGTTCGCGATCGTCGCGTGCGCGCAGGCGATCGCGGAAGCGTGCTACGACGTCGCGAAGGATCCCGAGTCGATCGGAATCGCGCTCGGCACGGGATCGGCAGGCGCCGGGGCGCTGACGGAGTTCCTGCGCGTCCTCCTCACCGAGTCGCCCGAGGCGGCGCCGCCGTTCCACTTCCCCAACACGGTCGCCAACGCGCCCGCCTCACAGGTCTCGATCGAGCTCAAAGTCTACGGCCCGAACGTCACCGTCACGCAGAAGGACCCGTCGGCTCTGAATGCGCTTCTCTTCGCGTCGCTCGCGATCTCCGCCGGGCGCGCGCGGGCGATGCTCGCCGGGGGCGTGGACGAGTGGAACCCGTACTACGCGCTCGGATTCGACCGCGTGAGCGCGCTCCGCGGCCAGAAGAAGTCCTCCGGGATCGTGCAGGGCGAGGGCGCCTTCGCGCTCCTGCTCGAGGACGAAGCCTCCGCGCGGAATCGCGGCGGGCGGCCCCTCGCGCGCCTCGCGGGGCTCGCCGTCGCCGGCGTGCCGACCGATCCCTACCGGTTCGCGCCCGATCCCGACGCGATGGCGCGCGCCATGTCCGGGGCGCTCGAGGATGCGGGCGCCTCTCCGGCGGACGTCGGCTTGATCTTCCCTTCCCGCGACGGCGTCGACGAAATGGACTCCGCGGAGGCGGAGGCCCTCGCACGCCTCTTCGGATCGCCGCCCCCGCAGATCGAGGTCAAGCGGGCAGTCGGAGAGATGGCGGCGTCCGGCGGCGGGCAGCTCGTCGCCGCCTGCCGCGCCGTCGCCGATCCGGACGGGCCGTTCGCCGGAAACGATCGGCCGCGGCGCGCGCTCGTGAACTCCTTCGGCGCCGGCGGCAACTTCCTCGCCGCGGTCGTCGAGGCCGTCTCCAACGGAGCGACGCCATGACGCGCGCGCGCCCCGAGGCGCCGCCGCTCGGGGGATTCTCGATCGACATCCCCGTCCGATTCGCCGAGTGCGACGCCTACGGCGTCGTCTGGCACGGCCACTACGCGCTCTACCTCGAGCAGGTTCGCGAGGCCCTGACCGGCGCGCACGGATTCACCGCGACGCGCTCGCTGGCGCTCGGCTATCGCGTCCCGATCACTCGCATGGAGATCCGTTACCGGCAGGCGATCCTCGCGGACACGACCGTGCGCGCCACCGCGCGCCTGCGCGAGCCCGAGGCCGCGCGCATCGTCCTCGACTACGAGCTGCGGGACGCCCCGGGCCGGCTCCTGGCGACGGCCGAGACGGAGCAGGTCGTCCTGAATGCGCGGGGAGAGCTGCTCCTCGCGCTTCCCGCGCCGATCGCGCGCCTCGTCCGCGAGATCCTCGACTCCCAGCCCGCGGCGCGTCCCGTCGCGGGATGAAGGCGGAACCGGGCTCCCCGTCCCACCGCCGCGAGTCTCTCGCCTTTCTCGCGTGTTTCGGCGTTCTGCTCGTCCTCTTCTACGTCGCGATCGCGCTTCGTCCGATGAACGACGCCGTCGTGGTGCCCTTCACGGCGGCGATCGCCCGCGTCTCCGGCGCGATCCTGAACGCGCTCGGGGAGCCGGCCGCCGTCGCCGGGACCGAGATTCGCGCGCCCGCGTTCGCCGTGCAGATCGAGAACGGGTGCAACGGCCTGGAGACCGTGCTCCTCTTCACCGCGGCGGTCCTCTCGTTTCCCGCGCCCTGGAAGCGGCGTCTCGCCGGTCTCCTCCTCGGTTTCACCGCGATCGAGCTCGTGAATCTCGTCCGCGTCGTTTCGCTCTTCTGGATCGGCGTCCACCGGCCCGCGCTCTTCTCCGCCTCGCACACGGTGCTCTGGCAGTCGCTCGTCGTGCTGTTCGGCGTGCTCCTCTTCCTCTCCTGGGCAGCGCGGGCGCGCCCGGCCGGGCCGGCCGCCGCCGAACGGCGGCAGTGAAATACCGCCGCGGTCTCGGCCGCGCCGCGGTGTTGCGCGCGCTCACGGGCTTCGTTCTCGCGCTCGCCTTCTGGTTCGGCTTCGGCGCGCCCTACGAGCGCCTCCTCGCGTCCGCCGCGGAGGCGGTCCTGCGCGCGACCGAGCGGCCCGCCGTCACGCGACTCGCGGCGGCGGGCGGCGAGATTCTCGTCGAGCGCGCCGACCTGCCGCCGGGCTCGCCCCGGCCCGGGCTGCCGGCCGCGGACATCCATTTCAACCTGGTCCTTCTCGTCGCGCTCTTCGCTCTCGACCCGCATCCGCTCCACGGAAAGCGCGTCGGCGCGCTGCTTCTCGGATGTCTCGTCCTGTTCGCCGTGCACGTTGCCGCCCTGGTTTTCCAGGTGCGCTCCGTTTATGCGACGGCTCTCGGGCCGTGGAGCGCGGAGCGCTACGGCGCGGTGGCGCGCAATTTCTGGGCGGGCGGCTTCCACTTCTACGAGGTCGCCGGACGCTTTGCGGCCCCGTTTGCGATCTGGTGGTGGCTCCGGCGAGGGGACGAGGGTCGAGCCGGAGGAAACCCGAGAGGGAGGCAGCGATAGCAGGTTGCTGAAAAAGAGAGTGGGATGGCGTTACGGGCGCCGCGGGGTCAGGGACGACCGGCGGTCGAGAGTTTCGGCCCCGAGGGCTCAACCGCGACAGCCCTAGGGCCGGCGGTTGCGCTCGCGCCGCAGATATCGGTAGTCGGGAATCCCGTACTCCTTGAGCTTCGCGATGAGCGAGCCGCGCGAGATGTTCAGGTTCTGCGCGCCGCGGCTCTGATTTCCCTCGACGCGGCGCATCGTGCGGTCGATGACCTCGTGCTCGACGGACTCGATGATCTTCTTCAGATCGTCCGTGCGGCGGAGCGTCGCCTCCATCTCGCTGCCGTTCGACGGCGACGCCGTCTCGACGGCGGCGGCGGTTTCGGGCTCTTCGTCCACCGCTTCCTCGCCTCCGGCGACGGCGCCCCGGAGGACGAGGCCCACGAGCTGCACGAGCTCCTCGAGGAAGAGGAGCGCGCGCGCCGCCAGGCGGGGATCCTCGCGAACGAAGATGGCCGCGGCCGTATCTCCCGGCGCGACGTCCGGCTCCGTCAGGAAGCTGAACATCCCGGTCACGGTATCCACGCGCGCCAGACGCTCCCCTTCGCGCGCGTCGGCGAGAAGCTTCTGCGGGACCGCGGGCGCCTCGCGGAACGTCGAGGACCAGGCCCGGAAACCGGCAGCCGACCACTGCCCCACCGCCCACTCGGAGGGTGGCAGCTCGCGGTCGAGCATGTCCACGAGTCGCGCCGCGAAATCTTCCGGCGAGCGGCTCGAACGGCAGAGCGCGTAGGCCGAGAGCCGCAAGGTGCGGTACTCGACCTCCGTCATCGGCCCCGTCGTGACCTGGAGAAGCGTTCCGGGCGCCGGTGCCGGCTCGGGCCGCACGGGCTCCTGCAGCACGGCGGTGCGGAGAGCCGCGCGACCGCCGAGCACGGTCAACGTCGCCTCGCCGATCGTGATGCGATCGCCGACGGCGATCGGTCCGCCGGTGAACTCGTGGCCGTTGACGCTCACCGCGTCGACGCCTTTGTACAGGTCGAGGTGGTAGCGGCCGTCGCGCTCGAGGATCCGGAAGTGCCGGCCCGCCACGCCGCGCGCGCGGACCACGACCTCGTTGCCGGAAGATGCTCCGACCGTCAGTGCCGGAGAGTTGACGCGGTGAACTTCCGCGCCGCCCGTTCTCTTACGGACCTCAAGACTAAGCATCTTGTTTCTTTCGAGTTCGCCTTTTCGGAATCTACTCCCTTCCGGGCCGCCGGTGAACAAGAATCTTCTTCGGATGTGCAGCGAAAAGACAATGCGGAAGGGACGAAATCCGTCAGCGCGGAGCCAAAACATGCGTCGCGAGAGCGCCGGCCCCGACCAGCCTTCCGCGCCGCTGCGCGCCCCCGACCACTGTGATCGGCCCAATCAGGCGCCACGAGGCCTGTTCGGGTTCTGGACACTCCCCGACCCCCCGAGCGGGCCGACGCCCCATTGTTTGGGGGATGCCTGGCCATCCACCACAAGATTTTGTGGCGGTGGTGAGGAGCTTTTGTTAAATTCCAGGGATCGATGTTCCGGCTCGATCGGGTCGAGATTGCGGGCTTCAAGTCCTTCTACGAAAAGGTGGATCTGGCCTTTCCGGGAAGGGTGACCGCCGTCGTCGGCCCAAATGGGTGCGGAAAATCCAACATCTGCGACGCCGTCGCCTGGGCCCTCGGAGAGCAGAGCGCCAAAGTGCTCCGCGGCGAGCGGATGGACGACGTCATCTTCAACGGCTCTGCCAAGCGGCGCCCCGTCGGAATGGCCGAGGTCACGCTGACCCTTTCGCGGCGCGGGAGCAACGGAGGCGGCCACGGTAACGGCGACGGAAATGGCAACGGCAACGGGGAGTCGGAAGAGCCCGAATCGCTCCGCATCGGGCGCCGCGTGTACCGGGAAGGACACGGCGAGTACTTCCTCAACGACAAGCAGGTCCGCCTCAAGGACATCCAGGATCAGCTCTCGGGCACCGGGCTCGGGGTGCGCGCCTACTCCGTCATCGAGCAGGGACGCATCGATCAGGTGCTCTCGACGAAGCCGCAGGACCGGCGGCGCCTCATCGAAGAGGCCGCCGGCATCACGCGATACAAGCTGCGCAAGCGCCTCGCCGAGACGAAGCTCGAGGAGACTCGCGGGAACCTGCTGCGCCTCTCGGACATCATCGCCGAGATCGAGCGCAACGTCGCGTCGCTGAAGCGCCAGGCGTCGCGCGCCGCGCGCTACAAGGAGCAGTCCGAAGCGCTGCGCATCAAGCGCTCGGCGCTCCTGCGTTCGCGCCACGACCGGCTGACCGCGGCCGTCGCCGACGCGACGCGTCTCCGGGATCAACGCCGCGACCGCGAGGCGGAGGCGGCGGCGGCGCTCGGCCGCTGTGAAGCCGAGCTCGCGCAGGCGCGTCTCCATGCCGCCGATGCGACCGCGGCGCGAGAACGCGCGCGCGATGTCGTATCGGCCCTCGAGGCGGCGATCGGGCGCGACGAGGCCCTCATCGAATCGAATCGCCGCGCCGGCGCCGATCTCGCGGCGCAGCGGGAGGCCCTGGCGCGTGAGACGCGCGACTTCGGCGAGGAGCACGCGCGAACGTTGCGCGAGGTTCAGGAGATCGAGGAGCGCGTCGAGCGGGCGATCGCGGAGGCCCGGTCGCGCTCTCTCGACCGCGAGGAGGCCGACCGGAAAGCCTCGGCCGCGGCCGGCGCGCTCGCCGGGCTCGAGGGAGCGCTCGAGCGCGCCCGGTCCGAGACGCTGACCGCCGCCGGCGAGGGCGTCGCCGCGCGCAACGCGCGGCACGAGGTGGACCTGGCGGCGGAACGCGTCGTCGCATCGCTCGCGCGCATCGAGAGCGCCGCCGCGAAGATCGGCGCCGAGCTCGAGGGTCGCGAGCGCGCGTTCGAAGCGGCCGAGCGCGAGGAGCGCGACCTCTCGACCGAGGCGGACGCCGCCGCCCGCGCCCTTCAGACCTTCGAGTCGGAACTCGCGCGTCTCGCCGCAGCGCGTGACGCCGCCGAGGAGGAGCATCGGGCGGCGCGCGAAGCGCTCGGGCGCATCGAGCATCGCGCCGCGGCTCTCGAAGAAGTCGCGCACGGGCGCGAGACGAGCGCGGCCGACGTCCGCCGGGCGCTCGAGAGCGTGGGCATCGGGACGCGGGAGAGCCTCTCGGCGCGCCTCCGGCCGAAGCGAGGCTGGGAGGAAGCCGTCGATCTGCTGCTCGATCGCGACGCCGAAGCGCTGCTCGTCGACGACGGTGCGGCGCGCGCGCTCGAGGCGGCGCGAGGCGTACCGGTCCTCCGGCTCGTGGACGCGGGATGGGCGCCCGAGACCGCGCCTCCTTCGGACCCCGGCGGCTGGAGCGCCGTCCTCGAGAACTGGGACGATCTGTCGCCCGCGGAGAAAGCCGCGCTTCCTCCCGCCGTCTTCGTCGAGAGCCTCGCCGACGCGGTCGGACGCTCGCGCCGCAGCCCCGGCACGACGTTCGTGACGCGCCGGCGCGAGATCGTGCGCGGCTCTCTCTACGGCGCCGTCCGGAGCGACGCGGCCGCCGCGGGCCGATTCGCGCTCTCGAAGGAGCAGGAAAGCCTCGCCGCCGAGGCGGTGTCCTCGCGTGAGAAGGCGCGCGGCGCGGAGACGCGCGCCGCCGAGCTGCGGCGGGAGCACGAACGGCGTGGCACCGAGGTCCCCGGCCGTCGCGAGACCGAGCGGCGGGCCGCCGGCGCGCTGTCGGCATTCGCCGGACGGCTCGAGGAACGCCGCGAGGAGCGGGACCGCCTGCGGAAAGAAGGCAACACACTGCGCCTGGAGGCCTCGGCGCTGTCGCAGGAGGGCGACGCGCTCGCGCGCCGCCGCTCCGAGCTCGTGCAGGAGGAGGAGCGCTGCGCCGCGCGCGAAACGGCGCTGCGCGAACAGGCCGAAGCGCTCGCCCTCCAGATGCCCGAGGCGCGCTCCTTCGCCATGGCCGCGACCGAAGAGCTGGCGCACCGTCGGACGGAGGCCGAGGTCGCCGCCGAGCGGCGCCGCGCTCTGGAAGGCGCCCGGGAGAAGGCGCTCGAGGCGCGCGCCACGCTCGATCGGCGCCTGGCGGAGGCCCGAGACGAAGAGGGGCGCCTCGCCGCGCGCGCCGTCGAGCTCGCGCGGGAAGACGAAGAAGCGCGCGCCCGCCAGGCGTCGAACCTCGGGCAGCGCCGCGGCCGCGCCGAAGATCTCACCGCGGCCGCCTCGGCCGAGGAAGCCGCGGGGGCTCACATCGCGCGCGGCGAGGAGGAGACGAAGGTCCGGCGCGCGGGCCTCGACGCCGCCCGCGAGGCGCGCTTCGAGTCGGAGGTCGCGGAAACGCGTCTTCGCTCGGACCTCGAGCACGTCGAAGCCGAGGCGCGCACGGATTTCTCGACCGAAGCCTCGGAGCTCGCTCCCCCGGCCGACGCGTCGGCGGAGGCGCTCGCGGCCCTCGAGCAGGAAGCCGCGGAGCTCGCGGCCTCGATCGAGCGGATGGGCCCCGTCAACGTCCTCGCATTCGAGGAACACAAGCAGGAGACCGAGCGTCTCGCATTCCTCACGACCCAGAGGGACGACCTCCTCCGCTCGGTCGCCGAGCTGCAGGAATCCATCCGCAAGATCAACGTGACGTCCTCCGATCGCTTCCGCGACGCCTTCACGGCCATCAACGAGAACTTCAAGGGCGTCTTCACGCGCCTGTTCCAGGGCGGCACGGCGGAGATGCGGCTGCTCGACGAGAACGATCTGCTCGAATCCGGCATCGAGATCGTGGCGCATCCCCCGGGCAAGCGTAACCAGTCGATCCTGCTGCTCTCGGGCGGCGAGAAGGCGCTGACGGCGATCGCGCTCCTGATCGCGATCTTCCGCTACAAGCCTTCGCCGTTCTGCATCCTGGACGAGGTGGACGCGCCGCTCGACGAGGCGAACATCGACCGGTTCACGCGGCTCCTGCGCGACATGACGGAGGAGACGCAGTTCATCGCCATCACCCACAACAAGCGGACGATGGAGACCGCCGACGCGATGTACGGCGTCACGATGGAAGAGCCGGGCTGCTCGAAGATCGTGTCGGTCAAGTTCGACTGAGCGCGGCGTGCGTTGACGCCCGCGCCGTCTTTCCGTAAGATGCGCGGCTCCCGGCACACCACGGGCCGACGTAGCTCAGTCGGTAGAGCAGCGGTTTCGTAAACCGCAGGTCGCCGGTTCAAGTCCGGCCGTCGGCTCCAAGTCCGCAACGGCGCGAAGCAAGAGAGGCCCAATGCGAAGGAAAACGTCTCCGCCGCCGTTTCTGTCGTTTGGAGCGACCCTCATGCTCGCCGCAGGGGTCGCCTTCGGACAAGCGGAGCCGAGGACCTTCGGGACTCAAGATCAGGTCGTCAGCCGTGTCGGGTTCACCGATTTCGTCTCGTGCTGCGCCAACGTCGGCGCCGACTACACGGGAACGCCCGTGTCCGCATTCGGTCTCTATTCCTCGACGGCGTCGGGAGTCTTTTATGCCGTGGGGCACGTTCCGACGGGCGCCCTGCTGACGCGGTTCGAGCTCGAATACTGCGATTTCAGCCTTTCCGGAAAGCACGTCAATCTGCGTCTGCTCGACTGCGACGCGGTCGGGGTCGACTGTGCGACCGACGCGCTCGCCGAGCTGAACTCTTCTGGCGGAACGCCGGGGTGCGGCGCCGTATCGAAGGACCTGACGGGCCTGAGCTACACGATGCGCAACGGCGATCGGCAGCTCGTGCTCGTCGGGAGCACGACCGCCACCGACAAGACGAACACATTGAACGGAGCGCTCATCGCGTACCGGCTCCAGATCAACCCCGCGCCCGCCTCGGCGACCTTCGCCGACGTCCCGACGAGCCACCTCTACTTCCGCGCAATCGAAGCGCTCGCGGCGTCCGGGATCACGAGCGGGTGCGGAGGCGGGAACTTCTGCCCGAGCCAGGCGGTGACGCGCGGCGAGCTGGCGAAATTCCTGGCGGTGGCTCTCGGTCTCCACTGGACGGACTGAGCCGCCCGGTCATCCGGTCCCCTCCATCTCCGCGCGTCGCGGACGCGGCAACCTCAGACCAGCGTCTGGCCCGTCAGCCGCTCGAGGATCTTCAGCGGCGACTTCACGGGATCCTGCATGCGCGCAACCGGCAGGTAGCAGGTCTGCTCGAGCGCGTGCTGCCCGGACAGCACCGCGTGCGACACCTGATCGCTGTACATGATCCACGTCGTCCCCGCGGGAAAGTTGTACTTGAACTGGTTCGCCGACGCCTGGTATTCGAGGTCCGCCTTCATCTTGTCGTGGATCTGCAGCATGCAGTGGTCGTAGGCGCTGCGCCGGCTCCGGGTGATCCCGAGCGCACGGAGAACGAGGCCCCGTCCCCAGAGACGCGTCGAGAGGGAAGGCAGGAAGCGGCGGGCGACGCGCTCGAACGGCTCACCGACCCGCCAGTTGCGCGTCTGCCCCATGGGGTTCACGTTGCTGAAGACGCGGAGGATGCGACGGTCCCGCACGGGAGAGGCCGGAAAGGCGTCCACGTGCAGGCGCGTATCGTCCTTGCGCCAGGACGACGGCCGCCCCTCGACCTCGACCGGGCGGAGGCTCGTGCGGCCCCGGACGAGAGCGCCAACGTAACCCGGAAGGACGTTCGCGAGCAGCGCACCGCTGTGATCGACGAACCGGCGCATCAGGACCTTCAGGCGCTCGATCCCGGCTTCGTCCAGACGCGACGCGGCCACCTTCCCCGTCGCCGCGTCGTAGCTCACGTTCTTGCCCTTCGCAAGAATCGTCGCGGAGAGAAGGGGCGCTTCGGGGTTCTCGATCTCGAAGGCGAGGCCCGGGAAGAGCAGCACCGACCCGTCCTCGAGCGCACGGACCGCCCGCTCGCGGACCGCGTCCGGGCACGGCGCATTCCAGCTCGTGATCGGAATCTCGACGATCGAGGTCACGTCCCCCATCGCACCTCCTCGCGGGCGAAGCTCCAGCGGACGCGGCCGATTCTAGATCCGAGTCAAGGAGGCTCGCCGGCGCCCGAATGTTTCCGACAGACCGGCAGACACCGCACCGCCGTCACCTTCCAGCCGTGGGGATCGGGCCGGCAGTCGATCACGATCCAGGTTCCTTCTTCCCCGAGGGGATCGCGCAGCACGAGCCGGGCGCCCGGCGCCGGCTCCTGCCGGAGGATGAGCTCCACGACCTCGTGATCGGCGGTCCGCGAGAGCTTCACAAGCGCGGTCCTCCCCTCCTGGGTATCATCCGATAGCTCGACTCGCTCAGAACAGAGGCCGATGCCTGCCGCGAAGGAAGAAGAGTTTCGCGGGACGGAGCGTTTCCGCGTAGAGCGGCGCCTCGGTGCCGGCGCCTTCGGGGTCGTGTATCAGGTCCTGGATCGCGAGCGGAACGAGGTCGTCGCGCTCAAGACTCTGCGCGAGAGCAACGTCGAGGCGCTCTTCCGATTGAAGCGCGAGTTTCGGGCCCTGGCGGACATCGTGCATCCGAACCTCGTGCGTCTCAAGGAGCTTCTCGCCGACGGCGACCGGTGGTTCTTCACGATGGAGCTCGTCGACGGCGTCAACTTTCTCCAGTGGATCCGCGGCGAGTCGGTGGCGACGCCCGCAGCGCTTCCCGATGCGCCCACCGAGCCGACTCCGGCAGCCGCCCCGCCTCCCCCGCCGCGCGAGATCTTCCGGCATGCGGCGCACCCGGTTCGCATCCGCGCGGCTCTGCGCCAGGCCGCGACGGGAATCGACGCGCTTCACCGCGCCGGACAGCTCCATCGGGACCTCAAACCGTCGAATGTCCTGATCTCGCGAGAGGACCGGCTCGTGATCCTCGACTTCGGCCTCGTCACCGACGTGAGCCTGACCGGTTCGAAGCGCAGCATCTCGGTCGTCGGAACGCCCGCCTACATGTCGCCCGAGCAGGGCGCGGGCCGTTCGGTGTCTCCGGCGACGGACTGGTACAGCCTCGGCGTCATGCTCTTCGAGGCGCTCACCGGCCGCTGGCCGTTCACCGGCAGCTTCGTCGAGATGGTGTGGGACAAGCGGCACGCCGAGGCTCCGGCGCCACGCGACGTCTCGCCGACGGCCCCCGAGGACCTGAACGCGCTCTGCCGCGACCTGCTGCGCCGGGATCCCGAGGGCCGTCCGGGCGCGGAGGAGATCCTCGCGCGGCTCGGCGAGATCCAGGCGGCGACGTACGAGCGCGGCGCGGAGCGCCCGACGTCCCCGGCCGTCGCCCCTTTCGTCGGCCGGGCCGAGCCGCTCGAAGCGCTGCGCTCGGCCTTCCGCGCGACCCGCGACGGGCGCGCTGTCGTCGTCCGCCTCCACGGCGCGTCCGGAACCGGCAAGACGGCGCTGGCCCGTCACTTTCTCGAAGAGCTGCGAGGAAGCGGCGATGCCGTCATCCTCTCGGGACGCTGCTACGAGCGCGAGTCGGTCCCCTACAAGGCGCTCGACAGCCTGGTCGACGCCTTGAGCCAGTTCCTGAAGAAGTTGCCGGCCGAACAGGCGCGCGAGGTCCTTCCCCGAGACGTCCTGGCGCTGGCGCGCCTCTTTCCAGTGCTTCGCCGCGTCGAGTCGATCGCCGGCGCGCGCCGACGCGTCCTCGAGATCCCGGACTCGCAGGAGCAGCGGCGCCGCGCCTTCGGGGCGCTGCGCGAGCTCTTTTCGCGGCTCGCCGAGCAGCAGGACGTCGTCCTCTTCCTCGACGACCTGCAATGGGGGGACGTGGACAGCGCGGCGCTTCTCGCCGAGATCTTCCGGCCGCCGCGCCCGCCCGCGCTGCTTCTGGTCGCCTGCTATCGCACCGAAGAGGCGGCGACGAGCCCCTTCCTCCGCAACTTTCTTCCGGCGCCCTCACCCGATGCCTCCCTCGAGGTCCGCGACCTCGAGCTGGCGGTCCTGTCGAGCGCCGAGGCGCGGGAGCTGACGGCCGCGCTCCTCGGCGACGCCGCGCCCGAGCGGGTCGAGGAAATCGCGCGCGAATCCGGCGGCAGTCCCTTCTTCCTCTCCGAGCTCGTGCGGTTCGGGCTCGCCGGAATGGATCTCACCGAGGCCCGATCCGCCGCCGGCGAACGGCCGGGCCGCGGCGCGACGCTCGAGGAGGTGATCCGATCACGCGTGGCCCGCCTGCCCGAGCCCGCGCGCCTGATGCTCGAGGTCCTGGCAGTGGCCGGGCACCCGCTGCGGCGCGGCGATCGCCCGGCGGGCCGCGGGAATCGAGGACCGCGAGGAGGACCCGAAGGCGCTCCTGCGCGAACGTCACCTGATCCGGACCCGCACCCTGCCGGGGCGCGAGGAGATCGAGCCGTATCACGATCGGATTCGGGAAGTCGTGTCGGCGAGCCTCTCCGCGGACGTAAAGAGAGCCCATCATCGCGGGCTAGCGCTCGCGCTCGAGGGCTCGGGCACGACCGACCCCGAGGCCCTCGCCCTGCACTTCCATGAGGCCGGCGAGGCCGAGCGCGCCGCAGAGTACTCCTCGGCCGCGGCCGTGCAAGCAGCCGAGGCGCTCGCCTTCGATCGAGCCGCACGCCTCTATCGCGTCGCCCTGGAGCAGCGGAATGCGGCCGATCCCGCGCGGCGGGATCTCTGCATCCGGCTCGCCGACGCGCTCGCCAACGCGGGCCACGGCGCCGAGGCCGCGCAGGCCTACCTCGACGCGGTGTCCGGAGCGCCCGCCGACGTCGCCCTCGACCTGCGCCGGCGCGCCGCCGAGCAGTTCCTGATCAGCGGGCGGATCGAAGAGGGTCTCTCGACGCTCCGCACGGTGCTCGAAAAGGTCGGCCTGAGGCTCGCCGACAGTCCTCGCGCGGCACTCTTTTCGATGCTCTGGCGGCGGCTGCTCGTCCGCCTGCGCGGCCTGCGATTTCGCGAGCGCGACGCCAGCCAGATCTCGCGCGAGACCCTCTCCCGAATCGACGTCTGCTGGTCGGCCACCAAGGGGATCTCGCTCGCCGACCCGATTCGCGGCAACGACTTTCACTCACGCCAGCTCCTCATGGCGCTGCGGGCGGGAGAGCCGTACCGCGTCGCGCGCGCCCTGGCGCTGGAGGCCGGCTATTCGGCCACGTCCGGGGGCCGTGCGCGCCGCAGAACGAAGCGCCTCCTCCAGTCCGCCGAGGCTCTTGCCAATCGGATCGATGATCCGTACGCAATTGGTTGGGCCATGTCCGTGGCGGGAATCGCCGCGAACCTCGAAGGCCGCTGGAAGGCCGCGCGCGACCTGACCCGGAGCGCGGGCATGATGCTGCGGGAGCGCTGCCGCGGCGTCGCCTGGGAGATCGACAACTCGAACTACTATTCGCTCCTCGCACTCGCCTACCTCGGAGAGTTCCGCGAGCTGCAGGAGGCCCTTCCGTCGCTTCTCAAGGAGGCCGAGGACCGCGGCGACCTCTTCGCAGCGACGAACATGCGAACACGCCTTTCCTACCTTGCCTGCCTCGCGCAGGACGAGCCCGCGCAGGCGCGGGAAGAGCTGCGGCGCGCGATCGAGGCCTTCTCGCCCCGCGGCTATGTGCTCCAGTGCTGGTACGAGCTCTCGGGTCAGGTCGAGACGCTGCTGTACGAGGGCGCCGCCGGAGGTGCGCGGGAACACCTGCTCGCGCGCTGGCCGGCGCTCGAAGAGTCCCTGTTCCTGCGCATCCAGACCATCCGCATCAACTCCCTTCATTTGCGCGCGCGTACGGCGATCGCGGCAGCAGCCGGGGAATCATCCGGGTACGAACCCCTCCTCGCCGAGGCCGCGAGAGACGTCCGGCGCATCGAGCGGGAGGACATGCCCTGGGGCAACGCGCTCGCGCGCCTTCTCCTTGCCGGCATCGCTTCGATCCGCGGCGACGCGGCGGAAACCGTCGCGCATCTCGCGTCCGCGGAGGAGATGCTCGGCGCCACCGATATGGCACTCTATGCAGCCGTTTCGCGCTCCCGACGCGGCGCGCTGACGGCCGGCGAGGCAGGCCGAGCGCTCACGGCGGCCGCAGCCGATGCGATGCGCGCCCAGGGAATCCGAGACCCGAATCGGATGGCGGACATGTGGGCGCCGGGGCGGTGGAATCGATCGTCCGACCCGCGCGTCTAGCGGAGCCCCTCGCTCTGCTGGAGAAGCTTCACGACGAGGGCGGTCCAGCCAGTCCGGAGCGAGGCGCCGAGGCCAGCCCCCGTTTCGTCGTGGAACTACTCGAAGAACGGGATCGGATCGCGAAAGTGAGGATCCGCCTTGAACTTCTCGACGCCTCCAAAGACGGCCCCCGCCGGCCCCTTGGACGGAATAGGCGTTTTCGACATAATGGCGCCCGCTTCACATGGAACTCACGACAAGGGAAGACGGGCGAGTGACGATCCTGACGGTCGTCGGGGACCTGGTCATCGGCGATGCGGAATCCACCTTCAAGAGAGCGGTGACCCGCCTCCTCGAGGAAGGACGAATCCACCTCCTCGTCGATCTCGCGCGCGTCGGATTCCTCGACAGCTCGGGTCTCGGAGCGCTCGTGCGCGCGCTGACGATCTCGCAGAAGGAAGGCGGACAGACGAAGCTCCTGAATGCGGGGCCGCAGGTTCGAAAACTTCTCGAGATGACCAAGCTCGACTCGGTGTTCGAGATTCACAACGACCTGGAAAAAGCCGTCCTGAGCTTCTAGGAAGGCGTCCGAGAGTCTCATGCCCGACACGCCGGAGGGAGGGGTCCCGGAGGGGCACGACGCCGAACGCCCGATCTCGGCGCTCGCCGAGCTCGCCCTCTGCGAGAACCTGTCCCAGACTTCGGGCTGGGCGGCGCGGTGGAGCGCCGAGATGGCCCAGGCCGACGGCGCACTCCTCTGGGCCCCGGACACCGTTCATCCCCTCTTTCTGTGCATCGGCAACGCCGGCGAGGGCACCGACGGCTTCCGACGGCGATCCGTGCCGAGAGACTCGGGCGTCGCATGGACACTCGTGCGGGACCGACAGGCGGTCGCGCTCGAGAACTCGGAGCTCGCGACGACCGACGACCCGTTCCTTCGCGGGATGCCGCCGGGAACGGAGGTCGCAGTCGCTCTGCCGCTCGAGGCCGAAGGCTTCGTGGTCGCGTTGCTCGTGCTCCTCTTTCGGCATCGCGAGGACCCCGACTCGGCCCTCGCGCGGCTCTCCGGCTTCCTCCAGGACGCGGCGCCCGCGCTCGGCCGGGCCCTGCGCGCCGAGCGCAAGACCATCGGCATGCTGCGCGCGATCGAGCGGCTGACGAACCTCTACGACCTTTCGAAGGCTTTCGGCGCGACGATCGTTCCGCAGGAGCTCGCGACGCTGATCGTGAGAAAGGCGGTGGACTTCGCGACGGCCGAGACCGCCTCGCTCTGGCTCCTCTCCGGCGAGGACGCGACGCTCGCCGCGACCGCCGTCAACGACAACTACGAGGTCTCGCCGGCGCCCGACGCCGTCGGCGCCACGCTCGTCGGGGACGTCCTCGCCGACCAGACGGCCATCCACCGCAACCGGATCCCCGAGGGCGATCCCGTGTATCAGGAGGTCGAGGGCTATCCGATCCGATCCGTGCTGGCGGTGCCTCTCGTCGAGGAGCAGACCTCGATCGGCGCGCTCGTGCTCGCGAACAAGCGCGGCCGGCATCCGGAGTTCACGCCCGAGGACGAGGAGCTACTCCAGGACGTCGCGCGTCAAGCCGTGCGCGCCCTGCGCACCGCCCGGCAGTACGAAGCCGAGAAGAAGGTCGAGGAGCTCGACGCGCTGCTCGCGGTGAGCCGCGAGATCACGGCGACGCTCGATCTCGACAAGGTCATGCAGACGATCGTCAACGCGACGGCAGCGCTCATCACGTACGACCGCTGCGCAATCGCGATCCTCGAGAAGGGGAAGGTGCGCCTCGGCGCGATCTCGGGCGCGAGCGAAGTGGACCGCTCGAAGCCCGAGGTTAAGCGGCTGGAAGGCCTCCTCCAGTGGGTGTTCTTCTCGGGCCACGACGTGTCCGTGACGCAGACGCCGGACGGCGCGCTTTCGGCGGATCGGCCCGAGACAGAGGAAAAATTCCGCGCCGTTTTCGAGGAGACGGGCCTGCGGTCCTTCCATGCGGCGCTGCTCTCCGACGAGGAGGGCAAGCTCGGCGTGCTCGCCTTCGAAAGCAGGGACCCACTCGACTTCGGCGGCGACACACGCGACCTCCTCCAGATCCTCGTGAACCAGGCGACCGTCGCTGTGCGCAACGCGCAGCTCTACCGGCAGGTGCCGCTCGTCGGATTCTGGAAGCCGCTCGCATCCAAACGCCGTGCGATCGGAGAGCGCCCCCGGCGGCGCCGTGCGGCCTGGATCGCGGCCGCCGCGGTCGCCGTCCTCCTCTGTGTCATCCCATGGCGTCTGCGCATCGCGGGGCCGGCGCGCGTGCGCCCCGCCTCGCGCGGCTCGGTCACGGCGGGCGTGGACGGCGTGATCGCGTCGGTACGCCGCCACGAGGGAGACCGCGTTGCCGCCGGTGAAGTGATCGCGACCCTCAAGGACGAGGCGTACGCGGCGCGGCTCGCCGACGCGCAGGCGGAGCTCGCGATCGCGGCGAGCGACGTGGCGCGCTTCCGCGAAGCCGGCGACTCGGCCCATATGTTCGAGGCGCAGTCCCACCGAGACGAGCTCGAGGCGCGCGTCACCCTCGCGAAGGAGGAGCTGGCGCGAACGCGTCTCACGGCGCCGGCGGCCGGAGTCATCGTGACCCCGCGCATCGAGGAGCGCGTCGGCCAGTTCCTGCATCGGGGCGACGAGCTCGCGGTCGTCGCCGACGCCGCCACCGTCACGGCCGAGGTCGCGGTGCCGGAGGCGGACGCGGCGCTCGTCGCCGTCGGCCAGCGCGTGGCCCTGAAGATCAACCCCTACCCGACGCGGACGTTCCCCGGCTCCGTCGCGCGCCTCGGCGCGCGCGTCCGCGAGGAAGGCGAGGACCGGTTCCTGATCGCCGAGGTCCGCGCCGAGAACCCCGACGGCATGCTCAAGACCGGAATGGTAGGCACCGGCAAGGTCTGGGCCGGCCGCCGAAGCATCGCGACGCTCCTCCTGCGCAAACCCGCGCGCTGGCTCTGGAGAAAGTCTGGCCGCTGCTGCCCTGAGCGCCCGGCCCGGTGGCCTGCTCGCCGCGCGCACGGGGGACACAGCCGCCGCGCTCGCCGAGAAACACGGCGCCGCCGGCGACCGCCCGGCTCTCCGACACGACCTCGTCATCCGCCGCATCGTCCAGATGGGCGAAGTCACCTGGGTGGTCAAGAACCCGGAGACGATCAAGTACTACAACTTCTCCGACTCGGAATGGGGCCTGATTCAGCTCTACGACGGCACGCGCACGCGCGCCGAGATCCTCGACGAGTACCGGAGCCAGTTCCCGAGGGAGAGCATCCCCTCCACTCTCGTCCTCGACTTCGAGGAGATGCTCCGGAAGATCGACCTGATCGAGCAGAGCGTCGCGGAGCGCAACCTTCAGCTTCTCGCCCGGGCGAAAACCGCGCGCCAGCGCGCCGCGGAAGAGAAGGCCGAGGGCCGTAACATCTTCTTCATCCCGTTCCACGTGCTCGATCCCGAGCGATTCCTCGTTCGGACCGTGAAATACGTGCGATGGATCTGGACGCCGCCGGTCGTGCTCGCGTGGTGCTTGGCCGCGATCTGGACCGTCGGCATCTTCATCCAGCACTGGCGGCCCATCTGGTCCGGGACGCTCGTGCTTTACGCCTTCCTGTCGAAACCGCTCCTCGAGGCGATCCAGTTCTTCCTCCTGCTCTCGATCATCGGCTGCATCCACGAGTTCGCGCATGCCTACGCGACCAAGATCTACGGCGGCGAGGTGCACGACATCGGCATCGCCCTGCTCTACTTCACGCCGGCCTTCTATTGCGACACGACGGATTCGCTCCTCTTCGAGAGCAAGTGGCATCGCCTCTGGACGACCACCGCGGGGATCTACATCGAGGGCTTCATCTGCTTCGCGGCGACTTTCTTGTGGGTCATCTCTTATCCCGACAGCTTCCTGAACGAGTTCGCCTACAAAACGATGCTCTTCACGGGAGCGTCCACCGTCTTCTTCAACATCAACCCGCTCATCAAGATCGACGGCTATTACGCTCTCTCGAGCGTGCTCGAGATTCCCGAGCTGCGCGAGGAGTCCTTCCAGTACCTCGGCGCGCTGTTCCAGCGGAAGGTCCTGCGCCTGTCCGTCGAGGTTCCCGAGCACTCGCGGCGCAAGCGCCGGATCTTCTGGATCTACGCGCCCCTGGCGCTCGCCTACATCGGCGTCGTGATGACCTTCATCGGCGGCCTCTTCTTCAACTTCTACTCGAAGTACTTCCCGGACCTGGCCGTTCTACTTCTCGTGCTCACGCTTCTGCGGATCTTCCGCAAGCGCGTCCGACTCGTGACGCGGACGGCGCGCCTCTTCTATCTCGACAAGAAGGACCTGATCATGTCCAGCCGAAGCCGAAGGCCTCTGATCGCGGGCGCCGTCTTCCTTGCTCTTCTGCTCCTCGTGCCCTGGACGCACCGCAAGGTCCGGACGGACATCCTGTTGCGTGCGTCGAACGAAGCGCGCCTGGAGGCGACCGAAGACGCGGTCGTCGTGGAGGTTCTCGCGAATGAAGGGGACGTCGTGGCGGTCGGGCAACCCGTGTTCCGTCTCGAGAGCCCTTCGATCGCGGCGCGGGGCCGCGAGCTCACGGCCGAGCGGCAGTACCTCGAGAAGGAGGCCAATCGCGCGCGTGGGGCGAGCGACCCGGCTCTGGCCTTCGCCGCCGAGCGCCGCGGCAGCTCCGTCGAGTCCGAGCTCGCGAGCGATCGGGCGCGGGCGGACCGCCTCGTCGTGCGGAGCCCGATCGCTGGAATGATCCTGACGCCCCGCCTCGCCGACTGGAAGGGCCGGTACATCGTCATGGGAACGACGCTCGCCGAGGTGGGCGACCTGCGGAAGCTGCGCGCCGACCTCGGCTTCTCGGAGCGCCGGCTCGACGACGTGAGGGTCGGCGCGGAGGTGTCGGCGATGCTGCCGGGCCGGCCGCTGCGACCCGCGCACGGAAGGATCGTCGAAGTCTCGGCAGCGACCCTCGAGCACCCCGCCACGTCGTCCTCGACGGCCGACCCGTCCGCTCCGCCGGCGCGTCCCGACCGATTCGTCGCGCGGGCCGAGTTCGACAACGCCGACGGATCGCTCCGGCCCGGCATGACAGGCCTCGCGAAGATCTCGGGGCCCCGCGCCTCGCCGCTCGTCAACGTCGCGCGGATTCTCAAGCGCTGGCTCCAGACCGTTCTCTGGTGAAAAAGGGCGGCCTTCGTCGCTCCGTCGGAGAGTTCCCGGGAACAGTTCGCCCGAAGTCTGAGCCTGAAGTCGACGATTCGATCGCAGCGCGACAAAGCTTCGCGAAGTTCACCGAGCGAAGCGACTCGCGCTGCGGGAGCGAGCGCGCAGCGAGGTCGCCAGGCTCGCGGTCGAGTCCCTTCTCGACGAGCCGCGAGCCGGTGGCGGAGCCAGGCGAACGAGCAAGCGATCGCGACGAAAGAAAAGCGCCCCGCCGCAGCGGGGCGCTCGAAGATCCGAACGTGAGCGGTTACTTCGTGGTGCCGCGAGTCGAGTTGCGCGCCGAGATGTTGCGGGTCGCGTTGCGGGCGGCCACGTTCCGGGTCGCCGTGCGGGCTGCGAGGTTCCGGGCCGCTGCGCGGGGCGCGACGGTCTTGGCCGCCTGAACGCCTTTGGCAGCCTGGACGCCCCTGGCCGCCTGAACGCCCCTGGCCGCCTGAACGCCCTTGGCAGCTTGAACGCCCTTGGCCGCCTGAACGCCCTGGCCGCCTGAACGCCCCTGGCCGCCTGAACACCCTTGGCCGCGTGGATGCCCTTGGCTGCCTGGACGCCCTTGGCCGCGGCGACCGTGCGGGCCGCATGGACCGTGCGCGCCGAGGTGTGCGGGGCAACCGTCTTCGCCGAGAGCGCCGGGTTGTCGCCGAGGCTTCCGACCCGAATCTCCGGCATATCCTTGCCCGTGGCTTCCTTGATCTTCGCCTTCTGCTCGTCCGTCAGCTTGATTCTCACTTCGTTTGCCATTGCTTCCCTCCTTGCTTCACCTCTGCTCATCGCAAGCTTGGGACCAACTGCATCCGGCGCCCCTGTTTCCTAAAAACAACTGAAAATAAAGCATTTCTAAGACCCGAGAAGTTGTCCGAGTCGACCGGAAGAGGAGTTTTTTCAACCCTCGGTTGAATTTTCCAACCAGAAGTCAAAGGCCGTGCTTGCGGCACAAGTACTTGATCTGATTGCCGTCGAGCCCAAGTCGGCGCGCGGCCTCTGCCTTGACGCCTCCGGCCTCGGCGATGGCCTCGACGAGGAGTCGCCTCTCGAACTCCTCGACGGCCTTCGCGAAAGGGAGGGCACCGGCGGAAGCCCGGCTCCCGGCCGGAGCGCCGCGATCCCGGAGCACGCGCGGCAGATCTTCCGGACCGATCTCCTCCTGGTCGGAGAAGAGCACCAGCATCTCGATCACGTGCTCGAGCTCGCGAACGTTCCCGCGCCATGGATGCTGGCGGAGGCGCTCGAGGACACCGCCGGCGAGGCGGCGGCCGGGCCGCCGGTGTCGTTCGCCGTACTTCGCGAGGAAGTGCTCCGAGAGCGGCGCGAGATCCTCCAGGCGCTCCCGCAGCGGAGGGATTCGGATCGGGACCGTGTTGATCCGGTAGTAGAGGTCCTCGCGGAAGCTGCCGCGCGCGACGGCGCCGTCCAGGTCCTCGTTGGTCGCGGAGACCAGACGCAGATCCACGGGAATCGTGCGCTGCCCGCCGACCCGCTCGATCTGCCGCGACTCGATGGCGCGCAGGAGTTTCGCCTGAATGCCCGGCGAAAGCGTCCCGACCTCGTCGAGGAAGAGCGTTCCGCCGGCTGCGAGCTCGAACCGGCCCGGACGCGACGAGACCGCGCCGGTAAAGGCGCCCTTCTCGTGCCCGAAGAGCTCGGATTCCGCGAGCGACTCCGGAAGCGCCGCCGCGTTGACGGCAACGAAGGGGCGTTTCGCGCGCGGGCTCCCGTCGTGGATCGCGTGGGCGACGAGCTCCTTTCCGGTGCCGCTCTCGCCGACGATGAGAACCGTCGCGTCCGATGGCGCGAGGCGGCGGATCTCGTCGAGGAGCGCTCGCATCGCCGGGCCGCCGCCCACGAGCCGGTCGAAGGGTCCGGGCGCCTTCGCCTCGAGCCGCAGCGCGCGATTCTCGGAGACCAGGCGTCGGCGCTCGAGGGCCCTCGTCAGGATCACGAGGAGCTCCGCCGCATCGATGGGCTTGCGAAAGAAATCGAAGGCGCCGAGCTCGACGGCGCGGAGCGCCTCGCGCCGGTCCGTCTCGCCGGACATCACGACGATCGTGGCGTCCGGATCGCGCCGCCGGACTTCACGCAGGAGGCCGAATCCCTCCTCCACGGTTTGCGACGGAGGCAGGCGCAGGTCGAAGAGATAGACGTCCGCCCCCGATCCCAGGTGCGCGCGCCCTTCCGTCGCATCGCGCGCTCCCGTGATCGCGAACCGGCCCGACAGCGCGAAGCGGAGCTGCTCGAGGAGGAACGGATCGTCCTCGACGATCAGGATCCGCGGCAGGTCTTCGCCGCCGGGCATCAGGCCTCGGGCCGCACCGCCGGAAATGACAGGCGGACGACCGTCCCTTCTCCGGGCCGCGATCTCAGGCGCACGGCGCCGCCGTGATGGCGGACGATCTGATTGGCCGTGAAAAGGCCGAGGCCCACGCCGTCCGACTTGGTCGTCTGAAACGGCTGAAAGAGCCGGTCCCGGACGAAATCGGCCGACATGCCCGGGCCGTTGTCGATGATCTCGATGTTCGCGCGGCGCCGGGGTGGCTTTCCGGTGGCGAAGCTGCGAACGAGGACCTTGCCGGGCGGTCCGGCCGCCTCCAGGGCATTGTCCACGAGGCTCGCGAGGGCGTCTCGCAGGTAGTAGGGATCGCCCCAGACGGCCGGCAGATCTCCGAGGGCGAACGACAGCCGGCCCAGATCACCTCCGCCGGCGCGCCTCTGGCGCCCGCCGCGGCGCGTCGGGGCGTCTCCCACCTCGCGGATGAGGGCGTTGAGGTCGAGGGCCACCTTGATGAGCACGGCGTCCTCGTCGGCCGACCATCGGCCGACGATCTTGTCGAGCTTGTCGACGGTCGAGGCGAGCAGCTCCTGGACCGAACGCTTGAAGTCCGGCTCGCCGTAGTGCTCGTCGAGGTTCGACCGGAGCATCTCCAGCCGAAACCCCATGTTCTTGATGTCGTGGATCAGGACGCGATCGATCGCGTCGCGGAGCCGCCTCGACGAGCGCGAGCCGGCCATGCGGTCAGTTGCGGGCGGCGCCGCGGAAATGCACCTTGACGGCCACCCCGGGGCGCAGCTCCGGCAGCGCGGGATCGCGGCGGACCTGGACGACCACCTGGAACGTGCCGCTCGCCGCGTCCACCGTCGGGCTCAGGAACTGCACCGTTCCGGTCGCGCGGGCCCGCGGGAATCGGTCGAGGGTCACGTCGACGGGGTCGCCGCGTTTGACCTTCAGCAGATCCTCCTCGGGCAGATAGACCCGCGCGAGCAGCGGCTCGGACGCCGTGACCTTGAACAGAGGCTCGGCCCGATCCTCGATGACTTTCTGCCCGACGCGCGCGTACTTCTCGGTCACGACCCCGGCGAACGGCGCGCGAATCACCGTGTAATCGCGCATCGTCCGGACCCGGTCGTACTGCGCGACGGCCACCTGATACTCGGCCTTCTTCTGGTCGAGGTCGGCCGCGGACAGCACCTTGCCGTCGGAGAGTCGATTGGCGCGCTCGAGCTCGAGCTTCTTCAGGTCCATCTGCTCCTTCGCCTCCGCGACCTCGGCATCGAGCTCGCGGGCGTCGAGGCGGCAGAGGGGCTGATCCTTGGCCACGGCGGCGCCGCGGTCCACGAGAATCTCGTCCACGATGCCCGTGATCCGGGCGGCGACGACGACCTCCTGATCGACCATCAGGTGGGAGGGATAAACGCGCTCCGCGCCTTCGACACGTTCTTCCGCTGCCGATGCGGCGCCGGTTGCCCCGAGGCAGAGCGCCAGAATCGTCGCGAGATATGCCTTCATGTGGCTCGTTTTGACGCGGATGCTATCTTTAAACCAAATCTATGTCGATTGCCCTGGCCGCCGAGAAGCCCGAAGTGCAGCACAAGGGCGCCCGGGCCAATTTCCGGTGGACGCTCGTCGAGCCCTGGGATGAGCGCCGGCTCGCCGCGTTCCTGATGACCAAGCACCGCCGCAACGAGTCCGACTGGACGCGGAGGCCTTCGCCGTTCTTCGCCTCGCTCGGCCAGACCGCGATCGAGTGCTCCGTGCCCCTGGCCGACCCGTCGAACCTGCCGGACCTCGAACGCCTCCTGACGGCGGAGCTCCGAGGAATCCTCGCCGGGGCCTCCCAGATGCACGAAAAGATGGCCGGCGCGGCCGATTGGCGGGCGATCTCCCCGCCCTAACGGGCATCCGGCCCTTCCGGGGGCCTTACATATAATGCGCCCCCGACAAAGGGGGATCCGGATGCTGTCTGTTCCCTCGCTTCGCCTGAACCAATTCGGCGTGCGGTTCTACGAGGCCCTGCTTTCCGGGGCCGACCTCCAGTCCCTGGTCGGCTTCGAGGTGCTTTCCTTCGGGCCCCAGGCGCAGACGACGCGGCCTCACGCTCGCAAGGGCAAGGAAGTCCGGGTCAACTGGGAGTTCCTGGAACGGAAGATCGCGGCCTCCGAGCAGGCGTTCCAGCGTCCCATCATCCAGAAGAAGATCGAGGAGCTCGTCGCGTATTACCTCCAGTGCGCGGATTCGGGGACGCTTCCGGCGATCCCGGGCAGCGTCCTCCTCGTCTCGGAGAAGCGGCTCGACTTTTCCTCTTCGGCTTCCCGCAACGACATCGGTGTCCTGAAACTTCCGGAGGAGTCCGGCATCCTGCGCGCGCTCGACGGCCAACACCGCCTGCTCGCCCTCCACCAGCTCGCCGAGAAGCACAACCTGAAAGACTTCCAGGTCCCGGCCGTGGTGTTCGACTCGCTGACGCCCGATCAGGTGGTCGAGCTCTTCGTGACGATCAACAGCAAGCACACGAAGCTGAATCCATCGCACCTCATCTCGCTCTCCGGACGCCGCCTCTACCGCGACGAGAACCTCGCCGCGGCGCACGACATCATCCGCGCCCTGAACGAGGACGAGCATTCGCCGTTGAGGGGACAGATCAAAGTGCTCGGCATCGGCAAGGGCGCCGTCACGCAGGCCTCCCTCGCCGACGAGCTGCGCGACGTGTTCGCGGCGATGGACGCGGCCGGAGGGCGGATCGCCCGCGAGTTCCGCGAAAACGCGCGTCGCTTCTTCCTCAACTACTTCAAGGCCGCGGCGAAGGCGTTTCCCGCCGCGTTCGCGGGGCGCAAATACTCGATCAAGAGCTCGACGGCGCTTCGCGCCTTCATCCGCACGGTCCCCTATGTCATCGCGATGACCCGAAGCCGGGGCGGCGATGTCTGGTCGGCGAGCGAGCTCGACGCCGCGCTTCGGCCGTGGGCCGAGTCGATTGGCGACCGGCGTTTCGAGACCGAGACGGTCTGGAAAGAGAAGATGACGGGCGGCACGCGTTCCGCCGTCGAGATCCTGTCCCGGGAGCTGCGGCAGGGATTGAACGCCTGACGACATGATGGCCGTCGGGGGCTGCCTCTTCTTCCTCCTCGTCCTCGCGTTCTTGGCCGCCATCTGGGCGATCTGGCGGTACAACAACCTTGTCTCGCTGAAGAACCAGGTCGCCAACGCCTGGAAGCAGATCGACGTCCAGCTGAAGCGGCGCCACGACCTCATCCCCAACCTGATCGCGTCCGTGAAGGGCGAGATGCAGTTCGAGCAGGACACGCTCGAGAAGGTCATCGCCGCCCGGAACGCGGCCGCCGGGGCGCGAGGCGTAGCCGACACCGCCGAGAAGGAGGGACAGCTCAGCCAGACGCTGTCACGCCTCTTCGCGCTCGCGGAGAACTATCCCAATCTGAAGTCGAACGAGAGCGTTCGGGCGCTGATGGAGGAGCTGACGTCGACCGAAAACAAGATCGGCTTCGCGCGGCAGTTCTACAACGACCTCGCGACGCGCTTCAATACGGCGCAACAGATCTTCCCGGACAGCTTCATCGCCCAGACGTTCCGGTTCCAGCCCGTGGAGCTCTACGAGATCCGCGACGCCGCCGAGCGCGAGGTGCCCAAGGTCGATCTGAATGTCCGGCCTTCCTGAGAAAGGGAGAGCGATACCTTTTTTTCGAGCGAAGGGGTCCGTAGTCCTCAGTCCCTAGTCGTTGGTCGGAGGCGCGCGTCGAAAGGGACTAAGGACCAGGGACAAAGGACGACGGACTTGTCTTCTGTCATCAACCTCTACGAGCAGCAGCGGCGCAACCGGGAGCGCACCGCGCTGTTCCTCGCAGCCATCGTGATCTTCCTGGCGGTGCTCGGCCTCGGCGCCGACGGTTTCCTCTACGGCGCGGGCGGGTCGCCGGGTCTGCCGATCTGCACCATCGGCGCCCTGGCGTTCGGCGGCCTTTCCGCGTGGTGGGCGCTCGCGTCAGGAGACCAGGCGATCCTCGAATCGGCGACCGCCCGGCCGATAAACGCTTCCGATCCGGCCGAGCGCACGCTCGACAACGTCGTGGAGGAGATGGCGATCGCCGCCGGGCTCCCCAAGCCCGCCGTCTGGGTCATCCCCGATTCCGATCCGAACGCTTTCGCCACAGGGATCGGACCGGGCCGCGCGTCGATCGCCGTGACACGCGGAGCAATCGACGCCTTGAACCGGGAGGAGCTCCAGGGAGTGGTCGCGCACGAGATGTCGCACGTGCGAAATCTCGATATTCGACTCATGACCGTCGTGGCGGCGCTCGCGGGCGCGATCCTCCTCGTCGCGGACGCGTCGCGGCGAGGCCTGCGCTGGGGAGGCGGCCGGGCCGTCGGGCGCCGCGAAGGGCGCTCGGGTCTCTTCGGGATCGCCTTCTTCCTGCTCTGGATCGTCTCGCTCCTGCTTGCGCCGATCATCGCGCGTCTCGTGGCGCTCGGCGTTTCGCGTCAGAGGGAGTACCTCGCCGATGCCTCGGGCGCCGAGCTGACGCGCAACCCGCTCGCGCTCGCCTCGGCGCTCGAGAAGATCGACGCCGCGGTCGCCCCGACACCATCGATCAAGCAAGGCGTCGCGCATCTCTGTATCGCGGACCCGCTGGGTCGTCCTGCGGAGGCGCCGCGCGGCGCGTGGGCGAGCCTCTTCACGACGCATCCGCCGATCGCGCGGCGGATCGCGCTTCTAAGGGAGATGGCCTACGCGAAGCCGCCGGCGGCCTGACGCCGGCCGCGGCTGCACTAGCAGGCTGCTGAAAAATGGATGCGGGCGTCGTGTCCGGCACTTTGCAGGCGGCGCGGAGCTTCCCTGGCCTCGCCCTTGTCGGCGCCGGCAAAGTGCCGTCCACCCTCCGGGTTACGGCGGCGCGGGGCCATCTCCTTCGTCATCGCTCCTCGCCGATGCGAAGGCATCGCCCTCGTCGCGCTTCCTCGGATCTGACCCCCGGCGCTCGTAACGCCATCCCACACCCTTTTTCAGCAACCCGCTAGAAATAGCGCCGGCCGTCGAAGTAAATGCGCAGATAGCCGAAATAGCGGGTCTTGAGCTTTGGCAGCGCCTGCCCGCCGATGAGCGTCTCGGCGTCGGTCGGGCGATCGAACCCGCCGCCGATCTGGAAGAACCCGGCGAACGCGTAGCGCGTGCCGTACTCGCGGAAGGGACGGACCTCGACGATCGGGAAATCCCACTGGATCGAGCGCAGGGCGATCGGCGTCAGCACCGGCTGGCCGGTCGGGCCGTCCGGGTTGATGGCGAGGAAGGCGTCCTTTCCGGCGAGCCGGCCGAACAGATGGACGGCCACCTCGCGGCCGAGGACGAACTGGACGCGCCCGAACGGCGTCGCGAGCTTTGTCTGCCAGGGTATGAGGCCGCCATCGGCGGCCGTGATGGCCATCTTCTCGAGGAGCTTCGGATTGGTGAACGCGAGGAGAGGCGTCGCCAGGATCAGGTCGCCGGGGATGAGCCAGTACGGCATCCGAAGGCGAAACGACAGACCCGTGCGCGCCGGAATTCCCGGCACGAACTGCTGAACGAGCGGATCGCTCGAACAGTAGGGCTCGCAGTTTCCCGATGACCGCGACTGCATCGAGACGCCGCCCTGAACGTAGAGGAGGCCGTCGCCGCCGTCGCCGAGCAGGGCGTCGAGGCCGACGCCGAACCGCAGCCCGACGTCGAGACCTCCCTGAACGCCGCCGCTGTTCCCCTCCACGAAACCGCCGTCCGCGCTCGCGAAGGAGAAGCCGCTGGCGAGCCCCAGGAACGACCCGATCTCCGCGCGGAAGCGCGGCAGCGAGGCGAACCCCGGCCCGCGGAACGGAATCGGCGATTCGAGGAGGACCTCGCTCAGGAAGACATCCATCGGCGGCGGAATGTGCCAGTCGGGCATGTGCTCGACGCGGCAGAGGTTGAAGTCGCCCGAGGCAACCTCCTTCGGCTCCGCGGCGGCGAGCGCCGCCTGATGCGCCTCAGTTCCGGGAGTCCCCGCGTCCAGGACCTGCGCGACGCTCCGCCGGACGGCCTCCCCGGCGCGCTCCAGATCCTCCGGCTGCAAGTGGCCGTCCCCGAAGAGAACGATCGACTCGTGCTTCCACGTTTCGGTGTCGAGGCCGTGCTCGTTGTAATAGTCGTGCGTTCCCTTGCGCTCGGCAGCCTTTCCCCAGGACCCGGCGATGTGGCCGGCGGCGAAGGAGTCCTCGAGGAAGTGGAGCGCGAAGGATTCCAGGGCGAGCACGTCGCGGGCCTCGGCGGGAGACGCCGTCGTTCCGGCGAGCGCGGCGGCCCGGTGCATCGCGGCCAGATGGAAGACGACGTAGAGGGCCATGGCGTTGGGCTCGACGCCGCCGCGAAGCGCCTCCGCCGCGTAGGCCCGGGGATCGGCGGTCCCTCGCGGGAAGAGAAAGTGCGCGTTGCTCGCCCCGGCGCGCGTCGAATACTCCTTGTCGGCTCGCTCCAGGCCGAGATCGCCCTTCATCTGAACGTTGCGCCGCTCGTTCTCTGTCCGCGCATGCGCGATCTTCTCGCCGGTACGCTCGGCAATCGCCGCGACGGGAAGGATCCAGTCGCTGTCGAGGATCGTCGCGAGGAGCTCCGGCGGCGTACAGGAATGATCGCCCGCGATCGCGGGCCACGCCGAGAGATCGATGCACGACGGCTTCGCTCCCTGCCCGCCGGCATCGAGGGCTTCGCAGAGGCGGGCGGAACGATCCGCGCGCGCGTCGGCCCAGATCGCGTCGAGCCGGGCCTTGCTGCGCGGGTCGAGCGTGTCGATCCCGCGGGCGGTGATCGCGCGATGCTCGGAATAGATCCAGGCCCGGGCGGGCGCCGCGCAGGCGAGCGCCGCACACATCCAGGCCGCGGTCCGGAAGGCTCGGCGCATCGGCCGGGCCTCAGTCCAGATCGATGTCGCGAACGGGCTTCGAGGCATCGCCCTTCGACTTCTGGAAGAGCTCCTCGAACTTGCGGTTGAGCACGTCCTTCTTCGTTTTCTCCGCCTCGACGGAGGCCGCGAATTTCTTCTCGCGCTCTTCGTCGTGCGTCTTCAGGGCGCCGACGGCGTCGTCCACCGAGGCGAACTTCCGCGGCGTCTTCGGCGCCTCGTGATCGATGACGGCCTTGAGGTCTCCATCGACCTTCAGCCGGGCGTTGCAGCAGGGGCAGAGAACCTCGAAATCCATGAAGACAAGTCTACTTCGGCGAACGGCTGCGTTAAGTGCTTGTGAACGGGGAACGTACAGGCAGTGTTAACATTCTTCACCACATCCCTCACAGGAAGACGGCAGCCCCAACCCACATCGGAGGAGTGTTGCAAACGCGCACATCGACCGACCCGGAGACGCCCTCCTCGCCCTCGCGCGATCGAATCCTCGCGATCGGGCTCGCGCTCCTGCTCGTCCTCGGGATTTTCCGCATGCAGCTCATCGGGATGTACGGCAGCGCGCTGCACGGAGGAGGTCGGCTCCTTCTCGCATGCTTTTACGATCTCCTGTACGTCGTCGTCCTGACCGCCGCCTTCCTGGCGTTGGACGCCTGGGCGCGAGCGCGAACGAAGGGATCGCGCGCGGCGGGGCGAGTTTGGCTCGCCGTGGCGACGTTCTCCGTGCTCGCGGCGCTGCTCAATCGCGAGGTCGTTCCGATCTTCGACCGGCCCTTCACGTACCAGTGGCTCTACTACTCGGACTTTCTCCAGGGCCAGGAAGCCAAGAATGCGATCCGCTGGTTCTTGAGCGTCGATCTCGTGGCTCTCTGGGTCGCCACGCTGGCCGGTTTTTTCATTGCGGTCTGGATCTTCCAGACCGTCCTGCGCGGCGTCTCCCGGTCGGGCAGACGCTGGGCGCTGGCCGTGCTCGCCGCCTACGTTCTCGCCGCGGGAGCATACTTCGCTCGGGCCGGAGCGGGCTGGAACCGCGCCCATATCGAGAATCCGGTCGTGGCCTTCGCTTCCTCGGTCATCCGCGCGCCGCGTATCAATTCGTTCCTCGATGCACAGACGATGGTGGGTCCCGAAGACTTCACGCCGTCTCCCCCGCCGCCCGGCGCACGGGCGGCGCGGGCGTCCGGGACTCGACCGCCCCGCAACGTGCTCCTCGTCGTGCTCGAGACCATGCCGGCCGATCAGCTCGGGCCCTACGGCGGTTCGCCGGCCGTCACGCCGGAGCTCACGCGCGCCGCCGAGCACGCGGCGGTCTTTGACAACATCTATGCCCACTGCCCGGCGACGGAGAGCTCCATCGTCTCGCTCCTCCTCTCGCTTTATCCCTGGCTCTCGTACCGATCCGTGACCCGCGAGCATCCGGCGATCGCCTTCTCCGTCCCTGTCCTCCGAGCTCGCGGGGCAGGGATACCGCACGGCTTTTTCAACTCTGCCGACCTGCGCTATGCCGGCATCGGAAACTTCCTCGCGCATCGGAGATTCGATCGCGTCCGCGGGTACAAGGACATCCACTGCAGAGGGCCCGCGCTGCTCGACCACAACAGTCCATGGGAGACGTATCTCGACGGGGTGGACGACGCCTGCACCATGGACGCCCTACTCGACTGGATCCGCGAGCCATCCGACCGGCCTTTCTTCGGGATGTACTGGACGATGATGACGCATCTCCCTTACTTTCCGCCGCAGCCCAGCCTCGTCCTCGACGCCGACGACGAGATCCGCAACCGCTACCTGAACGCCCTACGCCACGACGACGAGGCCGTGGGCCGGCTTCTCCGCACCCTCGAGGAGACCGGTCTGGCCGAGTCGACGCTCGTGGTCGTCGTGGGAGACCACGGAGAGTCGTTCGGCGCGCACGGGCACCGGAGCCACGGCTCCAAGATCTACGAGGAGGACGTGCACGTCCCGCTCATGCTCATCCAAGGGGATCGCTTCCACGGAGAGCGGCTCCCGACGGTGGGAGGCCTCATCGACGTCGCGCCGACGGTCCTCGATCTGCTCGAGCAGCCGCCACCGGCCGTCTGGCAGGGCCGCAGCCTCTACCGCGCCGACCGCACCGGAAGGACTTACTTCTTCGCGCCCCACTCCAACTACTACCTGGGCTTCCGGGAAGGCGGCCTCTACTACATCGACAACGTCTGGCAGGACCGCTTCGAGGTCTACGACATGCAAAAAGATCCGCGGCAGCTGCACGACCTCGCCGATCGGATGCCGGACAAGGCCCGCCTCGCGGGGCAGCGTCTGACGGCCTGGGTGCAGTATCAGGACCGCCTCTACCGCTCTCTCTTCGCCGCGCCGCGCAATCCCGAGGCCGTGGCCGAGGCGAAGCCGCCCGGCTCGAGCCCCCCTTCCCGGCCCTAGGGACTCACTCCCTCTACCAGCCCTTGCGCTTGCGGCGCGCGCGGCGTTCGCGTTTGTCCGGCCGGCCCTCGTCCCGCCGCGGCGCGAGCATCCGGTCGAGCCGGCGCACCTCGATCTGCTCGGCGGACGGCGGCGGGGTCACGTCCTCGTAGAGAGCGCGCGCCTCGCGCCGGGGGATGGAACGCTCGGCGAGGCCCCGCACGACGAGCTCGCGGCGGCCGCCCGGCGCGGTCACGCCGATCCGGTCGCCGGCGCGAATTTGCCGATGCGCGCGCGCGCGCTCGCCGTTCACGTCCACTTTGCCGCCCTCGCAGGCGAGCTTCGCCTGCGACCGCGTCGGAAGGACGCAGGCCACGTCGAGCCACACGTCCAGGCGAACGGATTCGGGCGGAGACTCCGGCGGAACCAGGCGCCTCTCCCGCGGGCCGTCAGAGTTCGTCGGCGGGCTCGGCCGGCTTGGTCGTTTTGCCGGGCGGCACCGGCGGGGACTTCGGCTCCCCGGCCCTGCGGCGCGCGGCGAGCCACGTCCGGAACTCCTCCGTCGGCTCGGGCACGCCGGCTCCCGGGCGGGCCAGGAAGTAGCCCTGGGCCGCGAAGACCCCTTCCTCGACGCAAACGTCGAGGTCGTCGGAGAACTCGATGCCCTCCGCAATGAGTCCGACGCCCGCCTCGCGCGCGACCTGAGCCAGCAGTTGCAAAATCGCTCGCCGCTGCGCGTCGCCCCGGATGCTGCGCGTGATCTCGCTGTCCACCTTGATCCAGCGCGGCGCGAGGCCCGAGCAGTACTTGAGCATGCCGTAACCCGATGTCACGTCGTCGAGGGCGATCGCGACGCCGAGGTCGTGGGGAACGGCGAGCGCCTTCTCGAGCAGCTCCAACGACTGCATCCGCTCGATCTCGACGAGGTCGAGCGCGAGGCGCGCATACGGAAGCTCCATCCGCTCGGCTTCCTCACCGAGGCGCGCGAGGGAGGAGTCGGGCCCGGTCAGGAGCTCGGGATTCACGTTCAGGAAGATCATCGCTTCCGACGGAAGCCGTTTGGCCGCGTCGAGAACCGAGATCCAGGAGAGCCGCTCGAACGGCGCCTCGATCCCGAGGACGACCGCCGCCGGGAATACCTCCGCTGCGAGATGCCGCGTGCCGTCGGGGGACTGCGCGCGCAGGAGACCTTCGTAGCCGAGCGGCTCTCCCTGGCGGAGGTCGAAGATCGGCTGGAACTCGACGTAGATGCTGCCCGACCGCAAGACGTCGAGAAGCCAGAGTGCCCGCACCTGGCGACACGCCAGGGGCAGAGGCATGAGATTTCCGATCGCGTCCCACTTCGTCTGGTTGACGTCCTCCGGCGACACCCGCACCTGCTCCGCCGCCGGGCCGAGCTTCTGGAGGAGCTCCGGCAGCAGAAGCGGAATGCGCTCGACGAGCACGCGGCGGGCCCGCCCGTAGACCTGCGCCCGCAGCCACCGCTTTTCCAGGATGTCGGAGAGCGCCCGCTCGGCGGTGGTCGTGTCGGGACGAAGGAAGAGCGCCCGCGCTTTCCGCCAGCGATCCAGGCGCGCCAGGGTGCGCGCGTCGAGGACCGACTCGAGATTAGTCACCGGGGCCATTGTAAGACCGATGGAGGCGCGGGTCGGCGTGGAACCCGGGTCAGCTCTCCTTCTCTTCGTACTGGGCCTTGAGGGACTCGACCACCGTCGGGTCGGCGAGCGTCGTCGTGTCCCCGAGCACGCGGCCCTCGGCGATGTCGCGCAGCAGGCGACGCATGATCTTTCCCGAACGTGTCTTCGGGAGGTCCGCCGTGAAG
Organism: uncultured Acidobacteriota bacterium; assembly: GCA_963708395.1. Classification (GTDB taxonomy): domain Bacteria; phylum Acidobacteriota; class Thermoanaerobaculia; order UBA5066; family Gp7-AA6; genus DATBFU01. The sequence continues at coordinate 279,347 of CAVPSG010000001.1, read as the reverse complement.
AAGATCTTGTCGGGGCGCGCGAGCGCTCCGATCTTCTTCGCGACGTGCGCGGAGAGCTGGGCGAGCAGGCCATCCTCTCTCTTCGCCGCTCCGGCCTTCCCCTTCTCCTTGAGGATCACGAAGGCCGCGATCGCGGTCCCCTTGAGGTCGTCGGCCACGCCGACGACGGCCGCCTCGGCGACCGCCGGGTGATCCACGAGCGCCGACTCGACCTCCATCGTGCCGATGCGATGGCCGGCGACGTTCATGACGTCGTCCACGCGGCCGAGCAGCCAGAAGTAACCCTTCTTGTCCCGCTTCGCGCCGTCGCCGGGGAAATAGGTCTCCCGATTCCACCTGGACCAGTAGGTCTCCACGTACCGCTGATCGTCTCCCCAGATCGTCCGCAGCATCGCCGGCCAGGGACGGGTGATCGCGAGATAGCCGCCGCCGACCTTTACTTCCTTCCCTTCCTGCGACAGGACCTTCGCCTCGACCCCGGGGAACGGGACGGTGGCGGATCCGGGGCGCGTGGTCGTCACGCCGGGCAGCGGCGTGATCATGATCATCCCGGTCTCGGTCTGCCACCACGTGTCGACGATCGGGCAGCGCCGCCCCCCGATGTTCTCGTGGTACCAGATCCACGCCTCGGGGTTGATCGGCTCACCGACGCTGCCGAGCAGGCGCAGCGACGACAGGTCGTGCCGGGCCGGCCATTCCGTCCCCCACTTCATGAACGCGCGGATCGCCGTCGGCGCGGTGTACAGGATCGTGACCCCGTGGCGCTCGACGAGGTCCCAGAAGCGATCCCGCCCGGGCGTGTCGGGAGCGCCCTCGTAGATCAGGCAAGTCGCGCCGTTGGCGAGCGGACCGTAAACGACGTAGGAGTGTCCGGTCACCCAGCCGATGTCCGCCGTGCACCAGTACACGTCCTCGTCCTTCAGGTCGAAGACCCATTTCGAGGTCGCGTACGTCCCGACGAGATAGCCGCCGGTCGTGTGAAGGATCCCCTTGGGCTTGCCCGTCGTGCCGGAGGTGTAGAGGATGTACAAGGGGTCCTCGGCGTCCATCATCTCCGGAGGACACGTCGCCGGAGCCGTGGCCATCAGATCCGCCCACCAGAGGTCGCGTCCGTCCTTCCATCCGATGGATGATCCGGTCCGCTTCACGACGACGACGTGCTCGATCGAAGGCGCCGCCCCCAGGGCCTCGTCGGAAATCCTCTTGAGCGGAACCTCCTTCCCGCGCCGCCAGCCGCCGTCCGCGGTCACGAGAAGGCGGGCGCCCTGATCGTTGATCCGGTCTCGCAGCGACTCGGCCGAGAACCCGCCGAACACGACCGAATGGATCGCGCCGATGCGCGCGCACGCCAGCATGGCGATCGGCAGCTCCGGAATCATCGGAAGGTAGAGCGTCACACGATCACCCTTCGCGATTCCGAGCTTCTTCATGACGTTGGCGAACTTCTGGACCTCGCGATGCAGCTCGCGATACGTCAGGACCCGCTGGTCGCCGGGCTCCCCTTCCCAGATGAGCGCGGCCTTGTTCCGCCGAGGCCCCGAGACGTGCCGGTCGACGCAGTTCACGGACGCGTTCAGCTTGCCGCCCACGAACCACTTCACCTTCGGTGGCTTCCAGTCGAGGACCTTCTTCCAGGGCCGCATCCAGACGAGCTCGCGCGCGAAATCCGCCCAGAACTTCTCGAAGTTCCGGTCGGCCCGACGGTAGATCGACGCGTTCTTGACGTGGGCCCGAGCGGCGAAGGCCTTCGGGGGCCGGAACGCGCGATTCTCCTGGAGGAGGGCTTCGATCGTCTTGCTCTGGTCGGCAGGCATGTCGTCCCCCATTCGCGAAGCGACTCCCTCGGATCTTATTGCAGACGAGCGTCGGAACCACGCGGCCGGTGGACTAACATCGTCGCAGCGATCGCGCGCGAAGAGGGAGAACCGTGACCGGAGGCTACCGCCATTTCCAACCGGGGGCGGTCGTCGGAGGATTCCGGCTCGAGGAGATTCTCCATCGCGGGCGCATGTCGAACATTTGGCGGGTCACCGCCTCGTCTTCGCCAGGCACGCCTCTCGTCATGAAGATTCCCCTTCTCCGGGAGTTCGACGATCCGGCGGCGATCGTCGGCTTCGAGGTCGAGGCTCAAATCCTCCCCCTCCTGACGGGCTTGCACGTTCCGCGGTTCGTCGCCTCCGAGGGCTTCTCGACGGAACCCTTCATCGTGATGGAATACCTTGCGCTTCCGTCGCTCCGCGCGCGCCTGACCGCGACGCCTCTCCCACCCGCCGAAGTGGCGGCGATCGGCGCGCGAGTGGCCACGGCGCTCGCCGACATCCACCGCCAACACGTCATCCACCTGGATGTCAAGCCGAGCAACATCCTGTTCCGCGAGACCGGAGAAGCCGTCCTGGTCGACTTCGGCACCTCCCGTCATCGGGACCTCCCGGACCTCCTCGCGGAGGAGCTGAGGACCCCGATCGGCACCGGCCCTTACATCTCCCCCGAGCAGATCCTCCGGATTCGGGATGACCCCCGAAGCGACCTCTTCGCGCTCGGCGTCTCGTTGTATCTGCTTTCGACCGGAAGGCGTCCCTTCGGCAACCCGACGACCGTGCGCGGCCTCCGGCGACGTTTCTATCGCGACCCCCCGCCCCCCCGGATGTCCGACCCGAACTATCCGCCCGGGTTGCAGGAGATCGTCCTTCGCTGTCTCGAGGTGGATCCTTCGGCCCGCTTTGCGAGCGCGGAAGATGTGGCGGCGGCGCTTCGGGAGCCGGAGCGGGTTCCTCCGACCGCCCGCGGCCGGCGTGAAGCCCGCGATCCATTCTGGACAGTCGCTGCGCGTTACATGCGATCGCTCGGGGAGGCCGGCGCCCCCGGCGCCAGGCCGAGAGCGAAGAACCGAGAGCCGCTGGTGGTCGCGGCGATCGACCTCGCCCACCCCTCGGAAGCCCTCGACGCCGCCATGCGCGCCGCGATCGGACAGATCCTCCGACCGGGGGTGCGACTCGCCTGCGTCACCGTGCTCAAGACGCACCGGATCGGAATGGACACCCTGGTGGACGAGGAGGGGCGGAACCTGCACGTCCGGCGGCTCGTCGAGCTCGAGCGCTGGGCCCGCCCGCTGGGGCTGCCGGTGAGCCGCACGACCTTTCACGCGCTCGAGGCGCCGGACCCCGGGGCCGCGATCCTGGATTTCGCCGCAGCCAACCGGGCCGAGCAGATTGTCGTCGGTTCGCGCGGTAGCTCGACCCTGCGGCGTTATCTCGGCAGCGTATCGTCCCAGGTCGTGGCGCAGGCGGATTGCACCGTGACCGTGGTGAAGGCTTCGGAAGCGTCGGTCGACTAGCGGCTCCCTTGGCTTTCGAGGCGAAACGGCCGGACCGGGGACATTAAGGCGATGAGAAGACCCCCGCGACCGACGTTCGATTTTTTCTTCTTCCACTTGACATCGACGGCCGCTCTGAAAGACTTCGCCCAAGACGGATCGATGTGTCTCCCGACCAACACGGGTTTCCTCGCCGAGAGCGCCCGGCCGCCATCCGCCGCCGTGGGCGCCGCGCGCGACCTCTCGAACCAATCCTGCGATCGGCGGCGTGCACCGCCGCTTTTCTGACGAGTCCGTAACGGCTTCGGATTCCGGAAGGAGGAAACTGATGGCGACGGCAACCACCGATACGCTGAGCCCGATCGAGGTGAAGGAGGAACGAAGGGTCATCTTCGCTTCGTCCCTCGGCACCGTCTTCGAGTGGTACGACTTCTATCTCTACGCGACGCTCGCCCCGTTCTTCGCCGCGCTGTTCTTTCCGCCGGGAAACGCCACGGCGGCGCTGCTCTCGTCCTTCGTCGCGTACGCGGCCGGGTTCCTCGTCCGCCCCTTCGGCGCCCTGGTCTTCGGCCGGATCGGCGATCTCGTCGGGCGGAAGTACACGTTCCTGGTGACCATCGTGGTCATGGGCGCTTCCACGGCCGCCGTCGGCCTCCTGCCGACCTACGCGAAAATCGGGTTCGCCGCACCGATCCTCCTCGTCGCCCTGCGCCTCCTCCAGGGACTCGCCCTCGGAGGCGAGTACGGTGGCGCCGCGACATACGTCGCCGAGCACTCGGCCCACCGCAAGCGCGGATACAACACGGCATGGATCCAGACGACGGCCACTCTCGGCCTTCTCCTCGCCCTGATCGTCATCGGCGTCTTCCGCGTGAAGATGTCCGCCGATACGTTCAAGAGCTGGGGATGGCGGATCCCCTTCCTCCTCTCGGTCGTCCTGCTCGCCTTCTCGGTCTACATCCGGTTGAAGCTGCAGGAATCGCCGGTCTTCCGCGCGATGAAATCTCAGGGGAAGGGGTCCAAGGCCCCCCTGACGGACAGCTTCGCGCGCTGGCCGAATCTGAAGATCGTGCTGCTCGCGCTCTTCGGCGCGACCGCCGGCCAGGGCGTCGTCTGGTACACGGGTCAGTTCTACGCGCTCTTCTTCCTGACTCTCTATCTGAAGGTCGACTATCTGACGACGTATTACCTGATCGGCCTCTCGCTCGTCATCGGCACGCCCTTCTTCATCTTCTTCGGATGGCTTTCGGACCGAATCGGCCGCAAGTGGATCATCATGGCCGGCTGTCTGATCGCGGCGCTCACCTATGTCCCGCTCTTCCGCGCCATGACGCACTACGTCAATCCTGCACTCGAGAGCTACGTCAAAAGCACGCCGATCAGCGTCGCGGCCTCCGACTGCTCGATGCACATCTTCCCGACACCGAAGACCCGATACTCCGATTGCGACAAGGCGAAGGACTTCCTCACGAAGGGAGGTCTCTCCTTCACCGATCTGCCGGCGGTGTCGGGAGAGACGGTCGTCACGAAGATCGGCGACGTCGAGCTGAAAGGCTGGGACGAGGGCAAGTACAAGGATGCCCTGAAGACGACCAATTATCCCAGCACGATCGACAAGTCGGCGATCAACTGGGGGATGACCCTGCTGATCCTCGTCATCATGGTCATCTACGTCACGATGGTCTACGGGCCGATCGCCGCCTTCCTGGTCGAGCTCTTCCCGACGCGGATCCGGTACACGTCGATGTCCCTGCCGTATCACATCGGAAACGGGTGGTTCGGCGGAATGCTCCCCCTGGTCGCAACGGCCATGGTCGCCTCGAAAGGCAACATCTACGCGGGTCTCTGGTACCCGATCATCGTCGCGCTCATGAGCTTCGTGATCGGCAGCCTCTTCATCCGCGAAACGAAGGACCGGGACATCAGTCACGACTTTTGATCACCGGACGGGGCGAGACCGCTTCGCCCCCGCCCGAAAGGAGGACGGCATGGCTCGAGGACGTCATCGGGGCCTGACGCGGCGACAGTTCGGAAAGCTCGCCGGGGCCGGCGCGCTCGCCGCCGGCGCCCCGGCCTTTCTCTTTCCCGGCCGGGCCGCCGCCGAGCAGAAGACACTGAAGATCATCCAGTGGAGCCACTTCGTGCCCGGGCTACGACAAGTGGTTCGACGGGGTCTTCACCAAGGAATGGGGAGCAGAAGCACGGCACCGAGGTCGTCGTCGACCACATCGCGATCGGCGAGATCAACGCGCGCGCCGCCGCCGAAGTCGCCGCGAGGAAGGGGCACGACCTCTTCATGTTCCTCTCGCCCCCGGCGGCCTACGAGAAGCAGGTCATCGACCACCGCGAGATCTACGAGACGGTCGAGAAGAAGCACGGCAAGATGATTCCGCTGGCGGAGCGCTCGACCCTACAACCCGAAGACGAAGAAGTACTTCGCCTTCTCGGACTCCTACGTCCCCGACCCCGGCAACTACCGCAAGGACCTCTGGTCCAAGGTCGGCTTCCCCAACGGGCCGGACTCGTGGGAAGACCTGCGCGTCGGCGGCAAGAAGATCAAGGACCAGTTCGGCAATCCCGTCGGAGTCGGACTCTCGCAGGAGCTCGACACGAACATGGCGATGCGCGCGCTGCTCTGGTCCTTCGGCGGCGCCGAGCAGGACGCCGCCGGCAACGTCACGATCTACTCGAAGGAGACGATCGAAGCGATCAAGTTCATGAAGGCGCTCTTCAAGGAGACGATGACGCCCGAAGTCTTCACCTGGGATCCGTCGTCCAACAACCGCGGCATCCTCGCGGGCAAGCTCTCCTTCGTGGACAACGCGATCTCCGTCACGCGCGCCGCGGAGAAGGACAATCCCGAGATGTCCAAGGCGATCCAGCTGACGCCCGGCCCTGAAAGGGCCCGGTGCGCCGCATCGCCTCCGAGCACGTCATGGATTGCTACGTGATCTGGGACTTCGCCGAGAACAAGGACGGCGCCAAGCAGTTCCTGATCGACTACGTCGACGACTTCGCGCGCGGCGTTCAAGGCGAGCGAGTTCTACAACTTCCCCTGCTTCCCGCAGACCGTTCCCGACCTCGCGCAACAGCTCGCCAACGATCCGAAGGCGGTGCCCCCCGACAAGTACAAGGTTCTCGCGAACGTCCTCGACTGGGCGACCAACGTCGGCTACCCCGGCTACGCGACCGCCGCCATCGACGAGGTGTTCAACACGTTCGTCTTCCCGACGATGTTCGCCAAGGCCGCGCAGGACGTGATGACCCCGGAGGACGTCCGCGCGCGCGGCCGAGAAGGAGATCAAGCGCATCTTCGACAAGTGGAAGTAGAGTCCCCCCGATGGCGGTCGTCGAGACCCGGGGCCTGACCAAAGTTTTCGCGCACGGATCAGCTCGGCGCGGTCGTCGGCGTCGATCTCGAGAGCCGCGAAGGCGAGTTCCTCGTCCTCCTCGGCCCTTCGGGCTCCGGGAAGACGACGCTCCTGCGCATGATCGCCGGTCTCGAGGAGCCGACCTCGGGCGAGATCCTGATCGGCGGCGTCGTCGTCAACGACCTGACGCCCCGCGAGCGCCGGATCGCGATGGTCTTCCAGAGCTACGCGCTCTATCCGCACCTGACGGTCCTCGGCAACATCGTCTTTCCGCTCAAGGCGCAGGGGGTCGCGCGGCGCGGAGCGCGAGAAGAAGGCGCAGTGGGCCGCGGGCCTCCTCGGGATCGGCCACCTGCTCGCGCCGGAAGCCCCGCGAGCTCTCCGGCGGCGAGCGGCAGCGCGTCGCGCTGGCCCGCGCGATCGTCCGCGAGCCTTCGCGTCTTCCTGCTCGACGAGCCGCTGTCGAACCTCGACGCGAAGCTGCGCGCCTCCGCGCGGGAGGAGCTGGAGCAGTTCCAGCGGCGCGATCGGCACGACGATGATCTACGTCACGCACGACCAGGTCGAGGCGATGGCGATGGGCGACCGCATCGTCGTGATGAACCAGGGCGAGGTCCGCCAGATCGGCACGCCGCGCCGAGGTCTACGACGACCCGGCCGACACCTTCGTCGCCACGTTTCTCGGCTCTCCGCCGATGAATCTCGTCGAGACGCGACGGACGCCATCGTCGGATTCCGGCCCGGAGCACTTCCTGCTCCGGCCGGCGTCGCGCCGCCGCGGCGGGCCGGCGCGTGTCCGCTGCTCGTTCCGGCTCGGCCACGAGGAGTACCTCGGCTCCGAGCGCATCCTCTACGGCCGGCTGGAGGGCGGCCGCGTTCGACGGAAACGAAGGCGGTCGTCGCGGATGCCCGTCGACGTCACGCGAGGCCGGTTCGCGCCGGACACCGTCTGCGCGCTTCGAGGTGGCCGAGCGCGAACCTGAAGTTCTTCGACCGCGAGACGGGCACGCGATCGGCGCGCCGTGCCTCTCGTCATGAGCGCTCGCGGCCGCCAGCGCTGGCTCGGGCCCGGCGATGCTGCTTCCGGCGATCGTCTACGTCCTCGCGCCTCGTGGGCGTCCCGTTCGTCCTCGCCTTTTTCTACGCCGTGGGAGACGTGAAGGTCGGGCTCGGTCGGCTACCACTTCGTCGGCCTCGCGAACTTCCGCTCGGTGCTCGAGAACCCGGCGTTCCGGCGCGCGCTGCGCAACTCGTTCGTCTTCACGATCGCTCCCAGATCCTCGTGCTCGTCGGCGGCAACGTCCTCGCGCTCGCCCTCAAGGACGCGTTTCGCGGCCGGCGTCTCGTCCGGTTCCTCATCCTGCTGCCGTGGGTCGCGCCGGTCTCGATCGGCTCGATCGGCTGGAAATGGATCCTCGACTCCCTCTACAGCGTGATCAACTGGGTGCTCGATCCGGCTCCATCTCGTCAAGCCGCTTCGACGCGCCCATGTGGCTCGGGCGAGCCGACGCTCGCGATGATCTCGGTGATCCTCGTCCACACGTGGCACATCCTCCCGTTCGCGACGGTGATCCTGCTGGCGGGATGGACGGCCATCCCGAAGGACATCCCGGAGGCCGCCGCCGTGGACGGCGCGGGCTACTTCCGGCACCCTCTTCCAGATCACGCTCCCGATGCTCCTGCCGATCATCAACGTCGCCCTGCTCTTCGGGATCGTCTTCACGTTCACCGACATGACCGTCGATCTACATCCTGACGCGGGGCGGCCCCTACGACACGACGCAGGTGCTCCCGTCGCTGGCGTTCTTCACGGGAATCCTCGGCAGCGACCTCGCGGAAGGCGCCGCGATCTCGCTCTTTCTCGTCCCGCTTCTCGTGGTCGTCGCCTGGCTGATGCTCCGCACGGCGCGCCGGGCCGAGGTGACGTGATGGCGTCGGACGGCCGTGCCCGCACGCGGCCTGGAGCGCATCCTCACGATGGGGAATCCTCGCTCGCCTTCTCGGCTGCCCTCGCCTTTCCCTTCTACTGGATGCTCATCACGAGCTTCAAGCGGACGACGCGACCTCTACAACCTGAAGAACAACCCGTTTCTCTTTCCACGAGCCGCCGACGCTCGAGCACCTGCGGCTGCTCTTCCAGGAGACCCTCTTCCTGCGCTGGCTCGCGAACACGCGTCTCGCGGGGGTGCTCGTCGTCGTCGATCACGCTCGCCCTCGCGATGCCGGCCGCCTACGCGCTGGCCCGTCTGACCGGGCGCGTGGGGCGAGCAGCTGGGGATCGCGATCTTCCTGACCTACCTCGTGCCGCCGACGCTTCTGTTCATCCCCCTCTCGCGGATCGTCGCGCGGCCTCGGCCTCCAGGACTCGCATCTGGGCGATCGTCGTCGTCTATCCCAGCTTTACGATTCCCTTCTCGACGTGGCTGCTGATGGGATTCTTCAAGTCGATCCCGCGGGAGCTCGAGGATGCCGCCATGGTGGACGGCCTCACGCGCTTTCAGGCCTTCATCCGAACTGGTGGTTCCGATCTCCTTTTCCGGGATCCTGACGGTCGTCATCTTCGCGTTCACCCTGGTCACCCAGGAGTTCGTCTACGCGCTGACGTTCATCTCTTCGGCGGCGCACCAGACGGTGGGCGTCGGCGTGCCGATCTACCTGGTCCGGGGGGACGTCTACTACTGGGGCTCGCTCATGGCCGCCTGCCTCATCGCGAGCCTGCCGATCGGGATCCTCTACAACCTCTTCCTCGACCGATTCATCGCCGGATTCACCGTGGGTTCGGTGAAGTGAGTTTCGGAGGGCTTTCGAAAGGGGTGACCAGAGCCACGGAACGGGCCTGAGCCGCCTCCTTCGAGAAGGAAAGGAGGATTCGATGAAGCGGAGGGTAGGCTTTACGGTTCTTGCGGCGTGCGCCGCAATTGGGGCGCGGTCGGCGCCAGCCCAGACGGTGCAGCTCGGAGCGGGCACCAGCCTCACGTTCAAGGGATTCATCAGCGCAACGGCCTTCGCCCAGGACCAGAACTTCACGTTCGGCAACGGGCAGAACGCGGAGTATCCCGTACGCCGCCGGAGGCCGACGTCGATCGCTGGTTCGGCGGCGGCGACGTTCGCAACACCCGCCTGACCATGGTCTTCAACGGACCGAAGGTCGTCGGCGACTGGAAGGTCAACGGGACCATCGAGATGGACTTCTTCGGCGGAAACAACGGAACCGGCGCGTTCAGCGGACAGCAGCCCGTGCCGCGGCTGCGCCTCGGGTTCGCCGATTTCACCAACGGCAGCACGACGATCCGCATCGGCCAGCAGTGGGCGCCGCTCTTCGGCAACACCGCGGTCTCGCTCGTCCCACATCGCGTTCCCGCTCGGCTACGGCTCGGCCGGCGACATCGGCTGGCGCTTCCCGGGGATCTTCGTCTACCAGAACCTCACGGCCAAGGACGCTGCGGTCAACGCCGACCTGCAGGCCGCAGTCATGTCCGGCTCCTGGAACGGCCCCGGCTCGATCGGTCGACCAATGACACAACATCCGGCCGGCAACGCGTCCTGGCCTCAGTTCGAGCTGCGCTTCAACCTCGGCGGAAAGCTCGGCAGCAACAGCAACTGGAGCACCTACATCGTCGGGCACGTCGACGAGAAGGATCTCTCGGGCGCCGGCAGTCCGCCGGGACCGCCCGACCGACAAGCTGAAAGGCTCGGCCGTCGAGATCGGCGCCAAGTTCCAGTTCGGGCCCGTCATGGTCCAGGGCAACGCGCTACACGGGCCACTCGATCGGCCAGCAGTTCGGCATGATCACGCAGTTCGGGAAGATCCAGGGAACCGGCGGCTGGGCGCCAGATCGGCTTCGACATCACGAAGAACTGGGGCATCTTCGGATTCTGGGGAGTCGACGACCCGAAAGACACCGACGTCCTCCTCTCGGGCAACAACCGCCTGAAGAACGATCATGTACGCCGGGATGCTGCGCTGGAGAAGCGGACCCTTGCGTTCGGATTCGAGTATCTCTACTCGACACTGACGACGGGAGCCACGACGGAGGGCGAGCTGACGCTGACGCAAACGAAGGGCCGCAGCTCGCGCTTTCGGCCCTGTTCACTTCTGAGCGCGATCTTCCGGGCGGAGGCGGCGCCCCCGCCCGGGAATCCAGCCGCCCGGCCTCCTCGACCTCCGCCCGCATCGCCTCCCAGGCGCTGCGCGCCTCCTCGACGGACCCCTCGTCCTCGATCGTGGTGATGTCCCCGGGCTCCATGTTCAGGGTCACCGCCTTCAGCACACGCCGCATGATCTTGCCGCTCCGCGTCTTGGGGAGCGACGCCACGAAGTTCATCTCGCCGATGACGGCGACCGGGCCGAGCTCGCGCCGGATCGTGTCGAGGACATCCTGCCGCAGCCATCGCTGCGGCAGATGGCCCTGCTTGAGCACCACGAACGCCGAGATCACCTCGCCCCGAACCTCGTCGGGCCGCCCGGTGACGCCGGCCTCCGCGACGGCGGAGTGCTTGAGAACGCCGTCTCGACCTCGATCGTCCCGATCCGATGCCCCGCGATCTTGATGATCTCGTCGGCCCGGCCCGCGAACCAGACGTAGCCATCCTCGTCGATGTGGGCCGAATCACCGGTCGAGTAGACGCCGGGCACCCTCTCCCAGTAGTCCCGTCCGTATCGCTCGGGCTCGCCCCACAGCGTCGGCGTCAGTCCCGGGAATGGGCGCCGGATCACCATGATCCCCTTCTCGCCGACGCCGCACGGCGCCCCGTCCGGAGCCACGATCCCGCATTCGATGCCGGGCAGCGGGATGCCGGAGGAGCCCGGCTTGATCGGCAGCATCGCCAGGCCGTAGGGGTTGCCGAACACGGGACCGGAGGTCTCGGTCTGCCACATGTGGTCGATGACCGGGACATGATCGGCCAGGACCCGCTTCTGAAGCCACTCCCAGGCCGGAGCGTTGAGCACCTCGCCGGCGCAGAGCACGCGCTCGAGCGATGAGAGGTCGTGCTTGTGGGCGTGCGACTCGCCGTAACGCATCAGGAGTCGAACCGCAGTCGGCGAGGTGAAGACCCCGGTCACGCCGAACTCCTCGACGATCCTCCAGACGGTCTCCGGGTCGGGATGGTCGATCGCACCTTCGTACGCGATCGTCGTACAACCCGCCAGGAGCGGCGCGTAGACGATGTAGCTGTGGCCGACGATCCACCCGATGTCCGACGTCGACCACCAGACGTCGCGGGCTCTCAGACCGAAGCACCACCGGCCCATCGATGCGATGTGCACCTGATAGCCGCCGTGGGTATGAACCGCGAGCTTCGGCTTGGCCGTCGTCCCCGACGTCGCGAGGATGAACGCGGGCTCGTTCGACTCGAGGGGCACGTGCGCGCTGCTTTGACCTTCCGCCTTCTCGAGGAACTCGCTCCAGGACAGATCCCGTCCGCGGTTCATCGGAGGTCCCTGTTCCGTGCGGCTCCACACGATGACGTGCTCGACGGCGTGCCCGGGCCCGGCGATCGCCTGGTCGACGATCTCCTTGAGGCGTACGGCCTTCCCTTTCCGATACGTGACGTCCGCGGTGAAGATCAGACGGGAGCCGCTCGCGCGAACCCGGTCGCCCAGAGCTCCGGAGCCGAATCCCGCGAAGACGACCATGTGGATCGCGCCGATGCGGACGGCGGCGAGCATCAGCAGGATCGCCTCGGGCGTCGTGGGCATGTAGATCGTGATTCGGTCTCCCTTGCCGATGCCCATCCCGCGCAGCGCCGCCGCGGTTCGTTCCACCTCGTGCAGGAGCTGCGCATACGTGTAGAGGCGCCGGTCTCCCCGCTCGTTGACCGCCACGAGCGCCGTGTGCCCCGCCTTGCCCCGCGCGATCTGCCGGTCGAGGCAATTCCAGGCGAGGTTCGTCTCGCCGCCGACGAACCATCGAAAGCCCGGGGGCTCCCAGACGAACGTTTCCTTCCAGGGCCGAAACCAGTGGAGGCGGGCCGCCGCACGCGACCAGAACGCCTCGGGGTCGGCCGCCGCCTCGTCCAGATAACGGCGGACGATGGGGTTGATCAGCTGCATGGATCCCCTCGCGGCCTCCGACTCTACTCCCGCCGTCGGCGCTGCTTGGTACGATCGCGCTGTGGAGCCGTTCGCGCCCGTCCGAGTGATCGCCCGCGAAGGGGACGCCGAGCGGGAGCGCGAAGACTCGGTCGCCGTCGAGGAGCCGCTGGAGATCCGGCTTCGGGACGAAGGCGCCGGAGCGCCCGAGTCATTCGTCGTCACCATGCGCACGCCGGGAGACGACGAGGGCCTCGCCGCGGGGCTTCTGTACGCGGAAGGAGTCCTCTCGGGACCCCAAGACTTGCTCGCGCTCGCATGTCCCTACGACCGCCGGATGGACCCCGACATGCGGGAAAACGTGTTGATCGCCACGATCGGGCCCGAAGCCGCCCGGCGGGCGAAGACACTGCGGCGGACGACGGTGATGGGTTCGGCTTGCGGCGTCTGCGGCCGGACGTCCATCGAGTCGATCCTGCCGGCCGGCCGTATCCCCTTGGCGTCGGGACTCCGCGTGTCCGCCGAAGTCCTGTACGCGCTTCCCGGCGCCCTGAGGGAGCACCAGTCCGTCTTCGCCCGGACCGGAGGCCTCCACGCGGCGGCGCTCTTCGATTCGGACGGAGCCCTTCGAGCGGTTCGCGAGGACATCGGACGGCACAACGCGACCGACAAGCTCGTGGGCGGCCTCCTGCTTCGTGGCGGACTTCCTGCAGCGGAGACGATCCTGATGGTTTCCGGCCGAGCCGGGTTCGAGATCGTACAGAAAGCGTACAACGCGGGCATCCCGATCGTCGCTTCGGTCTCCGCCCCGTCGAGCCTCGCCGCCGAGTTCGCTGAGGTTGCCGGCATGACGCTCGTCGGGTTTCTCAGGGATCGCCGGTTCAACGTGTACACCCATCCGCGAAGGGTCGCCCGAAGCGACTCGCCCTGACTCCCGCGAATCAATACATCGCAACCCTGTAGAAATCGATCCTTGACAACTCCGGCCGAAAGGTCTGGAATGACGGTTGCTTTCGAGGAGGTCGCATGCAGATCTCGCGGCGCGGATTCCTCAAGGCGACCGGCGTCGGAACCACCATCGCTCTCGGGTTCGATGTTTCGACGGCGGAAGCGGAGATGCGGGAGTTCAAGATCTCCCGCACCACGGAGACTCGAAGCACCTGCCCTTACTGCGCGGTCTCGTGTGGGATGATCATCCACACCCTCGGCGACAAGGCCAAGAACGCGACCCCCGCCGTCGTCTACGTCGAAGGCGATCCCGATCATCCGATCAACCGCGGCACGCTCTGCCCCAAAGGCGCGACCGTCAAGGACGACATCGTCAACCCCGATCGTCTCAGGAAGCCGCAGATCCGGCGCCCGGGCTCGGACAAGTGGGAAGACATCAGCTGGGACGATGCGATCGCGAAAATCGCTCGGCACATCAAGGACACGCGGGACAAGAACTTCGTCGCCAAGAACGCCAAGGGTCAGGTCGTCAACCGCAACCCCGGCATGGCGATGATCGGCGGGTGCACCGACACGACCGAATTCAACTGGCTCTACTGGAAGAGCGCCTCGGCCTGGGGGGTGCCGTACCGAGATACCCAGGCACGGGTTTGACACGGCCCAACGGTGGCCAGTTTGGCCGCCACGTTCGGTCGGGGAGCGATGACCAACGGATGGGTCGACATCAAGAATGCCGACGTCGTCCTGTGCATGGGCGGCAATCCCGCAGAGAATCATCCCTGCGGATTCAAGTGGGCCATCGAGGCCAAGAAGACCCGTAACGCAAAGATCGTCGCGGTCGATCCCCGGTTCACGCGAACCGCGGCGGTGGCGGACCTCTACTCTCCCATCCGGAGCGGCACCGACATCGCGTACCTGCTCGGCATCATCCGTTACGCGCTCGCCAACAACCGGTACCACGAGGAGTACGTCAAGCTCTTCACGAACGCGGGCATGCTCATCAACCCGGACTTCCAGTTCGAGGAAGGCCTCTTCTCCGGGTTCGACGAAGCATCCGGAACCTACAAGCGCGACACCTGGGCCTATCAGACGGACCCCAAGACGGGCTTCGCGAAGACCGACGCGACGCTCCAGGATCCGAATTGCGTCTTCCAGCTCCTGAAGAAGCACGTCGACCGGTACACGCCCGAAATGGTCGAGCGAATCTGCGGAACGCCGAAGGCCACCTTCCTGAAGGTCGCGGAGGTCGTGACGTCGACCGGTAACGCGCAGCGCGCGGGCACGATCATGTACGCGCTCGGCTGGACCCAGCACTCGGTCGGCGTGCAGATGATCCGCACCGCGGCGATGCTGCAGTTGCTGCTCGGCAACGTCGGACGGCCCGGCGGCGGAGTGAACGCGCTGCGGGGACACTCGAACATCCAGGGCGCGACCGACACGGCTGGGGTGTTCGACATTCTTCCGGGCTACCTCAAGACGCCGCAGTCCCAGTGGCAGAGCCTCAAGGAGTACAACGACGCCAACGTGCCCAAGGCCCTCGGGCCCTCCATGAACTACTGGCAGAACTATCCGAAGTTCATGGTGTCGGTCCTGAAAGCCTGCTACGGAAAAGCGGCCAACAAGGAAAACGACTTCGGCTACGGGTGGCTGCCCAGGGTCGACGGCAACTACTCCTGGATGTACATCTTCGACGACATGTACCGCGGCAACGCGCAGCGCGCCGGAGGACAGGAGCCCGGCCCCGAAGGCCTGATGACTTTCGGCATGAACCCCGTCGGCATCGGCCCGAACTCGCCCAAGATGATCGCCGCGCACGCCAAGCTCAAGTGGCTGGTGGTCGTCGAGAACCACGAGGTCGAAACGGCGACGTTCTGGAAGGCGCCCAAGCAGTACGGCGGTCCCGAGCCTTCGAAGATTCCGACGGAGGTCTTCCAGCTTCCCGCCGCCTGCTTCGCCGAAAAGGACGGCTCCTTCACCAATTCGGCGCGCTGGATCCAGTGGAAGTGGAAGGCCGTGGATCCCCCCGGACAGGCCAAGACCGATCAGGAGATCCTCGCCCGCATCTTCCTCGCCGTGCGCGAGCTCTACCGGAAGGAAGGAGGCGCCCTTCCGGAAGCCGTCCTCAACGTCGACTGGTCCTACACCAATCCGGCGGCCCCGGATCTGGCCGAGTGCCTGAAGGAGCTCAACGGGAAGGCGCTGGCCGACATCCCGGACCCGAAGGACAAGACCAAGACTTTGAAGACCGCCGGCCAGCAGCTCGACGGGTTCGGGCAGCTGCAGGACGACGGCTCGACGATGTGCGGCAACTGGCTGATGTCGGGCTGCTACACCGAGGCGGGCAACCTGACGCAGCGCCGCAACTCGGCGGATGATCCGACCGGCCTCGGCATGTACCACAACTGGACCTTCTCCTGGCCGGCCAATCGCCGCGTCATGTACAACCGCGCCTCCGCCGACGCCGACGGCAAGCCGTGGGATCCGACGCGCGCCGGCATCAAGTGGAACGGCGAGAAGTGGGTCGGCGACGTACCCGACATGAAGCCCGACGCCCCGCCCGGAACGTTCGGGGCCTTCATCATGCTCCCCGAAGGGAGCGCACGCCTCTTCGCTCCGCCTGAACGACGGGCCCTTCCCCGAGCACTACGAGGCCGTGGAGGCTCCCGTCGCGAACATCCTGCACCCGAAGGTGACGTCCAATCCGGCGACCAAGAGGTTCAAGTCGGACAAGGACATCTACGGAACCGCCACGGACTATCCGATCGTGTGCATGACGTATCGGCTCACCGAGATGTACCACTACTGGACGAAGAACATCAATCGGCTCAATCAGCTCCAGCCCGGGTTCTTCATCGAGATACCGGAGGAGCTGGCCAAGGAGAAGGGAATCGCCAATGGCGGCAAGGCGCGCGTCACGTCGGCCCGCGGGTCGATCGAGGGCGTCGCGATGGTCACCAAGCGCCTGCGTCCCCTCCCGATCGACGGCAAGCCGCATCTGGCAGATCGGGTTTCCCCTTCACTGGGGTTACGAGGCGACGGCGGATCACACGGGGCCCCTCGCCAACTTCCTGACTCCCTCGGCGATGGACCCGAACACGTGGACGCCCGAGTACAAGACCTTCCTCGTGAAGCTCGAGAAGGCTTGAGAGGAGCCGCGCGATGAGCACGCAAACTCTCGAAATCCGGCGCTCCTCGGCCTCGGTCCTCGGCAGCCTGTCCGGGCTTCGGAAGGCGACGACGGTCGCCAAATACATCGATACCTCGACCTGCATCGGCTGCAAGGCCTGCGAGGTCGCCTGCCAGGAATGGAACGACCTCAAGATCGTCCCAACGGAACAGACCGGGACGTACCAGACGCTTCCGACTCTCCACGCGGACTACTGGAACCTGATCCGATTCAGCGAGCGGGATTTCGACGGCGGCATCGTCTGGCTCATGCGCAAGGACCAGTGCATGCACTGCGACGAGCCCGGGTGTCTCGCCGCGTGCCCCGCGCCGGGCGCCATCGTGCAGTACGGCAACGGCATCGTCGACGTGAACCCCGACCAGTGCATCGGGTGCAAGTACTGCGAGACGGGATGCCCCTTCGACGTGCCCCGATTCTCGGCGACCACCGGAAAGATGTCGAAGTGCACGCTTTGCGTGGACCGCGTCTCCGTCGGCCTCGAGCCCGCGTGCATCAAGGCCTGCCCCACGGGCTGCCTCCACTTCGGGACGAAGGAGGACATGGTCGCGCTCGGCAACACGCGAGTCGCGCAGCTCAAAGCGAGCGGCTTCGCGAACGCCTCGCTGTACGACCCCCGGGGCGTCGGGGGAACGAGCGTCGTCACGGTGCTCGCGCACGGCGACCATCCGGACTGGTATTCCCTGCCCGCCGACCCGCACGTGCCCTGGGGCGTCAAGCTCTGGAAGAAGGTCCTGCGCCCCCTGGGGGTCGCGGCGATCTTCGGCGCGGTGATCGGAGCGTTCGCCCACTACACGAAATACGGGCCCAAGGAGGTCGAGGGCTCGAGCGACTCGGACCGCAATCGTCCGAACGCCTGAGCCGAACGGGGAGGGGCAAATGAGCACCGCCGCACCGCACGCGCCGATGGACCCGGCAATCGTCGTCGGCCGCACCCGCGAAGACGTCGTCGTCGGCAGCGAAATCGTTCGGCATCGCCTCTGGTCGCGCCTGGCTCACTGGATCGTCGCCCTGACCTTCGTCGTGTGCCTGCTGACCGGCATGCCGATCTGGACGCCCGTCTTCGGATGGATGGCGAATCTTTTCGGCGGGCTTTCGGTCTGCCGGGTGATTCACCCGTGGGCGGGAATCGCGTTCTTCATCGCGGCCGGCGTCCAGTTCGTCGAGTGGATCGGCGACATGCACCTCGAGAGCTGGGAGCGGGATTGGATCGGCCCCCGGGTCTTTCGCTACATGCGATACGAGGCCGACGACTCCCGGACCGGAAAGTACAACGGCGGCCAGAAGCTGTACTTCTGGGCCGTCTCGCTCGGAGCGCTGGGACTCCTCCTGTCCGGCCTCATGATGTGGTTCCCGACTTCCTTTCCGAAGCCGCTCATGGAACTCGCCTATCTCGTCCACGACTTCACTTTCATTTGCTTTGCCGTGTCCCTCGTCTTCCACATCTATCTGGGCACGGCGGCGGAGCCCGGTACATTCGGCTCGATGACTCGGGGCACCGTCACGCGACCGTGGGCGCGGCTGCACCATCCGCGCTGGTATCGCGAAGTGACGGGTGAAGAGCCCCGCCGCGGCTAGAGACCCGTCCGTCGTCGCGGAGTTCGAGCAGCGCGCCGCTCGCGCGGAGTCGCTTCTTGCCGACGGACCGGCCGCCCCGGACGCGCTGGTGTTTGCCGCGGGGCTTTACCGCGTCCAGGGCCAAGTCGCCGCGGGCCTCGAATCGACCCATACCCGCGAGCCTCTGACGGGGCATCTCGATCGGGACGTGGAGCGTCTTCTCGACGGCGCCGCCGCCGTCGTGCGGTACGCCGCCGCACACGGCCCGGAGACTCTCGCCGAGACGGCACGAGCCCGCCGGGACGATCTCCCGGCGACGGCCCGAACGCGCCTGCTCGTCTATTGGACCGGGGGGACTTCGCGGGGCGAGGACTACCTGGCGCGCGCGTCCCTCCGGCCGTACGTCGAGTTTCTCCGCGGCGCCACGATCGCGCCCGACCGGATCCACCGCCGGGGACAGTGCCCGTTCTGCGGGGGCGCGCCCGCCGTCGGCGCGCGGCGCGAAGGCTCGCTCATGGAAGGCGCAAAGCGGCTGCTCGCCTGCTCCCTCTGCGGCGGAGAATGGCCCTTCCAGCGCATCCTCTGCCCCGCGTGCTTCGAGGAAGACCCGCACCGCCTTCCGTCATTCCAGGCCGACCGGCACCCGTTCGTGCGCATCGAGGCGTGCGACACCTGCCGGCGCTACGTCAAGTCGTTCGATCTTTCGCAGGACGCGCGGCCGATTCCGGAGGTGGACGACCTCTTTTCGCTGTCGCTCGACCTCTGGGCACGCTCCGAGGGCTTCGAGCGGATCGAGCCCGGCCTCGCCGGCATCTAGACGCAATGGCTCCGGCGGACGCGGACGATCTGCTCGCGGCCCAGCGCCGTCTGCGCGCACGATTCGACGACTTCCGCCGGGCGCTCGAGCGGCGAGACCGCTCCGCCCAGTTGCTCGCGCTGCGAGACTTCGAAGAACACCTGCGCCGGTGGACCCGCCGCGAGGAGGAAGTCCTCGTGCCCGCGCTGGCGCACGCCGATCTTCCCGGGCGCGATCCCCGGCGCGAGCTCCGGCTCGAGTACGTCCAGCTGCGGGAGCTCACGCGATATCTCCTGGAGCTCGTGTCCGGCACCGCGCCGATGGGCGACATCCTCGGTCTGGTCGAGAACCTCGACCGGCGGCTCGTCGCGCACGAGGGGGAGATGGAGACCGTCTACTACCCCGCTGCGGCGGGGCGTCTGACTCCGGAGGACCTCCGGCGGCTCCGCGAGGAGGCGCCGCCCGACTGAGCCCCTGGAACCGGCGCGCGCCGGGCCGCCTCCCCGCGAAGGGAGGCGGCCCGCGCCGCCGGCGCACCTAGCGCGAGACGATGATGATCTCGACCCGCCGGTTCTCGGACCGGCCCTTGGCGGTCTTGTTGTCTCCGATCGGCCGGGTTTGGCCGTAGCCGACGCTTTGGATTTTGTCCGCCGCCGCCGCGCCGTGGTCGACGAGATACTTCTTGACCGCGGCCGCTCGCTTCTCGGAGAGCGCCTGGTTGTGGGGCGCCGAGCCGGTCGAGTCCGTGTGACCCTCAACGGAGATCTTGCAGCCCGGGTACCGCTCGACGAAATGCAGCGCTTTCTGGAGCTCGTCGTGATCGGCCTTCCGAATCTCCGCCTTGCCCGTGTCGAACCTGACGTGAACCGTCAGGTGGTCGATGGGTGCGGGCGCCGGCGTCACCTCGACCGACGTGGACGCGGACTCCGAGCCTCCCGCTCCGGACGCCGTGAGGGTGTAGCGCGTGGTGCCGTCGGGGCATACGCGCCGCGATCCGCTCGTGTCGACGCTTCCGATACCCGGGTCGATCGAGGAGCTGCTCGCGCCGGTCGTCGACCACGTGAGGGTCGCGCAATCGCCGGCGTGGATCGAGCCCGGCGACGACGAGAACGAGATCGTCGGCCGCGCGGCCGGCTGCGGGGTCGGCGCCGGTTTCGGCGCCTCCGCGACCCGCGGACAGAGCGACGCCGCCAGAGCCATCGCTTCCTTGGCCTTTGCGATCGCCTCCTTCGTGTGACACGCGTAGTACAGGGCGTAGGCGTCGTTTTTCATCTTCTCGGCGGCCTGGAAGTCGGCGGGGCACTCCTTGTCCTTGCCGGCCTTCCGGGCCGCGTCGATGGCCCTCTGCGATTCCGGAAGCTCCTTGTGGTAGAAGAAAAATCTTCCGCCGGGAACGTACTCCATTCCGGCGCATCCCCAGAGAAAGACGACGGAGGCACCGAGTAGCACGGCCGCCAGGGTTCTCTGACCTCGAATCATGGGCCCTCCTCTCTCCCCTTGTCGTTCGCGGCTTCGCCGATCTCCGATGGCGAGGCTCCGCCGCAAGTCCTCGAGCATCTCTCTTCCGCGCTAGCCCATCTGCAGGGTCTCCACGTCGGGTTCGTCCGAGAGCGGCCGTAGCGCCGCATAGGCCGCCGACAGCCGGTCCTGAGGCCAGCCGAGCAGAACCCCGTGGCCGCGGTAGACCGCCTCTCGCCCCGCCGCCTCGACGAAGACGATCTCTCCAGGCCCGCGGTCGGACTCCACGCGAAGGCGCCAGGCGGAGAGCGTCATCCCGGCTTCGCGCGTCCGCACCGGAATCCGCTCGAGCCCGACGCCCCGCGCGCCGGGAAGCTCGGGGAGAGCTCCCCTCCCGGCGGAATCCCCGTCTGACAACTCAGCCTCCCCGCGTGTGCATTTCCAAATGCGGATCGCCGCGAAGCGTCTCGACAGGAGCGAGTGCGGTTCGGTTTCTCAAGGCGAGCCGATCCTCGGCGCCCCGATCGACGCGCCCGCCCCAGGCCGACGCGATCCGCGCGGCGAGCTCCTCCGGACCGGCTCCGGCGCGAAGCGGCCCGCGAAGGTCGATCCCGGTCCGGGCATAGAGACACAGGTACCAGAGCCCGTCCGCCGTCAGGCGGCTTCGGTCGCAGGAGCCGCAGAAGGGCACCGTGGTGGACGAGATGATGCCGAAGACCGTTCCATCGGGAAGGCGGAAGCGGTCGGCCGGCGCGCTGTCGTCTCCGGGCATCTCCTGCGGCGCGCCGTACGCGCCGGCGAGCCGCTCGAGGATTTCGGATCGCGAGACCACGTCCTCGCGCCGCCAGCGCGTCGCGCCGCCGACGTCCATGTACTCGATGAAGCGGATTTCCACCCCCGAGCTCCGGCCGAAATCGAGAAGCGCTTCGATCTCCTCGTCGTTGACGCCGCGGATCACGACCGAGTCGATCTTGACGGGGGAGAACCCGGCCTTCACGGCCTCCGCGATCCCGTCGAGCACCCGGGGGAGCGAATCGCGGCGCGTCATCGCCTGGAATCGATCGGGGCGAAGCGTATCCAGGCTCACGGTGACGCGATGGAGGCCGGCGGCCCGCAGGTCCTTCGCCTGCTCGGCGAGGAGCACGCCGTTCGTGGTCAACGCGAGGTCTCGCAGGGCGGACTTGGCGGCGAGAAGGCGAACGAGGCGCGGCAGGTCCCGGCGCACCAGGGGCTCGCCTCCCGTCAGCCGCACGCGCTCGACCCCGAGCGCCGCGAAGACGTCCGTGAGCTGCGCGATCTCCTCGAAGTCGAGAATGTCGCGGCGAGGCAGCCAGGCGTAGTCCGCCTCCGGCATGCAGTACTGGCAGCGCAGGTTGCATCGGTCCGTGACCGAGACCCGGAGGTTGCGCAACGGCCGTCCGAAGGCGTCGGAGAGCGCCATCCCGTGGATTCTATGCGTTCCGAGGACGGGCCCTCCCGACGCGCAGGTCGAGGTCCCAGACGAGCGGCCGCCGGCGTTCCGGGTCTCCCCAGGCCCTCGCGAGATCTGCGGCCACGATGGCCACGGGGTCTTCCCCGACCCGCCGGAGATACCCACGGACCGCGGACCAGGTCCGCAGGTACCCCACCATCTGTTCGAACGTCCAGTGCTTCACCATCTGAAATCGGGGAACCGCGACCTCGTCGAACGGGAAATCCAAGAATCGGTAGCCGCGCTCGACGATCTTTCTCTCGGGCGGCCAGTCGGGTCCCACGATTTCGCCGTAGAGGCGGCGGATCACGTGGTCCACGGGCTCGTCGAGGTGAAAGAGGTGGTAGCACCAGACGCCGGCGACGCCGCCCGGAACGAGAACCCGGGAGACCTCGGCCCAGAACTCGGGCCGATCGAACCAATGGACCGCCTGCGCGACCGTGACGAGATCGACGGACCGGTCGGGCAGCCCGCTCGCCTCCGCCGCCGCCACGGAATACTCCACCCGGTGACGGGGCCGGGCGCTCGCGATCTGGCGCGCGCTCGCGTCCGTGGCGACGACGCGCTCGAAGTGCCCGGCAAGCCCGGCCGCCGCCTGCCCACTGCCCGTGGCGCAGTCCCACGCGCATCGTCTTCCCGGCGCGGTCGACGCCAGGAAGGCGAAGAGCTCGGCGGGATAGTCCGGGCGGAACTCGGCATACTCCCCCGCGACCTCCGAGAAGTGGTCCGGAAAGCCCGCGTGATCCGGCATCACGCCGATCGCCGGCGCTCGAAGATGCGGCGGGCCGCGTCCTCGGCCGCCCGGAGCCCCTCCTCCGGGGACGCCTCGTCCCGCGCCACCCGCGCGAAGAGCGTCGGGATCAGGAAGGTGTTGAAGATCTCGTCGGTGGCGGCGGTGGCGTAGCCGGGATACCCGACGTTGGCGGACCAGTCCACGGCCGTCGCGAGGATCCGATACTTCCCGGGAGGATCCGCCTTCGAATCCCGCGCGAGCTCCTCCGGCAGGTCCGGAACCGTCTGCGGGTAGCAGGGAAGATTGTAGAACTCGCTCCGGCGAAAGACGGCCGGCAGATTGTCCGCCAGGTCCACGAGGAACTGCCGCGCGCCGTCGGGGTTCTCGGCGAACTTCCAGATGACGTAACAGTTCATCACGTGCTCGCACGTCAAACTCCGGACCGGCCCGGCGAGCGCCGGAGCCAGCCCGATCTTGCGCGCGATGTCCGGGTTTTCCTTCTCCGCCGTTCGCGTCACGGAGATCGCGTTCTGGATGAAGGAGCCGCGCCCGGCGAGCATCATCCGGTTGTTCGAGGAGGGATCCCAGGTGAAGACTTCGGGCGTCATCGTTTCGCGATAGAGCGCGCGCGCGAAGCGAAGGGCCTCGAGCGTCTCGCGGGAGTTCAGCGTCAGATTTCCCTGCTCGTCCTGCTCCGCGCCGCCGAAGGACCAGAGCAGCGCACGGAGAGCCATGTTCGAGTCGGTCTCCTGCGCGAGACCGATACCGACGGGATGCCTCTCTTCGCCTTGATTCGAGCCCCGACGACACGGAGCTCGTCCCAGGATCGCGGTCCGTTCGGCAAGCCCTCCTCTCCCCAGAGATCGATTCGATAGTTGCCCGGATCGGCGACGTAGGAGTCCGAGAAGGCGAAGTATTTCCCGGTCTTCGGATTGAACGTGGACCGAAGCGCGAGCGGCAGCATTTTCCCGTGCTTCTTCTCGACCGCCTCCACGACATCCCGGTGATCCAGCACGCGGGATTCGTACGCCGCCGGCGGGGCCTGAAACAGGAAGAGATCATGCCCTTTGCCGGCGGCCGCCTCGGCCGCGCCCCTCGCGGCGACCTCCGTCGCGGTCATGTGATCCACGATCACTTCCGTTCCGTTCCGGGCGCCCCATTCCTTCGTGAAGACGCCGTCGAACCACCGGTCGTAGCCGGGAACGAAATGGCTCCACTGAAGGATCGTCAGCGTCTTCCCCGCGCTCGCCGCCGGGCGAGCGGGCCGGCATGCGGCCGGCAGGGTCGCGGCCGCGAGCGCCGCGGCGCCGGAGACGAACTCGCGGCGGGACAGACCGCGGCCGGATTTTCTCTTCGCGCTCATCGGAGGCCGAGCCGGGCGCGAGTCTATAATCGGCCGGTGGCCTTCTCTCCGGAACGCGGAACGGTTTTCCCACTTCAATCGCTCCGCACCGGGACGGGAACGGCGCCGCCGCTGCCGGACTCGGAGACCCTCTACGCGTTCTTCCATACCGACTGCCCGACTTCCGAGATGACGATCCCGTTTCTCGACCGCCTCCAGGAGATCGGTGACGGACGCGGGCTGCGCGTCGTCGCGGTCTCCCAGGACGATCCGGCGACGACCGAAGCCTTCGTCTCGCGCCTCGGGCTGACGGTTCCGGTCCTCTATGATCCGCCGCCCTGGAGCGCGTCGGAGTCGCTCGGCCTCGCGAGCGTTCCCGCATTCGCCGCCGTCTCGCGCGACGGACGGCTCGAGCGCACGGTGATCGGACTGCAGAAGCTCGAGCTCGAGGCCTTTGCCGAGCGCGCCGCCGCGCTCGCGGGACGTCCGTCGCGTCCCTTCTTCCGCCCCGAGGAGAACGTCCCGGCGATCCGGCCGGGCTGAGTCTCGCGCAACGCCGGCAGGTAGCCGGCGAGGAATCCGACCCTTTCCCGGAGAGGAGAACCTTGAGCAAGCCAGCGCCATCCACCCTGAAGGAGCTCGAATCGAGCGGCTATCGGCCGCGGACGGTGAAGGACGAGCTCCGCGCGAACCTCCGGCGGGAGCTCGCGGCGGGACGCAATCCGTTTCCCGGCATCCACGGCTACGAGCGCACGGTCCTGCCGGCGCTCCACAACGCGATCCTGTCGCGGCACGACCTGCTGCTCCTGGGACTCCGCGGGCAGGCGAAGACGAGACTCCTGCGCCTCCTCGTCAACCTCCTCGACCCCGAGATCCCGGCGATCGCCGGCAGCGAGCTGAACGAGGATCCGCTCCGTCCGATCTCGAAGTACGGCAAGCGCATGATCGCCGAAAAGGGCGGCGCGACGCCGGTCGTCTGGATCCCGCGCGAGGAGCGCTACCGCGAGAAGCTCGCCACGCCGGACGTCACGATCGCGGACTTGATCGGCGACGTGGACCCGATCAAGGCCGCCAACGAGCGCCGTAGCTACTCCGACGAGGAGGTCATCCACTTCGGGATCATCCCGCGCACGAACCGCGGCATCTTCGCCGTCAACGAGCTGCCGGACCTCCAGCCGCGAATCCAGGTGGGACTCCTGAACATCCTCGAGGAGCGGGACCTCCAGATCCGCGGATTTCCCGTGCGGATCCCGCTCGACGTCCTTCTCGTCTTCTCCGCCAACCCGGAGGACTACACCAATCGCGGCAACATCATCACACCGCTGAAGGACCGGATCTCCTCGCAGATCCTGACGCACTACCCCGACGACGTGAAGACGGCCGCGAAGATCACGGCGCAGGAGGCCTGGGTCGACCGTGACGGCGAGCCGGCGATCGAGATCCCGACGCTCTTCCGCGAGCTCGTCGAGGAGATCGCCTTCGCGGCGCGCGCGAGCGAATTCGTGGACCAATCCTCGGGCGTGTCGGCGCGCATGCCGATCTCGGCGATCGAGGTCCTCGCGTCGAACCTCGAGCGGCGCGGCCTCGCGAACGGAGAGAAGCGGGTGTCGCCGCGGCTCTGCGACCTGCCGGCGACGTTGCCGGCGATCACCGGCAAGGTCGAGATGGTGTACGAGGGCGAGCAGCAGGGCGCCGAGGTCGTCGCCAAGAGGCTCATCGGCACGGCCGTCAAGAAGCTCTTCGACGCGAAGTTCCCGGCGCCCGACGCGGGCCGGCCCACCGAGCGCCGCCGCGTCGAGCTCGAGGACACCGCCGAGGACGGCCCCGCGCCCCGGCGCGCGAGGACGCCGACTCCCGCCGAGAAGATCCGTCCGCTCTACGAGCCGATCGTCGAGTGGTTCGCCGCGGGGAACAAGATCACGCTCTCCGACGACGCGCCGTTCACGGCCCACCTCGCGGCGCTCGAGGCCGTGCCGGGCCTGCGCAAGGCGGTCGAGGAGCATTTCGCGCCGGCCTCGCCCGAGGAGCTGTCGATCGGGATGGAGCTCGTGCTCGAGGGCCTGACGCAGCACCTCAAGATCGCGCGCGAGGACCTCGACTCCAAGGTGTCGTACACGGAGATGTTGAAGTTCAATCTCGTGCGGAATCGGGTCAACTGAGCTCTTGAGCGGCGCGCCGACACTGCGGGACCGCGTCCGACGCGGCGAACCGCTCCTCGGCTGTTTCGTCACGTGGCCGACGGCCGGCGTCCTGGAGCTCGCGGCGATCGCGGGCTTCGACTTCGCCGTGCTCGACATGGAGCACGGCGTCTACACGGTGGAGTCGGTCACGGCGATGTGCGTCGCGGCGGACGCGGCGGGCGTCCCGGCGATCGTCCGCGTGCCGTCCTGCGCCGCCGCCGAGACGAGCCGCTGCCTGGATGCCGGCGCCGCCGGAATTCTGTTCCCGCGGGGGACGGCGCCGCTTCGATCCGCGACGCCATCGCGGCGGCGCGCTACCCGCCCGAGGGCCGGCGCGGGCTCGGCGGCGTCCGCGCGAACCGCTACGGAACGGTGCCCTACGACCGCCACGTCGCCGAAGCGAACGGCGCGACGCTGCTCGCCGCACAGATCGAAACGCCCGGCGCGCTCGCGGAGCTCGACGCCATCTCGAGGGAGCCCGCGCTCGACGTCCTCTTCGTGGGACCGAACGACATGACGCAGGCGCTCGGAATCCCCGGCCGTTTCGACGATCCGCGCTACGCCGAGGCCCTCATGCGCGTGGCCGCCGCGGCGGGCGCCGCGAACAAGACCGCCGGCATCATGGCCGGCCGCCGCGAACAGGTCCCGGACCTGATAAAGACCGGCTTCCGGTTCCTGACCGTGAGCGACCGGTCCCTCGTGCTCGAGTCGGGCCGCTCGTGGCGCGCGACCGTGCCCCGCGCCGGAAACAACCTGCGAGAGCCGTAGAATCGAGAGTCCGGTGCGCTACCGCTACGGCGAGTTTCCCGTCGACCTCCTGCGGCAGCTCCTGACCTATCAGGAGCTCGTCAAGCTCTTCCTGCAGCTCGTGCTCCAGACCGGCGGCGACGTCGAGGAGGCGCTGCGCTGGATGAAGTACCTGCAGGAGCGCGGCATCATCGACGACGAAGTCGACCTCGACGCAGTTCGCGCAAGGCGCTCGAGAAAAACGAGATCGTCGAGGACCGCGACGGACACGCTCGCGCTGTCGGCCGCCGGCGAGCGGCAGATCCGGCGCTCGGCGCTCGAGGAGATCTTCACGTCGCTGTCGAAGGCCGGCGCCGGGCTACCACGCCATCCCACGCTCCGGCGCGGGCGGCGAGCTCCTGCCCGAGACGCGCCCCTACGAGTTCGGCGACAACCCGACCGCGATCGACGGCGTGCGCACGATCGGCAACGCCGTCCGCCGCGACGCCGAGACGATCGCGCTCGCCGCCGGAGGACTTCGAGGTCCACGAGGAGGAGCACCTGACCTCCTGCGCGACCGTCCTCGCGATCGACATCTCCCACTCGATGATCCTCTACGGCGAGGACCGCTTCACGCCCGCGAAGAAGGTCGCGCTCGCGATGGTCGAGCTCATCCAGTCGAAATACCCGAAGGACTCGATCGACGTCCTGCTCTTCGGCGACGACGCCTCGCGCGTGCCGATCTCCGAGATCTCGAAGACGCAGGTCGGCCCGTTCCACACGAACACCAAGGCGGGCCTCGCCCTCGCGCGCAAGCTCCTCGTTCACCGCAAGAACCCGAACAAGCAGATCTTCCTGATCACCGACGGCAAGCCCTCGGCGATCTGGGAGCACGGCCGCCTCTACAAGAACCCGTTCGGCCTGGACCTGAAGATCGTCAACCGCACGCTCGAGGAGGCCGACGCCTGCCGGCGCGACGGGATCACGATCACGACGTTCATGATCGCGACCGACGCCTACCTCGTGGATTTCGTCGACAAGCTGACGAAGATCAACCGGGGCCGCGCCTACTACGCCTCCCCGTACAACCTGGCGGAGTTCCTCTTCACCGACTACATCAAGAACCGCAAGAAGTTCCTGCATTGAACGCCCCGGTCCTCGTTCTCGCGGGCGCCGCGCTGCTCGGCGCTGTTCTGCTGCTCACGATCCCGCGGCGTCTCCTCGCGCGCGCCCAGGACCGGCTGGCGAACCAGAAGCTCGCGCGCGCGGGAGACGGCTTCCGGCTCCTGACCCGGGCCGACCTCGTGATCGGCCGCTACCGGCGAGTGCCCGGCATCCTCGGCCTCACGGACGACCGGATCGTCTTCGAGGGGATCTTCGGCGAGTCGCAGGAGCTCGCGACCTCGCGCATCGGGAAGATCGAAACCGGCCGCCGGCTGGCGAATGGACGGACACTCCTGCGGCTCGAAGTCCTGCGCGTCACTCCGAACCCGAACGCCGCCGGGCCGCCGCTCGAGCTCGTCCTGACGCCGGCCGCCGCGGGCGCCTGGCGGAGCCACCTCGGCCTTTGGGCGATGAAGGAGCGTCAGGCCGACGCGGACCGCGTCAGTCCCGGGCGGGCGCCGTAGCCGGCGCGGGGGACTGAAGGCGGTCTTCCGACGCGATCCGTACCTCGGCCGTCCATCCCATCGCCCGCGCCCCCGTCGTGAGGAGCTCCCGCGCGCGCGCCGCCGCCTGCGCCTCGAGACCCGCGTCCTTGGCGGCGCGCCCGAGGGCGCCGCGCGCCCAGACCATCCAGAGATTGCGATCCTCGGTCGTGATCGGGTTGATCCAGCCGCTCTTCTCGTCGAACCACTCGAACCGCGGGTCGATCGTCAGGAGCCGCGGGCGCGGAAGCCGCACGCGAACGGACCGCGCTTCCGCGTCCGGCGCGACGCCGAATTCGGGGCTCGCGAGGTCGAAGCCTCCGAGCACGCGCCCTCGAAGGCGCAGCGTCGCGCTCTTCGGAAAATCGATGAGGAGAATCGTCTTGACCTCCTCGTAGCGCACGACGTCGGAGACCTGGATCTCGACGGTGGCGAGCTGCGCGATGGCCCGCATGGCCTGGACGACGGGCGCCGAGGAGGATCGCTCCGGCCCGGCGCGGCGGCCGGCGCGGTACGCGGCCCAGAGCCCCGCGCCGATCAGGAGGGCGGCAAGGAAACCCGCCGCGACGCCACGCGACGGCGGCCTCAAGAGCGTACGCCTCTCTTCGGGTTTGCCGCCACCACCTGCGCCGCGAGGATCAGGAGGCCGACGTCCCGCAGGATCGTCCAGCGCATCTCGGCGAGGAGCTCCGCCCGCGGCTTGTCCTTCGCCTTCACGTCGAAGCAGCCGCAGTTGACCGGGTTGCCGCGCGCGAGGTTCCACGACAGCGCGGCGAGGAACACGAGGAGCAGCATGGCGGCGATCCCCGCACCCGTCCGCTTCCAGACGCCGATCACGAGCGCCAGCCCGGCGAGCAGCTCGACCCACGGAAGCCAGAGCGCGAAGGCGTTGATCGCGCCGCCCGGCAGCAGGCGGTAGTTGTAGATCATGTGCGCGAACGACGGAGGGTCGAGGATCTTCGGCAAGGACGCGGCGACGAAGACGGCGCCGAGCGCGAGCTGGGCGCGAATCGAGACCCACGGCGACAGCCACCACGGCCGCGCGGAATCCGTCCTCACTTCGGCGGCCCCTTCTCGACGGGCAGGCCGCGCTTCTCCCAGTCGGGGAACCCGCCCGTGTAGACGAGCGCGTTGTTGAACCCGTAACCATGCAGCTTCTGGGCGAGCATGTGCGAGTCCTCGCAGTCGCCGCCGCTGCAGTAGACGACGAGCGGAGCGTTCACGTCCGTGCCCTCGTCGAAGAGGCGCTTGATCCCCTCGTCCACGGTGGACTCCCAGATCGGGAGGCTGCGCGCTCCGGCGATGTGGCCGCCGGCGTAGACGGACGTCCGGCGCGCGTCGAGGAAAGGGACGCCCTCGCGATGGAGCTCCGCGGCCTCGTCGCCGCCGATCTCAACCCATGGGCGGTCGGGATGCGGCGGATAGGACCGTTTTTCGCCGGTGGAGGCGGGCGCCGCGGAGGGTGCCGCCGTTGACGAAGCCGTCGCCGCAGCCGGTGCAGGCGCCGCTGCCGGGACGACGCGGGCGTTCGGATAGTCGCCGACCCACGGGAGGCGGCGCTGCGGGCCGGCGAGCGCGTTCGAGAGAAGGGCGAGGAGCGCCGCCAGTGCGGCGAGCACGGCGGCCCGCCGAGGTCTCAGCACGAGAAGGCGCTCTCTTTCATTCTCGACCCCAAGTATCCGCCCGCCGCTATCCGTAGAGAGCCAGGGCAATTCGAAAGTACAGGACGTTGCAGACGGCGACGAACACGGCCGTCGCGACGAGCAGCGCTGTCCGGGACCGCTTCGATACGCCGAAACCGTCGTTCCAGGCGACCGCGAGCCATGGCATCCATCCCCAGACGTACCAGCCGGGAACCCCGCCCCATTGTCCCCAGTATCGCCGGTGGGCGATCAGAAAGACGGCTGCGCACCCCGCGAGGACGAGGCCGCCCGTCCGGTGCGCGGCGGCGAACCGGGGCTGACGACGCCGCCGACCGGCCGCCGCGAGCGCGGCGATCAGAAGGAACCAGGCGATGACGAGTCCCGAGGGCGCGCGGAAGAACGACCACTCGCCGATCCAGAACGTGGTCTTCAGCATCGTGTAGATGGAGCGCCCGAGCCCCAGGGCGGCATCCGTCCACGTCTCGGCGACGTGCACCGGAGACCGGTTCAACTCGAGACCGCCGCCCCAGCTCCATCCGCGCAGGAGTTGAACGGGAAGGACGATGACCGCCGACGCGGCCGCGGCGACGGCGGCTCTTCGTCGCCCGGCGGTCCAGAGCCAGACGATTCCGACCGCGACGAGGGGAAAGGCGGTCGGTTTGAGGAGCGGCCCCGCCGCGAGGAGCGCGCAGAGGACCGCGGTCGGCGCCGCGGCGTCGAGACACGCGAGGACGGTTGCCGACCAGAGAAAGATCGCGCCGTCGTTCGCACATCGCACGAGCGATTCCGACGCGCCGGGGAGCGCCAGGAGAAGCAATCCCGCGAAGGAGAACGATCGAGACCGGGTTCGAGCGAGCCGCCGGAGCGGACCGAAGACCGCGACTGCCACGAAGGCGGCTCCGAGAATCCGGCAGGCGAGGAGCGCGCGCTCCGGAGAATCTGCGATCGAAAGCCGAATTGGAGCGAGCGCGAGCCCCGCCGCGAGATAGAAGAGCGGCGGCTGATTGTTCTCCGGATTCTTTCCGCCAGGAATCGGCGCCGCCCGGGCCGCCGGCGCGAGAATGTTGAACGCCGAGTTGGCCCCACCGAAGGCGGGACAGGGATAGTAGCGCCGCATGGCGGGACAGCACGGGTGCGACCAGATGCTTCCCACGATTTCAGGGTCGAGCGGCCGGTTGTCCAGGGAGCCCCGGAGCGGGAGGCGCGCGGACGCGACCACCCGCGAGGCGTGGAACGGCTCGTCGGGCCCCTCCCAGACCGGAACGAACAGCGCGTGGAAGACGAGGCGAAACACGACGACGGCCGCGAGGCCCGCCAGCAGCACTCGCTCCGAATGCCCGTCGCGCCAGTTCGCCGTGCTCACGTCGTTCGCCGGGGGCTCTCTTCCCGGAGTGTACGGAGCCGGAACGCTCTCGCGCCAGAGGAAACCTCAGGAAGCGATTCCAGCGCCGACGGTCGCGCCGCTAGAATTCAAGATGCGACTCCCTACTGTGGGGTAGTTGAATTGGTACAACATCCGGCTGTTAACCGGAAGGTTGGTGGTTCGATCCCACCCCCCACAGCCAGCCGGCCGCGGCGAGGCGGCCCGACGCTTCTCAGGTCGGCGGCAGGAAAGGTACGACGCGCCGGGCGAGGCCGGCGGGGAGCGCGCGCAGCCCCTCACGGATCTCGGCGGCCGAGTAGCGCTGCGAGAAGTGCGTCAGCACGATCGCCTCGTTCTCGAATCGGTCCGCGCGATCCAGGAAGTCCTGCAGGTGCAGGTGGCCGTAGACGCGGGCGCGATCGACGTCGTCCGGACGCAGGAACGAGCATTCGACGAGAAGGACCCTCGAAGTGAACAGCTCCGGCGCGGCGTCGAAGATCTCGACGCCGCAGTCGCCCGTATACGCGAGGAGCGGAATCTCCTCTGCGCCGCGTCACCGCGACGCCCCGCGCGCGCAGCGCCGCGATCTCGGTCCCCGGCCGCCCGGCGAGCTCGTCCACGAGCTTGTGTCGCACTTCCGTGAAGAGATAGCCGACCGACGGCACGCGATGGCGGCCGGGCAGCACGCGAAGCTCGAGGTCCCTCCGCAGCGTCACCCGGTCCCCCGGCCGGCTGGCCGCGAGGTCGATGCCGTACGAGACTCTTTCGAGCCGCTCGCAGGCGGCGATCCAGGCCTCGAGGTCCGGCACGGCCTCCTGCGGCGCGAAGACGCGCGCCCCCGAAAGCCCCGCGAGGCGCCGCCGCGAGGCGTGGTGCGCGAGCCCCGCGGCGTGGTCGAGGTGGCCGTGGGTCAGGCACACCGTGGCGTAGGAGACGGCGTCCTCCGGCGCGCGGCCGAAGTCGAGGAGCGCGTGAAAGGCGGGGACCTTGTAGAAGGATTCGTGCCCGGCGATCGAGACGCCCTCGATCTCGATTCCGGAGGCCTCGACGCGCACGCGGCCGCGCCCTTCGGGATAGTCGTCCGCCACCGAGGCAGACTACTCTACGGGCCGTGCGCGTCGACCTCTTCGACTACGACCTCCCGGCCGAGCGGATCGCGCAGGAGGCGCGGCCGCGGGGCGCGAGCCGCCTCCTCACGCTCGATCGGCGCACGGGCGCCGTGGCGCACCGGACGTTCGCCGACTTTCCGGATCTCCTCGCGCCGGGAGACGTGCTCGTTCGCAACGACGTCCGCGTCCGTCCGGCCCGCCTCTACGGGCGCGACGCGGCCGGCCGCCTCGTCGAGATCTTTCTGCTCGCGCCGCTCGCCGAAGACCGGCGCGCCTGGTCGGCCCTCGCCCGCCCCGGCCGGCGCGCGCGGAAGGGATCGCGGATTTCCCTCGAAGGCGACGAATCGCTCGCGGCGGCGGTCGAGGACGTGGCGCCCGACGGCCGCCGGACGGTTCGCTTCGACCGCGCACTCGACGACGCGATGCTCGATCGGATCGGGCACGTTCCGCTGCCGCCCTACATCCGCCGCACGGCGGGCGCGCCGGATCGTCCCGAGGACCGCGAGGCGTACCAGACCGTCTTCGCCCGGGATCCCCTCGCGGTGGCGGCTCCGACCGCCGGCCTCCACTTCACGCCCGAGATTCTCGAGCGGATCCGGCGGCGCGGGTGCGAGATCGCCGACCTGACGCTCGCCGTCGGGCCGGGGACCTTCAAGCCCGTGACCGCCGACGATACGGGAGGCCACGTGCTCGACGCCGAGGAGGTCTTCCTGCCCGAGCGCACGCGCGCGCTCGTCGAGAAGACCCGGGCGGCCGGCGGCCGTGTCGTGGCCGTCGGCACGACGGTCACCCGGTCCCTCGAGGCGGCGGCGCGGTTCCCGCCCGCGCCGGCAGGCCCCCGGCGATTCTCGACGGACCTCTTCATCACGCCGGGATTCTCGTTCCGCGCGGTGGATGCGCTCCTGACGAACTTCCACCTCCCGCGCTCGACGCTCCTGATGCTCGTCAGCGCTTTCGCCGGGCGCGAGAACGTCCTCGCCGCCTACGCCGAGGCCGTCCGGGAGAACTACCTCTTCTATTCCTACGGCGACGCGATGTTCATCGCGTGACGTAGGAGTCGATCATCGTTCGAAGGGCGAACGTGTGCGCGGCGGTCGTGCCGCAGCAACCCCCGACGATCCGCGCGCCGACGGCGATCCACTGACGCGCGAGATCCGCGTACTCGTCGGGCGGGATCTCGTACGGGAATTGTGTGCCGCCGGGCCCGGTCGGAGGACCGAGGTTGCCGTAAGCCGCGAGCGGCGCCGCGGGAACCGCCTCCGACAGGCCGCGCAGATCCGCGAGCAGGCTTCGTGCCGGGACGCAGTTGATCGCGAGCGCGTCGGGCCGCAGGGGTTCGAGCGCCCGCGCGGCCTGGGCGATCGACTCCCCCGAGAGGAGCCGCCCGTTCCCGTCCGTGACCGCCGAAGCCACGACCGGGAGCCCGGCCGTCTTCGCCGCGCGGACGGCCGCCACCAGCTCCCGCACCGTGTTGTGCGTCTCCGCCAGGATGAGATCGACGCCCGCCTGCGCGAGGATCGTCGCCTGCTGCCCGTGCTCCTGCCAGAGCACGCCGTCCTCCGGCACCAGATCGGGGCGGTAACAGTCCTCGAGCGGCGAGAGCGAGCCGGCCACGAGGATGGGCCGCGGCGACTCGTCGGCCGCGAACCGCGCGAGGTCCACGGCCTGCCGCGTCAGCTCCTCGGCACGCGCGCGCTTGCCCGCCTTCTCGAGCGAGCGGCGGTGCGTGCGGAACGTGTTGGCCGTCAGGATGTCGGCGCCGGCCTCGACGTCGTCGCGATGCACGGCGAGCACGAGCGCGGGCGACTCGAGGAGCGACCAGGCGCTCCAGAGCGGGAGCTGCGAGCGGGCGCCCCGCCGCTCGAGCTCCGTCCCCATCGCCGAGTCGAGGAGCAGCGGCGCCGGCACGGCCAGCCGCCTGGAGAGTGAAGGAGATGTCGCCATCAGTTTAAAAAAGATAAGGCCGGAGGCGGCTCCGGCCTTATTTCATTCGGATCTCGCCCGAACCGATCAGTACGCTTCCAGGTACTTCTCCGTCTCCCACGGCTGGACCTTGGAGATGTACTCCGCCCATTCGCCCCGCTTGGCCTCGAGGAAGTGCGTCAGGATGTGCTCGCCGAGAGCCTCCGTCACGACCTCGTCCTTCTCCAGGTTGTCGAGCGCCTCGGAGAGGTTTGCCGGGCAGCTGCTCGATGCTGCAGGCGCCGCTTCTCGCGCTCGCTCATCTTGAAGACGTTGCGGTCCACCGGCTCGCCCGGATCCATCCGGTTCTTCACGCCGTCGAGGCCGGAGGCGAGCATGACGCCGAACGCGAGGTACGGGTTGCACGACGGGTCGGGCATCCGGACCTCGATCCGCGTCCCCATGCCGCGCCGCGCCGGAACGCGCACGAGCGGCGAGCGGTTGCGCATCGACCAGGCGACGTTGACGGGCGCCTCGTAGCCCGGCACCAGGCGCTTGTAGGAGTTCACGAGCGGGTTCGTGACGGCGACGAACGCGCGCGCGTGGCGCAGGATGCCGCCCGTGTAGTTCAGCGCCGTCTTCGAGAGCTGGTACTTGGCCTTCGGCGTCGTAGAAGACGTTGTTGCCCTTCTTGTCGAGGAAGGACTGGTGCACGTGCATGCCCGAGCCGTTCACGCCGAAGATCGGCTTGGGCATGAAGGTCGCGTGCAGGCCGTGGTCCATCGCCACCTTCTTGACGATGAAACGGAACGTCGAGACGCGGTCGGCCGTCGTCACGGCGTCGGCGTACTTGAAGTCGATCTCGTGCTGGCCCGGGCGCGACCTCGTGGTGGGCCGCCTCGACCTCGAAGCCCATCTGCTCGAGGGCGAGGACGATGTCGCGGCGCGCCTCCTCGCCGCGGTCCACCGGGGTCAGATCGAAGTAGGCGCCCTCGTCGTGCGTGTCCACGATGGGGTCGCCGTTGGCGTCGCGGCGGAACAGGAAGAACTCCGCCTCCGGCCCCGTGACCATCGTGTAGCCGAGCGCCGAGGCCTTGTCCATCTGCTTCTTCAGCGTCATGCGCGGGCAGCCGGCGAAGGGCGAGCCGTCCGGGTTGTAGACGTCGCAGATGAGGCGGCCGACCTTCTCGCCGCCGGCGTGCGCCCACGGATAGATCGCGAACGAAGCGAGGTCCGGAACGAGATTCATGTCGGACTCTTCGATCCGCGTGAATCCTTCGATCGACGAGCCGTCGAACTGGATCTCGCCGTCGAGCGCCTTCTCGAACTGCGAGCGCGGAATCTCGACGTTCTTGATGACCCCCAGGATGTCTGTGAACTGGAGCCGCATGAACCGGACGTTCTCGGCGTCGCAGACCTTGAGGATCTCGGTCTTGGAGAGCCCCGGCCCCGCGGCGTCGAATTTCAGAACCTT
The DNA here is from genome assembly GCA_963708395.1 of uncultured Acidobacteriota bacterium. Lineage (GTDB taxonomy): Bacteria > Acidobacteriota > Thermoanaerobaculia > UBA5066 > Gp7-AA6 > DATBFU01. Next base: position 243,097 of record CAVPSG010000001.1, on the reverse strand, counting down.
CGCCTTCGGCATTCTGTCCTCCGTTTTTTGCAGAATGTGCGAGATTCTAGCGACAGTTTTGGGGATTTCAAGCTCCAAAGTGCCACTTTCGCATTGAAATCGTGCGCAATTGCACATTTTTGTGTGCATTCGTGAACGAAAGGGAGTCCCTAGCCCTTGGTCCCTGGTTCCCGTAGCTCCCGACCAGGGACTACGGACAAGGGACTAAGGACTGTTAGCTCGAGAACCCCAACCCCGCCATTTCGAGCGCCTTCAGCATCCAGCTCGGCCGCTCCCCGGCGTCCACGGCGCGCAGGCGGCGCGTCACGGCGTCCACGGCCAGGCGCCGCAGCGGCTCCGGCGGGTAGGGGAAGGGCTTCTTGCGCACCATCGAGAGGTCCAGGAGCGGGCTGTCCCGCCCGAGGACCCGGTGCGCGAGGATCTTTCCCGCGAGCCGCGTGCTGCCGATGCCGTGCCCGGTGTAGCCGAGGCCGTAGGACAACCGGCCGCCGGCCGAACCGAAGAACGGCGTCAGCCGCGTCGTCGAGGCAGATCGGGCCGCCCCACGCGTACGGGAAGCGCGAGGCCGGAGAGCGCCGGGAAATGCCGGCCGAAGCTCTCTCCGAGCGCCGCGGTAGTGCGCGGGCGAATGGTCGCAGGACGCGTCCACGCGATTGCTCGGGTAGTACACGGCTTCGCTCGTCCCGAAGAGGATCCGGCCGTCGGCGGTCAGGCGGTAGTAGTTGAAGAAAGCCCGAGCGTCGGTGACCGCCTGCCGGCCGCGCCAGCCGATCGCGGCGCGCTGCTCCGGCGTCAGCGGCTCGCTCACGAGGATGTAGTCGTAGAGCGGCAGAAAGCGCCTCGCGAGCTCCGGCCGCAGAGCTGGTGCGAGTAGGCGTTGGTCGCGAGGACGGCCTTCTCGGCCCGCAGGGACCCGGCCTCCGCCCGCGCCGCGACGCCGCCCGGGCCGACCGCGAGCTCCGCCGACCTCGTGTCCTCTCGAAGACCCGGACGCCGAGCCGCCGCGCCTCGCCCGCAGGCCCTCCGCGAGCTCGACCGGATCGACCGTGCCGTTGCGGGGCGCGAAGCCGCGCCGCGATAGAGCGGGCTCGCGATCTCTGCCCGGACGTCATCCCCGCGAGAGGTAGCGCCAGCTCGTCGAGCCCGACCCGCGCGGCGACGTCGCGCCGCGCGCCTCGCAGCTGCTCCTCGTGCAACGGCGATGAGCGCCACGATGAGCTGGCCCGGACCGCTCGAAGCTCGGCGTCGATCCCGCGCTACGGCGAGCCATCGCCCGAGCTCGTCCAGGTTCTCGCGGCCCAGGCGCGCGAGCTCGCGCGCCTCGTCCAGCCCGAAGTGCGCGATCGCGAGCTCGTGCGAATGGTCGAGCGTCTCGCCCACGATCCCGCGCGTTGCGGCCGCTCGCGCCGTAGCCCAGGCGATGCGGCCCTGCTCGACGATCGCGACGTCGAGCGCAGGCTCGAGCTCCTTGAGGAAGAGGGCCGTCCAGAGCCCGGTGAAGCCGCCGCCGACGATCAGCGACGTCGGCCTCCATGTCGCCGGCCGAGCCGCTCGCTCGCGTGTTCCGCGCGCCGGCGGCCGCGTCGCGAGCCAGTAGCAGGCGGACTCTTCGATCGGCGGAAGAAGGCGCACGGCCGCGCCGGGTCATCAGAGCCCGTGCTCCTTGAGACCTCCTGGAGCGAGCCCTCGAGAGCCGCGAGGAACCGGTCGAGCTCAGGGTACGAGATCACCAGCGGCGGCTCGACGCGGAGCACCTGCGCGTTGATGTAGGTCCCGGAGATCAGGATCCCGCGCCCGAAGAGCGCCTTCGCGACGGCGTAGCCGAGGTCGTGGTTCTGGAACTCCATGCCGAGCATGAGGCCGCGGCCGCGCGCGCCGACCATGACCTTCGGGTACTTCTTCGCCAGCGCGTTCATGCGCGGGAGCAGGTACTCGCCCTTCTCGCCGGCCTGCTTCGGGAGGTCCTCTTCGAGCAGGACGTTGATCGTCGCGATCGCCGCGGCGCAGCAGACCGGGTTGCCGCCGAAGGTCGTCGTGTGGAGGAACGGGTTGTCGATGTACCTCTCCCACGTCTTCGGCGTGCCGATGCACGCCCCGATCGGCATCACGCCGCCGCCGAATCCCTTGCCGAGCGCCATCAGGTCGGGCACGACGCCGTCGTGCTCGCAGCAGAACATCTTGCCGCTGCGGCCCATGCCGCTCTGGACCTCGTCGAAGACGAGCATCGCGCCGTACTTGTCGCAGATCTCGCGCGCCGCGGCGAGGTATCCGGGCGGCGCGACGTTGATGCCGCCCTCGCCCTGGATCGGCTCGATGACGACGGCCGCGACGCGGTCGCCGGAGAAGTCGCCGCTCGCGACGATCATCCGCAGCGCGTCCGACGTCGCCGAAGGGCACGTGCGTCCAGCGCTTGAGCGGCAGGAACGGCTCCCGGAACACGGCCTTGGACGTCCCGCCGAGCGACCCCAGCGACTTCCCGTGGAAGGCGCCGATCGTGCCGACGAAGTGGTGCCGGCCCGTCGTCAGGATCGCCATCTTCAGGCACGCCTCGACCGACTCCGTGCCCGAGTTCGTGAAGAAAGAGTACTGGAGGTCTCCCGGCGTGATCAGCGAGACGCAGGTGCGCGAGGTACGTCCGCAGCGGGATCGATCAGCTCCTGCGAGTGGATGGCCTGCCGATCGAGCTGTTCCCGAACCGCCTTCAGCACCTTCGGATGGCGGTGGCCGGTGACGTAGATGCCGAAGCCGCCGAGGATGTCGAGGAATTCCTTGCCCTGGATGTCCTGGAAGACCGCGCCCTCGTCCTGCCACTCGACCGCCGTGTAGTCGGTCGAGACGGACTTTCGGTACTCGAGGAAGCCCGGGTTGACGTAATCGGTCCAGTAGCGGACCGAGTCCTCGATGACGCGCTTCTGCTCGGGCGGCGTCAGAGTCTTCTTGCCGATGAGGTCGAGGACGGACGCGGATTCCTCGAGCGCGGCCTTCAGGTCTTGAGGCATGAGTTGGACTCCTGTGCTGTCGCGGGAAACTACTTCGATTTCACCTGCGTCCAGATTTCATCATAGAGCCGGGTCGCCTCGCCGATGTCCTCCAGGAACTCCAGCTTCTCGACGATCTCCGGCGGCGGATAGATCGCGGGGTCCGCGAGATCGCGAGGATTGATCAACGGGAGAGACGCGCGGTTCGGTGTGGCGAACTGGTTGAAATTCGACAGCCGCGCTCCGACCTCGGCCTCCAGGATGTAGTTGATGAACTTCTCCGCCATGTCGCGATTCGGCGCCCGGGCGGGGACGCAGAGATTGTCGAGCCAGATCTCTCCGCCTTCCCGCGGCACGAAGTACACGGTCCCGGGATCCTCCCGGATCCCGCGCACGGCGTCGCCGTTGTAGACGAGCGCGGCCATGGCCCCATGCGTGAGGACGCGATTTCGCCCGCCCACGCTCCCGTCGAAGCCGAGGGACCGGCGCTTGGAGTTCAGCAGGAGGTCTCTCGCCTCGGCGAGCGCCCGGGCGTCATGGCTGTTGATGCTGTGCCCCCGGAACTTCAAGGCGGAGCCGACGCTCTCGCGCAGGGAGTCCATCAGCAGAAAGGAGCCCGGCTGTTTGCCGGGGTCGAAGAGAAGTCCCCAGGTCCGTTCGATCGTCTGGCCGGGGACGGGCCGCATGTAGATCCCGACCGTCCCCCATTGATAAGGAGCGGTGTAGAGGTTCCCCGGATCGCAGGGCGCATTGGCAAACCTCGGATCGACGTTGACGAAGTTCGGGATGTTCCCTTTCCGCAGCGGGGCAAGGAGCTTCCGGCCCCGCAACGTCGTCACGACGTAGTCCCCGGCGGTGATGACGTCGTAGAGCGAGTCGCCGCCCTCCTCGAGCTTGGACACCATCGCGTCCATGTCCTCGTACACATCCAGCGTCACACGGCAGTGGAACTTCTTTTCGAAGTCGCGGACGATCTGCGGATCGATGTATTCGCTGTAGAAAAACAGGTTCAGCTTGTTCTTCGGCGAGGACGATGCGCTCCAGACGAGGGCGCCGAGAGCCGCCGCGCCGAGTACCGCGCCGGCCGCGAGCCGCCGGCGGGCCGAGAGCGACATCACGAGCACACCGGCGACCGACGCGAGCACGATCAGCGTCGAGAGGGCGTTGATGTCCGGCGTGATCCCGCGCTTGACCGAGGAGTAGATCAGGATCGGCAGCGTCGTCGAGCCCGGCCCCGCGGTGAAAAAGCTGATGACGAAGTCGTCCAGGGACAGCGTGAACGCGAGGAGCGCGCCCGCCATCACCCCGGGCGCGATCATCGGAAGCGTGACGTGCTGGAACGTCTGCCAGCCCGTCGCCCCGAGATCGCGCGCGGCCTCCTCGACGGAGGGGTCCATGCCCGCGAGCCTCGAGCGCACGACGATCGCCACGAACGGGATCTGGAAGGTGATGTGCGCCACGATCATCGTCCCGAGCCCGAGCTCGAGGAACCCGAACAGCCAGGTCTTCGCGAGCGTGAAAAAGAGCACCATCGCGACCGCCATGACGATGTCCGGGATGACGACCGGGATGTACATCAGCCAGGAGAAGAGCTTTTTGCCGGGGAACGCGTAGCGCGAGAGGCCATAGCCGAGCATCGTGCCGAGGACCGTCGCGATCGCCGTGCTCACGATCGCGAGCACGAGCGTGTTCTGCGCCGCGAAGAGCTTCTCGCTGTTGGACGGGAGCTCCGCGTACCAGCGGGTCGTGAACCCGCCCCAGTGGGATCCCAGCTTCGACGCGTTGAAGGAATAGACGGCGACGACCAGGATCGGCGCGTAGAGAAAGGCGTATGTCGCCGCGGCGGAGAGCCAGAGCGGGAGCGAGAGCCTCCTCACAGCAACTCCTGCGCGCCCCGCTCGCCGGCGACCTTCGCGTAGAGCCACAGGCCGGCCAGGACAACCGCCATCCCGACGAAGGCGCCCGCCGATCCGAAGGGCCAGTCGCGGCTCGGGCCGAACTGCTGCTGGATGGCGTTGCCGAGGAGCACGGTCTTCGCGCCTCCGAGGAGGTCGGAGATCACGAACGTGCCGGTCGCCGGAACGAAGACCAGGATGATCCCGGCGGCCAGACCCGGGGCCACTTGCGGGAGGACCGCGTGCCGGAAGACGCGCGGGCCGTCGGCCCCGAGGTCCGCTGCGGCCTCGGCGATCGACCAGTCGAGCTTCTCGACGGCCGTGTAAAGCGGCAGCACGAGAAACGGCAGGAACGCGCAGAGCATCCCGACGTACACGGCGAAGGTCCCCGGGTAGAGGGCCGTGCCGGGAGCGACGAGGTGGAGCGCCGCCGCCGCGCGGGCGAGCGGGCTCTCGGCGGCGAAGAGGATCTGCCACGCATACGTCCGGATGAGCAGGTTCGTCCAGAACGGGATGATCACGAGCGTCAGGGCGACGTTCTTGAACCGCTCCGGGAGGGCCGCGATGAAGAAAGCGATCGGGAAGGCCGCGACGATGCAAACGACGGTCGTCGCCGCGGCGAGCACGAGGCTCCGCAGGATGATCCGGGGATAGAGCGGGTCGAAGCCGAGCAATCCGAATCCGAGCAGCCGTTTGTAGTTCTCGAGCGTCGCCGGGCCCCGGATCTCCGCGAGCGGGCCGCGGGTCAGGAAGCTGATGACGCCGACGGCGGCAAGCGGCGCAATCAGGAAGACGACGACCCAGAGGATGCCGGGGCCGCTCGTGAGCGCCGACCTCGCAAGCTCCCGAGAGCGGGTCAGCCGCTCGCCGAACCGGACCTCCTCGCCGATCCGGGCGGCCATCAGTCTTCGAGGACGACCAGCGATCCGGCCGGGAGCTCCGCGACGACGGACTCCCCGACGCCGAAGGCCGGTGCGCCCGAGCCCGCGTTGAGCGCGTAGGCGGTCAGCGTCAGAGGTCCCGCCGTCAGGACGTAGTGGGTCTCCGAGCCGATGTAGATGAGCTGCGCGACACGCGCGGGGAACCGGTTCTCGCCGGCGGACTCCGCGGCGGACCGCACGCGGATCTTCTCGGGCCGGATCGCCAGGCAGAACGCCTCGCGGCGCTCGCCGTCTCCCCCGCCGGACCCCGTAAGCAGCCGCAGCGGCCCCGCGCCCGTCTCGACGAGGAGGTCCGCTCCCCTCCGCTCCCGAACGGTCGCGTCGAGCAGGTTGCAGGAGCCGAGGAACTGCCCGACGAAGCGGGTCCGCGGCCGCTCGTAGAGCCGCCGCGCCTCGTCGAGCTGCTCGATCCGGCCCGCGCGCATCACGGCAATGCGGTCGCTCATGACGAGCGCCTCTTCCTGATCGTGCGTCACGTACACGAAAGTCATCCCGAGCCGCTTCTGCAGGGCCGCGAGCTCGACCTGCAGCTCCTTGCGGAGCTTCAGGTCCAGCGCTCCGAGCGGCTCGTCGAGGAGGAGCACCTGCGGCTCGTTGATCAGGGCGCGGGCCAGCGCGACCCTCTGCTTCTGGCCGCCCGAGATCTGCGCGGGCTTGCGGTCCGCGAGCGCCGTGATCTGCACGAGCTCCATCGCCCGGGCGACGCGCTCCGCGATCTCGGGCGGCTGCACCTTCTTCATGCGCAGGCCGAATGCAACGTTGTCGCGCACGCTGAGGTGGGGGAAGAGCGCGTAGGACTGGAAGACCGTGTTGACGGGCCGCCGGTGCGCCGGGATCTCGCGCGCGTCGACGCCGCCGATTTTGATCGTTCCCTCGTCCGGCAGGTCGAGGCCCGCGAGGATCCGCAGGAGGGTCGTCTTGCCGCAGCCCGAAGGGCCGAGCATCGAGAAGAACTCCCCCTCCCGGACGGTCAGCGAGACCCGGTCGAGCGCCGTGTGCCCCTCGAAGCGGCGGCTCACGCCTTCGACCTCGACGGCCGGCGGGTCGGAGGCCTCCGAGCGGACGCCCGCTCCCCGGGGATCCGTCACCTCTTGCCCTTTGGGATGAGCAGCCAGCCGATGACGACGGTCACGAGCGTCTCGCCGCCGAGGATCAACCCTTCCTTCAACGGAGCCTGGCTCGTCGGCGACGGCACGAAGAAGAGGACGCACGCCCCGAAGATGTACAGCGTGCAGACCCAGGAGGCGACGGCCGCCGCGACCGGTCCGCCCGGCAGACGATACGGCCGGGGCTGCTCGGGCCGGCGCTTGCGGAGAACGAGGAACGCCGGAAACACGAGCAGGTAGCAGAGGAGCAGGCAGAGCGCCGTCAAACGGAAGGTCATCCAGAAGATGTTCGACTGGCTGTTCGAGAGCGAGCGCGCCTCCGACGAGGAGGACCGTCGACACGACGCCCATCGCGACGAACGCGAGGGCGGGCGTCTGGAACCGCGGGTGCAGCCGCCCGAGCGCCTCCGGCAGCACGCCTTCCTCGGCCGCGACGGCCGCCACGCGGTTCGCCCCGAGGCTCCAGGTCACGACGTTGGCGACGCAGGCGTAGAGAAAGCCCGAGGCCGAGGCAGGAAGACGACTGTGTTCGCCGGCGCGGCCCCACTCCTTGCCGAGAATGGCGAGCGCGTCCCAGGTCCCCGTCACGATCGAGAGCTTCTCCGCCGGCACGGCGAAGAGGATCCCGCCGATCGCGAACGAGTAGAGGAGCGCGATGAGCGCGCCCGACCAGAGGATCACGGTCGGGACGTCGCGCTTCGGGTTGCGCATCTCGCCGCCCGCCGAGCTCATGAGCTCGAAGCCGAACGTCGAGTAGAGGAGCGCCGGCAGATACGCGAGGGTGTCGTTCCACTTCGGCGACCAGACTCCGCAGCGAGAAGGCGGTTGGCCGACGATCGCCCGCGAAGGAGCGCCGACAGCCCGAGGACGCCGAGCGCGAGGAAGATCAGGGCCTTGACCACCGCGCCGAGGTTGGGCACCCACTTGGAGACCTCGAGCCGGACGACGCCGATGGCCGACGGTCAGCCAGGTCAGAGCGATCGCGATCCCGGCTTCCTGCCAGGGCGAGTGGGTCTTCAGGAACATCTGCCCGAACGTCCCCGCGAAGATCAGGTAGACCGACGGGATCCAGTAGGCGTTGTTGATCCAGTACATCCAGGCGGCCGTCGAGCCCCAGCCTTCGGCCCGAACGCTTCGCGGACCCAGACGTAGACGCCGCCCTCCCCCGGCCACGCCGAGCCGAGCTCGGCCGTGATCAGGCCGTACGGGATGAAGAAGACGACCATCGTGATGGCCCACCAGGAGAACCAGGCGATAGCCCATGGCGGCCGAGGAGGCCAGGGTGTCGATCGTCAGGATGGCGCAGACGGTGAAGAGGACGAGGTCGGAGCGGCCGAGGACCCGCTCGAGCGCCCGGGGCGGGACGGCCGGCCGGGGCTCGAAGCCGCTCTTCTCTCACGCAGTCACCCTCCGAGGGACGTCCCATCGGGGTGGAAACCGACCGCATCCTACATCGGAAACCCCGCCAGTAGCCACGGTACTTCCGGCAGTTACGGACCGCCCCGAGCCCTGTTTCGGAGCCCCGTGATAGGCTCTCGATCGAGCCGAATCCGGCTCACTCTTCTCCGACCCTTAGGCCTCCGTCATGCCCGCGCTCGATCCGTCTTGAAGACCGCCATCCCCGGACCCCGCTCGGCCACGCTGCTGGCCGCGCCGGGCCGCCGCCGTCCCCGGGGGAATCGGCCACTCGACCCCGGTCTACGCCGCAGCGCCCGAGGGGCCCTCCTGACCGACGTCGACGGCAACGTCCTCATCGACTTCGCCGGCGGCATCGGGACGCTGAACGTCGGCCACGCCAACCCGGAGGTCGTCGCGCGCCGCTCGCGGAGCAGCTCGAGCGGCTGACGCACACCTGCTTCAGCGTCGCGCCCGTACGAGGGCTACGTCGCGCTGGCCGAGAAGCTGAACGCGATCACGCCGGGGAGCTTCGCCGAAGAAGACGATGCTCGCCAACAGCGGCGCCGAGGCGCTCGAGAACGCCGTCAAGATCGCCCGCCACGCGACCGGGCGAGAGGCCGTCGTCGTCTTCGACCACGCCTTCCACGGGCGCACGCTCCTGACGATGTAGCATGACGAGCAAGGTCCGGCCCGTACAAGTTCGGCTTCGGACCGTTCGCGCCGGAGGTCTACCGGCTGCCCTATCCCTACGAGTACCGCGGCCTCTACGCCGGCGCCGGCCGGCGCCGACGGCCGCGCTCGAGGAGTTCTTCAACACGCAGGTCGCCGCCGAGAAAGTCGCCTGCGTCGTCATCGAGCTCGTGCTCGGCGAGGGCGGCTTCGTCGTCGCGCCGCGGAATGCGTGGAGCTCCTCGCGCGACTCTGCCGCGAGCACGGCATCCTGCTCGTCGTCGACGAGGTGCAGACCGGGTTCGGCCGCACCGGCCGGCTGTTCGCGTGCGAGCACTACGGCGCTCGAGCCGGACCTGATGACGATGGCCAAGTCGCTCGGCGGCGGGCTTCCGATCTCGGCCGTCACGGGGCGGGCCGAAATCATGGACAGCGCGCCAGGTCGGCGGCCTCGGCGGCACCTACGCCGGGAACCCCGTTTCCTGCGCGGCCGCGCTCGCCGCGATCGACGTCATCGAGAAGCGGACCGGCTCCCCGAGCGCGGCGCCGCGATCGGACGCGCCGTCGAGAAGCGCTTCCAGGAGCTTCTCCGAGCGGTTCCCGTTCGTCGGCGAGGCGCGCGGGCTCGGCGCGATGCGCGCGCTCGAGCTCGTGAAGGACCGCGCGACGCAAGCGAGCCGGACAAGGACCGGACGCGACCGCGTCATCCAGAAGGCCTACGAGAGCGGGCTCTCGTCCTCGTCGGCGCGGGACGCTACGGAAACGTCATCCGCACGCTCATGCCCCTCGTCATCACCGACGCGAGCTCCAGGAGGGGCTGGAGGTTCTGGAACATGCGCTCGCGTAAGAGGCGGTATCTTCTTCTCGGTCGCCGACTCTTAAGCCGCCGCCGGCCCGCGGCTCGCGAAGTCGAGTCTCGGCAACCGGAAGAGGGGTCGCTCATGGACAAGCAAGGAAATCCTCAAGGAATCCCAGCGCTGGCTCGACATCATCTCGGCGCCGGAGCTGTCGGCCGAGCAGAAGCAGAAGATCGTCGCGGACACCGTCGACAACTTTTCCTTCTACTACAACCGCGGCTACCTCGAGTACCGCAAGTCGGTCGTCGAGATGCGCGAGAGCCCCGCGCTCGAGTGGGAGGGCCAGGGCTCGACCTTCCAGGACATCCCGGGCCGCGAGTTCATCGACTGCCTCGGCGGATACGGGATCTACAGCGCCGGCATCCGGCACCCCAAGGTCGTCAAGGCCGTCGCGGACCAGCTCGCGCGGATGCCGCTCTCCTCGCCAGGAGCTGCTCGACCCGCTGCGCGGCGCGCTCGCGGAGCTCCTCGGCGAGATCACGCCGGGCGACCTCCAGTACTCCTTCTTCATCAACAACGGCACGGACGCGGTCGAGGGCGCGATCAAGCTCGCGCGCATCTACACGGGCAAGACGAACTTCATCTCGCTCGCTGCGCGGATTCCACGGCAAGAGCTGCGGCTCGCTGTCGCTGCTCGGCAAGTGGGAGTACCGCGAGCCGTTCCTGCCGCTCCTGCCCGGCATCCACTTCGTCGAGTTCGGCGACGCGGACGCGGTCGATCGACGAGCTCTACAAGGCCGACGCAGACCGGGCAAGGGCATCGCCGCGGTCATCATGGAGCCGGTCCAGGGCGAGGCCGGCGCGATCGTGCCGCCGGACGACTTCTGGCCGCGCATCCGCAAGGCGTGCGACGAGTACGGCGCGCTGCTGATCGCCGACGAGGTCCAGACCGGGCTCGGGCGCACCGGCAAGCTCTTCGGCGTCGACCACTGGGACGTCGTGCCCGACATCATGTGCCTCGGCAAGGCGCTCGGCGGCGGCGTCATGCCGCTCTCGGCCTTCATCTCGACGCCCAAGATCTGGAAGCGTGCTCGAGAGCAATCCCTTCATCCACTCGTCGACCTTCGGGGGCAACCCGCTCGCCTGCGCCGCGGGCATCGCCGCGATCAACGTGACGCTCGAGGAGGACCTGCCGGGCCAGGCGGCGCGCAAGGGCAAGTACTTCCTGGGGCAGCTCATCGCGCTGCAAGATGCGCTTACGACCGGATCATCCGCAAGGCGCGCGGCAAGGGCCTGCTCCTCGGCCTCGAGTTCGCGAACACGGAGATCGGCTACAAGGTCGTCGCGGGCCTCTTCAACCGCGGCGTCCTCGTCGCCGGTACGCTGACGAACTCCAAGGTCGTGCGCATCGAGCCGGCGCTGAACATCTCGCAGGAGCTCATCGACAAGGTGCTCGATGCGCTCGAGGACACGCTCAAGGAGGTCGATCAGTCGACGCCCGACATCGCCCCGGACGAGGACGATTAGCAATGAGGATCGCCGTCCTCGGCGCGGCCGGAGCGATGGCCGCGGTCGTGGTGCGCGACCTGCTCGAGTTCGTGCCGGACGTCTCGATCACGGTCGCGGACCTGCGGCCGCTGCCGCGTTCCGAAGGACCGCCGCGTGCGGCCGGCGACGGTCGACGCGCGCGACGAAGAGGCCACGGCGCGGCTGCTCGAGGGCCACGACGCCGTCGCTCAATTGCGTCACCTACTACTTCAACGTGCCGATCATGCGCGCGGCGCTCGCGGCCCGCGTGCCGTACACGGACCTCGGCGGCCTCTACCATGGGACTCTCAAACAGTTCGCGCTGCATGACGAGTTCCGGGAGGCCGGAGTCCCGGCGCTCCTCGGCATGGGCTCGACGCCGGGCATCACGAACGTCATGGCCGGCGCGCTCGCGCGCGCGGCTCGACGCCGTGGACGCGATCCACGTCCGCGTCGGATGCATCGACCGAACCGCGCGTCGGGCCGCTCCCGGTGCCCTACGCCCTCGACACGGTGATCGACGAGTTCTCGCTCGAGCCGATGGTTTTCCGCGGACGGCCGCGCCGAGGCCGTCCCGCCGTGAGCGGCGAGGAGACGATCGAGCTTTCCCGCCGCCCGTCGGCACGCGCGAGGCGCTCTACACGCTCCACTCCGAGGTCGCGATGTTCCCGCGCTCGTTCCCCGGCCTGTCGGAGGCGAGCTTCAAGGTAGCCTTCGAGCCGGAGTTCACGCAGAAGATGCGCTTCCTCGTGGAGCTCGGCTTCGCGTCGCGCGAGAAACGTGTCGGCGAAGCGTCGCCGCGGGAGATGCTCCTCGCGCTGGCCGCGCGCACAGACCGCGCCTCCGGCGGCGCGCCCGACGACTGCGACGCGCTCCGCGTGGACGTGTCCGGACGGAAGGCCGGCAAACCCGGCGGCGCGCGCGGCCGAGATGATCGTCCTGCCGCACCGTGGCTGGAACATCGCCGCCGGGCTCGCTCGACACCGGCGTGCCGCTGTCGATCGCCGGGCAGCTGCTGGCCGACGGAACGATCCGCGACGCCCGGCGTCCTGTGCCCCGAGACCGCGGTTCCGCCCGAGCTCTTCTTCGAGATGCTCGCGCGGCGCGGCATGCGCGGTACGCTGGAGCTCCGAGGGAGGGGAACGCGCGTGAGCATCGCATCGGTCAATCCGGCGACGGGCAGACCGTTCTGAAGACGTTCGAGGCGCATATCGCCGGCCGACGATCGAAGAGCGCCTCGAGCGGCGCGAGGAAGGCCTTCCCCGCTGGAAGCGCGTGCCGTTCGCGCGAGCGCGTCGGTCCGATTGAAGCGGGCCGGCGAGATCCTCGAGGCGCGAGAAGGCGCGATTCGGGGAGCTCATGACGCTCGAGATGGGCAAGCCCATCGGCGCCGCCGTGGCCGAGGCCGAGAAGTGCGCCTGGGTCTGCCGCTACTACGCCGAGAACGCGCGAGCGCTTCCTCGCCGACGAGCCCGTCGCGCACCGATGCGCGGCAGAGCTTCGTCCGGTACGAGCCGCTCGGCCCGGTCCTCGCGGTCATGCCCTGGAACTTTCCGTTCTGGCAGGTCTTCCGCTTCGCGGCGCCGGCGCTCATGGCGGGAAACGTCGGGCTGCTCAAGCACGCGTCGAACGTCCCGCAGTGCGCGCTCGCGATCGAGGAGATCTTCCGCCGCGCCGGCTTCCCGGACGGCGTCTTCCAGACGCTTCTCGTCGGCTCCGACCGCGTCGCCGCGCTCATCGAGGATCCGCCGCATCGCCGCGGTCACGCTCACGGGCAGCGAGGGCGCGGGCGTCTCGCGTCGGCGGCGCGGCGGGACGCGCAGCTCAAGAAGGCCGTGCTCGAGCTCGGCGGCAGCGACCCGTTCCTCGTGATGCCGACGCGCCGACCTCGCGACAGCCGCGGCGACGGCCGTCAAGGCGCGCACGATCAACAACGGCCAGTCCTGCATCGCCGCCAAGCGCTTCATCGTGCACGAGAAGATCGCCGCCGATTTCGAGCGGCGCTTCGTCGAGGCCATGGCCGCGCTCAAGGTCGGCGACCCGATGGATCCCGCGACCGACGTCGGCCCCCTCGCGACGCCGGCCATCCGCGACGAGGTGGACGAGCAGGTGCGCAAGACGGTCGCGGCCGGCGCGCAGCCTGCGCCTGGGCGGCCGGCCGCTCGACCGGCCCGGGAACTTCTACGCGCCGACGGTGCTGGCCGACGTCCCGGCCGGCAGCCCCGCGCGCGGACGAGGAGATCTTCGGCCCCGTCGCGAGCCTCTTCGCGTTCCGCGAGCCTCGACGAGGCGCATCGCGTCGCCAACCGCACGCGGTTCGGCCTCGGCGCCTCGGCCTGGACGAAGGACCGCGGCCGAGCGCGAGCGCCTCGTCGCGGGCATCGAGGCGGGCGCCGTCTTCATCAACGGGATGGTCAAGAGCGATCCGCGGCTGCCCTTCGGCGGCGTCAAGCAGTCCGGCTTCGGCCGCGAGCTCTCGCAGCACGGCATCCGCGAGTTCGTCAACGTGAAGACGGTGTGGGTGGCGTGAGAAGTTGACGCTTCATCGGCCCCGGAAGAGCGTCTTCGAGTCCACGAAGCAGAGCGAGTTGCCGAACGGATCCTCGGCGTAGAAGGACCGCTCGCCCCAGGGCCGCTTCACGATCGCGCCGCCGGGCGCGTCGTGGACCTCTTCGCCAGAGAGGCATCCCATCTCCCGCGCGCGCGCGTGGATCTCTTCGAGATTTTCGACCGAGAAATACATCGTCGGGATCGGCTGCGGGCGCTCCGTCCCGAGCGACACGTCGAGGATCGCGAGGATGATCGGCCCGCAGTCGAAATAGCATCGGGCGCCGCCGGTGCTCCGCCCCTCGATCCCGAGGAGCCGCGAATAGAACGAGACCGCGCGGTCCAGGTCCGTGACGTGGACGGCCTGTCGGAAAAGAGAAGGTGTGGCGGAACGAGCCGGCGCGGCCTTCTTCGCCGGCCGGGGCGAAGCGCCGCGCACCCGCGCCGGACGCTTGGGAACCGCCTTCTTCGTCGCCGACGTCTTGCCGCGCTTCTTCACGACGGCAGGAAGCTCGCGCCGACCGTCTGCGCGATGCGCGCCATGACGTGCTTGACCTGCGTGTAGTCCTCGAGCGCGTACATGGACATGTCCTTCCCGTAGCCCGACTGCTTGTAGCCGCCGTGGGGCATCTCGGAGACGAGCGGCAGGTGGTCGTTGATCCAGACCGTGCCGAAGCGGAGCTTCCGCGCGGCGTTCAGCGCGCGGTTCACGTTGGTCGTCCAGACGGACGCCGAGAGGCCGTAGTCCACGTCGTTGGCCCAGCGGATCGCCTCGTCGTCGCTCGGCGAACGCGCGTGACGGTGATGACCGGGCCGAAGACTTCCTTCTGGACGATCTCGTCGCTCTGGCTGCGCGTCCGCGACGACGGTCGGGCTGATACCAGAAGCCCTCGGCCGTCACCCTCGTTCCCGCCCGTCAGCACCCGGACGTGCCCGGACTTCTGCGCGCGCTCGACGAATCCGGCGACGCGCTTGCGGTGCTCGGCCGAGATGACCGGCCCCATGTGCGGTGTTCTCGTCCGCGATGTCGCCGAGCGCGATCGACTCGACCGCCGGCACGAGCTCGGCCAGCAGCTTGTCGTAGATGCGGCGCGCTCGCGTAGAGCCGGCAGGCCGCCGTGCAGTCCTGGCCGCTGTTGGCGAAGCCGGCCATCTTGATGCCGGGGATGACGAGCTCCATGTCGGCGTCGTCGAAGATGAGCGACGGGCGCCTTGCCGCCGAGCTCGAGGTGCACCTTCTTGAGCGTCGCGGACGCCGCCTTCGCGATCTCCTTGCCCGTCGCGACGTCGCCCGTGAGCGACACCATGTTGACCTTCGGGATGCTTCACGAGGCCCGCGCCGACCGGCTCGCCGTGGCCGGTGATGACGTTGAAGACTCCCGGCGGGAAGATGTCGGCGGCGAGCTCCGCGAGGCGCAGCGACGTCAGCGGCGTCTGCTCCGACGGGCTTGAGCACGACCGTGTTCCCGGCGGCGAGCGCCGGCCCGATCTTCCAGATCGCCATCATCAGCGGGTAGTTCCAGGGCGCGATCGAGCCGACGACGCCGACCGGCTCCCGCCGGATCATGCTCGTGTACCCCGCGAGGTACTCGCCGGCGGCCTTTCCCTCCATGCAGCGGCAGGCGCCGGCGAAGAAGCGCAGGTTGTCCACGAGGAACGGGATCTCCGCCCGCGCGAGCGCCGATCGGCTTTCCGACGTTCGCGGCCTCGAGCTGCGCGAGCTCCTCGGCGTGCTCTCGATCCGGTCGGCGAGCTTCAGGAGCATCAGGCTCCGCTCGCCGGGCGTCGTGTCCTACCCACTTCTCGAACGCGCTGGCCGCGGCCTCGACGGCGCGATCCACGTCCTTCGCGGTCCCGCTCGGCACCTTCGCGATCGTCTCTTCGGTCGCCGGCGCGACGATCGCCGCCTCGGCGCCCGTGAGGCCGGGCGTCATCTTGCCGTCGACGAAGTTCTTGTAGGTCTTCATGGACGGCGCCTCAGAAGCTCGCGCGCAATCCCAGCCGCAACGTCCGCGGCGACTGCCAGGTGTTGGCCTGGCCGTAGTGAAGGTTCGTCGGCGTCGGCGAGCTGTTGTCCGCCTGGTCGAGCGCCCAGACCTGGTCGATCGTGGTGATCTGCTGGCGGTCGAGGAGATTGAAGACATCCGCCAGAAAGTGCAGCGTGACCGGGCCGAGCGTCAGCCCGTAGTCGAGGTGCGCGTCCACTTCGTACGTGTCGGGCGTGCGCCCGGCGGTGCCTCGGGGATCGATGAAGATCTCCGGGCCGGCGTAGTTGTTCCACCAGCCGATCTTCGAGAGCGGTGTGCCCGTCTGGTAATAGCCGGAGGCTGACAGCGTCAGCCCGAACGGAAAGACGTAGGCCGCCTGGAGCTTCGCCTGGTGCATGCGGTCGAGGGTCAGGTTGCCATAGGCATTGACCTGGAACTCGGGATAGTCGAAGTCGTCCGTGATGTTCGGATCCTTCGCGAAGAAACCCCCGATCGCCCGGAACGCGCCGTCGTAGTTGCCCCGGAGCGTCCCGTACAGATAGCTCGCGTACACCATCCAGTGGTCGGAGAGCCGCTTCTGCCCCGTCACCTCGACGCCGCGAAAGTACCGGCGGGCCGGGTCCGAACTGGGGCGCCGGCTGGCAGTCGCCCGCGAGGCACACTTCGGTCGAGAAGCCCGGGTTGAAGAAGGCGTAGTTCTCGCACGTGTCCGAGGGAACGCACGTGTCCTCGATGATCCTCCGGAGACTGCGGTAGATGCCGCGCATGCCGAAAGACCAGTTCTGGCCGACCTGCCGCTCGACGCCGAAGACGATCTCGTCGGCGTAGGGCGAGCGGATGTTCGGGTCGACGGCGTCGACCAGCTTGCCGCGAATGACGCATTCGTTGTCGACGTCGTCGCTGACAAACTCGGCATTGTGATCGCACGCGAGATCCGTCGGGCTGAAGTTGTATGTGGCGCCGTCGCGTTCGCCGTTCAGCGAGCGGATGTTCATGTCGAGCGGGATGATCGGGATGAAGTGGCTGTAGGAACCGGAGACCTTCGTCTTGCCGTCCTTGAGAACGTCCCAGGCGAAGCCCAACGCGCGGCGAGAAGTGATTGATGTCGATGTAGGTGACGTCGTTCAGGCCGCGGATGAGCTGCTTCTCCCAGCGCACGCCGGCGTTGATCGTGAGGCTCGGGATGGGAGTCCAGCGGTCCTGTATGAAAGCGGCGATGACGTCGTGCTGCGGCGTCGCGAGGACCGGCGCCGTGACGGGATTGTCGACCGTCGCGTCCGGGCTCGCGAAGAAGCTGTGAAAGTAGACGTTACGGTCGTCCCCGGGGTTCGGGCCGAGGATCGTCACGAACTGCCCGCCGCTGTAGTTGCGGAAGACGTCGGCGTTGACCCGCTCGAACTCCCCGCCGAACTTGACGTCATGGTTGCCCAGGAATGAATTGGCGTTCAGGCGATAGTCGTAGCGCGTGAAGGTCTTCCGGTCGAACTGGCCCGTTGCCGTCGGATCCCTGGAAGCCGCCGGTGGCGATCGGGACGTCTCCCGTGTTGTCCACGAGGGCGATCTGGTCTCCGTCAGGCCCCGGGAGAGTCGACACGTTCTCACGGTGGTACGCGAACTGGCCCATCAGCATCCACTGGGGGGTCAGGATGCCCTCGTAGCGGATGCCGAAGTCGGTTCCGCCGACCGACGTCGTGCCCTCGTAGGTCGAAGGCGGCCCGATGACCGGCCCGACGGCACCGACGTCGTCCGTCGGGTCGCCGAAGATGGTCCCGATGATGGTATTCGAGTCGTTGAGGTGCCACGTCAGCTTGCCCGCATACAGGTTGCTCGTCGTCCCGAGGTTCGTCGACGTCCCGATGACCTCGTCGGGCCCCTGGGTGATCTGCGTGTCCTGCGTGTTGTGCACGTGGTCGTACGCGCCGAAGAACCAGAGGCGGTCCTTCACGACGAATCCCCCGACGTCCACGCCGTAGTCGGACTTGCTGAAGCCGGTCGGAATGCCCGCGGAAGTCAGCTCGTCGATGTGCTTGTTGGTCGCCTGGAAGCTGTTTCGGTTGAGGTAGCCGAACGCGTCGCCGTGGAACTCGTTGCCGCCGGACTTCGTGACGACGTTCAGGATGCCGCCCTGCGCGCCGCCGTACTCGGCCTCGTAGCCGCCGGACTTGAACTCGACTTCCTGGATGAACTCGAAATTCAGGACCTTGCCCTGATTCCCGATCTCGGCGCCCGTCGTGTTGGCGCCGTCCACGAGGTAGCTGTTCTCGAGCCCGGTCGAGCCGTAGACGGTGATCGACGTATTGCGCGAGTCGGAGGCGTCGGTGTTCACGCCGCTCGCGAGCTGCGCCACGGAGGAGTAGTTGCGTCCCAGTCGGCAGGGCCTGAAACACCTTGGAGTCGATGTTGCGCCCGAGGGTGTTCGATTCCGTCTCGATGGTGCCCGCCTCCGCGGTCACCGCCACGGTCTCCGTCGCCACGGGCAGGATCTCGAACTTGACCGAGACGGTCTGCGCGAGACCGAGAGGGATCGTCTGGCTCCGCGGACCGAATCCCTGGAGCGTCGCGGTGACGGTGTAGGTCCCGGGGGGCAGGAGCGACAGATTGAAACGCCCTTCGCCGTCGGTCGTCGCGGTGCGCGTGCCCTGCAGGTTCGGGCTCTTCGCTTCCAGGGTGACGCCGGGCAGCGCCGTTCCCTGCGTCTCGACCGTGCCGCGAATCGATCCGGTCGTTTGCGCCGCCGCGCGCGACGCGAAGAGCAGCAGGAGCAATGCAGACCCAAGTACAGCCGACTGCTTGCGCATGACTCGACTCCTTGTTGTTTGGGGTGCTGCCGCCGACAGGCTTTCATTGGCCGCGGGCGGATGTCAAGGACGCATGAAGCGTCGGGCGTCGTCGGATGCGCGCCCGATCCGAAGGCGATAGCATCGCGACCGTGGGTCAGGAATCGGCGGTTGGGGAATCGGGACGCTGGCCGTCGCGGCCGGAAGCCGAAGCGCTCCTCTTCGAGTTCACGAAGTCGGACGCCCTGCGGCGGCACGGACGGGCGGTCGAGGAAACGATGCGCGCCTACGCGCGCCGTTTCGGAGTCATCGACCCCGCCGAAATCGAGCGCTGGGGCATCGTCGGCCTTCTCCACGACTTCGACTACGAGCAGAACCCGACCGAGGATACCCACCTTCACGTGGGCGGGCGCATCCTCGCCGAGCGCGGTTACGCGCCGGAGATGATCGCGACGATCCTGTCGCACGCGGACTACATGAAGATCCCGCGCGACACGCCGATGAAGAAGGCGATCTACGCCTGCGACGAGCTGACGGGCTTCATCGGGGCTTGCGTCAAGGTCCGCCCGTCGAAGAAGCTGGCCGACCTGCCGGTGTCCTCCGTCGTGAAGCGCCTGAAGGACAAGGCCTTCGCCCGCTCGGTCAATCGCTCCGACGTCTACGGGGGCGCGGAGGCCGTGGGCGTCCCCATCGAGGAGCACATCGCCTTCCTGATCGAGGCCCTGAAGCCGATCGCCGACGAAATCGGCCTCTGACGGGCCGTTCCCCGCCGCCGGGGGGTTGAGGCATAATGGCCCCTTTCCGCCGGGGCCTGTCGGGAGAAAGGACAACGATGAGCACCGTCGAGACAATCTCCCCCCGAACCATCCGGGCGAAGATGATTCGTAAAGATCTCACCGGGGAAGAGTTGCGGGCGCTCGCCCGCTCGGGCGAGACGACCACCGAATACGGCTCCCCCGTTTACGCCACCCGGGTGAAGAGCCGCTCCGCCAAGAACACCTACGTCGTCTCGGACGGCGTCACGGTGGGCGTGATGCAGCAGGCGATCGACCCGAAGCGGGCGCTCGAGACCATCCGCGAGGTCCAGGAAAAGCTCGCCGGAATGGACCTGCTCCAGGTGGATCGCCGAATGGGAGAGAGCCCCGACGCGACGCTGCGCTGCCGACTCTACGTGCCCGTCGAGTTCGCGCGAATCGCATTCATGTGGCACAACATGCTCTTCCCTTCCGACTCATCGCGTGACCCGGACTTCGTTTCCGTCTACGTTCCGGACTGGCCGGAGCGCCTGATCTTCTGCGACGTCCGCCAGGGGTACACGTACATCCTCGGCTCCGACTATCCGGGCGAGGCGAAAAAGTCGATGCTGCGGCAGGCGATGTTCTGGATGAAGCGCCGCGGCGGGCTCGGGCTGCACGCCGGATCGAAGATCCTGCGCGTGAACGGACCGGACGGAAAGCTGCGCGACGTCGGCTTCCTGCTCTTCGGGCTCTCGGGAACCGGAAAGACCACTCTGACGCTGCACGATCACGGCCTGCAGCCGCCCGAGGCGGCGATCATCAAGCAGGACGACGTCGTTCTGCTGACGCGCGACGGGCGCGCCTTCGGCACGGAGGACGGCTTCTACATCAAGACCGAAGGGCTCGAGCCCTCCCAGTCCGTGCTCTGGGGCGCGGCCACTCACCCGACCGCCTGTTACGAAAACATCAAGGTGGACACGGGCAACGGCAAGGTGGACTTCCTCGACACGTCGATCACGTCGAACGGTCGCGGCGTCGTCCTGCGGCGCTACATCAAGGGCACCGGCGACGGCATCGATCTGCCGAAGGCCAACAAGATCGTCTTCATCACTCGCCGGAACGACGTCGTGCCCGTGTGCGCGCGCCTGACCCCCGAGCAGGCGGCGGCGTACTTCATGCTCGGCGAATCGATCGAGACCTCGGCCGGCGATCCGACGAAAGCCGGGCAGGCCAAGCGCGAGGTCGGCACGAACCCGTTCATCGTCGGGCCGGAGCACGAAGAGGGCAATCGGCTCCTCGCGATCCTGCGCGAGAACCCCGACATGCAGGCCTACATCCTGAACACGGGCTCGATCGGCGCGAAGGATGGAACGGCCGGCGAGAAGATCACGATCAAGATCTCGACGGAGATCATGAAGCAGATCGCCAAGGAAGGGATCCGCTGGGAGCGCGATCCGGATTGGGGCTATGAGGTGCCGGCGAACGTTCCGGGCATCGATCTCGGCAAGTACAGTCCGCGCAACCACTACTCCGAGTCGGAATACCGGGCGCTCATCGACAAGCTGCGCGCCGAGCGGCGCGCGTGGCTGGCGAAATTCCCGGGACTCGACCCCGCGATCCCGAAAGCGATCGCGGGCTGAAGACAGAGTCCTTAGTCCGTAGTCCTTAGTCCTTAGTCCCCGGTCTCGACTACGGACTAGGGACAAAGGACAAGGGACTCTTTCTAGGCCGCGCGCGTCGTCAGGTTGGCGACGACGTCGCGGACGCCGTCGACCTGCTTCGTCAGACGAATCGCCTGGTCGATCTCCGACTGGCTCTTCATCGAGTTTGACGACAGCGTGACGACGCCCTGCTTCGTGTCGACGTCGATCTTCAGACCGCCCACGACCGAGTCCGCGAGCAGCTTGGCCTTGACATTGGCCGTGATCGCCGCGTCATCCACGAACTGTCCGGCGGTCTCGCCGGCCGGCGCGGCCGACGCCTCCGCCGTCTTGACGGTCATGTTGTCGATGACGTCCGTCACGCCCTTCGTATCGCGCGCGATCTCGACCGCGCGGTCCCTTGCCGCCTGCGTGTCCACGGCCCCCGTCAGCGTCACCACGTGATTCTTCGTGTCGACGTCGATCTCGTGCGCCTTGACCGTCGTGTCGGTGGCGAACTGCGTCTTGACCTTCGCCGTGATCCCGGCGTCGCTCTGCGCGCAGCCGATGGCGATGGCGAGAGCGGCGAATGCTCCCAGCGCAAGTCCCGTTTTCTTCATGGCATTCCCTCCTTTGCATGAGACCCGAGGTCTCGCGGGCAAGATCGTCCCGCGGTCATCGAGACTGCAGCTTTCATGCCGAAAAAGGAGAGACCGGAGCTACTCGCCCAGGTAGGCTTCCTTGACGCGCGGGTTCGCGGCGACGTCGGCCGAGTTGCCCTCGAGCGCCACCGACCCCGTTTCGAGCACGTAGGCGCGATTCGAGTGGCGGAGCGCCGCGTTGGCGTTCTGCTCGACGAGGAGAACCGGCGTGCCCTGCTTGTGGATCTGTTCGATCGCCTCGAAGATCGTGTGGACGAGAAGGGGCGCCAGCCCCAGCGAGGGCTCGTCGAGGAGAAGCACGCGCGGCCGCGACATCAGGGCGCGGCTGATCGCGAGCATCTGTTGCTCGCCGCCCGAAAGCGTCCCGGCCGTCTGCCGGATCCGTTCCTTCAGGCGCGGGAAGATCCCCACGACCTTCTCGAGGTCGGCGCCGATCTCCCGATCGCGACGCGCGTACGCTCCGAGCTCCAGGTTCTCCCGGACCGAGAGGTTGGCGAAGATCGCGCGGCCTTCGGGCACGAGGATCAGGCCCTGACGCACGAGGCGGAACGTCGGGACGCCCCGCGCGGACTCGCCGTCGAACCGGACGTCGCCGGAAGCCGGCGGCACGAGGCCCATGATCGCCCGCAGCGTCGTCGATTTGCCGGCGCCGTTCGCGCCGATGAGGGTCACGATCTCGTCGGCCTTGAGGCGTATCGAGATTCCCTTCAGCGCCTTGATCGCGCCGTAGGAGACCACGAGGTCGCGAACCTCGAGGATCGGCTCGCCGTTGCCTGCGCTCACGCGCCCCCCAGGTAGGCCTCGATCACCTTGGGGTTGCGCTGGATTTCCGCCGGCGGGCCGATTGCGATCGTCGAGCCGTAATCGAGCACGTGCACCGTCTCGCAGATGCCCATGACGACCTTCATGTTGTGCTCGACGAGCAGGACGGCCATGCCGAACTTGTCGCGGACCCAGCGGATGAGATCCATGAGCTCGTTCGACTCCTGCGGGTTCATGCCCGCGGCCGGCTCGTCGAGGAGCAGGAGCCTCGGCGACGTCGCCATCGCGCGCGCGATTTCCAGGCGCCGCTGGCTTCCGTACGGGAGGTTGCGCGCCTTCTCGCCGGCCAGGTGGTCGAGGTGGAAGATCTTCAGCAGCTCGCGGCTCTCGCGGTCGACGCGCGCCTCCTCGTCCTTGTGGGTCTTCGTGCGGAAGATCGCCGCTCCGACGTGCGCCGCCTGGCGGCAGTGGAACGCGACCTGGACGTTCTCGACGACCGTCATATCGGCGAACAGACGGATGTTCTGGAACGTGCGCGCGACGCCGTACCGCGTGATGCGTCCGGTGCGCTTGCCGCCGAGCGATTCCCCGTCGAGCGAGATCTGCCCGCCGGTCGGCTTGTAGACGCCGGTGATGACGTTGAAGACCGTCGTCTTGCCCGCGCCGTTCGGTCCGATCAGGCCGTAGAGCTGGCCCGGCTCGACTTTGAGGGAGAGGTCGTTGACGGCGATGAGTCCGCCGAAGCGCATCGTGACGTTCGAGAGGGACAGGAGCGACATCGGCCGTCGATTCCCTATCCGCCGCCCGCCGGCGCGTCAGCGCCTATACGCCAGCGCCGCGGAAGCAGCTGCAGAAACTCCCGGTGCCCGAGCAGCCCCTGCGGCCGGACGATCATCAGCACGACGAGAAGGAACGAGAAGAGCACCATCCGGTACTGCGCGAACTCGCGGAGACCCTCCGTGAGCCCGATGTAGAGCACGGCCCCGAGCACAGATCCGGTGATCGAGCCGAGTCCTCCGATGACGATCATGATGATGATCTCGATCGACTTGAGGAACGTGAAGGAATTCGTATGGATGTACATCAGGTAGTGCGCGAAGAGCCCTCCGGCAACGCCGGCGAGCGCCGACGAGACGACGAAGGAGATGACCTTGCTCCGGGTCGTATCGACGCCCATCGCTTCGGCCGCGATCTCGTCCTCGCGGATCGCGATCAGTGTGCGTCCGAACGAGGAGCGCACGAGCCGCGAGACCGACGAGGATCGTGATCGCCGCGAACAGATAGATCCAGAAGAAGTTCGCGAGCTTCGGGATCCCCGAGAGCCCGCGCGCGCCGCCCACCGCGTCGATGTTCAGGATGAAGACGCGGATGATCTCTCCGAACCCGAGCGTGACGATCGCGAGGTAGTCGCCGCGCAGGCGCAGCGACGGCACGCCCACGAGGAATCCCGCGCACGCCGCCAGGAAAGCGCCGACCGCGAGCCCGATGAGCAAAAGGGCACTGGCGCGGCCCGTCTCGGGGAGGAAGGTCAGTGCGCCGCGAATCCGGTCTCCGAACGTCAGCGTGACGTAGGCCGACGCGTAAGCGCCGATCGCCATGAAGCCCGCGTGTCCGATCGAGAACTGGCCCGTGAAACCGTTGATGAGGTTCAGGCTGACGGCGAGGATGATGTTGATTCCGGCCAGACAGAGAACCTGGACGAAGTACGGGGAGATCGAGACGCCCGGGACGAGCGTTCCGGTGAGGAGCCCGTTCACGATCCAGAGTCCCGCGACGACGCCTGCGGCGATCGCGAATCGCCTCACACCTTCTCCTTCTGGACACGGCCCAGGATTCCTTGCGGCCGGAGCAGCAGAACGAGGATGAGGATGCCGAACGCGATCGCGTCGCGGTACGTCGAGGAGAGGTAGCCGACGACCATCACCTCCGACACGCCGATCAGAAGGCCCCCCAGAACGGCGCCGGGGATGTTGCCGATGCCCCCGAGCACCGCCGCCACGAAAGCCTTCAGGCCGTACATGATCCCCATCAGCGGGTCGATCTTCGGGATCTGCATGCCGATCAGCACCCCGGCCGCCGCGGCGAGCGCCGAGCCGAGCCCGAAAGTGATCGCGATGATCTTGTCGGTCGAGATGCCCATGAGCTTCGCGGCGTCGAGATTGAACGAGACCGCGCGCATCGCCTTGCCCGTCCGCGTCCGAAGGATGAAGAAGCGCAGCGCCAGCATGAGCAGCACCGACACGACGATCACCGTCATCTGCTCGCTCGTGATGCGCACCTGCCCCAGGCGGAAGTCGGCGCGCGGCGCGAGCGAAGGAAAGAACTTCGGATCCGGGCCGAAGACCAGCTGCGCTCCGTTCTCGATGAAGAGCGAAACTCCGATCGCCGTGATGAGGAGCGTCAACCGCGAAGCTCGCCGCACCGGCCGATAGGCGAACCGCTCGATCACGACTCCCACGAGCGCGCACGCGAGCATCGAGCCGATCATCACGAGAACCGCCGAAACGAGCGATGGCTCGTCGCCCCGCAGTTTCCGCGACAGGTAGTAGCCGGCGTAGGCGCCGAGCATGTACACGTCGCCGTGTGCGAAGTTGATCAGGCGCAGCACGCCGTACACCATCGTGTAGCCGAGCGCGATCAGCGCGTAGATCGACCCGAGCGAAATGCCGTTGACGATCTGCTGGAAAAACGTGCTCACGAAATTGGCCCGCTTTCCGGGACCGCCGCGGCGGGCGCGCGCCGCCCGCGAGCGCCCCTTTCGAGACTCTCTGGCGTCAACGTTCGGGCCTCAACCAGAACGGCCGACCTAGAGCTCGATCGACTCCGGCTTGATCGTCTCGACGAGGGTGTACTTGCCGTTGTCGACCTTCAGGATGACGGCCGGTTTGACGGCGTTTCGATCCTTGTTGATGGTGATCGATCCGGTCACTCCCTGGAAGTCTTTCGTCTGCGCGAGCGCGTCGCGCACCTTGGCGCCGTCGGTCGATCCCGCCCGGGTCATCGCGTCGGCGAGGATCTTCGCGGCGTCGTAGCCGAGCGCGGCGAGCGCGTCCGGAAGGCCGCCGTAGCGCTTCTTGTACTCCGTCACGAACTTCTGGACCACGGGCGAGGGGTCGTCCGTCGAGTAGTGGTTCGAGAAGTAGCAGCCGTTCATCGCTTCGCCGCCGATCTCCCAGAGCTTCGGCGAATCCCATCCGTCGCCGCCCATCAGCGGCACCGTGATGCCGAGCTCGCGCGCCTGGCGGGCGATGGTCCCGACCTCCGTGTAGTAGCCGGGGACGTAGATGCCCTCGGGGTTGGCGGCCTTGATCTGGGTCAGCTGCGCGTGGAAGTCCGAGTCGCCCTCGCTGTAGGACTGCTCGGCCACGACCTCGCCGCCGAGCTGCTTGAAGTGCTGACGGAAGAAGGTCTGGAGGCCGACCGAATAATCGTTGCGGACGTCCACGAGGATGGCCACCTTCTTGAGCTTGAGCGAATCGTGGGCGAACTTCGCCATCACGGCGCCCTGGAACGGGTCGATGAGGCAGACGCGGAAGATGTAGTCGCCGACCTGCGTCACGCGCGGGTTGGTGGATGACGGCGAGACCATCGGAATCTGGGCCGCCTGCGCGATCGGAGCCGCGGCGAGGGAGCGCGATGAGGCGACTTCACCGATCAGCGCGACGACGTGGTTCTGATTGACGAGCTTGGTGGCGGCCGTCGCCGCTTCTTCGGGCTTGGACTGATCGTCCTCGACGTAGAGCTTCAATTTCTTTCCGAGCACGCCGCCCGCAGCGTTGATCTCTTCGAAAGCCATCTTGACCGCGTGGTCCGTGGACTGACCGAAGGTCGCCGTGGTGCCCGTCAGCGATCCGTACTCCCCGACCGGGATCTCGTCGCCGGCCCCGCGCTTGCCGCAGGCGGCCGCCGAAACGAGCGCTGCCGCGAGCCCGGCTCCGACGAACCAACGCAACCTCATGAAAGCCTCCTCCAAGCTGTGATGCGAAAAAAGACGCGGTATTCTTTCGCAGGGGTCCTGCAAAGTCAAAACCTCAATTCGGTCAATCGGATAGAATTTCCGACGGATGAGCTCGACTCCGCCGGCGAGCCGGGAGACGGCCGGGCCCGATCCGGCGCCGCGGGTGCGGCCGCGAAGCCAGCACCCGATCTCCCGAAAGCAGATTGACCCGGACGCACTGAAGGTCCTGTACCGGCTCTCTTCGACCGGCCACAAGGCCTATCTGGTTGGAGGAAGCGTCCGGGATCTTCTGCTTTCCCGAACGCCGAAGGACTTCGACATCGGGACCGACGCGACGCCCCAGGCCGTCCGGCGGCTGTTCCGCAATTGCCGCCTGATCGGCCGCCGATTTCGGCTGGCGCACATCCTCTTCCCGGGCGGCAAGGTCGTCGAGGTCGCGACGTTCCGTAAGCGCCCGGAGCCGCTCGACCCGAACGCACCCGAGCTCCTGATGACGGAGGACAACACCTTCGGCTCGGCGCGCGAGGACGCGTTGCGGCGCGATTTCACGATCAACGGCCTCTTCTACGACATCTCGGATTTCGCGATCCTCGACTACGTCGGCGGCCTGGACGACCTCGAGGCGGGACTGATCCGGACCATCGGCGATGCCGACGTGCGGTTCCGCGAGGACCCCGTGCGGATGCTGCGCGCGGTCGAGTTCGCGAGCCGGCTCGGTTTCGCGATCACGCCCGACGCCTACGAGGCGATCCTCTCGCACCGCAAGGAGATCGCCAAGTCCGCGCCTCCGCGCGTGACGGAAGAAATCGCGCAGATGCTCCGGGGCGGCCATGCCCTGCCGACGTTCCTCCTCCTGCGCGAGGTCGGGCTGCTGGACGCCCTCCTGCCGGAGCTCGCCGCAGTGCTGCGCGAGATCGACCCCGAGCACTCGCATGGCACCGGGCACCTCTTCTGGGCCATGCTCGACGCCCTCGACGGCGAACGCCGCCGCGGGCGCACGTACGAAGACGCAGTACTCTTCGCGCTGCTCGTCCTTCCGATCGTTCGCGCGGAGCTCCGGTCGCGCGCTCCCGACGCCGAGCCCTCCCCCGGAACGCTCACTGTTGCGATCGAGGACGTCGTGACGCCGGTCGCGATCCGCATGGCGTGGCCGCACGCGATCTCGCACAAGATCAAGCAGGCGCTGGCCCTCGTGGGCCGCCTCTCCCACCGGCCCGACAACCGCGTGCCCACGCGGCGCCTCGTGTTCCGCGAGTCCTTTCCGGCAGCGCTCGAGCTCTTCGAGCTGCGGGCCCTCGCGACCGGACGCGGAGACGACGTCGCGCGCGAGTGGCGCGGCCTCTTCGACCGCATGCAGAAGGCACGGGCGACCTTCGAGGCGGAGACGGGCCTCCTCACTCCCGCCCCGGGTGCCGAGGCCGCCACCCCT
Organism: uncultured Acidobacteriota bacterium; assembly: GCA_963708395.1. GTDB lineage: Bacteria > Acidobacteriota > Thermoanaerobaculia > UBA5066 > Gp7-AA6 > DATBFU01. The sequence goes on along the minus strand of CAVPSG010000001.1, from coordinate 215,286 downwards.
GCGCCGAAGCGGCGCCGCAGACGCGGCGGCCGGCGACATCACCGGCCCTAAGCTCCGGACTTCGCCGCCATCGCATCCGCGAGACGTCGCGCTTCGCGCGTCTCGGGGTGATCCGCTCCCTGCGTCGGCTCGAGGTTCGCGAGCGCCGCGGCAATGGCCGTACGCGCTTCTCCGGTCCTGCCGAGCCCGATCAGAGCCCGCGCGATGACGAGGTGGCAGCGGCCGACCTTGTTCGAGAGAAAGTCCGGGCCGAAGGCCTGAACGTAGAGGTCGAGCGCTCGGGCCGCGTCGGCGCGCGCCGGCTCGTACTGTCGCAGGGCGAGCTCGAGCCGGGACCGGCGGAGCAGCGTGAGGGGAAGGTACTGGCGATGCTGCGAGCTCGCCTCCGCGAGCGCCACGGCGCGATCCGCATCCTCGCGCGCGCGGGCGATGTCTCCGCGCGCCTGCTCGAGGAGGGCGCGCTCGGAGGTCATCGAGGCGAACGCGACGTGGCCGGCCGGCAGCATCTTCCGAAGCCTCGGCTCGAGCTCTCCGAGCAGCGCCGCCGAGCGATCGAAGTCGTGGAGCTCCCGATAGACCCCCTGACGAACGATGAGGGACTGATTGACGACGATCTCGTCGTGCTTCGTCCGCGCTTCGGAATACGCGCCATCGGCGTACCTCGCGGCTTCCGGAAAGTGATCGAGGTCCTTCAGCGCCCGCGCAAGATTGTTGAGAAGCATGGCCGAGACGCCTTGCTCGCCCTCATCGTGGCTGCTGATCCGGATCGCGCGGCGGTACAGATCCTCGGCCTCCCGCGGCCGGCCGAGAGAGTCGTCGGCGAGCGCCCAGTTGTTGAGCAGGGTTCCGGCCTTTTCGGTCTCTCCCCGGCCGAGCGCGTTCATCTGCGCATACGCCTCGCGAAACGCCTCGATCGCATGGCGGTCCTGGCCCGCCATGCGATAGGACTCGGCGACGTCCATCGCGACGGTCAGGTCCGCGAGGGACGACGAGAGCCCGGACGATTTCAGCGTGCGCTGCGCGTCCAGAATGCGATCGATTCCCTTCTGCACGTCGCCCGACTCGCGGGAGACATAGCTGGCCCGAGAAAGACAGAAGACGCGATCGAGCGCCATCGTCGGATCGCCGGCGGGCAGCGCGCGGAGGCTCTCCTGGATCAGCGCCTCGGCCCGGCCCGAGTCTCCCGAGCGCTGGACCGTCCCGGCGAGGGCGCACCCGGCCTTCGCCCGGAGGACAGGATCCCCTCTCTTGCCGGCGAGGTCGTACGCGCGGGTCAGGACCGCGAGGGCCCGCTCGTCGAGATCCAGGTTGTTGTACTGGTAGCCGATCGCGACCAGCATGTCGATGCGGGTGTCGTCGGTCTCTCCGCCTTCGTGCGCGAGCATTTCCTCGGCGTGCTTCAGGAGCTGGCCGGCCGTGAACGGTTTGCCCGTCGGCGCCGCATCGGAGAGCAGAAACGCGTTGAAGTCGTTGATGGACTCGGCGCGCGACAATTGCTTGAGCGCGAAGTCGCGCTCGTCGCGCGCCTGTCGCGCGGCCTGATCGGCGCGCCGACTCTCCGCCTGCGCCGCCGCGGCATCCCGCCTCGCGAGCCGCGCCTGGGTGAACGTTCCAATGAGCCCTCCGACGAGCGCGACGACCGCCAGACCGGCGAGGGCGACCGGGACGCGATTGCGGCGTGCGAACTTGGCCGCGCGGTAACCGATCGTGTCCGGTCGGGCGCCAATTGGCTGATGGTTGAGATAGCGGCGGACGTCCGACGCGAGCCCCGTGACCGACGGGTACCGCTCCGACGGGTTCTTCTTCAGTGCCTTCGCGACAATGGTGTCGAGATCGCCGCGCAGCTGACGGCGCAGTCCATCGCGCGTCGTGGCGCGAGCCTCGGCATCCGGCGCGGTCGTTACGTCGGACGGACGCTTCGGGTCGGTTTCGACGATCGCCTTGAGGAGCTGGGCCGGATTCGTGCGCGTGGCGCCCGCGGGGTGCTGCCCGGTGAGGAGAACGTAGAGCAGCGTGCCGAGCCCATGGACGTCCGTCGCCGTCGTCACGACGCCGCCGGTGAGCTGCTCCGGCGCCGCGAAATCGGGCGTCAGCGCGCGGCCGCCGTCGCGTGTGAGCGCCGTCGACTCTCCCGTGCCGGAATCCTCTTCCAGGAGCTTGGCGATCCCAAAATCGAGGAGCTTGACCTGCCCATCAGCGGTGACGAGCACGTTCGAGGGCTTGATGTCGCGGTGAACGATCAGATTGGCGTGCGCCTGGGACACGGCGGCACACACGTCGAGGAAGAGCCGCAGCCGCGCCTCGACGCCGAGCCGGCGGGAGTCACAGTAGCGGTCGATGGTCTCGCCGTCGACGTGCTCCAGGACGATGTACGGCTGACCCGATGGCGAGACTCCGGCGTCCAGGAGGCGGCTGATATTGGTATGGGACAGCCGCGCGAGGATCGAGCCCTCGCGCCGGAAGCGCTCTTCGCCCGCGCGCCCGACCAGGCTCGCGTTCAGAAGTTTGACGGCGACGCGCCCTTCGAAGCGCCCGTCGCTGCGCCGCGCCAGCCAGACGGTTCCCATGCCTCCCTGCCCGATGGGCTCGAGGAGCGTGTAGGCGCCGACGGCTTGCCCCGCGAGCGACGTACGGGCCGGCGGCTGAGGCGGGGTGCCTTCGAGAAAGGCTTTCTCCGAGAGCTCTTGCTGCGACGCGAGCAGAGACGCCAGGTCTCGCGCGACGTCCGGCCTGGTCCGGCGGAGATCGTCGAGAAACGTCTCGCGCGCTCCGCCGTCCAGGTCCATTGCCTGATCGAGGAAAGGCTCGATCGCGCGCCATCGCTCCTCGTTCAGGACGGACATCTCAGCCGAGCGCTCCTTCGCGGATCGACTGGTAAAGGAAGAGGCGCGCCTTTTCCCAGTTGCGCTGAACCGTCCGCTCCGACGCTCCCCGCATCGACGCGATCTCGCCGAACGAGAAGCCGCAGAAGAACTTCAGGTCTACGACCTCGGCGAGCGGCGGATCGACCGCCGTCAGCCGCTCGAGCGCGGCATGGATCTCCTCGAGGTCCTCGGTCCCGGGCGTGGAGCCGGCCGACTCTTCATCGAGTGTGGTGATCTCGAACTCTCCGCCGCGCTTTCGGGCGCGGCGGTGGCGGGCGTAGTCGACGATCAGGGACCGCATGACCCGCGCCGCGTAGGCCATGAAATGCGCGCGGTCGGGAAAGACCGGTCCTTCGCGCCGCGCCATGTCGAGATAGGCCTCGTGCAGAAGCGTCGTGGCGCCGAGCGTCAAGCCGCTACCCCGGCTGGCGAGCTGCTTTTCCGCCAGTCCATGCAGCTCGGCATAGAGGGCGGAAAAGAGCGAATCCGCCGCGGACTGGTCGCCGGAAGCGGTCGACTCCATCAGGGCGGAAATGCGGGTTTCCACCGGTCTCGTGGTCCTTTATTAAGAAGCGTACCGCCTTTTCGGGCTCGGGGCCTGTCGTCTTTCTTCTGCCGTTCCCGCTTTCCCTTGTAGGGAAACCGAAGAAACGCCATGCGAGTCAAGGTCTTGAACGCCGCCTCGCTGCTCCGGCGCAGAGGCCTGAGTTCCTCGTCAATGCCTTCGCGCTGTCGCTCTATGGGCCGTAGTCGCGCGCCTCGTTTCGCCCTCGTCGCGGCAGTCATGGCCGCGGCGACGCTCGCAGCGTCTCGGCTGCCGGCCGCGACCTTCGTCGTCAACAGCACCGAAGATCTGCCCGACGCCGATCAGGGGGACAACGTCTGTGCCGCGAGCAACGGCAAGTGCACGCTGCGCGCGGCGATCATGCAGGCCAACTTCACCGCCGGGGCGGACACCATCACTCTGCCGCCGGGCACGTACCAGCTGACGCGATCGGGTGACGACGATCAAGCGGTGCTCGGCGACCTCGACATCACCGATAGCCTGACGATCATCGGCGCGGGCGCGGATGTGACCATCGTCGACGGCAACGGCGTCGTGACCGGCGACCGCGTGTTCGACGTTCATGAGACGGCGGTGAACACGGCCATGAGCTGGCATCACCATCAAGGGCGGCAACCGGACGGGGACCTTCGACGAGGGGTGCGGCCTCCTCTGGACGGGGGCGAGCTACGGCAGCAGCCTCACGCTCAGCCACGTGACCATCGAGAACAACACGTGCTACGACTCGGCAGGCCTGTCGGCCCATCTCGGCTCGGGAGGCGGCTCGGTCGAGCTCGACTACGTGGTCGTGCACGACAACACGGCCTCAGCCGCTGTGGGAGGCCTGAGCGTAGCGCTCGCAGGCGACGGACAGTTCGACCTGCGCCACGGCCAGGTCTATGCAAATCACGCGTACGAGGGCGGCGGCGTCTACCTTGACGGCGCCTTCGGCTCGTTCGGTCATGCGAACATCGAGGACACCGAGATCTACTCGAACACGGCGGGCTTGTCGGCAGGCTTCGAGAACCACGCCGGCGACGACACAGCCCCTGTGACCCTCGTGAGGAGCCGTCTGCACGACAACCACGCCAGCCTCTACGGAGGAGCACTGGCGAACTACGGCATGCTGGCCCTCACTGACACGACGTCGATGCGAACGTCGCCGACATGCAGGGTGGCGGGATCTACGACTATGAGGGCGGCGTGCTCGACCTCGACCACAGCACGCTCAGCCGCAACTCGTCCCTGCTGGGTGGCGGTATCTTCTCCGATCTCTTCATTCATTGCGCTGGGTCGTGACGCTGACGAACGCACGGTGAGCGGAAACTCGGCGAGCCAGGACGGCGCCGGCGTGTACGTCAAAGGCGGCGCGCTCCGGCTGTTCAACGCGACCGTCGCCGGCAACCAGATTCTGGTGCCGAGCGGGACCTCCTACTCCGGAATGGGAGGCGGCGTGTACGTCGCCGCCAACGGGTCGGAGAATATGGAGAACGCGCTGTTGGGGAACAACACGCATCGCTACGGCGCGCTCCCCCCGGAGCCGGACGACTGCTACGGCTTCCTGAACTCGTCCGGGTACAACCTGATCGAGACGACGAGCAATTGCACGATCAGCGGACAGGTCTTCGGCAACGTGGTCGGCCAGGATCCCCTCCTCGGCCCGCTGCAGGACAATGGCGGGCCGACTCAGACGCAGGCGCTTCTCGCAGACAGTCCCGCCATCGATGCGGGCGACCCTTCCGGTTGCACCGACGATCTGGGCGCGGCATTGACGACCGACCAGCGCGGTTTCCCGCGGCCGGTCAACGGGCTCTGCGACATGGGAGCGTTCGAGTACGGGACTTCGCCGACCGCGACACCGACGCCGACCCCGACTCATACGCGGACGCCAACGAAGACGGCGACCCGCACGCCGACGCGAACGGCGACCTCCGTCCCTTCCACCGCGACTCCGACTCGCACAGCGACCCGCACTCCGACGCGACGCGCACCTCGTCCTCCCACGTCACCCGCCGCACAGCGACCCGCACGCCGACCGCGACTCGCAGCCCGACGCCTACCCGCACGCCGACGACGGGGATCTCCTCGGCCGTCCTTCCGCAAGGGCTCTCCGTCGACCCCTCGGGCGACGGGATCTTGGAGCCGGGCGAGACGGCCGCGATCGATCCGGCCTGGAAGAACACGACGGCCTCGCCCTCTCCCTTACCGGCGCGGCCTCGTCCTTCACCGGACCCGCCGGAGGCAGCTACGGCATCGCTCGACGCCGAAGCCTCCTATGGCTCTATTCCCGCCGGGACGACAGAGAGCTGCGCAGCGCGGCCAATTGCTACCGCTGACGGTAACGCCTGGCGATCGCACGCGCCCGCCACCCACTGGGACGCGACGTTCACCGAGACGACCATCTTCCGGCGATCCCGCCAAGGTCTGGACGCTCCACATTGGCGGCAGCTTCACCGACGTCCCGGCGTCTCAGCCTTTCTACAAGAAGATCGAGACTCTGCTCCACAACAACATCACCGCCGGCTGCACCGCCACGGCCTACTGCCCGGACCAGAACGTCCCCCGCTCCCAGATGGCCATCTTCATCGCCAAAGGCATCGCCGGAGGCGGCGGCAATGTCCCGGCGAGCGGCACCGTGGGCAGCTCGCCCTACAACTGCACGGCCGGTGGAACTCCGCTCTTCTCCGACGTCTCCCCCACGGACATCTTCTGCAAACACGTCCACTACTTGCCTCGAAGAACGTGACCTCGGGCTGCTCGGCCGGCAAGTACTGTCCCGCCGACGACATCTCGCGGCTCGAGATGGCTTCCTTCATCGCCAAAGCCGTCGTCGCGCCCAATGGAGGTCCGGCGATCCCGACGACCTATGGCCCGGATCCGGTCACCGGACTCTCGTACTCCTGCGACGCGAGCAGCCCGAACGTCCACTTCACTGATGTCTCCGCGACGGATTCCTTCTGCAAGCACGTCCACTTCCTGTGGGCCAAAGGCATCATCGCGGGCTGCTCCTCGACGACTTACTGCCCCACGGGCACGGTCTCCCGCGATCAGATGGCCAAGTTCCTCGTCAACGCCTTCCGCGCTCCAGCTCTACGGACCCTGACGCCTCGGCCGAGCGGCCCGAGCGGATATGATCCGCTCATGTTCCTGTCCTCGAATTTCCTTGGAATTCCGGAAGAGGAGCACACGCTCGACAAGAGTCGCGTCGTGGTCCTCCCGGTTCCCTACGAGCGGACCGTCTCGTACGGCGTCGGGACGAAGAATGGTCCGACCGCGATCCTCGAGGCTTCGCACTACGTCGAGCTCTACGACGACGAGCTCGACGAGGATCCTTACCGCATTGGCATCCACACGCTCCCGGCCTGGCTGCCGGACAACATGGAGCCCACCTCGTGCGTCGAGGGGCTGGAGGCCGTGGTCGCCGGCCTCGTCGCGAAGGACAAGTTCGTCCTGACCCTCGGCGGCGAGCATTCGATCGCTCGCGGACCGATCGCCGCCCACGCGGCCCGGTACTCGAATCTGTCGGTCCTCCACTTCGACGCGCACGGCGACTTGCGCGACGAGTACGAGGGGCAGAAGTTCTCGCACGCGTGCGCCGCGCGGCGATGGGTCGAGCTCGACATCCCGACGGTTCAGGTCGGGATCCGCTCGATCTCGCGGGAGGAGGTCGAGTTCGTGCGGCAGCAAGGGAAACATTCGCGTCGTCTCCAACCGCGAGATGCATCACTCCGACGAATGGATGGACGGCGCCTTCGGGCTTCTCAACGACGACGTCTACGTCACCTTCGATGTGGACTTTTTCGACGGCTCCCTCGTGCCGGGAACGGGCACGCCCGAGCCCGGCGGAGGCACCTACGACCAGGCGCTGCGAATCCTGCGCCGCGTCGCCGCCGACCGCCGCATCGTCGGCGCCGACGTGGTGGAGCACTCGCCGGTGCCCGGAAACCGCGCGCCCGACTTCATGATCGCCAAGCTCTGCTACAAACTGCTGTCCTACGCGCACTTCCCGGAGAAAGCCCGCCGACCGGTTCTCTCGCCGGCATAGAGTCTTGAGCGAGAGAGGCGCGATGTCCTTGTCCTGGAGTGATTTGCACTGCATCTTCCGGCCCGGTTCCTTCAAAACAATGAACTTTCTACCCGGGACTTGCGTCTTGAGGGGTTGAGGAAGTCATTGAGCGTGCCGGATGAAAAGGACCTCGTCGAGCGGTGCCGTAAAGGCGACGACGAGGCCTGGAGGCAGATGGTGGACCACCTGGGCCAGCGCGTGTATTCCGTCGCGTATCACTTCACGCTGAAGCGTGAGGACGCGGAGGAACTGTCCCAGGAGATCTTCCTGAAGATCTTCGAGAACCTCCACCGCTACGACGGCAGCTATCCGCTCCTCGCCTGGGTCGTCTCCCTGGCGCGCAACCTCTGCATCGACCGCTACCGCCGACGCAAGCGCGAGCGCTCTTTCCGCTTCGTCTCGGACGACGCGGTCGCGCCGATGCTGCAGTCGGGCGACGATCCGGCGGCGGAGGCCCTGCGCCGCGAGCGCACGAAGATGCTCTTCTGGGCGCTCGGCGAAATTCCCGAGGACCTCGCGGAGATCCTGGTGCTGCGCGATCTCGAAGGCTTCGCCTACGAGGAGATCGGAAAGGCGCTGGACCTTCCGGACGGGACGGTCAAGTCGCGGCTCTTTCGGGCCCGGGCCGAGGTGGCGCGCAAGGTCCGGGAGCGTCACGAGGGGTCGGGACGGGGTGCGATGGCCACGCTCGCCGTGGCCGTGGCGGGGTTCGTATGAGCTGCCGCGAGATGGAGCGGCTCGTCGCCGCGGGACGCGAGACCGAATTCGCATCTCATCGCGCGACCTGTGCGACTTGCGGCGAGCTCGGCCGCGAGATGGATCTCTTCGCCGAGACGACGGCGGCGCTCCGGGCGCCCGCCGCGCCGCGCGCGCTCTTCGAGTCGCTCTACGCGATCCCAACGTGGACGGTGTCCTGCGACGGAGCCGAGGATCTGCTGGCGTGCGCCGTCGACGCGGCTCTGCCGGCCGCCGACCGCGGCCGCCTCGAGAGCCATCTCTCGCGGTGTGAAGCCTGCACCGAAGCCGGCGCCGTCCTCGGGATCTCCCGCGACCTGACCGCCCCGGCTCCGACTCCGTGGCTCGCGGCGAAGCTCGCGGCCGTGAAGCCGGCGACCTCGCGCCGCCGCTCGATCTGGAGCTCGATCCTCGGCCCGCGCGGGGCCATTGCCGTCGCGTACGCCGCGGCGGTGCTCGTCATGTTCCTCGGTCTGAACCCGGCCGACCTGGCCCGCAAGGCCGGCACGGCCCGCCTCGAGCAGACCGCGCGCTCGGGCGTGCAGGTCGCCCGCAACACGGTCGTCGACCGGTTCGGCGCCTTCCAGGAGCGCGCCTTCCGGACGTTCGAGGCCTTGAAGGGGCGCGTCGGCGGGTACGGCCGCGCGGCGCTCTCGAACGCGCTCGCCCTGGTCATGCGAAACGACACTCCGCGCCGCCCGTCTCGTCCGCGCAACGACGACGGCAGCGGCGCCTGGAAGCTCAGCGAAACCGAAACCTGGACATGGCGCGCCGACCGCGCGCCCGGAGGAGAGTCATGAACGAGACCCCGAACCCGATCTATCCCCCGCCGCCGCCGGCGGCGCCTCCCCCGCCCCCGCCGGTCCCGCCGGTGGCGTATCCGGGAGGCCCCGTGCTGATCGACAAGAAGTCGCCGGGGCTCGCGGGATTCCTGTCGATGTTCCCCGGCCTCGGGCACGTGTACCTGGGCCTGTATCAGCGGGCGTTCGCGATCGGCGGCGCGTTCATCGTGGGCATCGCGATGACGTCGCACGGCCGCGGCGGAGAGTTCTTCGGCCCCGTCCTCGGGTTCCTCTGGTTCTTCGCGATCATCGACGCCGTGCGGCAGGCCAAGGCGATCAACCGCGGCCAGCTCGCCGAGGCGGGATTCGCGGGCGACACGCAGCTGCGCAAGGCGGCGGCGGGGACCGGGTCCCTCACCTGGGGCGTCATCCTCGTCGGCCTGGGATCGCTGTGGCTCGCCGACCGGTACCTCGACCTCGAGCGGTTCTGGGACCTGGTGGGCGACTGGGGCGGCCCGCTCGCGATCATCCTGCTCGGCCTCGTGCTGATCGTCACGCACGTCCGCAAGAAGCGGCGCGAGAACGAAGCGGGCGTCGGCATGCCGCCGCGGAGCATCACTTAGGATTGGCCTCGATGCGCCTCGTCTTCCGAACCGCTCGAAGCGCCGCGATCGCCGCGGCGCTTTTTCTTGGAGCCCGCACGGCGGCGGCCGAGCCGACGCTCACGCTGCCTCCCTGCCGGATCCCCGGCGTCGAGGGCGCCGCGCGCTGCGGCACCTTCCCCGTCTGGGAGGACCGGGCCGCGAAGACCGGCCGCCGCATCGACCTGAACGTTGTCGTCCTCGAGGCGACGAAGACGCCCCGGGCCCCCGAAGCGCTCGCCTTCCTCGAAGGCGGCCCCGGAGAAGCGGCGGCCGGAGGCGCCGCCGGCCTCGCGCACGAGCTCGCCCGCATCCGCGAGCACCGCGACATCCTGCTCGTCGACCAGCGCGGGACCGGGAAATCCAACTCGCTCGCCTGCGAGGTCTTTGGCCCCAAGAGCGACCTCGAGGGCTCTCTTCGCGAGTTCATTCCCGCCGAGACCGCGCGCCGCTGCCGGGCGAAGCTCGAGGCGAGCGCGAACCTCGGCCTCTACACGACCTCGATCGCCGCCGACGACCTGGACGATGTCCGCGCGGCGCTCGGCTACGAGGCCCTCGATCTCTTCGGCGTCTCGTACGGCACCCGCGCCTCGCTCGTGTATCTGCGCCGGCATCCGGATCACGTCCGCACGGTCATGCTGCACGGCGTCGCGCCGGTCGATCAGTCGATGCCCCTGCACTTCGCGCGCGATACGCAGCGGGCGCTCGAAGGCGTTCTCGACGAATGCGCCGCGGAGGCCGCGTGCCGCAAGGCGTTCCCCGACGGACGGCGCGAGCTCGCGCGGCTGATCGAGCGGCTTTCCCGGACACGGGCGGCAGTCGAGATCCTCCACCCCGATACGGGCGCGCCGGCGACGGTGCACCTCTCACGGGACGTCGCGGGCGAGACGCTCCGTTACCTCGCCTACTCGACGGCCGGCGCGCAGTGGATCCCCGCCTTCGTGCACGCGGGTGCCGCCGGCGATTTCCGGCCGCTCGCGGAGATGGGGCTCTTCTTCCGCCGCGACATCGTCGACAGCGGCTCGATCGGCGTCTATCTGTCGGTCACGTGCGCGGAAGACGTTCCCTGGGTCGATCTCACCGAGGCGGCGCGGGAGGCGGAAGGAACCGCGCTCGGCGACTACCGCGCGCGCGAGCAGAAGGCGGCATGCGCTCTCTGGCCTCGGGGCGAGATCCCTGCCGACTATCGGACGATGGTGACATCGGACAAGCCGGTCTTAATCTTCACGGGCGCCCTCGACCCCGTGACGCCGCCCGCCCACGGCGATCGGGTCGCGAAGACGTTGTCTCACAGCCGGCACGTCGTCGTCCCGGACGGCGGCCATTCGTTCGACGGCCTCGAAGGCCTCGACTGCATTTCGAACTTGCGCGCGGAGTTCGTCGAGCGCGGATCCGCCGAGGGCCTCGATACGCGTTGCGTCGCGGCGATGCACCGTCCCCCGTTTCCGACGGAGATCCCGAAGCTCACGCCTGCCGCGGTCGAGCCCGCGGCGCTCGGCCGTCTTCCGGGCGCGTTCCGGTCCGCGGACGGGCGCACGGCAGCGCGCGTCGAATCCTCGGGCGCTGGTCTCACCCTCTCCGTCGACGGCGAGCCTCCGACGCCCCTCGTACCCGTTTCGCCGACGCGATTCCGGATCGCCGGGAGCCCGCTCGCCTTCGCGGTCTTCGAGCTGTCCGGGGATCGCGTCGGGCGCCTCGTGATCGAGGACTGGGGGCTCACGGAGGAGACCCTGCTGCCGGATTCCGGGCCGGCCGCGCCGAAGCCCTAGGTCGAGACCCTACGTCGCGGTCGCGAGCTCGGCGAGGTACTCCACGAACGACCGCGCCGCGCCGTCGAAGCCCTGGATCTTCGGGTTCGACGACTCGATCACGTAGTACTCGTCGGGCGCGTGCGCTCCGCTGCCATGGCCGAGCCCGAAGTGGCCGGCCGCCAGTGAGAGCGGCGGATCGGTGAAGACGTATCCGGGCCAGGATCCCGCGTTGCGCGGCCACATCACCGGATCGATGCCGCCCCGCTTGTAGACGGCGACCTGCGCCCGCACGAGCGCCGCGTCGGCCGGCGTGCTCGTCGGGTCGTATCCGCCGGTCATCTTCGCCTCGATGTCTCCGAATCCCTTCTTCTCGAGATGCTTCTGGAGCGCGGCGAACGCCTCGGACGCCTTCATGTCCGGAACGAGCCGCAGATCGAGCTTCGCGGAGGCTTTGTGCGGGAGGATCGTCTTCCCGCCCGGCCCGGTGTAGCCGCCGACGATGCCCTCGATGTTGACCGTCGGCTGCGAGACGAGCCGCTCGAGCGCCTCGACCCAGCCGACGTCGCCGATCCAGTGCTCGACCCCCATCTGCTTCTTCGCGACGCTCTCATCCAGGCGCCGCGCGGCCTCGGCGATCATCGCCTTCTCGGCCGCCGAGATCGGCCGCGCGCGATCCGTCAACCCTTCGATCGCCGGGGTGTTGCCGTCGGCCCCCACGAGCGTGTTGAGCGCCTGCACGAGATGCCAGGCCGGGCTGTCCAGACGCGCGCGGTTGCTCGAGTGGACGTCCTTGCTCGGCCCGCGGTGCCACTTCTCGCCACTCGACGTGAGCTCGCACTCGATGACGCCTTTCGCGCCGAGCGACACGGTCACGACGCCGTCGAGCCCCTGCGAGGCGTTCGGCATGAAGATGCCGTTGCAGCGTTTCAAGGCGGCCTCGATCTCCGGACGCCGGACGATCTGCGCGAAGTGCGGCGAACCGATCTCCTCCTCGCCTTCCGCGACGAAAACGAGGTTGACCGGGAGCTTCCTCCCCACGCCCTTGTAGGCGTGGAGCGCGGCGAGAAAAGCCGCCTCGGGCCCCTTCTGGTTGACGGCGCCGCGGCCGATGAGAACCTTTCCGAGCTCGGGCTTCTCGACGATCGCCGCGTCGAACGGAGGCGACGACCACTCCGACGGGTCGGCCTGTTTCACGTCGTACATGAAGTAGAGGCCGAGCGTCCTCGGCGCGCCGGCGTCGAGCGTCGCGAAGACTCCCGGCTGCCCGTCGCTGGGAACGCGGACGGCCGTGTCGAAGCCGGCGTCCTTCAACATCCGGATGAGCAGCTCGTTGCCTTCCGCCATGCCGCGGTTCTCGGCGGCGATCGAGGGCTGGCGGATCCAGTCCTGGAGCCGGCGGACCGCCTCGTCGTGCCGCTTCCCGACTTCGGCGAGCACGGGCTCGAGCCCCGAGGCCTTCTTCTTCGCGGGGGCAGGAAGCGCGAGGGTCGCCGCGCCGACGGCGGCGCCGTGGAGAAATGTGCGTCGGTTCATGGGTGCGAAAACTATCAGCTTCCGCGCCGGCCGACTATTTCCTCTTGAAGTACTTCTCGAGCTCGTCCTCGGTCATCGACAGGACGACCGGGCGTCCGTGGGGGCAGGTGAAGCGGTCGGCAGCCTTGGTCCAATCCGTCAACAGCCGACGGATCTCCTCGGAGGCGAGGTGGTATCGGATCGTCACGGCCGACCGGCAGGCGAGGCTCGCGGCCAGCCGGTCCCGCCGCTCGTCCGGCGTGGCGGCGCCGCCCTCGGCGATCCGCGCGAGCGCGTCGTGCAGCGTCTCGGCGGGATCGCGGTCGGTCGCCTCGGCCGGAAGCGAAGCGATGGCGTAGGAGCGGCCGGACATGGGCTCGATCTCGAACCCCGCGTTGCGCAGCTCTTCCCACCGCGCCGTGAGCGTCTCGACCTCTTCGGGAGACGCTTCGAAGAGCGCCCGAAGGAGGAGGCGCTGCGAAAGCATGCGGCCCGACGCAATGCGGTCGCGGATCCGCTCGTACAGGATCCGCTCGTGCGCGGCGTGCTGATCGATGATGAGGAGCCCCTCGGGCCCGGTCGCGAGGATGTAGGACTCGCGGTGCTGCCCGATCGGGATGAGGTCCGGCGCTTTCTTCTCCGCGGGTGCCGGCGCCTCGGGCTTCGGCATCGGCGGCACGCCGACGGGCTGATTCGGCGCCGCGAGCGCCGCTTCACCGTACGGCGCCGGCGCCTCGGCGAGCGAGGACTCCGACGGCACGGCCGTGAGGCGCCGCTCCTCCTTGCCCGAGATCAGCGCCGAGTGGAGCGCATGGTAAACGAGGCGATAGGCGGTGCCGGAATCCGCGAACCGCACCTGCGTCTTTGCCGGGGATACGTTCACGTCCACGGCGCCGGGCTCCGCCGTCAGGAACAGGAAGAGCGCCGGATGCCGGTCCGTCCGGATCGCGTCGCGGGAGGCCTGTCCGATCGAGCGCGCGATCGACCGGTCTTCGACCGGACGGCCGTTGACGAAAAGATACTGGTTGCGCCGCGAGGCGAACGTCACCGAGCCGCGCGTCGCGAACCCCGAGACGCGCAGGCTCCCGGCCTTCCCCTCGAACTCGACGAGGTCGCCCAGCGTCTCGCGGCCGAAGACCTGGAGGATTCGCGCCGCGCGGTCCACGGCCGCCGGCGCGTCGAGCACGCGGCGCTCGCCGGAGCGTACGAAGAACGCGACCGAGGGATTCGCGAGCGCGGCGCGGGTCACGGCGGCCGCGGCGGCGCGGCCCTCGGCCTCCGCCGAGGAGAGAAACTTGCGGCGCGCCGGCGTCCGCTCGAAGAGGCCCTCGACGAGCACGTCCGTCCCGCGCGGGCGCGCGGCCGGCTCGACCTGCGGCGTCTCGCCATGCGCGATCGTCACGCGCGTACCCTCGGCCGTGGCGCCGTCGGAGGTGGTGAGCTGGAATCGCGAAACCGAGGCGATCGACGGCAGCGCCTCGCCGCGGAATCCGTAAGTCGGTACGGAGATCAGATCGCGGTCCGAGGCGATCTTCGAGGTCGCGTGCCGCTCGACCGAGAGCCGCGCGTCTTCCGCCGACATGCCGCTCCCGTCGTCGCGGACGAGCAGCCGCTCGATGCCGCCGCCCCCGATCTCGACTTCGATCCGGGAAGCGCCCGCGTCGAGCGCGTTCTCGATGAGCTCCTTGACGACGGAGGCAGGCCGCTCGACCACCTCGCCGGCGGCGATCCGGTCGATCACCTCTCCGGAAAGACGGCGAATTCGCGGCATGTTCCGCCAGTCTAACTTGACGCGGAAGGCGAGGGCGCCGTCGGGCGCGGCCGACTACGGCCGCGAGAACGCGATCTTGCCGCCGACGACCGTCTCGTCCACGGCGATCTTCTCGATCTTTTCGGGCGCCACCGTGAGCGGATCGTCCGAGAGCACCACGAAGTCGCCGAGCTTCCCGACCTCGAGTGAGCCCTTGTCCTTCTCTTCGAAAGCCGCGTAGGCGGCGGTCACTGTGTAGGCCCGGAGCGCCTCCTCCGGCCGGATCTTCTGCTCGGGCACCCAGCCGCCGGGCTGCTTGCCGTCGATCGTCGCGCGCGTGACGGCGGCGGCGATCCCGAGGATCGGCGAGAGGGGCGCGACGTCCCAGTCGGACCCGAATGCGACGGTCGCTTTCGCGTCGAGGAGCCACCGGAAGGCGTACGCGCCGCGGCGGCGCTCGGGGCCGAGCCGCCGGTCCGCCCACCGGCCGTCGTCCACCGCGTGGTACGGCTGCATCGAGGCGATCACGCCCTGGGCGGCGAACTTCGGCACGTCGGCCGGCCGCAGGTGCTGCGCGTGCTCGACACGGAACCGGCGATCCCTGGGGCCGTTCTTCTGCGCGACGCGCGCGTAGATGTCGAGGAGCTCCGCGATGGCGCGGTCGCCGATCGCGTGGACCTCGACCTGGAGACCCGCGGCGTCGGCGCCGGCGATGCGCTCCTCGATGCGCGAGAGCGGGATCGCCTGCGCGGCATAGACGCCCGTGTTGCCCGGATCGTCGGAGAACGGCTCGAACATCCGCGCGGTCCCGGCGCCGAGCGCGCCGTCCATGAAGCCCTTCACGCCGCCGACGCGCAGCCACTCGTCCTGCTCGTAGTCCGACTGCGCCTTCTTCGCCGCCCGCCAGTCGACGATCGAGGGTCGGTAGTTGACGCGGACGGTCAGGCCGCCGGATTTCCGGATCTCGTCCCAGGCCGGCAGATCGAGCGGATCGCCCGGCAGATCCTGAACCGACGTGACGCCGTTCTGCGCCGCGTGCGCCACCGCCGCGCGCAGGCCCGCGACGATCTCGGCTTGTTTTCTCGGAGGGCGAATGGAGTCGATCAGGCTCATCGCCGCGTCCTTCAGCACCCCCGTCGGCTCGCCCGACGCGTCGCGCACGATGACGCCGCCCGGCGGGTCGGGCGTGTCGCGCGTGACCTTCGCGAGCTTCAGCGCGAGGCTGTTGCAGACCGACCATGTGCCCGTCCTGCCGCGAGAGGCAGGTCGGATGGTCGCCGGTCGCCGGATCGAGCAGCTCCTTCGTCGGAAGGCGCGGCGGCGTCCACTGCTCGTGGTCCCAGGCGCCGTCGGTGAGCCAGACGCCGGGCGGCTGCTTCTTCGCGTACGCCGCGACCATGCGCGTGAACTCCGCCGGGTCCTTCGTGTGGCGCAGGTCGAGCGCGAGCAGGTCGAGCCCGCCCATCGACATGTGCGTGTGGCAGTCGATCATCCCCGGCACGACGCGCCGGCCGCGGCCCTCGACGACGGCGGTCTTCGGGCCCTTCCAGCGAGGCGACATCCGCGTCCGAACCGACCGCCGCGATGCGCCCGTCCTTGATCGCCAGCGCCTGCGCTTCGGGCCGCGCCGGGTCCCCCGTCCAGATCCGCGCCGAGACCAGCACGAGGTCGGCGGGCGGCGCGGGATTGACGGCGGCGGCGGTGATCGCGAGGGCGGCGGCCATGAGAGCGCTCATGCCCTCGCTACGCCGTCGACGAGACGCCGGCCTTGCCCTCGGACATCGCGGCCCGGGCGGCGGCGAGGCGCGCCACGGGCACGCGGTACGGCGAGCAGGAGACGTAGTCGAGGCCGGTCGCGTGGAAGAACTCGATCGAGCGCGGGATCGCCGCCGTGCTCGCCGCAGACGCCGACCTTGAGCTTCGGAGACGTCTGCCGGCCGCGTTTCGTCGCGAGCGCGACGAGCTCGCCGACGCCGGCCTGGTCGAGGCTCGCGAACGGATCCTCGGGCAGGATCCCCTTCTCGATGTACGCCGGCAGGAACGACGCGGCGTCGTCGCGCGAGTAGCCGAAGGTCATCTGCGTCAGGTCGTTCGTGCCGAAGGAGAAGAAGTCGCAGTTCTCGGCGATCCGCGCCGCCTGGAGCGCCGCGCGCGGGATCTCGATCATCGTTCCGGTCTTGTACGCGACGGCGCGGCCCGTCTCGGCCTCGACCTTCTCGTGCGGTCTCGTCCACGAGCGCCTTGAGCCGCTCGAACTCCGCCGCCGTTCCGACGAGCGGGATCATGACCTCCGGGCGACGGCTGGCCGCCGGCGCCGGCGACCTCCGCGGCGGCCTCGAAGATCGCGCGGACCTGGGTCTCGTAGATCTCCGGGTGCGTGATGCCCAGCCGGCAGCCGCGATGGCCGAGCATCGGGTTCGTCTCGTGGAGCTGCCGCACGCGCTCGCGCAGCCGCTCGACCGGGACCTTGAGGTCCGCGGCGGTGCGTGCGAGCGCGCCCTCCTCGTTCGGGCAGGAACTCGTGGAGCGGCGGGTCGAGCAGGCGGATCGTCACGGGCCGCGGCCCATCTCGCGGAAGATCCCGACGAAGTCCTCGCGCTGCATCGGGAGGATCTTCGCGAGCGCCGCGCGCCGCCCCTCGACCGACTCGGCGAGGATCATCTCGCGCACCGCGAGGATGCGCTTCTCCTCGAAGAACATGTGCTCCGTGCGGCAGAGGCCGATCCCCTCGGCGCCGAACACGACGGCGACCTTCGCGTCGGTCGGCGTGTCGGCGTTCGCGCGGACACCGAGCCGGCGCTTCTGGTCCGCCCAGGCGAGGATCCGGTCGAACGCCCGGTAGGTCGGAGACTTCTCCGGCGCGAGCGACTTCTCGAGCGCGACCTGGAGCACCTCGGAGGGCCGCGTCGGGAGCTGGCCGAGGAGCACCTCGCCCGTCGTCCCGTCGATCGAGATCCAGTCGCCCTCGCCGGCGGAGAGGTTCTTCGCGCGCACCTGCTGTCGCGCCTCGTCGACCGTGATCTCGCCCGCGCCGACGACGCAGGTCTTCCCCATGCCGCGCGCGACGACGGCCGCGTGGGACGTCATGCCGCCGCGCGTCGTGAGGATGCCGGCCGCCGCGTGCATGCCCGCGATGTCCTCGGGCGAGGTCTCCTCGCGCACGAGGACGACGGGCTTGCCCTCCGCGGCCATCGAGACGGCGCGCTGCGCCGTGAACGCGATCCGCCCGGACGCCGCGCCGGGCCCCGCGGGAAGGCCCTTGCCGAGGAGCCGGCCGGCCTTGCATCGCCGCGGCCTTCTCCTTCGTGTCGAAGACCGGCGCGAGGAGCTGCACGAGCTGCTCCGGCTCGACGCGCGAGAGGGCTTCCTCCGGCGTGATGAGGCCCTCGTCCACCATGTCGGTCGCGACCCGCACGGCGGCGAAACCCGTGCGCTTGCCGTTGCGCGTCTGGAGCAGATAGAGCTTGCGGTCCTCGATCGTGAACTCGAGGTCCTGCATGTCGCGGAAGCGCTTCTCGAGCAGGTCCCGCACCCGCAGGAGCTCGCCGTACGCCTGCGGCATCGTCTCTTCGAGCGACTGGCCCGAGCCGTCGCGGTTCAGCGGCCGCGGCGTGCGGATGCCGGCCACGACGTCTTCGCCCTGCGCGTTCGGCAGGAACTCGCCGTAGAACTTCTTCTCGCCCGTGGACGGGTCGCGCGTGAAGGCGACGCCGGTGGCCGACGTCTCGCCGCGGTTGCCGAAGACCATCGCCTGGACGTTGACGGCCGTGCCCCAGTCGTCGGGAATCTTGTGGAGCTTGCGGTACGTCTTGGCGCGCTCGTTGTCCCAGGACTTGAAGACCGCGCCGATCGCGCCCCAGAGCTGCTCGCGCGGGTCGTCCGGAAATTCGCCGCCCGTCTCGCGGCGGACGACCGCCTCGTTCTGCCGGACGACGTCGGCCAGGTCCTTCGCGTCGAGGTCCGTGTCGGAGGCGACGCCGCGCGCCTTCTTCTTCTCCGACAGGACGTGCTCGAAGTGGTGGCGCGGCACGCGAAGCACGACGTTCGAGTACATCTCGATGAAGCGCCGGCGGCAGTCGAGCGCGAACCGCTCCCCCGACGCGGCGGCGAGGCCGGGCAGAGTCTTCGTCGTGAGCCCGAGGTTCAGGATCGTGTCCATCATGCCCGGCATCGAGGAGCGCGCGCCCGACCGCACGGACACGAGCAGGGGATCCTTCGGGTCGCCGAACCGCTTGCCGGCCGACTGCTCGACGCGCGCGAGCGCCGCGTCCGCCTCGGCCTTCACCCCGTCGAGCGACTGCTCCCTCCCGTACTCGGTGCAGACGGCCGTGTGAATCGTGAAGCCCGGCGGGACGGGAATGCCCAGCGCCGTCATCTCCGCGAGGCCCGAGCCCTTGCCGCCGAGAGCCTCTTTGCCGAGCCCCGCGCCTTCCGCCTTGCCGTCTCCGAAGAAGTAGACCTGTTTCATTTCTCGACTTTCATTTTTCCACCACGATCTCGGAAAAGTCTGCCAGCCGCGCGAACGCCCGCTCGATCGATCCGAGCAGCGCGAGGCGATTCTGCCTCAGTTCGGCCTCGGGGCAGTTGACGAGGACCTTCTCGAAGAAGTTGTCGAGCGAGGGCGAGATCGAGGCGATCGTCTCCATCGCGTCGCGGTACCGGCGCGCGGCGGTGAGCTCCTCGATCAGCGAGCGCGCCTGCAGGAAGTCGCCTGCGAGCTGCCGCTCGGCGTCCTCGCGGTACAGAGCCGGATCGGGATGTCCCGGCGCTTCCTCGCCGAGGATGTTGCGGATGCGCTTGGCGGCGAGGATGAGCGACCGGAAGTCCGTCGTGCGGCGCGCCTGGGTGAGCGCGGCCGCCCGCTCGGCCGCATCGGCGAAGTCCCAGAGGCCGCGGCCGATGACGGCCGAGATCTCGTCGTGGGAGTTTCCGCGGCGCTCGAGGAGGTTGCGCAGGCGCTCGGCAAAAAACTTCTCGAGCTCCGCCAGGCCTTCCTCGACGCCGCCCGCGGGCAGATCGACGTACCCCGCGAGCGCCTCGCGCGCGACCGGCTTCCAGTTGACCTGCCAGCTCCGCCCGATCACGATCGCGACGACTCCGGAGGCCGCGCGGCGCAGCCCGTAGGGGTCGCGCGAGCCCGTCGGCACGAGACCGAGACGGAAGAGGCCGCCGAGCGTGTCGAAGCGGTCGGCCGCGGCGAGGATTGCGCCGGTCAGCTCGCGGGGCGGATCGTCGCCGCCGCCGGTCGGCCGATAGTGCTCGTAGATCGCCTTCCAGACCGGCTCCGGCTGTCCCTCCAGGCGCGCGTAGATGCCGCCGACGACGCCCTGCAGGTCCGTGAATTCCTTGACCATGCGCGTCGTCAGGTCCGCCTTCGACAGCCCCGCGGCCGTCGTCACCGACTCGACGAGATCGAAGCGTCCGATCGCGTGGGCGATCGTCTCGACGAGGCGGCGGACGCGCTCCGTCTTCTGGCGATAGTCGCCGAGCTTGTCCTGGAACATCAGGCGCGAGAGCTCCGGCACGCGCGACTCGAGGCGCTGCCGACGGTCCTCCTCGAAGAAGAAGCGCGCGTCGGCGAGGCGCGCGTTCAGCACCCACTCGTTCCCCTTCGCGATCAGCCCGCGGCGGTCCTCCGTGTTGTCCATGACCGCGACGAAGTGCGGCATCAGTCCCGCCGGCCCGCGCACGGGCAGGTATTTCTGGTGCGTGCGCATCGCGGTGGTCGTGATCTCCTCGGGCAGCTCTAGAAACTCCGATGCGAACGACCCGCGCACGACGCCCGGCCACTCGACGAGATCGGCGAGGGTCGACGCGAGATCCGTGTCCGACTCGATCGATCCGCCGACTTCGGAGGCCAGAGCGCGGGCGCCCTCGAGAATCTTGATCCTCCGCTCCCCGCCGTCGGGCTCGACGTGCGAGGCCCGAAGCCTCCGGAAGTACTCGTCGGGCCCGGAGACGCGGATCCCGAGCTCCGAGAGGACGGGGTGGCCGACCGTCCGCATGCCCGACGCGACGCCGAAGAGCTCGAACGGCACGACCTGCCCCGCGAACACGGCCACGATGCCGCGCACCGGCCGGACGAAGGCGCGGCCGCCGTCTCCCCAACGCATCGTCTTGGGGAAGGTCATCGCGAGCACGGCCTTCGGCACCGCGGCGGCGAGGATCTCGACCGCCGGCTTTCCCGGGATCGTGCGCCGGGCGGCGACCGTCGGGCCGCGGGGCGAGTCGACGACGACGAGGTCGGCCACCGCAATTTCCTGCGCCCGCGCGAAGCCGCGGGCCGCCTTCGTGGGGTGGCCCTCGGCGTCGTAGGCGGCCGAGGCCGGAGGGCCGAGGACTTCCGAATACCGGTCCTCGAGCTTCTCCGGCAGCCCGCGGAGGATCAGGATGAGACGCCGCGGCGTCCCGTACGACTCCGAGGACGCGGCGGCGAGTCCCTGCTCGGCGAGATTCTCCGCGACGAGGCGCGCGAGGTCCCGCCGCGCCGTCGCGACGACCGGCGCCGGGATCTCCTCCGTCCGGATCTCGAGAAGAAAGTCGTGCGTCGTCATCCGGCTAACGGCGGCGGCGCCGCTGCCCTCTTCGTCTTCCGCGCTCAAACCGCGGCGGGCTCGGGCTCCGGCTGCCCGGTCTTCTCGCGCGCGGCCAGGTAAGCCTTCGCGCAGGCGCACGCGAGATTGCGCACGCGCCGGATCCAGCCCACGCGATCCGTCGCCGAGACCGCCCCGCGCGCGTCGAGGACGTTGAAGAGGTGCGAGCACTGGAGCGTCGCCTCGTACGCGGGCATCACGAGCCCGGCCGCGAGACAGCGCTGCGCCTCGAGCTCGTATTGGTCGAGGAGGAGCGTCGTCCGCGCGACGTCGGCCACCTCGAACGAGTATTTCGACATCTCGAACTCGTCGGTGCGCCGCAGCTCCCCGTAGGTCTTCGTCTCGCTCCAGTGGATGTCGTAGATCGAGTTGACCTTCGAGAGGAACATGGCAATGCGCTCGAGCCCGTATGTGATCTCGGCGGAGATCGGCGAGAGGTCGATGCCGCCCGCCTGCTGGAAGTAAGTGAACTGCGTGATCTCCATGCCGTCCATCACGACCTGCCAGCCCACGCCCCAGGCCCCGAGGGTGGGCGACTCCCAGTTGTCTTCCTCGAACCGGATGTCGTGCTCGGTGCGGTCGATGCCGAGCCGCTCGAGGCTGTGCAGGTACAGCTCCTGGACGTCCTCGGGCGAGGGCTTGAGGACCACCTGGAGCTGGAGATGCCGGCCCAGACGGAACGGGTTCTCGCCGTAGCGGCCATCGGCCGGGCGCCGGGACGGCTGGACGTAGGCGCAGCGCCAGGGGTCCGGCCCGAGCACGCGGAGGAACGTCGCCGGGTGCATGGTGCCTGCCCCCATCGGGTAGTCGTAGGGCAGCTCGATCAGGCACCCCTGCTCTTCCCAGTAGGAAGACAGGTCCGCAATGAGCCGCTGAAGCGTGATCACGCGCGACAGTTTAGCCGACTGGGGGTGGACTCCTCTGGCCGCGGCGCGGAACGGCTCGGCGACTCGACGAATGGGAGCCTTGACACGGAGCGTGCCGCGGGACTAGCGTTTGAGCAAGTCCCCGGAGGAGCAGCCATGGCAACTGGTGCGCTCCAAATCCGACGGGCCCGGCGCGGTACGGAGATTCCGCAACCCGAAAAGAATTCTGTACGCATCGCAGCCAGGTTCGCGCGGCCGTCGACTTTCTTCCCGCGCACTTGGCCGCCTAGAGCCGCCCCCCGTCCAGTCGCTCACTCGAGCCAGCACCTTCGTGACAAGTTGCGAAAGGGGCTCTCATGAGACTGCCATGCTGGGGCGCGATCTGCTCACTACTGATTGGATGGGCGCCGGTTTTCGCCGATCAGCCCGCGGAGACGCTCCCCGGATTTCATCCAGAGAACCTGCTCGAGGCCCATGGGATCGACAACGTGAACCTCTTCAACGGCGACCCTGGCGTCGTGATTCCTCTGGGCCCGGAATACATCGGCGGTCCCTCATATCGTTGGCAGCTGAAGGCCTACTACTCGGCGAAGCTCTGGACGATGTCGACCTGCGATCTCGAAAACGATACCGGCCAGGCTGCCTGGGTCCGAGGAGATCCGACGCTCGGAGCTGGTTGGACGATGCAGGTTGGCTACGTCGAAACGCAGTACTATCTCGCCGATCAGACAACCGCCTTCAGCTGGACCTACGTCTCGCCCGACGGCGGGAGACACGAGGTGTTCTTCGGTACTGGGACCGTCGCGTACACTCTTGACGCGACCCGTCTTCGGGTTACCGTCAGCCCCACCGCGGCCCATCCGACCCAGTACACCGTCGAGTTTCGCGACGGTAGCATCCAAACCTTGTCACACATTTCCGGACCGCCGTTGCCGTCTCCCCCGTCGAGCTCTCCTGACTTTCGCAACATCGGATATCCCTCTCCGGTCGAGAAGCGCTTTGGCCTGACGTCGGTCCAGGACAGCTTCCGGAATACGGTCCTGTCGGTCGGCTACGATTCAACGTACCCCGATGAGGTGACGACCGTCACGCTCACTCCCAACACGCAGTCCAAGGCGGTCACGTTCCACTGGAAAGCGATGACCATTGGTACGGCAACATGGCGCGTGATGGACTACGTCGAGTTCGATACAGTCTCGGGACAAAAGCAGAGGGCGACGTTCGGCCAACAGAGCGGAACGTTCCCTCGCAACAACTTTGACCGAGGCCCATCGGGGTGCTTCGCTACAGGCGCCAGCGTTCAGGTTCCGGAACTCTCGTCCGTGACGTTCAGCGATCCGGCGACTTCGCCCTCTTTTCCGTCGTTCTCGCACTCGTTCACCTATTGGCCCGACGCGTCGGGCGATCAGATTCCGGTTCAGCGGCAGGGAGCCCTCTGGCAACTCACGCTGCCGACCGGAGGCACGATCACCTACGAGTACGGAAGTACAACGCAGAATCAGTGCGAGATCGTTTCCGCAGGAAATTGCGATCCCGAGACTTCTTACCCGGTCGGGCCCCTCGGCCCGGGCGCCGCGCCGGACGCCGGAAACCCCGGGCCTCGATTCAGCGCATTCCTGGACAAGAGCGCGGCAGTGACCAAGAGGACCGCTGTGGACCCCGTCGGTGGCACGACGTCAGTCACGACCTACGTGCGATCGCAGTTCTTTCCCGACGATGGGCACAATAATCCCGATACAGACCGAATCATTCGGAGGACGGACATCGTTTCGCCCGGCAACGATCAAGGCACGCTCACGAACTACCTGACGCGTCACTTTTTCCACGTGGCCTATCTGAACGACTCGGACGTTCAGCACATCGATGGGGGGTTGGAGCTCGACCGCCGAATCTATCCTGCTGCAATCTCCTCGGACTCGCCGCTCCGCACGGTTATCAGTTGTTATGGCGACCATGCCGTTTTTGGATCGGGCCCCATCTGCGGTTATCGGGACAGCGCAAACGACAAGATCATCCAGATTTATGGTTTCGATGATCTTCCGCCGCAGCAGGCGTCGGTAACCTGGTTCACGGCACCGCCGGCAACCGAGGACGGCGGGACATGCACGACGGTCTCGAGCGTCTCCTGCAAGGGCTCGAGCGGCACGAATCTCGACCCGACGGCGAGGCGATATGGCAAGATCTCGACCACCACGAATCTCCCGGGAATCGCAGGTTGGAGCTCGAGGGACGAAATCACAGCCTGGACCCCGCAACAGGCTCCCGAGTGGATCCTGGACATCTACAGCTCGAAGACGGTCACGGACAACGGAACGCCGCCTGCCCCGGCATCCGTGGCCACGACCTACAGCTTCAATCTCGGCAACGGCTTTCTGAACAGCTATAGCACGACGGACGCGACATACGGCAGCCTGACGCACACGTTTACCCCGGACGCCGTCGGAAACTCGCAAGCGGCCTCGATGACCGGGACCGGCGGCGTCTCGACGACGACCTTCACCGATACGCGGAGCTTTCAGAGCGGGACTCCTGCGAAACAATGGTTTCTCCCGGTGTCGGTACAGCGCTCCGGCATCACATGGAAGTCGTTCGACGTCGATCGAGAGGCGAACACGAGCGCGATCGTGACGTCTCGCGACGCCAACAGTACGCTCGTCACGACCTACAACTATGATGCCCTCGGCCGGATCAAGACCATCACGCCCCCCGGGGGAGCCTCGCCAGAGGCACCCACGACGATCGCCTACGCGGATACAACGCACACGACCGTCACCCGAACGGGTTCCGACGGCAACGGCACGTTTCAGGAGTACGTCTACGACGGTCTCGGACGCATTTCACGGGAAATCCGGCAGATGCCCTCGGGCTACGCGCTCCGCCTGCACAAGTACGACAAGGCGAACCATCCTTACTTCGTCTCGGAATGGAACGCCTGCGCGAGCGTCACGCCGCCGACGGGGAACTGCTTGACGCTGTCGCCGGCCGGCGGGACGACGCAGTCGAGCTTCGACCCCTTCGACCGGCCGGAAACGATCACGAAAGCCGACGGCACCGTGACGACCATCAACCGAACCGACGGGACGATCCTGAAGTCCGATACCCGTGAAGCGGTGACGGAGGTTGTCAGCGGGTCGAACGCGACGACGGCCCGGCGGCGGGACGTGCTCGGGCGAATCGTCAGCGTGTCCGAGCCGGCCGTGAACGGCGTTGCGACCGTGACCAGTTATCTCTACGACGTCCTCGACAAGGTCAACTGCGTCAAGCAGGATGGCACGGGTCAGGGAACCACGACCTGCTCGAACAATCCGAGCGGCCAGTATCGATGGTTTCAGCACGATGCCTTTGGCTTCCTCCGCTCCGAGACCACTCCCGAGCGCGGGAATTCGGCCGTCACCTACGGCCCCTACGATGCACTCGGCGACGCCCTGACGGAACTCGAGCCCGGGTCGTTGACAATCACCCGGGTTTTCGACGCGGCCGGCCGCCTTCAGAAGGTCACCTCGGCCAGCCTTGTTTACGTGCGCAACTGCTACGATGGAACGGGTGTCACTTGCATCGATGGCATCACCAATTCTTCCGGCGGCAACTTTCCCAAAGGCAAGGTCTCTCGCAGATACAGCTACAACCCCGCCTCCAGTCCTGCTGGGACCCTGCAAGAGGACTTCACCTATTCCAACACGGCTGGCCGCCTCTCCGGCAAGACTCTTGCGTTCGGCGGCGGGCTGACGCTCTCGGCCAGCCAAGGATGGCTCTACAACTCCCTTGGCTTGGTCTCGAGCCGGACTCATCCCATCCCACCGCCCACAGGCGGCACGTTCTCAGTCGATACGACGTACTCTGCCGGCCTGCCCACGCAGGTCAAGAACGGCGCATCGAACGTGGCGACGAACATCGGTTACGACCCCAGCGGAGGACTCGCAACGTGGACCGCCGCGAACGGCGTCGTCACGGCCGTCACCCAGGATACGTCGCTCTTGCCTCGGCCCAGGCAGATCAAAACGACGGGCGCCATTCCAACCGCCAGCAACCTCGACACCGGGATCTACGCTTACGACGGCGCGGGCAACCTTCTTTCGATCGGGGCGGACCAGTTCACCTACGATGGCCGCTCGCGCCTGAGCACGACGTCCTACTCCGGCACCGGAACGGAGAGCTATCAGTACGACGGCTACGGAAACATGCTCAGCAAGTCGCAAACCGCTGGGACCACGACCAACTGGACATTTTGCACTACGACCTGCACGAACAATCAGATGCAGGCCGCCTCCGGTTATGGTTACGATGCTCGCGGAAACCTAACGACTAACGTGAACGAGACGCTGACCTACGATGGCCTGAACCGACAGTGGCGCGACCAATCTCCCGGCGGCGGAGACTGGACGTACATCTACGACGGGACCGGTCAGCGGGTGGCCAAGGTCACGGGTGGTGCGGCAACGTACACGCTCCGCGACGAAGGAAATCGCTTCGTGACCGAGTTCGCCGGACCCACGCTCGGCCGAGACAACGTCTATCTCGGCAATCTCCTGGTGGCCTCCCGCGTGTGGGACGCCGGTTCGGGGACGGTAGGCTGGAACTACTACCATTCCGACCATCTCGGAACGCCGCGCCTGGTGACGGACTCAAGCCACAACGTGGTCGAGTCTCCGCGCAAGTACTGGCCATTCGGAGCGGGCATCTCTACGAACCCGGCAACCATGCAGAGAACTCGCTTCGCCGCGATGGAGGTGGACCGCGAGGCGACGCGGTACTACGACCATGCACGGCATCATGAGACGGTAGTCAGTCGGTTCGTCTCGCCAGACCTCATTGGTGGTGCAGTCGCCGAGCCGGCCTCTTGGAATCGTTATGTTTACGCTCATAGCAACCCTCTGAGACTAATCGACCCAGATGGGAAAGATGTCTTCGATGCAGTGCGCTTCATAAACAATACGGGCCTCGGAACGATAGCCGCTCGGGTCAACGCCGCCATCGCCGCTCTCAAGGAGGCAGGCGGTCATACCTTCGGGATCTTCAAGGAATGGAAGACCTCCGCGACGAAGGCGGGCGCCGAGCTTCTCCTAAGAGTGGGTCTTAGCACCGATCTGGAGACACGTACCGCCAAAGCACGACTTGAGGTCAACACGACAGTCGGCGGTCGAGGAACATACGTCGAGGCGTCAACGAAAGTCGTTGAAAACGGACAGTTCTTGCCCGACGGGGCCCATGTCGAACTTGAGAGGGGAGTCGTTGTCGGGCACGAGAACGTCAGCACGAGCGGCGAAGTGACCCGCACGGACAGTGTCGGCCCCTTCGCCATCGAGAATAGCGTGGACGTCCCGAAGGCAGAAGAAGCGATTGGTAACATGGTGAGTGCCAGCGTCGATGCGGCCGCCGCTGTTGCGGCCGGTATCGAAAACAAGGCCTTCCAGCCGTGTGGTACTGGAGCCAAGCCGGAGCAACCCTGTCCCCGCTGACGCACAAGAGCTCCGGCGAAGAGGCTGGATTTGCAGCCTGGGTCCGGCGTGCGACTGAGCCGCGTGCCACTGGGGCCGAGAGAATCGACACCACAGCGCTACCCCGGCCCGCCTCGCTCGTTGTCAGGGCAATCGCAGCACTGATTGACGTCCTGATTGTAGTGACGATTGAAGTCGTCGTGGGATCAACCTGGGGAACAGAAACTGAGCCTCTCGTGTGGCACACGAACGGGCTGGCTGGCTGCGCTCTGACCCTACTGTACCCGCTCTATTGGCTTCTGCCAGAAGCTATCGCGGGCGGAAGCGTCGGTAAGCTTGTTCTGGGACTTCGAGTGTTCTCCATATTCGGGAGTACACCCAGCTTACTGCAGATCGTCAAGCGCAACGTGGCGAAACTGGTCGAGCTACCTATCCTATACGCCCCCAGTGCAATCGCGGCACGCTTCAGTCCCTTGCACCAGTCGATGGGTGACATCTGGGCAGGCACCTTCGTTACCGAGGCGACGAGCATACGAAGGTGGCGCGCCCGAGGGGGACTGCCGTTCACGACTTGGATGGCATCATTTCGAGGCGGTCCGCAGGGCTCGGGAACCAAAGAAGGCCGACCATAGTCTAGGTTCAAGAGACGAGCGACGCCTGAGCTCCTAAGAGAGCCAAGCTCACGAGAGCACTTCCGCGAGCACGCGCTGCGACTTGAGCTCGTGCCCCAGGAAGTGGCGGCGGGCGCGCCGCGCGACCTCGGCGGTCTCCGGAAGCGGCCCGAACCGCGATGCGGGATCGAGCGGCGTCGACAGGAACGTTAGGAGCGACCGCGCATCGGGGTCAGACCGATTTTTGATTTGGCCGACCTGCGAGGTCAGAAGGAGGGTGGTTCGCGACGTGAGGCTGCACCCGGTGATCTCCGATGAGGCAGCGCCACCGGTTCCACCAGCTGGAGCATTCATCCGGCGAAGCCGCATAATCAGAAATCAGGTCTGACCCCAGACTCTGCTGACGATGCCGGTAGCGGTTCCAAGGCGCCTCGTCCCGTCTTATTGACGTTTCGCGTCGGAAGGAAGTTCACTCGTACTTCCGTCTCGCCGGGCGCCTCGGAAGCGAAAGACAATCTCGGCCCAGACTGATTGGTTCGAGCGGATGAGACAATTCCGACCGTCTCTGAGCACTTCGCGCCCCTGCTGCCGTGGTCGTGGTGTGTCTAGGCGCTTGCCGCTCGCTGCAGATTCTTGTCTCACCCCACTGACTCTGATCGCGAGATTCTCGCCCCGACAACTCGGGCTAAGCCGCGGTTTCGTCAGCCATGCGGAAGAAGGAGGGTTAAGGTGATTCGCAAGCTCACCGGAGTTCTCATCTTTCTTGTCATCGCGTCGTCCGCGCAGGCGATCGCCCCGTGCTTTCAATCCAACACTTATGACTCCGATTGCCAGGGCACTTACAACGGCTCCGTCTCGGATGTGGTGCTGACTCGTATCGCGACGATCTCGAGCGCCCGCGCCTACGTTAACAACACCTCTGTCTCTTATTCGGTCGCGTACGGGTCGGGCAATTTCAAGATCGATGGAGTCACCATCCAGCAGGCGACGGCGACCCAGCTTCGAGTTCTCGATGCCACGAAGATTACGACTGCTAACCCGACCGGCTACGTCGGCTATATCGACATCAATAACCCGAACGGCGCGACCGTGGCTGGGAAGACTTTCGGGGCGTTTTTCAGCGGTCGGCCCTACCCGATACCAGTTCCCCAAATGGTGCCAGTCTGGGAGGATATGAAGAATGCTTGGGACTTCGGCTTCAACGCGTCTCAGTCGTGTAACGAAGCTACGGCAAAGTTAGGCGCGGTCACGATGGCGTACGTTGCCGCCGCGGTCGAATGTGCAGGAGGGAACTCCGCTGTCTGCCTCGCCTTGCCCGCTGCGCTCTTGGCAGTCAGGGACGCGATCAATGAGCAGACTCAAGCCTGCAACGGCTAGGGAGGAAGCATGCACGCACTTGGTTGGTGGGCGGTCGGTATCGCGATGATCGGAATCGTCTCAAGGAATCAACTCGCGCGGCTGATGCTCTTCGCAGCATCCTTTGTTCTGATACTGCTCGCGACCCCGGTGCGTCCGTGGACAATGTGGGTCATGCTGGTGATCGGATATGGCGTCATGTACGCCGCGTCGGCGCGCATGCATCGCCTTCGCCATCAATAGGCTTTCTTCAGATTCTCGACCAATCGGAGTCAGTCCTGATTTCCATTTTAGGACGAAACGGGACGAAACGGGGTAAGACCTGAACTCCTGAACTCTTGGCGCGGCCCGCTGCGTCGAAGGACGCCTGAACTGCTGAGCGGGGCCATGCCTACGACAGCACTTCCGCGAGCACGCGCTGCGACTTGAGCTCGTGCCCCAGGAAGTGGCGCCGGGCGCGCCGGGCGACTTCGGCGATCTCCGGGAGGCGCTCGAAACGCGCCGCGGGGTCGAGCGGCGCCGACAGGATCGCGAAGAGGGTCTGCCGCGCCGCGGACGAGAGCCGCAGGACCTCGCCCCGCCGGCACTCCGGGCCGACGAAGCCGGGGCGCGTCTCGTCGAGCAGCAGCACGCCGCCCTCCTCGAGCGGCCGGCCGCACCCGGCGCACTCCGCCGGGTTCGGGAAGAGGCCGGAGAGGCGCAGGATCCAGACGTCGAAGTAGGCCGCCACGACGTCGGCCGGCGCCCCGGCGAAGAGCGCGTCCATCGCGTGGCGCGCCAGCCGATAGAACGACTCGGCCGGCTCGGAGTCCGCAACGAAGGTCTGCAGGCTCTCGGCCAGAGACGACAGGAGGAGCGCGCGGTCGAGCGGCTGCGCGAGCGGAAACGAGGATCGGACGACGTCGGCGGCATCGATCGAGACGAGCTCGCGCGACTCGCGCTCGAAGTAGACGATCCGGACCTCCGTCATCGGCTCGAGCGCCCCGGAGAAGGCGCTGCGGGCGCTGCGGGCGCCCCGGGCGACCCCGCGTTTCTTGCCGGTGTCGCGCGTCAGGAACGAGACGATGCGGTCCTTCTCGCGCAAGGGATGGGTCGCGAGGACGAACGCTTCCGTTGAGACGTGCCGCACGAAGGCGATTATGATGAAGTGCCGAGTGCGGCCCGGCTGCCAGATGAAATAAGGAAAATCGAATTGGAATCCGAATTTCATAAGGGCACGGCGTCATCTCGCTCGCGCCTCGACCCGGGGGTCGTGACGCTCGGATGGGTCTCGTTCCTGTCCGACGTCGCCTCCGACATGATCTACCCGCTCCTTCCGGACTTCCTGACGCGGACGCTCGGCGCCGGCCCGGCGGCCCTGGGACTCGTGGAGGGCATCGCCGAGTCCACGGCGTCCTTCACCAAGGTCGCCTCCGGCTGGTGGTCCGACCGGGTGCGGCACCGCAAGCGCTTCGTCGTCCTGGGATACCTCGTCGCGGCGGTGGCGCGGCCGCTCGTCGGTATCGCGCAAACCTGGGGGCAGGTACTCGCAATCCGTTTCGCGGATCGCGTCGGAAAGGGTGTGCGGACGCCGCCGCGCGACGCGCTCCTCGCGGCGCTGACGCCCGCTGCGAGCCGCGGCCGCGCTTTCGGCCTCCAGAGGGCGATGGACAACGCGGGGGCGGTCGCCGGCCCGATCCTCGCCGCGCTGTTGCTGCGATTCGTCACTGGCGAGGAGCGTACTGTCTTCTTCATCGCGCTCGTGCCGGGGCTCGCCGCGGTCGCCCTGGTGCTCTGGCGCGTGCCCGACCGAACGTCCGTTCCGTCGCCGGCAACTCGATCGCGCGAAGCGGCGCCCCCCGAGAAGCTCCCCCGCTCCTTCTGGACCGCGACCGCGGTCTTCGCGGTCTTCGCGCTCGCCAACTCGACGGACGCCTTCCTGCTCCTGCGCGCGCAGGACGCCGGCGTTCCGCTCTGGGAGATGCCGCTCCTCTGGGCGTTCTTCCAGGCCGTGAAGGCGGCCGCGGGCGTGCCGGGCGGCGCGCTCTCCGATCGCATCGGACGGCTCCCGACGCTCGCGATCGGCTGGACCGTCTACGTCCTGTCCTACGTCGGCCTCGCCTTCGCCGCGGCGCCGGCCGCCGTCTGGCCGATCTTCGCGTTCTATGGTCTTTTCTTCGCACTGACCGAGGGCGCGGAGCGCGCGCTCGTGGCCGATCTCGTCGCGGAGCCGCTGCGCGGACGGGCCTTCGGGGCGTTTCACGCGGCGGTGGGAGTGGCCGCGCTGCCGGCCTCCCTCCTCTTCGGAATCCTCTGGAAGACAGCCGGGCCGCGCGCGGCGTTCCTGACCGGGGCGGGACTCGCCCTCGTCTCGACGATCGCGCTCGTCGCGATGCGGAACCGGATCCGGCCGGGAGCCGCCGCGTGAAGAAGAGCAAGCGATCGAAGGCTCGTCGGCGCGCCGGAGCGCCGACGGCCCGAATCCCCTTGCCGGCGAAGCGGTCCGCGCGCCACGGCGATGCGACCAAGTACGAGCGCTCCCGGGAAAAGGCGCGACTCGACCGCGAGATCCGGCAGCCCGAGGGCGCCGAATGACGGCCGTCGCCGTCATCGTGCATTTCGGCCCGCGCGCGGCGACGGAGCGGGCCCTGCGCGCGCTCGCGGAGACGGCCCCCGAGGCGGCCGTCACCATCGTCGACAACGCGGGCGATCTCGAGCGGGAGGAGCTGGCGGCCGGCGTGCGCCTTCTCTCCCCCGGTCGGAACCTCGGCTACGGCGCGGCGTGCAATCTCGCGGCGCAAGGGCGCGGCCGCCGACTTCCTGCTCTTCCTCAACAACGACGTCGAGCTCCTGCCGGGCGCCTTGCCGGCGCTCGAAGCGGCCCTGGCTTCGCCCGGCGCCGCCGCCGCGGTGCCGCGGCTGCTCGACTCCGCGGGCCGGCCCGTCCCTTCGATCTTCCGGCCACCCGTACCGCGCCGCGTGCTCTTCGAGGCGCTCTTTCTCCCTCGCCTGCTGCCGGGAATTCCGTTCTTCCACGGCCACCATACGGTCCGGACTCCGCATGAGAGCCCGCGCGACGTCGAGACCGCCTCGGGCGCCGCGATCCTCGTGCGGCGGAGCGCCTTCGAGCGGATCGGCGGATTCGACGAGGACTTTTTCTTCTACGCCGAGGAGAGCGATCTCTTCGCGCGGCTGCGTCAGGCCGGCGGACGCGTCCTGTTCGAGCCGGCGGCGCGCGCCGTCCATCACGGCGGCCTCGCGAGCGCGACCGTGCCGCAGGTCGAGCTCGACTGCCGCCTCCATGCGGGCCTGCGCCTCTACGCCCGAAAGCATCACGGGGCGCGCGGCGAGCGGGCCACGGCGCGGGCGCTGCGTCTCGGCGCGCGGCTCCGTCTCTGGCTCGCGCACTTTCAACCCGGCAACCGCGGCCGCGAGCGCCGCCGACGCTATGCCGACATCCTGCGTCTCCCGCGCTCCGGGTGATACGATTTTCGAGCGATGGGACCGGTCTGGAAGCTCGTGCGCGGGAAAGACCGCTGCCACCGCTGCGGGCGCGAGGTCGACGAGTCCCCGGCGGTCGGGCGCGTCGTGGACTTCGTCTTCCGGCCCGAAGAGGTCTACTGCTGGGAGTGCTACGAGTACATCAAGCCCTTCGTGGACACCGTCGCGCCCGTCGCCGACGACCCCTACCAGGCCGTGACGCGTCCCGTCATCCCGTGAGCCGCGAGCTCGACGCGTTCGCCGGAACCTCCCTCGCCCCGATCGCCGAGAAGGCGCTCGCCGGCGACCGCCTCTCCTTCGAGGACGGCCTCGCCCTCTTCGCCGAGCGCGACCTGCTCGCAATCGGACGCCTCGCGAACATCGTGCGCGAGCGCCTTCACGGCAACGTCGCTTACTACAACGTGAACCGGTATCTGAACCCGACGAACCTCTGCTGGGTGGATTGCGCGCTCTGCGCCTGGGCGAAGAAGGTCAACGAGCCGGGCGGGTACGAGATGGCGGTCCACGAGGTCGTCGAGGAAGCCGGCAAGGGATACAGCGAGGCGGTGACGGAGTTCCACATCGTCGGCGGCCTGCATCCGACCTGGCCGTTCGAGTACTACACGGGCCTCCTCGCGGCGCTGAAGAAACAATTCCCCGGCGTGCATCTCAAGGCCTTCACGATGGTGGAGATCGACTGGATCGCGCGCGTCGGGAAGCGCTCGATCCCCGACACGATCGCGGAGCTCAAGGCCGCCGGCATGGACTCCTGCCCGGGCGGCGGCGCCGAGATCTTCGAGAAGCGCGTGCGCGACGTCATCTGCAAGAACAAGATCACCGGCGAGGAGTGGCTCGCGATCGCCCGCGAATGCCACCGGCAGGGCGTGCGCACGAACGCGACGATGCTCTACGGATCCGTCGAGACGCCCGACGACCGCGTGGACCACCTCATCCGGCTGCGCGAGCTCCAGGACGAGACGTCCGGAATCCCGGGCCTCATCCCTCTCGCTTTCCATCCGGAGAACACGCCGCTCGCGTACCTCCCGGAGACCTCGGGCCAGCTCGACCTGCGCGTCATCGCGGTCTCCCGTCTCCTGCTCGACAACATCCCCCACGTCAAGGCGTACTGGATCCAGATCGGAAGCCGCCTCGCGCAGGTGGCGCTGCACTTCGGCGCGGACGACCTCGTCGGGACGGTCGTGGACGAGACGATCACGCACGCCGCCGGCGCGAAAACCGCGTCCGGCATGACCCGCCAGGAATTCGAGCGCCTGATCCGCGAGACCGGCCGCGAGCCCTTCGAGCGCGACTCCGAGTACCGGCGCGTCGTGCGGGAGCCCGCGGAGGCGGTGGCGGCGCCGGCGTAGAGGTCGCCATCGCCATGCGGCCGCGCGTCCGTCTCCGGTCCGCGATCGCCGCCGCGCTGCCTCTCCTCGCGGCCGGCTGTTTCCACTCGCAATACCAATCGAAGCCCGCCGTCGCCGTGGTCGAGGGGGACCCGATCGTCCAGATGGCGCCGCCCGCGGCGCTGCCGAGCCTCGACAGCCCCGCGTACTCCGTCTGGAAGGCGCACACCGATCCGCCGGCGCCGTGGGAGCCGGTCGTCGGGATCGCGGGCCGCGGATACCCCATCGGCCTCCTCGACCGATACGAGGTCGTCAACGACGTGCTCCGCGCGCACGCCGTACGTCGTCGCGCGATGCCCGCTCGCGGGTCTCGCTGCGGTCTACGACCGGCGGATCGGCGGACGCACCCTGACCTTCGTCAACTCCGGCGCGCTCTGGCGCGACACGCTCGTCCTCGAGGACCGCGAGACCGGGACGCTCTGGACCGCCGCCACGGGCGAGGCGCTGTACGGACCGCTCCAGGGTGAGCGGCTGAGGCCGATCCCGGCGACGCTTGCCACGATGAACTCCTTCGCCGAGGCCAACCCGCGCGCCCGCTACCTCGACACGGGCGAGCTGACCGAAACGTCGATCTCGATGTCGCTCTACAACTCGTCGAGCTGGCAGGGGTTCTCGGGATATCGGACGCACGATCCGCCGCTTCGAGCCGAAAGCGAAGGTCTACTCCGTGTCCGACGGGACCGAAGCGCTGGCTTTCGTCGAGGGGGACGTCAAGGGCCGCGGCTGCGTCGCGGCGGAGCTCCGCGGTCGACTCGTGATGCTCGAGTGGGATGCGGCGCGCGACGCGCCGCGCGCCTTCCGCGGCCCGGACGGACGGCTCGATGGAGATCGCGGTGGTGCCGATGTACTGGTTCGCGCTCGACCGGCACTTCGAGACCGTGAGGACGCTCGGCCGTTGAGCGGAGCCCGCCGCTTCCCGTTCTACGCCCGCATTCTCCTGGCGATGGCGGCCGGGGCCCTTCTCGGCCTGCTCGCCGGTCCGCGCGCGGCGCCGCTCGGCGAGGCGGGCAAGGTGATCATCAACCTCATCAAGGCGCTCGCGGCGCCGCTCCTCTTCTTCGCGATCGTGGACGCGTTCCTCCGAACGACGATCCACGGCCGCTCGGCCGCGCGCATGGTCGGGATCTCGCTCTGCAACGGCGTGATCGCGCTCGCGATCGGTCTGGCAATCTCGAACCTCCTGCGGCCGGGCGAGGCCTCGGCCGCGCTGCAGAGGGCCGCCGCCTCCGGCGCGCCGGCCGCGAAGCCGCTCGAGGGCCTGGATTTCGGGCGCGTCGTCTCCGGGCTCGTCCCGACGAGCGTCGGCGCGCCGTTCGTCGAGAACGCGATCCTCGGCATCGTGGTGCTGGGCGTCCTGCTCGGCGCCGCGCTGCGCCGCGTCAAGAACGAGCAGACGGCGCGCGGGGAGACCGGCTACCGCCACGTCGAGGACGGCGTCGCCGCGCTGCTGCGCGCCTTCGAGGTCATGCTTTCCTGGATCATCGCGATCGTGCCGCTGGCCGTCTTCGGCGTCGTCGCGCAGACCGTCGGCCAGCACGGGTTCGCCCCCTTCGCGGGACTCGGTCCCTACGTCGGCGTCGCGCTGCTCGGGCTGGGCCTGCAGGTCTTCGTCGTCTATCAGGCTGTGGCTCGTCTTCGTCGCGAGGGTCCGGCTCCGCTGGTTCTGGTCCGGCGCGCGCGACGCCGTCACTTACGCCGCCGGCGCCTCGAGCAGCCTCGCGACGCTGCCCGTGACGCTGCGGTGCCTCGATCGGATGGGAGTCTCGCCGGCGTCGGCGCGCCTCGCGGCCTGCGTCGGCACGAACCTGAACAACGACGGCATCCTCCTCTACGAGGCCATGGCCGTCCTCTTCGTGGCGCAGGCGCACGGCATCGCGCATGACGCTCCCGCAGCAGATCGCGGCGGCCTTCATGTGCCTCGTCGCGGGCGTCGGCATCGCGGGCGTGCCGGAGGCCGGGCTGATCTCGCTGTCGCTCGTTCTCGCGACCGTCGGGCCTTCCGCTGCAGCTGCTGCCCGCTTCTCCTGACCGTCGACTGGCTCCTCTCCCGCGCGCGCGCCATGACCAACGTCACGAGCGACATGCTCGTGGCCGTCGTCCTCGACCGGCTCGGCCGGCGCGCCGCGCGGTCGCGGGAGGCGGCGGAGCGGAGCGCTTCCGGCCGCGGGCTAACGCCCGTCGCCGCGGATCGCGACCATCGGATCGACGCGCATCGCGCGCCGCGCCGGCAGGACGCACGCGGCCGCGGCCACCGCGAGGAGCGCCGCCCCGATCGCCGCGAAGACCTCCGGATCGGCCGGCGTCAGCCCGTAGAGAAGGCTCGAGATTCCCCGAGTCAGAAACAGCGCCGCGGCGAGACCGGCGCCCGCACCCGCCGCCGCCGGCACCAGGCCCTCGCGGATCACGAGCCCCAGCACGCTGCGGGCCGGGGCGCCGAGGGCCCGCCGGACGCCGATCTCCGGCGTGCGCCGCGCCACCGCGTGGGCCAGGACGCCGTAGAGGCCCGAGCGCGGCGAGCGCAAGCGCGAGGGCGGCGAAAGCGCCGGCGATCGTCGCGAGCACGCGGCTTCCCCGCTCCTGGCGCGCGAGGCGGTCCTGCAGCAGCGCGATGTCGTAGACCGGCAGCGCGGGGTCGAGGCGATGGATTGCGGCGCGCAGGCCCGAGGCGACGCCCGTCGCCTCGCCGCTCGTCCGGACGGCGACGACCAGCGAAGGATTCGGCAGCTGCAGGTACGGGAAGTAGACGTCGCGCTGCGGCCCGAGCCCGCCGGGCGGTACGCCGTTGGCCGCGTCGGTGAGATCGATGCGCTGGCGGTGCCGCGCGTCCGCCGCGACGCCGACGACGGTGGCCCAGCCCGGAAGGCGGAGCGCCCGAAAGCGCTTGCCGATGGGATCCTGGCCGGGCCACTCGGACTTCGCCGTGCTCTCGCTCACGATCGCGACGAGCGGCGCGCGGGCGTCGTCGTTCCAGCGGAAGTCGCGCCCGCGGCGCAGCGCGATCCCGAGATTCGCGAGCGCGCCCGGATTGACGCTGTGGCGAGACGACATGACCAGGTTCGATGGATCGTCGGGCGGCGCCCTCGTTCCGCGCCTCGATGACCCAGGTCGCGCGGCCGAGCATGCTCGGACCCCAGAGAGTGACCGACGCCGCGCCCGGCACCCGGCCGAGATCCTCCGCGACCTGACGGCCGAATCGGGCCCGCGACTCCGGATCCGTGTAGCGTTGCGACCGCAGATCGAGACGCAGCGTCAGCAGGTTCTCCGTCCGGAAGCCGAGGTCCCACGTCGTGAGATTCCGGACGCTCTTCCAGAGCAGGCCCGCCCCGGCCAGCAGCACGAGCGCGAGCGCCACCTCGCCCGCGACGAGCGCCCGGACCGTGGTCTGCCGGACCGAAGGCGCCGCCGAGCGGCCGCCCTGGTTGAGGGCGTCGGTGAGCGGCGCGCGCGATCGGAGAACCGCGGGCAGCAGGCCGACGAGGAGTCCCGTCGCGAGCGTCAGGGCGACGCCGGCGAGGACGAGGCGGCCGTCGAGGGCGAACCGCACGACGGGCGAGAGCCCTCCCGCCACGCCGTGGCGCAGAGCCTCGACTCCGGCGGACGCGAGAGCGAGGCCCAGCGCGCCGGACGCGAGCGCCAGGAGGAGGTTCTCGACGACGACCTGGGCCGCCAGGCGGCGCGACGTCGCGCCGTGGGCGGCGCGCACCGCAAACTCGCGCTGGCGCGTCAGGAGCCGCGCGAGAAGGAGATTGCCCGCGTTGGCGCAGCCGATGAGAAGCAGAAACAGCGCGCCGGCCCCGAGGAGGCGCAGCGGCGCGTAGAGCTCGCCGACGAGCTGGTCCTTCAGCGGCCGGGCCACGAGGCCGAATCCCCGGTCGGTCGCCGGATAGACGCGGGCCATCTTCTGGCCGAGACCGGCCACGTCGGCGCGCGCCTGCGCGACCGACACGCCGGGCTTCCGGCGCGCGAGGGCCCAGAGAATCGCGCCCGCGCGGTCCTGCGGACCGAACTGGCCGAGGACTTCGTGCGCGAGCCCGAGCGGCACCCACGCCTCGATTGGCTCCCCCAGCTCCTGCTCGGCCGGCGCGTCGCGGAACTCCGGCGGCGCGACGCCGACGACCGTGAACGTGCGGTCGTTCAGGACGAGCTCGGCGCCGACGATGTTCGGCGAACCGCCGAATTGTCGCTGCCAGACGTCGTGCGAGAGAACGACGACCGGGTCGCCATCCACGTAGCGGTCCTCGGACGCCCGCAACGCGCGGCCGAGCTCGGGGCGCAGGCCGAGGAGCTCCAGGTACGCCGGCGCGACCCAGTTCACGTTCAGGCGTACCGGCTCCTGCCCGCCCGAGAGCGCGAGCGCGCCGTACGCCTGGTAGCCGGCGAAGACGTCGAAGGAACGGTTCCAGCTCGCGATGTCGGCGAGAGCCGGGTAGGAGAAGTTGCCGCCGCCCTGCGGAAAGCCGGGATACGCGCGGGAGACGAACATCAGGCGGTCGGAATCGGGATACGGCAGCGGCGCGAGGGCCACGGCGCGCACGCCGCTCCAGATTGCGGTCGCCGAGCCGATCCCGAGGCCGAGCGCCACGACCACCGCCGCGGCGAAGCCCGGCGAGCGCGCGAGCAGGCGAAGCCCGAACCGGGCGTCGCGCGCGAGGTCCTTCATGCCGCGAGACCCTCGCGCCGCGGCAGCGCCGTCCGCTCCCACTTTCGCCCGATCGCCCAGCAGGTCGCCGTCCACACGATCCCGACCGGCACCGCCAGCCACGCCATCTCCGCCAGTCCCGCGCCGTGGCCGCGCAGCGCCGTCAGCAGCCAGGCGCCGCCCGAATCGCTCGCGCGAAAGACCGCCGTGTCGATGAAGCTCTTCGCCTTGTAGCGGTCCTCGGCGTCGAGCGGGACGAAGAGCGTTTCGCGCGCGGGCCGGCCCACGGCGAAGTGTCCCGCGCGGTGGACGATCTGGAGCGCGACGACGGTCGCGAGGACCGGCGCCAGACCGAGCACGGCGACGCCCCCCGTGACCACCGCGGCCACGGCCGCGAGCGCTCCGCCGACGCCGACGCGGCGCACGAGCCAACCCGTGACGAACACCTGGAGGAGGATCGTGAGGGCGTTGACGGCCAGATCCATCTTCGCGAAGAGCGCCGTCCGTTCGCCCGACGACCGGATCGCCGCGCCGACGATCTCCGTCTGCGAAAAATACAGGAGCGTCGAGAGGAGCGTGTAGCAGACGAGCGCGAGCGCCACCGCTAGAAGAAACGGCGACCGCACGGTCCGGCGGATGCCGGCGAGCGCACCCCCGCCGATCGGGATGCCCGGCGGCGAGGCGGCGTCCTCCGAGGCCCGCGCGCCGCGCGCGAGCCGTACGGCGATGAAGGCGCAGAGCGCGTAGAGGGCGGCCGCCGCGAGCAGCAGCGCCCCGGGTCCGACGTGCGGCGCGGCGAGCGCCATCGCCGCGGGTCCCGCGATCGCGCCGGCGCTGCCGCCGGCCGCCACGAGGCCGAAGAGCCGCCGCGCCTCGTCGCGCCGGAAGAGGTCCGACATGAAGCTCCACGAGACCGAGACGGCGAACACGTTGACGACGGCGACCCAGACGAAGAACGCCGGACCGGCCCACCGCTCCGCGCCGGGACGGCGCAGCGCGAAGGCGAAGAACAGGAGGTTGGCGGCGAAGAAGAGGTGCATCCCGGGAACGAATCGCCGCCGCGGCACGCGAGAGGCGAGCCATCCGAAGGCGGGCACCACGAGAAGCATGGCCGCGAAGGTCGCGGTGAAGAGCCATGGAATCCGGGCGACGCCGGCGCGCACGCTGCCTTCGTCGCGGATCGGGCGGAGAACGTAGTACGAGGCGAGGAGCGCGAAGAAGTAGAGCGCGCAGAGCGCGACGCGGCGCCGCTCATCGGTCTTCACGCGAAGGCCTCCGCGGCGCGGGAGATCTCGCGCCGCTCCGCCGCGTCGGGAAGCCGCCCGAGGCCGGCCTCGAGGTTTTCCTCGAGATGCTCGGGACGCGCCGTCCCGGGAATGGCGCACGTCACGGCCTCGTCCGCCAGGATCCATTTGAGGAGCAGCGGCGCCCAGGAGCGGCAGCCGAGGGCCTCGGCGCAAGCCGGCAGCGGTCGGCCGGAGGACTTCCGCAGGAGACCACCGCCGCCGAACGGCCGGTTGGCGATGACGGCGACGCCGCGCTCGGCGGCGAGCGGGATCAGGCGCCGCCCGGACTCCGGCTCGGCGACCGAGTAGTTGATCTGGAGGAAGTCGAGCTTCTCGCGTCGGAGCACCGACTCGACCTCGCCGTAGGCGCTCGCGTCGTAGTGCGAGATGCCGACGTACCGGATCTTCCCGGCATCCTTCCAGGCGCGCAGCGTCGGCAGATGCGTCGCGACGTCCACGAGGTTGTGGACCTGCTCGAGGTCGAGGCGCGGCGCCCCGAGGGCCCGCTGCGACGCTTCCATCTGCTCGATGCCCGCGCGCCGCCCGGTGGTCCAGACTTTCGTCGCAAAGAAGAGGGTCGAGGCGAGGCCGAGCTTCCCCGCGGTTTCGCCGACGACGGACTCCGACCGCCCGTACATCGGCGAGGAGTCCACGAGCCGGCCGCCCCGGCGGGCGAAGAGGCCGAGCGTCGCCTCGAGCGGCGCGCGATCGGCCGCCGCCGAGCCGACATCGAAGGTCTGCCAGGTGCCGAGCCCGACGACCGGCAGGAGCTCTCCCGAGGACGGAATCGCGCGGCTTCGGAGCGTCGGCGCCGGCGTCGGCGTCATTTTCGGCCCGTCCAGGATCGCGACGGCGGCCGCCGCGGAGAGCATCCGCAGCGCCTCTCGCCGCGACCAGCCGACCGGAACGCCTGCCCCCTCAGGATTCTCCATGTGCGAAAAATACGAGGCCCGCGGCAACCCGAACCCTGTTTTGCGACGAGCCGGGGCTCCGCGGCGGCGACCCGGGGAGCGCGCGGGCTCAGCCGCGTTCCGTCAGACGCTCGACCGCGTCGCGGTACGTCCGCGAGAGCCGCAGCTCCGTGCCGTCCTGCAGCCGCACGGCCCAGTCGCCGTTGTCGAAGGACGAGAGCTCCCGGATCCGGTCCACGTTGACGATCGTCGAGCGATGGATGCGCAGGAACCTCCGCGCGGGCAGGCGCTTCTCCGCGGAGGCCATCGTCTCGCGGACGAGCCAGGATTTCGCGCCGGCGTGCAGCTTCAGATAGTCGCCCTCGGCCTCGACCCAGTCGAGGTCCGCCAGGCGCACGAACGTGACCTTGCCTTTCGAGCGCACGGGCCAGCTCGACGCGGACGGGCGCGCGGACGACGCCGGCGCCGTCTCGGGAGCCGCCGCGGCGCTTCCCGTCATCTCGCCCACGACGGCCGCGACACGCCGCGCGACGTCGCTGTCCCGCGCGCGCTCGATCTCCCGGACCGCGCGCTGGAGCGTTTCGTCGAAGCGCTCGTCGTCGATCGGCTTCAGCAGGTAGTCGAGGGCATGCACCCGGAAGGCCCTCACGGCGTGCCGGTCGTGCGCCGTCACGAAGACGACGTGCGGCCGTTGCTCCGGCGGGATCGCGGCGACCACGTCGAAGCCATCCTGTCCCGGCATCTGGACGTCGAGGAAGAGAAGGTCCGGTTGGTGGCGACGGACCGCCTCGATGGCCTCCCGGCCGTTGGCGCATTCGGCAACGACTCTCACCGCGTCCGACTTCTCGAGTCGCGAGACGATCCCGCGCCGCCCGAGCGGCTCGTCGTCCACCACGATGGCGCGCAGTGCCATTCCTTCCGTTCCCTTCCCGGAACCTACGGGGAATGCCCCGCGGGGTTTCGCCACGGGATTCGGATCGAGGCCGCGAGGCCGCCGTGCTCACCGCGGCCGAGCTCGAGCGCCGCGCCCGCGCCATACAGCTCCGCGAGCCGCTGCCGGACGTTCGCGAGGCCGACGCCAGGCCGCGCCGCGGACCCCCCGCTCGCCAACCCGGGGCCGTCGTCGCGCACGGAGAGCGTCAGAAAACCGTCGTCCCGTGCGGCCGCGATCGCCACCGAGCCGCCGCCCTCGCGCGGCAATATGCCGTGGCGCACCGCGTTCTCGACGAGCGGCTGGAGGATGAGCGGCGGCACGAGCGCCCCCTCGGCCTCCCGGGCCACCGCGATCTCGACCTTCAGCCGATCCCCGAAACGCGCCTCCTCGATCTCGAGGTACTTGCAGGCGAAGTCGATCTCCTCGGACAGCGGGATCTCGCGGGTCTCCATGCGGTCGAGCGTCGCGCGCAGGAAGTCGGACAGCCGCGACAGCATGCGGTTCGCATCGGCCGACCGGCCCTCGGCGACGAGCGTCGAGACGCCGTTCAGCGCGTTGAAGAGGAAGTGCGGGTCGAGCTGCAGACGCAGCGCGCGCAGGCGCGCTTCGTGCGCGAGGTCCTCGACGCGGAGACGCCGCTCCCGCTCGGCCGCGAGATCGAGGTATGCCTCGACGCCGAAGTAGAGGACGCTCCAGGCGAGGAGAACGAAGAAGAAATAGATCGTGTTGACGAAATCGGGGAAGTGCACCGCCGCCGTGGGCGGCGCCGCGCCGCCAGGCCGCGAAGGCCGCGACGACGAGGTTGTGCGCCGCCATCCATCCTGCGGCCGCGCCGAAGGAGAGCGGAATCGCCGCCGCGACGACGACGGCCGCCGGCGCACGGACGCTGCGGAGCGCCCGGTAAGCGAGCCACAGGACGAGGCTCGCGGCGAACCCGAAGAGCGTCAGGCTCGACTTGAGGACGACCGCCTGGAGGAAGGGCCACTGCGACAGGCCCGCCGCGAACATGCCGGCGCCGAAGAGCCCCCAGCCGCCGATCTGGAGAACCCAGAACAGCGGGCGCCGTCTCGCGACCTCGGCCGGAATCGCCACGCGGTCTCCGATTCCTCCGTCTGCCGCGCTGTTTCGGCGCCTCTTCGCGCCGTTGCGCGCGGCGACGGGAAGCTTAGCAGGGCGCCGCGCGGCGTCCGTCGAGCGGTCAGACCGCGGCGGTCAGGGCGCGAACCACTTCGGACTCGACCGAGAAGCGCGACGCGGCGAGATCGAAGCGGCCCTGCAGCTCGTACGCCATCCGCTCGAGGGGGATCGCCTCGTAGAAGAAGCTGTTGCGCGCCCAGCCCTCGACGTACTCCAACACGAACCGGTCGATGCCGAGAACGCGGTACTGCACGACGTGCACGAGCTCGTGGAACAGGAGCGGCCGCCACGTGGCCGGCCCCTCGAACTGGCTGCGCGACATGACCATCACGTCCACGAACGTGATGCCGCTCATCAGGCGGAAGTCGAGCGGGCTCGGCGCGCCCAGTCTCTCGAGCTCCGCATAGAAGCCGGGGTTCGCGATCTCGTCCACCCACGCGACGCGGCTCGCCTGGAGAACGGTGTGGCCGAAGTGCGGGCGCAGCACGGCGCGGTCCTCTTCGGAGATCGGCTCGGACACCGGCAGGAACGCCTCGCGCTGGGCCGCCACGAAGCGCCGCCCGCGGTCGACTAGAAAATGGACCAGCTCGTCGGTCGTCATGTTCGTTTTCCGGACAAACCTCGATCGGGAGTATGGAGAGTCAATGGTAGCAGGGGTTGGCCCTGTCCTCCCGGGCAGGAGCCCAGCCGGCGCGACGGCCCGTCAGCGACCCGCGCTCTACGCCGTCAGAATCCGGGGCCCGCTCGACGTCACGACGAGCGTTTCCTCGTAGTGCGCGGAACGGCTGCGGTCGGCCGTCCGCACGGTCCAGCCGTCGGAGTCGAGATACGAATCGCCTTTGCCCGCCGACACGATCGGCTCGATCGTGAACACGAGCCCCGCCCGCAACCGCCCGAGGCAGAGCGGATCGTCGAAGTTCGGGACCGCCGGCGCCTCGTGGATCGTTCGTCCGATGCCATGCCCCGAGAGCTCGCGGCACGATCGAGAAACCGAATCTCCGCGCGACGGTTTCCACCTCGCGTCCGATCCATCGGATCGGATTGCCGGGCCGCACCACCGCGACCGCGCGGCGAAAGGCCTCGCGCACGCACGCCGCGAGGCCGGCGGACTCGGTGGAGCATGGCGCGACGACGACCGTGCGGGCCGCGTCGGCCATCAGGCCATCCTTCTCCGCCGTGACGTCCAGCTTCACGACG
Source organism: uncultured Acidobacteriota bacterium (assembly GCA_963708395.1). Taxonomy (GTDB): domain Bacteria; phylum Acidobacteriota; class Thermoanaerobaculia; order UBA5066; family Gp7-AA6; genus DATBFU01. The sequence goes on along the minus strand of CAVPSG010000001.1, from coordinate 170,811 downwards.
TCGCCCGGCTCGAGACGCCGTCCGCCCGGGATCCCGTGCACGATCTCGTCGTTGACGCTGATGCAGGTGGCGCCCGGAAAGCCGTACACGATCTGCGGCGCCGAGCGCGCGCCGTGCGCGGCGAAGACGCGCTCCGCGATGGCGTCGAGCTCCGAGGTCGAGACGCCGGGCCGCACCGCCTCGCGCATCGCGGCGAGCGTGGCCGCGACAATCTTGCCCACGACCTCCAATCCGTCGAACTCATCCTGCCGTTTGATGGTCATGGTCGCCTCCGATCGTCGCGACGATACGCCCCTCAGCGGATCTCGAACACCGCCTCGACCTCGACCGCCACGTCGTAGGGCAGCGCGCTGACGCCGACGGCCATCCGCGCGTGACGGCCGGCTTCTCCGAAGATCCGGACGAACACGTCCGAGGCGCCGTCGACGACCTGGGACTGGCCGGTGAAGTCCGGCGTGGAGTTGACGAAGCCCGCCACGCGGACGCACCGGACGACGCGATCGAGGTCGCCATCGAGCGCGGCGCGGACGTGCGCCACGAGATTCAGGGCACAGAGGCGCGCCGCCTCCAGGCCCTCCGAGACGCCAAACTCGCGCCCGAGCTTGCCGATGAACCGCCGCTCCCCGTTCCACTGCGCGAGCTGTCCCGTCAGGAAGAGCAGGTTGCCCGCGCGGACATGCGGGACGTAGTTCGCGCCCGGCCGGCTCGGCTCCGGCAGCTCGATCCCCAGGGCGCGAAGTCTCTTTTCGACGTCTCCCACGGCGGTGTCGTTCTCAGCATATGCCGTCATTCCGTCGGCGCGACCGCGCGTAATGTCGTCGCGCGACAGCGCGCAATTCTGTCGCGCAAGAGCGCGCAATTTTGTTGTAGAGCGGCAACCCCCTCGCGGTCTAGCGTGTTTCTCTTCGAAGGAGGCAACGCCATGCTCGCGGCCATCTCGCGCGACCTTCACTCGGCCTTCCGCGGCTTCCGGCGCCGCCCGCTCTTTGCCGCCGCGGTCGTCGGCACGCTCGCCCTCGGCATCGGCGCCAACACGGCGATCTTCACCGTCGTGCACGCCGTTCTGCTCCGCGCGCTCCCCTTCGATGACGCGGGCCGCCTCGTGGCCGTGCACTCGAAGGAGCCCGGGAGCGACCGCGAACCTTTCTCCATTCCCGACTTCGAGGACCTGCGCGCCGGCGCGCGGACGGTCGACGCCCTCGTCGGTTACGGGGGATGGACCGCCAGCCTGACGGGCGTGGACGAGCCGGTCACGATTCCGGCGCAGTGGGCGACGCGCGGCTACTTCAAGACCCTCGGCATCCGCGCGGCGCTCGGCCGCACGCCGCGGCCCGAGGAGGAGCGTCCAGGCGGTCCCCGGGTCGCGCTGCTCGGCGACGGGCTCTGGCGCTCGCGCTTCGGCGCCGACCCGGCGATCCTCGGCCGGACACTCACCCTGAACGGCGAGCCCTTCGCCGTCATCGGCGTGCTGCCGCGGGACTTCGTCTTCCTTTCGCCGGCGGCACAGATCGTCGCGCCGATCGTCCTCGAGACCGACTCCCGGCATGCGAATCGCGGCGCCGCATTTCTCCGCCTCGTCGCCCGGCTCGCGAACGGGGTGACCATTCCGCAGGCGCGCGCCGACCTGGACACGGTCGTGGCCGGCCTGCGCGAGAAGTATCCGGACACGGACGCGACCAAGGAGGGCGTGCGGCTCCAGCCGCTCGCGGAGCTCGTCTCCGGCAACTATCGCCGGATGCTCTCCTTCCTCCAGGCGGCGGTCGGCGTCGTGCTCCTCATCGCCTGCACGAACATCGCGAGCCTGCTGCTCGCGCGCATCGTCGCCCGCCGGCCGGAGCTCGCGCTGCGGTCGGCCCTCGGCGCGCGGCGGGGCGATCTGCTGCGCCAGCTCCTGACGGAGACGGGGCTTCTCGCGCTCGTGGGCGGCGTGATCGGCCTCGGCGTCGCGGCGGCCGGCGTTCGGCTCCTGCTCGCCTTCGGTCCCGCGCAACTCCCGCGCGCCGCGACGATCGGGCTCGACGGACCCGTCCTCCTTTTCAACCTCGTCCTCTCGCTCGCCGTCGGGCTCGGCATGGGCGTCGTGCCCGCGCTCCAAGGCACGCGTCTCGGTCCGGCGAACGACCTGCGCAGTCTCGGGCGGGGCAACACGGACGGCCGGGGGAGCTCGCGTGCCCGGAGCGTGCTCGTCGCCGCCGAGGTCGGGCTCTCGCTCGTGCTTCTCGTCGGCGCGGGGCTGCTCCTCCGGACGCTCCATCGGCTCGCGGCGACGAGCGCCGGATTCTCGACCGACCACCTGCTCGCCGTGCAGCTCTCGCTCCCGAAGAAGCGGTACGGAACGCCGGAGACCGTCTCCCGGTACGCCGACCAGGTCACGGCGCGCCTCGCCGCGCTGCCCGGCGTCACCGACGCGGCACCCGCTTCGATCAACCCGCTCACCCAGTGGCGCGCGAGCATCACCTTCACGATCGACGGACGAGCGGACCAGGACCCTCAGAAGGCGCCGCTCGCGAACTACCGCGCCGTGGGGCCCGGTTACTTCCGCACGCTCCGCATGCCGCTTCTCGGCGGCCGCGCCATCGAGGCGCACGATACGGCGACCTCGGTTCCCGTCGCGGTCGTGAGCGACACGCTGGCGCGGCGCCATTTCCCGGGCGGAAGCCCCCTCGGTGCGCGCCTCCGCATCGACGACCAGCAGCCCCGGCGCGTCGTCGAGGTGATCGGCGTCGTCGGCGACGTCAAGCACACGGGCCTCGACGCCGAATCGACCGCCGACGTCTACGTCCCCTACGCTCAGACGACGCCGGAGGTCGCCATCTACCTCACGAACATCTTCTGCGTCGCCGTCCGGACGAACGGCGACCCGATGCGGCTCCTGCCCGCCGTGCGCCGCGAGATTCGCGCGCTCGATCCCGACGTCGCGGTGGCCTCGGCGCGCACGATGGACGAGGCTTATGCCGCCTCGCTTGCGGACCGGCGTTTCAACACGGCGCTCCTCGAAATCTTCGGAGCGGCCGCGCTGGCGCTCGCGCTCGCGGGAATCTACGCCGTGACGGCGTTCTCCGTGGCCGAGCGGACGCGCGAGATCGGCGTGCGCCTGTCCCTCGGCTCGAGCCGCGGGCGGATCCTCGGGCTCGTCGCCCGGCGGGCGCTCTCGCCGATCGCGGCCGGCCTGGCCGCGGGAGCCGTGAGCTCGCTGGCTGTCGGCCGTCTCATCGCCGGCCTGCTCGTCGGCGTGGCGCCGCACGATCCCGCGACGCTCGCCGCCGCCATCGCGCTCCTCGCCGCCGCGGCCGCGGTCGCGAGCATGGTGCCCGCGCTCCGCGCGACCAGGATCGATCCGGTCCGGGCGCTCCGGGCCGACTGAGAGAGCCCGGCTACTTCCGGTTCGCCTTCCAGCGAATCACGTTGTCGGACGCGTCGTGCCCCCCGGGGGGATGCGCACAGGTCACGCCGTCGCAGGCCTCGGACTCGTCCTCGGGAGGCATCTTGAGCGCGAAGACGAGACGCACGCCGCCGACGGAGAGCAGCGTCAGCGCCGCAATCGTGTACGCGAGGTTCTCGCCGTACCAGAGTCCCGAAAACCATTCGCGAAACTCCGCCGCCAGGACGTTGGCCTGCCCGCCGTAGATCTCGAGGTCGTGAAGGTATTTCTTCGACTCGAGCTGTCCCTGGAGGGGGTTGTCGGGCCGCGCGCGGTTGACGAAGTAGACGGCAACCGCCGCGGTGAAGCCCACCGCCAGGATCGCCCAGGCAATCCGTTTGAACTGGCGGGTTTCGGAGAGGGTCAGGCCTTCCATGGGGTCACGCCGGCTCGCCCGGTCGCTCAGGCAGCCGGAGCACGGCTGCCGGCTCTCCGCTCGAACGGCAGCGCGCTCGTCGAGATCGGGGGCCGCCGCGATTGCACGGCGCGGGGATACCTCCACGCCCGAAACAGCTCCCAGGCGAGGACGATGAGAACGACGAACACGCAGATCAGGAGGAATCCGATGATGCCGTCGACGACGGGCGACGGCATCTTCACATCGCCGGGTCGGAACGCACGCCAGAGGACCCAAAGGCCCCAGATGACGGCCGCCGTCGGCACGACGAAACCCAGCGCGATTTCGAGCAATCGGCCCGCGGTCATCCTCGAGCGCCTCCGCCCGCCCATCGTATCGCGCGCCGCCACTAGGCCTGGCGACGGTCGAGGCCCGCTGCCCGGTCGGCCTCGGCGCTCGCCGCGTCGATGGCCGCGCCGATGCGGGCGACTGCGGCCGCCTCCGACATCTCCTCGGGAATCGGGAAAGTCTCGCCGTAGGCCACGACGTTGCGCGAGAACGGCATCGGCACGAGGAACCGGTCCCAGGACTTCAGGTTCTTCGACCGCGCGCTCGCGTACGTGATCGGGAGGATCCACGCGCCCGTCAGCCTGGCGAGCTGCACCACGCCGGGCTGCACGATCCGCGGCGGCCCCTTCGGCCCATCCACCGTGAGCGCCGCGTGGCGGCCGCTCCTCACCTGGCGCACCATCTGTCGCAGCGCCTCGCCTCCCCCGCGGGTCGTCGAGCCGCGAACGACGACGTACCCGTTGCGCTCGAGCCAGCGCGCGATGATCTCGCCGTCCTCCGACTGGGACGCCATGGTCACGATCCCCTGCCGCCGATGAACCTGGATCGGCAGGAACATCCGCCCGTGCCATAGCGCGAAGAGGATCGGGACGCCGCGGCCCCTCAGCTCGAGATACCGCTCGACGTGCAGCCGCTCGATCCGGACCGAGGTCCGCAGGGCGGCGATCGTGATCCCCGCCAGCCGCGCGAGAACCGCCGCGCGGGACATGCTGCCCGCTAGCTCGGAGTGGAGATGCGGCGCTTCGCGAAATGCGCCGCCACGCGCCCGTAGACGCTCGGAATGACGCCCGGCACGGTCTTGACGCCCTTCGTGAAGACCGCGACGACGAAGTCGGTGCCGTTGGGCAGGACCACGCGTCCGACGAGGTGGTGAAAGTCGTAGGCGTCCCCCGACTTCGCCCAGAGACGGCTCCCGTTCGGCAGCCGCTCGCCGGCGAGCCGCGCGTCCTCCGGCTCCATCTCCTCGAGCGGCTTCTCGCCCGTGATGTCGCGGGAGAGCAGGCCCGTCATCTCCGCCGTCCCCGCGGGCCCGGCCACCTCGCCCTGAAAGATCTCCTTGAAGAGCCGCGCCGCCTCGGCCGGCGCGATGCGGTTGCGGTTCTTGCCGTCCTCGCGGAACGCCTGCTCGCGCCCGTACGCGTCCTCGCAAAAGGTCTTCTGATTGGCGTTCAGCGTCGGAAAGCCGCCGCGCTTGGCGAAGTAGCGGTTCACGACGTTCCGCTTGTTCTTCCACTCCTCCCACTCGCGCCCCGAGAGCTCCGGTCCCGACGTCGTGCCCGTGATCGAGTCGACGACGAAGCCCGTCGCGTCGTTGTAGGAGAGCGTGATCATGTCCTTGACGGCTCGCTGGATCTCCGGCGTGTCCGTCAGGTGTCCCGCCTCCTTCTCGGTCTCGTAATACGCGAGGAAGAAGATCTTGATTACGGAGCAGGGGTAGTAAGCGACGTCCGCGCGGAAGCCGCCGGCCGGAAACGAGGGATTGGGTCCGGGCTCGGTCAGATCGATGAGGGCGATCGAGATCCCGTCCTCGGTCAGGCCCTTGTCGGCGAACTCGGAGATCGTCTCGCGGGCGGCCTGCGCCGCGACCTCGTCGAGCTCCTTCGAGGGGTCGAGCGCCGAGATCTTGCGGGCGGCGACGGCAAGGGAGAGCGCCGCTCCGGCCGTGAGGGAGAGAAGAAGGAGCGCCGCGGCCCGCTTCAGGAGCGGGCTCCCGGCGCGCCGGGCATCCAGGCCGTCGCGATGGGAGCGGACGCGCGCAAGGCGGCAAGCGCCTCGCGCCGGGCCCGGTAGATGCGGAAGGCCACGACGCCGATCGCGAGGAACGGGGCAGAGACCATCAGGAGGATCGAGTAATAGAAGCCGCGGCCGAGCTCGTTCGGCGCACCGCCGCCCATCTTGGCCTGGTCCTCGAGATTGTCCTTGCAGAGCGGGCAGGCCGAAAGAACGCCGGAAGGAGCACCAGCAGGAGGGCCGCGACGACGAGCGCTTTGCGCGTGAACGGAGACATCGCGAGAACTCTATCGAACCGCGGCCGGCGGGTAAAGCTGGTAGAGCATCACGTAGACGATGACGCCCGTCACCGAGACGTAGAGCCAGATCGGCAGCGTCCAGCGCGCGATGCGGCGGTGGCGGTCGTCGCGGCGCTTCAGGCCCAGGTACAGCGTTCTCAGCACCAGCGGCACCGTCGCGGCCGCGAGAATCGTGTGCGAGCCGAGGATCGTGAAGTAGATCGCGCGCGGAGGCCCCGCGGCCGTGAAGTGCACCGAGCCGACCTGCGCGTGGTACGTCAGATAGGAGACGAGGAAGACCGCCGAGACGGCCGCCGCGGAAAGCATCAACTTGCGGTGCGTCTCGATCTCGAGGCGCCGGATCGCCCGGTACGCGAGTACGACGAGGACTGCGGACGTCGCGTTCAAGACGGCGTTGAGGACGGGAAGGAATCTCAGAAAGGGAGGCATGATTGCGACGATCGTAGGGGCGGCCCTTGCGGCCGCCCGCGGGCGGGGACGAGCCCCGCCCCTACCGGATCCCGGTGCGCGAACCCATCTCGCCTAGAACAGATAGATGATCGTGAACAGGACGATCCAGACGAGATCCACGAAGTGCCAGTAGAGGCCGATCGTCTCGACGCCCTGGTGGCTCGCCTGCGTGTACTTGCCGAGGAACGCCTTACCGGTCACGAACGCCATGCAGACGACGCCGCAGAAGACGTGGAACCCGTGAAAGCCCGTCGTCGTGAAGAACACCGAGCCGAAAAGCGAGACGTGCGGGTTGAAGCCCTCGTGGAGGAGCTTCCAGTACTCGACGACCTGCACCGACAGGAAGCCCGCGCCGAAGAGGAGCGTCAGCGAGAGGAAGAGACGCAGCCTCCGCAGGTCTCCCCTCTGCACCGCCGCGAGCGCCTGGACCATCGTCACCGAGGAGCAGATCAGCAGGAACGTGTTGCCGGCCGTGAGCCAGATGTTCAGGGTGTTGCCCGGGTGCGGCCAGTTGGGCGTCCCGAACCGCAGCACGATGTAGGACCCGATCAGCCCCGTGAAGAACATCACCTCGGAGCACAGGAAGACCCACATCCCCATCTTGTCGTGGGGAATTCCGGTCGTCGGCTCCTCGCCGTGTCCGTGGGCGCCGCCCGGAGCGGTGTGCACCGTGCCGTGCGGGAGAGGCAGCGAGGCGGCGGCGGCGTGTTCCAACGTCTCCTCCTATGGTCTCGGCAGGACCTGCTCGGCGATCCCGACCGAGACGAGGATCACCCCGAGGATCAGCGTCGAGGCGAAGATGATTCCGAGGCTCTTGCGCTCGAATCGCAGGTGCATGAAGAACAGGGCGACCATCGTCGCCTTGATGATCGCGAGCCCCACGAGCACGGTCATGAGGATGACTTTCGGCGGGTGCGTGAAAACCGAGTACGAGACCTCGAGGACGGTCAGGCCGAAGAGCCACCAGAAGATCGCCATGTAGTTCGGCTGCTGATGGACGCGTCGCTCCTCGTCCGCCGCCAGCTCCTCCCGATGGGCGATTTCGTCGGTCATGAATCCTCCCTGTCAGCGCGCCTGCGAGGCGATGAAGACGATCGATCCGGCGAACAGCGCCAGCATCACGAGCGCGAGCATCCATGCCGTCCGGCGGTTGAGCGTGGAAAGACCCGCGCGCGCTCTCATCGGTCGAACACCATCAGCCCGAGCACGGCCGGCAGATACAGGACCGAGGCGAGGAACAGCCGCCGCGCCCAGGCGATCTCGCGCCGGCGGGCGAAGAGGGCCGCGCCCGCGAGGAACGCGAGCCCCGCCGCGAGCCCGCCCCAGAGGAAGACGGGACCCGCGCCGGCAAACAGGCCCGCCGCGAGCGTCACGGGCAGGAGCGCCGCGCTGTAGAGGAGCGCCTGGCGTCCCGTCGAGGAGCCGTCCGCGTCGGAGACCGCGAGCATCGGGAACCCGCCGCGCGCGTAGTCCTCGCGGTACATCCAGGCGAGCGCGAGGAAGTGCGGCAGCTGCCAGAGGAAGAGAATCGAAAACAGGGCCCAGGCCGTACGATCGAGGCCGCCGCGCGCCGCGGCCCATCCCATGAGCGGCGGGATGGCGCCGGGAATCGCGCCCACGACCGTACAGAGCGACGTGACGCGCTTCAGCGGCGTATAGAGGAGGACGTAGCTCGCGGACGCCGCGAGGCCGAGCGCCGCCGTCAGCGCGTTCGTTCCGGCGCCGAGCAGTGTCAGACCGGCCGCGGAGAGGACGAGCCCGAAGGCGAGCGCCTCGGCAGGCTGCAGGCGTCCGGCCGGCAGCGGCCGGTGCCGCGTGCGGAGCATCCGGGCGTCGAAATCCCGCTCGGCGTACTGATTGAGAACCGAGGCGCCGCCGGCGACGAGCGCCGTCCCCGCGAGGACCGCGAGAAAGACGCCGGTTTGGAAGACGGCCGCGCCGAGCGCGTAGCCCACGGCCGCCGTCACGACGACGAGCGACGTGATCCGCGGCTTCGACAGCTCGAGGAAGTCGGCGGCCCGAGAGGGCGCCGAGGCGATGGCGGCTACTTCCACGCGGGTTCCTCCGAAAGCGAGAGCGCGCCGGCCGACGTCCGCGACGCCTTCCGCGCGGCGACGAGCGACGTCCGGCCCGACGCAAGCGCCAGCACGAGCGACGTCCCGAGCACGAGGGCGCCCGTTGCGACGTGGGCGGTCGTCAGGACGACGTCCTTCTTCGAGAGGACCGTCAGCGCGCCGAGCGCGATCTGGACGGCGACGAGCGCGCACAGACCCGCCGCGATCCGCTTGAGGTCCGTGCGACCGGAGCGCCGGGTGCGGACGAGGCAAAGAGCGGCGGCCGCGGCGACGGCGATCGCCGTGACGCGGTGCGCGAAATGGATCCCGACGGCGAAGGACGCGATCGGGGGCACGAGGCGCCCGAAAGCCAGCGGGAAGTCCGGGATCGCGAGGCCGGCCTTCGTGTGACGCATCACGGCGCCGACGAGGAGTTGCAGGAAGACGATGCCGGCGGTCACCGCCGCGGCCCGGCCGCACGGGACTGTCGCCGGCGGGCTCGGCGCCGCGCCAGCGCGGAGACGTGACAACCGCGAGCGTCACCGCGAGACAGAAGAACGTCTGCGCGAGGCACGCGTGCGCGACCGAGATCGCCGTCGGGAGCAGGAAGAGGACGGTCAGGCCGCCGAGCACGCCCTGCGCGACGACGGCGGCGAGCGCCAGATACGCCAGGCGGCGCACCCAGGCCCGCCTCTCGCCGCGGGCGAACGCGACGGCGACGACGACCGTCAGAAGCCCGACGGCCGAGGCGATCAACCGATGCGAGTGCTCGAACTTGATGCCGCCGACCCACTTCGAGATCGGGAACGTGAACGGGTTCTGCCCGTAAGTCGTGGGCCAGTCGGGCACGGAGAGACCCGATTCGGTCGACGTGACGAGGCCGCCCGCGAAAATCAGCCCGACCGTGGCCAGAGCGAGGGCCAGAGCCAGCCGGTGCAGCGCGCGCTCAGTGGGCATGCGCTCCCGCGGGCCGCGCGCCGGTCGGCGGCTCGTTTTGCGGCCAGTAGTCGGCGTCGTGATCGGGCGCGCTGTACTCGTATGGCCCGCGATAGACGGAGGGCACCGAGCCCTTGAAGTTCTCGTGCGGCGGCGGAGAGGTCGTCTGCCACTCGAGCGTGTTCGCGTGCCAGGGGTTGTTGCCCGCGATCTTCCCGCGCCGCATCGAGAGGAAGAAGTTGAAGACGAGGATGATCTGCGCGATTCCGAGCACGAAGAGCGAGATCGTCATGAACTGATTCATGGGCTGGAGGCCCTTGAGGTGCGCGTACTGCGTGTAGTCGTAAATGCGGCGCTGCATCCCGCGCATCCCGAGGAAGTGCATCGGGAAGAAGATCAGGTTGAACGTCACGAACGTGATCGCCCAGTGGATCCTCCCCCAGCGTTCGCTCATCAGGCGTCCGAACATTTTCGGATACCAGAAGTACAGCCCGGCAAAGGCACCGAAGAGCGAACCGCCGAAGAGCACGTAATGAATGTGGCCGACGATGAAGTACGTGTCGTGGATGAAGATGTCGACCGGCGTGGCGGCCATGAAGATGCCCGAGAGGCCGCCGATGACGAACATCGAGACGAACGACAGCGCATGCAGCATGGGCGTCGTGAATCGGATGCTGCCGCCCCACAACGTCCCCAGCCAGTTGAAGGTCTTGATCGCCGAGGGCACGGCGATGACCATCGTCGAGATCATGAACGTCGTGCCCAAGTACGGGTTCATGCCGCTCTGGAACATGTGGTGGCCCCAGACGATGAACCCGAGGCCGGCGATGCCCATGATCGAGTACGCCATGGCCCGGTAGCCGAAGATCGGTTTGCGCGAGAAAACGGGCAGGATCTCCGACGTGATGCCCATCGCGGGCAGGATCATGATGTAGACCTCGGGGTGCCCGAAGAACCAGAAGAGGTGCTGCCAGAGGAGCGCCTGTCCGCCGCCCGCGTTGGTCCACGGCTGGCCGGACACCACGAGGCCCTTCGGCAGGAAGAACGTCGTGCCGAGCACGCGGTCGAAGAGCAGCATGATCATGGCGCCCGAGAGCACCGGCAGCGCCAGGAGCAGCAGGATCGCCGTGATGAAGAGCGCCCACACCGTCAGCGGGAGCCGGAAGAACGTCATGCCGGGCGCCCGCATGTTGATGATCGTCGTGATGAAGTTCACGGCCGTCAGGAGCGACGAGATCCCGAGCACGAGGAGCGAGACCAACCAGAGCGTCTGCCCCCTCGGCGTGATCGCCGACAACGGCGCGTAGGACGTCCAGCCCCCCTGTGCGGCGCCGCCGGTGACGAAGAAGGACCAGATGATGAGCACCGCGCCCGGCACCGCCGTCCAGAACGACAGCATGTTGAGCGTCGGGAAGGCCATGTCGCGCGCGCCGATCTGGATCGGCACGACGAAGTTGCCGAACGCCCCGATGAGGATCGGCATGATCGCGAAGAAGATCATGATCGTCGCGTGCATCGTGAAGAGCGAGTTGTAGAACTCGGGCAGCATCTGCCCGCCGGGCATTCCTTCCGGCGCGATCTTGGCCATGAAGGCGAGCGGCCGCCCCGGCCACGCGAGCTGGTAGCGCACCAGCGTCGCGAGGAGCCCGCCGATCACCAGCATGAAGAGCGCGTACAGCAGGTACTGCTTGCCGATGACTTTGTGGTCGAGCGAGAAGATGTACTTGCGCCAGAACGACGTCGGCTCGGGATGCACGCCGTGCGGAAGCTCGTGGGCGACAGCGACGCTGCTCATCAGCTCTTGGCCTCCTGCGGGCTCGCGGCCGGCGCCGCCGCGGGAGCCGCCGGCGCCGCTTCGGGGGCGGCCGGCGCCGCCTGCTCCTGCAGCCACTTGGCGAACTCTTCCGGCGTTTCGACGGTGACGAAGCCCTTCATGCGGTAGTGCCCGAGCCCGCAGAGCTCGGCGCACGCGATCTCCCAGTGTCCGGTGCGCGTGCCCTCGAACCAGATCCGGGTCGAGAGGCCGGGCACCGCGTCCTGCTTGACCCGGAACTCGGGCAGAAAGAAAGAGTGGATGACGTCCTTCGAGTGGAGCGTCACGATGATGGGCTGCCCCACGGGGAAATGAAGCTGGTTGAGCGTGAGGATGTCGTCGGCGGTGTCGAACTTGTTGTCCGCGCCCGCGTATCGGATGTTCCAGGCGAACTGCTCCGCGGTGATCTCGATCTGGACGCCGTCTTTCGGCAGGTGCTGCTTGATGTCGGCCCACGTGGCGCGCGAGAGAAGCGCGAGAACCACGCAGATGACTGCGGGCACGATCGTCCAGATGACCTCGAGGCGGTTGGATCCGTGCGTGTAGCGCGGGCGGCGCCCTTCGCGGTACCGGTACTTGAACAGGAAGATCAGGAGCAGCGCTTCGACCACGACGAAGATGACTCCGGTGATCCAGAGAATGAGGCGGAAGAGGCCGTCGATGCGTCCGCTGTAGGTGGACACGCCCTCCGGCAGCTTCATCCAGAAGGGCAGGGCCGACGCCGCCGCGGGCAGAGCCGTCGCGGCGAGGACGATCGCCGCCAGGCGCGCGAAGCCGGTTCGGGATGGCCGGGAAGTCACGTCCGGGAAGCTCGCCCCCTCAACCCTTGAAGGAGAAGTCCACGGTCTTCGACTCGGCGCCGGAGATCGTGACGGTCTGGGTCTGCGGTCCATATTTCTCCTGCCAGGCCTCGATCGTGTACGTACCCGGGGGCAGATTCTTGATCTCGAACGTGCCCTGGTCGTTGGTCACGGAGAAAAAGGGATGGGACATGACGCCGACGTAGGCGCCCATCCATTTGTGGACGTCGCACTTGAAGCGCACCGGCATTTCCGGCTTCTCGAACGTCTTGAGAGTCGACATCCCCTTGAAGGGCTGCCCGATGTTGAACTCGGCATTGGTCTTCGGCAGGGCGTGGATGTTGTGGAGCGTGCCGTCGTCGTTGACGATCTTGAGCGGCTGCCCGGCCTGGATCCCGAAGATGTGCGGGTGGTACTGGCAGCCCTCCTGGTCGAGCTCGACCGGGGTCGTCGGCGCCGGATAGTTCCCCGTGACGCCTTCCTTGACGTAAACGAACACGTCCTTGAGCGTCCCGTTCTGGTTGATCTCGACTTCCTGCGTGTACACCGGTGTCGCATGCGCCGCCTTGCAGTACGCGTCGGCGTCCATCTTGATGACTTCCTTCGCGGGAGCGGTGCCCGCGAAGGTCACCTTGCCCGTGAGCGTCGCGCCGCCGGCGGCGGGCGCCGCCGCGGGGGCCGCGGCCGCCGGAGCAGCGGTCGAAGCCGTCGAGGTCGTCGGAGCCGATTCCTCGTCGAGAGCGTCTTCCTCCTTGCCGCCGCCGCAGGCCGCGAGTGTCAGGCTGACCGCTCCGGCCAGAAGGATCAACAAGGCGCGATTGGACTTCACGATTCTCACTCCTTAGATTCCGTCTCGTTCGTTCGGTTCAACGCCGCAGCGTCGGCTCCCGCCGGACAGGGCGCCATCGCACACCGCGAGCGCGAGACTGCTCAAAACGCGCCGCATCATATAGAAGCCCCCCCGCCCTTTCAAGCGACGGCGCCCCCGCGCCATCTGCTATCGTCTCGCAACACCGTGTCCGCCTTCCGGCTCGAAGCGCGCGAGCTCTCCAAATCGTATTCCGGCCCGGCGCTCTTCTCGAATCTCACGTTCACGGCCGCGGCGGGGCTGACCGCGGTCGCGGGAAGGAACGGCAGCGGCAAGACGACGCTCTTGAAGATCCTCGCGCGCCTCCTCGCGCCCGAACGCGGCCGCGTCGGGATCTTCGACGCCTCCCGCGAGCTCTCCGGCGAGGAACGCCGGCGCGCGGTCGGATGGGCCGGACCGGACCTCGCCTTCTACGACGACTTCACCGCGCGCGAGAACCTGCGCTTCTTCCGCCGCGCCTCGGGGCTGCCCGGCGAGGACTCCGACCTCGCGAAGCGTCTGGATCGCGTCGGGCTCGGCGCGGTCGCCGACCGGCGCGTCGGCGCGTTCTCGACGGGCATGAAGCAGCGTCTGCGCCTCGCGTTCGCGCTGCTGCTCGATCCGCCGGTGTTGCTGCTCGACGAGCCGGCCGCGGGCCTGGACGAGGAAGGACGCGCCACGCTGGCGCGCGTCGTTGGAGAGCGGCGAGCGCTCGGCCCGGTTCTCCTCGCGTCGAACGACCCGCGCGACTTCGCGTCGCCCGAGCAGACGATCGAGCTGTCCCGATGAGCGCCTCCGGCCCGCTCGCCCGCGCCTGGGCCGTCTGCGCCAAGGACGCCGCCCAGGAGGCGCGGCAGCGCATCGCCCTGGCCTCGGTCCTCTTCTTCGCCGCGACGGCGCTCACCCTCGTCTCGTTCGCGATCGGGCCCGCGGGATTCGCCCGCGAGGAGCGCGCGACGCTGCACGCGGCGGTGCTCTGGATCCTCCTCTTCTTTTCGACCGCCACGGGCCTGCCGCGCGCGTTCGTGCGCGAGGAGGAGACCGGCACCGCCCTCGCGCTCCGCAAGACGGCGCCGGGCCTCACGGTCCTGGCGGGCAAAACGCTCTTCAACTACTTCCTCTTCGCGGCGATCGCCGCCGTGACCGTTCCGGGGCTCTCGATCCTCCTCGGATGGGAGGTCGTGTCGCCCGGCGCGCTCGCGATCGTGCTCGCCGCGTCCGGCTACGGCCTGACCGTCGTCTCGACGTTCCTCTCGGCGCTCGTCGCGCGGGCCGGCGGGAAGAACGTTCTCTTCGTGCTCGTTTGCTTCCCGCTCCTCGTGCCGCTGCTCCTCGCCGCGATCGCGGCGACGCTCGCGGCGGCGGGCGGCGAGCTCGCGGCGACCCCGCTCCGCGTCATCCTCGCCTACGACGGCGCGGCGACGTGCGCGGCGTACCTGCTGGCCGCGGCGGCGTGGGAGGAGTGACTGTCGCCTTCGCTCGACCGGCCAACCGGAATCGAAATCGCGCTGCCGTAGGGGCGGGGCTTGCCCCCGCCCGGGCGGCCGCAAGGGCCGCCCCTACGATTATGGTTTTGCCGCCGGAGCCGCCTACTTCGCCTCCGTTTGCCAGAAGAACTTCGGCGCGGGCTCCGCGGTCGGCCACTCCGGCGCATCGTCTCGCCGTCCCACAGCTCGCCGTTCTTGACGACCCAGCGGATCTTCGTCGGTGTTGTGGATGTCGGCGAGCGGATCGGCGTCGAGGACGACGAGGTCGGCGAGCTTGCCCGGCTTCGATCGAGCCGAGGTCCGGCGCGAAGCCGATCTTGTCCGCCGCGAGGATCGTGGAAGCCCGCAGCGCCTCCATGCGGCGTCATCGCCGTCATTCCCTTCGGCTCGCCCTCGCCGGCCATCGCCCAGATCTCCCAGTGCGGGCCCGAGGCCCTGCAGCTGTCCGTGCGCGCCGAGCGAGACGTTGCCGCCCGCGCGCAGCACCTCGGCCGCGCCGCGAGCCACGGTCGGGAAGTGGTACTCGGACGGCTCAGATCCAGGGATGGCGCCGCGCCCTCGCGTCGATGCACTCGGTGCGGCATGAACCGGTTGAGCTTCGGATCGTCGTGCGGGTTGCGCGTCTGCCAGAAGTACTCCTCGCCCCAGGGCCCGCCGTAGGCGACGATGCAGCGTCGGCGTGTAGAACGTCGCCGACTTCGCGACGAAGTTGACGATGTCCTTGCCCGAGCTCGACGGGCAGCGCGTGCTCCCACGCCGTGAAGCCGTCGATCACCATCGTCATGTCGGTCTGCAGCTCGCCGGCGCCCTCGGCCGTCAGGAGCATGTGCTCCTCGCGGCAGGCCTCGGCGAACTACATCCGCTGAGAGCGGCGCGGCTGCTGGTAGACCTTGATCATCCGCGCGCCGTACGCCTTCATGCGGCGCACCTGCCGGCGCGCGTCCTCGAGGTTGTTGACCTCGGCGAAGACGTCCGCCTGCTGGCCGCCGTAGAGAACGTCGCCTGAGGAGTAGACGCGCGGCCCGATCATCAGGCCCGCCTCGACCATCTCGCGCCTGCGCGAAGACGTCGAGCGAAGGCGCCGACGGATCGTAGACCGTCGTGACGCCGTAGGCGAGGTTCGCCACGTACTCCCACTTCGTGTCCGGGAAGATCTCGAAGCCCGAGTAGTGCAGGTGCGCGTGCGTGTCGATGAGGCCCGGGATGATCGTCTTGCCGCGCGCGTCGTAGGTCTTCGTCGCCGGCCGGAACCGAGAGCGAGCCCGACGGTCCGACCGCCGCGATCCGGTTGCCGGTGACGAGCACGTCGGCGTTCTCGAGGACCTCGTCGCCCTTCATCGTGACGACGCGCGCGCCGGACAGGAGCAGCGAGCCCTCCGGCGCCGGCCGCGGCACCGTCAGGTGCGATCGCGATCGTCTCGGACTTGGCCGGCAGCTTGAGCTTCGGCTCGTCTTCCTTCTTGGCCGTCCTTGTCCCTCGCCGCGCGCCCCGTCTTCGCGGCGTCGCCTCGACTTCTTTTCCTTCTCCGCGGCCTTGCGCTTCTCCTCGCTCGCGAAGTCGATCGCCGCGGCGAGCGGCAGGCGGTGGAACGTGTTCGCGAGCGCCCACGTGATCGTCCTGCCGCCGTCGGCCCAGCCGACGTAGCCGCCCGCGTCGTCGGACAGGCGCCACACGGGCACCGCGCCCTCCTTCAGGCCGACCTCCGGCGGCTCCTTCAGCTGGATCCCGGGCAGCGCCGTCACGTAGACGTTGTCGCGCGACGTGAAGACGACCCATTGCCCGTCGGGAGACGGAACGATGTCGTCCACCGGCGGGAAGCGCAGGTGCGCCTTCCGTCGGTGCCGTCGAGCCGGACGGAGACCAGATCGTTCTTGGGGTCGTCGGTCGGCTTCTTCGCCGCGAACGGGATCGCGGTAGAAGAGCGTGCGCCGTCGGCGTTCCAGAAGAAAGCCTGCGGGTGGAATTTCATGACCTGTTGCCGCGCTTCGACCGTCGTCACGAGCTGCGGCTCGCCGCCCGCGGCGTCGAGCACGGCGATCTCGAAGTACTCCTCGTCCTCCGGCTGCTGCCCGCGGAACTCGAGGCCCGATCCGCGAATCACGACGAGCTTGTCGCCCTTCGGCGACCACGCCGGGTTGGCGTAGTGCGCCGGCGCGCTTCGTCAGGCGCTCGCGGCGAGCCCGCCGGCGACGCGGCGCCTTCCAGACGTGGCCGCCCTCGGCGTCGCTCCACGTGACGTAGGCGATCGAATCGCCCGTCGGGCGAGAAGGCCGGCGCGTACTCGCGGCGCGGCAGCGCCGGCGTCGTCCGTCGTCAGGCGCCGCGGCGCGCCGACCGCCTTGCCGCCGGCGATCTCCTGCAGCCAGACCCGGCCGAACGCCTCGAACGCGATCCAGCTTGCCGTCCGGCGACTGGCTCGGCCAGCGCAGGATGCGCGCCTCGATCGGGCCCGTCGGGACCTTCTCCTGCAACGTGACGCGCGGCGCGAGCGCACTGCTCGACCGAGGCCGTGAACGGGATCTCGGTCCGGGTCGCGCGAGGCGACGATCGAGCCGGGCGAGCTTGCCCGTGATCGGAGAAGACGAGCGCCCTGCCGTCCGGCGTGAAGGCGTAGTCCGGCCAGAGGTCCATCTGCGCGAAGCCCTCCTGCTCGTCGCGCGTGACGCCGCGCGCGAGAATCCGCTCCGCACCCGATGCGAGATCGCGCGCGACGAGCACGGTGTCGTCGTCGCGCCGGCTAGACGAAGACGAGCGTCTTGCCGTCGGGCGAAAGCGCCGGGCGCACCGCGCCGCCGAAGCCGCTCGTGACCGGGAAGACTCTCGCCCGTCGTGCGGTCGTAGCGCCAGATCTGCCAGAGGCCCGTCGAGAGGTCCGGCGTGTAGCTGAAGCCGCGTTCGCGCGCCGAGAAGTAGATGAAGCGGCCGTCGCGCGAGACGACCGCGCCCGCCGGCGTTGTTGAGGTCGTCGGAGGACGTCAGCTTGACGCCGCCGCCGCCGTAGCGGTTGTACATCCAGAGCTCGACCGGCGGGATGCCGGCGCGCTTGCCGTCCTCCTTGCGCGCGATGAGGTAGTTGCCGTCGGGCGTCCAGGCGGCGGTGCGGACGTAGACATCCTTCTCCTCGGTCAGAGCGCGCGGGTTGCCTGCCGTCGGCGTCCATCGAGCCAGACGTTCTCGATGCCGCTGCGGTCGCTCGTGAACGCGATCGTCTTGCCGTCCGGCGAGAAGCGCGGGTTGCGAGTCGTACGCGGGCCCGCGCGTCAGCGCCTTCGCGGCGCCCGCCGGCGATCGGCAGCGAGTAGATGTCGCCCAGCAGATCGAAGACGATCGTCTGGCCGTCGGGCGAGACGTCCACCGAGATCCACGTCCCCTCGCGCGACGTCGAAGGCGATCCGGCGCGCGTCGGCGCGCGGCTTGTTGATGTCCGCGGCGACGTCCTTCTTCGTCGGCGACGCTGCGGGCGTGGCGCTCGGACTCGGCGTGGGCGTCCCAGTGGGTGTTGGCGTCGGCGTCGCCGAAAGCGCGGGGGCGACGGCCAGGAAGGCGAGGGTTCGGAGGATCGAGCGCAAGGGCACCTCCTTCGAGCGGCCGATCCTACGGCACCGGCGGGCGCCATCCAACCGGATTGTCGCCAGCGGAGACCGTCGCGGGACGGTGCGATAGTCTTCGAACGGTGAAGGCAGCCAAGGCCTTTCTCGGCCTGTACCTCGCGGCCGTCGTCGCCGCCGCCTTTCTATGGCCCGCGCCGGCCCAGGGATTCATCGGCGAGTCGTCGCGGATCGTCTTCTTTCACGTGCCCTGCGCCTGGGTGGCGAGCCTCGCGTTCCTCGTCGCGGCGGGCTACTCGATCGCGTACCTCGCGCGCCGGCAGCCCCGGGCCGACGAGATCGCCGACGCCGCCGTGCGTCTGGGCCTGCTCTTCGCCGTCCTCGCGCTCGTGACCGGCTCGCTCTTCGCCCGCGTGATGTGGGGGTCCTACTGGAACTGGGACCCGCGCGAGTCGTCGTTCCTGCTCCTCCTCTTTCTCTACGCGGCCTACCTCTTTCTCCGCAATGCGATCGAAGACCCCGAGCGTCGGGCGCGCATCGCCGCGTCTTACGCGATCTTCTCGGCGTTCCTGATGCCGTTCCTCGTCTTCGTCGCGCCGCGGATCACGCAGTCGCTCCATCCGCAGACCGTGATCAACCCGCAGGGCAAGATCCTCATGGACGGTCCGACGAAGGCGGTGTTCTTCGGCAGCCTCCTCGGCTTTTCGGCGCTCTTTCTCTGGATGCTGTCGCTCGAGACGCGTGCGGCGCGACTCGCGCGCGTCGCGGCGGAGCGGCGACGCCGATGAACTTGCGACCCGAGCCCGTCGCCCGCGTCCACGACCTCACCGAGGCCGCCCGCAACCGCCTCGGCGATCTCTCCGTCGACGAGGCCCGCCGAATCCTGGCCGAGGGAGCGCCCGAAGACGCCCTCGGAATCGAGGGCTCGTTCGCGCTCGTGGCGACGCGCGGCGAGGTCGTCCGCCTCGCGCGCTCGCTCGACCGGCCGCTGCGCTACTTCCTCGCGAAGCAGACGGACGGGCCGCTCCTCGTCGTGGCCGACCGGATCGACGCGATCCACGCGCACCTCGCGGCCCTCGGCCTTGCGGATCAATTTCACCCGAGCTACACGCGGATGGTCCCCGCGCATCACGTCGTCGAGATCCGCCTCGTGGGTTGCCCCGATCCGCTCCCGGCATACCGCCGTTTCTTCGCGCCCGAGCGCGGGACGCTGCCTCCCGACCTCGACGCGATCGGCGCGGCGTACGTCGGCGCGCTCGCGGAGGAAATCCGCAAGTGGCTGTCAGGCATCGACTCGCGCGAATCGATCGGCGTCTGCTTCTCGGGCGGCGTCGACAGCGGCGCCGTTCTCCTCGTGACGGAGCACGTTCTCCGCGGCCTCGGGATGAGCCCGGCGCGGCTGAAGGCCTTCACGCTCACCGCCGGCGAGGCGGCGGATCTCTCGCAGGCCCGGCGGTTCCTCGAGGAATGCGGGCGCGCCTTCTACCTCGAGGCGGTGGAGACGGACCCGAATGCCATCGACCACGCCGAGGCCGTGCGCGTGATCGAGGACTATAAGCCGCTCGACGTCGAATCGGCGGCGGTGGCGATCGCATTGTGTCGCGGCATCCGCGCGCGGTATCCCGAGTGGAAGCATCTCGTGGACGGCGACGGCGGCGACGAAAATCTGAAGGACTACCCGATCGAGGAGAACCGCGAGCTCACGATCCGAAGCGTGCTCTCGAACCCGATGCTCTACCAGGAGGGCTGGGGCGTGGGCAGCGTGAAGCACTCGCTGACGTACTCGGGCGGCCAGAGCCGCGGCTGCACCCGCACCTACGCGCCGCTCGCGCGCTTCGGCTTCGACGGTTTCAGCCCCTTCACGCGGCCCGCGGTCGTCGCGGTCGCCGAGGCGATCCCGTTCGTCGGGTTGACGGACTGGAGCCCGGCCCGCCTCTACGCGCTGAAAGGCGAGATCGTCGCGCGCGGAGTCTCCGCGGTCACGGGCGTCCGGATGCCCGTGTTTCCGAAACGCCGCTTCCAGGACGGCGCGCTCGCGGCGCCGCCGCAGCGCGACCGCGACGCCGCCGAGGCGGCGTACCGACGCGAGCTCCTCTCGCAATACGCCCGAACCTGATCCGAACGACTCTCCGCGGGTGACCCTCCCCTACCCTCACCGCGCCGCCGAACGATCCCGCTGGATCCTCGAGCGCCGCGGGCCGCGCGCGGACGTCGATCCCGCGCGCGCCGTGGGCGCCTTCGTCGAGCGCGAGCGCACCGAGACGGGGACGATTGCCGACGCCGCGACGATTCTCCTCGCCAACCGGGAGTGCCCGTGGCGCTGTCTCATGTGCGATCTCTGGACGCACACGATCGAAGAGGCGGTCTTGCCCGGCGCGATCCCGGCCCAGATCGCGGGCGCGCTCTCTGCGCTTCCGTCCGTGCGGCGCGTGAAGCTCTACAACGCCGGCAGCTTCTTCGATCCGAAGGCCGTGCCGCCCGAGGACCACGCCGCGATCGCGGAGATGCTGCGCGGCTTCGAACGGGTGACGGTCGAGTGCCACCCGGCGCTCGTCGGAGAGGACTGTTTCCGGTTCGCGAGGCTCCTGGGCGGCCCGCTCGAAGTCGCCATGGGGCTCGAGACGGTCCACCCCGGGATCCTCGAGAAGCTGAACAAGGGGATGACGGCCGGGTCCTTCCGCCGCGCCTCGGAGTCCCTGGCGCGCGAGGGCGTGGCGCTCCGTGCGTTCCTCCTCGTTGGTCTGCCGTTTCTCCCGGCGGAGGACGCGCTCGCCTGGGCCGCTCGCTCGCTCGATTTCGCGTTCGACTGCGGCGCGACGGCCGCCGTCCTGATCCCCACGCGAGCGGGAAACGGCGCCATAGACGCCCTCGCGCGCCGCGGCGACTTCGTGCCGCCCACTCTCGCGATGGTGGAGCGCGCGCTCGCGGACGGAATCGCGGCGTTCGCGGAACGCGGGCGCGTCTTCGCGGATCTCTGGGACCTCGATCGCCTGCGCGACTGCGCGGCTTGCTTCGCGGGTCGGCGGCGCCGCCTCGAGCGGATGAATCTCGAGCAGCGCGTCCCGCCGCCGGTCGCTTGCGCGGACTGCGGAGCGGAAGCGTAGCGGCGTGAGAGGCGTCAAGCTCTCGGTCGACGTCGCCGTCGTCGGCTCGGGCTTCGGCGGTTCGCTCACGGCGCTCGTGGCGCGGCGCCTCGGACTTTCGGTGGCGCTCCTCGAGAGCGGAACGCACCCGCGGTTCGCGATCGGCGAGTCCACGTCGCCGCTCGCCAACCTGCTGCTGGAGGAGCTCGCGCGGCGCTACGAGCTCCCGCGGCTTCTGCCGCTCTGCAAGTGGGGTCGCTGGCGGCGCGAGCGCCCGGAGGTCGCCTGCGGGCTGAAGCGCGGCTTCTCCTTCTATGCGCACCGGGCGGACCGGCCCTTCGCCGCCGACCCGAATCGCGGCGACCAGCTCCTCGTCGCCGCCTCGCCGCGCGACGAGGTCGCGGACACGCACTGGTATCGCCCGGACTTCGACTTCTTTCTCGTCGGCGAAGCCCGAGAGGCTGGCGCCGAGTATCTCGACCGCGCGACGCTCGATCGGATCGAAACCGGAGAGGAAGGCGTCCGCATCTCGGGCGAGCGCGCCGGAGAGCCGCTCGAAGTCCGCGCACGGCTCGCCGTGGACGCGTCGGGGCCGCGGGGATTTCTCTGGAAGACGCTCGGCGTCGGGGAGCGTCCGTTCGACGGGCTGCCCGAGATCTCCGGCCTCTACACCCACTTCACGGACGTGCGCCGCCTCGACGAGATGAACGTCCTGCCCCCGGGCGAAACGCCCCCCTTCCCGCCGGACGACGCCGCGCTCCACCACGTCTTCGACGGCGGATGGATCTGGGTCCTGCGCTTCGCAAACGGCCTCACGAGCGCCGGCGTCGCGGCGCGCGCCTCCCTGGCCCGCGCGCTGCGATTCGAGGAGGGCGAGCCGGCGTGGCGGCGCCTCCTCGATGGCCTGCCGGCCGTGCAGGAGCAGTTCGTCGGCGCGCGGCCCGCGCTGCCCTTCGTCCATCGCGCGCGCCTTCCGTTTCGCGCCGCGCAGGCCAGCGGTCCCGGCTGGACGATGCTCCCCTCGGCCGCGGCGTTCGTGGATCCGCTGCTCTCGACGGGGTTCCCGCTGACGCTCCTCGGCATCGAGCGGCTCGGGCGCGCTCTCGAGGAAGACTGGAGCTCTCCGAGACTCGCGCCGCGCCTCGCGCGGAACGCCGAGAGATCTCTGTTCGAGACCGACGCGGCGGCCCTCCTCGTCGGCGCGCTGTACGCGACATTCGACGACTTCCCGCTCTTCGCGGCGCTCTCGAAGCTTTACTTCGCGGCCGCGAGCTTCTCCGAGGCCGCGCGTCGGCTCGGCCGGCCCGAGGTCGCGGGCTCGTTCCTCTGCGCCGATCGCGAGCCGTTCGGCGCGCAAATGCGCGACATCTGCCGCCGAGCGATCGCCTCGAGAGGAACGGACCGGGCGTCGCTCGTCGACGACGTCCACCGCGCGATCGCGCCGCTCGACGTCTCCGGCCTCGGCCGCCGCGGCCGGCGCAACTGGTACCCCTTCCGCGGAGAGGACCTGGTCGAGAACGCGGAGAAGGTCGGCGCGACCGCCGGCGAGGCCCGCGAGCTTCTCGACCGCTGCGGGCTCCGGGAAGCCGCCGACCCGATCGGAGCCGCTACTTCGCCGTGATGACGACGTGTCCGCGCCGATTCTCCTGCCAGCACGTGTCGTTTTCGGATGTGCAGAAGGGCCGCTCTTTCCCGTACGAAACGACCTTCACGCGATCGGACGTCACGCCGAGAGCGGCCAGATACTCCTCGGCCGCGCTGGCGCGCCTCTGGCCGAGTGCGAGGTTGTAGGACTCGGTGCCGCGCTCGTCGCAGTGCCCTTCGATGAGGATCCGGACGCTCGGGTACTTCTGTAGCCACCGTGCGTCGGTGGTGAGCGCCGTCCGCGCGTCTTCGCGCAACTCCGCGCGGTCGTAGTCGAAGAAGGCGTCCTGGAGATAGCCGCCGCGGTTCAGATGATCGAGATCCTGCGCCAGCAGGTCCGGCGCGGCCGCGGGAGCCGGGGCGGGGGCCGCGTGCGCGACGGGAGTCGGAGCGGGAGCGGCCGGGGGCGCCTTCTCCGCCACGGCCGTGGGTTTCTTCTGCGCACAGGCGGGAACGAGGGCGAGGGCTGCGAGGGCCAGAGACACGAACACCATCGGGGAAAGACGCTTGGTCGACATCGACGCCGTCTCCTTCTGCTCGGGCCGGGTCCGGAGAACTCCGGCGGCCCGCCGCGCTGGAGAATTATATCGTATCGCGATACATTTCACATAGCGTGCCGACGCCGTCCCCGCGGCTCACGGATTCGGATTACGAGCGCCTCGCGCGGTGGCGTTACGCCTTGCGGCGTTTCCTGCGGCACGCCGAGATCGCCGACCGGAGCGCCGGCATCTCCCCCGTGCAGTATCAGCTGCTCGTCACCGTCCGGGGTTTTCCCGCCGGCCGGCCGCGGATCGCCGACCTCGCCGAGTGGCTCCAGATCGAACACCAGAGCGCCGTCGGCCTCGTCGACCGCTGCGCGCGGGCCGGCCTCGTCCGGCGAGCCGCCGACCCGCGAGACCGCCGCCGCGTCCGCGTCCTCTCGACCGCGCGCGGCCGCCGCGTGCTCGAGGCGCTCGCGCTCGAGCACCTGGCCGAGATCGACCGGCTCGGCGACGCCTTTCCGCTCCCGCTCGCGCGCGCGCGCCGCCGCGGGAGGTAGCCGAATTCGGCCCAAAGGGTTGCTTTTCGAGGCCTCGGGGAGAAGAATCGCCTCGTGAGCAGCCTCGGCTACCTCGCGGCCGTCAACCTCGTGATCTGGGCGGGGCTCTTCTTCTACATCTGGCGGCTCGACCGCCGCATCTCGGAAAAGGAGCGCGAGCCGTGAAGAAGGGTTACTGGATCGCCGCCATCCTCGCGCTCGCCTTCGTCGCCCTCGGCGTCACGGCCTTCCAGAAGACGCTCACGCCGTACCTGACGTTCGACGAAGCGCGCAAGTCGCGCAGCGTCGTCCAGGTCATGGGCGCCCTCGACAAGACGAGCGACCGCTACGACACCTCGAGCCAGGAGCTCTCGTTCAACCTTCTCGACGAGCACGGCCGCTCGATGCCCGTCGCCTATCGCGGCATCAAACCCGGCAACTTCAAGGACGCGATCTCGATCGTCGCGATCGGGCGGTACCAGAACGGCCGCATCGAGGCCGAGAAACTGCTCGTCAAGTGCCCTTCGAAGTACCAGGGCGCCGAAGTCGAAAAGTCCTATTCGTCCGCACCCCCTGCGCCCCGGTCGTAGCCTCCGATGACCTCCACCTACTTCTGGCCTGGCGTCGCCGCCATCTGGGGGGCCCTCTTTTCCGGAACGGCCTCCGCCGCCACGTATTGGCGCGCCGACCGCGGACGGCCCGCCCTGCTGCCGCTCGCACGCACTCTCTACGCGGCATTCGCGACGTGCGTGCTCGCCGCCTGCGCGGTCCTGATGACGCTCATCCTCCAGCACCGCTTCGACCTTTCCTACGTCAACGCGTATTCGAGCCGCGACCTCCCGACGCACTTTCTGATCTCCTCGTTCTGGGGCGGGCAGGAGGGGTCGTTCCTCCTCTGGTGTTTCTGGGGAGCGCTCATCGGGCTCGTCGTGTGGCGGAGCGCCAAGGAGCTCGAGGCGCCCGTCATGATCGCGTACCTCGCGAGCTTCCTCGGCATCATCGCGATCCTCTGCAAGCAGAGCCCGTTCAAGATGCTGCCGCCGCCGGCGCCCGAGGACGGCGTCGGGCTGAACCCGCTGCTGCAGGACCCGTGGATGGTGATCCACCCGCCCATCATGTTCTCGGGCTTCGCGTCGCTGTCCGTTCCTTTCGCGTTCGCGATCGCCGCGCTCTGGAAGAAACGATGGGACGGCTGGATCGCGCGCGCGATCCCCTGGGCGCTGTTCACGTTCGTCACGCTCGGAACCGCGATCCTGATGGGCGGTTACTGGGCCTACAAGACGCTCGGCTGGGGCGGCTACTGGGGATGGGATCCCGTGGAGAACACGAGTCTCGTCCCCTGGCTCGTGACGGCGGCGCTCGTGCACGGCATGTTCCTGCAGCGCGCTCGAAAGCGGCATCGAAAGATCAACCTGCTGCTCGCCTGCTTCGCCTACGTGACGATCCTCTACGGGACGTTCTTGACGCGGTCCGGCATCCTGGCGGACTTCTCCGTGCACTCGTTCATCGACCTCGGCATCACCGGCTGGCTCGTCGCGATCCTGCTCGGGTTCCTCGGGCTCTCGCTCGCCCTCGTCGGTTGGCGCTGGCGCGAGATTCCGGTCGAGGCGGAAGACGAGACGCCCGCGCTTTCGCGGAGCGTCCTCTTCATCCTCGGGATCGCCGCGTTTTGCGCGCTCGCCTTCGTGATCCTGCTCGGGACCTCAGCGCCGCTCCTGACACGACTGTCGGGCAACCCGGCGCAGGTGCAGAACTCGTTCTACAACCGTACGACGACGCCGGCTGCGGCCCTCATGGTGTTTCTCGCGGCGCTGGTGCCATTCGTGTCCTGGAAGGGCGAGTCGTTCGCGGCGCTGTTCGGGAATGCGCGCCGGTCGCTCCTCGTCGCCGCGGGCGCGACGGCCCTCGCGTTCGTTCTCGGCGCGCGGCAGGCGTCCACCCTGATCCTCCTCGCGCTGGCGTTCTTCGCCGCCGACATGAACCTGCGCGCCGTCATCCGCAAGGCGCGCAGCGGCAAGATCGCCGGCGCCGGCGGCTACCTCGCACACGTCGGCGTCGGAATCATGCTGGCCGGCATCGTCGTCTCGGGGGTGTACGCGAAGTCGACGCGCGTGATGCTGCCCATCGGCAAACCCGTCCGGGTTGGCCAGAACGCACTGACGTTCTTGCGCGTCCTGCCTGGAACCACGACCGAAAAGCAGGCGATGGAGGTTCGGATCGACGCCCCAAAGGGAAAGATCTTCTACGTCTACCCCAAGATGTACCTGAACTCCCGAACCAACCAGCTCATGGCGAATCCCGCAATCCGTAAGGGGTTCGCAGCCGACTACTACATCGCGCCGCAGTCGTACGACCCCGGCCAGCCGGAACTGGTCGGCCGCGAGGTTCGTCTCACCAAGGGCACGACGCAGAGCATCGACGGAATCGGCTTCACCTTCCGCGAATTCAATGCGGATCGGTCCGCCATGATGAGGGGCGAGCAGAAGATCCTAGTACTCACCGAAGTGACGATCACGCCGCCCGATGGAACCAAACATGACGCGACGATCCATTACACCTGGCACCTGGATACGCGCGAGGCGGATGCGGAAGAGTTGGACATCCCCGGCGTGCCCGGCGGGAAAATGACCGTTCTCGCGGTGTCCCCAAGCGACGGCTCGGTCGTGCTCCGCCTGCGTGGCGTATCGAAGGACCCGGCCGCCGAGCACCAGCCAGCCACCACGGAGTCGCTCTCGGTCGACGTGACCGACAAGCCGCTCATCAGCCTGGTCTGGGGAGGCTTCTACGTCCTGATGGCGGGCGCGATGCTGGCCCTCGTGAAGCGTTCCCGGGAGGCTCGGAAGGCGGTCATCGCGGAATCGGAGGAGCGGTCCACTGCACGCGGGCACGCTCCCGTCCGAACGGGTCCCGTGGTTCCGGCGCACTCACGCTCACGGCTCTAGCGACTCCAATCGACGAACGGACCTCTGGGACGCGCCGCGACCCCAGCGGGACACCGACAGGTTCTCCCGAGGTTTCGCTCCAACTCAAATTACGCCTCCGGCGTCTCACGGCTTTGGCGCTTCGGAACACAAGTATGACTCCCCGATGACGTCGCCATTCTGGTTCGTGGCCACGACGTAGCCGAGGTTCCCACCCGCTCGCACGACGCTCTCCTGGAACTGGAGCACCTTCTGGTACTCGCTAAAGCTCTCAAGGAACTTGCACCCCTTCACAGCTTCCGGATTGTTCGTGACACGCGTCTTGGAGACGCTCTTCGTCGCGTCCTTCTCCGGTTTTTCGGTGGCTTCGGTCGTCCTTGGAGTCTGCTCCCGTGTGAGGACTTCGGGCTTGGCCTCCGGGGTCGGCCTCGGCGCCTTCGCCTCGACAGGTGCTGATGCCGCTGCCTCCGACTTGGTCTCCACGGGAGTCGGCGCCGACGCCTTCACCTGCTGCTCGGTCGGAAGGGTCTTCTGGGAGCAGGAATACAGCTGGTAGCGGCCCGGGCCGCCGAAGACGACCCACGACACGCCTTCCTTCGGTATCACCAGAGAAGCGGCCTGGGCCTCGGGTGTTGAATGAAGCCCATCCGGTCTCAGATCCACGATGAAGCTGCAATCTTTGACCGCATCGGGGTCCGACGTCGTTCGTATGCTCCTCTCCAACTCCTGCTGCTCCTGGGCCCTTTGTTTCGCGGAGACGCAGCCGATAAACGCCGAGACAAAGAGAACCGACACGAGCTGCACGAATCGCTTCATGGATTCGCTCCTTCCCGCGAAACGAGTCCGCTTCCGGTTCCTCTTGATCCGGCACAATTCTTTCTGTCCTCACGAGTCCGTCCACCTCGCGCGGCCAGCTTCGTCGGAAGCGTCACCAGAGGACCGAATGCCCTACGACGCCCATCGCGGCGAGCCCCCGCAGCATCAGAAGGACCCCGACGGTCGCGATCATCAGCCCCGCCCACCGCCAGCCGTGGACGCGGCGCAGCAACGCGGGCGACAACGACGAGAGCGCGAAGATCGCAGGGACCGTGCCGAGTCCGAAGACGAACATGACTCCGGCGCCGGCCCCTGCCGAACCGGCCACGGCGGCGCGCGCGGCGGCGCCATAAACGAGTGCGCAAGGGAAGGAACCCTGCAGCGCTCCCAGCAGTAGCGGTGATAGGTAACGAGGTGCACGAAAGGCCTCGCGGGCTCCCTCTCTGATCAGGAAGTCGATGCCCAGCCCGCTGAGGAGGGCTGCCGGGTCCCGGACCCAGCCGACAAGCGAGACCCCGAAGACGACCGCAACCGCGCCGGCCGCCAGTGCGACGATACCTGCGAGCCTGGTGCGCGCGCCAGCAGCCAGGGCGATTTGACCGAAAGCCCCGACGAATGTACCGATCGCCGCATAGGTCGCCAGACGCCCCGCATTGAAGAGGAGCCGCGCCCCAAGGCCCGGGCTCGTCCCGGCAGGACCCGGAGCGAGGCGGGCTGCGCACAGGGCGACGTAGGGACCGCACATCCCGACACAGTGGGCGCTGCCGAGAAAGGACGCGACGAAGAGCAGGATCAGATCGCCCGAGGCCGGGAGTGGGTGATGGTGCAAACCGAGCTAACTTGCGTCCGCGCGTTGCGGAGCGCCGGACGCCGAGGGCGTGGCAGCGCGGGCGGAGTCTTCCGGCGGGCCGCCCGCGGAGGGCCAGACCTGGTACTTGATGTCCTCGACGTCGCGAAACTGTCCGGTCCGGATGGCCCACAGAAAGACACACCAGGCCGCAAGAGAGACGAGAAGGGCAATGAAGAACTGAAAGAAGGTGATGTCCATCATAGCGGGCTCTCCGTCGTCAGATCCCTTCCTGGACCGCCGCCAAGCCTGGCACTTTCAGATGGTAGACCACTCCCATGATCCGATAGAGCACGGTGAAAGCGCAGGCCGTGGCCACCGGCTGAACGACGATCGCAGACAGGAATCGCAGGAAGAGGCGATCTCGCGCCGGTCCTTCGGGAAGGTCGCCATAGTCGGCCGTGAAACGCACCAGCAGCGAGGCGAGCCCGAAATTCAAGAGTCCGTACGCAAACCACAGGACGGCCACGAGGACTCGTCCGCCTTTCTCGATGGGGACTCCGAGGGCGAGTGCGATCCACGCGCTCAGCCAGGCCAGAAGAACGATCCCATAGGCCGCGACCTGCCTGTTCAGCCGGTCCGCCGTCCCGCGGGCCTCTCCGGAGCCGTGGCCCCGAAGCAGCCGCCGCACCAGCCAGACAACGGGGACCAGGAGGGCCGGCACCGCGTACGCCGTAAAGACGAGCTCGACGAGGCGGAAGAAACGGTCTTCCATCGAGTCTCCGCTATTTGGCGACGCGGAAACCGGCGGCCGACGGCATGAGAGGCACGGCCGGGCTTTCGGCCAGCGAGAGCGCGAAGTAGACGAGCGCCCAGCGGCGATGGTCTGCAAACGCCACCCGATCCGCTTCGCTCATCTTGCCGATCGCATCGGCGGTCGGAAGCTTGGCAATGTACTCGCCGATTTCCTGGACGTCCGTCTCGGAGAAGACCGGCTTGCCGTTGTACATTTGTTGCCAGGGCTTCAGGTCGGGAAAGGCCTCCTTCGGATAGAGGATCGTGTCGTAGAAGGACGGCATCGGAGTACCGTTCAAGCCCGTGTTGAACGTCCGGTACACGTCCGGC
This sequence comes from uncultured Acidobacteriota bacterium, assembly GCA_963708395.1. Taxonomy (GTDB): domain Bacteria; phylum Acidobacteriota; class Thermoanaerobaculia; order UBA5066; family Gp7-AA6; genus DATBFU01. Next base: position 141,345 of record CAVPSG010000001.1, on the reverse strand, counting down.
GGCGAGTCGCCGAACTTGAAGTTTCCGGTCGTGAAGTCGAAGGGGCGGATCGGGACTTCGTAGTCGTCGACCAGGGCGTTGGCGGAAGGACCGTCGCCCTTGCCTCCCATCCCGTGGCAGGTCCAGCACTGAAGGACGCGGTACACGAGTTTGCCCTCGCGAAGGAGCTCGGCCGGCGCCGTCTTGGCGGCCAAGAAGGGAGGAACCGGGATGTCGATCGGCGCCGGCACCTCTTCCTTCTGGAAACGGTCGGAGAAGGTCTTAACGTAGTCCACGAGGTCCCAGCGGTCCTGCTCCGACAGCAGATGACCGTCGGCGGCGTTGCCCCAGGCCGGCATGATCTGGCCCTTCCGAATCCCCCGCGTGATGGTGCGGAAGATGTCCTCGTCCCGCGGCAAGGCCCCGGACGGAGTCGTGCGGCTCTTGAACGCTCCCAGCGTGAAATTGCGGGGCTGCGGATCGAGGAAGTGATAGGCGTCGTTGAAGTTGTCGGAAACCTTGCCGCTTGCCGTCAGGCGTCCATTGCCGAACTTGCCGTGGCAGCCGGAGCACTTGTTCTCGAAAACCTGCTTTCCCCGGGTCACGCGCAGGGCGAGCGCCTCCGTCGGCGCCGGTCGCTGGTTCGTCGGCCACGGTTCCCAGACACGCCATTCGCCGATCGCCGTCCCGATCTTCTGAAGATACGCCTCGACGGCCAGCATCTCCCGCGCGGGCACGGGACCGTAGTCATGCATGTCGACGACGCCGTCGCCCGCGGTTCCGTCGGGATTGATCGGCCAGACGTCGAGCTCCTTCCAGTCCGGCGGCAGCTCGTCCGGCGTCACGACCCCGTCGCCGTTCTTGTCGAGCTCGCTCTTCGTCACGCGGCCGTCGTGATTCGCGTCGTACTTCGCAAGAAATGCTGCGACCCTCTGGTCGTGCGCCCGGTCCTCCGCGTAGAGCCAGGGGAAAGCCGGCATGATGGATTCCGGCTCAGTCGAGCGCGGATTCCAGTGGTGCGCATAGTGCCACTCGTTGGAGCGGCGATCGCCCTCGCGCGAGAGCTCCGGACCGATCCGGCGCGTTCCGAACATCTGCGGGAGGTCGTCGCTGATCTCACCGGCCTGGGTCACGGGGCCCCACTTGTCGGTATCCCGATTGACCGGGCGAATGTATTGCGAGTGGCAGTACCAGCAGCCCTCCCGGATGTAGATCCGGCGACCCTCCGCCTCGAGCTCGTCTCGCTTGGGCGTCGAGACCGACTTGCCGTAGATCGTGGTCAACGTCGTCGGCCGGGTGACATCCTTCTCGAGCAGCGGCAGGATTCCCTGACTCGTCATCGCGAGGGCGTAGAAGCCGACCGCTGCAATCAGGATGATGGGCTCAATCCGTTTCATCGCGCCCGCCGATCGCTCTCTCCGCTCACGTCCACTGCGGCTCGGGCGCCGTCACGGCCGAGACCGGCCTCTCGATGCGCCGTCCATGCACGACCGTCATGTAGAAGTTCCACATCCCGAGCAACGCGCCGATGTCCATCGTGACGCCGGCAAGCGTCCGGGTGAACCAGTAGGGCTTCATCGCCACCATCGAGTCCACGAAATCCGCCCCGACATCGAGCATCGTCCCCTGCAGAAGCCCCTGAAGCGTCAGAACCGACGCCATCAGCGAAAATCCCGCAACCGTGAGCCAGTAGTGCCACTGCGCAAGCGTTTTCGAAAAGAGCTCGTGACCGGACACTCTCGGAATCACGTAGTACATGCCAGCGGTCACCCACAGGATGAAGGTCCCGAAGACCGTCAGGTGCGAGTGCGCGATCACGAAATCCGTGAAATGTGTCAGCCGCTGCATGCCGCGGAGCGCCTCGGTCGAGCCCTGGAAACAGCCGATCAAGTAAAAGAGCGCGCCGATGATCAGGAATTTGGCGGTGTAGGACTCCTGGAACCGCTTCCAGTTCCCGACGAACGTGCCGTAGAAGTTCTGGATGACCGTCCAGACCGGAATGATCAGCATCATCGACGCCACGATGGCGATCGTTTGCGTCCAGTAGGGGATGGGGCTGTAGATGTAGTGGTGGGTCCCGACGAAGGGATAGAAGAACGCCAGCGACCAAAAGCCGACCAGCGACAGCTTGTGACTATAGAGCGGCCGCTTGGCGGAGAGCGGCAGAAAGTAGTAGATGACCGCCAGGCCCGCCGGGGTGATCCACAGGCCCACGACGTAGTGAATGTAGAGGCCGTGCATCGCCGCGTTGTTCACACCGGGCATCGAGTACGGCAGGATGAAGTGGCCGAATGCGTAGTTGAAGACGGTCCAGATGTAGGCGGCCGTCAGATACCACAGCGTCACGTAAATACGCTGTTCCCTGCGACGGATCACCGTCATGACCACCTGGATCGTGATCATGATCAGGGCAATCTCGATGATCACGTTGGCCCAGAGAGGGAACTCGCCCGCCTCGATCCCGAGATTCTGGCCGAGCGGCAGGGAAAGGAGCGCGCCCGTCAGCCCGATGTTCCAGATCCAGACGAGCGCGCGGCTCCAGTTCTCCTTGTACATGCGAACCCCGCAGAGGCGCGGGACCATGTAGTAGGTCAATCCAACGATCGCGCTCGAGAAGGCTCCGAAGATGACGCCCATCACGTGCACGGGGCGCAGCCGGCCCCACGTCAGCCAGGAGATGTTGCCCAGAAAATCGAAATAGTTGAACTTGATCGAGAGGATGACCCCGATCGTCGGCGCAAACACCAGCCAAAAAGCGGCCGAAAGCAGAAAGCGCAGGACGACTTCACGGTCGACGAGATCGTCCCGATCGGCGGGAGCGGCGACCGAGCTCATGGGTTCACCCCTTGTCGGTCCAGAAGCGAACCAGGTAATACACCATCCAGATCAGCATCGCGCCGTAGACGAACCCCAGCCACTTCGGGATCTTCCCGTGCCGCTCGTCGATGCCGGAGAACTCGTAGTGGCTGATCTCTCCCGGAGCATCTTTCTGTTCGTCCGGCACCGTCGCCTCCGTTCGGAAGATCCGGCTACTTCGCCGCCAAGGTGGCGTTCTTCGGATAGAGCGGAGACAGACTCTGGATGTAGTGCACCAGATCCCAGGCCTCTGCTTCCGAGATCGAGTCGACGTAGGAGGGCATCGGCGTGCCGTTCAACCCCGTCATGAACACGCGGTAGATGTCTGGGCCCGTGTCGCCACACTTGATGTGCCCGGCGGTCAGGTCGTAAGGCACGATCGGAAAGCTCCAATCGTCCTTGAGATCATGTGCGGACGGGCCGTCGCCGAGAGCGTTCTGGCCATGACACTGGGCGCAGTTCGATTTCTCGTAGACCGCCCGGCCCCGCGTGACGGAGGCCTCCGAATAGACGGGTTCGGGGGGAATCTTGATGGCCGGCTGGGGCTTCTCGGTCTTCCACCGCGGCGAAAAGGTCTTGATGTAGGCAATGACGTCACGGCGGCTGTCCGCGCCGATCGGGTACCAGGGTGGCATGAAAGTTCCGTAGACCCCGTCGCGAATCGTCTTGTCGAGATCGGAGTCGAGCGGGAGAGATCCCGACGGCGTCGATCGCCACTTGAACGTGCCCTGGCGGTAGTCTCGCGGCCTGGTCGTGATCCATTCGGCAAATTCCCCGGCTCCGTTGCCGAGCTCGCCGTGGCAGGAGACGCAAAAGCGCGTGTACACGACCTCGCCTTTCACGGGGTCACCCGGCGGCAGATCCTGCGCTCTTGCAACCGCGGCAAAGGCGAGGAGGGGGAGAACCAATGCGGCAACGTAGAGCTTCTTCATGGCGCCCTCCCTTTCAATAGGCGAAGTCGACGCCCACCACATACTGGCTGGTGCGCGAGTTGAGGCCGTTGTCCCCTGCCCCGATCGTTTGCAGGCTCGAGTACTCCATGTGCAAGGCGTACTCCGAACGATTGCTGAACTGGAACGTGTGACGCCAGCCCACGGTGACGGCGTTCTGGTCGTTGAGGTCCTGCGGTGCGTCCACGACGCCCTGCTGAGAATTCTTGCAGAGGTCGTACCGCGCGAAGATGAGGTTCTTCAGGCTCAACGACCAGCCGAGCTCGGCGTAGCCGCCGTTGAACGTCCCGTTTCGCGTCGCGTCCTGGATCAGTGCCTGGTTGTCCTCGCCATGTGCGAAGACCAGGGTGAGATGGAAGGGCGTCGCTCGCGGGCCGAACCAGATCTGACCGTCGCCGCCGATCTTCGTCGACGGCTCGAGCGTTCCCCCTGCGATCGGCTCGCCGCCACTCGTCAAGAAGGTCGTCGGCCATGTCGTGTAGGAGCCGAAAACGCCGATCTTGGCCGCGTTGACGAAACCATTCTCGAACTGCCACTCGTGGGTGGCGTGGGCGTAGACGCCCGGGACGCTCCAGAAGTTCTGGCTCGGGATCGAATTCTGTACGTTGAAAACCGAAACCGAGATGCGATTCAGGCTTCCGCGGTCGTGGCCCATGTATTCCACGCCCCACTGGTTTTCTCCCATATCGTAGGTTGACTGCGAGCCCGAGGCGTGGAAGCTGTAGATGAGGTAGCCCGTATCGCTGAGGTTCCAGGGCCGGTGGGCCGAGAGCGGCAGATCCACCTCGTGGCGGCCGAGCTTGAAGTTCGCCCACGACGAGCCGAACAGGTTGTCGAATCGGACCCAGGCCGACTCGAGCACCACCTGGCCGTCCGGCGCAAATCCGGTCGGGACGACGAGGAAGGACACGTCCTTGAAGAGCACGCCGGCCATCAGGAGGTCCATTCCGACCTGGCCGATCCCGCCAGACCCGATATTCTTGGTCCCTTCGTCGGTCGGCTGGTTCGTGGCCTTCGTGTAGGAATACTGCGGAGTGATGCGAACCGAAACCGGCCAGTAGCCCGGAGTTTCGAAGATCGTGTCGTCTTTGCCGGTCAGCGTCTGATACCCGTTGTCCCGAAAGGCGCGGCCGAAGTCGTTCAACTTGGGCCACGCTTCATGGCACGCCGTGCAGCGTAGACCGTACTTGCGCGCGAAGGCGGGAATTGCACCGGCGGGCGCGGGCGCAAGAAGTGTCGCCGCGACCAGAGCGGCCCACGCCGTTATCGTGACCCCGATCCTTCTCGTCATCTTGCGACCTCCTTTTCGGCCCGGCCGGGCCGCGATTCCCCGTTACTTCTTCGGCGTGAAGCTGAAATCGACGGTCACAGGCTTTCCGGGCGCGACCGTGGCCGATGCATCCTTCTGTCCCATCACTTCATGCCAGGCCACCACCGTGTAGGTTCCGGGCGGAACGTCCTTGATCTCGAAGTGTCCGTCGGCGTCCGTGGTCGCGTAGTACGGATGATCGAATTCCCAGATCCAGGCGCGCATCCATTCGTGCACGTCGCACTTGACGCGGATGAGTTCCGGTGTCGAGGGCAAGGGCTTCGTCACGGAGAAGCCCTTGAACGGCAGCGCGATGTTGTAGATCGTCGCGTTCGTGTCGTTGTCCTGTGGATGAGTGTTGTGGAGGATGGGGTCGTCCGAAGCGATCTTGATCTGTTGACCGACGCTCGAGCCCTGCACGCGCGGAGAGAACATGCAGTGCGTGTTCAGGAGGGTGACGGTTCCGCCGGGGTTCGCCTTGCCCTTTTCGATCCCCTTCAGGAACACTTCGACGTTCTTGAGGCCTCCATCTTTCCCGACTTCGTAAATCGGGTTCTCGATCGACGCCCCGCAGTAGTCCTGGTTTTTCGTCGTCTTGATCGGAGGTACCGTCGGAGCCGCCCCCGCGAGCTTGACGACGCCCTGGATCGTGCCGCCATTGCTCACCGTGATGATTTCGTAGGCGGTACCCGCGGCCGAGACGCCGAGGGCAAGGACACCAAAGAGCACAGCCTGAGAGGGAACCTTTCGCACGCGACCTCCTTCTATTTCGTGAGCGAGCGGAGCTCGAACTCGTCGAGAACGTCCGCGCCGATCGAAAAGGTGAAAAGCGAAAGCGCCGTCGGAGCTCCGCTGGTTTGAATCCGGAAGCTCCGGCACCGTGCCACCCGACCATCTCGGCTTCGCAGGCGCTGCAAGGTGAGGCCATCCTAGAAACGACCCCACCGCGACGTCTAATACCCGTTTCGTTTCGCGGTGAGACCAACCCGCTATCAATGTCCAGATTAAACAGAGGATAAATTCTCGGGAGGCGCCCTTACAACATTCCGCACCGGCCCGAACGGATATTCAGATAGGCTTAAGAAAAGCGGGGAGGCACCGATGGAACTGCGGCACCTGCGCTACTTCGTTGCGGTCGCCGACGAGCTTCATTTCGGGCGGGCCGCCGAAAAGCTCCACATCTCCCAGCCCCCCTTGTCGCATCAAATTCAGGACCTCGAGCGCGAACTCGGCGTGGACCTCTTCCATCGGACGCGACACTTCGTCGCGCTCACGGAGGCGGGCCGCGCTTTCCTCGAGGAGGCGCGCCCGATCCTCCAGGCCACCGATCATGCGGTGGCTACGGCTCGCCGAGCGGGACGTGGAGAGGTCGGCCGCCTGTCGGTGGGGGTCGGGCACGCTTCCGAGACTCGCGTGCTGGGCAAGGCCCTCAACGTCTTCCTCCTCCGCCATTCCAACGTCGTGCTCGACCTTCACACTCTCGACTCCCGGGAGCAGATCGAGGCGCTCGCGAACCGGCGGATCGACATCGCCTTTCCGATCCTTCCCGTGTCACACCGAGACATCGTCGCGGAGGCCATTGGGACCGAGCCCCTGGTCGCGGCGCTTCCGGCGCTCACCGCCTCGCGCGCGCCCGGCGGCTTCGGCTTGCGGATCTCCGCTCGGATCCCTTCGTGCGCGGTTCACGGGACGCGGGACCCGCACTTCACGATCTCGTTTCGCGGGCATGCGCCGAGGCCGGCTTCGAACCCTCCATCGTGCACGAGGCGGGGCACGTCCTGACGGTCCTCGGCCTGGTTGGAGCCGGGCTCGGCGCGGCGATCCTGCCCAGGTCGCTCGGGAGCCGGCCCACCGAAGGCGTCGTATTCCGTCCGCTGACTCAGGCGCCGCCGGTCGAAATTGGCGTCGCGTACCGCAGGAACGAAATGTCGACGCTGCTTCTCGCCTTTCTCGACACCGTTCGTCAGGTGTCCCTTGGAAAGCCGGTACGCCCCCTCCGCGCCTCCGTGGGCGCATGACGCAGCCGAATAGATAAGGAGGCTACGAGTGAAGGCTCCCCTGCTCGCCCGCGCGATCATCTCGGGCTTCCTCTTTCTGTTCGCATTCGCCGCGACCTACCTCGTCCTCGACTCACTGGGAATCTGGGAGAGGCTCCCACCGAGTTTGACTCGCGGCGCGGCGATCCTGTCCGGGCTGATCCTCCTCGGGACACTCCTCGCCCACCTCGGCCTCGCCAGCGGCCGGCTGCCGGCAGACACGGTCGGCAGGCGTTAGCCCGACGATCGCCGCCGCGCAAGCCGAAGAGAGTTGCCGACGACGAAGAGGCTCGAGAGCACCATGGCCGCGGCGGCGACGACGGGCCGCAGGAAGCCGAAGGCGGCCATCAAGATGCCGATCGCATTGTAGCCGAACGCCCAGACGAGGTTCTGCCGCACGATGCGCATCGTGCGCCGCGCGAGGACGACGAGCTCCGAAACCTCGCGCAGGTTCTCGCGGAGGATCACGACATCCGCCGTCTGCTTCGCCAGGCCCGACGCCGCACCGAAAGCAACGCCCGCTGTCGCGATGGCCAGCGCCGGAGCGTCGTTGACACCGTCCCCGATCATCATGACGCCCCCCGCGTCCTTGCGCCAGAGTCTCAAGACTTCGAGCTTGGCCATCGGGTCCAGGTCCGCGCGTGCCTGTTTGAAGCCCGCCTCTTGCGCAACACGGGAGACAACGCTCGACCGATCGCCGGACAGGAGCGCAACCGCGATGCCGAGCGACTCCAGTTCCTCGACCGCGGCGCGCGCTTCCGGCCGGATCGGGTCCTCGAGCTGAATCACGGCAACGAGCCGGTCGTCGATTGCAACGCCAACGGCGCTCATCCCAAGGCTTCCTTCGAATCGATCGAGGTCCGAAACGCCCTCGCGCTCGAGCAGGGAGCGGCTTCCGAGGAGCACGCGATCCGGGCCCACCCGCCCGCGCGCTCCGCCGCCCGCAACCACATGAATATCCCGTGCTCCGGGAACCGGGATCCGCCTCTCTCTGGCGCAGGACACGATGGCCCGCGCAAACGGATGGTCGACAGCCGCCTCGACCGCCGCCGCACGTCGCAAAATGTCTTCCTCCGACATCTCGACGGCGGGATCCACCCGCACCGCGCGCACCGCAGCCCGGCCGCTCGTAATCGTTCCCGTCTTGTCGAACACTGCCCGCCGGATGCCGCCGATGGCCTCGAGCACCGCGCCACTCCGAAGCAGAGTCCCTCGCCCGGCCGCCCTGGTGATCGCGATCGTGGTTGCCATCGGCGTCGCAATGCCGAGAGCGCAGGGACACGCGACGACGAGCACGGACAGCGCGGCGAGGCCGCCGCGGGCCAGGTCACCGCCGACGAGGCCCCACGCGAGGGCACTGGCGAGTGCGATCAACGCCACGCCCGGAACGAAACGCGCCACGAAACGGTCCGCAGCGATCTCCACCGGAGCGCGACGGCTTCGCGCCTCCCGGGTCCAGCGATCCACGCGGCTCGCGAGGGTCTCCCAGTCTCCCGCCGCCTCGAGCACGAGCATGCCGTCGATCGCGACCGATCCCGCAAAAACTGCGTCGCCCGGACCCGCCAGTCGAGGCACCGACTCGCCGGTGAGCGCCGGCTCGAAAACGTCCGAGGTCCCCTCGATCACGCGGCCGTCGACCGGGATTTCTTCTCCCGCACGCACGCACACCCGCTCTCCGCGCACAATCTCGTCCGGCGCCACATCTCGCTCGCCCGTCTCCTCGAGCACGCGGGCTCGCGGACGCGCGCTCTCGACGGAGGGGGCAAGGGTCGCCGTCGCTCTCTCCCGCGCGCGCGCATCCAGATACTGCCCCAGCACGACGAACACGAGCACCATCGTTCCGGAGTCGTAATAGAGGTGACGTCCCCCGCGAACGGTCTCGACGGCCGAAGCCGCGATCGCCGCGAGCGCTCCCACGGCGATCAACGTTTCGAGGACGATATGACCGCCTCGGGCCGCACGATAGGCCGCCCGGAGCATGGGAACGCCGAGCAGAAGATAAACAGCCGCGGCCAGGGCGAGCATCAACCAGGAGGCCGTCCGGAGCACGTCGACGCCAAGTGCATCGAGGGATCCGAAGTACAGAAGGCTCTGAAACAGCATGACGTTGCCCGAGAGCAGGGCGGCCAGCCCGAGCTTGGCGAGGAACCAGCTCGCACGCCCCGCGTCGCCGGTCGCACCAACCAGGCGAAACACCAGGAGGCATCCGAAGCAGCAAAAGGCGAGCGGCCGGCCTTCGATCTCTTCCCGGTAACTGTGGATCGGAAGTGGCAGGTGACAATGCGCGCACGAATCGGTCGGGATTGCGCTCGCGGGCACCACGGATCGGGAGGCTACCGTCATTTGTGCGTCGACGGCAGGTCGGCTCGACCGACGGACGACGGGCCGCGCCACGATCCGTATTCTGCTTGCGGCGACGGCCTCGATGCGGCGGTATCATTAGGTCGGGTGATGCCTTGAAGATCCGCAGGTTCCAGCGGGGCCTTCTCGCCTTGACCGTCCTCCTCGGGGCGGCCCCGGTCCGGGCCCAGTTCGTGCTCTTTTCGCGCTGCCAGACCGCGTATCCGTGCAACCAGCCGTTCAACCTCCAGTACCGGCCCGATCCCCTGCTCGCCGGACCGTGGTCGAACGGTTCGCCCGCGTCCGCGGTCTCGGGGCACATCGAGCTGAAGGTTCCGCCGTCGATCGAGCTCGACAAGCCGAAGACGCCGGCCATGGAAGACCCCGTCAACAACTCGGTGCGCTACTTCCTGCGGAAATACCCGCCGGTGCTGACGAAACCGCTGGCGACGACCGAGCCCCTGCCCGCGCCGACGCCGACGAAAACGAAGGCGCCCGCCTCGCCCGACTCCTAGGCCACGCCGAGCTCGAGGTCGAGCTCCCGGCCGTCGCGGGCCGCCGAGGCTTCGCAGCGCGGCGCCCGCTCCGCGGCGATCGCCGCCAGCGCCTCCGCCAGTGCCTCCTCCCCCATCTCGATCGGGCCCTTGCCGAAGTGCGAGAAGACCGCTCGCGGCACGGCGAACGCATCGAGCCAGCCGAGTTGCGCCCGCACCGTCGTGTGGCCGACGAGCACGCCCGAGGGCTGGCGGCGCACGAGCGAGCCCTTCAGCGTCGAGCCGTCGCCGACGTAGAGGGCGGCGCCCGTCAGCGCCGCGGCCGGATCCTCGAACGCGACGATGTCGCCCGAGTAGACGACGACACCCTCCGGAGTCTCGATCCGCGCCGCGATGCACGGACAGCGGATCGAGTGAACCACCGGGAACGCGGTGATCGCGAGGGGTCCGACCCGCGCCGCCGTTCCGGGAGCGAGGGTCACGCGCTTCGCGAGCGGGAACCCCTTCGTGATCTCGTGCGTGACCGCGGACGCGAGGACGGGCACGGACGTCCCCTCCGCGAGGCCGCCGGCGTGATCCGGATGCGCGTGCGATACGAAGATCGCGTCGGGCGCGATCTCCGGGAGCAGGCCCTTCCGGTTCTCGCCGAAGTCGCAGAGGAGACGAAAGCCGCCCGTCTCGAGGGTCCAGGCCGAGTGCCCGCGATGAGCCGGCGATTCCTCCTCGACGTAGCCCCTGGTGCCGTAGAAGTGGAGGCGCATGACAGGAGCCTGGACCCTCACCCCGGCCCTCTCCCTTCACGGGGAGAGGGAGTGGAAGCTAGACCGCCCGCAGGGCCGACGTGATTTTCAGCCGCGCCGCGCGGAAGGCCGGGAAGAACCCGCCGAGAAGGCCCATCGCGAGCGAGAAGACGAGCCCGCCGATGATGAGCGGCGGCGTCATCCGGAAGTTGAAGAGCACTTCGGAGAACGTGCGGAAGTTCATCGTGCCCGTCGGCTTGGAGAGGACCAGCTGGAAAGCCAGGAACGTGAACAGAATTCCGAGCAGTCCGCCGACGAGGCAAAGCAGGAGGGCCTCGATCACGAACGAGGCCAGGATCGATCGCCGCGAAAACCCGATCGCGCGCAAGGTCCCGATCTCGCGCGTGCGGGCGGACACCTGCGCGTACATCGTGTTCATGGCGCCGAACGCCGCGCCGATCGCCGTGAAGAAGCCGACGATGAACGCGAGCCCCTTGATCGGCGCGCTCGTGATCATCTGCTCGTCAAAATACTTACGCTCGGTCTTGCCCTCGAGCTTGAGGCGTTGATCGCCCTTGATGGCCTCGATGTACCGGTTCGCCGCGTCGGGATCGGGAAGGCGAACGTAGACGGTCGAGTACATGTTGCGCTTGGTCTGCTGCTGGAGATCTGACACGTCGGTCCACATCTCCGACTCGTAGGCGCTTCCCTGCGCATCGAACATGCCCACGATGACCCAGCGGAAGCTGCCCGTCTTCAAGCGTGTCGCCGACCTTCATGTTCAAGAACCGCTTGGAGAGGTTCTTCGAGACGATCGCCTCGTTCGTTCCCAGATTGAACATTCGCCCGTCGATGACCTTGACGCCCGGGCGAATCTCCATCCCGATCGGCGAGATGCCCCGGACCTGCACGTTGGAGAACGTCTTCCCATCGGAGCGCGGCACGTTGATGAGCGTGATCAGCTCGGCCGACACGTAGGGCTTGCCCGCCGCGCTGTGCTCGGGTCCCGCCATCGACTGCATCTGCTCCGCCTGGTCCCTCGTGATGACGCTCTGCATCTCGGACTGCGCGCCCACCCGCATCGCAATCACGTTCCGGGTCGACGCCGTCACCGTGAGCGTTCGGGTCACACCCTGGACGAGCGCGAGCACGCAGAGAAACACCGCGACGACCAGACCGATGACGAAGGCCGTCATTCCCGTCGACGTCTTGCGTGCGACGAGATTGCGAAAGTTGTATTTCAGCGGAATCGCCATCTCACACCACCCGCCGCAGGCCGTCGGTGATGTTCAGCCGCGAGGACTGAATCGCCGGAAGCACGCCCGCGAGAATGCCCACGCCGACGGAGACGGCGGCGGCCATGACCCACGTTTCCGGCGACACCTTGAAATTCACCATCCAGACCGAAAGCGAGGTCTTGTTGCAGATCGCCACGACCGCCGGAATCAGTAGGAACTTGGCGATGAGCACGCCGATGACGCCGCCCATGACGGCCATGACGACCGATTCGGAGAGGATGAATCCCAGGATGTGCCCCCGGCCGAACCCGAGCGTGCGCATGACGGCAATCTCGGTCACCCGCTCGCGCGCCGACATGGCGATCGTGTTGGCCACGATGAGCACCAGCGCGAAAAGGACGATCAGGGAGATGCCGTTGATCAGGAACTTGACGTTACCCATCATCTCGAGGAACTGGAGCTGGAACTGCTTCTCGGTCAGGGTCTTCGTCGGCCGGTCGCTGTTCTCGAACATCTTGTCGATCGCCGCCGCGACGCGCGGCACGTTCTCGGCGCTGTCGACCTTCAAGTAGTAGAGGCCCGTGTACTTGTTGGCGCCGATCCAGCTCGACTGGTTCAGGTACTCGTTGTGGAAGAAGATGTTCGTCTCGTCGCCGGCGTTGTAGTAGCCGATGTAGACGAACTCCGGGTTGAGCGGGATGTAGGTGCCCTTCAGGATGATGTGGTCGCCCTTCTTCCAGCCGAACTTCTTTGCGATCTTCTCGCCGGCGACGAACCCGTTGCGGGTCGCCTTCCATTCGGCGTTGACGGCGGGATCGATCGTCGCGTCGTCGAAGATCTTGTCGAAATAGATGTCGGGATCGCAGGAGAGCTGGCCGATCCAGTTCTCCGGCTTGTCGTCTTTGTAGACGCCGCCGAACCAGACCTCCGGGCTCACCGCGACGACGCCCGGAATCTGCTCGATCCGCTGGCGCTGCGCGAGGGTGAGGAAATTGCCGAGACCGGTGGCGTGCTGCACGACGAGCCGGTTCGACCCCTTCCCCCGGACGGGTCCGCCTGCATCGCCTTCAGCAACGAGCCGAGCAGAACGATGAGCGTCAGGACCAGGATGATCGAGCTCGACGTCAGGAAGGTGCGCGTCTTCTTGCGAAAGACGTTCTTCCAGATCAGGCGAAAGTACTTCATATCGACCTCACCGAGCCGGTGCGCTCGTCCGTATGGAGAACGCCCTTGTCGAGATGCACCATCCGGTGGGCGCGCGCGGCCGCCTTCGGGTCGTGTGTCACCATGACGATCGTCTTCTTGTACTGCTCGTTGAGCTGCTTCAGGAGCTCGAGGATTTCTTCGGCCGACTTGGCATCGAGATCGCCCGTCGGCTCGTCGGCGACGAGAATCTTCGGATCGGAGACGATCGCGCGCGCGATCGCGACGCGCTGCTCCTGGCCGCCGGAGAGCTGCCGCGGATAGTGCTCCATCCGGTCGCCGAGCCCGACGATCTTGAGGGCCGTCTCGACGTGCTGGCGCCGCTCCCGCTTCGAGAGCCGGGTCAGGAGAAGCGGCAGCTCCACGTTTTCGAACGCGTTCAGGACCGGGAGAAGGTTGTAGAGCTGGAAGATGAACCCCACGGTGTGGGACCTCCACGCCGCCAGCTGCGACTGAGACATCGTGGCGATGTCCCGGCCGCCGATGACGATCCGTCCGCGCGTCGGCGTGTCGATTCCCGCGATCAGGTTCAGGAGCGTCGTCTTGCCCGATCCCGACGGTCCCATGAGGGCGACGTACTCACCTTCGGGAACCTCCAGCTCGATGCCGTTCAAGACCGGGACCTCGATCTGGTCCCGGCGGTAGACCTTTTCGACGTGCTCGATGTCGATCAAAGCGCTCATTCCTTCTCCCCTTCTACTCGAATCCGGTCTCCATCCCGCAGGGAAGTGCCGGCGGCGACGGCGATGAGCCGCTCGCCGCCCTGCAGCCCCTTCTTCACCTCGATCTGGCCCTGGACGTCGCCGCCCGCCTCGATCGTCTGGAACTTCGCCCGGCCGTCGACGATCCGGAAGACTCCCGACGCGCCGTCCTTCGTCACGAGTGCCGCCTTCGGAATCAGTACGCGGCTGCGGTTCGCGTTGCCCCTCGTCGCTTCCGCGGTGAACGCCACGCGCGCCGACAGGTCGGGCAGGATCCTCTCGTCGGCGTCCAGGAAGGCGACCTTGACGCGCACGGTGGCCTTCTGGCGGTCCGCCGCCGGGACGATCTGCCGCAGGTAGCCATGGTAGGTCTTGTCCTGGACCGCGTCGAGCGTGATCTCGGCGGGCTGCTTCGGGCCGATCCGCGAGAGGTTCGCCTCGTTCACGTCCGCGCCGACGTAGAGGCTCGAGAACTCGACGAGGGTCACGATGGCTCCGCCGGAGCCGCCGCCCGACGGCGAGGACCCGAACGGCGAGACCGCCTCGCCGACGAAGGCGCGCTTTGCCGTGATGACGCCGGCGAACGGCGCGCGGATGACCGTGTAGTCGATGAGCGCCCGGACGTAGTCCGCACGCGCCTTCGTGGCGCGATCCGACGCGATCGCCGCGTCCAACGTGGACTTGGGCGACAGGCCCTGGTCGTAGAGCGACTGCTGGCGCGCGAGCTCGGCCTTCGCGTTGACGTAGTTGGCCTCGGCCTCGGCGAGCTGCGCGTTCAGGTCCGTGTCGTCGAGGCGCGCGATGACGTCGTCCTTGCGGACTTTGGACCCCTCCGTGACGTTGAGCGCGACGATGCGGGACGTGATCTTCGGCGAGAGGTCGGCCTTGCGCTCGGCCTCGACGTAGCCGGTCGCCGTCAGGAGCGTCGTGGCCTGGCCCTCCGTGACGATCGAGGCCGTCACGGCTTCCACCCGCGTCGGCCGAAGGGACTTGCCGCCCAGGAAATAGGCGGCGGCTCCCGCGGCCACCACGATGACCGCCAGCAGCAACAGCCAGCCGCGCGCGCCCCCGGACCGCTCGGGCTCCCGGTTGATCCGAAGGGCGGCGAGGTCGCCGACACTCTTCCTCTCTTGGCTCACGGCATGAAGCTCCGGGGTCATTCTATTTCGCTCCGTGCGGGACGCCCGAAGGGCCCAACTTCTTCTACGGCAGTGAGTCGCAACGGTTTTCGGCCGTCCGCGATTCCCCGGGAGCGCCAGGGCCGCGCCGGAGGGAGGATAATCGTCGCGGAGGGCCGGCTCATGATCCACCTGGCCATTCTTCTGGCCGCGGCAACGGCGACGCCCGCCGCCTCCGCCGAGGCCGCCTCGCATCTCTATCGGATCGAGCTCGCCGGGGGTCAGTCCTCGTGGGCGATGGGAAAGCCTCAACCCAACGGAGCGCTCGTTCTCTTCCGACACTATCCGGACGGGGCGCTGGTGAGCGTCCGCGCGAGCGACGTGAAGAAGATCGTCGCCGGGGCCCCGAGCGAGTCCGCCAGGCGGCTGAAGCCGGGCGAGGTCGTCGAGATCGGCGCGACCGGAGGCGGCCTGCCTTCGACCGGCGGCGGCGTCGCGACCGGGTCGACGGTGCGGCCTCTCGGAGGCGGCCCTCAGCCCGGAGCGAACAAGGACGGGTCGGCGCTCCTCGATCCCAACCGCGCCTACAACCCGACGTGGGATTCCAAGCTCGTGCCGGGACAGACGATGGGATTTCCGAACTCGCCGAACGATTACGTCGAAGGGAAGACCTTCGCACTACCCGCCGCCCCGTCGGTCCAGGCCGCGCCGGGCGACGTTCCCGCGAGCCCCGCGCCGAGCCGGAACCCGCAGCTCACTGCGACTCACCTCGCCGGGCTAGACTGAATAGCTCTCTTTCCCGGGCCGGGCAGCCGCTTCGGACGGTGGTGGGCTGAGGGGTCCGCCCGCTCGCGGCCCCGGGCTAGATATGGATTGCATGGCCCTGCGACGGCCTCCGAGGCTTCGTGGATCGCCTCGGAGAGCGTCGGGTGGGCGTGGATCGTTCGGACGAGGTCCTCCGAGGTCGCCTCGAGCTTCATCGCCGCGCCGGCCTCGCCGATCAGCTCCGTCGCCGACGGCCCGATGATGTGGACGCCCAGGATCTCGTCGTACTTCTTCTCGGCCACGATCTTGACGAAGCCCGTCGTCTCGTTCAGGATGCGGGCCTTTCCGATCGCCGTGAAGGGGAACTTGCCGACCGCGACGTCGTAGCCGCGCTCCCGCGCCTCTCGCCTCCGTCAGGCCGATCGACGCGACCTCCGGCGAGCAGTACGTGCAGCCGGGCACCTGGTCGTAGTTGAGCGGCTGGGTCGGCTGGCCCGCCATGTGCTCGACCGCCACGACGCCCTCGGCCGACGCGACGTGCGCGAGCCACGGCGTCGGCACGACGTCCCCGATCGCGTAGACGCCCGGGCACGTTGGTCCGCATGAACTTGTCGACCTTGATGTAGCCGCGCTCGGTCTCGACGCCGGCGCTCTCGAGCCCGATGCCTTCGGAGAGCGGCTTGCGGCCGACGGCGAGCAGCACCTTCTCGGCCCGCATCGTCTCGGTCTTCTCCGCCGACGTGCGGGCGAGCACCTCGACGCCGCCATCGCTCTTCGTCACGCGCTCGACGCGCGCGTCCACGTACACGGCCATGCCCTGCCGCTTGAACGAGGCCGCGAGCTCGCGCGAAATGTCCTCGTCCTCGATCGGAACGATCCGCGGCAGCACCTCGAGGATCGTCGCCTTGGAGCCGAACCGGGCGAACATCGACGCGAACTCGACGCCCACGGCGCCCGAGCCGATCACGAGGAGCGACTTCGGCACCTCGGTGAGCTCGAGGATCGAGTCGGAGGAGAGGATCGTCTTGTGATCGATCTCGATGCCCGGCAGCGACGCGCGGCGCCGAGCCCGTGGCGACAGAGCATGTTTTTCGCCGAATAGCGCCGTCTCCGATCCGTCCGCGGCCGTCACCGATACGCGGCCGGCGCCGGCGAGGCGTCCGAAGCCCGCGGCGACGTCCACGCGGTTCTTCTTCATCAGGTAGGAGACGCCGTTCGAGCTCTGGCGGACGACCTTCTCCTTGTGCTTCATGGCGCCCGCCAGATCCAGACGGACTTCGCGCGCCGAGACGCCGACGTCGGCGCCATGTCGCGCCTCTTCCAGCAGGTCCGCCGTGTGGAGCAGGGCCTTGGTCGGGATGCAGCCGCGCAGCGTGCACACGCCGCCAAGCCGGGACTCGCGCTCGACGATCAGCACGGACATTCCGAGCTGCGCGGCCCGGATCGCGGCCACGTAACCGCCCGGCCCCGAACCGATGATCGCCACGTCGTAGGTTTTCGTCGAGCTCATGTGGTCTCCGAAGAGCGCCAAAGCCTATCAGGAGGCATGAGGCCGCTCCAAAAGCCGGAGCGCCGCGTCGGTGCGCTTAGAATCGCCGCGTGCGCCGGTCCCCTTCGAACGTGTTGGCTGCGCTCTCCGCGCTCGCCGCGCTCCTGTCCGGCTGCGTCGCCGGAGAAGGGACCGACGGGCCAGGGAATTCCCGTCGGGTTCTTCGGCGCACTGACCGGGCCGCAAGCCACCTTCGCCCAGGCCGGGCGCAACGGCGCCCGCCTTGCGGTGGACGAGATCAATCGGTCGGGAGGCGTGCTCGGAGTCCGCCTGGACCTTCGCGTCGAAGACGATCACAACGAGGCGGCGGAGGCCGCTTCGGTCGTCTCGAAGCTCATTACCCGCGATCACGTCGTCGCCCTGATCGGCGAGAACGCCTCGTCGCGCTCGCTCGCCGCGGCGCCCATCGCGCAGAGATACCGGATTCCGATGGTCTCGCCCTCGTCGACGAACGTCGAGGTCACGAAGAAGGGCGACTACATCTTCCGCGTCTCCTTCACCGACGAGTCGCAGGGCCGCGCACTCGCCGCTTTTGCGCGCCGCAACCTCAAGGCGGCCACGGCGGCCCTCCTCATCGACGCCCGCAGCGACTACAGCGTCGGTCTCGCGGAGGCGTTCGCGCACGACTTCACCGCGGCCGGCGGCCGCGTCGTCGCCCAACCCCGGTACACCGAAGGCGACACCGACTTCTCCGCGCAGCTGACCGCGATCCTCCCGCTCAAGCCGGACATCCTCTTTCTCCCGGGCTACTACACCGATGCCGGCCTGATCGCCCGGCAGGCCCGCGGCCTCGGGCTGAACGCGGCGATCCTCGGCGCGGACGGCTTGGACTCGCCCAAGCTCACCGAGATCGGAGGCGACGCGATCGAGGGCGCCTACTTTTCCAATCACTACTCGCCCGAGGACCCGACTCCGGCCGTGAGGACTTTCGCCGCGGCCTACGAGAAGACCTACGGCATCGCGCCCGACTCGATCGCCGCGACGTCCTACGACGCCGCGCGCCTCGTCGCCGACGCGATCAAGCGCGCCGGCTCGACCGAGGGCAAGCGGGTACGCGACGCTCTGGCCGCCACGGCCGACTTTCCTGGCAGTCACCGGGACGATCTCCTTCGACGCCGACCGCAACCCGGTCAAGGCGACGGTGATCATCCAGGTGAAGGGCGGGAAGTTCCGCTACGTGACGTCCGTGCCGCCGGCCGCGCCGTAGCCGGCCGGCTAGCTTCTTCGGCCGTCGTTCGATCACGAACTCGTCGAAGGACGTCGCGACCCGGGCCCCTGCGTGGCCAACCCGATCTGCCCGGTCGCCGGCTTGGGGTCGACGCCGTGCAGCAATTCCTTCTCGTTCCAGCTCGCCGTGATGGCCGAACCGGACAGCGTCAGATCGAGGCGCCCCCAGAGGTTGTCGACGACGCCCTTGCCGCTCGCGATCGGCGTCGGCTTGCCGTCGCGCCAGGAAGTCAGGACGGCGTCGCCGGTCGAGCCGTCGAGGAGCAGCGTCACGAAGTCCTTCGAGGAGGTCATCCGGAGGACGACGCCCGCGCGTCCCGCCTGCTTCTTCAGAGATACCGAGATCATGCCGTCCCGGAGCGTCACGCCGCGCCGGATGGCGACGGCGATCGAGTCGGCCGGGCGCTGCTCCACGACCTGCGACAGCTGATTGGGCGCCGAGGGCGGATTGTGGTCCTGCGACGACGAGCCAGTTGGCCCTGGCCGGAGTCCCGATCACGACGAAGTCGAAGAAGGCCGGCGGCCGGGAGGGCGCGTCGGCGTCGAAGTGATTGCGCCACCTCTCGGCGCGGACGGCCGGCGCCGGCGCCGAGGAGGCCGACGGCGAGAAGCGCGAAAAAGACGTTCTTTCGTGTCATCGAAGGCGAGGAAACGATCGGGAGCCGGTAAAATTCCCGCAATGGATACTCCCACGACGAGTCCCTATCGATCGAGCGGGGCGGGTTCCGATTCGAGCTGCCCGCGGACCGAGATCGCGCGCTGAAGACGCTGCCGGATTTCGAGACCGAGGAGGAGCCCGCGATCGCCGACGAGTTCCTCCGCTTCCGGGCCGACGGCTGGGCCGAGAACCTGTCCGACGCCGGGGCGGCGCCCGGGCCGGTCCTCATCCGCATCGACACCCATCAGAGGAAGACGGAGCTCCGGCGGGGAGACGATCTGCTGTTCTCGGCAGACATCTAGAAACTCATTATCGATCGGATCGTCCTCTCGATCGCCAGGAAGGCCTGGCGCGAATAGGGGTCGACGACCACGCGCACCTCGGCCGGGGGCGTGACGTCCTCCGCGAGCGACAGCGCGAAACGCGGCGCCAGCTTCTCGAAGAACTCCTCCCCCAGCTCGCGATCGCTCTTCCCCTTCGAGCCCGGCAGCTCCCGCAGGCGGGCGAGGTCGGCCGGCTCGAGTCGCAGGCGGAAGCCGCCGGCCTCACGGTAGAGCGGCTCGCGACTCTCGACCGACGACGCGCGGGCCCCTCCGCGCCGAAGCGGGTGCAGCAGCCGCGGGCGCCGGCGCCGGGGTCTCCGGTGCAGTGTCGTCCAGAACGTCTTCGTCCGGCGCGAGAAAGTCGGGCTTGTCGTCCGTTCCGTCGTCGCTCATCGCCCCGCCAGCAGATTTTTCGAGATCACGATGCGCTGGATCTCGCTCGTGCCCTCGTAGATCGTCGTCACGCGCGCGTCGCGATAATAGCGCTCCACCGGGTACTCCCGCGAGTAGCCGTACCCGCCGAAGATCTGCACGGCCTGCGCCGCGATCGCGTTGGCGGCCTCCGTGGCGTATACCTTCGCCATCGAGCTCTCCTTGGAATGCCGCCGGTCGGGCAGCTCCGAGTGCAGCGCCGCCCGGTACGTCAACCCGCGCGCCGCCTCGATCTTCAGACGCATGTCCGCGATCTGGAACGCGATCGCTTCGTGCTCGGCGAGCTTGCGGCCGAAGGTCTCCCGCGTCCTCGCGTATTCGACCGAGGCCTCGTAGCAGGCCCGCGCGATGCCGATGCCCTGCGCGGCGATCCCGATGCGCGAGTGGTCGAGCGTCGCCATCGCGATCGGAAAGCCCTGGCCCTCCGCGCCGAGGCGGCGGGACACGGGGACACGAACGCCGTCGAGCGAGATCCCGGCGGTCTTCGACGCGCGCAGGCCCATCTTGTCCTCGGGCGGCCCGACGGTGAGGCCGCGGTCCTCCGACGAAACGAGGAATGCGGTGATGCCGCGCGTGCCCCGATCCGGATCCGTCATCGCCATCACGACGTACCAGCGTCGCCTCGCCGGCGTTCGTGATCCAGGCCTTCGCTCCGTTCGAGCACGTAGGTGTCGCCATCGCGGATCGCGCGCGTCTTCTGGTTGGCGGCGTCCGAACCGGACTGCGGCTCGGTCAGGGCGTAGGCGCCGAGGCTCTTCCCCGACGCGAGCTCCGTCAGGATCGTCTTCTTCTGCTCCTCCGATCCGAACTTCCAGATCGGGTAGCAGACGACCGAGTTGTTGACGGACACGATGACCGCGGTCGACGCGCACGACGCGGGCCAGCTCTTCGACGGCGAGAATGTACGAGAGCGGCGTCGGTGCCGGCCCCGCCGTATTCCTCGGGAACCATCATCCCGAGGACCCCCATCTCCGCGAGCCTCGCGAGGATCTCGCGCGGGAAGGCTGCCGTTCTTCTCCCGCTCGGCGACGCCGGGCGCGATCTCCGCCTCGGCGAACTCGCGGACGGCGTCGCGGATCGCGGCGCTGGTCTTCGGTCAGCTCGAAGTTCATTGCGCGCCCGGCGGCGTCGGGCGCCGCCGCCACGCGGGCCACCGCGCCCGCCTCCGCTTGCCCCGCCGCGACCCCGGCGGCGGCGGCGGAACCGGCGGCGCGATCCGGGCGGCCGCGCCTCGCCGGGCGGCCCGGGCCGCGGGCCCGGGGCCGGCGCCCTGCGCGGACTGCGGGCGGCCGCGCCGGCTGCGGCGGCCGTGCGGCGGCGCGGGACGCGGCCCGCCGGCGACGTCGCCGGCCCGCCCTCTCCGGGCCCGGCCGGGCGCGCCGCCGCGCTCGGGCGGCCGTCCGGGGCTCCCCCGCGTCGCCGGCGACGCCGGCGCCGCCGCGAGGGCCTCGGCTCCGGCGTGTCCTCCAGCCTTCTTCGAGATGGCGGAACGTCACCACGATCTCCGGGCCGACTCGCGCGCCCGCGGAGGAACTCGACGATCTTCGCGCGCAGCGCCGCGGACGGCTCCGCGGCGATCGCGGGAAGGCGCTCCGCGTCGAAGAGCACCATCCGCGTCCAGCTCACGCTCTTTCGGCGGCCGTCGGCGGCCTCGAGCACCATGACGAAGAGGTCGCGCTCGTGGTCGAGGACGTGCTCGCGATAGGCGAAATCCGGGCAGCGCCTCGAGGCAGAGCGCCTTCAGGAGCTCCAGATGCTTCTCCCCCCCCTCGAGGGTCTGTTCCATCGAGACCACGCGGTCCCGGAACATCCGCGTCTGTGGCATCGAGCCCCTCATCCGATCGCGAGGCCCGCGTCCCGGAAGATCTCGCGCGCGATGATCAGCCGATGGATCTCGCTCGTCCCCTCGTAGATCTCCGTGATGCGCGCGTCGCGGAAATTGCGCTCGACCGGGTACTCCTTCGTATAGCCGTACCCGCCATGGATCTGCAGCGCCTTGGTCGTCACCCGCTGCGCCATCTCGGCGGAGAAGAGCTTGGCCATCGCGGCCTCGAACCCGAAGCGGCCGGTCCCCTTCTTCGACGCGTCCTTGGCCGCGGCGGCACGCCGGGTCAGGAGCCGCGCGGCGTCGAGCTCCGTCGCCATGTCGGCGAGGTAGAAGCGGATCACCTGGAAATCCGAGATCGGTTTGCCGAACGCCCGGCGCGCCCTCGCGTAAGCGAGCGCGGCTTCGAAGGCCTCCGTCGCGATGCCGACGGCCTGCGCCGCGATCCCGATCCGGCCGCCGTCGAGCGTCGCCATCGCGATCTTGAATCCGTCCCCCTCGCGGCCGAGCCGGTTCTCGACCGGGACCTGCACGTCGGTCAGGAAGATCTCGACCGTCCCCGAGGCGTTGACGCCGAGCTTGACCTGATGCCGCGAGCGGTCGAAGCCGGGCGAGTCCGCGTCCACGAGGAAGGCCGAGATGCCGCGGGCCTTCTTCGCGGGATCGGTCATCGCGAAGAGCAGACAGACGTCCGCTTCCTGGCCGCATGTGATGAAGACCTTCTGGCCCGAGATGCGGTAGTGGTCGCCTTCTCGCACGGCGCGCGTCTGCTGGTTGGCGGCGTCGGACCCCGCGTTGGGCTCGGTCAGCGCGAAGCAGCCGAGCTTCTCGCCTTTCGCGAGCGGCGTCAGGAAGCGCTTCTTCTGGTCCTCGTTGCCGAAGCGATCGATCGGGTCGCAGACGAGCGAGTTGTTGACCGAGAGGATGACGCCGAGGTTCGCGCACGCGCGCGAGATCTCCTCGATCGCGACGGCATAGGACACCGTGTCCATCTCGGCGCCGCCGGAGGCTGCGGGCACGCACACACCCGCGAGGCCGAGCTCTCCCGCTTCCGCGAAGAGCTCGCGCGGGAAGCGGCCGCTCTGGTCGATCGAGGCCGCCTGCGGGCGGACGCGCTCCTCGGCAAACTGGCGCACGGAGGACTGGAGCAGGGACTGCTCCTCGGTGAGGTCCAGATCCATCCGGGGCAGAGGTTATCAGGTGTCCGTTCGGGTCGAGACCGAAACGGCGAGCGCCCGCAGCGTCCGCGCATAGCTCTCCCAGGTCGCGATGCCGGCGGCGCGCGCGAGGGCCGGCGTGTAGATTTCCGCACCGCGAGCGAGGATCGTTCCGACGGCGGCGGCGAGGCCGGCGGCGTCCCCCGATTCGAAGAGCTCCCCCGTCTGCCCGGGCACGACCGTCTCGGCGAGCGAGCCGACGCGCGCCGCGGCCATCGGGCGTCGCGCCGCGAGGGCCCGCGCGGCGATCGCGCTGCCCGAGATCTTCCGGTACGGCAGCACGAGGACGTCGCAGGCGGCGAGCCAGTCGTCCATCTCCGCCTCCGGGACGTAAGCGTCGCGCCGGAGAATCTCGCCGCGCGCCGCCGCCTCGGCAAGACGCTTCTCGAGGTCCGAAGCGTCCGGAAAGCTCTCTCCGACGACGGCCACGCGGGCGCCGGTCGCCCGCGAGATCCGCGGCGCCGCCTCGAGCAGCACGTCCACGCCCTTGTACTGCCGCACGAGCCCGAGGAAGAGCACGAGAGGCCCGGCGATGCCCAGCCGGCGGCGCGCGTCGTCGCGCGCGGGCGCGGCCCATTCGGCGGCGGGAAGCGCATGAACGGCGACGGGGCGGCCGGGAACGAGGGCCTCGACTCTCTTGCGCGCCTCGTCGGAATGGACGAAGAACGCGTCGGCCGCGAGGAACGCGCCGAGCGCGAGGAAACGATGGAGCGCGGTCGCCTCATGGTCGTCGACGTTGTGGCAGATGAGGACGCGCGCGATGCCCGGCCGGAGGCGCGCGAGGCGGCGCAGCACGGCTCGATCCGGCAGGCCCCAGAACGCGATCCACCACGGGACGATCAGCGCGGACGATCCGGATTCGGCGACGGCAGCGGCCGTCCGGCGCCAGGAGAGCGGCGAGCGCCAGTCCAGGATCGGCACGGCCGGGGACGGCCCCGCGTCGGAGAAGTCGGCGAAGCGGCGCGGGTCGAGCCAGCGCGGGTAGGGCCGCGAAAAGGTGAAGTATGAGACCGGCCCGCCCGCGCCGAGAGCGCGCGCCAGGAGCGACGTCTCCCGAGCGATGCCGCCCCGATCGGGAGGCGCCGGGCCGAGGATCGCGAGCCGCGGCGACGTCACCGCGGCGGCACGGCGCGCGGGACGCGGGCGGCGGGCGTTCCACAGTCCGGATAGCCCGCGGCGAACTGGATGCCGCCCAGCAGGTGCGCGAGGAAGAGCGGCTCCGCGTAGCTCTCGCTCGTGTGCCCGAGCGCCGTGTAGAACGCACGGCCGCCGAAGACGAACCGGCACCAGGCGATCGGGTGGTCCGCGCCCATCGTGCCGCCGGAATACGTCGTCTCGTCGAGCGTCGCGAGAACCTGCACCTTGGGCCGCGGGTTGAACGCGAAGTTGTACCACTCGTCCACGCGCGGCCAGCTCGCCGGGAGCGGCCGGGTCGACGGATGGACGTGATCGACGACGCGCACCGTGGCCGGCTGGATCGCCGGATGGCCGGCGAACGGCGCGCCCACGAGCTCGCCGTAGAACGGCCACCCGTATTCCGTATCGGTCGCCGAGTGGACCCCGACGAAGCCGTGGCCGTTCCGGATGTATCGCTCGAAGGCGGCCTGCTCGGCCTCTCCGAGCACGTCGCCCGTCGTCAGGAGGAAGACGACCGCGTCGTACGCGGAGAGCGCGGCGTCCGAGAAGGTCGCGGCGTCCTCGGTGGCGTCCACTTCGAAACCGCTCTCCGCGCCGAGAAGTCGCACGGCGGCGACGGCATCGGGGATCGACGCGTGGCGGAAGCCCGCGGTCTTCGTGAACACGAGGATGCGAGAGCCGCTCGCGGGCGCTTCGGGCCGGGGCGCGCGATCACTCGCGGAGCCGAACGCCGCCGCGAAAAGCAGCATCAGGAGCGGGCCGCGAGCCATAGACCCTTCAAGTATTCCCCTTCGGGGCAATCGAGCGAAACGGGATGATCCGGCCCCGCGCCCTGTCGCGCGACGATCGCGAACGGACGGCCCGCCTCGACGGAAGCCGAGAACACGATTTTCTGAAAGAGGTCCGCCGAGACGAGCCCGGAGCAGGAGCACGTCAGCAGCCAGCCCTCCGGGCGAGACGAGCTTCATCGCGAGGCGGTTGATGTCCTTGTAGCCGCGCGCGGCCCGGTCCACGTCGGCGCGCTTCTTGGCGAAAGCCGGCGGGTCGCACACGACCGCGTCCCAGAGCTCCCCCGCCGCGACGCGGCGCCGGAGATCCTCGAAGACGTCCTCCTCGGCGAAGTCCGCGTCGGGCGCGGGAAGGCCGTTGGCGCGGCGATGCTCGCGCGCGAGGGCGAGCGCCTCGCCCGAGGAGTCCACGTCCACGGCGCGCCGCGCGCCCCCGGCGAGCGCCGCGACCGAGAAGCCGCCGGAGTAGGAGAAGAGGTTGAGGACCGTCTTCTCCCGCGCGATCGCCCGCAGCCGCGCGCGGTTCTCGCGCTGGTCGAGATAGAAGCCGGTCTTCTGTCCGGCGGAGATGTCGGCGAAAAATCGCAGACCGTTCTCCAGAAACGACGAGAGATCCTCTTCTCCCTCTTCCCCCCGGGGAGAGGGCCGGGGTGAGGGGCGCTTTCGGCCTGAGTCCCTCTCGGCTCCGCTCGACCGCACGACGAGGCGGCGCGATCCGACGATTCCCCGCGCGGCCTCCTCCAGGGCGGCGCGCTGTTTCTCGGTGCCCTCCGTCAGGAGCTCGAGGACGGCCGTGTCGCCATAGACGTCCAGGAGAACTCCGGGGCAGAGGTCTCCCTCGGAATTCAGGGCGCGAAAGCCGGTCGTGTCGGACGGCACCACGGCCTCCCGGAGCCTCCAGGCGTGCGAGAACCGCTCGCGAAAGAGAGCGCCATCCACGGCGCGGCCGTCGAAGGTCCAGAGGCGCGCGAGGATCTGCGAGCCGGGAGAATAGACGCCGCGCGCGAGCGCCGATCCCTTCGGCCCGACCACCTCCGCGAGCCCGTCGGTCCCATCTCCCTCGCGCGACGCCACCGCCCCGGAAAAGAGCCAGGGATGCCGCCGCCGCACCGACTCGTCGCGGCCGGGCTTGAGCGTCAATCGGATCAAGGTCCCTCGGCCATGGGAGGCATGCGTCGCACAAAATACACGCAAGTCCCAGCGTTCGATAGCGTTGCGCGGCCTCAACGCCGGGGTCTCCCGCGCCGTAAGAACAGATCAGAAGGCGAGTAATCGCCGATCTCCTCTTTCGTAGCCCCCGCGAGGGGGCTTTCTTTTTCGTCTGCTAGGCTCGATTCCGGAGGCGCTCATGCGAATCGAGACCTTCCGGATGGAGCGGATGCAGTGCGTCTACGAGAAGGAGGTCGCCTACGACCTCTCGGAGAGCGGCGTCGTTCCCCTTTCGGTCCAGGAGCTCCTCGACGGCGAGCCTCCGGAGCGATTCCTCGCGACGCGCCTCGCCTATCCGCGCTCGGACGGCTCGCGCGAGCTGCGCGAGCGCATCGCCGCCTGGTATTCCGACGCGACGGCCGACAACGTGACGGTGGTCAACGGCGGTGCGGAGGCGAATCACGCGGTCCTCTGGTCGCTTCTCGAGCCCGGCCAGAGCGCCGCCATCCTGCTTCCCAACTACCTGCAGGCCTGGGGTCTCGCGCGCCACTGGGCGGACGCGACGGCTTTCCGTCTGCGGCACGACCGCGCGCGGCAAGCGCTGGGCGCTCGACCTCGACGGCCTGCGCAAGGCCGTGACGAAGAAGACGAGAGTCGTGCTCGTGACGAACCCCAACAACCCGACCGGCGCCGTGTTCACCGAAGAGGAGATGGACGCGGTCGTCGCGGCCGCGCGGCGTGTCGGCGCCTGGCTCGTGGCCGACGAGATCTACCGCGGCGCGGAGGTCGCGGGCGGAACGACGCCGACCTTCTGGGGCCGCTACGAGCGGACGATCGTGACGTCGGGTCTCTCCAAAGCCTTCGGTCTGCCGGGACTGCGCACCGGATGGGTCGTGGCGCCGAAGTACGCGATCGCCGAGATCTGGAGGCGCCACGACTACCTGACGCTGACGCCCGGCATGCTGTCGGACAAGCTCGCCGCGATCGCGATGGAGCCGGCGCGCCGGGAGGCGCTTCTCGAGCGCACGCGCGGCATCTTGCGGCGGCAACTGCCCGAGCTCGAAGGCTGGGTCGCCCGCCGTCCGGACGTCTTCGACTGGATTCCGCCGCGCGCGGGCGCGATTGCCTTCGTCCCCTACCGTCTCCCGATCGCTCCGACCCCGCTCGCCGAGCGCATCCGCCGCGAGCAGTCCGTGCTCGTCGTTCCCGGTGACATGCTCGGAGGCGGCCGCGCGATCCGGCTCGGATTCGGCTACGACGTCGATCGCCTGCGCGAAGGGCTCGCGCGCGTGGACGCGCGTGCTCGCGGCGATTGACCGGGACGTCTCGGGCTGGTTCGGCGACCAGTCGTATTCGAGGAAGGTCGGCTCCGGAGCGGCCTCGGCGAGCCAGTGGGCCGTCTCCGGATCGGAGACGAATCGCGACACGTATCGGTTGAGCGTTCCGACCGTCCCGCTCGAACTCTTTTCGGTTCCACTGGAAGATCATCGAGAGCGCGACGGTCCCGGCCGCGCGGTCGATCCGGTTCTTCGAAGCGTCGTTGACGAAAAGCTGCGCCTGCCGGTCGAGCGCCTCGTCGAGCCCGTCCGCGCCGTAGGCCTTCGGCGCGAGCGGCGGGCAGGACCGCGAGGCGCACACGATCGCGAAATGAATGCGCGCGTCCTCGGCGGTCCGCAGGGCGTTCTCGACCTGATCGAGCGTCATCGCCCGCCCGCCGATACGATGCGCCGCGCGGTCGAACGCGCCCGCGACGTCCGTGATCTTCCGGCCGGGATTGTCGAGCAGGGTCTGGATCGCCCAGGCGTTGTAGGCGTTGAGGAAGAAGGCCTTCTTCTCCGTCGGGTCGTCATCTCCGCCGGGCGCGCGTCGCCCAGATTCGCGAGATAGGCCGCGAGGCGCTTGCGGTCCTGGCCGGTCGCGCGCCCGGTAGTCGAAGCCGCCGTCCCGCACCCGCGCCGCGAGGACGGCATCGAAGGGCGCCGGGTCGGGGAGCGCCGGCCGCGGAGAGCGCCGCCGGTCCCGCAGAGGCGAAGAACGCGGCGGCGAGCGCCGCCCGCGCGAGCGCGTTAACGGCCCGACCCCGCCGCCGACAGGATCCCGAACGCGATCGCGCCGATCGCCGCCGCCATCGGAATCGTCAGGATCCACGCGTAGACGATCCGCCCGCCACGCCCCAGCGCACCGCCGAGAACCGCTGCGTCGCGCCGACGCCGACGATGGCGCCCGTGATGGTGTGCGTCGTCGAGACGGGCACGCCCGTCAGCGAGGCGAGGGCGATCGTGGCTGCGGCCCCGGTCTCGGCGCAGAATCCGCTGTAGGGCTTGAGCTTCGTGATCCGGCTCCCCATCGTCCGCACGATGCGCCAGCCGCCGGTCAGCGTTCCGAGGCCGATCGCCGCGTGCGCCGACAGAATGATCCACCAGGGCACGCTCGTCAGCTCCGGCATGTGCATGAAGTGGAGGCGAGAAGACGGGTCCGCAAAAAGCGCGCGGTTCGCGACGAGCAGGCTCGCGATGATGCCCATCGTCTTCTGCGCGTCGTTCGCCCCGTGCGAGAGGGAGTATCCGGCCGCCGAGAAGAGCTGGCCGCGGCGGAACCAGCGGTCGACCGATCCGTACGGCGTCTTCCGGAAGATCCAGGACACCGCGATCATCAGGGCCCAGGCCACGGTCATGCCGAGGAGCGGCGAGATCACGATGAAGGCGAGCGTCTTGACCCACGCCGTGCCGGGCACGATCGCACGGATGCCCACGCGCGCGACCGCCGCTCCGGCATAGCCGCCGATCAAGGCGTGGGAGGACGACGACGGAATTCCGAAATACCAGGTGATGAGGTTCCAGACGATCGCGCCGAGCAACCCCCCGAGCACGACGTCGGAGTTCACGACCGCGACGTCGATCAGCCCACCGCCGATGGTCTTCGCCACGGCCGTACCGAAGATGAAAGCCGCCGCGAAGTTGAAGAACGCCGCCCAGAAGACCGCGACGAGGGGCGAAAGAACGCGCGTGGAGACGACGGTCGCGATCGAGTTTGCCGAGTCGTGCATCCCATTGATGAAGTCGAAGACGAGGGCGATGGCGATGATGAAGAGAACGTAGGACATCGCGGCGCGAGGCGAAACGCCGCTCAGGCGTGCTTCAACACGACGCTCTCGAGCACGTGCGCCACGCCCGCGCACGCGTCGATGCAGCGCTCCATGTTGTCGTAGATGTCCTTCCATTTGATCACCTCGATCGGGGCGATCGGGTCCGAGAAGAGGGAGGCGACCGCCTCGTGGTAGGCGACGTCGCCCTCGTTCTCGAGCTTCTTGATCCGGATGCAGTGCTCGGGCACGCCCTTCTGCTTCCTCAACGCCGAGACGGCCTCGACGAGCTCCTGCGTCGCCTTGACGATGATCCGCGAGAGCGGGCGGGAGAGGAGCGTCGGCTCCGAGACGTGGAAGAGCGACAGACGCCGCACGGTCCCGTCGATCAGGTCGATCACGTCGTCGAGGCGGACGGCGAGCTGGTGGATGTCCTCGCGGTCGATCGGCGTGATGAAAGTCTGATCGATTCCGCGCAGGATCTCGTGCGAGATCTCGTCGCACTCGTGCTCGAGGCGCTTGATCTGATCCGCCACCGTCCCGACCGGCGACTCCTTCTCGAAGAAACGGTTGAGCATCACGGCGCTCTCGTGGATGCGCCGCGCCATGTCGGTGAAGCGGTCGAAGTAGCGCCCGTCGCGCGGAAGCAGGTTGAGCATCGCGCCCCCGTGGTTGGCGGGTAGGATATCCCGCCTTCAAAAGGATTTGACGCGAGGCTTTAGCGCGAGCGGGAGGCGCACGCGGAACGTGCTGCCCCGCCCCGCTTCGCTCTCGACCTCGATGCGGCCGCCATGGAGCTGGACGAGGTGCTTGACGATCGCGAGGCCGAGCCCCGTTCCGGGCCGGGTCTTCGAACGGGAGCGATCGACCTGATAGAAGCGCTGGAAGATCTTCTCCTGCTCCGCACGCGGGATGCCGGGGCCCTCGTCGACGACCGCGACGTAGGCTTCCCCGTCCTCCCGGCCCGCGAACAGGCGAACGGCTCCGGCCTTCGCGGCAGAACTTGATCGCGTTGTCGAGCAGATTGCGGAGGATCTGGCCCAGGCGGCGTCGGTCGGCCTCGACCGTCACGTCGGCGGAGGCGTCCACGACGACGCGGATCGACCGCGCGGCGGCGGCCGGCGCGAGATCCCGGGCGACCTCGCGCAGCAGGTCCGACACCGAAAGCTCCTCCTTGCGAAGCTCCACGGCGCCGCTCTCGATCTGCGCGAGGTCCATGAGGTCGTCGATGAGCTCGCGCATGCGCTCGGACTGGCGCCGGATCATGTCGAGGAGCTGGCTCGGTGTCCGCCTCGTCCATGCCGCCCTCCGCGAGGGTCTCCGCCGCCGCGGCGATCGAAGCGATCGGCGTGCGGAGCTCGTGCGAGACGTCCGCGACGAACGTCCGGCGCATCCCTTCGGTGCGCTCGAGGCGCGTCACGTCGCGCAGAACACCGACGGCCGCCGCCCGCGAGCCGCGGCGGCAGCGCGACGACGGTCACGTGCCAGACGAGATCGTCGGCGAGCCGGACGGTGCTGCTCGTCGGTCTCCCGGCTCTTCAGCGTCGTCTCGAAGAGCTCGTAGAGCTCGCGATTGCGAAGGAGATCGTAGAGCGCGCGGCCGGCGGGCGCCGGAAGGCCGATCATTTTCGCGAACTGCGCGTTCGATTCGAGAACGTGGAGCTTCTCGTCCACGACGACGAGCCCGTCGGGCAGCTGCTCGAGCACCATCGCCGCGAGGCGCCGCTCCGCGTCCGCGTTCTCGGCCGCCTTCACGAGAGATTCCTTCATGCGCTTCAGCGACGCGCCGAGGAGCTGCACCTCCTCGCCGCCCGACTCCGGGAGCTCCCGTCCGGTCTCTCCGCTCGCGATCGCGGAGGCGGCCCGGGTCAGGTCCCGCGATCGGTTTCGAGAATCGCTGCGAGAGCGACCGGCCGATCAGAAAGAGGACGAGGCAAGCCCCGATGATCGCGAGACGCGCGGTCCAGAGGTGCGACTGCTCCATCTGCCGGACCTGGGCGGCCGCGACCGAGAGCCGCAGGACGTCCCCGTCCGGCAGGAGACGCGCGGAGTAGAGGCGGTCCTCCCGCTCCGTCGGCGAGAAGCGGCGCGAGGTCCCCGTGGCGCTCGCACGCGCCTGCACCACCTCGGGCCGGCTTCCGTGGTTCTCCATCCCCGCCACGTCCGCGGGCAGGAGATCCGTCTCGTGCGTCACGCGGCCGTCCGGAGCGATGACCGTGATGCGGCAGTCGAAGTCCTTCGCGGCGCGCCGAAGGAAGAAGTCGAGCGCCTCCGGCTGGCCGGCGAAACGATCGATCTCGCCCGCGAGGTGGTCGCGCTCGTGCTCGACGCGATCCATGACGCGCTCGTCCAACGCTCGCCGAAGCGTCGCGTCGAGGACGACGACGAGAAGGACCGCGACCGCCGCGGACAGAACGCCGAAGAGCGCCGTGAACCGGGACCCGAGCCTCATGCAAAAACGCCGCGTTCGGAGGATGTCGGCCGTTGAGGACGAAGCCCGGAGAGAGGTCGTCCCCTACTTGCCCGGCGCATCGCGATATCGGTAGCCGAGCCCCACGACGGTCTCGATCCGATCCTCGCCGAGCTTGCGGCGCAGCGCCCGGATGTGCACGTCCACGGTCCGCGTCTCCACGTCGGCGTCGTAGTCCCAGAGCCGCGCGAGAATCGCGTCGCGCGTGACGACTCGGGACCGGTTTCGGATGAGGAGCCAGAGCAGGTCGAACTCCTTCTTCGTCAGATGCACCCGCTGGCCGTCCGAGGCGCACCTCGAAGCGCGCGCGGTCGACGTGGAGATCGCCGTCGTCGAACATCTCCTCCTCGGAAGTCTCGAAGGACGCGACACGCCGGAGGTGCGCGTTGACGCGCGCGAGCAGCTCGCGCATCGAGAACGGCTTGGTGATGTAGTCGTCCGCGCCGATCTCGAAGCCGAGGAGCTTGTCCCGCTCCTCGACGCGGGCCGTCAGCATGATGATCGGGACGCGCCGCGTCTCGTCCACGCGGCGGAGCTCTCGGCAGAGGGCGAGCCCGTCGATGTCGGGTAGATTCAGATCCAGGATCACGAGGTCGAAGGGCTTCTCCTGCAGCGCCGCCAGCGCGGCGATTCCCGAGCACGTAGTGCTCGACCTGGTAGCGCTTCTCCTTCTGCAGATTCAAGCGAATCGTATAGGCGATGTCCGCGTCGTCCTCGATGAGGGCGATGCGCTTCATCGCGCCGGCTTCCCGTCCCGCGGCCGGCGCCGGCGGTTTTCCGCGGCTCGTCGAAGTTTTCATGTTGCCGCTAACCGAATCGCCCGGTGATGTAGTCCTCCGTGATCTTCTGCCCCGGGTTGGTGAAGATCTTGTCGGTGCGGTCGTGCTCCACCAGGCGGCCCATCATGAAGAACGCCGTGTACTCGGAGACGCGCGCCGCCTGCTGCATGTTGTGCGTCACGATCGACGATCGTGTAGTCGCGCTTCAGCTCGTAGATCAGCTCCTCGATCTTCTGCGTCGCGATCGGGTCGAGCGCAGACGCCGGCTCGTCCATCAGGACGACCTCCGGCTCGACGGCGAGCGCGCGGGCGATGCAGAGCCGCTGCTGCTGGCCGCCCGAGAGCCCCGAGGCGGACGATCCAGGCGGTCCTTCACCTCGTCCCAGAGGGCGGCGCCCCGCAGCGCCTTCTCGACGCGCTACGGCAGCTCCGAGCGTCTGGCGAGCGCCGTTGATCCGCAGGCCGTACGCGACGTTGTCGAAGATCGACTTGGGAAAGGGATTGGACTTCTGGAACACCATTCCCACGCGCCGGCGGAGGTCCACGACGTCGGTGCCCGGACCGTAGATGTCCTTGCCGTCGAGGAGGACCGTCGCCTTCGACGCGCGTGTCCGGGATGATGTCGTTCATCCGGTTCAGGCACCGCAGGTACGTCGACTTGCCGCAGCCCGACGGCCCGATGAACGCCGTGACGGACTTCTCGGGGACCGCGAGGGAGATCTCGTAGAGCGCCTGGTTCCGCCCGTAGAAGAAGCACAGCTTCTTCGTCTCCATGCGCGTGCGCGAGGTTGCGGTCGGCGGAGGCCCCTTCGTCTCGACCGCGGGCCGGCCCGGCACTTCGGTCCGGATGGGCGACGGCGGCAGATCGGAACCGGTCATCACCGTGTCCGTCATCGTGCGTGCATCCTTTCGAGCCGTTCTGGTCACCACGCGCGCCAGCACCGAGAACACGAAGATCACCGCCACGAGGACGAGCGCGCCCGCCCACGCCTGACGGTGCCAGTCGTCGTACGGCGAGATCGCGTAGGTGTACACCTGCACCGTCAGAGAGGAGATCGGCTGATCGAGCGCGCATCGAGAAGAAACGGTTGTTGAACGCCGTGAAGAGGAGCGGCGCCGTCTCGCCCGAGATGCGCGCGAGCGACACGAGGATGCCGGTCATGATCCCGGGCAGCGCGGCGGGGACCATGACGGAGAAGGCGGCCCGGGCGCGCGTCGCGCCGAGCGCCAGCGCTCCTTCGCGCAGGGTCGAGGGCACGAGATTCAGGAGCTCCTCCGTCGTCCGCGTGATGATCGGGATCATCATGAACCCGAGCGCGAGCGCCGCCGGCGACCGCCGAGAAGCGCTTCACCGGCATCACGACGAGCCCGTAGGCGAAGATCCCGATGACGATCGAAGGAATGCCGTTCAGGACGTCGGCCGTGAACCGGACGAGCGAGGCGAACGGCTTGGAGCCGTACTCCGAAAGATAGATTCCGGCGATCAATCCGACCGGGATGGCGACGGCCGAAGCGATGCCGATCAGAATCAGCGTCCCGACGATCGCGTTCGCCATCCCGCCGCCGGTCTCGCCGACGGGCTTCGGCATCTTCGTGAAGAAGTCCAGGTTGAGCGACGAGAACCCCTGCTTGATCACGTAGAAGAAGATCAGCACCAGAGGCACGAGCGCCACGACGACCGCCGCGCCGCACAGGAACACGACGGCGTTCGAGAGCGCGCGACGCCGGCCGGCCTGCGTCACGCGGCCACCTTCGCCTTTTGGAGCGGCTCGGCCGCCGCCGCCTTGACCTTCACCTGGCGGTTCACGCTCCAGATGAGCAGGCGCGAGATCACGTTGATGATGAGCGTGACGACGAAGAGGACGAGGCCGATCTCGATCAGCGCGTTCAGATAGAGGTCGTCGGCCGCCTCGGTGAACTCGTTCGCGATGACTGCCGCCATCGTGTACTGCGGCGCGAAAAGCGAGAGGGAGACCTGCGGGTTGTTGCCGATGACCATCGTGACGGCCATCGTCTCGCCGATGGCCCGGCCGAGCCCGAGGATGACGGCGCCGATGATGCCCGTGCGTCCGTATCGGACGGCCGCCTGAATCGCCTCCCAGCGCGTCGCGCCGAGCGCGTAGGCCGCCTCGCGCTGCGTCGCGGGAACCGCCTTGCAGGACCTCGCGCGCCACGGACGACGTGAACGGAATGACCATCACGGCAAGCACCAGCGCCGGCCGCGAGCATTCCGACTCCGACGGGCGGACCGGAAAAGAGCGGCGTCTTGCGAAGCCATTCCGGCAGCGACGTTCTCGAAGGCGCGCGACCGACCGGAACCAGAACGAAGATGCCCCAGAGGCCGTAGACGATCGACGGGATCGCCGCGAGCAGCTCCGTCAGGAACGCCAGCGGCGTGCGGAGCGGCTTGCGGCGAGAGCTCCGAGAGGAAGATCGCGATGCCGAGCGCGATCGGTGTCGAGATCAGAAGCGCGAGGAACGACGAGTAGAGCGTGCCCCAGATGAAAGGGAGAGCGCCGAAATCTCCCGCGACCGGGTCCCAGGTCTTCGTGCGCCAGAACTCGAGGCCGAACTTCGCGATCGAGAGGCGCGAATTTCGGAAGAGCTCGAAGCCGATACCAGCGACGAGAAGAACGACGAGCAGAGCGAAAAACCCCGTCCCCAGCCGGAACAGCCGATCGTCGGCGCTCGCGGCGGGAGGACGGGGTCTTCATCGTCGAACCTCCGAACGCACCGAATCAGAGGCGAGATCTTCTTCAGGGCTTCCATCTCGAGCGCGACGACACCCTCGGGCAACGGAGCATAGCCCAGGTCCTTGCAGTACTTCTGGCCGTCCGTCAGCGCCCACTTCATGAAGTCGACCATGACCTTGGCCTTGGCCTTGTCCTTGGGGTTCTCGTAGAAGAGGAGCCAGGTGAACGAGGAGATCGGGTAAACGCCGGGGCCGGGGGCGTTGGTGATCGAGACGCGGAAGTCCGCCGGCATCTGCTTGGCGGCGGCGGCCGCGGCGGCCGTCACCGAGTCGATCGACGAACGCACGAACTCTCCCGCCTGGTTCTGCACGGATCCGTAGGAGATCTTGTTCTGCAGCGCGTAGATGAGCTCGACGTAGCCGATCGCTCCCGGCGTCTGCTTCACGAGGCCCGCCACGCCTTCGTTGCCCTTGCCGCCCAGGCCCACGGGCCAGTTCACCGACGTCGCAACGCCGACCGTCTTCTTGAAGTCCGGGGAGACCTTCGAGAGGTAGTCCACGAAGATGTAAGTCGTGCCCGAGCCGTCCGAGCGGTGCACGACGGTGATGTCGGTGTCCGGCAGCTTGACTCCCGCGTTGGTGGCCGCGATCGCCTTGTCGTTCCACTTGGTGATCTTCCCGAGAATGATGTCCGCGAGCGTGGAACCGGTGAACTTCAGCTCGGCGTCGACGCCGGGAATGTTGTAGACGGGCACGACGCCCCCGAGAACGGTGGGGAAATGGAGGACGTGTCCCGGCGCCCCGGCGAGCTGCTCGTCCGTCATCGGACCGTCGCTGGCGCCGAAGAACACCGTCTCGTTCGTGAGCTGGCGGATGCCTCCGCCCGAGCCGATCGACTGGTAGTTGATCTGCACGTCCGGATGGACCTTGTTGTACTCGGAGAACCACTTCGAGTAGATGGGATACGGGAACGTCGCTCCCGCGCCGTCGATCTGGGCAGTTTGCGCCGCTGCCGGGATCGTCGCGAGCAGGGCGAGCACGCCGATGAAACCGAATCGCGTTCGCTTCATACCTTCTCCTTCGCGGGGGGACGATGAAGTTTGGCCGTTAACTCGGGGTGAAGCTCCCGTTAATTGTTGGGGACCCGGGCTCGCCGCGACTCGAAATCGATTTCATGCGGTTTCGAATTGACCCGGGCTTCGAAATCGAATTGGCTCCCGAAACATGGCACTCCGCTCGCAAGTGGGGCAAGCGATGACCCACCGCGGCCGCCGCCGGCTTGCCGGGATTTCGCTGGCGTTCTCGATGATCTCCCCCGCCGCTCCGGCCCTCGCGGACACTTCCGGTGGCCTCCTCGAAGCCCCGCTTTCCCCGGCTCTCGACGCCTTGCCGGCAAACGGCCGCCCGCCGGATGACGCCAGCGCCGGAGCCGGATCGACGCCGCAGGCGTCCAATCTGACGCTCGACAACTTCTTTTCCGAGGGTTGGAACCAGACGTGGCAGAAGAGGACACGGGCAACACCCGACATGGCTCTCCTGCGCGTGACCACGAATTTCCTCTCACGGAAGTTCGAGACGGACTACGTCCGAACCGACGTCGCCAACAACACCACCCTCGAATCGACCGATTTCGCGGGCGCTCGCATCGCCTACGGCCTCAACCGACGGCTGATGATCGAGCTGCTCGCGAACTATCAGTGGAACACGCCGCCCGCCGGCCCGCGAAGCAGCGGCGCCGGCGGCGGACTCCTCGCCCGGTTTCAGCTCGTCGATACGCCGACCCAGTCGTACTCGTTCCAGGCGCGGGTCTCGCCTCCCAACACGGGGATCGGGCAGACGCAGACCTCTCTCACCTATGCCGTGGCCGGATGGCAGGACATGCACGCCCTCATCCGGTCGCTCGGCCGCTTCGGACTCTACGGGTCCTTCCAGTACGAGAGCCTCGTCGGACCGCACAAGGCGGGCGCGGCCCGGAACGACATCAGCTACGACCTGTCCATCGCCGAGACGTGGACGTCGCCATCGACGCCGGTCTTCGGGAACTTCACGACGTTCCTCGAGGCCTTCGGGACAACGGTCCTCGACGGGTCGAGCCCGGGAAAGACCGCCGTGAGCCTGACTCCCGGCGTCCGGTTCTGGCTCCTTCCCGAACACTCCTTGATCCTCGGGCTGGACCTTCCGGTCACGCACGCCCCGTCGTTCCATCGGGTTTTTCGCGCCACGTACATCCTGAATTTCTGAGCCCGCGCCGCGGGCGTCCCGCTTCGGATATCGGCTTTCGCAGTCGGCTCCGGGTCGAGCGGAAACGATTCAAAGTCGTATCTAGGCGATTCTGTACGGTTTCGAGTTGACTCAATCGGTGAAATCCGATTGGCTCTCGATCCCATGAAACTTCGACCGCAAACAGACCCCCTCACCAGAGCCGCCTCCGCCGCCGCCCTGGCGCTGGCATTTTCGATGGTCTGCGCCGCCGCGGCGGCGCTCACCGGGCCTTCGCCGAGTCCCCTGGCGCCGCCTGCGGAGCCGTCGGAACCCCTCTCGGACATCGACCCGGCGCCCCCAACGGCCGCGGAAGCCAAGGAAGGCGCCACGCAGCATCTTGCGGACCTGAGCTTGGGTAACTTCTTCTCGCGGGGCTGGAGCGAACCGTGGCAGAAGTGGCGCCGGACGACGCCCGACATGGCCCTGCTGCGCGTGACCACCAACTTCCTCGAACGAGAGTTCCGTATCGACTACGTCGTCACCAACACCGCCAACAATCCGGCCCTCGATTCGACCGAGTTTCTGAACGGTCTCATCGCCTATGGCCTCAATCGGCGTTTGATGCTCGAGGTGATCTCGAACTATCAGTGGAACACGCCGCCCGCCGGCCCCCGGATCAACGGCGCGGGCGGCGGATTCCTCGCGCGCTTCCAGCTCGTCGAGAACGCAACCCAGTCCTATTCGTTTCAGACGCGGGTCTCGCCCGCCAACAGAGGAATCGGACAGACGCAGACGACCCTCACGTACTCGCTCGCCGGGTGGCAGGACATGCATGCCCTCATTCCCGCGCTGGGTCGCTTCGGGCTCTACGGATCCTTCCAGTACGACAACTTCGTCGGGCCGCACAAGTCGGGAGCCACTCAGAGCGACATCGGTTACGACCTCTCGATCGCCGAAACCTGGACCGCGCCGACGACGCCGGTCTTCGGGAACTTCACGACCTTCCTCGAGGCCTTCGGAACGACGCTCCTCGACGGGGCGAGCTCGGGAAAGACCACCGTGAGCCTGACGCCGGGAATCCGGTTCTGGTTCATTCCCGAAAACTCGTTCACCTTCGGCGTGGATCTTCCGGTCACGCACGCGCCCGCGTTCCACACGGTTTTTCGCGCCAACTACATCCTGAACTTCTGAGCCCCGCGGGAGCGGCCGAACGTTAGAAGCCGCCGACCTCGAACCTCAGGACCGCCTGGGAAAGCCGGTACTGGTATCGGGAGTCGGTATCCCCGATCTGCGCCCGGGTCGCCTGGAGCTGCGCCTGCGTCAGCTCGACGATCGAGCCCAACCCCAGCGTGTATCGCGTACGCGCGAGATCGAGCGCCTGACCGGCCTGGTCGAGCAGCTGGCGCGTGACGGCAAGACGGCCATAGGCAGTGCTCGCGGCGAGCCAGCTCGTGCGCACGTCCCGGGCCACCGTGTTCTGGAGATCCCGCAGCTGCTCGCGGGCCGCCTGCGCGCGGAGATCCGCCTCCTTCGCGCGGGCCGTGAAGAGATACCCGTTGAAGACCGGGATCTCCACGTTGAATCCGATCGCCCCGTACCAGGACGAAAGGTGTTCGTTTCGGATTGGCGCGCCGCCGATCACGCCCAGGGTCCTCACGCTCGGCCGGGAGAGGTCTTCCTCCGCGACGTGGAGCCTCTCGAGGGCGCGGGATTCGAGCTGCAGCGCCGCCAGCTCCGGCCTGCGCGAGATGGCGAGCGCGGTCAAGCGATCCAGATCCGGGACGGCGCCTCGATCGGCGTAGCCTCGTCGATCAGCTCGAAAGCCTGGTCGCTCGAGTACCCGAGCACCGCCGAGAGAACGGCGAGCGCGGACTTCTGGCTGTTCTCCGCATCGATCCGCAGCAGCTTCGCCTCGGCGAGGTTGACCTCGGCGAAGCTCAGGTCGAGATCGCTCTTGAGCTTGTTCTCGGTCAGGGCCCGAACCTGATCGGCCACGGCCTGCCGTGCCTCGAGGGTCTGTTGCGCGACTTCCTGCAGGGCCCGCGTCTCGAGGGCCCGATAGAAGGCCTGATCGACGGCGAGAGTGATCTGCGCGGCGGTGGCGACGGCTCTCTGCTCCTCGGCCTGCGCCCGGAGATTCGAGCTTTCGACGAGGTTGCCCGTTCGGCCGAAATCCGTGATGAGCTGGCCGATGGCCGCGCCTCCCGCCAGGCGGTCGTAGAGGATGGGGTTGTTGATCGCCCCGGCGGTGATCCGGCTCTCCTGTTCGGCGACGACGCCGGTCACGTAGGCGGTGAGCGTGGGATACCGCGCGGACCGGACCTCCTGCGAGACCTGCTGCGAGGCCAGCGCGTTCAGCCGGGTGACCGTGATCTGGGGGTTGTTTTTCAGGGCCAGCGCTTCGGCATCGGCGACCGCGAGCCGGATCGGAGCGGCCGGCGGCGGCTCCTGCGCGCGCACCGACGAAGCCGAGCCGAGAGCGACGGCGACCAGCAGAGAAAGGCATCTCCTCATCGGACCTCCTCCGCGGTGACGAGCTCCTCCTTGCGGTGCAGGAGCACATAGGCCGCCGGAACGAGAAACACCGTCGCGACGACGGAGACGAGGAGTCCTCCGATGATCGCCTGAGCCAGCGGCGCGTAGGCCTCCGCCCCCGTTCCGAGCTTCATCGCCATCGGAATCAATCCGATGATGGTCGCGAGAGACGTCATCAGGATGGGACGCAGCCGGATCCGGCAGGCCTGCCCGACCGCCTGGCCCAGGGGAACACCTTCGCGGCGAAGGATGCGGGTGAAATCGACGATCAGGATGCTGTTGGAGACTACGATGCCGACCATCATGATCAACCCCATCAGGGACATGACATTCAGCGTGCTACCGGCGGCGAGCAGGACGAGGAGGACTCCCACGAGGCCGGGCGGGATCGCCAGCAGGATGATGAACGGGTCGAGGAACGACGAGAACTGCGCGACGAGGATCAGGTAGACGAGCACGATCGAGAGCAGGAGACCGAGCCCGAAACTGCGGAAGGAAGATCGCATGCCCTGTACGGATCCCCGCAGATTCACACGGACGCCTTCGGGCAGCTTCGTGCGGGCGACGATTCGGTCGATGCCGGCGCTCAGGCGGCCGAGGTCCTCGCCGGACGGCGCCACATAGACGTCGATGACGCGTCGCAGCTGATAGTGGTCCACCTCGGTCGGCGCTTCGATCGGCCGGATCTTCACGACGGCGTCGAGCGGCGTCGAATTCGAGCCGCCGGCGGCCCGCAGGGGTATCTGGCGGAGATCCGACAGAGTGCGGATCCCGTCCTCGGGGTATTGGACCGTCAGCATGTAGTCGTTGCCGGTCTTCGGATCCACCCAGTAGCTCGGGGCGATCATCTGATTCGAGGTCAGGGCCGTGATGACGTTGTCGACCACCTCTCGCTGCGAGAGGCCGACCAGACTGGCCTTGGTCCGATCGATATCGAGGCGCAGGGAGGGATAGTTGAGGTCCTGGGGAACGAGCATGTCGCTCACCCCGCGAAGCTTCCGAATCTCGCCCGCGATCTCCGTCGCGGTGCCGTACGTCCTCTCCAGATTCATCCCGCTGACCTGCACGTCGATCGGGGCCGGCAGCCCAAGGTTGAGAACCGCATCGACGAGCCCGCCCGACTGAAAGTAGGCGCTCAATTCGGGAAGCTGTTCGCGGAGTCGCTGCCGCACGAGCGTCATGTACTCGTAACTGCCCAGCCGATGCGATTCCTTCAGGCTGACCTGGACGAATGCCGTGTGCGGTGCGGAGTTGGGCGTGTAGATCGAGGAAAATCCCGGAGTCGTTCCGATGTTCGAGACGATCATCCCGAGATCACCCGGTGGAACCGTCTTCCGGATCTCGTCTTCGACCCTCTGGATCATCTGCTCCGTCAGGTCCAGACGTGTGCCGGACGGCGCCTTCAGATTGATCACGAACTGGCCCGGATCGGTGCGGGGAAAGAACGAGACGCCGAGCAACGGGTACAGCGAAAAGCTCAGAAGGCAGATGGCGATCACGCCGACCACCGTCGCTCCCGGACGCGCGACGGCGCCCGCAAGAACGGCGTCGTACCGGTTGAGCATCTGTTCGAACCGGTGATTGAAGCGGGCGATGATCTTCCCGCCCCAGGACTTCGTCACGACGTGGTCTTCTTCGAGGTGCGCCCGACGCATCCACTTGGCGCAGAAGAGCGGCACGACCGTCATCGCCACGAAGAACGACGCGAGCAGCGACAGGACCACGGCGAGCGCGAGCGCCAGGAAAAGGAAGCGACTGACGCCGTAGAGGAACACCACGGGGAAAAAGACGACGACGGTCGTCAGCGTCGCCGCGAGAACCGGAAGGGCCACTTCGCGCCCCCCCTTCTCGGCGGCCTCCTCGGCGACCTCTCCCATCTCCATGTGCCGGAAGATGTTCTCGAGCACGACGACCGAGTTGTCGATCAGCCGTGAAAAGGCGAGGGCCAACCCGCCGAGCACCATCGTATTGACGGTGCCCCCTCCCGCGCTGATCGCCAGAAACGCCGCCAGGGCCGAAAGCGGGATCGAGAGGAACACGGCCGCGGTCGCCCGCATGCTGCCGAGGAAGAGAAGAATCATGATTCCCGTCAGGAGCAGTCCGATCCCTCCCTCGTGGAGAAGGTTCTCGATTGCCTTGCGAACGAACACCGACTGGTCGAAGACCACGTTCGCGACGAGCTGGTGAGGAATGTCCGTCAGGCCCGAAACGGCTTTCCGGATCCCGTCGACGACGGCGATGGTGTTCGTGTCGCCCCCCTGCTTGAGGATCGGCAGATAGACGGAGCGCTGGCCGTCGACTCGGACGATGTTCGTCTGGATCTGGTGCGCATCGGAGGCTTGCCCGACGTCCCGAACCAGGACCGAGGCACCGTTGACGGTCTTGAGGGGAAGCCGGTTGATCTCGGCGGTCGTGGGCAGTTGACTGTTCGTGTACAGGTTGTAGTCCGTCGGTCCGATGCGGACGTCGCCCGCGGGGAGAATCAAGTTGCTGTCGTTGACCGTGCGAACCACGTCCATCACCGAGAGCTGATGGGCATCGAGCTTCAGAGGATCCACGTAGACCATGATTTGCCGGTACTTCCCGCCGAAGGGCTGGGGCACGGAAGCGCCCGCGACATTGGCCACCTGATTGCGGACGGCGTACTGCCCGAGGTCGCGCAGCTCCGTCTCTCCGAGGCCCTGCCCCTTGAGCGTGATGAGGCAGACCGGCAGGCTCGAGGCGTCGAACTTCAGAACCACGGGCGGTAGCGTTCCGGGCGGCAGCTTGCGCAGGTTGGCCAATGCGAGATTCGAGATCTGACTCAGGGCGGCGTTGGGATCCGCCCCGGCGTGAAAGTAGATCTTGATGAGGCTGACGCCCGGCAGCGACCGCGACTCGATGTGATCGATGTCGCTTCCGAGAGTGAAGAACCTCTCGAACCGGCCCGTGATGTCGGTTTCGATCTGCTCCGGCGGCATTCCGGAATAGAAGGTCGCGACCACGACCACCGGGATGTTGATCGCGGGAAAGAGATCCACCGGCATTCTCACGAGCGTCGTGGTGCCGACGATGGCCACGATCAGGCAGACGACGACGATGAAGTAGGGATTCCGGATTGCGAAGCGAGACATCAGGGATTCCCTCCCCCGTCGCTCGGAGCCGTCTCGACCAGGCGCGGCTGGACCTGCTCGCCGACGCGGAAATCGCTGCGGTTTCCGATCACGACGCGGTCGCCCTCCCGGATTCCCGTCAGCGCCTCGACGCGGCTCGTGCCCTCCATGCCGAGCCCGACACGCCGCTCTTCGAGGCGGTCGTTCGATCCAACGACGAGCACGGTGCTCTCCGATCCCTTGCGGGACACGGCCTCGACGGGAATGGTGAGGGCGGACGCCTTCCGGCCGAGGTCCAGAACGGTCTCGGCGTACATGCCGGCCACGAGCCGGCCGTCCGGGTTCGCCACGTCGATCTCGGTTTCCATCGTCCGGGTCTGCCGATCGAGGTCGCTGCTGAATCGGGCGACGCGGCCCTGGAAGGTCCGGTCGAGCGCCTGGACGCGGACCTCGACCTCGGTCCCGAGATGGATCTGCGGAACGGCCGATTCCGGCACGGGCAGGACCAGCCGGAGCCGGTCGTCCTCCGCGAGCCGAACGACCGGCATCGCCTGCGTGTTCGAGGACGTTCCCGCCTGGATGAGCGCTCCCGTATCTGCATAGCGCCGCGTGACGACGCCGGTGAAGGGAGCCGTGATGCGGGTGTAGTCGGAGAGCGCGGCCTGCTGCTTCTGGGTTGCCTCGGAGATGCCGACCTGCGCCTCGGCCTCCTTGTCGCGCGCGAGGGCGTCGTCGAGCTCCTGCGGCGCGATGAGGCCGGGACGCGCGTCGGAGGCCTGCTTGAGTCTCAGGTAGGCGAAGTGCGCGGCGGCGTACGCCGATTTCGCCCGCTCGAGCGACGCGGCGGCCCCCTGAGCTTCCGCCTCGAGCTCGGGCACTTCGAGCACCGCGAGAACCTGCCCGGCCTGCACCCGGTCGCCGACGTCCACGGAGATGCGCCGGATGTAGCCGGCGACCTTCGCGTGGAGGTCCACGTCCTGAAAGGGCTTGAACTCACCCGACAGGCTGAGCGTGTTCGCGAGCGGGGCGCGCTTCGCCACCGCGACCGCCACCGGGCGGAGAGTCGAATCGCCGCCGGCCACGACGCCGCGGGCCGGAGCGCCCCGCAGGAATCGGCTCGCGATCAGAACGACCGCGGCCACGGCGCCCAGAAGCGCCAATGCCTTTTTCCGCC
Organism: uncultured Acidobacteriota bacterium; assembly: GCA_963708395.1. Lineage (GTDB taxonomy): Bacteria > Acidobacteriota > Thermoanaerobaculia > UBA5066 > Gp7-AA6 > DATBFU01. Next base: position 97,285 of record CAVPSG010000001.1, on the reverse strand, counting down.
CCAGAGCCATGGCTCTCCTCTGCGAAGCGCCGCGACGCGTGAACCGGAAGCCGCCGGAGGCCTCGAGAGGCATCGGCGGTCCCCGAGACCGCGTCGCGGCCTCGTTGCCCGGGGGGAAATTCCCTCGGGCGCCTAGGACGGGAGTTGCGGAGGACCGCGGAGGCGGTGGTCGGGCGTGTGGGCCGCGAGGACGCCGGGCGAGGGACGCCCGTCGTATCGGAGACGGAACGCCGGCGGGGGCGCGAGGATCGGAACCGCGATCGTGATCACGTCTTGGGGCGCCCTCGTCCGGTCCTCCGGAATGGGAACCCCGACCGGATCCGAGGTCGAGCTCGAGAGCTCGCACACGCCTCGGGCCCGCGAGCGCCAGTCGACGCGGCTTCGATAGGCCGCGACCAGGAGCGCGACGAGGGTCAACGCGAGGCCGAGCGAACGAAGAAGGAGGAGCGAGGGCCCGCGACGCCCGGGCCCGGGGCGCCCGGCAGAAACCGCTGAGACGCCCGCGGGAGCCCCCTCGCCGAGGTTTCTCACCACGGCCGGAAACTGGCTCGAATGAAGGTGTGTGGGCCGCTCGCCAATCTCTTGACCTGCTGGCGATGATTATGAACCGGTCGCGCCGAAGGTCAATTCCCGCGGCCGACCCATCCCGGCCGGCGCCTTCCATCGACCGGAGTCTCCTCCCCGCACCGGAACCCGAAGCCCGGGCGGCGAAGGTCTGTCGGAGGCCTCCGCCGCCCGCGATCCGCAGAGTTAGAAGGAGCCCTGGAACTGGCAGACGAAGCGGTTGAAGTCCTTCAGCTGGGCCGTCAGCGGCTGGACGTTCGGCTGGACCCTTTCGAAGTAGGGCGTGATCTTGGCGTTCTGCCCCAGGATGTAGAAGTTCAACCCGCCGCCGAAGCGCGTCTGGTTCTTGACCTCGTTGATCGCGTCGGAGAACCTCAGCACCTCGTAACGGAAGAAAGGCTGAAGCTTGGCGTCGGCGAAGTAGACGCCGACGTTCCCGAAGACCGTGTACTGCCCGGGCAGCGTCGTCGGCGTGCCGTTGACGTTGTAGATGAAGAAATTTCTGTGGATCTTCCGGTAGTCCGCTTCCGCCGTGACGCTTCCGAAGTCGAGGGGCCAGTTGAAGAAGGCGTCGCCGCCGTAGGACTGGTAGTCGCCCTGCCCGTCCCCGAATCCCGCGATGGCGAGGACCTTCTGCTTGCCGAGATAGGTTCCCGCGTAGGAGTAGCCGTACTCGCTGTCGAAGAAGTCCCACATGATGCGTCCGGCGAAGCGCAGCGGGTTGCGCGATCCCGCTTCCACTCCGAGCGGTGGCGTCAGGCTCGGGCCGCTCGGCGCGCGAAAGCCCGAGAAGGCCCCGACGCGGTACGACAGATGACTGTCGAAGAGCGCGCCGTTCATGCCCACGCCGTAGTCGCGCCCGCCGGTCTGCTCCTCGATCGTTCCCTCCTGCTGACCCCAGGTCGGAAGATCGAGCGACAGGAACGTCGAAACGCTCGTGAGCGTCTGCCGCAGCGTCGGCACGAGGAACAACCCCGCCTGGAGCGCCGCGGCCTTGCCGGCGAAGGCCCACTGCACGTAGAAATCCTGAATCTGGAATCCCGTGTTGATGGCCTTCACGCCATTGGTCCCCGCGTTGCCGACGCGCGGATCGTCGGTCTGGAAAAAGACGGAAACGCCCGCGGGCATCGTTCCCAGAATGCTGAATCGGGCCCGCCGCAGATAGAAATTCTGCGAGTAGCCTTCGCTGACGGGGTCCTGGGTTGCCTCGTAGGTCCCCTGAACGACCGCACCGAACCGGAAGTTGATCGTGTCGCTGACTTTCAGAACCGCCCAGGGCTGCGAGGGCATGGCCGTGGCGGGATTCACCGTGACCGTGGTTTGATTCAGGGTCGGCGACGGAGTCAGCGACGCCTGAACGAAGCCGGGCTTCTCCGCCGTCTTGGCCGCCGCCTGCCGGTCGATCTCGTCCTGGACCTGCTTCTGCATCTCTCCGAGAGCGCGGTCGCGCTCGGCCGCCTCCTGCTTGAGCCTCTCGATCTGCTTCTGCTGCTCCTCCAGGGCCTTCTTCATTTCCTCGAGCTGTTTGGCGGACAACTCTTTCTTGGTCGCATCCGGTTCGTTCTTGGTGGCGTCGGGTTCCTTGTTGGCGCTGTCCGTTGCGTCCTGAGCCAACCCGCGAACGGACAGCATCCCCAGACAGAGGGCCAGGATCACCAGCTTCTTCATCGCGCCTCCTCCGAAACAAGAGTTGCTCGTGCCATGGTCTTCGGTTCGATCAAGCTGGCCGGGAACCGTAAGATCGGAATGTAAATTCCGCGCGTAGGCGCGGTCAACAGTTCGTGAACGGGTCGCGGGCCGCGATCACCAGAGGCCTCGCGCCGCGGCTTCTTCCCCGCACAACAAGAAGAGTCCGGAGCACTCGGGCCGAAATGCAGGACGGACCTCGGTTCGCCGAAGTCGGGCGGGCGGGCGCGGAGCGTCTCCCGGGGGGAGCCGTCGGCGTTCGGATGAGTGCCGGACAATTCCCGACCTCCGCCGATCGCGAGGGACCGCCGCGCCTCGGGACTGCCATGCATCGAGAGATCGCGCTCGAGCACATCGGTGCCGCTGCGAGCCATTGGATCACTCGTCTCGGATCTCCGCTTCGATGAGACGCCCGCCGGGGCGCCGTCAACCGAATGGGAGCGGGCGACCCCGCCTCGAGGTCCGCGAATGGACGCGGCGCAGACGACCGGCGGTGTCGCGAGGGACCTCGGGCGCCAGCCGAGGACGCTCGCCCGAAACGACTCGAAAGGAGCGACTTACCGTCCTTTTAACACTGATTTCGGGACGGGGTGATACCCTCCGTTTCCTTCGATGACCGAAGCGACTGAAAAGCTCGCAGGAGAATCTTCGTCCCTCGTCCCGGACGATACTTTCCAGGACCGATCTCTCTATTTCAACCGTGAGATCTCCTGGCTCGCCTTCAATCATCGCGTCCTCGAAGAAGCGCAGGATTCCGCCTGGCCTCTTCTCGAGCGGCTGAAGTTCCTCTCGATCTTCCACTCCAACCTCGACGAGTTCTTCATGATCCGGGTTTCGGGCCTGCACGAGCAGCTCGAGGCCGCGGTGACGGAGCGGAGCGCCGACGGCCTCTCACCCCACGAACAGCTGCGCGCGATCGGAGAAGTGGTGCGACGCGATCTCGCCGCCGCGGACGCGCTGCTGAACGGCGAGCTGCTGCCGCACCTGGCGGAGGCCGGCATCCGGATCCTGCGCTGGACCGACGTGGACGCCGAGCGCCGCAAGGAGCTGACGGCGTACTTCGAGAGCGTCGTGTTCCCGATCCTGACGCCGCTCGCGTTCGATCCGGCGCATCCGTTTCCCTTCGTCTCGAACCTCTCGCTCTCGCTCGCCGTCGAGCTCGCCGAGAAGGAAGATGGCCGCGGCTTCTTCGCGCGCGTCAAGGTGCCGCCGTCGCTCCCGCGCTTCGTGCCCCTGGCCGGCAACTCGCCGCGTTCCGCCGAGTTCATGCTCCTGGAGGATCTCGTCGAAGCGCACCTGCCGCAGCTCTTCCCCGGGATGAAGATCCGGGGCGCCTCCTCCTTCCGCGTCACGCGCGACGCCGACATCGACATTCGCGAGGAGGAGGCGGGCGACCTCCTGCGCTCCGTCGCCGAGAACGTCCGCCAGCGGCGATTCGGCGCGGCCATCCGGCTCGAGGTCGACGCCCGCTGCCCCGAGAGCGTTCGCGAACTGCTGCGCGCACAGCTCGAGCTCGACGCGGAGGACGTCTACGAGAGCGCGGGACCGCTCGCCGTCTCGGACTGCCTCGCGGTGCAGCGCCTCGACCGTCCGGATCTGAAGGACACGCCGTACCTTCCGGCCGCCGGCTCGCTCTTCGCGCAGCCCGGCGACTGCTTCGAGAAGATCCGCCAGCGCGACATCCTGCTGCACCTCCCGTACGACTCGTTCGACCCCGTCGTCCGATTCCTGGACGATGCCGCTACCGACCCGGACGTCCTCGCGATCAAGATGACGCTCTATCGGACGGGATCGGACTCGCCGATCGTCGCGGCGCTCGCCCGCGCGGCCGAGAACGGGAAGCAGGTCGCCGTGCTCGTCGAGCTCCAGGCGCGGTTCGATGAGGAGAAGAACATCCAGTGGGCTCAGTCGCTCGAGCGCGCCGGCGCCCACGTGGCCTACGGCGTCGAGGGACTGAAGACGCATGCCAAGATCACGCTCGTAGTCCGCCGCGAAGGCAGCGCGATGCGGCGCTACGTGCACATCGGCACGGGAAACTACAACCGCCTGACGGGCCGCATCTACACGGATCTCGGGCTCTTCACGGCGCGCGCGGATTTCGGCGAGGACGCATCCCAGCTCTTCAACTTCCTGACCGGCTTTTCCAAGCGGACGCGCTACAAGCGGCTCACCGTGGCGCCGGTCTCGCTCCACGAGAAGGTCGTTTCCCTCATCGACCGCGAGGCGCAGAAGGCCCGCGAGGGCAAGCCGGCCTCGATCGTCGCCAAGATGAACGCCCTCGTGGATCCCCGGGCGATCCGGGCGCTGTACCGGGCCTCCGCCGCGGGCGTGCCCATTACCCTCGCCATTCGCGGCATCTGCTGCCTGCGGCCCGGCGTGCCGGGCGTCTCCGAGACGATCTCCGTATCGAGCGTCGTCGGGCGTTTCCTCGAGCACAGCCGCACGTTCTCTTTCGGCGTGGGCGGCGAGGAAGAGATCTACATTGCGAGCGCCGACTGGATGCCGCGCAACTTCTTCCGCCGCGTCGAGCTGATGGTGCCGATCCTGGATGAGAAAGCGAAGGAGAAGGTCCGGCAGGAAATCCTCGAGCCTCTGAAGCGCGACAACTCGCGTGCGCGGGATCTCGGACCCGACGGCGTCTACGTCCGCCGCAAGCCCGCCCCGGGAGACGCGCCGTACGACTCTCAGCAGGCGCTGATCGACCGCCAGGCGCGCCGGGGGCTCCGGGCGGTCGGCGAGGCGGGCGAGAAGATCTAGCGCGCCGCGATCGGCGCGAGGGCGGCCGCCCGGCGTCCCGTCCCCTTCCCTTCTTTCTCGTCCCGCAGAAGGGTCTCCTTCCCCACCCAGAGCCGCCGTCCGCGCCAGCGCGTGCGGCGGCCGAAGAGTCCCGCCCAGAAGAGCGCCGCGGCGCCGAGGTCGCGCAGCGGCAGGAGGACGAGAAGCTGCGCGAGACCGATTCGCTCCGGACCGTCCGCGAGCGCCAGCGCCTCCGTTCCGAGGCGCGCGAGCCCGAGACCGAGCACCGCCGCGAGGATTCGCGGATCGCCGCCGCTCGTCGCGGCGGCTCCGATGACGAAGGGCAACGGGCTCGAGAAGAGCTCCGAGACGTAGGACAGTCCGCCGAGGCGCTGCCTCAGGATGGACCAGCGGCGGTGCCGCTGCCAAACCGCGGAGAGCGTGCGCGCGCCGGCGACGGTCCGGATCTCCTCGGACGAGAGGACGGCGCGGTATCCCGCCTTCTCGGTCAGCTTTCCGAGAAGAAAGTCCTCGGCCAGGTGGTCGCGCAGCGGCCGCATGCCGCCGATCGCGATCAGCGCGGGGCGCGAGATCAGGATCGACTTGCCGACGACGCAGGGCATCCGCAGGACGCCGGCGACGGCCGCGGTCGCGGGCCGCAGCACGCCGTCGAGATAGAGCGACTCGAGCCGAGAGGCGAGCGACGCCGCGCGGACCGACCGGAAGAGGCACGACACGAGCCCGACCGACGGATCCGCCATCTCCGGCACGACGTGGCGAAGGAAATCCGGCCGGACGCGCACGTCGCCGTCGGAGAAGAGAAAGAGTGTTCCCCGGGCGCGCCGCAGCGCCGCGTCGAGGCGATTGACCTTGGCGTTGCGCCCCGGCTCCCGTCCGTCCACGACGAACACCGTGGGAACGAGCGGAAATCGATCGGCGATGCGCCGTGCGGTTGAGAACGCCGGGTCCTCGGCCGAGGCGAAAGAGAAGACGATCTCGAAGGACGGATAGTCGAGGCGGAGGAACGATGCGAGGTTCTCCTCGAGCTCCGCATCGAGCCCGCAGAGCGGCTTGACGATCGACACCATCGGCGCGGGATGGGGAGACGCGAGCCGGCGTGCGCGGCGGCGATGCCGGAAGAGCGCGGCGACCGCCACGGCGTGCAGAAGCACCGAGAGCCCGAGCGCGGCGAGGAAGAAGGCGGCCGGCATCATGCCGAGGCCGCCACGGCGTCGGGCGTCAGGCGCATCACGCCGATCCCCGTCGCGCGCCGCAGCGCGAAGAGGACGCCCGCGACCGTCTTCTCCGCCCGGAGCAGCGTCTTCCAGGCGTAGAGATGCTCGGGCCGGTGGAAGTCGCTGTTGGCGAGATGCGGAAGCTTCTCGCGCGAGACCACCGGAAAGAGGTCCCAGCGGCAGCCGACCTCCCAGAGGTCCACGAGCTTGTCGACGATCCGCCGTCGATTCCAGAGGTACCAGGTGTTCGCGTAGAACTCGCTCATCTCGTGCGGGTGGCACGCGACCGACACGGCGCCGCGCGCCCGGACTTCCTTGAGCATCTCGATCGGATCGCCGTCGGCGGGCATGTACTCGCCGAGCCCGAGCGCGAGGACATGGACGGACGTGTCGCGATTGATCGTGTTCCGGGTCAGCTCCGCCCCGGGGAGGACCAGCATCCCGTAGCTCCTCCACGCCCGATCGGCCTCGCGGGCGATCTCGTCGCGGTACCTTTTCCAGCTCTCGGGATCGAGCGACCGCCGCATGGCGTGCGCGATGCGGCCGAGCCCGTTGTCCCGGTTGACGATGTGGTCCGTGATTGCGATGACGTCGTGGCCCGAGCGCCCGAACAGGTCGACGACCTCCGGCAAGGGGAGCACCCCGTCCGAGTACGTCGTGTGGACGTGAAAATCGCAAAGCAACATGCTCGCCACCCGATTCGGATTGTCCTCGCCGGGCGAGAAGACTTGCCGAGGTCCGCGAAAGGGCCGCGGAAAGATCGCGTGAGATCCGGGTGAAGCGGCGGGAGCCGCGAGACGCGCCTTCTAGAGCTTGTTCAGGCCGTCCAGGCCGGCGACCTTGTAGGCCTCGGCGAACGTCGGGTAGTTGAAGACCGAGTCGCGAAAGTACTCGATCGTGCCTCCGAACGAGAGCACGGCCTGGCCGATGTGGATGATCTCCGTCGCGCCGTCCCCGATCGCATGGACGCCCAGCAGCTTGAGCGTCTCCCGGTGGAAGAGCACCTTGAGCTGTCCTACCTCGGCGCCGACCATCTGTCCCTTCGCGAGCTCGACGTACTTGGCCTGGCCCACCTCGTACGGAACGCGCTTCTCCGTGAGTTGCTGTTCGTTGGCGCCGACCATCGAGATCTCGGGAATCGTGTAGATGCCGTAGGGAAAGACGTCCGGGTAGCTCTTGCAGGCGACGCCGAACATCGAGCACGTCGCCAGCCGTCCCTGCTCCATCGAGGTCGCGGCGAGCGCCGGAAACCCGATCACGTCGCCTGCGGCGAAGATGTGCGGCACGGCGGTTCGGAATCCCTGGTCCACGGCGATCCGGCCCCGTTCGTCGGCGGAAAGCCCCGCGGCCGGAAGGTTCAGGAGGTCCGCGTTCGTCTGGCGGCCGACCGTGTAAAGCAGCGCGTCGCCGTGAACTTCCTTTCCGCTCTCGAGCAACGCGACGACCCGCGACCTCGCGTCCGTCCCAACCGAGACGACTTTCTCGCCGAGGCGGAACGTCGCGCCCCGCTGCCGCATGAAATAGCAGAGCGCGTCGATCAGCTCGCGGTCGACGAAATCGAGAATCGTCGGACGCTGCTCGACGAGCGTGACCTTGATGTTCAGCGCCGTCAGCATCGAGGCGTACTCGAGGCCGATGACTCCCGCACCCACGACGATCAGGTCGCGGGGCATGCGCTCGACCTGACCCAGCTGGTCGGAATCGATGACGCGCTTCCCGTCCAGGGGAATCGCGGCGCTGTGCGCCGGCCGGGTGCCGCAGGCGATGAGAACGTGGTCCGCTTTCACCAGAACCGTGCCCTCGCTGTTCTCCACCTGCAGCGTGTGCGGATCCGCAAAGCATGCCGTCCCGTTGAAGGTGACGACCCCGTTGCGCTTGAGCTGCGCGCGCACGACCTCCAGCTCGCGCGCCATCACCGTCTGGATCCGGAACGACAGATCCGACATGGCGATCGAGTCCTTGAGCGAGTAATCGCGTCCGTAGAAGGATCGCTGCTGAAACCCGCTGAGATAGAGGATCGCCTCGCGCAGCGTCTTGGACGGAATCGTGCCCGTGTGGAGACAGACGCCGCCGATCATTTCCTTGCGGTCGATGATCGCAGCGCGCTTGCCGAGCTTGGCGGCCGCGATGGCGCCCTTCTGCCCGGCCGGACCCGAGCCGATGACGACGAGGTCGAAGCTCTGCGTGTCCATCGCGGAAACCGGCGCGGAGTCTATCCGAGCCGGCCGCGATCAGAACCGCTGCGCTTCGAGTGGAAAGTCTTCGGACGCGGGCGCGGCGGAACCGCGGAAGAGCTCAAGCGCCGCACGGCAGATCGCGAGCGGCCGGCTGGCCGCGCTGCCCGTTGCGGCGCCGCGCTGCGACTCCTTCCAGAGAACACAGAAGTGGTTCCCGTCGAGCCATTGGACGCGGAAGGCGACGCCCGCCTGCGCCAGACGCCACAGAAGAAGATCGGCCGCCGCGTTTTCCGTCGAGTACGCCGGGACGCGCGGGGTGCGGTCCCCGAGAACTCCCGAAGCAATCTCGAGATCGAGTCCAGGACCGGCGGAAGCGGGCATCGCAGCCTCCTGTGCATCGAAACGAATCGAACCACGCCGGCGTTTCGGGGGGATCGAAGGCCGGGTGAAATTCCCGCGAGGGCCGGCGATAAGATTCCGTCGCCATGGCGAGCGAGCAGGTCCCCCGAGCCCACCCGGCGCACTCCGACAGGGATGCCGATCCGAAGCCCGCGCGTCGGAAGCCCGCGAGCAAGCTCCGGCTCCCGCGCCGGCGCCCCCTGCGGGAAGGGATCGTGACGGCATTCGCACGCGTGCTCGGGGTGACGCGGCGCGTCGCCCGCCGCACCGCCGAGGACTCCGTCGAGGCCGTTCACGAGTACCGCAAGTCGCTCCGCCGCGCCCGGGCGGTGATCGCTCTGCTTTCCCCCGCGCTGGGCCGCCATGCCGAACGGGGCCTGCGTCGCAAGCTTCGCGAGGCGTTCGAGGTCACGGGGCCGTTCCGCGACGCCGACGTGCTGCAAAGCACGCTCACCGCGCTGCCCCCGGTTCCGGAGGACGATCTGGCCCGGCACGCGATCGCGGTGTCGTTCGAGCTCGACCAGCGCCGCTCGCGCCGCGACGCTTCGGAGGCGCTCCGGCGCGGCCTCGCGTCAGTGGCGTCGCTGCCGGCGGTTCTCGACACCTGCCTCGAGCCCGCGTTTTCCGCCCACGACCTCGAGCGCGGCCTGATGCGGCTCCGGCGCCGAGAGCGCCGGGCTCTCACGCAGGCGAAGGAAAGCCGCGCCGTCGAGGACTTCCACGAGTGGCGCAAGAGGCTGAAGGAGCTCCGGTACGCCGTCGAGCTCGTGGCTTCGGCGGGAACGCGGGAGCTGCAGGCGCGGGAGAAGGCGCTCGGGAGTCTCACGCGCGATCTCGGGAACGTCACCGACCTCTCGGTGCTGGCGCGCGAGATCGAACGCCGCCGCGACGAGGGCGCGATTCCCGCGGCGCCCCACTTGCTCGCGACGATCGGCGGCCTCGCCGCCGGGCGGTCGGCCGAGCTGATCGACCGCGGATCGAACCTCTTCGAGGCCGATCCGAAGACGTTCGCGCGCCAGGTCCTGGCCGAGCGCGGCTGAACAGCCTTCCAAGCGGTGAAGGGCCTCCCCGACTACCACGTCCACACGTTCCGGTGCGGACATGCCGGAGGCGCCTCGCGCGATTTCGTCCTCAAGGCGATCGCGCGCGGGCTGGGCGAGATCGGGTTCACGGACCACGTCCCGCTCTATTTCCTCCCGGCCGGCGCGCGCGATCCGAAGCTCGCGATGCGGGAGGATCAGTTCGACGGCTACGTCGCGGAGGTCCGTGCGCTCGGCGCCGAGTTTGCCGGGCGAATCCCGGTCCGCCTCGGCCTCGAGGCCGACTACGCCGAGGGACACGAGGAAGCGCTCGCGGGATGGCTCGCGCGCGCCGACTGGGATCTCGTCCTCGGCTCGGTCCACTGGGTCGCGGGCGACTGGATCGATGCGCCCGAGTCCGCTTCGCACCGCTTCGCCTCCGAGGGCGCGGAGCGGCTGTACGCGGAGTACTACCGCCTGCTCGCGAAGGCCGCGCGCACGCGTCTCTTCGACGTCCTGACGCACTTCGACCTCCCGAAGAAGCACGGCCACCGCCCGGCGCGGGCGCTCGAGGAGGCCGAGGACGAAGCGATCGCCGCCGTCCGCGAGGCCGGATGCGCCGTCGAGATCTCGTCCGCGGGACTGCGCAAGCCCGTCGGCGAGGCCTATCCGGAGCCGCGACTCCTGCAACGCCTCGTCGCGGCGGGCGTGCCCGTGACTTTCTCCTCGGACGCGCATGCGCCGGCCGAAGTCGGCTGGGGCTACGAGCGCACGCTCGCGCTCGCGCGCGAATGCGGCGTCGCGACCTACGTCACGTTCGAGAAGCGGCGGATGATTCGCCGGCCGCTCCCGGAATGAGCTCGCGCCCGAGCGCCGCAAAGAGATCCGCCGACGGGCGCCGCCGGCGGCGGAACGTCGCGTAGTCCACTTCGAAGAGCCCGAACCGGGGGTGCAGGCCTTCGAGCCACTCGAAGTTGTCGAGCAGGGACCAGTGGAAGTACCCGCGGACGTCGAGCCCCTTGCGGCGCGCGTGAGCGAGGACGAAGACGTGCTCGCGCAGGAAATCTTGGCGGACGCGGTCGTCGCCCGTCGCGACGCCGTTCTCCGTCACGAGAATCGGGCGGCCGGTCTCGGCAGCCGCCGAGAGGACGCTCTCGAAGCCTTCGGGATGAATCTCCCAGCCCATCTGGGTGAGCCCGCGCCCCCGCCGGTCACGGTAGAAGAACTCGCCGACGCGGCCGGGCAGCCCGCGGAAACGCAGGTGCACGCGGCTGTAATAGTTCACGCCCACAAAATCGTTCGCCTCCGGCAGGCCATCGACGCGGAAGACGGCGCGGCCCTCTCCCGGGAACGACCAGCGCACGCGCCCCGTGGCGAGGGCTTCGAGGAGCATCGTGTTGTAGAGCGCGCGGCCCTCCGACGTGAGGCGGCGGTCCACCGCATGGCCCGGTCGGTCCGGCGCAAAATCGAGCATGTTGTGCGCGATGAGGGCCCGGGCGCCGGCGTCCCGGGCGCGGATCGCCGCCACGGCCTCCACGTGCGCCGTCAGCATGTGCTCGAGCGCCTTCGCCGACCGCGCGAAGCTGCGGTGTCCCGGCGGAATGAGGCCGGCCAGGTAGCCGCCGAGGAGCAGCACGACCGGCTCGTTCAGGGTCACCCAGATCCGCACGTGCGGCGAAAGCGCCTCCGCCACGCGGGCCGCGAAGCGGGCGAACCGTCCGACGCTCTCGCGGCTCTCCCATCCCCCTTCGCGCCAGAACCAGAGCGGATGCGTGTAGTGCGAAAGCGTGACGACGGGCTCGACGCCGAGACGCTCGAGGACCCGGACGCGGCGCCGCTCGACCTCGAGCGCGCGCGCGTCGAACTCGCCCGGACGCGGCTCGATCCGGCTCCACTCGACGGAGTAGCGATAGGCGTTTGCCCCGAGCGACGGAAGAAGGCCCAGGTCGGCTTCCCAGCGCCTCCGGTGGCCTGACCCCTCGCCGCACCGAGCGGCGCCCGGCTTCAGGCGGCCGTCCGCCTCCCAGGCGGTCCAGTCGTTCTCGGGAGCGCCCTCGATCTGATACGCGGAAGTCGCGACGCCCCAGAGAAACGTCACGCAGCGTCCGCGCGGTCGTCCGCAGCCGGCTAGGGCGTCAGCTCGGTCGCGTGGTGTTTCACCCACCGCGCTTCGGCGATGAAGATCGTGTCCTCGCAGATGTTCGTCGCGAGGTCGCCCACCCGCTCGAGATTCTTGGAGATCGAGATGAGCTCGAGGCAGTAGGTGATGAGCGACGGGTGCTCCGCCATGTAGGTCAGGAGCTCGCGGATGATGGAGACGTTCTTCTCGTCGAGGATGTCGTCCTTCTTGATGACCTTCTTGGCGAGCTCGGCGTCGCGGTTGACGAAGGCGTCGAGCGACTGCTTGAGCATCGACATGGCCACGTCCGCCATGTACGGGATGTCGATGAAGGGCTTGAACGGCCGCTGGCCGGAGAGGCGTTGCGCGCCCTCGGCGATGTTGACGGCGTGATCGCCGATGCGCTCGAGGTCGTTGTTGATCTTCAGCGCCGCGACGAGGAATCGGAGGTCCACGGCGACCGGCTGCTGGAGGGCGAGGAGCTGCACCGCCTGCTCCTCCACCATCATCTCCATCCGGTCGATCTCCTCGTCGGAGGCGATCACTTCCTCCGCCTTTTTCTCGTCGGCCTCGATCAGCGCCTCGATGGCGTGCTGGATCTGGCGCTCGACTTCGCCGCCGAGAAGAATCAGGTTGCGCCGCAAATCCTCGAGCTGCTCCGAAAAATGCTCTTTCACGATGCTCCCCCGCTCATGACGTTCTGACGCCTAGCCCCAGAGCGCCTCGGCCGAGAGGATTTCCAGGTCTTTCTGATGAACCTTCTCCTCGCGCTCCGCCGGGATCGGCGCGGAACGACGATCTTCCGGTCGAAGACTCGTTCGAAGAGATCCGCCTTGTCGCGCGCGGCCGACGAGCTCCGCCTCGCAGTCGCCGCGGGCCGACGGCGGTCACCTCGACGCGCCGCGAGCCGGATGTCGGCACTCGACGCCGGTCACGAGTTGCCGGTGGCTGCGGTCGAGGCCGTCGGCGATGCGCACGATCGCCGCCAGCTTCTCGACCACCGGCCGCAGGTACGGGTCGAGGCGCCGCCAGTTCTCGTGGCGTCCCTTCGGGCCGCCGCCCTTGTGGTACCGCGCGATCGAGGCGAGGACCTCGACCTCGTCCGACGAGAACCCCGTCAGGTCCCCGTGCGTGATGAGGTAGTAGGAGTGCCGCTGGTGCTTCGCGTATCCGATGTGGCAGCCGATGTCGTGCAGCAGCGCCCCGTACTGCAGCCACTCCCGCTCGGTCGCCGACAGCTGATGGAGCGGGTGGGCGTGGTCGAAGATCTCGAGCGCGAGCCGCGCCACGTGGGCCGCATGCAGCACCTCGGCGTTGCCGCGCCGGAGCAGCCGGTCGATCGAGCGGGCCCGGACGTCCCGGTCGAGGACCCGTTTCTGTCCCTGCCGCGCGACGTGGTCGAGGAGGATGCCCTCCCGCAGGCCCCGCTCGCCCGACGACGATCGCCTTGGCGCCGCTCCGCTTCAGGATCCAGGCCAGGAGCGTCCCTCCCGGCACGGCGATGTCGCGGCGGCGTGGATCGAGGCCGGGGATGCGCAGCTTCTCGCGCGCCGTCGTCCGTCGCAGCAGGCGGTTGACCTTCCTCAGCCCATCGCGCGTCAGCGTCCGGTGGCCCGTGGGCGTCGCCTCGCGTCCCAGGACCGCCGCCTCGTGGACCAGGGAGAGCGACTGGATCGTGCCCGAAGAGCCGACGCACGTCTTGAAGCCGGTCTTGCGGACGGCGTCGGTCGCGCGCTTGGCGACGGCGCGGATCGCCTTTTTGATCGCCTTGCGGTCGCGCTCGCTCGGCGGATCGTCGCGAAGGTACCGGTCGGCCAGCCGGACCACGCCGAGCGGCAGGCTCTCCGTCATTTGGACCCGGGAGCCCTCCGAGATGACGAATTCCGTCGAGCCGCCGCCGATGTCGATGAGGAAGAGCGGGTCGAAACGCGCCGGGAACTCGCTGCGCACGCCGAGGTTGATGAGCCGCGCCTCCTCTTCGCCCGAGACGACGTCGACCGTGACGCCCGTCCGCCGGCGGACGGCCTCGAGGAAGGCCGCCGAGTTGGAGGCCTCCCGCACGGCGCAGGTCGCCACGGCCCGGACGAGATCCGCCCCGGCCGCCTGGATCGAACGGAGGAACTGCTCGACGGCCTCCGACCCCCGCCTCGATGGCCTCGTCCGACAGGCGGCCCGTGGCGAGGGTCTCGCTGCCCAGGCGCACCAGGGACTTCTCGCGCGACATCACCTGCAGCGATCCGTCCTCTTCGACGGAGGCGATCAGCAGCTTGATGCTGTTGGTTCCGATGTCGATGGCGGCGAGCTGCCTCATCACCGGGGGATTCTGAGACCGGGACGAGGGACCGCCCTGAAGGCGACGTGAATTCCGCTTGAAGGCGATTGCGTTTCCGATGTTCTTATAATAGCGCCCCGTGCCCCGCAACGCCTTCTGGGAAACCGAGAAGCGACGCCTCCGGCAGGCGACCCGCGCGACCCGGGAGGATCAGCCGGGTGCGCCGGAGGAGCTGGGCGCGGTGCTCGCGCGCATCGGCGCCGCGGCGCGCGCGGTCGGCGATCGGCGGCTCGCGCGTCGCGCCCGGGGCCTCGCGCGCGGCGTCTCGCACGTTCTCGCCTTCGATTCCGACCGCGCGATGCTCGCGCGCGTCGCGCGTCTCGGGCTGATCTCGCCGGAAACGGCCGCGGGGCTCGAGGCGCGCTGGGAAGAAGGCGCGCGCGAACGCCGCGAGAGCCTCCGGCGCGACGCGGGCCGCCGCGCGACGCGCGCCCTGCGCCACGCGCGTGTCGCGCCGGGCGAGAAGGAGGAATCGCGCCCTCGATTCCCGTCTCGACGGGGCCGCGCGGCGCGACGTCGAGAGACTCTGGCCGACCCGCGGCGCAAAAGGCGACCGCGATCTCGGCCGCTATCGAAAGCTCTGCCGGCGTTCACGGGAGCTCGCGCTCGCGCGGGCCGCGTCCGGAGTCCCGCCGGAAGCGGCGGAGGCGGACCAGGCGGCGGAGCTCGCGCTCGAGCGCTGGCACGCCGCGCGCCGCTTCGAACGGCGTCTCAAGGGCGAGCGCAAGGACGCGGAAGTCCGCGGCTCGGTGGTGCTCGCCTCCGAGATCGACCGGCTGCTCGCCGCGCTCGAAGGCGCCGTCGCCGGCGCGCGACGCCTCGCCCTGGAAGAGGTGACGCGCGCCACCGCCAACGTCGTCTCGTTCGAGCGCCGCAGCGCCTAGGCGGTTTCCTACGGCCGGATCGGCCCCTCCGGCAGCGACGGCGCGAGGAACCAGTTCTCGTCCGCCTTCGGCGCGAGCTCGCCCTTTCGCCGCGCGTCCTCGATCAAGAGATCCCGCAGGCTCTCGCGCGACTCGGAAACGCGCGGGCAGGATCTCCAGACCGCGTATCCACCGCCGCCGGAGGCCCGATAGGAATTGAGCGCGACGAGAAACGTGTCGTCGTCGGCGACGTCGCGCCCGTTGCGCCGCAGGAAGAGCAGCCGTTCCCCTTCCGGCCGCGTCGGATCGAGGGCGTACTCCGCGCCGTCCATCGAATCGCAGTTGTAACCCCAGACCGCCGGATTGCGGCGCCAGGCGACGCCGTCGCGGACGGGCTCGAGCCCCGAGAAACAGAGGGCCGCCCGCTCGAGGGCCTGACGGACCTGGCGCCCCGTCGCGCGGATGGTCACGAGCGTGTTCTCGTACGGATAGAACGACCAGATCTGCCGGACCGTCAGATCTCCTGCCGGCCAGTTCGGGAGCATTCCGGGCAGGAGCGACGCGAACGAGAGGTCCGCCTTGCCTCTCTCCCGCTGCAGCGCGTGCAGCCAGTCGAGGAGCGCCGTGTCCTCGGTCCGCGCGAATCGGGCCGAGAGCGGCGCCGCGAGGCGCGCCACGGACTTGCGCGAGCGCCGCCATCGCGGCCTCGTGCGACGGCGCGGCGAGGGCCAGGATTTCGGGGTCCGCCGCGACCAACTTCATCGGCAGGTTCTGCCCGCGGATCTCCGTCACCGTCCATCGCCCGCTCGCCCGCGCGAGCGTCACGTCGAATCGCGTCAGCGTGTTTCCGAAGCGCCCGGGCTGCGACACCCAAGCGCCGCCGAGCTTTCGCGGATCGATGATGGTGTGCGTGTGGCCCGTCAGCAAGAGGTCGATTCCCGGGACCGTCGTCGCGAGCGCGTACGCCTGGTTCTCCTCCCCGGAGCCGCGGTCGGCGCCCGTCTCCAGGTCGCGCTCGAAGCCCTCGTGGACGATGACGACGACGAGGTCGCAGCGCTCGCGCTCGCGGAGCGCCGGCACGAGCTTCGCGGCCGCCTCGACCGAATCCGTGAACCGCAATCCGCCGAGGCGCGCCGGCGTTTCCCAGGAGGCGACGTTCGGCGTCGTGAGGCCCAGGATGCCGACGCGCACGCCGCCGACGGTCGCGACCTTGTACGGTTCGAAGGCCGGCCGGCCGCCCTCTTCGATATTCCCCGACAGGAACGGAAACCGGGCCTCGCGGCGCGAGCGCTCGAGCCGCTCCCGGCCGAAGTCGAACTCGTGGTTGCCGACGGCCATCGCGTCGTAACCGACGCGGTTCATCGCGGCGATGATGGGATCGGGTCCGGTGGCTCTCCGGCGCAAACGCGATCGCCTGCTCGGGAGAGCCCTCGATCGTGTCGCCCGAGTCGAGGAGCAGCGTCGGGCGCCCTTCCGCCCGAATCTTCCGTGCGGCGGCCGCGACCCGGGCCAGACCCTCGCCGAAGTCCTTGTCCGCGAGCGCGTCCTGCGGGTGAACGCGGCCGTGCAGGTCCGAGGTGTGGAGGATCGTCAGCGTGACCGTCGGCGGCGCGCCGAACGCCGGGCCCGCGGCGACGAGAAAGCCGAGGGCGCCGAGAGAACCATGAACGACGCGCGAGAGATGCGGCGATTCATGAAGGCACCGACTCTATACAATGCCGCCGCGTGAAGGCCTCCCCAAAAGCAAAGCCGATCCTGCCCGCGCGCGGCCCGCGCCGCGCCGCCTCGCGAGACGTTCGAGGAGAAGAAGAAGCGCGCGGCGAAGATCCTGCGGCGGCTCGCGCGCGCCTACCCGGACGCCCACACCGCGCTCGATTTCCGGAGCCCGCTGGAGCTCCTCGTCGCGACGATCCTCTCGGCCCAGTGCACGGACGCGCGCGTCAACCATGGTCACGCCGGCCCTCTTCCAGAAGTACCGCACCGCGGCGGACTACGCGCGCGCGAAGCCGGGCGAGCTCGAGCGACGACATCCGGCAGACGGGCTTCTTCAACGCGAAGGCGCGGAGCCTCCGCCGCGCGGGCGCCGCGATCGCGGCGGAGCACGGCGGACAGGTCCCGGACACGATGGAGGAGCTCCTCGCGCTGCCCGGCGTGGGACGCAAGACCGCCAACGTCATCCTCGGCAACGCCTTCGGCAAGGACGAGGGCTTCGTGGTCGACACCCACGTCGGCCGCCTCTCCCGGCGGATGGGGCTCACGAAGGAGACCGACCCGGTCAAGGTCGAGAACGACCTCAACGCCCTCGTGCCGAAGGGAAAGCGAACGCTGGCGGCGCACCGGCTGATCTTCCACGGCCGCCGCGTCTGCCAGGCGCGCAAGCCGGCCTGCGAGATCTGCCCGGTGCTCCCGCTCTGCCCGCGGGTCGGCGTCGGTTGAGCCGCTGATCGGGTTTGCGGTTGTTCGGTTGAAGATCTATCTCTCCGGCGCCATCGAGCACAGCCCCGACGGCGGAAAGGACTGGCGCCGCGGGCTCGCCCTCCGGCTGAAGGCGCTCGGCCACGAGGTGTACGACCCGGCGGCCGACGAGCGCAAGAACCTGACCGACGAGGAGCTTCGCGAGTTCCGGGGCTGGAAGACGACCGACCCCGAGCGGTTTCGGGCGGCGGTCCGCAAGATCGTCGCCTGGGACCTCGAGCGCATCGAGAAGGAGACCGACGCGGTGGTCGCCTTCTGGGACGGCGCGGCCGCGCGGGGTGGCGGGACCGCGGCCGAGATCACGCTCGCCTTCCGACGGGGCCGCCCGGTCTATCTGGTCCTCGGCATGCCGCGGGAAGACGCGTCGGGATGGGTGATGGCCTGTGCCGAGGAGGTCTTCGAAGACTTTGAAGGCTTGTGCCGATCCCTAGCCGCGACTAAAGACAAGGGACGAGGGACTAAGGACTAAAGACCCGGCCGAATGAGTCCCTGGTCCGTTGTCCCGAGTCCGTCGTCTCAGCCCTCCCTCGTGTAATATCCGCCCCCCTGTATGGCGCTCGTCAAGACGCAGCTCGGATGGATCGAGGTGATCTGCGGGAGCATGTTCTCCGGCAAGAGCGAGGAGCTCATCCGGAGACTGCGCCGCGCTCTCATCGCGAAGCAGCGCGTGCAGGTCTTCAAGCCGGCGATCGACTCGCGATTCGGCGTGGAGGAGATCGTCTCGCACAGCGAGATGCGGCTGCCGTCGATCGCCGTCCCCTCGAGCGCCGAGCTGCTCGCGCGGCTCGACCACCGCTCCGAGGTCGTCGGCATCGACGAGGCGCAGTTCTTCGACCCGGGGCTCGTCGAGGCCTGCCAGCGGATGGCGGATCAGGGCAAGCGCGTCATCGTGGCCGGGCTCGACAAGGACTTTCGCGGCGCGCCGTTCGAGCCGGTGCCGGCATTGATGGCGATCGCCGAGGACGTCACGAAGACGCTCGCGATCTGCATGCGATGCGGCGCCCCGGCCAACAACACCCAGCGCCTGGTTTCGAGCGGCGAACGCGTCGTCGTCGGCGCTCAGGGCGTCTACGAGGCGCGCTGCCGGCGCTGCTTCGAGCCTCCGCCGCAGGGCTGAGGCCCGGCCGGAATCGGGCCGCGAAATGCCCCGAACCCGTGCGATTTCGCCGCTCCGGGAGTTTTCCGAAGACGTCGCGGAAAACCCTGTCGAAATGCCTGTGGAAAGCGGTCAAAAAAAGCCGAAACCGAGCGGTCCTCGACCGAATTGCACCGAGTCCTGTGCGAACGGACAACAGCCTTTCCCATGAGTGATTTAGACTCTTGCGCCGGAGTTTCGCTCGGAAAGAGATAACGGAACTCGATGCCCGGAAGTCGATTTCCACACGGGCAACCGCTTCGCGGGATCGCACTTAAGCCCCCGTTAACCGCCAGGGCGGTGCTCTCCGTAGACGGTCTTCAGGCCCGAGACGATCTCGCCGAGCGTCGCTCCGGATTCGACGGCCTCGACGATCGCCGGCATGAGATTGCGGTCTTCCGACGGCGTCTCTTGCGACGCGGGCGAGGGCCTCCCGCGCCTTCGTCGGATCGCGCGCCGCCCGAAACGCCGCCAGCCGCCCGACCTGCTCGCGCTCGATCGAGGGATCGACCGAAAGGAGCGTCGGCGGCTCGGCCTCGTCCTCGCGATAAGCGTTGACGCCGACGACGATCCGCCGGCCGTCCTCGATCTCCTTCTGCGCGGCGAAGGCCGCGTCTTCGATCTCGCGCGCCAGGAAGCCGCTCTCGATCGCCGCGACGGCGCCGCCCAGGCCGTCGA
This sequence comes from uncultured Acidobacteriota bacterium, assembly GCA_963708395.1. Classification (GTDB taxonomy): domain Bacteria; phylum Acidobacteriota; class Thermoanaerobaculia; order UBA5066; family Gp7-AA6; genus DATBFU01. The sequence continues at coordinate 77,867 of CAVPSG010000001.1, read as the reverse complement.
TCTTCGCGATCAGGGCGCGCGCGCGGGCGCGGATCTCGTCGGTCCAGGCCTCGACCAGCGCGGAGCCGCCGAGCGGATCGGCCACGTCGGCGACGCCCGGTCTCCGAGGCGATGACCTGCTGCGTGCGCAGGGCGAGCCGGGCGGAGCGCTCGGTCGGCAGTGCGAGCGCCTCGTCGAAGGCGTTCGTGTGGAGCGACTGCGTCGCCGCCGAGAATCGGCCGCGAGCGCCTGGAGCGCCACGCGCACGACGTTGACGTCCGGTCTGCTGCGCCGTCAGCGTCGAGCCGGCCGTCTGCGCGTGGAAGCGCATGCGCCAGGAACGCGGGTCCTTCGCGCGCGAAGCGTTCGCGCGCGATCTCCGCCCAGAGCCACCGGGCGGCGCGGAACTTGGCGATCTCCTCGAAGAAGTTCGAGTGCGCATTGAAGAAAAAGGAGAGGCGCGGGGCGAAGTCGTCGATCGCGAGGCCGCGCGCGAGCGCCGCCTCGACGTAGGCGATCGCATTGGCGAGCGTGAAGGCGACCTCCTGGACGGCCGTCGACCCCGCCTCGCGGATGTGGTACCCCGAGATCGAGATCGTGTTCCAGCGCGGCACCTGCGCGCCCGCAGAACTCGAAGATGTCGGTCGTGAGCTTCAGCGAGGCGCGCGGCGGGAAGATGTAGGTCCCGCGGGCCGCGTACTCCTTGAGGAGGTCGTTCTGGATGGTGCCGGAGAGCTGCGTCCCAGCCGACCCCGCGCTCGCGGGCGACGGCGAGGAGCATCGCGAGCAGGATCGCCGCCGTCGAGTTGATCGTCATGGAAATGGACACTTCCGAGAGCGGCAAGCCGTCCGTCAGGACCCGCATGTCGTCGAGCGTCGCGATGGCGACGCCCACCTTCCCGACCTCGCCCCGCGCGACCGGGTCGTCCGAGTCGTACCCCATCTGTGTCGGCAGGTCGAAGGCGACCGAGAGACCGGTCTGCCCCTGCGAGAGGAGGTACCGATAGCGGCGATTGGACTCCCGGGCGCTCCCGAAGCCGGCGTACTGGCGCATCGTCCAGTAGCGGCGCCGGTACATGTCCTCCGAGATGCCCCGCGTGAACGGGTACTGCCCGGGGGGAGGCTCGCCGTAGTACGGAAGCACGGGGATCCCGGAGCTCGTCTGGCCCGGAACCTCCGGTCGAGCCGGTTTTTCCGCGGCACCGGGCTCTTTGGGCTTGGCCGGCACGGCGACGATTCTGGCACAGGCGGCCGTCTCCGCCCGGAAGTGCCACCCGTCCGGGGCTAAAATAGAGGCTTCAAGGGCGCGAAATTGACGTCGAGACTGACAGGCCGGCTGGAGGTCTTCGGCTTTGCCGACCTCCTGCAATGGATGGAGCTCAATCGCCGAACGGGGCGGTTGACGCTCGAGCACGGGCGCGACCGCCGCGTGCTCGACTGGCGCGAGGGCCAGATCGTCTACGTGTCGGGCTCGCAGCCGCGGCATCGGCTGGGCGTCCACCTCCTGCGCAGCGGCGCCCTGCCGGCCGCCACCCTCTACGAGCTGCTCGCCCGGAACTTCACGAGCCAGGAGAACCTGACGCGCCTGATCCTCGACGCGGGCTTCGACACGCTCGACGGCCTGTCGCTGCGGGTCGAGGAGCTCGCCCGAAAGCTCCTGTTCGAGACCTTCGAGTGGAAGGAAGCGCGGTTCGAGTACGACCCCGAGTTTCGCGTGCAGCCCATCCTCCGCATCGGGCTATCGCTCCGCGGACAAGCGCTTGCGTTCGAAGGCGTCAAGGCGCTCGACGACAACACGCGCCGACGCCGCCGGGGCGCGGGCGCCGCGGCCCCCGAGGCGCCGACGCTCCCCTTCGAGGCCTCCGAGGCGGATGAGCGTTTCTGGGACGTCCTCGAGCGGCTCGGAACGCCCCTGGCGCCCGAAGACGCGCGGGCCTCGCACCGGCAGTTCCTCGAGTTCACGCGGCGCCTGCGCGAGCGCGTGGCACGCCACGTCGTCATGCACCCGATCCACGAGGACACGGCACAGCTCCTCCAGCAGATCCTCCGCAAGTCGCCGATCGACGTCTCGGCCGTCATCCCCGTCGCGGCGCTCGATCCCTATCTGACGCTCGATCTGCTCATCCTCGCCAATGCCCTGTCGATCGACCGGGACAATTCCGTCGGAACGGCGCCCGACGCCATCCAGCGCGTGGGCGCGCGGGCGGTTACGGTCCTGATCGATCGGCTGTCGGGCCCCGATTTCGCCCGCCTGCCCGAGGGGGACAAGCCGGGCGCGGTGCTGCGGCGCGCCGCGGTCGCGGCCGCAGTGGCCGCCGGGCGGTATGCCGAGCGGTACTCGATCACCCGCGAGCGCGGGTACACGCTGGGGCTCCTCCATACGGTCGCGTACGCGGAGATGCTGGAGCTCCTCCGGCAGATCGAGTTCCCGTCGGGTCCCTTCCGGGCCACGGCCCTCGAGTCGTATCGACCCGCGCTCGGCGCGGCGCTGGCGGAGAGCTGGGGGCTCCCGCAGGACTTCGAGTCGGTCATCTCGGACGACGGCGCCGAGCCTTCGGCCGCCGCGGCGCTCGTCCGGACCGCGCGCGCCGCCGTCCCGTCCTGCGCCATCGGCGCCGTGACCCACGAATCGGTCGAGCCGATGTGGTCCGACGAGATCGCGCACGAAGTGAACGTCGTCTTCGACTTCCTCGGGCTCGAGGCGGTCGAAGTGAAGTCGACGTAGAGCAGCGCGGGCGGGGGCAAGCCCCGCCCCAACGAATTGCGTTTGATGGTGCGGCGTAGGGGCGGCCCTTGCGGCCGCTCGCGAGAAGCGACCCCCACCGTGAAGATGTCCTAAAAGGAGGACTCTTTCGGAATCGGCCGCGCCATGCCGACGTTGGATAGAGTCGGGATGGTGAAAGCCATGAAACGGACGATTCTTACGGTTCTTCTGGCGGCCGCCTCCGCGGCTCTGGCTCAGCAGCAACCCCCGCAACCTCCGCCGGCCCAACAGCAGCCGCCGCTTCCGGCGTTCACGGAATCGGTCGAAGTCCGCGTGATGGATCTCGACGTGGTGGTCACGGATTCGAAGGGCCAGTCGATCTCCGATCTCACACGGCCGGACTTCGCGGTTCGCGTGGACGGCAAGCCCGTGCCGATCGACTACTTCGCCCGCGTGGACGACGGAACGATCCACGCGCCCGACCTCTCGACGGCCTCGCCCGATCGCGTGCTCGACGTCTACCGCAAGGGCGGCGAGGCCTTCGTGCCGCGGCACTTCCTGATCTACGTCGACTCGGGAGACCTCTCGCCGCTCACGCGCAATCGCGCGCTCAACCAACTCCGGGACTTCGTCACCCGTCTCGGGCCCTCGGACACCGCACGCATCGTCCTCTTCGACCGGCGGCCGAAGGAGCTGACCGACTGGACGACGAGCAAGGAGACGCTGATGGCGGCGGTGGACTCGATGGAGAAGGGCGTCGGGATGTCGCGGCTCCAGAACGAGATGATGACGCTCCGGACGATCGACTCCACGCGCTCGCGCTCCAGCCGCCAGTGGGCCGCGCGCACCTACATCGACGAGACGGCGGTCGAGCTCGACAACATGGTCAAGGACATGCGCGTGCAGCTTTCGACGCTGACGCCGCTGCCGGGCAAGAAGGCATTCCTGTACGTTTCGGGCGGCCTCTCCACCATGCCGGGCTACGCCATGTACACGTACGCCGCGGGCAACTTTGGCTCCGCGGCCTTCGCCTCGCTCGACACGCGCCAGATCGGCCAGCAGATCGCGGACCTCGCGCGCCAGGCCAACGCCGACGAGGTCACGTTCTACACCGTGGACGCCCAGGGCCTGACCGCCGGAGGCGCCTCGGCCTCGAACGACGACCCGCTGGCCATGCGCTCGAACGTCTCGTTCATCGCCCGGCAGGACGCGCAGTCGGGAATGCTCGAGCTCGCGAGCGAGACCGGCGGCCTCGCCCTCATCAACTCGAACGACTTCACGAAGGGGTTCTCCCGGGTGTACGCGGACGTTTCGAGCTACTACTCGATCGGCGTGAACCTCTCGAGCCTGCCCGCGACCGGATACCAGAAAATCGAGGTCACGGTCTCACGTCCGGGCACGGCCGTCCGCTACCGGCGCGGCTACGCGGCACGCACCCACGACGACCGGGCGCGCGACATCGCGCGGGCGGCGCTCAAGACGAGCGTCTCCTACAGCGCCTTCCCGGTGAAGCTCCAGGTCGGCCCGGCCACGAAGGCGAAGAAGCAGTACGACCAGCCGATCACGGTGCTGATCCCGGCGGCGGCGCTGACCTTCCTGCCCGAGGGAGACTCGTCCAAGGCCGACGCCGAGATCTACGTCGGCGTCGTGGACGAGACCGGCCGCACGAGCGACATCGGCAAGGAAGAGGCCGCGTTCCGGCAGCCCGCCAACGGCGCCGTCCAGGAGGCCGCGCTCGCGTACCCGATCACGCTGCAGATGCGGAAGGGCAACTCGCGCATCGTGGTGAACGTGCGCGACAAAGCGACGGGCAAGATGGGCACCGCGCGCGCCGACGTCCACATCGAGTAGAGAGCGGGACTCCGCCGCAAGGCGCCGCCCTTCAGCGGACGCGAAAGTCCGCCGAGCGCAGGACGTACTGGTCCGGCGGCGCGACGCCGTCGCGGACCAGGACGTAGAGCCGGTAATCGCCCGGCGCGATCTTCGCGAGCGAGATCTCGAACCCCGCGATGTAGCGATTCGGTCCCACGGAGGTGAACTGCGCGGGGAACGGCGCCTGGGTCCGGACCGCCGCGTTGCCCTGGCGCAGGCGCAGTTCGAGCGTCACCTTCGCGGGGTCGGGTGGATTGGCCGTCTCGACGTAGAACCAGAGGCTCTCGGACGTTGCGAAGATCGCGTCGGCCCGAGGCGGCAGCACTCCCTGCCCGATCGCGAACGGCGACCCCTCGTTCTGCGACGCGAGCGCGGCCGCCGCGTGGGTGAGGAGAAGCGGCGAGACGGCGAATCCCGACGAGAGGTCCGGCACAGAGATCTTCGCGCCGGCGGAAGCGATCGGCTTGCCGCCGGCCTCCGTCACCGCGACGGACGCGTCGTAGGTTCCCGGGGGCAGATCGAGCGCGCGGACGAAGACGTCGCGCGGCGCCGTGCTCGAAAACGCATCGGAGGGACCCGACGCGTCGGTGAACGACGCGACATCGTCTCCGCCGTTCTCCTTCCGAACGACGCCCTGGAACGACCGCTTCGAGCCCGCGGGCGCCGGGGGGACCGAGAGCCACAGCAGCGTCCGTGCGCCGCCGGCGTCGCGCCAGAGGACGGCGTCTCCGAAGACGGCTTCGCCCGACCGCGTGACTAAGGGCGCCTGATCGAGCGAAGCGCGGAGGCCGGAGTCGAGGACGTCGCGCGGAAGGGGCTGAGGCCCCGCGGGAGCCGGCGCCGGCGCCTCGGCAGAAACGGCGGGAGCGGCGGCCGCCGGAGGGGCGGCTTCGGCGGCGGTCGGGGCGGCCGCGGCGGAAGGAACGGCGGCGTCGGGATTGACGATCGTCTGGCGCGCCAGCTTCTCGCGCAGCTCCTTCACGAGGCCGGGGCTCTCGATGGCGTCGGAATGCCGGAAGGGCTCGATGATGATCTGGACTTCGAACGACGGAAGGTTGAGTGCCTCGAGAACCTTCGGCGTGCGCTCCCGGTCGTAGATCCAGTGCGTGATGGTCTCGTTGCCCTCGAGCGAGCCGGCCGGCGCGCCGACCGTCCCACCGGGAGCTGGCGGTGCGTGCTCGTCCCGCACGCGCGCCGGGCTGCCGAAAACGATCAGAACCATGCCGCGCGCGGTGCGCGATCCCGGAGTGTCCTCCATCTGGAACCGCTCGTCGGCCGCCTTGATGCGGGCGAAGACCGCTTCCTTGAACTCGTTGCGGGGCGTCCCGGGAGTCGGGTCACGTTTGAGCCAGTAGCGCTCCTGAAACACCCGGCGATCCTCGGGAGTCTTGATGGTCTTCCACTCCTTCAGCTCGTCCGCTGTCAGAAAGTAGGCCTCGGGAGTCTCGGCCCAGTCCTGGCTCCGGGGATCCGGCCAGACGCCGGCGCCCAACGCCATGAGAGCCACCAGGAGCACGCCCATCCGCGCGAGTGCGAGCATGTTCGGATTCTCCTCCTCCGTGGGGACGGCGGACGAAAAAAAGAAAAGGCCCCGGATTTCTCCGGGGCCTTCGTCTTTGACCGAAGCGCCTAGAAGCGGATCAGGCCCGTGAAACGGAAGTTGCGCGGCGCCTGGAAGGAGTTCCGCGACGTCGGCAGTCCGAAGTTCGAATTGGGCAGCAGGCTGATGAGCGAGTTGCTGATCTGCGGCTGCTGGTTCGTGACGTTGAAGACTTCGCCCTTGACGCCGAGCTCGAGCGGTCCGCCGATGAGCCAGAGGCCCTGGTTTCCGATCGGCTTGAACGTGGCTTCGAGCGCGAAGTTGACCTGATACCCGGTCGGAAGGCGCGACGAGCCGCGCGGCGTGTAGAAGTACGTGCTGCGGCTGCCGTCGGGGTTGCCGTACGTTTGCTGCTGCTGGTAAGGCAGGCCCGAGAAGATCGTGCCCGAGGGCGCCGCCGTGATGTTCACGATCGGCAGGTTGAACGTGTAGGCGATGAAGGCGTTGGCCACGCTCGTCCGGTCGTACGACGCGATGCCATACTGGTTGGTGGACGAAGCCACCGTGCAGGGGATCGCTCCGATGAGGTTGGGACTGCAGGTCTCACCCGGCCAATCGAGCTGCTGGGACGCGAAGTCGGAGAACTGGTTGCCCCGTGCGCGCGACAGCGTGTAGTTGACGAGGGCCTGCCAGTTGCCGGAGAAGCGCTTCTCGAAGGTGAACTCGAGGGCCTTGTAGTTGCGCTTCAGGACGTCTCCGCCGAAGTTGTACGGCGTCAGGATCAGGTTGTCGTTGGCGTCGATCGTCTTGACGTCGTCCACGAGGTTGTACCACTTGCGGTAGATGCCCCGGACGCCGACCGCCATCGTGCTTCCGATCTGACGCTGGAAGGCGATGTTGAACTCGTCCGTGTACGAGGGGTCGAGTCCGGTGTTGATCGGCTGCGCGTTGCCGCCGGCGGTGACCGTCTTGTCGAACTGAAACTGCGAGCCGTCCCACAGATAGATGTTCCTGTTGTACTCCTGCGGGACGCCCGTGAAGACCGAGTCGGCGATGTTCTGGACGAGGAACTGATAGTAGCGGCCGTAGCCCGCGGACACGAGCGTCTTGCCGTCGCCCATCACGTCATAGGCAGCGGACAGGCGCGGAGACCAGTTGGTCGCGTCGATGACCGTGTTGGCGAGGTCGCTCGTCGAGGTCTGGTGGTCGATGCGGACGCCGAGGTTCGCGCTCAGGCGCCCCGCCTCGAGCTTCTCGAGGCCGTAGAACCCCCAGATCTTTCCGCGGGACGTCGAAGGCTGCGGGTTGATGAACTGGTCCCACTCGTCGCCGACCGCGAACTGCTGGTCGGCCGCCGAAACGGTCGGGTTGTACTGGGTGATGTAGAAGAGGTTGTTCGTCGGGTAGTTGAATGACGCGAGGGACTTGATGATCTGGTAGTCCACGCCGCCCTTGAACGTCGCCGCGTTTCCGAAAAGCTCGTGGTAGATCGACACCGCGGCGTTTGCCTGCGTGCGCGGCCGGAAGACGAGGCCGTCGAACGTCGCGCCGTTGTAGTAGAGCCCGTCCGTCAGCGAGAAGTAGGGAGCCCCGTCGCCCTGCAACGGCGCGACCGTGATGTTGCCTCCGGCCACCGAGTATCCGGCCTCGGCCGAGACCGAGGATCCGAAAACGCCGGACCAGTGGAGCTGCTTCGTGCAGCCGAAACCGCCGCAATCGTTCTGGCCCTGCGCCGTCAAGGCGTTCAGCTCGGCCGAGCCGATTCCAGGCGCGTAGTTCCAGTAGTCCACGATGAAACCCGTGATCGGGTCGCTGTTGAACTGCGCGACGAACAACTGGGAGGGCGTGATCTGCGCCGAGAGCTTGCCGTCCCAGAGCCGGACGTCCGTGACCTGCGTGTAGTTCTGGCCGGTGTTGTTCGGATACACGGGAGACTGGAAGGTCTGGGCCGCCGCGGCCGTATTGCTCGTGGTCTCGTAGGCCCCGAAGAACCAGACATGGTCCTGCCAGAAGGGCCCGCCCAGCGTGTACGCGTAGTCCTTGACCGTCGTGTCGTTCTTGGTTCGCGCGAAGGACGCCCCGGTAATCGGGCTCACGCCCTTGTTCTGGGAGTTCCAGTCGTCGTTCGTAAAGATCATCTTGAACGATCCGTGGAACTGGTTCGTGCCCGACTTCGTGATGACGTTGACGTAGGCGCCCTGTGACCGGCCGTACTCGGCCGAGATCCCCGTCGTCGAGACGTTGACCTCCTGGATGGCCTCGTAGTTGAAGTTCTGGCCGAAGGTGCCCGTCGTCGGGTCGGTCGAGTCGACGCCGTCGAAGAGATACAGGTTCGTCGACGAGAGCGACCCGTGGACGTTCGGGTTGCCGCCCGAGTTGTTGCTCACGCCGGGTGCGAAGGAGATCAGGTTCTGATAGCCACGGCCGACGGCCAGCTTCTGGGTCAGCGTCGAATCGACGTTCGTCGTCGCCGTCGTGTTCTGCTTGTCGATGAGAGGCACTTCGCCCATGACCGTCACGGCCTCGGCCGTCGTCGCGAGCTTCAGCGTCGCGCTGATCGAGGTCGTCTTTTCCGGCTGAACGACGTTGTTCGTCGACTCGAAGCTCTGGAACCCCGCCAGCGTGATCCTGACGATGTAGGGCCCGGGCTGCAGGAGGGGAAAGTTGAACGCGCCGCCCGAGTCCGAGACCGCCGTGCGCTGGAATCCCTTGTCCGCGCTCGTCACTTCCACGGTCGCGCCCGGCAGCGCCTTCCCGTCCTGATCCACGACTCGGCCGTTGATGGTGCCGAGCAGCGTCCCGTCGGCCAGGAGGGCGGGAGCCGCCATCAGGCAGACGAGGGCCAGGATCAAGCACGTCGCGAAGCTTCTAGATCGCATGCTGACTCCTTCTTTGCTTTTGAGAGCGGCCAACAGTTCTCGATTCCCACTGCCACAAAGCAAGAATTGTCCCAACTCTCAAACATCCTATTTATATGAAAACAAACAAGTTATAACTGTTCAGAATATGTGCTCGAGCATTTCGATCCGTTTTTTTGAATCTTCGTCCAGCCCTTCGTAGGGACGAATCAACATTAAATGGTGATTAAGAGGTCAAATCGAGGGATGAGATGAAAAAGCCCCGCTCACGCGGGGCTTCCTCGAGAGTCGGAGAGGGTGGTTCGAGCCGGCTAGGCCTTCTTCTTCGGCCGCGGCGTCGGCGTCGCTTTCGGGGGAATCGGAGTGGCCGTCGGCGGCATCTTTCCGTCGGGACTGAGCACGACGAAGTCGCCCGTGCGGTCGATGCCCTTGAAGGAAGCCGAATCGCGCGGCGCGTTGAGATCGCGCACGTTCAGGGTGAACGTGTAGTAGCCGGGCTCGAAGCTCGCCAGCGGAATCTCGCTCCCGCTGCCGTAGAAGTTGGTCCCGAGGGGCTGGAGCTCCGCCGGGAGCGTCGCCGGCTGGAAGGCGGGCTTTCCGTCGCGGAGCACACCGATGCGCGTCATGATGCGCGGCTTCGCCGGGGGCGGAGGCGGCGGCGCTGCAGAGGGAGCCGAGGGCGTCGCGGCCGAAGCGGGCGCCGGCGGAGTCGCGGCGGCGGGTGCCGCCTGGCCGGCGGCCGGCGCGGCATCGGCCGTCGTCGGCACGACGGGATTCGCCACCGTGTAGAAGTACCAGAGGCCGTCCTCGCGCGAGAAGTCGTGGTTGCCCCGCGGCTCGACGCGGATCGGCTTGTCCATACCGAAGACGAAGGCGTCGGTCGGGTTCGGGCGCTTGGTCAGAGGCGTGAGCGTCGCCGCGAGGATCATCGGCGAGACTTTGAAGTCGTTCGACTTCTCCGAGATCGTGAAGGTCGTCGAGGCCGACGTCAGGGCCGTCGCGCCGTCGGCCGAGAAGAGGCCGAACGCACCGCGGTAGGTGCCGGCGGGCAGCGAGAGCGAATGATCCACGGCCTTGTCCACGCCGTTGATGCCTTTCATGTCGACGGCCTCGGCGTCTTCCCAGAACGACGTCGCCTCGGTTCCGTCCGCCTTCGTCACGACGCCGCCGAGCTTCATCACGGCCGGAGCGGGCTCCGTCGCCGTCGAAAACTTGACGAGCTGGAACGCATAGAACGGATCCCCGGTGACGGTCTGGAACTCACCGCCCCAGAAGCCGGCGACGGGCTTCGCCTCCGCCTTCAACATCGGCTCGAGCAAGGCTCGCGTCGCCGCCGGAAGCGCGGCCGCAGCCGCAGGGGCCGGCGGAGGCGCCGCCGCGGGGGCCGGGGCCGCTGCGGCGGCGGGTGCGGCGGGGGCTCCCCCAGCGGGCGCGCCGGCCGCGGCCATCTTCTTCTGGACCTCGGCCAGCCGTCCTTCATTGACCTTGTCGATCGCCTTGTTCACGAGGGCGGCGTTGACGAGATCGTCGCGGCCCCGCTGCGGGTCCACGTTGATCTGCGCGCGAACTTCGCCGACGTCCCAGGACGCGTCGAACTTCGACTTGTCGTAGACCCAGGTCTGCACCACGGCCGCGGCGCTGTTCTGGTCCTGCAGGGCCGCGAGGCCCGAGCTCGAGCCGCTCCCGTCGGGAGGACTCTGGGCATCGGCTCCCCCGGCCCGGGCCTCCATGACGCGCGAGGGGTTGCCGAGGGTCAGGAACACGCGCCCGCGCGCCGATTCCGATCCCTTCTGCGAGCGGAGCTTGAACTGCTGGTCGGCCGCGGCGATCCGGCGCGCGATCTCCTGCTTGAATGGATCCCCGCCGCGCTTGGCCCAGTAGTCCGCAATGAATTTCTCGGCGTCGGCGTCGGAGGCCAACTTCGACCACGCCTGACGCTCGGCCGGCGTCAGGAAGCTGGCTTCCGGCGTCTTGGCCCAGTCCTTGTACTTGGAGAGCTGGCCGAAGGCGGCGGAGGCCAGGAGCAGCGCCGCGGCGGCCGAAAGGAATCTCTTCACGGAACCTCCTCCTTCGAGAGGGCGCATTCTAGCCCCAATCCCCAAGCAAGAGGCGTTCCCGGCGGGCGTTCTGCGGCGAGCCCGGAGGAAGAGATTCTGTCGTGCGGCGGCGCGAGTCCGCCGGAACGCCCGCCCTATCTCTTGGAGGGATGCCCGGTCTTGGGGAGGGGCGCCAGGGCGAGCCGGCGGTCGATCTGGCCGCGCCGCGCGCCGACGTCTTCGCGGATCGCCGACAGCAGGGAGTGGACCTCGCCCTGCATGTGCTCCATCCGCTCCTTCATGTGGAGGATGACCTCCACGCCGGCGAGATTGACGCCGAGGTCGCGCGTCAGGGTCAGGATGATCTCGAGCCGTTCGATCGTGCTCGTGTCGTAGAGACGCGTGTTGCCCTCGGTCCGGGCCGGCCGCAGCAGGCCCTCGCGCTCGTAGAGGCGGAGCGTCTGCGGGTGGATCCCGAAGCGCTCCGAGATCGCTCCGATCCGATAGACGCCGGGCCTGGTCCGGGAGCTCACCGGGCCTTCTTCGCTTCGACCGGAATCGCCTGCCCCCGATCGCTCTTGGCGGCCACGATCTTGAGCACGCCGGCCCGGAGCGTCGCCTTGATCTGTCCGGGATCGAGCGAGGCGGGAACCGCAAATTCGCGCGAAAAGCTCCCGTAGATGCGCTCCATCCGCACGAAGTTTTTCGGCTCGACGCCGTTGTCGGGCCGCCGGTGGCCCGACACACGCAGCTTGCCTTCGACCGACTCGAGCCGAACGTCCTCCAGCCGAACGCCCGGCAGCTCGATGTGGAGGATGATCTCGTCCGGGGTCTCGTACACGTCGGCCGCCGGCGACCAGAGCGCCGTCGAGAGGCCCTCGTCGGGAAACTCCGTCCGATGAATCGTCTCCTCGAAGAGGCGATTCATCTTTTCCTGGATCCCGAAGAGATCCTGGAGCGAGTTCCAGCGAAAGTCGGTCATGAATCAGCCATCAGTTTACAGTTTTCAGTTGTCAGTTTCTGGAACTGAAAACTGACCACTGACAACTTCGTTACTTCTTTTCCGCGTCCACGTACTCCGTGTCGATGACCTCGTCTTCCTTGCCGGCGCCCGGGCCGCTCGGCCCGGACGGGCCGCCCGAAGACGCGCCGCCGCGAAGACGCGCTCTTGTACATGGCCTCGGCGAGCTTGTGGGAAACCTGCTGGAGCCGCTCCGCAGCGCCGTTCAGGTTCTCCGTTCCGCCGGCCTCGAGCGCCTTCTTCGCGTCCGCGATCGCGGACTCCAGGCTCGAGACGTCGGCGGGGTCGAGCTTCGCCTTGTTCTCGTTGAACGACTTTTCCGTCGCGTAGATCAGGCTGTCGAGGCGATTCTTCGCTTCGATCTCCTCCCGGCGCTTGCGGTCCTCGTCGGCGTGAGAGGAAGCCTCCCGGACCATCCGGTCGATCTCGTCCTTGGCGAGGCCGGACGACGCGGTGATCGTGATCTTCTGCTCCTTGCCCGTGCCGAGGTCCTTGGCGGACACGTTCATGATGCCGTTGGCGTCGATGTCGAACGCGACCTCGACCTGCGGGACGCCGCGCGGCGCCGGCGGAATGCCGACCAGGTGGAAAACGCCGATCGTCTTGTTGTCGCGCGCCATCTCGCGCTCGCCCTGGAGCACCCGGATCTCGACGGACGTCTGGTTGTCCGAGGCGGTCGAAAAGGTCTCGCTCTTCTTGGTCGGAATGGTGGTGTTCCGCTCGATCAGCTTCGTCGTGACGCCCCCGAGCGTCTCGATGCCGAGCGACAGCGGCGTGACGTCGAGGAGCAACAGGTCCTTGACGTCGCCCGCGAGCACACCGCCCTGAATCGCGGCGCCGACCGCCACGACTTCGTCCGGGTTGACGCCCTGGTGCGGCTCCTTGCCGAAGAGCTCCTCGACGAGCGCCTGAATGCGCGGCATGCGCGTCTGGCCGCCGACGAGCACGACCTCGTCGATGTCCTTGGCCGTGAGGCCGGCGTCCTTGAGCGCCTGCTTGCAGGGCCCGACCGACTTCGTGATGATGTCCTCGACGAGCTGCTCGAGCTTCGCCCGCGTGAGCTTGAGCTGCAGATGCTTGGGACCCGACGCGTCGGCCGTGATGAACGGAAGGTTGACGTCGGTCTCGACGACGTTCGAAAGCTCGATCTTGGCCTTCTCGGCGGCCTCCTTCAGCCGCTGCATGGCCATCGGGTCCTTCGACAGATCGACGCCCTGGTCCTTCTTGAACTCGGCCAGGATCCAATCGATCACTCGCTGATCGATGTTGTCGCCGCCGAGATGCGTGTCGCCGTTGGTGGACTTCACCTCGACGACGCCCTCTCCCACCTCGAGGATCGAGATGTCGAAGGTTCCGCCGCCGAAGTCGTAGACGGCGATCGTCTCGTCCTTCTTCTTGTCGAGCCCGTACGCGAGCGCCGCGGCCGTGGGCTCGTTGACGAGCCGCTCGACGGTCAGACCCGCGATCTGTCCGGCGTCCTTGGTCGCCTGCCGCTGCGAGTCGTTGAAATAAGCCGGCACCGTGATGACGGCGCGCGTGACCTTTTCCCCGAGATATGCCTCGGCGGCCTCCTTGAGCTTCGTGAGGATCATCGCGGAGATCTCGGGCGGCGAATACTCCTTGCCGCCTGCCGAGACGCGGACGTCGCCGTTGGCCGCCGAAACGACCTTGAACGGCACCATCTTCATTTCCTCGGTGACCTCGGAAGACTTGCGGCCCATGAACCGCTTGATCGAAAAGACCGTGTTGGCGGGATTCGTGATCGCCTGGCGCTTGGCGACCTGGCCGACGAGACGCTCGCCGGTCTTCGAGAACGCGACGACCGACGGCGTGGTGCGATTTCCTTCGGCGTTGGGGATGACCGCGGGGCTTCCCCCTTCCATCACGGCGACGCACGAGTTCGTGGTGCCGAGATCGATTCCGATGATCTTGCTCATTGACAACCTCTCTCCTTCGCTCCCGAAAAGCCGAGCCTTCGGGCCCGGTTCTGGAGCCGCGAACTATAGGATCTTAGTGAGAGATTGTCAAGCTCTAGATACTACTATCTAAGTCTATTAGACTCAATCTATTCGACAACCTGAACGGAGGGCTGACTCTCCGGCGGTTTCGCGGGGCTCTGCCCGGGCCGCACCTCGGCCACGGGCGCGAGCGTGCGATCGAACGAAAGATCGAGATCGATCTGCCCGCGAGCATCGCGCCCGTACAGCCCGAACTTCCCCCGCTCGGGACGCAGGATGTAGCGGTATGCGCGGCCCCACGGATCCAGGACCGCGCGCTCGTCGAGAATGCCGTTGGCCGTGAGCTCCTCGAGCTCGCGCGGATAGCGGCCGGTCGCGTCGTAGAACACGCGCACCGCGCGCTCGAGCGCCGAGAGGCGATCGAGCGAGACCGACTTGAGGAGGACGCCGAACGGCGAGCCCTCCGCGGAGGGACGCCAGAACGCGTTCCATGGATTGCGCGGCACGCGCCAGACCGCCAGGACGCCGATCGCGAGGACGGCGGCCCACATCACGATGGCGCCGAGAGAAATCCCGCGCGGTCGCTCGATGACGGCCGGTGACGGCGACGGCTCGTCGGGAGCGGCCGGCGCGAGGATCTCTTCCGGAACCGCATCGGGAGCGCGCCCCTCGACGACGATCTTGCGGTCGAGCAGATCCGAGAGCCCCTTCAGGACCTCGAAGTCCGAAAGGAACGCGTTCTCCATGATCTGCGAAACGGGCCGCTTGCCGTCGATCCATTGCCAGACCTCGCGCTCCGCACGGGAGCCCGCCAGCGCGCCTTCCGGAACCGCGGCGCCCTCGCCGGAGACGAGCTGCAGGCCTTCCTTCCCGGGCGCGCGGCGATAGACCGACTCGATCGACCGGATCTTTTCCTTCAGCCGCGGGAGCTCGTCGTGGATCTGTGCCGCCTCCATGAGCACGGACTCGGTCGGCACCGGCGCCATGTGGTCGGCGTCGTATTCGATCTGTCCTTCCTGACTGAAGCGGAAGTTGCCGTCGGTCAGCTGGAAGGCGATCTGCAGCGTGCGGAAGATCTGCAGGCGCAAGGCTTCCTTCAGGTCCTCGGGCGTGACCATGCGCTCGCGGATCAACAGGAAGCCGAGCCGCTGCCGCGTTTCCTTCTGGAGCTCCAGGGCGCGGGCGAGGTCGGCCTCGCCGAGACGTCCCGCGCGCAGGAGCAGCTTCCCGATCTGGTTGTCCTGGCGGCGCATCCGCGACTCGGCGGACACGATCTGCCCTCCGAGAAACGAGATCGTGATGGCGTCGTCGATGCTCTCGACCGTGAGCACGCCGCTCTTTCGCTGCATCCCGAGGACCTGAAAGATGTCCCCGAGCGAGAAGGCCTTGAGCGTTCCCTCAAGACCCATGCGAGTTCCTCCACGCGGCGACGTTGCCCGCGATCCAGAGCAGGAGCGCTACCGCGGCGGCCGCGACGGGGAGCGGTCCCCAGAGCGGCCGCGGCGCGAGCGGCCGGATCTCGAAGAAGCGCCACGCGATCACCGCCGCGGCGAGCGCGAAGAAGAACGCGAAGAGGCGCACGAATCCGCCGACCGTCCGCTCGGAGAAATACGAGTGTGCGCCGGGGAACGGCAGGGACAGGAGGCGGCAGAGGCGGTCCCGGATGGAGATCCGGCGCCGCATCTCCTTCGTGCGTTCCACCTGGGCGTCGATGCCCGGTTCCTCGCGGCGGACCTCGAGGCGGACGCACGGCGAGCAGTACGAAGGCGGCTCTCCCGCGCGCTTGCAGGCGTCGCAGAACGGCCGGCCGCAGTACGCGCACTCGGCCGCCGTGCCCCGGCGGCCCCGCCACCAGGCCCAGACGACGGCGGCCGCGAGCGCGACGAGGGGCCCGGTCGCGGCGGGCGACCGCACCGCCGCGAGCATGCCGCCCTCGGGCAGATGGCCCGGGAGCCGCCGGCTCTTCGCCTGCGCGTTCCAGCTCTCGATCCGCTGCCGCGCGCGCGCCTCGGAGTACGCCGCCGGCACGACGCGCGACAGCGTGAGCCGGCTGGACCACGAGTCCACGGCCGACTCCGAGATCGCGCGGGCCTGCGCCATCGCCTGCGCCTGACCCTGGAAGTCGTAGGCTTCGCCGCGGGCCACGGAGAGGTTGTAGAACGCCTCCGCCGCACGCGGATTGCGCTCGACCGCGGCCGCGTAGTCGCGGCTCGCTTCGCCGTAGTCGCCCTCCTCGAACCGCACGTTGCCGCGGTTGACGTAGGCGCGATAGTCCCTCGGATCGGCCGCCACGGCGCGGCCGTACGAGGCGATCGCGCGCGATGAGTCGCCGACGCGCTGCGCGTACATGCCGAGCAGGAACCACACGTCCGAGTCCTCGGGGAAGACGGACGAGGCCTGCCGCAGCCCGTCCTCGCCCGGCGCCGTCCTCCCGCTGCTCCTCGAGGTCCGCGGCGGCGACGTACAGGGGTGAGCGCCGGATGATGTTCTCCCGCCCGATTGCGGTCACGAGCAGCGGCGCGAGCCCGGCCACGACGAGACCGATCGCCACGAGGGCGCGCTCCCGCGGCCGGGCGTAAGGGAACACGAGGATCGCCCACCACAGCGCGAGCCAGAACGGGCCGAGCCCGGCCGCGAGCGGCAGCGCCAGTACCGCGAGCGCGAACGGCAGGGCGGCGCCCGGCCCGAACCACCGCGACGCCCTCTCCGCGAGATCGTGCGTGAGACGCGGCCCGGTTCGGCCGAGCAGGATCAGGACGGTGGCGAGCCCCGCGGCGGCGAGCGCGAGGACCCCCAGACCGCGAGTGACGAGAAGAGCGCGAACCGCGCTTCGCGCGTCTGGAAGAGCGCCCCGGCCGCGTCCGGCACGAGGCCGAGCGCCCGGCCGAACTCGTGGCGGCGCACCAGGAAACCGACTTTCGAGGCGATCGCGTCGAAGCTCGTTTCATCCAGAGCGATCGCGGCGTCGTAGGCTCTCGCGGCGCGCGCGAGCTGTCCCTGGCGCTCGGCCCGGCGTCCCTCGTGAACCGCGGTGCGCGAGAAGTCGGAGAGATGCCGCACGCCCACGGCCTGGGCCGCGCGCCGAAGGCGCAGGAGCGCCTGGCTCGACATACTCGCGTCGTCCTCGAGAAGCGCATTCAGGAACTCGAACCAGTTGGCGCGGTATTGCCCACGCGTCACCGGAGCCGGCAGCGGCGAGACCGCCTCCTGCGCCCGAACCGGCCGGCCGGCGGCCGCCGTGAGAACGGCCGTCAGGAAGAGACCGAAGAGGGGGCGGACCCGCCGGCGCTCACTTCGCGGGAGGACGGCTCACCTCCACGAAGGCGAGGCGCAGGTCGTAGAGGACCCGCGAAAGAAAGTTGGACTCTTCGAAGGAGAGGTTGCCGCGGGTCTTTTGCTCGAGGACGGCGAGCAGGTCGATCATCTCCCGCGCCGCGGCGCGATCCACGCGCTGCCGCCCCGAGGCCGGATCCGGCACCATCCCGAGCGCCGCATAAGCGGGCATCGCGAGCATCTGGATGATCAGGGCAAACGCCGTGCGCGGCTCGCCGGCCGCCGGTTCGTCGGGGGGTGGCTCGGCCGCGTGCGCGTCGGCGGCGGGCGGCGGCGGACTCGCGGGAGCGGGCGGCGGAGGGGCAGCTGGAGCGGCGGCCGGAGGGGCCGGTGGCGCCGGCTCGGACGCCGTGGACTGATATTCCGGACGCAGTTCGCCGTCGGCGGTGAACATCCGGCGATCGACGACGCGGATCGGCTTTTCTTCTTCTTCGGCCATGGCGCTGCGGGCGAGGATCGCTCGAAATCTTAGCAGGTCGGACGGCGCAACGTCCCGTGCTGATCCCTACGGAATAGGATCGCGGCATGACGCGACCCGAAGCCCTCGAGCGCCTCGCGTCGCTCGTCGAGCGCCTGCGGCGGGAGTGCCCGTGGGACAAGGAGCAGACGCCGGAGACCATCCGGACGTTTCTTCTCGAGGAATGTCACGAAGCGCTCGAAGCGATCGACGGCGGCGATCCCGAGACGCTCCGGGACGAGCTCGGCGACCTGCTCTTCCAGATCTTCTTTCTCTCGACGCTCGCTTCCGAGCGGGGCTGGTTTCGCCTCGAGGACGTGGCGCGCGGCATCACGGAGAAGATGATCGAGCGCCATCCCCACGTCTTCGGCCCGACGCCGGCGGGCGACGCCCGGGAGGTGGCGCGCGGCTGGGAGGCCCGCAAGCGCCGCACGACGCGCTCCGAGGACGACCCCCTGGGCAGCGTCCCCGCCGCGCTCCCCGCGCTCTCGGCGGCCTACCGCATGACGCTCGCGCGCCGCGGACCTGGGGTTCGACTGGGAGCGCGACGCCGACGTGGCCGACAAGATCGCCGAGGAGCTCGGCGAGTGGCGCGAGGCGGCGGAGAGCGGCGACCGCGCTCACGAGGAGCGCGAGATCGGCGACCTTCTCCTCTCGGCCGTCAACCTCGCGCGCCGGCGAGGCATCGATCCCGAGGCGGCGCTCCGGAGGACGGGAGCGCGGTTTCGGGCCCGGTTCGCGGGCGTCTCGCGGCGGGCCCATGCCTCGGGCCGGGAGATGACGGAGATCCCGCTCGAGGAGCTCGACCGCTACTGGGAGGAGGCGAAAAGAGAAGAATAGTTCTCGGTTCTAAGTTCTCGATTCTAAGTTCTAAGTTCTAAGTTCGAAGTTCGAAGTTCGAACTGGTAACTGACAACTACCTCACCAGATCCCGCACCCTCACCAGCCTCACTCCCTTCGACGGAAGATCCCGGCAGCTCCCGCTCCAGCACCTCCATCGTCACCGGGTGGGGATGGCCGATGGCGAGGGCCTCGCCCTCCTCCTTCGCGCGGCGCACGAGCTCGTCGAAAGAGCGCGAGACCGCGTCCGGCGTCTGGACGTCGTCCAGGAAGACGCGCCGCGACGTCGAGGGCACGCCGGCCTGCTCCGCGGCGTCGCGCGCGACGGTCGAGGTCGTGGTCCGGCTGTCGACGAAGAACAGGCCGCGCCGCGCGAGGACCGCCGCGACCGCCCGCATCACGCGCGGATCGGCGGTCGCCGCCGAGCCCATGTGGTTGTTGATCCCCGAAGCGCCCGGGACGGTCGCCAGGTCGCGCTCCAGCGTCGCCGCGATTTCGTCGTCGCTCTGCGCGCGGAGCACGACGCCGGGCCCGGGCCGCACGCCGGGATATCCCTGCGGTTCCATCGGCAGGTGCAGCAGGACCTCTTTGCCGGAGTCCTCGAAGGCGCGCGCCGTCGGGGTGCTTCCCGGCAACCCGGGCAGGACGGCGCCCGCCACGGGCCATGGCCAGGACGCGATGCGGGCGGCGGCCGCGCGGTCGTTGCCGAGGTCGTCGATCAGGATGGCGATCCGAGGCGGACCCGGCGCCCCGGCGGGAGGCGTGGCGCGGCGCGGGGCGGCCGTGGGGCGCAGCGGCCGAGCGGTGGCGCGGGCTCGCGGCGTGGTCGGCGTCGCCGCAGCCGGGGCGGGAGGCGCCGGTGTGGGGAGTCGCGCGCGCCAGAGCCAGACGATGACTCCCGCGAGGACGAGAGAGAGCGCCGCGAAGAAGAGGGTCGCGGGGGAGAGCCGTCGCGGACGCCGCGGCAACGCCGGCTACGCCGCCTTGCGGAGCGTCGAGCCGCGGGCGATCTCGAGGCCGCGGTCGAGGATCGGATCCTTGTCCGAAGGCGACTCCCCCGGCAGCACGAGCACGCGCTCGTCGGGCGAGAGTCCCTTGCCGCCGAGCACGGTGCCCGAGGGTGAGACGTAGCGCCCGACCGTCATCCAGAGGATGCCGCCCGAAGGCGTCGGCACCTGCCGCTGGACCACCGCCATCCCGACCGTGGTCTCGCCGACCGTCGCCGCGCTCGCGCGATCGTGCAGCGCTCGCGGCGAAGACCTCCGCGGCGCCGGCCGTCGAGTCGTCGGTCAGGACGACCGTGTGTCCCTTCCAGATCTTCTCGCCGGTCGCCTCGAGACCCTCGCCCGCGGCCTTGCGCGAAACGACGCGTCGCCACCGGTCCCTTGCCGACGAACGGAGACGCCGCGGCCGCCGCGTCGGCGGCTTCCCCGCCGATCGCGCCGCGGACGTCGAGCACGAGATTCGAGACGTTGCGCTTCCCGCTTCGTCGATGACGGCCGCGAGCTGGCCGGCCGTCGCCGGCGCGATCGTCGGAATCGTGACGATGCGCGACGTCGCGGTCCCACCGCGCCGACACCTCCGGCGCGCTCCCAGCTGCGCCCGCGGGACCTTCAGGCTCACCCGGTTCTCGTCGCCGCGCGCGGAAGACGATGACGGCAACGGTCGTGCCGTCGGGCCCGTCGAGCGCCGAGCCGGACCTTCCAGATGGGGGCCGTCCGAACCGGCTTGCCGTCGATCGTGTCGATGAGGTCGCCCGGCTTGATGCCGGCCTTCTCGGCGGGCGATCCGGGCAGCGCGCCGATCACGTAGGGGAAACCGCCGCGCCGCGCGACGACGATGCCGGTGCCGACCGTGCCCGCCGCGCTCGCCTTGTACGGAACGCCGCGCGCTCCGAGGCCGGCACGTAGAACGAGAAGGCGTCCAGGGCATCGGACATGCCGTCGTAGGCGCCTTCGAGCAGCGTCTTGTTGTCCACCGGCTCGACGTAATTGCGACCGCGTGAGGGAGAAGACGTCGGAAAAAATCGAAAGCGCCTTCGAGGCCGGGTCCTTGCCGGTCGCGTCCGAGCCCGAGACGGCGCGCAGCGACAGGAGCGCGGCCACCGAGCCGACGACGAAGAGCAAGCGGGAGCGGTTGGATCTCATCGTGGCGATGGTAACAGAAGGGCCTCGCGGTGCGTCTTCCGATACGAAGAACGAAGGGACGAGCTCTTTCGCCCTACCGCAGCCAGGCGACCGGATCCTGCGGCCTTCTGGCGGTCCCGGACCTCGAAGTACACGCCCGGCTCCTCGCGCCCGGGACCGATGCCGGCCGTCCCGATCGTCGTCCCGGCCGGCACGTAGGACCCGGGTGTCACGGACACGCTCTGCAGCCACGCGTAGAGCGTCAGGACGCCGTCGCCGTGGTCGAGGATGACGAGGTTGCCGTATTCCGCGAGCCACTGCGCGTAGACCGCCTTGCCGGCGTAGATCGCGCGAACGGGCGTCCGCTCCGGGAGCGAGAGCGCAACGCCGTTCGAGAACGTCCATGCGTCGAACTTCGGATGCCGGTGACGGCCGAACGTCTCGACGAGCGTTCCACGCGCCGGCCAGTCGAGCACGCCTTTCCACGGCCGGATGCTGCCCGACGGGCCCGCGGGTTCGTCCGTCGACTGGCGCGAGAGCGTATCGAGGAGCCGCTCGAGCCGCGCGGCCTTGTCGGTCAGGCTCACGACCTCCTCGCGGCCCGACACGGCGAATCGCTTCTGGCGCGCGACGAAGTCCTCGCGCTCGCGCTTCAACACCACAGCGCGCGCGGTTTCCCGGCGGCTCTTCGCGTAGAGCTGGTCGATCTCCTTCTTGACGCCCTGCTCGCGCGCGAGATCGTCGGACAGGCGCTGCCGCGCGGTGCGGTCGCGGGCCAGCAGCTCGCCGTCGCGGCGCGCGAGCGCGTCGAGCCGGTCGACGACTCGCGAGAAGCGTGCGCGCGTCGTGCGCTTCGAGGAGGATCCGGAAATACCCGAAGCGGCCGAACCGCTGGAGCACGCGCGCGCGCGCCACGAGCGTCCGGCGGCTGGCTTCCGCCGCGGCCGCCGCCCTCTCGCGGTCGGCCGCGAGCCCGGTCAGCCGCGACGCGAGATCGTCCCGCCGGGCCGCGAGCGCGCGGCTCTCCTCGGCAGCGAGCTCGAGCCGCAGATCGAGCCGCTTCAACTGTTCCTCCGCCGTCGCGACGTTCTTCTGGCTCTCGTCGAGGCGCCGCTGGAGCGCGGCGATGCGCGCCTGGATCTTCGCGAGGTCCGCCTGGCGCTGGTGCTCGGGGGAGTCGCGGCGGCCTCGCGCGAGCGAGTGCGGCGCGCAGAGAGACGTGCAGCCGAGCGGCCATCAGGGGCCGATCGCGACCAGCGACGAGGACCGGCCGTCCGGTCCTGTCTCACCAGAGCGGCGTCCCCGCCGCGTCGGCGACCGGGCCGGCGCCGAGAAGCGCGCGCACCGAGGCCGAGACGTCCGCGATGCCCGGAATGGGGCTCGCGCGGAACGGCTTCGACGAGAACAGCACGCCGCGCACGAGATCCGGATCGAGCGAGCAGTGGTCGCCCGACCAGACGTCGTGGTTGTCCTCGAAGACCTTCTCCGTCGGAACGCCGAGCGAGGACTGCCAGGAGACGCGGTAGGCGGGCCGGTTGGTCACGAACAGGTCGGGGATCAGGCGCGGGTCGAATCGGCGGTAGACCTGCTCGCGCTTGAAGACGCGCGAGACGGCGCGCTCGCCGTTCTCGGGATCGGTCAGGGCCTCGAGCTGCGCGATGAGCTCGTTGCGGAGCGCCTCGTACGGCGCGCCCGGCGGCACGATCCCGCCGTCCTCGCGGCCCTGGAGGTTGACGTAGATGTCGCCGAGCCCCATCGCGTAAGCCCGCGACTTCGACCAGTCCACCGACTCCCAGAACTGCCCGCGCGAGAAGAGCGCCTCGAGGCTCTTGCGCTGCGACGCCGCCCTTGAGCACGAGGTAGCCGTTCTCGACGAGCCAGGTGTTGTAGTTGACCGAGCGGCGCCACGTCGCGAACCCGTGGTCGGAGAGGACGATCAGGACGTCGTTCGGCGACAGCGTCTTCTCGGCGTCGCCCGACGATCGCGTCCATCGTCTCGTAGGACTTCTCGACGGCGTCGCCGTACTTCGCCGCGAGCGCCGCGTCGTAGGCCGGATGCTTCGGATCGCGAAGCCGCCAGAAGACGTGCGCCGACGCGGTCGGTGAACTCGAAGTACTGGAAGAGGAGGCGCGACTTCTCCGCGAGCAGCGCCGCGAGCATCTTGCGCTCCTGCGCCACCGTGTCGGCCACGTCCTCGGAGGAAGCCGTCCTCGTCGAGCGTGCCCGACTGGATCGACCAGGTGTCGATCGCCCACCCCATCGTCTTGTAGCGGCCGAACCGCCGGACGAGGTCCCGCGCGAAGCCCTTCGGCGACGAGAGCGCGAAGCCCGGCGGCAGGCGCTCCGGGTCGAACTGGATCGGCGAGACGTAGAGTGCGATCTCGGGCTGGATCGCTCTCAGGCGAAGAACCGCGCGTAGCCGTGCACCGTGACGAGCGGGTTGACCCGGAACGGCGTCGAGACCCATCCGCTCCAGCCCCCGGCCGGGAGCTCCACCTTCTGGCCGCCGACGTCGATCGTCAGCCGGTCGCGAGCGGACGAGACCGTCAGCGTCATCGGCAGCTCGATCGCGCCCTCGCGGCCGAAGGGCTTGCCGGGCGGCCCGATGAGCTTGGTCGCGACCGTCCCGACGTTCGACTCGAGCCGCACGAGCTCGATCGAGAAGTCGTTGCCCTCGCGCGGCGCGAAGAACGGGTCCGACGTGTAGAAGGCCGGCTTTCCGATGCGACCCGACATGTCGGGCACGCCGAGGCCGGAAAGCAGTCGCCCGTCGCGGAAGGACTCCGGCGGGAACGTCACCGGCATGCGCATGACGGTCGCGGGGCGCGCGCCCGGCAACGCTCCAGAACGTCTCGCCCTTGCGGTTGTTCCTGACCGCCGGCCGCGTGTCGGGCAGCCAGGCGCGGAGCGCCAGGAAGACTCCGAGGAAGGCGAGCACGCCGAGCGCGTCGAGAACGAGAAACCAGAGGATCTTGCGGCGCCAGACGAAGAGCAGGCCCGCCACGATCCAGAAGACGAGCCCCGCGGCGAGGCCGAGGACGACCGGGTTCGACTTGCCGAAGAGGATCGGCGCCGTCGTTTCTTCGGCGACCGCGAAGGTCGGCACGCGGTCGGCCGGGTCGCGCTTCAGGAAGTCGAAGATCTCGTGGCCGCCCGGATCGAGGCCCGTCGTGAAGGTCGCCCAGGAAACGGGCGTCTGCGCCGGCACGGTCGGCGTCAGCGGCGAGTAGCCGCCCCGTTTCTTGAGCGCCGCGAGGTGCGGCAGCCGGCCCGCCGCCAGCATCTGCTCGACGACCGCCGCGTCCACGCCGTCGAAGCCGAGGATCACGACTCGCCCGGGCGGTGCTCGCGCCAGGGCGAGGGAAGGACCGAGCAGCATCAGAGCCGCAGAGAAATCGTCTCTTCATCTGTCCCACGAGTTTCAGGGTTGACCAGGGACCAGCGACGAGGGACCGACTCTGATGCTCGAAGCAGGGACTCCTGAGTCCTTCGTCCGTAGTCTCCCGTAAGATCCAACCGTGACGTCGCGCACGGAAGAGCTGCCCGACCTGCTGGCCCGCATTCCCGATCCGGAGATCCGGGCTCTCTTCACGCCGAACTTCATCCTCTGCTCGGAGCAGTTCGATCGCTTCACGATCGACATGCTCCTGCGGCTCGTGCGCGAGCTCGGGCTCGATGAAGACCTGCGCCGGCGGCACCACGCTCCGAAGAGCTGCGCGCTGCCCGCGGTTTCGCGCCGCGCGCCGCCGCGCCGCTCGACTGGTTCTTCCGGAAGCTCGCCGCGGAGGGCTACCTCGAAGAGGAGTCGGTCGCGGGTGCCGGGCAGGAGCAGCGCTACCGCCTGCGCGATCCCCTGCCGGAAGGCGACCCCGACCGCGCGGAGGCCCGGGCCCGCGCGACGGACCCGTCGTCGCTCCCCGCCGTTCGCGGTCGTGCGGGCCATGGCCGAGCACGTGCCGGAGTTCCTGCGCGGCGAGAAGACGGGCGAGGAGATCCTCTTCTCGCCGGCCCGCCTCCCGCTCTGGTTCGACTACTTCTCCAACGACAATCTGCTCTACCAGATCAACAATCGCCTGGGCGCCGACGCCGTGGCGCGCCGCTGCCGCCGCACGCCGCCACGATCGTCGAGATCGGCGGCGGCTCGGGATCGGCGGCCCTCGCGGTCGCTCGAGCGGCTGGCGCGCGACGCGCGGCTGCCGCGCGTCGGGCGGTACGTCTTCACCGAGATCGTGCCGACCTTCCTGCGCCGCGCCGAGCGGACGCTCAAGGCGCGGTTTCCCGGACGTCGCCTTCGAGTTCCGGACGGCTCGACATGGACCGGGATTTCTCCGCACAGGGCGTCGCCGCCGGCAGCGCCGACCTCGTCTACGCCGTCAACACGATCCACGTCGCGAAGGACCTCGGCGCGACGCTCGCCCGAATCCGGGAGACGCTGAAGCCCGGCGGCGTCGCGGTCTTCTCCGAGTGCGTGCGGCCGTATCCGGGTCAGCCGATCTACGTCGAGTTCGTCTTCAACTTCCTCGAGAACTTCACCGGCGTCGCGACGGACCCGCGAACGCGGCCAACGCACGGATTCCTGACGCCCGAGAACTGGCGCCGCGCGCTCGCCGCCGCGGGGTTCGAGGCACCGGAGATCCTGCCCGACGTCGAGAACCTCGCCCGCCACTACGACGCGTTCTTCGTCGCCGCCGTCTCGGCGCGACGGGGCGATTAACGGGCTGCGTTCGCCGCTCCTCGTCGGAACTGCATCTCTGCGTTCGCGGCGCGCGAAGTTTGCCGAGCGGAAGCGAGGGAGGAGGCGTGCGCCGCGGGAGCGAAGGCGAGCTAGCCGGAGCGACGGCCAGCCTGACGCGCTCCCCTCTGGCACGATCCCCGCAAGAGACCTGCCGGAGAAAGGTCCATCGGATGGAGAAGACGAGAACGCCCTCGTGGCACGCGGATCCCCGGACTTGGATCGCACGCCAGTTCTCACGGGTCGAGGACGTCGTCTACGTCGGCCTCGGGCTGCTCCTCGCCGGGTGCGCCATCGCGCTGCTCGTTGCCGGCATCTCCGACTTCGTGACGAGCCTGGGCGCGGGGACGCTCGTTTCTCGCATCATCGACATGCTCGACCGGATCCTCCTCGTGCTCCTCGTCGTCGAGATCCTCTACACGGTTCAGGTCTCGTTCCGCGAGCACGTCCTCGTGCCCGAGCCCTTCCTCATCATCGGCCTCATCGCCGGGACGCGCCGCGTCCTGGTCCTGACCGCCGAGTTCCCAAGGCTGCTCGAGAAGGGCGACTCCGCCTTCCGCAACGGGATGATCGAGCTCGGCGTTCTCGCCCTTCTCGTCGTGGCGCTGGTCGCTTCGCTCGTCCTTCTGCAGAGGCGCCGCGCCGCCGCGGAACGAGCGTAGGCGGGCGGCCGGCGCGTCCGGTCAGGTGAGGCGTGCGAATCTCGCCCCCGAGTCCGGCACGTCCACGCCATAGGCCGCCGCGGCGACCAAGCCGAACGCGAGCCCGACGACCACGGCTGCGGTGTTCGGATGGAACCCGCCGCCGACCTCTCCCGTCCCGACGGTCGTCGCGGCGATGCCCGCCAGGACACTCGCCAGGGCCAGGTGCTGATACAGGCGCAATCCGGCGACGCTCGGAGTCTGCGGCTCGCCCCGATAGGCTTCCTCCGCGAACCGTGCGAGCCCGCTCACGAGGTAATAGAGGCCGACGACGAGCGAAGTCCGCGCGCCGAGAACCCAGAGTCTCAACAGAAACAATCCCAGCGCGGCGTTCCACAGAATCGAATACAGGGGCGTCGGATGCAGCGGCTGGCCGGCGAAGTCCGGGCGCCGAGCGACACGCGACATCGGATGCCGATAGCGGATTCCGACCGACTCCGGAGACGGCGCGCCGTGACAGCAGCCTTGAACGAGGCAGCGAAGTCGCCCCGCCGCGACCACCCACGGAGCGACCACGCAGAAGGCGCCGCCGATCCTCCAGAAGGCGACGCCGAAGACCGGAACCGCGGCCAGGCAGCCCACGATGCCGCCGAGCGCGCCGCCGAAGTATCCGAACGGACGAAGAAACCCGGACGCCCCTTCGATCCACTGAGCAACCGCTGCCGCGCCCAGGATCACGAAAGTCGAGACGAGCACCGCCGGCCAGACGAAGTCCTCTCCGGCGAGGCAGCCAACGCCCGTCACCGCCAGGAATCCCGCCATCCCCCCGTACAGTCCGTGCTGGATCACGCGAAGCGGCCCGAGACGCCACTCGCGCCACGAGTTCGCCAAGACCTCCGCTCCCCGGCGAAGCGTCCCCCAGATGCGACCGGCTCGCGTCACGAGAAGCACGACGAGAATTGCGGCGAGGACATCCGCTACCGCGTGCATCCCGGTCGTGACGCAGCTCGCCGCGATCGCAACCGCGATCCCGAGCCAGAGCGGGCGCCGCCGCGGCCAGCGCGACGCGTACGCGCGCGCTGCGAGAAATGCCCACACGACGTGGAAGGAAGGAAACGCGTTGCCGGAAGTGTCGTGAGAGCGTTCGAAGAGAAGCAGCCGACCGAGCGGCCCCGTCGCCTCGAACGCCCGCGGGACCGCGACCAGCGGAACGAGAATGAAGAGAAACGAGATCAGGGCGGTCGCGAGAAGTCCCTCGAGCGCGAATCGCCGGAGATCGGCGGATCGTTTCGCCACGAAGGGGGCCGACACTACGAAGAGGTAGGTCGACGCATAGACGAGTTCCGTCCACTGCCACACCGGCCATGCGCTCTCCGCGGGAAGGTACGCAGAGACCGCGTCAGGGGACGGGCCGAGCGCCGCAAGAACTTCGTAGGCGGCCACCCAGGGAACGAAGACGAGAACGCCGGCCGCGACGCGCTCCCCGAGAGGCGCCGCGGTGTCGCGATCGGGCGGGAGCGACAGCCACGGGCGATGGAGCGCCGCGCCGAATCGGCGTCGCAGGTCGAGACGCTCGTACCCGAGAACGAGGGCCGTGCATCCGAGCGCCGCCGCCGGCGCGACGAGCCAGAACCCCGGGGACGACCGAGTGAGAGCCGCGATACCGAAACAGGCCAGAGCAAATCCGACGTAGATCGGGTGCCTCATGAGGAGGTAGGCACCGCGCGTAACGTAGCGGGCGGGGGGGTAGGCGTTCATCGGGAAACCCTCTCCCCATCGGACGATCGAGGCCATTCCCCAGAACGACAGGGCCGCGCCGGTCGCCGTCAGGAGGGCGCCGACCGCGGCGGAGACCGGCACAGGGAGGGAGATGTTCTTCGCGGCGCCGGACGCCCAGACCCCGAGCAACGCGGGCAACAGGAGGCAGAACGTGACGGCGTAGAGGAGTTGGCCGACCGTCAGCGACCGGCCGTTTCGAACCGTACGAGCTCGTGGATCGCCCATCCCGGGTCCTTAAGTTTGCCCCGACTCAACCACTTGGTCTCTTGGGAGGGAAGTGTAGTTCGGAACACGCGCGCGAATCCCGGAATCGCCGAAAGCGCCTCGGGCAGCACGGCCCCCTGCCGGAGCACCCTCGTGTCGGACATCTCCAGAGTCGCTCCGTCCGCGAGCACGACGCGACGGTCGTCGACGGAGGAGGCGGAAACCTCGCGGCCGTCGTGCAAGGCGAGGCGGAATGGAAATTCGCCGCGCCAGTCGATCCAAACGAGCGACGCCGTCGCGGCGAGGAACCGGCCCCATCGAAGCTCCTCGAGAGGCGGCGTCGGCCGGTCCCCGGCCAGCGTCATCCTCTCCGCATAGCCGAGGCCCGCGAGCGTCGCACACGGGAGGTGCACCTTGGCTCGGGCGAGCGGGAAGAAGCACTCCCACTCCATGGAAATCCACTGACCCGGGAGCCGACGAGTCACGCTCGGCCGGAGAGGATCCCAGGACGCGTCGACGCCGAGGCGCGGGCAACGCCACCGAAGAACGCCTCCGTCGAGCGTCGGCGGAGGACCCGGCGCCAGCGATTGCCGCCAGGAAGCTTCGCTCAACGGTCCGTTGACCAGCACGCTGCCGTAGCGAAAACGAAGGCGTTTCCAGTCGAGCACCGCGTGGTATCCGAGGAACGCCGTTCCGTCCTCGGCGACGCAGTCGAGATACCACTTGGAGAGTCGAAATCCGGACATTACGGGTTCGAGCGAGAGCTCCTTCGGCTCGGGTCGTCCCAGAACGGGTAGAAGCAGTACCACTGATCCGGGTACTGCCGGACGTAGCGCTCGAGGATCGCGACGTACCGCGCGAGGTTCTTCGCGAGCGCCGCCTCCCGGTCCGCGCCCCGGTCGATCGCCAGGGGCTCCTCGAGAATCGCGCGGTACCGCCCGTCCGCGACGCGCACGATGAAGGCCGGCAGGACCGCCGCGTCCGTCGCCATGGCGACCCGCAGCGGGCCGCGCGGGAAGTACGCCTCGCGGCCGAAGAACGGCACGGCGACCCCCGTGTTGTTGAAGTCGCGATCTCCCTGCATCGCGACGATCGCGTTCTCCGAGAGTGCGCGCAGCACGGCGAGTGTCGGTGTGAAGCTCCGGTCGATCGGGATTTCGGTCACGCCGGAGCGCTCGTGGAGGCGGCGACGCGCCTTCTCGACGGCGGGGTAGATGTCGGGCACGAGCACCACGTGGATCGGCTGTTTCACCTCGGCGAGCATCAGGCCGCCGACCTCCCAGTTGCCGAGATGCGCCGTGAGCAGCAGCACGCCCTTGCCGCGCTTTCGCCCCTCCAGGATCCGCTCGAAGCCGACGACGCTCTCGACGAGGCGCGACGACTCTTCCGGCGAACGCGTCGCGAAATGGAGGAAGTCGGCCCACGCGGAGAAATGGCCGTCGATGAGCGTGCGGACGCGCGCCATCACCTCCGGAGAATCGGCCGGGGCGCCGAGGATCCGCGCGAGATTCGACTCGAGCGCGGCGACGTACTTGCGCCGCCGCCGCATGTAAGGGCTGGCGATCCCGGCGCCGAGCGCGCGCAGCGCGCGCGGCGGGAACACGCGCGAAAGAGCCACGGCGAGCGGGAACCAGACGTGCGAGGTGGCCGAAGCGAGCGCCCGGACGGCCGGATTGCGGCTCGACATCTTGTCCTGCACGCCGCGATAGTCGGAAGTCGCGGCGGCCGAGTCAAGGGCTGCGGGAGATCCGCGGGTTAACATCTCCGGCCGTGCCTCGGCCACACGACGGCGGCGAGCCGCCCCGCGCGACGTCGCGCGCGGGGCGGCTCCTCCTCGCGGCGCTCCCCTACGCGGTCTTCGCGCTCCTCGCGGCGCTGTCATGGAATCGCTGGATCGAGCCCTACGTGGACTCGGGCCGCGAGCTCGAGACGCCCTGGCGGCTCCGGAGCGGCGAGCACCTCTACCGGGACGTCCGCTTCTACCACGGGCCGCTCGCGCCCTACCTCGCCGCCGCCGTGGATCGGGCGGCCGGACCGTCGCTCCCGGCGCGGATCGCGCTGGCGGCAGCCGTCGCGCTCGCAAGCCTCGAGGCGCTCCGCCGCGTCGCGGGACGCCTGATGACGCCGGGCCGCGCGTCCCTGACCGCCGCGCTCGTCGTCGCCACGTGCTTCTTCCAGCGGCCGGGCGGCTGTCACCTCTTCCCCTTCAGCCTCGACACGGCGATCGCCGCCGCCGCGATCGCGTGGGGCATGCTGGCCGCGTCCGGGCGCCAGAGCGCGGCGGGCGATTGGGCCGCGGCCGCGGCGTTCGCGGCGGCGCTCCTTTCGCGGCCCGAGATGGGCCTCGCGGCGGTCGCCTCGCTGGCGATCGAACGGCGAAGCGCGCGCCGGCTCGCGGTGCCGGCCCTCGTGCCTCTCGCGGCCGCCGGAGTCGTCTACGCCATGCTGTCGGCCGGCACCCCGCTCTCCGTGCTGCGCCGCGAGGGCTGGCTCGCGATCCTCGGGCCCCCGCAGACTTTCCGAAACATCTACGCATCCTACGCGGGGCTCGATCGGCCGGCGCTGCGCCTGGCGGAGCTCGCGCTCGCCGCGATCGTCCTGCTGTTGCTCGCGGCGTGGCTCGCGATGGCCGCCGCGGCGGCTTCGCGACTGCGGCGCGGACGGCGCGCCATCGAGACGGCCGCGGTGGCCGTCCTCGTCGCCGGCGCCGCCGTGTGTCTGCGGCCTCCGGACCGCCTCGCGGCGACGCTCTCTCTCTTCCCGCCGCTCGTGCGGGTCGTGCCGCCGCTGCTCGTCGGCGCGGGCCTCGCCCGCCTCGCCGCGCGAATCCTGCGACGTCGTCCGGGGCCGCTTCTCGCCGCCGCGCCGGACGCGCTCCTCTACACGGCGGCGCTCTTCGCAATGCGGCTCCTGCTCGCGGCGGGTTACGTCGGGCCGTACAGCGCCTTCCTGCTCCCGCTGCCGTTGACGCTCGCCGTTGCGGGCCTCTTCCGTCTCGCGGACCGAGGCGCCCCGGCCGTGGGAGGCCGCCTGCCCCGCCTTGCGGCGGCGGCGCTCGGAGTCTTCGTCCTTCTGCGCGCGGGCGATCTCGCGCGAATCTTCCGACACGCCGGCTGGGCTCGCGTCGCGACGCCCGCGGGCACGCTTTGGCTGACGGAGCCGGTCGCGAGCACGACGCGCGACGCGCTGCAGGATCTCTCGGCGCGCTTCCCCTCGGGTGGATCGCTCGTGGGATTCCCCGAGGGCGGCTTCTTCAACTACGTGCTGCGCCTCTCGAATCCCCTCCCCGAGAATCAGTTCTTCCCGGGGCATCTGGACGCCGCCGCGGAGGCCGCCGTGCTCGCCCGACTGTCCGCGAAGCCGCCCGACGCTCTCCTGTACGCCAACGTGCTCGCGGTCGGGCACGGGCGCGACGTCGGCCGGTTCGGGCAGGACTACCTCACGGCGCTCGACCGCGCCGTGCGCGACAACTTCGAGGTCGCCGCAGCGTACGGCCCGGGCGCCGGGCCGGGCGCGCG
Organism: uncultured Acidobacteriota bacterium; assembly: GCA_963708395.1. Classification (GTDB taxonomy): domain Bacteria; phylum Acidobacteriota; class Thermoanaerobaculia; order UBA5066; family Gp7-AA6; genus DATBFU01. The sequence goes on along the minus strand of CAVPSG010000001.1, from coordinate 46,267 downwards.
CGTCGGGGACCCTCAGTTCTTCGTCGAAATCCGAGTCCCCCGGACCGAGAGCGCCGCGTCGCCTTGAGACTGGATCTCGCCGTCACGCGCCGCTTCGGCCTGTCGCGCCGCGCCGCCCGCGAGGCCGTGCGAGCGGGGCGCGTGGACGTCGCCGGAGAGACGCGCGACGAGCCCGGGGCCGAGGTCGCGGAGGACGCTCCGCTCTCGCACCATCCGGACCGGCCGGCCCGCCGCCGCGTCCGCACCGCGCTGAACGTCCTCGAAGAGGACGCGGATCTCATCGTCGTCGAGAAGCCGGCGGGCCTCCTCTCGGTGCCGACCGCGGAACGGGAGAAGGACACGCTTTTGTCACGGGTCTCGCTCTACCTCCAGCATCGCTATCGCCGCCGCGCCTACGTCGGTGTGGTCCACCGCCTCGACCGCGACACGTCGGGGACGATCGTTTTCGCGCGCAACCGCGAGACGCTGCGCGCCCTTCAGGACCTCTTCCGCGAGCACGCGATCGAGCGCGAATACGTCGCGATCGTCGAAGGAAATCCGACGGACTCCGGAGAATTCGCGTCGGCGCTCGCGGGCGACGGGACGGTGACGCGCCGAAGGGTGGCGCGCGGCGGCGAGCGCGGCCGGCGCGCCGTCACGCGATACCGCGTCGAGGAGCGCCTCGAGGGCGCGGCGCTCGTCGCCATCGAGCTCGAGACGGGCCGCACCCACCAGATCCGCATCCACTTCGCGGAGGCCGGGCATCCGGTGCTCGGCGACGTGGTCTATCGGCCGCGGGATTTTCACGAGCCCCCGATTCCCGCCGCGCGGCAGATGCTCCACGCACGCCGCCTGGGGTTCGCGCATCCGCGCGACGGCCGGCCGGTGCGGGTCGCTTCAAACCCGCCGGAGGATTTCACCCGCGCCGTCGCGGCCCTGCGGTCGCAGCGTGCCCCGAAAAGAAAAGCGCCCCGGGGTCGCCGGGGCGCTTCGCGGAAATGAGAAACGCGGGAAACGCTAGGCGAGGACGACGACCACGACGCGGCGGTTCTTCGCGCGCCCGTCCTTGGTCTTGTTGTCGTCGACCGGCTCCGCCTTGCCGTAGGAGATCGTCGACATCCGGTTGAGCGCGACGCCCTTCTGGTTCAGATAGCGCCGCACCGCCTCGGCCCGCTCTTCGCCGAGCTTGTAGTTGTACATGTCCGAGCCCGTGGCGTCCGTGTGACCCTGGATCTCCAGGTACACGTTCTTGTTCTCCGACTTCAGGCGATTGGCGAAATCATCGAGCTTCGCCATCGCTTCGTCGGACAAGATCGTGACCGTCCGTCGGGAACTTCACCGCGTCGTCCGAGAGCACCAGCGAATACACGAACTTGCCTTCGGCCAGCTTGCCCGCCGCCTGGGCCCGCTCGAGTGCGTCGCGCGTCGTCTTGTCGAGCTCCGTGATCTTGGTGTCGTGCTCCTTCACCTTCGTCTGCGTCTGCTCGACCTGAGACTCGACCTCGCTGATGTGCTTCTCGTTCGCAGCGCTGCTTTTAGAGACTTCGTCCCCCACGTAGCGCTTGGTCGCGCACCCTGTGAGGCCGAAAGCGCCTAGAAGGAGCGCTCCGCCCACGACCCCCGCTTGTCTCCACGTTCGGTTGACCATGCATCCCTCCTTTGTTGAAAGGGTTTCCTCCACCCGCCTACGGGGAACTTCCCCGATAGCCTCGCCGCGTCCGTACGTCCCAGGAACCGGGTTTCGCCACGGATACAACGACAACCCGATATTTTACATCTCCCTGACCGGACGGTGTAAAGCCCAGCAGGTACTGCTTTCGGACCTCGGAATCGATCTTCGCGGCGAGGGGCCGCAGATCCTCCTCCCCTGCCGCCAGAAACATCTGGCCGCCGCTCGAGAGGGCGAGCATCTTCAGGTTGTCCAGGGCCAGCTCCTCCCGTTCCTGGTCGGTCAGCCGGTCGAACGCCGCGTTCTTGATCCCGACGGCGTAGACCGGCGTAGACACCTGTTGCAGGATCTCTGCCATCTCGAGGCTCGAAAGGTGACTGGCGTTGTCGATGCCGTCGGTGAAGAGGAGGATCGCCCGCTTGGAATTCTTCCCCTCGACGAGCCGCGAGGGCGTTGCGGCGACCGCGTCGAAGAGCGCCGTCCCCCCTTCCGGCTCCAGGGCGTCGAGCTCCCTCAGCAGCCCGCGCGGGTCGGAAGAAAAGGGCGCCACCGGCCGCACTTCGTCGTCGGCGAAGGCGAAGAGAGCGAAATCGTCGCCCGGCTGGCGCTTCGACACGATCTGCCGGATCGCGTCGCGGGCCATGTCGAGCTTGGAGGCGATCTTCATGCTCCCCGACGTGTCCACCAGAAAGGCGAAGGACACCGGCGCGCGCTCGTCGCGGTCGAAGGTGTCGAGGTGGACCGACTTGCCCTCGACCCACACCCGGAAGTCCTTCTCGTCGAGGCCCTCGGCAAACCGGCCCTTCTTGTCGAAGACGACGACCGGCAGCAGGACGTACTCGGTGCCGGCGGATTCGCTGTAGGTCGGCAGCTCCTCGGCGCGGGGCGTCGGCTTACGGCTCTGCCCGGAGGCCGCGAGGGCGGCCAGGAGTCCGAGAGCGGCGGCGAAGAGCCGGCGTTTCACCGAAAGATTATAAGGCCGCCTCCCTCGACGATAATCCGCGTCCGTGGCCGCCTCCGACCTCGCCGTCGTGCTCGTGCGGCCGTACACGCCCGCGAATCTCGGTTCCGTCGCCCGCGCCTGCCGCAATTTCGGCGTCACCGATCTGCGGTTGGTGGAGCCGGCGGCTCCCGTCGACGAGGAATCGCATCGGCTCGCCGCCGGCGCCGATGCGACACTCGCCGGGCTTCGCCGCTACGAGGCGTACGGCGAGGCGGTGGCGGAGTTCGACGCCGTGGTCGCGACCTCGTCGCTGCGAGGAAGGGAGGCGCAGCGCTTCCTCGCGCTCGCGGAGCTGCCGGCCTTCCTCGACGGGCTCGGCGGCGCGGCCCGGGTCGCGTTCGTCTTCGGCCCCGAGCGCAGCGGCCTGACCGAGGAGGAGCGCGCGCAGGCGAGCGCTTGCCTGCGGCTGCCGAGCCGCGCGGACTTCCCGACGTTGAACGTCTCCCACGCCGTCGCCGTCGTCCTCGCGATGGCGCGGCTGACCGAAGAGCCGCGGCTCGACGCGGCGGAGCCCTGGGCCCGGGCCTCGGAGGTCGAGGCCGCGATCGACCACTGGGACCGCGCGCTCGAAGCCATCGGCTTCTACGACACGGGCCACCGCGACCGGTCGCTCCGCGCTTGGCGGCGCATCGTGGCCGCGCGGCCCCTCGACCGCAAGGAGGTCGCGATCCTGAGAGGGGTCGCGAATCGAGTGCTGGTGTCGGTGAAGCGAAGCGGGCCATGAATCGAGTCCCACGGTCACCGGTCGTCGGGTCCGCTCCGGAAAGATCTCAAGAATCCCGACAGGACCTGCGCGACCGAAGACTTCCTAGATCAACTCTGACTCGCTGAAGAAGAACGCCACTTCCTTCGCGGCGTTTTCCGGCGAGTCGCTGCCGTGGATCGCGTTCCGCTCGATGTCCGTGCCGTGGGCCTGGCGCACCGTGCCCGGCTCGGCCTTGCGCGAATCCGTCGCGCCCATTGTCCGCCGGAGATGACTCACCGCGTTTTCGCGCGACAACGCGACGACCACCACCGGGCCTTCCGTCATGAACCGCACGAGCGCGTCGTAGAAGGGCCGGTCCCGGTGCACGGCGTAGAACGCGCGCGCCTGCTCGGGAGAGAGGCGCATCCGCTTCATCGCGAGGAACCGAAATCCCTCCCGCTCGAGGTGCTCGAGGATCGCGCCCACCTTGCCCCCCGCGACGGCGTCCGGCTTCAGAATCGTCAGGGTCCGCTCGCTCACGATCTCTCCTTCGAAATCTCAGAATTCCCGCGGCGGCGCCGGGAGCTTGTCGTCGGTCGCGACGCCGGCCATCGCCAGCGCGGCGAGCAGCCGGCGCGGGTCCTGTGAGCCGATCATGAGCGTCGAGCCGTCCTTCCGGGTCAGCAGAACGCCCCGATTGCCGCGCGCGCTGAACACCCGCCGCCGGCCGAAGCCCCGCACGCCCCACCCGCCGTAGTCTCGAACCGGCCGGTAAGCCACGGCCTCCGCGCGGGCAAGATCCGAGATCGGCACGCGCACCGTCGAGAGAAAGCCGTAGCGCAGCGTCACGGCGTCGGACGCGACGATCGTCCGCATCCGCAGCGTCGCGACGGCGAGGAGGACGAGGCCGACCGCCGCCAGAAGCGCGTACGCCCAGGGCGTGAAGCCCTGCGACTCCTCGTAGAAGATCGGGCCCGCGCTCATCGGCCGAGCGCCTGCTTCATCCGCGCGCCGAGGTCCGCCGGCGACTTCACGACGGCGATGCCCGCGGCTTCGAGCGCCTTCATCTTGTCGCCGGCGGTGCCGCGGCCGCCGGCGATGATCGCGCCGGCATGGCCCATCCGGCGTCCCGGCGGCGCCGTCTGTCCCGCGATGAACGCCACGACGGGCTTGCGGAAATGGCCCGCGATGAAGCAGGCCGCCTCCTCCTCCGCCATGCCGCCGATCTCGCCGATCAGGATGACCGCCTCCGTCCCCGCGTCCTCGCCGAAGGCGCGCAGGCAGTCGATGAAGCTCGTCCCGTTGACCGGATCGCCGCCGATCCCGATGACGGTCGACTGGCCGAGGCCGAGACGGGTCAACTGATCGACCGCCTCGTAGGTCAGCGTCCCCGACCGCGAGATGACGCCGACGGTTCCCGGATGGTGGATGCGCCCGGGCATGATGCCGATCTTGCACTCCCCCGGCGTGATGATGCCGGGGCAATTGGGGCCGATGAGGCGGACCGCCGTCCCCGCCGCGTTCTTCTCCGCGAGGAAGGCCTTCGCGCGGATCATGTCGTTGGTCGGGATGCCTTCCGTGATGCACGCGACGATGCCGACGCCCGCGTCGGCCGCCTCCACGATCGCGTCGGCCGCGAACGGCGGCGGCACGAAGATCATCGAGGCGTCGGCGCCCGTCTCCTTCACCGCCTGCGCGACCGTGTCGAAGACGGGGATGCCCTCGTGCGTCGTGCCGCCCTTTCCGGGCGTGACGCCGGCGACGACCTGCGTGCCGTACTCGCGGCAGGCGAGGGCGTGGAACGTTCCCTCGCGCCCCGTCAGGCCCTGGACGAGCAGCCGCGTGTTCTTTCCGACCCAGATGCTCATCGCACCGCCTCCACGACCTTGCGCGCCGCGTCGGCGAGACCGTCGGCCGGGCGTGATCTTCAGCCCCGACTCGCGCAGGATCTGCTTCCCGAGATCGACGTTCGTCCCCTCGAGGCGCACGACCACGGGGATCGAAAGGCCCATCTCGCGCACCGCGGCGACGACGCCCTTGGCGATGATGTCGCAGCGCATGATCCCGCCGAAGATGTTGATGAGGACGGCATGCACGTTCTTGTCCGAGAGGATGATCCGGAACGCGTTCTTGACCTGCTCCTCGTTGGCGCCGCCGCCCACGTCGAGGAAATTCGCGGGCTCGCCGCCGGCGAGCTTGACGAGGTCCATCGTGGCCATCGCGAGACCCGCGCCGTTGACCATGCAGCCGACGTTGCCGTCGAGCTTGATGTAGTTCAGACCGAACTTCGAGGCCTCGACCTCGAGCGGGTCCTCCTCGGCGAGATCGCGCATCTCCTTGATGTCCGGATGCCGGAAGAGCGCGTTGTCGTCGAAGTTCATCTTCGCGTCGAGCGCGAGCACGTCGCCGGACTTCGTCACGAGGAGCGGGTTGATCTCGGCGAGCGAGGCGTCCGTCTCGACGTAGGCCCGGAAGAGCGCCGGAGGAACGTCAACGCCTTCTTGAAGGCGTCGCCGGAGAGCCCGAGCGCGAACGCGAGCTTGCGCGCCTGGAAGGGAAAGATGCCGAGCGCCGGATCGACCGGCTCGCGCACGATCGCGTCCGGGTCCTTCGCGGCGACCTCCTCGATCTCCATGCCGCCGGACCGCGACGCCATCATCGACGGCAGGCCTCGCCCGCGGTCGAGCGTGACGCCGAGATAGAGCTCGCGGTCGATGTCGAGGGCCTCCTCGACCAGGACTTTCTGGACGACGCGGCCCGCGGGCCCGGTCTGCGGCGTGACGAGCGTCATGCCCAGGATCGCCTTCGCGAGGGCGAACGCCTCTTCCGGGTCCTTCGCGAGCTTCACGCCGCCGCCCTTGCCCCGGCCGCCCGCGTGGATCTGCGCCTTGACGACCGCCGCGGCCGCCGAACCCCTTGGCGATCTCGCGCGCCTCGGCCGGGTTGTCGGTCACCTCGCCGCGCGGCACGGCGACGCCGTAGCGCGCGAGGATCGACTTGGCCTGGTATTCGTGGACCTTCATCGGAAGGGGCGGATTATACGGAACTAAGGACTAGGACTAAGGACTAAGGACTCGCAGCAGGGCTCGCAGCAGCGAAGCAGTCCCTCGTCCCTGGTCCTTAGCCGCCGAAAAGTTTCTTCAATCCGTGGACCGTCGTCGCCCGGTACATCTCGGCGATCGCGGTCGTCAGCGGAATCTCCTTCGGGCAGGCCCGACGCAGTTCTGCGCGTTGCCGCAGTCGTCCACGCCGCCGTCGCCCATCAGCGCCTCGAGGCGCTCGGCGGCGTTCATCGCGCCGGTCGGGTGGCTGTTGAAGAGCCGCGCCTGCGCGATCGGCGCGGCGCCGATGAAGTTCGACCGGTCGTTGACCTGCGGGCAGACGTCGAGGCAGTTGCCGCAGGTGATGCAGCGGGCGAACTCGTAGGCCTGCTGTCGCTCGGCCTCGGCCATCCGCGGCCCCGGCCCGAGGTCGTAGGTGCCGTCGATCGGGATCCAGGCGCTGCACGCGCTTCAACGCGTCGAACATCACCTGCCGGTCGACGGCGAGATCGCGCACCACCGGGAACTTGGCCATCGGCTCGAGGCGGATCGGCTGGTCGAGCGTGTCCACGAGCGCCGTGCAGGCCATCCGCGAGACGCCGTTGATGAGCATCGCGCAGGAGCCGCAGACCTCCTCGAGGCAGGCGCGGTCGTAGACGACCGGCGACGTGCGTTTGCCGTCGCGCGTCTTCGGGTCCTTCGCGATCTCCATGAGGACGGAGACGACGTTCATGCCCGGGCCGGTACGGAATCTCGTACTCCTCCCAGCGCGGCGAAGACGTCGGCGTGTCCTGCCGCCTGACCGAGAGCTGGATGGTGCGCGGCCATGTTTCGGATCCTAGTACTTCCGCGGCCGCGGCTTGATGAGCGACGTGTCCACCGGCGCGTAGGTGATCTTCGGGCCGTCGGGCGTGTGCTCGGCCATCGTGGTCTTGAGGAAGTTGGCGTCGTCGCGCGGGAGCACGTTGTCTCTCGTCGATCGGCGCCGCGAGGTCCCGAACCTTGAAGTGCGCGCCGCGGGACTCGTCGCGCAGGAGCGCGCCCCGCGTCATGACGCGCGCGAGCACGAGCATGTTGCGGAGCTGGTTGATGAACGAGAGCTCGCGGTTCGCGTACGCGGAGCGATCCGTCAGCCCGATGCGTTCCAGCGGTCCGGCGAGCTCCTGCGAGCTTCGTCTCGGTCTCGCGCAGCTTCCCGTTCTCGCGGACGACGGTCACGTTGTCCGTCATCCAGTCGCCCAGCTCCTCGGCGAGCGACGTGCGGGTTCTCGGGGCCGGACATTCGCCGCGATCCCGCGGAACGCGTCCTCCCAGCGCCGCTTCGCGGCCGCGAACGCCGCGTCGGCCGCCGGGAGCTTCGCCGCCGTCTCGCGCGCCGTAGCGCACCATCGCGGGCCGCCGATCATGCCCGCGTAGAGGCACGAGAGCAGCGAGTTGGCGCCGAGCCGGTTGGCGCCGTGGTACTGGTAAGTCGCACCTCGCCGCCGGCGTAGAGGCCGGGAATGTTCGTCGCCTGGTTGCGCGGCGAGCGCTCGACGAGCGACCCGGTCTCTCGTCCTTCGAAGTCGACCCACAGGCCGCCCATCGAGTAGTGCATCGCCGGGAAGACCTTCATCGGGACCTTCGCGCGGATCGTCGCCGACGAACTTCTCGTAGATCTCGAGGATGCCGGCGAGCTTCTCGTCGAGCTCGCGCGCGGGCATGTGCGTGAGGTCGAGGTAGACCTCGCCGCTTTCCGTCGACGCCGATGCCCGTTCGCGGCAGACGTGGAAGATCTCGCGGGTCGCGATGTCGCGCGGCACGAGGTTCCCGTAGCCGGGGTACTTCTCCTCGAGGAAGTACCAGCGCTCGTTCTCCGGGATCGCCGCGCGGCGCGCGCTTGTCGCCGGTCGTCCGCGGCACCCAGACGCGCCCGCCCTCGCCGCGCGCGCACTCGGACATCAGGCGCAGCTTGTCGGCGCCCGGGGATCGCCGTCGGGTGGACCTGGATGAACTCGCCGTTGGCGTAGCAGGCGCCCTGCTGGTACGCGGCCGCGGCGGCGGTGCCGGTGTTGATGACGGAGTTCGTCGAGCGGCCGAAGACGATGCCGGGGCCGCCCGTCGCGAGCATCACCGCCTCGCCGGGAAGGCCTCGATCTGCATCGACTTCAAGTCCAGCGCCACGATGCCGCGGCAGTGCCCTCGTCGTCGAGCACGAGCCCGAGGAACTCCCAGCGCTCGAACTTGCGGACGAGCCCTGTCGCACCTCGTGTCGGCGCACCTGCTCGTCGAGCGCGTAGAGCAGCTGCTGGCCCGTGGTCGCGCCCGGCGAACGCGGTGCGGTGGTAGAGCGTGCCGCCGAAGCGGCGGAAGTCGAGCAGGCCCTCGGGCGTGCGGTTGAACGGCACGCCCATGCGGTCGAGCAGGTAGATGATGCCCGGCGCCGCGTAGCACATCGCCTTGACGGGCGGCTGGTTGGCGAGGAAGTCGCCGCCGTAGACCGTGTCGTCGAAGTGGATCTCGGGCGAGTCGCCCTCGCCCTTGGTGTTCACCGCGCCGTTGATGCCGCCCTGCGCGCACACCGAGTGGGACCGCTTCACCGGCACGAGCGAGAAGAGGTCGACCGCGACGCCGGCCTCGCGGCGCTCGATGGCCGTCATCAGGCCCGCGAGCCCGCCGCCGACGACGATGACGCGCTCCTTCGGGTCCGGCATCTTGCCCGCTAGAGACGGAACGCCGCGATCGAGCGCACGCCGATCACGGACAGGACCACGAAGACGAGGGCCGACACGTAACCCATGCGGCGCTGCGCCGCGGGCGAGACCGTCAGCCCCCACACGATCGAGAAGGACCAGATGCCGTTGGCGAGGTGGAAGACCGCCGACAGGATGCCGAGGACGTAGAACGCGTAGATCCACGGGTTGCCGACGGCCGCCTGGACCTGTCGGAAGAGGTCCAGGCTCTCGTGGTCATGGAGCTGCACGAGCCGCGTCGTCCAGTAGTGGAAGAGGATGAAGGCGAAGACGATGACGCCCGTCGCGCGCTGCAGGAAGTACATGCAGATTCCGGAGGTCGGGCTGCGCGATCGGGTTCGGCCGCGCCGTCGACGTCAGGAAGAGGCCGTAGATGCCGTGGAAGAAGATCGGCAGCGCGATGACGAAGATCTCGAGCGCGACGGCGAACGGCACCGTCTGCAGCGGTGCGTCATCTCGTTGTAAGCGTCGGCCCCTCTCGTCGCGGCGTAGTTCTCGTACAGGTGGAAGGCGAGGAACCCGCCGATGGGAACGATGCCCGAGAGCGAGTGGAGCCGGCGGAGCCAGAAGTGACGGTCGAGCGCTTCGGCCCGGGCGCTCATACCTTCAGGATGCGCGAAGAGCTCCCGCACGGCCGCGGCGGACTTCTCGAGAGCCGCTTTCTCGTCGTCGCGCAGCGCGATCTCGATGATCTGCTCGACGCCCCGGCGCCCGAGCTTGACCGGGACGCCGAGGTAGACGTCGCGCATGCCGTACTCGCCCTGGAGATACGCCGCGCAGGGCAGAATCTTCTTCTTGTCCCGCAGCACGGCGTCCACCATCTCGACGACGGCGGCCGACGGCGCGTACCAGGCGGACGTCTTGAGAAGGTTCACGATCTCGGCGCCGCCGTTGCGCGTGCGCTTGACGATCGCGTCGATCTTGTCTTTGGGCAGGAGCTCCGTCACCGGGATTCCGGCGACCGTCGAGTAGCGCGGCAGCGGCACCATCGTGTCGCCGTGGCCGCCGAGGACGAAGGCATGCGTGTTCTCGACGGACACCCCCAGCGCCTCCGCCAGGAACCACCGCATCCGCGCCGAGTCGAGAACGCCGGCCATCCCGAAGACGCGCTCGCGCGGCAGCTTCGAGACGCGCCGCGCGACCTCGCACATGGCGTCGAGCGGATTCGAGACGACGATCAGGATCGCGTCCGGCGATCCGGGGAGCACCTTGCGGACGACGTCGGAGACGATGCCCTCGTTGGTCGCGACGAGGTCGTCGCGGCTCATGCCGGGCTTGCGCGGAAGACCCGCCGTGATCACGACGACGTCCGACCCCGTCGTGGCGTCGTAGGAGTTCGCGCCGGTCATGCGCGCGTCGAACTTCTCGACCGGCGCGGATTCCATGATGTCGAGAGCCTTGCCCTGCGGGACGCCTTCCAGGATGTCCACGAGGACGACGTCGGCGAGCTGCTTCTCGACGATACGCTGGGCCGCGGTCGCGCCGACGTTTCCGGCGCCGACGACGGTGACTCGTTGCGGCATCGGTCCGGCATCTTATCGGACGGCATCGAAAGTCAAAACCCGAAAACCGGCGGACGAGCGGCTAGAATGGTCGCAATGACGGCGCGAAGCGGAAGCGGCACAAGTGCGGGCGCCGGGCCGCGCCCCGAATACAAGAGCCATCCGCTCTGGGGACGCGCCATCGCGATCACGCGGGACGCCTATGCTCTGGCGGAATCCCTGCGCACCCGGGACGCCGCCGCGGCGACGAGGCTCCGGCGCGCGGCGGTTGCCGTTCCGGCGCGCGTGGCGGGCGCGCTCGAGAGCCTTGGATCGCACCGAGCGGAGGAAGTCCTCGCGGCCCGCGGAGCGCTCGCGGAGGTCGCGCGGCAGGCGCGGCACGACGACTCGCCAGAAGCGCGGCGACTTCGCGACGAAGCGGAGGAGCTCGACGCGCGCGTCCTCTTCGATCTCTCGCCGATGCCGGGGAACGTCTCGTGAGCGATGCGGCGCCCCGCCGGTCGCGCGCCGGCCTCTACGTCGTGCTGCTCGCGGCGCTCGCGGCCACGGCGACGGCCGTCTGGTTCCCGCGCTGGTGGGAGATGCGCCTCTATCGGCAGACCGAGGCGTTGACCGGCGTCGGCGCGCCGATCCGGGCCGGCCACCTGACCGACGCGCGAAAGAAGATCGATCCCAACGTCACCGACAAGCAGGTCCTCGCCGCGCTCGGCCCGCCGTCCATCCAGATCGGGACGGACGGCGCCTCGACGCGCGGCATCTGGACCTACTACTACGCCGACGGCACGATGGTCGTGAACCTCACCGACGGCATCGTCGTGCGGATCTCCGTCTCGTACGGGCCGCCGCAGATTCCGACCAGCCGTCGCCCGTGAGCGCCGAGCCCTCGATCCGCGTCGTCATGATGCCGAAGGACACCAATGCCCACGGCACGATCTTCGGCGGCGTCATCCTCTCTTACATCGACCAGGCCGCTGCGGTGGAAGCCAAGCGCCACGGCGCGTCGTTCATCGTGACGGTGGCGATGCGCGAGATCGTCTTCCACGAGCCCGTATACGTCGGCGACCTCGTCAGCTTCTACACGAGCCTGATTCGCATCGGCAACACGTCGATCACGGTCTCGGTCGAGGTCGTCTCGCAGCGCGACGGCGGCGCGCCGGTCAAGGTCACGCAGGCCGAGGTCACGTTCGTCAACCTCGACGCGGAGCGTCGCCCGGTCCCGATTCCCCGGTAGTCGTCCCGGCGACGCTTCCTCCAACGGCAAGAAGGCCCCGATCGCTCGGGGCCTTCGGTTCACCACCAGCCGGGCAAGAGCCCGGCAATTCTGTCGCAGTTCGCGGGATCGCCTTACGAGACCGATCCTACCACTCCGGATCCTCTTCGGATCCCAGAAGGGCGGAGTCCGCGACATCCTCGTCTTCGGAATCCTCGAGGTCCGGCTCGAGATCTTCCGCGGCCGCACCGGCCAGGGCCTCGGCGTCGTGCCCCTCCGAGAGCTCGCGCAGGGGCTCGCCGTAATCCTCGTCCGCCTTCCAGTCCCCTTCCCCGAACATCGGCCTCGGCGCCACCGTTCGAACGGGCGCCGCGGCTTTGCGGGGCGGCCTTCTCGCCCGGGACTTCGCGGCCGGCCAGCCGGCGGCTGCTCCAGCGCTCGTGCCGGCCGTCGCCCTCGCCTTCGAGCGCGGTCTCGCCGCTCTGCGGGCCGTCTTCGCGGCCTTCTTCGTCTTCACCGCTCTCTTTGCGCCGGGCCCGCCGCTGCTGCTCGCCTTCTTTTTCTTCCTGGTGGCCACTCCAGACCTCACGTGTCAACGCCCTCTCCGGGAGGGCCAAAATCATACAATTCGGCGATTGAGCAAGTCCCGGGTCGTGATCCGTCCGGCTCCCGGCGGCCTCTCGATCGAGATCCTCCCGCTCGTCCGGACCCGACCGGCGCGATGGCGGCTGGGATTGCTGGCGGCGGCGGTCGTGGCAGCAGCCATTCTCGGCGGCCAGCGGCTCGCCCGGGTCTGGGAAGTCGGCCTGCGTCGCGGTGCGTTCGACGAACTCCCGCTGGGAGTCCTGCTGCCGCTGACCCTCGCCGTCGGCGTCTCGACGCCGCTCGCGCTCGCGGGGCTCGCGGCGCTCGCGTTCGCCGAGGAGCGCATCGACGTCACGCCGGAGGACGTGGTGCTGCGCTCGACGGGTCTCGAGAAGACGCTCGTGCGCGTCATCCCACGCCGCGAGCTCGACGCCTGGATCGAGACCTACCGCCCGCTCGCGCCGTGGTGGACGTGGGCCTTCCGGCGACTCGCCGCGCGCTCCGGGGGACGCCTCATTCCGGTGGCCGGCGCCGCCGGCCCCGGAGAGAAGCGTGCGATCGCCCTCGAGCTCGCGCGCGCCACGGGCGTGCCGCTCGTCGGCGTCGGCGGGCGACCCATCGCGGCCGCCTCCGCCCGCGCCGCGCCTGCTAAGATCCACGGGTGAAGACGACCTTGGGCGAGGAAACTCCTCTCGACGCCGCGAATCCTTCGAGCCGGCATCTCACCGACACGCTCTTTTCCTCTTACGACCTGCCCGACGAGGTTCGCTGGGGCATCGCCGAGGCCGGCTTCGCCTTCGCGACGCCGATCCAGGAGAAGGTTCTCCCCCTCGCGCTCGCGGGGCGCGACGTCGCGGGCCAGGCGCAGACCGGCACCGGCAAGACGGCGGCGTTCCTCATCACGATCTTCGCGCGCCTGCTCCGGCAGCCGCGCGTCAAGCCGGCCCGCGGCCCGCGCGCGCTGATCGTCGCGCCGACGCGGGAGCTCGTCGTACAGATCCGCGACGAGGCGATCCAGCTCGGCCGGCACACCGGCCTCGAGGCGCTCGCGGTCTTCGGCGGGATCGACTACCACCGCCAGCGCGACGCCGTGCGCCGAGTGCCGGAGATGCTGGTGGGAACGCCGGGACGGCTTCTCGACTACGAGCAGCAGGGCGCCACGACCTTTCGCGACGTGGAGATCCTCGTCATCGACGAGGCCGACCGCATGTTCGACATGGGCTTCATCCGCGACCTGCGCCGGATCCTGCGTCGCTGCCCGCCGTACAACAGGCGCCAGACGATGCTCTTCTCGGCGACACTGTCGATCCGCGTCATGGAGCTCGCGTACGAGCACACCAACAACGCCGAGAAGATCGAGATCGAGCCCGAGCGCGTGCTCGCGCACGGCATCCGCGAGATCCTGTACCACGTCTCCTCGGCGGAGAAGTTCCGTCTCCTGCTCGGGCTGCTCGAGCGCGAGGGCGGCCGCCGCATCCTGATCTTCGTCAACCGCCGCTCGACGGCGGCCGAGCTCGTGCGCGGGCTCTCCGCCAACGGCTATCCGACGCGCGCCCTCGCCGGCGATGTGCCGCAGGACCGCCGGCTCCGCATCCTGAACGACTTCAAGGACGGCAAGCTCGCCGTGCTCGTCGCGACGGACGTCGCCTCGCGCGGCCTCCACATCGAGGGCGTGTCGCACGTCATCAACTACGACCTGCCGCAAGACTCGGAGGATTACGTCCACCGCATCGGCCGCACCGGCCGCGCGGGCGCGGAGGGCGATGCCGTCTCCTTCGCTTGCGAGGACTACGTCTTCTCGCTCGACGCGATCGAGAAGCGCGTCGGCCGCAAGATCCCGACGCATCCAGCGCCAGAAGAGCTCCTGCGGCGCGGTCCGGTCAAGGAATCACCTCGCGCGCCCCGGGCTCGACGTCCGCCTCCGCGGCGGCCCTCGGCGTCTCCGGCGCCGGCCGCGGCCTCGCCCGAGGACTCCTTCGGGCGCACGAAGCGCCCGAGCCGCCGGCGGTAACGGGGGTCAGTCCTGAGTTGTTGACTTCTGGCGCCGGGGTCAAAAGTTCAAGAGTTCACGTCTGACCCCATCTCCCGTCACCGGCGTCGGGGAGAAAGAGTTCAAGAGTTCACGCCTGACCCCGTCTCCCCGCGGAATCGCGCTCGCGGCCCTCTCGAGTCCATGGATCCGCTCTGTGGCCCGGAACTTCGTCCGGCGTCACTGGCGCGAGCGTTCCCGCCGGGCGCGGCGTGAAGGGACGTCGCTGGAGCGGTCGCACGCCGAGCCGGAGCCGACGTCTCCGATTCCTGCGCTCGAGAAGCTGGAAGCCTTCGAGCACCTCGGATCGTCTCTATCCGCGCCGTTGAGAAAGGTGCTCGAACTCGTGCGCTCTGGTCACGGGATCTGGGAAGCCTGCGAAGTTCTGGGAATCCCGAGAGGAAGCCGGAGCTACTCCAGCCGTCTGCTGGTCCGCGCGGGTCGCCGAAGATTGAATCCGCCGCCTACTGCGGCGCAAGCGCGCCCTGCTCGACCCAGTGCGCGAGCAGCCGCCGGATGCGATACGCGTCGGTCTTGATCTCGGCCTCGCACTCCCGGGGCGTCGCGCCGCGGGAGGCGCGCGACCACACGTCTTTCTGAAAGAGGCCGTCCTTCTCGCCTGGGAACGGCGCGGGCTTGACGTCGGTCGGCTTCAATTTCGCGTCGTCGGGAACGAGGGCCGCCGCCTGGCGCAGCTCGTCGTAACGCCGCATCGCTTCGAGGGTGAGCGGCAGGATCTCCTTGAGCGACGCCGTGTTCGTCTCGTCGCCGGCGTCGGCGGCTTTCAGGAACTGGAACTGGCCCGGCGACGGCCGCTCGAGGAGCTGGTAGAAGGCGTCGACGCCGGTGAGCGCGCCCGTCTGGCAGGCGCGGAGCTTGCCGCCCTTCAGCCGCATCCCGCCGAACACCTGCCCGCGCGGATCTCGCAGGGTCAGAGATCCCGACTGGCCCGAGTCCGAGAGGCTTTGCAGGAGCGCCGGCAATCCGAAGACCTCGAGATCGCCGGTGAGGCTCGGCGCCGCGCCGGGGCTCGATGCGGCGGGGCCCGCTTGCGCGGCGAAGGAGGCCGTGGCCGGACCGGCGGCGGCTGCGCGGCGGCGGCGGCTCCCGAAGCGGGGGCCGGCTTCTGGAGCGCGGCGAGCGCGCGCGACGCCGTCTTCGCGATCTCCTTGTCCGGGAAGCGGGAGACGATCTCCTCGAGGGCCGCCTTGACCGCCGGGGCCTTCGTGCCCGAAAGCGCTTCGATCGTGCTCCGCAGCACCTGATCGTTCTGATGGAGCGCCAAGCCGAAGAGCTTGAACGGCAGATTCGACTTGAGCGACGCGAGCAGTCGCCCGAGGGACTCCGCGTCGTCCGAGAGGTCCTGGCTTCCGAGCTCCGCGAGCCGCGCGGCCGAGTCTCCGAGGCTCGCGTCCCGCTTCTCCGCGTGATCGAGCAGCGCGCGGCGCGCCGAGGACGACGGCAGCCGAGCGAGCGCCGCCGCGACGCGATCGAGCAGGCCGACGAGCTCCTTCGCGTCGTGCGGCGAATCGGAATCCTTTCCGAGCGCCTTCTCGAGCTCGCCCAGGAACTCGACGAGCCCCGCCTCCGATTTGGGATCGCGCAGCTGCGACAGGTTCGCGAGCGCCTCCTTGAGGAGCGGCGGCGGAAACTTCAGATGCAAGTGCCGCGCGGTGACCTCGGCCTCCTGCGCGGTCGGCGCGTCGGGCGGCCGCGGGATCCGGCGGAGGAGATAGAGGAGATTCCTCCGGAGGTACCAGTCCTGCGCCGCGTGATCCGAGATCGGGCTCGCGAGGGCCTCGAACGCCGCGGCGCGCGCGGCGTCGCCGTGCACTTCGAGGAGCGCGAGCAAGAGCCGCCGGCGGTCGCGCTTCTCCTCGCCGGCGAGCTGATCGAGCAGTCCCTCGGGAGAGAGCCCGCGGAAGAAGCCGAGGAGACGACGCAGCGCCGGATGCTGGACGGTGCCCTCGGCCGCGACGCGGAGCCGCTCCGGATCGAGACCCTCGTCGCCCTTGGCCCGCGCGAGGTCGGCGGTGCCGGCATCCACCTTCTTCTCGGCCACCAGGCGCTCGGCGGCGTCGAGCGTCGACACGGCCTGGGTCAGAGAGCCCTCGTTGAATCGCTCGACGGCCGCGCGCACGAGCTCCTGGAACCGGCGCGCGCCCTCGCGCGGGTCGTCGACCTCCGCCACCATCCGCTGCATCGCGTCGGCCGCGGAGCTGCCGGGCGCCGCGGCGGCGGGAGCGCCCGGGACTGCGGCGCCGGCCGGCGGCGCCCAGGCGGGCAGGCTCGAGGCGAGCGCGCGGAAGACGTCCGCGGTCCCGACCTGCACGCCGAGCCCCTTGAGGCGCGACAGATATTCCTCGATGTCGCGGGCGCTCGAGGAGCCGCGGGCCGCGGCGGCGAGCGTCTCGGTCAACGCCGCACGTCCCTCGGGCTGCGACGCCTGGCTCGCCTGCGCCTCCAGCCGCTTAAGCAGAAGCGACAGCCGGCGCTCCCGCGCGTCGTCCGTTGCAGCGGCCGCGGCCGGAGCGCCGCTTCCGGAGGTGGCGCGCGGTCCCGCGCTCTGCCGGTGGAGCGTCACGACCGGCGCCGCGGTCCCGGACCCCGTCGTCTCCGACAGGCGCGTGAAGCTCTCCGCGAGGTGCGCCCGGTCCTCCTCGGGGCAATCGGCCAGCACGAAGGCCTTCAACCCTTCGAGGTAGCGTTCGAGCGCTTCCCGGGGCACGAGCCGAAACTCCCCGAGCATGTGGATCTTCTTGACGGCGTGAAAGAGGTAGTCCGACACCGACTCGCCGCCCTTGGCGAATTGCGCGCTCGTCCAGGATCGGATCGACCCGGCGGCCAGATCCGGCGGATATTTGAGCAGGAGCTCCGCGGAGCCGGCGACGACGAGGGGCGGGATGCTGTCCGAAAGATAGAGTTCCAGCTCGGTCAGCGCCTCGCGCACCTCCGGGTCCGCTCTCGGCTCGACCATGTCCCCCCTCAGCCCGCCGATGGTCGTGATCTGGGGTCTAGGGTAGCGCAGATTCGCGCTAAGGGCGTGCTCCGAGACCGCGTCAGAAGCTCTTGAGGAAGTCCGCGTTCGTGGGGAACTTGGAGAGACGGCCGAGGACGAGCTCCATCGCCTGGATCTTGTCCACGGCGGCGAGCGCCCGGCGCAGCTTGACGATCTTCGGCAGCTCGTCGGGACCGTAGAGCTTCTCTTCCTTCCGCGTGCCGGACTGCGGGATGTTGATGCACGGGAAGATCCGGCGATTGAAGAGATCGCGGTCGAGCACGATCTCCGTGTTGCCCGTGCCCTTGAACTCCTGGAAGATGATCTCGTCCATTCGCGAGCCGGTGTCGATGAGCGCCGTCGCGATGATCGTCAGCGATCCGCCGCCCTCGACGTTGCGCGCGGCGCCGAAGAAGCGGCGCGGCTTCTCCATCGTGCGGGCGTCGATGCCGCCCGACATGATTTTGCCGCCGCCCTTCTGCATGTGGTTGTACGCGCGCGCCATGCGGGTGATCGAGTCGAGGAAGATGATCGCGTGCTTGCCGCACTCGACGAGGCGCCGCGCGCGCTCGGCGACGATCTCGGCGACGGCGATGTGGTTCTCGGCCGAGAGGTCGGCGGAAGAGGCGATCACCTCGCCGCGCACGCTCCGCCGGAAGTCGGTGATCTCCTCGGGGCGCTCGTCGATCAGGAGCACGATGACCGTGACGTCCGGATCGTTTTCGGAGACGGCGTGCGCCATGCGCTTCAGGAGCGTGGTCTTTCCGGCCTTCGGCGGCGCGACGATCAGGCAGCGCTGGCCGCGGCCGATCGGGGCGAGCAGGTCGACGACGCGGCCGCACATCTCGTCGGGAGTCGTCTCGAGCTGCAGGTGGTCGTGCGGATCGATCGAGACGAGCTCCTGGAACGCGGGCCGCTGCCGGAAGGCCGCGGGCTCGAGGCCCTCGACGGTCTCGATCCGACGCAGGACCGGCCGGCTGCCCTCCGCGGCGATTCCGGCGATCAGCGCGCCCGGCCTCGAGGCCTTCGCGCGTGACGAGCTCGCGCGGAACGAGCGGGATCGCGCGGCGACGGCAGATAGTTGGCCTTGTCCGAGACGAGGACTCCCGCGGCGCGTTTCCTTGGGCGGCAGGTACAGAACGCCCTCGACCGGGTGCTCGGGGCCGGTCGCCGTCAGCTTCCTGCTGTCGGTCGACGCCGGGCGGCGCCGCCTCCTCCGCCGGAACGGCCGCGACGCCGACGGCGCCGCCGCCGGCGGTGCGGACGGGAGTCACCGTTGGCCGGACCGTTGCCCGGGCTCGAGGGGCCTTCCGTTTGAACGGATACCGACGCAGCGCTCTCCGGGGCCAGGGGATCTTCGGACATGAGCTCCCAACGCCCGCCGCGCTGACCTCGGGGGCCCGGGCGGGATCGACAAACGATTCTATCGAAACTCCGTCGAAATGGAACAGGAATCGCAACCGGCCCGCCGGCATCCGAAGGCCCCGAGCCCCGGCGCCGTAAAGCCTCACGCCGAACGACTTAAGAGAAGAGGCCCAGGACCGCCCCGGGATCGGCCGGCGCGACCTTCGCGAGGGCGAAGTCCTCGCGAGCGTGTGCGGGGGTCGAAACGCCGACGAGGCTCGAGGTCATTCCCGGCGCGGATCGCGGGAACTGGAGCGCCCGCGCGGCGCCCGGAGAGGCGTCCGGCGAACGCGGCCTCGATCTCCTCGGGAAGCGGCGCGGCGAGCCGCCCCTGGAGGATGGAGGCCGAGCCGAACGCGGCGAGCCCCATCTCCCGGGCCGCCTCGAGCGCGGAAACCCGCCCCGACGGAGAGACCTGCGAGGGATAGGCGATCGCCTCGGGCATCGCCAGATTGACCGGGAGCTGGACGCCGAAGAAGTGGTGGCGCTCTCCCGCAACCTCCGCGGCGAGCCGCGCGACTTCCGCCATCGAGAGATGCTCCGGATGCTCCGGAGGAGCGCGGAGGCCGTCCCACGTCGCGAGCCCCCACTGCGCGATCGTCGCCGCGCGAAGCCTCGTCTTCCAGCACCTCGATCGCCGCGCGCAAGGCGCGCCGTGAAGGTCCCGGCGTCCACGGCCGCGCGCTGCGTCTCGACGTTGTGGAGGTAGTAGAGATCGATCGTCTCGAGGCCGAGGTTCGCGCGGCTCCGGGCGATCTGGTCGCGCAGGTAGCCCGCCGCGAGGCAGTGCCCGCCGCGGACGACCTCCGCGCGGGGCGCGAGGCCGGAGTCGAGGAAGGTCTCCACGATGTACGTGCGGGGCGGCCGGGGATCCTCCGCGTCGTGCGGCAGATACCCCCCCTTCGTCGACACGAAGACCTCGTCGCGCCGCGCCGCGCCCGACGCGACCGCCGCCGCGACGGCCCGCCCGATCGCGCGCTCGCTCCGCTGGCCGCGGTAATTGATCGCCGAATCGAAGACGTTCACGCCGGACGCGAGCGCGATCCCGACGCACTCCTCATAGCCGCGGTCGGTCGCGGCGTCCTCGGCTCCCGAGATACGTCCCGAGGCCGAGCGACGAGAGCGTCAGGCCCCGCGCGTCGCGGAAGTGGCCGGGTGCGGCGGCCGAGCGGGCCGAGAAGGCGCGCGTGTCCTCGGCGGAGGCCCGTCCGGAGATCACACCGCGAGGCTATCAGCGGTTGACCCGAATCAGACGCTCCAAACGGGCAGCGGGACGCCGTGGGTGCGGGTTGTGCCCTCGACGCGCGCGTCCCACCGTCCGGGAATCGGCGTCGTACAGTCGGGACAGGCTCCCCCGCGCAGCCGGTTGCGCACGATCCGGAACCCGGAGCGCTCGATCAGGGTCGCGGCGCACTGGGGGCAGCGCGTGTCCTCCCACCGGCCGACGCGCCCGGGGAGATTCCCCGCGTAGACGTAGCGCAGGCCCTCCGCCGCGCCGATCTCCGCGGCCCGGAGGAGCGTCGCGACCGGGGTCGCGCCGCGGTCGTTCATCTTGTAGTCGGGATGGAACGCGGTGACGTGCCACGGAATGTCGCGCGAGACCGAGGCGACGAATGCGCGCCGCCCGGCGCAGCTCGTCATCCGAGTCGTTGAACTCCGGAATGACGAGCGTCAGCACCTCGAGCCAGATTCCGCGCTGGTGAATGCCCGCGATCGTCTCGAGGACGTTGCCGAGCACTCCGCCCAGCTGGCGATAGTGCTTGTCGTCCATCGACTTCAAGTCCACCTTGTAGAAGTCCACCCAGGGGCGGATGTAATCGAGCACCTGCGGCGTGCCGTTGCCGTTGGAGACGTAGGCCGTGTAGAGGCCGCGCCGGCGCGCCTCCCGGAAGACCGCGACGGCCCATTCCGACGTGATGAGCGGCTCGTTGTAGGTCGAGACCACGGTCGGGGCGCCGGCCTCGACGGCGAGGTCGGCGATCGCCGCCGCGTCGAGAGTCCCGCGGACGGCCCGACGGCTTCGGGGTCCCGGATCGACTGGGACGTGAACCAGTTCTGGCAGTACCCGCAGTGCAGATCGCAGCCGAGCATCCCGAAGGACAGCGCGTCGGAGCCGGGCAGCGCGTGGAAGAAGGGCTTCTTCTCGATCGGATCGCACTGGAGCGCGCCGACGTAGCCCCAGGGCACGCGGAGCTCGCCCGCGTCGTTGAAGCGGACGCGGCAGACGCCCTCGCGCCCTTCGGGGATCGGACAGCGGTGGCCGCACGACGAGACAGCGCAGCCGGCCGTCGGGGAGGCGCTCGACGAGCTCCGGCGCGGCGGCGACCGTGCGGTCGGCGAGGGCCGCGGCGAGCGGAGAGGGTGAGGGGCGGTTCACGAATTCACTCATCGGCATCTGAGCGCTTAACGCATTGTCTCGCAGGGGAATGCCCGAAGGCGCCGCTGCGTTAGGATGCGCCGTCGATGCCCTCTCGTCGCCTGCTCGCCCTGTGCGCGATCGCCGCCGCCTGGACGGCGGCCGCCGCCGCTCAGACGCCGAGCCCGACACCGACTCCCACACCCACCGGGACTCCCTCGACGCCGACGCCCACAGGAACACCTCCGACGGCGACCCCCACGCCGACGCCGGCCCAGGCGCCCAACACGACCCCCACCGGCCAGAACTGGACGACCACCAACGGCGTCAGCGTCACGGGCACGCGCATGGCCCGCCAGGACGGCGCGACCTGGTTCCTGACGCCGTCCAACGACCAGATCATCAAGTTCGACGGCACCACGATGACCGAGTGGCCGATCCGGGACAACAACAACCTCGGCGCGAATCCGGTCGACTTCGTGCTCGAGGACGGGATCATGTGGTTCGTCGAGAACGGCGAAAGCGAGATCGACGCCGGTCAGTCGATCGTCGCGCGCTTCGACACGAACACCGGGGAGCTTCGGGAGTACGTCTTCCCCACGTCCCAGCCGTCCGGCTTCTATCGCGCGCCCGACGGCAAGATCTGGGTGGCGCAATCGGCCGGCGTCCTCGAATCCCTCGACACCAACACGCTCGAGGTCGTGGACTATCGCGCGTCGCCGCCCTACTTCTCCGGAAACCAGGCGCTCGGCCCGGACGGCGCGCTCTGGATCTCGGACTTCGGGCTCAATCGCCTCATCCGGCACGATTTCACCGACAACTCCGAGAAGGCCTGGACGCTCTTCGATCCGACGCAGTTCATCCTCGACGTGTCGGACATGAAGTTCGACGAGAACGGGTTCCTCTGGCTGACCGAGCTGTCGGGCAACCGGGTGGATCGATTCGACATCAATACCGGGGAGCTGCGCTCCTGGATCGGCTTCAACCGGCCCCTCCACTTCGATCTCTACGGCGGGAACCTCTACGTCACCGAGCAGACGGGCGGCAACGGCGTCGTCGTCATCCTGGATCCGCGCATCGCGCCCTACACGGTCACGACGATCACGCCGGCGGACCTCGTCGTGGCGCCGCTCGCGCGGCCGAACGGCTCGATCCGCGATTCCGTCATCACCCCCGTGACCTTCACGCCGGTCAACGCACCTTTCGCATCCACCGACCTGACGGCCGATGTGACGGTCCCGGGATTCCTGTTCATCACGTGGGCCAAGCCGAACGCCTACGGTCTCGTCGTCGACGGCGGAGGGTTCTGGGCGGGCTCGGACGGGTTCCTCGTGCACTTGATTCCGCAGACCTTCGGGGGCCCGACGGATCTGACCGTCCCGATCGCCCTCCAGGCGGGCTCCCCCCGGCCGATTCCGTGCGCGTCGATCTGACGCTCTACAACAAGGGCAGCACGGCGATGTCCGGAACGGCCTACTTCCAGTATTCGCCGGGCGCCTACCCGTACAGCGTGGGATTCAACGTCCCCGCGGGCGGCACGACGGTGCTCCCGGACGCGTTCCTGGGAGCCGCGACGTTCACGGGGATTTCGCTCGGGTCCGTTCGGTTCCAGGTGACGACCGGGCAGGCCACCGATCTCTACGCGTCCGCACGCTCCGTGCGCGTCGTCGCGAACGGCGGTTCGTTCGGCCTCTCGCTGCCCGCGCAGGCGGCTTCCGACGCGCTCGGCGTCGGGACGACGCGCCTCCTCTTCACGGGGGCGCGTGACGGAGACGTCTCGACGTTCGGCTTCTTCTCGCCGACCGGAGGAGCAGCGACGGTCGACCTCATCGCCGCCGACGGCACGGTACGCGGCTCGACGTCGGTCCACCTCGAAAGCAACGTGCTCGAGACGCACAACCCGGCGGCCTCGCTCTTCGGTCTGGATGCCGAGACGGGCGACGTGCTGCGCGTCACCGTGACCGACGGAGTCCTCCAGCCCTGGATCCTGGTGCAGGACGGAATCACGCGCGACGTCGCGATCTCGCTGCCGGTGAATCCGACGGCGGACGCCGTCATCCCGAACGTCTCGAGCATTCCGATCGGGTCGCGGCTCTGGACGTCGGGCCTCCAGATCTTCAATCCCGCGCCCGGCAGCTCGGCGAGCGTCCAGGCGACCTACTATCCAATGGGCGGCTCCCCGACCACCGCCGCGGTGTCGCTCCCGCCCCAGGGATCCGCTTCCTTCGACGACCTCGTCTCGGAGCTCTTCGAGGCGCCTTCGGGCCAGGGCGCCCTCGTGCTCACGTCGAACGTCCCCGTGGCGATCTCCTTCCGGAACACCGCCCGAAATCTCGACGACGGAAGCGAGTACGCCTGCCAGAGCCCGGCGGTCGACGGCGCGGCCTCGGTCGGTTCCGGCGGGGCGACGGCGATCGGCGTCGAAGAAACGGCCACCCGCCGCACGCACCTGCTCCTCTTCAACCGCGGCGCCGCGGGGACCGTCACGATTCACGGCACCGATGCCTCCGGCGCGCCGCTCGGTCCGATTTCCGTGCCGGTCGGCGCCAACGCCGCTTCGCGCGTCAACTCCGTGCTCGTCGCACTCGGAGCTCCCGCCACGACCATGGCAGGCACGATTCGCATCGAGGCCTCCGCCGGGATGCGGCTGTACGCCCAGACCGTCGACGTGGACGCGGTCACGGGAGACACGGACCTCGTCAACGTCCGTTGAACGCTGAGGCCGATGCCGTGAGCGACGCCCCCTCGTCCGCCGCGGCCGGCACCCGACTCCGGACCGTCGTTCGTGGATCGGGGATCTACCCCGCCGAAGACGTCGTCACCAACGATCGCCTCTCGCGGCTGATGGACACGACCGACGAGTGGATCACCCAGCGCACGGGCATCCGCGAGCGGCGATTCGCACGGAAGGGAACGTCTTCCGCCGATCTGGGGTTCGAAGCCGCGCGGCGCGCGCTCGACGATGCGGGGATCGGCCCGGCTGAGATCGACTTCATCGTGTTCGCGACCATGACGCCGGCGCACTACTTCCCGGGCAACGGCGGCCTGCTCGCGGCCCGCCTCGGGCTCGCGACGACTCCCGCGCTCGACATCCGAATGCAGTGCGCCGGCTTTCTCTCGGGGCTCCAGGTCGCCGATGCCTTCATCCGATCGGGCGCGGCGCGGCGCGTGCTGCTCGTCGGCGCCGAGTGTCATGCGGCGTTCTTCCCGTGGACCGAAGCCGACTGGGCGATCCTGTTCGGGGACTCCGACGCGCCTCCGTCCGAAGCGTCCTATGCCTGGGGAACCGCGCATCGCGACCGGGCCGTGATCTTCGGCGACGGCGCCGGCGCCTTCGTGCTCGAAGGCAACGAGGCTTCCGACGGACGCGGATTTCTCGGGTTCGAGATGCGCACCGACGGGACGCACTGGGACAAGCTGTACGTTCCCGGCGGCGGCTCGGCCAGCTTCCCCTACTTCTCGCCCGCGATGTTCGCCGACAACCGGACGATCCCGATCGTCGAAGGGCGCCAGGTCTTCCGCCTCGCCACGACGGCCCTGCCGCAGATCGTGCGCGAGATTCTCGAGCGTCACGGCCTGCGCCTCGAGGACGTGGATCTCCTGCTGATGCACCAGGCCAACCTGCGCATCAACGAGGCCGTCCAGAAGGCGCTCGGCCTTCCCGACGAGAAGGTCTTCAACAACATCCAGAAGTACGGGAACACGACCGCGGCGACGCTGCCGCTCGTGTTCCACGAGGCGCGGCGCGAGGGCCGCGTGCGCACCGGGCGACCTCGTCGTATTCGCCGCGCTCGGGGCCGGGCTGCACTGGGGGGCGGGGCTGCTGAGAGTCTAGCGGAACCCCTCCCTTCAAGGATTCGTAAGCGCCGCCGACCCTCCGGCGCGCGCTCCTATACTCCCGATCTCGAATCGAGGAGGTGGGGAAATGAGGACACCAACCGTCGGGCTCGCCGCAACGCTCCTTCTCGCCGGGGCGAGAGCCTTCGCGCAATCCACGGCGCCCGCGCCGGAGCCCACGCCGCAGCCCACGCCGGCCGCCGCTCTCGAGACGCCCGAGCCGGCTCCTCCCTGGCGACCGCCGGAAGGATCCACGATCATCAACCTTCCCTCGGCCGACACCAACCCGGCCGGCTCGCTGCAATTCAACATCGGTCACCGCTTCTCGGAAGCGGTGCAGAGCGACACGCACTCGTTCTTCTCTTTCTTCTCGCCGGCCCAGGTCAACCTCGGCCTCTCGTACACGCCCTGGCGCGGCGTCGAGACGGGGTTTCTGCGCGGCGAGTCGCTCGAGGACTACGAGTTCTTCGGCAAATGGAGCTTCTTCGCGCCGGCCGACGGTCCGTTCCACGCGGGCGTCCGGGCGGGCGTCGACTGGCGAACCCAACGCGCCGTCAGCGGCGATCCGCTCCACGACAACCGCTCGAGCTACTTCGCCCAGGGAATCCTCGCCTTCACGATCGCGCAGCGAGTGCGCATCACCGCCGTGCCGACCTATCTCTCGCGCGGACCCGTGACCTCGCCGGACGGCTTCACGACGATCTACCCGCGGGACGTCTTCAACGTTCCCGTCGCCGTGTCCGCCTCGATCACGCGCTCGATCAACATCCAGGGCGAGGTGGTCCCGCGGCGCGAAGGCGCCGCCGGTGTCGGCTGGATCGCGGCAGTCGAGAAGACCTTGCTTCGGCACCGATTCTCTTTCACCGTGGGCAACATCCGCGCGATGACGGTGGATCAGTACAGCCTCTACAACTCGATCCAGCTTTCGTCGTCGCACCAGGCGTACTTCGGCTTCAACATCATCCGGCAATGGAAGCTGAATTGACGAAGGGGGCGGCCGCGAGGGCCGCCCCTACGGGCCCTCGGCGCCGGCCAAGGGCCGCCCCTCCGCGCTGCCGGCGCCGGCTCCGACCCGGCGCTACGAAAACCGCAGAATGCCGAACCGGTCCGGCCGGTGGAAGTCGGGCGGGTCGGCGCCCGTCGGGCTCCAGGCCGAGTACTCGTCGCCCTCGTTTCCGGACGCTTCGCGGTCGATGCGGTAGAAGTTCGCCCGCCAGACCCTCGAAGAATCGCCGCCGAGCGGTCCCAGCGGGATCGTGATCCGCGCCGACCAGCGGTCCGGACGCCGCGTCACCCGGGCGCGAAAGCCCGGGCAGTTCCAGCCGACGTCGACGCGCATGCTGTCGCGGCGCCCTTCCGGCGACTCGACGCGGGCGTCGAAGAGCGTGCCGAGCGGGTTCACCTCGAACTCGTAGTACACCGACGGCGAATCGTCCGGCGCGAGGAAGATCTCGAAGACGTCTTCGGTCCAGAGCGCGTCGTCCCGGCGGGTCCGCGTCGCCACGACGCCCGCGTCTCGCGCGTCGAACCGCACGACGAGCTCCCCGGCGCGTGACGCCACCCGCACCGCGGTCGGAAGCCGCGGCGGCGCGCCGTTTCGCGCGTCCACGAGGCGCAGTGCAGAAAGCCCGACGAGACGATCGGTCGGACCGATCCAAGGGACGGCGAGCTCCGGTCGCTGCGGCGGCGGATCCGTCACGCGCCCGCGGGCCGCCTGGGGAACGGGATGCCCAGCTCCGTCAGCCACGCCTGCGCGCGCGACAGCGCCTGGTGCTCCTTGAACTGGAAGAACCGCGCCTCTTCCTTCGGATAGCGCAGCAGCGCGTGGCGGTAGGCGGCGGCCGAACCCGCGTCCTGAAGCGCCGCGGCGAGGTCCCGCCGGCACGCCGCGTCCTCGCACTGTCCGAGAAAGGCTTCGAGATCTCCGAGGCTCCGCTCGCCCTCGTCGCGAGGCAGAGCCACATATCGCGGATCGGCCGACATCTTCGCGTGCCTCTCGCCGTCGCGCACGAGAACCTGCTCGACGTCGCCCGTCTCGCGGTCGAAGAAATGCGTGATCTGGTGGGAGCGGCTCTCGAATCCGACGATGAGGCCCTCCCAGTCGATCCGCGCGGCCATCAGGCTCCCTCTTTCCGGCGTGGCATAAACCGGTATGATACGAGGTTGCCATGTCTGTGAAGAAGATCTCCTCCTTCGACGACTGGATCGACGCCTTCCGCGCCTGGCAGAAGGACATCGGTCTGCGGCTGCCGAAGCACGGCGACTACGCCTTCGAGGCCAAGTATGGGGACCTGAAGACCGACGAGATCGAGTACGGCGACTTCGCCGGACAGCGGAAGTGGGAGCGCGTGACGCAGATCCCGCAACAGCCGATCCGGGACGCCCTCCTCAATCTCATCGTGTACCAGGGCGACACGGAGTTCGCGTCCGTCGAGCAGCAGCGCAACCTCCTCGAGACGTCGCCCTCCGACTACGACACCGACAGCGTCTGCCGGATCATGACCGAGGAAATGCGCCACGGCTGGCAGATGTGCCACCTGCTCGTGAACCACTTCGGCGAGACGGGGAAGGTCGAGGCGCGCAAGCTCCTCGAACGGCGGTCCTGGCAGAACAACCGGCTGCTCGGCTCGTTCAACGTGGACGTGGACAACTGGGTCGACTTCTTCACGTACACCGAGTTCGTGGACCGCGACGGCAAGTTCCAGCTCAACATGCTCTCGACTTCCTCTTTCGCTCCGCTCGCGCAGTCGATGGGCCCGATGCTCCGGGAGGAGGGATTCCACCTCGGCACCGGGCACATGGGCCTCCAGCGCATCGCGAAGGCGGGCCGCCTGCCGGCGCCGGTCCTCCAGAAGTACGTCAACAAGTGGATCTCGACGGCCTACGACCTCTTCGGCAAGGACTCGTCTTCGTCGGCGGAATGGTTCTACGTCTGGGGTCTCAAGGGCCGTTACGACGAAGCGCGACAGACGGCGGTGCCCGACAAGGCGCACCTGAACGAGTTCTCGCGCGACCTCTACCGCCAGGAGGTCGAGAAGCTGCTCGAAGGGATCAGCAAGCATCTCGCTCCGGGCACGCCGCCCCTCGTGGCGCCGGACCTGAGATTCCACCGCGCGATCGGCGAGTTCGCCGGACAGACCTGGTCCGTCGGCGGCGAGATGCTCGAGCCGGCGGCGTATCGCCGGCACCTCGACGAGGCGCTCCCGAACGAAGAAGAGAAGAAACTCGTCGCGGACCTGATGCGCGAGCCGGACTGGATCGCGCCGCGCGAGTCCATCACGACTTCCTGACTTCCTGACTTCCTGACCACCGCCCTCCGGATTCGACGCCGTCTCCTCGCCTGGTTCGACCGCGAGAAACGGCGCCTGCCCTGGCGGGGCACCCGCGACCCGTACCGGATCTGGGTCTCGGAGGTCATGCTCCAGCAGACCACCGTCGAGGCCGTGCGCCGGCGGTACGACGGATTCCTTCGCCGATTTCCGGATCTCGCCTCTCTGGCCCGCTCGCGCGAAGACGCGGTGCTGGCGGCCTGGTCCGGCCTCGGTTACTACGCCCGCGCGCGCAATCTCCGCGAGGCGGCGCGCGAGATCGTGCGAAAGCACGACGGCGTTCTTCCGTCGGATCCGGCCGCGCTGCGCCGGCTCCCCGGGTTCGGCGACTACATGTCCGCGGCCGTGGCTTCGATCGCCTTCGGCCGGCGCGAGCCCGCGGCCGACGCCAACGTCACGCGGGTCGTTTCGCGGCTCTTCGCGCTGTCCGGCCGCGCCGGCACGGCGCGCCACCGCGCCGCCGTGCTCGCGCGAGTCGCAGAGATCCTGCCGGCCGATCGCCCGGGCGAGACCACCGCGGCTCTGATGGACCTCGGCCAGGCGACTTGCACGCCACGCCGTCCCGACTGCGCCCGCTGCCCTCTCGGGCAGGACTGCGCGGGCCGGCGGAGCGGCCGGCCCGAGACGTATCCCCGGCGCTCGAAGAAGCCACGCGCGGTGCGCGTCGCGCTCGCGGCCGCGGTCCTGGAGCGCCGCGGGCGGGCGCTCCTCCTGCGCCGCCCGACCGGCTTCCTCGCCGGGATGTGGGAGTTTCCCTGCGGACCGGCCCGTCCCGGGACTGCCCGCGCCGCGCGGGCGCGCCTCTCCCGCGTCCTCGCGACCCACGGCCTGGCGAGAGACGCCGAGGCCGCGGCGCACGTCCGCCACACGGTCGTCAACCGCCGGCTCGAAATTGAGATCTTTCGCGCCCGCGGGGACCCGCGCCGCCCGGCCGGGGCGCCCCCGATGCGCTGGTTCACGCCCCGGGACCTCGATCGGGCCGCGATCCCGACTCTAACCCGCAAGATCGCGCGGTCCGTGGGTTTTCTCCCGGCCGCAAACCAGCGTAAACTGTACCCATCTTGAGCGTGGCCGGGATCCTCGCGCTATCCCTGTGGGCGCTCGCTGCGCCGCCCGCTCCCACGCCGCTTCCCCGGCTGACCTTGCGCGACGGCAGGGTCCTCGAGCTGAAGGGGCCGCCGCGACACGAATCCGGACACGTCATCTTCACCACCAAGGAAGGGAAGACTTACTCTCTTCCGGAGTCGGAGGTGCAGTCGTTCGTCGACACTCCGCCCACTCCCACGCGCCCACCGAGCTCGTACAACCAGGAGGACTCTCGGGCGCTCGGCGCCATCGCGCGGCAGGAGCGCGCAAAGACCGGAAAGACGACGGACCTCAGTTCCTCGCCCGCTTCGACACCTCCGCCTCGGACCAAGACGGCGGCTGCCAAGAAGACGACCACGCACGCCCCCAAGAAGGCCACACCGACCCGCACGCCGACGTCGGCTCCCCGCTGAGCCGGCGCTCTCCATAGCAGGCCGCTGAAAAATGGATGCGGGCGTCGTGTCCGGCGCTTTGCAGGCGGCGCCTGCCACGGGCTTCTTGCGGAACTTCCCTCGCGTCACCCTCGGAACCGCCGGCAAAGCGCCGTCCACCCTTCGGGTTACGGCGGCGCGGAACGCCATCCCACACCCTCTTTCAGCAACCTGCTAATCCTCTGACCGGGGGCGGTTTGCGCCCGATGTCCGAAGGCGCGCGGACCTTGCGGAGGCCTCGCCATCGCCCCCGCCGTATGATTCGACCGGAAC
This sequence comes from uncultured Acidobacteriota bacterium, assembly GCA_963708395.1. GTDB lineage: Bacteria > Acidobacteriota > Thermoanaerobaculia > UBA5066 > Gp7-AA6 > DATBFU01. The sequence goes on along the minus strand of CAVPSG010000001.1, from coordinate 16,118 downwards.
GACGCGATGCGGCTCGAATGGGGCGGCCAGGCGATCGACGTCCGGGAGGCGGGCGCGGGTCCGGCTCTGGTGCTGGTCCACGGATATCCGCTCGACGGGGCGATGTGGTCCGGCGTCGCGCGCACCCTCGCGGCGCGGTTTCGCGCGTTGAAACCCGATCTGCCCGGGCGCGGCGAGAACCCGGTGGCGGCTTCGGGTGACATCGAGGGCTACGCCGATTTTCTCGAAGCGCTCGTGAAGACGCTGCCCTCCCCCGTCGGACTCGCCGGCTTCTCGATGGGCGGCTACGTGACGCTCGCCCTCCTGAGGCGGCAGCCGGAGAACGTTCGCGCGGTCGCGCTCGTCGACACGCGGGCCGAAGCCGACGACGCCGAGGGCCAGAAGAAGCGCGACGAGGCGATCGCGATGGTGCGATCGGAGGGCGTCGAGAAAATCGCCGATGGAATGGTCCCGCGGCTCCTCTCGGAGGCCGCGCTCGGCAACCGCGATCTCGTCGAACGCGTCCGGCGTGTGATCCTGAGGCAGAAGCCGGAGACCGTCGCGTCGGATCTCTCCGCGATGCGTGGACGGCGCGATTCGACCGACCTGCTCGCGGGCCTCCGCCGCCCCGCCCTCGTCCTCGTCGGCGAGAAGGACACGCTCACTCCGCCCGCCCTCTCCGAGAAGATGGCGGCCGCGATCCCCGGCGCGAAGCTCGTGACGATTCCCGGCGCGGGGCACCTCGCGCCAATGGAGCGGCCGGGCGCCGTCGCCGCCGCTCTCGGAGAGTTTTTCGCCGCCGCCCTCGTCTGAAGCGCGCCGGCGGGAATCCCTAGAAGGAGACGCGAACTCCCAGCCGCGCCGTGGTCGGCGGCGTCCGGAGGATCGGCTGCCCATAGTTCGGGTTCGTCGGCGCCGGCAGCTGGTTGTCCTCCTCCCGGAAGTCCCAGCGCTGGTCGAAGACGATCGCGCGCTGCGCGTTGAGGATGCTGAAGACGTCCACGAGGATGTTGACGTCTACCGGCCCGAGTGGAATGGGATACCCGAGATGCAAATCGGCCTCGTAGTTGGCCGGCATCCGGCCCTCGGCGCCGCGCGGCGTCAGGAAGAACTCGTAGCGCCCATAGGCGTCGGAGTAGCCGTAGCGCGTCCAGGGAGTGCCGCTCCGATAGTAGGCCGACAGACCGACGGACAGCCGGAAGGGCGTCACGTAGAGGCCCGAGACCTTCACCTGGTGGCGCCGGTCGTTCGAGAGCGGGCCGCGGTTGGTGATGACGTTGAGGTTCTTTCCGTCCGTGAAGAAGTCGAAGTAGTCGTAAGCCGCGGAGATGTTCGGATCGTTGATCGTCGTCTGCGTAAACGGCGAATATTCGCCGTCGAAGTTGCCCTCGAGCTTCGAGAGGATGTACGACGCCGTCATCGCCCAGTTGTCCGCGAACCGCTTCGTCACGTCGAGCTGGACCCCGCGATAGATCCGCACGGGGCGCGGCGCCGGATACAGCGTCTCGTAGTCGAGGCCGTAGACCTGCTGGAAGCCCGGGAAGAAGCCGCTGGCCGACTGCCCCGGGGAGCCCTTGCCGGGATTGCCGATGCAGTACGTGCCATCGTTGATGCAGAGGAAGTCCTCGATGACGTTGCCGTAGTCGCGGTAGATGCCCTTGATCCCGACGGCGATGTTCGGCGCGACCTCGCGCTCGCCGCCGATGATGTACTCCGAGATGTACTGGCCCTTCATGTTCGGATCGGACGGCTCGGTGAACCCTCCGAGAATCGCCGACGGCGTTCCGAAATCCGCCTCGGCCGCCGGGTCGGGGACGTTGCTCGTCGGATCGTAGTTGATGATCCGCGGCTGCCGTTCGTACGAGAACGACCGGATCACGAGGTCCATCGGGAGCTCTTCGTAGAACCGCCCGTAGGAGCCGAACACCTTGGTCTTGTGGTCCTTGCTCGGATCCCAGATCACTCCGGCCCGCGGCGCGAAGTCCCGGTTCAGGTTGACCTGGCGCACCCCCGACGAGTCGATGATCTGCTGCCGGTCCCACCGGATGCCGGCGTTCAACGTCAGGTTCGGGAGGATCGCCCACTTGTCCTGAAGAAACAGCGTGAGGTTCTTGTGCGCGGGGGTCGCGTTCAGCTCGGAGATCGGCGCGTCGTCGATCGTCGCCGTCGGAGTCGTCCAGTATGCGTGGCTGTAGATCGGAAGGTTCGGGTGCACGTCGTTTGGAAAGACCGTCACCAGCTGCCCGCCGGAATTCCGCTTGATGACGTCCGCCGTCGTGTGCTCGTACTCGATGCCGCCCTTGATCTCGTGCGCTGTGAGGTACTTGGTCAGCGATCCGCCGTAGAAGTCGCGGGTGAAGTCCTTGGCCTGGATCAGGCCGAAGCCTCCGGTCTGGAAGAAGTTCTGCTGCGCCTCCTGGTACTGGATGATGTCGCCGCCGGGCGCTGGGCCGACGGAGTTGCGCTCCTTGTGCCTCGCCCACTGGCCCGCGGCGACCCAGCTCCCGCCGAAGATCCCGTCGTAGCGGGCGGAGAAGTTCTGTCCGCCGAAGTCCTGCCGTCCCAGGTACGTCAACGGGTCGCCGTTGGCGGCGTGGTTCGAATCGATGATCGCGCCCGTATCGGTCCGGGGATCCTGAATGAACGTCCCGACCAGCGTGTGGGCCGGAGCGAGGCTGAACGTCAGCTTCGCCGATCCGAGATTCGTCGTGCTCTTGGACTCTCGGATCTCGCTGTCGGTCGGGCTGAAGCAGGGCGCGTCGCCGATGTCGCAAGGCGGCCCGGTCTTGATCGTGCCCTGCACCCGGTCGTAGGCCCCGAAGAACCAGACGCGGTCCTTCCAGATGAAGCCGCCGAGGTCCGCGCCGAAGTCCTGCTGCGTGACGCCCTGGTTCGTCCCTTGCGGTGAGGCCACGGGCTTGGCCGACGCCTGGAGCGAAGCGCTGTTGAAGTACCCGAACGCGTCCCCGTGGAACTCGTTGCCGCCGGACTTGGTGATGACGTTGATGATGCCGCCCGTCGAGCGGCCGAACTCCGCCTCGTAGCCGCCCGTCTTGACCTCGACCTCCTGGATGAACTCGTAGTTGAGATTCTTGCCCTGGAATCCGTACTCGACGCCCGTCGTGTTGACGCCGTCGATGTAGAAAGCGTTCTCCGCTCCGCTCGAGCCGTAGACCGAGATCGTGTTCTGGCCCGTGTTGCGCGGATCGGCGTCGGAGGAAACGCCCGGCGAGACCTGGACGATCGATGAGTAGTTGCGCCCGGTCGGAAGCGTCTGGATTGCCCGCTGCGTAAAGTTCGTCCCGAGCTCGGTCGCGGACGTATCGACGACGGGGGCCTCGGCGGAGACGACGACCGCTTCCTTCGCCGCCGGACGCAAGGTGGCGTCGAGCGTCGTGTCCTTGCCGAGCGCGACCGGCACGGCCTTCTTCGCCTCGACGGCGAACCCGGCCAGCGTGAAGGTCACTTCGTAGGCGCCGGGCGGAAGCACCGTCAGGCGGTACCTGCCCGCGGCGTCCGTCGTCGCGACGCGCGCTCCCTGGAGCGCCGGGCTGCGCGCCTCGACGGTGACTCCGGGAAGAACGCCGCCCGCTTCGTCCACGGCGCGACCTTCGATCGATCCGGTCGTCTGCGCCACGGCCGCTGCGGCACCGAGGAACATGAAACAGGAAATCGCGATCGCGACGGAACGCGCACGCATGAGCAACCTCCTCGACAGTGTTTTCGATGCTAGCACAGGGGTCGGGCCGCGCCGCCGTCCTCCCGCTCGACCGTCGCCGGGCGATGTGCTAAAGATCGCGCGGCCCATCGCAATGGAATTCCTCCGCGACCTGGCGGCACGGCCCCTCGTCTCGGGCGCCGCGCTGCTCGTGCTGTACGCCGCGTGCGTCGGCACGGCCGCGCTCGCGGCGCGATGGCTTCGCCGCCCGATCCCCCACGGCACGCTTCTCGTGCTCGCGCTGCCGCCGGTTCTGTTTCTGTGGCCCGGGTTCGTCATGGGCCGGACGCCGATCCCGGCGGACCACGCGTTTCTCTCCGTGGCCTCGCCCTCCGCGCCGCCCACGACGATCTGGTCCGACGACGTCGCGCGCCAGTTCGTCCCCTGGGCGCGCGCCGTGCGCCTCGCCTGGAGACAGGGGGAATGGCCGCACCGCAATCGCTGGAACGGCTGCGGCATGCCGCTCGACGCCAACGGACAATCCGCCGCCTATTCGCCGCTGACGATTCTCGGGCTGCTCCTTCCTCTGCCCGCGGCCTTCACGCTCTGGGCGGCGGCGAGACTCTTCCTGGCGCTTTGCGGGAGCTGGCTCTGGCTGCGCGAGCTCGGCGTGCGCGCGGTCTCCGGCTACTTCGGAGCCGTCGCCTTCGCGTTCTCCCTGGCGATGACCGCGTGGCTGCTCTTCCCGCAGGCGGCGGTCCTCGCGCTCGCGCCCTGGATCCTCTTCGCGATCGAGCGGCGCCGGGATCCTGACCAGGGCTTGCGCGCGCGCGCCTTCGCACTCCTGGCGGCGCTCTTCGTGTTGCTCCCGCTCTCGGGGCACCTCGAGACGGCAACCCTGGTCTGCGTGTTCGCCGCCCTCTGGCTCGCGGCGCGCCGGGCCTTCGGGGAGCGCGAGGCGACTCGGGGCCTGCCGCGTGCGATCGCGGGCGCCGCCGCCCTGGCGCTTGGGCTCTCGGCGTTCTCCCTTCTCCCCCAGATCCTCGCGATCCTCGCGTCGAATCGCTTCGCCCTGACCGAGGCGACTTTCTGGAAGCCGCGCCTGTCGCTCTGGCCGCACGGGCTCGTGTCTCCCTGGACGCCGGCCGCGCTGCTCTTCCCGCGCGTCCTCGGCGACGGTATCGCGTCGCCGCTCCTGCGCATCGGATTCGTCTCGTTCCCCGAGATGGCTCAGGGACACTTCGGAATCCTCGGCGCGGTGTTCGCGCTCCTGATCCTCCGGCCGGGATCTCCGCGGCCAACGGCCGAGAAGGCGCTCCTCGTCCCGCTGATCGCCGGGCTCGGCGTCGCCTCCGGCGCCTGGCCGTTCGCCGAGCTCGAGGCCTTGGTGCCGGGCCTCAACCGCATCCTTCCCGCTCGCTTTCTCGTCTGGGTGGCGATCGCCGGCGCGGCCATCGCCGCCTTCGAGCTCGACCGCCTGGCGCGCGATCTGGCGGCGCGGCGGCGTGCCGTCCTGTGGCCGCCCGCTCTCGCGGCCGCGGCGGCTCTCGCCGGCGTCTACTGCGCGAGCCGTTCGCGGGCAGTCTTCGCCGCCCTCGGCGGCCTCGAGAACCAGCAGCGCGCCTATCTGCTCGCGGGTCTCGCGCTCGCGGCGGGGAGCGCCGTCGTTCTCCTGGTCGGGCGGCGCCCGGAGCGGTTCGCGACGGTCGGAGCGGGGTTGCTCGTGCTCGTCCTCGGCGCCGAGCTCTTCCGGCAGGGGATGCGGCTCGTGCCGTTCAGCGATCCGAAGGAGCTCTATCCCGTCACGCCGCTCGTCGGCTTTCTACGGGAACATTCCGGGCCTCATCGCGTCGCGGGCGAAGGGTTCGCGTTCTTCCCCAACGTCGGCATCTTCGCCGCGCAGGAAGACGTGCGCACGCACGACCCCGTCGAGCGCCGGGAGTACGTCGCGTGGCTCAACCTCGTCTGTGGCTACGATCCCGCGAAGTACTACAAACCGATCCGCGACCCCAATGCGCCGGCGCTCGACGCGCTCGGCGTTCGATACCTCGTGGCCGGTCCCGGGGCCGCCGCGCCCGGAGAGAAGTGGACGCCGGTCTATTCGGATTGGGACGGCGCGATCTTCGAGAACCCGCGCGCGCGACCTCTCGTTTTCGCGGCCGACGGCTCGTCGGCGGAGGTGTCGGACCACGCGGAGACCTTCAACTCCGTCTCGTTCCGGGTCCGGGCGCCGCGACCAGCCGTGCTCGTCGCGAGCCTCGTGGACGACGGCGGCTGGCGGGCGAAGGACGACACCGGGCGCCAGATCGCGCTCGGCCGCGCGAGCGGCCCGTTCCTGAAGATCTTCGCTCCCGCAGGAGACCATCGCATCCGGTTGGACTACGCGAGCCCGGGCTTCCGGATCGGCGCGCTCGTGTCTCTCGTGACCGCGGCGGCCGCAGCTCTCCTCCTGACGGTCCGCTCCCGGAGAGCTGCGGCGGGGCGCGCGGCGTGACGCCCCTCGCGACCGTCGTCACGACGCTCGCGCTCTACGGCGCCGGGGTCGCCGCGGCGGCCGTCGCCGCGACGTGGCTCGGGCGCCGGATTCCGCGCGGAATCCTCGCCCTCTTCGCGCTGCTGCCGGTGCTCTTTCTGTGGGAAGGAATGCTTCGCGCGCGCTCCCCGCTCGGGCCGGACCAGGCCTTCCTGACTCTCCCGGCCCCCCGGCCGCCGGGCCCGTGGCATGGCGCGTGGCTCGCCGACGTCGCGCACCAGATCGTCCCGTGGAGCGCCGCCGTGCGGCGGACATGGGCCGAGGGCTCGCTCCCTTTTCGTAATCGCTGGAACGCGTGCGGCGCGCCCCTCGACGGCAACGGCCAGTCGGCGCCGTACTCCCCGTTCACCCTCGCCGCGATGCTGCTCCCGCCGCTGTCCGCCCTCTCGTTTGAGGGCGGGCTGCGCTTCTTTCTCTGTCTCTGGGGGATGTGGCTCTGGCTGACGGAGCTCGCGGTGTCGCGGCACGCCGCGGTCTTCGGAGCCGTGGCGTTCGGTTTCTCGATGGCGATGACCGCCTGGATTCTCTTCCCGATGACGGCGGCGATCGCGCTCTGGCCGGCCGTGCTTTTTCTCGTCGAGCGCCTCGCGGATCCGTCCAGGCGCGGGCGCGCGGTCGCGGCCCTCGCGGCGGTCCTCACGCTCTGGCCGCTCTCGGGCCATCTCGAGACCGTCGTTTCGGGGGCGGCCTTCGGCGCCGTCTGGTTCGCAGTCCGCGCCTCTTCGGGAGAGTCACGTCGCGTCGCAGCGATTCTGCCGTACGCCGCCGGCGCGTCGGTCGCGGCGCTGGGCCTCTCGGCGTTCTCGACGCTCCCGCAAGCGCTGGCGATCTCCGCGTCGAACCGCCACGCGCTCACGCCGGCCCCCTTCTGGACTCCCGCCCTGAGCCTTCTCCCCCATGGCCCCGAGTGGGCTCGCGGAGCGCTTCTGCCGCTCTTCCCGCGGCTGCTCGGCGACAAGATCGAGGTCCCGATGCAGCCCGGCGTGGCCGGAGCGTTCCCGGAGATGGCCTCCGGGCACTTCGGGATCCTGGCCGCCGCCTGTCTCCTGCTCCTGCTTCGGCCGGGAGGGCGCCGGGCCCGGGCGGAGATGGCGCTCGCGGCACCGCTTCTCTTCGGGCTCGGCGCGGCCATCGGCCTCTGGCCCTTCGCCGAGATCGTGTCGAGCGTCCCGGGCTTGAAGCTCATGTTTCCTCTGCGCTACTTCGTCTGGTTCGCTCTCGCCGGCGCGGCGATCGCGGCCTTCGAGCTCGACCGCCTGGAGCGCGACCTCGAGGACCACGGCCGGAAGATTCTCTGGCCGATCGCGGCGATCGGAGCGCTCCTCGCCGCCACCTACGCCGTCTGGCGGATCCTGGCGGAGCCCTTCGTCCCTCCCGCAGCACTCGCGGCCGCGCGCTCAGCCTTCTTCCTGCCCGCCGCGTCGCTCGCGGCCGGCCTCGTCGTCTTCGCCGCGACCGGCGGACGCGCGGCGCGCTTCCGGTCGTTCGGCGTCGCGCTCCTGACCCTCGTCTCCGCCGGAGAGCTCTTCGCGCAGGGAAGACGCCTCGCCGCGTGGTACGACGCGTCCGGGCTCTACGCCGAGACCCCGCTCATCCGGTTCCTCCAGTCACGTCCGCTTCCGTTCCGCATCGCCGGCGAGGGCCGGATGTTCTTCCCGAACCTCAACTTGATGGCGGGCATCGAGGACGTGCGCACGCACGACCCGGCGGAGCGGCGGGACTACGTCGAGTTCCTGGACGCGTCGTGCGGCTACGATCCGGCGCCGTACTTCAAGGAGATCGCGAACCTCGACGCGCCGGCGCTCGATTTCCTGAACGTGCGGTACCTCGTGTCGTTTCCGGCTCGCGCGACGCCGTCGCCGAAGTGGAGGCCGGCCTACTCGGGCCCGGACGGAACGGTCTTCGAGAACGCGGCCGCGCTCTCCCGCGTCACGGCACCGGGGCGCGTGCGCGCGGTCCCGAAGCCGCCGTCCCGCGAGATGCTGCGGGCGCTCGACTGGGCCCACGAGGCGGTCGTCGAGGATCCGTCCGGCGCGCTCGGCTCCATCCCCGGCGAGAACGGCGCCGACGAGATCCTCGACTATGCCGAGACCGCCAATCGCGTCACTTTCCGCGTCCGGACCTCACCCGCTGCGTCGGGCGCGGGCGCGATCCTCGTCGCGAGCCTCGTGAACGACGGCGGCTGGCGCGCGCGCGACGAGTCCGGCCGCAGGCTCCCGATCGCGCGGGCCGACGGCCCGTTCCTGGCGCTGCGCGTGCCCGCCGGCGAGCACCGCATCCGCCTCGACTACGCCGCGCCGGGATTCCGTGCGGGCGCTCTGGCCTCCGCGGCGACGCTTCTCGCCGCCCTGCTCCTCGCGGTGAGACTCGTCAGGGCGCGTACAGGGGCAGCGAGAAGGAATTCGACAGGAACTTCGCCATCGCGTCCCGCGTGACCTGCGCCGCGGGACAGTAGAGCGTCCCGCCGCAGCCGGCGATGATCCCTTTCGCCCACAGGAAATGGACGTGCTTGCAGAACAGGTCGGAGGTGAACACGTCCGTGAAGTGCAGGTTCGGGCTTCCGGCGGCGCACGAGTAACTCCGGCCGGTCACCGGATCCGGCCCGTACGTGTTGGGGATCGCCGCGCCGCCGCCCGGTGCGACGACGCCCCGCGCCATGAAGATCGACATCTCTCCGCGCGTGACGTTCGGCGTCGTGCAGAACGCGGTGGGCGAGCAGCCGTTCGCGACGTTCAAGGCGAGCAGATAGTGCGCGGCCGGACATCCCTGGTCCGTCGGCGCGATATCGGTGAAGAGCGAGACGCCGGTCCCGAAGGTGCAGGAGTACGGCGCCCCCGACACCTGGCCCCGGTCGGGCAGGTTACCCGCGCCGCCCGCGATCGCGCGCGCGATGAAGATCGCCATGTTGATCCGCGGGACGGGGTCGAAGAGACAGAACGTCGTCGCCGTGCAGCCGAGGGTCACGCCGTTGTGAAAGAGCGTCTCAACCGCCCGGTAGAAAGGATATGAGCGCGGGACGTCGGTGAAGCTGTCGCCGACGTGCAGCGTCCACAGCATCGGAGCGTCCGCCGGCGACGGCGTCTCGATGAACGTCACGTCCCAGTGGGAAGCGGGCCGCGTCGCCGGGTTGGAGATCGAGAGCGAGAAGCAGTTGGGCCCGGTGGCGCAGCTCTTCGACGCGCCGGCCGCGACCGAACCGTAGCTCGCCGCCGCGTCCGTCAGCGTGTAAGTGGCGCCGGCCGGTCCCGTGAACGCGCTGGCGGCGCCGGAGAGCGCGACGGTCGCCGCGGTCTGGTTCTTCCACGTCGCCTGCGCGGCGACCGTCTCGCCCGGCTCGAGCACTCCGTTGCCGTCGGAGCCCGCGCCCGCGGACGGGTCCACCGCGATCGAGACGGGCGCGAACAGGGCGAGCAGATCCGGTGAGAGCCGCGTCACGAAGCCGTCCACCCCCTTGTCGTTGAGCGCGCCGCCGCGCGTCACCTGGGCGCCGCCGGCGGTCTTCGGAAAGTCGGACGACCCGGTATAGCCGGCCGTGACGACCTCGTCGGTCGCCGAGTTGTACTGGATCGTGATCGACTCGTCATATCCGCTGTTGTTCGGCTGGCCCGCGTCCGGGCTTCCGCCGAGAAACGTCGCGCCGAGCACCTGGGTGAGCTGGGCATTGAAACGCACGACGAAGGCGTCCCCGCCGCCACCCGCGGGCATTCGCTGGGCGCCGGCAGTCGTCTGCGGCATGCGCGTCGAGTCGGAAACGCCGGCGATGTACACGTCGCCCGTCGCCGGGTTGACGGCGACGGCGTTCGAGCCCTCGGACCCCGTGCCGCCGTTGTAGCTCGCGCCGAGAATCTCCGTGAGGTCGCCCTTCAGGCGCGCGACGTAGTTGTCGCCCGGCCCCCGGCGGACCCGCTGGGCCCCGCCGAGCGCCCCGGGCAGGCTCAGCGACGAGGTGCCGCCGCTGATGTAGACGTCGCCCGACGCCGGATTGACGGCCACGCCGAAGCACGTATCGAGCGCCTCGCCGCCGAAATAGGTGCTGCGCACGAACGAAGTCAGTCCCGTGTTCATGAGCGTGACGAAGGCGTCGGTGCCGCCCGGAACGGTCTGGGCTCCTCCCGTCAGGGCAGGCGGAAGGCCGTTGTGCCCGCCGACGTAGATGCCCGCGGACGACTGGACGAGAGAGAAGAGCTGCGTCGCCTCACCCACGAACGTCCGCTGTTCGACGGTCGCCAGATCCGCGCTCAAACGCACAACCCAGCCGGAGAAGCTCGACGAGAACGCCGTCTGCGCTCCGCCGGCGGGAACGGCGACGGTCGGCGTCGGGAACGTCTTCGACTCGCCCCAGCCGCCCGCGAACACCTTCCCCGTGCCGGCGTCCACGGCGATCGACCGGCTGCCGTGGTCGTTGGCCGTCCCGCCGAGATAGGTCGACTTGAAGGCGCCCGTCAGGCTCGGGTCGAGGCGGACGACAAAGGCGTCGCTGCCGCCGGCATTGGACGTCTGCGCGCCGCCCGAGACCGGAAAGTTCGTGGAGGTCGTCTCGCCGATCACGTAGATCGAGTCGCCGTCGCTCGAAATGGCGAGGCCTTCCGCGATGTCGTAGGCGCTGCCGCCGAGATACGTCGCCTGAAGGAGCGTCGTCAGGTCCGAGGAAAATTCGGCCACAAAGGCGTCCTGGCTACCGCTGTCCGCGCCATGCGCGCTCTGCGCCCCCCCGGTGGTGCCCGGAAAGTTCGTGGAATTCGTGAACCCGGCGACGTAGACGTTCCCCGACGTTGGATGAAATGCGATCTCGTCCACCTGGTCGAAGCCGCCCGAGCCGCCGACGTACGTGGACTGCAGGATCGGGTCGATGACGACGGGACGGGCCGGATCGTGAGCGCCGAGCTGGAAACCATACTCGCCGCCGCGGAGAACGTAGGAAACGGGCACCGCCTCGCGCGCCTCGCCGTTGGTCTGATAGGCGAAGGGCGCCGAGAACGAGACCAGGCCGAGGCCCGTCTCGGCCACGAGCGACCCCGACTCGTCGACGGAGAGAGACCTCGCGCCCTCGAGGCGCACGCGGATTCGCGCAGGGTCGGCCGCCGGAGCGATCGTGAAGACCTTCTCGACGGTCCGGTCGCGCGAGCGCAGCTCGAGGTGGACTCCCGGCCAGACCTCGCCGAAGGTGACGGAATCCGACGTCTCGACGCCGTCGCGCCAGCGGCTCGGGTCGTTCCCGAGGAGAAAGCTCGCACGGGCAGTCGAGCACTCCTCGACGGCCGGAACCGCGCGGCCGTCCACCAACCGCTCGGTCAGCGTCCAGCCGGGACCGCCGCGACTCGACAGCGCGTGCACGATCTCGCCGGCGCCCGTCACGAAGACCGTGCCGGCGAAGGTGCGCGCGGAGTACGCGACCGCCGGATCCGCCTGTCCTTCGTTGCGTACGAAGTGCAGGTCGAGGTGCCTCGGGGAGATCATCGTGAGCGCCGCGGCCCGGGCCGGCGGCGAGACCGCAAGCGCGGCGAGAAAAAGCCCTCCGCGGGAGAGCGGAACGAGTCCGGACAGTCGCACTCTCATGCCGTCGCTCCTCTCTTGTGTGGAGGGACTCTACTGGAACACGCGGGAACGAGACAGCGGGAAAGGGACGAACGCGACCGTAGGATACGACCGCGAATGATCCGTTCGAGACGTGACATCGGTCCACGGACTCTCGGCTGCCTTGGCACACGCCGGGGAAGTCGTCCCGTATTGACGAAGTGGCGCATCGCGTTGGTCGCCGCCTTCTGTCTGCCGGCAACGGCCTCCACGGCAGGCGGCCAGGCGCCGACTCCCGCCGCGGAAACCAAGAGCGCCGTGCCGGTAGAGCTCTGGGGAAATGTGACGCTCGACTTCCCCAAGGGGGATCGGTGGTTGTTCGAGACCGACTTCGAGCCGAAGACGCTGATCTCGGGGGGAGAAAAGTGGTGGAGCGTCGATGTCACGCCGCTGACTGAGTTCTATCCGAGCTCCTGGATCGACCTCGTCGGAGAGACGGACTTCGGATACACGCGACAGACCGACGACGTCAACACGCAAGAGCTGACGCCGCGGATCGGCTTTCGCCTGAACGTCTTGAACAATCTTCGCGAGCGCGAGCATTTTCCAATCCATCCCCTGGGACGCGTCCGGCTGGCAACGCTCGTTCGCTTCGAATACCGAAACTTCTGGTACTCCGACGGAAGTCCATCGCAGCACTCCTGGCGCTTCCGGGCCCGGATCGAGCTCAAGGTCGGAATCAACCACGCGGACTACTCGCTCGATAAGTCGCTCTACGGAATCTTCGATGCCGAGGCGTTCGTCCCGCTGGGCGAGGGTGTTTCCGAGCGCTTCGCGTCGAAGACCCGGATGCGCTCGGGTCTCGGGTACCGGCTCCGCCGTGCGACGCGGTTCGAGATCCTGTACATCCGCGATTGGCACCGGGACACGAAGGACGGCCCGCGGCAGCCGGCGGCCGACATTCTCGACCTCCGGCTGAAGCTGGTCTTCTAGAGCCTCCCCCCGTCGCCGAATACAGCGACCGGAGCTCCGAGAAGATGGAGCGTAGCGGTGGCCGGAGCAGGCGCCGGAAACGACTACCGACCGAAGAGCGAGAGACCGAACGCGCTCGACAGGAACTTCGCCATTTCGCCGCGGGTGACGTGGCTCGCGGGGCAGTAGTCCGGATTTCCGCAGGGACCCGCGCCGCACCCGCTCGTCACCTTGTCGGTCTTCAGCTGCTCCATCCACTTCGCCAGGAACGTGGAGGCGAGCACGTCGCAGAACACGGTCCCCGTCGCCGCCGGAGGGCTGAAGGACGACCCGTTCTTTGCCAACTCCAGGAACTTCGCCATCCCATCACGCGTGACGAGATCCGTCGGGTGGTAGTTGGGCTTCCCGCACGCACCGATCTCGGCGCCGCTCGCAATCCCCTCTGCCTTCAGCTCCTCGATCCACTTCGCGAGCAGCGTCGACGGTGTCACGTCGCAGAATGCCGTCCCGGTCGCGGCCGGCGGGGAGAAGGCGGGTCCGTGCCGGGCGACCAGCAGAAACTTGGCCATCGCGTCTCGAGTCACGGGGTCGTTCGGACAGAATCTGGCCCCGCCGCACCCGGTCGTGATGCCCGCCCGCACGATCTTCTCGATCGCCGCGTGAAAGGGGTGCGTTTGAGGCACGTCCGCAAAGTCTGCAAGCCAGCCCTTCGCGAGAGTCCCGAAGGTCGCGTCCGCGTTGGTGACGACCACGTCCGCGAGCTTTCCAGCTGCCATTGCCGGCGTCCTGCATGTCAGCGTCGTCGGACCTCCGACCACGACGTTCGTCGCGTCGTCCCCTCCGATCTTCACCGCCGCCCCGGCCACGAATCCCGTCCCCGTGATCGTCACGTCGGTGCCGCCCGCTGGCGGACCCGACGTCGCGCGGATCGAGTCCACCGTCGGGACTGTGGGCGAAGTCGCGAACCCCAATCCCCACACGTAGGCGTTCGTGTCGAAGTAGCTGCCCAAATTGCCCTGCGTGACGAGCGTGCCATTGATTCGCACGTTGTCCAGGACGACCGTGTGGAACCCGTTGCTCCCATCCCAGCCCTTGATCTCGCTCAAGTGCTTCTGCGTCCCCTCCAGGGTGATGTTCCTGAAGACGAAGTTGTAGCTGTTGCCGAGCGGCGGATTGACCGCGTATAGCCCGCCCCAGGGATAGACGACGTTCTTCAGCTCCAGCAGGGGCGTGCCGACATCGCCCTCGATTCGAACGTTTTGGTAAGTCTGATTCGAATAGCCGGCGTTCGGGTCGTTGTTGTCGACATATACCTGAAAGACGGAAGCGAGAAGCGGAGGCCCTCCCGCGTCGCCGAGGTAAGTCTTGATGTCGATGTCATCGACCAGCGCGCTATAGCCTTTCCTTGCCTCGAATCCGTAATAGCCACCCGTAAACACCGAGTTTTCCGTGGTACCGCCGAAACAGGACGTGATGGTGACGTTGTCGTTTTGCACCCCGGCGTCGCCCGTCGCGAACGCGTTATCGCCGTTGAAGATGAAGCTGTGATCGACGTGGCTGACCCCCTGGAACCCATCCGTCGAGTAGAACCAGGGGGATAGCACCTTCACGTTCGAGGCGGTGTTGGCGCCGCCGAAGAAGTTGTAACCGGGCGAAGCGAGGAGCGTGACCCCGCTGACGGTCGCCGCGTCGGCCCCGCTCCAATCGCCGGTGATCATCGCGAACTTGACCCAGATGTCGAATGGATAGGCGCTGATTTCCTCGCTCGTCCACAGGTCGCCCGACAGCACGCCGGGTCCCATGAGTTGAACGCTGCTCGTTCCGGTCACGTCGAGGTTTCCTCGGACAAACGCGCCGCCGTCCAAATAGATGATCTCGCCGTTCTTGGGCTGATAGTGGCCGCCGTTTTGCGGAATGGTCTGGATGCCGGGGCCCACATACCTCGCGCCAGCGGGGACTGGCGGCTTCGGCGGGTCGGCGAAGATGAACAGCGGGTTTGCGTCGTCGCCATTGATCGTGATCCAGGCTTTGTTCAGTTGATTCAAGGTGAGAATGGCCTGGCCGCCGATGAGCTGAACCGGAATGTTCTTGCTGTGCGGACTCACGTCGATCGAAGTAATCGATCCACCGACCCTCGTGACTCGCACGTCGACCTGTCCGGTCGTTCCGAAGGTCAGAAAGTTGACCGAGGGATTCGTGCCGGGATGCCAGTAAGTAACACTCGAACGGCTGAACCCGTAGACGTAGGCCGGAATCCAATTCGACCCGTCGAAGACCTCGACGGCGTACCGAGTCGATTTGTAGGTGTCCACGCCGGGCCCCGGATAAACTTCGATGGTCGAGGCGGCGGCCGCCATCGCGAGGAGAAAAGCCGCGACGGACGGCGCCAGGACGGCCGAAACTGCGGAGCGCCTCACCGCGAGCATGGCGGACCCTCCGCGGCGAGTCTAGCCCAACCGCCGACGCGTTCCCGAAAACCCGATGGTCAGTGCCCGATCGACGCGATCAGCCGCTCCAAAGGCTCCTGACTGACCCGGGTCATGCTGCGGCCCGGTTGGTTCAGGTCCAGCGTCACCCAGACGACGAGCCCGACGACGAGGACGTAGCAGAACACGCCGGCGAAGCGTACGCGCCCCGATGCACCCTGCTGGCGGCCGATCAGCGCGGTCGAGAGAATCGCCGAGAGACCCAGAAGCGAGAGAATGGCGACAGGCAGTCGGTCTCGAACCGCCGCCAACCGCGACGCCTGGCTGCTCGTCACCTCGTTGAGCGTGTTCGTCAGCGGAACCGCGATGGGCGTGCCGAGGTGGAGCGCCTCCACCACGAGGCCCGTCATGCGGGATTGCATCTCGTCGAACTGAGCCATGACGCCCTCCAGCGCCTTCTCCGAGATGCCCCTCCCGGCGCGCGCCGTCGTCAGGCGGAGCATCGCGTACTCGCGGATGACGCCTTGAAGCTTCGAGCGCACGGGCTCCTCGAGAAGGCTCGCGCACGTGTAGAAATCCCCGATCGCGTTCGTGTCGGCGACGAGCATCTCTCGACGGCGATCGTATTTTTGCAGGGACATCGCGAAGGTGAACGCGAGCAGCAGGGCGAGGAGCCCCATGCCCGCCTCCTCGAACTTGTCGCCCGGCTCATCGGCGCCGGTGCGGCCGCGGGCCAGCCATACCCCGCCGCGCCAGCTCGCGAGCATCAGGATCGACAGCAGTGCTGCCGCGATGCGCGCGTCCAATTGGCCTAGGATTCCGCTCATCAGCTTGCCCCGATGACATCCGCCGGCGTTCACGCGGCGAAGTCACCTCGGCGGCGTTATCTTAGCTCGCCGGGAGCTGGATCGCGGCGATCGGCCTGCGTCTCGTGGGCTGGTCGCTGCGGCCGAGCTCCTAGCGGCCCACCGTCCGCCCTTGAAAAAAGAAAAGCTCAGGAACGGGTCCTGAGCTTCTAAATAATTCCCCGGCGACG